>JBMNJV010000001.1:0-1019812 GCA_050951845.1 Saccharofermentanales bacterium
TAGTCATAAAATCCTTTGCCGGTTTTGCGGCCTAATTTGCCGCCGCGAACCATTTTGCGGAGCAGAGGATGCGGACGATATTTTGAATCACCGGTTTCAGCATACAAAACTTCCATGATTGCCAGGCAAACATCCAAACCGATCAAATCACCTAATTCCAACGGTCCCATCGGATGGTTGGCACCGAGTTTCATCGCTGTATCCACACCTTCGGCACTCGCTACATCTTCCGCGACAAGTCCGACCGCTTCATTAATCATCGGAATCAGAACTCTGTTTACGACAAAACCTGCATTCTCATTTACTTTAACCGGTGTCTTGCCGATTTCTTCAGAAATTTTTGTAATTTTTTCGACCAGTTCATCCGGTGTATTGAGACCCGGAATAACTTCAACTAATTTCATAACCGGAGCCGGATTAAAGAAATGTAAACCGATCAGCGGACGAGTTAAGCCGTTGCCGATTTCCGTAATGGAGAGTGATGAAGTATTGGTAGCAAACATTGTATCTGCTTTGCAAATTCCATCTAATTCTTTGAAAGTTGCTTTTTTGATCTCCATATTTTCAAGAGCGGCCTCAACTACTAAATCACAATCAGCCAAGTCTTTGTTTAAGCAGGGTGTGATATTGGCAACAATCGCATCTGCTCTGTCCTGTTCCATTCTGCCCCGGTCAACCAATCTGGCCAATCCTTTAGCAATTCTTGCTTTGCCGGCTTCCGCCAATTCAAGATTTATATCTGAAAGCATCACCTCATAACCTTCCGTTTGAGCAAAAGTTTGAGCAATGCCGCTTCCCATTGTACCTGCACCGATAACTCCTATTTTCATATTTGTTCCTTTCTTTCGAATTAAAAATAGTAATTCACCATTCGTCTAAACTGTTAACTGAGTAACCCCTATCAAACCCGCTCATTTTGCCCTGTATTTTTCCATTCGTCTAAACTGTTAACTGAGTAACTGAGCAAAATTACTGACATCTGATAATACTGAATAAAATCTTTTATTTATTTACAAAATTCTTTTCTTTGCGCTTTTCCAAGAATGCATTCATGCCTTCTTTTTGATCGGCTGAATCAAAACATGCTCCGAATAAATCAACTTCAATTGCAATTGCCGAATCAATATCGGTTTGCAACCCGCGATTTATTGCTTCTTTTGTATAACGTACGGCAATCGGAGCATTGGCAGCAATTATCGCAGCCATTTTTTCAGCTTGCGGCATCAATTCTTCTTGCGGATACACTGCACTTACCAGACCGATCTCCAAGGCTTGATCCGCTTTAATATTTCTGCCTGTGTAGAGAATTTCTTTTGCTTTGGAAAGTGAACCGATTACACGAGCCAATCTTTGAGTACCGCCGAATCCCGCTGTAATTCCGAGACCGACTTCAGGTTGACCGAAAATGGCATTATCACTTGCTAAACGAATATCACAACTCATTGCCAATTCATTGCCGCCGCCTAATGAATAACCATTAATTGCTGCAATAACCGGAATCGGAAAGTTCTCAATATCGCGCATGACTTTATTACCGGTAATACCTAATTCTTTACCCGCTGCGGAATCCATATCTACCATTTCGCCGATATCCGCACCAGCGACAAAAGATCTGTCACCTGCACCTGTCAGGATTACACATCGTACTGTTTCAAGATCCAAACCGGCAAAAGCTGAGGCAATTTCTTGCAAAACCTGGGTATTTAATGCATTCAGTGCTTTGGGCCGATCAATTGTAATCGTTGCTACCGCTTCATTTAAACTAACTTTTACAAATTCCATTTTTTCCCCCTTTTATTCGATCTTTTCTTCAATCTTATTATTTGCAGTGTACGGTTGCTGTTCTCTTTCATGATCTCAGCAGCTGTCTGTTCCTTCTTTTCATATATCAAATTGCATGGCATTTATTTGTATTTTCTGATTGCAGTGGCACAACCCATTCCGCCACCGATACATAAGGTTGCTAAACCGAGTTCAGCATCTTCACGACGATTCATTTCATGTATTAAAGTAATCAAAATACGTGTGCCTGATGCACCGATCGGATGACCTAAAGCTATTGCGCCACCATTTACATTGACTTTGGCCGGATCTAATTCCAAATCACGCAAAACAGCAAGCGACTGTGAAGCAAAGGCTTCATTTGCTTCGATCAAATCAAAATCCTGAATTCCGAAATCTGCTTTTTCCATCAGATTCCTGGTTGCATAAATCGGTCCAAGTCCCATCAAAGCAGGATCTACACCACCTAAAGCACTATCAATCCATTCCGCCTCCGGCGTTACACCGAGTTCTTTGGCTTTTTCTTCGCTCATCACAACTACCGCAGCAGCACTATCATTGATAGTTGATGAATTACCGGCTGTGACTATACCGTCTTTTTTGAAAGCAGGACGTAATCTAGCCAATCCTTCAACAGTTGTTCCGGCACGAATACCCTCATCTTGATCAAAAATCACTGTGTCTTTGCGTTGCTTAACTTCTACTGCAACAATTTCATCTTTGAATTTACCGTCTGCTTGAGCTTGAGCTGCTTTTTGCTGGCTATTGGCTGCAAACTCATCCAACTCTTCCCTGGTCAAACCATATTTTTCTGCTACATTTTCTGCCGTAATCCCCATATGATAATTATTGAAAATGTCGGTTAAACCGTCATAGGTCATCGTATCGTGAATTTGAGCATCGCCCATGCGGTAACCATAGCGGGCTTTGGTCAGTGCATAGGGCGCATTCGACATATTTTCCATACCGCCGGCAATTACGATATCCGCTTCGCCGTATTTTACTAAACGAGCTGCCATGTTAACCGCTTCCAGACCTGATCCGCAAACTATATTGACTGTCATGGCAGGCGTTTCCACCGGCAATCCTGCATGTATCGCTGCTTGCCTCGCAACATTTTGACCTTGTGCAGCTTGTAACACGGAGCCCATATAAACCATATCCACATCTTCAGGTTTAATTCCCGCTCTTTTTACAGCTTCTCTAATCACAATTTCTCCTAATTTAGCAACAGGTACGGTACTCAAACTACCTCCCATTGAACCGATTGCTGTTCTGGCTGTTCCGGCTATGATTACTTTTTTTGACATAAAATACCCTTTCTGATTGTTGTGTTTTGTTATATTGTTTTGATTCAATTTTTATCATGTATACATATAAGCTAATTGATCGGAGTTAATTCCATTAATTACCTGTTAAGCTCGCTTAATTATGTTTTTTTAATCAATCCCTGAATCATTTTTCGAAAAATTCATCTTGCTTTTAACTTTCGTTTAACTTTAGTTTTCAGACATTTCGGAGATATTATCTTGTTTTTCAATTATTATTGTATATTATTGTAAATTAATAAGCTAATAAATTTATAGCATATTTTAAAAAACATTTAATTACCGTAAACGTTCACGGAGGATTATGAGGCATATGTTAAATTGCACAATCTTCTTTTGCTTATTCTATAATTTTCTTCTTGTTTATTATAACATATTGAGTTAATCTAATTTTATATATTAAATAAATTCTAATATATTAAAAATCTTATTTAAATCCAATGGAGGGCCACATGACAAATTATGACTCACTATATCAAGCAAAATTGACGTCTCCTGAAAAAGCGGTAAAAATCGTAAAATCCGGTGACTGGTTGGACTATACAATGGGTCCCAGCATGCCGTTAGTTCTCGATCAAGCCTTAGCCGATCGGGCAGAGGAACTCGAGGACATTAATGTAAGAACACTGCTCTGTATCAGACCCATTGCATTAATGGAAGCAAATGACAGATTAAATCGCAACGTTTTTACATTGAATTCATGGCATTTCAGCGGTTACGAACGTCAATATGCCAATAAAGGCTATGCCTTTTACACACCATTTCGCTATTCTGAAGCGCCGGTTATGTATCGCCGTAAAGAAGATATTGAGCGTGTCGACGTAGTGATGATGCAAACCACTCCTATGGATAAACACGGTTTCTTCAACTTAGGTCCAAGTAATTCACATCTGATGGAAGCTGTGCGCCGGGCTAAACATGTTATTATCGAAGTAAATGATCAAATGCCCCACATTTACGGTCTCTACGATGAATGTATTCATATCAGTCAGGTTGATGCAATTGTAGAACACTCTTCACCTCTCAGCACAATCGGTAATCCGGAACCCGATGCAACAGATCGCGAAATCGCGGCATTAATTATGGAACAAATTCCCGATGGTGCCACCCTGCAATTAGGAATCGGCGGAATGCCCAATGCCGTCGGTGAAATGATTGCAGCCTCTGACATTAAAGATTTAGGAATTCACAGTGAATTCTATGTCGACAGTATGATGAATATGACCAGAGCCGGAATCATTACCGGTAATAAAAAGAAGCTGAATCGCGGTAAACAGGTATTTACTTTTGCAATCGGTTCTTCGGAACTCTATGATTTTATGGATAATAATCCGCAATTAATGAGTGCACCGGTTGATTATGTCAATTCACCACAAGTTATTTCAAGCATTGATAATTTCATTTCAATCAATAACGCAATTGAAATTGATTTATTCGGTCAGGTAAATGCCGAATCTACCGGTTTCCGTCATATCAGCGGAACAGGCGGTCAATTAGACTTCGTAATGGGTGCTTATCACGCACAAGGCGGTAAAAGTTTTATTGCTTTAAGTTCTACTTTTACCAACAGAAAAGGTGAAACTTTCAGCCGGATTATTCCTTTCATCTCGAAATCAAGAGTCACTGATCCATACACTACGGTTCACTATGTCGTGACCGAATTCGGTATGTTCAACATGAAAGGCAAGTCGGCTTGGCAAAGAGCGGAAGGTTTAATTAATTTAGCTCATCCCGATTTCCGTGAAGACTTGATCAAATCTGCAACAGAACAAGGAATCTGGCGCAATTCTAACAAAAGATAAAAGATAATAATTTTTATGTTCAGATAACTTGAGCAAAGTTGTCTCTGTAGTAAATCCCAAAATTGTACTGACCTCCATAAGTTGGACCAAAAGTTCAACAAATAGGAGGTCAGTTTTTTGTCTCTGCGGTGTCAAAAAATGCGACCCTGCGGATTGAGGCCCGCAGCGCCGGCTTTATTGACACGATTCAAGCTAGAAACAGCTGAAAACCATACTTGCGGTGCCAATAATTACGTTCCTGCGGATTGCGGCCCGCAGCGCCGGCTTTTTTGGCACGATACAAGCATCAAACGGGAACGCCGATAGGTTTGGCACAATACAAGCATCAAACCATTTCCGATACAGAAATAAACAAAAATAAAGCCCTGCAAATCGTAATTTACAGGGCTTGAGATTTAGCAATGAATCTATTTACTTAAAATTCAGACTATAAAAGCAACGGCTTTTAATCTTGTGGAATTTCTATGGTTACTGAATCAAATAATTTAATTTCCTTATAGTCCTCATCCATTAAGGAAAACACTATATCCATTTTTTTAACTTTAGTATACTCATCTTCTTCCATATCGGCAGAAAAACCGTAAGGATAATAATCTTCCTCTGAACCGTTAGCGGGAAGCTCCGTGATGAAGAGTGGATATTTATCTTCGACACCATTGTCAAATTTTACATTATCCATCCAGACTCTGGATAGTTCATCTCTGGTGCTCTCAACTCTGAAAAATACTTCCGGTCCCAGGAATTCATCCGGCAAATATTTTGTGAAGTAAATCTTGATTCCGTCCGAATCGAGAATCAATTTTTCGTCGTTATCAGTATCTTCAGTTTCATCTGTTTTATCAGTTTCTTCAGTTTTATCTGTTTCTTCGGTTTTATCGGTTTCATCAGTTGCAGGAGTCTCTGTTTCTTCTGTTGTACCGCCGGTTGACCCGCCGAAATAACTTATTTCAGTAACTGTATAAGTTGATTTATTTGCATTGATATATTCGTCTACCAGATTGTCTTTTGTTTCAAAATAATAGCTGTCGTTGATACTTGATTCACTAAGATTAATTGTACCGTCGGTATTAATAATTACATTTTTCAAACCTACATAAAAGTAAGATTGAATTTTATTTCCGCCTTCGACTTCAAATTCAAACTTATAAATGAAGCCTAAAAGATTAACATTATAAATCGATTTCAAATTTGATTCTTTCGGATATAATAAGAAAACCGAATCAAGTCCCAGTTCCTTCAAACCTTTAACTTCATAATAGTCATCGTTAATCGACTTATAACCTGATTTTGAGGTTGCTACTACCGAACCGATGGCGTCATCGATTTCACTTAAGATAGTGGCCTTTTGATCCTCGGTCAAAATATCATCAGGTGAAATATACCTGGGTACCATATCCGAAGTTAATACAAATTCATGTTTAATTGTATCCGAGGGAACTGTATAGCCAAGTTCTTTCAGAGAATATTCATAAACACTAATCTCTAATTTTACTGTTTCTCCGATATTTACATCATAAGAAGGACTTACTGAATAATAGAAACAATCTTTGAGATCTGAATCCAGATCATAATCTACTTTGACATTAGCTTGCGGAGCGGCTCCTGAAAATTCAAATATTGCCGCATTTACCAAAGTTTCCTCTGAAAGCTCTTCATATTCTGTTAAACCGGAAACGGTATATTCTTTTTCTTTCTGGGTAAGTACATATCCGTCACTTGCAATATAATCTTCGTCGGCATCTACTGTAACTGTGACCTTATCCCCGTTTGAGAGCCTTCTGTCGTATGATTCTATCGGTTTGCCGGTTTGATCTTTAAATTTATAAGAAACATACACAGGTGAATCCCAGGGATAATCATAGCTGAAATACCCTTCACCGTTTTCTCCTTCAAATTCCATTTTAAAGTCGGCAAAAGGATCAAATTCTTCGGCTTCTATCAAACTGCTGACTGTATAGGCAATTTCATTTGTCTTGATTTGCATTTTGGCTTCTTTCGCCAGAACAGGATCATCTTTGAGAATCAAGACAACTTTATCTCCGTTGGACAAACTGCCGTTTTCCGCACTCTCGCTTTTAACCGTGTCCAGCTTGATCGAGTCAATATATTTTACGACAGGATCATCACCTGACAACAAGCTGAGAATATCGGACTGTTTTTTCTTGCCTGCCTTTTCTAAAACCAAAGACATTGCAAAATCCGAGTTCACCTCTATTTCAACCGAACCTGATCCGTTGATACCTTTTTCTACAACACTGATTAAATCGGTTGTATTAATTTTTTTCGAGCCGCAACCTGTTACCAGCAAACTTAAACACATTACTAAACATAGTAGCAGAGCTATTTTCTTTTTCATTTTACCTCCTCTAATACCTAAATTGTTTTTCGGCTAAAAGTTAATCTGTTTTTCATCTCTGAAACATCGCATGTATTGCCGATAGTTAAATATATGTGTTTTTAACCTTGCAGCAGTCTTGCATCTGATGTTTATTAACAATTGTTCGTTTCTATATATTGATCATTGAACAAAATATATATTGATCATTGAACAATATATATTTATTATATCAATAAAAACATAATCTATTAAGTCTAATCGGATTATCTTCGTAATATTTTGCATTAATTTGTATTGTTTCTTTTTTTTCGATTAAATCTGTTCGAGCAGGCTTGTTGCAATCAAAAAGTAAATCATTAATCCCAGAGCATCGATAATTGTACTGATAAAGGGTCCGCTTGCCACTGCCGGATCAACTTTGAATTTAGTCAAAATAATCGGCACAATTGCTCCGGTCACCGAAGAAAAACAAATAGTGAGAAAAATCGAAATGCTTACGATTACAGCCAATATTATTTCAACTTTCAAAATATTGAGAACTGCAAATAAAACCAGACTGGAAATAAAACCGATTAAAATTCCGGAGCCGAATTCATTTTTCACCGTTTGCCAGATTTTTCGTCCGATATCCGCTCCTCCCAAATTCAGATCACGTACCGTAACCGCCAAAGCCTGAGTACCGACATTACCGCCAGTACCGGTAATCAAAGGTATGAATGCGGATAAAGCGATCACCGACTCCAAGGTTTCATGAAAAATACTGATCAGACCGCCGACCATCAAGCCCAAAAAGATGAGAACTATAATCCATGGCGTGCGCTTTTTAGTTGTTTCAAGCACAGTCGGCTCTTTATCTTCTGCAGAAGAACGCGGTACACCTGCAAATGAAATCAGGTCTTCTGTCGCTTCTTCTTCCAGGACGTCCATTACATCGTCAAAGGTAATAATTCCGCGCATTTTATTATCCGGCGTAATAACCGGAACTGCCAAAAGATCATAATTTTGGATAACTTTGGCAACTTCTTCCTGATCCATCGTAATCGGTACGGTTATCACCTGTTCATACATGACGTTTTTTACCAATTCATTTTCCGGAGAAAGAATTAAATCACGCATCGACAAAACTCCGAGCAAATGATGCTGTTTATCGAGTACATACAAATAATAAATCGTACCTGCCTGATGACCTTTTTCCCGAACTGAAGCAATGACTTGTTTCAGTGTACTATCCGGAGATACCGTAAGATACTCTTTAATCATGATTGCTCCGGCGGTTTTCTCTTCATAGGAGAGCAATTCACGCACCAAGTCGCGTTGAGCGGGTTTCAGGAGATCATAAATCGTTTCCGATTCCAGCGTTTCCGCATCGTGGATTAAATTGGCAATAACGTCTGCCGGCAAATGACTCAGAACTTGCTGGATAAAATCATTAGCTAAATATTCAATTGCCGCTTCCTGATCTTCAACATCCATCCATTCAAAAATTATCGCAAATTCTTCCGGCGTCAACAAATCGGCTATTTTGCGTTTTTTCTCCGGATACAAAAGATGGAAAACTTCATGCTGATCTCTGTCATGTAACTTGAGAAATAACCTTCGAAATAATTCACGATCATCATCTCTCACTGAACGATAAATATCATCATAATATGATTGGCGATCAATTGTTATTTCATTACTGCTCACATGACACCTCTATCTGAATCTAATCTGGAATTTCTTCTCTGAATTTTTTATAAATATTAGCCGTATAATCTTTGTAAATCATTGGGATCAAGAGCATCTCTTTCCGCTCCGCAATAATCATGCACAATTTTTCCGTCACTGAAAACTATAGTCCTGTCACCATTTCTCAAAGCATCTTTGACGTTGTGAGTAATCATCATCGTGGTAACACCGGCACCGCGAACAAATTTATTGGTCACTTCCAATATTCGCTCGGAAGTTTGCGGATCAAGTGCAGCTGTATGCTCATCCAGTAACAATAATTTGGGTTGCGAGATAATTTCCATGACCAATGACACCGCTTGACGCTGCCCGCCTGACAATAGACCGATTTTTGTATTCATACGCAATTCCAAATCCATTTCAAGAATTTCCAGCTGCTCACGGAAAAACCGATAGTCCTTTTTATTAAGCGGAAATAAAGAGGGAGAAGCTTTTCGCGTATACGCCAAAGCCAGATTCTCGGCAATCGTTAAATTCGGTGCGGTTCCCATTTGAGGATCCTGATAAATTCGCGAAATATGCAGGGCGCGTTTATGTTCTTTTTCCCAAGTAATATCCGAACCATCCAAAATAATGATACCGTCATCAAGTTCATGCGTGCCGCAAATTGAATTGAACAGCGTACTCTTACCTGAACCGTTCGCACCTAATATTGTAACAAATTCACCCTTTTTTAAATCAAGATTTAAACGATTCAAAGCTATTTTTTCGTTTGAAGTACCGGGGAAAAAAACTTTGGTCATTCTACGGATACGTAGCATCAGATCATTACTATTCATTTTTCCCTCCTGATTTATTATTTAAACGTTGACCGGGTATTCTCTTTTCAGTTTCAGTCGAAGAATTATTATTATCATTAAGATATTTATTGGCCAATTCCCGATGCAGTCGTTTCTTACTCTTGCGATCATGTGTTTCTTTAATCGTCGGAAACATTAAAGCAATAATAACGATTATGGTCGAAATCAGATTCAAAGCATATGACGGCAGGACATCAAATTTCAAAGCAATCGCAATAATAAAGCGATAGATTATCGATCCGACAACAGTTGAAATTAAACCTAAAGTAACTCCGTTACGTTTGAATAAGGTTTCTCCGATAATAATTGCCGCCAAAGCAACAACCAAAATTCCGGTGCCGGAATTGACATCGGCAAATAAATTGTATTGGCTGATTAAAGCTCCGGATAAAGCAGCCATTGCATTACCCAAACCAAGACCGATCATCTTCATATTATCGGTATTGATTGAAGTATGACGAACCATTGCAGCATTATCGCCGGTTGCCCGAATCGTCAACCCGGTTCGTGTGTGAAAAAATACAGAAATTGCCAGCACCATCAAAACTGTTATCAACAAAGTTACAATTGTCTTGGTCGCTTCTTCATTACCGATCAGTCGATCGGCAAGAGTATAAATCGTATCTTTTCCAATCAGAGAAATGTTTGCTTTGCCTGAAGCAATAATCAGATTGACCGTATAAAGTGCAGTCATCGTGAGAATTCCGGAAAGAATCGAAGGAATATTGAATTTTGTATGCAAAATTCCGGTTACAATGCCGGAAACCGCTCCGCTCAATATAGCAACTATAATCCCTAACAAAGACATTCCGTTATAGGAAAACACCGCTGCAACAATCATCCCCATCGTGAAGGTGCCTTGCACAGACATATCGGCAATATCCAATATCCTGAAAGGTATATATAAACCGACGGCAAGAATACCGTAAAGTAAGCCTAACTGAATAGCAGAAAGTACTTGTGCAATGGTCATTATTAACTCTCCTCATTTTGCATTTATAACAACTTATGCAGAAATAATCTGCATAAGTTGAAGATAAATTAATACTATACTTTATTCCTGGGCTGTTGCTACGTATTCAACTTCCCCTTCAAGATCTGCCGGTACAACGATACCTAAAGCTTCAACTTGGTCTTCGTTAAGAATCATGGTAACTTTTTCTACTGTTTCAGGCGGATTATCTGCAACAGATTCACCATTCAGGATACGCACAACCATTTCGCCGGCTTGTAAGCCTAAGTCATAATAATCCAAACCGACTGTTCCGGTACCGCCGGATTCTACCATGGTACTGGCACCCGGGAAAATCGGCAAATTATGTTTGTTCGCAACTTGCTGGAAAGCAGGCATTGCAGAAGCTACATCATTATCGGTCGGTGAATAAAAAATATCGACATCAACCGCTAAATTCTCTACAACTTGCTGTAATTCCGATGTGTTGGTAATTGTACCCTCTTTATATTCTAAACCCTTTTCATCCAAAATGCCTTTACATAATTCAGCTTGTACCTGTGAGTTTACTTCGGCCGAATTATAAACAATACCTACAGTCTTGGTCTCAGGATAGAGTTGTAAAGCAAAATCAATTATTGATTCAATGTCCGCCATATCGGAAACACCTGTAACATTGTCACCGGATTCTTCCCAGGAAGGTGTCAATCCCGCCTCAACCGGATCTGTAACGCAGGAGAAAACAATCGGAATCTTGCCTTTGACAGTAGTTACCGCAACTTGAGAAGGACCGGTAGCTATCGGTAAAATAACGTCAGGATCGGAACCTGCGACTTCCGAGAAAATGCTGTTCAGCAGAGAATCATCACCGTTAGCATTTTTCACTACAAATTCAACATTGTCTTTACCGAATTCTGCGGAAATAACTTCGATCATGGCATCACGTGCTGCGTTTAACGCTAAGTGATCAACCGGTAAAACGATTGCCACTTTTTTCTTGCCGCTTGATTCGCTATCCGCAGCAGGTTCGGTTTCTTCTGCCGGTTCCGCATCTGTCTCCTCGGATTTATCGGCTTCAGTTTTCTCTGTTGCTGTGTCTTCCTTGGCTGCATCGTCTTTAGTATCAGCCGCTTTTTCAGAACTTTCTTCGACTTTTGCTTGATCTTCTTTCTTCGAATCAGATTTCGCATCATCTTTTTTGGCACAACCCGCAATCAATACTGATAAAGCCAGTAAAAGTGCCAATAAAATTGTCATTCTTTTTTTCATTTTTTCTTCTCCTATATTGTATTTTATACTTTTTTCTTTAGTAAAAAACTAAATCTAAGTAAATCTTATTTTTGTTGTTTGAGTATTTTCACAACCGAACTTGTGCCGAGCCTTGAAGCTCCGATTGCAAGATATTTCTCCGCATCCTCCAAAGAGCGGATACCGCCTGAAGCTTTAACTTTAACCTGCGGACCGACATTTTCAACCATCAGCTTAACATCGGCAAAGGTTGCCCCGCCGGTCGAAAACCCGGTAGAAGTTTTTATATAATCAGCTCCGGATTGTGTTACAATCTCACACATTTTTATTTTTTCAGCATCGGTTAACAGGCAAGTTTCAATGATAACTTTCAGAATTCGCTGACCGCAAACCGCTTTCAGAGCTTTTATTTCATATAAAATATTTTCATACAAACCCGATTTCAGATCGCCCAGATTAATTACCATATCAATTTCAGCCGCGCCGTTATCCAAGGCTTGCAACGTCTCACAAATCTTTGTTTCAGTTGTCATATAACCGTTCGGAAATCCGACAGCCGTACACACATCGACTTTGCCCGCTACATATTGACAAGCTCTTTTGACAAAAGCAGGCGGAATACATACAGTAGCCACATCGTAGATTAAAGCATCATCGCAGATTTCTTTGATATTTTCCCATGTTGCATCGACATTCAATAATGTATGATCAACTGCTTGAACTATTTTCTCAATATCCATTCTTTGTTTCCTTTAACTTTTAATTTAATAATTCGTTTTCTATGTTTATAATTTTTTATAAAAAATTCACTGATACGATAATTTAATAATAAATAATCTGAATTAAATAATTATACTTATATTTTAATAATTAATCTAATATTAAATTATCTGTTGTCACCTTTTCACCATCTTGAACAATTAAAATTTCCTTAACCACAAAATATCTTAGATATGATATAAAATACATAACGATTTTTGCAACAATAATTTGAATGATTTTCAGAAATAGTAAAATACAGAAAGACCGGTTTATGAACAAGGATTGATGTTCATACCAAACAGATATGAATAAACAGAAAAACATGTATGTAAACAGGTATTCATTCAATGCCTGTTTACTTTCTTGAAATTTTAGGAGAAAGAGAAGCTTATGAAAAAAATATTTAAATATATCCGCAATATTCATTATTATGAAACCGATTCTATGGGAATTACGCATCATTCCAATTACGTACGGATCTTCGAAGAAGCAAGAATTAATTTTATGCAAGAGATCGATCTCGCTTATGATAAGTTGGAAGCCTTGGGAATAATTATCCCGGTCACCGGAATAGATCTGGAATATAAAAACGTGTCAAAGTTTGCTCAAGTTTTGCGATTTGAATCTGCGATTGTTCATTTTTCCGGAGTGAGAATGACCGTACAGTATAAAGTCTTTGACAATGAAACCGATGAACCGATCTGTACCGGTCATACCAGGCATGCTTTTGTCGATCGGAATTTTCAACCTTTCGCTCTCCAGAAAAAATTTCCGGAGATTTATCAAAAATTCGAGGCATGGAATTTACATAAAGAATTTTAATACCCTCTTCAAAAGCCGGAATCTGCTTATATCCGGAATCTGCTTATATTCCGGAATTTATGTTAGTTTATGTTAGACATCAGGCGATTTTTCGCAAAAACCTCTTCATAAGTTGTGGTAATTGCAGCAACAAAATCCTGTTTGGAAAAAATATTGTTCTGAGAACCCCAACTCGGATCTTCAGCTAATTTGTCGCTGATATAACGATAACCTTGAATAAAATCATCTTTGCCGCGAAATCCGTAGCCGTTTTGTTTATGATAAAGAACATTTTCTAAACAAGTATCTTGACGAACCAGAAGAGGAATTCCCACTGCCAGAGCTTCAACATAGGTTAAGCCCTGAGTTTCGCTTTGAGAGGCAGAAACAAAAATATTGCCGGCCGCATAATAATCCTGTATTATTTCCCGATTTGCATAACCGGTAAAAATCACTTTGTCTTTCAACCCTAATTGTGCACTCAATTCTTCTAATTCAGTTTTTGCAGGGCCATCCCCGACAATCAGTAATTTTATTTTGCTTGTTGTTTGAGCTAATTCCCGGAAAAACCTGATAATTTTATCCAGTTTTTTCTCTTGTGAAATACGACAAATACTGATCAAAACTGTATCATCAGTCTCAATTCCGTAACGACTGCGAATTTTCGCCACCCTCTTCCAATCAATATTTCTGAATTTATCCAGATCCAAACCGGTCGGAATTACTTTAAGCGGTTTTTCGATTTTATATCGTTCCATGATATCAACCACTTTTACAGTCGGCACAATAATCAGATCACAATTTTCCGTGAAGTTTTTGACAAATCTTCCTACCAGCTTAAAAGTAAAATCATTCTCGGGTACTTTAAAATAATGTACGTAATTTTCATAAAGTGTATGATAAGTGTGGATATGCGGCAGCTTAAATTTTGCTGCTGCTCTTTTGCCCAGACTGCCAAGAGAGAATTCAGTATGAGTATGAATCAGATCCAATTTAAGTTTTTTTATGATTTTCAGATAATTTTTCAAAAACGGTATTCCGATGCGACGCTCTTTTAACGTTACCAATGGCATACTCGGAATACGATAGGTATTAATTTCGGAAAAATCCGCCGGATCTACTTCAGAATTGGAAACCGTAAACACAAAAACCTCATGTCCTTCCTCCAGCAAACTATTGCGTAATTCGTAAACTGAAGTCGCAACACCGCTGATTTCAGGATAATATGTATCTACAAATAATCCGATTCTCATTTTTCTTTTTTTTAGCCTCCACACATCGCTAAATTCATTTTCAATATATTATGAATTTCATTATTTTGTGATTTTCTGTAACTTTAGTTGTTAAATTATTATTCCTGTTTTGTGAATCCGTTGTTTTGAATATCACCGCTTGAAAATTTAACTCTGTTCTAAAACAATTATAAGCTTTTGAAAGTTAATGATTATTAATTCCTGATTAATTATTCGGAATTATCTATTAAATTTTGGAAGATTTATTATTTATTTCTCATTAATTATTGGTCAGAGATGGTATATAATAATTAAAAACCGAACAAATTAAAATGAAATCAATTCAGGAACAGCTATATTTCTTTGACAAATTATTTCTGAATTTTGTGGAGAGGAGATTGATAAAATGAAGATCGGATTCATCGGAGCAGGCAATATGGGTGAAGCTCTTTTGGCGGGAATTATCAGAGGCGGTACCGTTCAAGCCAAAAATATTTTCGTCTATGATACCGATAATCAAAAAAAACAAACTATTTCCGATAAATATCAGATTAAGCTTACCTCTGACAATCAAGATTTATTGAATCAGGTTGATACTGTTATCTTAGCCATCAAACCGAACATATATCCGATTGTACTGCCTCAGATTTCCGGCTATTTAACTTCTGATCATCATTTGCTCTCACTTGCTCCCGGCTACAATTTTTCACGGATAAGAAATTTATTGAATCAGGAGAAAGCGGAACAAGTTACTTGCAAGTTGTCTTTAATCATGTCAAATACTTCTGCCCGGATCGGTCAAGCTGTATCCGCAGCCTGTTTCGACAAAGACCTTGCGCCAAAACAAAAAACCTTACTAAGTGAATTACTGTCCGGTGTCGGCATGTTCTTCGAAGTTGAAGAAGCACAAATGCCGACTATAACTTCAGTAATCGGTTCGGTTCCCGCTCTGGTTTATATGGTAATCGAAGGAATTATGCAAGGTGCAATTCTTGAGGGATTACCGGCGGAACAGGCAAAACAAATCGCAGCCGGAGTCGTGGCATCAGCTGCCAACATGATTTATGAAACCGGAGAACATCCTGCCATATTGCGTGATCGGATTTGCTCACCTGCCGGTACGACGATTGAAGGTGTCGCTCATCTTAAAAATGTCGGTTTCGAAGGCAAAATAATCGAAGCTATACATCTTATGGCGGAAAAAGCCCGCCGCATGTAAATTCTGCTATTTTCGGCTTGAATCGATGTCTTTTTTATATTCTTCCGCAAGGAGGTGCCGTTCTTGGATTTCTCTTTTCCAGATTTGGAATCTATTGAAAGTCGCCTGTGTCCGGCCAACCTTCCGGCTGTCCTTCGTAGCCATCCGTCACGACATCAAAAAGCGGGTAGAAGTTGACATAAGAGTAGTCAAATACCTCGTTTTCCTCTGCCACGATTACGTCCCAGTGTCCGTTGGAATAGACGGTCGCGTCCGGCCAGTCTTCACCGTACTCATGCTCTTCCTGTCTGGCAAAACCGAAAGATTCCAGACGTTCGCCGTACGCGTCAATGTCTGCTTGCTTGTAGACGATGTCGGCTGTGTAGAAGATCCTTTGGATCCAGCCACCACCCAAGATTTCACCATTCACCGGCGTTGGTATATCTTTTGGCCAGACGTCAGGTGCAGGTACTCCCGGTTCCGGATCCGGAGCGGGCGGTTGTTCAGTCTTGCCCGGTTCGGATTCGGGTTCACTTTGCTCCGCTTTTGCACTTTCGTCCGGCTTTTCGCTTTCGTCAGCCGGCTGAGAAACGGACGGTGACGGCTCGCTTTTCTCAGGCTCACTTTTCTCAGACTCGCTTTTCTCAGGCTCGCTTTGCTCCGCTTTTTTGTTTTCCTTAGCCGACTCAGAAACGCTCGGTGACGTCTCGGACTCCTTTGAATCCTTACTACATGCGGCAAGAGAGAGAACAAGTGCCAGAATAGTCAAAAAGGTTAGAATTTTCTTAAACATAATAATATATCTCCTCCTAAAATTCTTTTGTTATAAAAACAAGTAACAGATTGAATAATATCTTATTGAATAATATCTTAACTTAATTGTAGTGGCTCGATATTTTTCACACAATATGCCCGTCATATTCGGTTGTTTCCCGTCGTATTCGGTAAAAACAAGGAGCTGAATCTACTTATTTCAGCTCCTCTCATCATTACTTATCTTAGTAGTCAGTTTTCAGCTAATCTTTTTGCTTAGATTTCTGCTTGCGCAAGACTAACAGTATACCGCCGGCAACGACGAGCAGTAAGCTTAACCACAGATAGGTTCCGATATTCTCGCCCGTTTTCGGTTGAGTTTGACCCGGATCTGACGGTTTGGTTGTTCCTGCAGGCTTTATTATCTCTGTCGGAGTGGTTTCATCTGTAGGCTTCATTGTTCCTGTCGGATCACTCGGTTTGGTTGTTCCTATAGGTTCGGTTGTTCCTGTCGGATCACTCGGTTTGGTTGTTCCCGTAGGCTTTATTGTCTCTGTTGGAGTGGTTTTATCTGTAGACTTGGTTGTTTCTGTCGGTTTAGTCGTTCCCGTCGGTTTAGTCGTTCCTGTCGGATCGGTCGTTCCTGTCGGTTTAGTCGTTCCTGTCGGATCGGTCGTTCCTGTCGGTTTAGTCGTTCCCGTCGGTTTAGTCGTTCCTGTCGGATCGGTCGTTCCTGTCGGTTTAGTCGTTCCCGTCGGTTTAGTCGTTCCTGTCGGTTTAGTCGTTCCCGTCGGTTTAGTCGTTCCTGTCGGTTTAGTTGTTCCTGTCGGATCGGTCGGTGTAGTTTTTGTCCAGACAGCCGTAAACGTATGTCCGCCTGCCGGCACTCTATACTTTTCGCCCGGCTGATGCCTTGAGCCTTCCCAGTATTGGAACTCGTATCCCTCTCTGATAGGAGCCTCAGGGATCGTTATTTCGTCGCCAACGTTTGCCGTGATGATCTTGGGGGCGGTTGTGCCGTCCGGCCATTTACCGCCTGTGGGATAAAAAGATATCGTTGCTTCTGTCGCCGCAGCCCTCACGGTGACCCGGCAGGACGCCGTCTTATTGCCATCCTTTGTGGTCACGGTGATGATAGCCGTTCCTGCACTGACCGCTTTCACTTTGCCGTTGTCATCGACCGTGGCAATAGCGGGTTTGTCACTCTCCCAAGTCACGTTCTTGTTGTTGGCATTCGCCGGTATTACCGTTGCCGTCAACGTTTCTGTATCACCTGCGGTTAGGATCGTGGACGTTTTATTAAGCTCCACCCCGGCAACAGGAACCGTAACGGATACTCTAATCGTGATGTCCCTGAAGGGGCTGGAATAGTCCGTTCTCTTATTGCCGTATACCTGCTCGTTGAATACCTTCAGCTGATATTCACCAAGGGCAAGCCCCGCAGGAATGGACAGATCAACGGATCGGTTGCCGCTTTCGGCATCTGCAAGCTGCCCGTAGTACAGCGCCGTCCCGTCGTTCTTGCATAGCAGGGCGGAGATTTTTTCGTTGTCACCTGTTGTCGCCCCGGAATATTCCACCGGTATTGACCAGGCCCCATAGCCTTGCGCCATATTCAACAACGCTCCTGTTCCCGCCGATGCGGTAAAACCGGTGCGGCTTTCGTCTAAAAGGGTCAACGTCCAGTCGTTCCATACGCCGGATTGAATTTCCGACAGTCCTGGATCGGTCGGTTTGCCACCTGAGGCGATTGAGGTGAAAAGGACTGAGGGCAGCTTGAGGTTAAAAGCGGGACGCATTGGCGCTTCGTCAATATAATTGTCTGCAGAGGCGCTTTTCACTTGCCCGTTCACATTGCTCACGAAGCCGGTCTCCGTACTGCTGTCTTTGACGGGCGAGCGCAGCCACCACGAAAAATAGAAGGGATTGTTAAAATCTCCGACGCGTCTGCTGGCGTCATTGTCTTTTGGGAAATAGGTTTCCGCTTCCTCGGCCGACAGTAAGAAAAGATATTCATCGCTCAGCCCGGAGGCGCCAAAAACGTAATTATGCTTACTCGTATATTCGCCATCGCTTTTCGTTGTTTTGGCGAGTGCAGCCTTTTCTACTGCACTCAACGCGTTGTTATAAAAGTCTTTGCACCAGTTCTGTGCCGTGCTGCCCTGCCATGCATTTGTTCCGCTTGAATTGAACTGGATTTCGTCGCCCATCGCGTTTTCGGACAGAAGCAGTCTGGAGTTTTCGCCGCCGTCATTCCCGGCGCCCATCACGCGCCACTGGGCACTGTACCGGTATCCGAGATAGTCCTCGTAGTAGCCGTACCACAGCGTATTGCCCTCGCCGACCTTGCTCGCGCCCGGCACGATGGCGGGCACAGGCGCGTCCAACACGGTGACGAAGCATGCCGCCGCTCTATCCCCATCCTTCGAACCTTCCGCGTCTGCGGTAATGATGGCTGTACCGGGAACATTTGCCGTCACTTCTCCGTTTTCATCCACGGTGGCGACGCCGGTATCGCTGCTGCTCCAGATCACTTTCTTGTTGGTAGCGCTCTCCGGGGAAACCGTAGCGGTCAGTGTCTCTGTGTTGCCCGCGAGCATAACGGTTGATCGCTTGTTCAACTTCACATCGGTAACAAAATTGGGGTCTACCTTAATATCAAAGGTAGAAAAGGAGCTGGCATAGTCGGTCTGCTTATCGCCGTTTGCCTGCTCGTTGAACACCTTCAGCTGATATTCGCCGACGGCAAGCCCTGTGGGGATGCTGATCCTTACACGCCCGCTGCCGAGGTCGCTGATATCATCATGAAGCTGCCCGTAGTACAGGATCGTCCCGTCGTCCTTCTTACACAGCAGCGCGGAGATTTTTTCATTAGTTCCCTTTCTCGCCTGGTAATAATCAAGATCGATTGTCCAGCCGGAATAACCTACTGTCCTTGTCTTCTGCCCCCAAAACCACGTTGCGGAAAAAGGTCGGCTTGAATCCAAGAGAGTTATCTTCCAGTCGGTCGTCTCCGTGCTGAGAACGGCGGTCAGTGCATCTTGACCGGTGGGACCGCTAATCTTGCCGCCCTCGGCGGCCGATGTAAAGAGGACGGAGGGCAGGTTGAGGTTAAAGGCAGGCCGCGCATAAATATTATCTTCATCCACTCTCTTGTCAAGCACCTGGCCTGAACTATCCACGGCACCGACATCATTCACGGTATCGCTGACGGGCGACCGCAACCACCAAGCCGCCGGCATTTCGCTAACCGGTTCGCTAACCAATCTGGTTGCGATTCGTCTGGAATCATCGTCTCTAGGGAAATAAACACTCTCCGCTTCCTCAGCCGACAGAAAGAAAACCTTGTCATCGTTCAATAATGTGACGTCAAACTCCGCATATTTACCGACATATGGGACATCGGTTTTATTTGTTGCGATAAGAGCGGCTTTTTCTACATCACTGAACGAGAAATGATGAAAGGCTAAGCACCAGTCCCGAGCTGAACTGTACGGCCATTCATTATTGTTACCTTCCGGATTAACCTGATTAAAACGAATCTTATCGAACGCGTGGGAGGACAGAAAAAGTCTGGAGTTTCCGCTGCCGTCATTTCCGTTGCCCATCACGCGCCACTGGATGGGTCCGGGCGACGAAGTATTATATGGATTGTCATCTTTGTGATTGCCGAACCACACCGTATTGCCCACGCTGATCTTGTCCGTACCTGGCACGATAGCAGGTGAGCTTTGCGCAAACGTTTCTTGTAGTGGCAACACTGCCCAAACCATGAGCAGCGCCAGAATCAGGACTAAAACTTTTTTTGTTTTCATAGGTACTCTTTCCTCCTATTATTAAAAGCCCGCTTCGGTCTGTTCAGCAGCTTATCACCGGAACAGCTTCAGTCGGATGTCACAGTTTGGTACCCGCAGATAATCCTTGATTTGTCCGGGTGCGGATTTTGAGGATTTACTCAATTTATTTACCTCTTCAACACAGCATTATTAATCTCCGAACTAAATTCTTTTGTTATAAAAACAAGTAACAGATTGAATAATATCTTAACTTAATTGTTGTGGCTCGATATTTTTCACACAATATGCCCGTCATATTCGGTTGTTTCCCGTCGTATTCGGTCAGCAAGTGACTTGATTATGTGCCATCGGGCACGCCAATAGCCATATGTACAGTTTCTTTTGTACGAAGATCATGTTGCAAAAGAAGAACACACTTAACAGTAAAATGTGTTTGAGAAAACACCGGATTATCAGTAGCTCTTACGGCTGCCTCCACGCAGAAATGCACCTCAACATTGTGGTTGAGGTACATTTGGTATTTGTTCAGGATCAAGGATGTATTAAATCAGATATTTACATCCAAAACACGCAATTCATCAACGGTCAGCTGACGACCAAGTTGGAAATACTTTTCGGTTATTTTCTCAGCCTGTCTTTGGTTGATTTCAACGCCCTTGATGAAATATCGATCTTTGGAAAAGTAGTTATGTTCCCAGGTCACACCGGCTTTGGAATACTCCTCCAGGGTATATCTATCCGATCCGGCATAACCACCGGCAACAATTTTAGCTTCTTCTTCTTTAACTTCCTCTAATGAGGCAAAATCTTTTTTCTCTTCTGCCATTTTAAATTCTCCTTTAAGCATATTTGATGTGTACTACTTTCATTTTATCCGATGCTGTGTTAATTACCGAAGACATGCATCGTCAGATCGCTACACCCAAAGCACGCAGTTCATCATCGGTCAGATAACGACCCAATTTGAAATACTTTGCGGTAACTTTCTCCGCAGTTTTCTGGTCAATTCTAACACCTCTGACGAAATATCTGTCTTTTGTCCAGAAGTTATGTTCCCAAGTTACACCAGCTTGAGAATACTGCTCCATGGTATATTTATCCGACCCTACATAATAACCGCCGGCAACAATTTTTGCTTCTTCTTCCATGACTTCTTCCAACGAGGAAAACTGTTTCTTCTCTTCTGCCATTTTAAATTCTCCTTTCCACATACTCGATATACACTACTTTTATTTATCTGAGGCTGTGTTTAACACCGAGGACATACTCTGTCAGATCTTTACACCCAAAACACGCAGTTCATCATCGGTCAGCTGACGACCCAGCCGGAAAAACATTTCGGTAATTTTCTCTGCCGTTTTTTGGTTAATTTTAACACCTTTGATGAAATACCGGTCTTTTGACCAGAAGTTATGTTCCCAAGTTACACCTGCCTGAGAATACTCCTCCAGGGTATATTTATCCGACCCTACATAATAACCGCCGGCAACAATTTTTGCTTCTTCTTCTTTAACTTCCTCTAATGAGGCAAAATCTTTTTTCTCTTCTGCCATTTTAAATTCTCCTTTGCTCACATCTGGCATACACTACTTTTATTAATCTGTGGCTGTGTATAACACCGAGGACATACGCTGTCAGATATTTACACCTAAACCACGCAGTTCATCATCGGTCAGCTGACGACCTAATCGGAAATACATTTCGACAATTTTCTCTGCTGTTTCTTGGTTAATTTGAACACCCTTGATGAAATACCTGTCTTTCGACCAGAAGTTATGTTCCCAGGTCACACCGGCTCTGGAATATTCCTCCAGGGTATTTTTAAATGGCAGATCCGACCCTAAAAAACCACCTGCAACTATTTTTGCTTCTTCTTCCTTGACTTCCTCCAACGAGGAAAACTCTTTCGTCTCTTCTGCCATTTTAAATTCTCCTTTGCTCACGTCCGGTATACACTACTTTTATTAATCTGTAGCTGTGTATAACACCGAGGACATACTCTATCAGATATTTACACCTAAAACACGCAGTTCATCGTCGGTCAGCTGACGACCAAATTGGAAATACATTTCGGTAATTTTCTCTGCCGTTTTTTGGTTAATTTTAACACCTTTGATGAAATACCGGTCTTTTGACCAGAAGTTATGTTCCCAGGTCACACCGGCTTTGGAATACTCCTCCAGGGTATATTTATCCGACCCTACATAATAACCACCGGCAACAATTTTTGCTTCTTCTTCCTTGACTTCCTCTAATGAGGCAAAATCTTTCTTATTATCTTCCATTTTAAATTCTCCTTTCCGTACACCACGTGTACGTTATTTCATTTATCTGATGCTGTGTGTTGCATTCTCCGAATGTCTTATTGCAGCTTCTGAATTTAGTTTATGCCTTAAAGAAACAGACGAACAGTGACATGAAGCATGTTGCAGAGTCTTTTTTGTAACGTTTTTTGTCATGGTTTTGTCATAGGTTTTGTCATAGGTTTTCATAACAACTGTCATTGTAGTCTGACGTCGGTCATACAATATCTCCCTCGGTATCAGATAATTCTCGTGCAAAGACAGACAACTTACCACGTCGGTCGATATTGAGTTTTTGATAAATAATACTAAGATGGTTACGTACTGTGCCTTCACTGATGTACAGTTTTTTCGCTATCTCGCGATTACGCATACCCTGTGCCGCCAGACGAGCAACCTCACGTTCGCGCGTTGTTAAGTCCTGTACCGGACTCCGCAATACTTCCCCCTTCTCCGTTTTTTCACGGGAGGGTGAGTGAGAATCCTCCGCAACACCATTCCACAGTATCTTGCAAATTGCATCACCCAGTTGCAAAATTCCGGACAGATGGTCAGGTTTTGCAATATCACCTGCTTCAGCCAGAAGTTTCTCACTGATTCGTTTTTTCCCCAATGCAGCATACGCAGCTGCCCGAATCAATTTATCGAATAGTAAGCTCAATAAACCCCAGCCGTCATTCCGTTCTTTTTCATGTTCCATAATCCCAATGACTTTTGCATAGCGTGCAGTAAACATCCATCCGACAATGCGTGTATAAAATAACAAACGGTCAGCCGGATGCGGTGCCCGAAATTCGGGGCAGACCGCCGCTGCCTGTTCCGGACGACCGGATGCATAGTATTGCAGCTGAAGTGCAGATGAAATCATGTGGAAAAATTGCTCTTTTCCGTGTTTCAGCGGAGGATTGGTCAAACTGTTCTCCAGAGACCGCATAGTTTCCTCCAGCAATGCTTCATCCTGCAGCCCAATCGCGGCATTGCCGCGCAACATCAGCGCTCCGGCAACAATAGTATATTGTCCGTTTTGTGCCGCTCTTTGCTCTGCCTTATATGAAAAAATCAAAGCATCTTCAAACTGAGCACGCAATAAAGCAAGTTCACCGCGATACAAAAGATCGGCGCCGCTGCCATGTCCGTCAGTCAACGTTGAGTATAGGTGAATGGCTTCTTCCAGTTCTGCAGCTATCTGATCAGCATTACCCGGCACGGTGTAAAATAAATCCAGTATTGACAGACTGCCGGACATATACGGTGAATCAGGCAGGATAATCCGGGACACACCATTCAATAGTTCTGCAGCACATTCATATTTTTGTCTCATCTTACAGATATCCGGAAAATCCTCCAGATGACTCATCAATACTGCTTCTCCCAACAGATGATTGTCTGCCAGCAGCTCCGCATTCTCCTGTACTTCTCGCAGAAGCTGCCGGCAGAGATTTAGTTCTTTCATTTCGAACAAAACACGGGCAAAGCATAACATAGTAGCGGGATAGGAGTTTCTGACAGATGCCGGAACTTCCTTCAATACTTGTAAAATCAGCTTGTAGTATGCTTCATCGCCCGCAGTTTCGGGATACAGCGCGACATGGTCAACACCCAGAATTCTTTGATAATTGGCTGCTCCCGCAAAGCAGTATAACGCTTCTTTCATTTTATGTATGGACATCAGGTATTCACCGGCGCAGTTATAGGTTTCCGTTTTGTATTCCGGCGGGCGTTGGTCGAGAACCGTGCGAAAAAAACCGAGCATGATTTTATGAGGTTTATACAGGTGATTCACGGCATCAAAAGTGATCAATGGAGTGGAACGCAGGGTTTCGATGAAATCCACCGGTAAAGTTTCACATTTCAATACGTGGCATACTGCCTTCCGGTCAAATGAATCGAACGGTGCCAACTTGAGCATGTATTCTTTCATATCTTTGTTCATGCGGTTCCAAATCAGTTCTTCAACCAGAACCATGGTATTGTTTTCATTGATGCTTCTGCCGAACCTGGAAAACTGGTGCAAATGCAGAAAGACTGCGGCACTCCAGCCATTTGTCACGTGGAAAATACGTTCGGCTTCGTCACCGGAGATAATAACACCCTCTTCCGCAAAAAAAGCGCGAATCTCATCCGGCATCAGGGAAAAATCTTTTGCCTCAATCAGCATGATGCTGCTGGCATCAAATAACAGTCCGTCCCAGATATGACTGGTCAGAATTACCAGATGCAGCCATTTCTTCTGATGGTGCAGCAAAGCCGATAAGACGTTGACCGGCAGAACTGATTGCAGATATTGAAAGCCATCAACAACCAGAATGCAATCTTCTCCGCCTTCGTTCGCAGTCATAATCCGGGAAGCAATGATACTGCTGTTTTTACCGGAGGGAAAACCCAACCCGGACAGCTTTTCCATATCGGAGGTGTTTACTATATCGAATGCCTCGCAAAACTTTGCATAACTGTTTTGCGGATTTATGTCAGCTACATTTACCCACAGTGTGCGCAGACCTGACCGGTTTGCAGCCTGCCGGACCAGCGAGGTCTTCCCGCTGCCTGCCGGCGCGGCAACAATAGACACCGGACAGGTGCTGATTTTTTGCACGGAATTCCTGAGCCGCGGGGTAAAATACTGCAAATACTGGAACATTATATGTCCTTTCCGACACGCTGTCTGGCCACCAAGCCGGCAAAGATGCCGTTTTGTGCAATAAGTTCATCAAACGTTCCGTCTTCCGCTATCTTCCCTTTATCCAGAACTATGATGCGGTCACAATGCTGAATTGTGGAAAGACGGTGTGCGATCACAATGCGGGTACATTTCAATGAATCAAGCGCGTCTGATACTTTTTTCTGGGTGATGTTGTCCAGCGCACTGGTCGCTTCATCCAGCATGAGAATCCGGGGATTGTTGACAACCGCACGAGCAATCATCAGCCGCTGTTTTTGACCGCCGGATATGCCGCCTCCACCTTCCGAAATAATCGTTTGCATGCCCATCGGCATGTCCCGGATGTCATCGGCAATATCTGCAAGCTCAGCAGCTTTCCAGGCATCAGCCATGGTCAGCCAGGGCGCGGACACGACAATATTGGAAAAGATACTGCCTGCAAAGAGCTTTCCGTTTTGGATCACACAACCGATATTCTTGCGCAGAGAAATCAGGTCTACGGTAGAGATATCATTCCGATCGTAGTAAATCGCGCCTTTTTCGGGTTGTTCAAAACCCAGCAGCAGACGCAACAGGGTAGACTTGCCGCAGCCGGTTGAACCTACCACGGCGACGTACTGTCCGGCACGGATTTTCAGAGAGAGATTATCCAGTACATAGGGCATGTCGGTTGAATAGCGGAAAGAGACATTGTTGATTTCAATGCTGCCGGAAACCCGTTCCACTATTTTTTTCCCCCGTTGTACTTCCGGTACTTCAGTCAGGATCGGTTCTACCATTTCTAAGGTCGGCTTGATCCGAGCGACGGTGGAAGCAATGCCGGCAAGTGAAACAAACGCTCCCGATACCATGCCGTAAGCAGCAGTAAACGCTATATACTCCGCTACACTCACACCACTCTTTACTGCGGAAAAATACAAAAAGATTGTACCGGCAAGTGAAACAAAAATACCGATCACGCTGTTTATCTTGTAATAAAACGGAGGGTTGTAATTTAATTCCGCAACCGTTTTATAGGATGCCGCCCATTGTGCAAAGGTCCTGCGTTCGGCTCCCGCAAGCTTGATTTTCTGCACAGCCGAAAACAGAGAGTAAATCATACCACCTTCAAGAGCACTGCTTTCCATTCGTTTTTTGGCAATCCGCATCTGAACAAAAGTCGTGACCAACGACAAGACAAATGTCAATGCGGTAATCAACAGGGAGGGTCTCACCAGAGCGGGCGCGTACCGGAAAATCTGGAAAACATAGGTGATCGAAAAAACCGATGTCAGTCCAACTGACAGTACCGCGTTGCTCAGCATGGAACATAGGCTGTTGATGTTCTGGACACGGGACGCCAGTTCACCGCTGGAATATTGCCGGAAAAACGAAGTCGGCAGCGACAGCAGCCGCATCATGGAGGCCGCTTCCACCGCTATCGACAATTTGGTTTCAATCCGCGCCATCAGCATGCGATTGACGATGCTCATCAGCAACCGGGCTACAGTCGTTCCTACAAGCAATACTGTTGCCGCCAGCAGAAGACTGGGCAGTCCGCTGTCTAAAACCTTGGAGAAAATAATCATATTCGCGTACGGAAGCGTTAAGCCGACCAGCGTGACAGCCAAGTTCGCAAGCACGATCCAGAAAAAATCCGCAAAATGCAGCGTCTGCAGCATGTACAAAGCCAGATCCTTCAAGCCGAGCTTTTTCAACGGCAGCGGTTTATAAAAGCAAATGGCATCGGCAGTCATCAGAGCAACATTACGGGAGGTAACTTTTACCTTCTTTCCCTGTGTTTTATCAAAAAAAGTATATCCGCCTAAGCTGCCGGGCAGCAGGACGGCCATAGATCCATCCGTGGTCTGTACTAACATTACGCCGATCGCTTCTTTCTGCCAGTCTTTTTCCAGCCGCACTACCCGCCTCATAATTCCGGTCGGGCGAAGCATGTAATCCAGCTGATCGTTGAAGTCAGTAATGCCGTCCGGCAGTTCTTCCGGTTCAGCACCGAAGTAACGACAGATTTCAGCCACCGCACTACGGGTAACTGCCTCTTCATCAGTGAAAACCTGCCGGCCGGTAACCACACCCGCCAGGTCGAGAAATGCCCGGTGAAACTGGTCTCGGTCCGCCTTGGCACGCTGTCTCAGTTGTTCGTCAACCCAACCCATCGTTCTTAGTCCCCCTATTACTCATTTGTCACCAGCTGAGTATACAATCCGCCCCGCTCCATCAGCTCGGGATGGGTGCCCCGCTCAACCACCATGCCTTTGTCCAAAACAATAATTTCGTCACTGTCACGGATGGTCGAAAGCCGGTGAGCTATAACAATGCAGGTAATGCCCCGGTCAGTGATCGACTTGACCAAATTGAATTCGGTTTTGGCATCCAGTGCACTGGTTGCCTCATCCAGGATGATAATGGTGGGATCGGCAGCCAGTACGCGGGCGATCTCCATACGTTGGCACTGTCCGCCGGAAAAATTACGTCCTCCTTCGGAAACAATATTCCTGTATCCGTCAGTACGCTGCATAATATCCTCATGTAGCTGCGCATCCCTGGCAGCCAGGATCACCTCAAAGTTTTCTATGGAGGTATCCCACATTTTGATATTATTTGCGATGGTGTCGTGATACAAAACGATTTCCTGGTCAACCACCGCAATAGAGCCGGTTAATACCCCCCGCGGTATCTCAGCCCGAGTTTTGCCGTCAAACAAAATCTCACCGCTCCAGGGCTCATACAGCCCGGAAATCAATTTCGACAACGTGGATTTGCCGCAACCGGAAGATCCGACAAAAGCAATCCTGCTGCCCGGCTTGATGTGCATGCTGAAATCTCTGATCAACGGGCTGCCCAGGCGGGAGTAGCCAAACGAGATGTTTTTGAGTTCAATGTCACCGGTAAGCTTTGCCAGGGTCATATCGTCGACAACTTCATCTTCTTCCGGCACATCGGTTTCATAGTTCAGCACATCTGCAACCCGCTCCATATCGGTACGCATCTCCTGCAGTCCCTGCCCGGCACTGATCAATTGATCGGCGGGAGCAACAACTGATGCCAGAAACCCCTGGAAAGCCATGAGCATACCGACAGTGAACTGGCCCTGCATCACCATGAATACCCCGAGAACTAAAATGGTTATATCTGCCAGAGAGGCTATCAACCCGGGCAAAGACCCGAGATACATATTCAGCTTGGTGAATTTAACTTTTTGTGTGTTGACCGATGCCTGATATCCCGACCATTGTTCAAAATAACCGTTTTCCGCACCACTGGATTTTATAGTTTCGATCATTTCGATACCGGACACAGTGGAGGAAGAAAGTTTTCCGGAGTCACGGTTCATCACACGTGTGATATTGACCCGTTTGGCAGAAATCAGGCTGGCAGCGAACACTTTTACCAGCAGGCTGAATATGCCTACCAGGGAGAGAATCCAGTTATACCGGATCATAATCACCAGGTAAAAAATCAACATACCGAACTGTAACACCAACGGAGCAAACGTATTGACCAAAGTACCGGTTATACCTTCATTAGTGCCGGCACGATTGATCACATCCCCCACTGAACGCTGGGAGAAAAACTCGACCGGCAGGCGCAGCACATGCCACACATACCGGGAATTGGCTTCAATGGCCATCTTACCTTCCAGTTTCAACCGGTGGGTCACCTCTATAAACGACACCACGATTTGGATCAAAGCGACTATTGACATCAAAACCACAAACGGAATCAGCCATTCGGGGTTTTTGCGAGTCAGCAGACGATCCAGAAAAACACGTGAAAAAACCGGATTGATGATACTGATCAGCGCAGTCAACAAAGTGGTTATAAAAATAAAAACAACTGCACCCTTGCTGTTTTTTAAACGCTCTTTCGCATATCTGATCATACTTTCAGGTCTGCCTCCGGACACAAATTCTTCTCCCGGTTCGAGTCCGATCAGCGCTCCGGTAAACGAACGATCAAATTCCTCGGCACTTACCTCTACCACACCTCGCGCAGGATCATTGATCACAGCTTTATTCTTTTTAAAGCCGTTCAAAACGACAAAGTGATTGAAATTCCAATGAATAATGCAGGGAAAAACATCGATGCCTCGCAGTTGCCGCGGTTCAGCTTTGAGCAGTTTCGCATTCATACCGTAATTGCGCGATGCCATCAGCAGATCGGCGGCATTTGTACCGTCCCGCGAAACTCCGCTGTCTCTGCGCACCTGTTCTAAAGGCAACCATTTACCATAGTAAGCCAGCACCATTGCAATACAGGCAGCACCACATTCAAGCGCCTCCATTTGCATAATGACCGGTACCTTTTTAACTTTGACTTTTGTTTTCATAAGCATCTCCATTTATCAGTTGGTCAAAAAACTGATCGGATTGGTCTTTTCGGATATAATTGAAATGTCACTGATCCCGTCAGGTGCGGCGATTCCGGCAGGTTCCAGCGTGACTTCTATGTTCCAGTCAGCCAGAGATAACAGACTGCGAGTATAGTCATTTTCCAGTGCAGCTTCCGCTTCCTCTTTTGAAAGGGGTTCGCTGCCGACCGAAGATACAATGTATGCGATCTGATTGATGGTAGCCGTGTCTCCGACATCCAACCCCTTAACTTCGTCCGGTGAGACATAACATACTGCCTTACCTCCGGTCACCACCCCTTTAGCTGTAACAGTGGTAGGAATTTCACCGAAAATTCCCCAGACCAGAAACGAAATCAGTAACAGGGCAGCGGCAGCCAGCGTCAACCAGATGCCGGGATTCGATACCCGCAGATAATCTTCCATTTGCTCGGGCGATGAAAGCCGATCGGTGCTGGATTTACGAAATACAGACTTTCCCATATGTCTTCTCCTATCATTTCTTGATGTTCTGTTAACCGGAAAATCAACTTCTGAGAACAGAACTTCGTTTTAATATGCTTCTCCGAGCACCATTTTCATGATTTCTCCAAATCCCAACTCCGCCACCGCCATTCCGTCTTTGTACCAGCGGACGAAGTTTCCGTCCGTATCTACACTTGCAAAGATAACGGGATTAGAGAGAACGCCGAAGCGATATGCGACAAATTTTGGCTTCATATCCAAGGTAACCGAGTTTCCGTTGCCGAAACGCACCAGCAGAACACCGTCTTCCAGAGCTTTTGCCTCTAAAATCGGTTCTCCTTTCATTTTCGCGACCTCCTTGATAACAGATCTTATCTATTCTAAGATTTTGATTTAATTTTAACTTGAAACAGTTATTTTGTAGTGTGAGTATTTGTCACTATTTTTTGTTTTTTTGCAGATTTTGAGAGCTTATTCAAGTCATCTAAATGTAAATGCTCCGGATCGAGTAGGAGGCTAGCCATTAATTGACTAGCCGACCTCTCACACCACCCGGCATGCGGTTCCGCACCGGGCGGTTCTAAACTTTACTTCTTACTTCTGCATAACAAGCAGTCAAAGATAAGTACCCCGCTTTATCAAAATAATGGTTCGGGATTGCGATGTTCATCCACCCGGAACCCGCTACATACCAGTATTTATTTCTGGTATTTGCCATCATCCAAGCGGTCTTTTCATCTAGTGCTGTTTTCTTGAGGTTGTTAAACTTTGTGCTTATCTTCTTCCATCTCTTCCATATCACCATGCGAAGACGACGACGTAACCAACCTTCTAATTCTTCCAGTTTCTTCTTCATATTAGATAACTTAAAATAGTTTACCCAACCACGAATCAATGAGTTTAGCCTTGATTTTCGTTCCTGTATTCCTATTCCATTACTACGACCCGTTAGCTTCCTAAGTTTTTCTTTCAATTTCTTGAAACTTTTCTTTGATGTGCATAACTTCACGCCTTCCTTGTCTTGGTAAAATCCATGACCCAGGAAGTCCGTGTGGGTTATATAGGCTACCTTTGTTTTCTCTCGATTTACTTTCAGGAATAACTTTTCTTCCAGAAATCCACTTATGCTTTTCAGCACTCGCTCCGCTGCTCGTTTGCTTTTACAGTATATTCTTATATCGTCTGCATAACGGACGAAACAGTGTCCTCTGGATTCTAGTAATTGGTCACATTCGTTTAACATTACATTACCTAGGAGTGGGCTTAGAGGACCACCTTGTGGAGCTCCTTGGGTACTTGTTTCAAACATTCCGTTTATCATTATCCCTGCTCTTAAGTATTTGTGGATTAGCGAAATGACTCTTCCATCCTTGATTGTGTTCGAGAGTACTTGCACTAGTTTACTTTGGTTTATCGTGTCAAAGAATTTCTCCAAATCTATGTCTACTACCCATAGATAGCCCTTATTGGCATAGTCTATACTTTGTTCCAATGCCATATGGGCACTTCTGTTGGGTCGAAAGCCATAACTTTTATCCGAGAATTGTTCTTCGTAAATAGGACTTACAATCTGACAAATTGCCTGTTGTATCATCCTATCTATAACACTTGGTATTCCTAGTTTTCTCGTTTTACCTTTGTCTTTGGATATCTCTACCCGTTTTACTGCTTGTGGGCGATATTTTCCGTCCAGAAGGCGTTGTCGTAATTCTTCGCCGTGTTCTTCATACCATGGTTCTAATTCGTCCACAGTCATTTTATCTACACCACTTGAACCTTTATTTGCTTTTACATGTTTTAATGCCGATGCAAAATTTTCAGGCTCTAGAATTTTCTCCAGCATACCTTCTTGCTCCGTTCTGTTGGTACTGTCTGTTTCATTCATCTTCTGTGAAACTCCCACTCCTGCTTGCTCTTCCCGTTCCGCGGTATCCATCCGCAGGTAGTCCCATATGCTGAGTTGTCTGGGATTATTTTCACTTACAGTAAATTCCATTGACCCATACCTCGTTTAGTTCGGTCCTTCATTCGTTTCCTAATTACTATGACCTCTGCTGATTTCTTGCTATTCGTTGTTACTACGGATTGCTCCGCTAGCAAGACCTCCCCAAATAAGATTTATGACTTTCCTCTTTATCACTGCCAAATCTACCGACTTCAGTTCCGTGCAGTATTGGGCTTTAGTGTGTTTGGGCACCTTACCCACCTCATCGGCCTTATATTTGGTTTCTGTTCGTCAGTGCAAGATTTTGCTTTCGGCTTCCTTCAGATTCCACCTCACGATGGACACCCTTGCCTTCCGCTAATACTTCCTACTGCCAGGCGTATAGAGGACTTTCACCTCCCAGTCATAAACCATGTCGGGCGTACCAAAAAAATACTCCGATACATTTCCTGTATCGGAGTTTATTCGCGATCATCTGCCGTTTCTTAAATCTGTTTATCTTCTATTACTGCGGTTTTCAGTTATGCGTTTCCTGTCCCTTGAACAGTTTTTCCAATTCCGCCCTTTTGTTCTTTCTCGTGCCGGAAATTCCCATCTTGTTAAAAATGCGGGAAAGGTGATTTCGAACAGTTCCCTCAGAAAGATGTATATTTTTTGCAATCTCAGCCGAAGTCATTCGCTTAGCGGCAAGCTTTGCAATTTCCAACTCTCTTTCCGAAAACCCGTAATCCAGATGCTTTTCAAAATGTTCACTGAGAATTTTTCCCTTGCCTGTCTGCACCTTATCTGAAAGTTCTGATATTTTATCGATATATTCCGTGTATTCTTTTTCCTTTTTCAGTACCAAGAGCTGTTTTGAGATATAGGTTGTGTTTTCGGCAAAGGGCATCAGAATTCTGTCCGGCATTGCCATATTTAAAGCGGTTTTCAACTCGGCAAGAGCATCCTCCGCTCTGCCCAGTTTTTCAAAAGCGGCGGCAAGCTGAATATGCAGCCAAATTATACACAGTATATTGCTGAAAATTCCATACAGCTTCTGACAATCTTCTTTCCTTGCGATAAGAGTTGTATATTCACCCTTTGCCAAAAGCATCTGATTGTAGAATGTATGGAGCATCGGCATGGACGGGAACAGCATCATTGTCTCGGAGAGTCTGCCTTCTGCCAGCCACTCGGGTGTATCCTGCGGGCGGTTCAGTATGGAAACGATGAACATTTGACAAACATCCAGGGTGTTTAACAAGGGATATTGCTTACTATTGCGAATCAATTCCCTGAAGCTCTGTATAATATCCCTGACTTTAGCATAATCTCCTTTCAAGAGCTCCAGCCGCATATTCAGAAATGCACTTACCAGCATAATGCTGATCTGATTTTTTCTTTTTGCTGCGGACATAGCCATCTTGTTTGAGATATCGGCATCGACAAATTCTCCGCGCTCATAATGAAGTTCTGCTGCAAACACATATTCCGCACCGTTGCCGTGTCCATTCGACACCTGATAATAGTACGGCATACATTCCTTCATCTCTTCGTTCTCGGCATCGGCAAAACCGACAGCTCTGTGATACGTCATCAGAATGGAAGGTGATGAAAATGTCCATGAGCCTTTCTGGTCTACGCTGTATGTGGTTCTGCTCAGGAGTGAGCAGGCCCTCCTGTGATATTCGCTCATCGCGGAAATATTGTTGAAAGCGGTAAAACTTTCCGAAATTTCCACATCACCCAAAAGGTTGTTTTTTTCCTCCTCCGAAAGCGTCTTGTTCATTTCGAGCGATTTCAAGAAAAGCGCTTTCAGCCGTTTCAGCTCCGGAATATTATTGAAAGAGAACATCCTCAGCATACAGTTCGGCAAAGCGTTTGTATGGCGCAACAGTATTTCTTCCGGACAACTTGCTATCCAGGAGAAAAAATCCTGCGCATGTTCGCTGTTCAGACTTTTAGATCTGTCTTTTTCGATGCAGGATAAAATCTTATCCCAGTTCTCCGCCTCCGCATAAGCAAAATAGGCAGGAAGATAGTCCTCCTGCTCCAGATACCAGTCGCCTAATCTTGTATAGCTCTTTTGTTGATATGACAAAGGCTTTTGCGAGAAATAGTACCTGGTACATTGCCGGAGCATGTGATGGTAACGGTATATGTTATCTGTCTTTGTAATAAAGGCATTATTCCTGGAAAGAGAGTTCAACAGCTCCTCGCTGTCGCCTCCGATGCCGCTCTCTGCCCACATATAAGCAGCCTGCTCTTCGGAAAACTCGTTGCTTATACCCATCAGAATTAAAAACTCTCTTTCCTCTTCGCTTAAAGGTTCCAATAAAACTTCATTGATCAAACTGAAAATATCGGTTGAACCGGAAAGCCATTTTCCGTTTTTCTTATATGATTTAAAGTTCAGATATATGATGGAAAACCAACCCTCACTTAAAGTTGCAAGTTCGTCAAGTTCTTGCACTGATGCCTTAACTTCACATCGCTCCGCATATTCATACAGCTCCTTTGTGTTTAAGCTTAAATCGTAAGCGGAAATCTCACAAAGCAGATGTCCGAGCTTCATTCTCTCCTCTTGATTGAATATCTGATTGCGCGACAGTAGTACGATATGAATATTGATCGGCAGATTCTTTGCCAAAAACAAGATGAGCGACGTTATCACCTTTGTGGCCAGAAGGTGGAGATCATCCAGAATAAAATAAATATCCTTTTTGTATTCCGATAAAGAGGCCTCCATAATCTCTGACAACATATGAAGTGACTGGATATCTCTCGGATAAGCAAATGTTATCAATTGCTCGTAAAGGCTTGGAAATTCTCTGAACATCTTGCAAAAGCCGGTCCAGAAATCCGTAACGGAATCCGTCATGATCATCTGCCTGAAAAAGAGGGAAGATTGGTTGCTTTTTGTTCTGCGTGTCGACCACCACTTGATGGCGGTTGTTTTTCCGTATCCCATAGGAGCAATCACTGTTGTAATCAAGTGACTGCTGATTTCAGAAAGTCTGTCTTTCAGACGCTGTGTTATAAATATATCACCCAGGTGCGAAGTTCCCATATAAAGCTCCTCTCCTCAACGTTGCGCTGCAGTTACCATAATCAATACAAGACCGCAGTATACCAGTGCTGCAAGCGACAATAATGCCGATATTACTGCCAAGATGCTATACAGTGGTTTCTTTCTTTTTCGATAGAGCGAGAAAAATATCACCGCCCCCACTGTGCAGACGACAAATAATCCCGCCATAATTCCAAATGACATATCCTGCTCCTCCCATATTTACCTTCACCCCTGCCGTCAGTAAGGGGTAATAAGTACACACTCTCCTCGTTTATCTGATCAATCGCTTTTCAGATCTTTTTTATTCATCTTCAGTTAACAGAACACTTCTTACGGATGGTCAGCGTATTCCTTTGATCCAGATATTCATAGACTACTTCATCCATCAGTTTCTTCGTGAGGAAAATTCCCAGTCCGCCAAGTTCACGCTCCTCAACCGGCAAAGAAATATCCGGATCTTTTTTTGTCAGCGGATCATAGGGAATTCCGTCATCAATAAATTTCAGGGCAATTTCACTGCTGTCCGTCCTTACTGCTACGGTCACATTGCTGCTATTACTGTATTTGAAAATATTGGATAAAATTTCATCCGCGGCGATCAGAAACTGTGTTCGGACCTTCTCCGAACAACCGGCTTTTTCCAATGTACCGTCAATAAATATCCGCATTTCCTCCGTATTTTCAGACGACGATCTGACGGTCAGTGATGGTGGTCCGGTGAACATGATTTTCAGTGCCAGCATGGTAATGTCATCAAACTGTGGCGAGTTCCGGACGAATAATTGAAGGTCCTCTGTCACACCTTCCAGAATTCCCTGCGGCTGACCGTCGGAAAGTTTGTTCAGGATTGTTTGAAGACGCTCTTCACCATACAGCTCAAGGTCGGCGGACGTAGCTTCAGTTACTCCGTCGGTATACAAAAACAACGTATCGCCTGCAGTGAGCTGTGTTTCGGCTGACTGATAAGAGATATTCTCCATTCCGCCCAGCACAAAATTGTTGCGCACTTTGAAGAACTCTATCGTTCCGTCCCTGTGACATAGTAACGGAGGATTGTGACCGGCATTAACACAGGAAAGCCTACCCGTGCGGATATCGTATATACCCATCCAGGCAGTGACAAACATATTCGCATCATTATTTTCACAAAGCTGCCTATTTACCGTGGTAAAAATTTCCGCAGCGCTCAGACCTGCGAGTGCCTGGTTTTTGATCAGGATCTTCGTCATCATCATAAACAGAGCGGCAGGAATACCTTTGTCGGAGACATCCGCAATAACGAAGACCAATTTATGACCGTCTACTATAAAGAAATCATAAAAGTCCCCGCCGACTTCTTTCGCAGGAACCATCGAAGCATAAATATCGATCTCCCGGATGTCCGGGAAAGCCGGGAAGGTACAGGGCAGCATGCCGGTCTGGATTTGAGAGGCAATGTTGAGTTCTGCACTGATACGCTCACGTTCGGCGGTTACCGTCGTCAGATTGCGGATGTATTCTTTGATGTCCACTTGCATTTTATAAATTGCGCCGGCCAGCTGTTCAATCTCATCTCCTGTGACAATGCTTTTCAGCCGCTCAGATATTTCGGCTTCATTTTTGATAAATGCGTCGGCTTCATCGGTCATAATCCGAATGGGTAAAACCACCTTCCGCTGCAGATACGTCAGATAAGCGGCAATGAAAATCCCGATGATCAGCACCGAAGCTGCTGTGGTAAAAACGACAAACTCCGTCAAAATAGACTGTAGCAATTCCATTGCTATTTCCACTACTAATACTGAGACTATTTCATTCTGTGAATTGTACACCGGTAAGACCGCGGAGGTGTTGTAACCGAATTCGCTATGCGAATAAAAGTAGTTATCGACGCGCACACCTTCCGTTACGATCCGGCCGGTATCCTCTTCAAATTTGGGATTTATTTTACCTTTATCACCCAGTTGAAACGGTTCGAAGTCATCATCGGGATTGTCCGCATCGTAAACATAAGTAAGTTCAATTCCCTCCAGCCTGGCTATGAAGAGGTGGTTCACATTCATATCTGCCCGCAGCTCGGAAAGATAGTTTCCCATAACTTCATAAGCCTCATCGGTCTGACCTGTTTCCAGATATCGTTCAATATCATCGCCGTCCACATAGGAAAGACCAACTTCGGCAATGCGATAGGCGGTATCGTTGTACTCTTTTTCCACGGCAGTTTTGTATTTGACGTAAGAAATAATTATGCCTGCAGCACAGATCACGATGCCCAACAACACAAAACCAATAATCAGTTTATTTGACAGTTTATTTGTTTTTTTCATCTCCCACCTCTAAATAATAAACAACCGCATCACAGACGCAGGGTTGCTGTCCGCAGTACGGACACTGCAGAGTCGGGCTGTCCGCCCACGGCGCAGTCAACTCGCAGAGGAAACGAAATCCCCGGCGCAGCACCAGTTTCTCCACCGGAACATAAGATCCTTGTTTCCAACAAGGTGCCAGAATCAACGCAATATTGAAGCGACGGGCATACTCCTCTTTGAAGTGAAGCAGCAGGGCATCCGAAAGACCGATGCCCCGGAATTCAGGTTCAATGCCCAGTGACTTGTAGATCGCGATGTTATCATCCGGTTTGCAGAGAGAGGCAATTTTTCCGTAGTCCAGTCCCGGCAGGCAATGCACGTCTGCAGCCTTAGTAACATTGCTGTAAAAGTAACCGGCAATGATATTTTCTTTTTTTACGAATGAAAAATTATGCCGTGAGTCGCCAACAATGGTACGCAACGAAGAAACCGGATACAATCCTTCGCCCACGTGGCTGTCACACAGTGCTGCCGCTGTTTCCAGCGTCTTTGTACTTAACAGTTCTAGTTCAAAACCTTCTAGCATCTTAGGCCTCCGCAGCATGATATGAGTTTCCTCACTGTATTTGAATGAAAAAATTATTTACCCCGAAAGTCTGCAGATACTGCAGATTCTTGACCATACCGGAAATCATCCGGATGCCGAGCAGTCCGTCATCGGAGTCATCTGTTCCGGCACTCAGAGAAACCGGATTGAATTTTTGTCCTCCGTTGCGGATACGCAGCCAGATGGTTCCGTCATCCGCATATGCCCGCACGTCGAACGATCCGTGGCCGCTGCCGAAGGATTTTTCCGCCATGACCGTGAGAATTTCCTCAATGGCCAGACTGATCCGCATCGTCTGACCGGCGGTCATATTATGGGCATCACAAAATCCGGTGATACGGCTGCTCGCTTCAACAATCTGCACCGGATCGGTGCCAACCGAAAACTCAACGGCATGTCCGCTGTTTTCCAGCGTATCGTCCAGCAGCAACAACCGGGACAGAGCCGGATCTTTCATCGAGATACGGATCACAACCGCCAGCCAGATCAGCAGGGTAAATAGTTCGGACAGTGGCAGAAAGAGCCAGAGTACCGGACTCACAGTCCGTGTCAGGTTCAGCAACAGGAATACCGGGAGCACAAAAATCCGTAATACAGTGATCAGATTGGCAAGTGCAATTCGGTCAACAGAATTAAAGTAACAGGTCATGATGCTGTTGATCTGGGTCGGCAGCAGACTGACAGCCAGACAAGCCAACGGAATCAGCAGACTTTGGTTTACACCGTACAATGAGCCGATACCGCTATGCAGCAAAACACACACCAGACCGAATAAACCGGATATCAGTAAGCCGCTGATCACCTGACGTTTCATCAGAAAGCGGATCGCTCGGTTACTTTTTTCCACGTTATATACATTGATGATCGGCATGGCTGTCTGCGGTATTCCGTTAATGATAAACAAAGACAGTTCCGAGACCGATGTGACAACTGCGAACTGAACCGGAAATCCTCCGTCGGGCGGCAGACTCAGCAATACCAGGTTGATCACAAAGACCCGCAGTGCAGATGTAAGATTGTTTAAAGCAGAGGGGGTCCCGTTTTTGATGATTGCACCGGCAATCCACGGTCCGGCAATCGTTAACGGCAGGGCAAAATCGCTTTCTTTATGTAACAGCAATTTAAATCCCGCAATGCAGACAACCAGAGTCGCCAAAAGGTTAGCCAGCGCAGCACCGGCAATCCCCATGCGCAAAAAATACATGAAAATAATATCCAGCAGAAGATTGAGTGCAACCATCAGAGTCAGGGCAACCGCCATTTGAAGATTTTTACCTTCCAGACGCAAATAAAAAAACGGTATATACAACATGATTTTCGGGATACCGCAGCAAATAACCAGAAACGCATAGTTATGCAGACCGGCAATCGGCATCCCTCCACTCAGCAGATTAATGAGCGGCCGGAGCACAGCAAGACCTGCAGCGACAATGCCGACCGAAATAATCAGACAAAGCAATGTGGCAAACCCCATGATCCTGCGGCTTTCGCCGACATCGTTCCGCCCGAGCGCCCGGGCGGAAAGAATAGACGCACCCGAAGCAATTAATGCACCGATCGTATAAAAAACCAGATGCAGAGGCAGGCAGATATTGACTGCCAACAGTCCCTCTTCGCCCACTAAATTACCGATCAGAATTCCGTCTATGATTACATTTATGGTAGAACCGAGAATACTTAGCATGGTGGGCGGCAAGTACCGGTAATAGGTTGATTTCAGAAAAACCTCATTCTGTTTCATTTTCGATGGTCAAAATGCTCAGAAAGCCTGTGATTTCAAAGACTTCCATAATTGAGTCATTGACGTTGCGGACAACCATACTGCCTTTGTCGTTCATTTGTTTCTGAGTTGCCAACAGAACACGCAGGCCGGCACTTGACAAGTATTCCAGTTCTGCAAAATCAAGTATCAGTTCGGAAACCGGGTCCAGAGAAGATGCCAGTTCAGCTTCCAGAACCGGAGCAGTCGTTGTATCCAAACGCCCCTGAACTGACACAACCATGGTATCATCATTAATCGTTTTTTCAATATTCATCTTGATTCTCGTATACATAACTTCTCGCTTGTCTGTATACACTCCTTTTCTCTCTTATCTTTCAATCTTATTATAATCTTAAATTTAATTATAATCTTAAATAGTTTTTCTGCAGTGTGAGCATTTGTCACTATTTTATATTATTTTGTAGATTTTGAGAGTCTGCTCAATCTAGCTGACCGGCTTATCCGAATAATATCCTGATCCATGTCCAAGACCGAAATGTTCCCGCGATAATCTGCCATCCCTTAAATTTGCATTTTTCACCTCAGGAAATTTGCTTTTTTCACCTCGAGTTTCAGCAGGAAGATTACATTTATACGATCTTCATCCTACCTTCGATCCTCAGCTCCCGGTTCTCCGGAAATAGTATTTTTAACTCTGATCAAGTAAAGCTTTACTGAAAACATCTGAAAAGCAATCTATGCTTGATTTTAAGTAAACTTATATAATCCTCTGAATCTGAATTAAAGCTTGCTCAATATCTGAAACATGAATCATATTACCATTTGATTTGATTGCTTCAGGAAAATTGATGGCAATTGCATGATGGCAAGCTTCAAATAAAGGTTGGTCGTTCCAGGTATCACCGACTGCAATTGTGCGAAGAGGATTAATTTCCAGCCATTTGATCAAGTCGGTTACAGCTTTGCCTTTATCGATGCCGGATGGTAAAAAATCAAAACAATCGTTGTGCGGGAAAACTGTGATTTCCGCTTGCTCCAATTCGTCTTTAATTTCTTCGATAAATTGTTCTATTTCAACACGAGTTCGCACATCTGCAAAAAATGGTGTTACCTCTAACTCATTCGGTTGAAGCCAGATTTTATCTCCGAATTTTGCAATAAGCTTTTTTTTCAAATCAGCCAGAACTTGTATTGATTCAGGTTTAACTTTTGCATTAAAACAGTATTCCGGAGGTATCTCAACACCAAAAACAGTTTGTATGCCGTTTTCACCAATCAGCCAAATTTTTGATAAATTTGCCTGACGACAAAAACCCATCAAGTAGTAAATCGGCTTACCGGATGCAATTGCCAAGTGATGTCCGGCAGCACTGAATTCTTGCAAACATCGTAAAGTTTCCGGTTCCATCGGTTTGCCCAAAGCAGCCAGAGTATTATCCAGATCGAAGACTATCAAATATTTTTCTGAAGTAAGATCGATTGTCAGCTGATCTTGTGCCATGATTAATACATCATTATCTGCATGGTCTAAAAGCATGATGTTTTCTTTATTGTTTTCAGAGAATTGTTTTGACATATCTTCCTTTTCATCTTTCCATCAGCCAGATCTCAGCACTGCAGGGAGCCAGGGTACTGCCGCCGCCAAAATCATGCAAGGTGTCGGTAATTAATTCCTGAGCCTGACCACAGCCGGCATCAAAATGAATTGTTACAGGCTGATCAGCCATATTAATTGCAACGAGAATCCGTTCCTGATCCGACTTCCGTTCAAAGATAAACTGCTGATTATTGAGATGGACTGTCCGATAACTGCCGAATGCCAAGGCATGACTGTTTTTGCGAATTTCAGTCAGTCTATGCAAAAAATCGGTCAATTCATTCCACAGCGGTTGTTCAAAAGCCGGTCTTAAATTCCAATCTTGTTCACCGGTATCACCATGCACACCCCATTCCGAGCCGTAATAAACCGCCGGAATACCGGGTTGAGTGAACATTATCGTATATGCTAAAGGAAGATTTTCCGCGTTTTGAATTACAGTTGCAACCCGCTTAATATCATGATTGTCAACAAATGAAATCATTTTGTTTTCGCCATGATAAAGAGCCCAGGGTTCCGGATTAAATTGTCTTTGTAAGGAATGGGCAATTTCAAATAAGTTTTTCGAATTGAAAGCTGAAACATTTCCTTTGGCACATTCATAATTTGTTACTGAATGACACATTTCTGAATTCATGATTTGTTTATAGTTACCATGAATCATTTCACCGATCAGGAAAAATTCCGGATTAATATTCAGACAATGTTGGCGCAAGCGTTTGAGAAAGTTCTTGTCAACCATATATGCTACGTCCAGTCTCAAACCGGAAATTCCGTATTCCTCAATCCATTCGGTAACCGAATTCAATAAATAATCGACAACTGCCGGATTAGACAAATTCAGCTTAACTAAATCATAATGTCCTTCCCAGCCTTCATACCAGAATCCGTCATCATAATTACTATTACGGTTAAAATCGATGAAAAACCAGTCTTTATATTGAGAATCGCCTTTATTTCGCCTTAAATCCTGAAATGCCCAAAATCCGCGACCGACATGATTGAAAACACCGTCAAGCATCAGGCGAATCCCTGCTTTTCCGTATTCACTGCAAATTCGCTTGAAATCTTCGTTAGTGCCCAGCCTGCGGTCTATTTTGCGCATATCTCTGGTATCGTAACCATGTTTATCACTGTCGAATAATGGATTGAACAAAACTGCATTCACACCCATTTTTTTCAAATGAGGCAGCCAGTCCAACAAGCGATTGATCCGCGGAGAAGCCGGATCAGCAGCTGCTTCCGGTTGATTTGTCCGCGGTACATTACATAACCCTAAAGGATATATTTGATAGATTACTGAATTGTTATACCACATAGCTATTCCTATTTTTCTTTAATATTTTTAATGTTTTTAATGTTTTATTATTTTTATTATTTTTATTATTTTTATTATTTTTAATATTTTAAAAATCTCCTGAAATCAAACTAAAGTCAGGAGATTTTGAGTAATTTTAGTCAATTTTGCTTTTCTCTAGGCATATTTATCAGCAGTCAACTCCGCCATCAACTCTGAGCAATTGACCTGTAATAAATGATGAATCTTCTGTAGCAAAGAATAAAGCAACAGTGCCGATTTCACGACCCACACCTAATTTTTTGAGAGGTGACATCTGTTTCATCGGTTCCATAGCCTCTTCACCACCGGCAGAATCTAACATTTCGGTTTGAATCGCACCAGGTAAAATACCGTTAACACGGATTTCCGGTCCTAATTCTCGCGCCATGGCTTTGGTCAAACCGTTAACTGCATGTTTGGAAGTCGCATATACACAGGGTCCCCATTTTGCGGCAGTACCTGCAACCGAACCGGTATTGATAATTGCACCTGATCCTTTTTCTTTCATGATCGGAGCTACTGCTTTGGTCATTAAGAAATACGCATCAACGTTAATTTTCATAACATTTTGATACTCATCATAATCCAGATCCAAAATATTTTTGAAGCTGACAACGCCGGCATTATTGAATAAAACATCAATAGTTCCGTAAGCTTCCATTGTTTTATCAACAACATTTTGAATATCTTCAGGTTTAGACATGTCGGCTACAACATAAATTGCGTCGCCGCCTTTTTCTTTAATTGTATCAACAACTTCTTTAGCCCGATTTTCACGTCTGCCGACTACTACAACTTTTGCACCCTCTTCAGCAAAAACATATGCTGTATCTCTGCCCATGCCTGAAGTAGAACCTGTAACAATTGCAACTTTTCCATCTAGTCTTCCCATTTTTAACCTCCGAGATTTTTAGATGCTCTAGATAAATTATTCATTTTCATACTTTATTAAAAGATAAATGATTTATTTAGAACACCATATAATTTGTTTTCGAGAAATCTTATATATAATAACAAATTTGACTAAATATTCACAATCATTCTTTTGTTAAAAACAATTGCAACGTAAATTATTAAACTCAAATAAAAAAATACTGATCTGCAAATCCGATCCCTAAATCGTTTTTTGCTGAGGTGTCCCCAAAAAAGTTAGCCAAAAAAGTTTGTCAAAAAAGTTAGCCAAAAAAGCCGGTGCTGTGGATCCGAATTAGCAGTGAACCCACACACCCGTAATTTTTGACACCCCAGGCCTTATTTCAAATGACTTTATGCCAAAAAAGCCGGTGCTGTGGATCCGAATCGGCAGTGAACCCACATACCCGTAATTTTTGACACCCAGGCTTTATTTCAAACGACTTTATGCCAAAAAAGCCGGCGCTGTGGATCCGAATCGGCAGTGAACCCACATACCCGTAATTTTTGACACCCAGGCTTTATTTCAAATGACTTTATATCAAAAAAGCCGGTGCTGTGAATTAAAATCCCGCTGGACCAATATTTAGCACAACGGGACTTGTTTTCAAAAGCTCTATCTCATGATTGAATTGCATTACAATTATTTGTTTGGAATGCTCACTGTTACAGGATCAAATTCTTTAATAGTCGAATAATCGTCTGCTAAAAGTGAAAATACAATCTCCATAGATTTCACTTGATCATATTCTTCTTCTTCCAATGCAAAACCCAGTGCATAATAGTTTTCTTCATAACCTTTCGGTTCAAGTTCTGTTGTAAACAAGGGGAAATCATCTTCTTTACCGTTATCAAATTTTACACTTTCCATATGGACTCTGAGTTTTTTATCGGTTGTGTTTTCAACCTTTAAATGATATTCGGGACCGAAAATTGCTTCCTTTTCATATTTGAGAAATGATATTTTTATTCCATCCTGATCGATCAATACACCGTCTTCTTTTTTTGCTTCTTCTTTTTTTGCTTCTTCTTTTTTACCGCAACCTGCAATAGAAACAATTAATAAAGTTACTAAAAGCAAGCTTAACGTTCTGATCAAATTCTGTTTTAATTTCTTTTTCATAATCTTCTCCTATTATTTTTTAACTAAATTCTATTTAAATTAATTTTAACCTGTTTTCAAATTAGTTTTTATTTATTTCCCTTGGAAGCTTTCAATGATTTGGATTACATCTGCATCTTCAAGCGAAATCTTTCCCCTTGGCGTTTCTGTCCAAATGGTTACTTGATATTCCAGATCACCGTCTACAGCAAATAAATATGTTAAAGAACGACCATAACTCTTTCCGGTAAATCCGGTAAATGATTTTCCACCGATTTCGATCGGGTCGAGATCTTCAGACTCATCATAATATTTCTTATCAACTTCCATTAAAATCAGATCCGGACCGCCATAACTTAAATTTATACCCGGTGCATCCATTGCTTCAAAAGGATCTTCTGTCCCCTTCATCAAACTCACAGTTTTTGTAGATTCTACACCGTCGGCATCAATCGACGGAAATGCAAACCAGCCTTCCGGAACAGATACCGAGAATTCTTCCGTTTCATAAATTTCGCCCGGAGAGGCTTGATCGGTATTTATTTCCTCAGTTTTATCAACATCTTCAGCCTCGGTTTTATCAGCATCTTCATCTTCGGTTTTATCAACATCTTCATCTTCAGCTTTATTTTCATCAGCATCTTCAGCTTCGGTTTCGGCGGTTTCTTCGACCTCTGTTTTCTCGGTTTCTTCGACCTCTGTTTTCTCGGTTTCTTTGGTAGTTTCTTCTGCTGCTTCAGACTCCTCACTCTCTGTTTTCTCAGTTTCTGCAACTTCTTCAGTTTCTGTAACGTCCTCGGTTTCTGCAACTTCTTCGGATTCTTTTACTTCTTCTGATTCTGTAACTTTTTCACTTTCTTCAGCCTTTTCACTCTCCGTTGCATCAGTTTTTTCAGCATCTTCCCTACCGTTTCTTGCTTTCAGATCTGAATCATCAGCTTTTTTATTACATGCCATTAATGAAAAAACCATGATTAATGCTAAAAGAACTACTGACAACTTGTTTTTTTTCATTATATTTTCCTCCATTATTTCAAATACATATTATTCATAATTCAGTGAAGATTTAGTTAAGGTTCAGTTAAGGCACCATTCTCTGCGCCGGCTGCTCTACCTCTTGCCGCTCAATTCCGCCGATAACAAAACCGAAGGGATCATTTTCTCTATATTCCTGTCTTTGCAATACCGTAATTAAATAATTGATTTTCAAACCGCTATTTTCATCCTCCAGCAAAATTTCAACTTCCCATTTGCCCGGTGAAACTTCCTCACTTGAGGTAATGTCTAATAAATAACCGGCATGTTCGAGATCAGTTAATCGGGCAATTTCATATTTCTCATGTCGATCCGGTGTATAGTTGACTAAATAGCCGTCATACTCCGGTATCTCTTGGTTTAAATGACCATAAAGACTCAAGACATATTCATCAAACAACCATTGTTCCAGAGGTAAAGTCGGTGTATCCGGATCCGGCTCATAAGGAAACGGCTGCTGCAGATTAACCAATTTGGCTAAGCAAGACCAATAGTAATGATCAGTTTCATAAAAATAACCGGACTTGGTATCAGCACCGAATATCAGGCACGCTTCATCATATTCAAACTGAGTATAGGCGTACATTTTACAAAAATCCATAAAAGGAGAATCTAAGGTTAAATCTTCAGGCTGCCATTTTTCTTGCGGAATTACAATTTCAACTTCTTCCTCCCGGCCGTTATAGGCTAAAAACCATTCGGAACGATAGTCTCCTTTGGTACAGACCAAGCGGAAATTCGGGATGCTTTCTGTCAAAAAACCGTTGAATTCATAAAGATCTCCTTGGTTACCGGTTGCCTGAAAAACTTCCAGTATCGGATGAAAATACATCAAATTAACAATTAGATCGCCATACTCCAAAGTCACGGTCACATCATCGGACTCTATTCTGAACCGAATCGGTCTCGCAAGCTCCGGTCCCATAGTATTGTCTAAAAATGTAATAGTTTGATCAGCGGAATCTAAAGCTTTGAATTCTGCCGATTGTTCACTCGGGAATATTGTAATCAGATTGGACCTGTTTTCAATCTCTGATTGATCACCCGGTTCGGATTGAGTTGTCGTTTTCTCGGGACTTTCCCCGAAAGTTTGAGGAGTTTCAGATTCTGTTTGAATTTCAGAGCGGGATTCCGTTTGGGTTTGAAATTCGGATTGAATTTCAGTTTCAGAGAAAGTCTCAGGTTGAGGCTCAGTTTCGGAGAAAGTTTCCGATTGAGGCTCAGTTTCAATTTCCGAATTAAGTTCAGTTCGAGCCTCAGACCCGGTTACAGTCTTATCAGCTTTTTCAGCAATAGATTCTTTATTTTTGACTAATTTATCTCCTGTATCTTTTTGCCCTGCAGAACAAGAACTCAAAAGGGACAATATCATGATTGATACCAGAGAAATAACAAAGACTGCTTTCATAATATATAATGTTTTTTTCATACTATCCTCAAAAAATAATCAACATTGTATCCACAATGTTTTTCTAATGAATGTTTTTCAAGATAATTTATCCGTATTTCAGTATATATTCTTTTCTGATAAAGAACCAATCTTAAGCTTTTGTTAATATAGTTTTAATTCTTAAAAAGGTACTATGTTTGATCCTGATAATATATTTGTAAATTATTAGAAATGTGCTAGTATTTAACCACTGATAATTATTAGAAATGTGCTAGTATTTAACCACTGATAATTATAATAAATGTGTTGGTATTTAATCACTGATATATAAATAAATCTTAATAAAATGATGGGCACGGTGTTTACAATGAGAAAAATTATGGTCATCATTAATCCTAAAGCGGGAAATGAAAGTGCAATAACAATCAGAAAACAATTGATTTCTCACTTGAATAAATATTTCGACCATGTACAGGTCAAAGTCACTCAAAAAGCAGGCGATGCTGAATTATTTGCCACAGAAGCAGCTCAAAAAGAATTTGAAGCTATTTGTTCGGTCGGTGGTGACGGTACGGTCAACGAGATTTTTCACGGTATCGTTAACCAATCTCATCGTCCGAAAGTTGCGATTATCCCGAGCGGAACCGGTAATCTGCTCGCCAAAGTTCTCGGCGTTTCCGCGATCAGAGTATGGGCTATCAGATCTTTTGAATTTGACAGAACCAAATTAATCGATATAGGTCTGTGCAATGATCGGGTTTTTAATCTATTTGCCAGTATCGGCCCGATTCCGGATGCTATGCATGAAGTCACCAATGAAGAAAAAAAATGGTTCGGTCTTTTAGCATATTTAAAAAACTCTATGGAAAATTTAGCAACCAGTGAAGAATATGATTTAGATATTAAAACCGATAGCGGAAATTATCGAGGCAAGGTCGATCATCTTGTCATAAGTATTACAAATAAATTAGGTACTCTGGTCTTTACCAAAGAAAATCAAAGTTTATCCAATGGGAAAGCCAATCTGTTTATTCTCAAAGACAGCCATTTTATCCCGCGGCTGGCCACTCTTTCCAGTGCTTTATCCGGTAAAGTTGAACAAAGTGAACAAGTTGAGCATTGTATCGCTTCCAGTATTTCAATAGCTTCACTTGATCAACAAGAAATCTTCGTAGATTTGGACGGCGAAAAAGGCCCTGCTTTGCCTGTCGAAATCCAAATACTCCGACAACAAATCGAAGTGTACTTACCCAATACATATAAAGATTAAGTTATGAAAAAGCTGTCGCTACTTCTCAAACCGGTACTTACCCAATACATATAAAGATTAAATTTGTTTTGATAACCGGATAATTTATGTTCTGCCGTCAATAATCGGTACCTGATGCCGGCTCATAAGAAATAGTATTGCTGAAATAATCACTGTTTGCTGAAAACAGATGATTTCTAGATCTTTCTGTATCTTATGTTATGAAAATTCATTTTCAGATCAGGTAATATGAGATTACTTCGAAACAGAAATTATTGTTTTATATAGTTAACTCGTTTTTATTAAACAAAACATATTGAATATAAGGAAGGTATAACCATGAAAAAAGTATTAATGGTCGTCGGCTCAATGCGTAACGGATCTTTTAATCAACAGGTAGCAAATCATATTGCTGAATTACTGACAGATAAGGCAGAAGTATCTTTTTTAGACTATAAAGATGTACCTTTTATGAATCAAGATATTGAATCCCCTACACCTGACGCGGTGAAACGTGTGCGTGCAGAAGTTGATGCTGCTGACGGTTTATGGATTGTTTCACCGGAACATAATCATAGTATTCCCGCTGTATTAAAAAATTTCCTCGATTGGATCAGCCGTCCGAATGAAGCAAATAACCCTAAATCCGGCAAAGCTTCAGCCGGTAAAAAAGTGACTTTAAGCGGAATCGGCGGTTCAAACGGAACGGCAGGCTGCAGAAAGAATTTATTTGATTTATGTGAATTTATCGGGATGAACGTTGTCGGCGATGAAGGAACCGGTTTGCATTTTAACCGTGAGACTTTTTCCACAGGTAAAGTCACATTTTCCGAAGAAGATGATGCAAAATTACTCGCCCAAGCCGATGCTTTTTTAGCTGCACTCTAATCCGTTTTGAAAAGTTTGATTATGATGTTTCAAAAAAGAGACATTTCAACCAAGAAATGTAAACACTTAATCTTCATTCAAAATATAATCTGCCGGAAAATTAATAACTTATAATAACAACATAGTTGTTTATTAATAGATTTTCTCTCCTTAAAAAACTTTATTCTCGTAAAAAGCAGATCGTTTTAACACAATCTGCTTTTTAATTTATTTAAACGTGATTCAAATCACTATTATATTTAATAAAGAGTATTATAATAAAGATAAATCGTTTTATTGATTAAATGTAAAATTGATAATTAAGTTATATGATGAAATCAACACTTACATCATTTTCTGAATATTAGTTATTAGTTTGACTTTTGCTCAATAAAACAAAAATCCAAATAGCGAGGTCATTATGAAATCAAGAATACTTACAATTTTTATGGCAATCATTCTTATAATCAGCCTTGTGGCTTGCCAAACCAAAGAAAAGTTGTCTGAAGCAGAAAACTCAACCGAATCAAACAATTCCGGTGAATCTGCGGAATCAAAAGATTCTGCTGAAGCAAGTGAATCCATCGAGCCGGAAGAATCCGATCAAGCAAGTAAATCCTCAGAGCCGGAACAATCCGATCAAGCAAGTGAATTCACAGAACCGGAAGAATCCGATCAAACAAGTGAATCCACAGAGTTAAACGAAGCTCTTAAAATTGATTCGGAAATTCCCGCTCTTGCTGAACCGGCTGCATTAGTTGCAATGAAAGGTCCCACTGCAATGGGACTCGCTCAATATACATGGGAAAAAATAACGGGCAATACTGAAAACACCGATCCAAATCTCATTTATGAAATTATGACAATGCCGGATCAGGTTGCTACCGGATTAATCAAAGGCGATATTGATCTTGCCTGCATCCCGGCAAATCTTGCCGCATCAGTCTTTAATAAAAGCGAAGGTAAGATTCAAGTCGCTGCGATCAATGTACTGAATGTTTTACACTTCGCAACAAATAATGTTGAGCTAAATTCGCTTGAAGATCTTAAAGGAAAATCAGTTTATGCAACCGGCAAAGGTTCTACACCGGAAGTTATTTTGAATAATCTGCTGACAAAAGCCGGTCTGCAAATAGGCACAGACATCGCTATTAATTACTTGCCGGAAGCAACCGAAGTCGCTGCCAAACTCCAAGCCGAAGAGGGTGCTGTAGCTTTATTGCAAGAACCTTTTCTCAGTTCGGTAACCATGAAAAATACACAAATTAAAACTCAGCTTAATCTTGAGCAACTGTGGCAAGAATATTTCGGTAAAAACTCCAAAATTGTAACCGGCGTTTTGGTTGCCCGTAAAGAGTTTATTGAACAAAATTCGCTTTGGTTCAAGCAGTTCCTGACAGATTATCAGGCATCTGCCGAGTGGGTAAATCAAAATCCGGCTGAAGCGGGTAAAATCATTGAAGAGCAAGGAATTATCGGTGCCGCAATTGCTGAGCATGCCATTCCGAATATCGGGATTTCACTTATTACAGACCAAGAACTTCAAGATACATTGGCACCATATTTAGAAATTCTTGCAACAAATAATCCTGAATTGATCGGCGGGAAAATACCCTCAGATGACTTTTATTATCAAAGTAATTAAAATACGATATGATGATATATTATCAAGCGGCAAACTGTAGTTTATTAAAAATGTTTAATTTGAATTATATTAACCGGTCAATAATAAACAGCTAAAATCAGCGATATCTGCGATATCAGTGATATTTATATGAGAAATTAACAATATGAAACAACCTCAATACAAACCTGTAGTGAAGCGAGCCGGAAAATTTCCGGCTTTGCTTGGGGTTGTTTTTTTCTTATTCTTATGGCATTTTTTATCATCAATAGTCAATAACCAAATTCTCTTACCCGGTCCGCTCGCAACGCTGCAAGCCTTAAATAAATTGATTTTCGAAAAATCTTTTCACCTGGGCATTCTCGGATCTTTGATTTCAATTATCGGAGGTTTTTTGATCGGTTTAATTCTCGGCATTTTATTGGGACACCTGGCATTTTTTGTAAATCGCTTTGAAGTATTAATCAATCCGCTTGTCTACGTCTTGAAAAGTTCACCTCTGGCAGCCATAACAATCATTTTGATGATTTGGCTCAAAACTTCTGTTTTGCCTTTTGTTCTGATTTTAATCGCAATCATCCCGCCAATTTACTATTCTACAAAATCAGGCCTGGGCGGAGCAGCAGAGAATCTGCTGGAAATGGCTTTTATCTTTCGCTTTAAAAAGCGTCACACCTACCGCACCATTTTCTTACCGGCACTGATCAAGGAAATTCTGCCTTCACTTGATTACACTTCCGGCTTAGTTTGGAAAGCAGGAATTACCGGCGAAATCATGGCACAACCGTTTTCGCGCATCGGCACAAATTTGTATAATGCAAAAATTCAACTTGAGAGCGCACAAGTTATGGCACACTTAACCGTTATTCTCATTCTCTCATTGCTGATGAATTATTTAGTCAAAACTATCATTCGTCTTTTCAATAATAAGAATCTGTTGCCGGCAGTTGAGGATGCAAAACAACATTTACAGGACAATGTTTTTTCGAAAATTGAAAATCCGGACAAATCATATGAGCAACAAAAGGATATTCCCGGTATTATATCGATTAAAAATCTGAACAAATCTTATAAACAACAAAATGTATTCAGCGATTTAAATTGTGAAATTCCAAAAGGTTTATCTACTGCAATCATAGGACCTTCCGGACAAGGCAAAACAACATTATTCCGGATTCTGACCGGTCTTGAACAACAAGATTCCGGTACAATTGATTTTAGTTTACACCCCGTTTTTTCTTATGCTTTCCAAGACATAAGATTATTAGAAAATTTAACTCTCTCAGAAAATCTTTTGTTAGCATCAGGTTATACCAAAAACTGTTCCGAAGCCAAAATGCTGCTCAACTATTGGGAACCGATTATGATGGAGTTTGGTTTACCCCTTTCAAAGAAAATTCATACTTTTTCCGGAGGTATGAAACAAAAATCCTCTCTAATTCGAGCTTTAGCTGTAAACTCCAATATTATAATTCTTGATGAAGTATTTCGTGAAATGGATTATGAATCGGAAAAACTGTGTTTAAATTTGCTTGCCAAAGAAAAAGGCAACCGGACAGTTTTACTTGCCACTCATCGCCAAGATTTGATCAATATTTTAGCAGATTACATCATTCAAATCTGATTCTTTGATTACCGATTGCCGGAAAATCAGTCTTACTAAATCCATATGAGATTACATCATTCAAATCTGATTCTTTGCTTGGCGGAGCAATAAAATTCAGGGTTTTCAATCAGAGTTATAATTTGGGCTTAAAATCTCGTGCTCTGCAAATTTCAAAATGGACAACTGAGGTTTCTTATAGAATCTGCACACTTTTTAAGGTTGGACCGCTAAATACCTGAATAAGCTTAAAAAGTGTGCATGTCTAACTCGGTAAAGCCGGGTTTTTAAAAGAATTTGCACACTATTTAAACTTGTACAGTAAAAAATCCGAATAAACTTAAAAAGTGTGCACGTCTAACTCGGAAAAGCCGGGTTTTCACAAGAATTTGCACACTATTTAAATTTGTACAGTAAAAAATCCGAATAAACTTAAAAAGTGTGCATGTCCAAGTTAAGTCCAACCTAAGAAAGCCGGGTTTATTGGATAGCCGGACATTTTATTCGGCTGAAAGAGCCGCCATCGTAATGTAATTATAGGGCTTATTAAAGTGCGGCATAAAGAAGATGTCCAATAATCCGATGCGTTCGATCGTAACACGTTCTTGGATTGCTAAAGAGAACATGTTGATGACGCCGGACATATCGTAATCGGAAATCAGTTGAGCTCCGATTATTTCATGATTATCTGCACGATACACTATTCTGATTTTGACTTTTTCATTCGGACCTGCTTCAGTCATGAATTCAGGTTTCTGCCAATCTTTAAAATTCGTGACTTTAGCTTTGATGCCTTTAGATTCCGCACCTTCCAGAGTCAAACCGGTCGAAACCATTTTCAATCCGTAAAGACTCAGAGCCGAAGAACCTTGTACGCCGATTGACTCTATATCGACACCTGCCACATTCAGACCGGCAACAATCCCTGATCGGACAGCATTGGTTGCCAGGGCAATATAATTAGTATCCTGAATTGAATTATCGTAGACAGTAGCACAGTCACCGATAGCATATACATCTTTTTCCGATGTTTCTTGCTTTTTATCAACTAAAAAAGCTCCGTTTTTGAATAATTTAAGCCTGTCTCCCCCAAGCTGGTTATTAGGACGAAAACCGATACAAAGCATTACTAAATCAACATCATAGCTGTTTTTATCAGTTACAATCTTTTCAACGCGATCTGATCCCTCAAAAGCGGTCACTCTTTCGCCTAAAGCCAATTTAATTCCGTTTTCTTGAAGACGTTTTTCCATTATATCGGTAAAATCCCGATCAAAATGAGTACTCAAGATCCGATCCACAACATCGATCAAAACAACTTCTTTGCCCACGCGACGATACGCTTCGGCAAGTTCGGCACCGATATATCCCGCACCGACAACCCCTACTTTTTGTATGCTCGGATCATTTTTTATCTGCTCGACAGCCAGTTCCGCATCCTGATAAAGTTTTGCCTTTTGAATATACTTGAGATTTATGCCGGGAATATTCGGTCTGATCGGAGAAGAACCGGTTGCCAGAATCAAGTCATCGTACGGGACTTCACCTGTTTTGCCCGAAACATCACGATAATGAACAATTTTATTGTCATAATCAATTTGTGTTACTTCGGTTTCCATATTAACAGTTGCGCCCAAAGCTTCAAGCTCCTCCTTATCGGAATAGAAAAGACCGTCGCCGGTACTGATTTGTCCGCCGATCCAAATTGCCATACCGCAACCGAGAAAACTGATATTTGAATTACTGTCGAATATGGTCAGTTCAATATCTTTTTTTGCACCTAAGATTTGTTTTGCCGCAGATGTACCGGCATGATTAGCTCCTACAAGGACAACTTTTTTTGTCATGATATCCTCCATCACCTTGCTTGCCAGAAAAATTCTGAACTTATTGATCTTCCGGAATTATTCAAATAATTCAAGAATATCAATGGATTTTTACTTAATTTGAATTATGAACGTTAATTCTAAAATAAAATGAAATATAATCTGTTATTGAGTTTCAGTTTATTTTACAACTCGTTCCCGATTCAGTTTAGCATTTGACAAATTATAGATGATGTATGATTTGTTACGCTTTGGCAACGTTTACGAAAAAGACTGAAAAATGTTGTTTCAAGGAATTTCTGATATTTGCAGAGCATGCTTTTCAGCACAGATTTATCCGGAAACTATATCTGATGTGTCATTAATATACGATAGGTGGTAAACAGAATGGTGAGGTTACCTTTTTCCCGGGCGAACAATTTTATACATTGTTTTTCCGCTAAAGGCTCTCTCCGGACCATTCTTCTTTGTGAAGAATATTAAGAATTGTATTTTCTATTTTGCCATCTCCGGTTACAGTTTTCGTGCTTGAATATTCTTGAAAGCCACATTTTTCCTGAACACGTTTAGACTGAATATTCCATTCAAAAAATCCACAGATAATAAAATCCAAATCTGATTCCTCAAAAAGATAACGGATTACTTCTCTGACCGCTTCAACCATAAAACCCTTGCCCCAATAGTCTTTGGATAAAACGAAACCTAGTTCGCAACCTCTTTTATCAGATAATTCAGACAAAAGATATTCATTATAATTTTCAATGCCGATTGAACCGATAACCTTGTTCCTATATTCAACGGCAAATGTTTTCTTTTTCCGAATAAAGATGTTTAAAATTTCAGCGGATTCATTTTTATCTTTATGAGGTGTCCAACCTGCCATTTGACCTACACCATCTACGGAAGCATATTCATACAAATCGTCTAAATCCGATTCGCGCCAAGTTCGCAGCAATAATCTTTCAGTCCGAAGTTCAACTTTACTAAGATCAATATCTATATTCATAATTTCTCTATCAGCTCATTCACCGGATTTCTCTGTCTGCTCAATTACCGGTTGAATTAAAAATCAATTTCAGTTTAAGTCTAAGTTAACACATATTTCTACTTATATCTCTGACCCACGTTTTGGTTTGTTCTGGTATTATTGATTATAGTATAAATAAAGTCATCGCGAGTATAAATCAATTTGTGGAGAATAATGATCATGAACGTGTTAAAACTATTACTGGAAAAAATTGATTATAAGAAAGAACGCATGATACAAATCAGACGGTATTTACATCAGTATCCTGAAGTTTCTTTTCAAGAAGAAAAAACTGCAAAATTTATTGAAGAATTTTATAAAGATGTTCCGGTTGATAAACTTGAAACAAATTTCGGCGGACAACGCGGAATTATTGTTACAATTAAAGGAACAAAAAATTCCGAACAGAAACACTCAAGCGATCATAATCATAATAAAGGTAAAACGATTCTTTTGCGGTCAGATTTTGACGCGTTACCCGTAACAGAGCAAACCGGTCTGTCATATTCTTCCAAAAACCCGGGCTGTATGCATGCTTGCGGTCACGATGCTCATACTGCATATATGTTGATCCTTGCAGAATCCTTAGCGGAGATCAAAGATTTATTAAGCGGTGAAATCCGGATTTTGCATCAACCGGCTGAAGAAACTCCGCCGGGCGGTGCACTGGCCATGATCAATGCCGGTTGTCTGGAGGGTGTCGATTTAGTCTTCGGAATTCATTTGCGCGCCGACATTAAAACCGGACATATTATATGTCATCCGGACAGTACACAATCCGGTCAATCAATGTTCAAACTTGTTATCCAAGGCAGAGGAGGCCATGGAGCATCACCTCATCTTTCAAATGACCCGATTGTCGCAGGTGCCGGTTTTGTAACAAACTTACAAACAATTGTCAGTCGCAGAGTTAATCCTTTTGATATGGCAGTGATTACAGTCGGTTCGTTTGACGGTGCCGGTCAATTTAATATAATCAAAGATTCGGTTACGTTAGATGGTGATGTGCGAACCATGAATGAAGAAACCCGAATTTTGATTGAACAGGAATTCCGCCGATTAGTAGCAGGGTTGGAAGAAACATTCAATGTCAAAACACAACTGGATTATACAAACAACTATCCGGTGCTCAAGAATGACCCGGAGATCACTCTTCAGGTAAAAGAAATATGCGAAAGAGCTTCCGGCTTAAGTGTCAATCCGGCAAATCAGGAAGAAATTCTGATCCCCGAAATTACAAAAGTTGAAACCGGCATCCCCTGGTCTGCTTCAGAAGATTTTGCCCGTTATTTACAGCAAAGACCGGGTTGTTATTTTTATGTAGGAGCAATGCCGGAAGACGGAATTTGGCATCCGCATCACAGCTCAAGATTCCAAATAGATGAACGAAGTATGACTATTTCAGCAAAATCGATGGCAGCTATCGTCTGTGAATTTTGCGGTTAATTTTCGGTTAATTTGCTGTGAATTTTGCGGTTAATTTTCGGTTAAAGTATTTATAAAAAATATCACAATAATAAGTTTTTAAGAATCCGCATAATTTTAAAACTTCAAATTGAATATTTAGCAATTTGACGTTTTTTGTAAGATAAAAAGCTTTCTTTCAGGAAAATCCAGAGTTTTAATACAAGAAAAATCCTTGCAGAAGATTGGTTCGAGATGTTCAAGATCATGATAATACTCAATGATTTGATCCGTAAAACGTAAATATTGATCGCTGTTTGCAGCTCTTTCAAAGAAAGTCAGATACGAGAGAGCCATTTGTTCCTCTGCCAACCATTCATTTTCCCAAACCATTGATACCGCAGGATTTTGCTCACTGAAGGACTCGTCAACAACAGACTCGGCCGAAGTGATAAAATCATCGACAGCAATATTCTTCTTAGAATCGATCTGTTCGATCTGTTCGATCCGTTCGGCGGACTTGATGTTGTCACAAGAATTTCGGGAATTGTGTGATTCAGCGGCAGCTAAATCAAATTCAACAAAATATGTTTGATTGCTTCGCTCTTCGAGCAAATATTCAAGTTTTAACAAATCAAAAATAAGCAGACCGCCATTTCTCAGATTTTGATTTGCCATAGAGAAAAAATTTACAAATTGCTCTGCATCCAGATGATTCAAAGTATCAGTCAGGGCAAGTAAAACATCTTGTTGGTCCGGAAAAATATAGTGATTCAGATCGGCTTGAACTATTCGGAGATTATCTTGTAATGAGGAAGATAATTGAAGTTTTTTCGCTTCGGTAATTCGAATCATCTGCTCTGACAAATCAATTGCCGTAACCGCATAACCTCGTTCTGCTAAAACTAAAGCAAAAATTCCGGTACCACATCCCAAATCTGCAATTTTAAGTTGTAAGTTTTTTTCATTCAAAAGCTGATATTGAGCTATACTGTCCAGTATTTCTTCCTGCATAATTCTGATATCGGTATAACTTTGAAATTCATCGTAATATTTTGCGAGGATATGGTAAGGAGAATTGTTATGCATAAACTCTGTTAATCTTTCTGTAAAAAATTCGGATTATTAAACATCTCGTAAATGCCGGTTTCAAAGTGTATCAGGTTATTATGCTTCGCCAAAAACCCAGCCTGCATCACCATGATAAATCATTAAATGTGACATACCGCCGTCAATTACTATATTCTCACCTGTAATAAAAGAGGCTTTTTCCGAACATAAAAACAAAATTGCGTGGACAACATCTTCCGGCTTGCCGATACGTTTTACCGGATGTTGGTTCAGATCAGCATCAGAATATTTTGATGTTGAAAAAAAATATGTCCGGTTTTCCGACTCATTTATCTTATCATTTTTAATCTGAGAAATTGAGGTTTCGCTTGTATCAATCCAGCCGGGAGATACTGAATTGACACGAACTTTGCCGGCAAGACTAACTGCTAAAGCATGAGTCAAAGCGGCAATTCCGCCTTTGGCCGCCGTATAGCTCTCAGTCTGAGCTTGACTCATGCGATCTCGTGAAGATGAAATGTTGACTATCGCAGCACCCGAATTAAAATAAGGGAGAAACAATTTTGTCAAATAAAAAGCGGAAGTAACACCACATCGTAAAGCATAATTGAATTCATCATAACTGCAATCGGCAATACCTTTCATTAACGGAGGAGCATTGTTAATCAGGTAATCAACCTTGCCATAGTCACTAATTACTTTTTCAGCAAATATTTCCAGTGTTGCCTGATCGCTGATATCACCGGTAAAATACGAATTATCTGTTACATCAATGAGACAAACTTCGGCTCCCTCTTGCCTGAACATATCAGCAGCACATTTGCCGATTCCTCTTGCTCCACCTGTAATAACAACAACTTTATTTGAAAAATCCATAAAAATTAGTCTCCCGGATAAAATTTGTCTTAATTATATAACCTGCCTAAACCCAAGTACAGTTATTGTCTTTATGGTTGTGGAGCGATTTGCCGGAATTCTCAGTTGAAATATTAAAATCAGGGTAAATCGAAGGCCAGGCAGTTCCTGATAAAGAATCCGGTAAACCTAAACTGATAAAGGCAAAATATTATCGTTGCACAGTCAATTCAGCAGCTCAGCGAAACCATGCAAAATTCGGTTCAAGTCGGAACTGCTGTATTGGTAGTGGTTGGAATTATTTAAAATATTTACTTGTAAACCTGCATTATGCAATAACTGTGTTGTTTTAAGGTTAACTACTTCATCATTCGCTGATTGAAAAATTATAATTTTTTTATTCACAGAAAAATCATTTCTCAGTATTTGTCCGGTTTTGCGAATTTCTTTCAGCAAAGCAAGAAAATTCGGAATCCATTTCAGATATTTCCAAAATCTGAGGTCGGGTTCAATACCATAGCAAGGCTCAAATGAGCCCGAAGGATTTTTTTTGTAATCAATCATCCTTTTTATTTGGGCAAAAAGAGGCTTGATTTTTAATTTTATCTTCAAGGGAACAGCAAGTAAAAAAGCTCCTTTAATTTTCGGATTATTAATTCTTTGCAAAGTAAACAGTGTTCCCATCGAATGAGCAACAATATAAATTTCAGAAAAATTCTGACTTAATTCCGTCAGAGCAACATCTACCTGATTCTGCCAATCCCGCATTTTAGCTTTGCCAAAATCATCTGCACTGCCGCCATGACCCTTCAGCAAAATCACATACTTGGCATAATCATCCGGTATCACAGGATAAAAATCCTGAAATTGATCAGGATGACCGACAATTCCATGGATGAACAAAATCACTTTGTTTTGAATTTCCCCTATGTTTTCCAATCGATTATATTGTTCTTTCATATATTATCTGCTATGTTTTCCAATCGATTATAATGTTCTTTCATAAATTATCTGCGTATTTTTATACAGATCGGAATAATCCTGTACAAACCTTTCATAGAAATTTTCTGCAATTTTCACCGGCATACAATTTTACAAGTTCTCTGGTATAGGTTAGTCTTAAGATATAGTATAGATCAAAAGTGATCGTAAATTCATTTTTTTACGGTTAAGTGAAAATTATGAAAAAACCTGAAAGCGGAGAGAGCTGTTGTGCCTTTAAGAGTATAATTAATCTATACGGGACAAGCTTGTAATTGATATTGATCATGAGGAAAATCCGGATTAATGAATATGCTTAGAAAAAATAATTTAAAAGATAAAGTGGTCATTTTAACAGGAGCTTCGGGCGGGATCGGTCAAGTGATTGCCAAAGCCTTAGCGACAAGAAATATGCGTTTAATGCTGGTAGGCAGAAATACAAACAAATTGGCGCAACTGGCAGAAAGAGTTCGTGCAATCGGTGGAGAAGCTGCAATCTGCAAAGCTGATTTGCAAGATAATAAAGCCGTTAAAATAATTCTCAACGCAACTTTAGAAGCATTCGGCGGTATAGATGTCCTGATTAATAATGCAGGGCGAGCTCAAAATACAGCTTTTGAGGATGTTACAGTCGAAGAATTTGACAGAATCTTTACGTTAAATACGAAAGCACCGTATTTTTTAACTCAAAAGGCTTTGCCTTATTTATTAAAATCAGATTTTGCTACAGTAATCAATATCGCTTCTATTGTTGCACATAAAGGATACGTTCAGCAAAGTGCTTATGCCGGCAGCAAAAGTGCATTGTTAGGCTGGTCGAAATCTCTGGCAGCAGAGTATTACAAGAAAAATATCAGAGTACACGTCATCTCTCCGGGCGGAGTCTATACGGAAATGGTGGCATTAGCCAGACCGGATTTAACTCCCGATGAAATGATTCAGCCTGAAATAATTGCTGATACTATTTTATTCCTGTTAGACCATCGTGATACTAATGCGGTAATTGATGAAATCGGTATACATCGCGCTAATAAGGAGCCTTTTTTATAAAGGAGCCTTTTTTATAATAAAATTAATGATCATTTTTTATGATTCAAATTGCTTGCTCAAATACAATAATTTAGGCTTTAATTCTTTCTTAAAAGTTATTTAATAACAATAATCTTCCAATATTTACGGGCGTAATAACTTTATAAATTTTGTGATCAGAATTATCAGGACAACAGCTAAAATGATAATCGCACTGTAAAGGATGAGCTTCACCGTTTTCATGCGTGAAGTTACATCGGCAGTACTCAGGAAATTTGCAACAGCTGCTTTTTTTTCAGAGGAAACGGAGTTTTTATCAGCAGAAATTTCTGCAGCTTTTTGTTCGGAAGAAACGGGATTATTGTCTGCAGATAATTCCGTGGATTTTTGTTCGGAAGAAACAGGGTTATTGTCTGCCGATAATTCAGCAGATTTTTGTTTGTCTGAAACAGGATTATTGTCTGCCGAAAGTTTAGCGGGAGCCTGTTTTGTATCTTCCGCAATCCGTTCAAAATTAACAAGCAAGCGCTGCGTACTGACCGGATAAGGGTGACAGGTTAAAAGAGTAACCATATCCCTGTTTTCGACAGCCAGCAATTTATCACCCTGATTAGGTTCAATGACTTCCGAATTGACCATTCTGTAGGTAAGAATTTCGTTGCCATTATCGATGCGGATAATATCTCCTTTTTCCAACAGGTTAATATAGAGAAATCCTTGTTCACCATTCCATAAGCCGCGGTGTGCTGCAAGGACCGATCTTGTGCTTTTGCCGCCGACAGGCAGAGCCGTACCGTCCACATGGGCAACACCCAGGGAAAGATGATATTCATCGGCTCCTAAACGAATGGGATATAGCAAATCAAGAGCGGGAATTGATAAATAAGCGAAAGCCTGATCTTCGGAAAAACCTTCATAAAAAGCTTTATAGGAGATACTTACAAAGGGATCAATAACGGATGTACCAGCAAGCAGTTTTTGATTATATCTTTCAGCTGCCAGCTGTTTTTCCGTCAGTTCCGATTGTTCTTCCGTTTCTATAAAGTTTTCATATTCTTTTTTTTCAGATGAAAAAAAGGGCTTCATCATAATCGTCAAACCGATTAGAGGAATCGTCACCGCGATGATCATTAAAAGATAGCCGATTTTTTTCTTGTTCATGCTTTTTCTGTTCATGTTTTTTTCTCTGATTTAATTGCCGTTTTTTTGTCGTATCTTTTGTTTCTTTCTTTTATGCCATAAAAACAAGATAAGGAAAAGGATAATCAGGGGAATAAAAACAAATAACAGATATCTGTCATTCTCCTCTGCAACTACCGGTTTTGTTGTCCCGGATTCCGCATAAGGAATACGTTCACCCCGCACGAGCAAACGATGACTGTTAATCATATACGGTGTACAGGTAAGGAGTGTGGCATAGTCTTTATCCGGCACCACTGAGACAGGTGTAAAATCGGATGGTTCCACCGTTATAATCTGATCTGTTTTATAGGCTATTGTGCGATTTAATACATGTATATAAAATTCATCACCGATTTCCATTTTATCTAAAGCGGTAAACAACACTGCTTCCGGTAAGCCGCTATGTGCAGTCAGTACCGTATGAGTATTATTTCCGCCAACCGGCAAGGACGTTCCTTCCAAATGTCCTACACCCTTTTGCAGGACACGATCTGATGTTCCTACGTACAGCGGTAATTTCTGATTTATTTTCGGAATCTCTATATAACCGATTTGCTCATTAATCGTAAGCATCTGTGCATAGTTTTTGACTCCCAGGTCAATTTCATTTTCTGAAAAGGGATCGGATAAGTAGGACGGCTGTAATAAGGAATTATATGCCTCTGATAAACGCAGCTTCTCGGACATTTCAGCATCATCTAACTCGGCAACCTCTTTTTGATAATCTGTGATAGTATTATTTGCTTTGATCTCGTAATATTTTTGCGAGATAAAGGGATAGAAAAAGATAAGAGCACCCAGCAAAAACACCAACAAGAGTAATGTTTTCCGCCATGATTTTTTCTTGTTCCGATTTATATTTTCGATCGTATTCTCGTTCTTGTTCTTATTCTTGTTCATCATTTTTACGATTAGTCATATCTCCTGCTTCGTTCATCCGGCGCATTTCCAACTCCGCTTTTTTCTTTTTCTTGCGTAAATATCGAATAATGAGGAGCAAAACAATAATGACAACCAAAGCTATATAAAACAGATAGCGGTACATAAAACTTGTCTCATTTTCCGCAATATAGCGTTCTTCTGCTTCTGCAACATAAGGTATGCGATGTCCGCGCACTAAAAGCCGATGAGAGTTGACCATATACGGTGTACATGTTAATAAAGTCAGATAATCGTGTCCGGGTGAAATCAGGAGTTGAGAAAAGTCGTTCGGCTCAATTACTGAAATATTATCTACCTGATACGCCAGGATTTCTTTTAAATTATGAAAATAAAATTTATCGCCGACTTTCAAATCATCCAAATCCGTAAATAATTTAGCCGAAGGCAGACCCGTATGGGCGGTAATTACACAATGAGTACTATTCCCGCCAATAGGTAATGATGTTCCCTCCAGGTGACCCACACCCATTTGCAGAACAGTTTCTGATGTTCCTGCATAGACCGGCAATTTGACATTAATTACCGGGATTTCCACATGACCGATCTTATCACGCAATTCCAGCATTCTGGCATAGGCGGCAATACCTTTGTCAATGCGCTCTTTGTCATAAGGATCTTCTGTAATCTCGTTTTTTAAAGAATCATTATAAGCCTGTGCCAATGCTATACGCTGCTCAATTTCCTCATCCGCAAGTTTGGCTTTTTCCGTTTCAAAATCCGTAATTGCCTGATTTGATTCAACACGATAGTACCAATCTGAAAAAGTCGGATAAAGTAAAACCGATAATCCGAAAAGAAAGATCAAACTGATAATAATATTGTTTCTTATTCTTTTATAATTTTTATTGTTCTTTTTCATCGTTCATTTCACAGTTAGCTTAAGTAGAATAATATATATCCTGTCATTATTTGATCGTAACAAAATATTCAGCTTGTACGGAATTCTACTTAATCTTAGCCAGCCAAAAAGCAAAATTCAATCTGTGATAAAATATTCCGCACGTAAATTGGCAGGTTTGACAGTTAAGGGTTTATCTGCATTAAAGTGGTGACAACATCCGGGCTTTTATAAATTAATTCAGCCGGCAGACCGCTTATCTGCATTAAAGTGGTGACAACATCCGAGCTTATGCTGAAAATCTCAGCAAAAGTTGTTTTGTTGTCACCAGTTGAGATGAAAAAACTTCGAAAAGTTATTTAGTATTTAGTTAATTCTGTTAACAATGATTTAAATTTCAGAGCTCCTTATCTCCGGTCCCTCAACCCTTCTTTTTTTCTCGGGAAAGCTTAAATCCGGCTAAAAACAAGATCAGAGAAAAGCTCATTATAACCACAAAGGCAAGGTCTCCGGTATTCGGAACCCTGATTGGCGGTTCTTTACGATTAACTATTTCCAGAATCCGGCTCGAATCGCTGCCGTCAATTTCAAATGTCAGAGCATTTTTCAGCGCTATGTAGCCTTGCGGAGCATTTGTTTCCCAAAGTTGATATGTGCCGTAAGGAAGATTATTGACGGAAAACAGACCATCTGCGTCAGAGATCAGGAAGATCGGACCGTTTTCATTTTCTACCGTAAGATCTTTACCGTCAACTTTCCGAGTTACCTTGAAAGTGGCACCTGCGAGAGGACTTTTTGCCGGATCATCACTAATTTTAATAAATCGGAAACCGCCGACTTTTGCTTTTTCATTTTCTACTTCCAGGAATAAAGTTGTATTGTCTGTCAGTGTGAAGGAAATTTTCTGCTCTGAAAGGATATAGCCTTCCGGTGCCTCCACTTCTTGAAAATAATAATCACCGTAAGGTAAATGCATGACTGTTATCTCACCCTGTTTATCGGTATAAAGAGTCTTGACAGCTCCTTCACTATCGTAGATATATTCACCCACCAAGGTCACTTCTTCCCCTTTGCCCTGTTCATCAACAGCATAGAGCTTAAAACCGGCATCCCTTAAAACATTCTGGTCTTCATCGGTTTTAATTAATGTTACCTGCCCGTTCTCCTTCGGTGCCAAAACACTTTTGATTTGCAATTCGGTAACTTCCATTTGTGGAGCTATATGAAATATGAAAAACAAAAGATAGTTATTCTCAGCCGTTTCCATTTGGATTCGTCCATAGTAAAAACCGGGAGACAGATTATTCACTTCCAGATGATCTGCTTGAATGATCAGCGGTTTGCTTGCATACTCATAAGTCGCATTTAATTCTTCAGCACTCAGAAAATTTAAATTATCACAATAAGCTTCCAAATCATCATGAAATAAATCCTGATCCGGTAATTTCCAATACTCTAAAACATGACCATCCTGGTGATCCAATTGTCCGATAATATCATCATATACAGGAACGGTTAACTGAAGCGTGTGATTGGCACTCGCTTCAGCATTTCCAATTCCGAAAACAAAGACAAACAACAAGAGAGACAATATATATGTAATTTTTTTGATAATCTTTTTACGCATATGCTCTCTTTCCTTTCAGCAGAAAAGTTGTTTCCCGGTTTTAAGTATTATCTTTTTTATTGTTTCTTCTCATTGCGATTACAGCAAATGCCATGATAGCGAGACCTGCGACTACAAAGATTACTGTTCCGATACCACCGGTTTGCGGAATCGTGATCTCCTTGTTGTCAAGCCTTACCGCGTCTGAGCCCATTGCATTATCTACAACCGGGTCTGTATCTTCGTATACGACTGTTCCTGAAGAATAGGAACCATCCTCAACTGTGAACCCTGCGATTTCTCTGTCATTTGGCAGATTGTAACCGTATGGTGCTTTATATTCTACAACTTGGTAGTCGCCGTACGCCAAGCCTGTAACTTCAAATTGACCTTTTTCATTGGAGATGAACTTATAAGCAGCTAATTCAGTAGCTACCCATGTCCATTGGGTTTTTACTTTGGCAAAAGCAGTGTTTCTTTGATTTCTTAATAGGAGAAGTTGCGCTTCTACCGCTGTTTTACCGACATAAGGTACTGTATCAACTGTGATAGTTCTTACCGGTTTTGACGGTGGATTGCCATCTGGTTCATCAATCTTTGTCGGATCTGCAAGCTCTTTGTTCCAGTCTTCGATCGCCTTTTGATACTTAGTCTCAGCAGCTGTGTATGCAGCATAGTCTGCAGCGACTTGAGCATCAGATTTATATGCCAGATATTGTGTTGCATCAACTGAAGTTGATGTATCGGAGTTTGCAATCAGATCACCATTTACATCCAGTTTTCTGGAAATAACAAATTGTCCGCCCTCAAGCCTCACACCGGTAGTTTCGTCAGCCTTGACAAATTTCTTACCGCCGTTAATAACTTCAGGCGAGGCAGGTACTACAGTCGGAGTCTTCTTGTTTTCTACGGTTAACGCGCCGTCTGCAGTTGAACTGTACTCAGCCAGGTAATCCTGATTAACAGTCTCCACTACCAAATATTGTTTTGTATTGTCCAGATTAGTAAATGTTGTACCCCATGGAGCTGCATTGCGAACTACGGGTGCAATAAGATTTCCTTGTGCATCTCTGGCACGTACCCAGATAAATTCTGTCTCTTCGACATTGGTAAACTCTTTCACATAAAGAGTATAGGTCAGCTCTAATCCTGATCCGGGTTCCGGAATGGACGGATCAAACTCTTTTGTAACTGCAATTTGTCCGCTACTTGGTGTTACCGGTACAGGTGTATGGTGACCGCCGGGATTGTTACTGTAGTGGTAGGTGATCTTATTCTTTTCTACTGTATCAACTTCAATATCTTCATTGACTGTTGCTGAGTATTTGAGGTAGAAGGTATAGTCAGCCGTTGCTGCCTTACCCATTAAATATGTTAATCCGTCATCAGCAAACTGGAGTACAAAGCCACCGTCGGTTTCTACGATGGTATAATAGGTCTCTCCATAAGGAGCTGTGATTTCTGTCCAAGTAACTAACGGGCCTTCTACGGTCTTTTCGTAAAGCTTCAGATCTCTGTTATAAGTCAGCCCCTTGGACATGGTATCATTGAGAACCATTGTTTGGTAGTTAGCTTTCGCCGGGATAGTAACATCCACAATAAAAGGAACTTCCAAACCGGAGGTTTGTGTAACCTGGGTCACTGTTAATGCACCCTTTTCCTGGATGACTTGTGAATCAGGGTTCTCCGCTTCAAAAGCATCTACATCGATATCCTTATCCGCTTCAGATTTTTGTTCAGTATTCTTGGGATAAACGTTAAGGGGTGTCTCAACACTATAGCTGCCTGTACCGCCGGGCAGACCTGCCGGCAGGATCAGGTCAAAGGGAACGGCTTTAGATTCTGTAATTTGTGCACCACCGTCACCTGTATAAGTTGACAGCTCTTTGTCCTCCAGGACACGGTAAACCCCATCCGGCAGAATTACCGGTGCTATTCCGTCAGTATTTGTAAGGACAACTTCTGCAGCATCTCCATCTGTGTTCGGCTTATATGCGCTAGTTACTAAATCTTCTTTGAATTTGATCAGCTTATAGTACTTTGAAGGATTCAGGTCACCGGCATATGCGGCTAAGGATGCATCATCACCTTTTACGAATCCTGCTGTCGCTGTATCCTTTACTTCAAAGAACCTGAACGCAACATTCTCAGCCTTTACTGCACTGCTGCCGAAGTAATCAGTAATATTTGTAATTACTGATCCGTCATGATCTCTCGGATCACCAAAATTTGTATAGTCTGTCTTATTCATCATAATCTTATGAATATTGACCCGGGTCTCTCCGGGTGCTGCACTCGCCACAGGCGAGAAGGCTGCAAAGATCATGATAAAAGCCAGCAAGCTTAATAAAATCTTTTCAACTTGTTTTTTCATCTCTTTCTCCTTTAACTAATATGCTTTATATTTTTTTATTTTTTCGACTTGTTTCATCAGTTTTCTCTATTTATCTAAATAGAAACTGATTTATAATCAATTCGGTTTCCCGAAATAAATCCACTTATCTTTAATACCGGTCGGTTCTCTCGTCCGACTATATCCTCTGTTTTTATACTTTTTCATATTCACCGTGTCTCCGTTTTCTGCGCAGGATCATTACGCCTGCGAACATCATGATCACTCCGCCAACAATCAGGTAGTTCCGGATACCCTGACCACCGGTTGCGGGGTATTCTGCCTGTTGATTGACAATTCCCAGGTCAAGGCTCAATGCTTGATTTTTGACTCCAGGCTCTTGTCCGCTTTCTGTATAGAGAATTACCGGACCATCTGCAGAAAGGTCATGGTCGACAGTAGTACCCTGAGCATCCTTGTATTGATAGATTTGGTCATTACCCAGGTTATCTGTCAGCTTGACAAGTTTAATGGTTCTCTCAGCCTGGCTTACCACAATATGATATTTATCAGTAGTTCTCGTGTAACCGCCCGGAGCCATACTTTCCTCAAGGATATACTCTCCGTCCATTCCGAAGGGAATGGTAATTCCCAAGGTATTTCCACCGGCCTGTAATAAGCCCAGGTCGGTGAAGCTTATGGTTTGAAGTTCCGGCGGTACATCTCCTCCGCCGGTATTTGTACTTGCCTTGGTCAGTGTAAACTTCACATCTCCGACCAGAACGGGTGAAAAATTTCCATCAAGCTTGACCAGATTGAGTTGCATTTCCGGCATTCGCCAGTTCCAAATATCATTGGTTCCGTCAGAGGTATTCAAATCTTGACCGGAAACATTGGTTATATTGCCCTTGTCTGTGACTTCAAAAGACACAGCCGGATCAGCCAGCTTTTTGTAACCCGGCGGTGCCTGGGTTTCCACCAAGATATAGGTCCCTGCATCCAAGTCGCTAAAGACCATCGGTTGATCGGCGACAGTCGTAATTTCATTACCTACCGGCGTTCTTACGATAACACCGCCGACTACTGTCGTTCTGTAGAGTTGGAATTTAGCACCTGCCAGGGACTCACCTGTAACCTTTGTCTTATAAAATTCAATAGAGGGTTTTCTGTAGTTGGTAATCTGGAGATTTGGCGGTATTTCCGGGTGTTCAGTACCCAATTTTTTCACTGAGGGCACCGGAAAATTCCAGGCAACCATGCCTGCGGCGGGATTGGGCTGAAGAGTAGTTTCCTTATTGGTAAAGTAATAAATATTTTCTCTTACATCCGCATCTCCTGCTCTTAAACTTACTTTATATTTTAAGGTAATTTCATCATTAAGACCCAGGTTTAGCCCTTGCAGTTTAATTGTCCTCGTTGTTGAATCATAAGTTGCTGTCACTCCGTTGAGAAGTTCAGGGGCAGGCTCTTTATTTACTCCTTTTGTAGCAGTGATGGTATAGTCGGTACCTTCAACAAAAGCAGAAGCACTATCAAGTACAAGTTCAACCTTATCACCCATGGGGTCGGTTACAATACCACTTGAGATGGTATTCCTGTAAACCTTATTGATGATGGAGGCAAAGGCATCGGGCAACTCGTTAGCATCAGTTAAATCATAGTTATAACCTGCACCGGATGAAATATTGGCCATCAGGGTTTTTGCGGCTGCCTCGGAGATTTCATCGTCTCCTGTAACAGAGATTCCGATATTGAAGACCTCTGCATAAAGATTCTTGATATTTTGCGAGTTAAGCTCCGTCGGTATTCCGTGGTTTACCACCTTTTGACCTAATCCCGGAGGTGTATAAGTTCTATGATATTCGGTGCTCGTACTGTCAAAGAGTCTGTAGTATATACCATCTCCTTTAACACCATTGGAATAGTAGCCTGTATCATCCACTGTTGCAAAGGTGGTTACCTTTTTACCTTCTGCATTGGTAGAAACCTGCTCAATTATGGGAGATCTGGTCGGTACACCATCTGTTACATTGACCACGACCAGCCGGTCAAATTCATTGGTTGTTCTCGCCTGAGCTTGCCTGACCAGTTTTTCGGCCTCCAGAAAGGCTCCGCCGGTAAAGGTTCCACCAAAATAGAAGAAAGGTTGCGAATATGATGAAGGCACTCTTCCGGGAAGTCTGCCCGTAATGTTTGAAGGATCATCCGTAAATCCTAAATACGAAGCATTAGGGGTTTGAGCCCTATATCTGGAACCGTTGAAATTTGTTGTATGGTACTGACCGTCAAAGATGGTTGAACCATAAGTTACAAGGGCAAATTCTACTTCCGGATTTTTGGCCTTTAAGTCATTGACAAATTGTGTAGTTGCTTCTTTAGCCAGGGTTGCCCTGGTTTTGCCTGTAGAACCAACCGTCGCACCCATTGAACTCGAGTTGTCATAAAGTATAATAACTCCTAATTTATCCTTTTCCTTTTCAGGGTAAGTATTTCCCGTGACCTTTAAAGTAATGTCATATTGATGGTCATCCTTAACTGCCGGAAAAGTTTTTTCTGCGTACTTTGCAACTTTAGCAAAATCTATGGTATGCCAGTCCTGATTGAAGTAGGTCTGATAATTTCCCCGGTAGGTCAGATATCCGCCATAGTTATTGTCTCCGTCTGCCAGCCATACGTTTCTTAAGGTCTCGACACTGTTGGGATCAGACGGATCGGTCCGGATAAAACCGGTTTGGTCAAAGTCAACTGCATATTCCCCATCCTGGACACTGGTGTAGAGGATCGGATCCGGATAGGACGGATAGTTAATATTCATCTGATTAGCTGACGGACTTGACACTTGGGTTTGACTGTTGAGTGTTCCCACCCAGGTCGGGAAGGTTGTATTGCTGGTTCCCGCCGGCGGTTCTGCCGGCGGATCCGGATTTACAATCGTACCTCCGCCGGACACAACTTCTGTCGTCCCGTCCTGACCGACAACAATCGTCCAAACATCATTGATTTTAATATAGCCTGCCGGGGTTTCAAGTTCTTTCAGGGTATAAGTTCCCGGCAGTATGTTATTTAAGGTTAAGAGACCTTCAGCATCTGTTGTACCGAAGTACATCGGCTTGGAATCAGCAGTAAGCTGATCGTTAGTCCCGGGGAAAAGACCGAAATCTATATCACCCAGTCGCGTACCGTCCGATCCCAGTTTGGTAATTTCCAATTCACCGGTCTCCGGCATCGGATCTGTATTACGATCATTGATTGCTGTGATAGCCAGGTTTGTATCAGGGTCAGTCCATACATCAGGGTTTGTATAAGGATCGATTTCGTTCCAGGATTGAGCGTGTTGAAGGTAATTGTTAGGATATCCCTCATATGGTGAATACCTTAACCTGGAACTCGTTATTAAATTCTTAATACTATCTCCATTGTAGGTTCCTGTCACTTTGACAATGGCACCGGAAGGTTCATAATCGATAGTAGGATGTGGATTCGGTACAAGAATATTAGATCCAAAAGAAAGGCTGATGCTGCCGTCTGAATATGTAGTAGGCGTTAGGTTGACTAAAGAATATTTTGTAGTATCCGTCAAAGTAACGTTAAAATCATCCGGCATATAGGTATTAAGGTCATCTCCGTCTATAACATTATTAACTCGATAAACCTCTACGCTCGCTGAGTTTATGCCAGTTCCGGAAGTATTAGTTATTCCCGCCTTGTCTGACGGAATTGCCGGAAATGCCGGAGCAGGTGGATAACCACTGGCGTACGTGTATGACGGAGCACTATATCCTCCTTCTCCATAATGCCTAATAAAGAGTGTCGGATAAAAATAGTATTTATCGAAACTTGTCGCATACCCATGAGTTTTCCACCAATACTTGTCAGTCCACTTGTTCACATAGATTAGCTGAGTAAAGGTTTTATTTACAGTATCTACCTCTATAATTTTGGAGTTAATTGCAGCTATTCCATTGGCAGATAAGCCGTATTGTCCTCCGCGTATTTCATTGTAGCCGGAAGTACCCGGACTTTGGAGATAGCTGATTTTTCCATCTGGTTTAACCTCTATCTTCCAGGTTTCTTCTGTTGCGGTATAACCTTGGGGTGCCAGAGTCTCTTTAATGACATAGGTTCCCGGAGATAGGTTATCAAAGGTCAATATTCCTTCCTGGTTTGAAATTTCCGTCCAGGCTTTGCCATCTTTCATGACGGGATCTGTTCCGTTTTCTGCAAACAGTCCAAACCTGGCACCGGTTAAGGTCTGTTCTACTGCGTTTTCGTCTACCCATTTCTTTGTTATTGTCACATTGTTTTCCAGAAGATTTTCCACTGTCAGCGGATTTGCTGAAATATCCGATGTTGTGAAATCAGCCTCAGGATTTGTCCACGTGTTTTGTTCTTTTGTAGCACTCTCTTTAAACATGGATAAATCACCGGGTTTTATGGTTGGTCCCGAGATAGCATCCGGTTCGTAAGGATTAGAAGCCGGAGGATTAGGATCTCTGGTTCCATCCGGAGCAATGTTCCAGCCCGGATCTGTAATAAAAGTTCCGTCATTCTTCCAGATTGGATTTATGGGTACTTTCCAAAACTTAGTGTCATCTTCCGTCATATGAACAATCCACTGGTAGTCCGGTGCGGCATAGGTAGCCGGTGTGACCGTCTCTCTCAGGAAATAATAACCGGGTACCGGGAGATTCTCAGCGGTATGGATTATATCTCCTCCGCTGTTTGACTGGGTAAGCTGAACGGTTTTGACACCATAAAAGGTTTCCGGTCTTTGGTAAAGAGTGAATTCTGCACCTGATAAAGCATTACCGTTTCCGTCGGTTTTCTTAACAACCAAGTCTCTTGTGACTAATTGCTTATTTCCTATTCGATAACCCAGATTACTGTCCGGGGGATTATTAAGCGTTTCCCAGTAGGGGTCCGGATGTTCAGTCGTTGGAGCAAGGGTTGTAGTCGTTAATGTGCCATCATCCACCACAGTCACAGTCCAGACAGCTCCTGAAGGCAGATAGCCGGCAGGTGTCAGGGTTTCCCTTAAGGTATAGGTTCCGGGGGCAAGGTTGGAAAAGGTCACCTGCCCGGTTGAATAATTTGTTGACTCAGTAATTGAGTTTCCGTTAGAATCGGTCAGAGTAAATTTCGCTGTTTCGTATATTACCGGGTATGTCGGAGCATTGTCGCCGTCTACGTTGGTTACGGTAAGTTCACCGGTCTTGGGATTATTGACTGCCGTAATGGCCAGGTTTAGTTCAGGATCAGTCCATACATCAGAGTTTGTATAGGGCTGAACTTCATTCCAGGATTGGGCATGTCGATAGCCGTAACTTTGACCGGCGTAATAGGTGAACCTGGAACTGGTTATCAGGTTTTTGTCAGCTATCGCCCCGTTGTAAGTTCCCGTCACCTTGACAATAGCCCCTGATGCATAAGGATAGCCGGTATAAGGCACCAGGAAATTCTTGCCGAAGCTTAAAGACAGGCCATTAGTATTATAAGTTACCGGCGTGATATTCGTCGACTTGACATATTTTGAAGTATCTTCCAGATTAACCTCAAAGTTCACAGGCATGGTGGTCATATTTACATCGTAAACTCGATAAACTTCTGCCGATGTAATGACAGTTCCGGATGAGTTTGCTGCCCCGGATTTAACGGCAGGTATCCCTTCCGGAGTCTCTGAAGGATATACACAGCTTTGATATCCCGTTTCTGCAAAAGGTGTCAGATACAAGGTCGGATTGAAGGAGTCTTGATTGTACTGTACTGCGAGTCCATTGGGTCTGTATACCCAAGGATTAACGTAGACCAGCTGGGTAAAAGTCTTATTGACAGTATCCACATCAATAATCCTGGAACCTGCTACAGCAAAATGATTAGTGTCTGTTGAATAGACAATGGTTCCGGCACGTAACTCATTGTACCCGGAAGTCCCTGCACTTTGGAAAAGGCTGATTCTTCCGTCTTCCCCTACCGCTATCTTCCAGGTTTCGCTTGTCGGATTAAATCCTTCGGGTGCTTGAACCTCTTTAATTACATATGTTCCCTGACTTATATTGTCAAAGGTTAATATTCCTTCCTGGTTTGAAATTTCCGTCCAGGGATTGCCATCTTTCAGAATGGGATTTTCACCATTTTCATCATAGAGTCCAAACTCAGCTCCGGTTAAGGCGACACTGTCCGGATCAGTCTTTGTTATTGTCACCTTGTTTCCGCTCCGGTTTCTCGCGGGTGATCTGCTGCTCATCTTCATTGTCTGTGGCAGACTGAATCCATCAGTTGTTTCAGTTGTATTCTCTGTTCCTTCAACTACATCTTTTTCAGCAGGCTCTTCCTGAGGAGTTTCCTCCTCTGTCGTTTCTGTTCCTTGCGCTGCTGCATCTTCTTGTGAGGCAGGATTATTCTCCTCTTCTGATGTTTCTGATTCATCTGATGCTGCAGCTTCTTGTGCAGCAATTTCTTGTTCGATCGCTGCTATTTGCGCAGCTTTTTCGTCAGCATTCAGAACTGCTCTATAGCTATATGTCTTACGCTCTGTTGTAAAAGCCAGAAGATCTGCATTCGTAATGGACGTCGGTTGATCCAGAGTCAGCGCTAAACTGATCGTCGCAACCGTCACTGAATCACTTTCTTCGCCCGCGGCATTTTTGTAAGGTTCGACTGTATAGGTAAAGTTATTCAAAACTGCGAGAATTTGTTTTTCTGATTTTGATAATGTATTTCCGGCATTTGCTTTGTCTTGTAATTCTTGATAATAGCTGTCATCAGCATGATTCTTTTCAAGGATATCGAGAATTTCCGCTTCCGTTTCCGGAGTCAGAGTTAAGCGCAGAAAATCATATTCAGCACCATAATCAATCAGGCCTGACGTTTCGGTTTCGTCTTCTGTTGCGGATTGAGGATCAGGTGCAGAGGTTTCAGCAGGCAGCGTTTCCGAGACTGTTGTTTCTGCCGGTGTCGTTTCTGCAACCGTCGTTTCTGCGGCTGTCGTTTCCGCAGCTGTGGTTTCAGCAACCGTCGTTTCCGCGGCTGTCGTTTCTGCGACTGTGGTTTCCGCTGCTGTTGTTTCCACCGGTGTCGTTTCAGCAACTGTCGTTTCTGAAACTGTGGTTTCAGAAGTCGTTGTTTCCGCAGCTGTTGTTTCTGCAATCGTCGTTTCAGCGGCTGTCGTTTCTGCAGCTGTGGTTTCTGCGACAGTCGTTTCTGCGGCTGTCGTTTCTGCAGCTGTGGTTTCAGCGACAGTCGCTTCTGCAGCTATGGTTTCAACGGCCGTCGTTTCAGTAACCGTCGTTTCAGCAGCTGTCGTTTCAGCGGCTATGGTTTCAGCGGCCGTCGTTTCCGCAACCGTCGTTTCAGCAGCTGTCGTTTCCGTGGCTTCTGCAGCAGCCTGTTCTTCCGCTGCTTGCTCTGATGCCTCCTGCTCAGCTATGAGATCTGCTCCCTTCTCTACGCTGAATCCCATATCTTTGAATGTTTCGATAGTGTTATCAGATATAGTGAGTTGTTTGTGATAAATTAATGTACTGACCCGATCGACTGCATTATCTTGCGGATTATCGGTTTCTGTCGAAAGCTTTTCGCTTTCGATGAGAATAGGGAGTAGATTTGTTTCCTCGATTTTTTCCGGATTGATACGAATGGAGAGTTTGTTTTTGTTCTCCGTTAAATGACTGATGCCTTGTATCGCCGTTGTTGTTTCTCCCGCACGGGTAATACCTGGATAAATAATTTGTATAATTAAAAGAAAAACAAGCAAAAGTAATCCCAGCTTCTTTGTCTTATGTTTTATCATTTCTCTCCCCTAATTATATATTTTAAAGATATCACAGGTATCTCACAATTATTATCTATATTTATTCTTGTTTAGCTGTAACAAATTATACAGATTATGTATATTTCTATACTAGGTTAGCTTCGGAATCAAACAAACTCAAGGTGTGATTAAAAAATTCACGCCTTAATTTATAAAAAAAGCGTGAATTTTAAATTCACGCTTATATTGTATTATTTTAATTTTATTTAATATATGGAAATCAGCTGATTAAAACAGAAACTTATTGCATTAAAAAAGAAATATCTCCATTATAAACCGAATTAAAATAATGATAAAAAGCCTCAGCAAGTTCTTCTTTGATTACTTAATAAGCAATTCTTGCTAAACGATATCTTTTATTGACATTGGTGCGAATCAATAAAGTATGTTTCGGTTCGCTATAGATCATAACGTTGGGAATTTCAAAAGTTGTCGTTTTTTCACTGCCGAGCACTAACATTTCTTTTCCGATATACCTCTGATAAACTTTATCAAGATCTTCCAAAAAGTCGTTTTTGTATTGTTCTAATCGCATAACACCGCCATGCACTTTAACGAATCCATGTTCATAGGCATCGGTTAAAGCTTTGGAAGAAACGATAAACTTTGTTGAGTTCCGGACTTTTTCTTTATACATAAAAGAATGAAACAATCCCCATATTTCATATTCTGTATGATCAATCGCATTTTCCCTGTACATTTTTTCCTTTAAGGCCCGGCTGCCCATATAAAGATAGATATGCGGCAAATATGCAAAAGCTGATGATTGCTTTTCTACGTTCTTCAGCACATCGATAAAATCCGTAAATTCTCCTTTCACCGACATAGCTTTTTTGCGATGAGAAAAGGATTCTTTTAATTCCTGCAAACTCAACTGTCCGAGTTTGTTATTATGACAAATACACAGTCCTTCCAAATAATCCTGATCACAAAATCCCACGCCGTTAAAAACATCTTCATAAGAAAACAGAACCGCATCTTCCTTTTTTTCGGCTTCATATATTTCAACATCAAAAGCCGGGATTTGGGAAATCAAGCGCAATAAATTATGAATATACAAATTGGAGCGATCACTATCTTTTCGATAGTCAATAAATTTTTCATTAATTACATAATTTAATTCAATACGAATCGGTCGTTCAACCCGGATATTAATTCGTTCACAGAGAAAAGACCAGATATTATCATTAAAGTCTCCATCATAATAATAGGAGAAATCTTTTTCGCCTTTTGCCATTTGCTCTAACACATATTGAACAATCGGCTGAAATTCATCGGTTTGTTCTATCTTTACCTGAGTTTCATCAGCAACATTTGTCAGAAGATTATCCCAAATGTTGAGGGCTTCACTTTCCCCGGCCAGCCTTTCTGTATGATTTTTTTGTTTTAACGTTTCCAGATAATCATCATTCACATGTATTACAAATAAACCTTTTTTGTTTTGCATATTTGACCTGCCATTGAAATTGATTTTGTCTTTATTTAATGATAATTCAAAATTTTTTAATAATAAAGAGTGAATCCAACCTTCACATCCAACTTGTTTTTTCATAATAATTTCATAAAATCAAATTAACATTCTCATAACATTGCAATAACATTCTCAGCAGATTATTCTCCGGGTTTATTCCTCGGAGTAATATGTTTTTATACAACAATGCCGCAAATTATAAACTAAAATTATTTTTTTCGATAAAGCGCAATTCGCTCAGGTAGCGATGAACGATGTCGGATAAGGCTATATCCTTTATTTTGTAGAAAAATCGGCCGGAACCATAGGCATTAATTTGATTAGTTTGCAGATATAAGGAAGTTTTACCGTCGGAATATATGGCATTGAGCGGCAGGCGGCCGGCATTCGGCACTCCGCCGGGAATTATACATAATTCGTCTTTAGCTTTCTTCTCATCCAACAGAGCTTGCATCTCAGCAATATAGGCCGATTTATATTCACCTGTTAATCGGATAAGTCCTTCACAAGTTTTGACGAGACCTTCTTGCATGACGCGCTTGATTCCGGATTCCGGTATTATAAAAACAACATTTTGCTGATTAGCTGCTTGAAGTAAAGCTGATAAAACTTGCCAGATATCATAATCCGATTGCGAAATGATCTTATTTGCAAGTAGTTTTTCAGATAAAGTCTGTCCTGCCAAATATATTGACAAAGCCGGCATGTATAATAAAGCTCTATTCCCGGCCGGATTTTGTTTCAGCCATCCGGTAAAATTCTCTAGTGACGGTTCTGCCTCAATTAACGGGGATAGTTGGGCAAAATTCTTTTTTAGCTTTCTTTTACCTTTTTCAAAAACATCCGTGTTTTGTGTGATAAAAATTTTAAAATCTTTGCCCGAAGAAACAGGGGTACCGTAAGTATAATAAAATTCATCAAAAGCACATTGAAAATCCTGAACACCATCATTTATATAAGGGATCAGTTCTAAAAAAGACAACTGTGAAGTTAAACGAAAAAATTTATGGACTTTCCTGACCGACTCATCTCTATAATTATAAAAGTGTGAGTTCGTGACAAAGTGGAACCGATAATCGTTGTTGCTCGTATAAGGAAATTCCAGAACGTCAATCATTTCGGGCGTTAAAGCATCCAAGACATCCCCTTGAAAATAGATATCTTTGGTTATATTTTCATTGGTTGTTCCTTTATCGATCACATCAAACATGAAGGATATTAACTCTTCAGGACCATTGAGCATTGAAGAAATATTTGATGAAGCAAAAATGTTCTCCCTGGGATAAGCTTCCAGGTAACTCGTATTAAAAGCATCATCTAATAAGGATTTCAATAATCTGTTCTTGGATACTGAATCACGTTCTACTTTTATGCGGGGGCTTTTTGCCGCAATCTTCATAAAATGCTCAGGCTGCATTTTTTCAGAAAAATAGTCTGCCAATTGCGGACTGATTTCATCCCAGGCTTCTATGGACGGAAATATTTTGTGATTATACCATTTACTGACATATGATCTGTCATAAGCAATATTTCTGGCAACATCAGCAATAGAGGAGTCAGTCATATCTATCAACATAGAAAAAAGGTCGTTAAAATTCATTCTATTCTCCGTTATTTGTCTGTTTTCACACTGTCTGTTTGCCAATTAGCATTGAGACGTGTTGTTTTTGCTGATTCTTTATTGTTTTAAGAAATTCTCGTTTTCTATATTCATGACAGCTTTCAGCCAATCGTAAATTAAATGTGTAAAAGCTTGATTCTTGGATTCATAAAGAATATTTCTTGTTTCGTAAGGAGTCATCTGGTTGAACTGCAGGACAACAGATGTGGTCTGATCGCTGTAAACCACGGACATAGGCAGACGATGCACATTTGATATTTTGTCATCGTCAAGAACAATGATGTTTTTTCGCTTAAACATCATGAATAAGTCTTCCATGTATTTTTTATAATAATCACCGAAGATCTGAATACTTCCGTTTGTCTTATAAATCCAGCCGCGAACAAAAGTGTCATTAAATGAACTCTTGGTAATGATTACTTTCATTTGACTAAGTTCGGGTCCGGTCAAAACTGTCCGTATTTTGCCCCATAATTCATATTCCTGTTTATTAATGAAACGATCTTTAAACATCCGCTCTCTCAATTTATCGGAACCATAATAGAGATACAGACGAGGAGTATACAAGATCGGAGTATTGGCCGGAGGCTTATCGGCAATGTCCTTTAACCCCTCCACGAAACTTTCCTGCAAAGCAATAATCGGATTTTTCCCGGCAAAGAACGTTTTTAAACTCAGATAGCTCTCGTCAATTTTTTCTTTGTTTTCAATAACGAAAAGTATCTCCGGAACTTCATTATTTAAATCGAATCCCCAACCTGCCATATCTCCCTGATGCACCATTCTGACAACACTATCTGAGTTTCTTGTCGCTTCATAAATTTCTAAATTCAGAAAGGGCAGACTGGAAATCAAACGTAAATACGAGTTGATATATTGCAAATCTTCTTGATTATCATTGATCAGCAAGTCCATATTGACAGTCGATTTTACTCTGAAACTATTGGGACTTATGTAGTTAATAAAGATATTGTCCAAAAGTTTATTATTAAAACAACGGACAAGATTTCCTGTATAGTAAAAAGTTGCATAATGCGTCAGATCATGCAGATTCTGCGTCAAATAATTGATCAGATAATTCACCACATCTTGTACGCCTGTAATGGTTATGGCAGAACATTTTCCGGTGTCTTGTCTTCGTACTTCATCTCTGTGGGAAGTTTGGGTATATGACTTTTCTAATAAAGTATCAATTAATTCTATTTTCGATTGGATTTTATTATTTTGGACGATCGCCTGAATATATGGATATTGGATCGCCAAATACTCCGTGTCATTAACGGTTAATTTGTTATCCAGAAAATTAATCATATTCGCTTTTGTATCCTGCCAGCTTCCGGCAGAGGGTAATGCCCTGTCGTTTACCCATTTGGAAATATAGGAGCGATCATATAGAATGGCATCAGCAAACTCCTGAATACTTGTATTCGACAGATTCAACAAAATATTCAAAATTTCACTAAAAATCATAGAGAAACCCATCCAATCTCTTATATTTCTGATTAGTAAATTTCGATGTTATATCTGATAATTTGCTCTGACCATCTATTAACAATTATTCCTGTTTCTTCCTGCTTATAATCATCCGGTGCTATACTAAAAACTTTTCATATATTAACGAAATTTTACGCATAACAATCGATTTTATCAGTAATATCAGTATAAAGTAAAACACACAAAATTTGTAGGTTTTTATTATCAGATTTAAGAGAATCGTTTAGATAAAACAATTGGTTAAAATATTTTTCATCAATTAAAAGTGCCGGTTGAATTTCTGTTAGCTGATAACAAAGAACAACCGGCACCATTTTCTATTGCGCCTATTCTGATGTGGTTTTTTCAGACGTCTACAACAGCACTCGGAGCCAGAATATTGACGGTATCGACACCGTCATAGCTTTTAATAATCTGAGACAAACGCATCTGCTGAACAGAGTTTGTTTTTATTTCATAGACAATCTCAAAAGAATTTTCGAGAAGATTTTGTGCCCTTAAATTGAAGGTTGAAGAATAGGCCTTTATATCAGATTCCAAGAATTCAGGATCAATTTGTGTTCCGCGGATAACTAATAGCATATTGCTTGCGTTTACCGCCTTGGTATTTGAAATTATTAAAATTGCGGCAAGAATAACAGAAATTAGTAAACCCAGGAAATAAGCATGACTGGCAGCTGCAAGTCCTATCGACATTGACCAGAAAACGAAACCGATATCACGATTATCTTTGACATTGGTCCGGAAACGAACAAGGCTTAAGGAACCCAACATTCCCAAGGATAACGCAACGTTGGTTCTGATTAATATCATTAAGATCGTTGTGATAATGGATAACATGGCTAACATAATATTGAAACTGGAATCATAGGACATTCCCCTGTGAATAAAGCGATAGGTTAAAAACATGATGCCGGCTAACACTATTGCCAGCAAAACACTCAGTAAAACTTCTACCAGGGTCGGTGCTGAAATCAAATCTTCAGCGATTCCGGATAATTGGATTAATTGATTCATAATTGCCTCCGTCTATTTGTATCTGTTTTTTAATTATTGATTATAAATCAGCGATTTAATCGCTCTTTAAGCTGTATTTAATTTGTTATTGCAGTTATGTTCTGATTATGAATGTCGTATCAGTGAAGTTGATCAAGTAAGGCACGGGATGAGCCGAACTTGCTGATATGGCATTTTTTAAGATTGCATTGCTGCAGAACTTGTTGAATATACGGGAGCAGGAAATTTTCATATTTGACTTCCAAAATAGTCTCCGTAATATCGGTAACGTTGATAAAATTGTGATTATCCGGTTCAAACAAGCCATTATTGAAGTTACAATATTGAAGTTCATTATCTAAAGTAATCCTTGTTGAAAATTGAGGATGAGTGTAGGCTCTGCGTTTGTATTGAACCATCGAAACCGGTCTGTATTGCATCGTTTTACAAAGTTCATAACCCAGTTTTGCCGTATCTGTATTATATTTCCGGAGAACCTCAAAATTGCCGCCGAGCATCTCCAAGGCATCCGCTCTGCTTACAACCTGAGATTCCTTGATTTGATTGTCGGACCATTTCTTCTTAAATTCGAATTTAGCCGTTTGATCACTGGTGTCATAAATACGCAAGCGAATTCTTTTTTGAAATCCTACTTTCTTTTTTTTGCCGATATAGTCTTGTTCATCAACTCCGTCAAAATAAACACTGCGTACCGAATAGCCGCTGTAATCTCCGTAAGCATCGGGGGTAAGCAGGGTATCCAGTGCCTTCAATAAGAAAAGCCGGTCTTCCAGGCCCAAAAGATATTTCAATTCAGATCTTTGTACTGTTAATTTTTTATATCGGGGCTTATTGGTTGTCGCTGTTTGTCCCATCTCTTTTCTCCTATCCTGATAAACAAATTAATCTCATTTGTTTTCATTCCTGTCTTTACAAGCAATTAAACTTTTTAATTTAGATGTTTTATAATCTTCAATTTTTAATGCTTATAGAATAGAATGCGCAGAGGGAAAAATATAATCGGGGTCTTTGTAAAAAATAAGTAAATAAAAGATTAAGCTGCGGTTATGTGAGCCATATTGAAATATCTCAATATTTATAAATATCCTCGTGATTTCGATATTTATCCGTTTTTCTTTTTTATATCTGTCTTCTTATCAGAATATATTTTTGATATGTTTATATCTGCCCCAGCGGATACGTGATAAGATTTTCAGCCAGATACATTTTCCTGTCAATTTGACATAGGATAAGCTGATTACCGATTTTGTATCCTTCCACTTTTTTCAGAAGATCAAAATGTTTTGCCATGCTTTTATCGGGTGAAGCACTTTGCTTTATTTCTACAGGGTATAAGATTCCGGAAGACTCAATAATCAGGTCTATTTCTTTTTGATCTTTGTCCCGATAAAAATATATCGGCGGATCTATAATCCCATGATTTTGAAAAGATTTGATAATTTCTACCACCACATAATTTTCTAAAATATGTCCTGACATGGCACCCCTCATCAAAGTTTCAACACTTGTCCATCTTAAGAGATAGGAAACCAAACCGGAATCTGCAAAATATAATACAGGACTTTTAATCACTCGTGATAAACGATTGTTAGAAAACGGCTGAACTAAAAAGATCAAGCCTGATGATTCTAAAACAGAAATCCATGATTTTATTGTATTACTGTCTACTCCCACTTCTTTGGCAACTTCACTGTAATTTACCACTTGGGCTACACGTGCAGCTAAAACCCTGATAAACTTGGCAAATGTCCCTAAGTCCCGGACATTCGTAATTGATCTGACATCTCTTTCCAAGTATGTAGTCACATATGAAGCATAATACTGTTCTTTATCAATTTGGGGATTTTTTGTTAATTCCGGTAAACTACCCCGAAAGATTTTACTCCACAGATCCACACCATTGACCGATTTTCTCTCTGCGTCAAAATATTCATCGTTGGGTATCAGTTGTTTATTGAAATCATCTTTAATAATTTCTCGCATAGATAAGCCATCCATACGAATAATTCCGACTCTCCCGGCTAAACTCTCGGTAACTCCTTGCATCAAAGAAAATGTCTGAGATCCGATCAGGATATATTGCCCGTATTCGTCACTTTGATCAACTAATAATTTTATCTCCCGGAAAAGTTCAGGGGCATATTGTATTTCATCAATAATCAATTTTCCGGGATGATTCAGAAAAAATAACTTTGAATCATTTTTGGCAATCTCAAGTTCATTATAATCATCCAAACTTACATACCTATACTCGTTTTTCGGAAATAAATGTTTTAATGTTGTTGACTTGCCAACTTGACGCGGACCGGTAATTAAAACAACTTTAAATGTGTTTATTGCATTTATTATCGGCTGTTCAATGCTTCGATTTATATACATAGTTGCGTTCCTTTCTTTGGCATTTCAATTGATAAAAACAATCTCATCTTTTTCTCTGAGATTTCGATTTAGCTATACACATTAATATATTTCCGGCTTATTCGGAATTCAATTCTATTTCAGACAAAAAACCGATGTTTGTAAATCGTCTGATTTGTAATTTAATTCCGTTTCAGGCGAAATTGTATTGCAATGTAGAAATGAAATTCGTAGTCATTCACAAATTCGGAATGCGATGTACATACCATTTTACAGCCGGCCTGCTGCGTACATTTCGGCATAACGTCCGCCTTTTTCAAGCAAAGCGGCGTGTGTTCCTACTTCAACAATCGCACCCTGATCCATGACTATGATGCGATCTGCATCATGTATCGTAGAAAGCCTGTGGGCAATGACAAAACTGGTCGTGTTTGAAGTTAATTCCTGCATAGCGTGCTGGATAAACAATTCTGTCCGCGTATCGACCGAAGATGTTGCTTCATCTAAAATAATGATCGGAGCTTTTTTGATCATCGCCCGGGCAATCGTCAACAATTGGCGTTCGCCATGACTGATATTGGCGGCTCCTTCGGTCAGCAGCGTGTCATATCCTTCCGGCAGACGTTCGATGAAAGAATCGGCACGTGCCAATTCGGCCGCCGCTTTAATCTCTTCTAACGGCACGGCAGATAAGTTTTCTCCGTTTGAAATAGCTGCACCATAAGCAATATTGTCGCGGATTGTTCCGGAAAAAAGCCACGTATCCTGCAGAACCATGGCATATGCTTTTCTCAATTCATCCGTATGGTATTGTTTGGTGTCATGGTCATCCAAAATAATATTTCCGCCGGCAATTTCATAAAAGCGCATCAATAAATTTACGAGTGTTGTTTTACCTGCACCGGTCGTGCCGACAATCGCCAATTGCTCTCCGGGATTAACTTTCAGATTGACATTTTTGAATAACAACTCATCCGTATAACCGAAGTCAACTTGCTTAAATTCAATCTTACCAAGAGTTTTACTTATGTCTATTTCCTCCGTACCTGTCTGAATCGTTTCCTCCGCATCTAAGAATGAAAAAATGCGCTCCCCCGAAGCCAAAGCAGACATGATCGTATTGAGGATACCTAAAACCTGATTAAAAGGACCGCGCAGCATTTGCGTATATTGAATGAATGCCTGGAATGAACCTAAAGTCAAAGCACCGTTTATAACATAATATCCGCCTAAAATCGCCACCAAAACATAATTCGCATTCAGGATCAAATCACCGGCAGGTCTTGTCAGAAATGAAACCAGGGATGATTTCCATTCACTTTCATATAAATCTTCATTGAGGTCAGCCATTTCCGCTTTCAGTTCATCGCTCAGATTATAATGTTTAACAATATCTTCGCCATTGTAGATTTCTTCGACTTGTCCGCTGAAATGACCGGTGAATTTCGCATTTCTTCGGAAGATGGGTTTTGCTTTCCTGACGAGGTACTTAACCAACAGATAAGAAATCGGAATTACAATCATGGCAAGCAGAGCCAAAAAAGCATGGATACTGAACATCATAATCACAACACCGATCAAGATGACGATTGCAGTTAAAGAGCTGGTCAAGCCTGTTTGCAAAGTATTCGCAACATTGTCCAGATCGTTGGTTAAGAGTGAGACCATGTCACCTGTTGAGGAACGGTCAAAATATTTCAAAGTCAGACGATTTGTTTTTTTCTGCATTTGATTGCGAATAGAACGGATCAGCTTTTGTGTCATTTTTACCAACAAAACATTGGAAAAATAGGTTGCTGAAAACTGAACAATAAATAAGGCAATCAGGATTACCGCAAAGTTTCGGAAAATCAGCCAGTCAAGCGCAATCTCTTTTTGCATAGCGGACGTAATAACATTGATAATATTGCCGATCATGCGGGGAATAAAAATTTGCGCACCCGAAGCCATGAGGGTCAAAATGATCGCCGTGAGAAAAAACCATTTAACAGGACTGATGTAGTTCAGTAATCTCAGTAAAGTACCCTTATTATCTTTGGCACTGCCTGATGCCAGCAAACCGGCAACACGACCTGCACCGCCTGCCCCCTTTGAAATACCGGGCAGACCATCTTCCTTTTTTTCTTTTGTGCGGTTCGTTTCTTGCATTATTCTGCTTCCTTTTTTTCTTTTGTGCGGTTCGTTTCTTGCATTATTCTGCTTCCCTTTTTTCTTTTGTGCGGTTCGCTTCTTGCATTATTCTGCTTCCCTCTCATCCAGACTTTTTTGTGAAGTAATAATTTCCTGATAAACAGTACAGGTTGCTCCGAGTTCTTGATGATTTCCCCTGCCCACAATGGTTCCGTTGTCGATTACAAGAATTTCATCCGCATCTCTCACTGTTGCCACACGCTGCGCAATTACCAAAATTCCTTTGCCCGATAATTTTTTCTGAATGGCTTGCCGGACTTTTTTCTCGGTCGAGTAATCCAGGGCGGAAAAACAATCATCAAAAATATAAAAATCAGACTCTCTGATCAAACCGCGGGCAATAGAAATCCTTTGCTTTTGACCGCCTGAAAGATTAACCGCATTTTGAGCAATATGAAAATCCAGACCTTCCTCTGCTTGACGAAAGAAATCGCCCATTTGGACCATCTCCAGGACTTCCCAGATTTCATCATCCGTCGCATCCTTTTTGCCGGTTTGTATGTTTTCGCGAATCGTACCTGAGAACAAAAAAGTGGTTTGAGGAATATGTGTTATGATTTGATTGATTTCCGTATTTGCTAAACTTGCTATATTTTGACCGTTACAAGTAATTTGACCATGACGGACATCATAATCTCGCATCATCAAACGAACAATGGTTGATTTGCCGCTGCCTGTTGAACCGATCATCGCTTTGGTTTCACCCTTATTTAATCCAAAAGAAATATTTTTTAAGAGATCCGCACACGAAGGCGGGTAGCAGAAATCTACATTATCAAAGCGGATCGTCTTTTCCGCTGATTGTTCCGGCAAAGCAGAACTCACTTCGGTTTCGGCAGCTTCTTCTTTTTCAGCTTCAATTTCGGCAGCTTCTCCTTTTTCAGCTTCGGTTTCTGCAACTTCTCCTTTTTCAACTTCGGTTTCTGTAACTTCTCCTTTTATTTGGACTTTTTTCTCTTTTATCTGCAATATTTCTTCTTTTGCTAAAACTTCCCGGATCCGATCAATAGAAACTTTCGAGCGCGGAAAAATTGTAATGATAGCGGCAAATTGCTGGATATTATTCAAAGCCATGATAGCGTATTCGATCAGACCGACTAAAGCACCGACCGTAACGGTTCCCAATTCTGCTCTCACACCCCCGACGTACAACATAGTCAAAATGAGGGCATTCGTGAAAAGCAAAATCAGAGGGCTTAATAACATCATGGTGGATTCTGCCTCAACATTTGCCAGGCAGGCTTCTTTCGTCGCCGCCTGGAACATATTTGTTTCATAATCAGACTTGTTAAAAGCTTTGACCACGCGGATACCTGTTACATTTTCCCTGAAGCGCTGATTCATTTGATCAACAGCCTTACGAATACGACTGTACTTGGGCAGAGCTTTTGTTGTTAACTTAAGGGCAAGGAAGAAAATAACCGGAATGATGATCAGGATGATCGCGGCCATTTTAACATCTATCGAAAACGAAATGATCACGGCACCGATTACCGTAATCGATAAAGTGTAAATTTTTCGCAAAGACATATCGATCAGAATCGAAACTTGCTTCACGTCATTCACCGTTCTTGTGATTAAAGTAGAGTTGGAAAAACTCCCCCTGGTTTCCTTAGACCAAGCGATGACTCTCTCAAACAGATCTCCCCTTAAGTCTTTTGAGATGCCGGCTGTTGCTCTTGTTAAAAAGTATATGGAGATTAACAGAGAAACAATATTCACAACGGTCGCCAGTAACATCAGCAAGCCACGATTCATGATTTGATTCAGATCTTTAAGCAAGATTCCATAGTCAATAATATCTACCATCAGCCGTGGAATCGCAAGCTGTGAAGCTACCCAAACGGTTGCAAAAAACAATTGCCCGATAATAAAATTAAAATGTTTTTTTGCATATTTAAGCAACATATTTTTTGTTTCTCTCTTTCAGTCTTACACAGTCTATTACACACAGAAGATTGTTTATCTATTTTTTATTATTGTCTATATTTTAGTTCTTAATTTTAGTTCTTACTTTATTTTTTATCTTAAGTTTAATTAATGCCGTTTTCTTGTCTTACTCATATTTATACTCTCACTATTCATCGCTGAATTTTACCTTTGATTCCCTGATATTTCAAATTATAAGTATCAAAGTTTAATATGATCTTGATTCTTCTGCCTTATTTTACAAATAAATTATTTCGAGTTAAAGCAGAGAAATTATATTTTAATTGGATTTTGGAAGTATATTTCCAAATTAGAAAAATATGAACAAATTGGAAGTATACTTCCAATTCAGAAAGAAAACTGGAATATTGGAAGATTGTTTCCAGTATGATAAATATATTTGAGATATCGGGAATTTGTTTCAGCATAACATAAACTAATACAAAAAGATTTTTTTCGAAAACAATTCTAACAATATGTCGTAGTAATCATCAACATAATAATATTCATTATTGTCACCTTGTTTATAGTCACTTTTAATAATAATACAAATTAAAACTTCTTGTTGTTAATTATTATAATAAGTTTATATTAATGATTATTACAATAATGTCTAAATCTCTACTTTATTCCAAGCATTTTTCCAGTTTAAAATATTTCCCGACATGCAGGATCACCCCCGCTTACGCGGGAACAACGCGGAAACAGCCCCAGTTTTGCTTCCTTCTCGGGGATCACCCCCGCTTACGCGGGAACAACAATTATCGTTCTCGTCTAATTCAACCTGAATTAGGATCACCCCCGCTTACGCGGGAACAACTTCTTTTAGCCTAAAAACAAAATTTGATTCTGGGGATCACCCCCGCTTACGCGGGAACAACGTCTTTCTTGAATGTCTCTTATTTCTTCATCTGGGATCACCCCCGCTTACGCGGGAACAACTTAACATCTCGCTTTATCCACTTGATTAATCAAGGATCACCCCCGCTTACGCGGGAACAACGTCTTTCTTGAATGTCTCTTATTTCTTCATCTGGGATCACCCCCGCTTACGCGGGAACAACTTAACATCTCGCTTTATCCACTTGATTAATCAAGGATCACCCCCGCTTACGCGGGAACAACCTTCTTCCGGATATCCCTTGATATCCCATATGGGGATCACCCCCGCTTACGCGGGAACAACCGCAATATCACGCGGGATCATTTGCCCCATTCGGGATCACCCCCGCTTACGCGGGAACAACTGATGTGTTTTTAGGCACGAGAATTGTTGCCAGGGATCACCCCCGCTTACGCGGGAACAACAATTATCTCTGCCTTAGTCAGCCCACTAAACAGGGATCACCCCCGCTTACGCGGGAACAACCTATATATCTATATTGTCGTTATTTCTAATTTGGGATCACCCCCGCTTACGCGGGAACAACTTCGATCCAAAATACGGGCCGGGGCAAGTTTTGGGATCACCCCCGCTTACGCGGGAACAACACAAAGGGCAATCGTAAGACTGCCCTTTTTCGAGGATCACCCCCGCTTACGCGGGAACAACGACTTGACTACAAAAGTGGTAAGAGGAGAATGAGGATCACCCCCGCTTACGCGGGAACAACATCATTAAGATTAAAATCTCCATAAAATATGCGGGATCACCCCCGCTTACGCGGGAACAACTTGCTGTCTTACTTGTCTTGCCGCTGCTTCCAAGGATCACCCCCGCTTACGCGGGAACAACTTGATATCTCGCTTTATATACTCGGTTGATTAAGGATCACCCCCGCTTACGCGGGAACAACCTCCACTCAAAAACAAGCAGAAAGCTTTGAAGAGGATCACCCCCGCTTACGCGGGAACAACTCGGAATCGCGATGAATTTGTTTACAGTATTAGGGATCACCCCCGCTTACGCGGGAACAACTTGGAAACTCTTGGATAATTTCATCGTATGGAGGGATCACCCCCGCTTACGCGGGAACAACTCACTGATACAACAGCTGCAGCCGCAAGGATTGGGATCACCCCCGCTTACGCGGGAACAACGGTTTCGTTGCAACTGCTACATGGGGTCTTCCAGGATCACCCCCGCTTACGCGGGAACAACCCTCACCGGATCCAGTTGTTATTTGCTCTGTCGGGATCACCCCCGCTTACGCGGGAACAACATTCTTTTTTGGTCAGGAGCCATAGTTATTTTGGGATCACCCCCGCTTACGCGGGAACAACCTATCCCCGCAATATCAATATTGTCAAAAGGCGGGATCACCCCCGCTTACGCGGGAACAACTTTCTATTTAGCTGTAGTTAAGGGTCGAGGTCGGGATCACCCCCGCTTACGCGGGAACAACTTCTTTAACCTGCTTATCAATCAAGTCAATAGGGGATCACCCCCGCTTACGCGGGAACAACATGTATCAAAGATACGAGCGGGCAAGGGAGCAGGGATCACCCCCGCTTACGCGGGAACAACTCAAATCCTGGTAAACACTGTAATTTACTATGGGGATCACCCCCGCTTACGCGGGAACAACGTTAATTCCTGCAGCGTGACGACGATTCTTGGGGGATCACCCCCGCTTACGCGGGAACAACTTGCTCGTATCGCTGCAGCTGCCCACCATTTTTGGATCACCCCCGCTTACGCGGGAACAACGCCTTTTGCTGTTGTTCCATTGTTAATTTGTTAGGATCACCCCCGCTTACGCGGGAACAACGCGGTTTTATTGCTAATGTATGAAAACCAGAGAGGATCACCCCCGCTTACGCGGGAACAACAATAAAAGTTTCATTTTGTGGACTCGGCATTGAGGATCACCCCCGCTTACGCGGGAACAACACTAAAGAAATCCTTTAGAACACTCACTTTTTAGCAATAAAATCTTGAAATTTATTCACTTTGGTCGACAACTTAGCAATAAGTCGTGCATCTTGAAGTGCTCTATGAGGTACTTTATTTAAAATCCCATAACTTCCTAAAACAGTTTCTAGTTTGTAATCTCGCAAAAACATTTTTTCCTTTTTGACATATCGCATTAAATCATAATATAAATTGTCAAGTTTCGGACGCCTGAATCTTTCGAGCGCTTTATCTATAAAACGGATATCAAAATCTATACCATAACCGACGAGAATACCATCACTGATAAAATTAAGAAATTCGTCCAAAGCTTCGTCTAAAGGTATCCCTTCTTCCCTCAAGATACTCTCGGTGATACCAGTTAGCTCCATTATAGAATCCGGTAGCTTTTTTTCATAACAAACAAGACGGCTAAATTCTGTTCTTTTTTCACCAGCGATTTTTACTGCACCCAACTCAATAATTGTATTTTCACTCTCGTCTAAACCATCAGTTTCAATATCAATAACAATATATGTTATTGGTGTTACAATAATATTAGGTTTTACTCCCGAAAACTTTCTGGCTTCCCTAAACTTGGAAGCATCACTAAAATTATCTATCCTCGCACAAGATATTTCTTCATGAATGGGTAACAACACCAAAGGAATGCCTTCATAGTCGATATTCTCACGTTCTGTATTCCATGTCACAAATTGATAACCAATTTCATTTCTATAAGCATAACTCATAGTTGCTTCTCCACTGCCAACAGTTTCCGTGACACGTTTCCACAATTTTTCTCTGACACGCGTATTAAAGTTTCCAATGTAAACGCCGGTGGCAATTTCTTGCATCCATTTTGTTAAATCTCCACGCAAACTAGGAGTCGATTTTTTAAGTGTTATTACGGTAAACGGCATTTTAAAAATCCTTGCTATAATTGACACCATATTGAACAAGCTGTTCCTTGTCATCCCACAGGTTAACAGTATCAATAAACAAATCTTCACCATCTGATATATCCATCAAATATTGAAGGTCTTGAACTATACGTTTCATGATTTTGCCATCTGTAAATCGATCTCTCATTCTTTGCCGAGTAATACGCCCTATATCATCCTCTGGTCCGACTTCTGAAGCAATTTCAAAAGCAAGCGGAATAGTATAATCCAATTTATATAAATCAGCGATATCATATACAAAGGATTTCTCATGACCCGTATGAATAAATCCAAGTCCTGGAGACATACCAATTGCAACAATAACACTGTACACAATTCCATAAAGAGCAACATTAGCAGCTGATAGCGCCTGGTTAACAGGCGTCCCTGATTCAAAATCATCCGGATCATATTCTCTCTTATCCCAATATACGTTATATTTTTTCGAATTAACACGGTAAGCTCTTCTTACTCTAGCACCTTCACGTCCACGAAGTTGTTGCATCGTCAAAGTCGAGACATCTTCATTTAAAAAACGCATCTGATACATTTTGCGCGCAACATGAAGTCTTGAGCGTGTATTGGAAACAAGCTTTGCTTGACGTTCTAAAAATCGCGTAGAATTTGCCAATGCTCTCCCATGGGAATAGTAGCGAACACCACGTTCGCCTACCCAAACTATACTTGTACCGGTATCACCAATAAGTTCAACTGCTCTATGACTAATATCCGTACCCGGTCCTAAAAATAATACACCCACCATTGCTGCTGGAATACGAACAATACCCTTCTGATCAGTAACTGTAATGGCACTATCTTGTCGATTTATTTTGGCATGTTCAATATAAATGAAAGTCACACGATCATCAATACGTGGCAATTCTGTAAGTTCCGTTTTTTTTGCACCGCTTAGTTTTTCTGCCATTATTTACCTTCCGGAATAACTGTCATCATACCAAATCCATAGGCTTTCTTATGCCCAAAACCTTGCGTTAGTGTCTTTATAAATTGATTCCTATCGATTATTGTTAAAATTCCTTCGTAAGTTACTTTACTTAATTGAATAGTTTTTTTATTATTTACTCTCTTGAAAGGTTCATAACTACGCTCGACAATCGAGAATTCTTCTTCGTTTAGAGAAAAACCATTCTTCTGATCACGCTCTAGCAAAAATTTCATTTGATGTTCTACAGTCACATGAGGTTTTGTTCGACCGCGAGCTCTTATAGGATCTTTTACGGAAATTGTAGGATTCAGCGTAACTCTGAAACGAGCGCGCATTCCCTCTTCCAAAGTATTTAAAAATGCAATATAGGATTTAGTCTCGGCACTTCCTGATATACCATATTTTTCTAAAAGTTTATGATCTGGCTTCGAAGGACTTACAACTAGTAGATAATGCCGTCCATTTAACTTATCAATACGCCACAATTTACGCGTTCTTATATCACTATTAAATTCATCTGGAAAGCTTTGCTCTACCCAATTATGAAAAGCACCTAAATGATTCAAATCTTGTATTTTTCGACGATTATGGATATCTATTTCCACTTTAGATAAGTACATGTCAACCCCCTAATGCAGCAAACGCATCATGTTTTGTTGATTCTTGGAGTTTGGGAACAGTTATTTCAAATCGTAATTCTGAACGAAATCCAAACCGGCGACTTTTTTGCGAGAACGAAACAACATAATCCTTACGGATTCCAGCTTGCATACCTTCACACCCCAAATCTGCATCAGAATAAACATTTAAGCGATTCAAATGAAATTGTTGATATCTCTCACTCGCTTGCCAAGGACAGTTTCTAAGCGCTGTTATAACATCCGTATCATAAACTCCTAATAAAAAGTCTGCCGTAAGCGGCAAAGAACGCCTTCCTAAAAAGGATTGAAAATATGGAGTTTGAAGTCCTTTTTCTATCTTTTCAATGAACTCATTATTTTCATGACCAATTGCTGCAACGAAAACTGCATCCTCAATATAGTAACGATTCGTTACATAGGTTCTATCAAAATCACCATTAGATTTATATTTTCTGGCAGTATGGTAATCTCTTAAAAGTTGCCCGCTTTGATCAATACGCACTGCAAAATCAAGATGATTGAGCTCTTGGATTTTGAGATCGTCGTCTCTTCGATAACCCATACTTGCTGCTACAATGCCGATAACGGCACTTTTAGATGGATATAAATCTGTGTGGCGGGTTTCAAAATGGGAGCGTGTTCCCCAGGATTGAAGTGGCCCTGCTAACTTCAATAGGATCGTTTTCATTTTACTCCACCTGCTCTATCAACAAACCACCCATTGCTTCATAAAACTCATCCAGCATTGCTGGCAAACTAAGCACTTCTTTACCAATGCCCTTATCATCTACATCGTAATTCGTAACATAAAGTGTAAATTTCGGCTCCCTGACAAACTTCTCAACATTTTTAAACTCTTTAAAGAGCTTTTCAATTGATTTTGAAACATATCCCTTGGAGGGTTTTACAGGTTCCTCAAAAGCACTTACAAGGTTAACAGGTCTATCGTTGCGAACCGTAATAAGAATTGCTTGAGGCAAAGTTTGGTTTGCGAATGTGTTAGATTTTCCTGTCGGCATCGAATTAGCAAAGGCTTCTATAAAAAGCTTTAGTGCATTAAGTGTCTGTTCTTCATCACCAAGTTGACGATAAAATTCATGAACAGCAACATTTGCATAGCGATATAGTGTAGATGAATTAAATTCAACTGTACCTAGCATCCCTGCCCCAGCATTATCTTCAGGCGATAAATCATCAACGGCTGTAAAAAAGTCAAATTCTGTTTGGATAGCATGAGTAGAGATAGCATGTGCTACTTGAGCGGAAGCATCCTCATTTAAGGATGGATCATCTGCAAGCATTCTGCCAAATAGCGCAATATCTATAGCAGGATTGTCGTTTAAAATAGATTGTAATAACTTTTTATCCGTAATTCCATCAAGAGCCGATTGAGCCAATTCCATTGCCTGTACATCACTTATAAAGAATAAAGCTTTTGCTTTCCCATCTTTAGTGCTAATACCAGCACCTTTAATCATTTTTTCTGCCTGATTGAAAGCATCATTCTCTAAAACATTCGGATCTAGCTTTAGAATTTTATCAGCAACATACTGCACCACGTCTTTTGTGCGTACACCAACATTCTTTTGAGTGCCGTATTCGTTAAAATAATCACGCATCGCCTTTTTCCAAGCCTGAGAACTGACACGCGCACGTCTTACACCACCATATTGAGCAGTTTTAGGACTGCCGGTATCGTCACGGTTAATATTTGACGGTGGTACAGTTTGAATTACATGAACATCTAAAAATAAACGATTGTTATTGGTCATTTTCTATTCCTCCTTTAGGGTTTGTTCGATAATAAGCTCTCGCCCAGTTTAGTCGTATATTTTCTTCTTTTTCTATAAGAAATCCATAAAGATCTTGCGCTAATCTGCCAAAGTCAATATTTATCTCTCCAGACATTTTTGACTTTAGAAGTTTAATCATCTGGCGTAGGTGATGAATAAGTTCATCATACGTTGCTGCCGTGATGAGTGTATTGAATCTTCTATCTACTGAAACAGTATTGTCACCTGTGCGTAAAGTGCTTAAAGAATAACCAATATTCTCAAAACCTCTTTTTTCATTCTGCTTTCTGACAGGAATTTGCTTTCCTTGTCGATACAAGGCGTAAAGTTGTAGAGTTGTTAATATGGCAAGCTCTTTTCTAGACTCAGATTGATCTTGACTTAAAAAATCTCCAGGTAGATTTTCGAATAAAAGTGGCCATATTTCTACCGACTGGCTAAGAGGCTTTCCGATAGAATTACGAAGATTAGCTAATGTTGCTTTCCCGGATGAAGTTTCCAGAGTTTGATCCAGTTTGTATACTATGTCATTTGTTACCGAATAGACAGTTGGACTAGGATTTGTTGTTTCCACAGATTTCCTCCTATACTCTTAATTGCTGATTCAAAAAATATATAAAACTGTTATAGACAGTAGCTATATTAATAACATTATTCTTTTTATCAATGATACCCATGTAATCTCTGGGACCGGCATTGTTCATCAATTGTTCTACTTGACGAAGTACAATCGTCTTTAGCATTTTCCTCCATTCAAAAATGCGTTCATCCTTATTATCATCAGAACGTAGCTCTGATAACCATTTATAAAATGGCTGATTAATTTGAAAATATAATTTTTCAACTTCTTCATTTACAAATGAGTAAGATTCTATGTTACGTATCTCTTTAATACCTAAAAGTAGCCTTTTAAAGGTATCTTCTACTACTTTTTTTGTTTCTTCTACAGTATCACTAATACGCGGCACCCAACCTTTTTCTTTGACATCTGAAAGAATTAAGTCATTGATCCTTAGTTTGTCAGTTGCCTCATCAACAGGAACCCAAGATGTAGCATTGCCGTCATCTTTCATACTGACAGCTCGGAGTGTTAAGTCATAATCACCAATGAATTCAGAAATACGATTTATCCAATCAATAATCCCTGGTTGCCACTGATTCTCTGCATATGCATTAGGCAAAGAAAGTAAGCCAAACGAGCGCCAAATAGATTGATTTACTTGATGTTTTTTAGGAGTAAAAGTATCTTTATTGGGTCCACTTCTATTCATTTGCCATATTGTCATCGGCTCTAAAAAATTGTCATTGTGCTTAATTTCAGGAAGTTTTACAATGTGACATTCAAAAGATTTTTCAAAGTTGATACTTGGCTCTATATATATTGCACGACTCCAATTGGTATAGAGTGCAGCTAAGTTGTCGTAATTTAATCCTGAAAAATAGTATTCTATCATCTCAGAAGCTGTAAATTCCCAACATGGTTTCTGCTCTATACCTTGATACTCCGACTCAGAATGAATTAATACGAGGTTGAGCATCAATGTTTCAAATAGATTTCTACCTTCAACAACAAGCCCTCCAATATCAAAAAGCCAACCTTTTGATGCTTTATATTTCTCTTTACCAAAAATTACTTTATCTGCCAGACCAGTATAGCCTTGAAAAGCAAGAAGCCATCTAGCACATTCTGCTTCAGATAAAATTGCTTTATCACTCATGGTTTTTGGAGAAAACAAGGCTGTTTTATTTCCACTTTCCGAGACAAGACGGTTAATATTTTTTCCAGAAATAGCACTTGGAGAATTCTTGCTAATATTATCAGGAGCAACTTCTGTTTGAGTTACTTGAAAAAAAGGAAATTCATTATCCAGCAAATAAAAACGGTCGTACCACTTTTCCAAGTATTCATTCACAATTTCCGGAAAAATTCCTGTTTGCCACAAATCTTCCCACGTTTGATAGAGTGCCTCTGAATAATCCTCCAAGTCATCCTCATCTTCGATTAGAGATGTAGGCTTATACCGCTCATCTAAATCAAAGAAAATATATGGCTTACCTTGGGCATCAAAACGTGAAAACACCGTATGTAAAACAGCAAGAATAACACGAAAAACAGCAAAATCTTGAGTTTTAGTATCTCCTGCAATACCTTTATAAATATGTGCATTCTCAAACAACAAGTTAAGAGATACCAATTCGGTTTGTCCTTTTTCATCCAGAACTACTGATATCCAAGGTTTATCAATCAGATTAAATCTACTCATCTTTCACCTCTTCGTATGTTAAACCAAAATGCTTATCATATTTTAACATATACCCATTTAGCTCAAAACAATGCTCTTTATCGAAAAGTATTCCAAGAGAACCTTTTAACCACGATTGTGATTGCCAATCTTTAAGATAACAACTATTGTATTTCTCCAACTCTTCAATAGTACGGTCAATCATACATTGATTACTGCCTTTTTTTCTGAAAGTTGAACTTAAAACATTGGGAAGTCGTAATGTATGTTTAGCAATCTTTTTCGCTACTATCTCATCGTCAATCCGATCAGATATATCCTGCTCAGTGCCAAAGAATCCGTAACCGCTGCCTACTTGTTGAAGGGCAATGATCTCCACCGTTTCTTGAGTATCGCGCACTTGTGCATAGGCTTTTTCCTCACTTTCGTTAAGATTACTATTTTTCAGCCAACCTATCAAGGAACCATTCTTCCCTCTTCTCTGCCTCAGTAGGGGATCCTCGATACGATACGTTTTTGCCTTTAATTCTCGATTCTCAAGCAAAGCTTTATACTCTGTTTCCATTTTTGTATAGCACAATTGTATGTCGCCGGAAAAATCCGGATGTTCCTTCTCACCGTAGACCTTTTGTACCAAGGGTGAAATATCTTCCGGAATAGAGAGAACTTCCTGCAAAAAGGATTGAGTTCTTGCTAAGAGGTAGCCACCGTAGACCGCCTCTGATCCGGGATCAAATGACAGAGATGAATCCATACCAAGAACATAAAGCACAGGATGCTCATGTTTTTGCGGACGCAAAATATCGTGTCTGTGGAGTCTTCCGACTCGCTGGATCAGCAAATCCATAGGGGCAAGATCGGAGATCAAAACATCGAAGTCAATATCAAGGGATTGTTCAATAACTTGTGTACCAATGATAATCTTTTTAGAAGGGCGCTTAGCTCCTTTGCCGATCATGTCAATTAACTGTCTTTCTTTGTCAATACGATCAGTAGCAATGAAACCCGAGTGAAGCAATTCAACATTCTCAGAACCAAACTTCTCTGTACACTCAATAGCAAGCATCTGTGCACGTTTGACAGTGTTAACAATGATGCCGATAACCCCGCCTTCCCTAATTAAACCCTCAACCAGTGGAATTAAATCTTCATTTTCATAGCGCACAATCTGGATAGATTTATTCTTTATAGGTACAAAATCACAAACTTGTTTGATTGCGTTTCCGTCGGAGTAGGTGATTAGTGGGTAATCATCTGTTGCTAATCCATTCTCCTGGTAAATGCAATCTCTAAGTATATATCCTGCACCACGTATATATTGTTCAACCAATTCCATCCTGCGATCTGAAGGAAGAGTTGCCGACAATATTACAACAGGAACCCCATAGGCACCCATCCAGCGTACAGCTTGATATAGGTACTGAGACATATAAGCATCATAGGCATGAACTTCATCAATCACAACAACTTTTTTGCTAAAGCCCAAGTGCCTTAAGGCGAGGTGTTTTTGTTTAAGAGCAACCATCAAAAATTGATCGACTGTCCCAACGACAAAATCATCAAGAGAAGCCACTTTTCGTCCAGAAAACCATTCGTTTATGGTAACAGTACCTTTTTCATCGCCATCAAGATCTATATTCTGTGCTACGCCTCTTTTGGCTAGATCAGTGTATTCCTCATTCAATGCGGCTTTTCCATGCAAAAGACGCAGACCCTGTGAGTCACCTGTATCAGCAGTGACTTTGGCAAGCCAATCTTTAATTCTTGGGAAAATGCCGTTTGATGTTGCTTGAGTTGGGAGTCCAAAAAACATGCCGCTTCTTCCTGTTTTTCGCGCTAATTGCTCAACAGCTGTAAGTGCAGCCTCCGTTTTACCAAGCCCCATAGGAGCTTCCAGAATAAAAATGCCAGGCTCCTCTGTTTTTTCAATAATCTTTGCAAATACACTCTGTACATTATGAGGTACAAAACTAAATCGTCTATTATAAAGTGTTTCCGGAGGATTATAATTGGCCGACCACGGATAAGACGCATCCTTATACCATCTCATAAATCCTTCTTCAAAACGCATTTTTTGATTTTCAACAATCATAATCTCAGGAGAAAAAAGCGGAAAATACTTCTCATTGCTAGCAACCCAGTCTGCCATAATGAGGAGTCCTGATAGTAGTACTTGTCCCGGTTGCTTAATAGTAGGTAATAGATCTATAGACTCAAAGCCACTCACTTCAAGCGCCCAATCAAAAATCCTTCTCTGCTCTCTTTTCCACTTTTGATGTCCAGGATGATTTGGATTTTCAATCTGAAAGTAATTACTTTCGTATCCACTTTGGTTATTAATAATATTATTATCATCAACTGGTTTCCCGTGATGTGCTCCAATTATGGAAGCAATATCTTCCCTCACACCATATTCGGATAATAAATACTGTCCCGCCAATGCATGAGGTGATTTTTCCGGATTAGCAAGACGAATCAAACGAAGATCAGAAAAGCCAGCACCCTCTAGTTTATCAATTAACATAGAATCTAGATCCGCTGAGTTCACAAATCCGGTTTTAAGTTGAAATGCCGGCGTCGCTTTGCCAAGATCATGAATTGCACCCAGAAACTCAACTAAGCTGATAGCAACGTCTTCAGTAGGAATACTCAAAGATTTAATAATGTTTTGGCGTTGTCCTTCACTCAACCAATGTATCCAGAGTAAACGTATAATCTGACGGGTATCTTCCAAATGCTGAGCTAAAGAGAGCCATTCAAACCGTCCTTTATTATCCTGCTTCTTAGCCCAAAAAGTGGGATTGATAGCTAACATTCACTACTCCATTTATTTTGTTTGTTAAATTTATTCATAATTGTATCTTTTTACTAATAATAACGACAACAAACTTTAGCCAAATACTAGATTTCTAGGGAAATTCATATTCCTATATAATTACTCCAAATTACCTTATTACAACTGTTCCCTAATTCAATTGTATCAAATCATTTGCATAAATCAGCCATCACTTTTGTTTATTATCTTTTTTCACTTCCGTATTTTTTATAGCAAAATAAAGAAAATAAAGATTAATTTGTTTTCTTGAATTTAGAAAGGAGTAATGTAATGAATTTAGCAAAAGTTTCATCTAATGGTCAGATTACTGTGCCTCTTGAAATTCGTCGTGCACTAGGTTTAAAACCCGGTAACAAAGTCATTTTTATGCGAAACGAAGCTGGTCAAATCACTATCGGTAACGATTCAGCACAGGCAATTTATAAGGCACAGTCAGCTTTTGAAGGAGCAGCTGAAAAAATGGGTGTTGCTAGTGAAGAGGATGTTCAAGCATTAGTCAATGAAGTACGGTATAAGAAATGAAAATACTAATCGATACCAACATTCTTATTTCTGCCATTCTATTTTCTAATTCCAAACCTGCAAGAGCTCTTCTCAAAGTCTCTGAAGAACATGATATGGTATTTTGTGAACAAAACTTTGAAGAACTGCGGGAAGTTGTTAAGCGTAAAGCACCGGAATATCTTCCGGAAGTTGAAGTGCTGCTACTAGAACTTTCTTATGAATTGATTCCTTCGTCTTATCATGAACAAAACTCATTCGAGATCCAAAGGATCAACCGTTTTTGAATGCAGCTATTCTTGCTGATATTGATTTGCTTTTAACTGGTGACAAAAACTTTCTCGTATTAGATTTAGAACAACCACTTTGTATCACAGCAGCTCAATTTTTAGATAATTATTTGTTATCGAAAATAACCTGAGATAAAGATAAAAATGTATCAATTAACTAACGAAGAAAAAGGCGAAAAATTGAATTTTGCCGCAGGAATACTGATCGTTGAAGAAGCGGGCGGCATTGTGACACAGTTTGAATCTTGATATTAAGGTTCAAAAAGATACAAAATTTGACAAACTTCTCCTCTATCAGTATTTTAGTAATTGCTAATATACTAAATTACATAATAAGGAATGAGAAGAAAGGGTTTTATCGTGAAAAAATCAAAAAGAAAAGCGGTTGTGGCACAACATTGTGTGTCGTGTGGGGCATGTATTAAAGAATGTCCGTTCGGTGCCATATCGATTCGCAGTGGTGTCGTTGCAGTTGTTGATAAAAATAAATGTGTCGGTTGCGGAAAATGCACAGTTGTCTGTCCGGCAAATGCGATTTCCGTCGTTATGAGAGAGGTTAAGTATGCGTAAGAAAAAGTGGAACGATTACCTCTGGATTGCAACTATTATCTATTTTACATTGGGCATTTTTAATATTCTGTTTGCTTGGCTTGGTATGGCTTGTTTCATTACTCCTCTGCTCTTTTCTATTGTCAAAGGTAATAAATCATACTGCAACAATTATTGCGGAAGAAGCCAGCTTCTGAATCTGCTCGGACGAAAATTTAAACTCTCGCGTAATAAACCGACCCCTAAATTCTTATATTCAACTTGGTTCCGCTATGGATTTTTAGCCTTCTTTATGACCATGTTTGCTTTGATGGTTTTCAATACTTACCAAGTATTTGCCGGAAAACCTCTGAGAGAATCCATTACTCTCCTTTGGACTTTCCGTTTGCCTTGGACTTGGGCTGAAGTTTCTTTTGTATCTCCTTGGATTGCTCAATTTTCCTTTGGTTTCTTCAGTGTGATGTTAACTTCAACCATCCTCGGTCTTATTTCAATGATTCTGTTCAAACCGCGAACCTGGTGTGCATTTTGCCCGATGGGAAGCATGACACAAGCTATTTGCAAATTAAAAGCCGGAAAAGATGGATAATAATATGGAAAGTGTTAAACAGAATGCAAAAAATCTGGCCAGACTTCTGAAGGTGCTGGCTAATGAATATCGACTGATGATTTTATGCTGTCTTCTTGAAGAGCCGCATACTGTGAGTGCATTGGGACAGAAAATTACCCAAATCAGCCCGTCCGCTCTCTCCCAGCATCTTGCCAATTTGAAAGCAAACGGTATTGTCGATTCAATAAAAAAAGCACAAAGTGTTACTTATTTTATTGTGGATAAAAACATCCGAGATTTGATGATGACTTTGAAAGATAATTATTGTTGAGAGTTTTTCAACATAAAAACACCCCGTTTTTTGTAATACTCTTTGATGTTTCAAGTTGTATTGCCAAATCACGGGGTTTTATTTTTTTATTGCCTTATATTTCTGTTTTTCGTCTTTGTGTTAACAGCTTTAACTATTGTTTTTCACTTCTGCCTTTGACTATTGTTTTTCACATTTACCTTTAACTGCTGTTTTTCACTTTGGCCTTTAACTTTTGTTTTCGCTTCTAACTTTTACTTGTTTCCTGTTACTTCTGTTCTTTACGATGTAACACCATAAAGTCTATTGATCTTTCTTAAACGTCAAGTACCAGTCAAGTTGTTCGTATTCGTCCTTGCCTTTAACTTCTTCAACACGTTTTGCAATTCCGTCAGTTGTGAGCGGCGGAGGTACAATCACATCATCACCGGGGTGCCAGTTAGCAGGTAAAGCTACTTCTTCGGCATCTGATTTTTGCAATCCGATAATAATCCGCTTAATCTCATTAAAGTTTCTGCCAAGCGATGCGGGGTAATACAGAATTGTCCTGATAATCCCCTCAGGATCTACAAAAAACACGGCTCGTACGGCTGCAGTATCCGATTCGCCTTGGAGCATACCGTATTTATTGGCAACTTCCATTTTCACATCGTCAATAATGGGAAATTTAACCTCCGGATTTTCAATGCCGTTCCAGGAGTAATCCTTGATTGCATTAACCCAACCGAGGTGAGCATAGACAGAGTCGATCGACAGACCGACAAGCTCGGTGTTGAGGGCTTGGAATTCCTCATGCATCTTGGCAAAGGTCATAAACTCAGTTGTACATACCGGTGTGAAATCTGCCGGATGAGAGAAAAGAATAACCCATTTTTCCTTATAATCATCCGGAAAATTAATTTCTCCATGTGTTGTAACAGCAGTAAACTTCGGTGCAGGACGTCCGATCAAAGGAAACTCCTGTCTTACTTCTTCAGATATATTTTTATCATTATAATTGTCCATAAAAAACCTCCTAAATCAGTCTGATATCTTATATTTTTTTCTAATAATATTTTAATCCCAAAAGACAGTTGACCCTGTAAGATTCGTTACAGTGAACTTCTGCAGCGATAATACGTGCACAACGTTACCTTTATATAACAGGAGATATTCCGGGAAGTTTTTTGTAATAATATTGATCTACACGCCATTGGCAATTTGCGCATTATTGATTCACTACCGGAATAATATACAGTATCCTGATCAACACGCCATTGGACATTTGCGCATTTTGGCTACAGTATCAAACAGTTGCTTCACTGACGGAAGAGGGATTAATCTGTTTCTTTGCCGAAAAAGGAGTGAATCTTTTCGTGCATGTCTGCATATTTCAGGTAAACAATATTGAATTCACGAACGACTATTTCTCCCTGAATCGAAAATTTTGCAAGCTCCGGATCAGAATCGGCAAGTATATTATACACAAATGAAATACCGAATCCCCGCTTCACCAGATCCAAGATCAACTTGAAGCTCGAGATACAAATATGGCGCTGAAACCGCTCCAGAGTTTCATTGTACCAGCTGAGTTCCTGCTCCAGAATAGCGCGGGTACCGGACCCTTTTTCCCGATGAATGATGGTTTCCTGCAACAACTCATCAATACTGATCTCCCGTCCTGCAAAGGGATGGTCTTTTCTGCAGATACCCACAAACGGTTCCCGGCGAAGCAGAATATTGTTAAAGCTGTTTTTATCGAACATACCCTCAATTACGGCAAAATCCAATTCATTATCTTCTAATGATTTCAGGAGATGCTCCGTATTATCCACAATTATCGTTAGAGCATTATCTTTCAGGCTCAAAAATCTGCAGATATATTCCTCCAGGAAGTAATCACCGATTGTTTTGGTCACACCTATCCTCAAGGTATTAATCTCTTTGTCTTCGAGTCTTTCTCTCAATGCATGATCATGCACTTTTGCCGCCCTGGCATATTTTTCAAGCAGTATCCCGGCATTTGTTTTAGTCAATTTATGATTTTCGTAACGAAACAGCTTACACTCATAAGCACGTTCCAGAGATTGGATCTGCTGAGTTACTGCCGGTTGAGACAGATGGAGTATTTCTGCCGTTTTGCGATAATTCATATACTTACACAGTGTTAAAAACGTATCAATTCGATAATCGAGCATATTATTCCCTCACACCCCGGCATATGATAATTTTATTTTATTATCAGATAAATAACATTAAATTTAACTTATCACCAAGGTAAGATATAATCAAAATTAACTTATAAAAACCATTAATAAATCGGATATTAAGTACATTAACCGGGAGCTGAAAAGAGGAGTCTTTTTACTTCCGGAAATTAAGATAAGGGGAGCTATAAACTATGAATATTGTTGTGATTGGCGGTGTTGCAGCCGGTACTAAGACTGCTGCAAAATTGAGACGTGAAAACAGTAAAGCTAAGGTTACTATTTACACAAAAAGTAAGGATATTTCATATGCAGGCTGCGGTTTGCCATATTATGTGGGAGGCAGTATCGAAAGTCGTGAAGAACTGATCGTCAACAGCCCTGCCAAGTACACCGGCCTGACCGGCGTGGAAGTGAAGACGGAAATGGAAGCAGTTTCAGTCAATGCAGCTGCAAAGACTGTTTCGTTTGCAAATGGCGACGATGTTCCCTATGACAAGCTGGTCATCGCCACCGGTGCATCACCTTTTATTCCTAATGTTCCCGGCACTAACCTGCCCGGTGTTTTTACCATGCGTACCCCTGATGATGCCGTTCAATTACGCGCATATATCGATGAAAATAAATGTGCCGGTGCCGTTGTGGCAGGCGGCGGCTTTATCGGCTTGGAGATTGCGGAAAATCTGCTGGCCAAGGGTTTGAAAGTCACTGTCGCAGATATGGCTCCTCAAGTCATGCCCGGCCTTTTTGATACAGAAGTTGCTGACTACATTCGCAAGCAGCTGCAGGCAAAAGGCATCCGAGTTGTCCTCGGTGCTCCGTTAACCGGGATTACAGGCAGTGAGAAAGCTACCGGTATTACTACATCCGTTGGTAATTTTGAGGGTGATGCAGTAGTTTTGGCTATCGGTGTTCGTCCCGCTACCGGTTGGCTGGCCGATTCCGGTATCGAAATGAATCATGGCACAATCGTTGTGGACAAGTATCAGAGAACCAACTTGAATGATGTTTATGCCGTCGGCGACTGCGCACAGGTTTTCAATCGCCTGACCGGCAAGAGTCAATGGTCCGCTATGGGTTCCACTGCCAACATCACAGGTCGGTGTTTAGCTAAAAATCTGACCGGTACAGATGCCCCCTACGGCGGTTGCCTGGGTACAGGTGTGGTTAAACTGACTGACGAACTGAATGCAGGTCGCACCGGTCTGACCGAGGCCCAGGCAAAAGAGGCAGGCTACGATGTTATTACTGCCACCTGTTTCACTGACGATAAGGCACATTACTATCCCGACGCTTCTACTTTCATAACCAAAGTGATTGCCGACAAACAAAGCCATCAACTGCTGGGTATCCAAGTCCTGGGTTCAGGTGCTGTAGATAAAATGGTCGATATTGCCGTGACCGGCATTGCGTTGGGGGCCAAAATCGAAGACTTCGATACTCTGGACTTTGCTTATGCGCCTCCCTTCTCCACCGCCATTCATCCCTTCGTTCAAGCTTGTTACATGCTGGAAAACAAAATGTGCGGCGCGTATGAGACCATAACACCTGCTGAATATGCTGCTACTAAGGCAAAGGGCTATAAAGTTATCGATGTCAGCCTTGCTCCTGCTCTCCCGGGTACACAATGGGTAGATCTGGCAAAGGTCAAGGGTCCGATCAAAGGTCTGGATTTGGATGCAAAACTCCTCTTGGTTTGTGCTAAGGGCAAACGCGGATATTTCCTCCAGAATAGGCTGAAGTCATACGGCTATACCAATACCCGTGCACTGGAAGGCGGTCTGCTGCTAAGTGATGTAAAAGTATCCTTTGAAGGCAATAAGCTGCCTCCCGAAGAAATCAGACGTGTCAAGAGTCTGGGCTGCCTGCAAGATAAACGCTATCCCGATGTTTTCAACGTCCGCGTAATTACCCGTAACGGTAAAATCACCTCCAAAGAACATCAAGTTATTGCGGAAGCGGCTGAAAAATTCGGTTCGGCTGAAGTGACCATGACTACCCGCTTGACCATGGAAATCCAAGGTGTACGCCATGCAAATATCCAGCCTTTGATTGACTTTTTAGCCGAATACGGATTGACTACCGGCGGTACCGGTTCTAAAGTTCGTCCCGTTGTTTCCTGCAAAGGTACTACATGTCAGTACGGTCTGGCCGATACGTTTGATCTTTCTGAAAAAATCCATGAGAGATTCTTCGTCGGCTATAGTGATGTTATTTTACCTCATAAGTTCAAGATTGCTGTCGGCGGCTGTCCTAACAATTGCGTAAAACCCAATCTGAATGATCTCGGTATCGTCGCTCAAAAAATACCCATGATCAATTATGCCAAATGCCGCGGTTGCAAAAAATGCCAAGTAGTCGATGGCTGTCCGATTAAGATTGCTGAATTGGTTGACGGCAAGATCCATATCGATCCCGATATCTGTAACAGTTGCGGTCGCTGCATCGGCAGATGCCCCTTCGGTGCATTTGAGGAATATCAATCCGGCTATAAAGTCTACATCGGCGGTCGCTGGGGTAAAGAAGTCGCTCACGGTCAGCCCCTAAGCAAGATTTTCACTTCTGAAGAAGAAGTTATGAATGTAATTGAAAATTCGATTCTCCTGTTCCGTGACAAGGGAATCCCCGGTGAACGTTTTGCCGATACCGTTAATCGTCTGGGCTTTGACTATGTCAATGATGAATTGATTAAAGGGAATATCGATAAGGATGCAATCTTGAAGAAAACGGTCAAAGGCGGTGCAACCTGTTAAAGGTAAAATTATTATGAAGCGTTATCTGATAGTTTTGATTTGTGTTTCTTTATTGTTGCTTACTGCATGTACAAGCAACACCGGTGATATCGACAGAACAAGCAATACAGGTGATACCCGGGACACCACCGAAAGCATAAACAGTACCGGCAACACCGCTAATACCACCGACAGTACAGGCAACACCGGCAATGCCGATGACACCACCGATACCACCGACAATACCGGGAAAACTGTGAATTCTGCGGAAGAAGAATTGATTACTTTTACTGATGCCTTGGACCGCACGGTTTCCATCGAAAAAAATCCGGAACGCGTGGCCTCATTGCTGGGAAGCTTTGCGGATGTCTGGGTATTGGCCGGTGGTTCTCTCTGTGCCGCTCCCGATGATGCATGGGAGGATTTCGGACTGGAGCTTGACAATGCAGTAAACATCGGCGGCGCTCATTCACCAAGCCTCGAATTACTCCTGTCTGCAGAACCCGATTTTGTTATTGCAAGTGCATCCACGGCAAGTAATGTAGAAATGAAAGAATCATTGGAAGCAGCAAATATTACCGTGGCATATTTTGATGTCGATAATTTTTACGATTATCTGGGTATGCTCGACACATGCACGGATATTACCGGACAAAAGGAGTTATACAAACAGAATGGCTTACAGATCCAAACACAAATAGAAGAGATCAAAAACCGATATACAGAGAAAAATATTCCGGATCAGGAGCGGACCATCCTTTTGCTCAGAACAGCTTCAAGCTTTGTCAAAGCTAAGGGGAGCCGCGGAACTATCTTAGGAGAAATGCTTGCGGATATGGGTTGTATCAACATAGCTGACAATGACAGTACTATTCTCGAAAATCTCAGCGTCGAGGCAGTAATCCGTGAAGAACCGTATCATATTTTTGTGGTCACGATGGGTAGTGATACCGACGCGGCAAAAGCATCCCTTGAAAATATGATCCGGGAAAATCCTGCTTGGAATTCTCTGTCAGCCATAAAAGAAGATAGAATGTATATAATGGACAAGACTTTATTTAATTTGAAACCGAATGCTCGCTGGGCGGAAGCTTATCAGAAGTTATATGAAACTCTTACAAATGAAATCCCCGGGGATGAAACACTGCCTGACGAAACACTGCCTAATTAAACACAGACTAATGGAACTCTGTCTAATAAACACTGACGGATAAAATTTATGTAATGAAACTCTTACAAAACAATAAACTTCGAATCGGTTATATTTATGCCATTGCCATCTCTCTGTTTTTAATTGCTGCAGTGCTGGGTATCCTGCTCGGTGCAACTGAATTTAAATTTTCAGATTTGTTGATGGTAATTCAGAAGATCGATTCAGATAGTCCGCAAGCAAAAATTCTGTGGTTTGTCCGACTTCCGCGAGTATTGGCAAGCCTGCTGTGTGGTGCTGCACTTGCAGTCTCCGGTGCAATAATCCAAGGAGTACTTGCCAACAGACTTGCCTCACCGAGTATTATCGGCGTGAATGCCGGCGCAGGACTGGCTGTGACACTTTGTTCGGCTTTCGGCATTGCAGGAGGCTGGAGATTATCGCTGTTTGCATTTTTCGGAGCATTTGCCGCAGTTATGACCGTCAGTTTCGGTGCAAAAAAGTGGGGAGCTTCCAGAGGAACCGTCATCCTGATGGGTGTAGCGATGAATAGTCTGCTCGGAGCCATTTCCGCCGCTGTGACTACCTTTGTACCGAATGTCAGCATTATGAGCAATGATTTCAAAATCGGCGATTTTTCTGCCGTTACATATATCAAACTCATTCCTGCATCTCTGATCATCATTATTTCGATCATTATTCTCTATACCCTGTCGAACGAGCTTGATGTGCTGACCCTGGGCGATGAAAACGCCAAAGGTCTCGGCATGAATACAGGCATGATGCGCACTCTTTTTTTGATGCTCGCGGCAGCTCTGGCCGGAGCAGCCGTAAGTATCGCAGGTCTGCTATCCTTCGTCGGTCTGCTCGTACCCCATGCCGTCCGACGCATTGCTGCCAACGAAGCTCACCATCTCATACCGCTGTGTGCCTTGTTTGGCGCAGGATTTGTCACATTAAGCGACACATTTGCAAGAATCGTCTTTGCTCCCTACGAACTACCTGTCGGGATTATCATGGCATTCCTCGGTGTACCGTTCTTCCTGTTTATTTTAAATAAAGGAAAAGGAGGACACAGACGTGCTTGAAATCAAAAATATTCACGCCGGATATTTCAAAAAAGATGTATTGCACGGTGTTTCCCTCGATGCACATGCCGGTCAGATCACAGCGATCTTGGGTCCTAACGGCTGCGGAAAATCTACCCTGCTGAAATCGATCTGCGGTATCATTCCCGTGACATCCGGCCAAGTGCTCCTGAATGGAGAAAATTTATCAGCATTGCCGCAAAATCAGATAGCACAAAAAATTGCTTACCTGTCACAAAGCAAACAGATTCCGGATATTACGGTGAAGCGTTTAGTTCTCCACGGGCGATTTCCGTATTTAAGTTATCCCCGCCGTTATCGGCAGGAAGATTACCTTGCAGTAAAAAAAGTAATGAAACAGATGAATATTTCGGAATTGTCTGAAATACCTCTCAGTCAGCTCTCCGGCGGTCAGCAGCAAAAAGCCTATATTGCTATGGCCCTGGCTCAAGATACGAGTATTATACTCTTAGATGAACCGACCACGTATCTGGATATATCACACCAATTGCAAATACTGCAACAAGTCAGAGAACTGGCGAATTCAGGAAAATATATCATCATGGTTATTCATGATCTTGCCTATGCACTTGAAACTGCCGATCAGATAGTTCTGATGCAAGAAGGGCTTGTGGCAATGCAAGGCACGCCGGAAAAAATTTATGAGACAGGTTTACTCGATGAAATTTTTAACATCAAAGTTACACGAGTAAGCATTGATGAGCAATGGCATTATTTTTGTATGGAAAAGTAAAAGACCTTATCAATGATGAGCCGGCTATTACCATACTGAACATCCGATAAAATCATATTGTTTTGGTTGACACAATTCTTCAGATCGGTAGAATGAAGACAGTAAGATACCAGAAGATAGTCAGATACTATTAAATTAAATTTTCTAAACTAATATAGATAATTCCCTTTAAAATAGCATTTTGAAACTTACGCACAAGATCCCAAAACCCTGTTTTTTAATCTAAACTCAATTTCAGATTAAAGAATAGGGCTAAAAGCATATATAAAAAAGAGCGAATAATAAAAAGCAGTAGATAAAAGTATGGGAGGTTTTAAATGAAAAAGAACAGGTGGTTATTGTTAGCGGCCAGTATTGTCGCAAATCTATGTATCGGTTCGGCTTATGCATGGAGTGTATTCTCTTTACCCTTACAACAGGAGTTTGGCTGGACCGCAACCCAGGTTAACGTCGCCTACTCGATCTGTCTGGGAATGATTCCTCTGGCTATGATTCTCGCCGGAAAATTCCAGGACAAACATGGCCCGAAATGGGTTGTTTTTGCCGGAGGCGTTCTCTTCGGAACCGGAACCTTCCTCGTAAGCTTTACCGGCAGCATCACCTGGCTGTATTTGACTTACGGCTTATTAGGCGGAACCGGTATCGGATTTGTCTACGGAAGTACCATCCCCAATACCACTAAATGGTTCCCTGATAAAAGAGGGCTTGCCGGAGGTCTGATTGCCGGCGGGTTCGGAATCGGGGCAGTAATCTTTGGGCCCCTTTCCGCCGGTCTCATTGAAAAAATCGGTATTCTTTCAACTTTTCGTTATGAAGGCATCGCCTACATTATCGTTGTCGGAATTGTCTCCCAATATATTACGGCTCCTCCGAAAGATTATAAACCCGAAGGCTGGGAACCTCCTGCTCCCGCTCCCGGCGTGGTCAGCAAGACAGTGGCCGATCTGACTCCGGGACAAATGTTTCGCACCCCCATCTTCTGGATTCTCTTTGCCATGTACACCTTGGCCTGCTTCGCCGGGCTGATGATTATCGGCAATGCCTCCCCCATCGGTCAGGAACAAGTCGGTTTATCCGCTGCGGCAGCAGCAGGAGCTGTTGGCTTCCTGAGTTTGGGAAATACCTTGGGTCGTGTCATTTGGGGCTGGGTTTCGGATATGATCGGACGCTTTGCCACCCTCTTGATTATGTACTCCATCTCAGCGGTCGCTCTGTTCGGGCTGATTAAAGCAAGCACCTACTGGCCGTTCGTTATTTCCGTCATGGCGGTAGCTGCCTGCTTCGGTGGTTTTTTCGGGATTTTCCCCGCTCTCACCGCAGACAATTTCGGTCTTAAAAATCTCGGCGTCAACTATGGTGTCTTGTTTGTCTCATATGGTTTGGCCGGAGTCATTGCCCCCACCCTGGCAGCATACTTAAAAGAAGCCAGCGGCGGAGAATACGCCCTTCCTTTAACCATTGCTCTGATCGTGAATATTGTGGGAATTATTTTATCCGTAATCTATAAGAAAATGAGTGAACCCAAGAAAGAGGCTTAAACTCACAAGCTTCAAATTACGGATAAATGAAAATCAGTAACCTGCTCTTAAATTCGTAATTGTTTTTTTCTCAATAGACAGATCACTGAAATAACGATATCCGCCTTCGCCCGTCGGGCACTGCGCCTCGATGCCGACCTTAACCGTATTCTCAACAGACAAAGCAAATAAACGCACCATGTCATACTTTTTGCCATCTAATGAGTAGTGGATGGCAAAATTGTCTCCGACTCTTGCGACTTGTAGCCAGACAGCATCCTGATCAATATTGCATCCGTTTGCATCATCAGAAACAATATTTGTAACAACACTGACAACCGCATTTGTGTCAAAATCCGACTTTTCAAAAGCAGCTTTGACCCATGTATTTTCATCCTGGATTACCATAATACATCCGGCATCATAAGTGGCTTCGAAATCCGGTCTTACCCTGACTTTAGCTACAAAATCTCCGTCAATTTCCTGATAATAGAACGGAGCATTCGTTTGCGGCTTCATCAGCTTGCCATCTTCAGGGACAGGGTTATTAAAGAAATCAGTTTTTGCCGGCGCATAGATTGCAATTTCATCACCTTTCTTTGTTACTTCACTTTCATTGAAACTTTTAAATAATGTTAAATCCATAAAATACCTCTATCTGCTTAATTAATTCCTTTATTTATCTTGTTTTAATTTTCTTCTTGTAATAACAAGCATAACTCCCAATAAGATTAATACTGTCATAAAGATGGTTCCCATTGAGGATTCGCCCGTTTGAACAACAGGATTTGTTGCACCTTGTGCAGGTGGTATTGTAGTATCCGCAGGAGTGGTTGTAACTTTAACTGTCGTCTCTGCCGGTTTGTAGGAAGCAACAAAATAATAGTAACGTTCCGCGGTGTTGTTTATTACTGTATCACCCGACATCTCCAGACTCCATTTATCAAAGGTATAAGACGGATCCACATGTGTTGCCGTCGGAACGATTAAACCGTTTGCTAAAGCATCTGCCCAGGTAATGTCTTTTAAAGCATCGAATGCGATAACTGTTCCTGTGTCAAATGTCGGATTATATTTTAACCAACCGGCTCCTGTCGGATCAAAGTACACCCTGATATAATTGTCGGGAATCGGACTATCAATATCCGCACCAACCGGAATGACTTTAACAAGAGCACTCGTTTCTGTAGGCTCCGGTTCCGTAGGTTCCGGTTCCGTAGGTTCAGTTTCTGCAGGCTCCGTTTCCGTTGGCTCCGTTTCTGTAGGTTCCGGTTCTGTTGGTTCCGGTTCCGTTGGTTCCGGTTCTGTAGGTTCTTCTGCTTTTTCCTCTACTAATTCACTTCCCGGAATTATGTCTTTGCTTCCGTCCGGATACGTAATTGTTATGTCTCCATTATCTGCAACTGTTATATCTGTTCCTTCCGGGAAATTATTCTTATTAGCTTCTTCAAATTTCTTCTTTAATTCAGCTTTTTCTTCGTCAGTTAATTTGTTCTTATCTTTAACTTCCGTCTTTTCCGGAACAATCGGCTCTATTGTGTCTGCCAGTGCTTTCACAATAATTAATACCGTGATTTCTTCGCTTGATCCGTCTTTATATTTTATTACTACTATAGCTTCTTTATTTCCGGGCGTTGATATATTAACCGGTTCCTTAAATTCAAATGTCGTTCCTTCCGGGAAATCAGCTGCATTGGCTAGTGAATCTTCAGCTTTCGGTTCTTGTCCTGAGATGACTTCCTGATCCACAGCAATCGGGTCGAAAGTATCGGCTTGAGTCGGTTTCGGATTTATAAATATTGTTACCGCAACTTCTTCACTTGATCCGTCTTCGTATTTTACTACGACTATAGCCTCTGTACTGCCGGGTATTGATGTGTCAACCGGTTCCTTGAATTCAAATGTAGTTCCTGCCGGTAATACAGCTGCATTGGCTATTGAATCTTCCGCTTTCGGTATTCCGCCAAGTTCAACAATTTGATCTTGAGCTACCGGATTGCACATATCAACATATAATATCTCAGGCGGTTCGGGTTGGGTCGCAGTTCCTTCAACTACAGTCAGCTCAACCGAAACCTCTTCGCTTGATCCGTCCGGATACGTTACTACAACTGTTACAGTCTGCGGACCAGGCTTTGATGTGTCCGGTACTTCATTTTCCGGGTATTCAAACTTTGTCTCAGCCGGTAATTTATCAACATTGGCTATTAAATCCTTTGCTTCCGGTATTGCATCCTGGTCAACTTCCTGATCTTTGGCAATTGGCTCATAAGTATCAGCTAAAGTAGGCTTTGGATTGACAACAACTATTACTTCAACCCGATCGACTGAACCGTCTGAAGAATATGTGACCAAAACTACGGCTGATTTTCTGCCTGCTGTTGATGTGTCAACCGGCGTTTCATATGAAAAAGTTGTATCTGCCGGCAATATATCAGTATTGGCTATTGAATTCTTGGCATCAGGTATTTCTCCTATTTCAACAGCTTGCGTTTTACCTATCGGATTATAGCTGTCTGCTTTTATGGGTCCGACTACCACCGGAATAATAACTTGGATTTTTTCACCGTTTGATAAATCTGCTTCTCTGCCATTCGGTAATTCTACCTCAACAACAGCTTGAGTACCTCCCGCTTTATTTACATCAGGTTGAGTTATTAGCGTTACCTTTGATCCTTCCGGAAGATTTTTAATTTTATTTATATAATCTTGAAGTACCGGTTGTACTCCAAATGGTGTTTTAACTGCATCTGACACTTGCGGATCCCACACTTTCGGGTCGGTGTCCGCATCAAGTTCATCTTTATCGGATACACCATCATTATCATCATCCAGATCGCCTTCTACAAGTACACTGCCTGTTTCAGGATCTACGATGCCTGCGTCCAGATCTACTTTTCCGTCAGCATCGGTGTCTCTGTACATTGTTATTTCTACTGTTTTCTTTACGGCAGATCCTTGCTTATCAGTTACTGTCACAGTTACTTCGATTACTCTTATTTCTTCGTCGTTACACCAATCAGTTACTTTTGGCGTGCCTGTAATTTGTTTTGTCGCTTCATCATAATATAAGCCTGAATCTTCCGGTACCTCAACTATTACTGTTGATGTTTCAGGAACTTCAATCTGAACTGCTGTAATGGCATTTCTTTCCACTACATTCTGTTTTTCCGGTGTAATGGTTACTTCACCTGTTGTAGCAACAGGTACAGAGTCTGCATCTTTCGGATCGGTGCCTGCCGCTATTTCATCCGCATCTGAGTAGCCGTCACCATCATCATCCAGATCGCCTTCTACAAGTATATCGCCTGTTTCAGGATCTGCGATTCCTGCGTCTAAGTCTACTTTTCCGTCACCGTCAGTATCTCTGTATACCTTAATAGTTATCGATTTGGTCGCTACATTATCCTCAACATCTTTTGCAGTGATTGTTACCGTGAAGTCTCGCGTTTCTTCATAGTCAGGAGCATTTGTATCATCCCAATCCGTCAATTTTGCCGGAGTGCCTTCGATTTGCCCTGTTTCAGCGTTATAGTTCAGACCCTGCGGCAATCCTTCAACCGTGACTTCTTTAACACCGGCATTGTCCGTAACATTTACCGGTAACGGGGTGATTTCCTTTCCTTCGATTGCCCAAATGTCATCTGCATCAATCACCGGGAGCATACTGTCACTAATTGATACCTTCACCTCAATTTCATCTTCCGTACCATCCGGGTAACGGACAATCACCAGAACATAATGATCTCCCGGCTCTTTAACGTTAGGCAGACTGCCGGGATCATCAACCAGGATTAATGGCTGAGGTATGGGATTTCCTTCACCATCATCTTCCGGATATCCCGTTGTAATTACAGCGAAGACCTGAGCTTCAGTGATCCCCTGGCCGTCATACTCTTTACTTATATCTGCAGCGCTTGGCTCGTATTGTTCTGCATCCGGTACTTTAGATACAGCAGTATAGACCGAATCCGACGCATTACCCAGATAATCATAATAAGTTGCTTTGATGATTTGATTTTCTTCGAATTTCTTATTGTCAGGAAGTGTGAAGTTCAAAACGGTGACATTCTCTTTTGTTTCAACAGCTCCTGTTATGGGATTACTCAGATCAATGCTTTCGACTGTTTCAGAGAAGGTGTTGCCATCTCCATCCTCCCAAACTCCTGTCGGCTTGCCCTCTGTATCATACCGGCGTGTCAAGACGTATTGATCACTATCAAGGTGAAGAATGATCTTGTCGACATCCCGGATATCGGCTTCGCCGTCACTTGCAGCGATATTGGTTATTTTCAGGATGCTCGTTTCTTCTTTAGGCTGTACTATATAAGGTGGTGTAGGCGGTTCCAAATCTATGACGATAGCACCACCGCTTGTCACCTGCTCATTTCCTGCCGGATTCTCCTCTGTCGTTGTTATGTCAGTCTTGTTGGATTCCAGCTTGCCTGGCAAAATCTGAGTCACAAAGACTTTATTGTTCGCAAATTTCCTGACATCCGCCGGGGACAAGTTGATCTCTAACGTGCCGTCGCCATTTTCTATCTCTTTTCCGCTGATACCCGGAATATAAATCCTCGTGTAGGTATCATCGTCATTTTTGCTGTAAAGCTGAATCTGCGCATTTTGAGTTCCCAGAATAGTAAGGACGGCATTGCCATTCTCATCTCCGGTGCTCTGAGTGATACTCGTGATGGAATCAGTAGTCGATTTCTGACCGATCGTCAAGGTGAAGTCGTCTTTGGTCGAGACATTGCCAAAGACGTCTTCCGCACTGATGATGATGGTGTATTGACCCAGTTGGTCATCCGGCAGAACATCCGCTGTCTTGCCGGAGAATTTGCCTGTATTCGGATCGAAGGTAATACCATCGGGTAACGACGATACAGACTCGCCGTCTTTGGTGACGGTGTAGCTGAGTTTTGCATCTTCATCGTTTGTCGTGACTTGCCCGTCCGTATCACTGATCAGATCACCGGTTTCAAGATTAAAACTGGTAGCGGTAATTGAAGGCGGAACCAAATCCAGGGCGGGCACATCAAACGTCTTCGGTGCGTGAGTATCCGCAGGATCTTCGCCATAAATCACATAGTCTGTTCTTTCGCTCTCCGGAACAGCAAACGTCAGCTTCCCTGCAGGGTCAGGCTGAATCGTAATCTCGTTGTTTTCATCATCCCTGACCGCTACAAATTCGTTATCATTATCCAGATAGCCCAGAGTATAGTTTGCACCGGCATAGGAACCTGCAGGGATTTCCGCGGAAATCACATGATGAGTGACTACACCGGAATTGTTCTTAAGATGCGGCTCTTGCCTGATATTTGTAAGAACAAGTTCCGTATAGGGATGGACTTCTTTTGAAGCGTACTCTGAAGCAGCCGGTGTCTCTTTATTGCTGGTAAATGCTGCAAACACCCGATCAATATCCTTAAAGCTTAAAGGGCTCCCCTCTACCGCAGAAGAAACAGTCAAAAGACCGTCCGCCTCAGTTAGTTTCAAGTCCGGATCTTCCGAAGTCCACTGGTTTTCACCAACTTTGCTGAACAGCTTCGGAGCGGCTGCCTCACCCAGTTTCAGATAAAGGTACTTGACATTGTCAGTCTGCGGACTGTCAATAACGATAGTCGTGTGGTTCTTCTGTATTCTGTGAATATTAGGCGGGAAAATATTAACCACGAAATTTTTCAAAGTGAATTCATAATCATCTGTCTCATTTACAGTCTGGACTGCGCCGGGCTGGGTGCTGACAGCGACTGCCATGTAAGTGTGCAGAACACTCTCACTGTCTCTGAGGCTGATGGCGGTCCATTTTGAGAGATTATCGCTTTGACCCAGCATGGTGATGTACATGGATGCCCAGGTTCTTTTGTTGTTGAAGTGATTGATAATGTTTTCTTCCGAGTATAATTCGGGTTCCTGCGCGCTGAACTCCGTCATCAAATAAGAGTATTTCCGACCGTTGGCATCATGGCCTTCCTGAGGAGCCCACGTCCATGGTTCCCCATCCTCTCCGGCACTGTAAAAGCCCGGAATGATTTCATACTTGGTTGGATCCATGGTCTTGCCTTCAGTAGTACGCAGAAGAACCATGGCTACTTGACTGTTACCGAACGGCGGGTCGTTAGCAGCAACCGGCGGATCATTGTGATCCGGATCAGCCACATGGGCTTCGTAGTCCGCCTTATCAGTATCTTTTGTGTACCATTCCTTGATCGCCGTCATGTTCACCAAAGGCTTATACTGGGCATAAAGGTGAATGGTTGCAATACCGTTTTCGTTGACGATAGGAGTGTCAATGGTCTTCCATTCATTAGTATGATTTACAGGCTGTTGCGGTTCTTCATTTAGCTGCAGCTGGAAACCTTCGCCGGTGCTTACTTTGACCTTGCTTCCATTGGTATAAAGCTCATGAACCTGAGTTTCACCGGAAACCGTCCTGCTTTCAGACCAGCCGACAAAATAAGCGTCGTCCTTCTTGAAACCCTTGTCAAAGAGCACGTTTCCTTCCTTTTTGAGATAAGCCGTCAATTCCCCGTTTCCATCTGTGACACTCGCAAGGGGCAATGCTACAGTATGAGTAACCTCTTCTCCTTCATTACCGTTGTTACTGTGGAGAACGATATTATATTGTTTCAGATCCTTCTCCCAGGCTGCGTAGACGGTTCGTCCCGTATCCACCGGGGAGGTCTTCGTAAATCTGTAATTGGAATCTTCTTCCCACTGTGAAACTTCTGTAAGTGCGGGCAGACCGTTGTCCGGATCATCAAAATCTCTTTTGCTCATGGAATCAACCGGTTTGGTTGTCCAGCCCAGGAAAGTATAGCCTGATCTTTCAGGAGCATCGCCTTCTCTTCCGTAAAAGAGTCTGGACTTATAAACATCATCATCTAAATTCGTAATAGCTTTTCCTTCATAATCGGAGAAGTATTTCTCACCCGATCCCGATGTCCAAATATCTCCATTAATATCTAAATAGAGGACATTTTCATCTGCAAATCCATTTGGTTGGTATTCCGCATCTTCATAAGCTTTCTTGTTGATAGGCACAATTCTTTCAACGATAGTACCTGTATTATCATTGACATTGAACTTGACCTTTGCCTGCATACGATAAGTTGATGAAACCGATCTGAAATAGCCGGCAGCAGCATTGGAAAAGTGGATGGACATGTCCTTTTTCAAGTCTTTTCCTGTAGGCAGAGAGACGCTGAAAGGATAGCCTTGTTCATATCCTTCAGTTTCTCCGTCATATTCTTCGCCTTCAGCCATAAAGGTTTCAGCAGTTGTACTTGAATAGACAGCTTGAAATCCTGTATCATCGCTGAATCTTGAGCTGACGTAAGCATTAGGATATTTACTGTGGCCGGTAACTTTGGTGGAGTCTGTAAAAAATTCATCGACATGAGGCGTATTGGCACTTCGATTGACAAAGATCCCTGTCCTTACATCGGAATTGGGCATAAGATAAACTCTGTTGGCTGAGGTAGCTCCGCTATCCTCCGTAAGAATATATTCTTGCCCGTTGATCTTCATCTTGATGTTTTCCGGTGTATTGGTCATTGAGTCGAAAAGGGTAAAGGTGATCGTACTGCCGGCATTTATGGTAAGTCCAGCCTCTACATTCAAAATACAGGACCCGTTCTTGTAGGGAGCTACGGTATAGCCTGCACCGTTACTGCTCGGGCTTCCATATTTGACTTCTCCGCCGGCATTTTTCTTCATATTGCCAATGGCACGTTGATAATTATTACCTGATCCCGCTTTGAAATAAGCGCGGGCAGATCCCGCCATACCGGAAAATTCAATAGGTTGTCCTGCACCAACTGTAATATTCGTATTCGGTATAAAACTGTAGGTCGTCTGCCTTGCGTCAGGATTTGTTGAATTTGTAGCTATATAGGAAGTGGACAGACTCAGAGTTGAATTGTTCACGTCGCCAAAGAGCTCGTCCATCATCTCCTTGTCTACGTTGTAAACAAAACGCACATAGTCTGAGCGCTTCTGATGCCCGTGCAGATAGACATTCTTAATGGAATCTGTTTTGACAACATTAGCATTCGCCACGGCGTGGGTTCCCACATTCGTTGTTCCCGACGGAAAAAGCTTCCATGTCATCGTCTCGACGCTGGTACCGGTTGAGCCGCTTTCAAATTCACTCGCCTTGATGAAGGTTGCGGTATTGCCCCAGGTATTCCCATACATATCCAGCATTCTCATCTGACCGACAGTACCGCTGTCATCTGCCACGAGGGCGTCATAAATGCGCTTGTCCATGGTCTGGCGAATTCCCAGACTGGAATTCAGATATATGCCATTGTCCGCAATGAGTCTCGGCAAGTAATAGTTGGGGGCAATTTTGTAATATACGATCAGTCTGCCGTTCTCATTATCGTAGACAACAGACTGCGCAGCTGAGCGATAGATATCCATGGGCAGATATGTATTGGGAATCATATTGGACATGGATGCTGTTTTGAAGGGAGCCATCACTCTGAACGTGACGTCGGAAACACCTTCGGTTACTGTCTTGCCCTTATAATCACCATTCTCATAGTATTCATATTTACCCAGTACCGGTATATTGTTGCTGCCGGTCTGCTTATAAACCATATTGCCGTTGTAGTAACGCATACCGACTGTGTAATCCTGATTAAACTCCCCGGAATTCAGTACAAGATAGAGCTTTGATTTCATGTAGTCTGAGTTTGTTGGCATGTTGGGATATACTTTGGTAACCGGGGCTGTAAACAGATTATTTGCAGTGAAAGCCGGATCTGTTTTTGACCATGTAATGGCCCCATCGTTTAAGTAAACATTGGTGAATTTACTGACGTCGGACTCCGTCGCTGAATAGGACATCCTGAAGAAACTTTTATCCTTATCGACATAAGCGGCCAGTCTCGGATCGATGAAAAACTTCGCCGTTTTCCAGTACGTTCTGAAAGAATCGGAAGAATACGATTCCGAATCCGGAAACATGCTCAGCTCAAATTCCAGAACCCTCTGTCCGGCATCGTTTGTGTAGAAATGGCGGTAGGAAAAACCGGCAGTGCCGATCCCTATTCCCGATTTCGTCAACCCATCTTCCAGAGGCCACTCGTTTAAGACCTCCTCTTCATTATTCCAGTTAAAATTTGTTTTATATGACTCTTCGGCCTCTAACTTCATGGGAAAAGCTGCGTAAACTATGAATCCGGCTAACAAGAGTGTTACAAACCACTTTAGTATCTTATGCTTACTTTCATAATTTATTTTACCCATCAAACTGCACCTTTCTCATTAAATCTCACTTCACTATATTCATACACTACAAGTTTACAGATTTAATCACATTAAATCTTCAGATTAAAGTAATTTCTATATAAAATGAGTCTACCTATTTCCAGCTATACTTTCAAATTTCTCTTGGAATATACTATAATCGGAATATACATTGAATATCTAAGCACTTAGATTTACTTTTTTACTAACAATAATTCCGGGTGTTTTTGTCATTTTTTGAAATATTTAGCGGACACAAAGATAATTTGGAAGTTACCGTTTATCTTCAATTTCTAAAATTTCACCAACAAAAACCCAGTGTGGCTGCCATTCACCATTTTCATCCACAGGGAATGATTTAGGGTTGGCTTTGTAGTATTCCTGTACATCCGTGGCAATATCCTCTCTGGCAAACCCGTGCTGGTAAATTTTTCTACAGAGAAACGTTAAATTTGCTTCCTCGTAAGTTACGCTGTCGCCCATAGCAACGGGTGTAAGTCCTGCTGCCTCCGCTTTATTACCGGCGCGGCCTGAATGAGATCCCATATATCCCAACGCTTCCTTGCAGCTTGAAGGGAAAAAACTGACCGTAAAGGTCTCATTCTTCATTAAAAATTCATGTGTATACCGGGCAGGATGGAGGTACACAGTTAAGACAGCCCCGGTTTTTCCCGGTCTTGTCCACAGAGTACCCGAGCTGCCCCAGCCGATAGTACAGGAATTAAAATGTTCCATGTTCCCGGCAGTTACAAGCGCCTTCTGCTTTTGGAAAAGAGAAAATACCTCAGTATCTTTCTCTTCAGAATTGTTTATTTTGTTAATACTGCTCTTTTTCTTTCTCCTTCTCTTTTTCCTTATTTTCCTGATAAGACTGATAACTAAGATTAACAATACAACCAGCAATAATAACAAACCTGCTCCGATTAAGAGACGTTTCTGTAATAAGACCCCTAACCAAGGAACAAACAAACCGGGTAAAGGTTCCGAAACAATATCCCGATAATAAAGCATTTTTGTATCATATTCAGAAGGCCGGTCTGCATACAAGGTCAACAATCTGGCACCATGCTCGTTTCCGCGTCCATACATATAAAAGCCGATTCCGGAAGTAGTGATCAGATCAATTCCTTCAACTGTGCCACAGTAATCATTCAGATGATCATGTCCGAAAAACGCAGCTTTTACACCCATTGATTTCCATGCAGAAAACTCTCCGCTGTCGTACTCGGAAGAACAGGGACCTTCTCCCAGATTACCTGCCCAAATATAATCCGGATTTGGTGTATACCACTTTTTTAAAAAATCTGATCCATAACTAGTTACTGCTCCCTTTGTCCCGAAAGGAACTTCATCCAGCATTTCATAAACCTGAGGAACAGGAATATGTTGAAATACATATGAAACGGGTGATTTGTAACGAGTCAGGAATTCATCGTTTGCCTGAAGCATCCATTCATTTTGTTCTTCAGTCACATAGCCATATTTTCCCCGTCCGGGTTCAGCATATGTACCGCTATCCAAAAACCAAAGAATCAGAGGGCTCTCCGGAATAAGCGGATTCTCAATCAGCAAAGAATAGTTTCCGGCTCCCGGCATTTTCTCTCCTTCGACAGCTAAGCATCCGGGATATGATTGGTATATCAGAAGTTGTTCTGCATTGGTTAAACCGGATTCATAATCATGATTCCCGAACACTAACGCAAACGGGATTTCACGTTTGACCACAGGTTGAATTATAGCATCAATGGCTTTTTTAACATTTTCCACGCCTTGCGTGTCCGGTCCCTGGATCATATCACCCAAAAAAACAACTAAATCCGGATCCGCAACGTCTAAAGCAGAATTAAGCAGCGTCAGCATTGCCTGCTGGGGTTGAGCTGTGTCTTGTGTATCTGCCACAATCAAAATCTTAAACTGCTGATTATCATCAAACGACAGATAATGTGCCGGTTCCGCATTTACATCCGCTCGGCACAACATCACCGTCATTAACAGAATAACCAAAAACAATACCAAGCGCCGCATACGAACCTCCTTCACAAACGAACAATTCAATAGAGTTAAATACTGATATATTTATCATAAACAGTATAACATCTTGTGCATTAATAACGATCGGAGATCCGGTGAATATTTTTCCTGGCAGTGTAAGTCTTCTATTTTATGGCGTAGAATTCAGGTCCAGAGAAATCCCGACATCGGCAGCCGAGATCTTCTATTTTATGGCGTGTAATTCAGAGCAACGTCCTGCTGATTCAACAACAGTATTCTTTATAAAAACAAATAATTATTCTTGTAACCACCCAGGATCGGTGCCATCTTTTCGCCTGTTTTTTTCATGAAATCGGAATCTAAATCCCGTGCATGTACAGGACATATACCGATACAGCGCATACAGCTGATGCATTGATCTTTATCGGTCATACGGGGATTATCAAAGTCAATCGCAGAAACCGGACAATTTTTTGCACATAAACCGCAGGCGATACAGTTTTCATTTCCCTCGGGTTTGAAAGGCAGAACATTGTAGTCTTTATATATATCATGACTTCCCGGAAGATCTAACGGACCATATTCATGACTTTTTAGTTTATTCTGAATTTTTTCGGCAAAACCAGTTAGTTCGGCAGAATCTTTCGCATCAGGACGACCTGTTGCATACTGACGAAAAATTGAATGTTCAGCAACTGCTGCAATAGCGGCAATGCAAACAAAACCAAGTTTTTCTAACGTATCTTGCAGCTCAGTCAAAGTATCCTCCCAAGCACGATTACCATAAACACAATTGAGGATTGCTTTTGCTCCATGTGCGGAAATTTTTCGGAGTCGTTCGATTACAATTTTAGGAACTCGCCCGCCATATGTAGGAACAGATACAACACAAAGATCTTGTTCAGCTAAACTTAAGCTTTCAATTTCCTGACATAAATCAATTTCTTGATACTCATCCGACAAAGATTTCACAAGAATATCTGCAACCTTTTTTGTACCGCCTGTCGGACTGAAATGAATACTGTAATGTGACATAATATCATGACCTCCCCTTCAAAACACTTACCATGCAGTTAATAAACTCTAATTTATTATTCATTATATCAAAAACATTTTTCTCCGGTTGGCTTATCCCTATCGGGAACTACATAGGATGTTTTCCGTAATGTACGTTTCCTCATGAGATTATTTTCAGGTCATTCCGGTCTGGTAAAGATTTCCAGCTTTCCTGTCTCCATATCGATGACTGCAAGCATACAGGTTGGCATGATTAGAATCTGACCTGTCAAGTCTTCGGCCAGGGCTTCTATTTCCGGATTGTGACCTATCAGGAGGAGGGAGTCAAAGTTCACTTGCTTTATAAGACCCTTAAGGGTATAAACTGATGCGGCGTAGATTTCATCCATGTATTCAATTTCTCCCTGATAGGCATAAGACTCCAGTAGCAGATCCAGGGTCTCCCTTGTTCTCTGCGCACCGGAACAGAATATGCGATCAATTTCAAAGGCCTTTTCTTGAAAATACTTACCCATAGCCTCAGCTTGTCTCCTGCCCCGGCTATTTAAGGGCCTGTCATAGTCTCTGAGTGCGGGATTACTCCAGCTGCTCTTGGCGTGTCTCAGCAAATATAATTTTTTCATGGAATCACCTCGTATTTTATTTTTTATTTTCCTGCTATTCCTGCCAATAGTATAGGCACAAAGGACTGTTCTTTGGTTTGGCTTTACATATGTATAAGGAACCAACAAACCGGGCGAAAGTTCTGAAACAATATCACGATAAAAAAGTATAACCCTGATATATTTCTGATAAACAGTATAACATCCGGTACATCTGGTTTGGCAGCATAATATTAAAAAATAATCTGTCTTAGTCAGGTAGTCAGGTCTGCCAGGAACGTATATCGCCAACATCAAAAAAAATCCGGAAAATACTGATTATAAATCCAAATTGTTGAGTAAGAACAAAAATCAAATAATACTACTTCGTTTCTTGTTCTGCATCTATCAAAGATCTCAATAAAACCTTTACAAAAAACCAAGCTGCTTCACCATTTTTCATCTAAATTTGATAAGATAATCACTATAAATATTTGTTGCTTTCAATTATCAGTGTTTTTACAGATCAGCGAAAGTATAAAAGGGGAATTTGTTATGAATCTTATACTTTTCTTTGTCAGTTTTTTAGCAAGTGTAGTGGGTGCTATCTGCGGAATCGGTGGCGGGGTCATCATAAAACCCCTGTTGGATAGCCTGTCGATCGCTTCCGTTTCCACCATAAGCTTTTTATCAGGATGCACGGTACTTGGTATGACACTATATTCCGTTTCCAAAAGTATAAGATCGGGAGATAGCCAGGTAGATTATAAAATCGCCACGCCTTTGGCAATTGGTGCCGCATTTGGCGGTGTCGCCGGAAAATATTTGTACACATCCATTAAAGACGCATCTCCTGATCCGGAACTGGTCGGGGCTTATCAGGCAATAGCTCTCGCAGTTATTACTGTCGGTACATTGATCTATACCATCTTCAAAGATAAAGTAAAAACACATCAATTAACAAATAAAGTCGCTTGTTTAGTTATCGGACTTTTACTTGGCATGATGTCCAGCTTTTTAGGAATCGGCGGTGGTCCGATCAACTTGGTAGTCTTATATTTCTTCTTTTCCATGTCCACCAAAATCGCTGCACAAAACAGTCTCTATATAATATTGCTCAGTCAAATTACAAGTGTTTTATCTACTATTCTTGCCGGAGAAGTACCGGAATTTTCAGTAATCTGGCTGGTTATTATGGTAATTGGCGGAATCGGCGGCGGTATAGCCGGAAGATACATCAATACTTTTATTGATGATGCAAAGGTCAATAAACTGTTTATCGGACTGATGGTAGTTATCATAGGAATCAGCATCTATAATTCATGGCGTTTCTTAAATGTTTCCTGAAAAATGAACTACTCTGAAATTTTTAAAGTATTATTTACAAATTTTAGAAAATACTGATTTTTTATTTAATAGAAAAAAATATAAATTCAAGATAGGAAAAGATATAAATTCAAGATTACCGGTTTCTCGCGACCAATTGAGCAAGATGTTGTAATTTGGGAAAAACATGCTCAAAGAACATCAAGTATCCTCGACAGAAACGATTTTGCAGATCTGCATTTTCGTTGACGATACGATGACGATAACAACCATTACGACATAAATAAAAGAATTGACAATTCTTACAAGCTTCAGGTGTGACACGTGAACGATCCTCAAAATCCCGGGCAATTTCGGACTGAAGCATTTGTTCAATCGAATCATGCTGAACCGTTCCGAGTAAATAATCATCTGTCATGTAAAAATCACAGGGATACACACTGCCATCCGCTTCTATAATCACGCTGGCAGCACATAAACCACGCTGTTCACAAGATTCAGGCATGATACCGAACATCAGATCCAGATAATTTTCGAATTGTCTGATATACGGCGCCCGGCCTTTAAGAGCATCTTCATACCAGAGATCAAATAAGCGAATTAAAAATTTTCCGTATGCTTCAGCTGTGAGAGACCATTCCTGCGGATTTTCTTTGTTGTCGAAATCAATCGGATCCAGACAAGCAATATATTGTTGATATAAGAGGCCGTTCTCTTTGTAGAATTGATAAATCTCGGAAATCGCTTCGGCAGTCTCTTTATGGACAACTGTCAGAATATTATAATCTACGTTAAATTTATTAAATAAATTTAACGTTTTAATAATTTCATTAAAAGTACCGTTTCCCGAAGGATCCTTGCGATATTTATCATGCGTTCTTTGAATGCCATCTACCGAGATACCTGCCAAGAATCTGTTTTGAGCAAAAAAAGATGCCCATTCAGCGCTGAGTTTATAACCATTCGTTTGAATCGCTCTGTAAACAGGAATGCCCCTGCTATTATGTTTTTCTTCGAGCTCAACATATTTTTGAAAGAAATCAAGTCCTGCCAAAGTAGGTTCTCCGCCTTGCCAAGAGATGGAACAGCTTTGATCAGCATATTCAAAAATCATTTGGAGAGTTTTATCCAAAGTTTCAATATTCATAAAACCGCGGCATCCCTCTTCCCGATATTGCATTTCATCTTCATAGAAGCAATATTGACAACGCATATTGCACATACCGGATGCAGGTTTAATCATGACATTAAGATGAGGCATAAAAACTCCTTGATTTCTTTGATTGTACAAACTATTTTACAGTAATGATTGAAATTCAACAAGTTTTAAATAATTTGATTGATTTTCAATCACAAAATGCTTGATTTATGAAGAAATCTGTGTTACAATCATCAACAAAGATACAAAAAGGGAGCATAGCGCTTGAGAAAAGAAAAAAGAAGAGCTCATATCATGGAAATGCTTCAGCACAGCAATACGGTTTTGATCCAGGATATTGTTGATGCTACAGGCGTTTCAGAAGCCACTATCCGAAGAGATATCATCTATCTGGAATCTGTCGGGGCATTGAAAAGATTTTGGGGAGGCGTACAGAGGTTAGAAACACCGGACAACCTCCGTAAAGCAGGCCTTATTAGTTACAAGTCCCGCCACGATTTTGATGCTATCGGCAGTTTGGCTGCTTCCCGCTTAAAAGATAATCAATTAATATTCATAGGCTCAGGGATGACTACACTATCCATGATTCCTTATATAAAGAACAGAAGTATCTCCGTTATTACTAACGGAATCCCGCAACTGGAAGCTTTATACGAAAAACGTATTCAAGCTCTTTTATTATGCGGTTTTTTTAAAGAGTACTCCCGGTCCCTTGTCGGAAAGGAAGCTCTTGAAATGCTTGCAAAATATAAGTTTGATCACGCCTTCCTCGGAGTCCACGGTATCGACGATAAACTTAATCTCCTTTCAGCCGATAATTACGAAGAATCAATCAAGAAAATTTGTATCCGTCAGTCTCGTCAAACTTACCTGCTTGCAGATAAAAGCAAGTTTTCCCGTACAGCCTATTATACTCTGCCGGCAGAAGATGCACGAGACACTATTTTAATCACAGATCAAAAACCTTTCGAGCATCCGGAATGGATTGAAAAAGACGGAGGATATATCGGAAAGATCGAAAATCTATTAAGATAAAGTCACTTCTGATTGAATTTCGATCATCAATGACCGAGATTCAATAAGTAACTTAAAAATCAGTCAAAAATCAGTCAAAACTGTTGACACGTTCATATTGGGTACGCTATATTTTAATATGTAACATAGGTAACGGCATGTTGCATATTTCATAAAAATCCTTTTCTATGTTTAGCCGGCATAGACAAATGGAACAAATTTTTAAGGAGGGCTACGTATGGACAAGGTTATTAATTTTCTGGTTAATGACTTACTAACTACCCCTACCATCGTTATCGGTTTACTGATCATGCTTGGATATATCCTGCAAAAGGAGTCCGCTGTTAAAGTTATTACCGGTACTGTCAGCGCCATGGTAGGTATGCAATTAATCGTCTTCGGCGGAGGACAATTTTCAAATCTTTTCAAACCAATCACTGAAGCTGTTGCTGCAAAAACGGGAGTTCAAGGATATTTAATGGACTCCTATGCTATGAGAACAGCAAGCTTAGAGGCTTTAGGAGATAAAGCCGGTTGGATGGGATATGTTTTCCTGATTGCATTCGCAGTAAATATTCTACTCGTGTATTTCGGAAAATATACAAAAGCAAGAGGTGTTTTCTTAACAGGTAATGCCGGTACAGCTCACTCACAAGGTATGCTTTGGCTAATGGTCGCAAACTTTGCTTTATCATCACCTGTTCTGATTATTGCTTCCGGTGTTATTGTAGGTATCTACTGGGCCTACTCCACAACTTTAGCAGCCAAAGTTGTCGATGAAGTTACAGAAGGTGGCGGCTTTACGGTCGGACATAACCAGCAAGTCGGCATTTGGTTCTTCGGACGTTTAGCAGAAAAAATGGCACCGAAGAAAAAAGACAAAAAGATCCTTGACTGTGATCACCTGGAACTTCCGGGCTGGCTGGCGATATTTAACAACAACGTTGTTTCTATCGCTATTCTGATGACCATTTTCGTCGGACTTTTCTGCATTCCTCTAGGCTTTGAAGGTCTTCAGGAATTAGCCGGCAAGAAACACTGGAGTATCTTCCTGATCTTATTAGGAATCCAATTCTCCATGTTCATGGTTATCTTGCTCCAAGGTGTTCGTATGCTTTGTTCAGAATTAACAGCATCATTCCAAGGTATCCAACAAAAAATTGTACCTAATGCAGTTCCCGCTATTGACGTTGCAGCTTTATTACCTTTCTCACCGAACGCAACAACTTTCGGATTCTTATTCTGTACACTGGGAACCGTCATTTCCATGCTTATCTTAAGTGCTACAGGCAGTCCTATCATGGTTCTTCCGGGATTCACACCTCTCTTCTTCTCAGGTGGTCCTATCGGTGTTGTAGCTAATAAAAAGGGCGGCTTAAAAGCAGTTATTATTTGCTGTACTTTACTCGGTGTAATTCAAACTTTCGGTACCGTATGGGCAATCACACAAATGAACTATCCGGAAGGTATGGGATGGTCCGGTATGTTTGACCTTTCAACAGTATGGCCGGCACTCATTCAAGTATTACGTTGGATCGGCAGTGTTTTCGGATTTACTATTGCTTATTAGACATATTAAATTAATTGCTAAAGCATCTAAAATTGTATATTAATCTTATCATTAAGCATTCATTGAAAGGAGTTTATTATGAGTAAAAGTTCAATCAACGTATTATTTGTTTGCGGTATGGGTATGGGCACAAGCACCATGGCAGAACTCGGTGTTAAAAGAGAATTAAAACCTCTGAAAATCAGCGCTGAAGTTGATCATACTTCACTCGGCATGATGGCATCTCGCAGAGAATGGGCAGATATCATTGTGATCTTAAGAAATCTCTTTACCGAAGTTGTGCCGCAAGAAGGTGAGTTCTTTATTCCGGTTGTCAACGTCATGGCTTCCAAAGATATCGCAGCTCAAATTAACGAAATTGTTGTAGAACATTTCCCGGGTGCAAAGGAGAGTTAAGATGAGAGCCATCATTGTATTTTTCGATACTCTCAATCGTGACTATTTACCGCAATACAATCCTGATTGCGGTACCATCGCACCAAATTTTGCAAGATTGGCCGAACGCAGCGTTCAATTCGACAACAACTATGTCGGATCTATGCCTTGTATTCCTGCCAGAAGAGATGTCCATACAGGCCGCTATAATTTTCTTCATAGAGAATGGGGACCGTTAGAGCCTTTTGATGACTCTATGCCGGAAATTCTGAAAAAGAACGGAATTTATACCCATTTAATCTCTGACCATCTGCACTACTGGGAAGACGGCGGGGCAACCTATCACTCCCGTTACTCCTCCTGGGAAATAGTTCGTGGTCAGGCAGGCGATCACTGGAAAGGCGAGCTTAAAGATCCTGAAGTTCCGGAAGTAGTTCGCGTTCCTCAAAGGCAGCAAGGTGGCGGTATAGCATCAGGATGGCGCTATGACTGGATAAACCGCGGGCATATCAAATCCGAGGCAGATTTCCCTCAAACTCAGTGTTTTGATTTGAGTTGTGAATTCATCGAAAAGAATAAAGACTACGATAACTGGTTCCTGCATATTGAGACTTTCGATCCTCATGAACCTTTCTTCGTGCCTCAAAAATATTTAGATATGTATCCGACAGATTATGACGGCAAGCTCTTCGACTGGCCGCGCGGCCCGCTGCAAGAAAGTGAAGAAGTTGTACAAGAAGCCAGAAGACGTTATCAGGCTCTGATCACCATGTGCGACCGGAGTTTGGGACGCATCATGGATATGATGGACGAGTATAACATGTGGGATGATACCCTCCTACTCGTAGGAACGGACCATGGCTTCCTTTTAGGCGAACATGATTATTGGGGTAAAAATTTAATGCCTTATTACAATCAAGTTGCCCATGCTCCTCTGTTTATCTGGGATCCGCGTTACGGCGTGAAAGGAGAGCACAGAGAATCTCTCGTTCAAATGATAGACTGGACACCAACTTTATTAAATTTCTTCGGCCAAGACATTCCGGAGGATGTTCAAGGGAGCAAATTGGATAACGTTATCACAGATGATGAGTCTAACAGAGATTATGCACTCTTCGGAGTTTTCAGCGGTCATGCCAATATTACTGATGGCAGATACGTTTACATGAGAGCTCCGGAGCCGGATAAAAAAGACGATGTCTATAACTACACTCTGATGCCGGTTCATATGATGAATCGTTTCACACCTGATGAATTGAGAGATATGGAGCTTCATCCTCCTTTCTCCTTCACGAAAGGTTGTTCCGTCTTAAAGATTAAGAGCAAAGACCGTTACAACGTAGCCCGCTATGGTACACGTCTCTACGATCTCGAAAATGATCCCAAACAGGAAAATCCCATTGACGATCCTGAAATCGAAGAGAGAATGAAACGTCTGCTCGTAAAAGCATTGAAAGAAAATGATTGTCCGAAGGAACAATACGTAAGATATGGTTTAACAGAAGAATAGCTTTACAGTTCCATTGATAAACCGGACCAACAAAAAAGCCTTTCCCATGATTCTCTTTAACGGGAGAGGCTTTTTTATATTCAGAATTTTATGACTTCCGACATTTTGCACTTTCCGACATTTGATCCCTGCAAATACAGGCTGTCATTTGCCGGCCACCTCTATCTGAAACCACATTGTCGGGATGTATTCCTGAAATACTTCAGCCAATCATCCTCTTTCCTGAATAAAGAGACTTACAATTACCGTCACAAATTTGAGTACGTATTTTCAGTTTATAGTTTTTGTCACGTTCGGTGAAAATCGGCAAGTTGCAAATTCGGGTGCTTGTTTTGAGTTTGCCGGAAAGCAGAGCAGAGACACGTTTTTGTATCTCTTCTTCTATTTGAACATCTCCCAGAACATAGACCTCAAGCTCAAGTACATCACCGGCAAATTCAGCCTTAACATCTGCCAATTCTTTGATACCAAACAGCACTTCATCCAGATCCGACATGCGCAAATTATCGTCAAGACGCCCCTCCACCTCTATTCTGGCACTCACGGCTCCGCAAGGACACGGCTCCGCCAGGATACGGGCCCTGTCACCCGTCCTGTATCTTATGAGCGGCATTATCTCCATTCCTACGGTCGTTATAACCAATTCTCCGTAGTCACCGTCAGGGACAGGTTTCCCGTTTTTTCCGATAATTTCAGTAATAATATGATTCTCCCTGACATGCATGCCCTCATGAGCCTGACAGGTTACAGCTCCTCCGAGACAAGATTCTCTGAGACCGTAGTGCGGAAAGAGCCTGCTGCCCAGTATATCTTCGATTTCCCGCTGAACAGAAACAGAACAGACATCCGCAGAAACCAGGGCGCGTTTTAATGTAGAATTATTACCGCAGAATCTGAGCAATGAGAGCAGGGGTACCGGCATGCCTATATATGTATCGGGACGCTCAATACGCATCATTTCATTCAGTTCCGCATAACTTAAGTCCGAACCTGCCCTGATAGGCTTTGCACCCAGCAATTCCACCGCCCTTGCTATCAGCTCGCCCAGGCCGCCAGAAACGGAAAAAGGCATAGTAATCAGCACAGTTTCGCCAGCCGCAGTCATCTCGGATATACCCGCAGCAAAAAAGCTGACTGTATTCTCCAAATCCCCGTCGGAATAAAAGATCCTCTTGGAAGGACCTGTGGTTCCGCTGGTGATGCCTGAAATAACCCTGCTCACCTCCGACTGAGAACCGAGAAGTAAAGAAGCAGCGTTTTCAGCCAGATCTTCTGCAGTTGTAAAGGGAAGGCCGGCTAATTCTCTCAGACTTGTGAGATGCTCCGGCAGATCAGCATAAAATCCCCCTCGTTTTTTTTCCTTGGCTAAGAGGGCATTCAGCTTGCTCAGCTGCAAGTTATCCAATATCTCTCCGGTCAAACAGGGAATATTTTCTTGATCACAGATCCATTTATCTAAGGCAGACTTTTTCATTTTCCGTATCAGGTCTCTCCTTTGCTGTGCGTGAGTTTGCAGAAGCAAAAAGGAACTATGTCACGCTCACTGTCTGCTGCACAAAATAATATGAATTTCTGACTTAAATCAAATCGTATTTCTGCATGATCAAGATGCATTTTTCCAGCGTGTCTCTGACTACCATGGGGCAGCGCAGTACTTTGTTGCCCGGATCACCTTCCAAAATCTGCCTGCAGTCTATACCGCCGTATTCGGCAGTATATTCAACAAACCATTCATATAACTCTTTTGACATGCTTTTCAAATTGACGTTCTCCACTTCGTCATCTCCGCCTCTTCCGCCAAAATAACTTAAAAAGCACATTCCCCCGCTGAGAGCGCCGCAGACCTCGCCAGAACCGTCAAGGCCTCCTCTCAGACCGGCCATGGCACGGACTAAGTCAGGATTTTCCTTACCCTCACTCTCAAGAGCAATCAATAGTATTACCTGTGCACAAGAATAACCTTTTTGCGAAAGCTCTAATAGTCTGTCGAAGATATCACTCATAGAATTCACATCCTTTCACTGACACTTAAAAAATACCTGAATCTTTTTGTACAATAATCATCGTGTTTAAGCTTACAGAACTTCTCCGCAGTCCCGTCCCATATCCTCTCAATGTAATAGTATTTCCATTCGTCAGTAATATCCACACAGGATAGGGGGTTAAAACCGCCTGTCCGCAAAAATTTATAAAAATTTGCCTCATCACCATAAAAAATATCTGAGAGGAGAAGTTTTCCGCCTCTTATCAGCAGCCTGTGAGCTTCCCTGAGAGCTGCGCAGCCATCTCCCGAGATAAAAAAAGCACATTCGGATATAATCGCTTCAAAGCTCCCGTCGGAAAAACAGGCCCTCAACATATCGCCTCCGGTCACATCTTCCCCGGGCTCCAGATCTATACCGCAGGCATCAAAACCCAGCTCTTTTAATAGTTTGAGAGTAGCTCCGCTCCCGGCTCCCATGTCCAGAATTCTGCAGGGCTCAATACCCGAATGCTTGATCAGACGTCTCGTTGTTTTCCGGCCGCCGGGATGCCTTTCAAGCTTCTCTTTATATCCCGTGTTCAGACATAAAGAATCAGTAAATCCTGATACATCCACTACTTATCCTCCAGAACCTTCTCTACGGAAAGAACCTTACCCAGAGCCAAATCCTCCGGGACATAAACAAAGCCGCATTTAGGGCAGGCGGGTAACTCGACGGGAAATGAATTGTCCAGATATTCAAAAACCGCCTCCGTCTTTTCCAGAGGGATACCGCACTTGCTGCAGATGAGATTTTCCTCCGCTTCCACAGAGTAATATACTTTATTGTCTGTCATACATCATACCTCGTTCTCACCTTCATGCGGTGACTGTATGCTCCTTTGATATTGTAAACGCCCGCTTCGTCCTCTGTAAATCTGAGCCAAAATGTGACATTACCCTTTCTCAAAGAACTCGTGAGCAGGCCGCTTTTTTCATCGTAGACGGCACTTCCGCCGGCATGATACGCCCCTATGACGTCATATACGTCTTCCTCCAGAATCATGCGCTGATCAAGAATTTTGGCCACATCCTCCGGTATCACTATCTTGTATTCGGGACTCACCACTATTACCTCCTCATTCCATATCTCTTCCAACAGCTTACGCTTGAGATTCAGTCTGTTTTTGCGCTTCTCGGATATATCGGGCGGGTTACCTGCCGGAGCTGCATAAACAAGTTCAAGTACATGCATACTCTCCCTTCCTTCTCTGGCGAAGCGGTCGCGGCAGGCCATGCAATAACTGATATAAGGCACATCTTCATCCTTGGTGCAACTTTGAGCCATCTTGGATGCGAGATCCTTATTTACATAACTCACGAGACCGCCGTAGCCGCAACATTCCGTCATGTCGCCGTTATACGGAACCTCCTTTAATGTGCAGCCTAAACTGGCAGTAAGCTTACGCAGAGCAACTTGCATATCGCTATCTCCTCTTGCGCTGCAGGAATCGTGCATGATCAGCGGTCTGTCGTATTCCAAGGCTCCCTCGGGCAATCCGTTTTCATTAAGTATATCCCAGATACCTTTCACCTCTGTCCCCGTCATTTCTTCAAGCGTCTTTTTGCAAGTGGGACAAGCAGCGATTATTTGAGGATTTCCGAGTTTATTCAGTTCGCTTTTTAAGAGTTCTTCACACTCCTCATAAATTGCAGTCCTTCCGGCCCATTTGGCTATAGCACCGCAACAGCCGTTGATCAGACCTACTCCTCCTTCAAGTCTTTCTGCCAGATCCGAATAGGCCTTAAATACCGCCTCAGGCGCTATGGCTCCGGCCTGACACCCCGGAAAAAACACATATTTGCATTCCTCATATCCTGATTGGGGCTTGGCAAGAAAAGCTTCATTGTTTGAAAAGAGCATGTCCAAAAGGGCAAATTCATGGTAGGCCAGAGACATCTTGGTCGTGCTGACCATATTTTCCCTGGCATCCCTGCAGATTTCAGCCATGTCATAGCCGTTGGGACAAGTGAAAGTACACTGACCGCAGAGTGAACAAGAGTTTATGGTCTTATTCATCAGGTGGTCACCCATGATTATATCTACGTTGTTGTAAATCTCTCTGGTTAGTAACCGCGGGTATTTGCCCGTTTCCTGCAGAAAAACACAGTGTTTTATGCATTCCTCACATTTACACTGTATACATCGCGCAGCTTCTTCCATTGCAGCTTCTTTTGTGTAACCTTCTTCCGGCTCGGGGATTCGCTTTGAGGGAACCGCCTCACTCATGTCAGTGTAAAGCCTGGACTCTCTAGCCCCTTCTTCGCCCCGCGAACTTCCCGGATCCAAGCCCTGGGCTATGCGATCAGCGGAAACTCCCGCTCTCCTTGCATCAAAAATAGCTTCTAAAACACTTATATCGCTGTTTTGCGAGCTGAGGAGCTTAGATACAGGAGATAACAGGGTCCTGCTGTCAGGTATATCTCCCGGAAAACATTCATCCAGAAAACTGCGGGCTGCAGCGACTATATTATAGATTTCCTGCTCGCTCTCAAATAACTCTTTTGTGAGCTTGGCAGAGTAAATAATTTTTATATCCATAGCCTCAAGCCTTGCAGCTTCTTTGGCCAAATCATCTTCCGATAAAAAAGGGGCACAGTCTTTAATCAGAGAGATTGCGTCCGCCTGGCTTACATAAAAACTCGTGGGATAGCTTTTTCTCGCCAGCTCCGCAGCCAGAGAAAGTGAAAACAGATCCGCACCGTACACTGCTGCCTTTTGCTTTTTCTTGAACTTCAGCATGCCCCTCCCCGTCTTCGGGCTGCCATGGTTGATCGCCGCACGTTCTAAAGCCGGAATATCAATACCTTCCCCGACTTCGTTCATCCTGCAGACCTCTTTGCAAGGAGCTGCACAGCCGTAAACCAGGATACGAGGAAATGGCGTGACATGCTCAAGCATTGCACGAGCCTCGGAGAAATTACCTTTCTCTACAAAGGCTATCAGTTTTTTTGCGTCTAAACCCAAAGGACAGGCAGCGTGGCAAAAAGCGGGTTCTTCATAAATACAGCGATATTCACGCTCCAGCAATCCCTCTAAGCTATACAGCTTTTTTTGAATATAGTCCCTGGTAGATCTCTCTTTGAAATGGTCCATAAATTTCTCTCCATTTGTCTGGCAGTGCTAGGGAATAATCCTGCATAGTATTATTTTAGAGATACAGAATCATAGCCATCCTTTTAAGGATGGTTTGAAATCGGCTTATAAGACTTGTCAGCGCCCGGCATCTCAAGATGCCGGATTTCACTACATTCAAACAGAGAGGCGGTATAACCTGCCTCTCTGTTTATTATAATACATTAATTAAGTGTTTCGCTGACTATATAATATTTTACAATATTTTTTACTGACTATCCTATAATTCTTTCAGTGCTTCCAGGACTACATCCGGTTTAGCAGGGACTCTGGTTATACGAGCGCCGGTAGCATTATAGATAGCGTTCAGTATAGCCGGATGAGGTGCGGTCAGTGGTGCTTCACCGCAGCCTGCAGCTCCGAAGAGGCTATTCGGACGCGGATGAGATTCCTGATAGATAACTTCCAGGTTGTCAGGTATATCCGTCGGATACGGAATGCCGCATCTGAGCAGAGATGTGTGCTTCTCAAGATCTTCGAAATCCTCGGTTAACGCCAGACCGATACCTTGTGCAAGTCCTCCGTAGAACTGTCCGTCTACGACGGCTTTATTCATTACAGTTCCGACATCGGCAACACAAGTAAATTTCTCAACTTTAACCTTGCCGGTTTCTGTGTCAACAGCTACCTCCGGCAGGAAAATGCTGTACATATATCCCGGGAACGGATCGCCCTGACCGGTTTCCTGGTTTAGTGCAACCGAAGCGGTGAAAGCATAAACGCCTTTTGCATGGGTGTCTATTCCATCGGCCTGCATTTCCTCATATGTCCTGTATGTTCCGTCATCTTTCTTCATAGCTTTGACCAGGTTTTCACATGCAATACGAGTTGCATTGCCTGTCATTATTGTCGAACGGCTGCCGCCGGCAGGACCGGAGTTCGGGGTGTGCTTGGTATCACATTGGAATAATTTAATATCTTCCGGCTTAAAGCCTGCTTCTCTCAGTGCTTCGTGTGCCGAAGTAAGAGTTCCCATATCGGCACCTTGACCGTGATCTTCCCAGGAGTTTCTGACCAGGACAGTATTATCAGGCTGTAAGTCGACCCAGCACTCGGAGACATCTGAGTTATCTAAGCTACAACCGTATACACCCAAGGAAACACCGATGCCGTATTTGATTTTTCCGTCAGAAGCGGCGTTCTTTTCTTCTACGCGTTTCTTGGCTTCCAGATATTTCGGACGTGCCAGATCGTAAAGATCCTCTAAGCAATATACATCAGGTTTGCAGCCGGTTGGCGTGCGAGAGTCTTCACTTTCCTTGTAGCAGTTCATAGCTCTCATTTCGAAAGGATCGATTCCCATCTTGGCAGCGAGGCAGTCAATAGCTATATCGCTACCCATAAAGGCCTGAGGTGAACCGTAAGCTCTGAATGCCGAACCCCATGCGTGATTGGTAAATACTGTTGAATTTTTGCTTCTTATACTCGGGATATCAAGACCTGCGCCCACGAACTGAGTCAATCTGTGAGTGAGAAGATCGCCGAATTCCGAGTACGGACCGTGATCAATGTAATTACGGCCCCAGAGTGCCTGGATCTTACCGTCATCATCGGCAGCAAGCTTGATATTCATGAAGCCCGGGCTTCTCTTTCCGGTATAAGTGATGGATTGATACATATTAAAGTTAAGGCTGACAGGGCGCTGTGTAACAAAAGCGGCAACTCCCAGCAGAGCCTCGTTTGTCGGTGAGAATTTATATCCGAAGGTACCTCCGGCATTATTTTGAACCATTCTTAAGTTTTCCATCTCAACACCGATACCTTCAGCAATCATCGGCATATGGAGGTGGATACCTATACTCTTGGAATGAATAGTGAGCATTCCGTCTTCGTCTATGTATGCATAGCCGTTGTCAGGCTCGAGGTACATGTGAGGCTGACGTGAACAGTAGCTCTCGATTTCTATTTGATTTTCTTCAGGTACGCTGTCCCAATCGAAATCAGGTCCCTTGATACAATTTGTCTCGTAATATTCGTTAGGAATTCCCGGATGAATTTCGATTGCGTCAGGCGCAAGTGCTTCAGGCACACTCATGTACGCAGGGAGAACTTCCAGATCAACTTTTACAGCTTTTGCAGCCGCCCTGGCTTGTTCCTCTGTGTCTGCAGCTACGATCGCTATGGCATCGCCGAATTGGAAAACTTTCTCGTCACAAAGTATCGGGCGATCCCAGCCGTCACATTTGTTGTTTAACGGTAACATGACGAGACCGTTGATACGGTTCTTTCCGGGAACATCTTTGGCAGTGATAATCTTGTATACTCCGGGCATTTTTTCCGCCTCGGAAGTATCTATACCTTTGATATTGGCATGTGAAACTTCAGCTTGAACCAGGGCAAGACGTAAGGTGTCCGGAGGCATATAAAGTGCATCGTCCGCACCGAAGTCCCAGGTTCCCGTTACTTTCATTGCAGCTGAAGGACGTACATACTCCGTGCCGAGTATGCGATTGTCTGTCGGTTCAAACATGAGATCTTCTTTGGTTTTTTCACCTCGCAATACTGCAGCCGCTGCCATGGTGGCATCGATGAGAGGCTTATAGCCGGTACATCTGCAGAGATTACGGCATTTGTTGAACCATGCGCTGACTTCTTCTCTGGTCGGATCAGGATTTTGATCAAGCAGAACCTTGGCACTGATTATGAAGCCGGGGCTGCAGAAACCGCACTGTGCACATCCATAAGCCATCCATGCCACTTGAAGCGGATGGAGATTGTCAAGTGTACCTATACCTTCAATTGTCGTGATTTCAGAAAAATCAGGAACATTTGAGATCGGTACGATACAGGACCTGGTTACTTTTCCGTCTAATATAACATTACAAGCTCCGCATTGACCTTGCCCACAGCCGATCTTACATCCTGTGAGCAGAAGACGCTCACGAAGTATAGTTGAGAGCTTTTCATCACCCTTGACGAGAATACTCCTCTTAACTCCGTTAATATTCAGAATTTTTTTAGTGACTCCCTTACCCATTCTGGATTCTCCTTTCTGGATTACCTCTTGATTTTCTCTCTTGAATCTCTTGTTCTCTTGTTTTTCTCGTGATTTCTTCCGATTTTCTCTTGATTTTCTCTTGATTATTTCTCGATTTACTCTTGATTTGCTTTTGATTTGCTTTTGATTTGCTTTTCTACAATTATTAAGATTTTTACGACAAAATTTACATTAAGACATTGCTAAAAAGTTGTTTTAATGTAAACCTCTGTTGAGACTGCAATTAATTTTATTGCTGACCGGTTGCTGACTGTTACCATCTTTATTTTTATTGTAAACTGTTACCATCTTATATTCTTATATTTATGAAAGGAGACAGTTTATGAATAACAATGCCGACATGCCTAAAAAAATTACTGCGGATGAGATTAAAGTCGAAGTAGTCGATAAGGATACGGGAATAACTTATGTGAGAAAACTCCCTATAAACTACCTGGAAACATCTAATTTTCTTCGTCTTTCCGCTGAAGACAGCCAAGGAAAACCGTCTTCACTTGTATTCTACACCGAACAGGGAGTCCTTGGTCTCCGGGATATGACAGGCGGCGGACCGGATACCCACCGCTGTGAAGATCACTAGGAATAATAATATTCCACATTTTTCAACGTAAATTCTAAGATATTCCCGATAATACTCTACTTAAATAAATTTTAATAATAGAGTATTTTTCTGTCAAATTGTTTGTCATTACAAGTTGTATTTGTTTACAACTCGAGTAAAACTGTTTATACTATTTTTAACAATTCGGCAAGGGGGCTATCTCCAAAAAGTGAGCAGTTTCCATACTTGAGGAATCCTTCTTTGGAAACAGTACCCACATAACGAAAGGTGAAACTATGAAAGTAGGAGCAGTGATTACGGCAGCCGGAATGTCATCCAGAATGGGCAAATTCAAGCCCATGCTCAGCATCGGTTCTATATCCGTGGCGCAGCGTATCATTGCAACTCTGCAGCAGTCCGGTGTCTCGCCGATAGTAGTCGTCACCGGCTATAATGCTGACGAACTTGAAAGACATCTTGCCAAAAGCGGCGTCATCTTCCTTCGCAACGAAAATTATAAAAACACGGAAATGTTCGATTCGGCTTGTATCGGTTTAAGTTATCTGCGCAAAAAATGCAACCGTGTTTTATTTACTCCGGTGGACATACCGCTTTTCAGGGCAGACACCGTAGAAGAACTCCTGAAAAAGCATAGTGATGTAGTATATCCCGTCTGTGCCGGTCTTAAAGGTCATCCCATACTCCTCTCCTCAAAAGCAATCGAGCTCATACTGGATTACAGCGGTGAGGGCGGTCTCGCCGGAGCCCTTCAGAAACTTGATATTTCTGAAGCATATGTTTACATCGAAGACGAGGGCATACTCTACGATGCCGACACCCCCGAAGAATTCGATCAGCTTTTGGAATACCACAACAGCCAGCTGATGCGCCCTGTCATCAAGCTCTCCCTGGAAAAAGAGAGAAGGTTTTTTGACCAACATATTGCACTTTTACTGGAACTTATAGATGAGACACGGTCAGTCAAGACGGCCTGTCAGCGAATGCAGATCTCGTACAGCAAGGGCTGGAAGACTCTCAATTCGATAGAAGCTCAGGCCGGTTTTGCCTTGGTTTTACGTAGGCAAGGCGGAGCACGAGGTGGCAGCAGCAGCCTTACCCCGGAGGGCAGGCTGCTTTTGGAGCGCTATCGTAAATATGAAAAAGCCATGCGGGAAGCGTCCGTTGAACTTTATGAAAAATATCTGTCCGATGTGCTCAAATAGTGGAGGTCTGAAAAATGCGAAAAATCTATCTTATACGTCACGGACTTCCGGAATTTCCCGGCGGGAAGAGAGTGTGTATCGGACACACAGACTTACCTGTTTCTCCTGCAGGCAGGATGCAGGCCCTGCTTGCTGCAAAATTTTTAGATGATGCCGGCATCTCGGCTGTATTCTGCAGCAGACTGAAGCGTGCAGTACAAACAGCAGAGTCTTTCGGCGAAGCGAAAATAATTGACGGACTCGAAGAAATGAATTTCGGAGAGTGGGACGGCTTCTCCTTTGACGAAATTAAAGTCCGCTGGCCGGATCTCTACGCAGCCAGGGGGCGCGATAATTCCATTCAGCCTCCGGGTGCGGAGAATCCGCAACAAGCTTTGCTCCGTTTCAACTCGGCTCTGCGCAAAATACTCGAGGGCAGCACGGGAAATATCGTGATAATCTCCCACGCTTCTGTAATGCGCACCTTTCTGTCTGAAATATCCGAAAAAGAATTGCCGCCCGGCAGAGAACTCCTGCCCTATGGCTCGGTGTCTGAGCTCAGCTTGAAAAACAATAATTTTTCCATTGAATATATGGGCAAATTAAATAGACCACCGCTCACCACAGAACTCTGTCTCGAACTGATCGCCGCAGCCGGTACACCGGAACACGTAATCAGACATAGTGTAGCGGTAGCCAAAGAAGCAGGAAGGATAGGAATAGCTTTAGCGGAAAGCGGTCTCAACTTAGATATTGATTTAATAATCAGGTCAGCTCTCCTCCATGATGTGGCCAGAACAAAGAAAAACCATTGCAAAGTAGGTGAAAACTGGATCAGCGCCCTCGGCTACCGGAAGGAAGCAGAAATTGCGGGCGGTCACTGTGACAATTATCTCTTCGAAATACCGGACGAACTTGCGGTATTAATTGTTGCCGACCGGGTAGTTTCAGAAGATAAGGTGGTAGGTCTTGCACAAACAGAAATTAAATTATACTTGATTGCCAAATCACAGCCTTCTTTAAGCTCATCAATAGTTATATCCGGTCTTAAAAGCGAATGATCAATCATATCCGCTACGTCTTGTACCGTAATCTCTTTTTTCATTATTATTCCTCTCTCAAAATATAGTCACGTAAATTGTTAACCTGAAGAAATTTTTTCTAAATTGTATAATCTTATTTAAGAAGTTTTTGACATTGCTAATCGTTCGTCATCGGTCATTGCTTCATCCAAAGTATATGACATCAGCGTTTCCTGAGTAATATTTTCATTGAGAAATTCACCGCGTTTGTATCCGTGATGCATTACTAAAATCCGGTCGCATAAAGAAAGTACTTCCGGCATTTCTGAAGAGATAAGAACAACTGCAACACCTAAACTCGTAAGGTTATCAATAATTTTATAAATCTCGTTTTTGGCACCGATATCTATTCCGTGAGTCGGCTCATCCATAAATAAAATTGAAGGATTATTGACAAGCCATCTGGCAACTATTGTTTTTTGCTGATTTCCACCTGATAAATTGGTTATCAGTGCATCCAGGGAAGGAGTTTTTACATTGAGATTTTCTTTTGCCTCACTAGCGACACCATCCAACTCTTTATTATTCAAAATTCCTCTTTTTGAAGTACAGCGTTGATATACCAGCAACATGTTCTCTTTTACGCTCATTTTAGAAAAAATGCCTTGAATTTTTCTTCCTTCCGGAATCATGCCGATACCTGCATCAATGGCTTTAGCACAATTATCAAAATTAACCTCTTCACCGTTAATTTTTATTGTCCCGGCTTTTTTCCTGCGAGCACCGAAAATACATTCCAGTACCTCTGTTCTGCCTGCACCGACCAAACCTGCAAATCCTAAAACTTCTCCGGGATAAAGATCGAAAGACACATTGTTCACTTTCCCTTCAAAATCGGATAAATTTTCTACAGATAAGATTGGTTTTAAACTGCTGTAATCTTTGATAAAGTTTCGGATATGAGTTCCCTCATATTCACGACCCACCATGTAACTGATCATCTTATGTTCATTCAGATCTTGCGTAGGAGAAGTAATAATATGTTCACCATCCCGTAAAATCGTGATTGTGTCAGATATTGAAAGCACTTCTTCCAATTTATGAGATATGTAAATTATTGTTACGCCCCGCGAGCGAAGTTTATCTACAATATTCAGTAAAAAATCAACTTCTTTTTCAGTTAATGAAGATGTCGGCTCATCCATAATCAGCATTTTAGCATCATAAGAAATTGCTTTTGAAATCTCTAATAACTGTTGCTCGGAGACACTTAAATCTCGAACCAGAGAATTTGGGGAGATATGATCAACACCTAAATTAGTTAAGAGAAACATGCAGTCTTCACGCATCTTTTTATAATCGACTAAGCCCAATTTCGTTTTCGGCATTCTGTTTAAGAAAATATTCTCTGCAGCTGTCATCGCAGGAGCTAATGAAAGTTCTTGGTGAATCATTGCAATGCCTGCATGATTAGCGTCATTGGGGTTGGCAAATTTACACTCTTCGCCCATAAAGATTACTTTTCCTTTAGAGGCTTCAAATACTCCGTTCAGAATATTCATCAAAGTTGATTTTCCCGCTCCGTTTTCTCCGATAAGAGCATGGACTTCTCCCTCTTTTATTTCAAAAGAAACATCCTTCAGAGCAATCGTGCCGGGGAATCTCTTCTCGATATTTTCTATTTTGCAAATAGTCTTTTTGCTCATTATGACCTCCTTGACGAAACGACAACAAATGTTGTCGTTTCATCAAATAAAAGCATTACAATAATTATTAAAATTTTTCCTGAAAATTATTATTATTCATATAATTCCGGGAATAAGGATTTTACATTATCCGGTGTAGCAATTACTGCATCATATGCATTCATTTCTTCAGGTACAACACCTGCTACCAGACTGTTATATGCATCAATTACCGGTTGATAGCCCTGGTTGAACGGATCTTGGTCAATACAGACTGAAATTGTTCCGTCTTCAATGTAATCAGCAACAGCAGATAATGCATCGTGGCAGATCAAAGTGATTTCTCCGCTCTTACCGGCATCAATAATTGCCTGTGCGGCACCGCCTGGTCCTCCTGCAGTAACATAAAGCGCACTCAAATCCGGATTGGCATTAATCAGGTCTGTTGTCAGGTTATAAGCGGTATCGGCATCATCATCATTTTCATATTCTCCTACGAGATTCAGAGCTTCTACCTCATCAGTGACATCGCGGCAACCTGTTCTGCGTTTTTCATGTCCGTAAACGGAGAAACGTCCGGTAATAATTGCATATTTTCCACCATCCGGAAGAGCATCTACTATAGCCTGGCCGGCTACTTTTCCTGCCGCATAGTCATCCATTCCGTACCATGCAATACGTTCGGTATCAGGAAGATCACCATTAAATGTGTATATTTCAATTCCTGCTTCAATCGCTTTGTTAACACTGTCGTTTAACTCATCCGATACACCGAAAATACAAATCGCATCATATCCGGAAGCAGTACAGTTATCTATAGCTGAAACCCATTCCATTGCATCAAAAGATTTAACTGCAATAACATCAACTACACAGTTTCTGTCTGCCAAAACCTCTTTCGCAAATTCTTGGCCAACTACAACTGCAGCACCCCACGGATTGTTTTGAACACAAATTGAGGCTATGCGTAATTTGTCATCCGCTTTTTGATCAACCGGCAATGATCTCAGTACTTTTCCGTCAGGAGCTACTATATCAGCACCTTTGGTGAAATCACCGGAATCATCGGCAGCTTCTTCTGCCGCTTCTTCTGCTGGTTCTTCTTTCTCTTCAGCTTTTTCTTCAGCTTTTTCTTCAGCTTTTTCTTCCGCTTTTTCTTCAGCTTTTTCTTCTACAACTTCTTCTTTTTTAGTATCTTCTTTTTTCTCATCGGAGTCTTTTTTATCCGATTTTCCGGAACAACCGACTATACTGATTAGTAATAATACAGTAAGTAAAAGTGATACTATTGTTCTGATTTTTTTCATATTCTTACCTTTCTATTTTTCCATTAGATTTGCATTGCACAATGCATTGCCTCATTGTAAAACACTAAACCAGGGATTATCTCCGGTGTTTTCTCAGTGCATCAACCGATACGGATGCTATAATTACCAAACCTAAAACTACTGTTTGCCAATAACCGGGAACAGTTATCTGGACAAACAAATTTCTCAGCAGTGCCATCAAGATCGCACCAACCGTAACTCCGAAAATCCTTCCTTCACCGCCGGACATTGAAATCCCGCCGATAACTGCCGCTGCAATCGCATCGAGTTCATAACCGGAACCATATGAAGGACCTGCCTGTTTCAATTGTCCCATCATAATCAATCCGACAATTGAACACATCAGTCCGCATATAACATAAACAAGAATCGATGTTCTGCTGGTATTAATACCGGTTAAAGAAGCTGCTCTGGGATTGTTGCCGACAGCATAAATGTTTCTGCCTACAACCGTATATTTTGTAAATATCCAGGCCAGTATTACGACCACAGCCATTACAATAACCTGAACCGGTACAGGCCCCACATAACCGCCGCCAAAAACCGAAATCCAGGATTCACCATATTTGATAGGAGATCCGTTTGATAACAGAAGTGCAACTCCTTCACCGACACTTAACATACCCATCGTTGCAATAAACGGAGGCAAACCCACTTTTGCTATTAAAACCCCGTTGATCAATCCAAATAACAAACCGATTGCAAAAATCATCAACAGAACCAAAAAGGGAGAAATCCCGCCGGCCTTTTCATTGACATAGGCAGCAAAACATATTCCGCAAGCGATATTTGATCCGACTGACAGATCAATTCCGCCGGCAATAATGACCATCCCCATACCTACTGCTAAGATTGCATATTGAGAAGCTTGTTTCAATACATTAAATAAATTCAAAGTAGTCGGGAATGAATCAGGTCTGACAAAGCTTAAAAACAAACCGATAATTAATATCAGGATTACAACTATTATTTCTTGCTGCGAAAAAAAATACTTAAGTCTTTTTCCCAGAACTTGATTTCCACTTTTTTGCATATTTCAAATACTAACCTTTCTCTGCTCCCTGTTAAACGGATGGCGTTTTCTGATCACTCTCCAGCTGAAAAACAATATTTATTCAGAGAAAGCTTTGCGCAAAAATTCTAATGATTCTTTGGCATCTCTGTCCAATTTTGCTTCGTCTGCACCACCGGATAAATCACGCCAGATAAATGTGTCATTACCCACTTGAGTACCGGTTCTGGTAAATGCTTCAATGATAATCAGATCTTTATAATTCACATCTCTCAGGGCTTTGCCTATTCCTACCCAATCCAAGTGACCTTTTTCAGGGCTGGGAAGTTTTCTGTTACCTTCACAGACATGCATATGACCTAAATATTTACCGGATTTTCTGATTGCATCAAGCATGTCGTCTTCTTCTATATTCATATGGAATGTATCTAAGTGAATTTTTACAGCATCACTTCCGACTTCTTCCACAAACTGTATTGCTTCATCAGCTGTATTAATGACTAAGCCGTCGAATCGATTTAAAACTTCCAAACTTAATTCAATTCCTAAACTCTCAGCTTCTTTGCCCATTACTTTTAAACTTTCCACACCATTTTTCCAGAAAGTTGCCTTATCTTTATCCGAAAAGTCAAACGGCCACGTTGAATGCAACGCTCCGATCAATCTGCGGCAATCCAAAACATCCATTGCCGCCATCAGTTCAGAATAAAATGCCAATCCCGCTTTTCTTATTTCCGGATCCTTTGATGAAACATCATATTTCTTAGGCGGACCCAGATTTGCAGAAAGCTCCAAGTCCAAGTCCTTTGTCAACGCTTTCAATCTCTCCAAATCTTCGCGCGACATCTTGAGAAGTTCACCGGCGGAGATTTCTAAGGCGTCAAATCCCAGATCTTTTACCTTTTTGGCGTAATAGAAATAATCCCCTTTCCATTCATCTGACCAATACGAGAAAAATATTCCATATTTCATTGCTTCATTCCTTTCTTCTGCTTTGCTGTTGTTTTCTAAAATTTTAAGAGAGCGGGTTATTCTGCATTTGTTTCATTTGTTCTAACATATTAACATACAGTCTTATAAATTTCACTCTCTTTTGTTCAATTTGTTGTTATTACCTAAAAAATAATCTTATTATTTAGTGATAATATTTAAAGTAATAATGTATTTTAATATAATTGTATTTACATTGTTCTTGCTGCATTTTTCACTGTTAATTCATCTCTTTACAGCATTCTGATTAGTTAAACTAATCACGTTAATTAGTTAAACTAATCATGTTAATCAGTACAGCTGATCACGGTTAAAATAATCGCCATAATCGGATAACATTTCTGCTATGTATGTAAAGCGTTTTTCCAATAAATTATATTTACCTGAGTTATTAATATCCGGAGATAAAGTATGTTCTACTTGATGGAGTTGTTTTATTTGGGAATAATCATCCCATAACCCCATCGCTTTTGCAGAAATTGCCGCCGCACCTAACGATGCTGCATCCTGATCAATGTTGGTTTTTATAATATTTACATTGAAAATATCGGCAAACATTTGTAACCAGATTTTACTTTTGCTGCCTCCGCCACAAATCAAAAGATTCTTTGACAATTCGACTTTTTCCGCAATCTGATTGTATGACAACTTCAAATTCATTGCGATTCCCTCAAGAGTCGCTCGCAAAATATCTGATTTTGATGTTCCTAAACCGAGACCAAGATAGGCCCCTCGAATATTTACACTCTTATCTTGAGAAGTTCCTCCGGCAAGACTCGGGTTAAAAACCACATCGTTAGAACCGGGCGGGGATTGTAATGCCAGCTCATCAATAATCCGATAGGCATTTTTGGTATCTTCAATCTCTTGACAAATCGTATCTCTTACCCAAGTCAAAGAACTTCCGGCAGAAAAAATTGAATAGGCGGAAGTATACATGTTTTCTTGGATATGAACAAAAACATAAGGTTTTGTTTTGTAATCAAGCATCGGTTTTTCGGAGTTTACCGCAATCCAGCTCGACGATCCGAGAGACAGATATACGGCACCTTCTTCAGCTCCGACTGCACCCAAAGCCATACATGCATTATCAACACCGCCGCAAGCAACAGATGTGCCTTCCGGTAAACCGGTTAATTTTGCGGCTTCTTTCGTGATTTTGCCAACGATGAAATGAGAATTAACTATTTCAGGGAAAATGGCTTCGGGAATACCGGCAACATCTAAAAATTGTTTCTCCAGTTCATTCTCATTGAGATTATAAACTCCAAAACCGGAAGCATATGAATGATCTGTATAGAAATTACCTGTTAATCTGTAGTTTATATAATCCTTGGAACCTAAAATTTTGTAGATTTGTTTAAAGATATCCGGTTGATTTTCCTTTAACCACATTAGTTTAAAAACTGAATAAAGCGGTGCAGGAAAACCGTTTCCGGTAGTCAAGTACCATTTTTCTTCATCTATTCTTTGAAAAAATTGCTGAGCTTCCGAAACAGCACGTGAATCAGACCAAATCGGAACAAATTCAGATAACAATTCACCTTCAGCGTCAATGGGTACTGTAACAAGACTGTGACCGGAAAGGGAAACACATGCTATTTCCGAAGGATCAACTTTTGTTTTTTGCAGTAATTCCGTTGTGCTTTCAATGACAGCTTGCCACCAATCTTCAGGTCTTTGTTCATGGTAACCGTCTTTCGGATAATAAGTACTGTATTCAATAAATGTTTTTTCGATCGTATTCAATTTCTCGTCATAAAGCGAGGCTTTGATTCCACCGGTTCCTAAATCATATGCAATAAATTTCATGACTTTTTACCCTCAGTTAACTCAATTAAAAATCATATTAATCAGCAGCAATCTTCAATCTTATTAATAATTAAAGCTTATCAATAAATTTGAATGAATATGTATAGTCTCTGCTTTCGCCGGGTTGCAAAATCGGAGCTTTGCAGCCCTCCTCACCTAATTTAGGACCATCCAAAGGCGTATTAAGCGGCTCTAAACCCAAGACATACTCACCTTTTCCCAACATTTTCCATTGTACGAAATAAGGGAAGTCTTCATGTTTATATTGAACATTAACGCCTATATTGATATCCGGATTAAATAATGTGTACCGGCTGATTCCGTCATTATCCGGTTTCACATTGTGAAAATAACAACGTTCCGGGTAAGGATATTGAGGTTCCTCTATCTCGATCCACGAATCAATGAACTTAGCTGCATGTTCTTCTCTGGGTTCTACATCCTCAGTGTCCATAATTATCTGAGCACCTTTGTCCAGCAACGGATACCCGTAGTTTAAGTGGAGTGAGTATAGGTATTGCCTTTCACCGAAACCATGATTTGTTATTGTGTCCGTAATCGTAAAAGCATCATCTTCGTATAAAAAATCTAATTTGCGTTTTAAAGTCAGATTTTCACCGAAAATTCTTCCTTCTCGCATTGTCCCTTCAATAGATAAAGAAGGAACATCATCTACGGAACCACGTGTAATCGTTACATTCTCTGCGGGAGTATTACTGATTCGTCCGTGCAATCCGACCTCTTCACCATTAATCACTGCAGGACTGCCGATATGCTGTAAACCGCAAGTAGTTAAAAAACCGACAAAAAAGTTTCTCAGCCACCTGAATCCCTGAGCTTCATAATATTCAGATGCTATTATTCCGCTCGGTGCAATATAATTTAAATTTTTCCCTTTATATCTTACCTGATAGATGTCCATACTGCGTCCGGGTAAAATCGTTGCGGAAATATTGCCGCCGTTGTTAACATGGATACATTTTACTCCCTCTTGAAACCCTCCGGACAGAACACTTTCTTCGCAAGAAATTAATTGGTTCAGATCACCTATAAAAGGCAACATCTCACTGTATGATTTTTTCATATTAATCACCTCGTATTTTATTTTTTATTTTCCTGCTATTCCTGCCAATAGTATAGGCACAAAGGACTGTTCTTTGGTTTGGCTTTACATATGTATAAGGAACCAACAAACCGGGCGAAAGTTCTGAAACAATATCACGATAAAAAAGTATAACCCTGATATATTTCTGATAAACAGTATAACATCCGGTACATCTGGTTTGGCAGCATAATATTAAAAAATAATCTGTCTTAGTCAGGTAGTCAGGTCTGCCAGGAACGTATATCGCCAACATCAAAAAAAATCCGGAAAATACTGATTATAAATCCAAATTGTTGAGTAAGAACAAAAATCAAATAATACTACTTCGTTTCTTGTTCTGCATCTATCAAAGATCTCAATAAAACCTTTACAAAAAACCAAGCTGCTTCACCATTTTTCATCTAAATTTGATAAGATAATCACTATAAATATTTGTTGCTTTCAATTATCAGTGTTTTTACAGATCAGCGAAAGTATAAAAGGGGAATTTGTTATGAATCTTATACTTTTCTTTGTCAGTTTTTTAGCAAGTGTAGTGGGTGCTATCTGCGGAATCGGTGGCGGGGTCATCATAAAACCCCTGTTGGATAGCCTGTCGATCGCTTCCGTTTCCACCATAAGCTTTTTATCAGGATGCACGGTACTTGGTATGACACTATATTCCGTTTCCAAAAGTATAAGATCGGGAGATAGCCAGGTAGATTATAAAATCGCCACGCCTTTGGCAATTGGTGCCGCATTTGGCGGTGTCGCCGGAAAATATTTGTACACATCCATTAAAGACGCATCTCCTGATCCGGAACTGGTCGGGGCTTATCAGGCAATAGCTCTCGCAGTTATTACTGTCGGTACATTGATCTATACCATCTTCAAAGATAAAGTAAAAACACATCAATTAACAAATAAAGTCGCTTGTTTAGTTATCGGACTTTTACTTGGCATGATGTCCAGCTTTTTAGGAATCGGCGGTGGTCCGATCAACTTGGTAGTCTTATATTTCTTCTTTTCCATGTCCACCAAAATCGCTGCACAAAACAGTCTCTATATAATATTGCTCAGTCAAATTACAAGTGTTTTATCTACTATTCTTGCCGGAGAAGTACCGGAATTTTCAGTAATCTGGCTGGTTATTATGGTAATTGGCGGAATCGGCGGCGGTATAGCCGGAAGATACATCAATACTTTTATTGATGATGCAAAGGTCAATAAACTGTTTATCGGACTGATGGTAGTTATCATAGGAATCAGCATCTATAATTCATGGCGTTTCTTAAATGTTTCCTGAAAAATGAACTACTCTGAAATTTTTAAAGTATTATTTACAAATTTTAGAAAATACTGATTTTTTATTTAATAGAAAAAAATATAAATTCAAGATAGGAAAAGATATAAATTCAAGATTACCGGTTTCTCGCGACCAATTGAGCAAGATGTTGTAATTTGGGAAAAACATGCTCAAAGAACATCAAGTATCCTCGACAGAAACGATTTTGCAGATCTGCATTTTCGTTGACGATACGATGACGATAACAACCATTACGACATAAATAAAAGAATTGACAATTCTTACAAGCTTCAGGTGTGACACGTGAACGATCCTCAAAATCCCGGGCAATTTCGGACTGAAGCATTTGTTCAATCGAATCATGCTGAACCGTTCCGAGTAAATAATCATCTGTCATGTAAAAATCACAGGGATACACACTGCCATCCGCTTCTATAATCACGCTGGCAGCACATAAACCACGCTGTTCACAAGATTCAGGCATGATACCGAACATCAGATCCAGATAATTTTCGAATTGTCTGATATACGGCGCCCGGCCTTTAAGAGCATCTTCATACCAGAGATCAAATAAGCGAATTAAAAATTTTCCGTATGCTTCAGCTGTGAGAGACCATTCCTGCGGATTTTCTTTGTTGTCGAAATCAATCGGATCCAGACAAGCAATATATTGTTGATATAAGAGGCCGTTCTCTTTGTAGAATTGATAAATCTCGGAAATCGCTTCGGCAGTCTCTTTATGGACAACTGTCAGAATATTATAATCTACGTTAAATTTATTAAATAAATTTAACGTTTTAATAATTTCATTAAAAGTACCGTTTCCCGAAGGATCCTTGCGATATTTATCATGCGTTCTTTGAATGCCATCTACCGAGATACCTGCCAAGAATCTGTTTTGAGCAAAAAAAGATGCCCATTCAGCGCTGAGTTTATAACCATTCGTTTGAATCGCTCTGTAAACAGGAATGCCCCTGCTATTATGTTTTTCTTCGAGCTCAACATATTTTTGAAAGAAATCAAGTCCTGCCAAAGTAGGTTCTCCGCCTTGCCAAGAGATGGAACAGCTTTGATCAGCATATTCAAAAATCATTTGGAGAGTTTTATCCAAAGTTTCAATATTCATAAAACCGCGGCATCCCTCTTCCCGATATTGCATTTCATCTTCATAGAAGCAATATTGACAACGCATATTGCACATACCGGATGCAGGTTTAATCATGACATTAAGATGAGGCATAAAAACTCCTTGATTTCTTTGATTGTACAAACTATTTTACAGTAATGATTGAAATTCAACAAGTTTTAAATAATTTGATTGATTTTCAATCACAAAATGCTTGATTTATGAAGAAATCTGTGTTACAATCATCAACAAAGATACAAAAAGGGAGCATAGCGCTTGAGAAAAGAAAAAAGAAGAGCTCATATCATGGAAATGCTTCAGCACAGCAATACGGTTTTGATCCAGGATATTGTTGATGCTACAGGCGTTTCAGAAGCCACTATCCGAAGAGATATCATCTATCTGGAATCTGTCGGGGCATTGAAAAGATTTTGGGGAGGCGTACAGAGGTTAGAAACACCGGACAACCTCCGTAAAGCAGGCCTTATTAGTTACAAGTCCCGCCACGATTTTGATGCTATCGGCAGTTTGGCTGCTTCCCGCTTAAAAGATAATCAATTAATATTCATAGGCTCAGGGATGACTACACTATCCATGATTCCTTATATAAAGAACAGAAGTATCTCCGTTATTACTAACGGAATCCCGCAACTGGAAGCTTTATACGAAAAACGTATTCAAGCTCTTTTATTATGCGGTTTTTTTAAAGAGTACTCCCGGTCCCTTGTCGGAAAGGAAGCTCTTGAAATGCTTGCAAAATATAAGTTTGATCACGCCTTCCTCGGAGTCCACGGTATCGACGATAAACTTAATCTCCTTTCAGCCGATAATTACGAAGAATCAATCAAGAAAATTTGTATCCGTCAGTCTCGTCAAACTTACCTGCTTGCAGATAAAAGCAAGTTTTCCCGTACAGCCTATTATACTCTGCCGGCAGAAGATGCACGAGACACTATTTTAATCACAGATCAAAAACCTTTCGAGCATCCGGAATGGATTGAAAAAGACGGAGGATATATCGGAAAGATCGAAAATCTATTAAGATAAAGTCACTTCTGATTGAATTTCGATCATCAATGACCGAGATTCAATAAGTAACTTAAAAATCAGTCAAAAATCAGTCAAAACTGTTGACACGTTCATATTGGGTACGCTATATTTTAATATGTAACATAGGTAACGGCATGTTGCATATTTCATAAAAATCCTTTTCTATGTTTAGCCGGCATAGACAAATGGAACAAATTTTTAAGGAGGGCTACGTATGGACAAGGTTATTAATTTTCTGGTTAATGACTTACTAACTACCCCTACCATCGTTATCGGTTTACTGATCATGCTTGGATATATCCTGCAAAAGGAGTCCGCTGTTAAAGTTATTACCGGTACTGTCAGCGCCATGGTAGGTATGCAATTAATCGTCTTCGGCGGAGGACAATTTTCAAATCTTTTCAAACCAATCACTGAAGCTGTTGCTGCAAAAACGGGAGTTCAAGGATATTTAATGGACTCCTATGCTATGAGAACAGCAAGCTTAGAGGCTTTAGGAGATAAAGCCGGTTGGATGGGATATGTTTTCCTGATTGCATTCGCAGTAAATATTCTACTCGTGTATTTCGGAAAATATACAAAAGCAAGAGGTGTTTTCTTAACAGGTAATGCCGGTACAGCTCACTCACAAGGTATGCTTTGGCTAATGGTCGCAAACTTTGCTTTATCATCACCTGTTCTGATTATTGCTTCCGGTGTTATTGTAGGTATCTACTGGGCCTACTCCACAACTTTAGCAGCCAAAGTTGTCGATGAAGTTACAGAAGGTGGCGGCTTTACGGTCGGACATAACCAGCAAGTCGGCATTTGGTTCTTCGGACGTTTAGCAGAAAAAATGGCACCGAAGAAAAAAGACAAAAAGATCCTTGACTGTGATCACCTGGAACTTCCGGGCTGGCTGGCGATATTTAACAACAACGTTGTTTCTATCGCTATTCTGATGACCATTTTCGTCGGACTTTTCTGCATTCCTCTAGGCTTTGAAGGTCTTCAGGAATTAGCCGGCAAGAAACACTGGAGTATCTTCCTGATCTTATTAGGAATCCAATTCTCCATGTTCATGGTTATCTTGCTCCAAGGTGTTCGTATGCTTTGTTCAGAATTAACAGCATCATTCCAAGGTATCCAACAAAAAATTGTACCTAATGCAGTTCCCGCTATTGACGTTGCAGCTTTATTACCTTTCTCACCGAACGCAACAACTTTCGGATTCTTATTCTGTACACTGGGAACCGTCATTTCCATGCTTATCTTAAGTGCTACAGGCAGTCCTATCATGGTTCTTCCGGGATTCACACCTCTCTTCTTCTCAGGTGGTCCTATCGGTGTTGTAGCTAATAAAAAGGGCGGCTTAAAAGCAGTTATTATTTGCTGTACTTTACTCGGTGTAATTCAAACTTTCGGTACCGTATGGGCAATCACACAAATGAACTATCCGGAAGGTATGGGATGGTCCGGTATGTTTGACCTTTCAACAGTATGGCCGGCACTCATTCAAGTATTACGTTGGATCGGCAGTGTTTTCGGATTTACTATTGCTTATTAGACATATTAAATTAATTGCTAAAGCATCTAAAATTGTATATTAATCTTATCATTAAGCATTCATTGAAAGGAGTTTATTATGAGTAAAAGTTCAATCAACGTATTATTTGTTTGCGGTATGGGTATGGGCACAAGCACCATGGCAGAACTCGGTGTTAAAAGAGAATTAAAACCTCTGAAAATCAGCGCTGAAGTTGATCATACTTCACTCGGCATGATGGCATCTCGCAGAGAATGGGCAGATATCATTGTGATCTTAAGAAATCTCTTTACCGAAGTTGTGCCGCAAGAAGGTGAGTTCTTTATTCCGGTTGTCAACGTCATGGCTTCCAAAGATATCGCAGCTCAAATTAACGAAATTGTTGTAGAACATTTCCCGGGTGCAAAGGAGAGTTAAGATGAGAGCCATCATTGTATTTTTCGATACTCTCAATCGTGACTATTTACCGCAATACAATCCTGATTGCGGTACCATCGCACCAAATTTTGCAAGATTGGCCGAACGCAGCGTTCAATTCGACAACAACTATGTCGGATCTATGCCTTGTATTCCTGCCAGAAGAGATGTCCATACAGGCCGCTATAATTTTCTTCATAGAGAATGGGGACCGTTAGAGCCTTTTGATGACTCTATGCCGGAAATTCTGAAAAAGAACGGAATTTATACCCATTTAATCTCTGACCATCTGCACTACTGGGAAGACGGCGGGGCAACCTATCACTCCCGTTACTCCTCCTGGGAAATAGTTCGTGGTCAGGCAGGCGATCACTGGAAAGGCGAGCTTAAAGATCCTGAAGTTCCGGAAGTAGTTCGCGTTCCTCAAAGGCAGCAAGGTGGCGGTATAGCATCAGGATGGCGCTATGACTGGATAAACCGCGGGCATATCAAATCCGAGGCAGATTTCCCTCAAACTCAGTGTTTTGATTTGAGTTGTGAATTCATCGAAAAGAATAAAGACTACGATAACTGGTTCCTGCATATTGAGACTTTCGATCCTCATGAACCTTTCTTCGTGCCTCAAAAATATTTAGATATGTATCCGACAGATTATGACGGCAAGCTCTTCGACTGGCCGCGCGGCCCGCTGCAAGAAAGTGAAGAAGTTGTACAAGAAGCCAGAAGACGTTATCAGGCTCTGATCACCATGTGCGACCGGAGTTTGGGACGCATCATGGATATGATGGACGAGTATAACATGTGGGATGATACCCTCCTACTCGTAGGAACGGACCATGGCTTCCTTTTAGGCGAACATGATTATTGGGGTAAAAATTTAATGCCTTATTACAATCAAGTTGCCCATGCTCCTCTGTTTATCTGGGATCCGCGTTACGGCGTGAAAGGAGAGCACAGAGAATCTCTCGTTCAAATGATAGACTGGACACCAACTTTATTAAATTTCTTCGGCCAAGACATTCCGGAGGATGTTCAAGGGAGCAAATTGGATAACGTTATCACAGATGATGAGTCTAACAGAGATTATGCACTCTTCGGAGTTTTCAGCGGTCATGCCAATATTACTGATGGCAGATACGTTTACATGAGAGCTCCGGAGCCGGATAAAAAAGACGATGTCTATAACTACACTCTGATGCCGGTTCATATGATGAATCGTTTCACACCTGATGAATTGAGAGATATGGAGCTTCATCCTCCTTTCTCCTTCACGAAAGGTTGTTCCGTCTTAAAGATTAAGAGCAAAGACCGTTACAACGTAGCCCGCTATGGTACACGTCTCTACGATCTCGAAAATGATCCCAAACAGGAAAATCCCATTGACGATCCTGAAATCGAAGAGAGAATGAAACGTCTGCTCGTAAAAGCATTGAAAGAAAATGATTGTCCGAAGGAACAATACGTAAGATATGGTTTAACAGAAGAATAGCTTTACAGTTCCATTGATAAACCGGACCAACAAAAAAGCCTTTCCCATGATTCTCTTTAACGGGAGAGGCTTTTTTATATTCAGAATTTTATGACTTCCGACATTTTGCACTTTCCGACATTTGATCCCTGCAAATACAGGCTGTCATTTGCCGGCCACCTCTATCTGAAACCACATTGTCGGGATGTATTCCTGAAATACTTCAGCCAATCATCCTCTTTCCTGAATAAAGAGACTTACAATTACCGTCACAAATTTGAGTACGTATTTTCAGTTTATAGTTTTTGTCACGTTCGGTGAAAATCGGCAAGTTGCAAATTCGGGTGCTTGTTTTGAGTTTGCCGGAAAGCAGAGCAGAGACACGTTTTTGTATCTCTTCTTCTATTTGAACATCTCCCAGAACATAGACCTCAAGCTCAAGTACATCACCGGCAAATTCAGCCTTAACATCTGCCAATTCTTTGATACCAAACAGCACTTCATCCAGATCCGACATGCGCAAATTATCGTCAAGACGCCCCTCCACCTCTATTCTGGCACTCACGGCTCCGCAAGGACACGGCTCCGCCAGGATACGGGCCCTGTCACCCGTCCTGTATCTTATGAGCGGCATTATCTCCATTCCTACGGTCGTTATAACCAATTCTCCGTAGTCACCGTCAGGGACAGGTTTCCCGTTTTTTCCGATAATTTCAGTAATAATATGATTCTCCCTGACATGCATGCCCTCATGAGCCTGACAGGTTACAGCTCCTCCGAGACAAGATTCTCTGAGACCGTAGTGCGGAAAGAGCCTGCTGCCCAGTATATCTTCGATTTCCCGCTGAACAGAAACAGAACAGACATCCGCAGAAACCAGGGCGCGTTTTAATGTAGAATTATTACCGCAGAATCTGAGCAATGAGAGCAGGGGTACCGGCATGCCTATATATGTATCGGGACGCTCAATACGCATCATTTCATTCAGTTCCGCATAACTTAAGTCCGAACCTGCCCTGATAGGCTTTGCACCCAGCAATTCCACCGCCCTTGCTATCAGCTCGCCCAGGCCGCCAGAAACGGAAAAAGGCATAGTAATCAGCACAGTTTCGCCAGCCGCAGTCATCTCGGATATACCCGCAGCAAAAAAGCTGACTGTATTCTCCAAATCCCCGTCGGAATAAAAGATCCTCTTGGAAGGACCTGTGGTTCCGCTGGTGATGCCTGAAATAACCCTGCTCACCTCCGACTGAGAACCGAGAAGTAAAGAAGCAGCGTTTTCAGCCAGATCTTCTGCAGTTGTAAAGGGAAGGCCGGCTAATTCTCTCAGACTTGTGAGATGCTCCGGCAGATCAGCATAAAATCCCCCTCGTTTTTTTTCCTTGGCTAAGAGGGCATTCAGCTTGCTCAGCTGCAAGTTATCCAATATCTCTCCGGTCAAACAGGGAATATTTTCTTGATCACAGATCCATTTATCTAAGGCAGACTTTTTCATTTTCCGTATCAGGTCTCTCCTTTGCTGTGCGTGAGTTTGCAGAAGCAAAAAGGAACTATGTCACGCTCACTGTCTGCTGCACAAAATAATATGAATTTCTGACTTAAATCAAATCGTATTTCTGCATGATCAAGATGCATTTTTCCAGCGTGTCTCTGACTACCATGGGGCAGCGCAGTACTTTGTTGCCCGGATCACCTTCCAAAATCTGCCTGCAGTCTATACCGCCGTATTCGGCAGTATATTCAACAAACCATTCATATAACTCTTTTGACATGCTTTTCAAATTGACGTTCTCCACTTCGTCATCTCCGCCTCTTCCGCCAAAATAACTTAAAAAGCACATTCCCCCGCTGAGAGCGCCGCAGACCTCGCCAGAACCGTCAAGGCCTCCTCTCAGACCGGCCATGGCACGGACTAAGTCAGGATTTTCCTTACCCTCACTCTCAAGAGCAATCAATAGTATTACCTGTGCACAAGAATAACCTTTTTGCGAAAGCTCTAATAGTCTGTCGAAGATATCACTCATAGAATTCACATCCTTTCACTGACACTTAAAAAATACCTGAATCTTTTTGTACAATAATCATCGTGTTTAAGCTTACAGAACTTCTCCGCAGTCCCGTCCCATATCCTCTCAATGTAATAGTATTTCCATTCGTCAGTAATATCCACACAGGATAGGGGGTTAAAACCGCCTGTCCGCAAAAATTTATAAAAATTTGCCTCATCACCATAAAAAATATCTGAGAGGAGAAGTTTTCCGCCTCTTATCAGCAGCCTGTGAGCTTCCCTGAGAGCTGCGCAGCCATCTCCCGAGATAAAAAAAGCACATTCGGATATAATCGCTTCAAAGCTCCCGTCGGAAAAACAGGCCCTCAACATATCGCCTCCGGTCACATCTTCCCCGGGCTCCAGATCTATACCGCAGGCATCAAAACCCAGCTCTTTTAATAGTTTGAGAGTAGCTCCGCTCCCGGCTCCCATGTCCAGAATTCTGCAGGGCTCAATACCCGAATGCTTGATCAGACGTCTCGTTGTTTTCCGGCCGCCGGGATGCCTTTCAAGCTTCTCTTTATATCCCGTGTTCAGACATAAAGAATCAGTAAATCCTGATACATCCACTACTTATCCTCCAGAACCTTCTCTACGGAAAGAACCTTACCCAGAGCCAAATCCTCCGGGACATAAACAAAGCCGCATTTAGGGCAGGCGGGTAACTCGACGGGAAATGAATTGTCCAGATATTCAAAAACCGCCTCCGTCTTTTCCAGAGGGATACCGCACTTGCTGCAGATGAGATTTTCCTCCGCTTCCACAGAGTAATATACTTTATTGTCTGTCATACATCATACCTCGTTCTCACCTTCATGCGGTGACTGTATGCTCCTTTGATATTGTAAACGCCCGCTTCGTCCTCTGTAAATCTGAGCCAAAATGTGACATTACCCTTTCTCAAAGAACTCGTGAGCAGGCCGCTTTTTTCATCGTAGACGGCACTTCCGCCGGCATGATACGCCCCTATGACGTCATATACGTCTTCCTCCAGAATCATGCGCTGATCAAGAATTTTGGCCACATCCTCCGGTATCACTATCTTGTATTCGGGACTCACCACTATTACCTCCTCATTCCATATCTCTTCCAACAGCTTACGCTTGAGATTCAGTCTGTTTTTGCGCTTCTCGGATATATCGGGCGGGTTACCTGCCGGAGCTGCATAAACAAGTTCAAGTACATGCATACTCTCCCTTCCTTCTCTGGCGAAGCGGTCGCGGCAGGCCATGCAATAACTGATATAAGGCACATCTTCATCCTTGGTGCAACTTTGAGCCATCTTGGATGCGAGATCCTTATTTACATAACTCACGAGACCGCCGTAGCCGCAACATTCCGTCATGTCGCCGTTATACGGAACCTCCTTTAATGTGCAGCCTAAACTGGCAGTAAGCTTACGCAGAGCAACTTGCATATCGCTATCTCCTCTTGCGCTGCAGGAATCGTGCATGATCAGCGGTCTGTCGTATTCCAAGGCTCCCTCGGGCAATCCGTTTTCATTAAGTATATCCCAGATACCTTTCACCTCTGTCCCCGTCATTTCTTCAAGCGTCTTTTTGCAAGTGGGACAAGCAGCGATTATTTGAGGATTTCCGAGTTTATTCAGTTCGCTTTTTAAGAGTTCTTCACACTCCTCATAAATTGCAGTCCTTCCGGCCCATTTGGCTATAGCACCGCAACAGCCGTTGATCAGACCTACTCCTCCTTCAAGTCTTTCTGCCAGATCCGAATAGGCCTTAAATACCGCCTCAGGCGCTATGGCTCCGGCCTGACACCCCGGAAAAAACACATATTTGCATTCCTCATATCCTGATTGGGGCTTGGCAAGAAAAGCTTCATTGTTTGAAAAGAGCATGTCCAAAAGGGCAAATTCATGGTAGGCCAGAGACATCTTGGTCGTGCTGACCATATTTTCCCTGGCATCCCTGCAGATTTCAGCCATGTCATAGCCGTTGGGACAAGTGAAAGTACACTGACCGCAGAGTGAACAAGAGTTTATGGTCTTATTCATCAGGTGGTCACCCATGATTATATCTACGTTGTTGTAAATCTCTCTGGTTAGTAACCGCGGGTATTTGCCCGTTTCCTGCAGAAAAACACAGTGTTTTATGCATTCCTCACATTTACACTGTATACATCGCGCAGCTTCTTCCATTGCAGCTTCTTTTGTGTAACCTTCTTCCGGCTCGGGGATTCGCTTTGAGGGAACCGCCTCACTCATGTCAGTGTAAAGCCTGGACTCTCTAGCCCCTTCTTCGCCCCGCGAACTTCCCGGATCCAAGCCCTGGGCTATGCGATCAGCGGAAACTCCCGCTCTCCTTGCATCAAAAATAGCTTCTAAAACACTTATATCGCTGTTTTGCGAGCTGAGGAGCTTAGATACAGGAGATAACAGGGTCCTGCTGTCAGGTATATCTCCCGGAAAACATTCATCCAGAAAACTGCGGGCTGCAGCGACTATATTATAGATTTCCTGCTCGCTCTCAAATAACTCTTTTGTGAGCTTGGCAGAGTAAATAATTTTTATATCCATAGCCTCAAGCCTTGCAGCTTCTTTGGCCAAATCATCTTCCGATAAAAAAGGGGCACAGTCTTTAATCAGAGAGATTGCGTCCGCCTGGCTTACATAAAAACTCGTGGGATAGCTTTTTCTCGCCAGCTCCGCAGCCAGAGAAAGTGAAAACAGATCCGCACCGTACACTGCTGCCTTTTGCTTTTTCTTGAACTTCAGCATGCCCCTCCCCGTCTTCGGGCTGCCATGGTTGATCGCCGCACGTTCTAAAGCCGGAATATCAATACCTTCCCCGACTTCGTTCATCCTGCAGACCTCTTTGCAAGGAGCTGCACAGCCGTAAACCAGGATACGAGGAAATGGCGTGACATGCTCAAGCATTGCACGAGCCTCGGAGAAATTACCTTTCTCTACAAAGGCTATCAGTTTTTTTGCGTCTAAACCCAAAGGACAGGCAGCGTGGCAAAAAGCGGGTTCTTCATAAATACAGCGATATTCACGCTCCAGCAATCCCTCTAAGCTATACAGCTTTTTTTGAATATAGTCCCTGGTAGATCTCTCTTTGAAATGGTCCATAAATTTCTCTCCATTTGTCTGGCAGTGCTAGGGAATAATCCTGCATAGTATTATTTTAGAGATACAGAATCATAGCCATCCTTTTAAGGATGGTTTGAAATCGGCTTATAAGACTTGTCAGCGCCCGGCATCTCAAGATGCCGGATTTCACTACATTCAAACAGAGAGGCGGTATAACCTGCCTCTCTGTTTATTATAATACATTAATTAAGTGTTTCGCTGACTATATAATATTTTACAATATTTTTTACTGACTATCCTATAATTCTTTCAGTGCTTCCAGGACTACATCCGGTTTAGCAGGGACTCTGGTTATACGAGCGCCGGTAGCATTATAGATAGCGTTCAGTATAGCCGGATGAGGTGCGGTCAGTGGTGCTTCACCGCAGCCTGCAGCTCCGAAGAGGCTATTCGGACGCGGATGAGATTCCTGATAGATAACTTCCAGGTTGTCAGGTATATCCGTCGGATACGGAATGCCGCATCTGAGCAGAGATGTGTGCTTCTCAAGATCTTCGAAATCCTCGGTTAACGCCAGACCGATACCTTGTGCAAGTCCTCCGTAGAACTGTCCGTCTACGACGGCTTTATTCATTACAGTTCCGACATCGGCAACACAAGTAAATTTCTCAACTTTAACCTTGCCGGTTTCTGTGTCAACAGCTACCTCCGGCAGGAAAATGCTGTACATATATCCCGGGAACGGATCGCCCTGACCGGTTTCCTGGTTTAGTGCAACCGAAGCGGTGAAAGCATAAACGCCTTTTGCATGGGTGTCTATTCCATCGGCCTGCATTTCCTCATATGTCCTGTATGTTCCGTCATCTTTCTTCATAGCTTTGACCAGGTTTTCACATGCAATACGAGTTGCATTGCCTGTCATTATTGTCGAACGGCTGCCGCCGGCAGGACCGGAGTTCGGGGTGTGCTTGGTATCACATTGGAATAATTTAATATCTTCCGGCTTAAAGCCTGCTTCTCTCAGTGCTTCGTGTGCCGAAGTAAGAGTTCCCATATCGGCACCTTGACCGTGATCTTCCCAGGAGTTTCTGACCAGGACAGTATTATCAGGCTGTAAGTCGACCCAGCACTCGGAGACATCTGAGTTATCTAAGCTACAACCGTATACACCCAAGGAAACACCGATGCCGTATTTGATTTTTCCGTCAGAAGCGGCGTTCTTTTCTTCTACGCGTTTCTTGGCTTCCAGATATTTCGGACGTGCCAGATCGTAAAGATCCTCTAAGCAATATACATCAGGTTTGCAGCCGGTTGGCGTGCGAGAGTCTTCACTTTCCTTGTAGCAGTTCATAGCTCTCATTTCGAAAGGATCGATTCCCATCTTGGCAGCGAGGCAGTCAATAGCTATATCGCTACCCATAAAGGCCTGAGGTGAACCGTAAGCTCTGAATGCCGAACCCCATGCGTGATTGGTAAATACTGTTGAATTTTTGCTTCTTATACTCGGGATATCAAGACCTGCGCCCACGAACTGAGTCAATCTGTGAGTGAGAAGATCGCCGAATTCCGAGTACGGACCGTGATCAATGTAATTACGGCCCCAGAGTGCCTGGATCTTACCGTCATCATCGGCAGCAAGCTTGATATTCATGAAGCCCGGGCTTCTCTTTCCGGTATAAGTGATGGATTGATACATATTAAAGTTAAGGCTGACAGGGCGCTGTGTAACAAAAGCGGCAACTCCCAGCAGAGCCTCGTTTGTCGGTGAGAATTTATATCCGAAGGTACCTCCGGCATTATTTTGAACCATTCTTAAGTTTTCCATCTCAACACCGATACCTTCAGCAATCATCGGCATATGGAGGTGGATACCTATACTCTTGGAATGAATAGTGAGCATTCCGTCTTCGTCTATGTATGCATAGCCGTTGTCAGGCTCGAGGTACATGTGAGGCTGACGTGAACAGTAGCTCTCGATTTCTATTTGATTTTCTTCAGGTACGCTGTCCCAATCGAAATCAGGTCCCTTGATACAATTTGTCTCGTAATATTCGTTAGGAATTCCCGGATGAATTTCGATTGCGTCAGGCGCAAGTGCTTCAGGCACACTCATGTACGCAGGGAGAACTTCCAGATCAACTTTTACAGCTTTTGCAGCCGCCCTGGCTTGTTCCTCTGTGTCTGCAGCTACGATCGCTATGGCATCGCCGAATTGGAAAACTTTCTCGTCACAAAGTATCGGGCGATCCCAGCCGTCACATTTGTTGTTTAACGGTAACATGACGAGACCGTTGATACGGTTCTTTCCGGGAACATCTTTGGCAGTGATAATCTTGTATACTCCGGGCATTTTTTCCGCCTCGGAAGTATCTATACCTTTGATATTGGCATGTGAAACTTCAGCTTGAACCAGGGCAAGACGTAAGGTGTCCGGAGGCATATAAAGTGCATCGTCCGCACCGAAGTCCCAGGTTCCCGTTACTTTCATTGCAGCTGAAGGACGTACATACTCCGTGCCGAGTATGCGATTGTCTGTCGGTTCAAACATGAGATCTTCTTTGGTTTTTTCACCTCGCAATACTGCAGCCGCTGCCATGGTGGCATCGATGAGAGGCTTATAGCCGGTACATCTGCAGAGATTACGGCATTTGTTGAACCATGCGCTGACTTCTTCTCTGGTCGGATCAGGATTTTGATCAAGCAGAACCTTGGCACTGATTATGAAGCCGGGGCTGCAGAAACCGCACTGTGCACATCCATAAGCCATCCATGCCACTTGAAGCGGATGGAGATTGTCAAGTGTACCTATACCTTCAATTGTCGTGATTTCAGAAAAATCAGGAACATTTGAGATCGGTACGATACAGGACCTGGTTACTTTTCCGTCTAATATAACATTACAAGCTCCGCATTGACCTTGCCCACAGCCGATCTTACATCCTGTGAGCAGAAGACGCTCACGAAGTATAGTTGAGAGCTTTTCATCACCCTTGACGAGAATACTCCTCTTAACTCCGTTAATATTCAGAATTTTTTTAGTGACTCCCTTACCCATTCTGGATTCTCCTTTCTGGATTACCTCTTGATTTTCTCTCTTGAATCTCTTGTTCTCTTGTTTTTCTCGTGATTTCTTCCGATTTTCTCTTGATTTTCTCTTGATTATTTCTCGATTTACTCTTGATTTGCTTTTGATTTGCTTTTGATTTGCTTTTCTACAATTATTAAGATTTTTACGACAAAATTTACATTAAGACATTGCTAAAAAGTTGTTTTAATGTAAACCTCTGTTGAGACTGCAATTAATTTTATTGCTGACCGGTTGCTGACTGTTACCATCTTTATTTTTATTGTAAACTGTTACCATCTTATATTCTTATATTTATGAAAGGAGACAGTTTATGAATAACAATGCCGACATGCCTAAAAAAATTACTGCGGATGAGATTAAAGTCGAAGTAGTCGATAAGGATACGGGAATAACTTATGTGAGAAAACTCCCTATAAACTACCTGGAAACATCTAATTTTCTTCGTCTTTCCGCTGAAGACAGCCAAGGAAAACCGTCTTCACTTGTATTCTACACCGAACAGGGAGTCCTTGGTCTCCGGGATATGACAGGCGGCGGACCGGATACCCACCGCTGTGAAGATCACTAGGAATAATAATATTCCACATTTTTCAACGTAAATTCTAAGATATTCCCGATAATACTCTACTTAAATAAATTTTAATAATAGAGTATTTTTCTGTCAAATTGTTTGTCATTACAAGTTGTATTTGTTTACAACTCGAGTAAAACTGTTTATACTATTTTTAACAATTCGGCAAGGGGGCTATCTCCAAAAAGTGAGCAGTTTCCATACTTGAGGAATCCTTCTTTGGAAACAGTACCCACATAACGAAAGGTGAAACTATGAAAGTAGGAGCAGTGATTACGGCAGCCGGAATGTCATCCAGAATGGGCAAATTCAAGCCCATGCTCAGCATCGGTTCTATATCCGTGGCGCAGCGTATCATTGCAACTCTGCAGCAGTCCGGTGTCTCGCCGATAGTAGTCGTCACCGGCTATAATGCTGACGAACTTGAAAGACATCTTGCCAAAAGCGGCGTCATCTTCCTTCGCAACGAAAATTATAAAAACACGGAAATGTTCGATTCGGCTTGTATCGGTTTAAGTTATCTGCGCAAAAAATGCAACCGTGTTTTATTTACTCCGGTGGACATACCGCTTTTCAGGGCAGACACCGTAGAAGAACTCCTGAAAAAGCATAGTGATGTAGTATATCCCGTCTGTGCCGGTCTTAAAGGTCATCCCATACTCCTCTCCTCAAAAGCAATCGAGCTCATACTGGATTACAGCGGTGAGGGCGGTCTCGCCGGAGCCCTTCAGAAACTTGATATTTCTGAAGCATATGTTTGCATCGAAGACGAGGGCATACTCTACGATGCCGACACCCCCGAAGAATTCGATCAGCTTTTGGAATACCACAACAGCCAGCTGATGCGCCCTGTCATCAAGCTCTCCCTGGAAAAAGAGAGAAGGTTTTTTGACCAACATATTGCACTTTTACTGGAACTTATAGATGAGACACGGTCAGTCAAGACGGCCTGTCAGCGAATGCAGATCTCGTACAGCAAGGGCTGGAAGACTCTCAATTCGATAGAAGCTCAGGCCGGTTTTGCCTTGGTTTTACGTAGGCAAGGCGGAGCACGAGGTGGCAGCAGCAGCCTTACCCCGGAGGGCAGGCTGCTTTTGGAGCGCTATCGTAAATATGAAAAAGCCATGCGGGAAGCGTCCGTTGAACTTTATGAAAAATATCTGTCCGATGTGCTCAAATAGTGGAGGTCTGAAAAATGCGAAAAATCTATCTTATACGTCACGGACTTCCGGAATTTCCCGGCGGGAAGAGAGTGTGTATCGGACACACAGACTTACCTGTTTCTCCTGCAGGCAGGATGCAGGCCCTGCTTGCTGCAAAATTTTTAGATGATGCCGGCATCTCGGCTGTATTCTGCAGCAGACTGAAGCGTGCAGTACAAACAGCAGAGTCTTTCGGCGAAGCGAAAATAATTGACGGACTCGAAGAAATGAATTTCGGAGAGTGGGACGGCTTCTCCTTTGACGAAATTAAAGTCCGCTGGCCGGATCTCTACGCAGCCAGGGGGCGCGATAATTCCATTCAGCCTCCGGGTGCGGAGAATCCGCAACAAGCTTTGCTCCGTTTCAACTCGGCTCTGCGCAAAATACTCGAGGGCAGCACGGGAAATATCGTGATAATCTCCCACGCTTCTGTAATGCGCACCTTTCTGTCTGAAATATCCGAAAAAGAATTGCCGCCCGGCAGAGAACTCCTGCCCTATGGCTCGGTGTCTGAGCTCAGCTTGAAAAACAATAATTTTTCCATTGAATATATGGGCAAATTAAATAGACCACCGCTCACCACAGAACTCTGTCTCGAACTGATCGCCGCAGCCGGTACACCGGAACACGTAATCAGACATAGTGTAGCGGTAGCCAAAGAAGCAGGAAGGATAGGAATAGCTTTAGCGGAAAGCGGTCTCAACTTAGATATTGATTTAATAATCAGGTCAGCTCTCCTCCATGATGTGGCCAGAACAAAGAAAAACCATTGCAAAGTAGGTGAAAACTGGATCAGCGCCCTCGGCTACCGGAAGGAAGCAGAAATTGCGGGCGGTCACTGTGACAATTATCTCTTCGAAATACCGGACGAACTTGCGGTATTAATTGTTGCCGACCGGGTAGTTTCAGAAGATAAGGTGGTAGGTCTGCACAAAAGGATAAAGAGACAAGTCGCAAAGTTCAAAACTGAAGAGGCTGAAAAGAAGCTGGCACAGGTGCTGGAAATCACTGAAAAAAACATCGAAACTATAAATCGCATCTGTAAACGAGAGCTGATAAAGCTGTAAGAAATTTAAAAACTTTTGAAAATCTGAAAAAGTTAATAAAACCAAAAAAGTCAACAAAATCAAATAATAAAAATAACTACAAAAGCCGGATTCAAGATAAGATTGGAGGTCAATATGCGAAACATGTTTAAACTGATGGGCGAAAGCTTAGCAGACGGCGAAGATTTGGTGCTCGTCACGGTAATCGCCTCGTCAGGTTCTACTCCGCGCGGTTCGGGGGCGAGGATGCTTGTCGGAAAAAAAGGCAGACTTGCAGGAACTATCGGCGGTGGTGCCGTAGAATACCGATCTGAGCAGATAGCCGCTGAGATTCTGGAAAATAAGCGTTCAGGTGAACATAACTTTACTCTGACTAAGGATGATGTGAAAAATCTGGGCATGATCTGCGGCGGTGCTGTCGGAGTTTTCTTCCACTATATTCCTGCCGGGGATCAGGAAACTATCTCCCTTGCAAATGAGGTGGAAAAGCGTTTCACCCAAGGTCAGGATATCTGGCTGATCAGTGATATTGCGAGAGAAGGCAGACTGGCCATTTGGTCAAAGGCAGGAGGCAGTTTCGGCTTTGATATACCGAAGGCAGTCCTTGATAGCTTGTCACGTCAACCGGCAAGAGTAAAAGAAGCAGGTATTGATATGTATGCCGAACAGATCGGTTCTTCCGGCAAGGTCTATATCTTCGGCTGCGGTCATGTAGGTCAGGCCCTCGTACCCGCACTTGCATCTGTCGGCTTCAGATGTATAGCGGCTGATGACCGTCCGGAGTTTGCTGACAAAGCACTCTTTCCCGCTGCAGAAGATGTCATGCTGATTGACTTGGAGAATATTGCGGAGAAGATAGAGATAGGACCTGAAGATTATGTCTGCATCATGACGCGCGGCCACTCACACGACACGATCGTTCAGGCTCAAGTTTTACGAACACCCGCCTGTTATATAGGAGTAATCGGAAGCAAATATAAAATAGCCGGAGTGCAGGCGGAACTCAGAAAACAAGGTTTTGACGAAAAAGACTTCGAGCGGATAACCACCCCGATCGGTCTCGCGATCAAGGCCGAAACGCCTGCAGAGATAGCAATTTCCATCTGTGCCCAAATGATCGAACTGAGGGCAACCAGGAGCAAGGCTTGAAGCGGATTTTTCTGACAGGACCGATCGGCTGCGGTAAGAGCACGCTCATCAGGACTGTGCTCGGAAATAGTCTGAGTGTGGCAGGCGGCTTTGTTACCGAACGTATCCTTAAGGGTGAGGAACTCGTGGGTTTCGAAATAGTAAGCGCGGGAGTTTCGGAAAGTCTTAGAGAATCAGTGAACATGAGAAATTCAGTAAGTCAAAAACTGGTTCAGCTTAATTCAGCTGACCTCGGATTGTATGAAAAAGCCGGGCACACACGCCTGCGATTTCTCACATTCAAAGAAGGTAAGGTCAAACGAAATGACGAGGCATTTTCTGTCTTTGCCTCAGCTCTCTTGCGAGAAGCCGGCACTAAGCCTTTTGCAGTTATCGATGAGATTGGCGGTTTTGAAATACTTATACCCGAGTTTATGGAGGCCTTTGAGCTGTTACTTGAATCACAAGTTCCCTGTATCGGAGTGCTTAAATCACTGCCTTCAGCCAACAAGCTTTCAGAAACCGCAGGTCTTGATTCAGAATATTTAAGAGCTGCCGAGAGCCTTTATCTGCGCCTCGTTTCTGATCCTGAAACGGAGATTGTGGAGCTCAGCAGCCGTGAAGATAAACATGCTTTGCATAAACTCAGAAACTGGAAAGATCAATATCTTAGAGATAGAGAACCAAAATGATTTAGAGATGGAGAACCAAAGTGATATGGATAATAACTTGATATACGACACTATAATCGGTTCCGTTCCGCAAGGAGAAAACATTGCAGACACAATTGCCGGTGATGCCTGGTCACTGGTTGAGACCGATCAGGGTAAAGTAGGAATCGCCATGACTACTTCGGGCAGCACTCGTCCTCCCATGCTTTCTGAGAGCTTGATCGGAATGGATATTCAGGAAGCCGCCCGGGCACTGATGAGTTGGAATTTCGAAGAAGCCTCTCTTGCTCTTGCAGCAATCAATGCCTGTCTAAATACAGAAGCCCGAATGAAAGAATTCCATTGCAAAGAACCCTACGATAATTATTGCACACGAGGACTCGACCTGTCGGGGAAGAAGTTGGGATTAATCGGACATCTTAAAATGCCGGAAGAAGTCAGAAACGCGGCGGCAGAGTGTCACATCCTTGAACTTCATCCGCAGCCCGGCGACTACCCGGCCTCTGCCTGTGAATGGATACTCCCGGAATGCGAAATCGTGATAATCACCGGAAGCAGCCTGATCAACAAGACACTTCCGCGCCTCCTCGCCTTGTGTCGCAATGCTTATACGATACTTGCAGGACCAACCGTTCCGCTGTGTCCGGCGCTTCTTGATCTGGGTATCGACAGACTTGCGGGGTTGGTAATCAATGATCCGGAAAGAATTAAGAAGCGGCAAGCTGCGGGAGTTTCAGGAGCCCCTTACGACTGCGGACAGAGTTTTCTGATCATGAGGTGAGAACTTGGACAGAAAAAATGTTAAAAAAATCAATAAAACTGAGACAGAAGAAAAGAACGAGATATTGCCACAAGAGCGAACAACTATGAACATGCAGGACGAAGAAATACAGATAATACCGTCTCACAGACAATTAGCCGGTCCTTCAGCTATAATGTTATTTCTCGCCATACTCATCATTTGTACGCTATTGTCATTCACTCTCGGCAGATATCCCGTTCCGCTCAAGGAACTCCTGGCAATACTCGGAAATAAAATCTTCGGTCTTTTTGAAGGCACGGAGAAGTTCTGGACGGAGCAAATGGAAGCTGCTGTCTGGAATGTCAGACTGCCGAGGGTCATCCTGTCTGTTTTGGTCGGTGCCTGCCTTTCAGCGGCCGGTGCCTCTTATCAGGGTGTCTTCCAAAATCCCATGGCCTCCCCCGATATTTTAGGCGCATCCGCAGGGGCGGGTTTCGGTGCAGCACTCGCGATATTTTTGGGCTTCAAACACGTAAACATTACACTTTCCGCATTTGCGATGAGTCTGATTACAGTAGCCTTGGTTTTTCGAATCAGCAGTTATGTAAAAGGAGGAAAAGTCCTCGGTCTTGTTCTTGCGGGGATAATGGTCAGCTCACTTTTTAATGCGGGAACCTCCTTCATCAAACTGGTTGCTGACCCCAATAACAAGCTGCCCCAGATCACATACTGGCTCATGGGCTCTTTGTCCGGCGCCAAATGGGGTGATATTCGTTTTGTAATATTTCCGATGCTGACAGGTTTAATTCCCCTGCTGCTTTTGCGCTGGCGCCTCAATGTTGTAACCATGGGCGATGAAGAAGCAAAGGCAATGGGCGTAGATGCCGGAAGGATTCGCCTGGCTGTCATAATATCGGCTACTCTGGTAACCGCTTCAGCAGTTTCGGTGAGCGGAGTAATAGGTTGGGTCGGCCTGGTCATCCCCCACATGATGCGGAGGATAGTCGGCAGCAGTTATCGCTGGCTCATGCCTGTTTCCATGCTGGGCGGCGGTATCTTTCTCTTAATGGTGGACAACATATCAAGAAATGTGACGACAGCAGGGATACCGATAGGAATCTTGACGGCCTTTGTCGGAGCACCTTTCTTTCTGTTACTGATAACCGGAAGGGGTGAGAGATATTGAGTTTAGAAGTAAAAAATATTTCATTCGCATATGACAAAAGGACAGTCTTAAATAATATGAGTTTCACAGCTCATTCAAGAGAAGTCCTTTCGATACTGGGTCCGAACGGAGTAGGAAAAAGCACACTTTTTAAATGCATTCTGGGACTTCTCCCCGATTATACGGGAAATGTCACTGTCAACGGATTAGACACTTCCCGTTTAAGTGTACGCGAGCTTGCAAAGCAAATCGCCTATGTCCCCCAGAGGTCGGAGCCGGTCTTCAATTTCAGCGTACACGAGATAGTACTCATGGGTACTACCAATGAAGTAAAACTCTTTTCTTCTCCCGGAAAATCCGCCCAAGCCAAAGTGGATCAAGCACTTGAAAGACTAGGTATTCTAGATCTCTCTAATCGCTGTTTTCATCATACCTCCGGCGGAGAGCGTCAACTCGTCATGATAGCCCGTGCCCTGGTCCAAGACGCCTCGATCCTCTTACTGGACGAACCCACAGCGAATCTCGATCGCAAAAATCAGATACTGGTTCTGGAACAGATAAAATCACTCGCAAAAGAAGGATACACTGTCATACAGACGACTCACGATCCCGAACACAGCTATATGTTTTCTGACAAAATTCTCACAATGAAAGACGGCACAGTACTCTCCTGCGGTCCTCCTGCAGAAATACTGAATAAGGAAACCATGAAATCACTTTACGAAGTGGATATGGAGGTATCCAGCCTCTTTGACGACAGGGCACGCTTTTGTGTTCCCGTATCTGTTATCTCTGATGAAAACTGATACCTGCTTAAAGTGTTTAACAATGAAATTACTATAACGGTGAAAGTCCGATGAAACCGATATCTGCTTAAAAGGCTTCATCAATAATTTTATAAAGATTTTTATTGGAAAGGTGGTAAGAAATAATGAAAAAAAGCAAAAAGACAAAGAGGCTGCTGCCCCTCATTCTTCTTCTCGTAGCTGCACTGTTACTTACGGCTTGCGGAAAGTCCTCTAAAGAGACAGATGATACAAGCGAAGAAAAAGTTGAGGAAAAAGTTGAGAAAAAAGTCGAAGAGAAAGTTGAAGAGAAAGTTGAGGAAGAGTCGGAGAAAAAGGAAGAACCCGAGAAAAAGGACGAAGAGCCTGAGAAAAAGGAAGAAGAGTCTGAGGAAAAGGAAGAAGAACCTGTAGAAGAGTCCGAGGAAAAAACAGAAGAATCGGAGAAAGAAGAAGAACCGGTTGAAGAGGCAACGGATACGACCCGCGAATTCACGGATTCCACAGGTCGCACTGTAACCATACCGGCTGAGATAACAAAAATAGCTGTCTCCGGTCCGCTCACGCAAATCTATGTTCTGCCGCTCTGTCCGGAAATGATGGTAGGCTTTGCCGGTGAATTCTCAGAAGAAGCTTCAATTTACATCCCGCAAGAATATCTGGATTTACCGAAACTCGGACAGCTCTATGGCGGTAAGGGTGAAATGGATTTGGAAGCTCTGCTCGCCGCTGCACCTGATGTAGTAATTGATGTGGGCGAGGCCAAAGATACGATCGTCGAAGATATGGACTCCCTGACTGAACAAACGGGCATACCTTTTGTCCACATCGATGCAACAGTTGCAACGGCTCCTGAGGCATACAGAAAATTGGGCGAGCTGACCGGCAAGACTGACAAGGCGGAAGAACTGGCCGCATGGTGCGAAAAGACCTATACGATGATCACGGATATGATGGAAAAAGTAGATACTGACGGCAAGCGGAAGACCCTGCTTTACTGTCTGGGAGATTCCGGCACCAATGTCATTGCCGAGGGTTCCTTCCATGCAGAAACCGTCAATCTCATGTCGAATAATCTTGCCGTAATTGAGGATGTGGTCCCTTCGGGAGGCGGTAACGAGGTCGATATCGAACAGATCATGAACTGGGATCCGGAAATCATTGTCTTTGGTCCTGAAAGCATCTACGACACTGTAGGCTCCGAGTCTTCCTGGAGTGGTGTTACAGCAGTTAATACCGGCAATTTCTATGAAACTCCGTCCGGACCTTACGGCTGGCTGTCATCACCACCTTCCGTGCAAAGATATCTCGGTCTGCTCTGGCTGGGCGAATTGCTCTACCCTGACTATACCGAATACGAGCTCAAATCTGAAGTAACAGACTATTATAAACTCTTTTACGATTGTGATCTGACCGATGAGATGTACGATGATCTGGTTGAAAATGCATTACCTTAAATAATCAACTGAAACTGATGTATCCGATTCACAATAGTCCTGTTAAAAATGTAGGACCTTAAGTAATCAACCGAAACTGATGTATCAGATTCACAATAGTCCTGTTAAAAATGTAGGACTTCAAAGAAAAACCCGGAGCTGTTGCATGTTCTTTATTTAAAAATTTATGCAACAGCTCCTTTTACTCTATATATTATTGTTACCAATACCCCGCATGTCCTACGTCAAAAAGAGTAAAAGTTAAACAAACCGCATGCAATCAAAAATCAGTCCCTGATATTACCGTTTTTACACATATATTTATCTTAAAGGACGCCCTTTTTTATCGAGTATGGTTCTGTTTTTTATTCTGATAATATCTACAATCCACCATGCAAAAATGCCGCCAAACGTAATGAATTTTAACAGGCCCGTACCTATATAGCCGAGATAAAAGCGGTCTATTCCAAGCCATCCGGTTAAGGGTATGGAGGCCAACACAAGCGCAACTTTTCGACTTTTCACTCCCGTTACTGCACTCTGTTTGTTGATTTCATCGTATATCCTGTGTATTTCACGGTCAATTTCCTCCCAATCACCCCAACGTTGCCTGATCAGAAGCCATGTGATAAGAGGATTGACAAAACTTAATATTGCTTGGAGGATATTTGTTTCTATAACACTCAAAAATGCATTACATACAGCAACAGCACAAATAATAAAAAATCCGGCCTTTTTTCCTGCAAGTAAAACAATATATCCAATGATAAAGGAGATAAAAAAAACAAAACTAATAATCTGATAAGCAGATAAATTCCCGTTATCGTATTTAAATTCAAAAACCTTTATCAATACTATACTGGCAATTATACATAGCAAACACCAAATCTTCGCTGCAACAGACAATTTTTGTTTTGGGATATTCATCGTTAAATCCTCCAGGTTTTATGACATTATTTTATTGTTTTAAATTTTAGCGGATTTTGCAATTATTTAAAGTAGCTTATCGTGTATGTTAGCAAATAATTCCATAATCTTTATTAAATTTTTGCGGACTTCGGTTTTGATTAAAATAAAATAAAAAAAACACATAAATGCCACAAAAAAAACCATTAAATGACATTTTACTTCGCTAGATTTAAGCAAAGTAAAGACAGACCGTGCATTTGATATCACGGCAGGCACGCTCAGCGGGCTCTGGCGGAACGCGATCCGTTCAAAGTGCATTCCGTCGGAAGCAGAGATAGAACAACACCGTTTACACGGAAGCAGCGCTGATCCGGGTGTGCATGAGATAGTTCCTGGAAACCGGCTATTAAAAAATCAAGATAATTTCCTGCATAAATCATCAGCAGGTTTAACCATAAAATAATTATTGGAGATCAAATTATATGAATTTAAAAATGAAATTAAAACGTATTTCCATTACCCAAACAGTGCGGCATGTGGTTCAGCTTGTCGCTTTCATACTGTTTCCCGGGCTGTTCATCAGCACTTTTTCCGCATTGGGCGATATAGTAAAGGCACTGGTCAACGGTACGTTTTCCGTGAGTGCACTGTCTGCCCAGCTGATTACGGTTTCAGGAATATTCGTCATCACAGCGTTGTGGGGTCGATTTTTCTGCGGCTTTCTCTGTTCCTTCGGAGCGCTGCAGGATCTGTTAGCTGTTCCGTTCAAAAAGTTTCGTCTCAAGCATCGCATACCAAAGAAGTTGGATAGCACACTTAAATATTTGAAGTTTGTCATACTTGCATTTTTTGTACTTGGAGTATGGGCTTTTGCTCTGCCTTTTAATTCATCTCTCAGTCCGTGGGGAATATTCGGTATGCTGACCTCCGGAAATATCTCGCTTGTTTCCGCAGCCATACCCACCGCCGGCTTCATTCTCCTAATGGCTATTATGGTCGCTTCAATGTTCATAGAGCGTTTTTTCTGCCGCTATCTCTGTCCGTTAGGTGCGATCTTCAAACTCATCTCCGGAAAGCGCTTTTTCAAAATACGCTGCAATAATACGTGCGTAAACTGTGGTCTTTGCACAAAAAAATGTGCAATGGGCATAGACATCGCCGGGCAGAAAGAAGTGACTTCCGCTGAGTGCATCGACTGTATGCAGTGTATAACTGCTTGCCCGCGCGGGAGCTTATGCTCCTCAACTGCGCCCGCAGTGGCAGGCACAGGCTTCCGCGGAACTACTGAAGTCAGCGTTACCGTAAAAGACGGCATGATAATTGATATTACCGTCGAATCCTATGCGGATGACGATCAGTTTTTCGGCAAAGCGCAATCCGGCATTATTGATGCCATCCTGTCCGAACAGACGATAAATGTTGACACTGTCAGCGGCGCCACTTTCTCCGGCAACGGGATCATTGAAGCTGTCGCTAACGCAATGGGAAGCAGTCCTGAAAACCTGAATTAGACCAATACCGGCAATCAGTCATTTGACCACGACAGTTCCGGACGGAAAGATCAAGAATGAACTGTTATTTTTAATCACTTGATCTTTCCCTGTTCTTTTAACCATTTTATAATATCCTCTACCGTTTCTCTTAAAGTTCTATTGGTGTAACCTAACTCCTCCCGGGCTTTTTTATTTGAGAAATATGAGTTAGAGGATAAAGTATAAATGGAATATTTTGTGAACAAAGGCGGCTGCTTTAAAATACTATAATACAGTTCCGACAGAGGAGCAGTGAATTTGGCAAGCCACAACGGTAATAAGGTTTCAATCTTTTTGACATTAGTGACCTCGCATACAACATCCAATAATTCTTTAATATCTATATATCTGTTGGAAAGAATATAACATTCTCCCTTTTTCTCTTTATCACAGACACTAATGATTCCGTCTGCCACATCTCTGACATCTACAAAATCATATCCGCCTTTTACGCTTGCCCTCAATCTTCTGTTTGCAACATCTATCATTAACTGAGTAGTATGCCCGTTACTGAAATCGTTCGGACCGATCATTCCTGACGGATGAACGATACACGCATTTAACCCCTTCTTTTCTACCATTTCCAAAACATATTTTGCAGCTTCCGCTTTTGTTTTGGCATACTGGCCCACAACCTTATCAGGGTCAAAATTTTTGATCTCAGTTATCATTTCTCCCTTCGGTTTTTCGTTAATTGCATGAACGCTGCTGACATAGACTAATCCGGCATTTTTCTCCAAAACCTTTGCAACTATATTCTTGGTTCCGTTAACATTAACATCATATACCACGGGATTATATTTGGATTTAATATATACGACGCCGGCACAGTGAACTACACATATCCCGGCATTATTTTCATCAATCTCAAAGATTTCGTTCAAAGACTCCGGTTTTGTAACGTCTCCTCTGAAAATGTCACAGTTCAAGCCCTCGAGCGAATCAGTTTTCTCATCAGGCAAAAGCAAAGCACGTATTTCATTCTCCGGATTATCTGCCAGTTGCCTGATAATATTGTTTCCCAAAAATCCGGCTGCTCCTGTTATTATATATATCTTTTTCAAAAAGCATTCCTCCCTTCAGCATTTGAAGTTTAATGCTGTTTTATTATTATCGTAATGTGCCGATCAAATAGCTGAGCGATGCTCCGGATCGTATTGCCGGTAATTTAATCCGGCATTTCCGCGCCCAAGATTTGTATAGTAATACTTGCCGGGATATTTAAAGTACTTTTTTCCCTTAACGTCGCAGCGTTTAACTACATCTACAAGAAACGAATCAATAGTGTATTGAATATAATTTGAAACCAAGGCCGGATTAATCTTATCATTAATTGAACAGGTGAGAGCATTCGCTATATTATGTGGGTTGGTAAGCGATCGGTTTAAATAAATATCTCTTTTTATCACATCCCACCTCAAACTTACGACACATTCGTAATAACTTATAGATATAATGTAAATACATTTTCCAAGAAAAACAAGTTTTTTCTTCCGAATCGACTACATTATTTCCTCGATAGTTCAAGATTATCAATATTCGTAGTCTCTTTTCTGCCTTACTGATTATAAATCCAAGCTATTCGGTTTAAGTAAAAAATCAAATAGGTTCATAATCGTAATTCCTTGTTCGTTTCTCCAGAGGGGTGTATTGCCTGCTACAACAATTATTTTTTTAAATGAGTCCGGAATATTTAACAAAGATGCCTGTTCTTGTTTTAAATTTTTGCGGATTCCGGCTTTTGTTAAAATAGATTTTTAAAATTAAAGATTTAAGATAACTTTATCCTCCATTTACAGCATTCGCTTGCCAAACATCAATAATAATTAAATTTTGAAAGTGATTGTTTAATGCAGAGCTTAACGCTTAAAACAAAGGCCTTTTGCATATTCATGTTTTGCTGCAAAGTGATGTACTTATTTGGTTCGTTCATTTGAACTAAAATGACTTCTTTGTTACATTAATCGGTGAAAACTAAGTAATGCATATAAAAGAAGATTTGATAAGATTTGAGAAGATTTAACATGAGATTGCAGAAAGGAGACGGTTGATTGACTAAATATAATGCTGATTGCAGTATGTGCAGAGTATTCAGATGCAAAAATAACGAAAAAGATAAATTGCCTAAATTTTGCCCGATGCAATATGAATCGATTCAGGAAGAGGCGGCTTTACTGCTGGAAAAACATAGAGAATTTTATGTAAAAAGTTCTGCCATTGAGAAAAAGGGATATGAAAAGTGGCCGCGAGCAAGAGAAATTATTGAGTTTGCCAAGGATATGGGCTATAAAAAAATCGGACTTGCTTTTTGTACAGGCTTTCATAATGAGGCTGTACTTTTCTCGGAAATTCTTCAGGAGCACGGAATAGATTACGTAAGCGCAATGTGTAAGGTAGGCGGAGTCGATAAGTCGGACTCGGGCATACCGGAAAAATTTAAGTTTAAACCGGGTGAGTTCGAGGCTCAGTGTAATCCGATCGCTCAGGCATTGGTTCTGAACAAGGAAGAGACGGATTTCAATGTCATCCTGGGACTTTGCGTCGGACATGACTCACTGTTTATGAAGTATTCAGACGCACTATGTACCACTTTAATTACAAAAGACAGAGCTACAGGCCATAATCCCGCTATAGCTTTATATTTGAAAGATACCTATATGGCATCGAGATTGGGACTTCAATCAAAGATTTAAGTTGCAGAGAAAACATCCTTGAGCAAGGCTTAAACCGGCTTGTTCAGGTAACACAATTAACGGGTATTTTCTGTTAACATAACTAAAGGGTATTTCTCAGGTAACATAATTAACGGGTGTTTTCTGTTAACATAACTAAAGGTCATTTCTCAGGTAACATAATTAACGGGCATTTTTTGCGGCACCGTACCCCGCAGTCTTGTTTTATCTTTATACATTCTTTTGTCTGCTCTGACGGCAGTTGCATAGATGTCCTTATCTAAAGAAGCGTCATATGCTACGAGTCCGAATGAAACAGAAAAATCATACACACGTTCTTCGGCAATCAGTGCTACTTCCTGTTTCACCTGATCGATAATCTGATTGATGTTATCCAAGTTGCCATTTTCAATTATAACGGTAAATTCATCTCCGCCAATCCGGTAAACCTTGCCGATTTCCGCAAAATGCTTCTGCAACACATCACAAGTATCGATAATCGCCTGATCGCCAAAAGAATGACCGAAATAGTCATTGATATATTTGAGTCTGTCGGTATCCACCTGTAAAATCGTCGTACCCCGGAAACTTGTAATCTGATCCATATCCCTGATGTACTGCGCACGATTGGCTGCACCGGTCAGCACGTCCGTATAAGCCATCTTCTCAAAATATTCTTTCTCCTCCTTGACCTTTCTGCGTTCTCTATATTCTCTCAGCTGATGAGTGGTCATTATAATAATATAAATAACAGTGCCGCTCAGCATAAAATAAGAAGTTTGTTTGAATCCCCTGATACTAAATACGATGATTTCCACAATAGCCAGTGCCAGGAAAATAGAAATCGCTATTAAGTCATGCGATGTTTTTTTGTTATCATAGTAAAAGAATTCTATGGTAAATATAATCAAATAGTAAGCGCAGAAGATCATCAGCCACGCCTGCCCGATCAAAAGCGTATCCCAAAGTCCCAAGATATCCAGATATTCAAGCAGCAAACAAACAGAAGCACTCGCTACAATGAGCGCAATAAGCAAATCGGTGAAAAATCGCTTTTTCATCTGAGTTGCTTCCCTGAGATACAAGCCGATAACAACCGGGCTGGTCAATATCATTAAGGGCGAGAGCCGTGCAATCAAATATGTGTTCTTTGTCGTAAGCTGAAGCATTCCCGATTCGGCTAAAAACCATCCGCCGATGTTTAAAGAAAAGGCACCTAAATAGAATATGCTGCGATTCTTTTGCTTGTGGTACCCGGCCACAAAATAGGCTAAGATCAAGACAAGCCCTAAAACAATCACTAACACGATTAACACATTCCAAATCCCTTTTTCTAAAAAAATAAGTAAAAACAAAGAGGATCCGGAAGTGATAAAGATTTCAGGAGCGTAGCCCTGCGAGGTAGGGGTATGCGAAAAAAGCGTGAGCTCAATAACCTTACCAGTATCTTCAGGCATGATGTCAATCACAGCCCAGAAATTACCAAAATCCTTACCCGGAAATCGCGAGTTGTCATCGCCCATAGCATAAACTGTTTTTCCATCAATCTTGGCCACCACGGACTGCCGGTATGACTTCAACACTACTTTTCCTCCGATCGGTACATTGTCGGGGATGATGTTCCGGATTACCAAGGACTCTGACTTATCGATATCAAAACAATGAGGCAATTCGAACTGTTCCTGATTAGCGCCATCTTCCAGCGTCCATCCGTCCGAATAGGAAATAATCTCATCATCGATCAGGTAGAGACTAGGCATATCAAATAAATCCACAAAATTAAATATAAAAAGGAATATAGTAATCGCCAGTATTATGTAACCGATTTCGCTAAATTTTCGCAGCATCTGTTCACCTACTCAACTCTATCATTTTCACTTTGATCCGGTTTTTCCTTTTTCTCTTTTTCAAAGTTTTTAGCTTGAATACAACTTCAGGGGTGACGTTAATTTTAGCTTATTACATGCAGGTTACATCACAGTAACATAAAGAACTGTAACAACTTAACCTGAAAGGTAATAAAACATCAACTCTTTTTTATATTTTCCACGGACTTCCGGCATTTGAATTTAACTCGTAGGAAGAAGTACAGGTGCCGGAGAAATATCGTATGGCCGGTCTTTACAGCAATCGCACTTGGAATCAGACTGTTAAGCCTGATTATGCAGCTGTTCAACTAAATGAATACAGAGAGTCTTTTCTATAATCGATCATGCAAAACTCAGAAACGATTCGATCCGAATGACTTCAGGAGATTTTAAAAGTGAAAGTTGAAAAATATGTAGTTGACTATATTCCGGTGTTTGCTGCCGGTTATGCCGTTTTTATTTTGATTGTGAAATTTAAGTCTGTTTTAAGTCTGTTTACTTCGTTCCGCCGATACTTTCAGCATGCCGATTCTGATCAAAACAAATTAACAGGCACCTTATTGTCCGGATGCCGATACTTTCAGCATGCCGATTCTGATCAACACTGCAGCAAGAACACCTACACCGATTAAAATATAGAAGGCGGGCTGATAAGCTGTTCCGATATCATACAAAATTCCCACAACCGGACCGCATGCAGCCATGCCCAATTGGGTGGAAGCAGCACCATAACCGGCTATAAGTTTATATTCTTCAGTACTGAATGAGTCTTGCAAAATAATGGGTGCTATTACGTTAGCCGTTCTTCTGCCTCCAAAAGAGAAACAAACTAAACCCGTAACCACCAGAATCATACTTTTTGTACCTGTAAAGGTCATTAAACCTAATCCTATAACCATCATAACGGTAAACAAATACAGGTATATTTTTGCCCCCAGCTTATCGGATATACGTCCAAGAATCATGGTTGCTCCTGCAGCAAAAAGCGAATATAATCCCAGAAGATTTGAAGATGTGTCAACTCTCATTCCGTTTTCCTGCCAAAACATCGCCAGGTAGCTTTCAGAATTAGTAGCAAGACCTATCAGGAAAACTCCGATCAGTATCACCCATAAGCCCGGTGATTTTATCACTTGAGAAGCTGCAGCACTTTTATGATCAGCTCTTGATCTATCCTCATTCTTCTCCTGTACTTCTTTGTCATAGCCCAATGGTTTCTGATCCTTGTCAGCAGGAGATTCGATAATAAGATAAAGGGCGAATAAAGAAAAAACAGCTATCGAAATGGCAAGGAAAATGTATGCCGTACGCCATCCGGAATTTTGTATGATGCTTCCGCAAATCGGTGTAAGGATTGCTCCGCCTATCATTGAGCCGGCAAAGACTATACTTGTCACGGTTGCTCTCTTATCCACAAACCAATTGGAAACTAAAATTGAACACGGAGCAACGGTTGAAAAGCCGAAACAAAAACCGCCTATAACCGTGCCGATGAGTATGATTGCCAAAGATGATGTAACGGCTATTATTAAATAGTGTATGGATAGTAATACAACCCCGATAAAAATGGTCCATTTGAGTCCGAATTTTTTCACGAATTTTTGAAAGAGCATGTTGGACACAAAACCTGCAAGAGTCGCAAAAGTAGGCATCAGCATAATTGATTTGTCCAGGAAACCGGTATCTTGGATAATGGGAGGCATAAAAATCGCTATGGTTTGAAGTGCTCCCAATGTCATAAACATTATAATAAAAGCACCGGCTGCTACACGCCAACCTGAAAAACTGGTTTTTTCTTTCAATTCAATCCGCCTCCTGCTTTGTTTTAAAAATCCCCTTTCCCGGTTCCAATTCCCATTTATACATTATATGTAAAATTATTTTAAGTCTATCTATGTAAATTTTTTAAATCTCTGAAAAATCCGGATGTCTTTCAACTATTTCGTATAAATACCTTCTTCTATTTCGGATTTGTCTCGTCTTTCTCAGGTTTTTCATAAGGTAAAATCATATTGATAATGACAGCTATAGCAACGCCGATCATTGTGTCAAAAAACCTATAGAGTATGCGCACATGAGGATCTCCTTCCCTGACATAGTTGAGAAGTGTAAGAAGCACTACTATACAGGCGTTGGTAGTGGCATCGGGAATCTTAAACCAAAGGGTAGTCTTGATTGTAGGTATTAATAACAGGCTAAGCATAATGTAATAACCCGGGCTGAAAATTTCTATACCAAATATTTGTATGATAATAATAAAACCCAAAGAAAACACCGCGCCTATCATGGTGCCGAATATCCTTATTTTACCCGTATCCACAGAATCCTCGTTGCTGGATCTGGTGCTTATAAAGGCTGCGAGGGCTGCACTGGTAGGTTGGCCGTTAATAGCCAAACTGGCTATTATGGACAAATAAATAGATACAACTGTTTTTATTATCCTCATACCCACACCAAACTTTTTCAAAAATTGGCGCACCGGTTTTTTCTTCAATTATCTCACTCTCCTTCCAAGCACTTTCTTTATTTGGGGTCGAGAACATCTTATTACATTTAAAAAAAATTGAGTAGGGGAGATTATTCTTTCTGAATTATAATCAGTATTTGATCTATAAGAACAATCCGCAAAGCAAGAGCCGGTAAGGCTTCGAACCGGACAGTTCTTCCTGCTTCTGCAGTAAGACCAGCTCCAAGTGCCCTCCGGCGTTTGCATCACTTTTTTTGTAACGATAGTGATAGGTAAAGTGAGTCATTCCGGTTTCTTTATGCCGGGAACCCGAGGCTTTCAATACTTCGGATGAAGCAAATCAACCATATGATCAGTATGATCAGCCTTTCTCAGCAGTGAACCATGTACATTTTATAACAAACTTTTATTTTGATTTGATAATAAAGTTAATATATATTATTATAATAAAATATAATCACTGTATAGAATAAAATAATATTTTCTACCGGATTTTAACAATAATATATTTATTAAGAGGAGAACATGGCTAATCATTACATCTGGCAAGAGCCTGTTTTATTCGATTTATCTAAACCAAATGATGCAAAACGGCTGAACAGATTGAAATCAGAAACAAAGGTGTTTTGTTATGATGCTTTTTTCCAAATAGCAAATAATTTGTTCGAGCTGGAATATCCGCAGCACATAAAAAACGATAATAAAAGAAATGAATACATCACTAATCTTTCGCGAGAAAGAGATACGTTCGGAATATGGATCTTTTTTCCCTGGTCTCATGAGCTGGTACTTTTCCCTGACAAGGAAACATATTACAAACTCAGAACTTTTCGCTATCTTAACTTAATTAAACAAAACGATTTACAGATACTTTCTCAGGCCAAAATAGCCGTTATAGGCATGAGTGTAGGCTCAAATGTAACTCTGGCGCTTGTAAGAAATAGTATTGGTAAATCATTTGCAATAAGTGATTTGGTAATACCTAATGTTTCAAATATCGGACGAGCCAGTTTCGATATGAGAGACCTGAATTCCACCAAATTAAATGCAATAGCAAAACAAATCAGTTACTTGGATCCGTTTGTGGAACAGGTTCATTTTCCGGAAGGTATTAATGAGGAAACTGTAGATAAACTGGCTGCCTTTCAGCCCGACATTGTGATTGATGAAATAGACTCCATGCGGAAATCAGTTCTTCTCCGCAAACTCTGTAAGGAAAAAGGCATAGCATATGTAAGCGCGTCGGATGTACATGATTCGGTCATAATCGAAGTGTTGCGTCACGACCGGAATAAACGTCTTGGTTTGCTGGCATCAACAGTGAGCGATGCAAAGGCAGATAAACTCTATAGAGGGATGCTTACAGAAGATGAAGAATCATTATATTTCGCACAATCTGTAGGCTTTTTAAATCTCTCTCCGGAACTAATTCAATCCGGCCTGGAAATCGGAAAAACTCTTTCCGGCATTCCGCAATTAGGTTCAACTGCAATTTGCGCTTCCGGTATTGTTGCTGCTGTATGCAGGGAGATACTGCTGGGCAGGAAATTACCAAGCGGCTTGTATTCCTACCCGCTATTGAAATCACCTTCTAAGTTTCACCCTGCCAGATTGAGCAAATTGCTTAAAGCTATCATAAAAATACGATAATCAGGAGGATAATTTATGCGGTATTTCCTTTTAAACAAAGTTGTGAAAATGTTTCACGATATCGGGCGAAAGGCTTATTATGGGGAGCCTTTTCCCGTCAGTCCTGCAGATACCCTGATGTTAATAATTGATGCCCAGCATCTGGTCAGCAAAGTGTATTTAGACGAACTAGTGGCTGAAAACAATGTCAATCCTGCTCTATTTGCACCATTATTCAATCAAATTGAAAGAATCAATGATAAAACTGTAAGTAATATTGCCAAATTGGCAGACGCATGCAGGAAAGCGGGAATTGAAGTCATCCATATCAAAATTGAATCTGAATATGAGGATTTGAGAGATGTCGGAAGACTTTATCAACGGACAAGTATGCACGTTCAACCGGGCCATCCTCTGTTGAATTTTTTGGACAAGGTTGAACCGTTGGAAGGCGAGACAGTTCTGAAAAAAACTTGCAGCGGCGTTCACGTAGGCACAGATATTGACATTCTTTGTAAGAGTAAAGGGATTGAAAAAGTAATCGTAACAGGCTTTTATACAGATCAATGTGTCAGTACATCAGTCAGAGATCTGGCTGATTTAGGTTATGATATCATCCTCCCTACAGATGCATGTGCCGCAATGAGTCCCCAAAGGCATAAGCATGCATTGGAATCTTTGGTCGGCATCTATGCTTATGGAGAAAAAACCAAAGATTTATATAACCGAATCTCATCATTATAAATCTTTGATAACAAGAAACAATGTTTTAAAAACTTGTGAAATAACACACGTCTATTTAGGTGTGCTGTTCACTTCTTTTTATAGTGCAGTCTTCCCGGCTGCAGATTTTTCCAATCCAGCAGCTTTTCATATATCTTTCTTTTAAACACATAAACACCTTTAAACTCCTTTTTACAAATACGCACTTTGAATATGTTCATTTTGCAACAAATACGCATTAAAAAAGCAGCATATTATTGAGTTCAATCAGAAAAGGATTTTCAGTACATTCTGTAATTATTTTTTCCATAAATCAAATGGTATTTTTATAAATCCGCCGGTAACTAAAAATCTACTAAATATATTCCTATGGATATTTTATAGTATTCCCCGAATTGCTTGATTGTTTTCACTTTGGCTATTAAGAGTTTTCCTGCATCCATCAGTCTGGAAAAAATGATATTATCTGCTTCAGGTATATAACCGAGTTTTACATTGTTTTGATCCAGCACTAAGATTGCTTTGCTGTCAAATTTATTATCTTCTCGTTTCAGAGTTAATTTATCTTCCTTATTGATTGTTGCAAAAACAGTCTGATCATCTATATAAGAAGTTCCGGCAATATATGTATCAAACAAATGAATTTCTTCAATCAGGATGGATTAATTTAGCAATGTCTCTCTCTGATCAATTAATTCTTCATATTCTGTGTATTTTGAATTTGTTACTTTGACTAATTTGTTCATTGAAGTACCTTAAGTATTTCATAAAAAATATTTAGGGGTTTATGTCTTTTCTCATGGTAGAAATTGAAGCCGTTGTTGATTCTTTTCTTGTAAGAAATCTAAGTAAATTGTACATTTTTTGAATTTCTATTGATTCCTTCTAAGTTATAAATGTCATTGTTTATTTAAGAAGAATAGCACAAATCGGTCATGTTTTCGATTTCTATTCGGTCATATTTCGGTTTCTTATTCGGTTATATTTCTGTTTCTTGTTCGGTTATATTTCTGTTTCTTGTTCGGAACTTGCGACGTTTACGTAGTAAGTTATAGGTTAAATGTAAATAAATTATCAAAAAAAGCAAGATGTTTCTGCAGATGATGCAACTATAATATTTCACCCCGGAATAAACTTTAATTTTTTCATCATATATTGAATTCTTATATGCGACTAGCTCAATTCGTTACTCAATGTGTGACAAATTGGTATTCTATCTTAACATCAGTCAAGAATTTCCCAATAGCCATAGCGTTTACCGCCTTTACGTACTATTTTTCCATCTTCTTGAAGTGCTCTCATAATACGCTGTATTGTTCTTAGTGGAATATCCGCTTTGGCAGCCAGGTCTTTTTGAGTTATATACGGATTGCTTTGGATTGAATCAATCACCTTTGAATTTAAAGTGACTTCCAAACCGCCATCCAAACCGCCACCTTGGCGGTTTGACACTTTGGAATCTTTGACAATGGCACTTTGGAGAGCTTTAAACTTGACCATAATATCCCCGCCATGCACGATATATTCCGGCTCTTCTGCACCATGCGCTTTACAGGCATCACGAATTTTCTGAATTCCTCGTCCCCAGTTTTCAATATAGCCTGCCCTGTAAAATACACGTGCAATATCAGGATTATGCGGTTTTGAAGCATGAGAGCCCAGAAGAGTTTCTACTGTCCAGCCAAATGGAAGCATACTGCAATTACTTACATACATCACATCATCTTCGATCCGAATTTGCACAGGAACATTTTCTGCCCAGTTACAATGAATTATGGCATTAAAGACAGCCTCCCTAATAGCCTCACGTGCGAAAGGATAAGTTTCCACTCTGGTTTCCTTATGATAGGAGATAGCCGCTTTCAAATACTTCAGGTAAATCAAGTCAATCACACGATCGGCCATGATCAGCAGTGAACCGTGTACTTCATCCTGATATAAAATTTCACTTCCTTCAAATTTACCGATTTTAACATAACAACCGGCGCTGACTTTCTCAGGTTGACGGTAAAAACATAAGGCAGCAGCACGTTTGAGCTTTCCCTCTGCAATCAAATCCAACTTTTCTAAAAGTTCGGCATTGGAAATTTCTAAATCTTCTTTTGTCATGCGACCGCTACGCAATGCTTCACGTCTGAAAATATTAAAGCTCTCCTGATCTAAATCTTCCACGCCGACATTAGTAATCGTCGTAGCATCCCATTTAAGTCCCGTCTTATCCATAAGAAAACCGGTCAATGCATTTCCACGCAACAGCTGTTTTGTACTGCCGCTCCTATAATAGTAAGCACCATCATAATTGACAGGAAAGGACCAAGGACTCACCGCGATTTCTATATACTCATGTTCGCCCTCGATAAGTAAATTGACATCCGCAACAATACCCAGCCTGTTTTGAATTTTATTCGGCAGATCATCAAGTAATCGTTTAGCATTTTGAACACCAAGCACGGTTCCGTCATCACGCATTCCGATATATATTTTTCCACCTTGAGCATTGGCAAAGCCACAAATCCATTTCAAATATTCATCACGCCATGACTCTTTCCACTCAATATTTTGGCTCTCTCTCATCCCCGGGACTCCTTTTTGCTTTAACAAAGCTTCTCTTAGCCATTATATCAGGAAATCCGCAGCTACTTTATTAATAACTACTGACTTTGTCTTCTTCTCAAATTTAAATTAATAAAAAATTTATGATCTAAATAAGTCCGGTATCTATAAGCCGACTTATTGGTTTTTTAAATATATTCAGGTTTAGAGTTATTCCTATGCTTTTTGCAATTATTTTATAGTTATTCCTGTGTTTTTTGCAGTTATGCGAATATTATTCCTATGCTTTTTGCAATTTATCTGAATGATTATCATCATCATATTAATCTCTATCATATTGCTTTTCCTAAAGACTGGTTAGCACAATTAAAGAAATAAATACTCTTAACAGATTACAAACTGCCAAAGCAGACTTTCAAGACTTACATTTTTTTCATTTGTTGAAAGTGAGTGTGGATTCTGGTGAAATAATTTTGATTGGGTGTAGGGGATTAATATTGATTGAGGTATAGGAATTAATTTTGATTTGAGTGACTGAATTATTTTTGATTCTTCGCTATTTGAATTATTATTGATTTCCTAATCTAGCAAAAAAAGTTAGACATAGAGCCTATTCTTAAACCTAATTGATATTATTCTATTAATTATTCTAGTCCCAGTTTTATCCCGTCCTAAGTTACGGTAAATAAAAGATCAACATAATTGTTTTTCACTCTTCAACTTTAATATGACAACAGAGATTATTCATTTGCTTTGTACTTCGTACCTCTTCCAGCCCCTATTTTCTTTACATATTGTTTTTCAATCAGTGCATTTAACAAATTCACAACTTTATCCTTACCAAAGCCCGTAGCCAATGATAAATCACTACTTGCCAAGATCATGCCACCGGAAAGATGGTCAAGTATTACTTGCTCATCAACTGTTAACAGTGCACGTTTTGTTACAGAAGGCAATATAGTCATAATGCTGTTTTCCTGAACCTCAAATACAGGTTGATGCTTTATTTCTCTATAAGATTCTTTAATTCTCATAATACCGGTACCAAACTTTTCAATAATATCCAATCTAAAAAATACATTTGCTATTATTGGATTTCTTAAGTAGGATACAAAACCATTTATATATTCTTCTTCATTAAGACCTGCAGGTAAGCCGCCCGGTGAATACACTTCAATTTTATCATCATACATTGCAATTCTTATATTTGAGTTTACATCCCAAGTTCTGTGCACCAAAGCATTCGCAACTGTTTCCCTAAAAGCTTCTAAAGGAACCAAAAACTTTTTTTCTCTCTTCATTCCCCGGATTTCTTCTATCATGTAATAATTTTTAAATATCTTTTCAGCACGATTTAATTGTTCTAAGACGGACACATTAGTAATTGAATTTCGATACATAATTTCATTGATAGTGGAACCGAACTTAATGATATCTATCCCGGGAAATTCATTTTTATCTGATAGCAGAGCAGCTGCATTATTATACTTCCCGTCAACATTCAATAATCCTAAAGTTTTGAGCAGATCATTTGTACAACCTTTAATCGCTAATCTTTCCTTAAGCTCTGAAAATAAATACTGAAAACTTAGATCTTCATCTTCTACAGGCAGCTCTTCGAAATATAAATTTTCACCCAATAAAATTAATCTTTTAAGCTCAATTTGATCAACTTCAACAGTTGAGGTATCACTTCTTTTATACGCCTTTCCTTTATATAAATAAGGCTTAAATATACCTTCTTTTACTGTCAAAGTTATTACGTTCGTTTTTTTATTAATACTGAATGAAAAATCCGGTTTAGGTTTAACCAAATCATTAATTTTGTTTTCTATAGCAAGGCAAGCAGCATTCGGATTTTCAATCCCCACAATCTCTCCGGAGTCATTAACACCAAAAATAATTTGACCGGTATTAAAATTGGCAAAAGCAGATACTGTTTTGATAAATGTATTGTTTATTTTTTCTTTTAGCTCTAACTTTTTACTTTCTTTCATATCGTTCGCGCATAATCCAAACATCGGTGATGGTGATTGGATATCTCCTTTTTTTCAGTGTAACTGGATTTCACTTCAAATGAAGTATACCACAAAACAGACGAAAAGCAGACGTAAAATTTTGCGTCTGATTATCGTCTTAATCAAGATTTGTTTATATTTGTTTAATACTATTACTCTGTAATGATAAGAATTCTCGCTCCTTGATTTGGATCGAACAATGCTTCTTTGTTATTGTTTCAATTTCTAACTCAAGATTTTTTACAATTAGTCTGAAAAGACTTTTTCTGACAAAATACGACATTTAGAACCTGTGATCACAAAAGTACCTCCATATATTTTCTCATTGTCTCTTCTAAATTAAATTTTTGTGCATATTGCATCAATAAGGGAATGTTCTTATCCTGTCGTTCAAAATATAATTTAAAAGCTGCCTGAAAAATCTGAATATCCGTTTTTTCTTTATACCTCAGTAAATCACAAATAGAACGCTCTCTATTGTATGCGTTGACTTTATTGCCAAATGGCGTATTAAGTTCTGATTTGCCCAGCAAATATAGTTGTTTTTTAAGTTGATAAACACGAATCTGACGTTTGCGCAGATGAGTAGCATTATATCCACGTGGCGCAGTCACGGTAATCTCAAAAGGCTCTCGTTCCATAAGATCGTTTAAATACAAGGCAGTCTCATGAGAAAAACACACCTGTTGATTTAAGGTGCTGATTTCGTAAAGAATATCGTCCCATGCATATTCTGCTTTATATAATCCTCGAGCTACACGAATTAGAGAATGATCAGCTACATATTCATAAAAATAAGAATTCGAGATGTCCAAGTTTAAAACATCACTTGTTTTAATATATCCATTCCCTTTTTCTAATAACTGAGTGAGTAAATCTGTTTTTTTCATTTCCACCTCACTTCCGCGCTACAAATTATATCATTATGTAGCGTGGAAATAAAGTGATTTCGAGTTTTGCTCATTTTTTCATGCGGTTATTTTTTCATAGCGTTCGCTATTTAACACATCCATCATGAAAGCATAGGGAGAAAAAATTCCTCCGGCTACCATAGAGAAGAGGCGAGGTGTCACTCCTGAAATCAGGGCCACGCCTTGCTCATTTTGAGTTACAGGCTGTTGACGATTCCTGCTTGCAACATTCCAGAAAATTATCTGAGGCAGTCTATATCCATATAATGCATATTTCTCCTGAGCATTTTGGAAATTTACCGCAGAGGCATCCTCCACGCAATAATCAAACTCCATATCCGAGATAATGATCAGCTTTGCAGGAAGTTCTTCTTGAGGAACATTGTTTTCTACTGCAGCTTTCAGAATCAAGTCAAATACAGCTTCAAGATTTGTATTGGCTATCTCGTTGAAAGATACAACATACCTCAATTTATCGGCAAAGGTTTCACCCTTAATTTTAATTAATTGAGGACGAGCAGAAAACTCTATAAAATGATCTTTAAAAATACCTGTATTACGTTCCGCAAAATAAAGACCAAGTGACAACGCTACCGCTGCCGGAGCCGGATTGAAATCACAATACATAGAACCTGACGTGTCAATCACCGCAAGAGTATTTTCTTCCCCGGCAAAATTCGTAAGAGATGCCCAAGTCGCATTAAGTACATTTTTTTCTGCAGGGGTAATATCCTTCATACTGCCGGACCAACCTTCAATAAGATACGGGTCAATAAGTTCATAAGGAGCAACATTACCAGCATTGAGTTTAGCCTCACCGGAAACTACAGCATTAATAAATGCATCGTAGCGCTCTTGATCATTACGGATAAATGCTTTTTGGTATTTAAAAAGCGCTCTTGAGGGTTGTTTTTCGTAATCAAAGGAATAATCTTTTTCTCGAAGATTATTCTCTAAAATTTGAATCTTTGCCCGAAGTGCTGATAAAGCTTTTCTGTATTCAGCATCAGAAAGTCCAAGTGCTTTAGCAATTTTCTTTCCTTGAATTACCGTAGTCGAATTAGAAGCGTTGACCGACGGCAACCACTTACCAAGCAAAGAAACTGTTTCGTTCTTTGCCATGGCTTTCATGTCTTCAACAAACTGATTATTGATGACCTCCAGCATTTCCTTTTCGCAAGGAGTATCAAACAACGAAAGTAAATCGTCAAAGCGGCCGTATTCAGCCACATATTCAAGATTTTTCTTAACAGCTGCAGGCTCATTTACTGCAAGCCAATTGAAAACAACCCTGAATACACGCCTCTCTCCCAACCCGCCTCTGATGTCTCTGGCAAAAAAGAGCAGCTTCATAGCTGTATCGGCATTCTCGGTATATGCACGAACAAATCTGGCAATGATTTCTGAATCGCTTGCTCGGCGAAGTGCACCTATTGTAGCGAACAGATCAAGACAATCAGAACCGGTAGACTCAAAAGTTGCAGCCATATTTTCCGTTAATGTCATATTGGCTTCTTGTTTAATATATTCCAGCATGAAACTCACCCCTTCTCATAAAGATAATAATTACAAGGCACCGTTTTCGTTCAGATAACCACACCAGATGATCATTAAAAATGCTTTTGCTGTTGGTGCCTTTAGTGAACACTACTCTACAGAGATTTCGATTTGTTATCACGGAAAAAAAGTTGCGAACAACTATTACTCGCAACTTTTCTGATTTATTAATCTTTCTTTTATGAGATTCACGAAGTGCCGGGGAGCGGTTACTTTGATCATCGGACCAAAAGATAGAATCCTGATAACAAGCTCTGTTTCATCTTCTTTGTCGTAGGTGATAGTCACCTTATAATATTTATCATCGATTTTTTCTGCCTGTTTCTCGAAGTGGGCAAAGTGTAGCAGAACCCTTTCTAAGGATTTCCTTTGATCTACCAGTTCAAATTCTAAAATTCGAATTTCCTGCTGAACTTGTTGATTCTGATTAATCTCGTATTCTCCTGTATACGGTTTGCAACTTACAATCCTACCGAGATTGACGGTTTTATCATATTTCAAGCCGGATCCTATCAGCCTGAACTTATCATCCTTTTCAGAGTACTCAAGATAATCGGGCATAAGAATTATATTTCTAAGCTTGCCCTTGCGGCTGATTATGTCGATATCCAAAGGATATCTGTTCTTGATCGCATCCAAAACAAGACGAAAATTTCTGATATATTTTTCATCCTCATACGGATCGCCATCAAAAAATTTATCAAATACATATATGTCTTCCGGGCGGAACAGTGGTTCTATATCCGGTAAATCTGCTACTTGATCAGTAAACAACTTTATTCTCGGATCAGCAAATATTGCTTTCAACCACCTCTTCTGCAATGTGGTCAGAGGCATTGTCGGCAGATGCTTGATAGGTGTGGAGCCATCTGAGCATATCAACTGCCAGCGTTCTTCTGTTATTGCGGGTTCTATAGTCAAAATACTTTCCCCGAACGCATTCTTCTCAATTATTTCATGGAGTTCCCTTTTGTTAAGAGGCTGATTAATAGCTGCTTTTATTATTTCGGCAACCGTATTGTAGTACGTGCTGTATAGTTCACTGAAAATCATCCACTATCGCCGTCTTCCAAACCATAAATGACATACATTTCTTTGATGTCATTTTTGAACTGTGCTTCAATCTCCTTGTTTGAAAAATTGATATCCGTAATCCGACAGATAAAAGTTCTAATCCAGGGAATCATCTCGTTGGTATCAAATACATCAGCGCTGAATCGACTGGTATTCTCATCAATTCTTTCAACAAAGCCGCACCTTTTTTCACGCTCGAGACGTTCGTGAATATGTATTTCATCATCTGCATATCTGACAGTGAATTCAATGTGATCCAAGCTCTCCCCGGGTTTACTCCTTGTGCTCACACCCCACATATACTGCTGCATACCGTCAAGTTCTTCACGCAGCTCATCAAATCTCGTGCAGACGTCATCTATCTTAACAGATTCGATATTGTCCACTCTAAATGGCGTTATTTGCTTATGACCCGGTACATAGGCCATCAGGTATTGTCTTCCGTTCTGCACGCTTACCATTATACGAAGTGGTACGACATGGTTCTCCGTTATTCTTTCCTTGTAACGATTTACAGTTTTAAGTGTAATCTGCCTTTTTTCAGACATTGCATTAAGTAAAGAATAAATTATCTCGCTATCCATTACATTAGTAATATAGTGGTGCTTAAAAACAAAATTCTCTTGATGAACATCTGCCTTATCCATCAGATAAGATCCGACTACTCCGCAAGGCGATACCTCTGAAAAAAAGTTAAGTATATCTGAATCGCATGAAAATGAAAAATCAGAACGACAATAATACATAGTTTTGCCACGCTTTTCAGAGAATATTATTCCTTCCGAAATATACTCTTTCAGTTTTTTGCGCACCGTCGATTCATCAAACATTCTGGGTTTACTGAAAGCTAGTAAATAATCATCGATTTTATTTGTGATTTCCCTCAGCGTCAGACAAATTTCCGGTGAACTCAGAATATCGAAAAGTATAAAATGAAGAGTAATATCTCCATCGGTGAAACTTTTGGCTTTCCATGCTTTATATAGAGGATTGGATCGTGAATAACGGCTGTCTATTGAAAGAAAAACATTCTTGCCTTCGGGAGTCTGCCTGAACTGCATATAATCACCCAGCCAACTCTCCAAACGGCGACGTTCATTATCGTAGGAGCGAGCACTCTTCCCGGTATATTCGTCACGACTTTTAAAACCGTAGACATAAAACTCCCGCATATAGTCACGAACACGATTAAAATTTTTTATAAGCTCGTTATATGCCATGATTTTTGAGCCTTTTATTCTAAATCTAAAGTAGGAACCACTACCATATCCGAGTTATCATTAACAAATATATAAAAGGGCGAAAGCTCTCTTTGTGCGGTAGCATCTTTTTCGTTCTTATATAAATACGATCCCGCTAATCCGCCCTCTTTTAAATATTCTTCCAATTGAGGGAGTTCTATAAGTTTCATAGTTTTATAACCCCACTTTCAAGATCATAATATTTTTCATTTCTTGAAAGTATTATGTCGCAGACTTTCAAGACTTGCAATTTTTTCATTTGTTGAAAGCTAGCGTGGGTTCTAGCAAAATAAAAAAGATATGGAAATCGCGCTTTTGGAAGGCCATTGACCCATTTATTTCAGGATTTACCATAAATGGACATAATAGAATGAGATTATACCAATAATAGCAAAAGGAATCGTGATCCTCTCACTGCCCCTTTAGACAATTTATTTGGTTTTTAGTAAATGAAATTTGAAATCATTCTGCTTCATCAATTTCTTTTAAAGTTTTACCCGTAATATCTTTCCACATAGTATTACCGTTAAGAGAAGAACCTCCTACAAAACTAGCAGCAGAAGAAGGGCTTGTAAATAGAATGTCTGCTTTCAATTTTCCATTTTCATCAAATTTATCTGCATGTTTTTTCCGTAGACTAATGATGCTTTCACGGCAACTTTTTGTTATATAATTAATCTTCTCAAGATCTATCGATTATGAGATTAAATCTTTCATCTCATAGTCGTTAAATAATATATTCTACAACAACTTTAAATATTTTATCCGCTCCAGCATCATTTACATTTTAAAATTATTCTAATAATTCTAATAAACGAAGTAATTCTAATATCGCAGCAATTACTTCTTTCAACTCAAGATTACCAACAAAATTATTTTTGTTTCTATAGTTATTCCATCTTTGAGTAAAAATCTGGTTCTTATTTAACTGATTTATCAATTCTTTAAATTTGTTAATATCATATTCCGTTTTTCTATGGAAAAATGTGTTTTCTATTGCTTCTTTTAAAATGTCTGTATTAATTTCTTCTTTTTTAAGTTTGCAAAACAAATAAAGATCAAAATAATCTTTACTTCGACTATTTAAGAATCCTCTGGAATATATTGTTTCCATTTTCTCCGCAACAATAGTTTCAATAGGATATGCTTTTATAGGAATTATTTCTTGATCAAAAATACTTACATAATCGTAATTGATTGGATAAGGTGTAATGATATCTCCTGTAGCAATATCTAAAGGTACATATTGTCGGATGTTTTCAAAGCTAGCTAATAGTATGACTCTAAAACCACCATAAAAATCCCGTTCTTTAACAGATTTTATACTGTCAATTTTATAGCTAATAGAATCTTCTGATTTTCTTAAAATCTCAATCAAGATTTTCTCAATATTCTCTTCTGATAGTTTTTTGTTTTTAAGGATAAAATCTATATCAACAGTGGCTCTTGTGCTAATTCCTACTATATTAGATAACAAGAAACCACCTTTAAAAATAAAATTATTTCTATAATCAGATTTAGAAATCCTTGAGAGAACATCTTCCATAAAATAATAAGCAAGAATCGAATTGTATACGATTCCGGTATCTTTACTTATCTTTCGCACCAGCGAATTCAATTTATTTTTATTCATAAACAAGCTCCATTATTTCCTGAACTTCTTGAAGAACACCCATATTTTGAGCAATATTAAACAATTCATGAATATCCCTATCCTGATATTTCGGATAAGCTTTTACAAAATTTATGTAAACCTCAGGATCCATATTTGACTTGTTTTTAATAAAATCACAAAGGGTTCTTTCTGCTGAGTATAGCTTTACAAGATTCCCCGCGTTTGTCTTTTTTTCAATTACTCCAAGATTCAGGATGGCATTATTAACATGATAAATGCGGACATTCTCTGGTTTTTGATTAAATTTATAATTGTAATTTACAGTCAGATTAATTTCATCCGGAATTTTATCCGTCAAATTTAGCAACTGAAGAGCAGTTTCATAGGAAAAAATAATCTTAGGATATCGGGTCTGCAAAATAAATAGCTCATCATAAATACCATCTTCTGACATATAAATTCCTCGTTCAATCCTCTTTAGCTTTCCTTCCCTGGTCAAACGCGTCAGATATACAGTAGGTATATTGCTCTCTCTTAGTTGTAGAGAGGTAATGATTCCCCCACTTTTATTAAGTTGATCCATGATTTCTTTCATGTAATCCATTTAATCACCCCGCCTTTGTTGTATCTACACGTATATTATATCCATTGCTCCGTGTGAACGCAACAGCAAGTTATCATTTGGTATGATTACAGGTTATATTATTTATTGTCTTGCTTTTTTAATTACTAAAGAAGTGCCACCAAATAAGGTCTTAGGATCGAACTCACATTAAAAGCATCTGCGTATTGCATTAAATTACGTAAATTCTTGTCTTTTTGTTTTACATAAGACTTTAAAGCACCTTGAAACACTTGCATTTCTGCACCATTTCACCACACTTTTACTTCTCTATTTTTCCAGCAAAAACTTGATTATGTTCTTATGCCGGATTCCATTTTGACTAAAATCATTTTCATCCATTGATAATACATATTTAGGGAAATTATCTGATATATACTTATAGACTCCGAATTCCCTTTCTCTTGTTTTTTCAGATTCCAGCAGGTAGGAAACTTGGTAGTATTCTATTTCTTTGTTTTTGCTTGCAATAAAATCTATCTCATATTCCTTTACTTTTCCTATTTTTACATCATAAGACCAGGATTTTAATTCGTTATAAACGATATTTTCCAGTGTTCGCTCGATATTTTTTATATTCGAAAATCCAATAGCCTCTCTGAAACCATGGTCATTGATAAAATATTTTTCATCAATTTTTAATATTTTCTTGCCAACGTAATCGTACCTGGGTACCTTATCGATTATAAATGCTTGCCTGCACATTTCTAAATAATTTAAAATTGTATCAACAGAAACCTTTATCGATTTATTTTTCAGATAGTTTTTTATACTGTTTGCAGAAAAAGTTTGACCAATATTTTCAATCGTAAAATTAAGTATCCTCTTGAATAAATCTACATCTCTTATGTTGTGGTAGGACAGAACATCTGATATTTCGATTATGTTTGAAACTTACAAAGATTTGTTTACTTGTTTCAATTATAGACGAAGCTTTGGTTGTTTTTAATTTAAATACATGATTTCTGTTTATTTTCTCCCAGATTTCTTTTGCGTTATTTACGGTACAAGGAATCAAATGATGCCATTCCATATAGGATTTTCCGTATTTATTTTTAAATGTAATATGTTCAAGTTTTTATCTCATATTACAATGCTTCCAAGAAGGAAGAAAGCTTCTTCAAGACGTCGGATATTTCCATGCCATATCATCTCTCTGATCGTCACCATCAAAACACCTCCGCATCCAGAGCTTCACTGATCATCTTAGATTTGGGAAACGTATCAGCATATTCCTGTATGCGTTCGATATCCAGCTCAAAGATCAGACTTCTGTAGTTTCCAAGAATCTCTTTATAATAATCAAAGGGCAGCTTGTTTTTGTAACGAAGGAGCTCAATCAGCATTCTTTCTCTGTCGTAGATTTTAAAAGTAGCATCTCTTCGTGTCATCGTGGTAACTCCGATATTCAGAATGTCTGACGGGATATAGTATTGGTGTATACGTTTATCACTGAGATAAAAGGAGTGTTTATCTGTTGCTATATGATATTCATCCGGAATCACATCAGTCAACCCATGATAGTAAAAGGCACTGTCCATAGTGAAGATTGCCTTCGGATACTTTGCAGAAATAACCGCAAGGGTAGACACATCCGGTGTATCGGAGTATAACCCCTTCTCGATCTGAAACAGATTCCCCTCTGCGATCTGTTTTTTTATCTGATAGTTTGATAACCATTTTTCCATGCACTCTTTATATGTGTAGATCATAACGAAATCCTCTGATTATTGTAAATATAGGCGAATTTTACTATAAAGCCTATGATTACTTTACTCTAAAGAGCCCTCTATTGAAATTTTACTAATTATAGGCTATAACATAATAAAAGCCTATGTATACTTAAATTATGTCCGTCTGTACATAACTTGTCAAGGTTACGATCACATCGAATGGTAAATTTTAAAGCATAGTCATTGAATTCGATTCATTTTTGCCTCGTATTTCCATCTTAATTCCTGTATTTATGGATTTATTTTTCCTGCAAATATAGATTATAAATTCCTGTCTTAGTAAATGTCGTAAGTATTCCATATTCCTTCATTTTTGATATAAAAATACACCCCTTATCTTTGGTCCAACTTTTCGAGGCCGGTATAATTCGGGGTGAATTTTATTATCAAGATTTTGTACCGATCAAAACAGATCCATTCTGTGGATGTTTGAAATAAAGTTAATTTAGTGTTTTGCTCGTTTTTTCATCCGGGTGGTCGTATCAGTCATTTAACAATTAATATTATTTCGAATTAGATTTTTATATATTTAGTTCCTCTTCCTTGGCCCACTTTTTTAACTAAATTCTCTTCCGTTAATTGATTTAATGCTCTTATACTTTTGTGTTTATCAAATCCGGTTAACTTCTCAATTTCTAATCTGCTTAATTCCTGTTTGTCAGGCATTGCCTTTAACACAACAGAAGCATTTTCACTTAAGCCTCTTTCCCTGAACTCATTGATATTATTGCCAAACTTAACCATGTCAATAATTCTGAAATTATTTTCATCTGCTACATCTCCGCGAATTTATCGCATCAAAGCAAACGTTAACTTGCAACGCAAATTTTTACGTTGCATTTTTGCGTAGCGGTCAAACGATAAAAGCTCTAATCTTTCGACTAGAGCTTAAAATTAAACTATTTTATAAAGAAACTACTCGCTACTATTCTCACCCTTCTTATCCGATTGTTCAACCGGTACGAAATCGTTCAAAACAGGCGTTTTTTGGCAGCTCACTTTTGTTCTGTTCACAATAATCCGTATGATCTTTCGATTTTTTCTCCCATTCCACTTCCAGTTTATTTAATATAAACTATCTCTACAATTTTTAATATGTCTGTCACTTAGCAGTGGTGTGTTTCCTAATCCTTTTTCTCTAACTCTTTTTCCTGCTGTTGTAGATAAAACAAGGTTTTTTGCATTTCGATCTCAGCTCGCAGCTCCTCTTCTGTCGGAAGATACAACTTGTATTTCACCGCAAACAGCTGCTCACTCCCATGCATCACTGAATAGCGCGCAATATCTTCATCTGTATCATAACAGAGGACGATACCGATCGTCGGATTATCTCCCTCACTTCGTTTCAGTTCATCATACATTCGGACATACATATCCATTTGACCGACATCCTGATGTGTAATTTTTCCTGTTTTCAAATCAAACAGAACAAAACATTTTAGTATGTAATTGTAAAAGACCAAATCGATGAAGTAGTCCTCTTTCTCAGTCTGAACATGTTGTTGTCTGCCAACAAAAGCATAGCCTTTCCCGAGTTCCATAATAAATTTCTGTAAATTGTCGATAATAAACTGCTCAAGATCAGATTCAAGATAGCTAATATCTCTAGAAACCCCTAAGAATTCGGCAATAACAGGATTTTTGATGAACTCCAATTTGTCTTGCTGATACTTTGAGGTCAAAGTTTGCATTTCCTTCTTTATTGGACGCTTATCCTGAGATTTAAGAAGGCGATAATAGTACTGTGTAGAAATATTACGTTGAAGTGTTTTGAAACTCCACGCTTCTGCCAAAGCCTCTTTTTCATACCACTCTCGTGCTTCCTGATCATGCACTTGGATCAAAATACGATAATGACTCCACGATAGTATGCGAGATTTTCGACATGGTGTGTCGAAAATGTTTGGATAGTATTCATAAAACTTTACGAAACGATAAAGATTGCTCGGATCAAATCCGGTTCCATATTCTTTTTTTAACTCTTTAGCCAGCGACTTTATTGTTTCTGTTCCGTATTCTGCTCGATTTCCATCCAAATCGTCCCCCGAAATACGCTTGCCGAGAAGCCAGTTCCTCATAACCAAAGTGTAATTTACTGATGCATATGCCACTTCTTTTGATGTTTCTATAATAGCTTTAGCATCCTGTAACAAATCTCCGCTATTCACATAGCGCAGTTCTATTGGGTCTGTTGAAACTATATCGTCAAATGTCATAAGTCTTCTTCTCCTTGCCCAAAAAGATTTTCGACATACAGTGTCGAGAATCTACACCTTATGATTTCCATAAGCGGTAACATTATGTAACCAGTTCTATTATATCAACTTGAGGTTGCGATTTGTGATCTCAAGTTGTCATACTCAGAAATTATGTTTTTACCTGAATTTATACTCGGGAGATAATAAATCAGGAATACATTTCCAATTGTTCAGAATAAATTTATCAGCCAATACTTTCGTATCTCTGATTGGAGTAGTATCCCATATAAACGGCATAATATTGACAACCTCATTCGGAACTTGTAAATCTACCATATTTCGGATAACTTTTGCCATAAAGTAATCTTCAGTACATAAGAAGATGAGATAATTGATTAATCCAAATTTTGAATCGCTAGAGGGGCAACACAATCAAGCTTCCTGTAGTAAAACATGTAATACCCGGGACTTTTTCCAAATTCTGCGACCTTTTTAGCCTTCTCATAGTCTTTGTTGTATGATTCAAGATCAAGCTTACTTACTCGTAATCTTGTCATATGCTCTTTAACCATCAATGCATGTAATACATGTGATACATGTGATAAATCAAGCAACGGTCTCTGTTTTAGCACCTCAGTCATAGTTTCTGACATCTTCGTCAAATCTAAGAATCGAGTGAGAAAAAAGAATGCAGGAGTTCGCTGATTACAGTTTAAATTTATTTCGGATATATGGCATATCCAATGCCGTCGGGCGTTCATCTTCGTTTGACTGGAGACTTATAGCTACAATGCCTGCTACAAAAGGTAAAATTTGAATAAGCTCCGGCGGTATTTTTACGACACTGACAAATTGAAGTTGAAGTTGAATCGCATCAAATAAACCCAGGAGCAGGGCTGTCCCAAGAATGCCCAAGGGATTCCACCGGCCCATTTTTACTGCCACCACAGCCAGCATACCCTTGCCGCTGGTCATACCTGTAACAAACCGGTCTAATTGCCCTAGTGCCATATAGCTTCCGGCCAGGCCACAGATCAGACCACACATCAGAACACCAAAATATTTAATTTTCCAAACATCGACACCGGAAGTTTCTACTGTTTTCGAATCATCACCAATGGCACGAATACGCAAACCAACCGGCATCTTAAAAATGACTACGTAAGAAACTATAACAATAATCAGCGCTACGAAAATCAGCGGCGACAGCTGAAAGAGAAACGTACCGATACCGGGAATGTTTTTTGCCCACTCACTATTATTTAGTGCAGGAACATTAGGTGAAATCTTGCTGCCGAAGATAGCAGAACAGAGGAATGAGGTTAATCCAATCGACAGCATATTCAGTCCCAGACCGGATATTGCCTGTACCGCACCAAATTCAATACAAGCCACACCATGAATCAGAGCAACAACAGCACCCCCCCGCCATTCCGCAAAGTACACCTATCCATGCGTTGTCGGACAGATATGAACCCAGAACGGAGAAAAAGGCACCGCTGATCATCATTCCTTCGCTCCCCAAATTTAAAATCCCGACCCGTTCACAAAACATGTTGCCCATTCCGGCAACAAAAGTGGGGGTAGAAAGACGCATTACCGATAATAAAATCATGACGACAAAAGCCGCATCCATTACGTTAATTCCTTTCGAGAAAATATTTTGTTCAGTATAAATTTGATTATGTATTGACTGGCAACCAGAATAATCAGCAAGCCTTGAATAATCGAAACAACCTCATCAGAAACACCGGCAACCGCCCGCATGTTCACCGATCCCGCCCGCAAAGCACCGAATAACAAACTGCCAACAATTGCGGCAACAGGATTACCACCTGACAATAATGCAATGGGAATGCCGTCGTAGCCAAAACCGGGCGAAAAACCGACATATAAGCGATGATGATTGCCCAGAATTTCCAAGCTCCCGCCTAAGCCGGCCAGGATACCGCCGACAAGCAAAGAAATTGCTATATATTTTTTTGTATTAATACCGCTCACATAGGCGGCACGCCTGTTTAATCCTGTCACCTGCATTTCAAAGCCTGCCACAGTTTTATTGTAGAAATAGTGCAAAAGTACAGCACACAGGACTACGAAAAGAAAGGCCACCGACAACTTATTCGGGGTTTTCACGATATAAGGCAGTTCTGCAGTTTCCTGAATAGCATCAGTTGACGGTACTAAGGAATTACTTGACGCAAATAAATCCAGGACAAAATACTGCAATAGGTAAACGGCAATCGAATTCATCAACAAAAACACAACAAGCAGATTAACTTGCCGCTTAATATATAAAATGGTTGGTAACAGACTGTAGAGCATGCCCGCCAGCATCCCGGCCGATAAACAAATCGTAATATGCAAGACCGGCGGTAGATTGGTCACGTAAATACCAGCCAGTGCACACGCTGATGCTCCCATCAGGAGCTGCCCCTCGACACCTAAATTAAATGTACCGCCCTTTTGCGACATAGAGATGGCAAAAGCACTCAGACATATCGGAATTGATTTATTAAGCGTATTAATCCAGGCTGACAGACTGCCAAAAGCGCCTTGCAGAAGTGCAGAATATGCCAAAAACGGGTTCTTGCCCGTTGCTAAAATCATGATAGCAGCAACGGCCAGAGCCACAAATAATATGATTAACAGCATAACAATACTAATTAACAGTTCAGTCCTTTTCTTATGTATCTGCAAACGCATTAAATATCCCTTCCAGCATCATCTTCAGCTTCAGCTTTATCTCCTGCATTATCTCATGCATTATCTTCAGCTTCAGCTTTATCTCCTGCATTATCTCATGCATTATCTCATGCATTATCTTCAGCTTCAGTTTTATCCTCAGCTTCAGCTTTATTTTCAGCTTCAGCTTTATTTTCAGCTTTACCTTGAGCTTTATCGAGCATCATCAGACCAATCATCTCTCTTGTTGTTTTCGCAGGATCGACAATATCAACAATTTTACCCTCATGCATTACAGCAATCCGATCACTCAACATAAACACCTCATCCAATTCCATAGAAACAAGTATGATCGCACTTCCTCTGTCTCTTTTTTCCGTCAGGATTTCATGAATAAATTCAATTGCAGCCACATCTATGCCACGTGTCGGCTGATCAGCAATTATTAAGTCAATTTCATCACCGATTTCTCTGGCAACAACAATTTTCTGCTGATTACCGCCTGATAGTGTAGAAACCAACGCTGTATCCCCGGGCGTTCTTATATCAAATGATTCGATCTTTGTTATTGCATTTTCTTTAATCTGAGTGCGATTCAGTCTTTTCCCTTTTGCTGAAAATCGCTCACTCCCTTGTTGCCCTAAAATAAGGTTGTCCTCAACGGACATGTTCAGAACCAGACCGTCCTTGTGTCTGTCTTGCGGAACGAAAGCAATCCCGGCCTGCTTACGTTCTGAAATAGTGCTGTCTGTTATAATCTTGCCCTTAAACACAACTTGACCGCTCAAAACAGGTCTTACTCCGGCAAGGGCTTCGGCCAGTTCTGTCTGACCGCTCCCGTCAATTCCCGATATACCCAGGATTTCACCTTGTTTCAGGTCAAAGGAAATCCCTGCCAGTTCCTTTTTGGCTTCTCTCTTGACCGATAAATCTTTAACGCTCAAAACTACATCTTCATTTTCATGCAAAGCTTTTTGCCTGTGACCGCCTAAAGACACATCTTTGCCCACCATCATCTGCGTAATCATAGATATAGAGGCGGAGTCGGTATCAATCGTTCCGACTTTCTTACCCTGGCGCAGAACGGTAACCCTGTCGCTGAACTTCATAACCTCTTCAAGCTTATGGGTAATGATTATGATAGTTTTTCCTAAACTTTTCAGTGTTTGCAAAACGTTTCCCAGCTCTTCAATCTCCTGGGGAGTCAGGATCGCTGTCGGCTCATCTAAAATAATAATTTCCGCCCCGTGATAAAGTGTCTTCACTATTTCAGTACGTTGTTGCATGCCCAGCGAGATTGTTGATACTCGCGCTCTGGCGTCAACAAAAATTGAGTATTCCCGGCAGATGGCTTCTATTCTTCTAACAGCCTCTTCGTGGTCATAGAAAAAAATGTTTTTGCGCGGTTCTTTACCGATTACAATGTTTTCAGCAACAGAAAGCCGGGGAATCAGCATAAAATGCTGGTGAACCATACCGATACCATTTTCGATCGCATCCAATGCATTACGTAACTTAACAGTATGACCAAATATTTCAATTTCCCCTTCGGTCGGGACATAGAGTCCATAGAGAATATTCATCAAGGTACTTTTTCCCGCCCCGTTTTCGCCTACAAGAGCATGAATTTCACCGGACATGACCTCAAAATCTACATTGTCATTTGCTAAGACAAGTGGAAATTGTTTGGTAATACCTTTCATTACAACCGCTGGTTTCATCTTCTATTTCCTTTTCTCATACCAAGGACTTGCATCCTGCCGGATAAGAGGTTACATACATAAAACAGAAACCGCCGGTAACTGCTGAATCCGGCGGTTTCTTCCCTTAAACTAGTCTTTAATCAATTCGTTATATTGTTCTTCATTGGTCGGAACAACTAACGTTCCGTCAATAATTTGATTTTTCAGATCTTCAATTTGAGTTTTTACAGAGTCCGGTATCATATCCCCTATCTCAGGCGAATACAACAAACCGGTACCCCCGGTTTCGATATTTGCGATCTGCAAACCGGAATCAATTTTTCCTGTTTCAACATACTCTTCTAACATATTTGAGAAGTATTGATCATACATAACAACAGATGAAGCCAGAATTTTGTCAGGCGAAAGATGGAATTGCCCTGTAGCACAACCTAAGGCATACTTTTCACCTTCAACCGATTCAACTGCCTGATAGACACCATTTGAAGCACCCCCTGCATAAGCTTGGACAAAAGTTGCTCCGTCGTTATACATTTGCATAGCAATCTCTTTACCTTTGGCTATATCGGTGAAGCTGCCTACATAGACGACATCACATTCACCACCCATATATTCAACAGCAGCAGAAAATGCATATCGTGCCTTTTCAAGATCCGGTATTCTCTCACCACCAACCCAGCCGACTTTTGGTTCAACACCTAATTCCTTGCTCATGATGACGGCAAATGCTCCTGACAGAAAACCGCCACCGGCTTCATTAAACTGAACGGATGTTACATTGTCCATATCTGTGATCGTACCTTTATTTAAAATAAAATGGGTATCCGGAAATTCAGCAGCAATTTCCGGCATAATTTCAGAAACAGGACCACCCATGAGAACTACATCATAGCCTTGTTGGGCAAAATTTCTCGCATTGATAGCATGATCGGAAAAATCTGAAATTTCCACAGAATCTACCAGTATGCCTGTGTTTTCAGTAAATATGTTCATACCGTTAAGCAGTGCATCATTCATTCCCTGATCACCGAATACACCGGCAGCAACCATAGCAATTTTATAATCTTTTGTGGCAGGTTCCTCTTTTTTTGTTTCTTCTTTTTCTGCCGGTTCCTCTTTTTTCGTTTCTTTCTTTTCTACTTCTTCCTTTTCTACTTCTTCCTTTTTTACTTCTTCCTTTGCCTCATCAGTTTTTGAAGCATCCGATTTTTCCTTTGGTTCTTCTGTCTTTTTTTCCGTTTTATCCTGTTCAGAGGATTTATCATTGCCACATCCTGTAAATAGCGCAATGATCACGGTTATAATTAATAAGATACTAATTACTTTTTTCATGTTAATCTCCTTAATTTTCATTTTTTTATGTTAATTTCCCTGATTTTCAGATGACCCGGTTTAATTCGATTTCCGAAACAGATCAGACTTCACTCAGCAATTCATATTGCCGGGTATTCTCCGCTTTACATTCTTCTAAAAGTTGTTTGACAAAATTTTTCATAAAAAGATGTCGCTCCAACCCTATTTTCTTTGCTTCTTCCAAGTTATATAAATCCTTCAGAACAAACAGCTTTTCAAAAAAATGATTAATTGCTGTTGTTTTTTGGGAATGATCTTTATATTCTTCTCCCGAAATGTTGACTCTTGCCGGTATTTCAGGATTGAAGATTTCATTGTTAATTTTTGCGCCAAAAGCAAAACATCTGGCAATACCTATCGCACCAACCGCATCTAATCTATCTGCATCCTGAACAATCATTCCTTCAATGCTGGTCATGGGTACACTATCGCTGCCTTTATAGGACAGGTCCCGGATAATTTTCCGGATGTGTCTGATTTTTGCACCCGGCACCCCTGACGATTCCAGCCAGTTTTCTGCCGCATCAGGGCCGGCATCTTCATTACCATCGTGGAATTTCCAATCTTCAATATCGTGAAGCAGGGCAGCCAGTTCGACAATTTCCATGTCGACAGGCTCACTGACGGTTCCTGCCAGATGTACGGCCATCTGATATACACGCAAGGTGTGCCACCAATCATGACCGCTCGATTCCCCCATTTGTTTATCCCGGATAAATTTTTTAGTTTTTTCGATTATGTTCATCATCTTCAGTTCCTCCGAATTTCATCAATCTATGCTGATAGACAAATCTCATCTTCCCGCTGTCCGGAGCCTGACTTTCATCAGGCAAACCGTGATGCATCAGAAACATTTTTTCTTGCAGAAAATCAGGATATTTCTTGAGCTCATTAAAATCCGCATGCACAACTGCCTTACCATGAAGCTGACAATCATGGAAGATTACCGACACGCCATCTTGTACCAACTTCAAAAGCAATGGCAAATCGCATATCATATCCGATGTGTAGCAAAAGTAGTCATCAATGACCAAACCGCAGCTGAACTTGCCTTCCACATGTTTCGTCCTGAACCATCTGGCTTTCAATGTTCCGCACAGAGGAAATGTTTCATTCTCTTTTGGAGTGCATATTTCGAAGTAATCTCTGAGCCCTTTAATACCCTCGGCCTCGTATTGAATATTATCTTTCAGGGTGTCGTTCCATACTTTTTGCTCGATTTCTGCCGGCAAAATTAATCTGATTTTTTTCTGGGTGATATAGCGTGAATACAGGGCGGCAGATTCTAAACCGCCTGAATGATCAAAGTGTAAATGAGTGATGAAAATCGAGTCAATTTCTTCCCGCTTTCCGGAGAGTGCATCTAAACTCCACCATGCCGTCGTACCGCAATCGATCAGCGTACAGTGTCCGTCATATTCAATCAAAGCATTGTTGTCATAAACTTTCGGTGAGAAGCCATTTCCAACGCCGAGCATGGTTATGTTCATCTATACAACCTCCCGTAATAACCGAGAAATCTCTCATCACACTCAAGATATTTCCAGATTACAGGATCAGGCTGCCAAATGTGCGGACATTTGTCCTGTTTTTGTAATTAATTTGTAAAATTGAAATGAACAATACAATTGTTAAGAGACAATCTGATCTCTCAATGCTTGTTCGTTAAGAATCACAACACGTCTGCTTTCCCTGCGGATGATTCCTTCATCTTCAAAACTTTTAATAACTCTCCTCAGGTGACGGGTTGAAATGCCGAGTAGTAATGCGGTCTCATTCATGTTTAATACTATTGCTGACGACTGCTGATCTTTACTCAATTCCAAAAGCAATGAGGAAAGGCGACTATTGATCGGGAATAACATATTACTCGAATGTGAAAGCGAACTTGAATATACTTTTTCAGCTAAACTTTTACATATGAGTTGCAAGAAAGGTACGGAATTCAATGCTTTTCCAAAAAAGATTTCGCGAGTAATAGCCAGAGTGATCACATTGGTTTTAGCTTTAACGCTGTGGAGTGCATCACAACCGATAAAGAACTCGATATCTCCTATGAAACTGACGGGGCCGATATAGGACATGATGAACTGCTTTCCGCTTTCAGAAAACGGAATAACACTGCAACGTCCCTCTAATATTATGTGAAAATAATCAATCGCCTGACCTTTGTGACAAATATATTCATGTTCGGCAAAACGATGCAAATTGACTGAGGAGAGAAGTTCTTCAGAAAACACATCCTCCAGGCCGTTCTTTACACAATATTTTCTTTTAAGTTCTAAGGATTGCTTGGTCATAATTAATTATCCTTTACAATTTCAGGGGTGACATGGTGACAAGGAAAGTGCCTGTTGCTCGGTCATAAAAATTTATCCTTTACCGGTAACAATGCTCATCGAGATACTTTTGCTTATAGAGATACTTTTGCTCATAAACATACTTTTCCCCATAGAGATACTTTTGCTCACAGAAATACTTTTTCCTGATTCGTTCCGGTTTTGCGCCGGAACCGCATTTTGTTTTTATCAACTGTTTTTTGGACCACTTTTAAAGTAACAAATACACATTTAGCTGTTTCGCAAACGGACATTTGTCCTTTCAACTAAATTTACATCACATTATACTGAACAGTGACAAAGGGTGCAAAGGCCTGATCAGGTGCTTCTTTGGCCGTGTTGGGAGGAAGACTAATGAAATCTATTGTAGACAATATTGATCTGGCCGGCGAAGGTCAAAACAGGATGCACTGGTTCAGAGCAAATATGCCGATCATCACTCACCTGAATGCTGAATTTGCAAAAGAAAAACCTTTCAAGGACTTAACAATTGCTTGCTGTTTCCATATTGAACCGAAAACTGCCTACTGGATTGAAGGCCTATTGCTGGGCGGTGCAGAACAAATTTTCCTGGTCGGAAATATCGGAACAACAAAAGCTGATACTGCTGCTTACCTGGCAAATTTAGATCGCTTAAATGTGTTTGGCCGTGAGTCAGACACAATGGAGGATCATAAGGCATACTTAGCTCAAGTAATGAGTCAGAAAATTGATCTTTTTCTGGATAATGGTGCGAGCCTTATCCTTGCTCATGCAGAGCATAAACCTCCCTGGTTGCCCCTCGGAGCAAACGAAGAAACCCGTACAGGAAAATTGCTGATTGAACAGGCAGGCATTGTGCCAAATTATCCGGTCATAGTGATTGATGATTCTCCGGTGAAAAAAATGCTGGAGAATAATATTGGTGTAGGTCAGTCTGTTGTTGACGGATTCATGCGGGCAACAAGCCTTCTCGTCAGCGGGAAAAAAATACTCATACTCGGCTACGGCAATTGCGGTAAAGGTGTCGCTGAAAAGTTTAAAGCATTTGACGCCTTAACTATGGTCTACGACATCGATCCTGTTTTGCTGTTGAAAGCAAGAGCCGACGGACACATTACCGGTGATTTAACAAACCTCATTACAGCAGCAGATGTGATTATCACCATTACCGGAAAGTTCAATGTCATCAATGAAAAACATATCACCAACTTCAAACATGGTGCAATTTTGGCAAACGCCGGACATTATAGTTTTGAGATTGACAGGCAGGGACTCATCGATGCAGCTGATTCAGTAGTCAATTTGCGACCCGGAATTGAAGCCATAACATTCATGAACAAAACTGTTTATTTACTGCAAAAAGCACATCCCCTGAATTTATCTGCCGCAGATGGCAATCCGATTGAGATTATGGACTTAGGACTGGGTCTGCAATCTGCCTGTGCAAGACTCATTGTACAAGATCATGCTAAACTCCCGGCCGGCCTGCAAACGGTTCCCGACAACATCAATCATATGATAAGCAGACTTTCGCTAGATTTTATGTGAATTGGTTCTTAAGCGAAGAAAGATTCCACGACTGAACCAGAGGATATAAAGGGGCCATAATGAGAAATTCAGCATAGTTGATAATTACCAGAACTGTCCAACATTTTGGGTTCAGTTCAGCCACTGACCTTCTGAAAGCGCGATTTCCATTGGCTAGACGCCGATAGGTTTGACGGTTACGTTCAAACAGCGACTCCATCCCATCGTAGTTTTCAGAAGTAAAATGGCTAATATTACTTTCAAGTATACGTATGTTACCTAATTATATAAAAAACCGAAATTTACTGCTTTTTTCCACACTTTCAGCCCTCGTGAAAAAGAATATTAAAATTGTTCAATATTTAGAGCTCATTATTTCAATCTATTTTTTCTCAGTTAATACTGTTGATGAGGTTTGTACCACCATTTGACTCAAGTGGTCCGCATCTCTATAAGTTAAGAACCAGTTACCCTTTCTCCGGTTGCCATCTTTAAGATGGTTAACAAAATTAATAATATGGAAAACCCGTTCGTCACACACGATTGAATGATTATTCCCAGATTTTTGCTCTTGCTTTTCTCTGATCACCTCTTCAGATACGAAGATATGATAGGGCATATTATTAGCACGCGCTACAAAGAACTCCATAAGCGATATAGATGGCCTTTGAATACGTCCACCTGAAAGTTCAACAATTTTATTTGCAAATTCAACATATTTGTCGCCAGAATAATCACCACCATATTTAGAACCAATAATGTAAATTAGACCTTTACATTTCAACATTTCATCAATGCAATGATCATGTGAATCAACATCGTTATAACCATAACGAAAATTCGGCTGTTCACTCATAATTGGATATAAATGCTTTTTTATTAGAGCTAACTTTGTCGCTTCTCTTTCGTTTATTAAATCCTCAATGGTCGAGGATACAAAAACTTTGTCATCATTAAGTTGCTCTTTTAACTCATGTAATGATTCTTCAATATTTATTATCGTGTTCTCCTCTAATTCTACACCTTCTCCAACAATGGTATATTTGCATGTAGAAAAAGCCTTATTGATTTGTCTTCTAGCATTTTTTGTTTTATCACGCAAACAAGGATGTAACATAAATAATCGTGAATTCTGTAAATCATGTTCATTTAACTTAAGTTTACTTTCCCCAATTGGTAAGAATTGTTGCCTAGCTACCAGATTATCCTCACTTTTTCGCAAGTAACCAAGTAGACCTATGTTCTGTAAAGCAGAGAAAGGGTGTGTGTATTGACAAAATTCACAATCCTTATTACAACTAGAAATATTACCGTACTCAGTATTGAATCTTTCACATACAAGTCTCATATAACTTGAATCAAAAATATTTGTGTTTAACATTTTTAACAGAAGATTTATTGTATTATTATCTAAGGTCATAAAGGGTTCTACTTCGATTAAGTACATTTCGAGCATTCTTCTTGCACTATCATTGACAGTCCTTCTAAAGATATTTAGAGTTAAGTCTTTGGGATTTGCAAGATAGATGTATTTGCAAATAAACATAATATCACATGGCCTGCGAAGCGAATGGCGATAAATATAGTCAAATGTGCCTTCAACAACATCAGAAATTGTAGAATGTTTAATCTCATTGAAACCAAACATCGCCTTCTCGTGATTTGATTTTTTTAATGAATGTTCAGCTAGGCAATTGTCAGATTCATTTTCTACATATAGACAAAACATTTTGAACAAATCATTTTTACTATAAGATAGCTCTACAAGAAAAGACTCAATATTTCTTGTTGTATTGCCTACTAATTTGTGAGAATCTAAAATTGCTTCCAATCGTATCGTATAAAAAACCTTAATATGGCTGTTCTGTAAATAAATTTGATAGGCTGCATCAGCAAGTGCATATTGACAAAATTGCCAATATGATGCGTTTACTGCTCGTTTCGCACTATTTTTACTAGCGTTGAATGCATAAACATCATAAACATCTTCTGAAAAAGCTTGATCTACCTTGTCAATGAAGAAATAGACTCCACTATTAATTCTGCTAAGTAAAAGAATTACATTACACGTTTCATTAATAACTTTCAATAATGTTTCTCTATCTTGCTGAATCAGAACAGTAAATACAGTACTTGGCTTGTTGTTCGAATTATCATAATTGCTCTTATATATTACTTGCCCGTTATCATTTATCCTTATATTTAGCATAAAAAGCACGTCATCAGAAAAAGACTTAAAATCTTGGGCTCTATAAAGATGTCTGAACTCTTCTGAACAGACAATGGTCGCAATTATACTAAATAGCCACAAAGTAACCCAGTTCTGATACCTGTCAAATAGACTTTTATTTCTACTGTTAAAAATCATAGGTTTAATTGTTTTATTTAATGTGTCTACCATTGTAGAGTCTTTAGGAAAACAGACTACTGATTCGGTATCATCTTCACAATCTTTCGTATTTTGCAACATGTTCCGTTTTGCTTTTATTAGGAATGTTTTTCCTTGACCTTTGGTTGCTGCTATACCAAGTTTTTTTGTGCTATTTAAATAACTATTAACGATATTATTTCGAAATACGATATCCAGTGCGGAATCACCTCTTCTAAAATTATCCGCATCTTCATGCCAAATACACATAACTAAGTCTCCAATTCAGATGATTTGTTCTGTTAACTTAAAAATTAAAAAGAGATCTGAAAAGCCTCTGGTAGAATGTTTTTTCCCAAACAACATTTACCTCCGAGAAAGGACAATTCAGATCTCATGAAAAGTATATCAAATAACTCATCATTTAACCTCATTTGCCCTCGCTGTTTTTCTAATAATCTTCATCGCTTTGGCAAAGATAAAGACGGATATCAAAAGTTTCAGTGTCAATCTTGTAAAAGACAATGGGCTCCTGCGAAACCTATTAAATCAAGAACTACTTACAGGAAATATCCTCCTTGTCCTAAATGCGGGAAAGCTACCTTCCTGCATCATGAATATCAGTTCTATTCTAACTTCAGATGTGGCGATAAGAAGTGTTACCATGGTTTCAACGTGCCTAAGTTAGTTGAGATTCCGCCTGCTTCTTCCAGCCAAATTAACTTAGAAGAGTTTACTATGAAACGCATGAGACATCCTTTTTATCTTGTTTTCACTGCTCTTACTCTTTATTTCTTTGACAATTCTACTTTGAGAAAGATTAGCCAACACCTTTGGTTAGTTCACAACATCAAAATCTCACATGTCACTATCCATAAGTGGTGTAAGAGATTTGCTCCCGCTATAATTCAAGCTGTCAATCCGTACAAGAAACAACTTAATCTTGCTGATTCTGATGAATGGCACTTCGATGAAACTTATATCAAAATCAATGGCAAGAATTATTATGTGTGGTTTGCTTTAGATTTTGAAACCAGAGTCATCTTAGATTTCCATATCTCTGAATTTAGAGATTCTACCGCTGCTCATACTTTGTTACATAGCTGCAAAGAACAATTTGGTAAACCTCGGGAAGCTGTTATTATGGATCGCTATTATGCTTACCAACAACCCGCTCGCAGGTTCTTTCCTGATCTCGATTTCATCCAAGTCGAAAGCTTTGAGGATCTGATTAACAATAATCCCATTGAAGCCTTTAACGGACAGTTTAAAGCTTGGTACAAACCCAAAAGAGGCTTTAAGTCTTTTGAATCTGCCAACATACTCATTGCTCTTTTTGTTTGCTTTTATAACTTTGTTAAACCGCATTCTTCGCTCAATAATCTTACTCCGGCTCAAGTGGCAGGAGCTAAATATAGCGAAAAAGCCAGACAAAAGTTCCTTTTGATTACCTAAGGCTTATTCAGATTTCAAGTTTCAATTTTCTTCTTCAATCTCTTTTTGAGATTATTTTGTGTGCTTAATTTTCTAATTTTCTTTGCTTACACACTTTTTTCTGTTACTCTTGATCTGATTTCAAAAGTTTGTGGTGAAAATTTTCTTCAAGTTTCGCCAGTTTGCTTTTCAGATCTCTTTTTCTTCATCTTTAGTTAACAGAGCCAGATGATTACACTTTTATGAATTATATATAAATTATAAGTAAATGTCACAGGGGTATTCCGTGTGAATGAAAATCGTATTCTCAGAAGGCAAGCAGTTCGGAATGAAAAGACCACCCTTGCGGACATCGAAAACAATCCAACGCGGATGTAAAAGTCAGTTTATTATTATTCACTATATTTGGTCTTGTTCTCTCATCGATTCTTTTACTGTGAATAATGATTTCTTACGATGGTGAAATATGTCTGTACGTGATGGCCTCGGCCACCAACTGTATGGGTATTTGTGAAATCCATTCAGTTGGCCTTCCAAAACCACATTTTCCATTTGGGAAATAGACAGATTTGACGCCTCGATTGTATGGAAATACTGTCTTAAAGACTGTCTTATTATATATTATTATGAAATTATAGAAAATATAAAAATATATGACTTAAGAATCAAAATTAATTTCTACACCTAAATCATAGTTAATCCCTACATTTTCATTGTCACCCACTATGTAAAATATTAAATGAGATACCTCTCTGAATACTGTTTAAATACGGCAAGTAATATAAAGTATCAGCTAAACTTTAATTCTCCATCCTTTATCCTTTGTGGCGTTTACAATATTTATAATAAAATGACTCCGGAATAATTCTAGCCTTATATAGAACGTACCACATAATTCTGGTTCTCTCAAAAAATAACTTGTATGTATTAAACTGTGTCCACTTTTTAATAGGCTTTGTAATAAAACTATCTAAATCTTCTTCACTTATCAAAAGTTGTTGCAACACCTCATCTAATAATTCTTGATTACACTTAAGAGGGATGTTAAGAATATCTTTCGCCTCTGCCTTAGTAATCAACCCTCTTCTTACATAGGCACAAAGTTCATTCTTTCTTCCATCAATATTTGCTCTTTTGGGAAGATAATAGGAATAGTTAAACGCAGACCACTTGTTTTCACAGTGATGTCCTGCGTAATCTCGGAATTCATATTTTGAAAGAATTTTTTTTGCTTTTTCTTTATTATAGTCAATGTAGTACAATGGTCTAACTCTTTTGATTTTTTTTACAATTGTCCAATACATAAAATCTTTAAGCCATAAATTAGGGTAAGTTTCCATACTCCGTTTTCCATATTGGTGATGAATATCTGCAATATATTTCCCGTCTACGTATGCCCAATTTAATGGTTGGACTCCTTCTGTTCGAAAGTGAGCGTCAAACCTATCGGTGTTCCAATCAGATTTATCCGAGATTTTTAAAATATGCGGGCGTCAGTTCGGCAATTTTCTCGAATTCATCGGTATCACGTAGTTTTGATGCTTCTGTCAGGGTATAAACCAAGTAACTGTAAGGATCAACTCCCGTCTCTTTGGCTGTCTCAACGAGAGAGTAGAGAATGGCACTGGCAGTAGCTCCTCTGGGTGTGTTGGCGAATAGAAAATTCTTCCTGCCGATTACGAATGGTTTTATGCTTCGCTCCGCACGGTTGTTGTTTAACTCAAGTCGTCCATCCAGGTAGACATTGAGAATATAATCCTTCTGCCCTAAGGCATACTTTCTGGCAATGCCTAAAGCTGACTTCTCTGACACAACAATATCTTCCAGCCATTCAAAGAATTTTTCCATGAGAGGTTTTTGCTTTGCAAGTCGTTTCTCGTAGCGTTCCTCAGCAGACATCTCAGCACAGAAGTCTTCCCAAGCAAATATCTGACGGATATCTTCAACTGCCTTGCCGGCAAGGTTAAGGCTGCCTTTGTTTTTCGAGGCAGTTTCTGCTGCTTCAACAAACTTTCTTCTGACATGGACAAAGCATCCCACTGACCTGACATTTTCTAATTTATGGTAGGCTTCGTAACCATCACTGTGCAGATATCCCTGAAATCCTTCCAGGAATTCTTGTGGACGGCAATGCCTGCGGTCACGCTCGTAATGAAAGAGAACAATCGGATTGGCAGCTGTTACTCCTGTACGGTACAGCCACATGTAACTTTTGCTTTGCGGACTTTTCCCTTCTTCTTGCAGAACCTGTAATTCTGTTTCATCAGCGTGCAGGATGTCTTCTTGAAGTAGATCTTGGTGAAGTTTATCGTAAATATATCTCAAGTAATGTTCTACTGAGTACATCAGCCAGTTTGACATCGTCTGTCTGGAGAGCATCACACCGACTCGTTGCCAATACTGTTCCTGGCGGTAGAGTGGTGTTCCCTGAACAAATTTGTCATTGATCACATTAGCAATTGCTTCAGGACTGGCTATACCACCTGGGATCACAGCAGCAGGGAAGGTTGCTTTACGAACCGTCACCGGTTCTGCTTCCTTGTCACAAGCTTTGCAAGCATAAACATGACAAATATCGCGGATCTCAAATACTTTAGCAGGTGCCATACCAAGAGTACTTCTTGTTTCTGTACCTATTTCTTCCATCTCCGCAGAACAATGAGGACAGGTACGTCCCTTTGCATCCACATAGTGGTGACGTTCAACGATAGGGATATCTTCAGGAAGACGTTCTATGACAGATTTTTTCTTACGGGTATGAGCCGGAACCCGGATTACTTCTTCAAATTTAGGTTCTTCTTGTTCAGGATCACTGAAAACTTCTGCCTCATCAAAAAGATTATCTATACTTAATTGTTTAAGATACGTAGCGCGTTCACTCTTAGAACCAAATTGAGCTTTTTTCAGCAAAAGGATTTGTTCCTTGAGCCATTTTTCTCGCTGTTCAAGCTCACTAATATATTGCTCTTGCGCCTTGAATTTGTTGTATTCTTCTTGGGAAATAGTGACTGTTTTCATGCTTTTATTTTACCATTTCAGGCATGAATAAACAAGCTGGAAAGCCTTTATTTCAGTGCTTTCAGACGATTTTAGGAGCGATTTTTCGTTGTGGGATTTTAGGGGCGATTACCTGCATGCCGCGCATCAGAAAGCTGTATTGTTCAGCTGTAATCTCTGACAATTCTGTCGGGGTTCTTGGCCATTGGAAACGACCGGCTTCTAAACGTTTGTACAACAGAAGAAAACCGTCCCCTTCCCATAATAATCCTTTAATCCGATCGGTCCGCCGACCACAAAATAAAAACAGGTCATGAGTCTTCAGGTCTTTGCCATAGTTTTCCTGAACGAGAGCACATAAGCCGTCTATACCTTTGCGAAGATCTGTATAACCTAAGGCCAGATAAATTTTCCCTTTTGTCCGGAAATCTTTTAACATTTCAATGCCTCGATTACAGCTTGAATATTCTCTGAGCTGGCTCCGGATGGTATCTCTACTTCCAGATCACCGAGCCGGATGCGGATGCTTTCTTCCTTAGATTCATTAACAGGAGCCGGTAAAGCTTCGAACTGAACTGTTTTTCCTGTTTCAGCAGCGAGACGATTTTCTAATGCTTTCATCACTATTTTGTAACGATAGTAATAAGTGGAACGAGTCATTCCGGCTTCCTCACACCACTCGTCTACGGTTAAACCGCTCTGTTTTTGTGATTGGATATCCATATACCAGTTGTTTAATTTGGCATTGTTTTTTAGCTCTACAAGTTTACCACCCATTTTAAGACACCTTTACACTATTCATTTTTAGACGTCTTAAGACATCCAGTTTTGGATAGTCTAACTAAGTTGTGCTCCGGTGACTAGACGCCGATAGGTTTGACGCTTACGTTCGAAACGAATGCCCTTCTATGATATATTTAATTTTATGTCTGTCTGCAGCCTTATATAGTGTTGTAATCAATCCTATATCCGTTGGCGCATCAATATCTATAGCTCCAGATTTCAAAAAAGCCAAGATTATATCATTAAATTCGTTAAGATCTACTTCATATTCTTCAAAATCCACGTTTAATATTCTGCAAATTGCTCGCATATTATGCTTAGCAACGTCTGTATTCCAACCATTGTCAAAATGAACTGCAAGTGGTTGTAAATTACAGACTTTCACCAAATAGAACAACAAGTATGTTGAATCTAGCCCGCCACTAATACCCACTACACAGTCATATTTTTGTTGTGGTTTCCTAGCCACTTTAATTTCTTTAATAAGTTTTACAAGTGCATCCTATGAGATTGGGTAATCTCGTTCCATTTTTTCATCTTGAGCGCAGTAGTTACATATACCATTACTATCTAATAGGATATCCGTAGTTTGTGTATCAAATAAACAACGTCTACATTCCATAACCTTCTCCTTCTATACTGTTAATCCGCTCTGTTTTTGCGATTGGATATCCATATACCAGCTATTTAATTTGGCATTGTTTTTTAGCTCTACTAGTGTACCACCCATTTCTAGACACCTCTACACCATTCATTTTTACACGTCTTAAGACATGCAGTTTATGTATAGTCTAACTAAGTTGTAATCAGATGGCTAGTAGAAACCACGTCTCTGGAAAGCAATTCAGGTTTTCATTTAAATCATTTAATACGTTTCATGGTCAACCATGATTTTCAATTCACCTATAATCCTATCCTAGTGCCTTTGAGGCATAGTCCACTTTTTGGTGATTTGCTTAGTTGTAAGATAAAGTGCTTTAAGTAGAGCAGTATCTGTCGGGAAAACAGTCCTGACTTTATACAAACGACGATAACTTCTATGTAAGCTTTTTATGCATTTGTAATAAAGATGATTCTTCTAACTTCACTAAAGTAGTTAAAAACAGGAGACCAGCTATTAAAAGTCAAGTGAAAATTAGGCAAAAATAAATAGCAGGTTGACAGTCTGAAGAACAGACAAAATTGTACTTTGACAACAGAATATTGAACAAAAAGAGTATGCGAACAAGCCCCTGAAGGAAGATGGGCGAAAAATCAGCAGCAAAGAATTTCTAAAAAAGACGTTATTCTATGGTGTCCCAGCGTATCTCGTACGGCTTATTCGTCTTAAGAACAGCGTGGATGGTGTAAAGTAACTTCCTGGCAACTGCCCCGATCGCTGTCCCATGTGCTTTACCTTCCCGTCGTTTTTTCTCGTAGAAGGCCTTAAAGACAGGATCTGACCGTGAAGCAACAACGGCTGACATCCAAACTGCCCGTCTGAGATAGGGTGATCCTTTTTTAGATAAGCGATTATTGGCACCGATAAAGTTACCTGACTGGTATGCTGTGGGATCAATACCGGCAAAAGCAACCAACTTTTTAGGATTAGAGAAACGGTTAATATCGCCGATTTCACCAAGAATGATAGCCCCGGTAGCGGGTCCTACACCCGGGATGGTAAGGATCACGGAATTCAGCTTTTTTAGTTGTTTTTCAATCTTTTTCTCGATTTCTTTGATTTGTTTCTCTGTAAACTCAATTTCCTCAATGAGGATTTTGATTTGGAAAGCAAAGGCATCGGAGCAAAGAGTTACTCCTACAGAACGAGCGGCAAGCGATTTAATTTCTCTAGCTTTAGCTGTGCTATGATGACCTCTACTTGCTTTTCTGAGCAAGGTAGCAAGGGATTTCGTATTGACATCGATGACCTGTTCCGGTGTCCCATATGTTTTGAGAAACGCTTTTGAACTCTCACCAAAGACATTGGAAAAGAGCTGATCATATTCCGGGAAGACCTGATCCAAGACGGTAATGACTTGGCGTTTATAGTCAGCACAAGAATCTTTGAGAGATTCACGGAAACGAGCAAGATTACGCAGAACGAGAATATCTTCGTCAGCTAACTTAGTTTCCGTAAAATTTCCGAAGCGAATGACTTCTGCCACAAGAAAGCAGTCAACAGAATCCGTTTTTTGTTGACGGATATGGAAGTTTCTCAAGCTGTCTGATTGAATAGGGTTGATGACGTGTAGTGTGAACCCTTGAGCAGACAAAAATGAGTACAGGGCTATCCAGTAATGTCCGGTAGCTTCCATACCAATAGAAAAGGATTCTTCTTCTGGAAGTCGGTTTTCAATAAAACTGATGAGCGATTGAAAACCTTCCTCTGTATTAGCAAACCGTAGGGATTTACCGACATGGTTTCCGTTATCTTTGATGAAACCTGCTTCGTGATGGTTCTTTCCAATGTCAATACCAAGATAGTACATGAGTCACCTCGTTAAAAATATATTTGTAGGTGAATTCCTCACGCATCCTGCGGCTCACAACCTCCTTGGACAGACGGAGTAGACCTTAGTCTCAACATCCAGCTCATTCGTGAACTGCCACAAGAGGTGAGGCACCACTCTCCTGTACGAGGAATAACCTCAAGGAATGAAACGGCGACACTCACACTACATGTTGACATTATCGCAGATTGTTTTTGTTCAATAAACTGTTAACAAGTGCAATAACATTATTCTAGGAGGTTTTCATTTAAATCATTTAATACGTTTCATGGTCAACCATGATTTTCAATTCACCTATAATCCTATCCTAGTGCCTTTGAGGCATAGTCCACTTTTTGGTGATTTGCTTAGTTGTAAGATAAAGTGCTTTAAGTAGAGCAGTATCTGTCGGGAAAACAGTCCTGACTTTATACAAACGACGATAACTTCTATGTAAGCTTTTTATGCATTTGTAATAAAGATGATTCTTCTAACTTCACTAAAGTAGTTAAAAACAGGAGAGATGGAAGCCCAATTATTTTCCCAACTGTCCATTTAGCCTGGATAAATCAAATTTCATTTTACCTTAGCTTTAAGCATATTTTTCATCCCTGTCTCTTGATCAATTGTGTGATAGACGAATGAAATACTATCATAAAAAACTTGACTATTTTCATGCATCATTTTAAAATTAAATTACCCATTAGGTAATTAACGGAGAAGAAATTGAAAATCAAATACAAAAACTATACCGTAAAAAAACAATGTACAGAATTTAAAACTGCTAAGAGATTATTTGGTGGTAACGAAAAATTAACCCTAAGTTTACTTTCAAGGATAAATGCTCTCGAAAGTGCAGATTCATTAAAAGATATTATAGTACAACCTCAATTTCGATTTCACAATTAAAAAAACAAAAAAGATAAGTATTTAAAAGGACAATACGCAATAGATGTTAAAAGCATAACTGATAAATGGAGATTACTTCTAAAACCTTTAGATCAAGACATGGAAGAATTTACTTCTTTCAGAGTTGATCAGATGGCAGATTCCGTAACAGCAATAATGATAATGGAGGTGAGCAATCATTATGAGTAATTATGTTCAATTCAAAAACAAAATAGCTTTTCATCCTGGTTATTACATAGAAGAAATCATTAAAGAGAAAGGGATAACGCAAGAGGATTTTGCCAAAAGATTGGATACAACACCTAAAAACATAAGCAAATTAATTAATGGTCATCAGAATTTATCTGTTGATATGTCTACAAAACTTTCAAGATTGTTAGGTACCAGTATTGAATATTGGTTGAATTTACAAACTTCATATGATGCAGTATTGGGAGATATAGCATCCGAAAAGGAACTTATAGAAGAGCGAGAAGTGTTTAAAGAATTAAATTATAAGTACTTTCGAACTCATTTCAATCTTCCGGATCTCCCACGAAAAATTGATCAACAGATTGAGTCTTTAAGAAATTTATTAAAAATTTCTTCACTAACCGTTTTGAAGAAAAAAGATTTAGCAATTAATTTTAGAAGTATGACAGAAAATATAAAGGAAAGTAATTTAATAAAAGCAAATACAATGGTTCAGCTTGCTATAAATATTACCTCAAATACAGATGCTCCTAAATTTAATAAAAACAAGTTTGAAGAAGCTGTCAATTTCGCACTCACGTTGACAGAAGATCACAAATCTTTTTATAAAAAGATTAAAGAAGCTTTCTTACACACAGGAGTGGTTTTTGTAATATTACCTAATATTTCCGGTTCATGTGTCAACGGAGCAACAAAAAAAATTGATAACAAAATAATGTTAATGGTAAATGATCGAAGACGTTATTCAGACACTTTTTGGTTTACTTTATTTCATGAAATAGGACATATTATTAACGGAGATTTTGGAATATCTATGGATAAAGAATCCGGCGAACAAGAAAATGAAGCTAATAAATATGCTCAAAACAAATTGATACCTGAAACAGAATATTCCGACTTTCTAAAAAATAACGAATTTACAGCATATTCAGTACAAGAATTTTCTCAAAAAATAAATCGAGATCCGGGAATTATCGTCGGCAGATTACAACACGACGGACTAGTAACACATGACAATATAGAGCTTAATAGTTTAAAAACAAAATACAGAGTAAATGTACTCTAACATGGAAATTGCGGTCTCGAAAGGCTATCGTGGAAAACGCGATTTTGGAAGTCCACTGGACTTCTGAGACCGCGGTTTCCACTTTCATCAACTGCAATAATTAAAAGCTGTTAGTTTGTTTATTTAAACCATTTAATTGGAAACTAAATTGATCGATTATGTTTTTCTATTGCCATTATCTGCCCATTATATCTTTCACTTATGAAGGTCTCTATTGTTTTGCAGGCCTCTATCATTATCTCTTCGGTAAAGGATGGTTGTCTTCGTATTCCTCCGTGTGATAAATCTTGGCAGATTGTGTATAAACATGAGTTTTTTCTAAGAGTTTCATTCTCTTTAATATATTCTTTAAGACTTTTATTATTAGAAAATTCAAATCTACTGATCGTCTCTAGAACATGTCTTATTGAATTTGGAGTAGTATGGTTAGGGGGAACCTTGCCTTGTGCTACATTTAGAATATCCATCAAATGACTCTCATACGGCATTAACAATTGATGGTCGATTTTATAGATGACACCAGGTTTAATAACAAACGAGTGTTGAACAATGCTATTACTAACCAACATACTATAAAATTCCAAATTATGTGTGAAAATCCACATTCTTACATATCTTCTAATTTCAAATATTTCTTTTAGTTCACGCAAAGTTTGAGCAACCATATATACATAATTGAAATCCATACTAGATATTGGATCATCTATAATAAAAAACAATCTATCATAATCTACTTCATACTTGATATAAAGGTGTGTTTCTGCAATATATAAACAAAATGCAATAAGATTTTTTTCACCATCACTTAATATTTTAGAGAGCTTTTCCCCAATATTATTATCAAGAAACACAAACTGAAAGGATTCTTCATCAAGTTGATATTTTCCTTTGAAAAAATGATCAAGCAAATTTGTAAGGGTTTCGTAATATTTTTGTCTCTTACTTACACCTTTCATACTATTCACTTTTACAGATATTTCTCTATTAATATTGATTAATTCAGACTGTAATCGCTTTTCGTTTTCAAAATCTGTTTTTAATATTTCATAGTATTTTAAAAATTGGGCTTCACAGAGGCGTCTTCTGAGAAATAATCTTTCATTATTAGTGTTATTTTTAGTAGAATTTATAGCCTTTATGACAGATAAGTTCTCTTTATCAATTTCAATAATCTCCCGAACCATCGATTTAACAATCTCAATAACATATTCTATATCTATAACAGAAGAGAGATTCTTTGATTTCTCTATAATAGCATTTTCTATAGTGCTAAAGGCTTCTAATTCCATTGAATTTAGTACCTTGTATTTAATTCTCTTGTCTGATATTGATGGAAATATCTCTTGAAAGGTATTTACATCTGCAATAATTGCTCTAATCCGTGTATGATGATTTTCAAGGTTAGTACGCGTTTTATTAATATTATCTTTAATCTCACTAAGAGACTTCAAAAGTTTCCCCTCTTTGTCTTCTATAAATTCCTTATACTGTGCAATAAGCTTTAAAGCCTCTTCGTCGAAACTTCGTTTGCAAAAAGGGCAATGACTAGAGTTTTCCGAAAGAGCAATTCCCATTTCAACAAAACTAAAATTTTGTTTTACATAATTAACAAATTCTTGATCCCAATCGCTACTTGGGTAAGAATTTTTCAATATTCTGAGCACATCATCAAACAAATCAATATTAACATTTGCTGAAGGATAATATATATCATCTAAATCATCAGGAATATCAGCCAGTTTTTCTAGTTGCTTAACCACTACATCAAAACTTTTTACATCCTTTTCAAACAAGTCATCAAGTCCACTTTCTAAATCAATCTTATTTAAAAATTTATACTCTACAGTATTTGTACGCACACCTGATTCTCTTAAGTCTTTCTTAGCGTTTTCTATAGAATTATCTATTTTCTCTTCTATTTGTTTCAGTTTTAAATCGAACTCAGCTTTTTTCTCTTGTTCTTCTTTTAAGTCTATTTTTTCTTTGCTCAGAATGTATCCCTCTATATTACCATCAGGAGTGAAATTTTTTGCTTTAATATTCTCTTCCACATAGTCACTATTAAAAACGTGAAATATGAAATTTGTTGAATCTTTTATAGAAGATTTCTCATTCCTTTTGAGCTTAATTTCTAGTTTTTTATCCTCTACTCGAAAAAATATTTTAGCGAAATCTCGTCCTAATGTTAGTAAGTCATCTGAACTTTCATCTTTCTTATCTGGGCAAGCAAGATTAAAAGATCTGCTTATAAATGATTTCCCAGTCCCATTAGCAGCATAAAAAGCTATTTGATTTGAAGAAACTTGGTCTTCAAAATCTATTTTATTATTGTCTGAATGCGGACCTATATTATCAATTTCTAAAGCTATAGAAAAACACTTAGCCATCTTCTTCCCTTTCAGCTTTATCAGCAAAACATTTTATAAAGAAATAATTTTTTAACAATTACATTTATCATAAAAATACTAATGTAATCATCACATAAATCATGCCTTTAGAAAAAAACTACCTCTTTATCTTCCTTGTTTGCTCTCTCATCATATCACTTCATCACTATATTCAGTAGAGACTGACGAATCAGATTAATGCTACACGTAAGAAACGCATCACTTCATCACTATATTCAGCAGGGATTGGTAGCTGTCTATTACGTCGTAAACTACATTGCCGTTGCCGATGGCTTTGAAGTGTTCTCTGGCGCAGTGAATTTTGGCTTCTTCGATTTGGCGAAGTTGCATGGAATTCATGGAGCCTTTTGTTTCGGCTACAAAATATATATGTTTAACATTTCCTTCATAGAAAGCAATTGCCCAGTCCGGATTATATTTCCCAACAGGAGTGGAAATATAAAAACCTTGCGGTAGTTTTACATATACAGCAACCTCATTACTGACATCCAACTCTTCGGCAAATTTTTTCTCATTTGTAGAATCATAAACAATATGATCATAAAGATGTTTGTTTGCCTTGATTGCATTGACATCTAGCTTCCCTTTGATCGTTGGATCAGTAAATATATTGGTGTCATATTTTTCATCCAACACGTCATAAGTAATGTGCTCAATAATCGCTGTTGCTTTTTCATCGTTGATGAGCGATCCGGCTTTAATAATGAACTCTTCCGGATTTTCCTTAAATTGGTCAAAGACGACTTTTTCTATTCCTGTCAGAATTTGAATAATAGCTTTTCTTGTCAGTCCGGTAGATTCTACAAGTTTTCCAACTAAGTCATATTTCACATTAGGATTAACAGCAATCGTATCACCTACTCGATAAGAAGATGTTTCTTGTCTTGTAAATGACTCACCTAATGAAAGGGATTCTCTAGACTCAATGTTTTCCATACTACCTGTTTCAATCTTATAATAAAGCTTGGAAACACGTAATTTTTTATTCAGAGCTTCGATTGATTTTTTAACAAGTTCATCTGTGTCAAAATCAACCACGTATATTGATTTAGAATTGATACGTTTCCAAAGTTCTTTAAATTCCGGCATAGCTAATTTTTCTTGATCAACTTGAAGTTCAACATTATTACTACGAGCATCTTCCGGACGGAGGGCTTTGCTATCGTAAATAGTATCAAGAATATCAATAACAGACTCTGTTGCATGAGCTACTTCGTCAACTAATTTTAGTTCGCCATTTGCTTTAGCTTCATAATATTCATCCGTTAATGCACCTTGTTTATCTACATAACCTTCCATGCGAAGTCCAACAAAGATTTCCATTGCCACTTGATCAGTAATAATTTCTGCATTTCCTTGTGAATCTTTAATTGTTTTGCCTGTAAATAGTGCCGGCGTGACCGCAATTGGACGATCGGCAACTGCTTCTGCCATTTCTGTCTGCAAACCCTTTGCAAAGCTATCATAACTTTCACTGGCAATAACAGTCAGCACATTTATATTATGTACATCACTGCCGAGCACATTTACGTCCATTCTTTCGCCGTCTTGATTAACACAAAGACGAAGTCCGCGACCCACTTCTTGCCTTTTACGAACTTCACTTCCACTTTGTTTCAAAGTACAAATTTGGAACACATTCGGGTTATCCCAGCCTTCTCGAAGGGCTGAGTGAGAGAATATGAAGCGTACAGGAGACCTTTGAGGATTTCTATCTAACAAGAGTTCTTTATTCTTCATGATTAAGTCATAGGCATCTATATCATCTGAAGAAGTTTCTCTTCTTTTTACTTTAGAATCAATCATTTTTCCTTTCTTATCCACAGAAAAATAACCCGCATGTGTGGATGAAGGATCAATCATTTCCAAGTATTTAATGTACTCATCATCACCGAATTTCAATTGCATTGTGTTAACAATATCAGCATATTCTTCTTCAAACATATCTGCATAGATACCATTAAAAGGCTGCCCTGCTTCATCATATTGTTTGTATTTGGCAACTTCATCGATAAAGAATAGAGATAAAACTTTAATGCCTTTATAGAAAAGTTCTCTTTCTCTTTCAATGTGAGAAAGAATCGTTTCACGAATTTGAATACGACGTAATTGTTCTTCGCTCACTTGACCAATAACATCACCTGCATAAATTTTTATACCGTTAATGAATTCAACAGAATCATCACGACCATCTATGGCACTGACTACAAAACCATTTTTGTATTCATCTAATTCACCTGAGTTATCATAAAGGTTGAAACCAATACCGGCTTTCATAGATTTTTTGCGAATTCCTGTTGCTCCTTTAAAATCAAATTGCAAAGTAGCAGTTGGATCTGTTTTAGAAAGATTAATGCTTTCTAAATATACATAGCTATCAGTTGCTGTATTGCCCGTCTCTGTAATACCTTTAACTGCTATTTTCTTTACTAATCGCTTATTGTATGCTTCCATAGCATCCAAACGATAAATCATGTTATAAATACTATCTTCTTTATGAGTCGCAGAATACCGTAAAGTCATTAAAGGATTAAATTCTTTAAGCCTTTCTTTAGTTTGCTTTCCTTCTACAGACTGCGGTTCATCGATAATTAAGATTGGATTAGTCTTGGCAATAATATCGATCGGTCTGCGAGAACGGAATTCATCCAACTCCATATAAATTCTTCGAGCATCTTTACCTCTTGCATTAAATGCCTGTGAATTTATAATCATGACATTGATTGAACTGTCTGATGCAAAACGATCGATCTCTGTTAATTGTGAAGAATTGTAAATGAAAAAGCGAATTTTCTTGTTATATTCTTCCGCAAAATGTTCTTGAGTTATTTGGAAAGATTTATAAACGCCTTCACGAATCGCAACACTGGGAACAACTACAATAAATTTTGTCCAACCATAATGCTTATTTAATTCATACATGGTTTTGATATAAGTGTATGTTTTTCCAACTCCCGTCTCCATCTCAATGGTCAGATTATATCTGCCTTCCAATTTAGAAGATGGTTCAATCAGATTCTCTCTTTGAATCTTTTGTATATTTTTCAGAATAATTTGATTACTTAACTCAGGGACAATCGGAGCATTCAACCAGCCAAGAAAATCTTCTTCTTCGGTAAGACCTATTTGATACCGTCCAAAACCTCTGTCCATCATGTACGAAGGAGTTAAATATGGTTGCCCTGCAAACACATCAACTACAGCCTTAGCAGCATCAGCTTGAAACTTTTGATGTTTAAATTTTAATTTCATGTTCCTAGTCCTCTTCTAAATAACTCTAACCGTTGTATCTGGTGCTAATAATTTAAAGATTTCAGTCACATTAATTTTAGACGAACTATCTTCAAAACTACTATCACGGAATACAGCACGGAGTGGCTGTTTTTTAGCAATTTCCTTGATAACACTCTCCGGAATATTCTCATCAAAACAAGCTATCAGATCTCCATCATTATAATTATGTACTGTGCAATTTTCTATATTTTCTGAAGTATGCGGCAAGGATAAAGGAAGCCCCCATTCCAACAAACATCCGAATAACAAATCGAGATCTGTACGATCAGATTTAACATTAGATTCCATCTGAGTAATTAAATCTTGAGAATATTCATCCGCAGAATAGTACACATCATTCATATTGGTATCATCTAGCTTAAAGACACGAAAACCAACGTCAAGGTCTTGAGTTGTAAGTGGGCTTTCTTCTTTGATTTTCTTTCCAGCACGCCGAATGCGTTCTTTACCGATTTCAGCAATAGTTTCATATCCTGTCTTAAAAGCTTCCGATTTTTCATCAGTTTCTTCCGGTAGTTGAACCATAATAAACTTACGGTTTCCACCATCTTCTGCATTAAGTTGCATAACTGCATGTGCGATTGTAGCAGAGCCAGAAAAAAAGTCTAGAATAACATCGTTTTTATTAGTAAAAGAAGCTATATGTTCTTGGCAAATATTAACTACCTTAGGAGTTTCAAAAGGAATTCTCATCTTCAATAAACTATCTGTATCACTACCTCCATAATAAATAAGGGACGGAATATTTTCATACATGTTTTCTTCCAAAAAATATTTTCTTCTCGGTTGTGTCGTTTCATCTTCTCCAAAAACAATTAGCTCTTTTTGCAAAAGTTCTTGCATTGTAGAGCTAGGATTCCTCCAACCCCTTTCTGGAACAGGACACATTTTGTTCGTTATTGGATGAACCAAAGGAATAAAATAATCATCAGGTGCCTTTTTTTTGTTTGGCCAACTCATCGAAACTGCTTGATAGATTTTTCCGTTTTCATCTATACGATTATATGCTTTTTCTCCCCCACTTAAGTTCGTTTGGCTCTTTAACCATTTCTGAAATTCTGTATTGGCATCATCTAACGTATAGGAAGAGTTAATCTTACAAAATAGTTGAGATGCTTTTTTTATCATGGTTTTAGCATTTTTCTTAGGACGCTGGATTTTACATTTATGATTAAAGATGTTTTTATTTTTAGCAAATACAACAATATATTCATGCTGATAGGAAATCCCTTTTGCATCGCCCTTCGGATTCCTTTTATCCCAAACAATAGTACCTAGATCATTCGCCTCTCCAAAAACCTCTCTACAGATATTGTGTAAGTTGGTTATCTCATTTTCATCCATATTTATTAAAATCACTCCATCATCCGAAAGAAGATTTCTAGCTAAAAATAATCTCGAATACAACATTGAACACCAATCAGAATGAAATCGCCCATTACTTTCTGTATTTTGAAATAAACGATTACCATCCTCATCAGTTAATCCTATTTCTTCAGCATATTCGGGTGAGGATTGAGTAAAATTGTCTCTATAAACAAAATCTTTTCCTGTATTGTACGGAGGATCAATATATATCATCTTGATAGCACCTAAATAACTTTCTTGTAAGAGTTTGAGAACATCAAGATTATCACCCTCAATATAAAGATTCTCAGTAGTGTCCCAATCTACACTTTCTTCCTTACAAGGACGAAGTGTTTTGCGAATAGGACAATTTGCTTCTACAATAGATGCTTTCTTACCTACCCAAGTAAATTCATAGGCTTCGTTACCTTCAACTACATCATCAGATAGCATTTGTTTGAGAATTTCAAAGTTGATCGCTTTCTTTGGTTTACCACTCTCATCGATAGTCTCAGTGATACAATTAGGAAACAGCTCCTCTATTTTCCTTATATTCTGGACCGTCATATCAACTGACTCCATTCTCATTTTATCCATAATATAACCTCTTCTATATAACTCTAATTGTTGTCTCCGGTGCTAATAATTTAAAAATTTCACTCACATTTATTTTAGATGAGCTATCTTCAAAGCTACTATCTCGGAATACAGCACGAAGTGGCTGTTTTTTAGCAATCTCCTTGATAACACTATCTGGAATATTCTCATCAAAACAAGCAACCAAATCTCCTTCGTTATAAGTATGAACCGTACATTCCTCTATATTTTCTGAAGTATGTGGTAAAGATAACGGAAGCCCCATTCCAACAGACATCCAAATAACAAATCCAGATCTGTTCGATCAGATTTTACATTGGACTCCATTTGTGTAATTAAATCTTGAGAATATTCATCAGCAGAATAGTACACATCATTCATATTGGTATCATCTAGTTTAAAGACGCGGAAACCTATGTCTAAATTTTGAGTAGTAAGCGGGTTCTCATATTTAATTTTCTTACCAGCTCGACGGATACGTTCTTTGCCGATTTCAGCAATAGTTTCATATCCTGCTTTATAAGCTTCCGATTTTTCATCAGTTTCTTCCGGTAATTGAACCATAATAAATTTACGATTTCCACCATCTTCAGCATTGAGTTGCATGACGGCGTGAGCCATGCTAGACGAACCACTAAAAAAATCTAAAACAACCGAATCCGTATCTAAATTTGCCAAGGTTAAAACTCGTTTCATAAGTCTTACGGGTTTCGGTCCATCAAAAGCTCCTGCTTCTAATAATTTCGTCACTTCTTTTGCACCTTCTTGACTATGCCCTACTTCTTTATAAAAAAGAATAGAAGTTGGCGCCATTCCGTCATATTTCAACTCCGATAAAAAGCGCTTAACTTGAGGAACACTATTCCCGTCGACACCAAAATATATCCTATTATCCTCTACAAGTTTTTCAAAAGCTTCTTTGCTTGTTCTCCAACATCTACCAGTCGGTGGCTCAACAATTCTTCCCGAAGGTACAGTAATTGGATAATCTGTATTTGGATTATAAGTTTTAACTGATAAATCACCAGGTTTCCACGGTCCCCGAGGATCATTATCTAAATTATTGTACCGTGCATTTGCCTCCTTAGTTCTTGGTAATCTACCTATCACAAAAGATTCAATTTTTCGTGCGTACATCAAAATATAATCATGACTATTCGATATATATTTCGCATCATTTTTGGGAGAATATGCTCTCTCCCAGATAATTTGTGCTATAAAATTATCTTCACCAAACACCTCATCACACATCTTTTTTAAATTCTCTTGCTCATTGTCATCAATACTTATGAAAATCACACCATTATCACTCAACAAATTCCTTGCAAGTAATAACCTGGAATACATCATCGAACACCAATCCGAATGAAAACGGCCATTAGAATCGTTGTTTTTAAACATACGATTTCCCTCTTCATCTTGCACTCCAAGTTCATCTTCATATTCATCTGCACTGATTTTAAAATCATCCTGATAGATAAAATCATTCCCGGTATTATATGGAGGATCAATGTATATCATCTTGACTGCCCCAAGATAGCTTTCCTGAAGCAGTTTCAGAACATCAAGATTATCGCCTTCTATATAAAGATTTTCAGTAGTGTTCCAATCTACACTTTCTTCTTTACATGGACGGAGTGTTTTTCGAATCGGACGATTTGCTTCTACAATGGATGCCTTCTTGCCTACCCAGGTAAACTCATAGGCTTCATTTCCTTCAATTACGTCTTCAGATAACATCTGTTTGAGAATTTCAAAGTTGATTGCTTTCTTTGGTTTCCCGTTTTTATCAACATTCTCTGTAATACAGTTAGGAAATAACGCTTCTATTTTCTCTATATTTTGGGCTGTCATATCAGCTGACTCCATTCTCATTTTATCCATTGCTTAGCTCCTCCAACTTTCTTTTTAACTTCTTCAATTTACTATTCAATTTCATCTGCACATTAAGTTGTTTTTCATTACGAATCTTTGTTCGCAAGGTTTCAATTTGTTTATTTAAATTCTTTATTCTTTCATCCTGTTCAACAGCATCCTGCAAGGATTTATTCTCTTGTCTTTGTAAAGTTTCTCCCGCAATTTGATACACAAAGTTTTCATAAGCGGTATCCATATTGTGACCTTCCAATTGGAGTGGTAAATCCTCTTTGTTAAGCCATTCTGTGTGGTAATACTGTCCCACCTTGAAAGCCATATTACCAGCAGATGCTTCTTTATAGGCAATCCAAGCCTGATATTTTCCCTCATATTCCAGAACAAAGAGAATATGATAGGGAATTTCTCTGTCTATTTGACGAAGAACTGCTTCATCCAACAAATTTGTTTTAAGCCTTATCTCAAAAACTTCAATCTCTGATACCACATTCCCTGCAGCAAGATTAGTAGTAGATGGTGCAATTTTATTACGCCAAAAAATAGCTTTTATCTGATCTATAAAACTTCTTTTGATTTTTGTTCCGGTCTGAATATTCTCGTAAAATTTTTCTTTAGGTATGCGTTTATTAAACTGAGTGCTTTTTGGTAATTCTTTCATGCCATACCTCTTTACTTTACAACAAGGAAGCAAATTAATTCAAAGTCATCTAATCCGGAAATATCAGAAAGTAATGCCGTAGTACCGCCTTCTCTGAAAAGACTATCTATATCACTTTCTTCTTTTACATTAATAATAGAAGTGATCGCATCAGATAATAAAACAGACATATCTGCCATGTTTTTGCCATCATCTGTCTCTTCATTGAATTTCTGATAAACTTCTTTAATAGGTTCGCTATTTCCTCTACAAGAGAGCCGCATTGTATCCAGTAGTTTTTTTGGATTAAGATAGTCTAAAATAATTTCTCCATTTACATCTACATAAACCATATAGAAGGGATGGATTCGGTTCAAATTATCAATATTGACTCCATTGTTACGATTTTTTAAAACGAAAATAACCCCTTCCGGCATTTCATTATTTGCCGGAACGACAGCATGAAGTCCAAGTGGCTTCTTTCTTAAATCTTCATGAGTCTTTAAATATTCAAGTAAATCTAGGCGGAATTCATTGAGTCCTAAATCCATAATAGATACACCACCCGACATTTCTTCAATATCAACAACTTCTTCTTGTAATCTTTTTAATTGGGCTTTTCTATATTCAAGATCACCTTTTTCTTCCAAGTTAATGGGATCATCGTCACCGGTAGAAGTCATAACTGAAATTTTCATACGAGTTTCTACTCTTGCTTTGAGATTAATATATTCATCAAGATCGATATCCGGCCAGAAGTTTACCAACTGAATACAATTATTCTTACTGCCAATACGATCGATACGACCAAATCTTTGGATAATACGAACCGGATTCCAATGGATGTCATAATTCACCAAATAGTCGCAATCCTGTAAGTTCTGACCTTCAGAAATACAGTCTGTAGCAATCAAAATATCTATTTCGTCCGTACTATCCGGCATTAAAAGATCTTTATTTTTAGAAATAGGAGAAAAACAAGTAAGTATGTTGTTCAACGTCCCTTTTAAACCTTTGATGGTTGATCTTCCTTCAACACTGCCTGTAACCATAGCCGTATTTAGAACATATTTTTCTTTAACAAATTTGCTGACATTATCATAAAGATATTCAGCTGTATCAGAGAACGCAGAAAATATAAGAACTTTCTTATTGTTTGTATTTATAGGGTTCTCTATTTTATCAGCCAACATCTGTAATAAAGTTTGTAGTTTAGTGTCATATTCAGGTGTGATATCTTCAATCATTAATATTATCAACTCAAGAATATCTGCATCTTGACGTAAAGCTTCGCGCCAGGTTTTATAATCCATATCCTCAAGATCAATTTGAATTTTTTTACCTACAGTAAAATATTCAGTATTTTGATCATCATCATCCCAGTCAGTAGCATCACTAATTTCATAAAAATCAAGATCTGCTTGCCCAAATTCTTCATATTCATTAATCGTTTTAATTGTATTATCAATAAATTCTTTGATTCTATGTAATGTTAGCTTAAAGGAGTATACTGAGCTTTCCAATCTTTTTAGGAGATTCACACTCATCAATCTTTGAATACCCTTTTCACGACCGGATTGAGTCAGGCTTACTCCCTTTTCGTGCATTTGATCTTTATATTTTGCTATCTTACTTGGGAATATATAAGCAGTTGGTGTATAAATTTCTAAATTCAACATTGTCAGATGCTCATATATTTCATCGTAATTAATAGCACCTGGCAGATCCGTTAATTGTGGTCTTTTGGAAATTGGTTTCAAGCGCTCTGGAAACTTACCCACCTTCTCAGCATTGTAATATTTTTCTATGTGTTTTCTGGATCGAGCTATCGTAACGCTATCCAGAACTTCAAAAAAGTCAAAATCAAGTTTGCGGAGCAGATTGTCCGTTGTTCTTTCATTAATATTTAACTTACTCCAATTATTAAACGCTGCTTGTGCTTGCCGGAATATATCATCGATGCTCTTGGTGGTATTGAGTTTATCATCAATATTATCGGGATCTCCCTCATAAGCAATTGCCAATTGATTTTTTAAATCGTTGAAACGATTATTGACAGGCGTTGCTGATAACATCAAAACTTTTGTCTTAACACCAGCTCTGATAACCTTGTTTAGCAATATAAGATATCTATTTTCTTTTTTATCATCGCCAATAAGTTCACCACCATTGCGGAAATTATGAGATTCATCAATTACAACAAGGTCATAATTTCCCCAGTTTAATCTATCCAAATCTAGACCATTAGAAAAACCGCCTTTTCTTGATAGATCTGTATGAAATAAAACATCATATCTTAATCGGTCACTGGCTATCGGATTGTTTAAGTAATTATCTTTAAAAGTGTTCCAGTTTTCTGCCAACTTTTTTGGACAAAGAACAAGAATGTTTTTATTACGATTCTCATAGTATTTCATAACAGCAAGAGCGGTGAAAGTTTTTCCGAGACCTACACTATCTGCCAGAATACAGCCATTATATTTTTCTAGTTTGTTAATAATTGCAAGAACTGCATCCCTTTGGAAATCATAAAGCATTTCCCAGATTTTACTATTTTTGAATCCTGTTGCTTCATTAGGAAGTATATCTTCAGAAACATCCTCTAAAAATTCACTAAAGACATTGTATAGAGTAATAAAATATATTAGCTCAGGAGAATTCTCGTTGTAAGCAGTTGCAATATTCTCAATAACAATATTTGTGACATCCTGCATTTTATCCGGGTCGGACCAAATAGAATCAAATATTTTTAAGTAGTATGCAGTATTGGGATTTTCAAAGCGATTTACAAGGTTAAAGATGTTATTACCTCGTTCACAACCAATATCAACTGTGGTAAAACCATCAAGAGGCATATAGGTATAGTCTGTCTGTTGGCTCTCAACCACCATAAATCCATTCATTTTGTCACCAGTGGTGTTCGATTTGAAAGATGCCTTCCTACGAATCCAGTCTGCACATTCCTTGGCTATGGCCTTTTGAGTCATTTCATTTCGCAGCTTAATTTCAAACTCAGTACCATACAAGCTTTGCTCGCGTTGATGTTTTGGAATATAGAACTCACGTTTTTCTTTGGATTTCTTTTCTTCAACAAATGTAGGCGCAGTAAATATAAAGCGAAAATCTTTAATATCCTCCAGCTGTTCTTTTAATTCATTGTAGGCATACATCGAAAAATAAGCAGCTGCGATAGATATGCAACTTCCGGATGTTATGGTTTCTCTCATATCATCACGGACGATATTCGTTATATTGTCAAAAACCTTTGGATTATCAGAACCATTCATAAACTAAGTCTCCTAGTCCCCTACTAGTAACATCTCCGTTTCCACATACTATTATAAAGGAAACTTAGAATTATGTTTGGTTTTGTTGGATTATATTTCTTTCTGGGTTATACTCATCCTCGAGCACTTTTCTATAACCAGACTCATTGATAATATTAATACATCATTGTTTGTATTTTTATATTTGGAAACCATTTTTTTAACATGTTTTTTTTGTAAGAAATTTTATTGTCTTTACGCTTTTCTTCCCCTATAAAAATTAATAAGAAAACATTTTTTAAATTTTTTAAGTTCTTGAATAAACTTTCTAAATACATAACATCAGATTCTAAACCATGACCAATTACATATAGAGTATTTATTTCATATAAAAAAGAAAAATCCTCATTAAGATAATGTGACGAAAATTTATACTTACGTCCATATTGAACGATGGGATCTGGTATTTCAGATAGATCATAGTCATAACCATTGTCATTTATTGTAGCAGGAATATCATATCCTCCTTTTCCCGTATCCAGCGTTTGTACATGCTTTTTGAATTCATTTAACAAATTCATTTTTTCTTGAAGTGGATAATCTATTGTTCCTAAAAATCGTTTAAAATTTAAATACTCACGAAAATTACTTTTACAAAAATATCGACTTTCAGATGAACTGATATCAGAAATTTCATCATTTGCCATACCCAGAATTATTTCCTTGTCTCTTTCAATTGAACCATGAACGTAATATACATTGCTAGTATACTCCTCTATAAAGGACGTATAGTTAAAGGTAAAAGCTATACTATTTGGAGTAAATAGCTCCACTAAAATTGGACTTAATTCTATGCGATTTGTTTGATTAATATTGGCTATGTACGATAAAAAAAGTTGTCGTATTTCCTCAAATAAATCATTATTCTTTATTGTTCTTTCTTCAAATTGACTAAGTGCCACATCAAACGATTCAGTTGCAGAACTACAGAAGTTCTCCCATTCCGTTTGCTGCATACATTGAATAGCGCTTTCAAAATCATACCAAGTCTCAATGTACTTTTGAGCCTCTTCTTCAAACTTTTTTAATACTTTAGAATTCTTATTAGCCGCCACAAAATCTGAGTATGTTGTTTTTAAGCCATGATTCAAGTCAAAACCATTTCCAATAATCATTAACTCTTTATACGAAAGATTAAATTGCTTCACTCTTATCACCTTTTGCGATATGTTACTATTTCTACCTAAAACAATTTTGATTGTTAATATTCATCATACTTTCTTTGTAATGGAAAGTATCTCAATAATATTTAAGTTATTTGTATTTTCAGGATTATTCCTGTTTTTACTCACATTCTTATTTCTTGAATGTTCATCAAATACAATAGTCTTTATTTCAATATTTTCTTACGGTTCCTATTCCTGTTTTCAATACGAAATTATTATTCGCTTTTAAAGTTCCGAAAATATAAATTTTGAAATTTTCGTTGAAATAACCTCTGTTCTTTTATTGATTTCATCAACAGCCCACAATGGCATGGTTTCATCACGATATATATTTACTAATTCTGTTGCCACCAAAAACTGACTATCTTTATAACCTCTTTTTTCTTTCACTGAGCTTTGAATTTTAGTTCTGAACCATGCGTTTCCTATTGAACGGTTAATGTTTTCTTCTAATAATATTTTGTTTCCTAAACTATTAACCACGGAAAAAAATTCCTCTTTATCTATCAAACCAGCATCAATCCGTATTTGATCAACATTTTGACCACTTCTGGGCATAATGTGTTCGATTTCATGTTTTTCTGGTAATACAAACTTCAGATTATTTTCTACAGCAGTAAGATATTCATCTAGATAAACCAATGGATTTTTATTATAATCTAATACACTTTCTTCTATTTCTTTCTTAGTCCAATTCTTCGTAATATGTATGTTAATTTCTTTTTGTATGTTTTCTAGTTCTATATCCTTATCAACAAGCTTGATATTTAATCCAAATAAAAAGGTTTTAAATTTTGAGCTTGAATAGCCAGTATCTACAAGTTCTAAAACAACAAACAACTTTAAGAGATGTTGTAAAAAATTGGTTAAAAGATTTTCGCTGATTTCGTCAACCTCATATCTGTAAAGATATGAAATCAAATATAACTTAATATTCTCATTAAATTTGAAAGCTAATTGGACTATAGAATACGTACTGATTTTGTCCCAAATTTTCGCTATTTTTAAAAGTTGTGCAGTTAAACTTAACGGAGCATCTAGTAGATCTTTTTTATCATCAGTATAATATCTTCTGAGTCCCGGCGTTGTTACACTGACTGCCCCTGTTTCAGAGATATATTCCTTATCTAATGCACGTTTAATATACATATATTGATTCAGTACAGTATCAATATTTGCAATTTTCTTTTGCTCAAGGCCAGATACTAATTTCTGTAGATCCTCCCATCTCTCGTTAAAATCTTCTCTCTCGTTACCAGAGTTAGAGTAAAGTTTTGCTGAAATAATATCTGCATCTAATAGAGGCATTCCATCGGAGTTTAGAGAATTAAACATTGTTATCGCTTGTTCTACATTCCAACTACGAATCTCTATTATTTCTGACTTTTCTAATATATATTCAGCAAAAGTATTAAGTTTTGGTACTAATAGTTCATCAAATTTCTCATAAAAAACTTAAAATTACGGAAATAATTTGTATACTTATTGTCTTTTTGCTTATATTTGATTTTTACAACTTTTTCTTCGGCTGTTTCATAGATATCACTATCCAAGATTGTCTTTAATTCAGCTTTATAGAGTTCATTAATAGAATTATTCTCAAGAATATTCTCTGTAGTTGCATTTTCAAAATCTTCTAATATATCAAAGATTATTTCATCCTTCGCCTTATATAATATTTTTATTACCCTATCCCTCTTCATGGTTAGAGTCCTAGCTAATCTCTTAGAATCTACATCCCTTTCTGTTTCTCCTATAACTTGGTTTAGTTTTATCAATAAAGCCTTTAGTAGTAGAATAAATGTAGTTGTTCTTTGTTGTCCGTCAATTAAGCTTAACTTGGTATCATCTTCCTGACAATTAATGATTATTGTTCCAAAGAAATATGGGTCTTCACCGCCATTTTCTATAAAATCCTCTATATCTTGCCAAAGTTTATCGCATTGCTTTATCCCCCAAGAATAAGCTCTTTGATATTCAGGTATTACAAATATGGACTTTTCATCTAAAGTTAAATATTCACCTATTTTTCTTAATCTTGGTTCTATATTCTTTGCCATTTATTCCACCTCTTGTTTATTTCTTTCTTATATTATTCTAGCTTCGGTCATTATTCTCATGAAACCATTGGTTTAGCCATTGTTCTCTTTATAAAAGAAAGATACTCTTTCATCTAGTAAGTGAGAAACGTGCAGACTTTTCGCTAAAATTGATGCTTTACGAAATAATTAATTTTCTGACGACTTAATCGTCTTGTCTACGATGTGTTTACAAAGATTTTGTAAATCTGGAAAAAGATAATTTCTCGAATAATTCATATTCTCCAAGTAATCCAACAGTTCATCTCTCTCTTTCTTCGTAAGTTCTATTTTAATAATTTTAGAGTTATCAATTATCTCCTCAGCTGCATGTTCTTCCTCTAGTGATATAGGAATGGAAAACAATCCTTTTTGAGCTAAGATTCTATCATTAGATAAAGGCGCATCATAGAAAATCAACCCATGATTACTATAATGCGAACTGCTTTTTACATTCATGGAAGATAAATACATATTTCTGTCGCTAATCATCTTTTCAAGATGATCTCGATTTCCTATTGTACGTAAGAACCTATGGTAGTTATATAAAATATCTGGAGCTTTCTCTAAATCGCCATAAGTCGTGGTCATACATAAATTATCTAGAACTGTATGGTCATTTAAATCAGTATAGAACAAATAATAATAGCCATCATCTGGTTTAGAATTTCCGTTAACGGCAAAATATAGTGCAACAAAAGGATCTCGCGTCCAGTCAACCAATCTAGTGGGAATTCCATAATGTTGTGCATTAGCAATAAGCTCCAGTGTGTTTTCACTAGAAATAAAGCTTCTTTGATTCCAGCGCTGATAAAAATCGTAAAGCATCTGATATTCGTATGCAACAAGATTATAAAATTTTTCATTGGAATAAAATCTTTGAATTGCTGGATTCAGTTCTATTTCTCTGCTTATACCACGAAACACATAGTTTTTATCCCTTCTTGCCCTCAACAAAACGTTTAATAATTCTTTGCTAGTTGAGTAAATATCTTTATTAATTATTTCTTTTGATTTTTTAATTTCTAAATCCATATACGCCTCTAATAATTGCTTTTTGGCATTTTACCTTATCACTCCCACTCAATCGTGGCCGGAGGCTTACCTGTAATGTCGTAGACGATGCGGTTGATGCCGGAGACTTCGTCGGTGATGCGCTTGGTAATTTTACGGAGGAGGGCGAATGGGATTTCTGCCGGTTGGGCGGTCATGAAGTCAACTGTTTTGACTGCTCTCAGGGCAAGCGTATAGTCATACGTTCTGGCATCATCTTTGACACCGACTGATTTGAGATTGGTTAAAACTGCAAAATATTGACTGAGTTCACGATCCAGTCCGGCTTTTGCTATTTCTTCACGATAAATCGCATCCGCATCGCGTAAGAGGTCGGCTTTTGCTTTGGTAATATCGCCGATTATTCGGATCCCGAGTCCTGGTCCCGGGAACGGTTGACGCCAAATCATATCTGCCGGTATGTCCAGAGCAAGTCCGACTCGGCGAACTTCATCTTTGAACAAATCTGCCAAAGGCTCAATAATGCCTTTGAAGTCAATGTCTTCCGGCAAGCCGCCGACATTGTGATGACTCTTGATCAGCTTGCTGTCGCCGGCACCTGATTCGATAATATCGGGATAAATTGTACCCTGAACGAGATATTCGGCATTTTCAATTTTTTGCGCTTCTGCTTCAAAAACCCGGATAAACTCCTCACCGATGATTTTTCTTTTTTGTTCGGCATCCACGACATTTGCCAGTTTCCCGAGGAATCTGTCTTCGGCATTAACCCGAATGAAATTCATATCAAATTGCTTGCGGAACATTTGCTCAACCTGATCGCCTTCATTTTTGCGCATCAAACCGTGATCGACAAAAATGCAATAGAGCTGTTTGCCGATCGCCTGATTAACCAGGACTGCGGCAACCGAAGAATCAACACCACCGGATAATCCCATGATTACCTTGCTGTCGCCGACTTCTGCCTTGATCTCGGCAACTTTGTTTTTGATAAAATCTTCGATCAGCCAGTCACCTTTCAGTTTTGCCTGCTTGAATAAAAAATCCTGCAAGAGCTGTTTTTCCGAATCTGTTTGTTTAAATGCAGGAACTTCGGAACTTACAAAAATATTCTTCGCCTGATCAGCCGTGATCAGACTATCATCCAGACAAATTGCTAAGACCGGCAATTCCAGGGTGAGAATATCAGAGATGGCTTTGGTCAGTTTTTGTTGAACTTGCGGATTCGGTTTCTCACATGATGAACCGATCAGAATCACTGCCTGATAGTTTTCCGCTTGCAATTTATCAAGCGCAAGCGTGTACGGCTTGACTTCAGAATAGACGTTCAGATCTCTGACCCGTCTGGCAATAATTTGTGCATAAGGTGAACCGCAATCCAAGATTAATATTTTTTGAAAATTTACGCCCGGCATATTTTTCACTCTTTCTTTCAATATGATTTTAATTCTATTAGATTCCAGATATTATCAAAGCTCAATTCTTTATATATAAATTAATATGATTTAATTATCTGGTTACTCTCAGTTAAATTAATTCTATTTTTTTATTTAGTTTAATCAGCTACTTTATTTCTCAATCGTGTTTCTATTGATTTCGTTCTTCCCTTTAATTCTTAGGAATCAAATCACAAGTTAGAAAAACTTTTGATACCTGATTCCTCCAAAACTACATATTCTGATCATCGAATGAATCGAGGATTTCCTCCAGCTGCGGCATGACTTTGGCAAGGCTTCCTTCGATGAACGGATTTTCCAGGTTGGCAACTTCCAGTAATTCCAGGAAAGGTTTGCTGCCGCCGGTTTGGCATAATTTTAAATAATCTGCCCAGGCATTTTCCGGATCGGCCAAACTCTTGAGCAAGAATTGGAAAGCGCAAACTTGGGCCAAAGTGTAGTCGATGTAATACATCGGCGCACCGAAAATATGGAGCTGGCGCATCCATTTGCCGCCGTTTTCCAAAAATTCATCGCCGTCAAAATCCAGATGCGGCTGATATTTCTGCTCGATTTCACGCCACATTGCATTGCGTTCCGCAGGTGTTGCCTCAGGATTGGCATAAACCCAATGTTGATATTCATCGACCGCTACGCCGTAGGGAATAAATTCAATTGAACCGCTTAAATGGGAAAACTTGAATTTGTCGGTTTGCTCTTTGAAAAATAAATCCATCCAGGGCCAAGTCAAAAACTCCATGCTCATCGAGTGAATTTCCGCAGCTTCTAAAGTCGAGAAAACCATATCCAACGGAAAGATCTCACGACTTTGGAAACATTGGAAAGCATGACCGGCTTCATGCGTCATTACTTCAATATCGCCCTGGGTGCCGTTAAAATTAGCAAAAATAAACGGTGCTTTGTAATCAGAAATCATGGTGCAATAGCCGCCGGCTTCTTTACCCGGCTTAGCCAATAAATCCATCAGTTCATAATCCAGCATGAAATTGAAAAACTCGTCCGTTTCCGGTGAAAGCTCCTGATACATAGTTTTTGCCTGATCGACAATAAAATCAGAATCACCTTGCGGCAACGGATTCCCGGTATTGAAATTCAAAGATTCATCATAGTGCTTCAAATCGGACAAACCCAATCTGGCTTGTTGACGTTGTTTTAACTTGCTGACCAGCGGCACGATTTCCGTATAGACCTGATCGCGATATTTGGCGACATCAGCCGCATTGTAATCGGTTCTCGACAAGCGATAATAAGCTAATTCGATGAAATTCTCATAACCTAAGATCCTGGCTATTTTCGTTCTGACTTTGACCAAATCATCATAGATACGATCCAGTTGCTCCTGATTATCGGCATAAAATCCGTAATAAGCAGCGGTCGCGGCTTTGCGTTTCGTCCGATCCTGATCCTGACGGAAAGGTGTCAGCTGAGCTAAAGTGTAGGTCTGTCCTTCAAATTCAACTTCGGCCGAAGCAACTAATTTGGAATATTCCGTTGAGAGTTTATTTTCTTCAATTAAGTCCGGCATAATCTCCGGTTTGAAAGTTTTTAATTGGACATCGATCAAATTGAAATACTGCTTGCCGAGTTTTTCCTCGAGTTCAGCCCGGAACGGAGATTTTACCAGAGCTTGATCAAATTGATTCGACATCTCTTCAAAGAGCGGTGTATTCTCATCAAAAAAATCTGTTTCCCGATCATAAAACTCATCTTTGGTATCAATTGTATGGCGAATATGCGCTATAGTTTGCATCGTGCCGAAATGGCTTTTGATCGATTCCAGACGTTGGATACAGATTAATTGTTGATTTGCATTATCTGAGTTTTCAAATAACTCTTTGATTGAATTAAATTCTTTTTTTAACTCAGCCATATCCGGTCTCTGATATGGCAGTTCCTGAAATTTTTGCATTATGTTTCCTTGTTTCTAGTTTAGATTTTTAATTTGTTTCCGTTTTTTGTTTTATCATTTGTCATTTGTTCATAGTTCTGATTCATATATTACATTTCCGATTTATACTCGGAAAATGCTGTTTTTTTATTATAAATTGATTAACGTTAAGCCTCAACCGGCATTTTGCATTTGTCCTTACATCTTCACGTAATTTGCCATCTGTCTGCTTCAACAGAGCTCCCCGGATTGTTTATCCATCCGGATAAAAATCTGCCGGACGTAATTTCATGTTTTATTACTCGCTTTTGGATTTGACTATAATCTTCAGTACTCACTTTTAGTTTCGACTATTAATCCTCAGTACTCGATGCCCGGTCTTGCCATTAATTGTTCCGTATTGTAGGGATGCTTTACCGCACGTATTTCAGAATAATAATCTGCTAGATCAATCAAAGCCGGCGAAGGATCACGTCCGGTTAAGACAACTTCCAGATTTTCCGGTTTTTTCCCGAGAAAATCCAGCAAAACTTGTTCCGACAGCATTCCGGAACTGATTGCACCCAACGCTTCATCCAAAATCAGCAAGTCAACTTCTTCCTCTTCCGCGGCAGAAATTCCCTGCATCAGATATGACTCGCACCATGCCTTGGTTTCAGTTTTTTCTTCTTCGTTCATAACAAAAGTAAATTTCTTTGTCGGCATCCCGCTCAGCACTTTCAGATTGGGCAGATTCTGTAAAATCTTGAGCTCCGAAGAATCGCCGAATTTCAAAAATTGAATAAACAGCACCCGCAGACCATAGCCCGCCGCTCTTACGGCCAAGCCCACAGCCGCAGTGGTTTTGCCTTTGCCGTCACCTGCATATAAATGAATTTTGCCTGTTGTAATATTTGATCGTTTATCTTCCATCTTCACTATCTCACTTTTCTGAATTTTTGAGTTTATAAGAATGTTGCCAAATCATTTTATAAAAATTATAAAAAAATTATTACTAAATAATATAATAACACATCCGGATTAGCGCAGTTGAAACAAGATCTGCGAATTACCCTTTGTAATTTGCAATTTGCTCCAACTCGGCTAAACTTATCTTAACTTCGAATGATTAAAAGTTCGGAGTGATGGTCAGTCTTAGAACAGTTTCTTCATGAAAAATGTTAAAATTTCGGAGTGGTGATCAGTCTGAGGACATTTTCTTCATTAAGAATGTGCAAAGTTCGGAGTGGTAATCAGTCAGAGGATATTTTCTTCATGAAGAATGTGCAAAGTTCGGAGTATGCAAAATGAACTACGTAATAATCGGGATGCCGGGCAGCGGCAAAACTACAATCGGGAAGCTGTTAGCGAATAAGTTAAATTATGATTTTATCGATAGTGATCATTATCTGGAATCATTATTCAATGAAACTATTCCTGAGATGTTTGCCAAAAGCGAGGCTTATTTCAGAAAGCATGAGACTTTAGCTATTAAGGCTTTATCCGAATTTGACCGAACTGTAATTTCCACGGGCGGCGGTGTCGTTTTATTTGAAGAAAACATCCGATATTTAAAGAATAACGGCTTGGTGATTTTTCTTGACCGCTCGCCTGATGCAATTATTCAGGATATTGAGAACAGTACCAGACCATTGCTGGCAGATGATAAGTCGCATCTGTTTACGCTCTACGAACAAAGAATTGAGCTTTATCGCAAGTATGCCGATTTGATCATTACCAATAATCAACCGATTGAAACTGTCTGCCAATCAATTATTGACCACATATCCATTTAAAAATTCGTTAAACATTTTGGTTGATTTCAGAAACAAGGTCAGTAGTATTTCTGCCTGACCGATACTTATCAGGAAAAATATTATTGTTTTACCGGCCGGCTCAATTGTTTTTCGCTTAAATTGCAAAACCGGTCAGGGAAATATTATTGTTGTACCGGCCGGCTCAATTATTTTTCGCTAAACTTACAAACAGCTGTTGTAAAAACCGGGTTTTACGAACAGCTGTTAAATCAAAAAATATTTATTTTACAAGCTACGATGACAGTTTGCAGTGAAACTTCACTTGATCAAACTTATGAGCCAGAAACCCCTGGAAAGCCATGAGCATACCGACAGCTTGCAGTGAAACTTCACTTGTTCAAACTTACGAGCAGCCGGTTGTGGTGCCGCAGTCCAGGCAGACATCGCAAGTGCCGTTGCGGACCATGCGGGCGCTTGAGCAATTGGGGCAGGTCGTGCCGTCGTAGATTCTTTCGCCAAACCGGGCAGCTTCGCGCGCATCCTCGTGGACATATTCTTCGAATCCTACCTGAGTGATCATCGGAGCAGAATTTACTTCCGGATTATCCTGAACCCCCTGACCGAAGCTGTAACCGCCGACATTTTGCAAGTTCTCAATTTGTTCCCGGTCCGGTTTAACCTGAATTCTGGTAAAATCACCAATTTCCAAATCAATAATCTTACTGATCAGATCCGAGATAGAAGTACAATATTTAATGTTCGGATGGCGTGACACGAAACCGTACGGTTCGTATTTTTGGCCGCGCAGCATTTTGGCAATATTGTGAGGCGGGATTTTGTATTGCAACATGACGGAAATAGTTTTGGACAATGAGTTGAGCAAACCCATGATCGTCGTACCTTCACGGTCGGTTGTAATATAAATCTCGGAAATTTCACCTGATTCATTGCGGTTAACCGTAGTATAGATTTTTACATCCTCAATTTTTGCAGGATGGGTTCTGCCGGATCTGATTCCGATCAATCTTTCTCTTTGTGATGCCAAAGAGTGAGGCATTTGCAGATCGGCATCGAATTCATCTCTGGCTGAACCGGCAGCAAGACCGTCAATTTCAGCTTGGAGAATCTCGATCTCGGATTTTAATTCTTTAGTTTCATTCTTCAGTTCGCCGGCACGAGTCAGCAACTGAGCATAGGACAAGTCTGCCAGAGGCATCTCGGCAACTTGTTTGGCATCCAGATGAATGTTGAGCGGCTGAGCGAATTTTGAACCGTCACGATATAGAGTGATACCTTTGATTCCGAGTTTCCAGGATTCTAAAGCAACATCTTTGAAAGCTTTAACCGTTGCCGAACGCGGCAAGTTCACCGTCTTGGAGATAGCGCCGGAAATCATCGGAGTTAAGGCTGCCACCATTTTGACATGACCCATATAATGGATATAACGCTCGCCGGTTCCGCACTGATTCGCCGTGTCGAATACGGCATAGTGTTCCGGTTTGAGATGAGGGGCACCTTCAATTTTGCCGTCGACGATCCGGCCGTTTTCCTTGCGTAAAATATATTCGACAATATCTTTAATTGCTGCTTCGGAATAGTTCAGACTGCGCAAGCCGGCTTCCAGCATCGGATTAACCAATTCCATGAAACCGCCGCCGACCAGTTTTTTATAAGTTACATGAGAAAAGAACGGCTCAATGCTGGTCGCTGCACAATCCATGGCAAAAGAAATTGTACCGGTAGGCGCGATAACTGAAACTTGGGCATTGCGGTAGCCGTAGAGTTCTCCGAATTGCTCGGCGTCGTGCCAGTCGGAAATCAAGGCTTCCGACAATTGAGCCAGACCGAGTTTGCGCAAAAGATCATGATCGACAACGATCAGCTGATAATTCAATCCTTCCGGACGATCTTCTCTGGCACCGGCAGCTCTCGAGTGGTTGCGGATAACACGCATCATATATTTTTTATTAATTTTATATTTTGCGAAAGGTTCCGATGTTTTGGCCAATAAAGCCGAGGTGCGATAACTGCGACCGGTTAAGATGCCGACCAGAGCGCCGCCCAAAGCTCTTGCTTCCGCCGAATCGTAAGGCAGACCCATGCTCATCAGCAATGAAGCCAGATTGGCAACACCCAGACCGGTGGAACGGAATAAATAAGTTTTTCTGGCAATTTCATCAGTCGGGAATTGTCCGCCGATTATTGATGCTTCCAGAACCAATTGACATAATTCAATCACATGGTGATAGGCTTCAAGATCAAAGACTTTTGTTCGGGCATTATAAAAAGGCAGTAAATTGATTGAAGCCAGGTTGCAACTGGTATCGTCGAGAAAAGCATATTCTCCGCATGGATTGGTTGAATTGATGCGGTTATATTTTGCACCGTATTTTCCATCTTCACCGGCCGGGCAGGTATGCCAGGCATTAAATGTATCGTCAAATTGAGGCGCCGGATCGGCACAGCGCCATGCCGATTGATTGAAGGTATCCCAAAGTTCTTTAACCGAAATTTCTCTGTCAACCGAAGAATCAACACGACCCTTCAGACTGATTTTGGCAGAGGGATCGTCAGCCAGCCGATTCACTTTTTGCATAAAGTCATCGCTGAAGCGCACTGAATTATTACTGTTCTGACCGGACACCGTCTGATAGGCTTCACCGTCCATGTCGCCGTCATAACCCATTTTGTTCAGCGCAATAACCTTATCTTCTTCCTTGGCTTTCCAAGTCATAAAATCTTCTATTTCAGGATGATCAACATCGAGACAGACCATTTTGGCAGCTCTTCTTGTTGTGCCGCCGGATTTGATTGCACCGGCATTGCGGTCCAAACCGCGCAGGAAACTCATCAGGCCGGAAGATTGTCCGCCGCCGGATAATGCTTCACCTTCAGCCCGGATATCCGAGAAATTACTGCCGGTACCCGAACCGCCTTTGAATAATTTGGTTTCCGTAACGTAATGTTCGGATATTGAATGTTTACCCAGAAGTTTATCTTCGATCGAAAGAATAAAACACGCCGAAGCTTGAGTTCTGGTATAAGTATCCTCACTCATCACAACTTTTTCCTGAACCGGATCATAGTAGAAAAGTTCACTCGCTCCGCCCTTGATCCCATAGGCTTGTTCCAAACCGGTATTGAACCATTGCGGAGAATTCGGTGCAAACATTTGACTCAGCAGAGCATAGACCAATTCATCATATAAGATTTCAGCCTGGTTCTGATCAATCATCTGCTCATCAAGAAGTTTGGTTACCCAAAAAATCACCATGCGATGAGCAACTTGTTTCATGCTTCTTTCATAACCTTCCGGAGTATTGAGTCCGGCTTTGCGGAAATATTTCGAAGCGATTATGTCGCAGGCTTGCTGGGAATAATGTGCCGGAAACTCCAGATCTTTCATATCGGTCAGAACGTCACCGGTTTTATAATCGGTCAGCAGGACATTGCGGCTTTCCCATCTGAAAAGATCGTAAACAGTTTTTTCGGATTGTCCTTCCAACTCTTTCGTAAATTTGCGTTCAATTAAATCGGATAATTCGATGTCTAATGCAGACTTGCCGGAATCGGTCAGAATAGTGTTATCTCGTATTTTATGCATTGACTCAATCTCCTTTATTTTATGTCAATTTCACTACATTTAGTAGCAATTCAGATAAACAGATACTACATATTGTGTGTCAGCGAAATATATTATTACAAATATCATTGACGAATACAAGCATTGTTTTTACCTGAATTTAACCTTATTTTTTTCCGTAAAATGTCAATTCTCTTTTATTTGCAAGAGATTCGGCACTTCTGCGGCAATTTTTTAATTGTAAAGCAAATTAAAATGTAATAATAAGAATAAATATTTGTAATCTTTCTGCAATATTAAAGCATGTCAACCCGGGGGAATTTCCTGTGTATAACATTGCTGCAGGAGTTTCTGATTTGTTCGAATTGTCCTAGAAAGAATTGCTAAAGCTCTTTTCAGGGTACATTTGTCCAAAAAATTTTTCGAATTTTTCGATTTTTACCCTCTGAAAAAAATCTTGTTATAATGTTCATTATTAAATTTAGCAATAAATTTAAAAGTTTAATAGAAAAATATAGTATTAACATTTGTAAAAATCAGTATCTCGAATTAAGGAAAAAGATAAGCTACAAAGAAAGGAAATTTGTCAGATAGATTTAAGATGATTGATACAGGCAACAGAAGTATGCTTGATAGAGACGGCAAAGATACGCTTCTTGATACAGGCAACATAGATATGCTTGATACATGCAGCAGAGGTATGCTTCTTAACACAGGCAACAGAGATATGCTTGATACATGCAGCAGAGATACGCTGCAATCCGCATTACAGATAAATCTATAGATACAATTCGTATAACAGATCAATCTATACCGGATTAAAGATTAATCTATCAAGACAATCAAGGTGATAAAATGACAAAACAAACACTTGGTGTACAATTAGAAATTATTGCACAATACTCCGAAGGTTATTTCGGTGATCCGTCAGGATTCGAAGAACTTTTGTATAGTACAAAAACTGCTAATTCTTATTTATTAGTCGGCAAAGGCGGCTATAATTCAAAGTATAGTGCAACCGCAGTCTATGAATTAACCCGTAAACAAGCTCAGGATTATTTGATCGAAGTTAAAGGCGAGGAAGAAGCTTACAAGATTCTGCCGAAAGCTGCTGCGAAAAAAGCTGCTGCAAAAAAAGCTCCCGCAAAAAAAGCGCCTGCGAAAAAAGCTCCCGAGAAAAAAACAACAACCAAAAAAGCCTCTGATGCTAAAAAATAATTTTTAGCCGGACAGAATTTGCATAAGTGATTAGTGATTTTTGAAAAACCTTTCTTTGCGGAAGGTTTTTCTTTTTTTAAAAAAATTGTTTGCTTCGGCAAGTTGAGCGATGCGAAAAACCTCCTGCTATGCCGGCGGAAGAGAGTTTATGAAAAATTTGTTTGGCTAAGATTGTAAAATCTCCTGCTATACAGGTGTAAGAGAGTTTATGAAAAAGTTATTTGGCTAAGTTCGTAAAATCTCCTGCTATACAGGTGTAAGAGAGTTTATGAAAAAGTTATTTGGCTAAGTTCGTAAAATCTCCTGCTACGCAAGTGGAAGAGAGTTTATCAAATAAAACTTTTCAATCAACAAATTGTCTTTCTCCTGAATGAAAACAAAATTATCTTTTTCTTGAGCGAAATCAAAAAATGAATTCCCTTAACATGTGTTATAATATAAAAGATTTCGTGTTGGAGGAATAACATATGAATTTTAAACAATTTTGTTCAGATATTTTAATTCTCAGTGATCCGGAAAAAGCAGGACAAATGAGTGCATATATGAAAAATCAATTCGATTTTTTGGGAGTTCCAGCGGATCGCCGACGCGAAGCAAGCAAAAAACAATTTGAAACTGCTAAAGATGAAAATGCAATTGACTGGGAATTTGTCGAAGCATGTTGGGAGCAGAAATTCCGTGAATTTCAATATGCTGCCATTGATTATCTGACCTTGATGCAACATTTTCTGCAAGCAGAAGATTTGGAGAAATTAAAAGCTTTGATTTTGGATAAACCTTGGTGGGATACCGTAGATAACTTTCACAGACCGATCGGTACACTCGTGATAACTTATCCGCACCTGGAAGCCGAGATGCTCGAATGGAGTAAATCGGAAGAATTGTGGCTGCGCCGTTTAGCTATTATTTTCCAACTCGGATTCAAAAAATTTACTAATGCTGAATTACTGTATGAAATCATCCGGAACAATTTCGACTCCAAAGAGTTTTTTATCAATAAAGCAATCGGCTGGGCCTTACGCGAATTTTCCAAAACCGATCCGGATAGTGTTGCCGATTTCTTAAGAGAATACAAACATCGCTTAGCCGCAATCAGTTATCGGGAAGCCACCAAAATTTTGAATAAGACAAACTAGATTTTTTGAATAAAACGAACTAGAATTTTTTGATAAGACGAATTAGATTTTTTGAATAAAACGAACTAGAATTTTTTGATAAGACAAATTAGATTTTCTTGAATAAGACAAATTGGAAAATCGTATTCTGATTTAAATAAGTTTTGGGATCATTGCAGGATTTTTTAAGTGCAGCCGGCAGAAATCCAATCAATAATTATCAATTCCAGATAATAAAAGGAGTCAATTTTGTATAAATTAGTCAGTTGGAATGTTAACGGTTTACGGGCTATCGCAGGTAAAGGTTTTGTCGATATGTTAAAAGAGATAAACCCGGACATCATGTGTCTCCAGGAAATAAAAGCTGAGCAGGACCAATTGCCGAAGAAAATCCAACACATCGAGGGTTATCACGCATATTTCAATTCGAGCCAAACCAGAAAGGGCTATAGCGGAACCGCAATTTATACAAAAAAAGAACCTTTGTCGATTTCTCACGGTCTGGGCAATGAAAAGTTTGATCAGGAAGGCAGAATCCAGTTTGCCGAATATGAAACTTTTTATCTCTATAATATCTACTATCCGAACGGTCAGTCCGGTCCGGAGCGTTTGCAATATAAACTGGAATTTTATGATTACTTCTTAGAGCACGCTAAACAGCTGATGGCGGAAAACAAAGCAATCGTTGTCTGCGGTGACGTTAATACGGCCCACCATGCAATCGATCTTGCCAGACCGCAAGAAAACATCAATAATTCCGGTTTCTTACCTGAAGAAAGAGCCTGGTTGGACAAATTTATTGAAAGCGGTCTGATTGATACTTTCAGAATCTTTAATCAGGAACCGGACAATTATACATACTGGGATTACAAAACCAGAGCGCGGGATCGCAATGTCGGCTGGAGAATTGATTATTTCTATATTTCACAAAATCTGCGATCCCGTATGGTCGATGCCGCAATCCTCAACCAGTATTACGGCTCCGACCACTGCCCGATCAGCTTAATTTTAATGGATCAGTGAAATCCATATTTATGATTGAAACTTCCGATTAATATTACAAGTCATATTGCGTCTATTACGCTTAATACTTTTCAAAAATCTCCATAAATTCATCACCGGTAATCGTTTCATTTTCCAGGAGATAATTTGAAAGTTCGGTCATTGCCTCTTGATTATTTCTGATCAATTCTCTTGCTTTTTCATGACATTCATTGATGATGGAAACAACTATATCCTCTACTTCTTTCATGGTTTGCTGGGAAACAACCATGCTGCCTTCATCACCCATGTAGCGCGAGCCGCTTTCCTGCAATTTCACCATGCCGAAACGTTTCGTCATACCGTATTGTGTAACCATACTTTTCGCCAAAGAAGTAGCTCGCTCGATATCATTGGAAGCTCCGTTCGTCATCGTATTGAAAAACACTTCCTCTGCCGCTCTGCCGCCACATAATGTTGTAATATGAGTTTCGAAATCTTCTTTCGAATAAAGATTCTTCTCGGATTCCGGAACCTGCATCGTATACCCTAAGGCTCCCGAAGTACGCGGAATAATCGTGATTTTCTGAACCGGCGGACTATTGGTCTGCAAGGCCGCCACAAGAGCATGGCCGATTTCATGATAAGCAACAATTTCTTTTTCTTCCGGGGAGAGAATATCCTGTTTCCTTTGTTCACCGGCTATCACGACTTCCACTGATTCCTGAATATCCTCGAGTCGGACTTTATCCTGACCTTCACGAACCGCCCGCAAGGCAGCTTCATTCATGATGTTTGCCAATTGGGCACCGGAAGCGCCGGCCGTTGATCTGGCAATCAAATCATAATCAATATTGTCCTCTGTCACATAATTTTTAGCATGTACTTTTAAGATGGCAACACGATCCTGCAAACTTGGCAATTCGACTCTGACTTGGCGATCAAATCTGCCGGGTCTTAACAGAGCCGGGTCCAATACTTCGGGTCTGTTAGTTGCTGCCAAGACGACAATACCGATATTACCGTCAAAACCGTCCATTTCTGTCAATAGCTGATTTAGGGTTTGCTCTCTTTCATCATTGCTGCTAACACCGGATGTATCCCGGCTTTTACCGATCGTATCTATTTCATCTATAAAAATAATACAGGGAGCGTTTTTCTTGGCTTCATCAAAAAGTTCTCTGACTTTAGCAGCTCCTCTGCCGACAAACATTTCGACAAATTCCGAGCCTGCCATCGAATAAAAAGGTACATGCGATTCGCCTGCTACTGCTTTTGCAATCAAGGTTTTACCTGTACCGGGAGGACCGACTAACAATGCACCTTTCGGACATTTTGCCCCGACTTTGGAATATTTGTCCGGATTCTTCAAGTAATCCACAATTTCTTTTAAGGAATCTACAGCTTCTTCTTGTCCGGCTACATCGGCAAAAGTAATTTTTTCACTGGTCGGTACATATTTTTTGATTTCCTCTTTGCCGAAAAGTCCGCCTTGCATACCTTTGATTCTTTTCACCATAGCGTTACGCAATAAGATGATTATTAAAATCGGCAAACCCCAATTCAGTAAAAATGACAAAAACATGTTGGGTTTCTCAGGTATGGTTGCCGCATAATCAACATTGTTCTTCTCTAACAAATTGATAATATCCGGATCATCCATTTTTCCTGTTTTATAAATTGTCTTTCGGGAATTATCGTCTACACCGACAAATAATATTTGATCTTCGTCAAAACTTACTTCTGTTACTTTTTGATCTTCGACCATTGCTCTGAATTGAGAATAATTTGCAGGTACTATGCGACTGTCGGCAATTTTGGGGACAATGATCCAATTAAATATCAGAATAAACGCAAAGCCTAAAAGATAAAAAAGCAAAACATTGCGATTTAGATTAGGTCTCCGATTATCGCCGCTGTTCTCATATGGATTCTTATTTCCGTCATAGGGATTATTTCTGTCATAGGGATTATTTCTGTCATCTGAATTATTGCTGTTGTCATGTGAATTATCGTTTATTGCATACGTGTTGTTGTCTATTTCTTGTGATACTCTTTGTTCTTCCATATAGTTCCCTCTCGTTTAGTTGTTTTATACAAATAATTTTAATGTTTTAATGTTATCTGCATAAAAATTGAATCTGAACCTTTGTGAAAGAATAAGAAATGTCATCGATCACCGTACCTTATTTTTGACATGATTAGGATTGTTGCCAAACGGCTCTGTGCCAAAAAAGCCGGCGCTGCGGGCCGCAATCCGCACGATAGTAATTTCTGGCACCGCAAGTATGGTTTTCAGTTGTTTCGAACTTGAATCGTGCCAAAAAAGCCGGCGCTGTGGGTTCACTTCAGACCGCAATCCACACGATCGTAATTTTTGGCACCGCAAGTATGGTTTTCAGCTGTTTCGAGCTTGAATCGTGCCAAAAAAGCCGGTGCTGCGGGCCGCTATCCGCACGATCGTAATTTCTGGCACCGCAAGTATGGTTTTCAACTGTTTCGAACTTGAATCGTGCCAAAAAAGCCGGCGCTGAGGGCCGCTATCCGCACGATCGTAATTTCTGCCACATAAAGGATTTCTTCTAATCGATTCCATACAGTACATCCAGAATTTAACAGATCAGGGATTGTCTTAGAACGATTACATCCAGAATTTGACACAGGGATTGTCTCAGAACTATTCATTCGGAAATTGACAGATCAGAGATTATTTCTCTAGAAATTGACAGATCAGAGATTATTTCTCTAGAAATTTGACAGATCAGAGATTATATCTCCAGAAATTTAACAGATCAGGGATTATTTCTTGACAATTTCAAATAAAAAAGAGACCACTTTTATAGTGAAATTATACTCTAGGAAATTATTCTCTAGGAAATTCACTACATTTTGCAGTCTCTTCTTATATAACTTATATAGCCGATTGGCACTTATAGCCGATTGGCACTTATAGCCGAATGACAATTATTGAACTTATATTATGTTTTTATCAAAAAATTGTTAAACATCAATTGTTCTCATGATATCTTAATCAATTGCCTATTTGGCATTTAAGGTATCTTCAATCGCTTGGCGGATGGCAGCGGCACTTTCCGGGTCCGGGTCATACATATATAACTGGTAGCCCGGCATAGCGTAGGACGGTAAATCCATTCTGCCGCTTCCGGCCAGATCCGTCTTTTCAATTTGCCAGGAATCTCCGCCAAAAGACACATTAACTAAATTCATAATATCCGATGTCGGCATATTGGTTTCCGCAAACTGATTAAATCGGGTCAGCAAGCTTGCAGCATTGGCAAGATTTTCTTTGCGGGTAACTTTGTTAATCATGGCTTCGACTACCCGCATTTGATTACGACCGCGTCCGATATCACCTTCCGGCAAATTATAACGTTCTCGTGAGAATGCCAATGCCTGATCACCGTCCAGGTAAATTGTACCTTCCTCAAAATAATATCTGCCGTCATTGGTCGGGAAGGCATACGGATTCTCTACTTCAATACCGCCTAAGACGTCAACCAATTCAATCAAAGAGGTAAAGTTTACACGCGAATAATAGTTAATATCGGTTTGCAGGAAATTCGCGATCGTATTAATTGAAGTTTCGATACCGTAAATACCGGCATGGGTTAATTTATCGTAGCCGCCGTTCGTACCGTAGATTTCAACATACGAGTCACGCGGTATAGTAGTCATGAGAATTTTTTTGGTCTGCGGATTTACCGTAACAATGATGTTCACATCGGAACGTGAAACGGAAGCAAGTTCGCCGTAAGTATCAATTCCGCTGATATACATGCTGAATCCTTCCTTATGAGTATTAACCCGATTCGGCTTCAACAGAAGCTGTTCCATAACCTCGGCAGTACCTAAAATTCTGGTTTCTTCTTCAAAATCCGGATAAATACTGGATATAGAATCGTAATCGGAAGTATTGAAAAGAATTGCATCAACGCCGCCGGCATACAATGAATTTACATTATCAACGAAACCGTTTGTTTTAGTTATATTAAAAGTTATATTGTTCTGTTTGGAAATTTGATTTTGTGCATTAGTAATATTCTCATCTTTTTCATCACCGGAAACACCGAGAACATGTCCGTTCAGGTCGGTTAATCCCTCCAACGGTGAATCCTGCATGACTCTGATATCGTAGGTAACCGTTTCATGCGAAATACTCATAGATTCCAGAACCCTTACAGTCGTGAACAAGAAGTAACAGATTATCCCGATCAGAATCAGAGAAATCGTTCCGATTACATTCCCGCCGATACGAGATCCTCTGGAGAATCGGCCGCGACTGACTAAAAATAACACGATGATGTTTAATAAGAGAATAATCAAAGTGATTACCAGACGATATTTGATCGGTAAAACATTAAAAATAAAGAATATCGCAATGGCAGCCAACGAAATCAAGAGTAAAAGTACAGAAATGATACGACCATAGATTGAGACTTTGGCAATTTCTTCCGGATAGCCATCCTCATCATAAAAATCCACCGGATATGAACCGTTTCTCCGCTGCGGATATGGCTGGTTCGGATTAACACTTTGTCTTCTTCTTTTTGAATTGTTCACTTCAACACCTTCCATTACATACTCAGGTCTTTGAGGTCTGTTTGCTTGAGGTCTTTGTTTTGCCTTCTCTTGTTTTGATCCGGGAGCAGCCTGTCTGCGATCTCGAGGTGAAACCAAAGGAATATTGCTTCTTTCCTGATCACGACGGATACGTTCTTCCCGTTCTGCGTCCATCTGCGCTCGATTGGCATGTTCCTGGGCTCTGCGGGCAGCTTCCATTGCTTTAAGTGCCGGATTCACCGGTTCCTGCGGCGGTTGAACATTATTTGCCCGATTTGAATAGTCGGAATCTCTGTAAGGCTGCGGTACAACTGCATGTTGCGGAAGTTCCCCATGATCTCTATATAGTTCCGGTGCAACTGCATGTTGCGGAAATTCCTCGCCATTTCTGTAAGGTTCCGGATCAAATTCAACTTGCAGAGATGCTTCAGCGTCTCTGTACGGTTGCGGCTCAAATTGAACCTGCGGAAGTTCCTCAGTATCTCTGAATCGTTCCGGAGCAAATTCAACCTGCGGAGGTGCTTCAGCGTATCTGTACGGTTGCGGCTCAAATTGAATCTGCGGAATTTCCTCGGTATCTCCGAATCGTTCCGGTGCAAATTCAACCTGCGGAGATGGTTTCACTTCTCTGATCAGCGGTGTTTCTACCTCACGATAAGCAGGAGCTTCGGCAACACCGGCGGAAGGCATTTCAACATCTCTGTCAGGAAGATCATTCTTTTCACTTTGAGTATCATAATCCGGATCTTGAAGATCAAAATCCAGGAAAGAATAATCATCTTGGTTCGAAAAATCATTATTTCTACTCATATCTTAAAATATCCTTTTGTTATCAACTTGTTATCTATCTTGTTAACATTTATATTTACTTAATACAATTGCTTTTGAAAAAATAAATCATCATCAATAATATTTTTGTCATCAATAATATTTTTGTCATCAATAATATTTTCATTATCAATAATATTTTTTATAATTGATCAGCTTTATCTTATTATTCTCAGCTTGATCATCTTATTATTTAATTTATCCAATATTTCATTCAACGTTATTATTCAGTTTTTTCAATATTTTTATTAAATATTTTTATTCAATATTCATATTCAAATTATTCAATATTTTACAGTATACATTATATCAATCTGATTCATCTCAAAAACTTAAGAAATAAAAATAGCCAAATCAGAACAAAATACAATTATTTTCCGGGATAATGCTTGCAATTCTTACAATACATATCAGCCGAGTAGCCATATTGGACAAGACAGTCGGCATATTCACCTACGCAAGATAATTCCGGAATCAAAATTTGCTCAGGACTCAGATGTGCATCAGGCCGCAACATGCTTTCGGTTACAATTTCGGTAATCGGATCAACTGAATCGGCTACTTTATCATAGGTATCCGCTGCTTGCTTTGATCGCATGCCATATGTCAGCATCCGCAAGCCGTTCAGAATAACCATGATTGTGCTTCCCTCATGGGCAACAACACCTAAAGGAAGATTAATCAATTGCAAAACATTTACCAGAATTAAGAAAAACATTACTGCTAAAGAAAAGAAAATGTTTTGTTTGATGATTCTGATCGTTTTCTTGGCCATACCGATTAAAAACGGTACACGACATAAATTGTTTTTTACCAAAATAATATCCGCAGTTTCCATTGCAACATCTGTGCCGCTGCCCATGGCAATCCCGACATCGGCAATAGCCAGAGCCGGAGCATCATTCACACCGTCGCCTACCATCAATACTTTTTTACCCTGAGCTTGCAATTCTTTGATAATTTCCAATTTGTCGACCGGTAAAAGATTTGCCCGAACCTGATCAACTTCCAGTATTTCTGCAATATAATTGGCATTCTTAGCTTCATCACCGGTTAACATAATTGTTTCTATGCCTAATTCTTTGAGACTGTTGATTGCATTTTTGCTTTCCAGCTTAACCGGATCGGTAATCGCAAAGCAGCCCATAAATCGATCATTGCAAGTAACAAAGACTACAGTTGAACCTCTTGCTTCCCAGAGTCCAATTTGCTCTTTCTCAAGATCAGTAGGTACCAAATCCGGATCTTCAACCGCAACTAAACTGCGATTGCCGATTCGCCAGACTTGTCCCTGATGTTCAACGCGAAAACCTTGACCGGTGATATTTTCGATCTTATCTAAAGGTATCAATTCCGCACTGCTCAAGCTGATCATGAAAGCTGTTGCAATCGGATGGGTCGAAGTTGATTCAGCCGATTTTACAATACGATTGACCAGATCTGCCTGCGCCGGATCATGATAATAAAAATCTGTAACTCGCGGCAAGCCCAGAGTTAAAGTTCCTGTTTTATCAAAAACTGCCGTATCGATCATTACCGTTTGATCCAACACATCTCCGCCGCGCAGAATCATACCTTGTTTGGCACCGCGGCTGATTGCGGAAAGTTTGGCAGGTGAAGCACTGGCAACCAAAGCACAAGGTGAAGCAACCGTCAGCATAACCATGCCGCGATAGAATGCTTGCTGCCATTCCCAGCCGAAAACTAACGGTGTCAATAATATGAATAAGGGGACAAAAATCAAGACTGAAACGACAAAGATTCCTTCGATTTTACTAATTGTCGATTCAGTTGCGGATAAGGTGTTTTGAGCTTCATCAACCATCCGCACAATCTTTGCCATCATGGTGTCCTCATCCTTGACCGAAACCGTCATATCAAAACTTTCGCTCTCATTCAAGGTTCCGCCGATAATCGAATCACCGAATTTTTTGTGAACCGGCATTGATTCACCGGTTATTGAAGCTTCGTTCAAGTACGCTTCAACAGTAAGTAATTTGCCGTCAATCGGTACCAATTCACCCTTCGGTATCTGAATACGATCGCCGATTTCCAGATCTTTCGTTTCAACAACAACAATCGAACCGTCTGCCTGATATAAACGTGCAGTTTCCGGCACAATCTTCATCAGTTCCGAAATCGCATCACGACTTTTATTTTGGGTATAATGTTCCAGAGAATGCGAAAGAGAAAAAATAAAAATTAAAATTGCACCTTCCGAAAAATGACCGATTACACTCGCTCCGACTGCTGCTAAAATCATTAAAACATTCGCATCCAGCTTGCGTTTATTTTTGAATTCCAGAATTCCGTCTTTTGCCGATTCAAAGCCACCTATCAAAATAGCCGCTCCAAAAGCAATATCCCCGGCAAGACTATTAACAACATTACTCAAAATAAAACCTGAAATTATTAAAAACCCTGAAACAATCGTCAAAACCAAATCAATATTACGTTTGCTCCATGTCAGTACTTTATTCATTTCTGTTCCCTACCTGTCACTTTTTTGGCATAGAGAAAAAATCACATTCAAGATTTTCTAAATACAGAAACATTATACCAAAAGAAAAAATTTCAGGGTCAGTCACAGCTAACTCTAAAAGTAAGACAAAGCTAACTAAATCAAGCTTTTCACAAATTCTAGAGTAACGTAATTATTGATTTATTTTAGAAGAAAAATGGGAATCAAAACTGATTCATAATCACAGCATTTTAACTTGTTCCAATAGAAGAATAGAATAACTGTATTATTCAGTAATGAAATTGTTTGGGAATGTATTTTTATCAGTACACATAAACAAACGATTTCATCATCTGAATATTCTACAGTTTTTATTTTATTAACAGCCTTACAGAGCAGACGGTTTATCTGATAACAATTTAATTCACCATGCTCATTTCCCTGGGAAAACTAAATGAACTGAAAGTAATTTCCGTTGTTCTTTCGTCATGGCCTCTGAAATAAGTAATTGTCACGGTATCGTCCAACTCGTATTTCAACAAATGAGTTTTCAAGCTGTTCATCGAATCTACCGGATCATCGCCTAAAGCTGTGATGATATCTCCGGATTCAATCCCGGCTTTTGCCGCAGGTGAATCAAAAAACACTTCCTGAACCATGACTCCGGTCTCTGTCGGCAATTCTTCACCGTCTGCCGGCAGAACATATTGAGCATTAATCCCGGAAATTCCCAAATATAAAGATTCAAAAGACCCGTTGGCAATTATTTTTTCAATGATCGGCTTAGCCGTATTGATCGGAATTGCGAAGCCGATACCGTCAGCCGTTTGCGGACGTGCTGTATTAATGCCGACAATTTTCCCTTCAGCATTAAACAAGGCTCCGCCTGAATTGCCTGAATTAATCGCAGCATCGGTTTGGATCAAACCGTCCATGATATTACCGTCCTCTAATCTGATCGTCCGGTTAAGGCCCGAGATACAGCCCGATGTTAAAGTTGATTGTAAAGACAAACCGAGCGGATTACCTACGGCAATCGCTTTATCACCGACATTAATTTTGTCCGAATCGCCCATTTCCACAGCCGGCAGATTACCACGCTCTACTTTGATAATTGCCAAATCTAAAGTCTGATCGTGCCAGATCAATTCAGCTTCCGTTTCCTTATTATCCGAAAAAGAAACTAATAAACTTTCAAAATCCCCGTTATTCACGACATGTGAATTCGTCAGAATATAGCCGGACGAATCTACGATAACACCTGAACCGACTGCTTCGGCATATTGCGGAATTTCATAAAAATAGAATTGTTGGATTTGCCCTCTGACTTTAGCAGTTATACCGACAATCGAGGGAATCGTTTTTGCCGCAACGGCATTTTCGACTGTACTCGTTTCACCCAGATCAATCTCGACCTGGACATTTTCCCGGGTATATTCAGGCACTTTTTCTGCAACAGCAGGCTTTTCCGGAGCAATCTCTTTGTTTGCCGCTTTACTTGCTTTTAAGACACTCAGTACACCGTATGTTGTACCTGTACCCAATAAGACACCGGCCAAGATTAAAGCAATTACGCGTAACCAAACTTTTTTCGGTTTTTTGTATTCCAATTCTTCCCGAACAATTTTCCTGATTCGTTCTTCTTCTGCATATTGTAATTCGATTTTCGGATTCGGATCATAGCTTTGATATTCGGGAGTATAATAATTCGGCTGGCTGTTACCGCCGAAGCCATATTGATGATTTGTGTTCTGATTATCAGCAAAATTTGTTTGATTGTTATTATTTTGATTGTCGTTTGTTTCAAATTGATTATTCATTTTACATCTGACCTCTGTGTTTATATCTGAATTTATCTGTTAAAAATAATATACATCAAGTTTGACAACAATATGACAAAATTTATCTTAATATAATTAACAATTTGAAGTTCTTGTCAAATTTCGGCCCGGGATCATTAACTGCGGACATTATTTACTGCGGACCGAAACTACAGCGGAAACGATCCGGAAAATGAGCCGGGATTTAACGTTAATCGGACCTGCATTGCCGAGGCAGTATTATTTGTCGGGTCATCTTTAGTGTTAAGCAGTCAGAATGGTATAATTAACTAAATTATTGTTATTGATTTATTTTATTTTAAGTTTGTAAAATTATCTGAATTAATCGAAAAAGATTTAATAATAAAATACAGAATAATTATTATCAATCAGGAAATCGAAAGGAGAGTCTATGCAAGCTTATGAAATTTTGGGACATTTTTATTTAGGCAAAACTGTTGATCCGGCAACAATGACGCGATCTGAACAATATTTAATGTACGATTCCAAAGACTTGAATACACATGCAATCTGTGTCGGAATGACCGGCAGCGGCAAGACCGGATTGGGTATCGGCATTTTGGAAGAAGCGGCAATGGACAATATCCCCGCTTTAATCATTGACCCGAAAGGTGACATGACAAATCTGATGCTCACTTTTCCCGATCTTTTGCCCGAAGATTTTCTGCCTTGGTTACACGCTTCGGATGCAGAACGCAAAGGTCTGACTTTAGAAGAATTTGCAAAATCAAAAGCTGAAAGCTGGCGCAACGGATTAGCCGAATGGTCACAGGACGGTGAACGGATCAGAGTATTGCGCGGTAAAGCCGATTTTTCCGTATATACTCCAGGCAGTTCGGCTGGCAAGCCGTTATCGATCATCCGGATGCTGGAGACACCTGCACAGATGATCTCGCAGGATCAGGAAGCTTTACATGACTACATTTCAGCTACTGTTTCCGCTCTGCTGGCTTTGCTCGGAATAGATGCCGATCCTTTACAAAGTCGTGAACATATCCTGCTGTCCAATATTTTATTAAACAATTGGCGTAACGGACTCAGCCTGAATTTGGAAACTTTGATCCAATTAATTGCCCAACCCGGTATTGCACAAATCGGCGTAATGCCTTTAGACACTTTTTATCCGCAAAATGACCGAATGCAATTGGCAATGCGTTTCAATAATCTGCTGGCTTCACCTCAGTTCAGCTCCTGGTTACAGGGTGAACCTTTGGATATTCATAATTTGCTGTATACCGCTGAAGGAAAACCCCGAATCAGTATTTTAGCTCTCAGTCATTTAGATGAAGAACAAAGAATGTTTTTCGTTTCGACTTTCCTGAATCAGGTTTTGGCTTGGATCAGAACTCAGTCCGGAACTTCCAGCTTAAGAGCCTTACTCTATATGGATGAAATTTTCGGATACTTCCCGCCCGTTGCCAATCCGCCTTCGAAAAAACCTTTGCTCAGTTTATTAAAACAGGCGAGAGCTTATGGACTGGGAATTGTTTTGGCAACACAAAATCCGGTTGATTTGGATTATAAAGGTTTATCCAACATCGGTACCTGGTTTATCGGCAGATTACAGACCGAACAGGATAAAGAACGCTTGCTGGACGGGCTTCAGACAGCTGTTCAAAGCAACAGTCAGTCAGCTCTGAATTTTAACCGGAAAGAAATCTCCGATCTGTTATCCGGATTGCCCGCCAGAACTTTTCTGATGAATAATGTCCATGAACCGGGACCTGTATTATTCGAAACACGTTGGTGTATGTCATATCTGGCAGGCCCTTTAACCAGACAACAAATCGCTCTCATTGAGCAAGAAAAAATCAAACCTGCCGAAACTGCATTTGCTGAATCCTCTGCTCCTGCTGACGCCGATGCCTCGTCTCCTGCTGATCATGTCGCTGCAGCAGGTGTTGTGGCAGGTAGCGTTGCAGCAGGTGTTGTGGCAGGTAGTGCTGCAGCAGGTGCTGTGGCAGGTTCGGCCGGAGAAAGTTTTGCAACAGCCGGCTTATCCGGCACAAGTTCCGGCAAAACCTCCCAATCTATAAGTGAAACGGCTCAAATGTCTCAAACGGCAGAACCGGCACAACTACAATCGAAAAGTCAAACCGGCAATTCCTTCAATATCGCACCTGAACTTCCGGCAGGAGTTGAACAATATTATCTGCCGCCTCAGGAAGCAAGCTCTGATTTAATTTTTGTTCCATCAATTTACGGATATCTGGAAACAGTTTTCGAAGATGCAAAATACAATGTATCCGCAACACAAACCGTTGCGTGGAATACATTGATTGAAGATCGGGCGTTAGCAGTTGACTGGTCAAATCCGACCGGTGCTTTACCGGAACCGAATTCATTGGAACTTAGTCCGCCTGTCGGAAATATTTCTTATGCAAAGCTTCCTGCTGTAGCTGCAAAAAAATCCTCTTTTACACAGTGGTCTGAAGAATTGGTCGATTATATTTTTCGTAATTCAAGTATAATTCTGCTTGCCAATCAGGACCGGAGCGTTGTTTCCGGAAAAGATGAAACGAAAGCCGATTTCCTCATTCGCTTACGCCAGGCTAATCGCGAAGCACGTGATCAGGCAATGGCTGATCTGAAAGAAAAATACGATAAAAAAATTGCCGTTGTAACAGAGAAAGTCCGCAAAGCTGAGCAGGTTGTTGAACGCAAGGAAGATCAGGCAAAACAAGCAAAATTCAGCAGCGTTGTCAATATCGGCAATACTGTTCTGAGCACTTTTTTCGGTCGCAGAGGCATCGGCAAAGGAACTGTCGGCAAAGCTGCCACTTCCGCCCGTTCCTTAGGCAGAGCAAATCAAGTCAGCAGCGAAGTTGCCAGAGCGGAAGAAACACTTGCAACTTATCAAGCCGATTTAGAAAATCTGGAAACCGAACTTGAAAAAGAATTGGAACTCTTGGCTGAATCTTTTGCAGCTCAAGCCGAAGCATATGAAGAAATCAAAATTAAACCTAAGAAAAAAGATATTTTTGTCAAAGTATTCGGCTTGTTATGGTTGCCTTATGAAAATCAAAATAATCAACTGAGACCTTTATTTGAGATTATCGAGAAAGATGATTGTTTTTGAATCAAATAACATGTAAACTAAAAACTGTTGTTCAGAACATTAATTATTAATATTAATATTTTGAATTAGTAATTTATACTATATCTGTTAGAATATGAATTGACAGATCAAAATCATTTTAGCGTATGGAGGGTACACAAATGGATCAAAACAGTAACTATAATCCACAACAACAATATCAGCCGCAACAGCAGCAATATCAGCCGCAACAGCAGCAATATCAGCCGCAGCAGCAGCAATATCAGCCGCAGCAGCAACAATATCAGCCGCAGCAGCAACAATATCAGCAACAATATCAACAACCATATCAACAAGCTCCCAAGCTTAAAGGTGCTACTATGCTCAAAGTAGTAGGTATCTTAATGATCATTGGTGCCGGTATCGGAATTATAGTTTCAATTATCAGTATTACAACCGTCGGCGCTATGCTTTCTCTTGCCGCCGCCTTTGGTGTTGCGCCTTCCGCAGGATTGGTATATGCTTCATTAGCTCTTGCAATAATCGGCTCGATTATTCAATTAATCGCCGGAATACTTGGCGTTAAACACAACAATAATAAAGCCAAAGCCGGAAATCTGGTCATTTGGGGCGGAGCGGTTGCAGGGCTTAATTTGGTCAGTGCAATCTTATCAGCTATCGGCGGAAACGGTTTCCCGATTCTCTCTTTATTGTTAGGAATGGTCGTTCCTGTTCTCTACATTGTAGGTGCAATGCAAAACAAAAACAGCTGATTTTTTTGTTATAAGTGAATAAAGTTTGATATTAAAAAGCGTAGTCAATATCTCAAAAACACTTCAGAGAGTTGATTACGCTTTATTCATTTTATTTGTATTATTAATTGCTAATCTTATTAATTTCCACATAGCCGCCGGCCCGCGCGTCAACAAGCCGGACTGCATGCTGGACCCCGACATCATCTCTCATGATCGCCGGCCCGCGCGTCAACAGGCCGGGCTTTTTATTTGTTTAAGAGTCAAAGCAATGTAATTGAGGCGCAAGCACAGCCGCGCGTCAACTAGCCGGGCTTTTTGTTTTGTTGTAAGCGTCAAACCTATCGGCGTCTAGTCACCGGAGCACAACCCAGTTAGACTATCCAAAACTGGATGTCTTAAGACGTCTAAAAATGAATAGTATAGGAGTGTCTTGAAATGGGTGGTAAACTTGTAGAGCTAAAAACCAATGCCAAATTAAACAGTTGGTATATGGATATCCAATCACAAAAACAGAGCGGTTTAACCGTAGACGAGTGGTGTGAGGAAGCCGGAATGACTCGTTCCACTTATTACTATCGTTACAAAATAGTGATGAAAGCATTAGAAAATCGTCTCGCTGCTGAAGCAGGCAAAACAGTTCAGTTCGAAGCTTTACCGGCTCCTGCTCCTGTTAATGAATCTAAGGAAGAAAGCATCCGCATCCGGCTCGGTGATCTGGAAGTAGAGATACCATCCGGAGCCAGCTCAGAGAATATTCAAGCTGTAATCGAGGCATTGAAATGTTAAAAGATTACCGGACAAAAGGGAAAATTTATCTGGCCTTAGGTTATACAGATCTTCGCAAAGGTATAGATGGTCTATGTGCTCTCGTCCAAGAAAACTATGGCAAAGACCTGAAGACTCATGATCTGTTTTTATTTTGTGGTCGGCGCACTGATCGGATTAAAGGATTATTGTGGGAAGGGGACGGTTTTCTTCTGCTGTACAAACGTTTGGAAGCCGGTCGTTTCCAATGGCCAAGAACCCCGACAGAATTATCAGAGATTACGCCAGAACAATACAACTTTCTGATGCGTGGTATGCAGGTAATCGCCCCTAAAATCCCACAACGAAAAACAGCACCTAAAATCGTCTGAAAGCACTGAGATAAAGGCTTTTCAGCTTGTTTTATTTTCCCTGAAATGGTAAAATAAAGGCATGAAAACAGTCACTATTTCCCAGGAAGAATACAACAAATTCAAGGCGCAAGAGCAATATATTAGTGAGCTTGAACAACGAGAAAAATGGCTCAAGGAACAGATCCTTTTGCTGAAAAAAGCTCAGTTTGGCTCTAAGAGTGAACGTGCTACATATCTCAAACAATTAAGCATCGATAATCTTTTTGATGAGGCAGAAGTCTTCAGTGATCCTGAACAAGAAGAACCTAAATTTGAAGAAGTAATAAATGTTCCGGCTCATACCCGTAAGAAAAAATCTGTCATAGAACGTCTTCCTGAAGATATCCCTGTCGTTGAACGTCACCACTATGTAGATGCAGAGGGACGTACCTGCCCTCATTGTTCTGCAGAGATGGAAGAAATAGGTACAGAAACAAGAAGTACTCTTGGTATGGCACCAGCTAAAGTATTTGAGATCCGCGATATTTGTCATGTTTATGCTTGTAAAGCTTGTGACAAAGAAGCAGAACCGGTGACGGTTCGTAAAGCAACCTTTCCTGCTGCTGTGATCCCTGGTGGTATAGCTAGTCCGGAAGCAATTGCTAATGTGATCAATGACAAATTTGTTCAGGGAACACCACTCTACCGCCAGGAACAGTATTGGCAACGAGTCGGTGTGATGCTCTCCAGACAGACGATGTCAAACTGGCTGATGTACTCAGTAGAACATTACTTGAGATATATTTACGATAAACTTCACCAAGATCTACTTCAAGAAGACATCCTGCACGCTGATGAAACAGAATTACAGGTTCTGCAAGAAGAAGGGAAAAGTCCGCAAAGCAAAAGTTACATGTGGCTGTACCGTACAGGAGTAACAGCTGCCAATCCGATTGTTCTCTTTCATTACGAGCGTGACCGCAGGCATTGCCGTCCACAAGAATTCCTGGAAGGATTTCAGGGATATCTGCACAGTGATGGTTACGAAGCCTACCATAAATTAGAAAATGTCAGGTCAGTGGGATGCTTTGTCCATGTCAGAAGAAAGTTTGTTGAAGCAGCAGAAACTGCCTCGAAAAACAAAGGCAGCCTTAACCTTGCCGGCAAGGCAGTTGAAGATATCCGTCAAATATTCGCTTGGGAAGACTTCTGTGCCAAGATGTCCGCTGAGGAACGCTACGAGAAACGACTTGCAAAACAAAAACCACTCATGGAAAAATTCTTTGAATGGCTGGAAGATATTGTTGTGTCAGAGAAGTCAGCTTTAGGCATTGCCAGAAAGTATGCCTTAGGGCAGAAGGATTATATTCTCAATGTCTACCTGGATGGACGACTTGAGTTAAACAACAACCGTGCGGAGCGAAGCATAAAACCATTCGTAATCGGCAGGAAGAATTTTCTATTCGCCAACACACCCAGAGGAGCTACTGCCAGTGCCATTCTCTACTCTCTCGTTGAGACAGCCAAAGAGACGGGAGTTGATCCTTACAGTTACTTGGTTTATACCCTGACAGAAGCAGCAAAACTACGTGATACCGATGAATTCGAGAAAATTGCCGAACTGACGCCCGCATATTTTAAAAATCTCGGATAAATCTGATTGGAACGCCGATAGGTTTGACGCTCACGTTTTGTTTAGGTGCGGGATATATCATCCGTTGTTACTGCAATAAAAAGCCGGGTAGCTGAAGAGATTCTTCAGCTACCCGGCCTCAGTCTTTTAAATTCTGCGATCAAACTCTGTAATTATTCTTCATGTTCAGATCGTTGCTTTTTTTTGCGTAGCTTTAAGAATATAGTACCTAATGCTAACATCAAAAATCCTAATCGGTGGTACAGTGCATTATTCTCGCCTGTTTTCGGTTTGGGGCTTATTATTTCTGCAGGATCATGACAATTTGTTACAACAAAACCTTTTTCCGGATCACCTGAAATGGATGAAGTGTATTCATCTACCGGCTTTTCTTCAATAGTATAAACTATCTTTTTACCTGCATTGTAGACATCCAGGTCAGTAAAGCTGCCTGTCCATCTCTCAGCTTGCGTTAAAACCAAAGTCTTGCCTGTATCTGCTCCATTGGCTAAGAGTTTAATGGTTACAGATACCGGTCTTGATCCGTGTTGATCATCTTGATCGTCCCAAACTTTGGTTACCTGGATACCGGTTTTGCTCGGTATATATGTGTTCGTCACATTATAGTCCGAGATTTCTGATCTGTACTTATCCAGAATATCCTCGGTAATCGTGTAAATGATTTCTGCACCGTTTTCAAATTTCGGTAAATTGGCAAATGTCCATTTCCAGCTATCCGTAGCTTTAACGACTATAGATTCTTTTTCTGAACCGTTGGCAAACAGTCGGATCGTGATACTTTCAGGACGCTTGCCATCCTGGTCATTGTGATCATTCCAGATTGCATTGCCGATTACATCAATTGTTGCAGGGGTTCTTGAGCTGGTTACCGTATAACCTGTCGCCACAGCGCCTCCTATCACAGTGGTATAACCATTGCCGATGTCAATCATTTCTATAGTATATATAATCTTCCTGTCGGCATTGTACTCTTCCAGACCAGTGAACGTGCCGGTCCAATTACCTGTCTTGGTCAAAGTCAGCCTCTTACCGGTGTCTGCACCATTTGCGAACAACTTGATCGTGACACTTTGAGGTCTGACTCCATCTTGATTATTCGCATCTTGCCATAATTGAGTAACTGCTATATTGATAAGTTCGTCGTCTGTATCCGTGCCGTCATAGGTATTCGTGATCGTGTTACCGACCTGCGTCATCGTATAACCGTCGGGAACTGCCGGCTCGTACACGGTATAGGTGTACTTGCCGGAATCAGGTGCATACTTCGGCAGGTCTGTCCATTCATACTCTGCAGTATGCGTACCATCATCGGTGACAGATACCGCATCACCGTAGTCGGTACCGTTCTGCTTCAGTTGTAACGAGACCGTCGCACCATTCTCTCCTGCCGGCAAATCTGTCCATTTCTTCGTAGCAGTGAAGCTCACAGGCTCTTTCACGGGCTCTTGCGGATCCCCGGGATCTACAGGATCTACAGGATCTTCAGGATCAACAGGATCTTCAGGATCAACAGGATCAACAGGATCAACAGGATCTTCAGGGTCAGCAGGATTGTGATTATTTGTCACACCGTCATAGGTATTGGTGATCGTATTACCAACCTGTGTCATCGTGTAACCGTCGGGAACTGCCGGTTCAGACACGGTATAGATGTACTTGCCGGAATCAGGTGCATATTTCGGCAGGCCGGTCCATTTATATTCTGCAGTATTTGTGCCATCATCGGTGACAGATACTGCATCACCATAGTCGGCACCGTTCCTCTTCAGTTGTAACGAGACCGTTGCACCTTTCGCACCGGCCGGTAACTCTGTCCATTTCTTCGTCACAGTCACATCCTGCAATTTGCCGGCTGCATCCGTGCCGTCATACTTGTTCGTCAGGGTGAAGCCGTCTGTCTGGTTACCGGTCATCGCCTTCTGCGTATAACCCAAAGGTACTGTCTCTGTCAGCGTATAGCTGATCTCTTCTCCTGAGCTGTCGTACTTGTACAGATCGGTATAGGTATACTTCCAGGCACCATCGGCATTCGGAACCAGATCATGCTTGTACGCACTGCCGTCGCTGCCCGTCAGTTTGATCGCCAGGCGGGCCGGAAGTTTGCTGTTATCTGTGACAGTTTTACCTGCTGCATCCTGCCACACCTTTGTGATCGAAACCGTTACAGGCTCTTGCGGATCATCAGGATCAACAGGATCTTCATTGTTGGTCACACCGTCATAGGTATTGGTGATCGTGTTACCAACCTGTGTCATTGTGTAACCGTCGGGAACTGCCGTCTCGTACACGGTATAGGTGTACTTGCCGGAATCAGGTGCATACTTCGGCAGACCGGTCCATTTATACTTTACAGTATGTGTGCCATTGTCCGCTACAGATACCGGATCGCCATAGTCGGTACCGTTCCTCTTCAGTTGTAACGAGACCGTTGCGCCTTTCGCACCGGCCGGTAACTCTGTCCATTTCTTCGTCACAGTCACATCCTGCAACTTGCCGGCTGCATCCGTGCCGTCATACTTGTTCGTCAGGGTGAAGCCGTCTGTCTGGTTACCGGTCACCGCCTTCTGCGTATAACCCAAAGGTACTGTCTCTGTCAGCGTATAGCTGATCTCTTCTCCTGAGCTGTCGTACTTGTACAGATCGGTATAGGTATACTTCCAGGCACCATCGGCATTCGGAACCAGATCATGCTTGTACACACTGCCGTCGCTGCCCGTCAGTTTGATCGCCAGGCGGGCCGGGAGTTTGCTGTTATCTGTGACTGCTTTACCTGCTGCATCCTGCCACACCTTTGTGATCGAAACCGTTACAGGCTCTTGCGGATCATCAGGATCAACAGGATCTTCATTGTTGGTCATACCGTCATAGGTATTCGTGATCGTGTTACCATCCTGTGTCATTGTGTAACCGTTGGGAACTGCTGTCTCAACTACGCTGTAGCTGTACAAGGTAACAGTTCCGTTTTCAGGATTTACTCTATAGCTGGGCAGATTTTTCCAGGTATACGTCTTGGTATGCGTGCCATCGTCTGCTACAGATACAGGATTGCCATAATTAGTACCGTTCCGCTTGAGCTGCAGAGAGACTGTTGCGCCATTCGCGCCGGCCGGCAACTCTGTCCATTTCTTCGTCGCAGTCACTGATGTCAATTTAATATTATGCTGATCAAGACCCCTTTGTGTATTGGCAAAACCCTCAGGTGCACCCGGCCGGGTTGCGTCAGCCGCAGAGTATTCCCGGGTTGTATAGATGTATTCCTGCCCTTGTGAATTAAATTTGGGCATCATGGTCCAGGAAACCTGGCCGGTTTCGCCTGCAAACGAGATACCGGGGATGGCCTTGACTTCTGCCTCTGTTTTCGGCAGCACCGCTTGGTCGTTAAGTGAAAGACCTCGCCAGAGCCTGAGCCAGATGTCGGGCAGAGAGTATCCTTCCGTAACACCGTGCCAGGACTTTTTGGCAACAACTTCGCGGGTAGGGCTTTTATAGGTGTCGGTCACTTTCAGCGGATCATCCTCGTCATAAGTAGTGTTGTAGATGTATTTCTGCGGATTTTCCTCATTATCCTTCCAGAGATTCTTCGGATTACCCGCGCTGTCGGTCTCGACCACGGAATAGATATACTGGAAGCCCTCAGCAGTACCCCAGGGCAGATTGGTCCAAGTAACAGTGACTGTGTCGGGACTTCCGGCAGGACCACGGAGAGCAACAGGCTTGGTGACCGGTTGGCCGTTCAGATCCGCGTGACCAGAAGCGATAGCGCTTGCCTCTTCCTCAAACAAAGTTCTGCGGTAGAGAGTCAGGTAAGTTGCAGGGCCGATGTTTTCTGCACGCTGTGCATCACCGCCCACCCATGTTTTACTGGCATTGATATTCGACCGATGAACATTGATAATGCGGTCAGAGTCGTTGTCGTAGCGGTCGTAGTTTTCCGGAGAGGAATCCTCACCGGCAGAGTTCACCTCACGGGCTGTGTAGCTGTAAGGGTTTTCTAAATCCGGTTTTTCGACACCTTCTTCAAGTACCATCGGGAAACGAGGCAGATCGGTCCATGTATAGGTCCATGCACTCAGTTCACCTGACTGACCCGTCTGAACATCGTCCACTAAACCATCAAGTTTGACCGGATCTCCGATGTTAACAGACTCCGTGCCATGTGTTTGCACCAACTGGAAATATACAGGCGGCTTAGGCCCTCCGCCCCAGATCTTCTCTGCGGTAAACTGCGTCTTCAGTGCAATGTTTTTGATCGCTATGCTGGAAGACGAAACAGCATCAATGACATAATCATCTCCCAGAGGCTCTTCCTTAACAAAATAGGTATAGTATATCGGCAGCTTCGGATCGTTGTTATAGTTGCCGTTGAGCGGCAGGTTGGTCCAGGTGTATTCCCAGGGCTTGCTTTCCATACCGTGAGTGCCCGGAGTGAGATCCGCCGTACCGTCCATAATACCGTTATAGACTGCCGGCATTTCTTCTTCATAATGATAATTGCTGCCGGATACCCAGCGCCACAACTTGAAGGTAACGCTCTCCGGCAAGGGTGCCTGGCCGATGTTCCAGCGCTTGACTGCAGTAAAGTTACCCTCGTTGTATGTATTACTTATATAGAAGCCGTCAGTGGCATTACCGGTAATAATCCGCTGATAGGGGAAATTTTCCGGAATGATCTCTGTAATGGTATATTTGGCTTCTTTTCCATCAAGAGTCCTGGTAGGCAGATTGGGCCAGATAAGCAGACCGGGAGCTGCCTCATAGGGTTCACCGCTATCGGCAGTCTCTTCCGCAATACCGTCCAGTTCAAATCTGTCAAACTCTGCACCGTTTTGGAACAGCACAATGGTAACCGGTGGCTTCACTGTGGTTTGCTTATATTCTTTGAACACTTCGACAGTAGTCTTGTCAAAGGTATTGGTGAACACCCAGTCGTTGCCGTTCTGCACCGGGGTGCCTGCCGTATAGATTGCCGGATAGTCGGATTGTTTCACCGAATAGATGTAGCGTTCGCCGCTGACAGGATCGTACTTGGGCAAGGCGGTAACTTTGACATTCCAGCCATTGCTTATAACACGCCCATCGAATGCCGGTAAATTGATGTCGGTGCCGTCAAGGGTGACGGAACCCAGTGGTTCTTCAGGCTGGGTTCCACCTTCATGCCACCGATAAAGGGACAACTTCGTCGTCTTATCGGGCAGGTCGTAAGCCTCCGCAGGAGCGCCATCCCAGATTATGTCGACTGACAAATCGAAAGTCTGCCAGGTATTTGTTATTTGTTGCAGACCATCGCCAAAGTCAGGTTGTCCGGAGTCGCTTATATAGTTGCCCGGAGTACCGTACGTAAAGGTTCCGGTGTCTTCATTATATGCACCTTCTTTTACACGGAATACGTAGGGGACGCCGTCATTATCCTTCAGAGTGATGTTCTGCCAAGTTATGGGCTCACTCTCAGTGCTGCCTTGCGGCATACTCACCTTAACAGGCATGGCATCTGGTACCGCTTCAAACGAGATGGTGAGGCTGGTTGTGCGTTCCAGACGCAACCATACTTCCGGGTAGGGTGTCGGCCCGTTACCTGCCCAGATTTTCTTTGTGGTTTTGCTGCCGGTGGGACTTGTATAGGTATTTACCACACCCAGAGAACCGGTCATTGCGGCGGGAGTGTATTCGTAGCTGGCCGGCAGCCCCGGAACAAATTCATCTTCCTCATTCATCACACCTTCCACGATACTGAAAGTGTAGGCTTCTCCATCAATGTTCGTCTGTTGTACATTATCCCATTTGACACTCGAAATGCCGTGCGGCAGCCTCAAGATCGCGCTGCCCGCTTCTCCGGCAGGGATATCTTCCGGATCGCCGCTGCCTATGGCACGTTGCAACTTGAACCATACCGTGGGTTTTTGCACAGGACCGTTGACCCATTGTTTTTGAGCAGTTTCCGTATCGGTCGGGATAGTGTAGGTATTTGTCAAATCAAGAGTGCCTTGTCCTGAGAGCGTATAATTCTCGGGAGTACCCTCGGTAAACTCTTCATTTTCCAGTTTGCCTTCTACAACAGCGTACTGCCAGACATTGCCGTCAAAGTCTGTACGCTGCTGGTCCGTCCAGGTAACGGAAAGTCCTGAAGGCACCTGCTTGATCGCAGCATCAGCCGCCGGCACGTCTTGCCAGGCACCGCCAAAGACTCGGCGCTGTAACTTGAACCAGATTTCAGGACGATCATTACTCGGCCCTTTGACCCATTTCTTGGTAGCGGTAACTTCCTTATCTTTGGGAATCTGGTAGGTATTTGTGACGTCTTTTTGATCTGCATCATAGGTCACCTTGTATGTGCTGTTATTCACGATGATGAAGCCTTCTGTATCTACACCAGGTTCTTCAACGGTGAAAGTATACAATGCTCCCTGATTATCCCGGGAAACAAGATTTTCCCATTTGTAGGTATATTTCGGTGCCTCACCGGTGATTTGAGGAGTGACTCCTGTAACCAGCTCCCGCTCTGCCATATTAGTGCTTTTGCGGTAGAGATTAAGCGCAACGGCGGTTTTGTTTATATTTGGTCCGCCTGTCCACGTTTTGGTAGCTGTAAATGTCGCATCCGCCGGCGGACTATAGGTGTTGGTAATGACGGTGGTATTGTTATCGGCATCGTCTGCATGGGTAACTAAATAGCTGTATTCATCAATGGTTATTTTGCCATCGACAGCATCTGGCTCCCGCACATAATAGATGTAGGGATAACCATTGGGATCGGTGTTTTTCAATCCCGTCCAACTATAGTTAAATGTAGGTGCTACGCCGCTTATCGTCGGAGATACCAAATCAATCCCCGTTACCTCTTCATCTGTGCCTGTGACGGTCTTGCGGTACAACTTGAGATTTATAGCTGTCTGGTTGTCGGAAGGACCACCCACCCATGTTTTGGTGGCGCTGGCAGTTGCCGTCTTAGGCGAAGCATAACGGTTGGTCAGAGTCAGGCTGCCATTTCCGGACAGGTAGGAGAAATTATCAAAGACAGTGTCTTCAGTAAAGATGCCTCCTTCCATAGTGCCTTCCTTGACATAGAATGTGTAAGGTTTGGCATCGAAGTCCGTGGTTTCAAGATTGTTAAAGGTATGGGTATAGCCGGCCTTTGCGGTGATATTGACCGGGTCTACATTTGGCACAGCTTCATCAATGGTGCCATCAGTAGTTTTCCTACACAGCTGGAACCATATTTCGGGTTTAACAGTATTTTCACCAAGGTCAAAGACTTTTGTGGCAGTCGCCACACCGGTGGTGGGGATAATATATTTATTGGTCACAACAAAGTTAATATCCTCATAATCACCGCCAATTTCTTCACCGGAGGCATACTCCGGATCTTCAAATCCCGGCACTGTTGCGGTCTCCGTAATTTTGTATTCGAAAAGCTTACCCTGTATGTCTCTTAAGGGAGCCATCCCCTCCATCCTCCAAGGGGCATATTCTTTTGCTTTAGTAAGCGGGTGAAAATTTTCGTCCGTTAATCCGTCCAGAGTATGCCCGGGAGCAGCCGGGTTAGCATGTGCCCATTTATCCTCTTCTTCACTTGCATACTTCCGCCACAGGCGGATGGTAATTGCAGGACGATTAGACGAATCGCCGCCATCCCATATTTTGGCAGCTCTCAGATTAAAGAAAGGTTGCGAATATGTACTGGTGACAGTATGTACGCCGTTTATCAATTCACATTCGGATGTGAAGCTGCCTTTATCAGGATCTTCAGGAGTATCAGGGGCAAGCGTATATGATGCAGTAACTTTGTAAACGTACTCCTTTTTCTCTTGCCCGTCGGGATAAAAACGCTCTTGATCTTCCCATGTATGACTTCCCCAGTTGTCACCGCCACCTGTCGGTTTTTGAAGTATAAATGTCTGAGACCCGTAATCGTCATCAGGTGTTGTACCATCTTCAAAATAGCGCTTAAGGATCAGCGTTACGTTTTGGGGTCTGACTTCTTCGCCATTTACCCATACTTTAGCAGCGGTGATGTCTCTCTTCTGCGAAACATTGGTAATGACTGTAGAAGCGCTGCTTCCCGCATCCACTTCATAGCTGCCTGAAGGGGTAATCGGCATTTCATTCACCCGATACTTAACGGTATAACCTTCTATCTGCGTATCAAGGCCGGTCCATACAGCACTCCAAGGGTAATCCTCATAATAGTTACTGCCGTTGCCGGAGCCGGTTTCTTCGTCATCAGCTATGCCGTTGAGCACGACGTCTTTCTCTCTCCCCATGTCTGTCCAGTCGCCCACAGGGTTGTTTAGAGTATCCAATTTTAAATACTCCAAACTGAAAGTCACCGGTACCGTACCGGTCCGGGTGTTCCAGTACTTGAAGGCACGGAAAATATCGCCCCGGTACATATTAGTGATGGTCCAGTGGGTCTCGTCGTCTTCATTCTCTGTCAGGCGCTCCCAACCGGTTGGCGGAACGGGTTCCCGGACCTCATAGATAAACGGAGTGCCGTCTGCATCGTTTTTAGGCAGGTATTTCCAGGAATAATTCCAGCGGGGATAGCCATCAGGATCGGTATCGGGATCTGTTTCACCGCTGCCTGCCGGATCCGGACTATCGGCTACACCGTCGAGTTGTACAGTCTCCACCACTGTCTCGTTTCCGCCCACCTTACGGATGAGCTGCAACTCAACATATTCAGGCAGGTCAGGAAGTTCATGAGGTTCCATCTCCCCTCTGAACACCTTGGAGACATTCATTTCTGTTTCTTCATATTCGTTGATGAAAGTGTCAACATTATCCACTTTTGCGGGACCGGTGGTAGTGTAGCCAATGAGGCTCGTGACCTCGCTGACAGTGTATTCGTAAGGATTATTGTTATTATCATTCTTAGGCAAATTGGTCCAAGTGTATGATACAAGGTTATCCGTGGTGGCATTTAATGTGACCAGACCTACCAGGGGGACTTGCTCGGGTTCTGCCATCTCACTGGTCTTGCGCCACAGTTGCAGTTGTATCGAGGGATGCTCCATCCCCGTATAACCGCCTTCCCATTTTTTATTGACAGTATAGGATACGGTCTGCCAAGTGTTGGTAACGGTGAAGTTCTCTTGATCAAATGTAGCTTCATAGTTGGCAGGAATATTCAGCTCTTTGACCTTATAGGTATATTGATAGCCATTTTTGTCCGTATCATCCAGGTTGGTGAATTTGGCCTGCCAGGGATAGAACTCAACAGAATCAATATTGCCGTCCAGAATGACTGAGTCACCCACTTGGTGCTCTGCCTCGTCATCGGACTCTCGCCACAATTCAAGAGTGACCTCGGTAACAGGCGCTACAGCTCCTGTACAGGTGGTAGCAAAGACTTTTTCCACTACAATGTCTTCCCGCTTGGGTGACACGTAGGTATTGGTAATTTCGTTTGTATATTCACCGGTAGTCGTATCAAAGGGGCTGGGACTGCCGGGGGTAAAAGTACCGGCTGCATATCTGCCCTCCACCACGCTGAACTCATAGGTCCGGGCTGCCGAATCGGTCTCTTCCAGATCGGTCCAAGTGACAGTATAGGGAGCTTCTTTCGGCACCTGTAACGGTGGTACATCCGGTACAGCTGTCCAAGTTTCAGTACCGACAACTCTGCGCTGAAGCTGGAACCAGACATCAGGCTTTTCTATCTCCGTACCGTATTTCCATTCCTTGGTGGCGATAAAGCTGCCGTTATTGGGTATGTCATAAGTATTCACCAAGTTGAGAGTACCTGCTCCGGAAGTTATGTTGTAATTTGCGGGAACGCTTTCAGTAAAGGTGCTGCCGTCCCATTGACCTTCTTTGATGTAGAAGGTGTAGGCATTACCCTTGCTGTCGGTTTCTTCAAGACCGGTCCACTCGTAGGATGTATCGCCGGTCACTTCTGTTTTGATGACATTAGCATTATTGTCCAAAGGCACTGGTTCATCTATCAAAGGAGTACCGGTGGAGGTTTTGCGCCACAGCTGCAGCCACAGATCGGGATGCGTGGCAGAACCATTGACCCATGTCTTGGTAGCGGCGGCTTTACCGTTGGCGGGGATGACATAGGTATTTGTTACATTAAGGCCCTCTTCTTCCTTTATATAATTTTCCGGTGTGAAGGGATCGCCGTTGACATTTACTTCCCGCACCGTGAAGATATAAGGTTCGCCTTGGTCATCAGTCTGCTCCAAACCGCGCCAGCTCACCTCGGTAGTTCCACTTGTAAGTGCTTTCCAAACAGCATTAGGCACAAGCTCCGGGGTACCGGTTGCTCCCACCTGGCGATATAGTCTCAGCCAAATTGTAGGACGAGATTCAGGGCCGTCTACCCATGTCTTGGTAGCTGTGGTATAAATAACTTCATTTTCGAAATATTGACCATTATCAAGAGTTTGCGTGTAACCACCGGGTACCGCTTCTTTTGCCTTGTACAGTACCGGATAACCGGCCTCATATTTCTTCAGACCGGTAGCGGTGTAGGTCCAAGTATCAGGACCTGTATCCTTATCCCAGGTATATGCGGGTTGAGGATCCATTTCCACATAGTCCGTATCGTTATACCCCTTTCGGTAGAAGGTAAGCTCCAGATGGTCAGGCCGGGGGTTAAACCCGGACTCCGGATCGGGAGTGTCCACCCATGTTTTGGTTCCGGAAAAGGTGGTGGTTCCGCCGTCTAAAGTGTTGGTAATATCAGTACCGCCGGGAGTTCCTTTATCGGTATAGCTTGCCGCATATTTATCAGGTACTGTCTCGCGCACAGTGTAGAGAATCGCCGCGCCGCCTTCAGCTGCAGGCAAGTTAATGTACTTGTAAGCCCAAGTGTCACCGTTATTGGTCCAAATCGGCGTGGGTTGAGGTGAAATCTCGGTCTGATTGGCAAAAATTGTCAGAGACAAGTCGGAAAACGAAGGCCGCTGATCCGTTGCACCCTGATCGACCCAGGTTTTATTGCCGGTGATCTCAATATGTTCCGGCATATAGTAGAAAGTGATCACCTGCGGGACTTGACTTAAAGGATCGCTGACCGCCAGGCCGGTGGAGATATAGTTGGCACTGCTGCTTCTGACCAGATGCTCATAATCTGCGGTCATCTCAACACTATGCGGTTTATATTTTGCAATCACTTTAGGCAGCTCGACCACTTCACTTTTGGCAGTAATAACATGTTTCAATTCTGCCAACACGGCATCTGTGCCATATTCCAAATAGCGCACTTCATAAGTGTTCTTGATGATGAACTCGTAGTAGAAAGTAATAACGTTCAAATCCGGGTTGGAGGTCAGGGTGAGGGATTTTTGGGGCATATCCGGCTTGAAGTCCACAACAACCCAGCTTAAATCAGGCAATTGGTAAGGCTCATTATTAATAACCAGAGCATCTTCAGTTATCACTGTATGACCTTCACTGTTTTTAGTAACAGACTCGCGCAGAACCTTCCCGGTACCACGTTCCAGATAGCGCACGGTATAGTTTACATTGGGCATACTGTAATAGAAAGTGATTACGTTATTATCTGCCTCCAGAGTATGGGTCTTACTTAATGCGTCCGGCAAGAAGCCCGGTACTTCCACTGCCTGCTCGGTAACAGTAGTACCGGTCGTCTGTCCGCTCACGGTCTTCGGCGGAGCTGCCTGCGTATCATCGGCAAATAAGTAGAGAACCGTATAGCTGCGGTCATTTTTCGGCAAGTAACGCCCGGTAAGATACTGATTGGCAAACACCTGTGCGTCAAAAACATATTTAGTTGAAGTGCCGGAATAATACCAACCGTCAAAGCTATATCCGGGGATCTCCTCAGGATCATCCGGACGGACGGCTTTTTGTCCTTGGATAACTTGCTGAACATCATGTTGAACAACAGTACTGTCGGGCTTGGTATAGTCAAAACTCACCGTATAGACCGGCGGTACCCACTTGGCGAATAACCGCAGATTATGATCCGGCATTGTTGCGTTTGTCCATACAAACTCCGTACCCGGCGTGCCTTCGGGTGTGGTGAACCAACCGCCGAACGAATGGCCCGGCAAGTCAGCCGGAGTTTCCGGCGTGAAGTTATAGTTGGGAAGTATACTCGCCTCATACATCAGGTTTCTGGACTTACCGGGTACCTCTTGTCCATGGCTCTGGAAGCTGAGGGTATAGATGTTTCTGGTGTAATAGAAATAGACATCCCATCCGATGGGAGACGGACGATAAACACGCCGAACTGCAACATTGGTCAGTCCCGGAATATCTTTGGCTGACCAATTTACATTAAATGTGGAGTATACTCTTTGGCTTAATTCATCATTCTGAATGTAATAGTGCCCATCATAGTACGTGCCGGTTCCATCCAGACTTTCAAACATGTAGTGCAGATCATACGGATATACAGTCGAGCTCCATTGCCCGGTAAAAGTTCTGTCAAGAAGATCCGGTATGAATTTTGTTTGTTTGGAGGTCCAATTGGTATTACCCGGACTGGAAGTCCAGGAATAGAGCTGTCTTGTACCCATAGGAGGTACATGGTCAGACGTAGGCCATAAGTCACTGATGTCCGCTTCATATTTTGCTGTGAAAGAATACTGTTGAGGATGTGTATAGGTAACCCCGCCAATAGTCATAGTGGCATTATTCCGATTAAGGTTGAATGTCGCCGTGTACGATTTGCGGGTGTAATAGATATTGATAACAGTACTGCCATCGCCGGCTATCGTTTGGTTTTCGTCGTAATGGCTGTAGTCAAAGTAAGTAATCCCGGGCCGGTCCGATTGTTTGATCGTATATACACTACCTGCCTTACCCGTACGGGTGACGGCATTATGATAAGAGTATCCGTATGTGGTGGTGCCGGGAATAGGATCGGCATTTTCAAGCCAGTAAACCAGAGTGTAGTTTACATTGTTATGCGCTGTCCAACTGGCAGTTATAGTCTGACTTTCGATAAGGTTTGTCGGGATAGAAGGCGACCAGCCGGCAAAAGTGTAACCTGTTCGGGTTGGGTTTGCTACGGGGGGTACAGCGGCATTATAGCGTCCCTGGAAAGGCGGAATGAAGTTGCCGCCCGCCGTGTCATAAGTCAGGATATAATTAATGCGGTCATAATACATTTTGACCACGGTACTGCCATCCGGAGCGATAGTTGCCTCCTGAGTCGGTGTTTTGGCTGTGAAGCCGGGATAGTTTTTGCTGTTAACTGTAACCGTGGAACCGGTGGTGGCATGTAGTATCTCTGTATCAGTTCCGATCTTAGTGTATTCGTCGTCAGATATGTTCTGTTGATAATGCTCCACAGTGTAGGGTGTACCGGTACTGGCCGTATACGTAACGGTGTAGTTCAGCTCGGTGTTGCCATTCAGTGAAGTGCCGGCGGTGCCGGAAATATTTGCCTGATCAAATTCAAAGCCTACTATTTCCGGTGAATCCACCGTATAGTCTTCGCCATAGGCGAGAGTGGCCAAGTAGGAGAGGGCGGCCGGTGAGCCGTTCTCATACTCATAATCAATCGTCAATTCATACAGGTCGGTAGAGCGGTACTGGGCGGTAAAAGTCTGCACTGTAGGCTCATCACCGGTGATATAAGTCTCCGGCGGCGTCCACTGTACAAACGTATAGCCGGTCCTTTCCGGTGCTTCCGGTGCAATACTGTCAAGTCGGGTGCCGTCGGCTACATTTTCTACGGTAAGTATATTATCACCGTTATAGTTTTCAAAATGAACCGTATGGGTTACTCCTCCGCCCCGAGCCCCTCCTTTCAGATTATTTTGGAGAGAAACGGGGTCTGAAACAACATTGTTTTCCGCCATCAAAGGAACGGGCAAAACTTGCCACATTAACAGTATTGCCAGTAATAGTAAAGTAATCCTTTTTATTTTAACCTTCATCGAAAAATCTCCCTGGTAAGCTAAAAGTCCCTCAAGCCTCGCAGGCTTGATCAGTCGGTAACAGTGACACTTACACGCCAGTAACCTGTGGCGTTAGATGGTGTAATCAAAACAGAAAGCTCGGTATCATCAGCTCCGGCAATGTCTGTCCAAGTGCGGTTGTCAGAGGAATATTGCCACTGAATACGAGGCGATTCGCCACAATTTTCCATTTTTGCTGTAAAAATCACCTCGTCGCCATAATCGATTATCTGCCCCGGTTTGAGATTTACATATACCCGGACAGTGGGTGAATTTGTCTGAACACTGTGAGCAATCAAAAGGTGATCTGCTCCCTGAGGATAATTTACACGAGCGGTGACCTGATTGTCTTCCTCCACAATAATCTCCACTCTGACTTCATGTTTGCTGAGATCATATGTGTGAAGCGGCAGCGGATCTTCGACCAGAGCCTCTATCTGAAAGACATGGATACCCGCATCTTCAGCAGTAAAAACAAGTTCGGGGAAGGGAAATTTCTCTCCTTCGTTAGACACTGCAACACCTGCTTCCGGCAGATCCGAACCCGTGAGTAAAGCCCTGTAGGCACCATCTTGTATCTCCTCACCTTCCACTGACAGTTTGACTGAAAGTCTCACCACAGCTTTTTGCTCTATATTCAATTCTTCGGAATTTTCAGGATTCTCATTTGAGATATCTTCTGACAAATTTTCCGGTAAGTCTTCCGGTAAATCTTTTGGCGTGTCTTCCGGTGCATTTTCCGTTGTGTCTTCTGACAAATCTTCAGGCATGTCTTCCGGTTTGTCTACCGGTGTGTCTACCGGTGTATTTTCCGTTATGTCTTCTGACAAATCTTCCGGCAAATTCTCCGGTGTGTCTTCCGGTGTGTCCCCCGGTAAATCTTCCGATGCATTTTCCGGTAAATCTTCCGGTGCATTTTCCGGTAAATCTTCCGGAATCGGATCTTCTTGCTCCGGCAAATATTTTGCCTTCAAATAGGTTAGTCCCGTAATCTTTTGTTCAAAGTCATACGGCAAGAGATCGTCACCCTGTAAATGTTTATCCACCAGATACCAATACGAGAAAACGCAGCCTTCCTGCTGCGGATCCTCCACAGGCTTTTCAACCGGGCTGCCCTTGACGCCGGAAACCTCATGAAGCAGCGTATCGTCTTGATCATAAAAACGTACCAGGAAAGTATTGACCTCAGTTTCTGAAATCAAGGTTTCAGCTTCGGTTTCTTCTGCTTTTTGAACAGTTAAAAGCTCTGCAGAATCTTCATCAGGTACCGGGATACCGTTATCTTTATCAGGAGCTGAGATAATACTTTCCTCATCAGAAGCAGAGCTGCTGCTCTCTTCATCAGGAGCAAGAGTACTGCTATCCTCCGTTTGCAAAGCATCTGTTTCAGCAAAACTTGTCGTACTATCCGCATATACCTCTGTTTTTGCAGTTGATATTACTGACAGAATAATTGAAATTAGCAAAAGTGTTGATAACACAAAAGAAGTCCTCTTGTTGTGTCTTTTCTTTCTCACTACTTTTCCCCCCTTACCTTCGGTTTTAGAGTGTTTTTAATTGAAGACTTACTAATAAAATTATTTTGGTTTTATGTATATTACTATTATTTTATATATATTAAATAATATCAATGCATACAATACAGGGAAAAGGCTTAAATTTCAATGATATATGTTACCGTTTTTTTTCAATTAAAAGAAAAAATTATCAAACATTCGAATTTATGTTGTAAAAACTTTGTAAAAGTCTGATTTTTTGGCAGAGTTTTATCATTATTATTGTTACTGTCGTAACCCTGAGATGATAAAAAACACTTTTTTCACAAGATTATGTTAATATATTGACATATACATCCTTGATCAGGATGGATGAACAAGTCATGAGAATAGTTGTTTTTGAAAGATGGCGAAACAATATTATTTCCGACAATGAAAAATTTGAAGGTCGTATTGTTTCAGGATTCGAACCGGAACAAACAAGAATTGATTGTAGGATATATCACCGGCCGGAAGATGCCGAGGCAGATTTAGATATTGAGTAGAGTGGTCGGAGAAAAAACAACACCGCCGGCCAGGAGGATTTATGAGCGAGAAACTTAAAGAAAATAAAAAGAGAATAATTATTTTGATAGCTGTATTAGTTTCGGCAGCTTTAATTACGACAATATTTGTTATCAGACAGAAAAGATCTGAAGAAATGCGTTATGGAGATACCCCGCTCGCTGTTCAGATATGGGAAAGTATGAACGATTCCGCAAAAATGCATTATAAAGACAGCCCGCACGCTGTGGAGATATGGGAAAGTATGAACGATTCTGTAGAAATGCATGATGAAGACAGCCCGCACGCTGTAGAGATATGGGAAAGTATGAACATTACCAAGTAAACAGGAAGTATTTCGCGCCCATTCACAGAATACACAAAATGAAAGAATACACAAATGAAAAACCCTGATAACACTGTGTTTCAGGGTTTTATCATGTCCGTGAAAACGGTATGGCGGAGAAAGAGGGATTCGAACCCTCGCCAGAGTCGCCCCTGCTAACGGTTTAGCAAACCGTCCCCTTCACCACTTGGGTATTTCTCCGTGTGATGAATACTAAACTGAAAATGTACTGTTGTAATTATTATATACGTTTTTCGTCAATTTATACATGTTTCAGCAATATTATCAGATGGCGGAGGGAGTGGGATTTGAACCCACGAAGGACTTGCGCCCTTGCCGGTTTTCAAGACCGGTGCCTTCAGCCAGCTCGACCATCCCTCCAATAAATAGCTTTATAATATTATCGAATAAGCAAATCAATGTCAATTTTTAGTTTAATAAAATCGTTCCGTCAATTCATCCGTATTATTTTCGCAAATTTCATCAAATATCGCTTACCCGTTGAATCAAAAAAATGCGCATGAAAGAAGTAACGTTAACTCTTAAAAAATGTTACTTATTGACAATTAGCGATACGATGGTAAACTTATAACGTTAGCTTGGGCTAATTCTTGTTTGTTTAGTTGTGCAGAACAGTTTCTCAGCGATTCGGTTCTCAATTAAACCGACCGGAAAGTTAAACATAAAAGTATGGAGCGCAACTATAATGATGCCATTAGCATTGGCGGACCCCGGAATGGAATTTGAAATTCTGCGTGTAAACGGCAGATCAAAGATTAAGTCACATCTTGAAGATTTGGGATTTGTTGCAGGAAGCAAGGTTGAAATAATCAGCAAGAATGCGGGAAATGTTATTTGTAAAATCAAAGATGCCCGGGTTGCATTGAATCGTGAGCTGGCAATGAAAATAATGATTTAGCATACAGCTGATCTGTTAATCCGGTTAAAGTAACGATCAGAGGTTATCAATTATCTTTGCGTAAGTCAGAGTGTGAAATGATTAAAGTTGAACAATAAATATATTTTCAAATAGAGCTTTCATATTTTTTTAATGTTGAGTTAGGCTATACTAACTAAAGTATCAGAGGTTAAGATGCGCATAGCTTTAGCAGGAAATCCCAACAGCGGGAAAACTACATTATTTAACAGTTTAACAGGTTCAAATCAACATGTCGGCAACTGGCCGGGTGTGACTGTCGAACAGAAAACCGGATATTCAAAAATCAATAAATCTGTTGAAATTGTTGATTTACCGGGAATTTACAGTTTATCCCCTTATACAACGGAAGAAGAAATTGCCCGGAATTTTCTCCTGGATGAAAAACCCGATGCGATTATTAATATTGTTGACGGTACAAATCTGGAGCGAAATCTTTATTTGACGACTCAGTTGTTGGATCTGAATATTCCGTTGGTTTTAGCTGTTAATATGTCGGACGTCATTGAAAAAACCGGTGATAAAATTGATTTGCAGAAATTATCGGATGAATTGTCGGTACCGGTTGTCATGATCTCTGCACTTAAAGGAACCGGTTTGGAAAAATTAACCGAACTGACAGCTCAGGCAGCACATGAAAAATCAAATGCTGAATTATCCGGCGAGAAAACTTCGTCAATTGAGATCGCGGAAATCGACAAATCGAAATTAAAACATTCCTTTCTTACTTTTGATAAAAACTTAGAATGTGTATTAGAACGTATCTCCGAAATAGCTTTCGGTTCTGAACAACCTGATTTCAAACGCTGGTATCAAATCAAACTATTCGAACGTGATGCTGAGATGCAAAATCACCTGAATTTAGATCAGGATAAAATTGACCGGATTGATCAGTTGATTACCGAATATGAAGATCTGCAGGATGATGACTCCGAAAGTATCATCACTTCTGAACGTTACAGCTTAATTGAGAATATTATCAAAAAATGTTTTGAAAGAAGTAATCAGATCAAATTATCTGCCTCAGATAAAATCGACCGAATTGTCACAAACAGAATCTTCGCTTTACCTATCTTTATCTTGGTCATGTTCTGTGTTTATTTTATTTCAATTTCAACGATCGGAACAATGGCAACGGATTTTGTCAATGAAAATATTTTTGGTGAAGGTTGGTTTTTATTCGGCAAAGGAAGAGCCGCTTACGATGACAAAGTTGAAGAATTCGAAATTTCCGGAACTTTGATTGAAGCTTTTGAGGAGAAAGCAGAAGAAATGGAGTTGGAAGCCGGACAGGCAAAAAGCCTGACTGCCGATGCCGTTTTTTATGATGATACAGGTAATGTTAATCAGATAATAAAGGTTGACTTCTCTGTTTATCAAGAGGCTTTGGATGTCGCGGAGCCTGAGCCGGAAGAATTCGGATTATTTGTTCCGGGCATTCCCGATCTGGTCGATAACGGTTTGACAAAGCTTAAAGTCAGTGATTGGCTGCATCAACTTGTAATTGAAGGAATTGTCGCAGGTGTAGGAGCTGTTCTCGGTTTTCTGCCTCAAATGTTTGTCTTGTTTCTCTGTCTGGCTTTTCTTGAAAGATGCGGTTATATGGCTCGGATTGCTTTTATCATGGACCGATTCTTTCGCAAATTCGGTTTCTCCGGTAAAGCTTTCATACCTTTGATGATTGGTACAGGATGCAGTGTTCCCGGAATCATGGCGGCCAGAACGATCGAGAATGAACGAGATCGGCGCATGACAGTCATAACTACCTCATTCATTCCTTGCAGCGCCAAATTACCTGTTATCGCATTAATCGCCGGAGCATTTTTCGAAGGAAAATGGTGGGTTGCTGCAGGTTCTTACTTTATCGGTATTATGGCAGTAATTATTTCCGGTATTATCCTTAAGAAAACCAAGATGTTCGCCGGCGATGTCGCTCACTTTGTAATCGAATTGCCTGATTACCATTTTCCGCGAATTCGTGACATTTTGCGCAGCAGCAGTAACCGCACCTGGGAATTTGTGAAAAATGCAGGTTCAGTCGTCCTCCTCTCAAGCATAGTAATTTGGTTCCTCGGAGCTTACGGCTTAGAAAAAGGATTCGGCCGGGTTGATAATATCAACCATTCAATCTTAGCCACCATTGCCGGGGGAATCGGCTGGATTTTCATGCCGTTGGGTTTTGGCAGTTGGCGTCCTACAGTTGCAACAATTACCGGGCTGATTGCCAAAGAAAATATCGTCGGTACATTCGGCGTGCTTTATAATTCCGGTGAAGTTGCGGAAAACGGCTGGCAAATCTGGGATAATATGGCTCTCGACTTCACTGCCCTGGCAGCTGCATCGTTTCTTTTATTCAATTTGCTTTGTGCTCCCTGCTTTGCCGCAATCGGTGCAATCAAACAGGAAATGGGTAATGCAAAATGGACCTGGTTTGCCATAGGCTATCAAACCGTATTGGCATATACAACATCCTTGATTTTTTATCAATTCGGTATGTTGGCTCAAGGTAAACCAGATATTATCGGTGTAATTGTTGCCGCAATTTTTATGGCCGCTTATGTTTATTTACTGTTCCGGCCCGGTTACGAAAAAAGATTATTGAAAAAATCAAAATCCGCAATTTCCAAAACATAATCGGAATATTCACTAATTTGGTTTTAGTAATACCGGCAAATATGTTACGAAAAATATTATTAATTCGAGGTGAAAAATGCTTGTTTGGATAACATCACATTTAGGAGATTTATTGGTAGGAGCAATTATCCTTACTATCATCATTTTGGTAATAAGATCAATGCTCAAACGAAAAAAGCTCGGTCCTTGTGCAGGCTGCAGTTTTGCCGCCGGTTCAAGCAAATGCCGCACCGGACAGATCAGTTGCGGAATCGATTATCCGAATTGTAATTTCAAAGATCTGTCTTTGGAAGAATTGCAAGAAATCCTGGATCAACAGGATTGGCCTGATTCCAAAGCTGAATAAAATATTATCAGCAAATATTTTCTGCAGTAATTATTATTAATCTTTACAGGCTGAAAACAGGCTGAAATTCAGATCAAACTATAATCAGATTATAAAAGTTTCAGGACTTTTGTAATAGAATACCCGGCTCAAATTCTAAAAATACTTAACACAAACGAGTCGGGTATTTCTTTTTGTGAAGAACATGATCAATGATCTCTCTCACTTCTTTAACTTTAAAAAGATAGATCAGAACAACATAGACTATAACCGCTATGATTATGGTCAGAGCCAAAATTAAAAAAACTTGGAAATTCGACTCGGAATTAATCATTCCGAGCAAAGTCTGATAGGTAAAGCAGGTCAGTAAAGCCATGATAATCGTTGCAAATAATGATTTTATGCTGCATAGCAAAACGTTTTTCAAGCCGAGTTCTCCTGTTTTGTGTCGCAATTGAATTAATAAAATCAAGGTCGTAATCAGTATCGCTGCACTGGTCATTAAAGCCAGCAATTCAACTCGGGCAAAACGGATTACGCTGAAATTGAGCAAGAGATTTAGCAACAGTGTTATTCCGCTATTCACTAAAACTGTTTTGTTTTTTTCCAAGGCATAAAAAGTGCGCACCGTTACCTCACGGATCGATTTACCAAGTAAACCGACGGCGTACATCGCCAGAACGCGGGCGGTAATCTCTGTCGCTTGTCCGGAAAATTCTCCTCTTTGATACAATATTTGAACGACCGGCTGACCGAGAATGATCAGACCGGCGGCAGCAGGAAGTGTAATCACAATACTTAAGTTCAGCGTACGCCGAAAAACTGTTTTGAAACCGGCCAAGTCCTGATCGGCAACTTTTTGTGAAATCTCGGGATAAGCAACAGTCATTAAGCCGGTGATGAAAATACTGATAACCAACGTTTCTATTTTATTGGCATATGTAAGCTGAGAGATATTGCCGACGGTTAAAAATGAAGCAAATGCACGATCCAGCATTGTATTCAGATCATAAATCGCTACTCCCAAAAATACCGGCAAACTCAACTTAATTACGCGTTTGAGATATAAATCTTCGCGGATATTGCGGCAAATAGTTTTTGTTTTGTATGAAAGCCGGTAATTAAAACCGGTCAATCTGAGGTCTTTGCCCAAGATCAAAAATTGCATCAGCGAACCGGTCACAGCAGCCGCCATCAGACCTGAGATACCGAAACGAGTTGAGAAAAATAACAAATACAGAATGCAAGTCAAATTGAAAATAATTCTGGTTGCTGAACTGGCATAATATTTACCTTCACTCTGCAAAAATCCGGAGAGAACACCGACCATACCGCTGAAAATTATTCCGGGAATACCGATGCGCAAAAGTCTGACCGCCAGGTTGAATTGAGCAGTGCCGAACCCGGTTGCAATCAATCTGATTAAAAGCGGGGCAAAGATTTCCGCCAAGACAGCCATAACTAATGTGGTCAGACCGATCAGTGTCAAAATCTTGCCGGTATAAATGATCTTTTGTCTTTTACCATGTTCCGCTTCCACGTGTGAAAGAATCGGAATAACAGTTGTAATCACTGAATTTACAATTAAATTAAACAGCAATATGGTTATTCCGGCCACCGCAAAATATGTGTCACTCAAAATTCCCGTGCCGTAGCGGCCGGCAATTAATACATCGCGCAAGAAACCCATTGTTTCACTAAACAAAACAATTAAGGTTACAATCATCAAAGTTTTGGTTGTTTGTGCAACTTGATTTTTCATCAGCTTTGAATCCGGATTCAAACAGCACCTCAATCTTATCAGCATGAGTTTAAACTCATTTTTTGTTATGCCCTATTTTAGCGTAAAAAGACTGTAATTGTTATAAACTGAATCGATTTGATATAATAAACGAATATTTACTTGGTAGAGGTAAGTAATTTTGCGAATATTGCAAAAAATTATAAATAAAATATTCTTTCTCTGCACGGGTTTTTGGAATACAAAAGAGCCTCGTGTTATCAACAAAGCAGATGCCAAAGAATCGGAATTGCATCTGATTCACATTTTGCGCGAACAAAATGCAGAGCGGATTTTGCTTATTTGTGACGCAGATTTCAAATCTCAAATCTCTTTCACAAAATTAAAAGAACGAATGCAGGGTGCAGGACTGAAGCTTTTTTTGTATAGCGAACAGATCGGAAATCCGTCGGTAACTCTGGTTGAACATTGTGTTCATCTGTTTTTCAGCAATAATTGTCAAGCCATTTTGGCAATCGGCGGCGGTTCAATCATCGATCTTGCCAAAGCAACCAAAGCTCGGATTATCAGGCCTGAAAAAAGTCTGCATAAGTTAAACGGTTTGGGAAAAATCAGATCCTGCAATAAAACCACGCCTGTTCTGATCACCAGTCCGACCACAATCACTGCATCTGAGTCCTCCAAGGTAGCCTGGATTGTTGATCATACAAATCAGATTAAATTTATTTTTAATGACGGAGCAATTCAGCCGAATTACGTCATGCATTGTGCCGAATATGTCTCGGCTCTGCCCGATCAATTACTTGCCGGCACAAGTTGCGGGACTCTGGCCCAAGCTTTTGAAGCATTGCTCAGTACTAATAATTCCGCTTATATTAATCAAAACGCCTCCGAAGCCATTTCCGAAATCCTGGATTGCCTGGGAGACAAGGCAGCTGAACTTGCCGATCAAAAACAAATGCTTGATAACATAGATCATCAGACAACCGCTGAAAATCAAGCCGTTGATAAAAAGCAAACAGTTGATGAAAAGCAAGTAACTGATAAAAAGCAAGTAACCGATAAAAAGCAAGTAACCGATAAAAAGCAAGTAACCGATAAAAAGCAAGTAACCGATGAAAATCAAGCTGTTGATAAGAAGCAAACAATTGATAAAAATCCGACGATTGCCGGCAAAAATCAGATGATTGAAGTTTTACTAAATTCGGCCTTCAAAGCAGGAAATGCAGCAGGCAGATCCGGTGCAGGTTATATCACATCTATTGCAAATGCCCTGGCTGTCTTTGCCGATTTGCCTTACAGTGAAGTTGCCGCGATAACACTGCCGATAATACTTGAAGAATATCTTAATTTGAAACCTGCTTTATTCACCCGTTTCAGCAATACTTTTGCTGCCGAAAAAGTCATAGCGCAAATAAATGAATTAAACAAAACCCGGAACTTTACTGTCGCTTATAAGCAAACAAAAATGATACCGATGCGGGAAATAAGTGAATACGTAAAAAAAGATGTCGGTATTCACTCTCCCCCGCTTATATTATCCGATGAAAAACTGGATCAAATCCTGCAAAAGATCAGCCAAAGAATTTTTGACTGAAATCGTTCATGCGATTAAGAAATTCATTGATATTGTCTTCAGAAGTTGCATAAGAAACTCTGATGTAATTATCCAGATTCAAACCGTCTGCAGATACTCCGAAACCCACACCCGGAACAGTTACGGCTTTAGTTTCATCAAGAACTTTCAGGCAGAAATCCCGCGAACTCATGCCGAAGTCACTGATATTGGTGAAAGCATAAAAAGCACCACCCGGGTTAATACAGGAAAGACCTTTAATATCATTTAAGCCTTTGATGATCAGATTGCGCCGTTTCTCATAAGATTCCGTCATTTGTTCCGAATCGGGAATACATTCTTCTAAAGCAGTAATACAAGCTTCCTGAGCCGGAACAAAAATACTGTTGGCAAAGTTTTGATGCAACAAGGTCATTTTGGCAATTAATTGGGGAACAGCTGTCAGATATCCTACGCGCCAGCCGGTCATCGCAAACATTTTGGAAAAACTGTTAATAAAAATAACATTGTCTTTGATTGCCGGATAATCAATTAAAGAAGCTGCTTTTTGACCGTCAAAGACGATTGTCCGATACACTTCGTCAACTAAAGCAAACAAATCATGTTTTTCGATAATCGCCGCTATCTGATCCATGGTATCCCGGGGAATCACCGCTCCTGTCGGGTTTGACGGTGAATTGACCATTATTACTTTTGTTTTTGGCGTGATCGCGGCTTCAATATCTGCCGGATCCGGAGCGAAACCGTTCTCTTCATATCCCGGAACACAGACAGCAACTCCGCCGGCAACTGCAATCATGCCGAGATAGTTCGGCCAACAAGGAGTCAGAACAACAACTTCATCACCCGGATTGATTGTTGCGAGCAAAGCAATTTGCAAAGCTTCGGTAGCACCGATGGTTACCAGAATATTATCGTTCGGATCGGCTGCAATTTTATCTCCGTCAACTTGTTTATGATATGCAGAAATCGCTTCTCTCAATGGCAGAATCCCTCTGTTTTGTGAATAAAAAGTTTTGCCTTCAAGCATTGATTGATAAGCTCTTTCTATAATGGGCTTAGGAGTAACGAAATCAGGCTCACCTACGGTGAAATTTAAGATGTCTGTCATGCCTGCCGCCGCACTATGCATTTCACGAATAATTGAACCTTTCAGGGTCATAGCCAGATTTGATAATTCTCTCATTTGTTTTTCCTCCTGCTCATTGTAAAAAATCAAAGAATCATTTTTCGGGATTTCAAGTTAATGCTAATAATTATACTGTTTAGCGTATAATTTTGAATTTAAATAATATCAGAACTAAGTTAGAAATAAAACAATTCCGGGTAATTGTTTTTAATTCAATTGAAACAACCAATCATTAACTATATAAATCAAAAAAAGATAGTAAAATAGGACAAAATCAATTTTCCAGTCCGTCAGGATATAAGCTGTACTCTTTGCACGCCCGGGATTTTTTCCTGCAGCTGTCTTTGTCTTGTCCGTCATGCTACAAGCTGTACGCTTTGCCTTGACGGAACAGCCAGATATAACGTTCTTTGACCGGTCGCTCAATGATTTTTTCAATCGCCAATGTGTAGTATTTTAGTTGCACTGCATATCTTTTTTCTAACTCTGCCCAGATTTGCGAGTCGTTTCCCGAAATAAAATCCGACTTGTAGTCCAAAAGAACCGCTTGATCATCTTCCATAAACCAAAGGTCGATCATGCCTTGAATTAAAGTTTGATCCTGATCATAGTTTACTTTCGTAAGATCAAGTTGCCTGATTTGAGCCTGATCAAGTAGTTCTGCTGCCGGAATCGCCAAAGTAAAAGGTATCTCCCGATAGACCGGATGTCCGGCTTTTTCCACAGTATACAGACGCTGAGCTATCTCCGAACGAAAGAATTTTTCCAACAACGGGTAGGCTGCCGTCGCCTGTGCTTTATTTTTGGCAAACAGCTGCTGTTTCCGAATCATTTGTTCAATTTGTTCCCGGAAAATGTTTTCCCATTGTGAATCGGGTTTTTCGAGGAAGTTTTTCAGTTTAATAAATTGCATCAAACTATGAATAAAAGTACCGAATTCTCTCCCGGAATAGTTTATCTTATCTTCTTTGGGTTCAATATCAGGTTTACGTAAAGTATAACCCATATCCGCCATGCCGGAGGGCAGAATAATCTGCTCCGGACTATCCGGATTCAGACTGTGCACAGCCGCACTGATTTCCGAAACAGTCAATTTTGCCGGAATCTTATTGAGCGGATCTTCTTCCTCTAAATCGGGTAAGAGCTTTTGTAAACGTTCAATTGCCTTGATCGCTTCGCTTGCTTCAGCATCTTTCATTTCGTCCGCTTTCGGATCTTTAATTTCATCAGTTTTCGCGTCTCTAATTTCATCAGTTTTCGCGTCTCTAATTTCATCTGTTTTCGCGTCTTTAGTTTCATCAGTTTTCGCGTCTTTAGTATCTGTTGTTTTGACAACTTCGGTAATTTCTCTGTCTGAGTCTGCATTCGCAATCATCTCTGACTGCTGAATTTGCCTGTTAACTTCCTTCCGGACTGAATAATCGGCATATTCACGATTAACTTGTTTGAGTTCAGCCAAAATCTCCGAAAAATAATGTGCGGAAAAATCATACCTGCCGATTGTCAGCGTTTGAAAATTCTTTTGATTTAAATCAGGTAAATTCAGTGTTTGGTTTATTGTTTGTTCTTGATCATTTATCGGTTGATCCGAATTTTCAGATTCCGGCGATCCGCGAAACATGTTTAAGAAATCATATTCTGCCAGGATGCTTGAACCGGGAAACCCGTCAGCAACAAGTGAATTTTGAGTATTCAAATATCCGATGATGATTTCTGCATAGCTTTTCAAGTTTTGAAAATTCGACCTGGTGAAATTTTGCTCAATCAATTCTAAAGCTTTTATATAATAATCGTTTTCAGCCGGTTTCATTTTTGCTCCGGATAAAATATAGAGTTTTTCTTCCGCACGAGTCATCGCGACATAGAGTAAACGATATTCTTCCGCCAATTCCATACTGATCAGCTGTTCCTGATGCCAGGCATTGGCAGGTGATGAGTATGTTGCCTGTTGTTCAAAATTCACAATGTAGCTGGATAAACCGTAAGAAGGATCAAAACTTAAAATGTTCGGACTTCTTCTGACTGACAATTGATTGTTGGCACCCGCCAAAATAACCACCGGAAATTCCAGGCCTTTTGAGGCATGAATTGTCATCGTAGCTACACTGTTGCTTGGTACAGGCGGAGTATCAAAATTTTCCAGTTCTAATTTTTGCTCAGTGATTTGCTTAATGTAAACAACAAAATTTCTTAAGCCGCCACCCCGGTCTTGCTCAAATTTATTTGCCCATTGTTGAAAACGCTCAATATCTGACAGTCTTTGCTCAGAAAAAGGAAGTTGCATCAAATAATCCGGATAATCGGCAATCCGGAAAATATGATCCAATAGCTCCGCTAAAGATAACCATTTAGACTGATTGCGCAGATCAGTGATAATCTGCATAAAGTCCTGCAATTTCTGATACAATTCAAACGCCTTCCGCTTTGTCTGCTTTGATTCAGCTTTAGCGGTAATATTGTCCGGTTGATTTGCCTGATCAAGCTCAATATTCTGCTCAGAATCTAAGATTTGCTCAATTCGGGAAGTGAAATCTGCTTGAGATAATTGGTTGGCATTTCGCACAACTTCATAAAAATATTTTGCTTCCGGCTGGCTTAAACGTAACATCAGCAGTTCGTTTTCATCGAAAGGAATACCGAAAATCTGAGAACGCATTACTGAAGCCAACGGGATATCCTGTTGAAAATTATCCAACAAACTGATTAATTGTGTTAAAAATCTTAATTCCCGGGTTTCCAGATAAGTCGCTTGCTCACCTCCGCTAACCGGTATCCCATATGCAGCGAGAACTTGTTTGTAGATACTGCTGATATCATGTTTGCGACCGAGAATTGCAATATCGCTCAATTGTCGTCCGTTAAGTAATTCGCGCTTGATGATCTTAACCGCTTGTAAAGCTTCCAACGCCAATTCCAAATCAGTGCCCGATTCAATTTTTACCCGGGTTAATTCAGGAATTAAGCTCAGATCAAAATCTTTTATTTCATGCGGAATAATCAGGTGTTCCAATGAAATGCGACTGTCTCCAAATTCTGCCTCACTCAAATCAGAGCGACCGGGAATCAGCATTTGAGTTCGATCATATTCGATTTCAGCAATTTCACTTTTCATAAACCAGCTGAACAAATTGTTAATAGCCAACAGAATCGTTTCACTGCTGCGAAAATTTTTATTTAATAAAACAGTGTATCCGATTATTGAATCAGGTACGACTTCCAAATACATTTTTGCTAATTCTTCATCTTTTTCAAGTAATTTTTTATATGCTTCAGGTAATTTATCGGCTGTAGCGTAAGAATTGGTCTGTGAATCATACAGAAGAAAGTCATTTAATTTATTTCTGAAGAGGCCGGGATCTGCGAAACGGAATTTATAAATACTCTGTTTGAGATCTCCTACCATAAATACCCGCTGACATTTGATTCTGGATATCAGCGTTTCCTGTATCGGATTGGTATCCTGATACTCATCCAAATATATTTCCTGATATTTCTCATGAACCACTTCGGCAATTTCCGGCTGATCCAATAATTTCAAGGCATAATGCTCATAATCATTGAAATCAATCTGATTATGCCGGATTTTTATTTGTTGAAAACGCCGTTCTGTCAGAATTACTGTCTCAAAAAACCGTGCCAGAGGTCTGAGCATCGATTTGAGATCCTGTTCGATTTCATCTGTACTGCGGATAAAATAAGGTTTAACCTTGTCGAGTTGATTACGTTTGGCCGAAGCTGAATCATGTCTGAATCCCGGATGAATCATCGCGATCAGCGGCAAAACATTCGGTTCATAAGTCGCAATAAAATCCATCTTGGCAACAGCTTCCGGTGTGCCGGAATTATTTGCTCTGAGATTGATAATTTCGCCTAATAACTTACCTTGCTCGTGAATCTGATTCCATTTCTCCTTATCGGAAGATTTTGCGGAAAGAATTTGTTTTATTTCCCGCACAACTTTTAATTCCAGATTCAAACGTTCCTCAATTTGCATATGCTCTTTGGTTCTGGTCTTTTTGCTTAAAACAATACGTAAATGTTCGCTGTTTAATGCGTAATCCAAACCTTCGATTGCCGGATTGATTAACTTGGCAATTTGCGCCAAAGCTTCATTAACTACCGGATGTCTGCTGAAATCATCAGCCTGTGCTTTAAATTCTCTCAGGGCTTGTTTTATTACAGTTTCAAAATATGCCATGCTGCGCAATTGTGCCAGCGATCTTGCCAATTGATCGCGTACCGGCTGATCGCTTAAGGAATCAGTTATCATCAAGACTAATTGATCAAAATCTTGCAGCCATCGGGCTTCCGTAATCGGATTTTCCAGCAAGTTAAAAAGCCCGAATTCGCTTTGCAAATCAGGTGTTTGCTGTGAAACCAAAGATGTGCTGACATCTTCTTGATTTGCTTCGTTTAAAACATCCGAATCAGAAATTCTCTGATATATTTCCGTCAGTACCTCATCAATTGCCTGATTTAGATATATATCCCGATACGTCGGCGATATCGTGGTAAATCCCGGTTGCAAAATAAGCTGACCTTTTTCATCTGTTAAATAGGCACCGTACTCTTTAATCAAATAAAGACAGAAAGAATGGATCGTGGAAATTTGTGCCAAAGGAAAACGTCTTTTGAGTTCTCTGAGGTATTTCAGAATTGCCGGATCAGTAGCTTGCAGCATCTCTGCTGAAATTTTTTCATCGATTTTCTGCCGCATTTGTGTTGCGGCTTTATCGGTAAAAGTAGCAACCAGAATATTCTCCGGTTCGATCTTTTTTGTCATAACCCGCCGGAATATTCTTTCAATCAATACTGCCGTTTTGCCCGAACCGGCAGCAGCCGAAACTAACAACGGTCTTGGCTGATCATATTCGATCGCTTGTAATTGTTCTTCTGTCCAATTAACACTCATATCGTTTTCTCTCGTATTGTCATTAGTTATTTGTCCGTTTTTTCAATTTCTATATTATTGTTATTTGTTATTTGTCTGTTTTTTCAATTTTTATATTATCGTTATCTCAGTTTATTTATTGTTATCCGCTATTCCGGGTTTTATTTTCGCTTTTTACAAGTATTCAGCCCGTTTTTCAATCAATCTCTGATCATATCGGCACATTTCTTTATAAGGACAATAATCACAGGGCAAACTATCTTTGGCAACAGTTTTGGGAATCGGCGAAATCTGACCTTGACGGATTTTTTTCACGGCAGTTTTTGCATGTTGCAAGGCTTGTTCACCCAGTTCATTCAACTCTTGCGGATCCTCTGCTTTAATTTCCTGAATCGGATTATTACTGTTCAATCTCTGAACCAATTCTTGTTGCGGCGGTATAAACAATTGCTTGGCATTATGAACATCCTTAGGTGTATTATTGAAATTCAAATAGGCAATCCGATCTGCGGTTTGGTCAGGATGGTTGATTTGCCAGATTTTCTGGTAAAGCCCCAGTTGAAAATCCAAACCTGAGTGAATCCGTTCCGGATCAATCTTTTTGCCGCCGGTTTTATAATCATACAAACGGTATTGTCCTGAATCATTCAAATCAATACGGTCTATTACACCCCGTAAGAAAATCTGAGGTTTTTCTGCAGAAAGTTCAAGTTCCCGATAAGTACTTGATTGTTTGCGAGGCGGGAATGTCCATTCAAAAAATCGGGGGAAGTATCCGTCCGGATTAATAATTGTGGCATTATACCAAAGTGCCGCCCGGACATGGCGCTTGATTCTCCGGCCTTGCGCTGCAATGATTGCCCCGTCTTGATAAGTAACAGCTCCTGTTGCTTTTACACTTTGCTGATACAGCTGATTATAAAAAGAATCTGATTTGATCAGATCAAGCCATTTTTCAAATTCTTGTTTTCTGGTTGTAAGATCAGGAATTGCGCTTAGTTTTTGTTCCAAAGTTCGCAAAGCAATTTCCATCATGGAGTGAATTAAAGTTCCCCGATCACGCGGGTCAGCATCCCAGAGCGGTCTTTCATGCAGTGCCAGAGTGTAATCGGCAAAATATTGATAGGGACAAGCTTGAAATTTTTCCAAACCGCTGGCTGCTGTGTAATTATTTTGAGCAAAGACTTGTTTTAACAAATTCCGGTCCAAAGAGATATATGGCTTGATCAAGTCTAAAGAATCTGTTGCTAAATCCTTAGATGATATTTGTACCGTATTTTGATTCGTGACTTTTGCCAGAGCTTTTTGCCAAAATATCTTTAACGAAGGCAACCTGAGATCAGACTCCGGATCAGCTGAAATTTCCGTTTTTTGCAATGTGTTTTGCCGATCGGTATCATTCACTCTTTGCTGAGTCATTAAATAGCGCTTTGTTCTCGCCGCAGTTAACCAGCGCTGATCCGGATCGCTCGTATCACCTAAAATAATTGCATTTAAATTGATTCGTTTTGCCAATAGAGATTTCTCGTCCGGATCGGGACCGTGCATCGTTTTTATATCCTCCGGCGAAATATCCTCCGGCGAACCCGTATCTTTTTTCTGCCCATAGTTATTCATTAATTCATTCTGCAAAAGGACAAAAATTGCAGGCCATTGTGCCTCATCCAAATCCGGAACCGATAGATAAATCCGATCTTGAGCCGCAGTTAAATTCAAAATCGCGGTTACCTGATTGGACAAAATCCCATTCTTTTTATAGTCCGGCAACTTTTTTTCACTATTTAATTCAATCCAGTTAATTTCTATCTGGTGCAAAAATCCTTCTTTTACATTTATTTGCGGAAATTTATCACGGACTGCACCGGTAATAAATAATATTTTACAGTCATAGTAGATCATTTCACGCGGACTGCCGACTCTGATCCGATCAAGACCAACCGGAATCGAGCTGGGAGTTTGACCCGACAGAGTACCGAGAATCACTTCCTTAAACCCTTTTTGACTGATTTGACTCTCACCTAAAAGTGTAATGCTTTCTTCAAGGAGTTGAATCATTAATTCCCAGGATCTGGCAAGGGACAAAGCAATATCCTCTTCTCCGGAATCTCTCAATCGGTCAATCATTTTTTGTAATTTATCGGTTAACAAATCTTGCATAAGCCAAGTTAAAAGATGTTTTGATTTTTCAGCTCCCCGTCTTAAACTCCGCATTGTTTTTAAGGCGGCAAAGACCGGATCAAGATACTTATGTTTGAAAGATAATGCCCATTCTTTCCGATCGGATTCGATCACAGCATAAGCTGCATCATTTTGAATTTTCGATGCATTATTCAAACCGAATTCCAGACAAATATTTTCAAATTGATCGATTTCATCTTCCGGCGGTTCTGCCAAACCGGATCGGAGAAATGCCAATAAATCATTGAGTTTGAAATCATTGGTTGATAATTCGAAAAATCCTGATAAATATCGAAAAAGTGCAGTTTGACGTAATGGTATTCGTTCTGATAAAAAAGTATCCAGACCGAATTCGCGCAAGACAGATTTTTCAAGACTTAAATCCCGGATATCATCACATATCACAATTCCGATATCTTTTTTGCGATAATTGTATTCCGTCAGCAGTCGTTTGATTTCACCGGCAATGAATGCCCATTCCTGCCTTTTATCCTCTGCAGCAATTAACGTAAACTGATCATATTCCGAAATTTGATCTTCAGATTTAGTTGATCGTTTATTTTGAGTTAAAACATTTTCAGTATCATCTTGCAGTAATTCATGGTGCTCAGAATCTTCAGAATCAAATAGTAATTCATGATACTCAGAATCTTCAGAATCAGATAACAATTCATGATTACTTCCGTCAAGTTCCAACAGACCTGTCAAAAAAGATTTTTGTATAGCTCTGCGTGCAGGAGTATTTTTTTCTTCTAAGATTCGTAACTGTGCATCAGGCAAAATTTTGCGTAACTGAAGAAAAGATTGATAACCCGGCTCAAACAATTCCCGTCTGATCGAATCCGTTGAATCAGCAGAATCAGAAGTACTCAAATCTGTGCAAATCGTGATTTTCAATTCCTGCACACGTTCCGCCAGTAACTTAATAATCTTTAATTCTTGTTGATTAAAAGTCCTGATATCCGCAAAACCGGTAATCCAGATTCTGGTATTTTTTAAAAAATCTAATTCCGGTTGCCACTCGGCATCTTGCAGCAGTTCTGCCAAACGATCCGGGTTATCATCCTGATCAATCAATTCCAGCTCCTGCATCTTGATCTGATATAGATTCTGCAAAACAGCAAAATCCGCCAATTTATCTTTTGTTAAAGACGGCGGAGCCAGTTCCGCCAATTCAGTTAAAGTTGAATTGTCGAAATCAAAACGCTTGAAATCACTTAAAACTGTTTCCAATTCGGAAGAATACCCGGGCATTCCGGCAAAACGCTGAAAGCGTTTGAATTTTTCCGGATTATCATGAATCAGGCGTTGAATAATTAAAGATTTGCCTAAGCGGGAAATGGTCTCAATTGCCAAGCCGCCGGCAATAGAAAAAACACGATGAGCCAGACGATTAAATGATAAAACCTCCGCCAACATCAAACCCCCAACATCATAATTCTCTAAATATCTTCTTTCCAGATCGGCTTTCAAAGCTTCCGGCACGATTAAAAAAGCTCTTTCATTTAGCTTGGCAAGCATACTTTTTTCAATGCTTGCCAAATCAGAAAGACAATAATCCATTAATCGGATCGGATCTGTTGCAGCAATTATTTGAACTCGTTTTTTCAACATTATCTCAGTTTTCTGTTGTGTTAATCAGTGTCAATCAGTCTTTATCGTCGTCAATCGGTGTTAATCTGCGTTCGTCGGTGTTAATCAGCGTTAATCGGTTGTTCGGCATTGAGGATCGGTCCGTCGAATTCAATTTCACCGGATGCCCAGGTTGATACTTCGCTTAATGCAGGATGGATTGTCATTGTATAATTTACTGCATCGGGTGTTCTGGGATCTAAATATCTTGCCGTAAATTCTTTACGTTCTCGTGCCGTTTCAGCGAAACCGATTTGCGGCTCGAGAATTTTGAATTTATATTCTCCGGTATTGATCAAGTTTACATAAGGTTGGACCAGAATTGCCGCTTCCGGTCCGACGATCTGAACTCCCAAAATTCGTCCGGTCTTTTGATCTGCAATAACCTTTACAAAATTTTCCGGTTTGCCGAAATCGTAACCCATGGCAAAAGGTTTGATCGTATATTCATATGCATATTTTCCGGTTGTTATTTGATAACCTTGATCTTCGGCCATTTTTGTGTTCAAACCGACTGAAGCCACTTGCGGATGAGTATAAACCGCTGACGGAACGACGTCATAACGTGCTCTTCTTCTCGGTGTAACGGGTACGCCGGCCTCGTTTCGCTCTCTTTCAAATAAGTTAAAGGCTAAAATTTCCGCTTCATAGTTCGCAACATGGCGTAACTGATATTTGCCATTTGCGTCACCGATTGCATAAATGCCTTCTACTGAAGTTTCCAAAAATTCATTAGTCTTAATCCATCCGCGATTATCCAATTCAATTCCGGTATTTTCAAGCTGCAAGATGTCGCTGTTGCTGGTCAGACCCGTGGCTAGCAATATATCTTCAGCTTCGATAATATTTGTTTCTCCGGTTACCCGATGTTTGACCGTAATTTTTTTGACTCCGTCTTTTTCCTCAACATCTGTCATTTCGGAATTGAGATAAACTTCAATCCCTGTTTTTTTATATTCTTTCAGCACAACTTCCGTAATGTCGGGATCAAAAACCGGCAATAATCTAGGATTATGCTGGACTATAGTAACTTGAGTTCCTAAGTGGGAAAAAATATGAGCAAATTCTGTTGCAATCGGACCACCGCCCAAAATCACCAACCTTTTATATGGCTGTTCCGGAAATTTTTCTCCGAAAAAAGTTTCTGAAGTTATATAGTCAACATTTTCCAAACCTTTGATATTATCGGGAATTCTGGTTCGCGCACCACTGGCAATTAAAATATTATCCGCTGTCAATTCTTCCGAAAGTGTTCCGTCATTCAATTTAACTCGGATGACTTTTTCCGCGGTAAAAAATCCTGTTCCTTGATAAACATCTACATTTTCTTCGGCCGAATATGCTTCAACAACATACGAACTTTGCTTGTTCAGATGATTCCACATTCTCTCGCCCATTGCTGTCCAATTCAGTTTGAACTCTCCTTCCGCCAGACCTTTGTTCTTGAGTCTGGTAAAATCGATCTGATAATCCACAGGATTGACTAATGTTTTGGTCGGAATACAACCACGATTCAAACATGTTCCGCCAAATTTGCCTTTTTCAATAATAGCTACGGTTTTTCCCGCATCAATTGCCGCGTCGGTAGTGATATTGGCTGCTCCTGTTCCTATTACAAGATAATCATATTTTTTCATGGCGTACCTCCTGTTTTGTATTAAAATAATTGCTCTAAATAGTTTTCATACTTATTATTGCATATTTTGCAAAATAATCGGCATCTGTACATGTTCAATGATTATTTGGTATCTTATATTACATTTTTATATTCACTTTAATATTTACGTTTTATATTCAGATTATTATATTCAGATATTGTTCTTCCTTTTAACTTTTAATATATTCTCATCTTACTAATATATTCTCATCTTACTTTTTTTGAAAACCTTAAAAAAAGGCTGTCTCAAAAACCGATATATCAACCTTAAAAACTTGTCGCCTTTTTAGCTTTGTGTAAATGTATAAGCTTAAATTGTGTGCAGGATCTTTTGTAGAACAGGTTTTCCTGGATTGTAAAAGCACACTTTTTAAGTTTATTCAGCTTTTTCACTGTATAAGCTTAAATTGTGTGCAGGCTCTTTAGCAAAACTGACTTTCCGGGCTTATAAAAGCACACTTTTTAAGTTTATTCAGCTATTTCACTGTATAAGCTTAAATTGTGTGCAGGCTCTTTCGCAGAACAGGTTTTCCGGGCTTATAAAAGCACACTTTTTAAGTTTATTCAGCTATTTCACTGTATAAGCTTAAATTGTGTGCAGGCTCTTTATTAAAATTTACCCTTAAACTTGGTTGCTTTAATGATTCGGTCAACGGCAATCAGCATTGCTGCCTGACGATATGTGCAGTTTTTCTCGGCTTGCATTGTAAGTACTGCGGCAAAAGCTGATTTCATTTTTGCGATTAATCTCGTATTGACTTCTTCCAGCGTCCAGCTGAAATGCTGCAGATTTTGTACCCATTCAAAATATGAACAAACAACACCGCCTGCATTACAAAGAATATCCGGTAAAACTTTGATGCCTCTTTTGACCATTATAGCTTCTCCTTCAGCTGAAACAGGAGCATTGGCAGCCTCAATCACAATTTTGGCTTTTATTTGGTCCGCATTGTCTGCACGGATTTGATTCTGCAAAGCGGCCGGAATCAAAATATCACATTCGACCAGCAATAATTCACTCATCGGTATTTCTTCCGAACCTTCTTGTGCTACAAGCAAATCATAATTCTTTTGATCACCGTTCGCTAAATTGAGTACGGAAACATCAAAACCGTTTGCATTATATACGGCACCCGCAACATTGGACAGAGCAATAATTTTGTAGCCTTCTTGTGCCAGATATTGAGCACTGATCAAACCGACATTGCCTGTGCCTTGAACAACGACTGTTGTTTCTTCCGGAACCAAATTTTGATTTTGAGCAAAAGCGTGAGTGATTGTATAAACACCCAGACCTGTTGCTTCATTTCTGCCTAATGAACCGCCGACTTCAACCGGTTTGCCGGTAACAATAGCCGGAACTTGCACTCCGGCAATTTTACTATATTCATCTCTGAACCAGCCCATGATTTTTGCATTGGTATTCATGTCAGGGGCGGGTATATCGATTTCCGCTCCGATGACCGGATAAATTTTTTCGGCATATTTGCGAGTCAAACGCTCTAATTCCGTTTCAGACAATTCGCGCGGATCTACCGTGATACCGCCTTTGGCTCCGCCATAGGGAATATCGGCAACCGAACATTTCAAGCTCATCAGCAAAGCCAGATCACGAACTTCTTCAATTTCTACTTCCGGATGATAACGCACACCACCTTTATACGGTCCGCGTGCACTGTTATCCTGAATCCGATAGCCATGAAAAACACGAACACTGCCGTCATCCATTGTCACCGGTAAAGACACGGTCAGCTCTCTTTCCGGACTTAATAATGTTATATATTCAGCTTCTTCATAACCCAGCTCTTCAGCAATCGCTTTTACGGATTGTAATGTTTCTTGATATTGAGATAATTTTTTTTCGCTCATACTAACCCCCCGTTAATTATACTTAATAAAAATCAGTAAAACCCGGAAATCAATCATTTCAGACAATAATCTTCTCCGGAAAATTTAGATATTTATTATGGATCATAGTCTAATCTTTGAAACACAATTTAGTCAATAATTTTTTTCTTAATAATATAATTATTTGTAAGACTTATATTATTTATTTACAAGACTTATATTATTGAGACCAATCATGTATAATTACTTAGTATATTTGCAGATTAAACTGTATTCATTATATGAACATTTAATTAAAATTATGGACATTCAAGGAGGTTCCAAATGGTTCAAGAAAGTATTATTATCGATGTATTCGCACGTGAAATTATAGATTCTCGTGGTAATCCTACAGTTGAGGCAGAAGTTATCACTGATGAAGGTGCTTTTGGCAGAGCGGCCGTTCCTTCAGGTGCATCAACAGGTGCTCATGAAGCAGTTGAATTACGTGACGGCGGCGATCGCTACATGGGTAAAGGCGTAGAAAAAGCTGTAGAGAATGTCAATGAAACAATTGCTGATGCCATTATCGGTATGAATGTATTTGCTCAAGCAGAGATAGATAATGCTTTATTAGCTTTAGACGGTACGGAAAACAAAGGTAATCTGGGCGCAAACGCAATGCTGGCAGTTTCTCTGGCAGTAGCTCAAGCTGCAGCCGACAGTTTAGGTATCGGATTGTATCAATACTTAGGCGGTTTATACGGCACAACATTGCCGGTTCCGATGTCCAATGTTATCAACGGCGGTAAACACGCCGACAACAGCATCAATCTGCAAGAATTCATGATTATGCCGGTCGGCGCATCTTCATTCAAAGAAGGTATCCGCTGGACAACAGAAGTTTTCCATACATTAAAAAACATTCTGCAAAAAGACGGTTATTCAACAGCAGTCGGTGATGAAGGCGGATTTGCTCCTAACTTCGAAAATGACGAACAACCTTTAGAATATCTGGTAAGAGCAATTGAAGCTGCCGGCTATAAACCCGGTGAAGATTTCTTTATTGCTTTAGACCCTGCTTGTACAGAATTGTACGAAGAAGCCAAAGCTCAAGGTAAAGACGGATATCTGTTCTGGAAATCAGGCGTCTTCAAAACACGCGAAGAAATGGTTGATTTCTGGGTAGAAATGGTAGAAAAATATCCGATTATCTCAATCGAAGACGGTTTGGCAGAAGACGACTGGGAAGGCTGGCAAATCTTAACCGAACGTTTAGGCGACAAAGTTCAATTAGTAGGTGATGACCTGTTCGTAACAAATACTAAACGTTTGGCAAAAGGTATTGAACTGGGTGCTTCAAATTCAATCTTAATCAAAGTAAATCAAATAGGTACTCTGACCGAAACTTTAGACGCTATCAAATTAGCTCAGGACCATAATATGACAGCGGTTATCTCACATCGTTCCGGTGAAACCGAAGATGTAACAATTGCTGACATTGCAGTTGCAACCAATGCGGGCCAAATCAAGACCGGTGCTCCTTCTCGTTCCGACCGTGTTGCTAAATACAATCAGCTCCTGAGAATTGAAGAAGAATTAGGCGAAGCTGCCAAATATGCCGGCAAAAATGCCTTCACCTTCTAATCGGATTTGAGCTCGATCGATTTCTGATTTAGTTAGCTTAAGTAATCGTGTTTCAATGAAATAGATATCAAGCTTGAGAATCTTTTCAAAGAAACCGTAAAAAGATCCTTCATTATTAAAAAGCCAACCCCGGTTACGGGTTGGCTTTTTATCCGTTCCGGCATATTTGCCGTGCATCGCTTATAAACTGAAAATCTTTATTCTTCAAGCCGATAAAGTATCATCTCATAGTTGAAAAAATCATAGAGTAAGATCCTATCCTCAGCAATTTCACCTTTTATTTTTATCTTACCTGCAATAAGAGTAATTTAAGAGTAATTTCTTGATCAGCAAACGACCAGATTCCCTGAATCGCTTCACCTCCAAAAATTACAATGCATTTCTTGCCTCCGGTATTTTTTATAATCTTTCTAATACCGGTATTTTTTATAATCTTTAATACCGGTATTATTTTATAATCTTTCCAATGCCTGTCTTAATTTAGAAACATTCCCGTCAAAGACATATCCTTCGATACCAATGCTTTCTGCTGCAATTACGTGTTGTTCAAGATCGTCAATAAAAAAACATTCAGCAGGCAGCAATGAAAATTTTTCGCAGAGATGTTCAAAGATTTTCGGATCCGGCTTTACCATTTTTACATCAGCCGAAATCACTGTTCCATCAAAATATTCAGATGCGGAAATTCGATCCCAATATTCATGTTGACGTGAACTCGCATTGGAAAGCAAATAGATTTTATAGCCCTTCGCTTTTAATTCTTTGATTAATTGACTCATGCCTTCTACTTCAAGCAGAGGAATATCCCACTGAGTAACCAGAGTGATCATTTGGTCATGAAGTCTGACAGGAAGTTTGTTTTTAAAAATTTCCATTACTTCAGCCTCATTTGCACTTCCGTCATCAAGGCTCGCCCATTCCTGCGAATCAAAAATAACATCATTTAACAGTTTTGCATCTTGTTGACTGACATTAAGTCTGTTTATAAATATTTCAGGTCTGAATAAAATCAACACATTTCCCATGTCAAAAATAATGTTTTTAATCATATTACCTCCATCATTTGTCTCTACTATATCAGAATACCGGTGTTTGCAATTATCTGCTCTTTATAAGGTTAATATCAATTATATCTATTGCTTCAAGGCAGTAAGCGGAACTACATATACTCCGTCTTCTCGCAAATAAGCCGCATTGCTCAAGCCGCACAGCACACATAAAACTGAAGGAATTTTTGCTTTTTCGGCCAGTAAATCATTTTTGATTTTCAAAAGATTAGCTGCCGCTTGTTCAATTTGATTTGCCCCCAGTTTAATCTCAAAAGCACACCAATTCCCATCAGGTAATTCGATGACAGCATCAATTTCCCGCTTTTTATAATCTTGATAATGATAGATTTCGGCTCCGAATGATTCGGCGTAAATCCTTAAATCCCTGATACATAAGGCTTCGAATAAAAAACCCAAAGTTTTCAAATCTCCGATAAGCTTTTTGGCATTTAAGTTTAAGAGAGCTACTGCTAAGGAAGGATCAACAAAATGTCTTTTGACTGATTTTTTTATTCTGGTTGACGACCTGATGTTAGTGGAAAACGCCTTGATATTATCTATAAGAAATAATCTCTCAAAAATTGCTAAATATGTCGTGATCGTTTGATGATCTAATTTTTCTGAATCAGCTTCTTGAATATCTTTTTGCAAGGTAAGAATTGATGCTGCCGTACTTTCATTCCTGGCCAAAGAATTTAATAGCAATTCCATTTTATGTGTATCTCTATTTATGCCTTCCATCCTATAAACATCATGATTAATTACTGATTTGATATATTCTTTCGGCAAAATACCCATATCTTCAGATGCTGAATCTAAGTTGCCCGGCCAACCTCCGCGAATAATCAAATCAATAAGTCGATCAAGGCTTAACTCCTCAGTCATCATGTTTTTGTAATAGCCATTGCAAAGATCTTCTAAAGAAATTTCACCTGTAGAATCCAGGGATTCAAGTAAAGTCATAGGTCTCATATGCAGCATCGAAATCCTGCCGGCACCACTGTGTAAAATCCCTTTTGTTATGGGAGTGGCAGAACCTGTCAAAATAAACTGACCTTTCTTTGATCTTTTATCTACTTCAAAACGAACTGCATCCCAAAGTTCAGGAACTTCCTGCCATTCATCGATCAGTCTGGGAGTTTCGCCCATTAAAACAGTTCCCGGTGATAATTTTGCCAAACTTCTGTTTTGAAAATTTCCGGCAGGATCTCCGATAAAAATACTGCTGTTGCAGAGTTCAGATGATGTGCTTGTTTTGCCGCACCATTTTGCTCCCTCAATACAAACAGCTCCACTAACTTCAAGAAGCTTTTTAATTTTTTTATCAACAATACGTGGTAAATATTTTTTCATAGAAAATTCTTTCCGGTTTGATAACTTGATAAATTATGTAATGCATAATTAATGTAATGAAAATTATTTAATTCAACAATTATTTACATTATAATAGCGTCATCCAGAAAGATTTTCAAATTATATCCAGAAGGATTTTTAAGTTATATCCAGAAGGATTTTTAAGTTATATCCAGAAGGATTTATATCTTTCATCCCAAAACATTTTGAGTTTTCATACATGAAGATTCTGGATTTCTGTACATTTAGGTGTACTTGTCAACTCTAGCAGCAGGTTGTTCAAATTTAATAATTTGTCGATAAGCTAATTATTTTTCAATCGGAAATAACGGTAATTCCTGGAGATAAATAATGTCGCTGCGACCGATTGCATCACCTTCGGCTAAAATTGAAGCTTTTACGACTACATTACCGCCTGCCTGGTCAACTAATTCTTCCAGTGATTTCAGAGATTCACCGGTGGAAATCACGTCATCAATAATACCGACTCTTTTGCCCTGAATTAAGTGTAAATCCTCGCGCGGTAAATACAGTTTTTGATATCCAATTGTCGTAATCGATTCAACATCTACAGACAGCGGTTCTTCCATATAGGTTTTTTTGCTTTTGCGGGCAACGACATAACGAGGTATATTCAAAATGCGTGACAGCTCATGCACCAACGGTATTCCTTTGGCTTCCGCCGTAATCAAAACGTCCGCTTCCGGTATGCGTTCTGCCAGTAATTTTGCACAATGGCTTACAGCCTCGACATCACCCAGAATAATTAACGCGGCAATCGCCAAATCATCTGATACTTTTACTAAATGTAATTGTCTTTTTAGTCCGTGGATATCAATCGGATAATATTTCGGTAATTCTTTCATCGCTAAAACCTCATCCTTAAAACTCTCATGAATTTGTTCACAAAAGTATTATACTTGGTCTTTGTATTCTCCGCACATAATAATTCTGATTGTTTTTACGAATTTGTTTTTAAGGATTATTTTCTGATATATTTTCGTTATCAACTTCTTCAACATTATCCCAGATAACATTACCGCGCGGGCTTAGTTCTGGATAATTCAGATATTCATTGAGAGCGTCTTTGAGAGTTTCACCGGTGACGTGTTCCAGGAGATCCGCTTGTTCATGTGCTTCTTCGTACGACATGCCTAATAACTCCGTCAAAAAATATTCCCATAAGCGATGGCAGGAAATTATATTGCGTGCTTTTATCATACCGGCTTCCGTAAGACTGATTTTATTATGTTCGAAATTGATCAATTCATCTTCACATAGTTTTTTGACCATTTCACTGACTGAAGCACGCGAAACACCAAGCTGTTTTGCAATTGTCACACTATTCACAAAATCAACTTTTTTGGTTAAGCGATAGATTGCAATAATATAATCTTCTCTGCTTGAATTCATATTATTTCACTCACTTCAAATGTATTTAACAGTTTAGCACTTAATTATATGTTTAATAGTCCCTGATCCAAAGTTAACTAAAACCATAATTCTATTTAACTTCTAAGATTGTACATAGATCAAAATACGATTCGTTTGCCAATCTTATTCAACAATATTATTAATATAATGTTCAAACTCTGCTTTGTCATAGGTGTAAACATTATCGAAATACAAAGTCTCAAATTTTTCAAGACCAAAAAGTATTAATTTTTCCTCAGCCTTTTCGAATATGCGATCCTTTATATACTTAAGATTGTTCATCTTTGCGGAATTATATACGAGGATAAAATCCAAATACTTTCTTGTATATGAGACTGTTTCATCGGTAATATCGCAAAAAATCAAAAGTGAATGCAGCATTTTTTCCTGTACTTCATATTCTTCTTTTTTGTTTATATATCCATTTTTAAATTCTATCAAAACAGATTTATTTCCTTGAAGTAAAAATGCATCAACAGACTTGGGGATTTTTGGAAGATGCCAATCACTAACATATTTTTCTTTGACCTTATCAAAATTAACCGCGTTAATATTTAAATCACACATGAAGTTGGAATTTGTCGAATCTTTCGATATTTCCTTTAGCGATTGTGTATGATTCTTAAAAATTGTAAATCTGTCAATCATTCGGATACCCATAATTTTCTAAATCTTGAAAAGGCCTTGTTAATTTTTTGTAAATTAGATCAATATTATCAGTAACTTCCTCTATTGTTGCATAATCTTGTGCATCATTGGATGCTAAATAATAATTGCATTTATCTGTTATCCCGTGAATTTCAGAAAAAACTTCAACAGCATTCAAAAAATAAGGACTATGGGTAGTTATTAAAATATGTAAACCAAATTTTTTTTGAATTAAAATGATTAGTTCTGCTAATTTAATTTGCCAGTCAGGATGTAAATGGATCTCTGGTTCATCCATAATAATTGTTCCGTTTTCTTCAATTATCCCATTTTGTAATAAGGTTTTTAAAATCACGAAAGTTTTCAATCCCATTGATAGATTTCTAACATCAATATAATTATCAGAATCTCCCTTAGAATATCCCGTCATCCTGCGACTACTAACAATTTGGCCCGAACAAACAGAATTTAAATTTGGTATTATTTCAGCTAATTTTTCCTTTACTATAACTTCATTTATAAAACTGTATTTATTATTATTGAAAGATAACTTAGCTCTAAGATCATCACGATGATTATAAATTACCCTACTAAAATAAAAGGTTCTATTAATATTATCTAGTGTATAAGGATCATCAATGTAAACTGCATCTGTATACAAATTAAGAATGTTAGAAATGCTTTCTACTTCATCATTCACAACGATACTCTTATAATCTTCTCTCTTTATTTTCAATAATATCATTCCAGGTTCTGAATTAAAAACATTATTGACTTGTCCATTAAATTCCGTTTGTAATACTTTAGAAAAAATAGCTCTCGATAATTCACTGGACGTGATTTCCATGACAGAAATAATCCGTTTATAAACATCTTCATAATCAATATCTGTTAAAAAATCTTGCTCTGCTTCGGAGCCTTCATTGGAATCAACCGCAATTATATTTATTAATTTTGTAGTATTGAAATTCTCTAGTCCATTGATTTCAATAAATTTTATTATTTCTTCAACAATATTTTCAAAAATCAATCGAATTTGATATCTCGAGTAGTCTAGATCGTCAAATGTTTCACGAATTGTTTTTAAAAATATTTCTGTTATCTTTTCAATACGTTCATTTTTAATATGTTGATGTAAGTCATGAAAACTTCTAAAGAAGGAATACAAAGCCTTACCTACTGTACTTTTTCCAGTATCATTTTCTCCAGCAATAATTGTTATACCGTTTATCTCAATATCTGCTGTTTTTATTTTTCCAATATTTTCTAAATAGAGCCTCATATCCAAACTCCCTGCTCAAATTATTGTTCTGTTAAGCTAATAGATTTATATTAACATAAAATTATTCGAACTTAATTTAGTTTCTATTTTTTTCTAAAAATCTTTGGTAAATACGGGCAAAATTTGAAAAAATTTATTGTTTCATATATATCAAGCATTCAATCTCTAAACCATTCAATTAATCAATATTTTAGTTAATTAACAACAAAACTCAGAATAAGTTATAATCTATCTATATGATTTTGAAGCGGGAGTGTGCCATGTATAATACAATTATCAATTCGAAAAAATTGGGCTATTTTCGAGTAGCAGGTGCTACTCCGGAAATAAAAGTTGCCGATGTTGATTTCAATCTGACTGAACACCTCCAATTAATAAGATTGGCTAAACAGGAGCAAATCGATCTCTTGGTTTTTCCTGATTTTTCTTTAACCGGAGTTACCTGTCAAGATTTATTCAGACAAGACATTCTGCTTACGAAGACCAAGTCAGCGTTAGGAAAAATAAAAACTGCTTTAGCTGAATCTGATTTGAATATTATCATGACTGCACCGGAAAAGCTTAACGGTAAATTGGTTAAGGTTTTACATTTTTTGAATCGAAATACAGCAATTAAAATTCTGGTACCGGTTGAGAAATCTGCCGGTTTAAGTAAATATTTTGCTGCACAAGATGAAGTAATCTCCGAACCGGCAGGTGAATATTTTCTGATGAAGCCTGAGAGTATATTTTACTTAAAAAACAAAATATCCGATATTAATTTCAGTTTAGGAGTCTATCAAAGCATTGAAGATTTATACAAAAATCATTCATATAAAGCTTTATCTCCCAATATAAATGTTGTCATGTCATCTGCTCCTGAGTTAATAGAAAATCAAACCGCAACTGAAAAAATGCTCGGTGCTTTTGCTCAATTATCGCAAACAGGCGTGATTTATTTAAGTCCCGGTAATGGTGAATCGACAACTGATCATATTTATTCCGGCCGCGGTTATATTTTTGAACAAGATTGTCTGCTGGCGGCAACGACTCTTTATGAACCGGATTTAATGATCGGTGATCTTGATTTACAAATTGTGACAAATTCAAATTATTCTATAAGCAGAGGCATAAATCATTGTGATAAAAATCAGGTCGGTTTCACATATACAAAATCCCCGACCGGCTTTACGGACAATCCGGTTATTTGTCTGGAATTAAAATCAACAACCGGTCCGCTTAAATCGTTTAATGCAAATCATCTTTCCGGATCGGGCAAAAATCGTTTGCGCTACGGATCAACCGATAATCAGGAAAAGAATAGCCTGCTCTATCGTAATTTTTCCGGGAATCCGTTTTTACCTGAAGACAGCAGACAGCATAAAATATATTTCGATTCAGTTTTGAATATGGCTGCACAAGGCTTGCGTAAAAGACTTGAACATATTAATAATCCGCAGATTATCCTGGGTTTGTCCGGCGGTTTGGATAGTACACTTGCATTATTAATTGCAGTACGCACCCTAAGAATACTCAAAAAAAGCAATCAGAATATTCTCTGTGTCAGTATGCCGGGATTCGGTACAACAGACAGGACTTTTAACAATACAAAAAATCTGGCAGATGCTTTTGATACAAGTTATTTGGAAATATCAATAACCGCTGCCGTCAAACAGCATTTCAAAGATATCGATCACGATCCCGATCTGCATGATGTTACTTTTGAAAATGCTCAGGCTCGGGAGAGAACTCAAATATTGATGGATTTGGCGAATCAAAGAGGCGGAATCGTGCTGGGAACCGGTGATTTGTCGGAATCCGCTCTGGGTTTTGTCACCTATGCCGGCGACCATATGTCGATGTACCATATCAATGGAGGAATCCCGAAAACCTTAATCCGTCATTTAATAGAATATGAAGCAAAAAAAATTATGGCGGAGAATATCCATTCAACACAAGAAAAACAAGGTGAAAATCTCGCTAAAATTTTATTCGATATTTTGGCAACTCCGGTCAGTCCTGAACTTTTACCGCCTGAACAAGGCAAGATTGCTCAGCAAACCGAGCATCTGATCGGACCTTATGAATTACATGATTTATTTCTCTATTATTTCATGCGTTATCAATTTACCCCGCGTAAGATTCTTTTTATCACCGAACAGACTTTCGGTACCAAATATGACCGACAAACTATAGTCAAATGGCTTAAACTCTTTTATAAACGTTTTTTTGCAAATCAATTCAAACGTTCTGCCGCGCCGGACGGACCGATTATCAGCCAAATCGCTCTCTCCCCCAGACAAGGTTTTGCCATGCCGAGCGATGCAGTTGTCAAATTGTGGATTGAAGATTTAGAAAGACAGAATTAAGATGCCAGAATTGCCCGAAGTCGAAACGATACGCAGAACATTAATCGATAAAATTAAAAATCAAAACATCGAAGAAATCATTTGTTATCATCCGGATGTATTGGTTAATCCTGACGGTATAGCTTTGAAAAATTGGTTAATCAGAGACATCAGACGACGCGGAAAATATCTGTTATTTGATTTGCAAAATGTAAATCCTGATACTTCCGATAATAATGATTCTGAATTAAATCAGGATCCTGTTGCAAAAGATTCCTGTGTCATGATGATTCATTTAAGAATGACCGGAAAACTGTTGTTAGAAGAAAATATTGTTGAACCGGTCAAACATACCCATGTGCGTTTTATTTTAAGTAATGGCGGAAGCCTTGATTTCAACGATATAAGACGCTTTGGCAGAGTTACTCTCTTCGTTCCGGGTCATGAATTTAATGACCACGGCTTCGCTACTCTCGGACCTGAACCGTTAGGTGACAATTTTACCGCCGATTATTTGCTTAATACTTGTAAAAGATATGCTAAAAGTTCGATCAAAGGTGTTCTGTTAAATCAACAAGCGATTGCCGGAATCGGTAATATTTATGCCGATGAGAGTTTATTTCGTGCAGGAATCATGCCCGGGCGCAAAGCCGGAGATATTTCGCAAACTGAAATTAAACTCCTGCATCAAAAAGTCCGCGAAGTGATTGCCGAAGCAATCGGACATCGCGGAACTTCATTTCGTGATTATGTTGACGGTTTAGGCAATAAGGGTTTTTTCCAACTTCAGCTTGCAGTTTATCAAAAAGACGGTGAACCATGTGTGCATTGCGGCACTCCGATCGAAAAAATCAAAGTTGCCGGCCGCAGCACCCATTTTTGCCCTAATTGTCAAAAATAATTGCTGATATAGCTGATATAATTGCTGATTAAGATCTACAATCAGCTGTTTGTTTTGACGAAAGAGTTTGTTTCGTGAAGAACTTGCTCTTCATTAAGGATTATTCTTAATGACGGTAAGGTGCAATTTCGATCCAATATCCGTCAGGATCTTCAATGAAATAAACTCCCATGCCTTCGTTTTCAAAAACGACCACTCCTTGTTCTCTGTGAAATGCCAATGCTTTTTCATAGTCAGCTGTTCTGAAGCAGAGATGAATTTCATTGTCATCTAAATCATATGGCTCCTTTCGGTCACGCAGCCAGGTTATTTCCAATTCAAAATCGTCATTTGAATCGGTATAATAAACCAGAATATAACTTCCGTCTTTTGCCTCTTTTCGGCGGACTTCTTTTAATCCGAGATTCTCGCGATAGAACTTATCTGATTTTTCCAGATCCATAGTATTAATATTCATGTGTACCATTTTGAAATCTAAATCCATAAGATTACCTCCTGTTATTATCAAATTGTCAGCCTGGTCATTCTCAGAATTCAATTAATTATCGGAATTGTTGTCTCTGATAATTAATGATGAGCGAGTGTTTTTAAAATGTTTTCGCAAGATATTTCTCCTTTAATAAACTCATGAATTCCCGAAAACATCAACACTGCTTTATATCTATTACAGTATAACAAAATATAAAACCGTTTTTGGTAACTGAAACTACAGAATAATTATTTATCTGCTTTTTTCCGATTCTTAATTTTTTAATAATCTCTAATTTTTGAAAAATAATATAATTGATCTTGATTGTGTATAGGATTGACAATATGTATTATTTGCATTATTCTGAATAATACAAGGAGTGCAAAAGATAATGTTAATTGTTTTTGATTTTCAAAGTGATATTCCTTTATATATTCAGCTGAGAAATCAGGTTGTCATCGGAATTGCCCAAGGCAAGCTCGTTTCCGGAGAACAATTGCCGACAATCAGGGCGTTGGCAGAAGAGAGCGGTGTCAATATGATGACTGTCTCCAAAGCCTATCAGCTGCTGAAACAAGAAGGATATATCCTGACGGACCGGCGCAGCGGCACGATTGTAGCGCCTCAGAAAATATCAATTGTAGCGGAAACAACAATTGATAATCTGAGATTGATTTTGTCCGAATTGCGAGTCAGCGGTTTATCTGAAAAAGATGCCCTGGAACTATGTAAAGATTTATACAGGGAGGGTGAAGATGACAATTAACCTTGTTTTATGGCTTTCTCTAAGTTGGCTCCCGTTTTTGATGTTTTTTATGCTTCGCAATGAAACTAAGTTCAAGAAAAATATTGTTATCGGGGTTACCTTACCTTTCGAAGCTCGCACAGATGAAGATGTATTAGCTGTTTTGAACAATTTCAAACGAAAAAACCTGTGGATAAATCTCATCTCCTTTCTGATTACAATCTCTTTTTTATTTATTGAAGGTTCTTCTTTGCTGATAACTGTTTGGCTGACCTGGGTTCTGCCCGCTATAATTATTCCGCAAATTTCCTATGTGCGAACTAATGCGACTTTAAAGCGATTAAAACTGGAACGAGGCTGGAAAAAGAATCAAAATCAACAACAATACGTCAATCTGTCAAGCATGGATTCACCGAAATGGATGTCTCCGAAAATGTTCATACCCGCTGTTATACTTTCCTTTTTACCGATTTTATGGGATCGGGAATCAGCATTGCTATATCTTGTTTTTGGCATATTTACAATTCTCTTCTATTTCTGTTATCGTTTCCTTTATCGTAATAAGTCCGAGATGGTAGATCAGAATATTCAATTGACTCGGGTCTTGACACAAGTGAGACGATATAATTGGGGTATTGTTTGGCTAATATCGGCTTATGGCTTTGCTGCTTTAGGTTTAATATTCTTCGTTTTTAAATATCATTTTGTTATCCAATTTATTGCTTTGATACTGGTGTTATTAATTATCATCGTACTCTCTATTCGAGTAGAGTTTAAGACGAGAAGTGTTCAGGAAAAATTAACTGCTGAGAGCGGCAAAGGATGGTATGTAGATGATGACGATTATTGGCCGGGCGGAATTTTTTATCATAACCCGAATGACAGGCGACTTCTGATTAATTCGAGAGTAGGACTTAATTCGACCGTTAATCTTGCCAGGACTTCCGGCAAGATCCTGGCAATATTGCTTGTTCTTACTTTATTAGCAATGCCGTTTACCGGGTTATATGCCAATCTGCTGGAAAAACAACCGTTAAGCGTGGAATTGAACGAAACTGTACTTATTGCTCATCGCGGAAATAAGGAAGTCTTATTGGAACGCTCAGATATCTCGGATATAGAATTATTGGATGAATTACCTGAGAAAATGATAAAAAATATAGGTACGGGATTAGAAAAACTAATGTACGGCAGTTTCTCCGCTCAGGGAATCGGACAGATCCGATTATGTTTGGATCCTCAAGTACCTCCTTTCCTGCTCGTTGAATTAGAAGACGGTTCTCACTATTTACTGGGTTCGCGACAGCCGGGTGAGATTGAAGAAATATATAATCAAATTAATAAATAATCTTCGCGCTAAATAAAAATGTATTATAAATAATTTCATTTAAAAAATTTTATAAAGGATTGAAATTAGACTCTGTCAGAACATATGTTAAAATATAGTCCGGATTAACTAAAAAATCAGACTGTCAGAAAGTTTGTTAAATGAAAGATAACACTAATCGGAAAAAGAAAAAGAATAAAATCAAAAACAGCAAAAAAACTTTCTTGAAATCTTTAAAGGCAAGAGTTGATAAAAAAGCTTATAAAATTAAAATTCCCGGAATGATCAGACTGGGCTTTGTGCTTTTTTGTATAATTGTAATTCTTTTGATTAATTTTTTAATTGCAGGATATCTCAGCAAATCTGCTTTTTGGATTTACTCAGGACTCCAGTTTATCAGTTTAATTTTTGTTCTTTTTGTAATTCATCAGGATCGCAACTCTTCTTATGTCCTTGCCTGGGCAGTTTTAATCCTCGCAGTACCTGTAGTCGGTTTAATTATTTATTTATTATGGGGCAGGCGTTCCAGATTTAAAAAAGAAAAACGCCGATTTGATAAAATTGAAAATCGAATCAATCAATACCTTAAACCAAATCCTCAATTATTGGATAAGCTAACTGCCGAATATCCTGAAAGCAAGCTGTTTGCCAAGTTTTTATATAATTCCGGGTTTCCTGTTTATCAAAATACAGTTTGTGAATATTTTTCTTTGGGTGAAGATAAATTTGTTCAAATGTTTGAAGATTTACGTAAAGCTAAAGAATTTATTTTTATGGAATATTTTATTTTGGCAGATGGTGTCATCTGGCAGGAAGTTGAAGATATTCTGATTCAAAAAGCACATGAAGGTGTTGATGTCCGCTTATTATTTGATGATTTCGGAAGTCTGATTAAAGCACCGAATGACGTTATTAAAAAACTCCGTTCAAACGGAGTAAAAGTCTTTAATTTTAATCCGGTTTTACGTTATGTTTCCAAACTTTATATCAATTATCGCAATCATCAAAAATGCTGCATTATTGACGGAAACCTGGCTTATACCGGCGGTACGAATTTAGCTGATGAATATGCAAATTTATATCCCCGTTTCGGTCATTGGAAAGACTCGGCAATTCGTCTTGAAGGCGATGCTGTCCGGGGTTTGACTACAATGTTTCTGCTCATGTGGGAATTTGAAAGCAATTCCCGGGAAGAAAATTTAGAAAAATATATGCCGCGCGAAATCTTTTATCAAAACACTACGGGATATTTTATTCCTTATTGGGACAGTCCGTTAGACAATTCGAACAATCCGGCGGAAGATATTTATCGTTCAATGATCAATAATGCGAAGGACTATCTTTATATCTGCACTCCTTATTTTATTGTTGACGACTCCATGATTTCCGATATTTGTCGTGCAGCAAAATCAGGTGTTGATGTCAGGTTAATCACACCGGGTATTCCTGATAAATGGTATGCTTATGTTGTAACACAATCTAATTACGCCAAGTTAATGGAATCCGGAGTTAAAGTTTTTCAATATAGTCCGGGGTTCATCCATGGCAAAACTGTAATCGCCGACGATTTTCATGTGATCACCGGTTGTGTGAATTTTGATTTTCGCAGCTTTCATCTGCATTTTGAAAATTCTGTCTATATTTGCGGCGATCCTGTACTCAAAGATATTTACAACGACTTCCTCGATATTTTTAAGGCTTGCGAATTAATGGATTTGGAAACCTGGCAACAACGTCCTCTGAGACAAAAATTAGTCGAAGCTTTTATGCGGATATTTTCAACTCTGCTCTAACGTTTCCGGAAAGGAGTTTTCTATTTTAAAAGATCAAGAAAATCAAACTGACAAACCTCTCTTCAATACACCTTTCGGATTAATTGTGTATTTTTCAGAAGATCTGAAAGATTCAGATATAATTATTAAACAAGATTCTTTTTTAAATTTATTAAATTCGCAAAAAATACCTTTTTATCTGATTAAAACTGAAGAGTTTTCTTTTACAATTTCTCAAATTCTCGATCTTTTAGCTGGTATCAATAATCAAACATCAATCCTAATCAAAGAAAATTCAAGTTTTTCTGTTTCTTCTGCCTTTGAATATCAAAAAGATTCAAAAACCGGTCAAAAACTTCAGGCTGGGATTGAACAAAGTAATATATCGGTAACTGATCAAAATAAATACCAACATTTAGATAATATTTTATTTTTTTCCGGTTTTTCACGTGAGCAAGTTGAAGATTTTCTGGATAAAATTCGCAGTGATAAATATCCAAGATTTCCTCTGAAAGCAGTTGCTACTAAAAATAATTATCTCTTCTCTTTTGACCAATTAATCCGTGAACTGACTCAGGACAGAATTGTCATTTCTCACGTTATTAATTTAAGAAAGCGAATAAATGCCTTAACCAAACACTTAGCTAAAAATAATACTCTCAATTCTCAACAAAAAGCATTATTACAAAATGAAATTGATCAAGCTGAGAATTTATTAAAAGATGTAGAAACAAATTTTGATTTGAAATTATTTCGAACTCAAATTCAAAAATTTAACTATCTTTTAGCTAAATTAAAACATCAAGATCAACCGTTAGAAAATCAAGCAGATAGTGTTGATCAAATATAATTAAAATTAATAATAAATGAATTTTATAATATTATAAAAAACTATATTTATAAAATTCATATAGTTATTAACATTATTTCAGATACTTATTAACATTTTTAACCTTTTTTTTGCTTGAATTATTCATTTATTATCATGTTATTAACATTATTAACATTTTATACAATGATTTATAATGTTGAAAAATATGATTTTTATTGCATTTTTTCTGTATTTTTACAACTTTTACCTGATGTTTATTTCTGATAGTATAGTTTAACGACTAAGAAAAGAGGGGAATATATGCAAGAACAAAACGCTCATGTTATTTGGCAAAATGTATGTGAAAAATATCTTGAAAAAGAAGTTCCGACTCTCACATACACGACTTGGTTAAAACCTATTATTCCCATTCTATATAATGATGATACTTTTGTTTTATCTGTACCGAATGAAATTTCACATGATTTTGTAATTCAATATAAGGACATGATCAGTACCGCTTTAAAACTTGCAACCCAAAAAACTTTTGATGTAAAAGTGGAAATTAACGCCAAAGATAATTTACAAAATCTAAAACAAAATATTTTAACCAAAGAGGAAGAAGAAGCTTCTTATATATCTAATGACGTATTAAATCCTTCTTATACATTTGAATCATTTGTTGTAGGTTCAGGAAACCGCTTTGCTCATGCAGCTTGTGTTGCGGTAGCTTCTTTGCAAAACAGCAATAACTATAATCCGTTATTTCTTTATGGCGGTTCAGGTCTCGGCAAAACTCATTTAATGCACGCAATCGGAAATTATGTTCAAGATAATTTTCCTGATAAAAACGTAATTTACGTTAATTCTGAAAATTTTATTAATGAATTTATCGAAGCAATTCGGCTTAAGGAATTTGAACCTTTCCGCAATAAATATCGCATGACGGATTTATTATTAATTGATGATGTTCAGTTTTTAGAAAATAAAGAAAGAATGCAAGAAGAATTTTTCCATACATTCAATGCTTTATATGAAGCAGGAAAAAATATCGTGATGACTTGTGACAAACCGCCGCAATCATTGGTAACGCTGGAAGAAAGATTAAAAACCCGTTTTTCCAGCGGCATTACAATCGATATTAATCCGCCTGATTATGAAACAAGGATAGCCATCTTACTTCAATTAGCTCAGCTTCACCATGTAGATTGGCCGGATGAAGTTTTTGATTATATTGCAACACACATTTCTTCCAATATTCGTGAACTTGAGGGAGCATTTAAAACTATTTATGCTTATTCAATGCTTGGCGGCGGCATTAATCTCGCCTCTACCAGAAATGCATTAAAAGATCAGATAGATCCGCGTTCTGTTAAAAGTTTGAATTCTGAATTAATTATGAATGTGACCGCTAATTATTTTAATGTAACAGTAGATGATCTTAAATCAAAAAAACGCAGTCAGGAAATAGTACAACCACGTCAAATTTCCATGTATCTGTGTCGCAATCTGCTTAATATGACATATAAAGACATCGGCAATGATTTCGGAAATAAAAATCATGCCACAGTAATGCATGCATGTGAAAGAATTAAAGAAGAATTGGATAATAATTTAGAATTAGAAAATTCAATTAAAGAAATTAATTTACGGCTTTCCCCTATTTAATTTTCCTGTTTTTTAATTCACAAAATTATTATCATTTGTGGAAAACAAAGTGTTGATAAATTTTAGAAAAATGTTGATAAAAAATGTAATGTTGATTATGTTAAAAAATCAAAAGTTATAGGCAAAGACTTAACATAGTTTTTTACATCTAAAATGATTATCATATCAATGGCTGATGTTGGTTATTAACAGAATCAACAGTGTATAATAAGAGGATGAATACTAATTAAGTAATATAGTATAATATTATTGTCAGAAAAAAATCATCGGTAATTTAATTATCAGAATTTGAAAGACTTTATTTAATAAAAATAATAAATGAATAATTTGTTGAAACTATTGAAAAACTGTTTATCAGAAAGGAAAGTATATGAAACTTATCTGCTCAAAAAATTTATTAAATGATGCAATATCTATGGCACAAAAGGCTATAGCCACCCGCTCTACCCTGTCTATTCTTGATGGTTTATTATTCGAAGCAGAAAGTGATACTTTAACAATTACCGGTTATGATTTAGAAACCGGAATTGAATGTAAAATAGATACAGATGTAATAATTCCCGGTAAAGTGGTATTAAATGCAAAAATGATCGGCGACATTGTTCGCAAACTGCCGGAAGAAATTGTTAACATTGAAGTAGAAGCAAATTATGTAATAAAAATAACCAGCGGAAAAGCACAATTCAAGATTAAAGGAATCGAAGCAGAAGATTATCCCAAGATTCCTATCGTCGAAGAAGCTGAAAAAATGCAAGTTTCTCAGCGAGTATTAAAAGAAATGATAAGCCAGACTATTTTTGCAGCAAGTTCGGATGAAAACAGACCTATATTGAATGGTATAAAAGTTGTTGCGGATAATAATAAGCTTGAATTGATTGCAATAGACGGTTTTCGTTTGGCTATCAGACGTGAAGAATTCAAGGAAGAATTACCTGCCATGTCGTTTATTGTTCCTGCAAAAGCTATGCAGGAAGTTTCAGGAATCTTAGATCCGACTGATAATCCGGTAAAAATATATCCTTCACATAATCATATTTTATTTGATACAGGTTCAGTAAAGCTTGTTTCAAGATTATTGCAAGGTGAATATATGGATTATAAAAAGGTTGTACCGAACGAAGTTATGAGCCGGGTTAAATTAAGAACAAAAGATATGCTAAATGCGATTGATCGTGCTTCATTAGTAATAAATGTTGAACAAAGACGTTTCCCGGTAACAGTTGAAAATTCAGATAAACAAACGCTGATAATATCATCCCAAACCGACTTGGGTGAAGTTCATGAAGAAATCCAGATTAATTTAGAGGGTGAAAATGTAGATGCAGATTATAATCCGAAATATTTTTTAGATGCATTACGTAATATTCCGGTGGAAAATATATATCTTGAATTTTCCGGAACATTCGGACCCTGTTTGATTAAACCTATGGATAGTGAACAATTCCTTTATCTGGTACTCCCCTTACGTAGATAATGATTTAATTAAATAATTTTAATTTTCAATAATTATTTACATAAATTAGAAAAAAAGTTTTTATATTATTAATTATATTAGATGAAAGTTAAACAGATTAAATTAAAAAACTTTCGTAATTATACGGAACAAATTATTAAAATTGCTTCAGGAACAAATGTATTTGTAGGGCAAAATGCTCAAGGCAAAACAAATATCCTCGAGGCAATTTATTTGTGTACCTGTGCCCGTTCTCACCGTACCGGTAAAGATAATGATCTGATCAGAGACGGTGCTGATTTTTATCAGGTAGAAATTCAATTTGAATCTGATAAATCTGTTTTTGAGAATAAATCAATAAATGAAGAGGATTCCGAACTTGTAGCAAAAACTCTGAATACTGATAAGTATTTAATTGACAATCAATCATTAATTTCTGATAAAAATAATATTAATCAAAATATTATACAAACGTTTTGTGAGAATAAGTCATTAGTTGAAGAAATCAGAATTGAATATAAGAAGTTCCCGTCAATTGAAAGAAATATTTATTATTGTGGTTTTAAGCAGGAAAAAATCAGTGATTTAATCGGACTTTTTCATGCAGTAATTTTTGCGCCGGAAGATGTAATGTTAATTAAGGAAGGTCCTGCAGGAAGAAGGCGCTTTTTAGATCTGTTAATATCGCAAATAAAACCGTTATATTTCAGAAATCTGCAGCTATATCAACAATATCTGAAACAAAGAAATAATCTCTTAAAAATACTCAGAGAGATGCAAATTGATAAAAGGATGAAAAGCCCTGCATATGATCCGGAAATATATAATTTTAATTTATTGCAATTAACAATTTGGACAGAACATTTAGCTAAAATCTCTGCACAGATCATCAGCACAAGATATAGATATATTTTACAAATCGAGAAATTTGCAATCGAAGCTTTAGAAAAAATTTCCGAAGGCAAAGAAAAGCTTAAAATTAATTATAAAACTGTTTCCGGAATAGACCCTAAACTTGATACCAATCAGATTTATGAAAGCTTGATGTATCGTTTTGAACGTCAGAAAGAAGATGATATTCAACGCGGAAGTACGGGAAGCGGTTCACATCGGGATGATCTTGAATTATTTGTCGACGGTAATTTACTCAAGGAAAGAGGCTCACAAGGACAACAAAGGTCAGCAGTTTTAGCTTTAAAATTAGCTGAATTGCAAATTATAGAAAATGAAACAAATCAAAAACCGGTTCTTCTTTTAGATGATGTAATGTCTGAATTAGATGATAAAAGAAGGACTCATTTACTTTCCGCTTTTGAAGATAATCAGGTATTTATTACCTGTACAGATTTAGGACAAATTTATCCTGAATATAAAGGAGAATTTTTAGATAAAGAAGAATTATTTAAAAAAAGAGAATATGCTGATAATTTGAATAAACAGGATAGTAATGTCAGCGAAAATAATTCAGAAGATCTGTCAGATAAACGGAAATCTTCAAATACGGACATTATTGAAAATAAACAGGATAATAATTTTGAAAACAACTTAAACCACTCATATATCAACTTCTTCAAGGTACATGAAGGTACCGTTAAACGTCAATATTTGCTATAATGTAACATATAAAAAATTGTATTAATTGTATAAATATACTTAATGATTTTAATAATTATCTAATTTAGTAATATTAAAAATTAGCGAGCGGAGGCTGTATTGTACATTCATATTGGGGGTGAGTACACTCTTTCCGATAAATGGATTGTGGGAATTTTTGATATAGATCAAACTACGACCTACGGAACGGATACGAATAAATTTTTAAGCAAGCAAGAGGAACTTGGCAGGTTGGATATAGTTTCACCTGATTTACCGAGATCATTTGTCGTAACTCTTGATAGAGTTTACCTCTCACCTATTTCTGCAAAAACAATAGTTTCGCGTTCATATCAAAAACAAACATAAGTTCTTTTTGATATAGAAGTAGTTCGTTTTTATATCTGAAAAAATATTGATTAGAGAATTATTATAAGAATAAAGAAAGGTCCTAAAGGTTTTAATAATTAATGATAAAAAGTAAGATCTTTTTTGTAAATGATGAATCGAATGGTCGCATTAACCCGGATAGAGCTTTTTCGGAAATATTGGAACGTGCTGAAACAGATGCTGATACTGATTCTGCAGCTGATAATTCAAGCAAGATAAAAGAAGTTGAAACAGAATCTAAAAATTTAAAAAAAGTAGATAATATAAATGAATTAAACGAATTAAATGATTTTGATGAACATTCTGATGAGTTAAAAAATTTAGCGAATAATCCTAAAGCTCTTTTGGATGATTTTAAAGAAGATAAAAAAGAAGCGAATAAAATAAATAACTATGATACAAAAAACACATCAGATTATGATGATGAAGATATCCAAGTTTTAGAAGGCTTGGAAGCAGTCCGTAAACGTCCCGGTATGTATATTGGAGATACAACTCCCCGCGGTTTGCATCATTTGATTTATGAAATTGTGGCAAATTCTGTAGATGAGGCTTTAGCTGGACGATGTGACGAAATATATATAACAGTTTATCCCGATGAATCGATTCGTGTTGAAGATAATGGAATCGGTATTCCGGTTGGCATTCAACCCCAAACCGGAATTCCTACTGTTGAGGTTGTTCATACTATTCTTCATGCAGGAGGAAAATTTGGAGGAGGAGCTTATAACGTATCCGGCGGTTTACACGGAGTCGGAGCAGCAGTTGTTAATGCTCTTTCTTCATGGATGGAAGTCGCAGTACATCGTGATCAAAAAATTCATGAAATACGTTTTGAAAAAGGTGAAACGGTTTCTGAATTAAAAATTACCGGTGAGACAGATAAACATGGAACGATAACACATTTTAAGCCGGATCCGGAAATATTCCCTATTGATAAAATAGATTTCGATTTGATGATTAATCGTTATCGGGAGATGGCTTTCCTGAATAATCAAGTGAAATTTGTTCTGCGCGATGAGAGACAAACGCCTGCCAGAGATCTAATCTTCCATTATGAAGGCGGGATTATTTCTTTTGTCGATTACTTAAATCAGCATAAAACTACTTTGATTGATGATCCGATATATTTTTCAGTAGAAAAGAACGATATTTTTGTAGAAGTTGTAATTCAATATAATGATACATATGTAGAAAATGTATATTCATATTGTAATAATATAGCCACACTTGAAGGCGGAACTCACCTCACCGGCTTCCGCTCAGCTTTAACTAAAACAATTAATGATTATGCCCGCAAATATAATTATTTGAAAGAATCCGATGAAAATTTAACGGGTGAAGATACCAGAGAAGGTATTAGTGCAATTATTTCCATTAAAATGAGCGAACCCCAATTTGAAGGACAAACTAAAACAAAATTAGGTAATGCAGAAGTCAGAACTGTTGTTGAAAGTGCTGTAAATGAACAATTAGCAACCTATTTAGAAGAAAATCCTTCTGTTGCAAAAATAATAATTGAAAAATGTATTTCAGCATCAAGAGCCAGAGAAGCTGCTCGTAAAGCCAGAGAATTGACCAGAAGAAAAACTGTTTTGGAATCAAACGCATTACCGGGCAAACTTGCGGATTGCCAGGAAAAGGATCCGACATTTTGTGAATTGTTTATAGTTGAAGGAGATTCAGCAGGAGGATCTGCTAAACAAGGACGCGAAAGAAAATATCAGGCTATATTGGCGCTCTGGGGTAAAATGCTAAATGTTGAAAAAGCAACAGTTGATCGGGTTTACGATAATGAAAAACTCTTACCGATTGTTTTGGCAATAGGAGCCGGAATAGGTGCAGATTTTGATATTTCTAAAATCAGATATAATAAAATTATTATTATGGCGGATGCCGATGTTGATGGTTCACATATCAGAACTTTATTATTAACATTCTTTTATCGTTTTATGAGACCTTTAGTCGAAGGAGGACATGTATATCTTGCGAGTGCTCCTTTGTATCGGGTTTTTCATGGTCAGGAAGAAGAATACGCATATGATGAAGAATCCGTTGACAGAATTAAGGAAGAAAGAGGCTGGGAAAACCCAAGAATACAACGTTTCAAAGGTTTGGGAGAAATGCAGGCGGAGCAACTTTGGGAAACAACTATGAATCCTGAAAAAAGACATTTAATCCAAATAACAGTTGGCGAAGCCCGAGAGGCAGATAAAACATTTTCTTTATTAATGGGAGATCAAGTTGAGCCGCGCAGAGAATTTATTAAAGAAAATGCCAGATATGCAAATTTAGACCAGTAGTTAAAAAATTCAGACCATATTCTGTTGATTATTTATATTGTTATATATACCACTCTAAAGAATAAATATTTAGAGTGGTTTTTGTTTCACGTGAAACAATTATATATAAATTAAAGAAAAAGCAAGGATTTCATTAAATAATTGATTATGTTGAACCTAGTAAAAATATACTTAGAAAAATATACGAATATACTAGAAAAACATAAGAAGATACTTAGAAAAATATTAAGAGATTATATATATACATATATTAAGGAAAGGATTTTTTTATCATAACTTGATATTTTACAAAACTTGTTAGTCTTTACAACTTATTTTAAAGATAATAGAGATAATTTCTGTTAGAATTGAATATGTTAATTGAAAATGAAGATGTTGATTAGAATAAAACATATTCTACCATGTCAAAAATCGGGCTCTGTTAACTAAAGATGAAGAAAAAGAGATCTGAAAAGCAAACTGGCGAAACTTGAAGAAAATTTTCACCACAAACTTTTGAAATCAGATCAAGAGTAACAGAAAAAAGTGTGTAAGCAAAGAAAATTAGAAAATTAAGCACACAAAGTAATCTCAAAAAGAGATTGAAGAAGAAAATTGAAACTTGAAATCTGAATAAGCCTTAGGTAATCAAAAGGAACTTTTGTCTGGCTTTTTCGCTATATTTAGCTCCTGCCACTTGAGCCGGAGTAAGATTATTCAGCGAAGAATGCGGTTTAACAAAGTTATAAAAGCAAACAAAAAGAGCAATGAGTATGTTGGCAGATTCAAAAGACTTAAAGCCTCTTTTGGGTTTGTACCAAGCTTTAAACTGTCCGTTAAAGGCTTCAATGGGATTATTGTTAATCAGATCCTCAAAGCTTTCGACTTGGATGAAATCGAGATCAGGAAAGAACCTGCGAGCGGGTTGTTGGTAAGCATAATAGCGATCCATAATAACAGCTTCCCGAGGTTTACCAAATTGTTCTTTGCAGCTATGTAACAAAGTATGAGCAGCGGTAGAATCTCTAAATTCAGAGATATGGAAATCCAAGATGACTCTGGTTTCAAAATCTAAAGCAAACCACACATAATAATTCTTGCCATTGATTTTGATATAAGTTTCATCGAAGTGCCATTCATCAGAATCAGCAAGATTAAGTTGTTTCTTGTACGGATTGACAGCTTGAATTATAGCTGGAGCAAATCTCTTACACCACTTATGGATAGTGACATGTGAGATTTTGATGTTGTGAACTAACCAAAGGTGTTGGCTAATCTTTCTCAAAGTAGAATTGTCAAAGAAATAAAGAGTAAGAGCAGTGAAAACAAGATAAAAAGGATGTCTCATGCGTTTCATAGTAAACTCTTCTAAGTTAATTTGGCTGGAAGAAGCAGGTGGAATCTCAACTAACTTAGGCACGTTGAAACCATGGTAACACTTCTTATCGCCACATCTGAAGTTAGAATAGAACTGATAGTCATGATGCAGGAATGTAGCTTTCCCGCATCTGGGACAAGGCGGATACTTCCTGTAAGTAGTTCTTAGTTTAATAGGTTTCTCAGGAGCCCATTGTCTTTTACAAGATTTACATTGAAACTTTTGATAGCCATCTTTATCTCTACCAAAGCGATAAAGATTATTAGAAAAACAGCGAGGGCAAATGAGGTTAAATGATGAGTTATTTGATATACTTTTCATGAGATCTGAATTGTCCTTTCTCGGAGGTAAATGTTGTTTGGGTAAAAACATTCTACCAGAGGCTTTTCAGATCTCTTTTTAATTTTTAAGTTAACAGAACAAAAAATCGTTCCAGGAGAACTTTTATGATTATTTCAGTAGTAAATCAAAAAGGTGGAGTAGGTAAAACTACTACAGCAGTAAATCTGGCAGATAATCTAGCTAGAATTAAACAAAAAACACTGCTACTTGATCTTGATCCCCAAGGCAATACGACTTCAAGTTTTGGTTTTGATAAAAATGCACAGGATTCAACTATTTATGACACTATTATCAATCAAAAACCAATCGAAGAAATTGTATTGAAGGATGTTAGAAAAAACCTTGATATAATTCCTTCAAATATTGATTTAGCAGGTGCTGAAGTTGAATTGGTTTCAATTGTTTCACGTGAAACAATTCTAAAACAAGCGCTGGAATCAATAAAAGAAGAATATGAAATAATAATTATAGATTGTCCTCCCTCTTTAGGACTGTTAACAGTAAATGCTCTGACAGCTTCAGATTCTTTAATAATACCAATACAAGCTGAATACTATGCTTTGGAAGGTTTGAGTCAATTACTTGATACTGTTGGAATGCTTCGTGAAAACTTGAATCCGGAATTATTTGTTTTAGGTGTTTTAGTTACCATGTTTGATACCAGAACACAATTATCACATCAAGTAATAAATGAAATAAATAATTTCTTCAGTGATTTAGTTTTTAATACCGTAATACCTCGAAATGTAAGATTAAGTGAGGCACCTAGTTTTGGTTTACCTATACAAGAACATGATAAATGGTCCAAAGGAGCCAGAAGTTATAAAGCATTAGCTAAAGAAGTAGTTAAAAGAATAAATAATAAACCACGCGACATATTTGGCTAATAGATGAAAAAATCTTGAAAAGGTTAATATTATTTATTAAATGATATTTATAAGGTATTAAAAGGATTTAAAGCACGTTTACTTTGTATAACAGAAAGTAAAGACAAATATAGGAGAAAATAAATGTCAGCAAAAAGCAAAAAACAAACAGGATTAGGTAAAGGTTTAGGGGCTTTATTAGGACAAACTGAAAAACAATTTCAACAAGCTTCGCAAAGCACAGAAAAAATTATTGAATTAGATCTGGAAGAAATAAGTCCCAATAAAGATCAGCCAAGATATGAATTTGATCAAGAGAAACTGGAAGAACTGGCTCAATCGATTAAACAACATGGTATTCTTCAACCAATAATTGTTACCTTTAGAGAAAATCCGGATCATTATATGATTATTGCCGGTGAAAGACGTTGGCGGGCTGCCAGAATTGCAGGTTTAAAAACTGTACCGGCAATTATCAGAAATGTTGAAGATCATCTTATTCTTCAACATTCAATTATTGAAAATATTCAAAGAGAGAATTTAAATCCTGTAGAAGAAATAAATGCATTTCATGATTTAATAAGTCAATACAATATGACGCAAGAAGAATTAGCTAATACTTTAGGTAAAAGCAGATCGGCTGTAGCGAATACTCTTCGTTTAAAAAACTTGCCGGAAGAAGTTTTGAAAGAATTAGCTACAGAAAAAATTTCAGCAGGACATGCCAGAAGTTTATTATCACTTTCAGAGATTGAAGATCAAATCAGAATATGTGAACTAATAATTGCAAATGATTTAAGTGTCAGAGAGGCAGAAGCCTATGTAAAGAAAATGAATGAACCTGCTGTTAAATCAAAACCTAAAAAGGAAAAGAATATTGAATATCAATTAAGTATCAAAAAAGTTGAAACAGATCTTTCCAAATATCTGGGGACTAAAGTAAAGTTAAAAGATCATTTAGGAAAAGGACAAATAATAATTCCGTATAACAATAATGATGAATTAACCAGACTAATAAACCTTTTATCAGAAAAGTAATATAGGAAATACAGGAAATACTGATAATGAATGCATAAGATATTTTCGGAGATATTTCGGTTATTAAAACAATTATTGGCGATTAAGAATTGATTGCTGTTTAGTATATGAAACTTAAAAAGCAATAATGTTAGTTTTTTACTTACATTATTGCTTTTGTTTTAAGTATTACATTTTATTTATTATATTTAGTTATTTGTGGAGTATATTTGAACACTGATGGTCAAATAGTCTAAAAAAACTCTCTTATTTGATTACGATCATATTCATGCGGTAATTTTTTGGAATTTGCATAACCTACAGCTACTGCAACACAGAAAGATTCATTTTCAGCCATATCTAAACGATTTTTGAGATTATTGGGATTTGTTTCAGCAAAAGCAGGCGCAGCCATACCGATAATACATGAAGCGAGACCAAGATACTCTGATGTGAGGCAAAGACTTTGAGCAGCAATTCCTGCATTTAAATCAGAATAAACGGTTTTGGGTGAACTCAAGATAAAAATAGTTGGAGCATTGTAAAAAATATTATCCGCATTTCTATCTCGCATTCTCTGCTTTACATTTTCATCCATTAAACGGAAACATTCTTCAGAAATATCATTAATCAGTTTTTTATCTTTAATTACATTGATTTTTAAATCTTGCAAATTAATTGCGGTAGGTGAGGCTAGTGCTGCATCAATTAAGTTATTTAAGTCTTCATTTTTAATTTGTATTTTTTTGAAATCACGACAGCTGTATCTTTTTTTTATAACTGATAAAACATCCATTGCTTATACCTCCATAATATATTTTATCATTATTATATCATCTATCAGGTTTTACTTAATAAATGATTTTTTATATTATTTACTTTATTTATTAAAGAATAATAGGTTTAATAAATTATTCAAAAAAGTGGATTAAAGTGTTGTATAACGGAAACAGACAGAAAAATAAAATGACAGTAATAATTTGTCGAAACATGTAATGACAACACTATGTGATACAAAAAACTAATAACGTCGTATAAATAGGATTGAAGAATCCCATCTGATTTTTTTAAAAATGAATCAGGTTGAAAAGACAGCGGTTGTCAGAACAAAAAATGAAATTATTCGATGATACTTTAATTAATTAGAATGACAAATAAGATATTTACAAATAATTTATTATATCAATGACAAAGCAATAAAAAGAAAAACACAATAAAGAAAAGAGGAAAGAACTTTCATGTGTGGAGTTAAGGAAAAAAGAGAAAGCTTAATTATACTAAAGCATAAAGATTCCTAAAATAGTACCGGATAGCAGTAATCTGGCCGTTGGTACCGGATAGCAGTAATCTAGGAGAAGTATCTGATTTGTTGAAGAGATCTGATTATTAAATGTTTCTTTAATATCGTTCCCAATTGATAATAATGTATAATAGGGATTAACTTTGATCATATTAATTTTTAAAAAGGCAGGAGTCACCATGGTTGAATCAACAATCTATATAAGGAACAAAACCGGTTTACACTTAAAACCGGCAACCGAGCTTTCACAATTATGTGACAGAATGGATTCGGACATAAAAATTATTTTTGGAAACAAACATTTAAATCCGAAAAGTGTATTAATGCTAGTGGGTGCAGAAATCAAACAAGGCTCAAAGATTTTGATTCAAGTCGAAGGACCGAATGAAGCTGAAGATTTAAAAACCATCGAAGATGCGATTAACGGCGGGTTTGGTGAAGAAATGATTCCCTTGGACGAAATTGTTGATGAATAAGAAAATGAAAATACCTTGGTACAAAAAAGGGGATATCGATGCCGGTCTGGGCACATTTTTCGATAGTTTTGGCAAGATAATCATTGCTGTTCCGATCTTGACCGGTGTCTTAAATATGCCGGAACAACTGGTATTTGGAAAAATTATAGCGGCAACGGGCTTTACGGTATTCATCTTTTCTTTATTTAATACATTATTTGCCAGAAGTCTGGGCAAACAAACTCAGAACGGGGATATCACGGCTCTGGTTGGCGGAATTTCGGGGACTACACTTTTTGTTTGGTTAAATGCAATCATGTTGCCAACATATTTTGTCAGCCGAGATCCCATATTTGCCTGGTCTGTAACGCTCGGAGTTTCGCTGATGTATTCTGTTTTACAGCTGATATTGTCATTTGTTTTCAGTTTTATTTTTAAATTTATCCCCCGTGAAGCGTTAATGGGTGCTACGGTTGGCGGAGCTCTGACTTGGATGATTCTGTCTCCTCTGGGAGAAGCTTTTACAACTCCCTGGGTGATAATTCCCACATTGTTTATATTATTTACTTTTTATTTTGGAGAAATAAAACCGAAGTTTGGCTCCCCTGCTTTAATAGCAATCGGAATAGGTACAATTATTGCCTGGATCAGCGGTGTAATGCATGTTGAGAATCTGAGGGAATCTTTTGCGAGCTTGAATTTATATCTCCCAAGTTTTCAATTCGGTCTTATCACAAATGAATCATTACAAATCGCAATAAATTATTTACCTTTAATTTTAGCGTATTTACTTGCTGAATTAACTGCAGATATGCAAGCATTTGCACAAGCGGAAGAAAGTCAAGAAATATATCCGGCCCGTACAGCTTTGGTTGGTCTTGCTCTGAGCAATTTGGCGGGTTCACTATTAGGTAATCCGTTTCTTTTAAATTATTATTGGGGACATCCTGCTTGGAAAAAAGCTGAAGCCGGAGTAAGTTACCCGTTTTTTTCCGGCATGATACACTTAATTTTATGCTTAACCGGCCTGGTTGCTGTAGTCACTTCGCTGATTCCGGTCAGCGCTTCCTTGGTTATGCTCGTTTACATCGGAATAGTAACCGGTGCAGGAGCTTTTGCAACCGGACGCAAACGTTATTATGGCGCGATGATGTTTGGTGTTGCGATTCCGCTTTTTGAGTTAGTTAATAATAAAGTATTTTCCATTGTAAATATAGCAGGTAAATTTACGGAAAACGGCTCGGATTTAATCAATCAGCAAACTACTGATAGTTTAGCAGGTATCAGTGACGGTTCAGCATCAATCGTCGCAGCAAAACTGGCTGAAGCCGGCTATGCGGAAGGTTTTATTACACTTGCTCAAGGTGCAATGACGATTGCAATTTTATACGCTTCAATCATATATCTGATTATCGATCGCAATTGGCTCAAAACATCAGTCTTCTTTTTTGTCACGACAGTATTTTCATTTTTCGGTTTAATCCATGCGAAAGAATTGACCGTTAATGCCAATCCTGCTCTCAGCTTATGTTATTTGAGCTTAACAATTACTTTTCTGATTATATGGCTGATCTCTCAAAATAGAAGAAAGAAAAACATAATTAAGTAAGAAAAACATATAAAACAAGATATATAATATGATTAAAAAAACAAAAAATAACAATAAAACGAGATGAATAATCATATTTATCTTATTCAGTTAAATATTTATGAACAGTTATGAATATTTAATAATCAAATGAATTATTAATATGTACATTTTAAAGCGTTTTATTTGTTTAGATTAGACATAATAATTTAAATATAATTCTTATTTCTTGACAGCGGCAAGAAATTATCATTTAATTAATAACATCACTGGAGAAAGTAATTGCAAATTATGAAAATACCTGTTGTTCGTCATCAAGAAAATTTAAAATACAATAATTTGCAAGCTGTTTTGAAAGTTATTCAAAGGACTCCGAAAGAAACAATCTCAAGAGCAGATATTGCAAAGTTATTAAATATGAGTCCCACATCAATTTCCCGATTGGTAACAGATTTAATTGATATCGGTCTGGTGGTTCAGGATTCTTTAATTACTAAAGGTGTTGGAAGAAGTGCTATTAATTTAAAAATAAATGATCAATCTTTTTATGCTTTAGGCATAGCGATAGATTGTAACTATATAAATCTGAGTATCATAGATTTAAATTACAAGATAATTGCTGAAAAGAATGAATTGTTGAATTGTGAAGGACTGTCTCCTGAAGAAATAATAGATAAAACATTTGTCGGGTATGAGGAACTTTGTTCTAATCAAAATATTTCTCAGGATAAAATTCTTGCAGTAGGAATTTCTTGTTCCGGATTAATAGATTATAAAAACGGAATTGTAAAATTTTCTCCTCAATTTAATTGGCATAATGTTCCCTTAGCGGAGATTGTTAAACAAAAATATAACTTGCCTTCCTACTTGGACAATGATGTAAAAATGGCACTTATAGGAGCAACTTTCCAATCTAATCAATTGGTTAATTCCGATGTTACTTATTTAACAATTGGTGCAGGCGTGGCGGCAGCGATCATGTATGATGGCGTTCTGGTCAGAGGAACGAATAACGCTTCAGGTGAAATAGGACATAGTCTTTTTAGTCTTAACGGGAAAAAATGTTCATGTGGCAAGAAAGGATGTATTTCGCCATATATATCAGAGTATGGATTAAAACAAGAGGCAAAAAACAGATATAACCGTGATATAGATATTACGGAGATAATTGGGCTATACCGTCAGGATGATCCGATTGCTCATAAACTTATAGATGAGTTAACAGACAATATAGTTATAGTAATAAATAATCTCGTATACACATATAATACAAAATATATTTTGCTCGGAGGAAGTTTATTTATCAACTGCCCGGAAATATTTGAGATTTCGAAAATTAAATTTGATGAATATGATTATAAAACATTTGGTATAAAACCGATTTTAAAAATACGGGAATATGTAAATAACGAAGCATTGGGAGCAGCTTATACCGCTCAAAACAATATGATAAAAGAACTTCTTTGGCAAGGCTAATTTTTTTAACCCTTTAATAACACCAGTGGAGAAATTAAACAAAAAAGGAGGGATAGTCTGAATAAAGAAACAAGAAGGCAGAAACAATTCAAATTAATTTGAAACATTTCGGAGAAAATCAAATCACAAGCACAATTAATAATAGTCAGGAAATGTTATTAGTGCTAGAAGTCAAGGGCAGATTATGAATGTGTACTCAATGTACAAATAAAAAACTATGGAGGAATAATTATGAAACGATTATTATCAATTATTTTGATAGCAGTGTTGGTTTTTGCAATGGTAGGATGTGGTTCATCTAAAAAAGACAGCGGTGAAGAAAAAGCCGAAGAAACTGCAAAAAAAGAGGAAGCAGCAGAGGACAAAGCAGAGGACAAAGCAGAGGACAAAGCCGAAGAAACAGAAAAAGCAAGTGAAGAAAAAGTTGATGAGCCAAAAGACAAGTTTAAAATAGGTATCAGCTTTGCAAATGAGAATGCTGCCCGTTGGCCGTTTGATGAAAGATACATGGTTGAAACAATTGAGGCTGCAGGCGGCGAAGCATTGGTTCAGTGGGCTAATTATGATCAAACAAAGCAAGAAAATCAGGTTGATAATTTAATCACACAAGGAATAGATGCACTGATTTTTATTGCTGTATCTTCAAACATGTCACCGACTGTAGAAAAAGTAAAAGCTGAAGGTATTCCGGTAGTATGCTATGACAACTATGTTCTGGATGCTCCGTTAGATGCATATCTTGACCGAGATAATGTGGAAGCGGGAAGAATTCAAATGCGCGCCACAATGGAAGCGATCGGCGGATCAGGAAAAATTGCAATTATTCACGGCGAACCCACCTCAAGCGTAGTTCTGGGAATGAAAGACGGCTATGATGAAATTCTCGCAGAATATCCCGATGTAGAAGTAGTTATGGAACAGTATTGTGAAGCATATAGTGCGGAAAAAGCTCTGAAATATGCAGAAAATGCTTTGACATCACACGGTAGTGACTTGAAAGCGATCGTTTGTACAGCAGATGTTTTAACACTTGGTGTTATTAATGCAGTTGAATCAGCCGGTTTAGCAGGAGAAGTATTCCTGACCGGTATGGATTGCGAAGTTGCTGCCATGCAAGCTGTAAATCGGGGAGATATCGGTATTGATATTTGGACGAAAATTGACGTTTGTGCGACGGATGCAGCAAAAGCGGCTATCGCCTTGGTAAAAGGTGAAGAATTTGAATATGACGAAATTATCATGAATGGCGAATATGAAGTACCTAAGAAATTTGTTCCGATCCTCGGTGTTACGAAAGACAACCTCGAAGAATGGGTAAATGAGATTGCTCCTGAAGGCTGGATTACAATGGATCAAATAACAAATTAATTCTTTACTGAAGAGTTCCAATAAACTGAGGGCATGAGGCGGTATTTTATGCCGAATGCCCCTTTTTACTAATTTGTTAGGAATTTTGGAGTGTATTTATAATGCAAAAAAAGATTAATTTAAGTATTAAGGACCAACAAAAGAATTTCCGGGGGTTATCGCAGTATCGGATGCAAATTTAGAGATCTTTGGCGGTGAAGTTCACTCTGTCGTCGGAGGAAACGGAGCAGGGAAATCAACTCTGATGAAAATGATTTCAGGAGTATACCCGCATAATTCTTTTCAAGGTAAATTTTATTTGGATAATGAAGAATGTATTTTTCATAATGTTCTTGAAGCACAGGAAAAAGGTATCGCACTTATTCCTCAGGAACTGAATATGTTAGATGAATTAAGCGTAGCTGAAAATTTATTTTTGAATAATTATCCGAAAAAGAAATTTTTTATAGACAAAGATCACATGTATTCTGAAGCCGAGAAAATTCTCAGTGACTTCGAATTAAATCTGGATCCGGGAATCAAAGTAAAAGAAATAGGCATTGCTCAAAAACAGTTATTGGTGATCGCACGTGCAATGTATAAGAAGGTTAAAGTTTTACTATTAGATGAACCTACATCGACACTATCAGATAGTGAAACAAAAATTCTGTTTTCAAAAATCAAAAATCTGAAAAAGCAGGGAATCGCTCTTGTTTATATTTCTCATAAGCTTGAAGAAGTCAATGAGATTTCAGATGTAGTAACGATCATGCGAGACGGAATAATTGTCGGTACTGATATTAATGAACGTATGGATTCAAAAAGAATAATTTCATTGATGTTAGGCAGAGACTTGGATGAACTTTATCCGGAACATGACCGGGTCCCGGGTGATGTAATCTTAGAGGTTGAAAATGTCACAATCTATGATCCGAGAACAGAACATAAAAAAATTGTAGATAATGTTTCTTTTGAACTGAGAAAAGGAGAAATTTTATCAATGTACGGGCTTGTCGGAGCCGGAAGAAGTGAAACTGCACTGGCTATGATCGGCGGATTTAACGGAGAAGTTTATTGCAAACAACGTCTTAACGGAGAAGAAATCAGCATTACATCTCCCAGTGAAGCAATAAAATATAAAATCGGCTATTTGCCTGAAGACAGAAAGAAACACGGAGTCATTGACGGAGCTAGCGTAGGACATAATATCACAGTGTCAACCTTAGAAAACTTAACAAAATATGGAATGCTGGATTTACATCAAGAAGTGACGTTAGTAGAGGATACCATAGAGAGTTTGGATGTAAAAACTCCTTCTGCTGATACGGTGATCAGAAATCTCAGCGGAGGAAATGCACAAAAATGTGTAATAGGACGCTGGATTGCCGCAGAATCAGATATTTTAATCTTTGATGAACCAACTCAGGGTATAGATGTTCAGGCTAAAAACCAGGTCTATCAAATCTTAGATGAATTAGCAAATCAAGGCAAAGCAATCCTCTTTATTTCTTCGGATTTAGAAGAAGTCTTGGGTATTTCGGATCGGATCCTGACAATGAGAAATGGTCAGGTTATCGGAATAACTGACGGTAAATCGGCTAAAAAAGAAGATATTTTGTGGGAAGCTACAATTGGCGTCAAAGGAGATGAAAATGATAGTAGATAAAAAAAGATTAATTACAACAGCGGGTAAAATTGTCATTTTAGTGATTATGGTTTTATTATTCAATAAGTTAACCAATCAAGCTTTTTTCACACAGAGAAATATGACAATGCTCTTGAAACAAGGCTCGGTGTTGATGATATTAACATCAAGCTTAATGTTATTGCTGATCCAAACTAATATAGACTTATCAGGCGGAGCCGGTGTTTATCTTACAGGTGTTGTTTGTGCATTATTGATAGTGAGAATGAATTGGCATTATGTACCTGCGATAATTGTAGCAATTCTCTTAGGTATGATCATGGGCGGAATAAATGGTTTTTTTGTCGGAAAGATCGGTTTACCGGCATTTATTGTCACTTTGGCGGCACAACAAATATTCCGCGGTACGGGATATGTTCTGACAGATGCCACGACAATAGGTCCCATGCCGAAAGAATTTATAATGATTAGTGAATATTCGATTCCTCCGTTGATTTCCGCTCTTATTGTAACAGTCGTTGTAGTACTGTTTTTGATTGAAAATTTTGTTAAATATAAAAAATCGGGAGAACGCTTTAAGAATAAAGAAAAGATGATTTCCGACATAACCCGGGCATTGCTGATCGGAGTGCTGTTGATTTGGGTTTTTCTCGGATACAACGGAATTCCGATGGCAGTTGTCATTGCTTCCGTAACAGTTTTTTCAACGTTTATTATAACCAATAAGACAGTATTCGGCAGAAGATCTTATTTGGTAGGCGGTAATAAAGAAGCATCAAGATTGGCGGGCGTTAATATTAATAATGTTATGCTGCGGACCTACCTTTATGAAGGACTGATGTATGGCATAGGAGGCGTTGTACTCACGGCAAGATTAGGCGGAGCTGCTGCTACGGGAGGTAATTTACTGGAATTAGATGCAGTTGCTGCAGCTTGTATCGGCGGAGTAAGCATGAGCGGAGGCTCCGGCACGATCCAAGGTTGTGTACTGGGAGTTATTGTATTAACAGCTATAGATAATGTCATGAGTTTGATGAATATTTCATCCTACATTCAAATGGTTGTTAAAGGAATAATTTTGTTAATTGCAGTAAGTATAGATTTGTATACCAACAAAAGTAAATTAAAATTTAAATTAAGAAAAGAGGCATAAAGTACAATGAAAATTGCACAAGGAATGTTTTATCATGAAGCCAATTCATTCAATCCGAGCTATGTATATCCTGAAGATTTCACTTGTATCAGAGGAGAAGAAGTACTTGAAAGAATGTTTGCAACTGAAATCTTCCTGGCTGAGAAAGCGGAATTAGTACCTTTGTTGTATGTGAATACTTTGCCTAATGGTATTTGTAGTTTGGAAACGTACGAATCTTTTGCTCAAGAGTTTTTGTCAATTATTAAACAAAACGATGATTTGGATGGAATCATGTTGCATCTCCACGGAAGTATGGAAGTAGAAAAAATCGGATCCGGTGAATATGATTTGATTACAAGAATACGAGAGATCGTCGGAGACGATGTAATAATAGGCTTAGCTTTAGATCCGCATTCTAACAACCATCCCGATTTAGCAAGTAAGGTTAATGTGATCAGGTCGTATAGAACAGTTCCTCATTCTGATCAAAAAGAAACGGAACAAATTGTAGCCAAGCATATGATTGATTGTATAAAAAACAATAAAAAAACAATACCCCAATATGTGAGATTACCTTATGCGATTCATCCTGAAAAAGCATTGGGTGCAACATGGCCTTTGAAAGAGATATTTGAGAGATTGGGAGAATTGGAACAGAGAGAAGAAGTTGCGGTTGCATCCTTATGTATAGGTATGATTTGGTGCGATTGTAAAACTTTGGCTTCTAATATTATTGTTACTCCCAGTGAAGAAAAATATACCGGTCAATGTAAAAAAATAGCTGAAGAATTCGGGGAATATGTTTACAGTTTAAGAGATAGTTTTGAATATGAACAAATTGCAATGGATCCGAAAGAAGCAGTTAAGCTTGCAATTTTCAGCGACGATTCAACAATCTTTATTTCTGATTCGGGTGATAATACGACAGGAGGAGCTGTCGGTGATCATACCATAATGCTCAGAGAGTTTTTAAAGTATAAAGATCAAATCAATAAAAAAATTATCGTTACTTCGATTTGGGATGAAAAAGCAGTAGATGAATGTCTGAAATATCAAGAAGGAGATGAAATTACACTTGAGATAGGCAAAAACACATCTCCGGATAATAAGGCAGTTCAAGTATCGGGAACAATTAAAAAAATCGGTGAGTTAATGGGTTATATGGGATTAGAAGATGATGCTACAGGTAAAGCGATAACCATCAGTTCAGGCAACCTGGATGTTGTGATTACCGACAAACCGAGTTCCTTTATCAGCAGAAACCATTTTGTCAAAGGATCCGGAGCGGAATGTACAGATTATGATGTCGTGGTAGTTAAACAAGGATATCTTTTTCCGCAATTGCGAGAACTTGCTAAATTATCGATTTTAGCTTTGACACCCGGAGCTACGCATCAACTGGTAGAAACTTTATCTTATTATAATATTTTGCCTCCGGTTTACCCGCTTAAATATGTAGAAACAACAAAATAAATAAAAAACAAGAAAAAACAAAGAAGAAAAAACAATAATTAAAGGAAAGAAAAATGACAATTATTAAAAAAAGAATTAATAGTTTGCCGAATAAGATTAAAAAAATCGATGAAAGAAGTTTGCCGAAGATTTTGGCAGAAGACTATCAAAAAAGAATGAATGATTTAATTGATTTAGGTGCTGATAAATATACACACTATTTCATTTATGGCGATCGTGAACACTATGCAAACATTGAATATTTCACGGGTATAGATCCCAGATTTGAAGAATCCGTTCTTATTATCAGCAAGGGCGGGAAACCGACTCTGATCGTTGGTGATGAGGGATGTGACTATTCAAAAAGGATACCCTATGAAATTGCAATAGAAGTCTATCATGGATTCAGTTTGCCTCAGCAACCGAGGAGAACAAAAACTGTTTTGCAAGAAATCTTAAAGAAGGCAGGTCTTAATCAAGAATCAAAAGTTGCGGTAATAGGCTGGAAATGGTTTGATCCGCAAGATTTTACTACAGAGAAAGAGCAATTTGATATCCCGTATTTTATTTTTAATGAATTGCTGAATGTATGTTCTGAGGATAATCTGTCAAATGGAACATATTTATTACAGGATAACGAAATCGGTTTAAGAACAAATCTTTGTGCAAAAGAATTAATATTGGCAGAGGCAGCAGGAACAAAAAGTGCAAATGCAACTTTAAATGTTCTGCAAAATTTACGAGAAGGGATTACTGAATTAGAAGCATCAAAATATCTGATGATTGATGGTGATCCTATCAATGTCCATCCCAATATTAATTTTAACAAGAATTATTACTATGCCTTAGCCAGTCCGATGGGGGACAGCGAATTGAAAAAAGGAGATATTGTCGGTGCCGGTATGGCTTACAGAAGATCTCTCTGTCATAAAGTAGGATTCTTTGTTGAAAGCGAAGATCAATTAGAACCGGAACGCAGAGAAAAAGCGATGGCAATGTTCTATAAATACTTTGAATCAATGAAAGTATGGTATGAGTCAATTAAAATCGGAGTTACCGGTGGCGAAGTGTTTGATACGGTTACAAAAGTCATGGGAGATCCGGTTGAATTCGGCATTTCCTTAAACTTAGGTCATGTGATTCATACTGATGAATGGACAAATACACCTTTTTATGAAGGATCGCAAGAAAAACTGCATTCCGGGATGTTAATTCAATGTGATTTCACTTCATCTTTTCCGGATTCTGACATAGCTGTACATGCAGAGGATGGCATTATGATAGCTGATGAAAAAATGCAACATGAGATTAAAAAATTATCGCCTGAATCTTATGAAAGAATGATTGCGAGACGTAATTTTATGAAAAATGAATTAGGAATTAATCTCGCTGCGGAAGTTCTTCCGACTTCGGATATGGCGGGTGTAGTCTTCCCGTTCCTTGCTGATTTAAATGTAGTTATTGCTAATGTAAAAGATTAATATAAATTTTTCAGCAATACCGGAAAGAAACAAATTACTCAGGAATAGCCCTTCAGTATGGTTCATAGTGAAGGGCTATTCATATTATTGGTTTTTACACACAAAAAGATTCTTCTGCGAAAATATCCAAAAAAGTATCCTTAATTAATAATATTTTATTAAATTCGACAGATTATCTCAGAAAAGATAAAATAATGAAATGAATTTAAATTCAATTACAAAAGAGGGGAGATTTTGCAGGTAATTCCTTTATTAGGACTACAATACAAAACTTGCCTGAGGTGCATTATAGATTCGGGAGTTTTCCTAATATACTTTCTCGTAAGGAATGACTATGACTTTATATTTGTATAACAATAGGAGTTAATATGAGTGGAATAAAAGATGTTGCTGCATTGGCAGGTGTTTCTATCTCAACTGTATCAAATGTATTAAATGGTACGAAATATGTGAGTCCTGAATTATCGGAGAGGGTAATGAAAGCAGTAGAAGAATTGTCTTATCATGCCGATCCGATTGCCAGAAGTATGAAATCGAACCGTACAGGAATCATAGGAGTTATTGTTGAAGATATCGGTGGTGTTTTTTATCCTTATGTGGTTAAAGGGATTGATAAAATAACCCGTGAAAAGAATTATCAGATGATTATCTGTGATGTGGGAAATGTTTCCAGCAATGTAAAAGCTATTGAGAAAGAAGAAAGTTTTTTCAGAAGCTTAACCAACAGCAGAGTCGATGGCATATTATTTGTTTCTTGTATACAAAAACGCGAAGAGAGCTCATATCTTACAAAAATAAAAAAGATTGTTAACAAATATAAGCAAACACCTTTGGTCAGCTTGGAAAGAGATTTTTCCCGATATGGGATAGATTCCGTATTTTTTGACAGCTATGAAAATGCAAGAATTGCAGTAGATCATCTTATTGACGTAGGTTGCAGGAAAATAGGTATGGTTACGGGTCCCAAAGCTCTGCAAATAGCTCAGCAAAGAACCGCAGGATTTATCGACGTCTTAACCGAAAAAGGAATGATTTTAGATAAGTCAAAACAAATTGTTAATGGTGATTATACACATCAAAGCGGATATCGCGGCGTAAAAAAATTATGTGATTTAAATCCGGATTTAGACGGAGTATTCCTGGCAAATGATCAGATGGCGGTAGGTGCCATTAAATATTTAAAAAGAGAAAATGTCAAAATTCCGGAGCAAATCAAAGTAATTGGTTATGACGATATATTCTTTTCAGGAATGATAGAACCATCTCTCTCCACGATACATGTAGCCAAAAATCGTACCGGAATTGAAGCTGCAAAAATCTTGTTCGATTTAATAGAAAATGGTGAAGGCAGCGTTGCAAAAGGCATAAAAATGGAAAGTAACTTAGTTGTCAGAAATTCAACCGTAAAAAACTCTCCTGACGATTGGATCTTAACGGAATGGTGATTTGTCAAAGTGCACAAAAATATGCTTTGTTTATCAAGAAGATTCATAAAAAACAGGAATAATTTGACAAAAAAACACTCAAACAGGTATATTCTACACAGCAGAAAAACGTTTTTCTGTGTTGGTCGTTAATTTCAAAGATATGAATTGTGAGGAATGTTATGGGAACGAAAAACCAATTGGCTCAAAAAGCAATAGAGCTTGGAAAAGGTGTCTTAAGATTAGCTCCGACTTGGGTTCCCCGATCATTTTGTCGTCCGGGTAAAAGAATTAAACTTCATCCGGATGACTATTTTATTTTGGGGGAACGTGGAGGAATTGATGAGAGGTGGCTTTCTTCCACGACTTGGGCGGAAAACGGTCCGGGAACACCGGACGATGAAGGATTAAGTTATGTTGTAGTTGATGAAGAAGGAAAAGAGAAAATTCTTCTCAGAGATTTTGTAGAAGAATTAGGATCTGAGGCCATAGGTGAAACACTTTGGAATAAATATGGCCGTTGGGCTGTATATTCTAAATTCTTTGACAATCAAGGACCTTTACCCCATCACATACATCACAGTGATGAATATGCAAGCAGAGTAGGTTCCTATGGAAAACCGGAGATGTATTTTTTCCCGGCTCAATTAAATAATCATGGCGGAGAATTTCCTTTTACCTTCTTCGGACTGAATCCGGAAACAACCAAAGACGAAGTGCTGGAGGCCTTAAAGTCTTTCACGAAAAAAGATAATAACATTTTGGCTTTATCCAGGGCATTTAAACTGGAACCTGATACCGGCTGGGATGTTCCGCCGGGGATGTTGCATGCGCCGGGTAGTTTATGTACATATGAACCTCAATTTGCTTCTGATGTGTATGCAATGTTTCAATCGGTTTTGATGGACGGTCAGATTGTAGGGCAGGATTTATTATGGAAAAACACTCCGGAAGAAGAGATCGGCAATTATGATTATTTACTGAGTATTATAGATTGGGATCTGAATGTGGATCCTGATGTTCACAAAAATCGCTTCATGTCCCCGAAACCGGTGAAACCGATGGATGAAATGATTGCCGAGGGATATATAGAAGAGTGGATTTGCTATAAATGTCCGACAGTCAGTGCAAAGAGATTAACAGTATTACCGGGTCAAACGGTAAAAATAAAAGACAATGCTCCCTATGGCCTGATTTGTATTCAGGGACATGGACAATTCGGAGAATGGAATATCGAGTCGCCTGCTTTAATTCGTTACGGTGCATTGACCAATGATGAATTTTTTGTAACGGAGAAAGCTGCAAAAGAAGGAATAAATATCACGAATCCATCAACAGCGGATCCTATTGTAATATTGAAACATTTTTCCGATAATCCGGATTTAGTAATAGAGTAATTAATCATATTAAAATAGGAAGGAGGCGTAAATTGGAAGAGAAAGCATACATTTTAGAGGTAAAGAATATAGATAAATCTTTCGCATCGGTTAAAGTTTTAGACAATGTACAATTTCAATTACTGCCCGGGGAAGTACATGCGTTGATGGGCGAAAACGGTGCGGGTAAATCTACTTTGATGAAAATTATAATGGGACTCTATCATAAAGATAAAGGAACAATAATTTTTGATGGAAAAGAAGTAGATTTTAAATCATCAAGAGATGCACTTGATGCCGGAATATCAATGATACATCAAGAATTAAGTCCGATTCCCGAGATGACAGTTGCTGAAAATATATTTCTGGGAAGAGAACAAAAAAAGTTTAAAGGCTCTCCTTTTGTCGATAAGAAAAAACTCAATGAAATGACCCTGGAATTATTGCATAAATATGATTTAGATAAGTATGTTCAACCGACAATGAAGATGAAAGATTTAAATATTGCTCAGATTCAGATGATGGAGATCATCAAAGCTGTCTCATATAATTCTAAAGTTATCATCATGGATGAACCGACTTCATCCCTGACAGAAAAAGAAACAAACATACTTTTTGAAATGATAGAGGCGTTAAAAAAACAAAATGTAGGGATTGTCTACATATCACATCGAATGGATGAAGTATTCCAGATGTCAGACAGAATTTCTGTTTTAAGGGACGGAGAATTTGTAGAATGTGTAAATACAAATGATGCCACAAGAGATGAGCTGATCAGCATGATGGTAGGCCGCGAGCTGGAAAAAGGGTATCCCGAAAACCTTTCGGTAAAAGGCGATTATGTTTTAGAAGTTGATGATTTTAATCGAGAAGGTGTTTTTGAAGATATTAATTTCAAGGTGAAAGCAGGGGAGATTTTAGGATTTTACGGTCTTGTAGGTGCAGGAAGAAGCGAGGTAATGAGAGCCCTTGTAGGTTATGATAAAAAAGATTCAGGTGAAGTAAAATTAGACGGTGAAAACATAAAAATTAATAACCCGCATGAGGCTATTGAGAATCACATTATTATGACTCCTGAAGACAGAAAAAATCTGGGCGTTGTACTTTGCAGGGATATTAAAGAAAATGTGTCACTTCAAAATTTTGATAAAATGACAAAACTGTCGTTTATTGATAAGAAAAAAGAATATCAGTTGGTAAAAAAACATGCTGAAGATATGGACACAAGAATGAATAGCATTGCCGACTTAGTTTTAAATTTATCAGGCGGAAATCAGCAAAAAGTCGTATTAGCAAAAAGTTTATTATCAGATCCCAAAGTCTTGATAATGGATGAACCTACAAGGGGTATTGATGTCGGGGCAAAAGCCTCGATCTATAACATAATGACAGATCTTGCCAAAGAAGGAATTGCAATTATCATGATTTCTTCCGAATTACCGGAATTGATTGGAATGAGTGATCGAATCTTAGTTATGGCAAACGGAAGGATTATGGGTGAACTTACGGGAGATGAAAAAACGTCTCAGGAAAAAATTATGAGATTAGCATTTGGAGAGGCAAAAGATGAATAAATTAGATAAATCATTCAAAAAGAATAATTTGGAAAAACTATTAAGACAATTTGCTTTATTATTTGTAGTAGTTTTTATCATTGTTTTGATGAGTTTTCTTTCTAAGACTTTTTTAACAGCAAATAACATAAGAAATATTTTAAGACAAATTTCCTTAAACGGTATTTTAGCGGTAGGTATGACATTTGTTATTTTAACAGGGGGAATTGATCTGTCTGTCGGATCAACAGTAGCAATTGCCGGTGTTGTTTGCGGATCGTTATTAATGCAAGGGATGAATACATTTCAGGTTATCCTGATTTCGTTAGTATTTTCCTTATTAGTGGGAGTATTAAACGGTTATTTAATTTCATATGTCGGATTTCAACCGTTTATTGCAACATTAGCGACGATGACCATCAGCAGAGGTGCTGTTTTAGCTTATGCAGACGGAAAACCTTATACTATTTCCGATGAAAGCTTTAAAGTTATCGGACAAGGCACTGTTAAATTTCTATCATTGGAAATTCCTGTACCGGTTATCTTGTTAGTAGTAGTAACAATTTTAGGTTTGGTCATTTTGACCATGACAACTTTTGGCAGATACATATTTGCTATCGGAGGAAATTATGATGCTGCCAGATTTTCCGGTGTAAGGGTCAAGAAAATCCAATTTGCGGTTTATATTATTTCTGCTTTATGTGCCTGGGTTGTCGGATTAATTCTCGCAGCTCGCATCAGCTCCGGTCAGCCGACTGCCGGTGAATCCTATGAGATGGATGCTATTGCGGCAACAGCAATTGGCGGAACGAGTATGAGCGGAGGTACCGGTTCTTTAACAGGAACGATTCTTGGTTTCTTCATTATCGGACTGTTAAGTAACTCCATGAATTTGTTGAATATCAATTCTTTCTATCAACAAATCGTAAAAGGTTTATTAATTATTATCGCAGTATTCTTAGATATGAAATCTAAACGCAGAAGTGAATAACTAACAAAAGGTTAGTTTATATAAATAGGAGGTAAAAGAAATGAAGATGAAAAAATTATTAGCTGTACTCTTAACAATGATAATGGTTATAGGTATCGTTGCTTGTGGTGGAGACAAGAAAGAGGATACAAAGGAAACTGAGGCAGCAAAAGAAAAAGCAGAAGAAAAAGCGGAAGAAAAAGTAGAAGAAAAAGCGGAAGAAAAAGCGGAAGAAAAAGCGGAAGAAAAAGCAGAAGAGACTGAAGCAGAAAAGGCTGAAGAACCCGCAGGTGAAGCAAAAGATAATTCTGAGATTGTAGTTGGTTTCTCATCTAAAGACAATTCAGATCAATTTGTTAAACAAATTGCTGATGCAGCACAGTCAAAAGCAGATGAATTGGGTATCCAATTATTAATGTCGGATGCAGCCGGTGATGTCAACAAACAAATCAGTGACGTTGAAACCTTTATCGCACAAGGTGTTGATGCAGTTGTAGTCATCCCTCAATCCGTTGAAGGCAGTGCTCCTGTAGTCTCATTATGTAATGATGCCGGAATTCCGATTGTCGTTGATAACGGCGATATCGCTGATACAAATTATACAGCTTTCGTAGGTTGTACAGATCAAGAATCCGGAGAAATTTTAGGTCAATGGTTTGTAGATAATCTTGAAGCAGGTTCAAAAGTCTGTATTTTAGAAGGTCCTATGGGTCAATCAGGTCAAGTTGGCCGTTATGCCGGTTTCGAAGCAGTCGGTGTATTAGACACATTTGAAGTATTAGCAATTCAGACAGCTAACTGGAAACGTGATGAAGCCATGGCTCTGGCAGAAGACTGGATTACTACATTCGGTGATGATTTAGATGCTATTATTTGTCAAAATGATGACATGGCCATCGGTGCTCTATCCGCTGTTGAAGCAGCAGGCAGAACAGATATTATAATCGGCGGAGTTGACGGATTGGAAGAAGCAGTTCAGGCAGTTAAAGAAGGCAGAATGGCTATTTCAGTCTTGCAGGATTCACAAGGTCAAGGTGAAGTCGGTGTTGAAGTTGCTGTAAAAGCAGCAAAAGGAGAAGAAGTTCCTTATGACACACGTATTCCTTTCAGAGCAATTACTGCTGAAAATGTTGATGCTTACTTAGAGGGTGGCGTAGACGCTATTTCAGATTAATGTGTCATTTACTGTAAGTAATATACGTATATTAACAGTATACGTGTAGTATAAGTTTAGTAATGTAATGGAAAAGGTACTGCCATAGAGGAATGCTTACAGCCTTTTAGGTAGTGCCTTTTTTTAATAAAATTTATATGAGAGAGGAAATAATATGCTTAGGGGAATTCCGAAAATTTTACCTCCGGAATTAGTAAAAAACATGATGGAAATGGGGCATTCGGATGTATTGATTATTGCTGATGCCAATTTCCCGGGAACAGCTCACGCTAAAAAGATAATCAGAATGGATTCAGTCTTAATCCCTGATCTTTTAGAGGAAATTCTTAAATTATTTCCTTTAGATAATTTTATTGATAATCCCGTTAAATTAATGCGAAATCTTCCGACAGAACCGGTACCGACTATTTGGGAAGAATATAGAAAAATTATTAAAAAACATGATTTAGATAAAGCATTCAAAGACTTTGATTTTGTAGATCGTCTTGATTTTTATAAAGAAGCGGAAGAGGCATTTCTCATTGTACAAACAGGTGATGAGTCCAGATATGCCAATATTTCAATACAAAAAGGAGTTTGCTAGTCCTCAATAAAATCTAAATATATAAAAGAAGGAGTTCTGCTATGACACAATTAGAGATTATTAAAAAATCACAAAAAGAATTGGATGATACTTTAGAAGCAGCACGGAAAACAGGTAATTTGGTTGTTAAAGATGCAACGAAAGATCCGCAGATCATTCGTAAAACTTTTGAAGAAAACGAAGGCATTTTCCGCCTGTTTCCGGCATTTGTTCCGAGACGTTTCGGTAAGGCCGGCCGCCGGTTAAAATTACATCCGGATGATTATTTTGCTTTCGGTATGGAAAGAGGATCTATAACTGAAAGATGGTTTTCTTCAACTATTGCCGCTCAAAACGGACCTTTGGCCAAAGCGGACGAAGGTTTATGTTATGTATGTGTATCATACGACAGCGATGAAAAATTCTCGCTGAAAGATGCAATTAAAGAATTAGGTTCTGAGATTGTAGGAGAAGAGTTGATGGAGAAATACAACGGCTGGCCGATGTATTCAAAATACTTTGACAATTTAAATCCTTTATTCCACCATCTGCACTTAACTTTTGAAGATGCTGCCAAAGTAGGAAAATTAGGTAAACCGGAAAGTTATTATTTTCCGAAACAATTAAACAATCATACAGGAGAAGCAAATTATACATATTTTGGATTTGATCCCGACACGAAACCGGAAGATGTAAAAGAAAGAATTGCAAAATTTGCGGATGATGATACAAGAATTACAGAATTATCCAGAGCTCACAGAGTAGAACTGGGTACCGGATGGTATACTCCGGAGGGAGTAATCCATGCTCCTGCATCAGTATTGACATATGAACCGCAATGGAATTCAGACGTGAATTCAGTATTTGAAAATATTGTGTCCGGTGAAGTGTATCCTCCTGAGATGTTGGATGAAGAATGTCCTGAAGAGAATAAGGGCGATATTGATTATGTTTTCGGTCTTCTGGACTGGGAAAAAAATGTAGATCCCAATTATAAAAAGCATTATTTCAGACCGCCGGTTGTTGAAACAGAAAATGATTCTTATATTCAAAAATGGATAAGTTACGGAAATCCTTATTTTTCAGCAAAAGAATTAACGGTATATCCCGGTGAAACAGTAACAATCAAAGATGATGCGGCATATGGATGCATTTTTATACAAGGTTACGGTACATTCGGAAAATATCAAGCTGAAACACCTACACTGTTACGTTACGGTCAACAGAGTTCGGATGAATTTTTCGTGTCGGAAAAAGCTGCAAAAGCAGGGGTGGTTATTACCAACCTCAGTAAAGTAGAACCTTTGGTTGTCTTAAAACATTTCGGACCTAATTGTTCGAATGTTCCGACAGTTGAAGTTTAATTGTTTTATGGTCTGGGAGGTTAACTCTCAGGCCATATTTATTATTTTTATAAAAAATAAATATGGAGGAAGAATCAATGATTAAGATGGGAATAATGGGCACAGGTTCTATAGCAATTAAAATGTCCAACACAATCAAAGAAATGAATTCCGTAGAAATGTATGCAATTGCTTCAAGAGATTATGATAAGGCAAAAGAATTTGCAACCGAATACAAATATGAAAAAGCATATGGCAGTTATGAGGAGATGGCAGCAGATCCTCAGTTGGATTTAGTATATATTGCAACCCCACATTCACATCATTATAAATGTGCGAAATTGGCTTTAAATGCCGGAAAACATGTTTTATGTGAAAAATCATTTACAGTCAATGCAGATCAAGCAAGAAAAATTATAAAATTAGCCAAAGAAAAAGGCTTATTAATAACAGAGGCTATCTGGACACGATATATGCCGTCCAGAAAGATGATTGATGACATTATAAAATCGGGTATTATCGGAGAAATAATTTCTATTAACGCAAATATAGGTTATGAGTTATCCGATATAAAACGAATTCACGATCCGGATCTTGCAGGAGGAGCATTACTTGATGTCGGTGTTTATTTGTTAAATTTTGCGAGAATGGTTATGGGAACGGATATTGTAAATATGACGTCTGCGGCAATCTTTAAAAATGGTGTGGATATAGCAGACAATATTACTCTTGAATACCCGAATCAGAAAATGGCAGCATTACATTGCAGTGTTTCCTCTGTCCATAACCGTATGGGAGCCATCTTCGGAACGAAAGGCTACATAGAAGTACAAAATATTAATAATCCGGAATTGATTAAAGTTTTTAATGAAAATTATGAACTGATAGAAACACATGAAGTACCGGAACAAATTTCAGGATATGAATATGAAGTAGAGGCTTGTGTCAAAGCCATAAAAAACGGTGAATCAGAATGTGCTGCCATGCCACATCAGGAAACGATTGCTGTTATGGAAATGATGGATGAATTGCGCCGTTCCTGGAATTATGAAATACTTGACATAGAATAATTATACATAGCTTATTTTGAGTAAGCATTTGTTTCAGGTCATTAAAATATTCATTAAAAAGGAGAAAAAACATGAAATATTTAATGGGTGTAGATAATGGTGGTACTTTTGCAAAAGCAGCATTATTTGATGTTGACGGTAATCAAATTGCATCTGCAGGTTTACCCACAAATACATTGACTCCGAAACCCGGATATACAGAGCGTGATATGAATGAACTTTGGCAAGTTAATGCTAAAGTTATAAAAGATACGATAAAAAAATCAGGTGTTTCTGCTGAAGATATTATAGGCATCTCTTTTTCCGGACATGGCAAGGGATTATATTTAATCAATGCAGACGGAGAACCTGCATATTCGGGAATTCCTTCAACTGATGCCAGAGCCTGGTCATATGTAGAAAAATGGAATCAAGACGGTACGGCAGAAAAAGTTTATGAAAAAACCTATCAAAATATTTTGGCTACACAACCGGTCAGCCTCCTGGCTTGGCTAAAAGACAATGAGCCTGAAGTATATCAGAACATCAGCTATATTTTTTCCGTTAAAGATTTCATCAGATATAAATTGACAGGAATCGCTTATGCGGAATACACAGATTTTTCCGGTGCCAACTTAATCAATCTCAATACTAAACAGTATGATTCTGAACTGTTGGATTTATTCGGAATCCCGGAAGTAGCAGATAAACTTCCTCCCTTGAAATACTCGGCAGAACTTTGCGGGACTGTTACGGAACAAGCCGGTGTTGAAACGGGTCTGGCAGCCGGCACTCCGGTTGCGGCAGGAATGTTTGATATTAATGCTTGCGGAATTGCCTCAGGGCTTGGTGATCCTTCAAAACTCAGTATGATTGCCGGAACCTGGAGTATCAATGAGTATATTAATGAAGAGCCGATTACGGATGGTAGTGTTGCTTTAAATTCCATGTTTTGTATGCCCGGTTATTTCTTAATTGAAGAGAGCAGTCCGACTTCTGCCGGTAATCTCGAATGGTATATCAGAACATTGTTACCTGAATTAAAAGAAAAGGCGAAAGCTGAGGGTTCAAACGTTTATGCCTGTGTTGACGGCTGGGTTGAGGAAATAGATCCGTCAGAAAGTGACTTGATTTTTTTACCTTTCTTGAACGGATCAAATGAAGATGCTTTGGCAAAAGGTACAATTGTCGGTCTGACGATGTACCATAATCGTAAACACATAACCAGAGCAATTTTTGAAGGAGTCGTGTTTTCTCATTTAACACATCTCAATAAATTGTTAATTAACAGAGAGAAACCTGAAAGCATTCAATTATCCGGCGGTGTAACGAATTCTGATGTCTGGGTGCAAATATTTGCCGATGCATTACAAATTCCGATTGATGTGGTTGCAGATAAAAAACAGGGTGCACAAGGAGCTGCGATGGCTGCGGGTATAGCAGCAGGCATTTACCGGGATTATGATGAAGCAATCCGGCGTTGTGTCAGAATCAGTAAAACCGTTAATCCGCGTCCGGAGTATGCTTCCGTGTATACGGAAAAATATAAACGATATCGTGCTGTTGTTGACGGATTGAGTGAGGTTTGGGATTTATTCAGGAATTAGAGATTATTTTTATAGGCCGGCAGATGGAGAATTTCGCATAAAAGGAGTAATCAGATGAGTTTCGGATATTACGGGAAAATACTTTATGTAGATTTGACAGATAAGACATTCAGGGAGCAAAAACCGACTGAAATTGAGTATCGTCGATACGGTTCGGGATCCGTGCTGGCCGTTACGAAATTGTTGCTGGAAACCCCGGTCGGTATTGATGCTTTTGATCCGGAAGCATATTTGATGTTTTTCAACGGCATTCTCGGCGGTCATCGGGCGCCCGGTTTAGCAAGATTTACGATTACCGGAAAATCTCCTGCAACCGGCGGTATCGGGGAGGCAAGATGTGAAGGTCCGTTTGCTCAGGCGTTAAAAAGGTCAGGCTATGACGGAATAATTTTCCAGGGAAAATCCGAACAACCTGTGATGTTATTGATAGAAGATCAGATTCCGCAATTAATATCAGCTGAGGAAGTATGGGGCGAAAAAGTCAGTGATACTGTGGAAAAAATCAAAGCGGATTACCCTGATTCATCGATTGCGGCAATCGGACCTGCCGGTGAGAATAAAGTGCGTTTTGCAAACGTAATTTGCGATCAAAACCATCAAGCTTCTCGGGCCGGAATGGGTGCAGTAATGGGCTCAAAGAACCTGAAAGCTGTTGTCATTACGGGTGGACATGTGCCCGCGGTTTTTGCTCCGGATCAACTTGAAGAAATCTCTCTGAATTTTGCAAAAAAGATGCAAGAAAACACACTTTCAATGTGGCAGTATAATCGTCCCGGATTCGGTGCCTGGATTCATACACATGGTATTGATGCCGCACTTTGTGTCAACAATTATCAGACGAGTGAATGTGATTATACAGATCAATTTACTCCGGAAAAATTTGCGGAATTCTATAAAGGCGAATCGCCCTGTCCTTATTGCCCGAATAATTGTATTAAGCGCTATGCAACCGATACGGATAATGAATTCATGGGCGGTTTGCATCAGGAAGCCCTGGGATCTTTGGGACCGAATATTGGCAACAGTAATTTAAAGAAAATCATTCAAGCTAATGTTTTATGTAACGAATATGGTATGGATCCCAATTCACTCGGTTTCACCATTTCCTTTGCTCAGGAAGCGAAGCAAAACGGAGTCCTGGATGAATCCCTGTATTCCGGACTTAATCTGGATTTCGGCCCGGATGTCGATTTGGAAAAATTAACTATCATGATTGCAAAACGCCGAGGTTTAGGAGATATCTTAGCCGAAGGAGCTGCCCTGGCTGCTGAAAAAATCGGAAACGATTCACAGAAGTTTGCCATGACGGTAAAAGGTAATGAGCTTGTTTCAACAGAATGTCGTTCGCAGACGAATTTGGCTTTAGGTTATGCCACCGCCGCCGTCGGTCCGCGCTACGATATTTGTGAGCACGATTGGGATTATGATACTGAAGTAGGCTGGGATCATTCTATGAATTATAGCCGCACGCTGGGAATTCTTGAAAGAATTCCGATGTATTATTCCGGTCCGGAAAAGGTCAATGATTATAAAGTATTAAATAATTTGTGGTCTGCAGTCGATGCTCTCGGAATGTGTCTTTTCGCTTCAGCTCCGACCAGAGTATACAGTTTGCAGGAAATGGCGGATTTATTCCGTCAAGTTACCGGATTCGAGACTTCTTCATATGAAATTATGCGGCTGGGTGAATTAAAGAATCATCTGTTCCGTCTTTATAATTACCGCGAGGGTTTTAGCAAAAATGACGACAAATTACCTGATCGGTTTTTTGAACAAAAAATCAATGCAGGAGCTTTGGCAGGTAAAAAACTTGATCGGGAACAGTTTGAATACAACATCGCATTATATTATCAAATGATGGGTTGGGATGAATCCGGTTGTCCGCGAAGAGCGACTCTCTATGATTATGGAGTTGATTGGGCTGATCGTATTTTAGATGAAATGTAGTCAGAATTAAATTATCAGAAGTCATAATTTTATATTGCAGGCGAAGCTGAATTGTTTATTTCATTTGATAAGTTATATAATAAGCATACAACGCTATCCGACAAAAATACGAGGTAAAAATGTATAAATTAACAAATGAAGAAAAATTTGAAGTAATACAAATTATCGTCCGGTCATCAGAAATCATATTGTCTATCGAAGAATCTTCTGAAGATGTAAATACAATTGAACAAAAAGGCTTTGCAAATTATGTAACAAAAATCGATTATGATGTTCAGGAATATATTGAAAAACAGATCTTGAATATTTTTCCCGATCATCAATTTTTAGGTGAAGAAGATAATCAGCATAAATTTGATCAGGCGAATCCTTGCTGGATACTTGATCCGGTTGACGGAACCAAGAACTTAATTTTAGATATGCATCATTCAAGTACATCTCTGGCTTTTTGGAACGGCGAACATTTGAATTTTGCCTTAATCTACGATCCTTTCCTGGATGAATTATTTGAAGCAAGCAGAAATGAAGGTTCTTATCTGATCAGAAATATAAAACAACAAATGATTACAACTGAAAAGTATCATGATTTGCAAAAAACGAAATTAACCATTAACAATATTTCCGATTTAAGTAATGCAATAGTTGCTTTTGGCTCAAGTCCTTATGATCGCGGTATAGAAATAAATCACAAAGTGATGTTCCGGGTACTGTATGATATTTTTGAACAAACAGAAGATATTCGGCGTTTTGGTTCAGCTGCTCTGGATTTGGCATATATAGCAGCAAATCGACATCATATCTTTTTTGAATCGAAACTCAGACCATGGGATTTTGCGGCAGGAATCTTGATTGTTGAAGAATCAGGCGGTATCGTAACAAATTTTCACAATCAACCTGTTGATATTTTCAAAACCAGTTCTATTCTGAGCGCAAATCCGACATTGCATAAACTTGTATTACCTTTGATTGAAAAGTTACGTTAAAAAAGAATATCTACCTGAAAAAAAGAATTAATTAATAATGAAACCGGTTTCCTGATGATTCTTACCGCTGTCAATCCCCAAAATGTCATATTCCGGTATGATCGCACCTTTTCGTTCGACAAACTGTTAATAATCAACACTACATTATTTGAAGAGGAGTTATTATGACAAAAGTATTCTTTACAGATTTCAGAACCGTACCTGAAGAAAATATTTTAGCTAAGCTGAAAAGGCTGGTACAGACTGCAGGTATTGACACAATTAATTTCAAGAAAAAATTTACCGCAATTAAACTCCATTTTGGGGAACCGGGCAACGTAGCTTATCTGCGTCCGAATTATCTTAAAGTTGTTTCAGACTACATCAAAGAACTTGGAGGTGTTCCTTTTCTTACAGATTGTAATACGCTTTATGTCGGTCGGCGCAAGAATGCAATAGAGCATATTACATCAGCTTATGAAAACGGATTCAGTCCTTTTTCTACCGGTTGTCACGTTTTGATCGGTGACGGTCTGAAAGGTACAGACGATGTGGAAGTTCCGGTTAACGGCAAACATATCAAAGCAGCAAAAATCGGCAGAGGGATTATGGATGCTGATATTTTTCTGTCAATGACACATTTTAAAGGTCATGAAGCGACCGGGTTTGGAGGAACTATCAAAAATATAGGAATGGGATGCGGATCCCGTGGCGGCAAAATGGAAATGCATTATGCCGGTAAACCGCGCGTCAATCCAAAAAAATGCGTAAGTTGCGGTACCTGCTATCGTAATTGTGCATTCGGAGCGATTTCTTTTGTCGATAAGAAGGCATTTATTAATACCGATATTTGTGTGGGTTGCGGAAGATGTATCGGCAGTTGCAATTATGATGCAATTCGTCCGATTAACAGTAACAGTAATACGGTATTAAATGAAAAAATTGCTGAATATGCCTATGCAGTTATTAAAGATCGTCCTCATTTTCATGTCAGCTTAATTATGGATGTTTCTCCTTTCTGTGACTGTCATTCTGAAAACGACGTTGCAATCGTTCCTGATATAGGAATGCTTGCTTCTTTTGATCCGGTATCTTTGGATCAGGCATGTGCGGACTTGGTAAATGCTGCTCCGGCAGTTGAAAACAGCTTATTAGGCGAAAAAGAAAATCTGCATAATGATCATTTTACCAATCTGTTTCCCGATACTGAATGGCAATCCTGCCTGAGTCATGCTGAGGCAATCGGTCTGGGCGAAAGAAATTATGAATTGGTGAAAATCTGATTAAAGGAATTTCTGAATTAAGCAGAATCGTCAGAAAAAGTAGAAAATGTATTATCCGGAATAAATAAAATTCATATTTTTCAGATTAAATATAATAACAAGTTTTATTTATTTTTTATCTATATTTATACGATATATTGACGAAATACTTGTATGTTTCTACAAAAAATATAAAATATTCTTATGCGATATAGCAATTGCAAACAAGAACGAATGTTACTAAAATGTTTTTAAAGAACTTTAAGAAAAGATATTTTTTATGTTTCATAACGGAGAATATCTATGAGTAAAAATTTTTGTCTGACCTTGTCTTAGTGCTCAGCCCGGGAAATCGGAGCCGGAAGCCGCCTTTATCTGTAGCAAACGATAAAGATTTTAGAAAAAGATTTTAGAAAAACAAACGAGAGCAAAGAAGGTTAAAAGATGAGTTATTGTTATACTTTATACCGGAAATTTGATTTGTCTTTCTCGGAGAAATGTGATTTGTGAAAAAACATTGTACCGGAGGCTTTTCAGATTTTTTTAATTTTAACTAAAAAGAATACGATTATAGAAAAGGAGTATTTTTATGATAATTGATGTTTACACATTTCCGGGCTTCTTAAAAGAAATTAGCCAAGATGAAGAAAGGATTGCTTTTCGGCGGGAACAATATTTTCTCTTGAAGCAGCATGTATGGCCGTTAAGTTTGTTTGTGACACAAATGAATGCAGCAGGTATTGATAAATCCATTATTTCTGCAGAAGATGTAACAACCAAAGCAGGTGATACGATTGTTTCCAATGAAGAAGTTAAACTTTTAGTAGATTTGGAACCGGACAGATTAATTGGTTTTGCCGGTGTTGATCCGAATAGGGAAGATGCTGTTGAGGTATTGGAAGATGCATTTTCGAATCTGAATTTATCCGGATTAAAATTAAGTCCTGCTATGCAAAGATTTTATCCGATGGACGAAAAAGCTCAGGAACTATATAAAGTGTGTTTAAAGTACAATAAACCGATTATTTTTGAGTCAGGAATGACCTGGATCAAAGATAGTCCGACTAAGTATTCCAATCCTCTGTTATTCGAAGATGTTGCAATCAAATATCCTGATTTAAGATTCAGTCTGGGACATTTCGGTTGGCCGTGGACCAGAGAAGTGGCAATGCTCTTATTGAAATATCCGAATGTCTATGCCGATACAGCTTTACTGTATTTCGATTCACCGAAACAATTCTTTAATACGGAATTTAATCATCATTTAGGTGAATTTTGGATAGACAGAATGCTCTTCGATAAAGTAATGTTCGGGTCAGCATATCCGAGAATTGAACAAAAAAGAATGGTCGGAGCTGTAAATTCATTAACATTAAGAGATGAACAAAAAAGAATGGTTATGGGCGGGAATGCTCTCAGATTTTTAGGGATGGAGGAGTAGAAAATGGTTAAACATTATGAATTTTTTGTAATGACAAATGATGAATATGATACAGCCTATATCGGTGATATTGTAAAAGACTATGTCAAAGAGTCAGGTGTGAAAAACGGTATTGTTTCTGTAGTTACTGCACATACAAGTTGCGGTATCCTCGTAACGGAGCCTTTAGATTGTATATTAAGCGATCTTAAGGATTTGTTAACTGATTTTATTCCTGAAGATGCTGAATATTCACATGCTCATTTCTTACATACGTATGGCAGAACGTCCGCAAATTCGTATGGTCACCTCAGATCTATCTTTACAGGAAATCATACGATTGTTTCTCTTGTTGACGGTTCACTTGCAATGGGTGCGGCACAGGAAATAGTATTTATGGAATTTGACGGCCCGCAACAACGCAAAGTTTATGTAGACATTATTGGAGAATAGGATATGGTTTTCTGCCCGGGAAATATCTTTTGATTAATAATTAAATTAGTGGCTGTAAATAATATTTATTGCCGCTAATTTTATTTAAGATTAACATCCCGGAATATTGTGAAAATTTAACATTAAAACAGGAATAGGAATTGGAAGTCAGTTTTAACATAGTCAATGATGATTTAACCTGATGCCGGATAACTACGAGATATTTTATATTGAAATCAGAGCTTTTATGTCAAACGAAAATTTAGAAAATGTTATCAGTGATTCCGAAAAAAGAAAAGAGGATTTTTGGGGAAAGCCGATTGTATGGTTATCAGCTACCTTCATTTGTGTTTTTCTATGGGGAAGCTCGTATCCTGCAGTAAAAAAGGGCTACGAATTATTCGGTGTTTATAATCAGACTGAAAACCTGATTCCTTCGACATTGCTTTTTGCAGGTATGAGATTTGTCTTAGCTGGTCTGATAATTATGGGATTTACTGCACTGACAGAAAAAATCAATCCGTTTCCGACAAAACCGAAACAAATCAGAGATGCTTTTTTATTATGCATTCCGCATACTTTGTTCCAGCACGGTCCGCTTTTTATAGGATTAGCCCATACTTCCGGAGCAATCGGATCAATTCTATCTTCAACCTCAGCGTTTATGTCTGTAATTCTCGGAAGTATAGTGTATGCGGATCAAAAAATGAATATTTCAAAAATTCTCGGATGTTTAATAGGTTTTATAGGGGTAGTTGTGATTGATTTTCCGGCTCCGGATTCTATGGGATTTAATTGGTTGGGAGATGGAATGATGTTGCTGTCTGCTTTTTCGACATCAGTTGGTGATGTAGTGACAAAACCTCTGACTAAAGCGAATCATCCCAGATTATTAAGTGCCTGGAATTTTATGATGGGAGGATCGATTTTTCTGATGATCGGCGGTTTGCTCAATGGGAAACTTGTTCCTCAAACCATTCATGCCTGGCTTGTAGTTCTTTATCTGGGAATATTAAGCTCAATAGCTTTCTCTCTCTGGATTACTCTGTTAAAATATCATAAAGTTACAAAAGTCAGCATTTTCAAAAGCTTAATACCGGTTGTCGGCGCAATAGCATCAGCTATTCTTCTCAAGGAAAACATTTTTCAACCTCGGATTATCATTACATTATTACTAATTGCTTTGGGAATTGTATTGGTTAATTATCAAAAAGACAAAGACAAAAATTACGAACAAAGTGAAGCTGGAATGTAGATATTCAGAACAAGATCGATATGATATTTGAGTTTATAATTAAATATAACTCTTTTTCAGATACTGTAAGTCGAGTATTAAATAAATTAAAATAAAACAGATTAACAATGGAGGTTATTATGGAAATTTTAACAATTGGTGGTTTATTGGCAGAGATCATGCGTAAAGATTTGGACGAACCGTTTACCCAGGCTGCTGATTTGACCGGTCCGTATCCGAGCGGAGACGCGACAATATTTGCTGACGTTGCAGCGAGATTGGGCAATAAAGTTGCAATGGTCGGCACAGTAGGTAACGACGGATTCGGAGAATGTATTGTGAATCGCTTGAAAGAAGACGGTGTGGATGTTTCTTCAATAAAGGTTGATCCGCTGAATACTACAGGTGTTGCTTTTGTCGCGTATTTCAGTGACGGAAGCCGCAATTTTATTTATCATTGGCGATATGCTGCTGCCGGTCAGATTACTTATGATCAGGTAAATCCTGAATTATTAAAAGACCTTAAATGTTTACACTTAACCGGAGTAGGCATGTCTGTTAATGACAGCATGAAAGAAACCATGTATAAGTTAAATAATGAAGTTTCAGATGATACTTTAGTAAATTTTGATCCCAATATCCGTCCGGAAGTCTTAAGTGCAGATGAAATTCGTGAATTGTGCCGTCCGGTCCTGGAACGTTGTGATATATTTTTCCCCAGCGCAACAGAAGCACAACTGTTTACTCAAATGGAAACAGATGAATTGGGTTGTAAAAAATTAGCAGCTGAAGGCAAACTTGTCGTTTTGAAAAACGGTGAAAAAGGATGCGTAATTTATTCAGGTGATCAAAGAATGGAAGTACCGTCTTTTGAGGTTGAAGAAATTGATCCTACCGGTGCCGGAGATTCTTTTGCCGCCGGATTCATTACAGCATATCTGAGAGGCTATGATTTAAAGAGCTGCGGCTATTATGCAAATGCAGTTGGTGCTTTATCTGTAACCAAGAAAGGTCCTATGGAGGGTGCACCATACGAAGAAGAAGTTTTGGAATTCCTGAAGAAAAATAATGTCTCGCTGGAATTAGCTTAATCAAGCATTAATGTTTGTACTGAGTTTGACAGCAGACAATTAATTTTGATCTAGGTAAAAACGGTATATCAACAAAATTTATTTACAGGAACAAGGTGATTAATATGAAAAAATCATACAGTGAGATGTTGCCTTTTATAGGTGATCTGAACCAATTAATTTCTTGCGAAGAAAGTGTTCTGTCCGGAGGGTTTCAAGAGGGAGTAAAATGTATCCATGTTAACAACGGCGGCAATATTTCCGCAACGATTTTACCCGGACGCAGTATGGACATCTATCAGGTAAGATATAAAGGGAAAAATTTAAATTATATTGCACCGAGCGGAATAATAGCATCTGAATATTATGAAGCTCAGGGATTCAGGTGGCTGAGAAACTTTTTTGTCGGTTTTTTAACTACTTGCGGTTTACAGCATATCGGCAGTCCTGCAGTGATTAATGGTGAAGAGGTCGGATTGCACGGACGAATCAGTAATACTCCCGCAGAGAATGTAACGATTACACGTGGTTCCGTAGATGATGTTCCTTCTTTATCTATTGAAGGGACAATGCGAGAAGGAAGAATTTTCGGTGAAAATCTGACTTTAAAACGCAAATTAGATTTTTTATACGAAGATGATGCTTTTACGATTACGGACACAATAACAAATCATGGTTTCGGTGAAAGGCAATACCTATACTCACTCCACTTAAACTACGGGTATCCGTTGCTGGACAAAGGTGCTCAGATAATTATGGACACTGAGGATGTAGAACCCAGAGAAGAACATGCAGCTAAGTTCATTGATTCGTGGATCGAGATAGAGGAACCTCAATATCCTTACCCGGAACGTTGTTATTTTCACAATGTGAAACCGGATAATGACGGAATCAGCCGGTACACATTATTTAATCCGGATATCAATATAGGCGTTAATGTTCAATATAAACATGAAGACTTCCCTTATTTCGTACAATGGAAAATGTTGGGAAAAGGTGAGTATGTCTTGGGTTTAGAGCCGCTTAATACGCCTTTGGATGGTCCTAAATTAGGTGAGGAGGGCTGCAAAGCTCCGATTTTGCAACCCGGCGAAAGCAGAGACTATACATATTCATTCAAATTTATTGATAAGCTTTAATTATTAATAAGATTGAAGATTGCTGCTGATTAATATGATTTTTAATTGAGTTAACTGAGGGTAAAAAGTCATGAAATTTATTGCATATGATTTAGGAACCGGTGGAATCAAAGCCTCGCTTTATGACGAGAAATTGAATACGATCGAAAAAACATTTATTGAATACAGTACTTATTATCCGAAAGACGGTTACCATGAACAAAGACCTGAAGATTGGTGGCAAGCTGTCATTGAAAGCACAACGGAATTACTGCAAAAAACAAAAGTTGATCCTTCGGAAATAGCATGTGTTTCCCTTTCCGGTCACAGTCTTGTTACAGTACCCATTGACGCTGAAGGTGAATTGTTATCTGAATTTGTTCCGATTTGGTCTGATTCACGTGCTGTTTCGGAAGCTCAGCAATTTTTTCAAAGAATAGATGAAGAAAAATGGTACTTGACTACCGGAAACGGTTTTCCTGCACCGCTTTATTCAGTTTTTAAACTAATGTGGTTAAAGGAAAATCAACCGGATATCTTTAAACAAATCTACAAAATTTTAGGTTCCAAGGATTATATAAACTACAGATTAACAGGTAATTTCTATACAGATCATTCATATGCTTCCGGTTTTGGAGTTTATAATCTCAATGAGAATGAACTGGAGAAACAATTTTTAGATGTTGCCGGTATTCCCGAAGCCATTTTCCCTGAAATAGTTAATTCTCATTTCATCGTTGGCAAAATCACGAAAGAAGCCGCAAAATTAACCGGTTTACCGGAAGGCACATCTGTTGCTTGCGGCGGTGTTGATAATGCATGTATGGCTTTGGGTGCAGTCGGAGCTGAAGAAGGTGCCGTATATCTGTCTCTCGGATCGTCGAGCTGGATTGCGGTAAACTCCGAAAAACCGATGCTTGATTACAAAACAAAACCTTATGTTTTTGTTCATATCCAAGAAAACATGTATACTTCCGCCTATTCAATTTTTTCTGCCGGAAGTTCTTTGACTTGGGTAAGAGATACGATTTGTCAAGAGATTGAAGATACCAAAAATGCCTATCGGATTATTGATGAGCTGGCATTACAATCCCCGCCCGGTTCTAACGATGTGGTTTTTAACCCGAGTCTTGCCGGAGGAACTTCTCAAGATAAGAGTGTAAATATTCGAGGGGCCTATCTTGGTCTCGGTTTAGGAACATCAAAATCAGATATTTTGCGAGCGACTCTTGAGGGAATCGCAATGAATTTGAAGTTGTCATACAATCAGATTGCGGAAAAAGTCGAATTGTCAAAGAATCTTTTGATTTGTGGCGGAGGCAGCAAAAGTAAAATCTGGTTACAAATGTTTGCCGATATTTTCAATGTAAATATTATAAAAACCAACATTGATCAGGATGCAGCATCGTTAGGTGCGGCGGCAATTTCTGCAAAAGCGATGGGGTTATGGGATGATTATTCCCAAATAAAACAACTCCATCAAGTAGAACATACTTTATCTCCGGATATTAATAACTCAGGTAAATATAATTTATTGGAAAAACGCTTTACATACATAGCAGAAATGTTATCCGATTATGGCGATTATTTTAACCGTGATCAGCTGTACTGATTAACATGATTAGTTTAACTAATTAACGTGATTAGTTTAACTAATCAGAATGCTGTAAAGAGATGAATTAACAGTGAAAAATGCAGCAAGAACAATGTAAATACAATTATATTAAAATACATTATTACTTTAAATATTATCACTAAATAATAAGATTATTTTTTAGGTAATAACAACAAATTGAACAAAAGAGAGTGAAATTTATAAGACTGTATGTTAATATGTTAGAACAAATGAAACAAATGCAGAATAACCCGCTCTCTTAAAATTTTAGAAAACAACAGCAAAGCAGAAGAAAGGAATGAAGCAATGAAATATGGAATATTTTTCTCGTATTGGTCAGATGAATGGAAAGGGGATTATTTCTATTACGCCAAAAAGGTAAAAGATCTGGGATTTGACGCCTTAGAAATCTCCGCCGGTGAACTTCTCAAGATGTCGCGCGAAGATTTGGAGAGATTGAAAGCGTTGACAAAGGACTTGGACTTGGAGCTTTCTGCAAATCTGGGTCCGCCTAAGAAATATGATGTTTCATCAAAGGATCCGGAAATAAGAAAAGCGGGATTGGCATTTTATTCTGAACTGATGGCGGCAATGGATGTTTTGGATTGCCGCAGATTGATCGGAGCGTTGCATTCAACGTGGCCGTTTGACTTTTCGGATAAAGATAAGGCAACTTTCTGGAAAAATGGTGTGGAAAGTTTAAAAGTAATGGGCAAAGAAGCTGAGAGTTTAGGAATTGAATTAAGTTTGGAAGTTTTAAATCGATTCGACGGCTTAGTCATTAATACAGCTGATGAAGCAATACAGTTTGTGGAAGAAGTCGGAAGTGATGCTGTAAAAATTCACTTAGATACATTCCATATGAATATAGAAGAAGACGACATGCTTGATGCAATCAGAAAATCCGGTAAATATTTAGGTCATATGCATGTCTGTGAAGGTAACAGAAAACTTCCCAGCCCTGAAAAAGGTCACTTGGATTGGGTAGGAATAGGCAAAGCCCTGAGAGATGTGAATTATAAAGATCTGATTATCATTGAAGCATTTACCAGAACCGGTACTCAAGTGGGTAATGACACATTTATCTGGCGTGATTTATCCGGTGGTGCAGACGAAGCAAAATTGGACAGAGATGCCAAAGAATCATTAGAATTTTTGCGCAAAGCTTTCTCTGAATAAATATTGTTTTTCAGCTGGAGAGTGATCAGAAAACGCCATCCGTTTAACAGGGAGCAGAGAAAGGTTAGTATTTGAAATATGCAAAAAAGTGGAAATCAAGTTCTGGGAAAAAGACTTAAGTATTTTTTTTCGCAGCAAGAAATAATAGTTGTAATCCTGATATTAATTATCGGTTTGTTTTTAAGCTTTGTCAGACCTGATTCATTCCCGACTACTTTGAATTTATTTAATGTATTGAAACAAGCTTCTCAATATGCAATCTTAGCAGTAGGTATGGGGATGGTCATTATTGCCGGCGGAATTGATCTGTCAGTCGGATCAAATATCGCTTGCGGAATATGTTTTGCTGCCTATGTCAATGAAAAGGCCGGCGGGATTTCTCCCTTTTTGGTTCTGTTGATGATTTTTGCAATCGGTTTGTTATTTGGATTGATCAACGGGGTTTTAATAGCAAAAGTGGGTTTGCCTCCGTTTATTGCAACGATGGGTATGTTAAGTGTCGGTGAAGGAGTTGCACTTCTGTTATCAAACGGATCTCCTATCAAATATGGTGAATCCTGGATTTCGGTTTTTGGCGGCGGTTATGTGGGGCCTGTACCGGTTCAGGTTATTGTAATGGCTGTGGTCGTAATACTGGCCTGGATATTTACAAAATATACGGTTGTAGGCAGAAACATTTATGCTGTCGGCAACAATCCCAGAGCAGCTTCTTTAACCGGTATTAATACCAGCAGAACATCGATTCTTGTTTATGTTATATGCGGACTGATGTGTTCAATTGTCGGATTGATTATGATGGGACAATTGAAACAGGCAGGTCCTTCATATGGTTCCGGTTATGAACTCGATGCGATTGCAGCGGCAGTTATCGGCGGGATTTCAATGTCCGGCGGTGAAGGAAGGATTTTCGGAGTTACGGTTGGTGCGATCTTGATGGCACTGCTGAGAAATTTGTTTGTCCAGATAACTGTTCCCGGTTATTGGCAAACAGTAGTTTTAGGTTTGGTAATTATAGCATCCGTATCGGTTGATGCACTGAGAAAACACCGGAGATAATCCCTGGTTTAGTGTTTTACAATGAGGCAATGCATTGTGCAATGCAAATCTAATGGAAAAATAGAAAGGTAAGAATATGAAAAAAATCAGAACAATAGTATCACTTTTACTTACTGTATTATTACTAATCAGTATAGTCGGTTGTTCCGGAAAATCGGATAAAAAAGACTCCGATGAGAAAAAAGAAGATACTAAAAAAGAAGAAGTTGTAGAAGAAAAAGCTGAAGAAAAAGCGGAAGAAAAAGCTGAAGAAAAAGCTGAAGAAAAAGCTGAAGAGAAAGAAGAACCAGCAGAAGAAGCGGCAGAAGAAGCTGCCGATGATTCCGGTGATTTCACCAAAGGTGCTGATATAGTAGCTCCTGACGGAAAAGTACTGAGATCATTGCCGGTTGATCAAAAAGCGGATGACAAATTACGCATAGCCTCAATTTGTGTTCAAAACAATCCGTGGGGTGCTGCAGTTGTAGTTGGCCAAGAATTTGCGAAAGAGGTTTTGGCAGACAGAAACTGTGTAGTTGATGTTATTGCAGTTAAATCTTTTGATGCAATGGAATGGGTTTCAGCTATAGATAACTGTACTGCTTCCGGATATGATGCGATTTGTATTTTCGGTGTATCGGATGAGTTAAACGACAGTGTTAACAAAGCGATTGAAGCAGGAATTGAAATATACACATTTAATGGTGATCTTCCTGATACCGAACGTATTGCATGGTACGGAATGGATGACTATGCGGCAGGAAAAGTAGCCGGCCAGGCTATAGTAGATGCTCTTCCGGATGGTGGAAAATATGCAATTATTACCGGACGTTTCTCCGTTTACGGACATGAAAAACGCAGAACAGGTTGCCGCGATGTCACTGATGAGGTAGAAGCTCTGAATCTCGTAGGAGAATATGAAAATGATGATGATGCCGATACCGCTTATAACCTGACAACAGACCTGATTAATGCCAATCCGGATTTGAGTGCGCTTTATGTTACTGCAGGAGGACCAGGCGGTGCCGCACAGGCAATTATTGATGCCGGTAAGAGCGGAGAAATCACTTTGATCTGCCACGATGCATTATCTGCTGTTGCTGATTACATTGAAGACGGAACAATTTCAGTCTGTATTGACCAAGATCCGTTCAACCAGGGCTATCAACCGGTAATTGATGCATATAACAGTCTGGTAGCAGGTGTTGTACCTGAAGAAATGAATGCATATGATGCAGTAATTGCTACACCGGATAATGTAAAATCCTTATTCCCGGAATTATATGAATAATAATAATTTTCAGGAAAAATTTTAATAATTATTGTAATGCTTTTATTTGATGAAACGACAACATTTGTTGTCGTTTCGTCAAGGAGGTCATAATGAGCAAAAAGACTATTTGCAAAATAGAAAATATCGAGAAGAGATTCCCCGGCACGATTGCTCTGAAGGATGTTTCTTTTGAAATAAAAGAGGGAGAAGTCCATGCTCTTATCGGAGAAAACGGAGCGGGAAAATCAACTTTGATGAATATTCTGAACGGAGTATTTGAAGCCTCTAAAGGAAAAGTAATCTTTATGGGCGAAGAGTGTAAATTTGCCAACCCCAATGACGCTAATCATGCAGGCATTGCAATGATTCACCAAGAACTTTCATTAGCTCCTGCGATGACAGCTGCAGAGAATATTTTCTTAAACAGAATGCCGAAAACGAAATTGGGCTTAGTCGATTATAAAAAGATGCGTGAAGACTGCATGTTTCTCTTAACTAATTTAGGTGTTGATCATATCTCCCCAAATTCTCTGGTTCGAGATTTAAGTGTCTCCGAGCAACAGTTATTAGAGATTTCAAAAGCAATTTCTTATGATGCTAAAATGCTGATTATGGATGAGCCGACATCTTCATTAACTGAAAAAGAAGTTGATTTTTTACTGAATATTGTAGATAAACTTCGCTCGCGGGGCGTAACAATAATTTACATATCTCATAAATTGGAAGAAGTGCTTTCAATATCTGACACAATCACGATTTTACGGGATGGTGAACATATTATTACTTCTCCTACGCAAGATCTGAATGAACATAAGATGATCAGTTACATGGTGGGTCGTGAATATGAGGGAACTCATATCCGAAACTTTATCAAAGATTACAGCAGTTTAAAACCAATCTTATCTGTAGAAAATTTATCCGATTTTGAAGGGAAAGTGAACAATGTGTCTTTCGATCTTTATCCCGGAGAAGTTTTAGGATTTGCAGGTTTGGTCGGTGCAGGCAGAACAGAGGTACTGGAATGTATTTTCGGTGCTCGCAGGAAAAAAGCCGGGACAATAAAAATTAACGGTGAAGAGGTTAATTTTGATAATTGTGCTAAAGCCATTGATGCAGGTATCGGCATGATTCCGGAAGGAAGAAAAATTCAAGGCATTTTTTCTAAAATGAGCGTAAAAGAGAACATGTTGCTGGTATATCAACGCTGTACTTCAAAAAGAGGAATTTTGAATAATAAAGAGTTGGATGGTGTCGCTAGTGAGGCAAAAGAAAATCTCAATGTAAAAACTCCTTCCCTGGATGCACTGATAACCAATTTATCAGGTGGAAATCAGCAAAAAACAATAGTTGCCAGATGGCTTGTCAATAATCCTTCAATTTTATTTATGGATGAGCCGACTCACGGAATAGATATCGGTGCCAAAAACGAGATTTATAAAATTATTGATAACCTTACGAGTTTAGGTGTTGCAGTTGTTCTTATCTCTTCAGAAATGCCGGAAGTACTTTCTTTATGCGACCGGATTTTAGTAATGCATCACGGATACAAACGCGGTGAATTTCTCAATGAAAATATTACTCAGGAAACGCTGATGTCATATACTTTGGATGAAGCAATGACCGATGACGAACGATTAGCAATGTCAAAAACTTCTTAAATAAGATTATACAATTTAGAAAAAATTTCTTCAGGTTAACAATTTACGTGACTATATTTTGAGAGAGGAATAATAATGAAAAAAGAGATTACGGTACAAGACGTAGCGGATATGATTGATCATTCGCTTTTAAGACCGGATATAACTATTGATGAGCTTAAAGAAGGCTGTGATTTGGCAATCAAGTATAATTTAATTTCTGTTTGTGCAAGACCATCTGATATGGACGTAGTTTGTGAAAAGCTGAAAGGCAGCTCTGTTCTCCCTACTACAGTTATAAGTTTTCCTCATGGAACATGTACAACGGAAACAAAAATTTTCGAACTGAAAGATGCCATTTCCAAGGGAGCCTTGGAATGTGATGTAGTGATGAATGTCGGACGTTTTTTGTCCGGTGAATATGATTATGTAGTTAATGAATTGACAAAATTAGCTGAAATCTCTCATGAAAACAACATTATTTTAAAAGTGATTTTTGAAAACCATTATTTAACAGATGAACAAATTGTTAAAGCCTGCCAATTAGCAAAAGAAGCAAATGTAGACTTCATTAAGACATCTACAGGATATGCCGCAAGCGGTGCGAAAATGCATGATTTGGAAATAATGGTTGCAAATGCTGAAGGAAGACAAGTCAAAGCGGCAGGCGGAGTCAGAACTTTGGATGATTGTTTGGCTATGCTGGCAATAGGAGTCACACGTGTCGGGACACGGGCATCTGAAGATATTATTTTGGAAGCGCAAAAGCGCTTTGAAAACGGCACTCTAAACGTAGATCAATAAAGATTTTTAATCTGTTTCAAGGATAAATGTGGAGGTCAATGTGAGTTCGAAAATAATCGCCTGGGATCTTGGAACCGGCGGAAATAAAGCGTCGCTATATGATGAAAAAGGAAATTGTCTAGCCTCTGACTTTCATTCTTATGATACATATTATCCCAATCACGGCTGGCACGAGCAAAAGCCTGAAGATTGGTGGAATGCAATTGTTCAGAGCACAAAAAAGCTATTGCAGAGAACAGGTGTAGATAAAAAAGAAATAATTGCATGTGGTATTTCAGGACATAGTCTTGGAGCAGTTCCGATCGGCAAGAATGGAGAATTACTGCGAGAGAAAACTCCTATTTGGTCTGATGGGAGAGCTGATAAACAAGCATCAGAATTCTTTGAAAAATATGATGAAGAAAAATGGTATAACCTGACAGGAAATGGTTTTACAGCGGCCTTTTATACAGCGTTTAAAATACTCTGGTATCGTGAAAATGAACCTGAGATGTATAATGCCATATATAAAGTAATAGGAACGAAAGACTATGTTAATTTCAGATTAACAGGAAAAATATATACAGATCCGTCGTATGCATCCGGTTGCGGTGTCTGGGATTTAAATAAATGGGAGTATAGCTCAGAGTTAATTGAAGCCATGGGATTACCCGCAGACATTTTCCCGGAGATTGTTAAATCAACGGATGTTATAGGGCTGATATTACCTGAAGTAGCGGAGGAATTAGGTTTATCTGATAATGTTTCAGTTGTATGCGGCGGTGTTGATAACTCGTGTATGGCATTAGGAGCAAAAGCATTTAAAAACGGCCGCATGTATAATTCTTTAGGATCCTCTTCATGGATTGCCGTTTCATCAGATAAACCGTTGTTGGACAGTGCGGTCAGACCATATGTTTTTGCCCATGTAGTACCCGGGCAATTTGCATCGGCATTATGCTTAACTGCAGGCGGAACAGCATTCCGCTGGTACAGAGATCAACTGGGCAGAGAATTTACAAAAGAAGCGGAAGCTGCCGGTAAAGATCCCTATGACTTGATGACTCAAGAAGCGGAAAACTCTCCTCTCGGTGCAAACCGCTTGATTTTCAATCCCAGCCTGGGTGGCGGAATGCCCATGAATAAAAGCTATAATTTACGTGGCGGATATGTAGGTTTAGACTTGATTCATACCAGATCGGATATTATTCGGGCTACGATGGAAGGTATTTCATTAGGTTTAAGATCATGTCTTGAAGCTTTAGCAGAACTGACTGAACTTGACAATGAAATGCTGATTGTAGGCGGCGGTTCAAGAAGCGATCTGTGGCAGCAAATATATGCCGATATTTACAAAATGAAAATTGTCAAAACAAACATTGATCAACAAGCTGCAGCTCTTGGTGCAGCTACATGTGCAGCAATAGGTGTCGGCATTTGGGATGATTTTGAAATAATTGATTCACTGCATATTTTGGAGAAAACCGTAGAACCGATCAAAGCACATTCAGATTTTTATGATAAATTAATGAAAGTCTACAATGAAGTCACGGATTATTTTTGTGATATCGGTGACTTGTTAGTTTCTGAAATTCCGAATTCTCCAAACTAAAATCTTAATGCTCCATTAACTCTGTTTTAACTTCAGAAAAGTATAATTAGAAGAGTTATGGAGCATTTTTTTATTATTTGATCCGGGGTCAGAACTATATCGGATTGTTCATTTTAGATTATTTTTATTACGAATATTTACCACACTAATCGGATGTGATAAAGTATTAATGTAAATACAAACAATCAAAGAAGCGGTTAGTTTTGTTTTTTGATGAAAAAAGGGGAAATATATGAAAGCACAAGATGCAGCAAGATTGATAGATATCAGTTGTGTCAGAACTCATAACACATATCAGGAGATTTTTGAGATGGCTCAGCTTGGTAAGAAGTATGGTTTTATAAATGTTCATGTATTGCCTGCCTGGGTTTCCACTCTTGTTGATCTGATGAAAGATGTTGACAATGTTTATGTTGGCGCGCCTGTCGGTTTTCCCGGCGGTGGTCATAAATCGAATATAAAACTGCTGGAGGCCAAATCGTTAATAGATGACGGTGTGCAAGAGATGGATATCGTTATGAATGTCGGAAAGTTTAAAAGCAAAGAATATGACTATGTTTTTAATGAATTAAAAGACATTATTGAATTTGCACAGGGAAAAGTAAGAAGAACAAAGGTTATCATTGAAATTAATGCGCTAAATGATGAAGAAATGTTGAAAGCATGTCAGCTGGTTATTGATAGCGGTGCAGATTATATAAAAACCGGAACAGGCTGGATTCCCGGTGATGCGAATATTGAGAGGGTAAAGCTGATCAAACAGTATTGTAAAGACCAAATCAAAGTAAAAGTAGCAGGAGGGATCCGAACTCGTGAGGATTTCATCAATTTGATAGATTTAGGTGTTGAGAGAATGGGCATAAACACCAAATCAGCAATAGAGATCGTAGAATCATTCATATAATTTTTAAATAATTCATATGAAAAGTCAGAGAAAACAAATTGCTTTTCAGATTCAAGGCAAGTTTTATTATTTAGATTAACATTAGATTCTTAGGTGCAAAATGAAACAAATTATTTCTTATAAAGTAGATCAAGAAAACTTCAGCATACCTGCTGCAAAAAAGAAAACGTTGTATTTTATCGGTGTGACAACCGGACAATCGTCAATAATGAAAATTTTCCCGGAGTGGGCAAAATGTTTAAATCTGGATTCCGATATTGTAGGAATAGATATTAATATACATGAAGCTCCTGAAGTTTATAGAAATGTAGTAAATTTTATCAAGCATGATCCCTGTTCTTTAGGTGCACTGGTAACTACGCATAAATTAGATTTATTTGATGCCTGTTCAGATTTATTCGAATATCTGGATCCATATGCACAAATGTTTAATGAACTTTCAAGCATATCGAAACTGAATGGTGAATTAAGAGGTCATGCCAAGGATCCCATTTCCAGCGGATATGCGATGGATGATTTTGTTCCCGCGAATTGGTGGTCGGATCATCAAGGTGATTTCTGTGTTATGGGAGCGGGCGGCAGTGCAATATCGATGGGATCAGTTCTGATGAGAGAGGAAAACAAAGGTAATTATCCGAAAAGAATCATCGTAACAAACAGATCTGAACCGCGTTTAATTGAAATTGAAAAAATATTTGAAAAACTTGATCCGGGAGGAATAGAGTTTGAGTATCATCTCTGCCCGGAAAGTGTAAAAAATGACGAAGTGGTGAGGAGTTTGAGTCCTTATTCCGTAGTAGTAAATGCGACGGGATTAGGTAAAGACAGACCGGGTTCGCCGACTTCGGATCATGTAGTTTTTCCTGAAAACTCATTGATCTGGGAAATTAATTACCGGGGTGAACTGGATTTTATGCATCAGGCATTAGCGCAGGAAAAATCTCGCAATCTGCATATAGAGGATGGCTGGCGATATTTTATTTACGGGTGGACGGAAGTAATTTCGGAAGTATTTCACATAGAAATCAAAGGTGAAATTTTGGATCAACTTGATAATATAGCGAAACGATTCCAAACATAAAGCAGAGAGAAAACTTGCTGCTTTGCAAAATAGAAACACAATATTTTTACAGTAAAGATGAAGGTAAAAAATTATGAAAAATTCAGACTTATTTGATTACGTTAAAGGATTTACATGTGATTTTGATTTAAAAACCGGAATTTCCGAGGTTGCAATTTCCACTAAAAGATATTTATCTCAAATGAGGGGCATGTATAATGATGAGATTGCATACGAAGAAGCCTTGAAAGAAAATAATGCGGTTGTGTATGAATTTTATGAAATGGGTTTCCCGGAAACTGATTCACACATCGGGATGGGAACATCCATAACATATCCCGGAAAAATAGGTAATGAATATTATTTCACCAAAGGTCATTTCCACACAATTCTTGATACTGCGGAATCTTATTACGGATTATCAGGTGAAGGGTATATGCTGTTGGAAAATCCGGAAGGCGACTGGAGATTTTTACCGATAAGGCCGGGTGTGGCAGTTTATGTGCCTCCGCGATATGCTCATCGCACAATTAACACCGGATCTTCACCTCTAGTCACCTTTTTTTCTTATCGGGCAGATGCGGGTCATGACTATAAAACAATCGAAACCAAAGGATATAGAAAAATTCTTGTTGAGATGAAGGGGATTCCCACAGTTATGGACAATCCCAGATGGAAATAATATGAAAATTTTAGTTACACCGACATCATTTCAAAAGCAAAGTAAAAATCCTGCTTTAAGTAAATTACTGTCCTACTCCGAAGATATTGTATTTAATGAAAAGAAGCGTCCGTTGGAAGAAGATGAATTAATCAGCTTGATAGGCGATTGTGACGGTTATATTGCGGGATTGGATAATATTACCGAAAAGGTAATGCTCTCCGCACCGAAACTGAAAGTAATCTCGAGATACGGTGTAGGCATTGACAGGGTAGATATTAAAGCTGCTTCAAAAAGAGGAATCATTGTGACAAACACGCCGAATTCCAATTCACAGGCAGTTGCGGAATTAGCGATTGCTTCTATGTTTGTACTTGCCAGAAATCTGGTCAAACTGAACAATACTACTAAAGATGGCCAATGGGTCAGAAGTAACGGAATTGAGCTTGCTGAAAAAACTCTGGGAATTCTCGGCATCGGTGCTATCGGCAGCAGAGTTGCCAAAATGGCAAAAGGGCTGGGAATGGAAGTTGTAGCTGTAGATCCGTACGGAGATGCAGCTTTTTGCAAAAAAATCGGTATAGAACTATTAAAAAACAATGATGAATTATATGAAATTTCAGATTTTATCAGTTTACATTTACCGTTATTAGATTCAACTTACCATATTATTGATTCTGAAGTTTTTTCTAAAATGAAAAAGGGAGCTTATTTAATCAATGTGTCCAGAGGCGGATTAATTGATGAAGGTGCAGCTTATCAGGCTTTGCAAAGCGGTTCCTTAGCAGGATTGGCGCTTGATGCATTTGAAGCGGAACCGCCTGAATCGTCACCGCTTCTTTCTTTAGATAATGTATTTGTTACACCGCATACCGGCGCTCACACAATAGAATCTACCAACTTGATGGGACAAATGGCGGTTGACAATTTAATTTCAGTTTTAGAGAACAAACCCTGCCGGTATATAGTCAACAAGTAAATTCCGGAACGATGTTTTTCTTACCGGCGCTGAAGATCAGGTTTAAGGGGTAAGAGGATAATAAGATACGGACTATGTACGAAATAATTCTACATAAAATTTTGTTTTATCACCTCGATATCGGGCGATTGAATATTCGACCGGAATTTCCGACTCTGTATAGACGATAGATTTTACCAGACAAATCGGCTGATTTAATTCTATATTCAGGTAATTTGCTTCATCTGCTCTTGCAGGTACGGCTTCAATCTCCCGTTTGGCATGATAGACATCAGTATGATATTTTCTGGAAAGGAGATCATAGAGAGAATTGTTTACCAAATCTTCAGTTTGAAGATTTTTATATTTTTTATAAGATAAATAGGTATCGAGATATACAATGGGAGTTTCGTCAGAAAAACGCAGTCTTTCCAAATGAAGCAAAGAATCTTTTCGAGATATACCCAAAGCTGAATTGATTTCGTCGATTCCGTCAATTTTTCTCAGATTTTTGACTTCTGTTCGGGGAATATTGCCCCGATTAATCAATTCTTCGTTAAAACTTTCTAATTTGCTGAAAAAGTAATCAGTAAATTTAGGTTTCGAAATAAACGTTCCGATTCCCCTGTTGCGAATTAAATATCCGTCTTCGGCAAGAGATGTTAATGCTTGTCTTACTGTCGGCCGGCTGATATTCAGGTATTCAGTAATCTCATTTTCGGTAGGCAGCATATCGCCTACTTTTAAGATTTCACTATTAATCATTTCAATGATATTGGTTTTTAATTGATAATATAGCGGGATCGGGATATCTCTGTTTATTTGCAGATGACTTAAAATGTTTTTGCTCATAACAAATCCTTTATTGTATGTGATGTTAATCTGCTAGAATATCTAGATAAAACAGAATAAAAAACCATTGGGATGATCTATTTATTATAGCATAATTGTTATTTTACAGCTAGTTTTTATGCTGAATGCACAATTTTAATAAAAATGTAACTCAAACAATAAATCAAGCGAATTAACGCAGAATGCATATAATCGCATATAATATTATGTTAAAATGTATTATTATATTAAAATGTTAATGTTATGAAATAGTGTAAAATATTGAAAAAGTTGTAATAACAAGATATTATATTAATGTTGAAAAATCGGAATATCTAAAATGAGGACGCTGAAGTCATTTTATTGTATTGAATTCACAAAGAAATGAATTCAGATTTCTTCAATGCTTGTCTGAAGATTTTTTATGGTATATTCTGGAACTTTAGGAGGGGGAATGAGCGAATATTTAGTTGAAATGAAGCAGATCAACAAAGCCTTTTCAGGTGTCAAAGCGCTGGAAGATGTTGATTTCAATTTAAAGCCGGGTGAGGTAATGGCACTGCTTGGTGAAAACGGTGCAGGAAAATCCACCCTGATGAAAATTCTTAGTGGTGTAATCAATAGAGACTCAGGATCTGTAAAAGTATTTGGCAAAGAAGTCGGTGATTTGGATACTAAAGAAGCTCAGAAATTAGGAATATCAATTATTCACCAGGAATTGAATATGTGTCCCGATCTTACAATTGCCGAAAACATCTTTTTAGGTAACGAAATTGTCAACAGGGGTCTTATTGATCGTAATGCAATGAATCAGAAAACCAGAGAGTTTCTGGAGAGACTCGGTTTGGAAATTGATCCGGAGATCCTGGTCGGAGACTTATCAGTTTCGGTTCAACAATTGGTTGAAATAGCAAAAGCTCTCTCCTTTGATGCAAAGGTCGTAATAATGGACGAACCTACTTCAGCACTTACTTCCGCAGAAATAGAACGGCTTTTTAAAATTATCCAAGACATGAAAGATAACGGTTGCGGTGTAGTCTATATTTCTCACAGACTTGAAGAGCTGGCTCACATTACGGACAGAGTTACTATTTTACGTGACGGGAAATTTGTGATAGAAGGTGAGTTTTCTGATTTCACTTTAGACAGAATTATTACGAACATGGTCGGCAGAGAAATTACCGAACAATTTCCGAGAGATCCCGGAGTAAGACAGGAAAAAATATTCTCTGTGAAGAATTTGAGTAATGGTAAAAGGGTAAAAGATGTCAGCTTTGACCTTTATGCCGGAGAAGTTCTGGGAATTGCCGGTTTGATGGGTGCGGGAAGAACCGAAACAACTCGCTGCATTTTCGGAGTGGAGCATCTGGATAGCGGAGAAATCTATTTAGAGGGTAAAAAAATATCAATAAACGGACCCAGTGATGCGATAGCGGAAGGAATCGTTCTGATTCCGGAAGACAGAAAAAAAGACGGACTGGCGACGGAATTAAGCATTAATGATAATCTGGCATTACCGAATTTGGATTTAGTTTCAAATAAACTCGGTGTTATCAATCAAAACAAAGAAAAAAATCTTGTGGATAGTGCTATTAAGAACTTTAATGTAAAATTAGCAAGCAAAGGTGATAACGCTTCAAGTCTGTCCGGCGGAAACCAACAAAAGATTGTCATAGGCAAATGGTTGTCCAGAGAATCAAAGGTAATCATCTTTGATGAACCTACAAGAGGCATCGATGTCGGATCAAAGGTTGAAATTTATAATTTGATTAACGATTTGAAAAAACAAGGTGTCGGAGTATTGGTCGTTTCATCTGAAATGCCGGAAGTAATGGGTATAAGTGACAGAATAATCGTTATGTGTGATGGTAAAGTTACCGGAGAATACATGCACGATGAAGCCACGGAAGACAAAATCATGGCCGATGCAACAGCCTTTGAAATAAAAAAATAGGAGATAAGTATGAGCGAAGTAAAAACAAAAAGTAGATTTATGAGTACCAAGGGTGCAAGATCCGTCATGACAGCTTTTGTCGGTTTTGTTGCACTTTTTATAATATTTAGTGTTCTCAGTTCAAACTTCAGAACACCTGCAAATGTTCAGAATTTACTTAGACAGATTGCACCTATTTTAATTATTGGTTTAGGCCAAGGTTTCGTATTGCTGACCGGGAATATTGACCTCTCGATCGGTTCAGTTGTCGGTATGGTTTGCATGACTGCCGGAACTCTGATGACAAACGGAATGAATCCTTTATTTGCAATACTTCTGGCTTTGGCCATGGGCCTGGTTGTAGGTGTTTTGAACGGAATTTTGGTTGCGAAATTTAAATTGCCTGCATTTATCGGCACATTAGGAACAATGACTTTGGCAAGAGGAATTGCACAGCTTGTAAACAATAACAGAAACACAGATTTTATCGGAACTGAGGCACAATGGTTCAGAGACAGTTTCTATTATGGCGACATTCTTAAAGTATATAATGCTTTCTGGCTGGGTTTAATTCTTTTAGCTGTTTTCTATTTTGTTTTAAGCAAAACCAAATATGGCAGACATGTCTATGCCGTTGGCAGCAACATTAACGCTGCCAGACTTTCCGGTGTAAAAACAGATAATATTATTTTGTCGACCTATGTTGTAAGTTCCTTCTGCGCATCTATGACAGGATTAATGTTACTGGCATCTGCCGGAATGGGAACAATGGATGCCGGCGGCAGTTATGAAATGTACGCTGTCGCAGCATGCGTTATCGGTGGTATTTCAACTTTAGGCGGATCCGGAATTCTGTTAGGAGTATTACCGGGTGCAGCTATTTGGGGAATTTTGCAAAATGGTTTACATTTTGTCGGCGCACCTGTAGCATTGCGAAATATAGTTATCGGAATAATCGTAATCCTGGCTGTTTTACTGGATATTGTCCGCGGTACTTCAGTATCAAAAAAAGGATAAATCGGGAAATCAATTATAAATTATTTTGTTATAACATGTGTTATATAACGCATTTTATTATTAGGAGGTAGAAATGAAAAAAAGAATTTTACTTTTGCTTATGGCTTTAGTCATGAGTGTGTCGTTATTAGCTTGCAGCAAATCAAAAGATGCTGATGATGCTAAAGACAAGGATGCAAAAAAAGAAGAAGCTGCAGAAACTGAAGCTAAAAAAGAAGAAGCTGCAGAAACTGAAGCTGAAAAAGAAGAAGCTGCGGAAACCGAAGCTGAAAAAGAAGAAGCTGCAGAAACCGAAGCTGAAAAAGAAGAAGCTGAAAAAGAAGAAGCTGCCACAGATGAACAGATCAGTGTTATTCTGGTCACAATGGACGGCTTGGATGCCCACTGGGTCAATGTAAATGCCGGTGCAGAACAAGCTGCTGAAGAATTTAATGTAGATTTTCAGTGGATGGCCCCGGATAAAAAAGATACCGCATTACAAATTGAGATTTTGAATAATGCTATAGCTTCAGGTCCTGATGCTTTAATTGTTGCAGCAGTTGATCCGAATGCAATTGTCGATACTTTGAAACAAGCAGATGAAGCAGGTATTAAAATCTTTTATGCTGACTCAAGAGCAGAATATGATGCAATTGCCGCATTTGCAACAGACAATTTTGCTGCAGGTAAAGTTGCCGGTGAACAAATGCTTCAAGGTTTAGCAGAAAAAGGTATTGAAGAAGGCGATATCGGTATTGTAGCTTTCTCCAGCGCGACTCAAACATCTGTTGATCGTGAAGGCGGATTCAGAGAAGCTTTCGAAGGAAGCAATTTCAATCTGTTAGAAACACAATATGGTGATTCAGAAGTAGCTGCTTCACAAGCTGCTGCCGAAAACTTTATCACTCAAAATGTTGTCGGAGTATACGGTAACAATGAACCGGGTGCTGTTGGTGTAGGTAACGCCGTTGCTGCCAATAAAGCCTGGGACGGTGTTGCAGTTGGCTTTGATGCATCTCAGGTTACATTAGACCAAGTTGAGCAAGGCGATTTATATTGTGTTATTGCTCAAAATCCTAAAGAAATGGGATATCAGGCAGTAAGTGCAGCCGTTAAAGTAATGAACGGTGAAGAAATTGCTGAAAAAATTATTGATACAGGAAGTTCTGTAGTAAACAAAGATAATATCAGTGATTTCAGATAATGAAATTATATAAACTGTTTCTTTAAATCTATGAAATAGTTTGCATTTTGGAGGAGAGCAAAGTCTTATTCCGGTTTTATTACCGATGTTAAGCATGCTCTCCTTATTTTTAAGTATTAAGCATAGAGGATTCTTATGAAAAATAAATTGCACGATATTATAACATCAAAACAGAAAGGACTGGCGGCAGGGGTTCCCAGTTTTTGTACAGCTAATTATTATGCTATTAAAGCAATTCTTTCCTATGCTAAAATTAATAATGTTGAAGTTTTAATTGAAGCAACTGCAAATCAGGTCAATCAATACGGCGGCTATACCGGTATGAAGCCTGCAGATTTTGCATGTTTTGTAACTGATATTGCAAAAGAGATAGATTGTCCGGCTGAATTAATTATCTTAGGCGGAGACCATCTGGGACCTTTGACTTGGACTGACCTTGATGAAGAAGAAGCTATGCCGGAAGCTGAAGAATTAGTTCGTCAATTTGTAGAAGCAGGTTTTACAAAGATTCATTTAGATACAAGTATGAAGCTGAAATCGGATCCGGTTAATGAACCTTTGGATACGAGGGTAATAGCTGAAAGAGGGGCATCTTTAATGCAAGTATGTCAAGATGCTTATAAAACCAGAAAATCATTATATCCTGATTCAGTGAAACCGGTATTTATTATCGGCAGTGAAGTACCGATACCGGGCGGAGCTCAGGAAGAAGAATCTGTCAGTGTCACTGATCCGGAAGATTTGTTAAAAACATATAATACTTATTGTGAAGTATTTAAAGAACATGGACTAGAGGAAAGCTTATCTGATGTTATTGCGATAGTAACTCAACCCGGAGTTGAATTTAGTGATCATGGAGTTGTTGAGTATGATCGGGAGCTTGCCAAACCTTTGATGAGCACGGCAAAAAAAATGCAGAATATTGTTTTAGAAGGGCACTCTACGGATTATCAACCGAAAATGGCTCTTAAACAAATGGTTGAAGATGGTGTGGGAATCTTAAAAGTAGGACCTGCTTTAACTTTTGCGATACGTGCCGGTCTTTTTGCATTATCAGCGATCGAACAGGAATTAATTTGTCCGGAGAAAAGTTCAGATTTTAAACAAGTGTTAATTGATTTAATGAATGCGAAGCCGGAAAATTGGAAAAAATACTATTTCGGCGATCCCGAAGAAATAGAAATTAAAAAGAAATACAGTTATTCGGATCGGGTCAGATATTATTTAAGCGATGCGAGCGTGACTGAAGCAATAAATACGTTATTTAATAATTTGGACAATACGACAATACCTTTGGGTTTACTGCATCAGTATATGCCGGAACAGTATTATAAAGTTAAAAACAATGAATTGGAGTTTAAAGCGGAAGCTTTGGTAATGGATTTTGTGAATCCGTTTATTGAAGAATATTTCTTTGCGGCAGGCGTTTAGCTTTTCAAATAATATAGATTATAGTCAGAAAGGGAAAATTTGATGAAACGATCAGAAATAAACAATATTATTAAAGATATGGAAAAATTCTTGGAAGAACATTGTTTTGAGATTCCTCCGTTTTGTAAATGGAGTCCCGAAGAATGGCAAGAAAAGGGCAATGAATATGATGAGATAAGAAATAATCAGCTTGGATGGGACATAACAGATTGTGGTTTGGGAAAATTTGAAGAGATCGGTTTTTCATTAATAACTATACGCAACGGTAACCTGAAAGATCCCGATAATAAGAAAGTATATGCAGAAAAAGTTATCATGCTTAAAGAAAATCAAAGTTTTCCTTTTCATTTTCACTGGTATAAAACGGAAGACATTATTAACAGAGGCGGTGGTGATTTAATTATTACTGTCTATAATGATCAAAACGGAGCTTTTTCCGAAGAAGATGTTTTGATTTATTCCGATGGCCGGCAATATTATGTTAAAGCGGGAACAGGAGTTGTACTGAAACCGGGGGAAAGTATCACTTTATTGCCGCATCAGTATCATGCTTTCAGCGTAGTGAAAGGCAGCGGCGATGTATTGATCGGTGAAGTATCAATGTGTAATGACGATGATAATGATAACAGATTTTATGAAGATGTCGGACGTTTCCCGGAGATAATTGAGGATGAAGAACCGTACAGATTGTTATGTAAAGAATATCCTGCTGCACCTTAATCTTAAACAGATCGATTTTTATTACAATTTTTAATTAAGGGGGATTATTTATGGAATTATTATTGGGAATTGATATAGGAACATCCGGAACAAAAGTATTGTTATTGAGATCAGATGGTAAAATTATTGCAGATTCAGATCGCACATATGATTTTGATCAACCTGCAAATGGCTGGACTGAACAGGATCCTGCTTTATGGTGGAATGCCGTGAAGGAATTAATTCCTGAAATCATTCGGAATAATAATGTTAAAGCTGAGGATATCCGCGGTATCGGTATAGCCGGCCAAATGCACAGTCTGGTCATGCTGGATCAAAATGATCAGGTTCTGCGAAAAGCAATATTATGGAATGACCAGCGCACAGGAGCACAAGTTGATCAAATTAATAATATTGTGGGCGAAGCCAGACATATAGAACTGACTTCCAATCCTCCTTTAACGGGATTTACTTCACCTAAAATACTTTGGGTCAGAGAGAATGAACCGGAAATATACGAAAAATGTTGTAAGATTTTACTGCCTAAAGATTATATCCGTTTTAAATTAACAGGCAAATATGTTTCGGATGTTTCAGATGCGTCCGGAACCGGATTGTTAAATGTTCGTGAAAGAACATGGTCGAAAGAAATTCTGGAAGATTTGGCGATTAATCCCGACTTGCTCCCTGATTTAGTTGAATCGGTGGAAGTAAGCGGTTATGTAACAAAAGAGATAGCAGATGAATTAGGTCTGGTTGAAGGTATTCCGGTTGTCGGCGGTGCCGGAGACAATGCCGGAGCCGCTATAGGTGTCGGTGCAATTAAAGATAAAACAGGATTTACAACAATCGGTACATCAGGAGTTGTATTTGTTCATTCATCTCAACCTCATACTGATGCGGAAGGCAGAGTACATACTTTCTGCAGTGCGGTTCCGAATCAATGGCATCTGATGGGTGTAACCCTTGCTGCAGGTTCTTCATTGCAATGGTTCAGAAACAGATTTTGTCAGGAAGAACAAAAAATTGCTGATGCCAGAGGTGTGGATGTTTATCAGGTCATGGACGAAATGGCGGAACAGATAAATCCCGGCTCTGAAAAATTAATCTTTTTACCGTATCTTTCGGGTGAACGCACACCACATCTGGATCCGAATTCAAGAGGAGTTTTCTTCGGCTTGTCTACAATACATGAAAAAGCACACTTGATCAGAGCTATTTTAGAAGGTGTAGCGTTTTCTTTAAATGATTGCTTGTCGATACTCAGAAATCTGGAAGTGGATGCGGAAAGTATGATGTTAACCGGTGGCGGAGCTTCAAGTCCTCTGTGGCAGGAAATCATTGCCAATATATTTAATTGCACGATGAATACTTGCAAATCCAATCAAGGACCATCGTTAGGAGCAGCGATTCTTGCCGGGGTCGGTTCCGGAGTTTTCAGTGATTTAGAAGAAGGTTGTAATAAAGTTGTTCAAGTCAAGAGCACAATTGTTCCGGAAAACCAAAATGAATACTCCGATTTTTATAAACTTTATCGGGAATTGTATCCTGCTCTGAAACAACAATACTTTAATCTGGCAAACATCTGAACCGTAAATTCTTTTCGGAGTGATCCAAATTCCAAACAGGAATGAAATTATACAGGAATTGCCTGTAGTGTAGTTTTGGAGATTATACTTAAATCAGACTGTCAAGACAGTTAATAAAGGCAGATCTGAAGTGAAAAGCAGACAAGGGATGTCTTAAAAATCAAAGACCGGCAAATCAAATTTTGCTGAACGTAAATTTTTGAGACATCCCTTAAATTGTAGCTATATATTCAGAAACAATTTTTAATGCAGCGCCTTTACAACTTGAATTTTCTTTTTTATTCTTTGTGAATCTAAAGTATCTTTCGGAATCAAATACATCCAAATCAGACAATTTTTTTAAAATAATATCTTCGTATGAAGCTAAATATTCGATTATTTCTCCGGCAACTACAACATCTAAACCTAAAATCAACCTGAGATTGCTGATACCGATACACAGATAATCCAGATACCGGTTAAATTTTTCCTGATAATCTTTATTGTATTTTAAATCTGTAAAAAACTGCTCCAACGAAATATTTAAATTATCAGTCAGAACATCTGTACTGATGTAGGTTTGCAAACAGCCTTTTCTGCCGCAATTACATAAATTCCCGTTCGGCTGAATTATCATATGACCGAATTTCGCTGTAGTTTCATGTTGATTGGAAAAATGTTTACCGTCGATAAAGATAGCTCCGCCAACTCCGCTTGCAATATTTAAAAATGCAAAATTACTTTCGAAATTATCAATCCGTGCCTCGACATAACTGCCGAAATAGGCATCGTTATCTACAATATAAGGATATTTGCAAAATTTACCGATTACTTCGAATGACCAGCTTTTGTCAGAGAGTGTACCGGAAAACAAAACGGTGTAATGATCATTACTTTTTTCAATTGTACCCGGTATCGAAAAACCTACTCCGTAGATCTTGGCAGGATCAATTTGAGATGAAGATATTGCCTCGTCAATTTGTTGATTAATTTCCCTTCCGTAAGTTTCAGACAGCTCAAAAGTTTTCTTTGTTTTCCGGGAAAAGATTTCCTCGCCGATAAAGTTGATAATCGTAATAATGAAAAAAAAGCGAGTTATATAAACTCCTACAGAAAAAATGTGTGAACTGTTACACTTGTAGGCGGCAGCCTTTCTTCCTCCGGTGGAATCGAAAGTTCCTTCCTGGACAATAATATTGGCTTCTTCATAATTTCTTAAATATAAGTTAACAGTCGGAATACTTAAGGACAAGTTATATGCCAGTTCCTGTTTAGAAACAGGACCGTTATTATAAACATAATTGAATAACTTCTTCATATTCATTTCTTTAACTTCAATAGAAGTAATGCTGGGTTTTGTTTCTGGCAATATCATATGAATTCCCCAATCAAGTAGTAAACGGAAAATTATAATCAAAATTTTCTTTCTTTTATGAGATTATATTGTAAATACTAAAAAAAGACAAAATTAATTATTTAAGCAAGAATTGTTGAAGATAAGAAATAAACTTGTAGATATCGACAAAGAACTAAAAAAAATCTTATGTAATTTAGCAATTGCGAATAAAACACAATCTTATTATACTTTATTAAAAGGTATTTAATAAAGTCATTTATCAATTTGTTTACATTTATGCAGACAACTCTCCGGATGGAAAGAAGTAGTAATAACTATTCATAATAAAATGTTTTAGAATTTTGGTTTATATAAGTCTCTTATAAAAAAATTAAAGCTGCTATTCAGTTATAAAGAAAGGATGTTCTATGAAAAAAATAAGACTTGGTGTAATTGGTGCAGATAGCGGTATTGCAAAAGAGTATCATCTTCCGGCATTAGCAAAATGTGAGGGAGTTGTTTTTGAAACAGCCTGTGATATTAATCTGGAAGGGTTAGAGGTAATTAAAAAACAATATGGTTTTAACAAAATTACCACAGATTATAAAGAGATTCTTTCTGACCCGGAGATTGATGCAGTAGTTATTCTTACAAAAGTTGATCTGCATGCTGAGATGAGCATTGCGGCAGCTAAAGCCAAAAAAGATATTTTTATGCAAAAAGCTATCGGTCTCAGTCTTGAAGAAGCGCAGGAAATTATCGACACTGCTCGTGAAGAAGGAGTAAAATTAACTATTTCATTCATGCATAGATATTTTGATGAAAGTATCAAAGCGCACGATATTATCCAGGAAGGAACACTGGGTGATCTTCAGTTTGTCAGAATGAGAAATTCAGTAAAGAATCCGGAAAGTGTTATAGCCAGTTATGGCGGTTGTATTATGGATATCGGCAGCCATGGTATGGATCTTATTCGTTATCTGTTCGGACAAGAAGTAAAAAGAGTAAAGTCGATGTTTCATCAAGGAAGCGGTATCGGAACCAGCGGCTGGAATTCTAATTTAAATGGTGATGAGTTGTTTGCATTCTTGCTGTATGAATTAGAAGACGGCACAAAAGTAATACATGAAATATTGTGGTCGCACATTGCAAAGACCGATCGTTTCGAAGTAGAAATTTCCGGGAGAAGAGGCAGTTTATTAGTTCGCAATACTTTGACCGGTGCAAAATTACATCTGGGTATCGCTGAAAACGGAGTAGAGAACGGTATCGAATGGAGTAGTCCGGAAGTTGAAGAATCTTTCTTCGGACAATATCAACATCAATTATTTATCGATGATCTCCGTTTCGGTAAGAATGAAAGTGCAACCGGTGAAGACGGATTTGCACCTCTTGCAATCTTGGAAGCAGCTCGCAGATCCATGGAAAGTGGTAATTGGGAAGAACCTTTTAAAGTTAAAAAGTAAAGTTTAATAAATAAGAGGTAAATAAGAAACAATGAGAGCGAATCCGATATTTTTTAATTCTCTTTCAGATTTTTAACTTAACAGATCAGAATATAAAACAGGAGATAAAAATGAAAATAGGTTTATTAGTTAGATATCATCAGAATTTTAATGAATGGGCACTGTTCGCTGATGCTGTCGGAATTGACGGGATTGAAATATCTTATCAAGATGAAGGCGATTATGATATTGATCCGGAACCGATTAAAAATGCAATCAAAGACCGAAAAGTGGAAATATGTTCAATTGCAATATTCCATGTCAATACTCTTGCAGAAGATCCGCAAGAACGTGCAAGAGCAAAAGAACTTAATTGCAATGTTATAGATACTGCTGCTGAGGTAGGTTCTAAGTTAGCTGTAATCGGTATGGGATACAACGATAACCAAAGTTTGGAAGCAAACTTGGAGGAATTTAAAGCCGAGCATGAATTCTACAATGATCGTGCGAACAAACTCGGTGTAACCTTGGCATATTATCTGGGGCATCCTCCCAATATCGCAACCAGTTTAGAAAATATTGAAAAGATTATTGAAATGATTCCGGATATTAATCTCAAAGTTGATCCGGTGGGGATAATCAGACATATGAAGATTGAACCCTATGAAGTAATCAAGGCAATCGGAGACAGAATAGTTCATTTCCATTGCAAAGATATTCTCCGATACGATGATTATGAGATCGAACCCCCGGTAGGCATGGGCCAAATAGAATGGAATAAATTGATTGCGATGCTCTATGATTTCCATTATGATTCTTACCTTGTAATTGAACCGCACGGACCGATGTGGAGAGATGAAGATAAAATTGCAAATCACATTATATTGTCTAAACGTCATTTAGAGCAATTTATTCCTTAAGAATAAGTTTTATGAACATGTGTGGATGTATTTATAGATGTTTACTAAAAAATGATAGGAGGTAATAATGAATATACTTTATCTGCATACGCATGACACCGGAAGATATATTATGCCCTATGGCTACATGGTTCCGACACCTAATTTAATGGAATTGGCCCGGGATGCAACATTGTTCAGACAGTGTCATACGCCTTCGCCAACATGCTCGCCGAGCAGAGGATCTCTGTTAACAGGCATGTATCCCCATTCAAACGGATTGATCGGTCTGGTCAACAGGGGATTTAGCTTAAATGACAAAAATCAGCATATCGTTTCTTATTTGAATGGATTTAATTATGAAACAGCTCTATCCGGGATTCAGCATGAGGACTTTACAGGAGAAGAGTTTTACCAAAAAGTTCTTTTTGAATCTGATGATTTAGGAATGTACTTTGAAGATCCGGAAGCTTTTGATGTAGAGGCGGCAACTACTGCTGCAGCTTATATTAAAGACAGAGCCGGCAAAGACGGCAATTTCTTCTTATCAGTCGGCTTAATTAATACACATAGAGATCTTCCGCCAAATCGGGAGAAATATAAACAGGACTATCTTATACCTCCGGCAAATCTATTTGATTGCAAAACAACTCGGGAAGATATGTCGGATTATTGTAACAGTGCAGAAATTGCTGACAGATGTTTTGGTATTGTGCTCGATGCACTCAAAGAGTCAGGATTGGAGGACGAAACAGTAATTGTACTCACAACCGACCATGGTATTCCTTTCCCGAGACATAAGTGTCATCTGTATGATACGGGAACGGGTGTTGCATTAATTATCAGGCATCCGGGCAGCAAAACCAATGGCAAAGCCTTAGATTCTTTAGTTTCGAATATTGATGTTTTCCCGACTTTATGTGATTTATGCGGTATTCCGAAACCGGAGTGGTTACAAGGGGTTTCTTTAGCAGATCTGTTGTCCGGCGAAAAAGAAGAAGTGAGAGAAGAAGTTTTCGGTGAAATAAACTATCACGCTTCTTATGAACCTGTTCGTTCAATTCGCACCCAAAGATATAAGCTGATCAGAAGATTTGATTATCATAATAAAATTGTTCCTTCCAATACGGATAACGGTATCAGCAAGAAATTTGTGATGGAAGCAGGCTGGTTAGATAAAAAACTGAATGAAAGAGAACAGCTTTTTGATTTGTATTTAGATCCGATGGAAACAACTAATCTGGTGAATGATCCTCAATATCAAGATATATATTGCGATCTTTCAGAACGCTTGGTCAATTGGATGGAAGAAACCGATGATCCGCTGCTTGAAGTATTGTATAGAATACCAAGACCGGAGCATGCCGAAATTAATAAATTGACCTGTTTGCATGCAGAGATTCCGGATTATGAAACTGACTAGTGGTTATTGATAGGTTGATAAATAGAGTTGAAAAATAAAAAACAAACAAGTTGATTTTGAGATAAAAGGGGGAGAAACATGAATAATAATGATTCAATTTTAAGTCAACCGATAAAAATCGGAAACTTAACCGCAACGAACAGATTTGTCATCAATGCTATGGAATGCGGTGATTCAAACGACAAAGGAGAATTTACGCCTGAGATTGTAAACAGATATAGGAGATTATTTGAAGGCAATGCAGGTATTGTATTTTTTGAGTCAGTTACCTTGCAATTGGAGAGTAAAGCTCGAAAAAATCAATTATTATTAAATCCATATGATTCTGAAAACATTGAAAATTGGCGTGCTTTTGTCAAAGACTTAAAAGAAGTCAACCCGAATGTACTTTTAATAGTTCAGATTAATCATGGCGGAGAAAAATCCAGTGATGTATTTTCAAGGAAAATGTGCCCTAAACCGGTTTTCGGAATAGGGGGAGAAATGGTTTCTGAAGAATATATCGACGAGATGATGGATTCTTTTGTTGATGCTTCGAAAGTGCTCTATGACATAGGTGCTGATGGGGTTGATCTGAAATATGGTCACGGTTATATGATTTGCAATATTCTCAGACCATATAACGACAGAGATTGGAAGTACGGCGGGTCATGGGAAAATCGCAGCAGAGTTCCTTTTGAAATAACTGAAAGAGTGCGCAAAGAGATTCCGGATAAGAATTTCCTGGTCGGCTCAAAACTTACTATGTGGGAAAGATTCCCCGGTGGTTTCGGAACCGCCGGTCCCGATACTCCTGTGTTGGACTTAACTGAACCGCTGGACTTGATCAAGGGATTGGAAGAAAGAGGTTCGGATTTCTTCATGGAATCTTGTGTTCCGTCTATACCCGGAAGAAACTATCCGGAAGTTGTTTATGATCATTTTACAATGAGTAAAATTATGAAAGAAGCTGTAAAACCGGAAACCGTTATTATCGGCGGAGCATATTCGGTTCTAAACAACGGAAACAATACCTTGGGTTATCTGCCGCCTGAACAGAAATCATTGTTTTATTGGGCAAATAAGAATATTCAGGATAATTATGCAGATATGATAGCTATAGGACGTCAATCCCTGGCAGATGCTCTTCTGCCGCAAAAGTACTTAACCGGCAGAGAAGACGAAATTGATTGGTGCATCAGCTGTAATATTTGTGAAAAATTATTGCATAGTCAGAACAAAGTTGGATGTGTTAACTATTACAAAGAATATATGGACATCTACAAACAATCACTGAAAAAATAAAAGAGAGGTTAGTATGAAGTAACGTGTATAAATCTTATACACGTTACTTATAACTTCATCCCAGAAGATGATCTCTCTCTTTATTTTAGATTAATAGAACAATAATTAGAAAATGGAGGAAAAAACATGAAAAAATTATTAGCATTATTAATTGCGATAATTATGGTGATGGGTCTTGTTGCCTGTGGTGGTGACAAAAAAGAAGACACGGCTAAAGAAGATTCTAAAAAAGCTGAAGATGTTAAGGAAGAAGCAGCTGACGACAAGAAGGAAGAAGCAGCTGACGACAAGAAGGAAGAAGCAGCTGATGACAAGAAGGAAGAAGCAGCTGACGACAAGAAGGAAGAAGCAGTCGATGAAGCAGACTTGCCGGTACTTAGACTGGGTGTCTTCGACAGCAGATCTTCCTTTGTAAATTGGTATATTATGGAAAACGGACTTGATGTTGCAAACGGTTTCAAAATTGAGCCTACAGTTTCAACAGCAGGCGGCTCTTTCCTGAACGAAGCAATCGGAGCCGGCAAAATTGATGCAACTCAAATTGCTGCTGCTCAAGCAGTATTTTCCGCATCAGTCTATGATTGTATTAATGTTGTTGAATTCAGTGAAGCCTCAGGCAGTTCAGCTATTTTTGCCCGTCCTGACAGTGATGAAGCACAGATTATCGGTGACAACCCCGACTTCCCTGAAGTCAGAGGCAGTGCAGAAACCATCAAAGGCAAAACCTTTATGTATCCGACAGGTTCGATGTCTCAGTTAACAGTTGCTAAATACTTGGAAGTATTCGGCTTAACCTTAGACGATATCGATTCAATTAATACACAATATGGTCCCGGTTACCAAGCTTTGCAAGCAGGTGAAGGCGACACAGTTACGTTATTCTCACCCTTAACCTTGTTTGCTGAAAGTGACGGTTATGTAGCTCTTGCATCGATGGATCAATTGGGTCAATCAGTCCGTGACTGCCTCATGGTAACACCGGAAGCCTACAATAATCCTGAGAAGATGGATACAATTAAAAAGTGGATCACCGTTCTCTTCGAATGTAATGAAAAATTCCAAGAAGACAAAGAATGGCAACGAGAAGAATTAGAGAAATTCCATGCATTCTATGGTAATGATATTTCTGATCCGGCTATGCTGGACACTGAAATTAATAAGCACTATTTGTTAACTGTCGATGAAGCAATGGCTTCTTTGGATGATTTAGGAAAATCAGCTTTAGCAGTCGGTACATACTACTATGAAATCGGGATTGTCGAAGAAGATGCTTTGGAAAAAATTGAAAATAATGTAGACAAATCAATCATGCAAGAATTATACGGTGACAAATAATCATTAATTATTGATTTTATGACAACGGTATAACGATTTTAACCGTCTCTGTTTTTGAGCAGAGACGGTTAAACAAATAAAAAACCCTATTATGTCGGCAATTTACGAAAGAACAAACTTTATTTCTTTTTTGCTTTTTAACATGATAGAACTTTAAATTTTATGAGGAGTACATTTTGAAATTGTCTAAGATGAAAAAGAAAAATAATAAAGTGAAATACATCTTGATCTCAATAATCTCATTTGCCGTGTTTCTTGTAATATGGTATATGGTTACAGATGTATTTAAACTTGTAAAACCGATATCGTTACCCAGTCCGATAAAAGTAGTAGAAAGTTTTATAAATAAATTTTCTTCTAAAAGACCGGATGGCTCAACACTTCAAGCACATGTTTTATCAAGCTTATCAATCGTGCTGACAGGTTATCTTGCAGGATGTATAGTAGGTGTTCCGCTGGGAATTTTCATGGCCTGGAACAGAAGAGCCGATACATTTATCCGACCTGTGTTTGACTGGTTCAGATCTGTCCCCGGCATGGGCTGGATTCCGGTAATGATATTAATTTTCGGAATTAATCTTGCCTCAAAAGCGGCGATCGTATTTGCAATTTCTTTTGTCGCAATATTAATTAACTCATATTCAGGAATTAAGAATACAAATCCTGTCCATATGTGGGTTGCCCAAACTTTCGGTGCATCCAATAAACAATTATTATTTAGAGTTGCAATACCGTCAGCGTTACCGCATATATTCACCGGATTGCGCCAAGGCTTGAATCAGGCATGGGCATCGGTTGTAGCGGCTGAAATGATCGGTTCTAACAAAGGTCTTGGTTTTATGATTCAAATGAATCGGGAAAATTCCAGAGCAGATCTGATTATTGTCGGAATGTTGTCGATAGGATTAGTAGGAACAATTTTATCTGTCGTACTGCAAAAGTTTGAAGATAAATATGTCAGAGGGAGGCACTAATTATGGCTACCAATAAAGATATTAAAAAGAAGAAAAGGAAGCCGGCCATTATTAGCGAAGATCAAATTACCAAAAAACAATCAACAATATATGCATTTATTTCCTTTGGAGTTGTTGTTGTAGTCTGGCAATTGGCAGTCTTGTTCTTACCGAATTTCGGTAACATATTTCCCGGTCCGTACAATGTAGTTGCACTATTGGTAAAAACTGTCACGGAACCGGTAGGACAATTAACGCTGTTCGGGCATTTAGGCTGGACACTGAAAAGAATCTTTGTCGGATACTTCGTAGGTGCAGTAATCGGTGTTATAACCGGCCTGGCGATGGGAACATCCAAATTAGCAAATGCAATTATTTCACCCGTCTTTGAAATCTTGCGTCCGATCCCGGCAATAGCCTGGGTCCCGATGGCAATATTGTGGTTCGGTCTTGGCGAAACATCAAAATACTTTATTATCGGCTTTTCAACCTTTGTAATCTGTGCTCTTAACTCAATAGCCGGTGCAAGAGCAACCAGTGAAACATTGAAGGGGGCCGCCCGAATGCTCGGAGCGTCAGAACGTCAGCTGTTTTCAAAAATTATTTTCCCGTCATCTGTTCCGCAAATTTTTGCCGGTTTACAGATAAGTTTATCTGCAAGTTGTAGTACAATTCTCGCTGCGGAGATGGTCCGATCTGAAGAAGGCGCAGGCTGGCTGATCCTCAGAGGAATGAATACAGGGAATATGACTCTTGTTTTAGTAGGTTTGATTGTTATAAGTGTTACCGGTTTAATCCTGGCGACTATTATGCGGGGAATAGAAAGAAAAGCAATATCATGGAGTTTCAGAGGTAAATAGGAGAAGATAATATGAATAATGAAGTAGTAATTAAGTGTGAAAATATATCTAAAACTTTTCCTACCGCAGACGGTACAGCATTTGATGTTATTGCTGATTTTAGTATAGAAGTAAATAAAAACGAATTTGTTGTATTAATCGGTCCCGGTCAATGCGGAAAAACGACCCTGATCAATATCATAGCAGGCCTGGAAGAAGCAACCGGCGGCATAGTCAAAGTAGGCGGTGAGCTTGTAACCGAACCTGATCCGAAGATAGGTGTAGTATATCAAGAAACAAATTTATTCCCCTGGCTGACCGTAATGGGAAATGTGGAATTCGGACCGAAAGCCCAAGGAGAAAGCAAGGCATCACGTCAGGAACGAGCCCAAAAATATATCGATTTGGTAGGTTTATCAGGTTTTGAAAATCAACATCCGAATAAACTGTCAGGCGGAATGCAACAACGTGTAGGAATTGCAAGAGTTTATACAAATGAACCACTGGTTCTGCTTTTGGATGAACCGTTCGGACATCTGGATGCTCAAACCAGGTATTTAATGGAAGAAGAGCTGGAGAAAATCTGGCGTCAGGAGAGAAGGACCGTACTGTTTGTCACGAATAACCTGGAAGAAGCGATCTTCCTGGCAGATCGAATTGTGTTAATGACTAATTGTCCATCCACAGTTAAACAAGAATATATTATAGATCTTCCGAGACCTAGAGATATTACCAGTCGAGAGTTTCTTAAAATCAGAGAAGAAATCAGTAAAAACTTGGATTTGACGAGTTAGATTTGGAGAAAGTAATGGGACAAGACAGTATTAAATTAGAAGTAAAAAACATGACTAAGAAGTTCGGCGACTTGCATGTTTTAGACGATATTACATTTAATGTTAAAAAAGGAGAGTTTTTGTGTATAGTAGGACCGACAGGATGCGGAAAAACCACATTCTTGAATTGTCTTACGCATATCTATGAAACTACTGAAGGTTCAATCTTATTGGACGGTGAAGAAGTAGATTTGGAAAAACACAATATAGCTTACATTTTGCAGGAATATTCCGCATATCCCTGGCTGACTGTTCAAGAAAACATCCAGTTCGGATTAGAGATCAAGGGCTATCCCAAAGAAGAGATACTCGAAAAGGCTGAAGCAACAATGAAATTAGTCGGACTGGAAAGATTTAAAGATTATTATCCTAATAAATTATCCACCAGTATGCTTCAAAGAGTAGTTATTGCCAGAACATTTGCCACAGATCCGGAGTTGCTGCTGATGGATGAACCATACGGTCAATTGGATATCGAGCTCAGATTCCGGCTGGAGGATGAACTGATCCGTATATGGCAAGAAACGGGTACGACAGTAATCTTCATTACTCATAATATTGAAGAGGCGGTATATCTGGCAGAAAGAATTTTAGTTCTCACCAATAAACCGACTACGATAAAAGCGGAAGTGCAATGTGATTTGCCGCGACCACGCGATGTAACATCTCCCGAGTTCATTAAGATCAGAGATGAAGTAACAGATCTGATTAAATGGTGGTAATAAACTGAAGGCAGAAAATATTTATCGGTTAATGCCTTGATAATTGTTAATTGAAAATTATACGGAGACTTATATTTGTACAATGTTTTTATTCTTTCAGAATCCCGGCTGAGCTAGCCGGATTTCTGAAAGAATCTTATTTCTTATTAAGTTTTCTCGAAGTAGAATTTTTGAATATTCTTGAAAAAGTGATTAAACTGAAAATAGTTCTGAATACAATCTTATAAATATTTTTTTGAAAATAAGGAGAAAAAAATGAAACAATTTTATCCCAATATCCCGAAAATTGAATATGAAGGGGCGAAATCAAAGAATATGCTTGCCTTTAAGCATTACAACAAAGATGAAAAGGTTATGGGTAAGACCATGGCTGAACATTTGAGATTTGCTTTTGCTTACTGGCATGGTTCAAACTATGACGGAACTGATATGTTCGGTACAGGAACAATTGACCGGACTTATGGTGAAAATGAGGTGAGGTCCAGAGCCAAAGCAAAAGCGGATGCTTCTTTTGAATTAATGGATAAACTGGGTTTTGATTATTTTTGTTTCCACGATGTTGATATTTGTGAGCCAAGCCCTACATTATCGGAATTAAAAGAAAATGTGGCCTATATGACAGAATATCTCAAAGAGCATATGGACAGAACCGGTATTAAACTGGGCTGGGGAACCGCCAATGTATTTAGTGCTCCCAGATATCAGCACGGAGCAGCAACTTCTCCATATTTGAACAGTTATGCAAGTGCTGCTTGTCAAGTCAAAAATGCACTTGATGCAACCATTAAACTTGGCGGTATCGGCTATACATTCTGGGGAGGCCGTGAAGGATATGAGACTTTACTCAATACAGATATGGCCTTTGAGTTAGATAACCTTGCCCGTTTTTACAAAATGGCTGTTGAATATGGCAGAGCTCAGGGTTTCAAAGGAACATTCTATATTGAACCTAAACCGAAAGAGCCGACAATGCATCAATATGATTTTGATGCCAGTACTGCAATTTCTTTTATTCAGAAATATGGGCTGCAAGATGACTTCAAATTGAACTTGGAAGGTAATCATGCAAGTTTAGCCGGACACACTTTTGAGCATGAAATCCGGGTAGCCAGAATTAACGGTTTATTAGGTTCTTTAGATGCCAATCATGCGGAAACGATGGTTGGCTGGGATACTGATGAATTCCCGAAAGATGTAAGATCGGTTGCCCTCAGTATGTATGAAGTATTGAAAAACGGCGGTTTGGAATATGGTGTCATCAATTTTGATTCTAAATTACGCAGACCTTCAAGTGATGAATTGGATAATGCCATAGGGTTAATTTCCGGTATGGACACATTTGCTTTAGGTCTGAAACTTGCTGCGAAAATCATAGAGGATGGAAGAATTGATTCCTTTATCGAAGAAAGATATTCAAGTTATAACGAAGGCCTGGGCGCAAAAGTTGTTGCAGGTACAGCATCGTTAGAAGAGCTTGAGCAATACGCTTTGAACCTGGAAGAAAAACCGTTGCCGTCCGGACGTCAGGAGTATCTTAACGCAATTATTAATGATTTAATGTGTGCAGGATTATAAAACACGGAAATCGGCTATCCGATTCTGATGGTTTCGGATAGCTGATTCCTTACATATTTTGATTAGACAATAGAAAAACCTGATTCCTTGTTTGATAAAAACATGGCATAAAAATATTTGCAATTGATATTTATATCTGAAATAAGAATTCAAGATAATTAAAGAACTTAACTTATGAATTTTTTAATTACCTTGAATTTTTTTATGCCATTGTTTCTCGATAATCTTGTCTTCTATTATTTGTTTTTGTTATTGTTGATTTTAATATTAAATGGAATGATAATTTTATATAAATGTAAAATAGGAAAAAATGCTGAAAAAACTGTATTCTTAAAATCAGAAAACAAGATTAAAAAAGAGAGGCTGAAAAAATGAATATTACGAAACAAACTCTTTTCGAAGATCAGGGCAGACAAGTCAGTCAATATACTTTATCCAATAATTCGGGTATGACGATGGAAGTCCTGGATTTAGGTTGTGTAATCCGGTCGCTTTATGTTCCTGATCGTAACGGCAAACCGACCGATATTGTTCTGGGTCATCAGGATCCGAAAGTATATTTAACTAATCCCGGATATTTCGGTGCGGTAGTCGGTCGTTCTGCCAATCGGATCAATCGTGGCAAATTTACCTGGCAAGGTGAAACGATTCAATTGGAAGTCGGAGCAAAAGGGCATCATTCACATGGCGGTTCAGAAGGGTTTTCGAAAAAAATCTGGCAATGTGCCGATGATCAGGAAAAACTTATTTTTAAATTGGACAGCCCGGACGGCGAAGGTAATTATCCCGGTGAAGTTACATGTTATGTGAGTTATGATTTGACGGACTCCAATGAATTGGTGATTGACTACAAAGTAACAACTCCGGATCTGAGTTTGGCAAACTTGACCAATCATTCCTATTTTAATCTGAACGGAGACGGCTCATCGACAATTCTCAATCATTATCTCAAAATAAATGCGGAGCAATTTACCGAAGTAGATTCAGCGATTATTCCAACCGGAAATTTCTTAGCGGTCGAAGCTACACCATTGGATTTCAGAGAATTTAAAACCATTGGTGAAGATATTGAGGCTGACTATGAACAATTGAAACTATGTAACGGTTTTGACCATAATTATGTTTTAACAGACAAATCTCCGGTTGATGCAGTTGCTTATTCGCCAGATACAGGAATCCAGCTTGAAATGACAACGAATAGTCCCGGTGTTCAGCTGTACACCGGCAATTCCATTGCCGAAGGTCTGATCGGAAAAACCGGTCAAACTTATAAAATCAGAAGCGGATTCTGTCTTGAAACTCAATTTTTCCCCGACGCTTTGAATCATCCGGAATTCTTACAACCAATTGTAACAAAGGATAAACCCCAAGAATTCACCACCACATTCAAATTTTCCGTCAGAGAGAAGTAACAAATAAAAAAAAGATGAAAAAATGGCATCTGGTCAGAGCCGGCTTTGTAATCGATTTAGCTAATATTGATATATTCGGTAAACCGGAAAATGAATTTTGCAACATTTCTTATATGTGCCGACAAATTGTCTTTGATTAGTTATTCATGATAAAATCCAATGAAAGACAGATGTTTAAACAATTGAAATTTTATCTCAAAAGATAAATTTAGTTAAGTAGAATATTTTTATTACTGATTGCGAATTATAAAATTAAGTAATCTGTCATTTCGCATAGTATTACATTTCATTAAAACGCTAAATTCTATCTTTTTAATTGATCTGTTGCCGAATCGTTAAAAGTAAGCCTAGAAGAGTAAAGGAAGGTGAAATAAAAATATGAGTAAAATCAACGAAATTCAAAACGGTAGAACGGCTTTAGGAATAGAGCTGGGTTCATCAAGAATTAAAGCGGTATTGATTGATTTCGACGGTCAGATTTTGGCTCAGGGTAATCATTCATGGGAAAATCAACTTGTTGACGGAATTTGGACATATGCTTTGCCTGATGTCTGGGCAGGAATCAGGAACAGTTATCAGGATTTGGCCAAAGATGTAGAAACCAAGTATGGCATCGAATTGACCACTTTCGGCTCAATCGGTATTTCTGCGATGATGCATGGTTATCTGCCTTTTGATAAAAACAATGAATTATTGACTCCTTTCAGAACGTGGCGTAATACGATGACGGAAGATGCCACCGGAATATTGATCAAAGAATTTGATTTCAATATTCCGCAACGCTGGAGCATTGCTCATCTCTATCATGCTATTTTGAATCAAGAAAGTCATGTCAGGGAGATTGATTATTTTACCACATTGTCAGGTTATGTACATTGGCAATTAACGGGCGAAAAAGTGTTGGGAGTAGGCGATGCTTCCGGTATGTTCCCGATTTCCGATTTAACAAATGATTATGATCAGCAAATGATTGAAAAATTTGATGCTCTGATTGCTGAACAGAATTTTTCATGGCAATTAGCGGACATTTTACCCAAGGTTTTGGGTGCAGGCGAAACGGCAGGATGTTTAACTGAAGCCGGGGCTAAGTTGCTGGACCCCAGCGGTAAACTGGAAGCAGGAATTCCCATGGCTCCGCCGGAAGGAGATGCCGGAACCGGCATGGTGGCAACTAACAGTGTCTTGAAACGTACCGGCAACGTCAGTGCAGGCACCTCTATCTTTGCCATGATAGTTCTGGAACATTCATTGACAAAAGTTCATGAAGAAATCGATATGGTGACTACACCGAGCGGTTCGCCTGTGGCAATGGTTCATTGTAATAATTGTACAAGTGATTTTGATGCCTGGGTCAGAGTATTTGAACAACTTTTCGTCAGATTGGGCTTGGATGTGTCTACGGGAAAACTATATCAAGAACTTTATTTATCGGCATTAGAGGGAGATAAAGATTGTGGCGGTATCATTACTCATAATTATGTCTCAGGCGAACATATTACCAAGTTTGAAGAAGGTCGTCCTTTAGTTGTGAGAACACCGGATGCCGACTTTAACCTGGCGAATTATATGCGGGCAATGCTGAATTCGACGATGGCAACCTTGCGCATCGGTATGGATATTTTAACTGAAGAAGAATCTGTAGAGATAGACAAAATGTTAGGTCACGGCGGTTTATTTAAAACAGAGCGTGTAGGGCAAACCTTGATGGCTAATGCTCTGAAAACTCCGATTTCCGTTATGGACAGTGCCGGTGAAGGTGGTGCGTGGGGCATGGCACTTTTAGCATTATTTTTGCTTGAAAGTCAATCGGAAGAAAAAGACAATACTGATCTGACTCTGGAAGAATTCCTGGAAGAACGAGTATTCAGCAAACAAAAATCCGTGACCATTGAACCTAATTCGGAAGATATGCAGGGCTTCGATCAGTTCTTGGCTAAATACAAGGCTTCCCTGGCTATTCAAAGAGCAGCAGTTGAAGCATTAAAATAGAAAAACCGTAATGCTTGGTTGTTTGAATTACAATCGGAATATTTCCGGTTGCAGCCGCATGTTTGTCAGAAAAAACCGTTTGCAACTCAGTCACTTGAGTTGCTGCAGTTTCTTTCCGTTGCTGATTTTCAGTAACCGTTGATCTGTCAAATAAAGATTTTGTGTGCTACAATTAAATGAAATTTTATACTAAAAAATTTTGCAGAGAAATGCGGAAAATCATCAAAGCTGCATAGTAACTGTAATGAACCAGATAATTGCAGAATAATTATTACTGCTGAAAAACCGCAGGAAATTTTAGGAGGATTTATGAAAACATTAGCTGTGCGTTTGTATGGAAAGAATGATTTGCGATTGGAAGAGTTTGAATTGGCTCCTTTAAAAGATAATGAAATCAGAGTTAAAAATGTAACTGACAGCATTTGTATGAGCTCATATAAAGCAGCAAATCAGGGTGCTGACCATGTACGTGTACCTGACGATATTGCAGAAAATCCGGTTATTGTGGGGCATGAGATTTGCGGCGAGATCGTTGAAGTCGGCAAAGATTGGGAAGGTAAATATCATGTAGGCGATAAATTTGTCGTCCAGCCTGCTCACAATAAAAACGGTTCACTCGAAGCTCCCGGATATTCCTACACACAATATGGCGGTGATGCAACATACGGCAATATGCCTGCTGAAATCATGGAAATGGACTGCTTGTTGCCATATGACGGAGAAGCATTTTTCGCTGGTTCTCTGACCGAACCGGTCAGTACGGTAATCGGCGGTTTCAATTCTCTTTACCATCATACTGAAAAAGGATCATATGATCATGTAATGGGCATGAAAGAAGATGGAAATTTAGCATTAATTGCTTCAGTCGGTCCGATGGGCTTATCGGCAATCGCTTATGTTTTCGCCATGGCACGGGAAGGTAAAAAAGCAAAACGCGTTTTAGTTACGGATATTAATCAAGAAAGACTTGATCGTGCAGAGAGTATTTATACGCCGGCAACAGCTGAAGAATTAGGCTTCGAATTGAAATATATGAACACTTCAGGTGATGATGCTGTGGCAAGAATGATGGCATTTACCGATGATGAAGGTTATGACGATATAGTTATTTTTGCACCGGTTCCGGCTTTAATCCAGCAATCTCAAGCTATGCTGCGTTATGACGGTTGCATCAATTTCTTTTCCGGTCCTTCCGATACTGCATTCTCAGTACCGATCAATATGTATGACGTTCACTATAACAATCATCATTTAGTCGGTAATTCCGGCGGCAACAATGAAGACTTACGTGAAGCGACCAGATTGATTTCCGAAGGAAAACTTGATGTAGCACCGATGGTTACCCATATTTTAGGTCTGGATGATGTAGCCTATGTCACAAATAATGTGCCGGCTATTCCGGGTGGCAAAAAAATGGTATATCCGCACTGTAAGATCGAATTGACTGCGATTGAAGATTTTGCAGAAAAAGGTAAAACGGATAAACGTTTTGCTGATCTGGCGGAAATCATGTCGAGAAGTAATCAGATATGGAATGCCGAAGCCGAAAAATATGTTTTGGAAAACTTCGCAATATAGCGATATCAAATAATCTAAGATTTTTGGAGATTTGCGATATATAAAACTCATTAAACTTTAATTGACATAAATTTGATGTTTTGTCAGATAATTTATTGAGCAGGGGTTATAGTGAAAAAAATTCTAATAGCAATATTGATGTTTCTGATAATTTTTTTGCTATGTATAACTCTTGCTCATTTTATGTTGAAAGATTTTGGTCCTGTCAGTTCACAAGCAGTTGTTTACAGCAGTGAAGCTGATCAGCCTTATCGTTCGGAGCTTCCTGCAGAAGAAAATATTATAGTGGATCCGGTAAGCGGGCGCAAATTTCTGAAAGGAGAAATACTGCTGTTCTCTAAAAAAAATACGACCAAACAACAGGTTGAAGACCTGATATCCCGGTATAATGGAGAAATTATAGAACATCTTGAAGAGATGCAGCTATATAGAATATCTTTTTCCGATTATGAGGACTATGCAGCAATAGATAAATTATTGACTGTTTTGAATAATTCAAACTTTTTTGAGATTGTGAATCTCAATGAAGTGATTGAGTATGAAACTAAGTTCCTGATTCCCGATGATCCGTGGTATGAAGATGAAACAGTTAAAGAAGAATGGACAGAAAAGCCTAGAGGCAGAAATTGGGGCGTGGAAGCGATTCGCGCACCTCAGGCATGGGCGAAAATTGATAATGATACAAAAGCAAGTTTAGGTATCATTGATTCTTCTTTAGAAAACAACTCTGCAGATTTAAAAGAAGTGGTTCATCTGGAGCAAGCGGTAACTGATAATAAAAGTTCGACATCCGATCACGGTATGCATGTCGCCGGAACAATGGCGGCAACGTTCAATAATAAAAAGGCTATTTCAGGAATTTGCACCAATAATAAGTTAATTAGCGGCAAGCTTAACAGTACAACCTTTGGTATTTTAGCGCTGATTAATAAAATGGTAGTGGATGAGAAAGTGAAAGCTATTAATTATTCTGCCGGTTTCGGGTATGAATTAATTTTTGCTGCTCAAAAAGGTGTAACAAAAGCAATAGATGTTATCAATTCTGCTCAAAGTCAAGCTGAAACAGGCTTAAAAAATCTTGTAGATAACGGTTATGATTTTTTACTCTGTGTTGCGGCAGGAAATACCTCGAATGAGCAATTTTTTAAAGATGAAAGCAGTGAATATGGCTATACTTGGTATAATAAATGGGATATTCCGCCTCAATATAATTCTCAAGAACTTGAATCAATTTTATCTGATGCAAAATGGTCTAATCAATTTGCCGGAATTAGCAATGAAAATGTAAGTTCCCGCATTGTTGTGGTGGGTTCGGTAGGTCTTCATCAGAATTCAGGACTATTTTATTCAAGTTTTTCGGAAGTAGGTGAAAGGGTAGATGTTGTCGCACCGGGCGAGAGGGTTTACAGCTTGTCTTGGGACGGTAAAATTGTACCAAAAGATGGTACATCTATGGCAGCACCACATGTTAGCGGTTTAGCAGGATTATTGTTACAGCTGAATCCGGATTTAACCGGACCCCAGTTAAAGAACATAATTATCAATACAGCAACCGGTGATTATAAGTACGATGCGACACATGGTAAACCGTTAATACAAGCTGATGCAGCGGCAGATATTGCACTCAATACGGAAAGCGATGAAAATATTCCGATTATATCAGGTAAAAAAGCCGGTTTGGATTTATGCTTTGTGATTGATACTACGAGATCAATGGAAGATGATATCGCAGATGTAAAAGACAGTATTTCGGATATTATTACAGCAGTTCAAAATAAATCTGAAAACTATAGAATTGCATTTGTATCTTATCGGGATTTTCCGGAGAGAACCGGTGATACTGCTGATTATCCCTCGAAAATATTAATGCCGTTCACAAATAATGCCGGGGTAATTTCTCAAAGTTTGGATGAAGTAGGTTTAGGCTATGGAGGTGATGATCCGGAAACAGTATTTTCCGGTTTAATGACAGCTTGCAGAATGAATTGGCGGGACAACAGTTCCAGGTTTATTATTCTGATGGGTGATGCACCTGCTCTGGATCCCGAACCTAATACAAACTATACTTATGATGATATCTTAAATGTTCTCAAGACTAATTCAATCTCGATCGATCAAGAACACTCGACAGTAGATACGGTTTTACCGGATCAAAATTTTTGGTCGGTATACTCGATTGTGATCGGCGATAATGAAGAAGCTTTAGATTTCTTAAAAAACTTGGCGGAAGATACCGGAGGATCTTATACAAAAGTTTTGGAATCTTCTGAGGTATCAGGTGCGATTATTGAAACAGTTGATTCTTTTGAAATTAAAGAAAATATAGCAACAACTTTAATGTTGGATAAAGGATTGAGCGGGTATTCTGTAAGTGTTATCGATGGGCAAGGTAATTATATTGCCAGTGCTCCGGTATCTGATGAAGGTAAAGTTCAATTCGATAATTTATCAAGCAACAGCTATTACCATTGGCAGTGTGGAATGGCTAAAGGAACAATCAGTATTTCAGAAACAGGAGGGGTTATAAATATGTCAACTTCAGGCGTTATCTTGACAACAATTATCAAGTACATCTCAAATACTTTTATTTATATTCTATTGGCTGTTATTGTTGTATTACTGATAACCCTTTTGGTTGTAGTTTTATCTTTACTCAAAAAACGTTCTTTGATTAAATTTGCTTATCCGAAAAAATCCGATCGTCGTCAGTTAGTCAAAGATTATAATATAAAAATTTTGACTGAAAAACGTGTTAAAAAAGATAAAAAACAACTAAAAAAAGATAAAAAACATCAACAAAAAGGTGTTAATCAAGCAGTCGGACATTATAATAATCCACAAACAGTGCATCAATCCGGATCGAGCTCTGATACCGGCAAACAAAATGTATCGAAAGCAGTTCAACAATTTCAATTGGATCAAGAAGCAAACAAACGACGAATTCATTTTTGTGGAAATTGCGGCAATAAGGTTGATGCCAATGATGAATATTGCAGAACATGTGGAGAAATAATCAAATAAGCTTTTAATGATGTACAATCGAATGCCGGAAATAAACAAAAATTAATAAAGGGAAAACTATGAAAAAAGAATATGCAATTTTATTTGATTGTGACGGAGTTTTGGTTGATTCCGAACCGGCTTTGGCACAAGTCGCGGCTGAAGTATTTCGAGAGGCTGATATTCCGGCAAATCCGGAGGATTTTACTCCATATATCGGTACGGGAGAAGATACCTATCTTGGTGAAGTTGTTCGTAAATACGGATACATATATAATCCCGAAATTAAGCATGAAGTTTATGCTCGGTATATCGCCGAATCCGAAAAATACGTAAAAACATTTCCCGGAACAATAGATTTGTTAAAGACATTAAAATCCAAAGGTGTAAAAATGGCTGTTGCCAGCTCAGCAGATTTAATTAAAGTCGAAGCGAATATAAAAGCACTCGGTTTTAATGATTTTGATTCAATTATTACCGGAAGTGAAATAGAAAGAAAAAAACCGTTTCCGGATATTTATCTGTTGGCAGCAGAAAAAGTCGGAGTTGAACCTGCCAACTGCATAGTAATAGAAGATGCAACAGCAGGAATTGAATCAGGAAAGGCAGCCGGAATGATAACGATAGGTTTTACATCAGCCTGTTCAGAAGAAGAGCTGGAGCAAGCCGGAGCAGATTATATAGTTGACGATTACTTTACTATGCAGGATTTGATTTTTAAACAATTGTTAAAAGAATAAGAATCAATAGAAAAAGTATATTAGTTTCAGATATGTTTATTTGATATACTTTTATAGAAATTTTCAAATTCAGATTATTTTGTATATAGAAATTTTAAAAGCAAAAAACAAAATAGATATATAGCTTATAGTCAGAGTATTCATTTTTAAGGTGGTATTTATATGAAAATAACTGCGAAAGAAATAGCAAAACGACTCGGTATCTCTCAGTCAGCTGTATCATTGGCTCTGAATGATAAACCCGGAGTTAGTGTTTCTACCAGAGAAAAAGTTTTAGCTGAAGCAATCAGATGCGGGTATTCTATAAAGAATCATACCAGGGCTGTTGCAAGTAAAAACATTCGCTATGTTATTTTTATAAAAAACGGAGATACTGTTAAGGAAACTTCTTTTTATTCAATAGTTCTGCGCGGTATTGAAAATAAAGCCAAAGAATTAAATATAAATGTCATTATCAATTATTTTTATTCAGATGGTGATTGGGTAGAACAAATGAAAACAATGTCTAAAGATGTACATGGCTTAATTATTTTAGCCACAGAGATGAAAGATAATGATATTAAAAAAGCTTTTGATTATGGAATGGGCAATCACGAATTACCGATTGTATTGGTTGATAATGCAACTACTAAGTACGACGTTGATTGCGTAGTTTCTGACAGTATTCAAGGTGCCTATAATGCCACAATGTATTTATTAAACAAAGGACATCCGGATATAGGATATTTACGTTCAAAAAGCCGTATTGACAATTTTGAAGAGCGATTATTCGGCTTAATAAAGGCACGTAAAGAGTTTGGCATCAGCAAGGAAAAAGAATTACAAATTGTTGATGTGAATATTGCTTCTGAGAAAGCTTATGAAGATATGCTCTCTTGGTTAGAGAGTTCTAATAAACCGTTGTCAGCATATTTTGCGGATAATGATATTATTGCAGCGGCTTGTATCAGAGCATTGAAAACAAAAGGTTATCGTGTTCCGGAAGATGTTTCTATCATAGGCTATGATGATATGCCGATTTGCACAATGGTTGATCCGACTCTTACAACTATCAGGGTGATGAAAAGCCAACTTGGTAACATGGCAATGTCCCTGTTATATCAAAGAATGAATGAATACAATAGCATTGAATCTGATCTGAATGGTTTTAGCCGCATTACTATTTCCACAAAATTAATAGAACGCAACAGTGTGAAAAAATTCAACGGGTAAATTAATTTACTAAATTTACTAAATTTATAAATTGATTTAGTAAACCCAAATCGTCTTATTCGCTTAATGCACAAAAGCGTTATTCTTAATCTGTTCAATGAGCCATAAAAGTGTTTTTAAGGTGTTTTTATTTGACTTACACCATTTAAATACTGTATTAATAACTAAACATATGCTGCAATAATTTACTAAATAATTTGGGGAAAAAATATATTTAGAAAGAGATGCAGTGTATGAAGAGTAACAAAGCTTAAGACAGATATTTAAGCTTGTAAAAAAATCATTTCAGGAGGAAGAAGAATGAAAAGAATATTGGCATTAGTTCTGGTAATTGTTATGTCTTTAGGACTTGTTGCTTGCGGTGGCTCTGATGACAAAAAAGCAGATACATCGGAAGAGAAAGAAGTTAAGACAGAAGCCGGAGAAGAGGCAGCAGAAGAAACTGAAGCAAAAGAATCGTCTGATGGTAAAATCAAAATCGGAGTATCTATTTGGAGTTCAACGGATACTTTAGGCAGTCAATGTAAAAGAATATTAGATGAAGCGGCAGCAGCATTAGATGTAGAGATTATGTATGTTGATCAAGCTCATATATCCGAACAAGTAACTGCATCGGCAGAAACTTTAGCAGCCGCAGGATGTGACGGTATTGTTATTTGTAACTCGGCATCAGCAGAGATGACATCCGTTATTAATACTGCAAATGATAATGAAATGTATGTTGCGCAATTCTTCCGTTCCATAAATCAGGAAAGTAACCCCGCAGAATATGAATTAGCAAAATCATCTCCGTATTATGTTGGAGCAGTTCATGAAGATGAAGTAAGCAATGGTGCTACGCTTGTTAATATTCTTGCTGAAAAAGGTGCCCGTAAGATCGGTTTATTAGGTTGGGAAGCAGGGGATGCCACATTCCTGGGACGTTGGGAAGGTTATAAAAAAGGCGTTGAAGAATGGAATGCGGCAAATGCAGATGATCCGGTAGAATTATTAGAACCTCAATATGGCGGAACAACATCTGATACAGGTCGTGCAACAACAGAAGCTATCATCAATGCCAATCCTGATATCGATTCTTTAATCGCTGCAGGCGGCGGCGGTGACACATTAGTTGGTGCCTTGGCTGCTATCGATTCCTTAGGTTTGAAAGGAAAAATTCAAGTTGTTTCCACTGACTTTTTACCTGACCTTAAAGAACAATTAGAGTCCGGCGGTATGTCTGCTGAATCAGGCGGTCACTTCAGTGATCCGTTATTTGCATTCTTGATGGTTTATAATGCAATTCGCGGTGAATATGAAGTTCCTACAGATGGCTTTTATGATATTTTGTTCCCGTATATTTTCGTAGCTTCTGTTGAAGATTATGCAGACTATGATAAATATTTTGTAGAAACCTTGCCGTACACACAAGAAGAAATTGCTGAATTGGCAGACATGAGTTTTGAAGATTTGGAGACGGCTGCTTCCAAATTATCAATTGAAGATGCTGCTGAAAGACATGCTAAATAAAATTTATTAATTGAATTCAAAATTACGGGACTGTGCAGTCCCGTAATTTACATATGAAGAAATTATAAGGTGAAATATATGAGTAATAAATTACAAAGATTTAAAACCACAAAATACTATGGCGTAACTTTATTGTTGCTCATTACAGTAGTTGTATGGTTATTCTTTAAAATTTTAGCTCCCGGCAATTTCGGAACCGGTACATTAATGGCAGGTTATTTACAAACAAGTATTCAGTATGCAGTTGGTGGATGTGGTTTTTATTTTATTGTTGTAATGGGATTATTTGATTTCTCAGTTGGAGCAAATGTGGTGTTATCAGCCTTATTGGGAGTATTATTATCCCGTTCCTGGGGTTTGCCCGGGCTGGTACTTGGTTGTTTGATATCCGGTATTTTAATTGGAGCTTTTAACGGATCTTTATATACATTTCTGAAGATTCCGTCAATGATTGTTACCGTTGGCTTAATGTTAATTCTTGAAAGCGTTGCCAACTATGTTATAAACATCGATCCTTCGCCGAATCCGGGAAAGCTTCCGTCAGATTTGCTGATCCTTAATCGTGCACCCTGGAATTATATTGTTGCTTTTGCAGCATTTTTCCTAATGTCGTTTATTCTGCATTATACGAAAATAGGAACTTATATCAATGCGATCGGTTCCAATGAAACTGTTGCAAAAATGATGGGTACAAATGTACGTAAATATAAATTTTTAGGCTTTGTTTTTTTGCATTTTTTTGTGGGAATCATGGCTTTATTAACAGTAAGTTACGGAAGCGGAATGTTAGCAGTAACCGGTATGGCTTCTATGGAAAGAAACTTCAGACCGCTGATGGGTACATTCTTCGGTGTGGCATTTAAAAAATACAATGTTCCGGTTTTAGCAATAGTAATCGGTGAATTTATAGTTACTTTAATTTTCAACGGTTTGGTAAGTTTAAATGTTCCGACAACAATTAATTCATTTGCTACCGGTGCTGTCCTGCTGGCAATTGTAACTTTAACCAATCGTGGCAAACAAGGATCCGTTGTGAAGTAAGGGGGAAGAAATGGGAAAAGTAGTATTACAAAGTATTGATATTAATAAACATTTCGGAAGCACCCATGCTGTAAAGGATGCATCAATTAGTTTTGAATCCGGTGAAATTCATGGATTAATCGGAGAAAACGGTTCAGGAAAAAGTACATTCAGCTCTATGCTCTGCGGTATTCATGAGCCATCTTCCGGTAAGTTTATTTTAGAGGGTCAAGAAATTGCACCTAAAAATATAGTGGAAGCTAACAGGTTAGGAGTTTCGATCATCGTTCAGGAAATGGGTACCTTGCCGGGATTATCGGTTGCTGAGAATATTTTTCTCGGTAATGAAGATAATTTTGTAAAAATGGGTATCAAAAATTCAGGAGAGATGAACAGACAAGCACAAAAATATTTAAACGATTATGGTTTCGGGCATATAAATGCATCTGCCAAAATTGAATTGTATAGTTTTGAAGATCGTAAGTTAGTTGAAATTGTAAAGGCAACATATTTTAAACCTAAAGTAGTTGTTATTGACGAAACGACAACTGCCTTAAGCCAAAAGGGCAGAGATGCACTTTATTTTCATATTAAAAGAATCAGAGATGAAGGTGGTACTGTCATATTTATTTCGCATGATCTTCTGGAAGTATTAGAATTAACCAATCGGGTTTCTGTACTTCGTGACGGTGAGTATATTACGACTGTAGAATCCGATGAGTCCACAGAAGATGATTTAAAAAGATTGATGGTCGGACGTGAATTAGGTGAGCATTACTACAGAGAAGACTACGAACTGGCATTATCTGATGATGTTGTTTTAGAAGTGAAAAACATCTCAGTTCCCGGCTCTGTTAAAGATGTCAGTTTCCAATTGAAGAAAAGTGAAATCTTGGGAATCGGCGGTTTGTCCAGTTGCGGTATGCGAGAAGTAGGTAAAGCAATCTTTGGTGCTGCTTATGGCAGAAAAGGAACTGTTAAATTAGCAAACGGTACTGAAATCAATGATATACAGACAGCTATCAATAATTCTATAGCCTATGCATCTAAAGACAGGGATAATGAATCCATCGTTTTAGAAAGTTCGATCAGAGATAATATCTGCATACCGTCACTCGATAGATTATCGAATAAAGGTATCCAATCTTATAAAAAACTGGATGGATTTGCCCGAGAACAAGCGGAAAATATGAATGTACGTATGAGTGATATATATCAACATGTGTCTCAATTGTCCGGCGGAAATAAACAAAAGGTAGTCTTGGCTCGCTGGATCGGAAGAGATTCGGATATCTTGGTACTGGATAGTCCGACCAGAGGTATTGATGTTCGGGTTAAAGCAGATATCTATGCTTTAATGGCAGAACTCAAAGAAGCAGGAAAATCCATCATCATGATATCAGAGGAAATGCAAGAATTAATCGGGATGTCTGATCGTATAATTATCATGAAAAATGGAGAAATAAACGGTGAATTTTTGAGATCTCCTGATTTGAATGAAGAAGATCTTATAGAGAAGATGGTTTGAGGTGTTAGGTTTATGGGAAAAGAACAAGTGAGTGTAAATAAAAACTTTAAAAACAAGCTAAGCTCTTTGCGCGACAAACCATTCCTGGCCGGTTTAATGCCTTATATGGGATTAATTGTTATTGTAATAGCTTTTACAATTTTAACGGATGGGCGAATCATTCAGCCCAGCAATCTGAAACTGATTTTAGGACAAGTATATGTTTTGATGATTGCAGCAACAGGCGTATTTATGATTATGACAGTTGGCGGTCTTGATTTCTCTCAGGGCTCTATCTTAGGATTCTCTTCTATTATTTTTAGTTGGGTTTCTTTCTATAGCATTCCGTTAGCAGTCGTAGCCGGAATAGCCGGAGGAGCTCTGATGGGCGCTATAAACGGATTCTTCCATGTGAAATTCCGTCTGGCATCATTCATTGTTACACATTGTACAATGTATTTATTCAGAGGCTTATGTGAATATATCACGACCAATGGACCGGTAGCTGCGGGACCGAATGTGGTTTCTTTAAATCAGACTTGGTTAAAGGCAACTGTAACAATCATTATAATAATCATAGGTTTCTTTCTATTTAGATTTACCCGACTGGGAATTGATTTAAAAGCATTAGGTGCCAATGAAAATGCAGCACGTTTTGCAGGTATCAGACCTGAAAAAGTCAAATTTTTGGTATTTGTTGCAGCAGGTGCATTAACAGGATTAGCCGCTTTCTTAAATGTTATAAAAGTAGGCTCTATTACAGGTACTGCCGGCACACAAATGGAAACGCAAATCTTGATAGCTCTTGTCCTAGGCGGTATGCCTATCAATGGTGGTTCAAAGGCACGTTTTTCTAATATTATAACGGGTGTTTTATCATATTGTGTATTGGAAAAAAGCTTACCGATGGTATTTACGGAATCTGCAACTCAGCAATTGGTACAAGGAATTATTTTCTTAATTGTTGTTGCTTTAACTATGGACAGGAAAAATCTGAGAGTGATTAAATAATACGAAGGAAAAGGAGTAACAATGATTAATTATAAATTCTGGTTTGTCGTAGGCAGTCAATTTCTCTATGGAGAAGAAACATTAGCCCGGGTAGAAAAAAACAGCAAGATTATGGTTGAAGGGTTAAATGCCGGAAAAAAATTACCATATGAAGTTGTTTATAAAGACACAATGAAAACTTCTGCAGAGATTAAATCTGTAGCCCTGGAAGCTAATAATGATGAATGTTGTGCAGGTGTTATTACTTATTGTCATACATTCAGCCCCAGTAAGATGTGGATTAATGGCTTGAATTTGTTACAAAAACCATGGTTACATTTCCATACTCAATTTAACAAAGAAATTCCTAACGAGGAAATTGATATGGATTATATGAATTTACATCAGAGTGCACATGGTGACAGAGAACATGGTTTTATCGGTGCGAGAATGCGTTTGCCGAGAAAAGTTGTTTTCGGTTATTGGCAAGATGAAGAGGCACTGGAAGAAATTGCAATCTGGATGCGTGCTGTTGTCGGTTATCATTTCAGTAAAGATTTAAAAGTGATGCGTTTTGGCGATAATATGCGTGAAGTGGCGGTTACCGAGGGTGACAAAGTTGAAGCTCAAATAAAATTCGGCTGGGAAGTAAACACATGGCCGGTAGGCACGATGGTTGAATACATGGAAGCTGTTTCTGATGAAGATGTTGATGCTAAGATGCAGGAATATCAAGAGAAATATGAAATAGCGACAGAAGACATCGAGTCAATCCGTTATCAGGCAAAAGAAGAAATTGCTATGAAAAGAATGATGGATGAAGAAGGTTGCAAAGCGTTTAGCAATACCTTCCAGGATCTTTATGGTCTGGAACAATTATCCGGTTTAGCCAGCCAAAATCTGATGTCTGACGGTTATGGTTATGCCGGAGAAGGTGACTGGAAAACCAGTGCTTTAACAGCAGTAATGAAAGCTATGACAGTTGATATGGATGGTGGCACCACCTTCATGGAAGATTATACCTATGATTTTACCAATCAATTAGTTTTAGGTTCCCATATGCTGGAAATTTGTCCTTCAGTAGCAGCTGAGAAGCCTGAAATTGAAGTTCATGCACTGGGTATTGGTGATCGTCAACCACCTGCCAGACTTAAATTTGAAGGCAAGGCCGGTTCGGCTATTGTTGTCAGTTTAGTAGATATGGGTGGCAGGTTTAGATTAATTGTTCATGATATTGAATGTGTAAAGCCTCCTCAAACGATGCCGAATTTACCGGTAGCCAGAGTAATGTGGCGACCGGAACCGAATTTTAAAGAAGGAATAAAATGTTGGATTTTGGCCGGTGGTGCGCATCATACAGTTTTAAGCTATGATTGTACGGTTGAAATTATGCGGGACTGGGCCCGTATGATGGATATAGAATTTGTTCATATCAATGAAAAAACAGACCCGGTTCAATTTGAAAAAGATTTATTAGTTTCAGACATTATTTGGAATCAAAAGAAATAATTATTTAATCTTTATAAAACACAAAAAGAGCTGTCTCGTTTTTTAAAACTTAGAGACGGCTTTTTTATATTAAAAACTTGCTGACAAAAACAACAAGCTACTGAAAAAGGAGTGCCTTACAGAAGACACTCCTTTGAATTTGGGATCAGAGTTAAACTATACAATCGGATTAAATACGTTTGTATAAAGGTCCGTAAGTTTTGCAAGCTCTGAAATCAGATCCTTCTTTATCCATGCCGAATGCATTCCAGGCTGCCGGACGGTAGATATCTTCTTCAGGAACGTTATGCATGCTGATCGGAATACGTAAGATAGAAGCTAAAGTAATTACGTCAGCACCTACGTGACCGTAGCTGATAACACCGTGGTTGGCACCCCAGTTATTCATAACATCATATGCTGATTTGAACGGACCTTCACCGGTTACACGCGGAGCAAACCAGGTGCTTGGCCAGGAGTAGTCTGTACGTTTCCATAATACGTCGGATACATCTTCCGGAAGCTCTACTGTCCAGCCTTCAGCGATTTGCAAGCAAGGACCTAAACCTTTAACTAAATTCAAACGAATCATTGTAACGGGCATTTCGGCTCTGGTTTCAAAACGGGAGGAGAAGCCGCCGCCGCGGAAGTAGCCGTTATTTGCCGGGCAGTATGTTGTAGCATCCAGGCAAGCTTGAACATCTTCATCGGTCATTTCCCAGAAAGGTTTCATGCAAGGTGTTCCGTCTTCATCTTTAACTTGACCGCAAGCATCGATTGTTGCTGCACCGGAGTTGATTAAGTGTAAGAAACCGTCTGCTTCTTTAGCGTAACCGGAAATCTCATAACCTGTAACGCGTTTTACGGAATCGCCGTTCCAGCAAGTTCTGACATCGGCAAAGATTTGCGAACGATTGGTTAACAGGTTAAGGAATAGCATACCGACACCGTTCAATGTGTCATTTTCCGTAGCTACAATATAAGGTTCACGTATACCTGTCCAGTCAAACGGTGTATTGAGAATAGATTCTGCAAAGTCACCGTTCGGATAGAAGTCGGTCCATTGTCTTTGACCCTGGAAACCGGCTGCGATGGCATTATGACCGACAGCTTCTTCTTCGTTGCCCTTGCCTAAGTTATCATTGCCGACCATTAAGTCACGGATAATCAGAGCCATTTTAACGGAAAACTCCCATTCCTGATCTTTGACTTCGCGTGATTTTTGCAATTCCGGCGGATTGGTATCTATGCCTTCGGTGATATTTTCTTTAACCCAAGCCAATGCTTGTTCATATTCTTCTTTGTCATAAATACCTAATTCCATGCGGCGGATGATTTCAACTTCATCGACTGATTCTGTTCTCATTCCGAGATAAGATTCAAAGAAATCATTATCAATCATGGAACCGGCAATACCCATACAGGTTGCACCGATTTGCAGATAAGATTTACCGCGCATAGTAGCTGCTGCGACAGCTGCTCGGCCGAAACGCAACATTTTTTCTGCGACATCTTCCGGAATTTCCGTGTCGTCAAGATCTTGTACATCTTTGCCGTAAATGCCGAATGCGGGCAATCCTTTTTGAGCATGAGCGGCGAGAACTGCTGCCAAATAAACAGCACCCGGACGTTCAGTTCCGTTGAAACCCCAAACACCTTTAATTGTCATGGGATCCATATCCATAGTTTCTGCACCGTAGCACCAGCAAGGAGTGACAGTTAAAGTAATATCAACGCCTTCCTCTTTGAATTGCTGAGCACACATTGCAGCTTCGGCAACACGACCGATGGTTGTGTTGGAAATAACTACTTTCACCGGTTCACCATTTGAATATTTCAAATTATTTCTCAATAATTCTGCTGCCGATTTGGCCATATTCATTGTTTGATCTTCCAGAGATTCCCGCACATTAAGTTTTCCTCTGCGTCCGTCAATTACCGGGCGAATACCGATTACCGGAAAACCGCCGATTAATCTACTTTTTGTCATAAAATCCTCCTAACATTTATAAAAATTAATTTTATCTATAATTATCTAAAACATTAATGAAAACTAAAATGTAAAATCTATTATTTGAACAAAAATTATTGTTATTTATATTTGATTATTATATGTAATTTATTATAATAACTTATGGTCAAAATGTTAAATTTTATTGTTTATCTAAACAACATATTCTATAATTTGTTAGATTAATACGTATATACATACTATAAACAGTTAACAAATCGTTATTAATTAGTTTTTTAATTGTTAATTAGTTGCTACAATTAGCATAAAAAATGTTACAATATTGCGAAGTGTTTAGGTATCTCGTCAAGATCATTCAGTATTATAGAATATCATGTAGCTAAATGCAAAGGGAGAAAATTATGAATAAGGTATTGGCAATTGATATGGGTGCTACTTCCATCAGAGGTATTCTGGGCTATGTTGAAAACGGCAATTTAAAGATAGAAGAAGTTATGCGTTTATCTCATGAAATTATCGAAAAAGATGGCCGAAGATATTGGCAATGGGATAAACTGATCGACACAATTGTTGATACTATAAATCAGCAAACCGATTTAACAAGTGTTGCCTGTGATACATGGGGAGTTGATTTCGGAATTCTGAACTCTGACGGTGATTTGATTGACACTCCTGTTTCCTATCGCGATTCTCTTCATACTGCAGGATTTAATAAAGTAAAAGAACAGATCGATTTGTTTGAATTATATCAATTGACCGGCAATCAAATTATGTCAATTAATTCACTTTTTCAATATATGGCATTAAAGATGTTCAGTTTTGATAAATATGAAGAAATAGACACAATCTTAATGACACCGGACTTGATTAATTACTTACTGACCGGCAATAAATATAGTGAAAAAACAATTGCTTCAACTTCCCAAATGTTCGATCTGAAAAACAGATGTTGGAGAATTGATCTGCTCGATAAATTAGATTTGAAATCAGACGTCTTTGCACCGGTCATCAAAAACGGTGAATATGTAGGTTCAACTAAAGATACTCTGCTCCCGAATTTAACTAATAAAGATTTGAAAGTTTATTCCATCGCCTCACACGATACAGCCAGTGCAGTTTCCGTGACCAGGGCGTTTTTTGATCCGGATTGTCTGTTTTTGTCTTCCGGTACATGGTCTTTAATCGGCGGTTTAACCGATGAACCGGTTTTAACTGAAGAAGCTTTTGCCAGTGATTTGACAAATGAAACCGGTTTTCAAGGTCAGAATATGTTTTTCAAAAATATTACAGGCTTGTATTTGTTTGAAAAACTGAGAGATGAGTTGGCTGTTCGTGACGGCAAGCGTCTGACTCATAAAGAGGCTGACGGAATGACGGTAGAAGCCAGGCCTTTCAGCTATTTCATGAATATTGCGGAATATGATTTGGATAACTTATCCGTTATTGATTCGATTGAGGAATATATTGCGAAAACTGATCAAACACAACCGCAAACTACAGGTGAATTACTGAGAGGCATTTACGAGAGTTTGGTTTTCGGCTATATGAAAACGGTTAAAGATATCGAAAGAATTTCCGGCCACAATTTTCAACGAGTACAAATTATCGGTGGCGGTTCAAAAATCGGTTTCTTGAATCAAATGATAGCTGACGGTTTAAATAAAGAGGTTGTTGCAGGGCCTGACGAAGCTTCTGCGATCGGCAATATTGTCGGACAGTTGCTTGCTTTGGGCGAATGGAATTCGATCGAAGAAGCATATAATGCTGTAGCAAAATCTTTTGAATACAGAACATTTACTCCGCAAAATCCGGAACTGTGGCAAGAACGTTATCGGGAGATTGAACCCTTATTATCTTAAACCGGAAAATAATTCGTTTAATTTAAGCTAAGTTAAATTTCAGATAATGAAATTCTCAGTAAGATTGTTAGATTTAGAGATAATAATTGAAATAATAAAAATAGATATTTATGTAATTAATGCAGAGAGGAGACAAATATGTTAAAAAACATTCCGAAAAACATCTCGCCGGAATTATTAAAAATATTGGCCGAAATGGGACATGGCGATGAATTAGTTCTGGCCGACGGAAATTTTCCGGCGGAAGAGATGGGACGTAAGGTGGTACGTTGTGATGGCTTGACAGTTCCTGGTTTATTAAAATCAATTTTAGGATTATTCCCGTTGGATACTTTTGTGGAAAACAACGTATTCCTGATGGAAATACCTGCCGGTGATGATTATCAACCTGTTATTTGGGAAGAATACAAAGAAATTCTCAAAAACTCCGGTGAGGAAGTCAATATAGCACATGTTGAACGCTTTGCTTTTTATGATCAGGCCAGAAAAGCATATGCAGTTGTCGCAACGAGTGAAGAAGCACTTTATGCGAATATCATCTTGAAAAAAGGTGTTGTCAAATAAAGAGTTAAAAAAATAAAAAAGAGGAGGAGATTATGGCTGAACTTCTTGAAATGAAGAATATTAACAAAGCATTCAGCGGTGTTAAGGCTTTGGAAGATGTTCAATTCCATTTGAAACATGGTGAAGTACATGCTTTCATGGGGGAGAATGGAGCTGGTAAATCCACCTTAATGAAAATTTTGACGGGAGTATATCAAAGAGACTCCGGTGAAGTTTTCCTTGAGGGTAAACCGGTTGAATATGCAAATACAGCAGAAGCCTTAGCTGACGGCGTTGTTATCGTGCATCAAGAATTGAACATGATGGACGACTTAAAAGTATATGAAAATATTTTTATCGGTCGTGAAGCAATGAACGGATTCTTGATCAATGATCGCGAGAATATCAGAAAAGCAAAAGAGTTATTTGATGTGATCGGAGTTCATATTAACCCTAATGCAAAGGTTGGGGACTTGACTGTAGGTCAGCAGCAAATGGTGGAAATTGCCAAAGCGGTATCACATGATGCAAAAATAGTTGTTTTTGATGAACCTACTTCTGCATTAACCCAAACTGAAATCGAAGAATTGTTTGTAATCATTAATGATTTACGAGAAAAAGGAATCGGAATTATTTATATTACTCATCGTATGGATGAAGTATTCCGGATTTCAGATCGTATTACAATTTTACGAGACGGCACCTATGTAGGTACAGCCGAAGCTGCTACTACCAACAAAGATGAATTAATCAGCATGATGGTAGGCCGTGAATTAACAGAAGAAGTCAAAACAGAATCACAAGTTCCGGATGATGCGGAAGTAGTCTTGGAGGTCCAGAATCTGGCTGCCGGCAGAATGGTTAAAGATGTCAGCTTTACTTTACGTAAAGGTGAGATTCTCGGTGTTTCCGGATTGATGGGTGCAGGCAGAACAGAGATGGCACGCTTGATTTATGGTGCAGAACATCCGGAATCAGGAAAAATCATTCTTCATGGTGAGGAAATCAAAATCAAATCTACAACACAGGCGGTTAATCTCGGAATAGGTTATCTTTCAGAAGACCGTCGACGTTATGGTGTTTTAGTATCAAGATCTATTGCTGATAATACAGCCTTGCCGAGTATTGACAAATATGTTGAATCCGGACTGATTAATGACCGTAAAGCAAGACAAGATGCTTTGGAATACAACAAGACAGTTAAAACCAAAATGTCATCTATTGATCAACCGGTACGTACTTTATCGGGTGGGAATCAGCAAAAAGTTATTATTGCTAAATGGTTATTAAAAGACAGTGATATTATTATTTTTGATGAGCCGACCAGAGGTATCGATGTAGGTGCTAAAGCTGAAATTTATAATTTAATGCAAGAATTAGCACATGAAGGCAAATCAATTATTATGATTTCTTCTGAGATGCAGGAAATTCTGCGTATGAGCGATCGAATTGTTGTCATGTGTGAAGGAAATGTCACAGCAATTCTTCCGATCGAAGGAGCAACTCAAGAACAAATTCTAGGCTATGCGATGATGAGAGAAGGAGTATAAAATGGGTAAAAATTCACTTTTAAATAAACCTGCAAAAGCAGGGGGTATTGGTAAAATAGCAAAATCACAGCAGTTCATTGCTTTTGCAGCGATGATTGCTTTATATCTTATTTTCTTTATAGCAACCAAAAATTTCAGAACAATTAATATCATCACATTGATTTTAGATTCATCTTATTATCTGGCATTCCTAGGTATTGGTGTTACCTTTGTTATCGCTACCGGTGGAATTGACTTATCAATGGGTACTGTCATGGGTTGTGCTGCTCTCTTGGGCGGTCGTCTTTTCGCAGTACACAATATGCCGATGATTGTGGCATTGATAGCTACGATATTGATTGCTATTGTTTTTAATATTATCAACGGATTCCTGGTAGCTTATGTCGGTTTACCTGCTTTCGTAGCTACCTTAGGAACACAAATGATGGCATCCGGTTTCGGACAAATTGTAAGTAACTTGGAAAAAACCAACTGGCCGTCTACAGCATCTGATGCCGGCGGATGGATTAAGAAGCTGTTTAAATTTACGATTTTCCCGGAACAAGGAAATGCAATTAATATTCCGACCGGTTTGCTGATGCTGTTTATTTTTGTTGTAGTAATGTCTATTGTTTTGAACAAAACAAAAGTAGGACGTTATATCCTGTCTTTAGGTTCCAATTATGAAGCGACAAGGTTATCCGGTGTAAATGTAAGAAAATATCAATTCAACGCTTACCTGATTCATGGTTTATTTGTAGGTTTTGCAGCTATTGCTTATGCAGCAACTTACAGCTCAATCGTATCCGGATTCGGTGCCGGACAAGAAACAAATGCGATTGCCGGTGCAGTTATCGGCGGAACATCTCTTGCCGGTGGTATTGCATCTATCTGGGGCACATTATTCGGTGTTGTCATGATGAGCGTATTAAAGGTAGGTTTACCGCAGGTAGGTTTGCAGGCTCAATGGCAATTATTCCTCACCGGTATTATTATCTTGATAGCTGTTATCATTGACGTACGCAGAAATATAAAATCACATTAATAACATATTTGATTTTTATCAGATGATATTTCTGATGTTGAACAAAAAAAACTGTATCATTGTTTACAAATAGTTTAAAAAATTAATAAATTGGACATTTTTAGAAAAAACTAATATTATCTTCATAATGTATAGTTCATTTAATAACATAAAAGCATTAATGCTTTTATGTTATAAATATAAAAAACAGAAAACAGTACAAAAACAGTACAAAAAAGGAGAAATGTAAATGAAAAAGAAACTAACAATAGTTTTAGCTTTACTATTGGCATTCTCAATCTTCGCAGTTGCATGCGGTGGTGACAAGAAAGAAGATGAGAAAAAAGAAGAAGCTCCGGCAGAAGATAAAGCAGAAGATAAAGCTGAAGACAAAGCTGAAGAAGCTGCAGACGATGCTGAAAAACCTGCTGCTGACGGTGACATACATATCGAAGTTGTTTCCAAAGGTGAATCTCATGCTTTCTGGAAAGCAGTAAAATCCGGTGCAGAACAAGCTGCAGAAGATTTAGGTGTATCCATGTTCTTTACAGGACCGCCTTCAGAAACTGAAACTCAAGTTCAAGTTCAAATGTTGGAAAATGCTTTGAATAAGGATCCTGATGCTATCTGTTTAGCTGCTTTAGACGTTAACTCCGTAAAAGCATCCTTAGAAGATGCAATGAACCGCGGTATTCCTGTTATCGGATTTGACTCCGGTGTTCCGGGTGCACCCGAAGGTTCCATCTATGCAAATGCTTCCACGAATAACAATGCTGCCGGTGGTTTAGCTGCAGAAGAATTATTCAAACTTGTTGAAGAAGAAGTTAATGCTGCTACTCCGGATGCTCAAGTAAAAATCGGCGTATTATCACAAGATGCTAACTCCGAATCTATCATTGGCCGTACACAAGGCTTTATTGACAAAATGACAGAATTAGTCGGTGAAGACAAAGTTGCTGTTGTAGGAAGCAGCATGTATGAAGCCGGTGATGCAGCCTCAGCTTCCGTAGTTCTTGTCGTCAATATTTCAGCTACTCCGGATGATGCTGACTTAACATCCTCTGCTACAGCTTTATTCGCAGAAGAAAATGTCATTGCTATCTACGGATCAAATGAAGGTGCTGCAAGAGGTCTTATTAATGGTAATGATGCTGCAGGTCATGTTTTAGGTAACAGAGCAGAAGATCCCAGCAAAATTTGGGGTGTTGGTTTTGACGCAGGTCTATTACAAAAAGACGCTGTCAGAGACGGTCGTTTAGTTGGCGCAATCACACAAGATCCGGTTCAAATCGGTTATAAAGCTGTTGAATTAGCAGTTAAAGCTGCTAAAGGCGAAGCTGTCGAAGATGTTGATACCGGTGCCAAATGGTACAATGCAGAAAATGTTGATGATCCGGATATGGCTGTATTAGTTTACGACTAATCAGAATTTTCAGATCCGTTCGATATTTCGAATAATCAGATTTGATTAAGCAAAACTTAAACTGCTCCGGTAACGGAGCAGTTTTTTATGTGTAAAAATATTCTTTTAACCGTTTGCAAAGGATCTGTTCACAATTATCTGTGAACAATTAAATGAATTTATAAATTCATCAAAAACAAAACTAAAGGGAAAGTTAAAGCAAACAGAGCCGTGTTCAGTGATACACTGCGTGTTGCAAAATCGGCTTCTTTATTAAAGAGGGATGCGTGAATCGCAACCATTGAAGCACTGGGCATAGCCCACATCAGGATAATAGTTTGATAGGCTAATTGAGGAATTTTAAACGATTTCAGTATAAATATTCCGGAAATCGGAATAATCAAAAGACGAATTACTGCAACCAGGATACTTGACGTATCCCGGAATAATGACTTTAGTGTAATACCGCTTAGGGTTGCGCCGATCAGCATCATTGAAACAGGTGTAACCATCCCGCCGATATCGGTCAGTATTGTATTAAAGACGGACGGAAGACGTACAGGTGATAAATATATGGTTAATGTAAGCAGTGAACTGATAGTTGCGGGATTTTTAATGATGGAGAATAAATTTACCGAACTCTGACCTTTCATAATCGATGTTCCCAGAGTGAAGAAAAAAATGTTCCAAATCAGATTATAAATTACTGCAACAATCATTGCTTTGGACCCGAGCAGATTCTCTACTATCGGATATCCCAGGAAAGCGGTATTGCTGTATATAACTAAAGTTGAAAATATATTCTGCTTATCCCGGCTTATTTTAACAGGTAAATATCGCCGGATAAGCAGAAAGATCAGTGTAGTAATCAGAAAATAAATAAAGGCTATAATTCCGGTAAAGGCAAGTTCATTTGCCATTTCAGCTTCAAAAGGATTTGAAGCTGAGGCAAGAATATTTGCAGGAAAAAAAACACTTACTAATAGTTTGGATAAACCTTGCTGGATTTTGTCATCGATCAAATTGATTTTTTTCAGAAAAAAACCGAGACCTGCCAGAACAAAAATCCTGAATAATAAACTAATAATTGTATAAATGTACACAGTTAAGTCAATTCAATGCTAAGTTATTCAAAGTAAATTAAAATCAAAACGAAGTTAATTCAACATTTCTTGTCCGCCTGAAACAGGAAGAGCCTGACCGGTTTCATTTTCTTGTTCAACTAAATAGCAGACTGCTTTTCCTAAATCTTCCGGTTGAACTCCTTTACGCATCGGAACAAGTCCCAGATAGTGTTCGCGAACATCCTCGACTGTCTTGGCTCCTTTAACTTTACCGGATTTAAGGTATTGAACATAAAGTCCGTTTACGGGATCCGTCCATAACGGACCGTCAAGATTGTTGCCCGGACAAATTGCATTAACTTTAATATTAAAATCTGCCAATTCAAGAGCAAAACTTTGAGTTAAGCCGATACCGCCGAATTTACTGCCGGCATAGGCTGAATTATTTTTACTGCCGATCAAGCCTGATTTGGAATTGATTTGAATAATATCCATCCAATACTCAGGATTGGTTTGATGCTGGATTTTCATAATTTTTGAAGCATATTTTACTAAAATGAAATATGCATTGTAATTAATTGTAGTTACCAAATTGAAGTCTTGCACACTCAATTCGTCCACATTGCCTGCCCGGACTATTCCTGCGTTTGAAATCAAAACATCGAGTCCGCCATAATAGGCAACAGCTAATTTCAAAGCAGTCTGGACATCTTCTTCATCCGCGACATTGATTTTAACGGGTATGGCTGTACCGTTACCGAATTCCGCATTAAATTCTTCCGCAGTTAAGGCTGCACCTTCACCGTTGAGATCTGCAATGATAACATAAGCACCTTTTTTGATAATGTCTGAAGCAATCCCTTTGCCCAAGCCTTGAGCCGCACCTGTAACAAAGCAAACTTTATTATAAACGGAAGGTGCAAAACGCGGCAAATCTTTAGTTGCCTGAGCTAAGTCGGCATCAATCCGACCTGTTGCAATTAAATAATTGGTTTGCGCACTCTCAAGATCTTCACCGATGCAGAAAACAATATCGTTATTAAGAACTACATAAGCGGGATCTGGTTGCTGACCGGAAAACGACTTTGCATAAGCTGTGACGGGGCAGTCTTGATCGGTCAGATTAAGAGTTGCTTCGGGCTTCAAATTTAATGATTCATTATAGGGATATGACTGGACAATGGATCTTCTGCTCTTGTCTTTTCTAAGCATCCTGATGACCGGAGCATATTGCAGAATCAGGTCAATTTGTTCATTTGAGAAATTTTGATATTGAGTGAGATAATCATTGAAAGAAATTGTTGTCATTAGTTGATCTCCTTTTCCTAATTAACTGTCTAATATGTTATATTAATATTATACAAACATAAAATAATTTGTGCGTATTCTTTAAAAATAGTCTAGCACATAATTAGGTTTGTTGTTCTATTTATATTGAAAATTTTTTTGTGAGGTGTCTTTATGGCAAAAATTCTTGAATTACTTAATCAAAATTCGTCTGAACAACGTTTGTCGGAATTGCAGCAAGTTGCAAAGAAGATTGATTTTCCGAAACGTGATCCGCGTTATATTAACAACCACATTCACACAATTTACTCGTTTTCGCCCTATTCTCCGACTGCTGCAGTTTATGCTTCGGCGAAAGCCGGTCTGTGTACGGCGGGAATTATCGATCATGACAGCATTGCCGGGGCAAGTGAATTTTTGGCGGCAGCCGAAATTTTGAATTTGCCGGCGACTTGCGGCTTTGAATTAAGAGTTACATGGCAGGACAGTCCGTTCGGTAAACAGCGAATTAATAATCCGGATCAGAACGGGGTTGCTTACATGACAATGCAAGGAGTTGCAGCTAAATATTTTCCGAAGATAGAAGAATTTCTGATTCCCTTGCGTGAGCAGCGCAATCAAAGAAATATCAAAATGATTGAAAAATTAAATCAGAAATTGTCGCAAGATATGCAAATAGATTTTGCCCAAGATGTAGTGCCCTTATCGGAATTTGCAGATGGCGGCAGCATTACGGAAAGACATTTAATGTATGCTTTTGCCAAGAAAATATCAGAAAAACGGGGCAAAGGCGAACCGACAATTCAGTTTTTACAAGAACAAGGAATTGAATTATCCGCAGGTGACCTCAAAAAACTGCAAGATGTGGATTACGATTTTTATGAATATGATGTCCTGGGTATTCTTAAAGCCTCCTTTATACCTCAAATCTATATTGATGCAGATGAAGAATTATGTACAATTGATCAATTTGTTCAATTAGGCAAAGAAATTGAGGGAATTGCCTGTTATGCCTATTTGGGTGATGTTACGGATTCCGTTACCGGTGATAAAGCGGCTCAGGCTTTTGAGGATTCTTATTTAGATGAATTGTTTGAATTTCTGGATGAAAAAGGAATCAACGCAGTAACCTACATGCCGGCTCGTAATACACCGGAGCAGATAGCCAGATTAAAAAAATTATGTGTGGCGCATAATAAATTTCAAATATCAGGTGAAGATATAAATTCACCGCGTCAGGATTTTATTTGCTATGCAATGGAAAATCCGGAATTCAGTAATTTAATTGATTCTACCTGGGCTTTAATAGCTCATGAAAAAGAAGCTGAACAAGGATCGGGCGAGACTTTTTTTGCTGAGTCAATTATTAAACGTTTCCCCATAGTTGAAGATCGTGTTGCTTATTTTAAAACAAAATAAGTTTTTGGAAATGCGAAAATAGTTACCATAGCAGTAAGATGAAAACTAAAATGAAATTCACATTCGTTTAATGTGTTATCAGCGAAAAACTATAAGATAAGGTAGAGGTGTTGAAATGAAATATTTTATAGCACATGATTTAGGAACTTCAGGTCTGAAGAGCAGTTTATTTTCCGCAGATGGCGAATTGGTAAAAAGTGTGATCCAAGAATATGAAGCCAATTTCAGAGGACGTGAGGCGACACAGAATCCGGAGATTCTGCTCAGTGCGGTTTTAACCGGTTCACGTCAATTGGCAGAAACAGTAGAAGCGAAAGATATTTTAGCTTTATCCTTCAGTGCGCAAATGAATGCCTGTTTGCTGATTGATAAAAATGGAAATCCTTTGCATGATACTTTTATTTGGGCTGATACCAGAGCGGAACAACAAGCTCAGGAACTAATAGCAAAATTGGGTTTTGATTATATCTATGAACTGACAGGAAATCGGCCCAGTGCCAATTACAGTCTGTATAAATTGATGTGGATTCGTGATAATTGGCCGGATATTTATAATTCTGCTGATAAAATGTTGCAGGCAAAAGATTATGTCAGTTTTAAGCTGACCGGCAGAATCACAACCGATCATTCGGATGCTTCAGGTACCGGTGCTTATGATATTAACCGGGGTCAATGGTCGGCTGAGCTTATTGAAACAGCCGGAGTTTCTCCGAAATTGTTTCCGGAGATAATTAATTCGATTGAACCTGTGGGAGAGCTTTTACCGGAAATGGCAGAAAAAATGGGGCTTTCTCCGCAAACACTGGTTGTGGCAGGTGGCGGTGACGGACCTTGTGCTACGGTCGGTGCCGGTTGTGTCAATAGTGATGAATTTTATTTAACTTACGGAACTTCTGCCTGGATCGGCGGTACCACCGATCAACCTGTATTTGATCCGGATCGTGCCTTGTTCTGTTTTGCCCATATTATTCCCGATAAATTTATGCCGCTCGGTACAATGCAGGCTGCCGGCACTTCATATAAATATCTGCGCATTTTATTCGAGGATGAATCTTTGTCTGCCAAAGAATATGATCAGCTTGCAGCTGAAATCAAACCGGGATCGGACGGTTTACTATTCTTGCCGTATTTAATCGGTGAGAGAAGTCCGATTTGGAATCCGAGAGCAAGCGGGGCATTTATCGGGATGCGAACAACCCATCAAAAACCGGCTTATATCCGGGCGGTTTTAGAAGGAATTGCTTTCAATTTGGAATGGATTTTGCAATCTTTTCGCAAATCAAAACAAATCGAGCGCATGGTTATAACCGGTGGCGGAGCAATCTCCCCGATTTTACGCCAAATTTTTGCTGACATATTCAATGTGGAATTTATTGTTCCGGAAAATATCCAAGAGAGTACCAGTATTGCCGCTGCGATTATGGCAGGGATCGGCTGTGGTTATTATAAAGATTTTACCTGCTTGGGCAAATTTTTGAAAATGAAACAAAAGACAACGCCAATTTCTGAAAACGTAAAAATCTATGATAAGTTCAAGCCATTGTTTAAGAATAGCTATTTAGGTTTACAAAATGTAATGAACGAACTGGAAGATTTACGCTAATTGTTTTTAAAATCGTATTTGGTGTTAACAATAAAAGAGGAATATCAAATTTAGTTGTCTGTAAGTAAACTAATTGAAAGAAAAGATTGACAAGTAAAGCAAGGTCATATAGAATAAACGAAAGTGAATCGAAAGCAAAAAGAAAGTTTACATTAATTTAACGCAAACAAAACAAAACAAACAAAAACCAAAAGCGTATTCGTGATTTTGTATGAAAGCGGTATATGTCACAAAATATTAAAAATTTTTCACAGGCGGAGCGGCGCCAGCAAATTATTCAAAAATTAAAACTTGACGGTAATGTCAGGGTTTCCGATTTAAGTGAATTATTATCAACTTCCGAAGTGACAATTCGCAGTGATTTAGCCGAATTGGAAAATTCCGGAATTCTGCAAAGAGTTCATGGCGGAGCAGTTCAAACCGTCAGAAATTATTATGCTCTTAATGCATCGGAACGTCTGGAAGAACGCAAAAATGAAAAATTACAAATGGCGGAAATTGTAGCAAATTTAGTTCGTGACGGAGATAATATTATTATTAATTCAGGCAGTACTTGCTATTATATCGCTTTAGAATTAAGACAAAAAAAGAATTTACGTATAATTACTCATTCGATTCAAGTTTCGGAAATTTTTGCTGAGGATCAGGATATTGAAGTTATCTTGTTGGGTGGCCTGCTCAATTATCAATATATGTTCACCCATGGTGATGACACAATGCATCAATTAAATAAATATCAGGTTGACAAAGCGATTCTTTCTGCAGACGGAATTGATTTTGATAACGGAATCACGACGTATCATCATGAAGTTGCCGATTTGTGTAATCGGATGTTGATGCGTGCCTCGCTTGCAATTGTTGCAGCAGATAATTCAAAAATCGGACATACGGCTTTTTCACAAGTTTCGGATTTGGAAGCGATTGATTATTTAGTCACTGATAAACAATTAAAACAAAAGGATTTGCGTCAATTTGAAAAGTTAGGTATTGAAGTGCTTGCTTCAGAACAGAACAAACAACCGATAAATAATAAAGCGGAATTTTAATGAATAAAATAATTTAACAAAATCATAAACTAAATTGAATCTAAATATAGATTAATATATAGAAAGATAAATAAAATTATTAATTAACAAGGGGGCAAAGAAATGGCAGTAGCGGTAATAATGCCAAGACAAGGGCAATCAGTAGAAAGCTGTATCATAGGAGAATGGCATGTATCAAAAGGCGATAAAGTAAGCGCCGGCGATAAACTATTTACTTATGAAACAGACAAAGCGACGTTTGATGAAGAATCACCGGCCGATGGGGAGATCATAGCAGTATTCTTCGAAGAAGGCGATGATGTACCGTGTTTATTGAATGTATTGGTAATCGGTGAAGCGGGAGAAAGCTGGGAAGAATATATTCCAGAGGGAGCGACGGTTGACGGAGCAGGAGCAAGTGTTGCAACGACAGAAGCAGAACCGGCAGCAGAAGTTGCAGCAACAGCGGAAGCAGCGCCGGCAGCAGCAACTGTAGCAGTGGCACCGAGTGTTGCGGGCGAACATCCTGTAAGTCCCAGAGCAAAAGGTTTGGCAGCCAAGCATAATGTAGATTTAAGAATGACGGCAGCGAGCGGACCGAACGGCAGAATCATTGAAAGAGATGTGGAAGCAGCAATCGCAGCCGGCTTGGTAGCAACAACGGCAGCCGGTCAGGATTATGCGGCTGGTATCGCAGGCAGCGGAATCGGCGGAGCAGTTCGTGTGGAAGATCTGTCAAAATTACCTGAATTACAAACACTGGAAGGTGCGGCATTAGTAGACCAGGCAGTATTAAGTCTTGATGAAGCGGAATATACCGACGATAAGATTACGAATATCCGCAAGGTAATTGCCCGTTCAATGCATGCTTCTCTGGCAGAAATGGCACAGCTTACCTTGAATGCCTCATTCGACGCAAGTAATATTTTAGCCTGGAGAAATCGTCTGAAAGCATTGAAAGAAAAAGGCATGGACGAGAAACTGGGCTTGGCGATTCTGCAACGCGTACCGACGATCAACGATATCATCCTCTATGCAGTATCGAGAACAGTTAAAAAATATCCTGACTGTAATGCCCATTACCTGGCAGATGAGAATATCTTCCGTCATTTCAATCGTGTACACCTGGGAGTAGCGGTGGATACACCCCGTGGTTTAATGGTACCTGTAGTACGTAATGCAGATCTGAAATCGATCAGTCAAATTTCGGCCGAGGCAAGAGACTTGGCACTGCAATGTATGGAGGGATCAATCAATCCCGACAAACTATCGGGCAGCACGATTACGATTACAAATATGGGCAGATCCGGTGTCGAAAGTTTCACACCTGTAATCAATCCGCCTGAAACCTGTATCGTAGGGGTATCTTCAACGTATGAGAAAGTCCGCAGCGGCAAAGACGGGGGACTTGAATTATACCCTGCAATGACCATCTCGTTAACGATAGATCACAGAGCTCTTGACGGAGCCCCTGGCGGAGTATTCTTACAAGCCTTGATTCAAACATTAGAAAACTTCGATCTTTTCTTGATGGGTTAATGACAATCATTTAATGGGAAATCATTTGAAAAATTAGTGTAAAACAATTAGTAGAGCGGATTTATATTTATAAAATTATGAAACTAAGAAATAGAGGGTAATATATGTACGATGTATTAGTAATAGGTGGTGGTCCCGGCGGTTATTTAGCAGCCCAAAGAGCAGGTGAAAACGGATTGAAAGCCTGTCTGTTCGAAAAAAGAAATCTGGGCGGAGTTTGCTTAAATGAAGGATGTGTTCCATCTAAAGCACTTTTGAATTCAGCAAAAATTTATGAACATGCAGCTGACGGATCTGCTTACGGTGTTACGGCAGAAAATGCAAAAATCGACCAGGTGAAAGTAATCAAACGCAAAAACAAAGTAGTTAAAAAACTGGTCAGCGGTGTTGCAATGACCATGAAGCGTAATAAAGTTGATGTTGTCGAAGCGAAAGCGACCATTAAAAGTCGCCGGAACGGCGTGATAACAGTTGAAGCCGACGGCAAAGAATATCAGGGAAAAAATCTGATTATCGCTTCCGGTTCCGAAGTTGTAAAACCGCCGATTGACGGTTTGCAAGAACAATTAGATAAAGGTTTTGTTTTAACCAGTCGTGAAATTTTAGACCTTGAAGTTATTCCGGAAAAAATGGTGATCGTCGGCGGCGGTGTAATCGGATTAGAGATGGCAAGTTATTTCCAAACGGCAGGCACAAAAGTTACCGTAATTGAAATGCTGGATCATATTGCCGGTACAGTCGATGCTGAATTAGGAAAATTGTTGCAAAAGAATTTTGAAGCGAAAGGCTTGGAATTTAAATTGAATTCAACGGTTACCGGTTTTGGTGATAAATATGTTGAATATGAATACGAAGGCAAAAAAGAAAAAGTTGACGCGGATTATTGTTTGATTTCAATCGGCAGGCGTGCAGTCTCAGCAGATATCGGTTTAGAGAATATCGGTGTTGAATGTGATCGTGCCAATATTAAAGTAGATGATCAAATGTTAACCAATGTCCCGAATGTATATGCGATCGGAGATGTAAACGGCAAATGGATGCTGGCCCATGCGGCATATCGTGAAGCGGAAGTTGCAATCAATACGATTCTCGGTAAAAAGGATGTGATGCGCTATGAGGCGATGCCATCAGTTTTATATACAAATCCTGAAATGTGTTTTGTCGGCGAATCAGAAGAAAGTGCCAAAGCCAAAGATTTGGATTACAGAGCATTAACGCTTCCTCTGGCATATAGCGGTCGCTATGTTGCGGAAGTTGAAGGAGGCAACGGAGTGATCAAAATATTGGTCGATAACAAACGTAATTATCTGATCGGAGCTCATATGTTAGGCAGTTATGCATCCGAATTAGTAACTCCCCTGGGCATGATGATTGAAAAGCAAATGACAATTAATGAAATCAAAGAATTTATCTTCCCGCATCCGACAGTCGGTGAAGTAATTCGCGAAGCAATTTTTGCCTTATAAAATGGACAGTTTAACACTGATAATTTTAGGATAAGAATTAAATTATATTATTTGGACCAGGAAAAATTAACAATACATAAATGAAAAACAATAGTATCAAATCAAGGAGAAGATCATGACAAAATCATTACCTATTATTCCGGAAGAAGCTCGTGCACCACGCATGATTGAATTACAAAATATACCGGTAAATCAGTATCAGAAAACAGTTAAAGACGAAAAAGACAATTTCACCAAAGATGAGTTGATGGGCATTTATCGCGATATGCGTCTGATCCGTGAATTCGAAGATATGCTGATGTCAATTAAGACCACGAATTCGTACCAAGGTATGGAATATAACAATCCTGGTCCGGCACACTTATCAATCGGTCAGGAAGCGGCAGCAGTAGGTCAAGCTTTCTATTTAGACAAAAACGACTATATTTTCGGTTCGCACCGCAGCCATGGTGAAGTTCTGGCGAAAGCATTTTCCGCTATTCGTAAATTAGAAGATGATGAATTGATGGAAATCATGGAATCATTTATGGATGGCAAACAGCTTAAAGCGATTGAATCAATTCGGGATGATGAAGAATCAATCCAGGAATTAGCAACCAGTTATATTTTATACGGAGTTTTGGCAGAAATTTTCGCTAAAGAAACCGGATTTAATCAAGGTCTTGGCGGATCAATGCACAGTTATTTCACACCGCTCGGAATTTTTCCGAATAATGCTATTGTCGGCGGTTCAGCTGATATCTCCGTGGGTGCGGCTCTATACAAAAAAATTAATCGTCAGCCCGGTATTGTAATCGGTAACTTCGGCGATGGTTCCATGGGTTGCGGCCCGGTTTGGGAAGCTCTTGCCATGGCAACGATGGATCAATATGAAACTTTATGGGAAGGTGATATGAAAGGCGGCTTGCCTTTAATCTTCAATGTAAATAATAACCATTACGGCATGGGCGGACAGACCAAAGGTGAAACCATGGGTTACGGCAATCCGTCACGTATCGGTGCTGCTTGCAATCCGCGTCAAATGCACGCGGAAACCGTTGACGGCAACAATCCGTTAGCAGTTATCGATGCTTATAAACGCAAAATGAAAAATATTGAAGATAAAGAAGGACCGATTTTCTTAGAATTGGTAACTTACAGATTCTCCGGTCACTCACCGTCCGATGCGGACTCTTACAGAACAGAAGAAGAGAAAAATGCATGGAAAGCTCACGATCCGATTGTAACTTATCCGGCTCAGTTAATTGAAGCAGGTGTTGCAACGCAAGCTGAAATTGATGCCATCGATGAATATGTTGTGGGCAAGATTACTCAATCAGTTAAATTAGCAATCGATCCGGTCATTTCACCGCGTATGGATCTGCAGGCAGAACCCAGAGCAATTGAAGATTTGATGTTCTCCAATCAAAAAGTTGCGGCATTCTCGGATGTTGAACCCGATATGTTGCAAACCAGAGAAGAATTAAAAGATAATATCAGAGTTAAACAAATTGCCCGTCGTGAGCGTTATGCTTATGATGAAAACGGCAAACTTCTGAGCCCGAACAGACGTTATCAATTCCGTGACGGAATTTTTGAAGCTGTTATCGAAAAGTTCTACGAAGATCCTACCTTGGTTGCCTACGGTGAAGACTTGCGTGACTGGGGCGGTGCTTATGCTGCTTTCCGCGGTTTGACAGAAGCCGTTCCATACCATCGTTTCTTCAACTCGCCGATTTCCGAAGCGGCAATCATCGGTTCGGCAATCGGTTATGCAATGGCCGGCGGTCGTGCTTTGGTCGAATTGATGTATTGTGACTTCTTAGGTCGTGCCGGTGACGAAGTATTTAACCAATTACCGAAATGGCAAGCTATGTCCGGCGGTTACCTCAAGATGCCTGTTGTTATCCGTGTTTCAGTCGGTTCCAAATATGGTGCACAACACTCGCAGGACTGGACTTCACTGGTAGCACATATTCCGGGCATTAAAGTTGTCTTCCCGGCAACTCCGTACGATGTCAAAGGTCTTTTAACCTCTGCTCTTAACGGTACTGATCCGGTAATTGTTTTTGAAAGTCAAAGACTGTACGATGTCGGCGAACAATTTGTCAAAGAGGGAGTCCCGGCCGAACCGTTCGAGATTACCTTAGGTGAGCCCGCTATGCGCAGAACAGGCAGTGATGTAACGTTCTTAACCATCGGTGCCACGCTGTATCGCGCTTTAGAAGCTGCGGATCAATTACAAGAAAAATACGGAATTTCAGCTGAAGTAATTGATGCCAGAACACTTGTACCGTTCAACTACGACATGGTTCTTGAATCAGTTAAGAAAACCGGCAAAATCATTGTTGCGGGTGATGCAACTGCCAGAGGTTCTTATCTCAATGATTTGGCACAAAATATTCAAAACTTGGCATTTGATTATCTTGATGCCCCGGTTCAAATCTTAGGTTCACGTAACTGGATTACACCTGCTTATGAATTGGAAGATGATTTCTTCCCGCAAGCTGATTGGTTCATTGATCTTTATCATCAAAGAATCGCACCGATTGCCGGCTACACACCGGTCAACAATTACACCGACGGTGAAATCCTCAGACGCAGCACCTTGGGAGTGTAATGGTATATTAGATATTAGATATTTGATGGACCCGATACAGATATAGAGTCTATAATTAAAAAACAAAAGTCATCCGGGAATTAATTTCGGATGACTTTTTAGATTTTAGCGTTAAAGGGCGTAGACCTTGCACAGAATTTAAGGTTATACCGTCGGATTTCAGAACAACTTTAAAAAGTGTGCAAAGGCAACCTGGAAAAGAGGTTTTTATGAGAGTTCTTGCACAGAATTTAAGATTATACCGTCGGATTTCAGGACAACTTTAAAAAGTGTGCAAAGGCAGCCTGGAAAAGAGGTTTTTATAAGAGTTCTTGCACAGAATTTAAGGTTATACATCTAAATTGCCGGATAAACTTAAAAAGTGTGCAAGTCAACCTCAGGAACGCTGTAAATGTAAATCTGAGAATCAAGCAATCGTACATCCGGAGTAGAGATGACGATCTTTTTATTATCTATTTCCTCTTATATCTTATTTATCAAATCTATAAATATTTTTAAATCGAGCTGATTTTGAAGAGGAAAATCGGTGTGAAATTATTATTACTATCCTATCATTGATAGATAAGAGAAGATTTTCAATTGAAGCCGCACTTTCTTGATCGAGATTAGCAAGTGGTTCATCCAGTATAAGAACGGGAGTTTTCCTCAGTAAAACTCTCGCCAGAGCAACTCTTCTTTTTTCTCCTCCCGAAAGATTTACACCATCTTCTTCAATCAGAAAATCCAGTTTCTCTTTATCAGCTAATTTTTCAAGTCCGATATCTTTTAATATTTGTATGAGCTTATCATCCGATATTTTCCGGTACATGGTGAGATTATTCCTCAAGGTATCCTGAAAAAACATCGGATCTTGTCTCATGATCGTGATAAGTTTGTTGAGGTTCTCAACTTGTGCTACAGAATAACCATCCAATAAAATTTTACCTCCATTAATATCATAGTAGTTCAGCAGAAGATTCATACTGGTTGTTTTACCGGAGCCGCTGTGACCAAATAAGAGATAGGAGTTATCCTTTTTGAATGTCATGTTTATGTCCTCCAGGATTAGCCTGTCTTCATAGGCAAAATCCACATCAGCAAAAGTAATCGCTTGGATATCGTCAAGGACGACTTGATTTTTAACTTCTCTATCTTCCGATGATTTTACAAAATCTGCTATCGACTGATTGACAGGTTTTACTGAGACCAACTCCTGTATAAAATAAGATAAGCTGATAATCGGATAAGAGAGTTGATCAATCATTCCTATGGAGATAAAGAATTTTCCTGCGGTAAACTCACCTTGTATAACCAGATAAGCTGCAGAGACAAGAATGATATAGTGGGATAAATAAGAGAGAATTGCCGTTACAGTCTTTGTTGTATAACTGATCTGCTTTTTACTCAGATTCTTTGTCATGGTAAGATTATTCGACAAAGCAAAGAGTTCCAGAATCTTCTTTTCGGAGGAGAAATTCTTGATAATTTCAAAACCTTTAAGCCAGTCATTTACTGAATGGAGATGCTTTTCAAATTGATTCACATATTCTATTTGTACACGCTGTAAATGCTTTTCTACAAGTTTAGGTACATAAAGCGGTGTAGTTAGCAAAAAGATCGTAATCAGGGCAATTCTATAGTCCAGTATAAAGATAGAAATACTCGCCAACAGAATCTTAAGCAGAATCTCACCCAGCAGGGGAATGTTGCTGAAAAACTGATTCTCAACCAACTCGATTTCATTTGTGTACTTCGCTAAGTATTCTCCTAGACTCATCTCTAAAAAGCGCGGATAGCTTCGATTCAGAAGACTGTCAAAAAAGTCTGCTTGAACTTCTTTAATTGATTCAACTATGAATTTTCCTTTTGTCAGATCATAAAAATAATAAAAACCAAGTTCCAGGAAAATAATAATACCTAAAAGAGCACCTTTACTCAAAGAATTACTGAAATTACCGGATAAGGCATAATCGAGAACATCTCCCTTCAGAAACTGAACATGTACTGCAAAGATGGCTGCGAGCAGCGAACACAACAAAGACAGGAACAGAAATCCCTTATTCTTGTAAATATATTTTTTCATATTTCCTCCTAATTTTTCAGACATGAAACATAGAAGGATATATATTTCCTTCTATGAAAATCAGAAGGAAGTTCTTAAGCGCACCATTTGATATCTCCTATTATGGGATTTAGATACTAACTATAAATAATTATGAGTGATCAGATCAGTTATTCATTGTAAGTTAAAACATAGTTAAAGTAAATCATTTGGTTTATTTCATTAACTGATATCTATAAACATTGTATTATGTTTGGGAAAAATCTTAAAAGCTTTGTTTTGTTCAGCTTATTTTGTGTGTTTATTATGACATCTATCCAATTCATAATTGAATTGCTTTTAATCCCTCAAGTATGTTAAGATATAGGTAATATATTACCTATATAGGAGGCGCTATGAAGTCTTTAGTCCTTTATCGTTCGCAATACGGCAGTACTGAACAATATGCCCGTTGGATTCAGGAAGAATTATCTTGTCAATCGGATCACATCGATAATCTGTCAAAATATGACATCAGTGATTATGATCTCATTATTGTCGGAGAAGGTGTCTATGCAGGACAGCTAAAGGCTGCCAAGAAGCTGATTCCGATAATAGAAGAATATCCTGATAAAAAATATATCTTTTTCATGGTTGGGATAGCGGATATGGAAGATCAGGAAAATCGAGATAAACTTTACAGTGATCTTGCTAAGGCCATGGGGTCCGCCATTGAGAAAATGAAGGTTTTTTTCCTGCGTGGTGTGCTGGATTACAGCAAGTTAAATTTCAAACACAAAACCATGATGTGGATGTTAGTCAAATATCTGAAAGGAAAGGATGAAAAAGATTTACCGAAAGACGGAGATCAACTTATCAGCACATATGGCAAAAAGGTCAGTTTTATTGACAGAAATTCGATAGAGCCGCTAATAAAATATGCAAAAGAGGAATTTTAATAATGAAAATAGAAGACTATGTTAAGCAAAAAGGAGAAACAACTGATGGGAAGAAGTCCGTTCTGTTTTTTTCTCTCTTTGTTATAACCAATCGTATCGAGACCATCTACAATGCCGGTATGGAAGAATTAACTTTAAAGCAATTAATGCTCCTGATTTTAGTTTCCGTATCGGAAGGCGAAACTTTTACAAAATACGGAGAAATCATGGGATCTTCCAGGCAAAATATCAAGACTCTGGCTAATGCCCTGGAAAAGAAGTCCTATGTTTCGATCAGACAAAACGAAAATGACCGCAGAGCTTGCGGTATCTTTTTAACTCCTAAAACGGCAAAACATTTTAAGGATACGGACGCTTATTATACGAAACAGATTCTTGATCTCTTCTCTGAATTTACAGCGGATGAGATTGATTTAATGTTCACCTTTATGCCAAAGCTTTTAGCGGGAATTCAAAGAATGGATAATAATTATGAGCAAGCGTAAAAAAATATTAATAGTTCTGATAATTTTTATTATAATCATCCTCCTGGGTTTCATGCTTGTTGCGAATAAGATAGTTTCCGATGCCAAGGCGCTTCCTGTGGAAGAGATAGATTTTGGTCAAATAGAAGACGGCCAATATCTCGGAAATTATAAGATTTTTCCGGTAAAAGTATCCGTTAAAACTTGGATTCAGAATGGAAAAATTACGCAGATAGAATTGTTGGAACATTTTAACGGAAAGGGCACACCGGCAGAAAAAATTGCGGACCATATTATAGAAAAACAGAGTTTGCAGGTGGACAGCATTTCCGGTGCAACCGTATCAAGCATTGCGATTAAGAAGGCCGTTGAGGATTCTTTACTCGGAAAATGAGTGAATAATACCAAGGTGATTATTGCTTATTGTACAAATGTAGATTTATAATAAACCGATCTTCATCTATTTCAGTAGTAATATTAACTTGTCGATAAAATTTTCAATAAGCTCTTTTAAGCACTTATAAGCTCTTTTTTGCTTCTAAGTTCGAGAAGAATCAATAGCTTTAACCTTGTTTAATATTTGGTTCGTTCCGGTGAAAGCTTGGATCAAACCTTGTTGCCATAGGTTTTTTCATTCTCTCGGCCGTACCGGCCTTTAAGTTCTATAAGTCGAACTAACACTACGGTTTGAATGATTATTTCGCCACGATTCTTAAACATATGCAGTTTTGTATAGTCTGACAAGGTTGGGTTTCGGTGGGCAGACGCTGATAGATTTTACGCTCACCTGATTATGAAAGCCGTTACACAAACATCAATCCGCCAAAGAAAACCTGTTGCTGTTTTTACACTTTACCAATTAGCAGAATAAGACCGGTCAGTATTTCTCTTTAGCAGAAGGCTTACGCTTATAACACTGCACACCGCGCACACACCTAAGCCAATGCCTATCTGCTTGTTGCGCTGAGTCTTTGCAAGCTTCTGCAGATCATTCATACTCTTAGCGAACCCGCCCATACTGGAAAATGCCATTTGACCTTCATAGCTGTCATTGCCCAAATTGTAAATGCCTTCAGCCTCATCGGTTTTTATTTTCACGGTTTTTGTCGTAATCCCGAGGACTCCGTAGACCAGCCCTGCAACAGCTACAATCAACAGTACGATTGCAATAATCTTGCGCATAATTGATACCTCCTCATGTTTTTTGAATTCTATCAGACACAAAACAGTTTTTTTCTTACATAGCTACATTCTATGTTGCAATTTAATCAGCGTCAGCACGCTTTGTTTTCTGTCAATTATTTTAAACTAAATCTGAGACCTATTTGTATGCTTTGAGCATACAAATGAGATTTTTTATTCGTCTGCAAGCCCAGCCTGGAAAATCAGAATTTATTGAGATTTGTGCACAGAATTTAAGGTTATACCATAGAAGTTATGTACAAACTTAAAAAGTGTGCAAGCTTAGTCTGGAAAATCAGAGTTTATTGAAATTCATGCACAGAATTTAAGGTTATGTCATAGAATTTATGTACAACCTTAAAAAGTGTGCAAGCTCAGTCTGGAAAATCAGAGTTTATTGAAATTCATGCACAGAATTTAAGGTTATGTCATAGAATTTATGTACAACCTTAAAAAGTGTGCAAGCCCAGCCTGGAAAACCAGAGTTTATTGAAATTCGTGCACAGAATTTAAGGTTATGTCATAGAATTTATGTACAACCTTAAAAAGTGTGCAAGCCCAGCATGGAAAACCAGAGTTTATTGAAATTCGTGCACAGAATTTAAGGTTATGCTGTAGAATTTATGTACAACCTTAAAAAGTGTGCAAGCTTAGCCTGGAAAATCAGGATTTATCAAAAACCTGGCATTACCAACCGTACCTGCCTTTAAGTTCGACAAATCTGACTAGCTCTACTGTTTTAATGTTTATTTCGCCATGATCTGTCTTTGTAATCAGTTTAAGTTCCTGCAAATGTTGCGGACCGATCGGAATAATCATTCTGCCGCCGGTTGCCAATTGATTGACCAGTTCGTCCGGCAAAAGACCTGCTGCCGCAGTTACCATAATTCTGTCATAGGGAGCATGTTCTTGCCATCCGGTGCTGCCGTCTCCGATCTTATAACAGATATTCGAAAGATTTAATGACTCTAATCTCTTCCTGGCTTTTTCCGCTAATTCATCAATTCTTTCTATTGTATAAACTTCCGCTGACATTTTTGCAAGAAGAGCTGTCTGAAAACCTGAACCGGTTCCAATCTCCAACACCTTACTGTCGTTTTCCGGTTCCAGAAGCCGTGTCATTTCCAACACAAGGCTAGGCTGCGAAATTGTTTGCCCGAATCCTATGGGTAAAGGTGCGTCTATACTTGCATGTTTTTTCATGTCATTTCCGACAAACAAAGAACGATCCAATGAACGAAAATAAGTTTCGAGCTTCTGCCAATCCATTGTTTTTACCTCATTTGCTAAATAAAATATTATCTCATCGTCTCTTTTTTATGCTTTTATAGGTGCATATACAATCCTGTCATCTCTCCTGATCCACCGTCCTGAGCCGTACATAAAAACTCCCGGTCATATCTTGCATAGAAACCGATATGATCTGATACCAGACTGATATGATCTGTTACCAGGTAGACAGGAGAAATACCTTTTGATCTCAGATCTTCAACTGTTCAATAAACTCAAATTAATTCTTGCATGCATAATAAGCATTTATAGTCTTTATGAACTTCTTGACACCATGCTCGATAATATCTATCAAATCTTTTTCGGAAAGATATTTAGGTTACATATCTTATTATATCTAATATAGATGATAAAATAGAAAAAAGTAGATGATAAAATAGAAAAAGCGTATTCTTATTAAATATGATAAAAAAACAGATTTTGCTAACGAATGCCATGTGATTCAGATCTGGCAAATTTTCGAGGTGTGGTATGAAATTTCTTTCTTATTTATATCAGGATAAAGCGTGTTATGGTGTGATGAATGCTGACAATTTGATTTTTTCGATGTTTGATATTTTGGAAAAAATAAATATCAGTTCAAGTAAAAACGATAATTTGAGTATAAAATCGGGGTCAACTTCAGATGCGAAAGCTGAAAGAGAGCTGCCTCAAGATTTGTTGTCTTTTATTCAGGAGTTCGGAGATACCCTGAATTACCGGATAAGATCTGTTTTACCTGATTTAATTGATCAAGCAATTCCTTTGGACTCGGCAAAGCTACTGGCTCCGATTAAATATCCGAGAAGGAATATCTTTTGTGTCGGTAAGAATTACAAGGACCATGCACTGGAAGTTACGCAGTTTACACATGAGGCATCACCGGAATTGCCGAAATATCCGATTTATTTCAGCAAAGCGACTAATCGTCTGTTAGCTGATCAGGAGCCGATTGTTGTACGTAAGGAATTGGCACGGAGATTGGACTATGAGGTTGAGTTGGCAGTGATAATCGGAAAGGCAGGTTGTGAGATTGAACCGGATCAGGCTGCGGAATATATTTTCGGTTATGCGATCGGCAATGATATTTCGGCACGAGATCTACAAAACGAACGGAGACAATGGTTCAGAGGCAAAAGTCTGGACAATTCTTTGCCGCTGGGTCCGTGGATCGTGAGTCGTGATGCTATTGCATTTCCGCCTCTGTTAAATATTTCGGCTAAAATCAATGGTGAACTCAGACAGAAATCTAATACCAAAGAATTTATTTTTGATATACCGACCTTACTTGCAGATTTATCCCGCGGATTGACTTTGTTTCCGGGTGACATTATTTTGACCGGAACTCCTGCCGGTGTCGGCGTTGCGATGAATCCCCCTCAATATCTCAAAGACGGAGATATCATTGAATTCGAAATTGAGGGGCTCGGAAAATTAACGAATACCGTTAAACTGATTGATTAGCCGATGAATTTTTGGAGAAATCATGATTTATACAGTGACTTTAAATCCTTCTTTTGATCAGACGATTATTTGTGAGAAATTTGAAATCAATGCTCTGAACCGAGCGCTTGATGCACGTCAGGACATAGGCGGCAAGGGAATTAATGTTTCTAAAATGATCGGGGTGTTTGGCGGATCATCCCGGGCATTCGGTTTGCTGCCGGAAAACGGATCAATTGAGTTTATAAACTCAATGCAAGCGATCAATCTGCCGAATTATTTTGTAATAGTTCCTCAAAGAAAAATTCGTACCAATCTGAAAATAATCGATCAGAGTTTGAATTCATTGACCGAAATCAATCAAGCCGGTCCTGAAGTACATTTGCAATATCTGGACTTAATGATTGAGAAAATGCTTGAGCAGATAGAGTCTGAAGATATTGTAGTAATATCCGGCAGCATGCCGCGGAATTTTCCGCCGGATACGTATCAAAAACTAATTAGAATTTTTAATCAACGAAAATGCAAGATTATCCTGGATACAGATGGGGAAAATCTGCAATCATGTCTTTCAGGCAAAGACATGCCGTTCTTGATTAAGCCGAATCTTTTGGAACTAGAACAGTTGACCGGTCAACAGCTCAACACTATTTCGGAGATAGAGCAAGCAACCAAGCCTTTAATCAACCGAGGAGTACAACATATTCTGGTTTCCCTCGGGGCAAACGGTGCTTTTTATGCAAATACTAAGCAAAAATATATTCTTGAACCGATAGATATAGCCGTAAAAAGCCCGGTCGGTGCGGGAGATTCGATGGTTGCAGCTTTTGCCTTCGGACTTGAAACAAAACGGAATATAGAAGAAATACTTAAAAATGCCGTTGTAGCAGCAACAGCCATGGTAAATACTGAAGGAACAACGATACCTTGTTCTGACAAAATTGAGAATTTGCTGAGCAAGGTAAAGCTGAAAACATACGACAAATAATTGCTGCATATAATACTAAGTTTGGATTTATTTGATTTTGGATTGATAGAAAACTTTGTGTTTTAAACAATAAAACAAACAAATCTGAACTTCCGATTTATAGAATTTCTATATACAGAATTCATTTATTGAAAAAAGTTTTATTGCTGCGGAAGTTTGCTATAATTAGTAACAAGAGATTTTCTTGTTGAAAACTCAAAGTTTTGAGTTAAGGCAAGAAATTTCTTTTTTGCAAAAAATAAATCTATTAGTTAATAGAATTTTTAGGAGTTGTTATGAAAAAAATTATTTCAAAATGTTTAATTATAATTTTAATTATCAGTATGAGTTTCGCTGTTGCTTGTAAAAAAGAAAAGAGCGGCGAATTTGAACAAATTAAAAAAGATGAAAAAGTTACCGACAAAGAAACCGAAGCGAAAGAAACTACCGGTTTAACAGAAACGGAAACGGAAAAAGAAATTGTTGAAGCGGAAACTGAGCAAGAAACAAAGGTTAGTGAAAGCGAAATCAAGCAAACTGAAGCTGAAACTGAAACAAAAACTGCTGAATCTGACCAAGAGCTGACCGAGCTTTCGAAATTTGCCGGTCGCCCGATCTCGAAAGAAGATAATGCCAAATTGCCGCTGGCGGTAATGTTCGATAACAGCCCTGATGCCAGAATGCATGCCGGAATACGTCAAGCAGATATGGTTTTCGAGATGCGGGTGGAGGGTACGTATACCAGATATCTTGTTATTTTCCATTCACAGGAAGCTGATTTATTAGGGCCTATTCGCTCGGCGCGGAAATATTATATTGAACGTATGCAGGAATTTGATGCCGGCTATGCTCATGTCGGCGGTTCCAGTGAGGCTACGGAAATCCTGGCGAGCGGTGAATATAATGATTTAGATGCCATGTTCGCACCTGCCTCGGCAATGTGGCGCTATAATGATACCGGTAAGGTGGCACCGCACAATATGTATTCAAAGACACAGGCTTTACGTGAATTTGCCGAGAGCAGAGGATATCCTGCAACTACGGATAAAGAGGGCTACGCTTTCAATGCCGAAGCAAAAACACCGAACGGCGAAAAAGCGGAATCTGTTGAAATTAATTATTTCTTCGACAATAACAGTTTATTTACATACATGCCGGAAACCAAAACATACTCTTTGACCAAAGACGGTGTTGAGCAAGTAGATGAAAATGATCAAAAACCGTTCGAGATCGTCAATATTATCATTCAGGAATCGGAATATTATCCGCATCCGACAATCGGCGGTATTTTGACCTTGGATCATATCGGTGAAGGTAGCGGATACTATATTTCGCAAGGCCAATATGTTCCTCTGACATGGTCAAAACAAGATGCTGAGAGCAAAACTCAATATTTTGTCGACGGTGAAGAATTAAAACTCAATCCGGGACAAACCTGGGTCTTAGTAACCGGAAGTGAAACAGGCATTACGATTAAATAAACGACCAAAAAATTGCTGATCCGTTATTGTTTTGCGAGATACTAATTGAGGAGACGTTAGTAAAATGCAACAAAGTCTGAAAGTAATACTGCAAAAGATTTTTTATGTATTTGTTTTTTGCATAGTTACTTTGACTGCTTTTACCTTTTTGATGTTGCATGAAAACAGACAAATTTCAAACAGTAATCTGGCTGCCGGACTGAAATATCTTGAGTCAAAAGAACAAGAAAATCCTCAGGCGATACATGCTGAACTTCTTGCCAGGCAAAAAGCGCTGGAAGAAGAATTAGAAGCACAAGAAAAAACAAAAGCGAAAGAAATAAGAGATTCTGAAATTGATCAAGCCTTGAACAATGCTGACGGGTCAATTTGGGATCTCTTTATAAATACGGTCATCCTGGGTGATTCCAGAGTCGAAGCCTTTGCAAATTATGCTTTTCTGGGCAGCGACTCTGTTTTTTATAACAAGGGCGATACAATCCGCAACATTTCAGATTGGCAGGCAGAGCTTCAACAATTGAATCCGAAGCACGTCATTTTATCATATGGCATTAATGATGTCGGCATAGGGTATTGGGAGACTGGTGAAGAATATGCTGCAGAATTTAAATCGATTCTTGATGAATTACAAAGAAGCTTACCTGAAACAAAATTGTATATCAGCTCGATTTTTGTCGCTATAGATCCTGCATTCGAAGTAGGTCCGGCTTGGCGAGAAATACCGGCTTTTAATTCAGCTGTAAAAAAAATGTGTGAAGGAACGGATTATATTTATATTGATAATACGGATATTGCCGAAGAGCATGTAGATTTATATGATCAAGACGGTGTACATTTCTATTGGGAGTTTTATCCTTATTGGGCAAGTAATCTTTTGAAAGCCCTGGTCTGGTAAAGAGAAGCCCCGGTCCGGTAAAGAAAAGCCCCGGTCCGGTAAAGAAAAACCCCGGTCCGGTAAAGAAAAGCCCCGGTCCGGTAAAGGAAAGCCCCGGTCAGGTAAAGATAGGTAGCAGTATTTTATGAAAAAAAAGAAACATGTATCGATCATTATTTTGAAGTACTTTTCAGTTTTTTTGATGTTATTATATATGGCTTCTCTTTTATTTTTCACGAAAACCAGCACGGCAAATTTTGCAGATGTTCAAAAGGCAACTATGGAAAACGTTAATATGCAAGTCGTCAAGCAAGCGGAAAATCGTCTGATCAAGAGATTTTACGGACTTGATGCAACAAATTATGCAAATATCATTTTGTTCTATCCTGTAACCAATATGGGAGCGGAAGAGATTTTTTTGGTTCAGCTGCATGATCAAGCGCAAAGTGCGGATGTTGTTGAGGCAATTGAAAGACGCCTGACGGCTCAAAAGAAAAGTTTTGAAGGGTATGGTATTGAGCAAACTGAGTTGTTGAATAACAGCATAATAAGTGTCCGGGGCAATTATATTCTTTTCGTGGTAAATTCTGATGCAAAAGAAATCGATCAAGCCTTCAGGGATAGTTTATAAGGAAGAAAGCCGGAGAAATGAGTATCACAAGTATATTTTTTATTTTCATTTTTCTTCCGCTTACGGTTTTCGGTTACTATTTATTTCCGAAAAAATTAAAAAATATCAGCTTGCTGTTTGCAAGTATTATTTTTTATGCATGGGGTAATCTCCAATATTTGATAGTGCTTCTATTATCAATATTCTTTAATTATTTTGTTGCTTTAGAGATTAATTATTACATAGAAAATTCCGGGAAGACCAAATCCAAAGCGGCTTTTATTTTCGGTCTGGCATTTAATATTTTTGTATTGGGATTTTTTAAATATTATGGTTTTATAGTTGAAAACATTAACAATATTTTCGCGACTGAAATTACTATTCAAAAGCTGCCTTTGCCGCTGGGCATTTCATTTTTTACTTTTTCTGTTCTTTCTTATTTAATTGATGTTTATCAAGGAAAATCTTCTGTACAAAAGAACATAATCTCATTTGCCCTGTATGTGAGCTTTTTCCCGAAAATCACTTCCGGTCCGATTATCAGATATGCTGATTTTGCCGAACAACTCAATTTTAATAAATTTGATTATGAAATTGTCGGCGAAGGAATTAAATTATATATAATCGGTTTAGCAAAAAAAATACTTTTGGCAGATCATTTCAGTTTGTTATACCATAACTTAAATTCTTTACCGGATAGTGAATATACGGTTTTATCAGCCTGGTTGGCTTTAATCGCTTTCACCTTGCAAATCTATTTTGATTTTAGCGGATACTCGGATATGGCAATCGGTTTAGCTAAAATGTGTGGTTACAATCTGCCTCAAAACTTCAATTATCCTTATGTTTCGCGCAGTATTACCGAATTTTGGCGAAGATGGCATATAACTTTGGGTTCTTGGTTTCGTGAATATGTCTATATTCCGCTTGGCGGTAACAGGGTCGGAGTTGTCAGACATATCAGAAATATTATGGTGGTATGGTTGTTGACAGGCATCTGGCATGGTGCTGCCTGGAATTATATTTTGTGGGGTCTATTTTATGGTTTGATACTTATATTTGAAAAATATATTTATGGTTCAATTCTCAGTCGCTCCAAAATCATTGCTCATCTTTATACAATTCTTATAGTAATGCTGGGTTGGTTAATTTTTACTTCACCCTCAATTGCAGCAATCGGGATTGCATTGCGCAGAATGTTCGGAGCAGGTAACATCAGTTTTGCGAATCAGACATTTTTATATTATCTTCGATCCTATTTTTTCCAAATATGCATAGGCTGTCTGGCGGCAACACCGATCTTTAACAATCTGCAAAAATCGATTTTGCAAAAAAGAAATCGCACATATGTCTTAATCTCCGGTTTTCTATATTTTGTCTTATTCTTTTTTTCTTTAGCATTTCTGATGAATTCAACATATCAATCCTTTTTGTATGTTGGATTCTAGGGGGCAGGCGGTGAAGCAGATGCAAAACAATAATCATCAAAATAAGAAAATAAAGCGTAAATTGAAATATCCTCTGAAATTTCAAGCATTTTTGATGATTGTTATCTTCGCATTTATTATTTTGTTCTTTAATTTTTTCGGCTTTGCGCTTGAAGATATTGATTTTTCCAAAGAAGAAAATCGCAATTTGACCCAGAGGCCAAGTCTTAATCTTGCAAGTATCACAGACGGATCTTATGCCAAAAATGTTGATAGTTATTACAGCGACCAATTCTTTTTGCGGAATTCATGGATCAGGCTGAAGGTTAAGCTGGATTTATTATGTGGTAAAAGGGAATCCAACGGAGTTTTTATCGGTAAAGATGATTATCTGATGGAAATTCCGGCAGATCCGGATCCGGATTGGCTGGATAAGAATCTGGCATCGATTGCCGGTTTTGCAGAACGTCACGCTGATAAAAGAATAGTTATGAGCGTTGTTCCTAATTCAGCTTTTATCTTGGCTGAAAAGGTTCCGACATATGCTTATGTAAGAGATCAGGCTCAGGATGAAAAAATAATTTCAGAAAAAATCGGTGAAAAAGTTGATTTTGTTGAAATGACGGATACTTTGAGAAACCATGCAGATGAATACATCTTTTATAAAACCGACCATCACTGGACAAGCTTGGGTGCGAAGTATGTATTTGAAAATATGACTGAAAGCCTGGGAATTAATGAGCCTGTCTCCGACTATGATGTTTATCCGGTAAGCAATGATTTTTCGGGTTCAATGGCCTCGAAAAGCGGTTATCAGACAACTTTTGATGAAATTACAATAATGGTACCCCGAACATCAAATGACAATGACCGGTATAATAATCCGGAAATTACGCCGGAGGATTCAGCTGAAAAAAAGCAAAGTGATCCGAACCGTTTTGTCGTTCAATATCCGGATAATCGGGAAACATGTTCACTTTATCATAGCGCCGCCCTTCAGGAAAAGGATCAATATACGGTATTTTTGGGCGGAAATTATTCGCGTCTGGATATTCAAACCTTGAATGATAATGATCGCTGTCTCTTATTAATCAAAGATTCATATGCAAATTGTTTTGTGCAATTTTTAATACCTTACTATGAAAAAATTGTGCTGATTGACCCCCGCTATTATTATGATGAAATTGAACAAGTTATTGCCAAAGAGCAAATTACGGACATCTTGTTTCTCTACAATATGAATACATTTTTAGAAGACAGATCATTGGCTGACGTCTTGACTGTCAATTAATCTTATTCAATATAAAAAGCTGATCAGAGCTTTGCTATCTGTCTTTCAAATGAATAATCAGTAATACTGAAATCAGTAATACTATTAAAAGAAAACAGAAAACACGCTATGGCAATAACAATTCACAGAATTCCTGATTGCTCAATCCTGTGAAATAATCGGAAACAGGATAGGCAAGAGATTCGACTCGGGTCTTGATTGCTGATTCTTCGAGAGTCAAATCTTTTAGTTCTTCTGCCAATTCCGTTACATCACGAACACCGAAAAAGTCACCGTAAAATGTCACTTGTTTCAGAATTGAATGTGAAGTTTCCAATAAGACCTCAATATTTCCGAAAGAATATTTAAGTTCTTTGCGCAGATCATAAGCCGGAGCTCTGCCGTAATTCCATTCCCAGCTTGCCTTTTTGATTGCGAGTTCTTGAATTGCTTTTTGATCAGCTTCGCTCAGAACATATGGTTCAAGGTCGGGGCGGGTAGTTTTCATTTCGTCGAATAATGCCTGTTTGAAATCGTTAATGGTCATTTCCTGAGTCAGATGTTGTTTGATATTAGTGACACGACTGCGCACTGATTTTATTCCTTTGGATTTAATTTTAGTCTCTTTTACATTCAAAGCGTTGCTCAAGACTGAAACGTCTACGTCAAACATCAAACAGCCGTGGTGGAGAACCCGGTCTTTGGAATAGGCTTGAGCATTGCCGCAGAATTTTTGTCCGTCTATTTCTATATCGTTGCGCCCGCTGAAAGTAGCTGTAATTCCCAGTTTTGCCAGCGTGCGAATTACCGGCTGGGAAAACGCTTTGAAGTCGAAAGCATTTTCAGTTTGGCGCGGGGCGATCAGAGTAAAATTCAAATTATTCAAGTCATGATATACAGCACCGCCGCCTGAGATACGCCGAATGACCCGGATATTATTCTCTTTGACAAAGTCACTGTTAATTTCTGCCAGAGCATTTTGATTTTTGCCGATGATTATTGAAGGCTCATTGATCCAAAGCATAAAAATTTCATCCACATCGGTTAAATTATTGAAAGCATAATCTTCTAAAGCAACGTTGTAAGCGGTGTCGTTTGTATCACTGATAAAATATTTCATGTAAAATCCAATCTAATATACTTAATTCAAATCTAATATACTTATTCGAAAATTATTCTACGGACTCGATATGAAAGACCGGTACCGAATCATATTCTTTGAACTCCAGACCCTCGACAGAATTGTTACTCATGATATTGGCGGTTCGTTCGGCAGAACCCTGAATTAATGAAATATCATAAATTCCGTATGCTTCAGGATTTTCTAAAGCTCTTTTTATAGGAATAACCTGGCTCTGTGTTGCATCAGCGGCAATTTTAATCATATGACAGTAGGTGGCCATATAACCACATTCACTGATACTTATCTTACCTTCTTTATCCCTATCAAAAGTCACAATTCCCATCAAGCCGTCCTGGCAATGTCCCATCATATCCGCAGTCCAGTAATCCTGATCGGAAACCGAATTACCGAGAGAATAATAAACCAGCATATTATGCTTGCCGTCTTCGGATTTTACGGTTTTAATCGGTTCAACAACGTGAGGATGCATACCGAAAACCATATCTACTCCCGCATCGGCTAAAGCCTGCGCATAAAGTTCCTGAAACCAGTCTTCCTGTAAACTGTACTCAGTTCCCCAGTGCATGATGAAAATTACCACTTCATTTCCGTCCTCGCGCATGGTACGGGCACGTTCCTGAAGTTTTGCCATATCATCGTACATGTAAGCCTCTTCCAAACTGAATGTATCAATCAGATGTTCAACTTCTGCCGGAACCGGAATACCATTTAAACTGATCTGTCCGTTAATTTTCGGTGTGGTATAGGAGGCGGTACTGATTGCAACTTTAATTCCGTTTAATTCTGTAGAAAAATATGGCGGATCACCCTCTTTGCGTGTTCCCAGATTTTCCAATCCGGCACTGCGCAATGCTTCAATTGTTGCGTACATTCCTTCAACACCGCGATCGACACTGTGATTACTGGCGGTGGTAGCCAGATCAAAGCCTTTTTCCGCCATGGAACTTGCCAGTTCGGACGGTGCGGAAAATATCGGATATCCTACATAAGGCGGTCCGGCTAAGGTACCCTCCATATTGAACATTGCAAAATCGAGGTTATTGACATCCGGCTCCAAATACTCGTAAATGTAGGGATAATAATATGTGCCGTCTGCTTGTAAACCACCTGCAATCAGCCATTCATGGAACAGAACATCACCGATCATACCGATAGTAAAAGAAGCGGATAAATCCGTATTCTCTTTTTCTGCTAAAAGCTCAAGCGATAATGTGTTTTCTGTAACATCATCAGAAGATTCCGATAATTCGGTATCTGTTTGAGAATTGTTTTGTTCGCTTGATTCCGTTTCGTTCAGCGAAACAATCTGTTGATTTGAGGCGGATTCATTTGCGATCTGTGTTGTGTTTTTTTCATTTATTTCCGTATCAGATGGAAGAGTGCCCTTGGATTTTGTATCTTTTGCGGCACATCCGGGCAAAACAAAACTAAGACAGAGTGCAAGAATTATTATAAATTTTTTCTCTGCCGGTATGTTCTTATTAAAAAATTTCTGAATTTTCATAGTTGTATTCTCTTTCAAATGTCATGGGAGCATTGTAAATTATAAGTTATAAGTATCCTTAATCTATCTTACTCCGATCTATATTTAAAACTATAATATAGTATTACAATATATTATATTTTCAGCAGTCTGAAAATAAAAGTAAAAATTAATCTTTTATAACATTTTATTATTTCTGGTTTTCCGGGCTTGGTTTGAACTATCTTCGGATTAAATTGTATACTTAAAGTCAAGCAGTATTGTATGAATAGACTAAGGTGGTTTTTTAATGCAATTTTCTGATTGGTTAAATCAAATACAAAATAAATTCAATTTTAAAAATATTGATATAGCTCGTCATTCAGGTATTCATGCCAGTACAATCAGTCGTTATCGCCGGGGTACCAGAATACCGATCAACAATCCGGATCATTTGAATAAGATTATTTCCGGACTTATCGAATTAGCAGAAGCAAAAAATAAAATCGCGGAATTATACCAACTGGTCGGATATCAGCAAGACACACATAGTAAACCGGATTTATTTGACGAATTATTGCAGATTTCCGAAGCGTGTTTATTACGGAATGTTGATGAGACAATCGAATTTGAGAACTATGTTCCTGATTTCGAGCGAAAATTAGATTTTTTTATGCAAACTTTTTCAGTATCTAATGCCCGTTTAGCGAATGCGCTGAACCTGGACAATTCATTGATCAGTCGATGGCGCAGCGGAGCAAGATTGCTGAAAAAAGATCATCCTGCGCTGGAAGCAATCATTGATTATTTCACAAATATTATAGAAAAAAAACAAAATACCGAACTTACGATGCCGCAACAACATTTTATGGCTTTCATCGAAAAAGGGCCCGGATTTAATCTAGCTGAAAATCTCAGTGCCTGGTTTTTATCAGCTCAAAATGAATCAATGATCGTTCAACAAAACGTGAAAAAAATATTGGACAAAATCAATGATTGGCATGGTAATAAAATAGAATTGATTCAACCTGACTCTATTTATTTTCAAACTCTCGGCGCGGTAAAGAAACAAGAAACATATCGTGGCCTTGCCGGCTTGCGAGAAGCAGTCATCAGGTTTTTCACAGATATTATTTTCAGTGAGCAGAAGCGAAAACTTCAATTGTTTTCAAATCAGGAGATGGATTGGCTGGGAGCTGATAAAAAATTTTTGCAGGCCTGGTTGATTTGTATGGATACAATTGTTAAGCAGGGCCATGAAATTGAGATTATTCATAACTTAGGGCGTTCAATGGAAGAAATAACCATGGGTATTGAAAAATGGTTACCTTTACATATGAATGTAAATGTTACCCCTTATACTTGTGACAGTCTGAATCTTAGCGGAAATAAAAATCCTCTGGTTAAAACTATGTTTATCGACGTCGGTAACGCAGCGATTAATGCGGAAATGGTTCGGGGGTCGGAAGATCAAACCGACTATCATTACTTTACTTCGAGCAGTAAAGTAAAAGACTTGAGTGATCAATTTGAACATTTGCTTCGCATCTCCGAACCGATTATGCATTTCTATAAACCTGATGCCATATTCAGCGATGAGATTTTTAATGTATGGCAAAAAGAGAATGTCAGTCAAGCAACAGATGATGTGACTAATCAAGTTACGTTATTATATCCGACGATTCCGTTGAGTTTTTTCCCTGATATTTTGATCGGAGACATGCTATCTGCAACGAATTTGGGTGAGGAAACAGTTCGTTTGATTATGACAGAAAACAAAAGACTCCGGTTGATGTTTGAAAAATTTATGAATAGAGGAAAATTATTTTTAGTCGGTCCGTTTGATCGGCAAATCAAATCCGATCCTGTAATATTGCTGCCGCATACCAATGATGTCAAAACGCTCAAGCTTACTCAGGATCAGTATATGCTGGGACTTGATTCATTGCGGAAATATCAGAAAAAATATCCGAATTTCAGAATCTTTAATTTACAAACTTCACCGTTCAAAAATTTACATGTACTTTCATTTGACGATCACACTATTTTAATGCATAAAACCAGCAAACCGCATTTATTAATCAGATTTCAGCATCAACTCAGTGTAACCAGTTTGAATCGTTACTTGAAAGCATTGGTCAAACAGTCCGGCAGATATATTCATCAAGGGTAATGTAGTGAAAAGCAAGATCCGGACTGTAATAAATTATGATTTATGTTATTTGAAATTAACATCATGTTTTAGTTTTCTATCGGTTGGGATACGTTGATCTCATTGATGTTACTTGAAATTAACATCATGTTTTAGTGACAGCATTTGACATTGACAAATAAATGTAAATATATCTGAAATCTGTTCTTTTAATTTATAATTTAATGTAATCAATATACTTGCAAACTTAATTTAATCTTTCTTAATCAAATAGTTTAAAAAACTGATACACAAGAAAAAACTTATAACATATAATAAGGTATAGAGAAAGAGTTCTGGAAATATTCAAGTAGGAATTTTTCAGTTAATGCTTCCGGGCAAACAGAAATTCTTATCCTGCTTATCAAACAAGGAGTAATTACGATGAAGTGTGACAAATGTGGTTTTGAAAATGAACTTAATGCGAAATTTTGTTCCAATTGCGGTAATGATTTGTTTCCACAAGAAACCTATGTGAATGCTTTTACGCCAGCCTCTGACAGTTCTGAGCAGGCCGGTTATGCAGAGCCTGAAACACAGCAATCTGTGGCTGAACAACCTGTAACTCAGCAGCCGATGAGCGGTTATCCATCTCCTATGGCACAGCAGCCATCTCCGGGATATGAAAGTGCCGGACAGCCGATGCAACAACCGATGCAACAGCCGATGCAACCGATGCAGCAGCCGATGCAACAGCCGATGCAACCGATGCAGCAACCGATGCAACAGCCGATGCAGCCGATGCAGCCGATGCAGCCGATGCAGCCGATGCAGCCGATGCAACCAATGCAGCCGATGCGGCCGATGTCTGATCAGCCGCCGAAAAAGAAAAAACGTTTGGGCTTAATTATCAGTTTAAGTGCTGTGGCAGTTATTTTAGCAGTTTTAGCATTTTTGCTATTTCCCAGAAAAATCAGTTATGAAAGTGAAGATAATCCTGCAACAACCGGTGAACAGTTAGCCGAATATAACGTTGAAGTTAAGAGTAATCAGGGTATCAGAGGAGTCTTCTACTCAATCAATCCTGAAAATCCGGATGATCTGAATACATATATATCTGTTTCCGGCACAGGCGGTTTTTTCAAGAAAACTATAAATTTAAGAAATTTACCTCTGGAAAAAGGTAATAATACGCTTTATCTATACACAAAAACATTATTCGGCGATTCAAAACCGGAAAAAATGATTTTAACCCGACATGTAGGTTTTTCTTCACCTTATGATGAGAGTGCGAAACAGGAGCTTAATCAGGGAACATCTATTATCAGCAATGAATTATTGGTTATACTCAAGCAAGATGCGACCAGGTCTGATATAGAGAATATTGCCCGCAGATACGGTGCGGAAATAGTCGGTGAAATTCCTTTAATCAACGAATATCAGTTGCGTTTTTCAGATCCGAATATTGATTTGAATGCATTACAAGAAAGTATTTCTGCAGAGCCGGAAGTTGAACTTGCAATATTCAATATGGTTCATAAGCTGGAAGGCTCAAATTATCCGAATGACAGTCTTTTGGATTCCTGGGATCTTACAAATCCCGAGGGCAACAATTGGGGACTTGAGGTAATGCGTGTTCCGCAAGCTTATGAGGAAGATCCGGGTTTTCAACATGTGAATGCCGGCGTAATTGACGGCAGTTTACAATACGAGCATGAAGACTTGCAAATTCCGGTTGAGAATGTCTATATTCATCCTTCAGATAATATCAGAAATATGGAGGATTTAATTCGTTATCGGGCAAAAGGAACGAATGAACCGGGTGAAGATTATCTGGATCTGTTAAAGCATGGTACTCACGTTACCGGTACAATCGGAGCTTTGACCAATAACAATCTGGGTGTAGCCGGTGTTAATCAGAATTGCGAAATGTATTTTTTCCATTATTGGCGTTTCGTCATGGATCCGGAAACACGTGAAATAATTTATTATTCCTCGGCTGATCCTGAGTTGAGTACATTTGAATTTCATGTGTCAGTTGCGACACTTGCCAGTCAGAATTGCCGTGTGATTAATTTAAGTATCGGGGATGTTTATCCGAGTACACCGGATCAGGTTCCGTGGGAACAATTTGAGGCAGATGGTTATGGCGAGTTGTGTTCCCGTCTGGAAGAAGCAGGTTTCGACTTTTTATTATGTAAAGCGGCAGGTAATGAAAGCGATAATTCAGCACGCTATTCCTTAAACCGCAGCTTAATCGGAACAGATGCCGGCAAGCGGCATACGTTGATAATTGCTTCTATCGAAAATACAAAAGTGTCAACAGATTCATTCACTGATACGAAATATCCGGCAGTTGCAGGCTACGATCTGTCTTATTTCAGTAATTACGGAGAAATAGTCGATGTGGCAGCTCCCGGAACAGATATTTACAATACTCTTCCGTATCATGAATACGGTCTGATGTCGGGTACGTCGATGGCAGCTCCCAATGCCGCTGGTGTGGCATCATTAGTTTATGCTGCCAATCCTGAATATACATCGGATCAGGTCAAGCGAATTTTGATGGAAGAAACGGATACTTTTGCACCTGATTACGACGGAAGGGCAATACCTGTAGTTAATGCTGCATTGTCAGTTCAGGCAGAAGCAATCAAAACCGATACCGTTACGGCAAATGTTTTAGATGCCAATACACGTGAGCCGATTGCGCTGTTTAATGCTGTAGCCACTGCATTTGATGTGCCGGAGATTTCCGGAACATACACTGACGGAAAATATTCTGAGACCTTACCGCAAGGATCATATTCTTTTGTCTTTAGTGCAGAAGGGTACAATAATGCAGAGATCACGCAATTTTCGACACCGGGTGAAGGCACGACCATGGCTTTACCGGACATCTTGATGACACCGGAATCAGTAGTAGGTACGGTATCCGGACAAGTAATCGATGCGGTTACCGGAGAAGGTTTAACGGGTGTAAAACTCACATTTTTCTCAGGCGATACTCAAGTGCAAGAGCTGAATGTTGACGGAGAAGGCAAATATTCGATCGAATTGCCGCAAGGTACTTACAGAATGGTCGGTAATAAAGAGGGCTACATAGATAATGAGGCAGAGGTGGTTTCTGTAGCGGATACCAATTCAGAGAATCAAAACCTGATTCTAAGCCCGAATATCACTTCAGAACAAGCAAGGTTTGTCTTGAGCTGGGGTGAGAAACCGTCAGATTTAGACTTACATATGAGAGGTCCGGGAGTTGACGGAGATGAATATGGTCATATTTATTGGTGGAATAAGAAATATCCGTACTCTGAAGACAGAATGTATGAATTAGACGTTGATGATACGTCCAGTTACGGACCTGAAACCATCACTATACTAAACGAGCAGTCGGGTGAATACATTATCTATGTTCATGACTATACCAATGGTCTTAAATCTTCTTCAACCGGACTGGCAGAATCAGGCGCTAAGATAACAGCTTATACATCAACCGGAGTTCAGACCTTCGATGTACCCAATCAGCCGGGAACATTATGGAAAGTCTTAAAATATTCCAATGGTGTTATCACACCGATTAATGAAATGATGTATGAAGAATTTGAGAGTGATGTAGCTACTCGATGATAATCTATAATGCGAACAGAATTTTGCGATCCGTAGTCTTATTCATTATTATTGTCAGTTTATGTGCAATCAGCAGCGGTTGCGATAAACTGACAAAAAAAGACAGTAATCAGCGAAATTCTGATCTTACAAGAATGAATAATAACAGAAGTTCTGCCGAACATAAAAAGCAGTACAATACTGTTTCTTTTAATACGGAAACTACTACGGAAAGCTCAGCTTCACCGGATGCAACAACTGCATCCGGTGAAGCAACTACTTCGTCCGGTGAAGCAACTACTGCTGAAACATCATCACCGACTACAAACCAGACTCAGCCGCCTGCACCCGCTTATGAAATTGTCAGTAAATGGGAGATGTCTTTGGTAATTATTCGCAACAGAAATGTTTTGCAGGGAACTTTAGCCAGAGAATGGGAATCGAAAATCGAGTGCCGGGTCGAATTAGGCAAAATAACGGAAGATACATATAAAATGTATCTTACGCCGGTTTCAATTGTCCATAATGAGGAAGTACTGGATTCAACAAAAATCAGGCAAGGTCCGATAGAATATGATGCGAAAATATATAATAATATTCTGGTTTTTGAACTTGAATCCGAATTTTTTGCTTTAGCAAATGACTACAATTTGGGTAGTATTAAACCTGTGCGCTGTTCTTTATGGCTCGAGGGAGCAGAGAATTCCCGAACTGCAAGCGAGCGGCAAATCCATAGAGATGTCGATGGCCAGGGTGATGTTATTGAGGTAAGAATCACCATAAAAGAAGTTGAGCAACCTGAATAACTTTAATGCCGGAAGCGATGTCTATTTCAACAGCTTATCAATGACTGTCTGAATTTCAGCTAATTTTTCATCACGATCTTTTTCGTCGGCAAAAGATTCTCTGACACAGTGATCCAAATGAGCATGTAAAATCAGCTTATTAGTTGATTTCAATACAGCTTGAGCTGCCAGAATTTGGTTTGAAATATCGATACAATATTGATTTTCTTCAACCATGCGAATTATTCCGTCAATTTGACCGCGGGCAGTTTTCAACCGATTTAAAACCTTTTGGGGATCAGCTTGCATTTTTATACCTCAATTATATATTTATCTGTACCGTTCATGCTGAATCAATACAATCAGCATAACATCTTATTCAATAATTTCCACTACCTCATAACCGGCATCCGTGATTGTATCAATCAAAATTTGGTTATCAATATCTTGATTTGCTTTAACCTGTGCTTGTTTATGCTCTAAATCTACAGTTGCGGATACACCGTCAATTTGATTTAACACTTTTTCTACTCTGCCTGAACAATGAGGACAAAACATTCCTTCAATTTTGATAATTTTTTTCATGATTCCTGAATCTCCTTCTTTAATATTATTTGCATGATTAATACGATAATCATTTGAATCAACTGTCTCAGTCTTAATTGCTGAGTCGACAGATTTAACTGAACCTTCTGAATTTATTGACTGAACTGTAATAATTGAACGGTCAGACAGATTGGACTTATCTGAATGATCATTATCAACTTGAACCAACGGTTTAAAGCGATTTAATCTCAGTGCATTGGTTACTACAAAAACCGATGATAAAGACATTGATGCCGAAGCGATCATCGGATTCAGGACAATACTGAACGGTAAATATAGCACACCTGCTGCTACAGGAATTAGAATAATATTATAGAAGAAAGCCCAAAACAAATTTTGTTTAATAGTACGAATTGTGCGTTTACTGAGTTCAATACTGTTTACAACATCAAGCAAATCAGATTTCATCAATACAATATCGGCAGCATCAATTGCAATATCCGTACCTGCACCGATTGCAATTCCGACATCAGCTCTCGCCAGGGCAGGAGCATCGTTGATACCGTCACCGACCATGGCAACCTTGCCGCCTTGTTGCTTAATTTGCCTAACCATTTTTTCTTTTTCTTGGGGCAAAACTTCAGCAATTACTTGATCTAAACCTAATACTTTGCCGATGGCCTCGGCAGTTCTTTGATTATCGCCGGTCAGCATAAGGATTTTAATACCTGATTTATGCAACAATTCAATTGCCTGTTTGGAATTAGGTTTGATCGGGTCAGCAACTGCAACCATTCCGAGCAAATGCTTTTCCTCAGCAAAATAAAGTACGGTTTTTCCGGCTTGAGATAATTCAGCAAATATTTTGTCAGTTGGTGAAATGTCTAAACCGTTCTCGACCATAAATGATTGATTTCCGGCAATATAACGTTCTTCATTAATTATTGCTTCGATCCCTTTGCCTAATGTGTTGAGAAAATTATTAACCGGCAAAACATTGATTCCGATCTCTTCTGCATAGTCCAGAATAGCCAAACTAAGCGGATGTTCTGAAGGTGCTTCCAGGGAAGCTGCAATTTGCAAAAAATCATTTTGCTCAAGATCTGCGAGCAAAATGATATCTGTGATCACGGGTTTTCCTACAGTGATTGTTCCGGTCTTATCCAGAACAATTGAATTTATTTCATGTAAAGTTTCCAATGCTTCGGCTGATTTGATCAAGATTCCGTTACTTGCACCTTTTCCTGTGCCTACCATAATTGCAACCGGGGTTGCCAGACCTAAAGCACAGGGACAGGAAATAATCAATACTGAAATTCCGATCGTTAAAGCAAATTCGAAAGATTGCCCGCTAAGTAACCAAATAATGGTTGCAAGCGCAGCAATGCCGATGACGACCGGAACAAATATACCTGCCGCTTTATCTGCCAATTTTGCTATGGGAGCTTTCGTAGCATTCGCATCTTGCACAAGTTGAATTATTTTGGCAAGTGTTGTGTCATCACCTATTTTTTCAGCTTGCATCGTTATTGAGCCGAGTTTCAAAATTGTTGAACCGATGATTTCTTGGTCAGGGCCTTTTTCTACCGGGATAGATTCGCCGGTGATGGCAGATTGATCGAAAGATCCTTGTCCGCTGATAATTCTGCCGTCTACCGGTACAGCAGAACCGGGTTTAACGCTTAAAATATCACCGACTTTGACCAGCTCAATCGGAATTTCAACTTCTTTACCGTTCTCCAGCCTAATTGCGGTTTCAGGACTTAAATCCATCAATTTCTTTATTGCATCGGTGGTTTTGCCTTTTGATTTTGCTTCCAGGAATTTGCCTAAAGTTATCAAGGTCAAAATCATGGCAGCCGATTCAAAATATAGCGAATGGGTATAATGCTCGAGGACTCCCGGTTGATTGTGACCTAAGGCGTAAGCCAAACGATATATGACAAAAATTCCGTATATGAAAGCGGCTGATGAACCTAAGGCGATCAGAGAGTCCATATTGGGCTGTCTTTTAATCAAAGTTCTGAAACCGTTTGTGAAATACTTATGATTGATGATTATTACGGGCAGAGTAAGGAGCATTTGAGTAAATGCAAAAATAACTGAATTTTCCGAACCCTCGAATACGCTTAAAGCAGGTAACCCGAGCATCGGAGCCATTGCAATATACATCAGAGGGACCATAAAGATTAATGAAATAAAAAAACGAATTTTAAGACTTTTCTGCTCCCGGATCAATTGAGCCTCTATCGGATTTGTTTTGTTTTTAGAATGATGGTTGGCAGAGTTGAGAGCAGGAGTATCCGGAATTGCATCATAACCGGCATTTTGTACTGCCTGAATAATTTGCTCTGAATTAGTTTTATTATCATCAAAGCTGACTTGCATTGAATTAGTTAACAAGTTAACGCTGACCTCAGATATTCCGTCAAGTTTGTTAACAGCCCGGTCAACAGCTTGTGAACAAGCTGAACAAGTCATGCCTGTGATTGTAAATTTATCTTTCATTTCAGATTTCTCACATCTTTTCTAAGTGCAGGTTTATGTATTTTGAAAAGCTCAGATAATGTGCTTTTTTGTCTAAAGAAGTTTCTTTACTTCAGATACCACCCCACCCCGGTGGTGTATATATGATAATTCTTTGTTTTTCTTTTAGCAAGAGAAGATTGAGCATAAACAGGGAGAGTTCCGGTAATATTGAACTCAATCTGGTTTTATATTGCGATTGACGGGCAGCTGCTGATAATAAATAACATTGTACAGAACTTCATTTCTTTGCAAGTTTCAATAGCGGAGTATTATTCTGAGAAGTAAACTTTAGCTATCGGTTTTTTTGTTTTATAATCAGTAGAGGTTTCAGTGACATTTAAAACAAGAATTTTAATTATTACATAATAAGTGTCACAAATAATTTTAAAGGAGAAATGTTAATGTCAGAAGAACAAAACCCTGTTGTAACAATAGAAATGGAAAAAGGAGGGATAATCACAGCCGAGCTTTATCCGGAGATTGCTCCGAATACGGTTAAAAACTTTATCTCTTTGATTAAAAAAGGTTTTTATGATGGTTGTATTTTTCATCGAGTAATTCCCGGTTTTATGATCCAAGGCGGTTGCCCTGACGGAACAGGGATGGGAGGTCCCGGCTATTCAATTTCCGGAGAATTTTCAATGAATCGTTTTACGAACAATCTAAAACATATCCGAGGTGTTTTATCTATGGCGAGAGCCATGTCACCGAATTCCGCCGGCAGTCAGTTTTTTATTATGCACCAGGACTCACCGCATCTGGATGGTCAATATGCCTCTTTCGGCAAAGTGCTTGAAGGTATGGACATTGTTGATGAAATTGCCAACACACCTCGTAATATGCAAGATAGACCGGATCAAGATCAAAGAATCAAACAAATTACAGTCGACACTTTTGGTATGGACTATTCAGAACCTGAAAAAATATAATTGAAATTTATTAATTAATAATATTCAAAATCGAAACAAAAGAGGTGACAACACAGCACCTAATGCCTGCGATTTTCAGCAAAAGCTGTGACGTTGTCACCTTTTTAATGCATATCAGGCGGAGAAGTGACAACGCAGTAACTTATACTGCTGATTTCCGGCAAAAGCTGTGGTTGTCACCTTTGAATTTAAGATAATTCGTCTAAGTAAAATCTTGCCGCTTTTTCCATTAAAACTGTTCGTTCAAATGTGTCCGGCAAGCTTGAACCGCAAACGGTCATACCGTGGTTACCCATAATACATGACCAAACTTCATCAGTGATTGCAGAGGAAACTCCCTTAACCAGTTCGTCAGAACCGGGTTTGGCATATGAAGTATATCCTGAAGATTTGCCCAACAGACTGATGGCTTCGGGCATGGTGATAGTTAAGGCCTTATTTGCCGCAGCGAATACACTGCAATTAAATGAATGCGTATGAATTACTCCGTTTATTTTTTGATGTTCGCGATATATAGCAGCATGGAATCCCTGTTCGACACTGGGAGCGAGTTTTCCTTCATGAGTCATGTCATGATAATTGACACGCACCATATCATAAGGTGTTAATCGGTTATAAGCCATGCCGGACGGAGTAATCAACATATATTGATCATCAAGTCTGACGGAAAGATTGCCCCAAGTTCCCTGAGTCAGATTTTCTTTAACCAGATTATTGCCAAAATCAACCAACTCCTGGCGCAAGGCCGTTTCATGAGCAGAAATTTCTCTTTGATAATCTGAGGCTGATAAAGATTCAATGCTCTTGTCCATTTTTGAATAACGCGACAAATATACTTCGCGGTAATAATTACAGATTTCTGAGGATAATGGTTTGGCACCGCCCAACAATTCGCCTTCGACCATTGCTTGTGAACTTTTCTCAACAATTGCCACGGTGGCTGAAATCAGAGCAAGAGAGCTTCCGATTGCCAAGACAGCATTACCGTATTCGGCATGATTAGCTAATAAGCAAGCATCTTGTTTAGTCAGAGCGGATAAGATTTGTTCAGTGTTATTGCCGTCACACAGCTTCGCCTGCAAACCGACAATTTGCGGTAAGTCATCCAATACCGGCAAAATATCGAAACCTTTGGCAATTGCCTGTAAAACATATTTTGGCTTAGCGATGACAATCACATCCCGATCCGATTTTTTAGTGAAAATCTTTGCCAATAAAGGAAATTGTGCGGATAATTGATTTTTTGTTACCTGCTCCGGCTTATTACCATGTAAAGCACATACATAATTGTCAGAATTAATTCTGACAGCAACAATTAAATCGGCCAAAGGATAATTTTGTTTGTTGAAAGTCGAATTTAAATTATCAAATTGTTTTTCTAAATCTGAATTCATTTTGCACTCCCTGAATATACTTCCTAAAACAACAATCATTCTATTGTGAATAATTCAATCATCCATTTCTGAGCAGTCTGCTCATAATTTTGAGTTGTGCAAATTCCGATTTGCAGATCTCAAAAAAGTGAGCAGTTTTAATGGTTGAACCAAAGGTTTTTGCTTGTTTGTCAATTGCCAAAACTTCATTATTCAAACGTACATCCACATCAAATCTCTTTTCAATCTTCTGTTTGTCTGAAACAAAAAGTTGCTGACGCTGAGGAATTATTCGCCGATTATTTTTATTAAAACACGCTTGTTTCGTTTACCGTCCAATTCATAATAAAAGATTTGTTCCCATGGACCGAAATCTAATTTGCCGGCAGTGATTGCTACTACCACTTCGCGTCCCATGACTGTTCGCTTCAAATGTGCATCAGCATTATCTTCAAAACCGTTATGGTCGTATTGTTCATATGGTTTTTCGGGAGCCAGTTTTTCCAACCAGCGCTCATAATCACGATGTAAACCGGATTCGTCATCATTGATAAAAACACTTGCCGTGATATGCATTGCATTTACCAGACAAAGACCTTCAGTAATACCGCTCTCTCTGATTGCTTGCCGGACATCGGATGTGATATTAACCAATCCTCTTCTTTGCGGAATGTTAAACCATAATTCCTTACGATAACTTTTCATAAATGAAACTCCTTATAAAAACAATTTTATTTACGCATTATTCTTTTTTATGGTATTTAATAAGCCGCCGTTTTTGATAATCTCAATTTGTTCTGCAGTCAAATCATGAGCAACTTTGAATTGAGAATTTTTGGTTTTGTTTAAAACGGTATACTGTTCTCCGACCGCCAAATTTTCAATGTCAACTATTTCTAATTCATCTGACAAATCAATCGAATCGTAATCCGGATTATTCACGAAAAGCAAAGGAACAATTCCTGAGTTAATCAGATTTTGTTTATGGATACGGGCATAAGATTTTGTGATTACAGCTTTGATGCCCAAATAAAACGGTGCTAAAGCCGCATGCTCACGCGAAGAGCCCTGACCGTAATTTTCGCCGCCGACGATAATTCCGCCGTCATTTTCCACACAGCGCAGCGCAAAATCCGGATCAATTTGTGAAAAGGTAAATTCGGAAATTTTCTCGACATTGCTTCTGAACGGCAAGACGGTTGAACCGCCGGGAATGATATGATCGGTAGTGATATTATCTCCGACTTTGATCATTACTTTTTTATCAATTGGAGCTAAAGGCTTACCGACCGGAACATCTTTAATATTCGGTCCTTTAATTAACGGTTTTTCGAAATCACAATCCGGTTGCAGAATTCCTGAATCGTCAATCAGAAAACTGTCCGGTAATGCAGCTTTTTTGTATTCTAAATGAGTAGCTTCACTGATGTAGCCGTTAATTGCGGAAATTGCAGCTGTTTCCGGAGAAACCAGATATACTCCTGCGCTCATGGTTCCGCTGCGACCGTAAAAATTACGATTGAAAGTGCGTAATGAAACACCGTCGGTCGGCGGAGATTGACCCATTCCGATACATGGTCCGCATGCGGCTTCCAAAAGACGGGCGCCGCTGGCAATAATATCAGACAGACCGCCGCTTTCAGCCAACATATTCAATACTTGTTTTGAACCGAAAGAAATTGTTAACGAAACATCCGGATGAACTTTTTTACCTTTAAGAATATTGGCAACGTTCATTAAGTCGGTGTAACTGCTGTTGGTACATGAACCGATACACACCTGATCGACTTTGGTTCCGGCAAGTTCGGAAACTTTTTTAATATTATCAGGGGAATGGGGTGCTGCCAATAAAGGTTCCAATTCGGACATATTAATCTCTATAACTTCGTCATATACGGCATCTTCATCAGCTGCTAAAGGAATATAGTCCTCACCGCGACCTTGTTTTTCCAAAAACTCCTTGGTTCTTTCATCGGAAGGGAAAATTGAAGTTGTAGCCCCGAGCTCTGCACCCATATTTGTGATAGTGCTGCGTTCGGGAACACTTAAACTTTTGATGCCTTCACCGCTGTATTCAAAAATTTTATTAACGCCGCCTTTAACAGTTTTAAGCTCTAAAACTTTGAGAATGATATCTTTGGCACTGACACCCGACTTTAATTCTCCGGTCAGTTTTACATTAACAACTTCCGGTAACGTCATGGTATAAGGGATACCTGCCATCGCACAAGCGACATCCAAACCGCCGGCACCGATTGCGATCATTGCCATCCCGCCGCCGGTCGGAGTATGAGAATCGGATCCCAATAAGGTTTCACCCGGTTTATCGAAACGCTCTAATTGCACCTGATGACAAATGCCGTTGCCTGCTTTGGAAAACAACACTCCATAACGATTAGCGACGGATTGTAAATATTTGTGATCGTCAGCATTCATAAAACCGGTTTGCATCGTATTGTGGTCAACATAACTGACAGCCTTTGTTTTAACTTTATCAACACCCATTTGCTCAAATTGCAAATAGGCCATAGTACCGGTGGCATCCTGAGTTAAAGTATTATCAATAACCAATCGAATGGTATTCCCGGCTTTCATTTCTGTAGGTTCTGCCAAATGTTTTTTAATGATTTTATATGCTAAACTACTAATAATTATTCACCTCACCTTAATATTTTATTTTAACAGTAATATAATATGTGAAAAATCAGGTTAAGTAAAATATCGAGTTGCAAAAGTTACATTATTTTATTAATGTATAATGATTCCCTCAAAGCTAGTAGAGTTTTTGAAACTTATGCACTAGATACTAGAAAGGACGGATCCATATCAATGAATAATATACAGCAAATCTTAGATATATATCATAAGGCGGAAAATCGTAATACGATACCGAATCATTTATATTCGGAATTTAAAGTAAAAAAAGGCTTGCGTAATGAAGACGGCACCGGTGTTGTGGTAGGTTTAACCCGCATTTGTGATGTTGTTGGCTATACGGTTGATGAAAACGGAAAAAAAGTTGATGTTCCGGGAGAACTTTTTTATCGGGAATTTCCCCTGGAAGCACTTTATAATAAAGTAGCGAACAGCGAAAACAACGGTTATGAAGAAGTCTGTTTCCTCTTACTCAACGGTTACTTGCCGAGCAATCAGGAGCTCAGAACATTTAAAGATTTCCTGCGCTCCGAGTATACTTTGCCTGACGGATATATATCACGTAATATTTTGCGTTCACCCTCGATCAACATTATGAATAAGATTCAAAGATCAATATTATTAATGTTTGGTGAAGATGAAAATCCGGATGATCCCAGTATAGACAATACATTGCGTCAAGGACTTTCAGTTATTGCAAAATTGCCGGCGATTTGTGTTTATTCTTATAAAGCCAAAGCTCATATCCTGGGTAATGAAAGTCTGATTGTCCATCCGATCAGACAAGACATGGATTTAGCGGAGAGTTTTCTTTATCTCTTAAGAGGTGCGGACAACTACACTCAGGAAGAAGTATCTGTTCTGGATTTAATGATGATTCTTCATGCGGATCACGGTATCGGTAACAACTCGACTTTTGCCAGCCTGGTAGTTTCTTCAACTCAGACAGATTTATATTCATCTTTTGCTGCTGCTGTCGGATCATTGAAAGGTCCGCGCCACGGCGGTGCCAATATAACGTGTCGCAATATGATGCAAGCAGTTATTGAAGATATCGGTTTAGATGCAACCTATGATCAGATTCTCGATGTTGTAAAAAAGATGCTGAACAAACAATATTTTGATAATTCAGGTTTGGTCTACGGAATGGGACATGCTGTCTATACGATCTCCGATCCGAGAAGTTTACTTTTACGTCAACATGCTGCAGAAGTAGCCGAGATGAAAGGTTATGCCAAAGAATTTAAATTCTATCAGAGATTTGCCGAAATAGCTTGTGGCTATATCGGAGAGGTCAAAGGCAGAAACATTTGTGAAAATGTTGACTTTTACAGCGGATTTATTTATCACATGCTGGAAATTCCGGAGGATCTGTTTACACCGTTATTTGTTATCAGCAGAGCAATCGGTTGGCTGACACACATTTTAGAAGATAAAATCAATATTAACAGAATTGTCAGACCGGCAGGCAAGTTTGTAGGTCATTACTTCAACGATTAGAGAATTGTGCTTATCTTAGGAATAAAAGTTCAAATATACTATCCGTATATCCATTCGCTGAAAGATAAACGCAAAGAAGTCCGCAGCCTGATCAGCAGATTAGAGAATAAATTTAATGTATCCGCAAGGGAAGTTGCTGATCAGGATCAGTGGCAAAGCTTTGTTTTAGGAATTTCATTTACTGCTTTGAGCGAGAGCGAAGCGTTTGAAATGCAAGAAAAGATTGAGAGATTTATCTTTAATGAAGTGAATGGAGAAATTTTATCTGTTGACCGTGATTTGTTTTCGCTGGATGATTATTAATTCTTTTTCTGTTTATCAGGAGCTTTAAATATGTATTTTTGATTGTTGCCTGAATTGCATATTTGATGGCTTGGCTAACAATCTTGGTATAAAATTCATTTCGCACATTAACATCTATAGTGCAGCCCTTAAATAAAATTATAAAAAAAACATATACTTATATTTTATTTATAAGTATAATTAAGTATTATACTTATAATAACCTTTTTGAGAAAACAGCAATTGATGTTGCCTTATTATAATAATAAGAAACAGTCGTTTTCTCCGGAAGAGCTAAATCTTGAAGCATACTCAACCTGGTTACAGTCAACCTAATAGTAATATCGGACATGATAAGAACATCAAAATCATTTTGAAATATAGTATAATGCAACTATTAATTCATTTGGAGTTTACCAAAATACAATCATGAATAACTCAATTGCAAAAAATAAAAGGCAGAGTAATATAATTAATATTTTAAAAGAAGAAGAGTTCGTATCGGTTACTTCTCTTGCGGAGAGATTAAATTGTTCTGAAATGACTGTAAGAAGAGATCTGATGTATTTTGAAAAAAACGGATTAGTTCTGAGATTTCATGGCGGAGCAACTTATTTAAAACCGGATTATGTTCTTCCTTCTTTTGACGAACGTATAGGGAGAAATTTAGATGAAAAAACAAAAATTGCCAAAATTGCTGCTCAATATATAAAAACGGATAGCATTGTTTGTTTCGACGGAGGAACAACTGCCCTGGCAATAGTTAATTTTATCCCTGAAAATATGCAATTTACGGCAATCTCTACCGGCATAAGGACCTCAAACTTTCTATCTGAAATACAAAATTGTTCAGTTATTCAAGTTGGGGGAGCTATCGATAATATTTCTAAAACAGCTTTTGATGCCACCTCAGAACATTATATACGCAATTACACCGCAGATATTGCATTTATTTGCTGTCGCGCAATTGATGTAAACAGAGGGACTTTTGAAGCAAGTGTAACTTACAGCAACGAAAAAAATGCTCTTTCGCACATTTCCACAACAACTATTGTGGTAGCAGATCATACTAAATTCAGCCATACTTCTCTTTATTTAGGTTTATCTATTAATGATATTGATATTTTGATTACTGATGATCAAACACCTAACCATTTAATAAAAAGCCTTCAGAAGCAAGGAATTGAGACCATCATCGCAACATAATCCGGAGCAATTATTTGCCCGGAAAAAATCTGACAAGATTGTTTTAGAAATACTGATTGTATCCAAATTTATTCTAATTTATTCCGTTCGTTCGGATATCACACTTTATTCTAAATAAACTTCCTGAGAAGAATTTGTAATATCTATTCTCGGAGCATTATGAACGACAAATCATTAAGATATTTGTCTAATTTTGATAGTTTTTGTTTGAGTTATTGACAAAATTCTTATCTTTCGCATAAAATTAAAACATAATCGAACAAATAGCAACCCAAAAACAACAACTTGTCAGGAGGAAAGCAAATTGGATACGAAGATGCTATTGGAAATGTATCAACAAATGGATTTGATTCGTTCATATGAAGAAACGCTGTACTATCTTTTCCTTGAAGGCACAATGCCCGGATCTATACACCAATCTCATGGCCAAGAAGCATGTGCTGTCGGAATGCTATACGGGCTTAGAGAAACAGACTATATGGCATCCACACACAGACCTGCCGGACATGATATTGCAAAAGGAGTATCTGTTAAAGATATGATGTGTGAGATGTTCGGTAAAGAAGCCGGTTGTTGTAAAGGGAGAGGCGGTGCAATGCATACAGGGGATATTGCTGTAGGTGCGATCCCTGCTAATGCTATTGTAGGAGCTAATATTCCGATATCTACCGGTATAGGACTTTCATTAAAACTCCAAAAGAGAGATGATGTAGTAATTTGTTTTTTTGGCGACGGTGCTTCAAATGAAGGTGCATTTCATGAAGGACTGAACGGGGCTGCAATCTGGAAATTACCGGTAATTTTTGTATGTGAAAATAATTTATACGGAGCATCAACTTCTATTAAAAATATGGTTAATATCGAAGATATTGCTTCAAGAGCAGCCGCATACGGAATGCCCGGAGAAATAGTTGACGGGAACGATGTCTTGGCAGTTTATGAAGCTGCTCAAAGAGCAATTTCAAGAGCAAGAAAAGGAGAAGGTCCTACATTATTGGAATTGAAGACTTATCGGATAGCCGGACATTCAAGGAGTGATGGTTGTGCATACAGAGATGATGCTGAAGAAGCCGAGTGGTTTGCAAGAGATCCTATTGAATTGCTTAAAAATAAAATTTTGAAAGAAAAAATTGCTGATGAACAAACATTAGCTGACATTCGTGAAAGAAATGAACAATTAGTTAATGAGGCTGTTGATTATGCGATTGAAGCAGAAGAACCATCTGTCGATGATGTACTGTTAAACGTTTATTGGGAAGGTGATTAATTATGGCAGAATTAACAATGGTCCAGGCTTTGAACAAAGCAATTTCTGATGAGATGGAAAGAGATCCGAGTGTTTTTTGCTTAGGTGAAGATATAAGCGATAAAGATGGCGGATACGGTGGGGCTTTTGCAGTAACCAGAGGACTATACGATAAATTTGGTGAAGACAGAGTTCTCAATACTCCGATTTCCGAAATACTGATTTCAGGAGCAGCTGTGGGTGCTGCAATGGCCGGATCGCGACCTATTGCAGATTTACAATACGGGGACTTCATTTTTTGTATGATGGACCAATTATGTAATCAAGCAGCAAAGATGTGTTATATGTCGGGTGGCAAAGTAAAGGTTCCGATGGTTTTGAGAGCACCGGTGGGAGCCACTCAACGGGGTGCTCAGCATGCCCAGAGTCTTGAGGGATTTTTTACCCGGGTTCCGGGTTTAAAAGTAATTTGTCCCGCTACTCCCTATGATGCGGTAGGTCTGTTAAAAACAGCTATCAGAGATGATAATCCGGTCATTGTTTTTGAACATAAAAAACTATATGGCGGAAAAAGATTTGAAGCCGGTGCTATTTCTCCGATCGGGGAAGTTCCCGATGAAGAATACACAATTGATTTCGGCAAAGCCGAAATTAAACGTGAGGGTAAAGATGTAACGATAGTGGCAAATCTGTTAATGATGTACAGGGCGATGGAAGCAGCTGATCAACTGGAAAAAGAAGGAATTTCTTGTGAAATAATTGATCCCCGGACCTTAGTACCGTTTGATTTTGATACTGTGATTAACTCTGTAAAGAAAACGGGAAGATTGATGATAGTACATGAAGATACTTACAGTAATGGCTGGGGAGCTGAAATTTCGGCTTATGTCGCTGAACATGCTATTTACTATCTGGATGCGCCGATCGTTCGTGTTACAACATATGATACACCGATACCTTTCTCGCCTGTTTTAGAGGATTATGTGATTCCCTCGACAGAAAGAATTATTGAAGCGGTACGCAAACTTATGGATAGCTGAACGTCATTAAAACTTTAATAAAACAAAAAAAATCAAGGTGCAAATCTATGAGAATAAATTACAGAGAATTGATAAGAGATGCACAAAGCAGGAGTTATGCCATTGGCTATTTTGAAGCTTGGAACATCGGATCCCTTATTTCGATTGTCAAAGCGGCAGAAAATAAAAATTCTCCTGTGATAATTGGTTTTTGTGGCGAATATTTAGAGAATACAAACAGAAAATATGAGATTGATTTTAATTTGTATTCTGAAATAGCAAACGAAGTGGCGGCCAAATCAAGTGTGCCGGTAATAACGATATTGAACGAAGCGAATACTGTTGAATGTACTCTTAAAGCTATTGAATCCGGATTTGATTCTGTGATGTATGCAGATGAAAAAATAGAACTTGAAGAAATGATACTCAGGCAACAGAAAATTGTTGAGCAGGCACATCAAAAAGGTGTTTTAGTAGAGGGGGCAATAGGGAGTCCGGGACTTGTAGATGCAAGTTCAGGCATTTCCTATGAAGGTAATAAAACAAGACCTGAAGATGCAGTTTATTTCGCAGAAAAAACAAATGTTGATTTACTTGCGATTTCTTTTGGTAATATTCATTTTTTAGAAAAGTCAAAGGCTGAGCTGGATTTTAATTTATTAAAAAAAATAAACGAACAAGTATCTGTTCCGTTAGTTTTACATGGAGGAACAGGTGTTGCTGATGCAGATTTCAAAAAAACAATTGAAAACGGGATAGTAAAAATTAATGTAGGTGCCGGGTTAAAAAGAGCAGTTATCAAGAGTATCCAAAATTATTTTGCTGAATATGATGTTACAGAGATGAATCCTAACGATGTTTTAGGAAAAGGTAACTCTCAGGATTTAGATATTTATTCTCATGAAGGTTTAATTGCAAAAGTAATGAATTATATGGATCTCTTTAATAGTACTGGAAAGGCGGATAAATTTGCATGAAAGAAATAAAAATGCCTCCGGGAGGTCAGAATGTTGATGAGTTAATGATAACAACTTGGGAGAAATCCGAGGGCGATCAAGTCAAAAGGGGAGATGTTCTTTTAACTGTCGAAACAGATAAAGCTGCAATGGATGTTGAAAGTTTTGCCAGCGGAACCTTGTTGAAAATCTTTTATGAAGAAGGAGATATGGTAAAAATAGGTGAAGTAATAGCTTTAGTAGGAAATCCGGATGAAATAGCAAAAATTGAGAAGCCGGCTGAATATGGGAAATCTGACATTCAATCTCCGGCAGCCCAAGTACCTGTATCCGCAGAAGATGAATACCAGCCTATTATGCCGGCAGCAACAGATACAGCGGAAAAAGAGTCAACACCTGAGATTAAAAGCAGTGATGGTTTTATCAGAGTTTCACCGGCAGCCAAAAAATTAATTCGAGATCTGAATCTGAATATCGAAGATATTGAACCGGTAAAAGGGAAAATTAGTCAAAAGGATGTAGAGAACTATCTCAATAAAATTGAAACGAAAGAAGAAGAAAGTGATTTTCAGCGGATTCCTCTGACTAATGCGAGAAAAACTATTTCAAAAAGATTGACAACAAGTGTTCAGGAAAGACCGACTTTCCATGCTGAAGTTGAAGTTGATTGTACGAATATTATTAAATTGCGTAAAGATATTTTTGAAAAATATCAAAAGAAGGTATCTTACAATGATATTATTTCCAAATCATTAGTGAATTGCATTAATAAATATCCGCTGATTAATGCAAAAATGACAGAGCAGGACATAATCGTTTTCAATTCCGTTAATGTAGGAATAGCAGTTGCTCTGGAAGAGAATCTGATAGTTCCTGTAGTTAAGAATGTTGAGAAATTAACAATCTTGGAAATTGCAGAAATTAATTCCGCAAATATTAATATTGTCAGATCCGGAAAATATAATCCGGAAATAACCCAAAACGGTACGATTACGATTTCTAATATGGGAATGTATAACATTTCCCGATTTACGGCAATTCTTAATCCTCCTGAAGTAACAATATTGGCAATAGGAAATATAAATAAGAAAGCAGTCTGGGACGAAGTACAAGAGAAGTTTATGGCAAAACCGATGATGACCATAACAGGTACTTTTGATCATAGAGTCGTTGATGGTGCCTATGGAGCAAAATTTCTTAGTTTGTTGAAAGAGTTATTGGAAAATCCGTTACTGATGTTGGCTTGATTAATAATGATTATAACTGGAGACCTATAATGAAAAAATATGATTTAGTAGTAATAGGTGGAGGACCTGCCGGTTATGCCGGAGCTTTAAAAGCAGCTCAATATGGAAAAAAGATCGCTCTTTTTGAAAAAGAAAGAATTGGCGGAGTTTGTTTAAATGTCGGATGTATACCGACCAAAGCTTTAAGTTCGAAAGCAGGACTTTTAGAGAGTATCCGAACACAAACTCAAAAGGGCGTTTTTCGGGATGCAGGGTTGTTCAGCTATAAAAAAATACAAAATGAAAAAAATAACATAGTAAACCGTTTGACACGCGGTGTCGAAAGTTTGTTGAAAGCAGCAGGCGTTGACATTTATTTAAAAGAGGCTGAAATAATATCACCTAACGAGATTAAAGCAGGTTCAGAAATTTTTTCTGCGGATTATATTTTGCTGGCAACCGGTTCAAGTAATCTTATTAATCTTTCTTTTGATAAAAAGAATTTAAGTTTTGACAGTACGGCATTGCTAAATAGCGATAAAGTTCCGTCAAGCATGGTTGTCATCGGTTCAGGTGTCATAGGTCTTGAAATGGCAAGCATCTTTAATTCTTTTGGAACAAAAATTACTATTGTTGAACTATTGCCGGAAATATTACCTGATTTTGATTCGGATGTAACAAAAACATATAAACGCCAATTAGAGAAAAGAGGAATTGAGTTCCATCTGGGATCTATGGTGAAATCAATAGATTTCGCACAAGAGAATAAAAAATGTGTAATCTTTACCGATCAGGACGGTCGGGAGCAAAAGATAATTACGGACACGGTTTTATGTTCAATAGGCAGAAAGCCCAATATTGATAAAGCGAATGCAGATCATTTGAATCTCGAAATTGATGAAAAAGGCTTTGTGAAAGTAAATAATCTGATGCAGACAAACATTTCAAATATTTTTGCTGCAGGCGATATTACCGGAGGTTCTCTGCTGGCACATGTTGCAATCAAAGAAGCTGAGGTTGCAGTTAAGAATATGTTTTCAGGCAAAAAAGACCATTGTGCAACAAATCTGGTTCCATCCTGTATTTACAGTTATCCCGCTTTGGCTAAAGTCGGTTTGACCAAAAAACAAGCAAAAGAAAAAGATCTTGAGGTTTCAGAAGGTGTTTACAATTATATCGGGAACGGAATGGCTCTTGCATCAGAAGAAACAACCGGATTTGCCAAGGTAGTTGTTTCAAAAAAAGATAAAAAAATATTAGGTGGTCAAATTTTAGGTGAACAAGCTGTCGAATTAATCATGGAGCTGGCAGTTATTATTGCGAATGAAATGACTGTTGATCAATGGGATGAAAAATTAATGGTTGCTCACCCCACACTTTCTGAAATTTTGCATGAAGCAATTATGGATTCTGATCACAAGTCGATACATACGCCTTTATCAAAAAAATAATGTTGAGGATGAAATTTGCAGAAGGAGGAGTTTTATGGAACATAGCGGAACATATATTTTAGCGTCTGATCTCGGCGGATCAGGCACCAAGACGATGTTATATGATCTTTCCGGGGAGATAGTCAGTCTGGCTTTCCGTGAATCATTGATTAAGCACAAACAAAAAGGTTCAGTCTCGCAGGAGCCTGAAGAAATGTTTACATCCGTAATTGAAGGAATGAAAGAGTGCCTTGAAACTTCAAAAATTGATCCGAAAGATGTTGCTGCTATTGTGCTGGATGGTCAGCAATCAGGTATGTTGTGGATAGATAAAGACTATAAAGCCATTAGCCCGTATGATTCATGGCTTGATACAAGATATGGCTCATATATTAAAGAGATGCGGGATTGTTGCGGTGAGAGAATACTGGAAAAGACAGGAACAGATCGTGGATTTGTACATGGACCGAAAATTCTCTGGTGGAAAAACAACTATCCCGACATTTATAAAAATGCTCATAAAATGGTTATACCTGCTTCCTATGTAGGAGGACTCTTGGCCGATCTGGATGCCGATGATGCTTATTTTGAGGATACGTCCATCGGGTTTAGCGGTATTTGTGATCTTTATGATTCCACATGGGATAAAGAGATTTGTGAAGCTGTCGGCATTGCTCTCGAAAAATTACCTCAAATTGTTGAATCGACAAAAATCATTGGTTACTTGTGCAAACGATATGCTGATGAGCTGGGACTTTTACAAGGAGTGCCCATAGTATCAGGTGGGGGTGATTTCCCGGTGTCAATGCTGGGAGCGGGTGTTTGTGAAGCCGGGCAAGCTGCAGATTTAACCGGAACAGCGTCGATTTTATTTGTATGTGAAGATTTTTGGAAACCGGATCCAAGCGGAAAAACCAGAACTTTAAAATCACCGATACCCGGTCTGTGGTTAACATACGAATTCATCAGTGGTGGCGGTTGTATTCGCTGGTTTTTGAATGAGTTTTTACAAAATGAGAAAAAATCTGTTGACAATATCTACAGGTATCTTGGGGATAAAATAGAGGATATTCCCATTGGTTGTGACGGACTGGGTTTTTACCCTTATATCGGAGGCACCCAGGCACATCCTGAGTATGGAGGATCTTGGGTAGGGATACAGTGGGATCATCGTAAAGAACATTTTTACCGGTCTATTTTGGAATCTGTTGCTTATTCGTACAGATATATCCTTGAATCGATCAAAACAAATCTCAATATCGATAATATTGAGGAAATCAGAGTGTTCGGCGGAGGATCCGGTGACGAAATATGGAATCAAATGAAGGTTGATGTGTTGAAAACACCATATTTACTTTTGGAACAGCAAGAATGTTCCTTGTTGGGTTCAGCAATCATTGCGGGTTATGCGATCGGTGCGTATGACGATATGATTGAAATTTCAAAAAATATCAATCGGGTTGTAGGAAAGGTCCATCCGGATAGAACAAACACAGAAAAATATTCTGAAAAATATGATTTGTGGCATGGCAATCTGGCAGGATCCAAGAGCAGCTTCCTAAAGGGAATATGATTTTAACACATTGATTATTTCATTAATGATCTGGGGTTTGTTGGTTGTAATTAACAATTAGAGATTAGAACCAAAGTAGTTTTATAGGATTGTATTAAAAAAAGTAGAGGAACGTTTCTGTTGTAAGCAAAAAGTAAAGAAAACAGTTTTTACTTTTGATCTTATTAACAGAACAAGAGGGAAGTAAGCCATTATAAAAATTTTCAGGAGGGAAAAATGAAAAAATTGATTTCTATATTGCTGGTATTAGCAATGTTGTTATCTTTAGCTGCTTGCGGAGGTTCAGATAAGAAAGAATCAGATACTGACAAAAAAGACGATGCCGCTGTAGAAGAGAAAGAAGAGAAGAAAGAAGTTGAGAAAGCTGATGAGAAGACAGCGGACAATGCGGATGAAGATTTATACATTGTGTTCTCTCAATATGCCATGTTGTCACCTTTCTTTGTTGCTGCATCATATGGATTTGTCCAACAAGCAGACAGGATGGGTATCAAAGCGGTAGTTATGGATGCAGGTAACGTTCTGCAACGTCAAATTGATATGATTGATGATGCCATTACTCAGGAAGCAGATGCAATTGTTATTACACCGATGGATTCAGAAGCGTTGGCGGTTGCTGTAGAAAGATGTAATGAAGCAGGTATACCTTGTCTTTCTATAGACCGTGATATTCTGGGCGGAGACCTTATGACTTGCTTGCAATCTGACAATACTCATTGCGGCAGGGAGATAGCTCGTGAATTTCTCAAACGTTTCGAAGAGGAAGGCTTAACCGAAGTAAAATTAATTCAAATCAGAGGGCAACTTGGCTCGACACCATCCAGAGACCGTGATAAAGGTTTTTGGGAAGTTATCAATGCTCAAGATGCAATAAAAGTTAACAAAGTAGCTGAATCTGCTGCGGACTGGGAATCAGGCAAGGCTGAAGAGCAAACTGTGGCTCACTTAACTGCTCATCCCGATGCTGACGCGATCTTCTATGAAGCCGATTGTATGGCTCCGGGTGTTTTTGCAGCTATGGAACAGTTGGGATTAAATGTTCCGAAATCTGATCCTGATCATATTATTAACGGAGGAGTTGACGGATCGACCTTTGCTCTGGATCGCATCAAGGAAGGAAAGATGGACGTTTGTGTCTCTCAATTACCATATTCTCAAGGACTTGTGGCTTGCTACCTGGCATATCATGCTGCTAAATATAAAGATGAAGATGGTGCCAGCGAGTTACCGAGAATGTTATACTTTGATGCTCAAACTGTAACACCGGAAAATATAGACAGTTTCGGTGATTCTCTGTGGGGTTATCTGCCTATTGGCGGATCTGAAATTCCTCAGGATTTAAAGGATAAATTACTTAATTGATTATCTCTTTTTATACAAGTGTTTAGTATTTAACTAATTGGAAAATAGGAGATTAAAGGAATAAATTAATAAAATATTGGTAATGTATTTTACATTACCAATATCCTTTAGATTTATTCTATTGGTATATGAAATATCAGAAAGGAATAGACCCGCAAATGACTCAAACAAAAAATGCACTCAAATTAGTTGATATTACCAAGCGATTTCCTGGTTCTGTTGCACTCGATAAAGTTTCACTGACACTCAAAGAAGGAGAAATCTTAGGACTTGTTGGAGAAAACGGAGCCGGAAAATCCACTTTAGTTAAAATTATTACCGGACTTGTTAATGAAGATGAGGGTGCGATCTATATAAATGACAATGACAAACCGGAAAAAATCCGTAATCCGAACGAAGCTATTGAAAAATATAAAATATCGTATGTTTCTCAGGAGAGTGTTTTATGTTCTTACTTGACGGTTGCTGAAAATATCGGACTGGGACGATGGGAAGGAAGAAAAGGTCTTGTAAATTGGAGAAAAGTAAATAATTTTGCCAAGGAAGCTTTAGAGAATTTAAAAATATCCTATATTGATCCGACAAGTATTTTGTCAGAAATTTCTCCTGCAGAGAGACAATTGGTAGAAATAGCAAGAGCCTTGGCAATGGATTCGAAGATATTGCTGTTGGATGAGCCGACTTCTTGGTTATCTGAAGAAGAAAAGAAAGCTCTTTTTGAAAGAATGGTTTTGTTAAAGGAACAAAAAGTCAGCGTTATTTTTATTTCACATTTTTTAGATGAAGTATTATCGATATGTGATCGAATTGAAGTTTTGAGAGAAGGTAACAATGTCGGAACCTTTAAAAGTGATGATTTGACAAAAGACGATTTAATAGAAAAAATGCTTGGTCATAAACAAAAGAAATTAGTTGAAGACGATGAGCGTTATATTAGTGAGCAAGTATTATTGCAAGTTAAAGGCTTAACAAAAGAAGGGTATATAGATGATGTTTCATTTGATTTACATAAAGGTGAGATAGTAGGTATTACCGGACTTTTGGGAAGTGGAACAACTGAATTGGCAAGGATGTTATTTGGTTTAGAAAAAATTGATAAAGGGGAAGTCTATATTAACGGTAATAAACAAATTGCGCTGACCCCTAAAAAAAGCAACAAGCTGGGGCTTGGTTTTATCACAAAGGACAGAAAAGAAGAAGGGATTACTCCATTGCTTCCTGTGTACCAAAACATAACTCTTGCTAATCTAAAGGATGTTTTAACAAAGATTTTCACTATTAACATAGGAAAAGAAAAACAGATTTCAAAAGAGATGGTAAAGTCTTTAGATATCAGACCCGGAAATGTAAATCAGGAAGTGGTTAGCCTGAGCGGAGGAAATCAGCAAAAAGTGATTTTGGCTAAATGGTTACATGCAGACAGCGAAATTTTAATATTTGATGAGCCTACCAGGGGCATTGATATCGGTGCAAAGTATGAAATATATGCATTATTAAAAGAACAAGCTAAAGCCGGAAAAGCTGTTATTATTATTTCTTCAGAATTGTCAGAGATTCTTGAGTTGCCGGATCGGTTTTTTGTAATGAGTAAAGGAAAAATAATAAAAGAATACAAAAAAGGTCAATTAAAAAATGATCGTGAACTGTTAGCTGAGCTTTCAGTATAGAATTTTTGCAAATTCTGATATATGGAAGATACTTATATGGGGGTTTTATATTATGCAAAAGAAAACTTTGTTAATTGATAAAAAGACCAACAGGTTTTCTGTTAAATTGAGTGATTTTACTCTGATAATAGCTTTATTACTATTAATTCTATTATTTTATTTTTTAGAACCGAGATTTTTAAGTCAAAGAAATATATATAATATAATTTTACAGGTTTCGGTATTAGCTCCGGTTGCTATTGGAATGACGTTAGTTATATTGATAGGGGGTATTGATTTATCAGTTGGTTCTGTATTGGCATTTTCGCAAGCGTATTGTGCAAATTTGGTATTAACCGGTACAAATTCTTTTTTGGCAATAGGTATGGCTTGTCTGATTGGACTTGTTTTAGGTGCCATTAACGGATTCCTGATTGCATATGTTAAATTACCGCCTTTCGTTGCTACTTTAGGAATGATGAGTATTGCGAGAGGTTTTCAGATGACATTCACTCTGGGTGCCACGTTATACTCTTTCCCTGAAGATTTCAGGTATATCGGAACTGAGTATTGGTTTGGTGTACCAATTCCTATCTATTTAACAATTTTTATTTTTGTACTTTTCTTTCTTATTATGAAATACACGACTTTTGGACGTTCTGTGTATGCTATAGGAGGTAATGAGCAAGCAGCGAGAATCAGCGGAATTTCTGTTGCAAGAACAGTATTGTTGGTTTTTGTTATTTCCGGCATACTGACTGCTTTAGCAGGGGTTTTACAATTGATGAGACTTAATGCTCATGAAACATCAGCCGGACAGGGTCTTGAAATGGAAGCTATTGCAAGTGTTGTTATTGGCGGCACAAGCATGGCGGGAGGCCGGGGATCCGTTTTGAAAACGGCAATAGGAACTCTGGTTTACGGGGTTATCATTAATGGGTTAAATATTGTAGGAGTCAATCCTTTCATACAAAAATCGATTATTGGAATTTTGATTATTGCTGCAGTAACGATAGACGTTGTGGTGGGTAAATTCAGGAAGAATTAGGATTAAGTTGTGTAATAAATACTTAAATAACTAATAGTGTCTGAATATATTATAAACGGAAGCTTTCGAATATTTATTAAAATTTTTGACTTAAACCTGATGTATGTAAAATGCATATTTTTGGATAGGAGGAACAATGAACCTGAAATTAGCCGGTAAAGTTGCCGTGGTAACAGGAGGAGGTCAAGGTATCGGCAGAGCGATAGCTCTTGCATTAGCCAAAGAACAAGTAAAAGTTGTGATAGCAGATATGAATCGTGAGGCTGCACAAGCTGTGTGCAAGGAGATAGAGGCATTAAACCAGGCAGCTGGTTATTTTGCTGTTGATGTTACTGACAAAGAATCTGTTAACGAAATGGTTCAATCAGTGCTTGATAAATATAATAAGATTGATATTCTGGTTAATTCTGCCGGATTGATAACGATCAGCGATGTTATTGATTTACGGGAAGAAGACTGGGATAAAGTAATGTCAGTTAATGCAAAGGGTGTTTTTCTCACATGCCAGGCTGTACTGGAACATATGATAAAAAACCAAAACGGAAAAATTATTAATATTGCCTCGCAGGCAGGAAAAACAGGTTTTCCGCATGAAGCACATTATAGTGCTTCAAAAGGCGCTGTGATTGTATTTACTCAGGCATTAGCGCGAGAAGTAGCTAAGCACAAAATTAATGTGAATGCAGTGTGTCCTGGGAGTATCGAAACTGAAATGAATATAACCGTTACGGAAGGCACTGCTAAAATTTTAGGTGTATCAACTGATGAAAAAATCCAAATGACTATTAACTCTACTCCTTTGTCAAGAAAAGGTACTCCTGATGATATTGCTCCAATGGTCGTTTTTTTAGCATCTCATTATACAGACTTTATGACAGGTCAGGCTATTAACATAACAGGCGGGCGTGAACTTCATTAAAAAACACGTTTATGTTTTTATTAGTCTGGTATTAGCAGAGTTTTATTATAAATACTGAATAGATTATATAAATATTACAACGAGGTATAGTTTACAGCTTCAACTTTAGATTTTTGATAAATCAGAAAAGTTCTTTAGTCTTTTTTTAATAATATTTTAGGAGGTTTTGTAATGTTTGGATTGAATGATCAATTGGAATTATTGGACAGCAAAGGCACACCAATAAGAGTTGGTTTTATTGGGGCAGGTGCGATGGGAATGAATTTCATCGGGCAGACTATTATGTCGCCGGGTATGAAACCTATGGTTGTGTGTGACATAGATATCGATAAGAGTGTACATGCATTAACTCTTTCCGGGATTTCTGAAAAACAGATAGCAGAGTGTAAGACTGTTTCCGAAGCTCAAAAGGCAATTGATGCCGGTAAATATGTGTGCACCACAAATGCCGATATTCTTTACAAGGTGGATAATATCGATGTTGTAGTGGAAGGAACAGGTAATGTTGCTGCCGGGGCGAGATACTGTTTTGATGCAATTCTTCACAAGAAACATGTTGTCTCCCTGAGTGTTGAAATGGATGTGGTTATCGGGCATATTTTGAGCATCTTAGCTAAGAATGCAGGTGTGGTATACACAGGTATCTACGGCGATGAACCCGGGGTAATCAAGCTTCTGTATGATCAGGTAAGGTCTTTAGGATTTACTGTTGTTGCTGCCGGCAGGGGAGATACCGGTAATTCGGAATTGCGCTGGAATCCTGAAACTGTTAAACCGCTGATAGACGGCAGGGCGGAAAAGAGAGGCTTTGATCCGGATAAAATGAAAATTAATCCATATATGTTTGCTTCTTTTAATGATGGCTCTAAAACTAATGAAGAGTTAACCATGATATCTAATGCAACCGGTCTAGTGCCTGATGTGCGAGGAACACATCATCCTATCGTTTCCTATGAAGACTTTACAACTAAAGTTCCTAAACTATTCGATATCAAAGAAAATGGCGGCTTATTAAGTCAATACGGGGTTGTGGAAAGTGTCGGAATACCGGGAGGAGTCGGGACAATTTACTGTTTTGTAGTTGTAACAGGAGGTGTTGAATCAGCAATTCAAGGCTTAAAATATCACGGCTCAGGCGGACCCGGACCCAATTGGGTTTGGTGGGAACCGATTCATTGGGTTGCCAATACTGCTCCGATTTCGGTTGCTTATGCTGCTTTGTATAATATTCCGACAATCGCTCCTATTGGCAGAAAACGGGTAGCTGAAACGATTACCATGGCCAAAAAAGATCTTAAAGCCGGAGATGTTATTGATACCATCGGTGGTTACAGCGTTGTAGGACGTATTGAAAAAGCAAGGATTTCCCGAGAAGAAAATCTTTTACCGCTGGGTTTATCCACAAATTGCACAGTAAAAAGAGATATCGCTCAAGGGGAATATTTGACGTACGATGATGTAGAATTTTATGATGAAAATGATTTTGTTTTGCAGTTGAGACGTTTACAAGACAATATGGTCGGTGTTCTTTAATTCGTGAACGAAACTTTGTAATTTTCTGATTATTATAATGAAGTATACGGTTTAAACTGTTAGTTATAATATCAAACTGTTCGTTATAATATCGCCGGAAGATTATTAATAATCTTATTGATAAAAACTTATTGATAAAAAATCAAAAATAAAACCGGTTCAGACTTTGCAGCATGAACCGGTTTTGATTTGATATGTTTTTGTGTTAGTCAGCAGTATAAATACGAGCTATTTTGCTGCAGCATAACGTTCTGCGACTACATCCCAGTTAACTACAGCCCACCAAGCTTTGAGATAATTCGGACGAGCATTTTTGTAGGTTAAGTAATATGCATGTTCCCAAACGTCATTGCCTAATAACGGAACAAGACCGTCCATTACCGGATTGTTTTGATTCGGGGTGCTGGTTACTTTTAATTCGCCGTTGTCCAAAACGAGCCATGCCCAGCCGCTGCCGAATTGACCGGCACCCTTAGCTTCAAATGCCGCTTTGAATTCATCAAAACTGCCGAAAGCTTTATTAATCTCATCTGATAATTCACCTTGGGGTTCATTTGCGCCACCGGGTGTCATGCTTTCCCAGAACATTGTGTGGTTCAAATGACCACCACCGTTATTAATCACAGCTTGTCTTTTTCCCTCAGGAACTTGATCTAAATTTGATAGAAGTTCATCAATAGGTTGATCCTCAATGTCTAATCCTTCAAGGGCTGCATTTAAGTTATTAACGTAAGCCTGATGATGTTTATCATGATGCAAATGCATCGTTTCTTCATCAATTGTCGGTACCAGTGCGTCGTAAGCGTATGCGAGATCATCTACTTTGTAAATTGCCATAAGTTTTCCTCCTGATTATTGTAATGCTTCATTTAAGCTTGTTTGCAAAATTTCTTTTGCTGATTATTGTCTTTTTTTCAATGTGTTATTTCAATGTGTTATTTCAATTAGAAAATTCTTTGAACTGCTTCTAGCTTATACCAAGAACGAATTACAAGTTGTAACTTAAGTTCCCGAACTTGTACCTCTGTTTTCAGTGTATCATTTGTTACATGATATATCTTTTTTCGTAAGATAGCTTATTAATTGGGTTATGGATTAGTTAAAAATATAAGTTCTGTTAATTTAAGCAGAACCAGGTTAGATTTTATATCAGTTTATAGCTAGCTTTTAACCATGCAACTATCTCTGATCATTAATTTACTGGGCAGTTCAACCAGCAATGGAATTTCGTGACGACCCGTCAGTCTGTCATGAAGAAGACGTACTGCCAATTCACCGATTTCTTTATTGTGCATATGGGATGTTGTCAAACTCGGTTGAAAATACTTTGCGGTTTCAATATCATCAATGCCGGTTATTGAAATATCTTGCGGAACTTTATAATTATTGTCGTGCAAAGCTTTTATTACGGCAATTGCAACATTATCATTTGCACAACAGATTGCTTCAGGCAGGTTTCCGCTATTTATCAAATCTGAGGCTGCTCTGTAAGCTTCATTAACATCCAAAGGGATATTCCTGCAATACTTTGTTTCAAGCTTAATATTATTTTTGTACAAGGTATCTCTATAAGCAGCGAATCTATGTTCGTTAAGAATATCAGAATTGATATCAGGGATGGTTCCGATAAAACCGATTTTTTTGAAGCCGAGATTGATTAAATAAGTAACAGTTTGTTCGATAGCTCTATAAGCATCACAGATGACTTCATCAATATTGGAATTAACTCGGTTCAGTCCTGCATATACAACTTTATCAGTGATTGCTTTAATTTCCTCCATAATAGGTTTACTGATTCTACCCATAAGAATGATACCGTCAGGTTCATTGGTTTTAATTCTGTGCATAATATCCGTTAACTTTTCTCGAGACAAAACAAAAGTTTCAATAATTTTATATCCACTTAATTCAGCTTGATTCTGAACCCCTAAAAGTAAATTAGAAAAGAACAGGTCAGCAAAAGTATCATATTCTGAAGCGAGAAAACAAACCAGATTTCCATTTTCTTCAATTGACTGAATACCTTTTATCCGATAATATCCCAAGCTTCTGGCGATACGAATTATTTTCTTCCGGGTTTTCGGATTTACGGGTCTGACTGTGTCATTACTTAAAGCTCTCGAAACAGTTGAAACAGAAACCTCTGCTAATTTAGCTATATCGGTTTGTGTAATCGACATTGTGTTCGAATTCCTTTCTATAATTATGACTTAATATTTTTCTTTCATTATTTTCAACGGCAATACTATAGTTTCATTATAAAAGAAAATGAATTGCATTAAAAATAAAAAAACGGAAAGAAATGTAAGGATAAAAAGTTTTTGATGAATTTGAGTATAACATTAGTACGTTTTTATAAATAATTGTTTGAATAAACGATTTGATTTGTCGGAATGTGATATAATTTTGATATTAAATCCAAAAACATATTTTTTAAGCCAATTAATTTGGAAAAAACAACAAAAATTGTTATATATTAGGCTGATAGAACTATAAAAGTCAATTATATAATTGGGATCAGATCAAATATGTTATTTATATTGAAAAACAGATGCCTTTTCATCTGATGGGAGTTTACATGAAGTATATTTTTCTTAATTTAAAAAGATTTGACATACCCTCTGAGTTGGGAGGGGTAAACAGCTTAGCAAAACCTGAAGTTTGGGCACAAAAAATTATTCAGGATGTAAGACAAGGATTAAAGCGTTATTCTGATGCTGAAGTAACTTTTGGCATGTATTTTCCGGAATTGTATCTGTATCCCGCATTGATGGAAGCCGGTCAGGATTTTTCAGCTTTACTAGGTGCACAAAGTGTTTATAAATCAGATGTCAGTAAAGGAGGCAATTTCGGAGCTTTTACTTCTAACAGAACTGCAAAATCAATTTCTTCTATCGGAGCTAAGACTGCCATGATCGGTCATTGTGAGGAAAGAAACGACAAGCAAGAAACGATGAAGGAGGTTCTGAATGGCTGTGGCATTGATTATGATAATTCACCGGAAACATTAAAAGCGATTCAACATTCTGTAAACAAAATATTGAATGAGGAAATCAAATCAGCTCAGGCTGCCGGTTTAAAGGTTCTCTATTGCGTAGGTGAAAAGGATTTTGAACATGCATATTGGGAAAAAGTTCTTGCAGATCAAATCAATACTGCTTTAACAGACGTAAATAAATCTGAAATTGTCATAGCTTATGAACCGGTATGGGCGATCGGTCCGGGCAAAGTTCCGCCGGATGCAGATTATATTGCTAAGATTGCTCGATTTATCAAGGGTATTAATCAGGATATTCCTGTAGTTTATGGTGGTGGATTAAAGAAAGATAATGCGGCAATGTTAGCTTCTATTCCGGAAATTGACGGTGGTCTGATTGCCCTTACATCTTTTACTGATCCGATCGGTTTTTATCCGGAACAGTATTTGGAAATAATCGATGAGTATATGAATAACATTTAAGAAAATTTGTAGACTTGTATTTGAAAGGAGAAAACGAGGAAAATATGAAATTAAAATTTGAATATGGTTTAGGATTTATGGAAGCAGAGTTGCCTGATGATAGAACAGATGTTTTTATTCCGGGAGAAACAGTAGCAGATCCTCCTTATCTGGAAGATCCGATTGCTGCGACTAAAGAAGCGATCAATAATCCTATCGGTATGAAGACAGTTCCTGAATTAATAGATGAAAATAGCAAAATTACAATTGTTTTCCCGGATCGTGTTAAAGGAGGTGAGCATAAAACTTCTCACCGAAAAGTAACGATACGAATTGTTTTGGACATGCTGAAAGAGATTGGTGTCAAAAAAGAAAATATCTTATTGATTTGCTCTAATGGTTTGCATGCTAAAAATACCAAAGAACAAATAAAAAATATTCTCGGTGACGAAATTTTTAATGAATTCTGGTATGACGGGCAGATTATAAATCATGATAGTGAAGACTATGATAATTTGGTTGATCTGGGTGAAAATGAGCATGGTGACAGAGTTATCATGAACAAATTCGTCTATGATTCAGATTTGTGCTTTATGATAGGGCATGCCCAAGGGAATCCGTATGGCGGTTATTCCGGTGGTTATAAACATTGCTCAACCGGTATTACTCACTGGAAAACTATTGCCACGAATCACGTACCGGACGTAATGCATAAGTCGAATTTTACACCGGTAAATAATAAATCCACTATGCGTTCAAAATTTGATAACATAGCCAAATGGATGGAGAAATGCATGGGCAGAAAGTTCTTTGTAATTGATGCTGTATTAGATACCAAGGCTCGTCAAATTGCTGTATTTGCAGGCGACGGAGGACTGGTACAACCTCCTTCATGGGATATTGCCAATAAACGCACCTATATTCCGTTTGCTAAAGAAAAATATGATGTGATGATCTTCGGAATGCCTCAATTCTTCCATTATGGAGATGGTATGGGAACGAATCCGATTATGATGATGCAGGCAGTTTCTGCGAACGTAATCAGACATAAACGTGTTATGAAAGATAATTGTGTTGTTATAGTTTCTTCTGCTTGTGACGGTTGGTTTCATGATGAATTGTTTACCGGTTACAGAGAAATTTATGAAATGTTTCAAACCAATCAAAACTATATATTACCCGATTTGGAAAAATATTCAGAATATCTCACAACCAATCAGGATTACATCAATAATTATCGTTATGCATATGGGTTCCATCCGTATCACGGTTTTTCAATGATCAGCTGCGGTCATATTGCAGAGATGAATACAGGTGCAATCTATATTTGTGGTGCACGTGAACCGGGATATGCTCGCGGTATGGGCATGAAAACCAGACGTAATATTGAAGACGCATTAAAAGATGCAGAAAGAATTGTCGGTAAAAACCCGAAAATCTTGGCTTTACCTAAAACATTCACTACAACTGCGGTACACTTGATGATGGAAGATCAAGATCCGGATGTTGAAGGAGCATATGATTAAAAATCTGAATAGTCCGAATTATTCGCATTATTCGAAAACGAATAAGAGATAAAAGGTTTCTGCTCAGAAATTTGAGCTATGCAAATTCCGATTTGCTGAGCTTCGATTTTTGAGCAGTTTTCCGATTTGAAAGCCGGTTTCTGCTCAAAATTTGGCGCTGTGCAAATTTTCATTTGTACAACGCTAAAAAGTGAGCAGTTTTCATGGCTGAAGTATTTAGTTTGAGACAACCCTAATTTATTATCGTTTTATTAAGCTGAAGAAATATCAAAGTGAAGATAACAAAACTATATGATATATAGGCGGAGATTATTGAGATTAATCGGTCATGTTTTCTAATGTTTTTTTAAATTGTTCTTTTTCAGCAATACTTCGATTTTTCAGATCTTGAACACTGCTTCTGACAACAATATTACATGGCAATTCAATTTTTAACGGGGATTTATGATAGCCCTTGATACGTGATAATAAAGTTAATGCTGCGATTTTTCCCAGATTTGCTTTGGGAATTCTCATTGTGGTTAACATAGGAGACAAATTTCCGCTTTCGTCAATATCGTCAATGCTGATGATGGATATATCTTTTGGAATCCTAACATTGGATTCTTGTAATTTTTTATAAGCTCCGATTGCGGTTTCATCGTTTGCACAGAAAATGGCAGAAATTCTGCTGCAAAAGAAATCTTTTGATCTGAGTTTTAAAAATCTTTCACATGCTCGATAACCGCCTTTGACAGATAGCTCACATTTATAGATGCTGATGTTTTCTTCAAAAGGTAAATGCAGATTATCAATACTGCTACGAAATCCGTAATAACGTATTTCGTTTTTAGTTTCTCCAAAATATGCAATGTATTGATGTCCGCAAAAAAATAAATACTGCATAACTTGTCTTGCTGCATTATAACCGTTACTTAAAACCCGATCGAAATATTTGCAATTGACATTAATCCCTGCCTGAATAACCGGTTTTTTAATATTTGGCATCAAGTGCAGAAACGATTGCGGGACTTTACCAAGGATTAACAAAGGATAATTTTTTGTAAGTTCCAAATATTCTATAAATTCATCTTTTTTCATATTTAGCAGAGATTCTTTTGATAGAAAAGAATAATTATGTTTAAGAGCTTCTGTTTCAAAACCGCGTAAAAGAGAGTTAAAGAAAGAAATAGAATAAGTAGAAGATCTTGCATAAAGGCATGATATTTTATTGTTATCGCTTTTGATCGACTCACTCTGTATTCGAAGTGAGCGGGCGTTTTGGTTAAATTTATAATTAGTTTCATGTGCTAAAGCCCAGATTTTATTTGTTAATTCATCTGAGGCAGCTTTTGGTACATTGTTTAACACTCTTGATACTGTTGAAGTAGAAATATTTAATATTTTAGCAATATCTTTTTGTCGCATTTTCTTTTTCCTTTTAAAAACATTATAAAGATTTGATAATATAATACAATCGATTGCGTGAAAATAAAAGAACTTTTTGGATAAACAAGACAAAAATATTGGAATATATGCAATAATAATATAGATATTGATTAAAAACATAATAAAAATAAGATTTTCAGACTTGATTTATAAAAAATCAAGAAAGGAAGAAGAAAGTAACACAATAATAAGGAATGTTGAATTTTGATGAAATTCATACAAATACGCGTTCAGACAAAACTTGTAAGTTAATTCAAAATCGATTGAAATTGTTTGCAATGTCTAATATCTAATGTTTAAAAAAGAACAAAGTGAATTGAATCACGAATTTTGGCTTATCTGTCTATACTTTTTAATCATACAAAAATGGAAAGAGGCAAAGAATGATTAAATTTGGAATTGTAGGAATGGGTATAAGAGGAAATCTATTTGCAAATACTTTAGTACAAAACTCATACGCAAAACTTGTTGCAGTATCAGATGTAAACGAAAATAATTTATCTAAAGCAAATTCCAGTTTCAAAGCAAATTGTTATAAAAATTACGAAAAAATGTTTTTAAAAGAAGACTTAGATGCTGTAATTGTTGCAACACCGGATTCTTTACATAAAAACATTGTTATTGAGGCTTCGCAAAGAGTAAAAAACATAATGATAGAGAAACCTTTATCAACTTCAGTAGAAGAGTGTAACGAAATGTGTTCTGCAATTAAAAACAATAATGTTCGTTGTTTGGTTGCATTTGAAAATAGATGGAGTCTCCCTTTTATTTCAACAAAACATATTATTGATAGTTCTTCTTGTGGTGAGATTTTACACATTAACTGTAAATTGAATAACACTTTATTTGTGCCGACAAAAATGTTGGCGTGGTCAAATAATAGCACTCCTGCATGGTTTTTGTTTCCACATTTAGTTGATATGGCATGTTGGCTTTCGGGGAAGAAAGTTACCAAAGTCTATGCTTCAGGATTTAAGAAAAAGTTAATAGAGATGGGCATAGATACATATGATTCCATTTCCGCTTTAGTTAATTTTGAGAATAGTACAACAGGGATCTTCAGTTCGACGTGGATTTTACCAGAATCCATGCCCGTAGTAGCAGATCAAAAATATGATGTGTTTTGTGACAAAGAAGCGATAACGATTGATTTAATGCCTCAAATGTTATCCTTATGTTCAGACCAATATAGCTTACCTCGTGTGCTAGGAACACCGGTTTACGGTAAATTGAATGCACCGCCTAGCCTTATGCTAAATGATTTTGTAAGTAATATTTATAATGATGAGGGAACTCTTGCAAATGAAGATGATGGTCGTGTGAATACCATAATTATTGAAGCAATCCATAGATCACTTGAATTAGGACAACCTGTTGAAATAAATTACTAAACTTAAGTCAGACATATGAGGAAAATTCATTATGCTATGTACAAGCAAAGAAATGATAAACAAAGCATACAAAGAAGGATATGCAGTTCCTTCAATTAATACACAAGGTGGAACTTACGATATAATTCGAGCGATATGTGATATAGCTGAAGAAAGAAGATCTCCGGTTATTCTGGCACACTATATGTCTACCGGAATTTATGCGGGTCATGATTGGTTTGTTGAAGTAGCAAAGTGGTGTGCCGATAAAGTTTCCGTTCCAGTAGCTATTCATCTTGATCATGGAGATAGTTTCGAAACTGCTATGTATTGCTTAAAACTTGGATTTACGTCTTTAATGGTAGATTTTTCAAATGATCCTATTAAAGAAAATGCTAAAAAAACTAATGAAGTTATTAGAGTGAGTAAAGAATTTGGAGTACCGGTTGAAGCTGAAGTAGGAGTATTAGCTAGAATTGATCAATATAACGATGAAGAAAAAACACAAATTACTAAATTTGAAGATGTGGTAGAGTTTTTAGAAATATGCAGACCTGATATGTTGGCTTTAGGAGTAGGAAACGCACATGGCTTTTATACAAGTGAACCAAATATAAATCAGAGTCTATTAATAAAAACTAAAGAATATGCAAATACTCCTTTGGTACTTCATGGTGGAACTGGAATTCCTGAGAGGATGATTAAAGAAGCAATATCGAATGGAATTGCTAAGATTAATTTTGGAACATTAGTTAGGACGAAATATGTTGAATTTTTGCAAGAAGCATTTCATTCAATAAATCATAATAATCATTCTTGGAAAATATCACAATATGCCAAACAAAAACTAGAAAAAATCATTAATCAAATTATTGATTTATCAGGATCAGCAAATAAGGTCTAGATTGGAAAACGATTATGCTTAAACTTTCTGGGGGTAAATTAGTTTTTTCTTTAGGCGTTAGAAATATAGACTTGTATTTAGATGAAGGAAAATGTTCATTTGAAGAAAAGAAACATCAAGACTATAAATTTGTGGATTGCGAAGGTTTATATGTATTACCTGGATTTGTAGATCAGCATATTCATGGTGCAAAGAGTATTGATTTCTCGAATTGCACGATAGATCAATTATCTGAAATATCATTACTTTTAGCCTCGAGAGGTGTAACCAGTTTTGTTCCGACCCTCACAACATTGAATCATGAAAATACTCTGAAAGCTTTAAAAATAATTTCAGAAAATGCTGATTTGTTGCCTGGTGCAAGAATAGCTGGCATTCATATGGAAGGTCCATATTTGAATCCTGTTTATGCAGGTGCTCAAAATGTTGGAGCTATGAGATCGGCTTCAATTTCAGAAATTGAAGAATATATCAAAGCTTCAGAAGAGAAACTTAGTTTAATAACATTATCTCCTGAAATAATAAATGATAATGATTTTCTAAGGTTTTTGAAAGATAAAAAAATTAAAGTGAACATTGGACATTCAGGGGCAACATTTAAACAATGTAATGAAGCTTTATTAGCAGGAGCAGGATGTGTTACTCATTTTTTGAATGGCATGAGAGAGTTTCATCAACATGAGCCCTCTATATTTGGGGCAAGTGTTCTTGCAAGTAATTTTATAGAGATAATTTGTGATGGATATCATTTAGTTCCTGATACGATTAGAGTTGTGAAACAGATATTTGGATCAGATCGAATTATTTTAGTAAGTGATTCAATACCTGCTGCCGGATTAGGCGACGGAGAGTATCAATTCGATTGTTTTGCTGAAGATGTTGTGATAGTTAATGGAGATGCTCAATTAAAAGATAGTAAAGTTAGAGCTGGTAGCACGTTGTTTATGGACACAGCATTTAAAAATTTTATTAAATATACCGAATGTTCGCTTTCAGAGTGTGTTCAGTGTACTTCTTTGAATTCATTAAAATATTTAGGTTTAGATAATAAAAAGGGTGAACTGAGTGAAGGGAATGATGCAGATATAGTGATTTTAGATGCAGATTTTAATGTAGTTTATACAATAGTAAATGGGATCATCGTTTACAGTAAAAAAGAATAGAAATTAAAAATTGGCTTAGTATTAATAGAAATAATTGTATTGAATTGAGGACATTATGAACAAATTAGGAAAAAACACCATAGTTGAAATACATCAGCAGGTAAGTATTTTAAAGTTAGTTAGTGAAAATATTAAAGAAATTGAGAAAATTGTTAAAGAAGTATTTACTTTCAAACCGGAACAAGTAATATTCATTGGATGTGGTACTTCTTATTATATTGCAGCGAGCGCTTCAGCATATTTTCAGAGAAAAACTGGAATATTGGCACGGCATTTGTCTTGCTTTGAACTGGAATTACATTCAGATATATATATTGGAAATAAACGAACAATAGTTGTTCCCTTTAGTCGTTTAGGTAGTACTTCTGAAGTAATATCTGTTGTTAAAAAAGTCAAACTGATTAAAAATGTTAAAGTTTTAGCAATTTCCTGTGATGAGTATTCATATGAATACAATGATCAGGTGATATTATGTAAAAACATTTCTGAGAAAAGTATAGTCATGACTTCTTCATTTACTGCTATGTTATATACTGCGATGTTAATGGCGAATGTAGTTTCAGAAGAGTCTTATGATGAAATGTTAAAACTACATGATTTAGTGCAACAAACATTAAATGAAATTGATCAAAAAGCAAAACAAATTGCAGAAAAAGTTCGTTCTAAAAAACTCTTTATATGCTTAGCCCAGGGTATTGGTTATGGAATTGCCGGAGAGTGTAGTATAAAAATTAAAGAAATGTGCCTGATACCAACCGAGATTTATTATACGTTAGAATATCGCCATGGTCCGATTTCTTTAGCAGATGAGAATGTTGTTGCGATGTTTATAGCTACGCCCGAAACATCTGATCAGGAAATCAAAATGATTGAAGAATTAAAAAACTATGGTATTGAAATAATTGTTTCAGGTTTAAGTATTGCAGATCGTCTTAAAAAAGTTGCAGATTATTATTTTAACTTTGAAGGAACTGAAGAGTTTTTGCCTGTTCTAACTATACCCGGTCAGTTACTAGGTACTTATTGGGCGATCAGTAAAGACTTAGATCCTGATTATCCGAGAAACCTTTCTCCGGCAATAGTATTAGATGAATAGTATTGTTTGTTAAGTCTAGATTAAGGAAATATATTAAAGTGAATATTAGATTTTTGGAAAAACATGATTTTGACAATCTTATGTTGTTAATAAGGCAGGGATTTCCGAATAGAACTTCTGAAGAAGAAAAAATAAGAGAAGAAGAAATTCTTTCAATTTTGTCTGGTCAAAGAACTGGCAAGTTTATAGGTGTTTGTGACGAACACGATTCAATTTTGTCTGCTCTTCAGATTTATGATTTTGATATATGTTTTCGTGGAGAAATTTTTAAATTTGGCGGAGTGGGAAGAGTTGTTACCGGATTCATTAATAAGAAACGAGGTTTCGCACGTAGACTTATAGATTATGCGATTTCATATTTTAAACAAAATGATTATCTATTTTGTGGTCTATATCCTTTCAATATTAATTATTATAGAAAAATGGGTTTTGGATATGGTTCAGAGAACTATGTGTTTTCAATACAACCTCATACTTTTATTAGCGGAAACATCACCGGTTTAAGATATTTAAAGAACGATGATATTTCGGAACTTGACAGTTTTTATGATCGTTATTCGAAAACATGTCATGGTATGTTAAGAAACCCTATATTAGACGTTATGCGCTTTTACAGTTATGACGGAGTAATAGTTCATGATAAATATAATGAGATTGATGGGTATTTATGTTATAACATTGAAAAATCTTGGTTTGATGGAGTTTTTTCAAGAGATTTAGTTGTTACGGAATACATAGTAACTACTAATGATGCTCAGTCATCTTTTTCTTCTTTCTTTTTTGCTCAACAAGATCAGTTTAACAGAATAAGGTTGCACGTACAGGATCAATGGTTATTTTTTTTATCAGATGATTGTGATAGTGGTGAAAACAAAGCTTATGACAATGGTATTCAGGAATATGCTCATTATTGTGGAGGAATTTTATATTATATTATTGATGAAAAGAAATACATTCAACATATTTTAAATTTAAATCTAGAAATTAAAACAGATTTTCTTTTGTGTTTAGAGTTATTTGATAATAGAGATGAGTCAATACTTACAAAAATTTCAATTTTACTATCTGAAAAAGGATCAAAGCTAGTTGATGCTGTAACGCAACATGATTGTTCTCTAAGAATGAGTAAAGCTGATTTTGCCTCCTGGTCGTTTGGAGTAGTAACTTTGAATGAGTTGATAAACACTCTAAGGGCACTTTTAGATTCGCCAAATTATGAAAATGAATTACAGAATATTTTTGGCTATAAAGACAAGCCTAAATGTGTTACGTACTATTAATATTACTTGAAACAAGGGAAAGAATGACTATGAATTTATATAATAGAAGGAGGCAAAATGCGAATAGTAAATCTATATGATAAAGAGGATTTAAGAATTGAAGATGTTAAGAAACCGGAATGCAATTCGGGTTTTGCTTTAATAAAAATGATCAAATGCGGGATATGCGGTTCAGATGTTAATGCTTATTTAAAAACAAATCCCACCGTAAATTATCCTATTATAGGATTAGGTCATGAAGGCATTGGAGAAATTGAAGAATTATTGGATGATGATACTGATTTTAAAATCGGCGATCGAGTAGTTATTGAACCGTATATTCCTTGTATGAAATGTAATATGTGTAAGAATGAAAGGTTTAATAATTGCGAAAACTTAAAAGTCAGTGGTGTCCATACGAATGGAGTAATGTCTGGATATTTTTTACATCCCTTAAAGCTGATATACAAAATTCCTGATAAATTAACAGATTCAGAGGCTTGTCTAGTTGAACCTCTGACAATCTCTTTACATGCACTTTTTAGGGCTAATGTTAAAGCTGAGGAAAACGTGGTTATTTTTGGAGCTGGCACAATTGGTGCATTAGCCTCTTTAGCAGCAAATGCATATGGTGCAAATGTTAATATTGTAGATGTTAATAACAAACGCTTAGAATATATAAAGTCATTAGGAATTGAAAATATAATTAATTCTACTCAAGAAGATTTGATAAAAACATTACGGGAAAATTGTTGCGGAAGATTACCAAGTGTAATGATAGATTGTACAGGATCAAATGCAATTCTCGAGAACATTCATGAATATGTAGAGCATGGTGCTCGTGTAGTTTGGGTCGGTTGGCCTAAAAAGAATATAAAGTTAAATCAGACAAAATGCATGCAAAAAGAACTTTCAATTTTTGCATCAAGAAATTCTAATAATAAATTTCCAGAAGCTATTAATTTATTATCTAATAAGATTATTCCTTCGGTTGAGCTTATTACTGATGAAATTAAAGTTGATGAACTGGAAACAATGTTCATAGATTTGATTCAAAATCCTTCTAATCACCTAAAAGTTGTTGTTAATCTTAAAGATTTATTAAACTAATTAAACCTGAAATATAAATGCAAATTCTGAAGGAGAAATCCGAATGCAAGATTATTATCGCATTAGTTTTGAAGAATTAGGCAAGGACAGTAAAATACCTATCAAAAAATTAAAAGAAACAGAAGAAGTTTTTTACGAAATCGCAATGGAAATGATCCGGGCAATTAAAAAATCTGCTGCGAAAAATAAAGAATGTGTAATGATTATCCCGGTTGGTCCAATCGGGCAATATCCGATTTTTACACGATTTGTAAATGAACAGAAGATTTCTCTGGAACATGTATGGTTTATCAATATGGATGAGTACCTTACCGCTAATAAAAAATGGCTTCCGAAAGAAGATAAATTAAGTTTTCGAGGCTATATGGAACGTGAAGTTTATGGAAAAATCGAACAAGAACTGCTGATGCCGGAGAATCAAAGAATATTCCCTGATCCTTCCGACCCGGCTAAAATTCCGGAACTGTTTGAAAAGAAAGATGTAGATTTATGTATTGGTGGTCTTGGAATTAATGGCCATGTGGCATTCAATGAACCTGAAGATATCTCGATAGAAGATTTTAAAAAACAAAAAACACGTATTGTAGAGATATCACAGGAAACGAGAGTAGTTAATTCTATAGGGAATCTGAATGGTGCAGTTGAAGCTATGCCCGGATTTGCTGTTACAATCGGGTTTAATGAAATATTTAATGCAAAGAAAATCAGATTGTATGTTTTTCGACCATGGCATAGTGCAGTGATTCGCAGAGCATCATATGGTGAAATAAGCTCTGCTTTTCCTGTCAGCATCCTGCAAACTCATCAAGATACTTGGATAACTTGTAATGAAATAGCAGGACAAAGATCATTCTGATTTTTGAATGATGTGTGATGCGTTTTTGATAAGGAGATTATCATGTTTAAAAAGAATAAAATGCTAATTGTACATGGTGGAGCACCCACTTCTGTAATAAATGCATCTTTATATGGAGTTTTAAAATATGCAAAAAAGAGTGAATTTGTTAATGAAATATTGGGTGCAATCGGTGGTACTGAAGGAATATTAAAGAAGCAGTTTCTTAGTTTAAGTGCATTACAAGACAAAGAAATAGATAAATTGCCATATACACCTGGTTCATTTATTGGAACTTCTAGAACTCCTTTGTCTGATAATGATTATATAGCGATGATTGATGTATTTTTAGAAAATAATATTAGATTTGTCTTATTTAATGGAGGAAACGGTACGATGGACACTTGCAGAAAATTATTCGAAATGTCTGTCGAAATGGGAGTTGCGAATAAAATATTTATAGTTGGCATTCCTAAAACTATTGACAATGATTTATCTAATGTAGATCATTCGCCGGGGTTTCCGAGTGCTGCCCGTTATGTAGCAGTAACTGTTGCAGAAATTGCAGAAGATGTACGTAGCTTACCTATACATGTTTGTATTATTGAGCTAATGGGACGAAATGCAGGGTGGCTTACGGCGGCATCTGCTGTTTCGAGGAAGATTACTGATGGTGGACCCCATTTAATATATTTGCCTGAGCGCAGTTTTGACAAAAATGAATTCTTAAAGTCAGTTAAAGAACATTGGGACAAAGAAAATGGAGTTGTAGTCTGTGTTAGTGAAGGATTAAAAGATAAAAATGGTAGTCCGATAGTTGCTCCTACCCTCGAAGATGGTAGATCTGTTTATTATGGTGACGTAGGTGCATATTTATCAAAACTAGTTTCTGAGAATCTAAAAATAAAATGTAGATATGAAAAGCCAGGAATAGCAGGAAGAGCTTCTATTTCATTACAATCATCGGTTGATGTTAATGAGGCTGTATTGTGTGGAGAAATTGCTGCAAAAATTGTGTTGGAAGAAAAAACTGGTGTAATGATAGCGATTAATAGAAAAGATTATAAAAAATATGAAGCCTCTTATGACATTATCAACCTTACTACAATTGATTTAACCGAGAAAATAATGCCGGATTCTTTCATTAGTGAATCTGGTAATGATATAACAGATGATTTTTTAGAATGGGTTACACCGTTAATTGGTGATATTGATGAATTTGCGAAAGTAATTTATAAATAATTTTCAGTTAAAAAACGGATCTATTTTGTACTTTTACACAAACAAAACTTGTTTTTTTTGTATATTTAGATGAGCAATCGATTGGGCTAAAACAAGGCATATATTTGTACAAACTGCTAAAAAAGTAAAATAATTATGTTATGATAATGTCAATTGGACCAAATAATTTGTTTGGAAAGTTTAGCTGGTTATCTTTAAAACTGTGGAAAACATCAATAAGTCAAATAACTTAATTGCTAAATGATTAATTTAATGAATGGAGAAAGAAAAATGAAAAGAAAAATAATATCAAAAGTAATAGCACTTAGTCTCTGCATTTTTACATTATTGTCTTTGGTAGCATGTGGAGCAAAAGATGGAAAAAAAGATTTAGATACTCCTGTGAAAGATGGTGAAGAAGCTGATAAGGCAGATATAAAATCTGATGATTCAAAAGATACTGAAGGTAAAAAATATAAATTAAGAGTTTCAGGTATTGATGCTAGTTTAACGTACTTTCCTGTATATTTAGCACAAGAAAAAGGCTGGTTTGAAGAAGTTGGTTTAGAGATTGAACGAAGTGGTTTTACTAATGGCCCTGTTCAAGTTGAAGCAATTGATAATTGGGATATTGGTGTGACCGGTGTTGGTGGCGTTCTTGCAGGTACTATTTCCTATGATGCAGTTATACTTGGCATGGTTCATCCGGATGATGGGACACAAGCTCTTTTTGTAAAACCTGATAGTGATGTAGCAAAAGCAGGTAAAGGTCATAACAAAATTAATGATGAAATTATCGGTGATGCGGAATCATGGAAAGGAATGTCTATTAATTGTACCTATGGTAACGTACTGCACTATATGTTATTGAAAACATTGAGTGGATTTGGTTTAACAGCTGATGATGTAGTAATAAACTGGATGGACATGCCTACAGCAAATACTGCGTTTTTGTCAGGTGAAGGAGATGCAACTTGTACGAGTGGTTTTAATAGTTTTGCAGATGATAAAGCAGATTTCGTTATGGCATCTACTGGCTCCTTAGCAGAAACCGGTCTTATGACAAACATTGTTGCGAATCCTAAATCATTAGAAGATCCTGAACTTCGTGAAGCAATGAAAATATTTGTCGAAGTATTTTATAAAGCAACCGACTGGATCAATGCAAATCAAGATGAAGCTGCAAAGAGTCTAGTAGAGTGGTCTGTGTACTCAGGTGTTGATATAACAGAAGAAATAGCTAAAATTCATATGGATTCAGATCCTTTCTATTCGTTAGAAGAAACATATCAATATCTGCATGATCCTGCATCTGATGGAGGAGATTACAGTAAATTACAAGAGGAAATTCTAGGAGTATTAAAATTCTTTATTGAAACTGAAAGCTATCAAGAAGGTGATCAAGAGAAATTTTTAAAACCTGAACATGTGGACACTTCAATAATAGACGAATTGTATACAGAAAAAAACAAGTAAGTTATTTATTTTTTTATTCTTAAAACCGTGGTGATCGGAGAGAAATAATGATTAATAATAAAAGCTTAGAACGTGGGATTTTAGAATTTAGAAAAGATAAAAGAAAAAACACTATCAAGTATGCAATATTGTCAGCATTAGGTATACTCTTGTTTTTAATTATATGGCAATTAGTTGTTCAATTTAAAATTGTTAATGTTAGAAGTCTCCCTTCACCAATAGAAGTTGTTAAGACACTTGTTTATAAGATTTCCAATAAAAACCCCGATGGTAATACATTGGGGACAAATATTATTGCAAGTCTACAAGTTTCTTTGAGTGGATTCGCTTTAGCTTTGATAATTGGAATTCCTTTAGGAATGGTGATGGGTTGGTACAAACCGATTGATAGATTTACACGACCGGTTTTTGAATTATTACGTCCGGTTCCACCAATTGCTTGGATTCCAGTCGTAGTTGTTTTCGTAGGTATTGATCTCAAAGCAAAAGCAATAATTATATTTTTATCGGTGTTTGTTCCATGTGTTATTAATTCATATACGGGAATACAATTAACTAAGCAAACACTAATTAATGTGGCTAAAACATTTGGTGCAGGGAGTTTTTATACTTTTATTAAAGTAGGAATACCGTCATCTTTACCGATGGTTTTTACTGGTGTGAGGGTAGCCTTAGGTGGAGCCTGGTCTACATTAGTAGCAGCTGAAATGCTGGCAGCAAAAGCCGGACTTGGATATATGCTACAAGTAGGTAGAAATGTTGCAAGAGCAGATATTGTTGTTACAGGCATGGTAACTATTGGTGTGTTAGGAGCTTTAATGACATCCATTCTCAATTTTATTGAACATAAGATTCTAAAATGGAAAACGGGAAAATAAGGAGTGTACCAAAGTGTTTAATTCTTTCAATCAAAGAAAAGGTTGGCAAAAAGTTTTGTATTTTGTATTGCCGGTATTGTCAATATTACTTCTTATTGTGTTTTATGCCATTGTCCAAAAAAAATTACCTTTGGTTTTACCTGATGGGAGCCAATTACTTGAACGTTTTTTAAGAACTTTTTCAAGACCAATAAAAGATGTGACTTTAGTTGGGCATATATTTGCGAGTCTTCGTAGAGTCATGGTTGCTTTGATCTTTGCTTGGGGTTTAGGTATTGGGTTCGGAGTATTCATAGGTTGGAATCAAACTGCCAAAGCAATTGCAGGAAGTGTTTTTGAGTTATTTAGACCAATTCCGCCTATTGCATGGATACCGATAATAATTATGTGGTTTGGAATAGGGGAATTTCCTAAAGTTTTAATTGTGTTTATAGGGAGTTTTATACCTGTAGTAGTTAATACTGAGGCAGGAATAAGGATGGTTGAGAAGGAGTATATTGATGTTGGAAAAGTTTTTGGCGCAACCAGAAACCAGCAATTACGTGAATTAGTAATACCAACAGCACTTCCATCAATTTTTGCAGGTGTTCGTACTTCTGTTAGCAGTGCATGGACTGTGGTTTTAGCAGCTGAAATGTTGGGTGCAGATCATGGTATGGGAGCGCTAGTTACTAGAGGATGGAATGCCGGTGATATGGCATTGGTATTTGTTTCTATAATTTTTATTGGAATAATTGGTGCAATTTTAGCATATGTATTGAATTTATTGGAGAAAAAGGTAACACCATGGAACAGATAAACGAGATCTTAAGAGTTGATCAAGTAGCGAAAACTTTTTTTAGTTCAAAAGATTCTTTTTCTGCTGTTGAGAATATTAGCTTTTCATTGAAAAGTGGTGAATTCTTGGTAATATTAGGTCCTGGTCGTTGTGGTAAATCGGTTTTATTGAACATGATTGCTGGAATAGAAACTCCAACAACAGGAAATATTTATTACCAAGGAGTTAAAAAGACTGAGCCACATCCCGATTTTGGTATGGTTTTTCAAAGTTTGTCATTAATGTCATTTAAAACTGTTATGGAAAATGTTGAACTTCCTTTGAAACTTAGAAACATTGAAAAATCTGAAAGAAGAGAAATTGCACAACACTATATAGATTTAGTTCATTTAACCGGATTTGAGAATTCGTATCCACATGAATTATCTGGTGGAATGAAACAAAGAGTTGGAATAGCGAGAGCATATACGATCAATCCTTCAATATTAATAATGGATGAACCTTTTGGACAATTGGATGCTCAGACAAGATATTCAATGCAAAATGAAATTTTAAGAATCTGGAAAACTGAAAAATGTACAGTTATTTTTGTTACTAATAATATTGAGGAAGCGTGCTACTTAGGAGATAGAATTATCTTGTTAAGTGATCGACCAGCAAAGGTTAAAGAAATATATGATATCAATCTTGATAGACCTAGAAATATGATGAGTGAAGATTTTTTAAAAATCCGTCAGGAAATTTCGGATAATACTGATCTTGCAATATAGCTAAAGGATGAAATTTAAATGATCAATAAAGATAAAAGACCAAATAAGATAGAAGTAATAAACCTTACAAAAAAATTTGGTGACCTCTTAGTATTAGATAATTTAAACTTTAATATAAAGCAAAATGAATTTGTCTGTGTTGTAGGTCCTACAGGTTGTGGAAAAACAACATTTTTGAACGTTTTGACTAGAATTCATCCACCAACAGAGGGAGATGTTTTTATAGATTCTATTCCCGCAGATCCCAAAAAGCACAGTCTTTCTTTTGTGTTTCAAGAACCATCAGCATTTCCTTGGCTGACTATTGAAGATAACATTGCATTTGGTCTAAAGACACAAAAAAAATCCAAAAAACATACACAAGAGAAAGTTGAGCAAATAATTAAGCTGATGGGATTAGAGGACTATAGAAAATTATATCCAGGACAACTGGCGGTTAGTGTAGTTCAAAGAGCAATTATAGGACGTTCTTTTGCGGTTGAACCTGACTTATTGTTGATGGATGAACCATATGGTCAAATGGACATAAAAGTTCGCTTTTATTTAGAAGATGAAGTTATTCGATTGTGGCGAGAATTGAAAAGTACAGTTGTTTTTATTACACATAACATTGAAGAAGCGGTATATTTGGCTGAGAGAGTTATTATTCTTACAAATAAGCCTGCAAGCATAAGAGAAGAAGTATACATAGATCTTCCTTATCCTAGAGATATAAACAGTCATAAATTCATAGAATATAGAAATAATATTACTGAAAAAATCAGATGGTGGTAAGTAACTCGAGTATGTGAATTAGAAAATAGTTAAAAAATAGATAGCGGTTTTTTTAGATATTACAAAATACATTCTGTAATAATATTTTAATTATAAAAACAGATGTTTTATATTGAAATAGTTGATAAATAAAAATATCTGTATTGTTTAAAATCCTAATATATATATTAGTACAATTGTTATGTCATATTACAGAGGGGTTATTATGAAACAAGTATTTTTAGCAGAGCCGTTAACAATTAAAACTGTTGAGATTCCTTTTCCAACACAACAAAAAGGATGGGTATTAGCAAAAACCATGCTAACAGGGATTTGTGGTTCTGATGTAAAAAGCTACTATGGTGAAACAATTTTTGGTAATAAATTCCCTTTCCATATAGGCCATGAAGTATGTGCAATTGTTACGGAAGTTGATAGCAATAATCTTAGATTAAGAATAGGAGATGCTATAGTTATTGATCCGATTTTTTCGTGTGGATATTGTAATTCTTGTTTTAGCAATAAAAACAACAATTGTGAGTATGGTACTACTATAGGAATTAGAGGTTTTGGTGGCTTTTCTGAATATGTTTATATTCCTGAATCGAGTGCTTTTAAGATAAATAATAATGATCTTAAAAAAATGGTATTTGCAGAACCGTTATCTACAGTGGTGTATGGCTATAATAAATTAAAAATGAACCCAACCCAGAAAATTCTGATCCAAGGAATGGGCAGCATAGGACTACTCTTTTTGAATTTGGCTATTTATGATAAAATTGCAGAAATTGTTGTTACTGATATCAATAATGGAAAATTGAGGATTGCTTCAGAACTAGGTGCAAAAAACGTATTAAATCCATTGAATAAAACAGATAAAGCAAAATTAGATAACAAGCAATTTGATATAATAATTGATTGCACTGGTTCAATAGATGCAATTCAGTCTTCAATTGAAAAAGTTGCATTTGGAGGTCAAATTTTAATTTTTGGCATAAGTTCAGCTAATCAAACTATTTTATTGAGTCCATTCGAATTATACAAAAAGGATGCTGCAATTTTTGGATCGCATAAATCCACAAAACAATCTTTTGTTCAAGCAATTTCTTTGCTTGAACAAGGTGTAATTGATACTAAGAGGATTACGGATTCAATAAAACCTTTGTCTGAATTAGAGCAGAGTATTATTGATATCCACGAAGGAAAATCAATCGGAAAGATTATTATAGATGTTACTAAATAATACAATCTGGAAATATTCTACATATAAGTAATTTTATTTTAAATAGAAGGTTTATTTATTGTATGAATGTACTGGTAATAGATTCTCAAGGTGGAGGAATAGGTAAAGAGGTGGTGAGAGCGATTAAGCAATCATTGCCTGAGGCTAAAATTACGGCTGTCGGCACGAATGGGGTGGCAACCTCCGCGATGCTGAGAGCCGGTGCCGATCAAGCTGCGACCGGTGAAAATGCGGTAATAGTTTGTTGTAAAAATGCTGACTACATTGTGGGACCGATCGGGATAGTAATTGCCGATTCCATGTTGGGTGAAGTAACTCCCAAGATGGCTTTAGCTATCGGACAGAGTCCGGCAAGGAGGATTTTGATTCCGGTTAATCACTGTGACAATATTGTGGTCGGTGTACCTGATTTAACGATGAGCAAATTAGTGAACGGTGTAGTAGAAGAATTGATTGCAGATATACGTAAAGTGTAATTTAAAATTTCATATTAATATGAAATTGATTTTAATATACAAAGAAATGACGTACACGAATAATTTTGTAAATTAGAGGGGTGTATGTTAACATAAACTGGTATTTTCTACATGAATGTAGAGTCGTTGTCTGAAGACAATCCCTTTTTATCAATCCTTTATCACTGAAACATGAAGTTTTAGTTCTGATTTGAAGATCCGAAAATTTGAACTTGAACAGTATTTTGATGCGATTTTTTTGAGATTGCCTGATTAATCATGCTGTCAGCTGATAACCAGGTTAGTTTTAAGAAAAATGTTTTGAAAATTCTGTACAAGTCACACTTTTAGAAAGAGAAAAAATCATGAAAAAATTTTTAATGTTTTTATTGGTAATCATATTATGCTTTACAAGTTTCGGTTGTACAAAAAAAGAGGAAGATGTACCGGAAAATAAAGCAAAAGAAGAGGATGTTCAAGCAGATTCAGATGATGTTGAGGAGAACAAAGATACAGCTGGTGAAGGTGCAGAGAAATCTGACAAACAAGATTCTGACGAAGCTACTCGTACGATTACCGATTCCGCAGGTCGTGAAGTTGAGATTCCGAAGGAAGTCAAAACGATTGTTCCTCTGGGTAACACACCACGTATGATTACCTATCTGGGTTTAGCGAAAAATGTGGTGGGAATCGGTGAGTGTGAAATTACGGATAATCGGATGCATGCATATGCTTTCGTGAATAAGGAGCTTTGGCAAGACTTGCCGAATTGCGGCACTGATGCTATGGGAGAAACAGCTTATTATCCGGAAGAGATCATTCTGGCAAATCCGGATGTAATTTTATGTACATATACATCAGATGTTGCGGATGATATTCAAAATAAAACAGGAATACCTACAGTTTCAGTTCCACAAGGGACATTATTCGGTGAAGATTATGAAGTAGCCCTGAGAATGCTTGGTGATGTTTGTGGTGTTTCTGAGCGGGCTGAAGAAATAATTTCTTATATTAATGAGAGTTTGGAAGATTTAAGAACGAGAACTCAAGACATCCCTGATGATTCAAAACCGACAGTCCTGGCGGCAGGAGCAACATTCAAAGGAAGTCATAGTATTGACGGTATTTACACAAATTATTCAGTGTTTGAAACCTTGTCTGCAAAGGATGTCGCAGTGGATTTGGCAGGCCAAGCAGGTTCCAGCGGAGTAATGGTTGACAAAGAGCAGATTTTGGAATGGGATCCGGATATGATCTTTTTTGATGCGGGCAGTATGGAACTGGTCAGAACAGACTATAAAGAAAATCCTGATTATTTTAAGCAGTTAAAAGCTGTTCAAAATGGTGAACTATATCAATGGCCGAATTCAACCTGGCATTGGTCAAACGTTGAGATACCGATAGTTAGTACATACTACACCGGTCAATTATTGTATCCGGACAAATTTGCGGATGTTGATTTCGAGGAAAAAGCAAGTGAAGTTTTTGAGTTTTTCCTTGGCGATCCTGATTATCTGGCAAAATTGGAAGAAGCAGGTTCAGGATACGGCAAAGTTACACTCGAATAATTATTAAGATTTTTCAGAACAACCAAACTTAAATATTATTACTGCTAATAGCACAGGAATAATCAGGATTCAGATTAATGCAAAAAAATACTATAAACCAAATAACCCAATTGAATTTATATAATGAATATATTCGTCGCAAGTATGTGATTGTGCTTGTGACGATAGTTTTAATGTTTTTCTTTGCCCTATATTCGATGAGTGTGGGTTCAATCAAGATTTCTTTTTCAGATATTTTTAAAACTCTTACCGGCAAAGGAGATGCTTTATCCAAGACAACAATTTTGAATATCAGGTTGCCGCGTGTCTTGGCGGCGATTTTGGTCGGTGCGGCATTGGCTTCAGCCGGTGTCGTAATGCAATGTGTTTTGCGCAATCAGCTGGCATCAGCATCGACTTTGGGAGTTTCGCAAGGTGCGGCATTCGGTGCAGCTTTAGGAATTGTGGTTTTCGGCGGTGGTGTTGTCAATTCGGCAAATGCAACTTCGGCAATAACAATAAACAATCCATATATCGTTACACTCTGTGCCTTTGTCTTCGGATCAGTATCGACATTAGTTGTGATCATTATTTCACGTATTAAACGGGACATCGGACCTGCAGGGCTGGTGCTTGCCGGAGTTGCTTTAAGTTCTCTCTTCGGTGGAGGCAGTACACTTTTACAATACTTTACCGATGATACGAAACTTGGAGCAATCGTATTCTGGACATTCGGTAATCTCGGCAGTGCTAATCTCAGAGAACTTTTAGTTTTAGCAATTGCATTCGGCATAGCGTTGATTTATTTCATGTTTAATCGCTGGAATTATAATGCGATGCAAAGCGGCATGGATACAGCGCAAAGTCTTGGTGTAAATACCCGTTCGGTTATGCTGGTCAGCATGGCTTTCTGTTCTCTGTTATCTGCGGTGGCAGTTTCTTTTGTCGGAATAATCAGTTTTGTCGGTTTGGTTGCACCTCATATTATGCGACGTTTAATCGGTAATGACTACAGATACTTGATTCCCGGATCGGCATTTGCCGGCGCTCTGCTCCTGATCCTTGCTGATATCTTCGGACGCACAGTTGTTGCACCGGTTATTTTACCGATCGGAGCATTGACATCATTTCTGGGAGCGCCGATGTTCTTAATCCTTTTATTTAAGAAGGGAGACAAAGATGCTGGCAGTTAAAAATGTATCCTTTTCTTATAAAGGTATGACCACAAATATTTTGGAAGAAGTAAGTTTCAAAATTGAGCCGGGACAATGTTTGGCAATTCTCGGTAATAATGGCGCCGGTAAGAGTACTTTACTGAAATGCATCAATCGAATTTGCCCGATCCGAAAAGGTTCGGTACATATTGACGGAAAAGATGCATATAAAATGAATAATAAAATTTTGGCACAAAATATTGCCTATGTTCCGCAAAGAACTGAATCAAACAATATGACAGTATTTGATACTGTTTTATTGGGTAGAAAGCCTTATATTAAGTGGGATATTACGCTTGAAGATCGGAAAATTGTTGCGGATATCATCAATCAAATGGGCTTGGAGAAGTTTGCTTTGCGCAATGTTTCTACCCTGTCCGGCGGTGAAGCTCAAATTGTTACATTGTCACGTGCTTTAGCCCAACAACCGAAAGTTTTACTCCTGGATGAACCGACCAGTAATTTGGATTTGAAAAATCAACACGAGGTTTTACGTATTGTCAGAAAGATTGCCGAAAAGAACCAAATAAGTGTTATTCTGGTTATTCATGATCTTAATCTGGCAACTCATTATTGTGATAAGTTTTTATTGCTTAAAGACAAAAATGTTTATTCATATGGTGGCATTGAAACAATAACTGCCGATGCAATCGAGGCTGTCTACGGAATAGATGTTGAAATTTTAGATTATAAAGATACAAAATTAATCGTAGCGCAAAGCGATTAATTCCGGTTAACTGACAAAATCAAATAATAAATTAAAGATTAAATAAAAATATTTAAATAATATGAATAAATCACAGGACAAAAGTATTGATTAGGAGAATTAAATTTTAAACAAAAAAATTAGAAAAGAGAAATAAAATGGATCAGGATAAATTATGGACAAAAGCTGTTGAATTTCACGGTCATGAATGCGGCGGTCTAGCAATTGGCTTTAAGGCTGCTTTATATGCGATTGAATTGTTGGATTTAAAATTTTCAGCAGATGAACAAGTTGTTTGCATTTCGGAAAATGATGCCTGCGGCGTAGATGCTATTCAAGTCTTGTTAGGTTGTAGCGTAGGTAAGGGCAATTTACTTTTCCATATAGCGGGGAAACAAGCATTTTCTTTCTATAATCGCAATAATGGTAAATCAGTCAGACTGATATTGAAAAAGCGTCCGCACGAAATGACCCGCGAAGAATCTTTGGTATATTACAAAAACCTGGAACCGCAAGAGATGTTTGATGTGATGGACGTCAGAATCGAATTACCGGAACAAGCACGCTTTTTTGATTCTTATACCTGTGAAAGTTGTGGTGAAACAACCGGTACAAATTGGATTCGTATCCAACAAGGCAAAAAACTCTGTGTAGATTGTTACGTTGCATATGACCGTTTTAAAGTGTAGATAGCGATGTTTCATACCATCGCTTTAATATATGAAAAACAATTTTTGTATCCTGAGACAAATGTCAGCATATTATTTATAATAAGTATCAATTAAAAGATTTAGAGCGATAATAAAATAACAAGAAAACATACAAATGAAATTATCAGATTTTTTCAAAGAAAATCCAAAAGTTGCGCTGGCATTTTCCGGCGGTGTAGATTCAACCTATTTATTATATGCGGCAAAGCAATATGTGGAAGATGTTACCGCATACTATGTGAAGTCTGATTTTCAACCACAGTTTGAGCTGGATGATGCCAAATCAATTTCTGAACAATTAGGCGCAAAGCTGAAAATTATTGAGCTGGATATTTTTACCAATCCTGATGTGATTAATAATGGTTCTGAACGTTGTTATTATTGCAAATCAATGATTTTCTCAACAATTATTAATCAGGCCCAAATAGACGGCTATTCGGTTTTATTAGATGGAAGCAATGCATCCGATAATTTTGCCGAACGTCCCGGAATGCGGGCTTTAACTGAATTCAAAGTCAAATCACCTTTACGTGAATGTGGTTTGACGAAAAATGATATTAGAAATTTATCGGCAAAAGCAGGCTTACCTACAGCTGATAAACCGTCATATTCATGTCTGGCCACCAGGATTCCTCAGGGCATGCAAATTACTAAAGAAAAATTACAAGCCACTGAAAAAGCAGAAAATTTTTTATTTGAGCTGGGCTTTAACGATTTCAGAATAAGACATATGGGCGATTATGCAGGAATTCAATTGGCTGCCGATGAATTTACTTTATTTTTTGAGCAAAAAGAATATATTTTATCAGAATTAAGGAAATATTATCCGAAAATTCTGTTAGATCCGGAACCACGTATTTGAATGATAAATAATGTATAATTTTATAACATGATTGAGTAATTATCAGATGAACATTGTCTTTTCGGAGGAAAATCAATGAATCAGGATATAATCAATATTTTGAATGCAGTAAAAAATCAGGAATTATCGGTCGAAGAAGCATTGCTGCAAATAAAACAAGAACCTTTTGTTGATATCGGATATGCAAAAGTTGATTTACAGCGCAGTACACGACAGGGAGCGCCGGAGGTTATCTTCGGTGCAGGCAAAACTCCGGAACAAATTGATGGAATTATCAGAACAATGCTTGATCATGATCAGAATTCGATATTGATTACCAGACTCAAGCCGGAATCTGCGGAAATGATCGGTAAGAATTATAATTTGAGATATTATTCCGAAGCTCAACTGGGAGTTGTAGGAGAGTCCGTAAAATCCGGCGACGAATCTTCCGGTATCGGTAATATTGTTGTTGCCACAGGCGGCACCAGTGATATTACGGTTGCCGAAGAAGCAGCTCTGACCGCTGAGTTTTACGGTAATAATGTAATTAGACTATACGATGTCGGAGTTGCCGGTTTACATCGCTTGCTCTCGCATTTAGATGAAATCATGAGTGCAAGTGTCATTATTGCTGTTGCAGGCATGGAGGGTGCTTTAGCTTCAGTGATCGGCGGCTTGGTTGCTTGTCCGGTAATAGCAGTTCCGACCAGCGTCGGCTACGGGGCATCTTTTTCCGGATTGACCGCATTATTGTCGATGTTGAATTCTTGTTCGAGCGGTGTTTCTGTTGTAAATATCGACAACGGGTTCGGAGCCGGATATCTTGCTAATATGATAAATCACATGGGGAAATAATGTTTTTCCGGTAAAACCGTTCAACAGGTTTTTGCTGAAAAACATTGAAGAACATAGCTGAAACAGAGAAAACAAAGGAAGTAAAGATGAGAATTTTATATTTTGATTGCGGTATGGGTGCTGCCGGTGACATGATAGCCGGTGCTTTATATGATTTACTTAATGACGAACAGAGACAAGAATTCCTTGAAACTTTCAATCGTCTTAATTTGCCCGGTGTCGAAATAATTCCGGAAGTTGCATCAAAATGCGGAATTAACGGAATCAATTTTGTTGTGAAAGTTAATGGTGAAATCGAAGGTGAACATAAACACGAAAACGGACACGATTATGTTCACGAACAATCTCATCAAAATTGCGATCACCATCATCACGATCATCACCACGATCATCATCACCACGATCAAGACCATCACTATCATGATCATGACCACCACGATCACGATCATCACCAAGATTACCATCATCATGCTCATCGCAGTATGCAAGAAACAGAGAATATTATTGCAGGTTTTAATCTGCCTGAGGAAATAAAAAATGACATAATCAACGTCTACAAACTTATTGCGGAAGCTGAGAGTGAATCACATGGAGTTCCTGTAACGGATATTCATTTTCATGAAGTGGGAACCATGGATGCGATTGCGGATATTACCGCAGCAAGCATTTTGTTCAAAATGCTTGCTGTTGATAAGATTATTGCATCTCCTATCCATGTCGGAAGCGGTTCGGTGCGTTGTGCTCATGGAATTTTGCCCGTACCGGCACCGGCAACGGCCAATATTCTGCGAGATGTGCCAATATACGGCGGAGAGATCAAAGGTGAATTATGCACACCGACCGGTGCAGCTCTGCTGAAATATTATGTCAATAATTTTGAAAACATGCCGATTTTAAAAATTATAAAAACCGGTTATGGTCATGGAAAAAAGAATTTTGCTGTCATGAATAGCCTGCGAGTTCTCTTGGCAGATTCGGAGAGCGATCCCGGTTCTGCTGAAAAAACCGATCCCAATGATTTGGTCTATGTGTTAAGTTGTAATGTTGACGATATGACTGCTGAAGAAATTGCTTATGCGACGGACTGCTTTTTCTCAGCAGGTGCTCTGGATGTCTATACAATTTCACTAGTTATGAAAAAATCCCGTCCCGGTACTTTAATTTCAATAATTTGTGACAAAAAACTGAAAGATGAACTTATCAGATTAATGTTTAAACATACATCAACCATCGGTATTCGCGAAAATTTATGTAATCGCTATGTGTTAAACCGTTCATTCGAAACTTTGACAACACAATATGGTAATATTAGAAAAAAGATTACCGGAGGCTACGGTGTGAACAAGGAAAAGCTGGAACATGCCGATCTTGCCGCAATTGCCAAACAACATAATCTCAGCTTGACCGAGTTAAAAACTAAATTAAGCAAATAAATTTAATTTTAGCGAAAAAATTATAAAAAACTAAATTAAATTATAAAAAAAGTGAATTATAGAATTGAATAATAAAAATTGAATTATAAAAAAGAAACAGAGCTATATGAAAAAAACACACAACTTACAACTTCTGATCAAACCTGCTTCAAGTTCTTGCAATATCCGTTGCACTTATTGTTTTTATTATGATATTTGCAGCATACGAGAAGAAGAGAATTATGGAATAATGACTGATCAAGTACTGGAAACCTTAATTCGAAAGAGTTTTGCTAATGCTGAGGGCCAGGTATCCATAGTTTTTCAAGGCGGTGAACCGACACTGGCCGGACTCACTTTTTTTGAAAAATATATTAGTTTAATACAAAAATATAATAAAAATAATTTACCTGTGAATCATGGCATTCAAACTAACGGTATGATTCTTAACCGGGAATGGGCAGAGTTTTTCAAAAGGCATTCATTTTTAGTCGGGGTATCTGTTGACGGAGTAAAAGAAAGTCATAATGCTTTCAGGCTGGATGCAAAGGGAGAAGGAACTTTCGATCAGGTCTGGGCATCAATTAAACTCTTACAAAAATATCAGGTGGATTTTAATGTTCTGACTGTAATTAATGCTGCAACAGCTGTCAGAGCCAAGGAAATCTATAATTTTTACAAGGAAAACGGGTTGCGGTATCAGCAGTATATTCCTTGTCTCAATCCTTTGGAGAATCCGGATTTTGAATATCCGTTTACGCTGACAAATGATTTATATGCAAAATTTTTGTGTGAATTATTTGATGTTTGGTATCAGGATGTTATCTGCGGCAATCTGATTTATGTTTCGAATTTTGAAAATTATTTAGCCATGTTATTAGGTGTACCGCCCGGAACTTGCGGTATGACCGGTCACTGCACGCCACATATGGTCGTTGAGGCAGACGGAAGTTTTTACCCGTGTGATTTTTATGTTTTAGACGAGTACAAAATCGGAAACATCATGCAAGATGATTATGCTGAAATAGAGCAAAGATTGTATTCTACTAAATTATTGGAAGAATCAAAACCTATTGCTGAACCATGTAAGAAATGCCGGTACTTTAAGATTTGCAGAGGTGGCTGCAGACGTCATCGCGAGCCGTTAATCGTTGATGGTTCTGTAAATCTCAATCGATTCTGCAAAGCATATAAACAGTTTTTTGATTATGCTGTACCGAGACTGAAACATTTAGGCTCGAAAATATTATAGAGATAGCCGGAATTGATAGCCGGAACAGAAAAGGCAAATATCTAAGTAAAGAATAATAAAAAAACATCCAAAAGATAGAGACTTGGTTTTCTGGATGTTTTTTTGGTTGTTTATAGAATATTATTTATTCAGTTTCAGCGGCTTCAGCTTGTTCAGCTTTCGCTTTGTCTAATTCCTGAAATCTCTGATAATTGGTTCTTAATGCTTCAACGATGAAATCAACATCCTGTCCATGCACGGCACAGGCTTGTTCCACTGATTCGAATTGGGCAGCGGGACATCCGAGACAATGCATTCCCATACTCATAAATATAGGCGCCAATCGGATATCTATTCTTAAAATATCACCGATTAACATATCTTTATTAATAATTTGCTCGCTCATATCTTTACTCCTTTATTCTATCTGAAATTATTTATTTCTCTCCTGAATTTATTATATATAATATGTCGAATTGAGAAACGTTGCAAATGTAACATTTTCAGCTGTATACTAATTGCGGTTTCAATTAGCTGAGACAATAGTCGATTTTTACTATTAAACTAAGAAAAAGTTGGTTGTTTAAATGTGGTTGGTTTTATCGTTGTTAGCCCTTTTTTTATGGAGCGGTTCGGATTTATTTTCCAAACTTGGCTGTCAGGATAAATCTGAAAAAAATTCTCCGTTAAAAATGGTGATGGCTGTCGGACTGGTTATGGGACTGCATGCCGCATATGAGGTTATTTTTAACGATGTGATTTTTTCATGGCAGGTTGTTTGGGCATATTTGCCGATTTCTGCTTTATACATTGTATCAATGGCAATCGGTTATTTCGGCTTAAGATATATTGAATTATCGATTTCTTCACCGATTTGTAATACTTCGGGCGCTTTAGTCGTTGTGTTTTATCTGTTGACGGGAGTCAGACCCGAGGCAGCAATTCTTGTCGGAGCAGGATTTACCTTGATGGGCATTATCGGATTAGGTATTGCCGAGTATACGGAAGATGAGTTGTTGAGAGCGGAACGTCAAAAAGCCTCGAACATGAAATATCATAAGAGTCTGCTGGCAATTGCTTTACCGATTATCTACAGTTTGATCGATGCCGGCGGAACTTTTGCCGACAGTCTGATCCTAGAAACACTGAATGAAGCCCAGGCGAATGTAGCTTATGAATTTACTTTTTTTATTACCGGTTTGATCGTATTTCTTGTACTTTTAATCCGGGGTGAATTTAAGCTGACAAAATCCGACAGACCGAAACTGATTGCTTCAATGTTTGAAACCGGCGGTCAGGTTGCTTATATTTATGCAATCGGTGCACACCCGATTGCGGCAGCACCGATCATTTCCTGTTATTGCTTGTTGACAGTAATCTGGGGCAGAATTTTTCTTAAAGAAAAATTATCTTGGAAACACTATACTTCAATAGGTTTGGCAATTACCGGAATTATTATATTGGCAATCTTTGATCAGTAAATAATTTACATGAATTTTATGTATTAATATTTATTGCGGAGCATAATGAGGAATATATGCTAAAATAACCTGGGTGTGTAGCAGGAATAATTATTTGAAGTTCAGATAAGAGATTATTTACAATTTTTCAAAGGGATAATATGAAATTAAAATTAAATAATATTAATAAATCATTTGGCAAGGTTCACGTTTTACATGATGTTTCTTTTGAAGTAGATTCAGGGAGAGCGATGGGCTTTTTGGGACGTAACGGCTCGGGTAAAACAACCTCGATTCGCTGCATTATGGATATTTTCAAACCGGATAGCGGCGATATTTTGCTGGATGATCAACCTTTCAAACCGCGTGAACTGAAAGTCGGTTATTTACCGGAAGAAAGAGGCATGTATGCCAAAGAGCCGATTCTGGAACAATTGATTTATTTCGGTCAGCTCAGAGGCGGCAGCAAAGCAGAGAGCAAGAAGTCGGCCGAAGCATGGCTTGAACGTTTTGACTTGTCAGAATATGCCAATAAAAAACTGGAAGTTTTATCTAAGGGCAATCAGCAAAAGATTCAGATAATTCAGGCTTTTCTCAACGATCCGGAAATGATTATTTTGGATGAACCCTTCAGCGGATTGGATCCGGTCAATGCGGAACTGTTTAAGGATGCGATCAGAGATGCAATTAAGGCAAATAAATTAGTCATCTTTTCCTCGCATCAAATGGGATACGTTGAAGAGTTTTGTGATGATATAACTTTAATCGATAAAGGTGATATTTTAATCAATGATTCATTAGCTGATGTTCAAGCTGAAATGAGTCAGGATAAGTATCGTTTAGAAGCAGTAAATATGAATCGGGAACAATTAAAGCAACGGCTCAAACAAATTGAGTCCGATCACAATTTCGGGCATGACCTGCTGGCGGCTGAAGATAAAATCTCTTTAATTATCAACTTGAGCAATCTTGTACCTAATAATTTCTTGCAAAAAATCATTGCAGCAGAAATTCAGATAAAGAACTTTTCGGTATATTTACCGACTTTGACCGATGTATTTTTACATTATGTAAAAGAACATGATGTATTAACTAATGGAATAAAAGGGCAAGATGATGAAAAAAACCGAGATGTTTCCTGCCGGGAGGAGAACTGAGATGCGATATCTGACAGTAGTACCATGTTCTGAAATATTCCTCCACGTTACTGAAAAGAAGGAGAACTAAAATGCGAAATAGCGGTCTGGTTTTCAGTTTTGAATTTAAATCTATTTTAAGAAAAAAATCTTATCTTGCGACAACGCTTATTCTGTGTTTAATAGTTGTTGCCGCTGTGATAATTCCAAGTTTTCTTGCAAAAAAAGAGGAATCAGCGGAAGACGCTTTAATAGTTGACGGTGATAACTTCTTTGTTGCATCTGAACATTTTACGGAAGAAGATGTCGCTGATCTTATGTCTGACGGCGGCTATTATTGTGCGACCGGCGAATTAAAAGATTTTTCGTTGTTAAAAAACATCAAGCAAGAATATGCTGATGAAGATTCCTTAAAAACAGCTTTGGCAGAGGATGAAATTGCCTTCGGTGTTGTTTTTTACTCAGCAAGTGATTTTGTCTTCATGGTAAACGGAGAACAGAATCCAATTGCCGGTGCTTTTATTGAACAACAATTATTAAATTACAACAGATTGAATTACTTTGGAGCAAATAACATTGATCCTGCATTAATTCCCGGAATATATAATGTGCAAGTTAATGCGACCACTGTTGACATTTCACAAAAAGGCATCGGAAACTTCGTTTTAGCCATGATTTATACAATTCTTTTGTATATGTTGATAATCATGTACGGTACGACCGTATCATCTTCTGTAGCCAGAGAAAAAGATAATCGTACAATGGAATTGTTAATTGCGAATACCAAAGCAGATTATTTGATCATCGGAAAAACTTTAGCTGCCGGATTAGCAGGAATTCTTCAAGTTTTAGCCATGATTATAACCTTACTCCTTTCGCTAAAATTCAGCGGTCAGGACATTGTAGAATTGATTGGCGGTTTTCTTGAATTGAATACAACAACGATCATTACCATGGTTTTATTCGGTTTGACCGGCTACATTTCATACTTGTTTATTTATGCAGCCTTGGGAGCATTGGTTTCCAAAATGGAAGATGTTAACTATGCGGTTACACCGGTGATGCTGATTTTTATTGCAGCATATTTAATCGCTATTTACGGAATGGGAAATCCGCATGGCCTTCTGTTAAAAGCAGCATCATATTTCCCCTTAACTTCGGTTCTGGCGATGCCGGTACGGACGATTTTGCTGAATATTTCTCTGATTGAAATTCTGATCAGTGCAGCGATTATGTTAGTCAGTATTGTTGTGTTTTCGTTTCTTGCCATTCGAATTTATCGTTTGGGTTCACTTAATTATGGTAACAGAATGAAATTCGGTAAAACGCTGAAAATGATTTTTCGTGGCGAAGACATTTAAAAAATCAAAAATAATTTTTGAAAAACTGATACCTGAATAAGTGCTGAAAAATCCATACCGGAAATTGAAAATAATTACTTTTTCATATCAATTTCAGATTTTTTTCGGGAATAAGGCGGTAAAGCCCAGTTGACCAAATATGCAACGAAAATTCCGATAATTGTGTATAAGAAACGATAAGCAGCCACAATTAATGCGTATTCTCGCGGATCTGTTGCTTGATTTGAAGACTGGCTTAAAGCGATCAACATGAAAACAACAGCTGCGAGAGCGGTCATTTCAGTAGCTTTGATCAGGACGGTAATCCAAATAGTTAAAAATAAAAGGCTGGTTATAATTAAATAATATTGTATACAGTGATTTTCGAAATTGAAGCTGATTCTGATCTGGACAGCTAACAATCCCATCAATGCACCGAAAGCGGTTGAGCCTAATCGGTAAAGACCGGCTTTCCAGGTATGTTTTAATTTTGATTTCAATGTGATTATTACGGCAATACAAGCGTGAAGTGCGTGAAATATGCCGGAATTATCGCCGATATCAATCAGGGAAATCATCAGACAGATAAAAACTGCAATTGTAGTTTTAAGGATGCGCCATCCCGGTTTCTGGAAATGAAACGATTCATCCGGAGTTAAATGCGGATTGTATGCTTTATTTTCATTACGCTGCTCAGCGTAATAATTTGTTAAATATTTATATTCTCCATAAAAAATATTCTCATTTTTATTAATCATCTATAAACCTTTAAATTAGTCCTTATTTAAATTTATTTATTATTTATTATTTCTTATTGTTTGCTCAATTATTTGCTTAATTATTTCATCTGTCCGATTGTAAAATCAGCTTATGCTCAGCTTGATTTTCACGAATGTAACATACGTAACTTACGTTTTACAAACAGATAATCAAGCAGTAAGATAAACATAATCAACATAAGAAGACATAGCAAATGTCAGTAAATTAATTGTACATAACGGGAGGTTATTATGAAAAAATTAGATACATATTTGGCGGATTTATTAGTAGGAAATGTTAAACTTCATAATTTGCATTGGAATGTAGTAGGTCTTACTTTCAAAGCAGTTCATGAATATCTGGAAGATCTCTATGATTCATTTTTTGAAAAATTTGATGAAGTTGCTGAATATCAAAAACAAATCGGTGTATATCCGAAAAGTTCTGTAAAAGAATATATGAAATTAACAAATATTGAAGAATTGGGTGACAATGATATTTCTTCAACAGATGCGTTAGCCGTCGCTTTGGATCTTATTAAATATATGAAGGACAGTGCATTAAAGATTCAAGCAGAAGCAGAGGATTTTGTTCTTTCCAATATGATGGAAGATCATGTAACAGAGTATAATAAGGAAATCTGGTTCATGGAATCAATGTTGCGATAATTAATACTTAGCTTAACACAAAGCAAAAGGAGATGTTTCAAATAAAACAAACCCCGAAATCCGGACACGGACGGAGGGGTTTTATCATGTGGAAATTCCTGGTATTTTGCGGAATCTGCATTTTATCTGCGATAGTACGGAAGTATTAAACATATCTACCTGTTCAAGCAGGTCTTATCTGATCTTACGGTGATTGTGAAATATAACACCCGAGAAGATACTGTATTAAAAGGTGCAATATTTGATAATTGGACGTACTTCAGGGTATGATAAATATAGAATAGTATTAATTTAATAGAAAGGGTGAGCGCAATGACTAATACTTTAGAAATGAATTTTGGCATTATTTCCATCAATGACGCTATCAACAAATTTTTCGAGCATTATCCGGGTGATATTCTGACAAAAATCCGGTTAGCTCACAAAGGTCCATTTTACAAATATTCCTTTGTAGGAAATGACGGCAAAAATCGTCATTCACTCAAACTAAACGCACAGACGGGAGATATTATTAAAAATACTGTTAAGGCTCTTAAGCCGAAAGACCAAAAGCCTGTAAGACGAGATGCAAAAAAATTAAACTTGGAGGATATGTTGTCATTCAGCGAGATCAACGCTATCGCTTTAAAAGTTGCTCCGGTATCTACTCCTATACAGTGGAAGCTGGACAGGAAAAAAGAGCGCACCTTGTGGAAAGTAAAAATTACAGATGAGCACGGTGCAAATATGCATGAAGTAAAACTGGATGCCCAAAACGGCAGTTTGTTACAGGTAAAATTAAAAGGTTAGTTATAACGCGAGGCTCTTCCTCCGTCACCTCTGCCTTCTTCCATCATTCCGAATGTCTCGACAAAAAATGTCCGAGACCGTAGCTTGTATTTGTCCGCAATGGTATTGAGTGCATCTTCAACAATATCCGCCATGACATGCGAATCGGCGACCGCACGTGCATTGATGACGAGTGAAATTGCGCTGTAGGGCTGAGTCAATTTTCGGTCATACTCAACATCGTAGTCAATGCCGATCAGACTCGCTTTAACAAAATCGTCTCCCTCGCCTGCTGCGAACGCCTTCAAATGCGGAACGTTATTATTGCTTGCTTTCAAACCCTTGCGGACTTGATTGAAAATATCTTCAACAACTTTATTAAAATCAATATTTTTATCATTCTTTTCTTCAAAGAACACACGGCGGTTGTACCAGCTCAACAAATTTTCGGCGGCGATAAATGCTTCCGAGCCGTAGCCGATTTCACGATGTACAGCCGCTGCTTTGTGGGTCATCAGGTAATCAACAACCTCTTCAACTCCTTCACCTGTCAGAGCGGACATCGTAAAGACCGGGGTATCGGGGAATGAAGCCTTGATAAACTCCACACGCTTTGCCTTTTCCTCCTCACTGATCAAATCCACTTTATTCAGCACAATCAGATCGGCTTCGGCCATTTGTGCTTCAAGCAAAAAGCGCATCTCGGCAGGCAGATTGATTTGCTCCGCTTCAGGCATCAGCATACGCATCCGCTCGGGATCAACAATACAGGTAAAAGGCATCAGGTCGAACTCTCCGGGCCTGCGTTCCGCAAGCTGTAAATATACGTGTTCAAGCGCCCCGATACCACAGCCCGGAATATCGGACATGATAACCGTAGCACCTTTATCAACCAACTGATTAAGCTTATCGACGAGATTTTCATGCTGATAACAGATGCAGTCGCCTGCAATCTGTGTAGTCAGTATGCCGGTCGTTGCCGTAAAGCCGGCATCAACGATATTGTCGGCACCGAGGTCATTGACGAGAATAGCCGCTTTACCATAGCGTTTGTCAATTATATTCCCGAATGCAATCATCGAAGTCGTTTTTCCCGCTCCCAGGAATCCGCTTGTTACCATATACTTGGCTTTTGCTTGTGACATATTAATTCCTCCGTCCCATCAATTAGTTTTCTTCTGTTTTTATTCTCTGATTTTATCTTCTGCGCCGGCTATCGGTACAGGGTTTTTCCCGTATCTGAACTCAAGTTATAACTGCAAAACGGAATGAGTTTTCCTTCCGGAGAAACCACGTGAATAAAGCAACGGCGAAGTCTGTTTAAATCCATCGTATATGCATCTTGAAAAGCCATGCCGGAAATTGCCAGAGACATGTTTTGCCGTTCTGTTAAAAATTCATCCAAAAATGATACATCAAGCGACCTTGTTTTTTCTGACGGAACGATTTCTTCGGGAGCTGTCCATTTGTTGGCTACGGCTCTTCGGGCCTGATCACTCGAAATACCGCAGCTGCAATCTTCGCCGCTGCTCAGAAGTGTCCAGTTTCCGTCTTTCACCATATAATTGGCATGAAATCCGCAGAGCGGATGTTCGGCATTGGAGGGCAAAAAGTCAGTCCTTTTCAGCTTTCTGTCTGTCTGATGTTCAATTTTTTTAAATAACTCGGGGAATGTGATTCGCGCATCATCTCCTGCAGAATATCTGCCGAAAAGAGAAACCGGCTGGAAGTGAACTCCGCGCACAATGGGCATGTTGTCAGCTGCATAGCGCAGTATGTCTCCGAGTTCATCATCGTTTGCACCTTTCATCACTGTCGGCACAAGAACAACCCCGATATGAGCTTCTTTGCAACGTTGCACTGCACGGAGCTTGTCTTCGATGATACTGCGTCCCCGGAGCGCGAAGTTTGCTTTATCGGAGAAACCGTCAAATTGCAGGAACACGGTTGAAAGCCCGGCTTCTTTAAGTTTTTCAACATATCCTGACTCATTAGCTATGCGCAGACCATTCGTATTAAGTTGAAAAAATGAAAATCCTTTTTCTCTGCCCAGGCGGATGATTTCCGGGAGGTCATCCCGCATTGTCGGTTCTCCGCCGGAGAGCTGAATATTGAACGGACCGCCTTTTTCCATCAGCATCTCGTACCAACCGGCAATCGTTGTCAGATCCGGATCATCGGCAGTCTGTTCGCCGCCGGAGGAGGCAAAGCAGATCGGACAGCCAAGATTACAGCGCTGCGTTACCTCAATTAACACACAACACGTAGCCTGCAAGTGGTTTGCACAGATACCGCAGCCGTACGGACAATTACTCTTGAAATCCGGTTCGTCGATAACACGTGTCTTCCATCTGAGAAAGTCAAGCGGATTGTCCCACACCGGAACACAAAAATCCCCGTGATCGGGGCAGGTTTTTTCCAGAAAGACACCATCTGCGCCTGCCGTATAACGTGCTTCAATCCTCTCAAGGCAAACAGGGCAGACACTCTTTGTTTCAGACAAAAGAAGGCGGTTGCCTTTTCCGTATTTGCGATTCGGTGCAGTTTTCATCTGTCAATACCTCTTTCAAAGTAAGCTGTGTATATCCGGTTTTAGATAGGAATGTCTTAGCGTTGAAGTGTATCCTGAGTATGTGCAAAAATGGTTTTCCGCAGCAATTGTACGAAAAATATTTTTTGTCCGTCCGGTTCTCTTGGTCTTGTTAATAATAATGCAATAAATTAAGGTATTCGTAAAGCGAGCCGGCACCGAGTAAATGAAGCTGAACCGGTTATCTGCAACCCGAGTGTTCAGCTCCTTCTGCGAAAAAGATGTTCTGTCTTTTCAATCTGCGGAAAAGACGTTCTGCTTCTTCGATCAATACCGATAATTTTTCCCTGCAGAAAACAGACTTTTGAAAATAAATGAAAAAAAAGCTGTTATTGATACAAGAAATTGTATCAATAACTGCGTCATAGGTTGGCTAAGGACTAAAAACGAATAAAATCCGCTTGCTCTGCAAACCGGAATTTTACAAATCAGTTTTAGTTCAAGTTTCTAATAATCTTCCATTAATCTCTTTTGCTAATAATTTTGCAGTATTTGAACTAAAATGGACTCCGTCAACCGTTTGAACTAACCCCCTTTTAGTTGCAATCCGATCTTTGCTTTTGAGAAATAAAGTCATTGCAATTGCATCAAGTATCCTGGTTAAAAAACTCCATTTCCAACTATATACTTTCATTTCTCGCGGCAACGTTTCAGTCTGCAGTTTATATATATCAATAAAATCAAATCCATATTTCTCGCAAATCAGTTTAATTATTTGATTTCTCCTAATTGTTTTATCATTAGGAAATTCTATTAGATTAATATATGGAATCCCGAATATAATTGCTTTTTTGCCACTTGTATATACCATTTTAATTAATGTTTCAAACTTACTTGAAAACTCTAAATCATCCTCTGTATATTTTTTAATCTTGTAACGAAAAGACATTTGTAATTTCCAGTAAAAATCTGCTTTTTTAAGATAAGGAAGTAGTATGTCATTTGTACCAATGCCTAAAACGACTAAGTCAAAATCATCTCTCCTATTATTTAACATCTTCTTCAGACGATTGCTTACTCCATATAAGGTATCTCCATTTAAACCTTTATTAACTATTTGTAGATTTTCACTTAGAAAAGATATATATGAATATCCTACGTTACCATAGGTTAAGCTATCTCCAATACAAAGTAATTTCAACATTATCACCCCTGCAAATTCTAATTTATCTGATTGGTAATTGGCTTTCCTATATTCATTACACGTCTCCATTCAGGTGCAACTCCATCATCACCCAATATTCGTCCATTTCAATATTTCATCTCCTTACTGCTAAAAGAGTTTCTGATATCTATTTTAAAATATCTGCATAACTTTTTAAAATATAAAATATACATGAGCAGACACATCAAAACTCTTCAAAGATAATCAGGGATTAAAAACACACCATCATCACGCTGATAAGCATATTGTGTTCCTGTTATAATTTATTTTCATAACAAAGAAATTATATCTGCTTTTGTCTTATGTAGTACAAATTCCGGAGAGGAATCAATCGAATGGGAAAACATCAATTCAAAGTCACTTTACTTGGATCGTTTTGCAGTTAATGTTAATTATTCCAAAAAAGGCATCGGTAGCTTGATGATTTCCAAAGCAAAACAAATCGCGAAAGAATCAGGAGCAGAATATTTAATACTGTTTGTTGTTGAAATAAACAAACCGGCAATACAATTTTATGAAAAAAATAGTTTCAGGAAAGCAATCGGCATATACACTGAAGTTTTTGCTGATGGCTTCAAGCTTCGTCAATTCGGCTATGAAATAAAACTATAAGAGATTCTAAACTATCTCTGAAACACCTGTCCTATCAACGTTTCAGGACATAAAAAAAGACGACTCAGAATTGTATCCGTTTTGTCGTCCTTCTATGGTGGGTGGTAGTGGACTTGAACCACCGACCCCCTGCATGTCACGCAGGTACTCTAACCAGCTGAGCTAACCACCCTTGTCTTTTTATGCTTACAAAGCATACCCCAGTTAAATATTTTCGTCAAGCAAACTTATTAATTTCAGCATTAATTTTTAGACTGGAACTAAACTTTACACTCTAGCATTTCAGTATTATTTCAGTATTATTATTGTTTCGAAACTTACTATGCTCTTTAGTTTTTAATTTTATTCTGTACGAATTATCATACAGAGTTTTACTGAAACATCGGAATTTCACATTGTTTTTGAGTTTTTTAAAATTCTTTTAGTATTACATCATAAAGATTGAATATTACATGTTAAACATGTAATATTCATCTATAAACATTGATAATACATAAAAGATACAATTGTATGTCAATAATATTTGGAGGTATTATTATGCAGAATCATCTTTTAAAAACAAATAAATTATCTAAAGTATTGATAGCTTTTGTAGGTTTAGGAATGCTGGGAATCGTGTTGATTACACTTCTCATCAGTTACAATTTAGTCTTTTTCAGTCATGCGGTGGCAAAAGAAAATCCGGAGGTAGCCTATATGAGAATTCCGGTATTGATTATTTCTGAATTAATTATCGGATTATTCCTAATAGCTTGTATTTTATCCTTTGGAGTATTACTCAATTATTGGAAAAATCGCATTTTCAGCAAAAGCTCCGTAGTTCTATTACGAATAATGAGTCTTTGTTTTGCATTGATTATAATTCCCTGTGTAATATTAATAATTTACACAATGCAAAATGTTGGCGGTTCAATAACTAATCTTTGGGTTAATTTCGGCATTATCATCAGCTTTATTGCTGCATGTATTTTTGCACTAATCTCAAATATTGTTGAACAGGGTCTCAATTATAAAGAAGAAAACGAGCTTACGATCTAGAAAGGAATTTTTATGTCTATTATTGTCAATTTAGATGTTATGCTTGCTAAGCGAAAAATGACTTTGACCGAGCTTTCGGAAAAAATAGATTTGAGCTTGAATAATCTGTCTATTCTAAAAACAGGCAAAGCCAAAGCTATAAGATTCTCAACTTTAGAAAAAATTTGTGAAGTTTTAGAATGTCAGCCGGGTGATATTTTGGAATATAAAACGCTATAACAGGGTTAAATAATAAAAGCTGTTGCTTAGCCTTGAATATAATTATTCACTTATCTGTTTATTCAAATATATTTTATAAATACTGCAAACGACTTGGATCAGAAGCAATGATATTCTGTTTTTTTTATGCTATAGTATATCCATAAAACAATCTATCTGCTACTAACTGCCAGCCTTTCACTCACTAATTACCTCAATCCTGAAAGGCTGGCACGTACAATTTAAAAAGAAGCTTGGAGGTTTCAATGAATCCTTGGAACAGTCTGCCAAAGGAAAGAATTTTACCTGATGATTTTCTTGCTGTAATCGAGATCCCGAAGGGAAGCAAACAAAAATATGAAGTTGATAATCAAACCGGTCTTTTACGTCTTGACCGAATTCTCTATACATCAACTCACTATCCGCAAAACTACGGTTTTATCCCCCAGACAACTTCTGATGACGGAGATCCTTTAGACGTTTTAGTTTTATGTTCAGAGAGTTTGACTCCTTTGTGCATGGTTCGCTGTTATCCGATCGGTGCAATAAAAATGACCGACGATGATCATATTGACGAAAAAATTATTGCGGTGCCTTTTGATGATCCGCAGATGAGTTTTTATCAGGATCTGACAGATTTACCGGATCATGTTTATAATGAAATTATGCATTTTTTCGAAGTTTATAAAGATTTGGAAAACATTAAAACAGATATTTTACGAATAGACGGACGAGAAGTTGCAAATGAAATTATTGCCAATAGTCTTGTTGCATATGAAAAATCTCTTGCCGGCAAAAACGATAAATAAAAAAATTATCATTGACGTTACCGGTTTTATTGCTGCATGAATTCAGATATCAATTGTTACGGCTTATTAGAATTTACATATTATTCGGCTTATTAGAATTTACATATTATTCGGCTTATTAGAATTTACATATTATTCAATCGCTTATAGCGATCGATATTTTCTTGCGACAAAAATTCATATGCACTGCTGACTTCCTGGAATTTTTGGGTGGCATCAGGTGATTTGTTGATGTCCGGATGATATTCTTTAGCTTTTTTACGATAGGCAAGCTTAACCTGATATTCATCCGTGTTATACGGAATTCCCAACACATCACAATGTTTGCGATACTGCTGATTGAAATCAGCCGCAGGATTATAATAACGGCCCTGCCCATAGCCGCCAGAACCGGATCCATATCCGCCGAACGGACCATAGCTCCCGGCTTCACCGGTAAATCCGCCGAAGAATTGTTCGAAGATTCTTGCCCACTGTTCCTGTTGCTGCTGTCTTCTTTTTTCGCGTTCCGCTGCTTCTTCGGCATATTTTCTTCTGCGTTCCGCCTCCTCTTGTGCAGCTTTTTGTCTTTTGTATTTATCACCATAAGAACCGAAAATCTGACCTTTAGAAGTTCCTTTAATCAAATCTTCCGATTTATCATACAAAAATTCACAGAGGACGTATTTCCAATATTCAAGAAAAGACACAAAACCTGATCCCAAAAACGGGAAAATAAAGATTATCAGTAAGGGTATCCATAACCAAATCGGCATCAAGCGAAATAAAAACGGACTGAAAAATAAAATTCCGATCGCGATTGGAGCAAGTACTTTTCGTATACGTTTTGTAATGTTTACTAAAAAGGATATACCTTTATTTAATCCGCCTAAAACCACATCCAAAAACTTGGCAATTCCAAAAATTATATATCCCCATATTTTCTTGAAAAATCTTTTCATTGTGTTTATAAAAATCTCAATTCTGTATCACTCTTTATTGCTTCTGTTTTGACAATGTATATTATAACTGATTCTTTAATATTATATATCTTAAAATATCCTGAAAAATTCGGCATGAAATTTAAAGATATGCATGAAATTTTCCTGAAGATTCAGAAAAAATATCTGTTTTAATAATTTGAACTTAACAAAACTTGATTTGCTTATATCAATTTGGCGCTGATTACTTTTCTTTTTATGATGTAATTTATGTTATTTTTATTCTATAATAAATTTAGAATTTATTGATCAGAAAAATCAGTAAATAATTAAAAAGATAAAAAACATTCAAGCAGATATGCTCTGAAAAATAGTATAGTAACATGATAGTAGAGTAATGGAAGACAAGCGTACATTCTTACGTAATAAAAACAATAGAATAAATGAATAGTATAAAGACTTGAACAATAGGAAATAGGAGGCAATTATGGTGTATACATTAAAACATGAAATACATGGAGGAAATTTACCGGTAGCAATTTGCTATCCTGATGCAGGCCAAACAATTTATGCGGAGTCCGGATCAATGGGATGGATGTCACCCAATATGCAGATGGAAACTTCAGCGGGGGGTATCGGTAAAGCATTTTCGAGGATGTTAACAAGTGAAAGTTTGTTTTTGAATTATTATACTCCGCAAAATGGTCCGGGTTTGTTGGCGATACCGACTAATTTTCCCGGTAGTATAATTCCGATCGAATTGGACGGGACACGTGGTTTTGTTCTGCAAAAATCCAGTTTTCTGGCGGCAACAACAGGCGTAGAACATGAACTTTACTTACAGAAGAAATTGGGAGCCGGTTTCTTCGGTGGTGAAGGATTTATCTTACAACGTTTTTACGGCAGAGGAACTCTTTTGGTAGAAATTGACGGTTCTGCCTGGAATTATTATCTGCAACCGGGTGAGGAAATGATCATTGATACAGGTTATATGGCAATGATGGACGATACCTGCAGAATGGATATAAGACAAGTACCGGGTCTGAAAAACAAACTTTTAGGCGGTGAGGGCTTGTTCAATACAGTTGTAACCGGACCGGGTAATGTAACGATTCAATCACATCCGATTAGCACAATAGCGGCAAGTTTAACATTCAAATAATTTAAGTATTAGTTTGAATCATGATGATTCAAGGATTTGTTATAAGGTTTAACAACCAATTATAATATTTAATAAATGTTAAATTGTAGCTTGTGTCTACAAGTGCAAATGGTTTAACAACCGATTATATTATTTAATAAATCTTAAATAGCAAAGATAACGCAGCAACTTGGTGAGAGAACTCCTAAAAAGCGGCGTTATCTTTTTTTTGTCTTAAACTATATCTTATTCATTCAAGTACCTTGCACAGAATTTAAGGTTATACCGTAAATTTGTTGAATAAACTTAAAAAGTGTGCAAGCCTAACCTGAAAAAGAGGTTTTTCTCAGAGTTCATGCACAGAATTTAAGGTTGTACCGTAAATTTGTTGAATAAACTTAAAAAGTGTGCAAACCCAACCTGAAAAAGAGGTTTTTCTCAGAGTTCATGCACAGAATTTAAGGTTGTACCGTAAATTTGTTGAATAAACTTAAAAAGTGTGCAAGCCATAAAGATTATTTATGTAAACAATTTCCAAAACGATTCTTATTTGATTTTCATATCTATTTTCATATCTTGGGTTTAATTAAATTTACTTGTTTTTTAATATAATTAAAGTCTTATTTAATATAATTGAAATAAAAATGAATATTGACTTTAATAAAGTTAAATTATACTATGTATATCAAGTCGAGTGGAGATTTTTATGAATACCGACCGTTTTCCGATCTGGCTAACCGAATTAAGTGCAGAGGATCTAGAGTTTATTAAATTATTTGTTCTGGCTTCCGGTTCATTAAAAGAGTTGGCTAAACATTATGAGATTACCTATCCGACTATCAGGCTCAAATTAGATCGGCTTATTCAGAAAATCGAGATTTCTGACCAACATCAACCTGACAGCCTGATCGACTTGATCAAAGAGCTGACTTTGCAAAACAAATTAGATCTCGACACTGCAAAAAAATTGATCGAGATGTATGAAAAAGAGGGAAGCAGCAAATGATAACTATTTTCTATTTGATTTTATTGATTTCTTTTTTAGTTTTAGAAAAGATTGTATCGGAAAAAGAACAATATCACGGAATATTATTTGCTTTAGGGGTTGCTGTTTTAAGTTTTATCTTCAGTACAAAATTTATTTGGCTGGCTTTGATCTTGATATGTGTCAATGTCGGAAGATTTATTATTCAGGAATTGCAGTTAATTAAGCTCACTGCTCTGAAAGATCGGTTAGCTGATGTCTTGGAATTTCAAACCAGATTTTGAAATAAAAATTATTGCAGAATAGCTTTCATCTTTATGTAATAACGAAATATTGAATTCAAATGAGTTCAAATATTGGAGAAAATAGATAGCTGACGGAAAATCAGATGATAAACCGCCAGCTATTATTTTATTCAGACCACTCTTTATTTCGAAAATTATCGATGTTGTTAATCTTTAGCGAAAGTGTCTACTTCATGTTGCAGGCGTTCGATTAACTCTGCTTCACTCATTGTTCCGAGGTCACCGGCTTTTCGTTGACGCACAGAATAGTTTTGATTTTCGATTTCCTGATCGCCCATGACTAACATATAGGGAATTTTTTCCAATTGGGCATCGCGAATTTTTCGTCCTACTTTTTCATTTCTGCTATCGACTTTTACACGGAAACCTGCGGCAGTTAAACGACTGGCAGCATCTTTGGCGCCTTGGACATGTTTTTCAGCAATAGGCAAGATTATGATTTGTTCCGGTGCAACCCATAAGGGAAGAGCTCCGGCGTATTTTTCAATTAATAGAGCAAGAGTTCTTTCATAACAACCGATCGAGGTTCTGTGAATGATATGAGGATGTTTTTTCTCACCGTTATTATCGATGTAAACCATATCAAAACGTTCTGCCAACTGGAAGTCGATTTGGATTGTAATAAGTGTATCTTCTTTACCGAAGACATTTCTGATTTGAATATCTAATTTCGGACCGTAAAATGCTGCTTCACCGATACCGGTTTCGTATTCGATTCCGGTTGAATCCAAAATGGCCTGCATTGAGTCTTGGGCATTTTGCCATTCATGAGGATCCCCGATGTATTTGTCTTTATTGTCCGGATCCCAAATTGAAAAACGATAGCTGACATCTTGATCCAAACCTAATGCTTCGAGCATGAAGTTTGCCAGATCAAATGCCCCGAGAAATTCCTCTTTCAATTGATCCGGAGTCACCATTATATGCGCCTCGGAAATTGTGAATTGTCTAAGCCTGATTAATCCGTGCATTTCTCCGGAAGATTCATTGCGGAACAGAGTTGAAGTTTCATTCAATCGGATAGGCAAATCGCGATAACTTCTGGTTTCAGCCTTATAAATCTGATATTGGAAAGGACAGGTCATCGGACGCAGAGCATAAGCCGTTTCACCATCTTTTTCTTCCGGATCGCCCATGATAAACATACCGTCACGGTAATGATCCCAATGACCGGAAATCTTAAACAAATCGGATTTGGCAATCAGCGGTGTTTTAGTAATTTGATAACCGCGTTTTTGCTCTTCATCTTCAACGAAACGTTCTAAGATTTGCAGAGTTTTTGCACCTTTGGGCATAAACAGGGGCAAGCCCTGACCGATAAAATCAATAGTTGTAAAGTAGCCGAGTTCACGCCCTAATTTATTATGGTCACGTTTTCTGGCCTCTTCCATTTGAACCAAATACTCTTTTAATTGTTTTTTATCCGGAAAACTGATTCCATAAATACGTTGCAGCATTTTATTTTTTTCATCGCCCCGCCAATAGGCACCGGAAACTTGCAGTAACTTGAAAGCTTTGACCATACCGGTATTCATTATGTGCGGACCGGCACATAAATCAATAAAATCACCTTGCTTATAAAATGAAATTGTTTCATCAAGCGGTAAATCTTCGATCAATTCGACTTTATAGTCTTCATTAATATTTTTTGCCCATTGTAAAGCATCGTCACGTGACAGAGTATAAAATTCAAGCGGCAGATTTTCCTTTACGATATTCTGCATTTCTTTTTCAATTTTTTCTAAATCATCATTCGTGAAATTTTGTTCCAAATCAATATCATAATAAAAACCGTTTTCAATTGCCGGACCGATCGCCAACATCGCATCAGGATATAAACGCTTAATCGCTTGCGCCATGATATGTGAAGTTGTATGCCAAAAAGCCTTTTTGCCTGCTTTTTGCTCAAATTTCAATAATTCCAATGTGTCACCGTCATTGAGTATTGTTCTGAGATCAACATCAACCCCGTTAACTTTTGCCAGACAGACATTTCTTGCAAGATTTTCACTGATAGCCGTCGCCGCATCGAATGCAGAAGCATTCTTTTCCAATTGTAACTGCGAACCATCTTTTAATTTAATTTCTATACTCATTTCTTTCTCCTGTTATCTGAACTTGTTATGTTAATTTTTTATTACCCAAATTATTCCTTTTTTACTACTCAAACAATTTCTTTTTTATAACCCGAATTATTTCTAACATTATTATCTTAACTTATTTACTCTATAACTTATTATTCTCAAAATCATCCGAATAAAAATTTTATTCCCGAGATGTATTATCTTAAAATAAAAAACACCGTTGAGCCTCGCCCAAGGGTGCATCACACGTTTCCACCTTGTATTTAACTTAATTCTATCCTTGACGCAGATTCACGGTACTACTTAGTCTTAGTAACAAGAGTTCGTAGACGGCTCCGGAGTGGTTTTCATTGAGGATCAGATAAAAAGACTTACAGCCACGATCTTTTCTCTCTTAAACTGAATTTCCCAATTACTCGTTCCATCAATGCCTTTATTTAACTGAATAATATCTTACAACTGCGTAAATTTATCGTCAAGTAAAAACATATTGCAATTGGAAAATTCTGAAAAAAGCTTGCACACTTTTTAAGCTTATTCAGCAATCTGTCGGTACAACCTTAAATTCTGTGCTGATTCTTCAATAAAGCCTTGCTTTTGTGCGGTGCTTGCACACTTTTTAAGCTTATTCAGCAATCTGTCGGTACAACCTTAAATTCTGTGCCGATTCTTCCAATAAAGCTTCGTTTTTGTGTGGTGCATGCACACTTTTTAAGCTTATTCAGCAATCCGCCGGTACAACCTTAAATTCTGTGCAGATTATAAAATTAATTTGTATAATAGAAAATCATAAATAACGATCTACTTTAAGGAAACGATTCTGATAAAACTCGTTTAACAAAATATTACGATGGTGTTTATCACTATTTGAAATCAATTGGTCTAAGCGAAATATAGATTATGGCGAACGTTTAATTTAAAAGAAAATGGATATAAGAGAAAGTGTGTTTCGCTTGTAAATTCCAAAACATGAAATAAGCGCACTTTTTGACTGAACGCTCTGAACCCGCAGGCACGTAATTTTTGGCACATCTATCGTTCTATCTTACGATTTCGGAGGTTTGATTTTGAATTTCGGTAAGCTCAATTTGAACTTTGCAGAAACAAACCTGATCAGAACTATTGCTGCTGCCGAAATCATCATGGCAACATTGCCGGCAAGATATTGGCGTAATACGAAATAAATTAAGGCACCGATGATTGAGGCTAATCCATAGACATGTTTTGTAAAAATGTAAGGTTTTTTTGTGGTAAAGATATCGCGCAGAACACCGCCGCCACATCCTGTTAAAAAACCGACAAATACAATTAAGAGTAGATTATCACTATGTCCTGAGTTAATTGCCACATTAGCACCTGTCATAGTAAAAGCTCCTAAACCGATTGCATCGGAGATGTTGAACAGAGTTTTTAAATGTGAAGTAATCACTTCCGGAATAGGTCTGAAATGATTCCAAATCTTGATTCCGATTAGAAAAATAATAATCGTAATAAAAGCTACCGTAACATAAATCGGTTGACGAAATGCATTTGGCGGAACGACACCTAATGTGACATCGCGCATAATTCCTCCGCCGACAGCTGTAGTGATGCCTAGCATAGTGATACCTAAAAGATCCATGTTGCTGTCAATTGCCGCCACAGCACCGGAAATTGAAAAGGCGATTGTGCCAAGCATCTCTAATATGAAAAAAGTTAACTCCATGAAACCTCCAATTCGTGAAAAATGACATAATCATTGATAATATGACCATATTTTCATTGCCCAAAGGATAGCCCTTTTAACTATAACTGTAAAGATTCATTTATTTCGCGATTTTATATTACAATAATCTAAGATAATGATAATATGTTCGCCAAGGAGGTTGCATTATGTTAAAGAATAAATTATTTGAAATGTTGGATTTTAAAAAAGCAGATATGTTGAGAGATCGTCGTTGGTTACACCGACATCCCGAACTATCTTATGAAGAAGAAAAAACAAGTAATTACATTCTGCAACATTATGCCGGAAAAGATGTCAAGGTTGAGTCCAATATTGGAGGCTACGGTATTAAAGTAACGATAGATTCGGGGAAACCGGGTAAGACGCTTGCTTTGCGGGCAGACTTTGATGCATTGCCGTTAGAAGAACAAACCGGACTTCCTTTCGCTTCCGAAAATCCCGGTGTAATGCATGCCTGCGGACATGATGCACATACTGCCTACATGATGGCAATGACAGATTGTCTGATTGAATTAAAAGACGAATTGGTCGGAAAGATTGTTATAATTCACCAACCGGCAGAGGAAATGCCTCCCGGCGGAGCATTGATGATGATCAGAGACGGTGTACTCGAAGGTGTGGATAATGTTGTCGGTTGTCATGTTATGAGTCAGATGGATTGCGGAAATGTTTATTACCATGTCGGACCAACCCAGCAGTCAAGAGCAAAATTCACGATCAGAGTTCAAGGCAAAGGCGGGCACGGTTCTTCGCCGCATGAAGCCAACGATTCGATTGTCATAGCAAGTCAATTGGTTGTCAATCTTCAGACGATTATCAGTCGTCGTCTTAATCCTTTTGAACCAGGTGTGATTACGATCGGTTCCTTTGACGGAAAAGGTCAGTTTAATATAATCAAAGATTCGGTTGAACTGATTGGCGATGTGCGTTGTATGTCGGATCAGACAAAGCAATTGTTTGAATCGGAAATCAGAAATATCTGTCGCGGATTCGAAATTGCTTATTCATGCAAAATTGATCTCGACTACAAAAATGACTATCCTGTACTGGTCAATGATGAAAAAATGACAATGTTCGTTGTAGATGCGATAGAATCTGCAAATATTGAAGGGATGAATGATGTGCTGGATTGTGGTCCGTTACCGTCATCGGAAGATTTTGCATATTATACGGAAATAGTGCCAAGCTGTTTCTTTTTTATCGGAGCAAAACCGCAAGGAGAAAGCTACCCTCATCATCATCCAAAATTCGATATTGATGAAAAATCAATGTTGTATGCTGCAAAAGCGATGGCGGCAGTAGTAGATAAATATATGGAAGAACAAAAACAAATAATTACGTTTTAAGAGAAATATCGTATTCAATTAATTACGTGTTCAACAAATTTAGAGAAATATTGTGTTTAACAAATATTAATGATTAGAAATTAGAGTTAAGGGAAAAAATGGAAACAAATAACGCTCAACAATTGAATGTCAATGATAAAACAAAACATCCGCTTGCAGATTGGTTTATTCGGCTATTAAAAGGATTTATGATCGGTTTTGGGGCGATTGTACCCGGTTTGTCAGGTGGTGTACTCTCGGTAATCTTGGGTATATATGATCGCATGATGAGCTTTTTGGGTAATATTCGTAAAGACTTTTTGAAAAATGTCAGATTTTTCTTTCCGATCGGTATTGGCGGAATTCTCGGAATTGTATTTTTTGCCGGGATTATTGAAGCGGCTTTCGGGACCTATGCAGCATTGTTTACCGCATTGTTCATCGGTTTTGTTGCCGGAACATTTCCTTCTGTTTTTCGCACAGCCGGCAAACAGGGCAGAGCAGGTTCTGATTGGCTGACACTCATTATAGCAGCTACATTTGTCTTTGCTTTGATGATGCTGGGTGAACAAAACTTTACTCAAATTGAACCGAATCTCATTTCTTGGCTCTTGTCCGGTGCAGTCGTCGCTCTGGGATTTATTGTTCCGGGACTTAGTCCGTCTAACTTTTTGATCTATTTCGGCTTATATGACAAAATGGCATCAGGTATTAAAAACTTTGATTTTATGATGTTGATTCCATTTATAATCGGAGCTGTGCTCAGCATAATTCTGTTTGCAAAATTTGTGAATTTCCTTTTCGCAAAACACTATAGCAAGATGTATCATATTATTCTCGGTTTAATCATTGGTTCGACACTGGGAATTTTCCCGACAGTCATTTTTCCGGCCTTCACCGCAGAAAATTTAACGGCAATGAAAATGTCATTTGTGATTGCGGTAACGGTTAGTCTTGTAATGTTTGTTATCGGAATTATCATATCCTACTTTTTCGGCAAGCTGGAAGAAAAATACAGCCCGGAAGATTAGAGCTACTCTTTCGGTGCAAATGTGCCGGGAGGATATGAAGGATTAACATTCCAGAGAATCCATTCATCGAATCCCGAATCATAGACGGCTTCCATTTGTTTGCGAATTTCCGGTGCATTATATTCCATCCAATATCCGGAAGGTAAGTAACTGGCGGTAAAAGCTTGCAAATACGGTCTGACATGGGCATAGTTTGTCTGATTAATTGCTTCCCGACCGTCGATGATTGCATCGGTTACCACACCGTAAGGTTCTAAATCAGGTGCCGTATAGCGATTACCGCCTAAATCGGTGCCGACTCCGTTCGCCATACTATAGCCTACCGGTGCACCATTAGCATAATGTGACGGGTAGATCATCGGACAAATATTGTTGATTCCGGTTAGACCTATACTGGTCCAGTCCTGACCGATTGCATGCCCGTCTAAATCACTGGTCATAACGATAGAAAAAAGGTCTGCACCAACCGGTACATTGTCTTTGTTCTGAATTTGAATTGCCGCAGTTTGCAGAAAACGATTGATTGCACTATATTTTTTAGGTACAGCATCAGGCTCACCGTAATAAGCAGCTGAACCGTCTAATGAACCACCTGCCGGAAATCGAATATAATCAAATTGAATTTCGTCGACTCCTAAGTCAATAACTTCTTCCGCAACATCGATTAAATATTGCCAGACTTCTTTATTATAGGGGTTAGCCCATGTTGCATTGCCCTCGTGGGGAAATTGGATCGGTGTTCCGGCTTCGTTCAGGATGCATAAATCCGGTCTGACCTTGGCAAAAGTTTCATCCTTAAAACAAACAATCCGTGCGATTACTCGAATTCCGTTAGCATGACATTTCTCGGTTATTCCTTTAATATCGCGCTGCGTAATAATACAATCTAATTCTTGGACTAATGGGATTTTACTGTCATATAAAACTCCGTAGCTTTCTTTGACATCGATTACAAATGCATTAACTTCAGTTCCTTTAACTTCTTCCAAAAGTGAATCCAGATATTGTATGTCATAAATATAAACACCGCGGATCTTTTGATGTTTAAAATTAGCTTCATGCTCGTACTCCGGCAGAGGACCGAAGTATTCCTCAACTTTTTCATTTTCTTCCGGATCAAAATCTTCAGTTACTTCGTGGACAACGCCTTGTTTGTCGATATAGGTTGGCAGAGTAGTTTCATAAATGAATGCATAGGGGTCGGTTTTTTCTGTAGTTGTTTCTTTGGTAACCTGTGTAGTGGACGTAGATTCAGCCTTTTTAACGCTTTTTTCCGATTCGGATTTTTGCTGCTGATAATAAAAAAACACAAAACCGATCAATAAGAGAACAATAATTATAGATAAAATAATGATTGTTTTCTTCTGCTTGTCTTTTTTACTGCGATCCAATTTGATCAGAATCGGTTGTGGCTTTTTATTTTGCTCATTATCCATAAAACAGGTTTACCATTTTTGTTGTAAATGATCCTTATTGTTATAAATTAATCTTTATGTTGTAAATTAATCCTTAGCCTTTTGATTATAATCAGAAACCAGCTTTGATGCTACATCAACATCGGAATTAATCGGTACGGGAGTATTGCCGATCATCTGATAATGTTCGGAACCCTTGCCGGCAATAAACAGCAAAGTTTTTTGGTTGTTTGACTTTGCTGCCAGCTCAAAAGCTTCTTTGATACCGGCTTCTCTTTCCTCGACAATTTTATAAGGACAATCGGCTTCAATCAAATACTTGGCCATTGCGGCAGCGATTTCCGAATGTTCACGAAATCCCGGGTCATCCGGAATTAAATAGACAAAATCTGTATGCTTGGCGGCAGATTTAGGCAAATCTTCAATTCGATTAAGTCCTTTGCTGCCGCTGGCTCCGAACAAAGCAATCAATTGATAATCAGGAAAATGTTGCTCGATCGTTTCGAAACTTTTGTCAAAACTTAAACTGGTATGAGCATAACTGACATGGCAGATAATCTTATTGTCATGTGTGATATAAAGATTGTCTCGTCCCAGAGTTTCAATATTTTTCAGCGCTGCGGCAGAATCCGGTTTGGGAATTCCGAAATATTCCGTTAGTGCTATAGCACAGAGTGCATTTTCAATATTATATGATCCGATGCCCGGTAAAGAGTATTGAGTAGTGTTGACAGTGAAATGATTGCTGTCAGAATAAAAATCGATATTGGCGGCATAATAATCACAATTGTCCGATTTAGTCGAATAAGAAACAGCTTGAATTCCCAATTTATCAATTTCCTGCTCAACTATTTCAAGATTATCCATATCTTTAGAAAATACGGCGATATCTGACATTTGAAAAATGCGCAATTTGGACTCAACATAATCCTGATAGCTGGGATGTTCCAGAGGACTGATATGATCACGTCCCAAATTGAGCAGACTGACAATATCAAATTCGATTCCGGTAACACGATCGTATTTCAAAGCTTGCGAAGACACTTCGATCACCATGTATTCAAGACCTGATTGAACGGCATTTGCTAAATGGCTGAATAAATCCAAAGCTTCCGGTGTAGTGATGGTTGATTCCGTATTAATTATTCCGTCAAAGGTTTCAATCGTAGAAATAATGCCGCAGGGTTGCTTATGTTGCTTTGCCAGCCAATAATCAAGAATAGCTTTAACATAAGAAACTGTAGTGGATTTTCCTTTTGACCCGGTGACGCCGATTAATTTCAACTTGCGATCCGGTTGATTGTAGAATTCTTTACCGAGGCAGGACATTGCTAAGCGGATATTCTTGACAATTATGCACGGCAGATCAATTTTATAATCAACTTCGGAAATATAAGCTGAAGCACCTTTAGCCTGTGCATCAAGCAAATACTGTTTTTTGAAATTAGCACCCTTACAGAAAAAAAGAGTACCCGGTTCAACCTGACGTGAATCAAAGGTAATTTTTCGGATTGGAATATTTGGGATATTTGAATTAATTAACAATTGTTTAGCCGTTAAAACATTCAATAAATCATTTATGTTTTTTGTATTCAGCATACAGTTTCCTTTACTTAAAATATCAATCAGTGTAATCTGTGGACTTCGGATATTTTGACAATCTGATAACTCTCAATGGTTAGCAATCAGTGAAATCTTAATATTTAAAATCAGCAAATTATTAATATTATATAGTTTCGTCTTTTGTTGTTTCAGTGTATTCTGATTGAATGATAACCAAAATAAAGCTCGAAAAGCAAATAGAAAGCGAATTATGAAAACAATATATTTTGTGAACAATTATTCCGGCGTACATGTTCCGGGATTGAAAGATAGTGTTCATCTATTGCGTGAAAAACTGAATTCGGACGGTATCGTCTTGGAAGAAAATGATTTTATGACCGGTCAATTTACGGCAGATCAATATAAAACAATGAATAATTATGCTGCTATTTTTGATATATGTGCACGCTGCAAAGCATATGCCGGTGAAATTTTCGCACAAGGCAACACTCCGGTAATGATTGCCGGTGATCATAGTATCGGGATGGGCAGTGTAGCTGCCACGGCAGCAAAATTCAGCAATTTGGGTTTGGTCTGGGTTGATGCCCATTCCGATATTAATACAGATGCAACCAGCATTACAGGCAATATTCACGGGATGCCGGTTGCTTCGTTGCTCGGTCTGGGTTCCCGGGAACTGACTAATCTTTCAGGTGATAAAGCATGTCTCAGACCGGAAAATATACTATATCTCGGTTTGCGGGATTTAGATCCGGCAGAAACGGATTTTATAAATAACTTAGCAATCAAAGCATATTATTATGATGAAATTGCAGCACGAGGTTTAAACGATGTGCTGTCGGAAATCAAAAAAACTTGGCAACCAGAAGATATTCATCTCAGTTTTGATTTTGATTCAATGGATCCTCAGCTGATGCCCGGAGTTTCAGTTCCGGTGCCCGGCGGTTTTACCGAAGCCGATGCATTGGTTATACTTGATTTTTTCAAAAGTAATTTTAAATGTCGTGCTTTTGATTTTGTTGAATATAACAAGACAAAAGATGTTGCTGAAAAATCTTTGCTGACTTGTCTTAAACTTATAAAATCTATCTTAGATGACTGATATCTGTTAGAATAATATAACAGAAATGTAATATTTGCTAATTATATTAGCACTGAATGGAAGTATTTTTATGTTAATTCGAGACTGTTCAGGCGGCATAGTTTTTTGTAAAGATCAAGTTTTATTGATTCAAAATGAAAAAAAAGAATGGAGCTTTCCCAAAGGTGTTATTCGCGGTGATAATGAAGCGGATGATATTGCAATCTGGCGTGTCAAAGACGAAAGCGGAGTAGATGCGAGAATCATTGCTCTGGCCGGAAAAACCAGTTATGAATTTTATTCCGTAACCAGAAAAAAACCGGTTGCCAATCGAATCAAATGGTACATCATGGTTTGTGATGATATGAAGGCTTCGCCGAATACGGAACAAGGGTTTCTGGCTGCCAAATTCTTTCCGGTCGATGAAGCGATCAAAACCATAACCTATAGCCAAGACAGATCTTTGTTAATCTTAGCCAATCAAAAATACAAAGAACTGAACGAGGGTTTTGATGAGTTCTGATTATCAATCAATTAAGCGATGTGCAGAGATCGAATTTGAAGAGAAGAGATCACGTTTTATCGGAATTGCCAAACCGCTGGAAAATTCTGCGCAAGCGGAAGAGTTTATTGCAGAACAAAGATCTCGGTTTCCGGATGCCACACATCATGTGTATGCCTGGATTCTCAATAAGCCTCAACATTTGCAACGTTATTCCGATGACGGTGAACCTCAGGGCACAGCCGGTTTGCCGGTATTAGACGTTTTACAAAAACAAAATCTGGTTCAGGCCGGTATAGTTGTGATTCGTTATTTCGGCGGAGTAAAACTCGGTACAGGCGGGCTGGTCAGGGCATACAGTAAAGCGGCGTCTTTGGCGGTAGAGATGGCGGAGCCGATAATTTGGCTGACCCATCGTGTGTATAACTTAAGATGTGATTACTCAAATGCGGAAAGAGTGCGGTTTCAATTAAATCAATTGAAATACAATCAAACCGAACCGGAATATACGGTGGATGTAAGCTGGAAAGTTGCCGTCAGGCCGGAGAATGAAGATAATTTTATTACTATTTTGAAAGACTTAACCAGCGATAACATTGATTATCAAAGAGGAGAACTGCAATTATTTCCCTCGGCAATTAAAGCAAAATAAAAAAGGATATATAAGTGGAGGATATATGGCAGGTCATTCTAAGTGGAACAACATTAAACGCAGAAAAGAAGCAGTAGATGCAAAAAGAGGTAAAATTTTCACTAAAATCGGACGTGAAATATCGGTAGCAGTTAAAGAAGGCGGTCCGGATCCTGAAATGAATTTTGCTCTGCAGTCTGCAATTGAGCGGGCTCGTGCCTATAATATGCCGAATGATAATATTAAACGTTCAATAGACAATGCTTTGGGTGTCAGCGACAGTTCGAATTTTGCAGATATTACATATGAAGGATATGGAGCGGGCGGAGTTGCCGTTATGGTCAGAGCTTTAACTGATAATCGAAATCGCACAGCCGGTGAAGTGCGTCATCTCTTTGAAAAATTTGGCGGCAATTTGGGTAAGGACGGTAGTGTTGCTTTTCAATTTGAAACAAAAGGCAGTTTGATTTTAGCCAAAGATAAATATCCCGATGAAGATCAAGTGATGATGGATGCTTTAGATGCAGGTTGTGAAGATGTGGAAATTTCAGACGATTTTTATGAAGTGGTAACTGCACCGAACAATTATCATCAGGTTATGAAGACTTTATCCAAAGCAGGTTATCATTTTGCAGATGTTTCTCTGGGACCTGAGCCGATAACATTTGTAACTTTAACCGATTCAGAACAAATTGAAAAAGTAGAGAAATTAATTGAAAATCTGGAAGACATCGATGATGTCCAGGATGTATATCATAATATGGCGGAAACAGAATAAGCCATGGCGGAAACAGAATAAGCGGAATAAATTGAATTTGGATTGAGATAGAATTTCAGGATTACTTTTATTATATTTCGGCAAAAATTGAGATGTTTGATTTTTTATTTGGAAAACGCAGAAAAAATCGGGAAGAAAGAAAAGCCGAACGCGAAACTAAGCGGAGGCGTGTTTCCGAGATTCCGAAACCTGACGGTGATGTGCCGCTCCGTCCCGGTAAACTGATTTTTAATCCTTTCGGACGCTTTGCGGATGCTGTGAAAACAACGGTACAAGAAGCAAGTTTAAGAGAAAAAATCGAAACCGAACAGGATGAACGGGAATTTTTATCTCAAATTGCGATTGTTGCTTTTATCGGAACATCAGGCACGGGGAAAAGTACCAGAGCTTTGTCGATAGCAGCTGAACATAAGATTCAATATATTATCGATGACGGATTATTAATTCATGGCAGTAATATTGTTGCCGGAACTTCTGCTAAAACAGCGGATACGCAATTGGAATCGGTCCGTCAAGCTTTATTTATGGATCCGACCAGAGCTGCCAATATGCGGCGGGCACTGTTAGATGAAAATCCGCCGATTTTGATGATTCTCGGTACATCGGACAGAATGTTGAAAAAAATATGTAACAATTTGTGGTTAAATAAACCGGCAATGTTAATCAGGATTGAAGATGTAACTACTGAAGAAGAAAGACAGATTGCCAGAACTACCAGGTTGTCTGCCGGTACACATACGATTCCTGTGCCGAGTATGGAGATTAAGCATGATTTTTCCGGTTATTTTCTGCAACCGTGGAAGAAATTAAAAAGACGCTGGGATCGTTCTGCAGACCGTATCGATTATTCGCTCGACGGAGAGAAAACAGTTGTCAGACCGACCTTTTCCACGATCGGAAATTACTCCATTTCGGATGAAGCTCTGGCGATGTTAGTTGAGCAAATCTTGATTCGTTTAACCGGGATTTCAGACCTGACAGAGTTCATGGTATATAAAGAAACTTATGGAGCAATTTTCAATTTGGGAGTTTCATTGTATTATGGATATAATGCCCAAGAAATATTAAGCAAAGCGCAGAGCAGTTTGAATAAAGATGTGGAGCACTACACAGCGATAAATGTCTTGTCAATCAATATTCGTGCTACACGCTTGGTACATAAATAAGAGGGGGGCTCAAAAAATGACCAACTACACCTTTGATCGAAACTCAAACAATTATTCCGATGAGTATCAGTCAGACAAAAAAACATCTGATCAGTATGCCGAGGCTGCCAGACAAGCAAGTTTGCAGAATCAAATCAATTTTGATTCCGATTATCGTAAAGTTGAATTTGAACAGACTGATTATAAAGAACAAAACGAAGAAATTCTGGCAAGAGAAGAGGCTTTCCGGGCCAGTCTTGCCGGGGCGGGTTATCAAAGTCAAAGATCCGCTCAAAATCAAGATTCTCTGGATTTAGATGAATTAGATGACATGGAACAAACAAATCCTCAGCGTTCCGGAGAAAGTATTGAGCGTGCAGGCAGATCCGCACCGTTGCAACCGAAACGAACATCGGGTCCCTTATCTGCTCGTGATCGCAGACCTCAGCGCACAGGTCCCAATCCGGCTCGTGATATTATCAGCGGTTTATTACAGGCCTTGATTCTCTCTTTTTCCAAAAGACCGATGCAAGCCTTCCATCTGAATTTACATTGGGGCAGCTTGGGAGTTTTGGCTTTGCTCAATGTTTTATTGGTGGCCGGATTAAATGCGGTGGTGATCAGTAAACTATTGAAAGCAGTTTTTGGCGGTGTCGGCACGCTTGTTTCAGGAACTGCCGGTTTCGGTGCCGGAAAAGTCTTCTTTATGACATTATTAAGTCAATTGGCTACGCTGATTGCAGTTGTGTTGATGATCCTTTTCCTGACTCTGATTTTAGGCAGTGAGAAAAAGCCCTTTAAGCAATATGTACAGACAGCGACTCTCTCAACTCTGCCGTACTCTTTTGTTCTGTTCATTGCATTGATTACTTCTTTCTTCCTGCCGCAAGTAGGAATTATTCTGGCTTTAACCGGAAAAATCCATGCTTTTATCTATTTGTATGCCGGATTCCAAAAAGGGCATCCGACCAAGAGAAATAGTCCGTTCTGGTTTTTTATTTTGCTGATAGCTGTTGTATTGGTTATCCAATATTTATTTCTCGGATGGACTTTGTCTTAATCCAAAGAAGATATGAAGTTTTTTCATTTAGCAGATTTACATTTGGGGAGAACCTTACATAAATATTCTTTGATTGAAGATCAAAAATTTTATCTGGATTTTGTGATAGAACAAACGGATCAACATAATCCCGATGCGATAGTGATTGCAGGCGATATTTATGACCGGGCGATTCCTTCTGCTGAAGCAACACAATTATTTGATTATTTTTTGACTGAATTGAGTAAGCGTAATTGTCTGACGCTGATTATTTCCGGTAATCATGACTCGGCAACCAGACTGAGCTATGCCGGGAATTTTTTCCGGGAATTTGGCATCTATATTGTAACCGAACCGAAGGAACAGGTGGAAACAATCGTTTTGACTTTGGATCAGACGTATTATTTTCATCTGGTTCCTTTTTTTAAACCGGCAACTATCAAAAACGTATATCCTGAAGTGGAGATAGATACTTATCCGCAAGCTTTGGAACAAATAATCAGCTCAATTGATTTGTCTTTGTCCGGCAGACATATTCTGATAGCACATCAATTCTTTGTTAATCAATCCGGTGAAGCGATTGTATCAGATTCGGAACAATTGTTTGTCGGCGGTTTGGATCGGATTCCGGCTGAACTGGTCAAAGATTTTGACTATGTGGCATTAGGTCATTTACACCAGCCTCATCATGTGCAGTATGAAAATATAAGATATAGCGGATCACCTCTGGTATATTCAGCGTCTGAATTAGCTCGTCCCAAATTTTTAAGTATGATCGAAATGAACAATCAACCGGGATTTAAACTACACAAAATTTCTTTTGAACCGCTGTATCCTGTACATTTAATTGAAGGAGAATTTGCTGATTTAATTAATCGGGCCAGAGAAAATCCGAGTGAAGATTATTTTTATATCAGCTTATCAGACGATGAACCGATTCCGGATTTGGCAATTCGCTTCAAGAGATTCTATCCCAGGCTTTTGGAAATCAGAACTCCGCATTTTAATTATTCAGTCGAAAAATTTGATGCTTTGACGGCAGCTCCCGATGAATTGAGCATCGGACAGCTTTTTGCCTTATTTCATGAAGAAGAAACCGGCAGAACCATCTCAGATGCCGATCGGAAAATGATTGAGGAACTTGCAGAAAAGGTGAATTAACATGAAACCGGTCAGACTTTGTTTAGCTGCATTCGGACCTTTTGCAGCAGAAATTGAAATTGATTTTCAACCGTACCAAAACGGTTTATTTTTAATTTCCGGTGACACCGGTTCCGGTAAAACTACTATCTTTGATGCGTATATGTTTGCTCTTTATGGAGAAACAACCCAGACTGAACGTGATGCCGGACAAATGCGCAGTGATTTTGCCACTCCCGCCACCAAGACTTTTGTGGAATTAGAATTTAAGGTTAAAGATCAAATTTATAAAATAAGACGTGAACCATCCTACTTACGTCCGAAAATGCGCGGGGAGGGTATGGTTTCCAATCCGAGCCGGGTAGAGCTGACTTTACCGGGTGGTAAGATTTTGACTTTACAAAAAGAAGTCAAAGATAAAGTTGAATCACTTTTGGGTTTGGATGCGGATCAGTTCAAACAAACCGGACTTTTACCGCAAGGTGATTTCAAACAATTATTATCTTCAGATCAATCACAACGGGAACAAATTTTTCGTAAAATTTTCAATACGAAGAATATTATCGCATTCCAAGAATTGCTGAAACAAGAAGTCGCAAACTTGTCCCGAATCAGAGATCTTAAGCAAAGAGATTTGGTACAAGCGATTCATCATATAGAGTGGTTTACCGACATAGAAAAACTGCATTTACAGGAGAACCCGGATCTGCCGAATACAATCGAGAACCCGGACCTGCCGAATATAATCGAGTACCCGGATTCACCGAATACAATCGAGAACCCGGACTCACCGGAATTAATCGAAAACTTAGACCCGCCGAATATAATGAAAAAACCGGATTTAAACGAGTTAAGAGAATTGGCGGAACATATCAATAACGGTGAACTGAGTTTTTTAAAGCAATTTTTTGAACTGTTTGAAACATACATCGGAGATTTAAAGACTTATCACAATCAACTTGGTTTAAAAGATCAAAAACTTAGTACTGCCAGAGACAAGAAGCAAGTAATATATCAGAAAGCACTTGATATCAGCAGGATTTTTAATGAACTGGAGATTAAAAACAAAGAATTGGCTGATTTGGAGACGGTATTGACTGAAATGCAAGTCAGAAAAAAATCCTTTGATATTTATAAATTTGTCGCATTAAATATTGCCGGAACATTCAGACAGTGGACGCACAATCAAAAATCTTTGACGGACAAAGCAAGTTCACTGGAAAACAATTTGCATAATCTGGATCAAGTTACCAACAATTTAGCAGAGGCTGAAAAACAATATCTGACTTGGCAAAACCGGTCAGCAGAAATTGAGAGGGATGCGATATCACTGAACAAATTAAAAGAAGAATTGTCTGCTTATGCTCAACATGAAAAAATGAAGCTTGATTTGAATAATTTGGATAATGAGCAAGCGAAACTTGAAAAACAAAAAGCGGAATTGGAGCAGATAAAACAAGGTTTAGCTGAGCAAAACCGGAAGTTGGAACAACAAATTGCAGATTTGAAACAAGTTGAATTTGACAATAATAAGTTAATTATCGAACAAAATAATCTGAATACGGTTTACGCTAAACAGGCCAATAATCTGGAAAGTTGGCAATTTTTGCGCAATCAAGCAGCAGAAATAAACAGTTTGACAATTCAATATGAAGATGTTGCTGAAAAGCTTGAGCAGGCCGAATCGGAACTTACCTCGTATCGTGTATCGGAAAAACAACAAACCGCAGCTTTTCTGGCCAAAGATTTAATGCAAGGGACTCCGTGTCCGGTTTGCGGTCAAACGCATCATCTGAAATTAGCCGAATTTGACCAAAATTTTTCTGAAGAAATTCTTCGCGAAAAAGAGCAATTATTCAATAAACTTCAAAAGCAGGCAACTGATCTGAAAATTGAACTTGGCGGTATCAAAACCGGTCACACTCAACTTTTGACAACACTGGAAAAAAGTTTTGCCAATGAAAAACAAGAAATAAACCGAAAATCAAATCAAAAAACAGATCAGAAAACAGATCAGAAAACAGATCCGAAAACAAGTTTCGACTTGACATCTGACATTAAATATACAGAATTCCAAGCGGCTGCGGATGAGTTGTTTAATCGTATTTCGGAAATCTCGGAAATCATTGCGACACAAACAGAGCAACTGAAAGCACTTCCTCAATTACAAGAAGCACTTGCAAATAATGAAGCTCAAACATTGAACAACTTGTCTGATTTACAAAAAATTGAGGAAAAATTAAATGCCGCTTTATTAGACAGAACCAAGCTCGGTACAAAACTGGAAAACTTAGAGCAAAATCTGCAATATGAAAACTTGCAACAAGCAGAGCAAGCTTTTGACCGATTGAATTCTGCGTATAAAGCAAAAATTAAAGCCGGACAAGTTGCTGCGGACTATTATAATCAACTCTTACGTGAAAAAAGCAGTTTCGATTCAACAATCAAACAGATCAAAAGCGATATGGATGCTTTGGCGATACAACAAACTGAATTGGTGGCGGAAATTACTGAGAAATCAGCTCAGGTCGGGATACAGTTTTCTGATCTCGATCAATATATTTGGTCACCGGATCGGTTAAATCAAGAAGAAAATGCGATTAACAGATATTTCACACAATTGGATAATTTACGTCAAGCTGTAAATGAATTAACTGCGAAAATCCAAGGTAAAAGCAAACCGGATTTGGAAGAAATCAGTGCTGAATTGCAGCAAGCGGAACAGGTTCTGCAAGAATTAAGAACGCAGCTGACATCGCTCGGTCTCATAATTGAAAAAAATGTTTCCTTAGCCGAAATCTTTGCTGCAGATATGCAAGATTATCAAAACTACGCCAAAAAAGCTGCTGAGCTTTCATACTTATCCGGACTGGCCAACGGTTTAACCGGTGCGGGCAGAAGAACATTTGAGGCTTTTGTCCAATCATATTATTTTCAGAGAATGCTTGAAGCGAGTAATATACGTCTGACGACAATGAGTCATGGCAGATACTATTTGAATCGTAAAGAAGAAATATCTGACAGGCGCAAAAGAGGCGGTCTTGAATTTGAAGTATTCGACACTTATACCGGTAAAGCCAGACCTGCAACAACTCTTTCCGGCGGTGAAAGTTTTCTGACTTCTTTAGCACTGGCTTTAGGCTTATCCGATACGGTTCAAAAAATGCAGGGCGGTGTTGAAATAGAAACATTATTCATTGATGAAGGTTTCGGTTCTTTGGATAGTGATGCTCTTGAACAAGCGATACGTGTTTTAGAAGAATTAAGCGAGGGAGATCGTATGATCGGTATTATTTCTCATGTGCCTGATTTGCAAGAAAGAATCGATCCGCAAATTCAAGTCAAGAGCAGTGACCAGGGCAGCACTATCATTTGTTTAAAATAATCTGCTGATTTAATAAATATCTCTGTCCGGCACTTTTAAGAAAGATTCGGCACTTTTGAGAAAGGTCCGGCACTTTTGAGAAAGGTTCGGCACTTTTGAGAAAGTTGCTTGTCCTTTTATAATAATGACTTTTAACAACTAATATTAAAGATATTTATTCTTCCGTGCCTTGCATACTATTTTTTAATTTTGTGATTTCCTGCAAGGTGCAGTCAATACCCTCCTGATCTTCAGCTAATTTGAAATTTTCATAGCTTTTGCGTAAATAGCCGAGAGCTTCTTTATGATGATTGACAGTAATGCTTAATCTCGCTAAAGCCTTGGCAGCTAAACCGACACCGTGATAATTAGCTTCAGTTTCGGCAAATACCAATGCATGATTGAAATACATTTTGGCATCGAGAAAATCACCTGCCAGCATTTTTACGTCACCTTGTTCATAAAAATTATAAGATAGATCGGAATAATATGAAGGCATTAAAGAACTGCATTTTCTCAACTCTTCCCGGAATAATTCCGTAGCATAATCGTAGTTGCCTCTTAACTTTGCAAGAATCCCCAACTGATGTAAAGCCCGAGCCTGTTTATATAAATCTTCAGCTTTTTCACCAATCTGCAAAGCACTCTCCATATCATACTGTGCTTCATCATAATTATTCAAATTCATTTTAATGATGCCCTTATTCAATGCAATTTGAAATTTGCTACTATTACTCAGTCTTTTCTCTTCACCGAGTGCATTGAATTCCGCAAGGGCTTCTTCAAAATTCTTCTCCACATATAGTTGATGGGCAGCTTCAATTCTTTCCTTAATACTTTTCATAACAATCTTCCTTGAACTTTATTTATTTCAACTTCTTTAACTTCTCGGTCCGGAAATTAATTTCAGTTTGTATTGCAAAAACTCATCTTCTTTTTTCTTGATATTTCCTTATATTTAAGTAAAATTATCTGAAAACTTTTAACTCAAAATTAAATACCTCAAATGATACCTTAAGTTTACAAAATCCTCTTCTCACAAGCAAACATTATTCTAAATAAGATTTTAAATAATGTTATACTATATGTCGTGAATACTGATATACAAATAATTGTTTGAAGGATTAGAGGAAATTTGAAATGGAAGATTTTGCAATCAATAATATAAAATCAGAATGGACAGATGCTTTGGCAGAATTCTTTGAACAAGCAGACTTAAAAGAGAATTCTTTGGTGGTTATCGGATGTTCAACCAGTGAAGTGCGTGGCTTGGAGATCGGTGCAGATTCCAATCAGGAAATCGGTAATTTGTTATTTTCTTTATTAGCCGAGGCAGCGCAAAAAAACAAAATTAATCTTGCAGTTCAGTGTTGTGAACATTTGAATCGAGCTTTGATTATTGAACGTAATATCGCGGATAAATTAAGGTATCCGGAAGTCAATGCAAAGCCCGCACTGCATGCCGGTGGTGCTTTTTCTGTTGCAGCTTTTACGAATATGACTGATCCTGTTTTAGTAGAAAACGTTCAAGCCGATGCCGGAATCGATATCGGTGATACATTTATCGGAATGCATCTTAAACCGGTTGCAGTTCCTTTAAGGTTAAAAATAAAACAAATAGGCTATGCTCATTTAACCTCTGCCGTAACCAGACCGAAGCTGATAGGCGGTGCCAGAGCGGAATATCGTACGGATATATAATCTAATATCCAGTAAGGCAATATATAATTGTAAAATTAATTATAATAAAAAAGGGGTTGTCACAAAAATTTAAGTTTTGCAAATATTAATTCAGAAATAGGAAATCCAAGAATTCTTTGCACATTATTTAAGATTGTACACGAAAAAGCTTGCACACCCTTAGAAAGTGTGCAAGTTTAGTTTTGGAAATAGGAAATCCAAGAATTCTTTGCACATTATTTAAGATTGTACACGAAAAAACTTGCACATCCTTAAAAAGTGTGCAAGTTCAGTGCTAAAAATAAGGAATATAAGAAATATTCGCACATTATTTAAAGTTGTACACGATTAAACTTGCACATCCTTAAAAAGTGTGCAAGTTCATGGTTGTTGAGTTGTGAGCGTCAAACCTATCGGCGTTCCAATCAGATTTATCCGAGATTTTTAAAATATGCGGGCGTCAGTTCGGCAATTTTCTCGAATTCATCGGTATCACGTAGTTTTGCTGCTTCTGTCAGGGTATAAACCAAGTAACTGTAAGGATCAACTCCCGTCTCTTTGGCTGTCTCAACGAGAGAGTAGAGAATGGCACTGGCAGTAGCTCCTCTGGGTGTGTTGGCGAATAGAAAATTCTTCCTGCCGATTACGAATGGTTTTATGCTTCGCTCCGCACGGTTGTTGTTTAACTCAAGTCGTCCATCCAGGTAGACATTGAGAATATAATCCTTCTGCCCTAAGGCATACTTTCTGGCAATGCCTAAAGCTGACTTCTCTGACACAACAATATCTTCCAGCCATTCAAAGAATTTTTCCATGAGTGGTTTTTGTTTTGCAAGTCGTTTCTCGTAGCGTTCCTCAGCGGACATCTTGGCACAGAAGTCTTCCCAAGCGAATATTTGACGGATATCTTCAACTGCCTTGCCGGCAAGGTTAAGGCTGCCTTTGTTTTTCGAGGCAGTTTCTGCTGCTTCAACAAACTTTCTTCTGACATGGACAAAGCATCCCACTGACCTGACATTTTCTAATTTATGGTAGGCTTCGTAACCATCACTGTGCAGATATCCCTGAAATCCTTCCAGGAATTCTTGTGGACGGCAATGCCTGCGGTCACGCTCGTAATGAAAGAGAACAATCGGATTGGCAGCTGTTACTCCTGTACGGTACAGCCACATGTAACTTTTGCTTTGCGGACTTTTCCCTTCTTCTTGCAGAACCTGTAATTCTGTTTCATCAGCGTGCAGGATGTCTTCTTGAAGTAGATCTTGGTGAAGTTTATCGTAAATATATCTCAAGTAATGTTCTACTGAGTACATCAGCCAGTTTGACATCGTCTGTCTGGAGAGCATCACACCGACTCGTTGCCAATACTGTTCCTGGCGGTAGAGTGGTGTTCCCTGAACAAATTTGTCATTGATCACATTAGCAATTGCTTCCGGACTAGCTATACCACCAGGGATCACAGCAGCAGGAAAGGTTGCTTTACGAACCGTCACCGGTTCTGCTTCTTTGTCACAAGCTTTACAAGCATAAACATGACAAATATCGCGGATCTCAAATACTTTAGCTGGTGCCATACCAAGAGTACTTCTTGTTTCTGTACCTATTTCTTCCATCTCTGCAGAACAATGAGGGCAGGTACGTCCCTCTGCATCTACATAGTGGTGACGTTCAACGACAGGGATATCTTCAGGAAGACGTTCTATGACAGATTTTTTCTTACGGGTATGAGCCGGAACATTTATTACTTCTTCAAATTTAGGTTCTTCTTGTTCAGGATCACTGAAGACTTCTGCCTCATCAAAAAGATTATCGATGCTTAATTGTTTGAGATATGTAGCACGTTCACTCTTAGAGCCAAACTGAGCTTTTTTCAGCAAAAGGATCTGTTCCTTGAGCCATTTTTCTCGTTGTTCAAGCTCACTAATATATTGCTCTTGCGCCTTGAATTTGTTGTATTCTTCCTGGGAAATAGTGACTGTTTTCATGCCTTTATTTTACCATTTCAGGGAAAATAAAACAAGCTGAAAAGCCTTTATCTCAGTGCTTTCAGACGATTTTAGGTGCTGTTTTTCGTTGTGGGATTTTAGGGGCGATTACCTGCATACCACGCATCAGAAAGTTGTATTGTTCTGGCGTAATCTCTGATAATTCTGTCGGGGTTCTTGGCCATTGGAAACGACCGGCTTCCAAACGTTTGTACAGCAGAAGAAAACCGTCCCCTTCCCACAATAATCCTTTAATCCGATCAGTGCGCCGACCACAAAATAAAAACAGATCATGAGTCTTCAGGTCTTTGCCATAGTTTTCTTGGACGAGAGCACATAGACCATCTATACCTTTGCGAAGATCTGTATAACCTAAGGCCAGATAAATTTTCCCTTTTGTCCGGTAATCTTTTAACATTTCAATGCCTCGATTACAGCTTGAATATTCTCTGAGCTGGCTCCGGATGGTATCTCTACTTCCAGATCACCGAGCCGGATGCGGATGCTTTCTTCCTTAGATTCATTAACAGGAGCAGGAGCCGGTAAAGCTTCGAACTGAACTGTTTTGCCTGCTTCAGCAGCGAGACGATTTTCTAATGCTTTCATCACTATTTTGTAACGATAGTAATAAGTGGAACGAGTCATTCCGGCTTCCTCACACCACTCGTCTACGGTTAAACCGCTCTGTTTTTGTGATTGGATATCCATATACCAACTGTTTAATTTGGCATTGGTTTTTAGCTCTACAAGTTTACCACCCATTTCAAGACACTCCTATACTATTCATTTTTAGACGTCTTAAGACATCCAGTTTTGGATAGTCTAACTGGGTTGTGCTCCGGTGACTAGACGCCGATAGGTTTGACGCTTACGTTGAGTTGGTTTCTGCTCAAAATTTTGAGCTATGCAAATTTTGATTTATGGAACATAGGTTTTTGAGATAATTTCTAAGACAAAAAAAGTGACTGTCTCTTTTGAGAAAGCCACTTTTTAAATTTTACTTTCGATTTTGAATATAATATTAGTTTTTGATAATTCTAAATAGCTGACTTGAGTTTGCTCATCTTAAGCATTATCCAGACGTTCAATTAAAGCATCAAGTTGATCATAGAGTTCTTGTGGCATTTTCCCGCCACGAGCATCGTAATCTTCATAGTGAGCACGGATAGATTCGGTTTCAGCTTTCCAACCGTCTACGTCAACACTCAAAAGATCTGCCATATCTTCATGATTAATATCCAAACCTTCTAAATACAAATCATCTTCAGAAGGCATATAACCGATCGCAGTTTCTTGGGCATCAACCTTGCCGGCACAACGTTCAACAATCCATTTCAGGACACGGCTATTATCTCCGAAACCGGGCCAGAGCCATCTGCCGTCATCGGATTTACGGAACCAGTTAACATAGAAAAGTTTCGGTAATTTATCAGCATCGCCTGCTTCGCCGATTTCAAACCAGTGTTTCAAATAATTGCCGACATTGTAGCCGATGAACGGTAACATAGCGAACGGGTCACGACGAACTTGACCGATTTTATCGGAAATAACAGCTGCCGTAATTTCTGAACCCATAATTGAACCTAAAAATACTCCATGATCCCAGTCAAAGCTTTGATGAACTAAAGGAATGACGGAAGCGCGACGTCCGCCGATTAAAATTGCATCAATCGGTACACCTGCCGGATCTTCCCAGTTAGATGCAATGCTCGGGCATTGACCGGCCGGAGTTGTGAAACGTGAATTAGGATGAGCAGCGAGTTTTCCTGAATCAGGTGTCCAGTCATTACCCTGCCAGTCGATCAGGTGATCAGGTTTTTCACCATCAATTCCTTCCCACCAAACGTCGCCGTCATCAGTTAAAGCAACATTTGTGAAAATGGTATTTGATTTAATTGTATCCATAGCATTCGGATTTGAAGAATATGAGGTACCGGGAGCAACACCGAAGAAACCGGCTTCAGGATTGATTGCGTAAAGGCGACCGTCTTCACCGAACTTGAGCCAGGCAATATCGTCACCGATCGTTTCAACTTTCCAGCCCGGAATAGTCGGAACCAACATGGCCAGATTTGTCTTACCGCATGCTGAAGGGAATGCACCGGTAACGTATCTGACGTCACCGTCGGGACTTGTCAATTTCAAAATCAGCATATGTTCTGCCATCCAGCCTTCGTCTTTAGCCTGAGCGGAAGCAATACGCAAAGCAAAACATTTTTTACCCAAGAGAGCATTTCCGCCATAGCCTGAACCATATGACCAGATCAATCTTTCTTCCGGGAAATGGCTGATATATTTTTCTTCCATCGGTGCACATGGCCACATAACATCTTCTTCGCCTTCTTCTAAAGGTGCTCCGACCGAATGTAAGCATTTAACATATTCGCCGTCTGTTCCTAACAGATCCAGCACTTCACTGCCTACACGAGTCATAATTCTCATATTAACTACAACATAAGGACTGTCGGTAATTTCAACACCGATTTTGGCAATCGGCGAACCGATCGGACCCATTGAGAAAGGAATAACATACAAGGTACGACCTTTCATACAACCGGTATAAAGATCGGTCATTGTAGCCTTCAGTTGTACAGGATCTATCCAGTTATTGGTCGGGCCGGCATCCTCCTCTTTAACCGTTGCAATATATGTACGATCTTCAACACGTGCAACATCGGAAGGGTCACTGCGGAATAAATAACAACCGGGACGTTTTTCCTCGTTCAATTTAATTGCCGCTCCGCTTTCAACCATCTCATCCAAGAGTTGTTGATTTTGTTCTTCGCTGCCATCAATCCAGACGATATTGTCGGGTTGACACAAAGCTGCGACTTCATCAATCCATGCCTGTAATTCTTTATGTTTTGTCATAATATTTCCTTTCGCTATTAAGATATAAACATCTCAATATGTAACATAAATTATATATCTAAACAATTTGATTAATACATCAGAAATTGCCTTAGCATAATTTACCAAAAAACAATTGTGATTACAAACGGATTGGGTAATTATGACGGATTTTTGCTCAGAATTGTTATGAAACATTAAACGTTTACAAGAATCGTTGTTAATATGCTAAAATTATATCTATACTTGTTTAGAAAATTGTAATCTATTAAAATTTAGGAAAAAGAGATGGAGGTTAGTAGATGGAAGCAAAAGACATGAAAAAAATAGCAATTGAAAAACATCTTGAATGGGGCGGCAAAATAGAGGTTATCGGTAAAGCACCGGTCGGAACAAGTGAGGAATTATCAATCGCTTATACGCCGGGTGTTGCAGAGCCTTGTTTAGAAATATCTGCAGACGTAGATAAATCATATATCTACACAAGACGCCACAATCTTTGCCTTGTTGTAACAGACGGTTCGGCTGTTCTAGGTTTGGGCGATATCGGTCCTGAAGCCGGAATGCCGGTTATGGAAGGCAAATGTGCTTTGTTCAAAGCTTTTGGTGATGTTGATGCATTTCCGCTTTGCATAAAATCACAAGATGTTGATGTGATTGTTGATACGATCTACAACATCTCCGGCAGTTTCGGCGGTGTTAATTTAGAAGACATTGCAGCACCTCGTTGTTTTGAAATTGAAGCAAAACTTAAAGAAAGATGTGATATTCCGATTTTCCATGACGATCAACACGGAACAGCAGTAGTAACTTTGGCCGGTTTACTCAATGCATTGAAAGTTGTTAAAAAAGATATTTCCGATGTAAAAATAGTTATGAACGGGGCAGGTGCTGCTTCTATAGCGATTACCAAACTATTGATTTCCGCAGGAGCCAAAGGCGAAAATGTTTTAATATGTGACAGCCGCGGTATTATTTATGCCGGACGTCCTGAAGGAATGAACAAATATAAAAATGAGTTATGTGAAATTGTCAATTTAGAACATAAATCAGGTACATTAGCAGATGCTTTGATCGGTGCGGATGTTTTTGTCGGAGTTTCAGCTCCCGGTACAGTGACTACTGAAATGGTGGCAACAATGGCTGATGATGCAATCGTATTTGCCTGTGCCAATCCGGTTCCTGAAATTTTCCCCGATGAAGCAAAAGCGGGTGGTGCCAAAGTTGTAGCAACCGGTCGTTCCGACTTCCCGAATCAAATCAATAACGTGTTGGCTTTCCCGGGTATTTTCCGCGGAGCTTTCGATGTGCGTGCTTCAGATATTAATCAGGAGATGAATGTTGCGGCAGCACACGCAATTGCCGGACTTGTTTCTGATGAAGAATTAAATGAAGAAAACATCATGCCTCACGCATTTGATGAAAGAGTTGCTGCTACAGTTTCAAAAGCTGTTGCGGCAGCAGCACGCAAAACCGGTGTTGCCAGAATCTGATTCTAAAGCTTTATCGTAGGGGTATTGTTAATAATAAGAATTTTTAAGCTTTCTTATTTACAATAATTATACTGTCAATAAACAATTAAGAGGGATGTCTTGTATGATGAGATATCCCTTTTTAATATTTGTCTTAATAAACGGGAAACAATAACTACATTCTTCGAAGAGTGTAAAAATTGTTCAAACCGAGTAAAATAAAAAACTTTTACGGTATTCAGCACATTTTTATGATATTATCATACATAATAATTTTAAAGATACTTAATCCTATATAGAATATTTTAGTTTTATTTAACTGGTTTTTCTTTAATTTAGAATATTTTTAGTACAAGTGAATCGGACATACAAATGAGCATAATAAAAGCTATTCAAAGTGCATGAGGAGGTTTCTTTGTACACTAAACATACGGATTTTTTTAATGAATTTATTGTAAAACGTAAATGGGGTTCTCCTGAGTACATTAAAATTACTACTATAATCTTAATAGCTCTGGCTTTGATTTTGGTTTCAGTATATTTTTTCTCTTATATTTTCTTTATTTTTCCGGTGCTGATTCCTCTGATTGTTGTTCTTGCTATTTTTCTTATTAAACGCCTAGATGTTGAATATGAGTATATTGTAACGAATGGAAATCTTGAGATTGCGCGTATTGTTAACAAAAAGAGACGTAAAGTTGTTGTTAATCTGACAACGGAAGATATTCTGAAAGTAGAAAAATTTGACGAGTTTAATTGGCAAAAAGCAGATTCGTTGAAAATAATAGATTGCACTTCCAAAACGACGAATAGTGTTTGGTGTATTTTGTGTATTGATTCTAATCGAAAGATCGTTGTTTTAATTGATGGCATTGACAATATATTAGAAGGAATTCGGAAATACAACAGGAGTAAATTTTCATCTGGAATTTGATATAGACTTACCGTACTTCTCTAAAAACAAACTATTTATATATCCCGTTCAACAAAGAAATTCTTATATAATTAAAACGAAAACGAAATAATTATGCGTTTTATACAAAATTAAATAGTCATATTATCTAAAAGAACGAATTTTTCTAGATGTATTGTTAGAAATTACCACATGGAGTAAAATTAATTAAATCGAAAAAGAAATAAATATTTAGTGAGGAGATCTTCAGAGTGAGTGATGTCTCGGTTTTAGGTGTGGATCTGGGCGCCAGCTCAGTCAAAATTGGTTTGGCAACTTATGATGGTAGTAAATTATCTCTGGTTGATGAGCAGGTTTTTAGAAATAGACCGATTCATTTACCGACTGTATCTTATTGGGATGTATTTTCTTTTTATAATGCAATAAAAGATGCTCTCTCCTATTTCTCAGCGGACTATAATATTGATTCAATTGCAGTGGTTTCGTGGGGATCAACGTATGGTTTATTGGATGAAAAAAGCCGCTTAATTGAGCCTGTATACCATTATCGTGATAAAAGATCAGAAAAATCAATGGATGAAATCTACAAAATTATTACACCGGAAGATTTATTCAAATTGACAGCATGTCAACCAAATCGTACGTATGCTTTAGCTCAATTGTTTGCATATATCGAACATGGTGATAGAGAAATATTAGAAAGAGCAGAAACATTATTGTTTTTGCCTGATTTACTTTCATATTTCTTATCAGGAACCAAAGGAACTGAAATTACTATAACCGGTACGACAGGTCTTCTGAATGCTGAATTGAATAACTGGTCTTATGAACTATTTGATTTGCTTAACATACCGAGGCATATGATTAAAGATTTGATTAAACCCGGAGAAATCAGGGGTCCTTTATTGTCCGCTATTAAGAAAGAAACCGGAGCAAAAGATTGCCTGGTTACGACAGGTGTTGGTCATGATACTTTTTCCGGAACATTGGCAATTCCCGATTATGGTAAAAACAAGCTATATCTCAGTATGGGAACAAATACGAATATGGGTTTGGAATTAGATGACGTAATAATATCCGAGTTTGCCTTTGAAAGTGGATTCAAATATTCAGTAGGTTTTGATAATCAAGTATACGCATATAGAGATTTTGCCGGTTTTTGGTTAATAGATCAGCTATTGATCTCATTTGCCGGAGACGGAAGAAGCTACACTTATGATGATATTTTAGAATTAACAAAAAATCCGAATTACAGTGGAGAAATTTTTGACGTAGAAAGTCCGGAGTTTGCTGATATACATGGTGATATCAGAGTAAAAATCAATGAACAGTTAAAAAGCAAAGGTTTGAAGACTTTAGAAGAAGATTATGAGTTTGCATGTTGTATTTTCAGAAGCATTGCAGCAAGAATTTCGCATTACAAAGAAAAGTATTGTGAACTCATAGGCCAAAATGTAGAGGGCATTTATGCCATTAATGGCGGAAGTAGGAATACTTCTTTAATGCAAATGATAGCAGATGCGGTAGATATGCCGGTATATGCCGGCCTGCCTCAAGGAACGTTAATTGGGAATCTCCTTTCTCAGTTATACGCACTGGGACATTTAAATAATGTCTCGGAAATCAGGGAATTATCCGCGAATTCGTTTGAAATGAAAGAATATCTCCCCGGAGATCCAATCATCTAGAAGTATGTTAATAAGTCAATAATTTTTTATAACATATTAATTTAATAATAAAGTTAGAAGGAAAAAAACAATGAAACGAAAAGAACTCGATTTTGATGCAATTGCAGAGGTAATGGCAGTAGCAAAACGCCTTGACGACAAAGGTATGGTTAATGCTTTTGAAGGGAACATTTCAGTTAAGTCAAAAAAGGATGGATGCCTGTATGTTACACCAACAGGCAAGAATAAAGCCTTATATACATGGGATCAAATTGCTGTAATTGATGAAAACGGAGAATGGATAGGCGGCAGTTGTAAGCCTACTTCTGAGTTACCGATGCACTTTAATACTTATAAAATGCGTGATGGTAAAAGTATTGGAGGTATTGTACATGCTCATCCAACATTTATCACAGCCTATTCTATATGTTTAAAATCGATTAGAAGTCACGCTTATCCTGAATTAATGGGTAATTTCAAAGAAATCCAGGTTTGTCCTTATGGCAGACCGGGCGAGCCGGGAATTTATAAAGAGGCAGAACCTTATATCAATGCCGGGCAAGACATAGTTATTTTGGGAAATCATGGAGTTTTGGTTGTTGGTGAAACTGCGACCGATGCAATGAATAAACTGGAAGCTGCAGAGTCTATTGCCAGAATTCTATACTATGCAGATAAAATTGGTGAACAACAAAATTTAGATAAAGATGAAATAGAAATGTTTTTCAACAAAAACGATATTACTTTATTATAAAGTACTTGTGCGCACCGGGGTACCACTAAAGAAAGATTGCAGCAGAATATATGAGAGAGAAAGTTTCTATAGTTCAAAATCGTAAGAGAAATCAGAGAAATAAGATTATAAGTTTGATATTTCAAGAGACAGATGTTTCCAGGAATGATTTACGCAGGAAAACTTCCTATAGCATGACAACAATTACGAATACGGTTTCTGAATTAATAGAAGAAGGTCTGATTTATGAAGAAGAAAGCGACATTTCTCAGGTTGGAAGGCGACCGGTATGGTTAAGAATAAATCCGGATGGTGCTTACTTTATAGGTGTTGAGTTTAATGCACGCGCATTGCATGTTTGTGTATTAGATTTATCGGGGAAAACTGTTTTCCTCAGAAAACAAGATATTAAATACTTCATAGAAGCAGATGAAGTTATTAAATTAATTGTTGAACATGTAGAAGAAGCGATAAATTTTCTAAAAGAGAAAGAGAAAAAAATAGCAGGTGTAGGTGTTGGCATTCCCGGATATTTAGACACTGAGGAAGGTATTGCTAAAAGTTATAATCTATTTAAAAACTGGGAGAATATCTCAGTTAAGGAAATCTTGGAAAAGAAAGTTCAGAAAAAGGTATATGTAGAAAATAATGTTAATAACATGGTGTATGCATATAAGTGGTTATATAGAGAATATGCCGAACAAGATTTCGTTTTTATCTCGATGAGGACCGGTATCCGGATGGTACCGGTCATTGATGAAAGGGTAGTTATAGCAAAAAGCGGTTCATTCGGAGAATTGGGACATATTAAATTGGGACAAAACAATAGAATTTGTTCATGTGGTGATCTGGGATGTCTTAATGCCGAAATATCCGAAATAGCGATTGAAAATCGAATAAAGGAAGGAATAAATTTAGGAAGATTTGCTGAAATTGCAAAATTGGCAGAAGAAAAATCGGAATCAGTTTCAATTAAGCATTTTATTGAATCTGTACATGCAGGAGATAGGGATTCACTTATTTTAGTAAACGATATTATTAATACGCTTAGCAAAATAGTAGCAATTGTAGTAAACATATTTGCACCGCGAAAAATAATTTTGTATGGAAATTTAGTGAAATTAGGATCAACTTTTTTGGAAGAATTACAAGCAAAAGCCAGAGATTCTATCGTGTATTTTAATAAAGATATTTTTAAGATAGAAGCGGCTAAAGGTGGAGATGAATTAGGAGCAATAGGAGCAGCTTCAAGAGTTATGCAGAAAGAATTTGAATTTATCAAATCGAGAATCTGATTTCTGCATGAATTCTGGATGAATTATGTATTGGATAGGGTATATACCTATATTAATTAAAAAAAGGAGGAAAAGAAATGAAAAGAGTGCTGAGTATTTTTATAGTACTGGCAATGTTATTTGCAGTAGTTGCTTGTGGAAGTAGTTCTGACAAAAAAACAGATGAGAGTGAAGCTAAAGAAGAGGTAAAGGAGAAAGCAGAAGATTCAGCAGACAAGGCAGAAGATTCAGCAGACAAGGCAGAAGATTCAGCAGACAAGGCAGAAGATTCAGCAGACAAAGCAGAAGATTCAGCAGATAAAGCAGAAGATTCAGCAGAATCAGATGGTGAAGTTACGATTTCGCTTTGGACTTGGTCACCGATTACGAGAACAGCTGAAAAAATGATAGCGGCATTTGAAGCTGAAAATCCGAATATTAAAATTGAGTATACAAACTACAATTACAATCCGGAGTATCTGGCAGCAATATCAGCAGCGGCAGCTTCCGATAATTTACCCGATATTATGGGCTTACAACCGGGATCATTAACACAAACTTACTCAAATTATTTAATTGACTTAAATGAATATGCAGCAGCCGATTGGGGTGATGATTGGGCAAGTGTCTATGACAATGTAACTCAAAGTCAACTTCAATTAGGAAACGTAGAGGGTGATGAGTCCTACTATATTATGCCTATCGAAAGCCAAGTCATACTTATTGAGTACAATAAAACCTTATTTAACCAATTAGGACTGGAAAAACCGACAACTTATGATGAATTGGTAAATGCAGCTCAAGAATTGAGAGATAATGGATATGCTCCGTTATTCTTCGGTGGCGCTGACGGATGGCAACATGTCAATTTATTAATCATGTGCACATCCCAAATTGATCCGGAATTGTTTGATAAAGCTCAAAATGGTGAAATTCCCTGGACTTCAGATGAAATGAAGCAAGCGATGACCAATTATCAAAAATTATTTGATGATGGCGTAATCCAAGATGGTTCATTATCTTCAACAAGCTATTCTGACGGCACAACCTTATTCTTAGCCGGTCAGGCAGGCATGATGGCATTAGGTTCATGGTGGGCACAAGAGTACACAGGCGAAGATGTATCAGACGCAGTAGCAAATTGGGACTATGATTATTTCTATTTGCCGGCAATTGAAGAAGGTGTATCTGATTCCTTGCCAATTGGCGGAATGGATTTCGGTTATGGTATTACAAAGAATTGTGAGAATCCCGAAGCAGCATGGAAAGCTTTAGCAAGCTTTGCAGCAGGTGCCGGTGCTCAAGCAATTGCCAATGATATGAATAACCATTTGTCCTATCCCGACATTATTCCTGACAAAGCACAAATGCCTGACAGACCTGGTCTGGATGCAGCTGTTGATGAATTTGTACGTACAGGTGAAGATATCGCAGGCGGCTTAGTCAATCAAAGAATTGCAAATGCTGAAATTGAAACAGCAGTCCAAACTGCAATGCAAGGTCTGATTGGCGGAACTTACGATGTTGACCAGGCAGCACAGTATATCCAAGACGTACAGGATACATTAGGAGACTAAGTAAGAAACATTCGGAGACTAACAAGGTAAATTATTAATTAATTTGGCCTCGTAAGTAAAAAAGGGAGCCGTCTATAAGCTCCCTTTTTTACAACTTACTGAAAGTAGGTGAGGAATTTTGTCTAATTCATTATTGTTAAAAACAAAAAGAACAAAGAGAATGGGGTATGTTTTTATCCTTCCCGCATTAACATTTTTTGCGGTTTACGTTTTATATCCGATAATTTTTATTACGCGTAACAGCGTTTTTAAATGGTCAACCCTCAATGATCAAGTATTTGTCGGATTTGAGAACTTTAAAACATTGTTAACTGACGACATTTTTTGGAAAACAGTGAAAAATTCGCTGGTTTGGATTGTTGTAACAGTGCCGGTGCAGGCAATTATCGGGTTTTTCCTTGCGTATGCAATAGAAGAAGTAATAAGAAAAAAACATTTTAGAGGTACTCAAAAATCTCAAAGTTTTTACAGAACACTGTATTTTATTCCGGTAGTAATTTCTGTCACTGTTGTGGCAATTATTTTCAGTAAAATTTTTCAGCCGTATCAAGGGATTATAGGCTATTATTTAAATAAATTTTTTGGGGCATCGCCTACCATTAATGTGTTGGGAGATCCTAATAAAGCATTGTTCGGCGTTATGCTAGCCAATATTTGGGAATGGACCGGTTGGTCTATGCTTATGTACATTGGCGGTATGTCGCAAATATCCGCAGATCTTATAGAAGCTTCAGAAATTGATGGAGCGAGCACATGGCAGAAAATTCGGTATATCTATATTCCCAGTCTGGCATCAGTTCATAAAGCATTATTGATGCTGGGTGTTATCGGATCATTACAAACATATGCCCTGGTAAATGTTATGACTAATGGCGGTCCTAATCATGCAACTGAAATGCCGGGAACATATATTTTCTTAAAAGGATTTACACAGACACAAATGGGATATGCTTGTACGATTTCCGTCGCCATCCTGTTATTTGCACTTGTATTAACTGCTATTCAAATCAGATTCTTAGGGTCTGGTGACTTTATGAAGACTGGAGGTGGAAGAAATGGCAAATAAGGTGAAACTTTCCTCAAAGAAAAAAGCGAAATTACCTTGGTTAATATTTTTAGTCATATCCGCTGTTATTTTTATGATCCCTCTTATCTATGCATTTAGTCTTTCTTTAAGGGATCAGAACAGTATCTTCGATCCCAGATTATTTGTAGAGACGGACGGACTTACATTTAATAACTATAAGAACGCAATTCAAAACAATCCAACCTTGCTTTATAATTTCTTAGCCAGTTTTGTAATATCTTCTGTAAGTACTATTGCAGTTGTATTCATTGCCAGCATGGCAGTATTCGGCTTTTCCAGGAAATACGTCAAAGGCAGAGTGGTTATGTATAATATGATTCTTTCAACCTTGATGATTCCGATCAGTGCTTTAGTTATTCCGATAACACAGCTTAATAGTCGTTTTGGTTTGTTAGATAATTATTTCGGATTGATACTTCCGTATATTGCCTTGAATATTCCGTATGCGGTTACAATTCTCCAAGGTTTTTATTTAGGAATTCCTAAATCCCTGGAAGAAGCAGCAATAATAGATGGTTGTAGTGAATTCAAATTATATTGGAGAATTATTTTTCCTCTGTTAAAACCGGGCATAGTTGTTATAGCCATTTGGACATTCTTACAATGTTGGAATGAATTCTTCCTGGCTTTATGCACGATGACAGAAGCAACAACAAAAACATTACCTTTGATCGCTCAACAGTATAAGGGTGTATACAATAGTCAACCGGGAATTCTGTTTGCAATTTTGATTCTGATTTCTATTCCGATGATTATCTTCTATATTGCGGTACAAAAACAGTTTGTTAAAGGTATGACTAGTGGTGCGGTAAAACAATAGTGGTATAAGTTTAGGTGAGGATCCAATGATATGTCGTTAGTAAGAGTTAAAGATATTTTAAGAATGGCAGACGAAGCAAAAACATCTGTCATAGCTTACATTTGTATTGACTATAACATGATTTATTCAGTTATTAAAACAGCTGAAAAATTAAATACACCTGCATTATGCATGTTGTTGCCCGAACATGTTGAGCAATACAATACAATTGACTTTGAAAGTTTTGCAGTTAACGTAAAAAACTTGGCGAAAACAGTAAAAGTTCCCATCGGCCTGCATCTGGACCATAGTTTTGATTATAAAAGTATTGTACTGAATATAAAAAATGGTTTTCCTTCTGTCATGATTGACGGTTCAGAATTATCTTTTGAAGATAACATCTGTTTAACTAAAAAAGTGGTTGACATTGCACATTGTTTTGATGTTGATGTAGAAGGTGAAGTAGGTCATGTAGCATCCTCGGAAATTTCGGATGAAGAAATGGAACAATTATTTACGGATCCAAGCCTTGCAGCAGAGTTTTGTGAAAGAACCGGTGTAGATTCATTAGCGATTTCAATAGGAAATGCACATGGAGTTTATAGAAAAGAGCCTAGATTAGATATTTCAAGGCTGGAAGAAATTAATGCTGCCACAGATACGCCATTGGTCTTACATGGCGGAAGCGGAATACCTGATGAACAATTAAAGGAAGCTTTTAGAAAAGGCATTAACAAATTTAATGTCGGCACTGAATTTTTGGGTCATTATCTGGAAGCGTTATCTCAATTTACCAATGAGTTTGGTGATGCAGGTGATCCATTAAAAATGTTGGATATTCCGATGTATGTTCAAGAAAAATTACAAGATTATTTAGTGAAAAAATTCCAGCTTTGTAAATTTTAGGAGAAAAGAGGGAAATACAATGAGTAATGTAAAATTTGAAAATGTTTATAAAATATATGATGGAGATGTAGTTGCAGTTACCGACTTTAATCTCGATATAGAAAATAAAGAATTTATTATTTTAGTAGGACCGTCAGGATGCGGCAAATCAACAACTTTGCGTATGATAGCAGGTTTGGAAGATATTTCTAAAGGTACAATTTCTATCGATGGTGAAGTCGTTAATGATATAGGTCCTAAAGATAGAGATATTAGTATGGTTTTTCAAAACTATGCATTATATCCGCATATGACAGTTTATGAAAATATGGCATTTGGTCTGAAATTAAGAAAAATTCCAAAAGAAGAGATAGATCAAAGAGTTATGGCAGCTGCTAAAATATTAGAATTAGAACCGTATTTAGACAGGAAACCCAGAGCTTTATCCGGTGGTCAGCAGCAACGTGTAGCGTTAGGAAGGTCAATTGTTCGAAAACCGAAAGTGTTTTTAATGGACGAACCTTTATCTAATTTGGATGCAAAATTGAGGGTACAGATGCGTGTTAGTATTTCGAGATTGCATCAGCAATTAGGAGCTACGATCGTTTATGTTACCCATGATCAAACAGAAGCTATGACAATGGGAACGCGTATAGTAGTTATGAAAGATGGATTAGTACAGCAAGTTGCATCGCCCAGCGAATTATACTACCATCCCACAAATCTATTTGTCGCCGGCTTTATCGGCATGCCTCCAATGAACTTCCTTGATGCAGTTATTGAGGAGAAAAATGGTAAGATAATTGCAAACTTTGATGATTTTGAAATAGAATTAGATAAAGAAAAATATGATGTTCCCGAAGTCCGTGAATATTTTGGCAAAGAAGTTATTTTAGGTGTGAGACCTGAAGCTATAAGTGACAGACCTGATATTCAAGAAGAGTTTCCTAATTCGACTTTTGAAGGTGATATTGAAGTTGTGGAGATGCTTGGTGCAGAATGTTATATCTATTTAATAGTAAACGGACATCGCTTGACGGCTCGTGTGGACTCAAGTACTTGGGAAGGTAAAACAGGAGAATCTTTGAATTTTACAATAGATGCGAAACGTGTTGCATTATTTGATAAAGAAACAGAAAAAGCAATTATCACATAAAATTTTAAGATTGTAATAGCGCAAAGAAGAAGTCTTAATGCGTAGTATGTACTGACCCTCGAAAGTTGAACCAAAAGTTCAGCAATTAGGAGGTCAGTATTATTATGTCAAAGAAATTTTAAATATTAAAGAAACATCTATCCAAAAGAACAAATATGATTAAACATTTTTTGGATAGATATCCTTGGAATTGTATTATAATTTACATGCGAAGGAAGATCGTACATAGTACTACGTACTGAAATAAATGTTTTTTACATTTTTTTACATATAGAACATACGGGAAAGATAATCTTAGGAAAATAGAATGATTTATAATTTGATTAATGGTGCAGCTGTTCTGGTTGGCGGTTTGCTGGGTATGCTAATCGGCAGATTTTTACCGGAAAAGATTAGTAATACACTAATGAAAGCAATTGCATTAGGTGTAATGTATATCGGAATTTCAACTATGCTGACAGATGCAAATTCCTTAATAGTTTTACTTTGTTTAACTGCAGGTGTAGTTATCGGAGAGTTGCTCAAAATAGAAGATGGTATCAATAAACTCGGTCAATACATTGAAAACCGGGTTCGAAAAAATGAACAAGAACAATTGAGAAAGCCTGAAACAGAAAAAGAGCAAATCAATACTTCTTTTGATGTCTCCTCAGAAGTTCTTTTGACTGATGATTATCCAAAGTCCGGGCGACAAATAAAACCGGACATAGCAACCGGATTTGTTTCATCAATTATTCTGTTCTGTTCAGGCAGTATGGCTATTGTAGGTTCGATCCAGGCGGGATTGCTCAACGACGGTTCGACGTTGTTGGCAAAATCGGTTCTGGACGGTGTTGTCGGCATGATTTATGCCACAACAATGGGGTTCGGCGTATTGTTATCGGCAATACCGCTGGTCCTTTATCAAGGATTATTTGTATTATTGGCATCAAGTATCAGCGGTTTGTTGAGTGCTGCAGCCATAACTCTTATCTCTACGGTTGGTGGTATAATTATCTTAGGTATCGGGATAAATTTGATGTTTGATACTAAAATTCGTATCGGCAGTTTTATACCCGCAGTTTTTATTCCGATTGTCTTATCAGCTTTAAATTTAATTTAATGTTAATATCGGAAAATAATGCCTGGAATATAATGTTAATGTTGAAAAGATTTGGCTTGAAGAAAAATAAGTACAAACAAATAATACCGGATAGTTTTCAAAAAACAAATACTTGAAAAAATGTGGACGGAAACTGTATAAATTGCAGAGGTATACACATGAAAAACGGATTAGCTATACAGTATTTTGAATGGTATTTGCCGAATGACGGTAAGCTTTGGCAACGTATACGTGAAGACATACCCCAGCTCAGGGAAATGGGCGTTACAGCTGTATGGATTCCACCTTGTTATAAAGGTCAAAGTTCAAATGATGTCGGTTACGGTGCTTATGATTTATATGATTTAGGTGAATTTAATCAAAAAGGTACCGTGCGCACAAAATATGGAACTTTGGGGGAATTACAAGAAACAATAGCTGCTTTACACGATAATGGCATTCAAGTTTATGCAGATACTGTATTGAATCATAAAGCGGGTGCTGATCAAACGGAAATTTTTCGAATTGTGGAAGTGGATCCGGAAGAACGCGAAACAGAAATTTCCGAACCATATGACATTGAAGGCTGGACGCGATTTTTCTTTTCGGGACGAGCAGGAAAATATTCTCAATTTGAATGGTATCATCAACATTTCACAGCAGTTGACTTTGATCAAAGAACCGGAAATAAAGGGATTTTCAAAATTCTCGGTGAAATTCAGGGGGAGTCAAAGGATTTTTCAGAGAATGTTACCGAGGAAGAAAAAGGCAACTACGATTATTTGATGCATGCTGATGTGGATTACAATAATCCTGATGTGATTGAAGAAATCAAACGCTGGGGTTCCTGGTTTATTAAAAAATTAAATCTGGACGGTTTGCGTCTGGATGCTTTGAAGCATATTGATTTAGAGTTTATTAATGACTGGACTAATCATGTCCGAGAAGAAAGCGGCCGTGAGCTATATGTTGTCGGTGAATATTGGAACGGTGACTATGATGTTTTACGCGAAGTCTTGGATAAAGTAGGAGAAAAACTCGCATTGTTCGATGTGCCTTTGCATTTTCGATTTTTTGATGCTGCCAAACAGGGAAAAACTTATGATTTGAGCAAAATTTTTGAAAAGACTCTTGTTAATGATGATCCGGATCATGTGATGACGTTCGTCGATAATCATGATTCTCAATTGGGACAATCTCTGGAATCTTGGGTTGACGATTGGTTCAAACCACTGGCCTATGCATTAATTCTTTTGCGCAAAAACGGATATCCTTGTCTGTTTTACGGAGATTACTTCGGTTGTGGCGGTGAAACTCCGGTAGAAAGTAAAAAAGCTATGCTGGATCCTCTGCTCAGAGCAAGGAAGTATTATGCATATGGTGAGCAAATTGACTATTTCGATCATCCGAATTGTATCGCTTTTCAAAGAATGGGCGAAGCGGATAATCCTGATTCAGGTTTATTATGTATCATGAGTAACGGCGAAGCGGGCTATAAAGATATAACCTTTAGTCAGGAGTTTGCCGCCAGAGTATTTTACGACATTACAGGTAACAGAGAGGAAATGATTACTTTGGATAAGCAAGGACAAGGTCGTTTCTTCTGTGACGGAGGTTCCGTATCAGTTTGGGTACTGCAACCGCAAAAAGAATAACCTGATTATTGTCTGATACTTTAATCGGAAATGGTTTCAGAAGATCTCTGGCGACTATCTCGGAAAAGCGACTATTGACTATTTCGGAAAGGGGATTAGGAAAATGAAAAATATTAAAATGTTTATGTTTGATTCATGTCCGCATTGCCAATTGGCCTTAAGATATTTGAGAGAATTACAAAGTCAGGACAAATATAAAGATCTTGAAGTCGAGATGATCAATGAGCGCAAACAACCGGAAATCGCCGGTCAATATGATTATTACTATGTTCCGACATTTTATGTTGATGAAGAAAAAATCCATGAAGGCAGTGTCAAAATAGAAGATATCCGACGAGTTTTAGATTTTGCTTTAAACTCACAATAAAGATATGCCCGAAAACAGATATACATACATTTCCGGATTTAGTGCTACACCATCGGTAAAAAGTATACTAAATCACATAAATTCAATTCCGTAAGGAAGTTGTCCCGATTCCATAGTAAAATTGGCTTTACAACACCATTTTTTACTGATAGAATAAATTGCTGTATTTTCGGACAATGGCTTTCAGTTATTGTTTTTATGCCGATTGTTAAGAAAAAACAGGTTAAAAATTAATGAAAGGGGGAAAATAGATGCCTACATTTAACCAGCTGGTCAAAAAAGGTCGCTCATCCAAAAAAGACAAGTCGGATTCACCTGCCTTGGGTTACGGAATGAACTCATTGCGCGGTCGTGCTTCGAGATACAATTCACCGCAAAAACGCGGAGTTTGTACTTCAGTAAAAACGACCACACCGAAAAAACCGAATTCGGCATTGCGTAAAGTTGCCAGAGTACGTCTGACCAATCAGATGGAAGTATCAGCGTATATTCCGGGTATCGGTCACAATTTACAAGAACATAGTGTTGTTTTGATTCGTGGTGGTCGTGTTAAGGATTTACCGGGTGTTCGTTATCACGTAATTCGTGGAACATTGGATACAGCAGGCGTATCAGATCGCAAACAGGGTCGCTCAAAATATGGAGCGAAGAGACCAAGATCCGTCACGTAATCAGACGGAATCGATCGGTTGGACAATCTATGTCGCAGAAAGCCTCTATTTTTCCTTATGAAATATCCGGGTCTTTCTGGCCTGACACGATCCAAACCGTGAGTACCTATGATTTCGGTAGTACCGTATAATCATGAAAGGAGGGAAGAAATGCCAAGAAAAGGCCATGTTCCAAAGAGAGAAATATTACCTGATCCGCAATACCATGACTTAAAGGTCGCAAAATTAATCAATATGGTAATGTTGGACGGTAAAAAAACTTTGGCTCAAAGAATTGTTTACGGTGCATTTGATATTATCAAAGAACGCACGGAACAAGAGCCGATAGAAGTTTATTATCAAGCTTTAGAGAATGTTATGCCTATGCTGGAAGTTAAAGCCAGACGTGTCGGCGGTTCAAACTATCAAGTTCCGATTGAAGTCAGACCTGAAAGACGTCAAACTTTAGCTTTGCGTTGGATTGTCGGCGCTGCTCGTGCACGTCATGAACGTAGTATGAAGCAACGTTTAGCCAATGAAATTTTAGATGCAAACAACAGCACCGGTTCAGCATTCAGAAAAAAAGAAGAAATGCATCGTATGGCAGAAGCAAATCGTGCTTTCGCCCACTACAGATGGTAAGTTAAGCCATCAGAAGGTATGTTATGAGTTTATTAATGGAAGGAGTTTACCCGCATGCCTAGAGAATTTTCATTAGAAAATACAAGAAATATAGGCATAATGGCGCATATTGATGCCGGCAAAACTACTACGACCGAAAGAATTCTGTATTATACAGGAAAAATTCATCGTTTAGGAGAAACCCATGAGGGTGCTGCCACCATGGATTGGATGGAGCAAGAGCAGGAACGCGGTATTACAATCACTTCAGCTGCTACTACAGCCCAGTGGAAAGAGCGGAGAATCAATATTATCGACACACCCGGACACGTCGACTTCACTGTTGAGGTGGAGCGTTCTTTGCGTGTTCTGGACGGTGCCGTAACGGTATTTTGTGCCAAAAGCGGTGTTGAACCCCAAACTGAAACTGTTTGGCGTCAGGCAGACACTTATGGTGTTCCCAGAATGGCCTATATTAATAAAATGGATATTTTGGGTGCCGACTTTTTCAATGTTGTCAAAATGATCAGAGATCGTCTGGGTGCTAATCCGGTCCCGATTCAATTGCCGATCGGCAAGGAAGAAAATTTTACAGGTATTATAGATTTAATGACTATGAAAGCTGTAATTTATAAAAATGACGAAGGTACCGAGATTGAAGAATCGGATGTTCCTGCAGAATTGATGGATGAAGCCAAGCTTTATCGTGATCAAATGGTTACAGCCATTGCCGAAACAGATGATGATCTGGCAGAAAAATTCCTGATGGAAGAAGAAATTTCTGTTGAAGAATTGAAAAAGGCTTTACGCAAAGCAACAATCAGTACGGAAATTGTGCCGGTTGTCTGCGGTACATCATATAAGAATAAAGGTGTGCAATTGCTCTTAGACGCAGTTGTTGATTACATGCCATCTCCGTTGGATATTCCTGCGATTGACGGCATTAATCCCGTAACCGGTGAAGAAGACAAACGTCATGCCGATGACAGTGAACCTTTCTCAGCCTTAGCATTTAAAATTATGACTGACCCGTATGTCGGTAAATTGTGTTTTTTCAGAGTTTATTCCGGCACATTGGAATCGGGATCATATGTTTATAATTCGATCAAAGAACAGCGAGAACGTATCGGACGTATTCTGCTGATGCACTCTAACCATCGGGAAGAGACCGACAAGGTATATTCCGGTGACATAGCGGCTGCAGTAGGTTTAAAAAACACATCAACCGGTGAAACTCTATGTGATGAGAAAAATCCGATAGTATTGGAATCCATGGATTTTCCTGAACCTGTTCTTTCGGTTGCAATTGAACCTAAATCCAAAGCTTCACAGGAAAAACTGATTATAGCTTTGGCAAAATTGGCGGAAGAAGATCCGACTTTTAAGACCAGAACAGACAGTGAAACCGGACAAACCTTGATTTCAGGTATGGGCGAATTACATTTAGACATTATTGTCGATCGTTTATTCCGGGAATTTAAGGTTGAAGCCAATGTCGGCGAACCGCAGGTTGCATACAGAGAAACCATTACGAAAGCGGTTGAAGCGGAAGGCAGATTTGTCCGGCAAACAGGCGGCCGCGGTCAATACGGACACTGTGTTGTTCAATTTGAGCCGTTACCTGCCGATCAGGCATATGAGTTTGTGGATAAAGTTGTCGGCGGATCTGTTCCCAGAGAATACATCGGCTCGGTAGATGAAGGAATTCGCGAAGCGTTGCTTTCCGGTGAAATTGCCGGTTATCCTGTAGTAGGTGTCAAAGCAACTCTGATTGACGGTTCATATCACGATGTTGATTCGTCTGAACTGGCTTTCAAAATTGCCGGCTCAATGGCTTTAAAAGAAGCTATGCGCAAAGGCAATTCAGTATTGTTGGAACCCATGATGAAAGTGGACGTGGTTATACCGGAGGAATATATGGGTGATGTTATGGGTGACTTAAGTTCACGTCGCGGGCAGATTTTGGGTAATGAACCTCGCGGCAATACCGTAGTCATTTCAGCTTATGTACCATTATCCGAAATGTTCGGTTATGCAACCAATTTGCGTTCCAGAACCCAGGGCCGCGGTACATTCGTAATGCAAATTGATCATTATGAAAGAGTACCGGGTAATATAACAGAGAGCTTTTCAGCTCGTTATTAATTAACAAAACAGTCCATTAATTGAATGAACTGTTGAATGATTGCCAAAGTGCAATAAATGTGTAAAATATAAAAGAGATAATTAAAGAAAGAAATAATGATCAGTACAATGCTGTATCAATAAGGAGGATCTTTTTAATGGCTAAAGCAACGTTTGAAAGAAACAAGCCGCACGTTAACGTAGGAACATTAGGACACGTTGACCATGGTAAGACAACACTTACCGCCGCGATTACAAAAGTACTTGCTATGCAAGGCGGTGCAGATTTTACAGATTATGCAAATATCGATAAAGCACCCGAAGAAAGACAACGTGGTATTACAATCAGTACATCACACGTAGAGTATGAAACAGAAAATCGTCACTATGCTCACGTAGACTGTCCGGGACATGCTGACTATATCAAAAATATGATTACCGGCGCTGCCCAAATGGACGGTGCTATCTTAGTAGTATCAGCTGCTGACGGTCCGATGCCGCAAACTCGTGAACACATCTTGTTAGCCCGCCAAGTAGGCGTTCCGACAATTGTTGTTTACATGAATAAAACAGACCAAGTTGATGATGAAGAATTATTAGAATTAGTTGAAATGGAAGTCCGTGAACTCTTAAGCGAATACGAATATGACGGAGACAACACACCTGTAGTTCGCGGTTCAGCCTTAAAAGCTCTGGAAAGCACAAGCGATGACATCAATGCACCTGAATATGCATCAATTCTTGAACTGATGGCAGAAGTTGACGAATTCATTCCGACACCTGACCGTGCAACCGATTTACCGTTTGCTATGCCGGTTGAAGACGTTTTCACAATTACCGGTCGTGGTACAGTTGCTACCGGACGTATTGAGCGTGGAACAATCAAACTGCAATCCCCGGTTGAAATCGTAGGCATGCAGGAAAAACCGACCAACACAGTTGTTACAGGTATTGAAATGTTCCACAAGATGATGGATCAGGGTGAAGCCGGTGATAACGTAGGTCTTTTACTGCGCGGTGTTGACCGTAACGGTATTGAACGTGGCCAGGTTGTTGCAGCTCCAGGTTCAATCAAACCTCATACAAAATTTGTCGGACAAGTCTATGTTTTAACCAAAGATGAAGGTGGACGTCATAAACCGTTCTTTACAGGTTATCGTCCGCAATTCTACTTCCGTACAACAGACGTTACCGGTATTGCCAACTTACCTGAAGGAACAGAAATGTGCATGCCCGGTGACCATACTTCAATGACAGTTGAATTGATCACACCGATCGCTATTGAAAAAGGTTTGAAATTCGCTATCCGTGAAGGTGGCCGTACAGTAGGATCAGGTTCAGTTACCGACATTATTGAATAATTAAAAACCATTATCGAATAGTTATTAACTTACTCGATTAAAGAAAGAGGGTACACCATTACGGCAGTACCCTCTTTCGCTTTTATAAGCTTGAATAATGAAATTTGATTAAATGTAGCATGTTTCAGATAATAAAATCGATTGTTCATGTGCACTGATAAAAATTCAAAAACTAAAGCTCATTGCCTAAAAATCACAAACTCGGACAAGTCCTCAAACATGTGATTTTTATAACGGCAATTTCGCCAAGTTTTTTAAGAATTTTTCCAGTTAACACATTCCAAAGCGATTTTATTATCTGAAATCTTCTAAATTTAATAAAGCATGCTACAATTAGATAATAAATTATTAATAAGTGTGATAATTCTATTCTGGGAGGTATTAATAAATGTATTATAAACGAAAGATTGCGGATGATATTTATTATGTCGGTGAGAGTGACCGGCGTTTGGAACGATTCGAAAATATGTTTGAGTTACCCAGCGGAGTTGCCTATAATTCGTATTTGATTACAGATGAAAAAACCGCATTGTTAGATGGTATAGATGAGACTGTTTCAGAGAGATACTATGAAAATATTCGTTTTGTTTTAGACGGCAGAGATTTAGATTATTTGATTGTCAATCATGTTGAACCTGATCATTGCAGCAGCATCAATAACGTATTAAGAGAATATCCTGAAGCCGTCATGGTGATAACCCAAAAAGGTTTGCAGTTCATGGAACAATTTTACAATCTGGATTATCTGGATAGGGTAATGATTGTCAAAGAAGGTGATCAGTTGGATTTGGGCAAACATCAATTGGAGTTCATTATGGCGCCGAATGTTCATTGGCCGGAAGTTATGGTGACCTATGATCATACCGATAAAATATTATTCAGTGCCGATGCTTTCGGCTCTTTCGGAGCGATTGAAGGCCATTTATTTGCCGATCAGGTAAATTTTGAACGAGATTGGCTTGCTGAAGCCCGCCGTTACTATATCAATATTGTCGGGCGTCAAGGTGCTTCAGTGATGCGCCTTTTCAAAAAACTGGAAGATAAGGATATCAATTTAATCGCACCGTTGCATGGACTTGTCTTCAGAACACCTGATCTGATCTCGATGATTCTGGAGAAATATACGAAATGGGCTACCTATGAGCCGGAAGAACAAGGTGTGGTGCTGGTTGTTGCTTCGATGTACGGAGATTCACAAAATATGAATGATATCTTGGCAGCGATGTTGGCAGATCGCGGAGTTGAGAATATTCGTGTTTACGATATTTCCAAAACACCTCCATCCGGAATTATTGCGGATTTATTCCGATTCTCCAATGCGGTATTTACTTGTTTGACTTACAATACTATGCTATATCCCGGAATGGATGCCTTAATGCGTGAATTGGTAATGCTCAATTATGCTAATCGCAGAATCTCCTATTTGGAAAATCAAAGCTGGGGTGGCAGAGCGTTGGCGATTGCCCAGGAAATATTCAGTAAAAGTAAAAATCTGGAAGTAATCGGAGAACCGTTCAAAATCAAAAGTTCGGTTGCACCGGAACAAATTGATGATTTAATGAAATTAGCAGATGAAATTGCAGCATCTGTGCAAAAACAATAATTTACAATTCATGATCAATCCTGAATCAATATGAAAAATCAATGTGAATTCATGAATAAACATTGCTATATTTTAATCCGCAATGTATAGTATTAAATTCTGAAGCAGATTCAGAGCTTATTACCGGTATTGAGATAATCTGAGGTTTATAATATGCAAGAAGAAAAAAAGGATTTAATCATAAATTTAACAGCATCTCAACTATCTGAAAATGAGATGACAAAAACAGAAAAGAAGTCAAATCAAGCCGATTATGAAACCGCTATTGAACAAGGATTGGCGGATTTAAAAGCAGGCAAAATCATCTTGGTCATTGATGATCCTGAACGTGAAGATGAAGGTGATCTGATTTGTGCAGCCGAGTTTGCCACAACTGAAAACATTATGTTTATGGCAACTCATGCCAAAGGACTGATTTGCATGCCGATAGCCCCGGAATTAGCTGCGAAATTAAATTTTGTACCGATGTGTGAAACGCAAGATAATTGTGATGAAGCAGCTTTTACAATCACGATTGACCATGTCGATACCACAAGCGGTGTTTCGGCAGTTGAACGTTCGCTTACCGCAATGGCTGTAGTCAGTGATGATGCAAAGTCTGATGATTTCAGAAGACCGGGTCATATGTTTCCTTTGCTGGCAAAGTCCGGCGGGATTTTGGAACGAGACGGACATACCGAAGCCGTAGTTGATTTAATGAAATTAGCCGGTTTGAAACCTTGCGGACTGTGTTGTGAAATGATGGCAGATGACGGAGATATGATGCGCAAGGCAGAACTTTTGGAATTTGCCGAGAATCATGATCTGACCGTAATCAATATTCCTGAATTGATTGAATACCGTAAAAAAATCGAATCTGAAGAAACCGATTAAAATGTCAAAGCTCCGGTTTCCGGAGCTGCGATAATCAGATTACGACTCCGCAATCAGGACATAAGTGTGACATCACAGCATTCATTCGTCAGACAATTACTACAAAGAATATGTTGAAAGCGATTAATGCAAAAAGAGGATTTTAATAAAAATACCATACGGAATTATCTTCGAACACCCCTTAAAACAGGCGATTTAATTATCAAAAACAGATTGAGTCTGGCACCGCTGGCCGGAACTTCCGAGGTTGTTTATCGTTCAATTTGCAGTGCATACGGTGCCGGCTTAACTACAACAGAGCTCGTCAGTGCACGGGGTATTTGTTATGATCGAAAATTAAAACGCAATTATCAATATTTGGCAATCGAACCGGATCAGGAAAATACGGTAGCAATTCAACTTTTCGGACATGATCCGGCAGATTTCAGACAGGCAACTCAAATAATATTGCAACATCCGGTTTTGTCCCGAGTATCAATGTTGGATATCAATATGGGTTGTCCTGTAAAGAAAGTTGTCAAAGACGGAGCCGGTGCGGCTTTGATGAAATCACCCGATTTGGCACAGCGTATAGTTGCTGCAGTTGCAGAAGTTGCTGCCCGGTACAATAAGCCGGTCAGCGTGAAAATTCGTTCCGGTTGGGATCAAGAGTCAATCAATGCGCCGGAATTTGCCGAATTAATGGAAAAAGCCGGTGCAAAGCTGATAACGGTTCATGCCAGAACCCGTAATCAGATGTATTCCGGACAGGCAGATTGGAACATTATCCGGCAAGTAGCGGAGCAGGTTTCAGTTCCTGTATATGGCAACGGCGATTTAACGGATATTAATTCGATTATCATGATGTATCTGGAGACAAAATGTTCCGGTTTTGCGATCGGCAGAGCTGCGCAAGGCAATCCTTGGATTTTTGCTGAAATCTTAAATCCGGATTTTGAACTGACAACTCAAGAATGGTTAGCAGTGATAGATCGTCATGTATCAGGCATGATCGAAAAACTGGGTGATGAAACACAGGCTATTTGCAAAATGCGGGCTCAGCTTTCCGGTTATTTGAAAGGCAAAAGACATGCGGGCAAAGCGCGTAATGCAGTAATGCAGTGTACAACGAAAAGTCGATTGTTTGAAATCTTGCATCAAATAACAAATTGACGCTATCGGGAACAGAATGAAAATTTATAATAGTAAGATAGTTTGTTACAATTAATTTGTATGTTGAAATGTTGAGATTTTTTAAGGGGGAAATGCAATGATCAGAAAATGTATCGACACAAAACTTAGAATCAGACCTATTATGATAGGTCTTGTGCATGAGGCATACTATGAAGGCCCATGTCGTTTCGGAGGCGGAGAAAGTCTTGAGGTAGGCTATGATGCCTTGGCACAGCAGGAAATCTTCAAGGAATTCGTATCAGATGTAAAAAGTAATGTGATCCGGGAAGCGGAAGTGCTGGAGCCCATCTATGTTGAGCGTACAGACAGCTGGTATTCCAAAGAAGAAATGTTCGAAAAAATGACGGAAGATATTGAAAACGTCGATTTTTATATTTTCCATTCGTATTTCGGAAGACACGATATAGTTATTGAATTTGCACAGAGATATAACAAACCGTTCGCACTTGAACCGAGGATCTGTTGTGGCGTTGCCGGTGTATCCGCAGCTGCTAGAGCAAGGGGACTTGAGTGCTATAATGAACTTTCATGGGCAAGACTTAATTGTGTACTCAGAGTACAACTTGCCAGAAAAGCTCTTAAGCAGGCAAATGTTCTTCTTATTCCGCGGATGAATTCCACGCTTTCCATGAGCAGTATTGATACTTTCATAAGTCTTGATGAGGTAACGGCAAAATTAGGCGTCAAGTTCAGATATAAGAATTTCCATGAGCTTATGGATCAGCTTTCACCGGCAAGACCGGAAGGAAACCCGACTACTCCGGGCAGAATAACGCCTGATTTAACGGAAGAAGATGTTGAGAAAGTAAAAGAACTAGCGGATGATCTGGAGCAAAATGCCGATTATGTCGATGTATCAAGAGAGTACCTTGAAAAGCAGCTTACTGCTTATGTAACAGTACTTAAAAACCTGGATCTGTATGACTGTAACGCATTTTCGATTCCGTGTCCCGATGCTTGCTCAAGCAGACGTCTGAATGAAGAAAAGATAACGTTCTGTCTTACGCATTCTCTTCTCAACGAGCAGGGAATACCCTCAGCTTGCGAATACGATATAAATGCGCTCGTCAGTAAAATAATTCTCCAGACGATCAGCAAAGGAGCCTCATACATGGGAAATGTTGTCGCAATGGATTACCTTGCTGACGGCACGGCCGATATTAACCAGTTCGGAGGCTTTATCTGGGTGACAGCAGATGAAATGCCGGAAGATCAGCGTAATCTCGTTATTTCCGAGCATTCAGTTCCCAACAGAAAGATGCACGGCTTTGACAAACCGGCAGGTGAGTACGCCCTGAATCATTTTGCGGTAGATCAGGGATTCGGCGCGGTCATGCGTTATGATTTCAGCAAAGATAAAGGAACAACAATCACGCTGGCAAGATTCTCGCCGGATATTAAGAAGATGTTTATTGCAAAGGCTGAAATTGTAGCAGGCGGCGGATATCATGACCCCAACTGTGCAACAGCTGTTATATTCAGAGTAGCGGATACCGAGACTTTCAGACAAGGACAGCTTATAGCCGGTAACCATATCCCGCTCGCATACGGTGATCTGACTGAAGAACTCGTTGAATTCTGCAAACAGACGGGTATAGAGCCCGTATTGGCGTAAAAATGGATGAAAATTTGAAAAAACGACTGCTTTCTTCTAAGGAAAACGCTGATCGTGCAATTGCAGGTATCTTGGAGGAGAAAGAAATTTCTCCTCTCACTATATACCGACATTTAAAATCGTATGTTATGTATAAGTTCTTTTTTACCGAAGATGAAATGACTACTGATGACTTCACTGAGCTTACAGAACAAAGTATAGCGAAAGCTTCGAAGATGGATCCCGCCATGCTTAAGGAATTAATAAGGGCTCAGAAATGCACTTCGGCTTCTTCGGTTGCAATTAAAAAGGTATTGTTCTACATGGATATTCAGAAGCAGCTTGGAATACGGTTTGATCCGGAAAAAACCGGAGCAGTGGAAACACTTGGAGATATTGCTGATCTTATATATGAAAAAATAAAGGTGCAAATGATCTGATGGACGCTTATTGGAATGAAATAAGAAAAGAATTTCCCATATTGGAGACCGAGGTCAGCGGAAACAAGCTGATCTATTTGGATAATGCTGCGACAGTTCAGATTCCTGAATGTGTATCACGGGAGATGTATGATTTTATTAATACGGCAAATGCCAATGTCCATAGAGGCATGCATTATCTGAGCATGAAAGCAACTCGTATGCAGGAGGAAGCCAGGGAAAAAATCCGGAAATTTTTGAAAGCGGATGACTCCTATGAGGTCATCTTTACTTCCGGCACGACGCACTCCGTAAATCTTGCGGCATTCGGCCTGAAAAACAGTCTTCAAGAGGGAGATGATGTCAGTGTAAGTATACTTGAACATCATTCTAATTTGTTGCCGTGGAGAAGGGCGGCTGAGGCAAGCGGAGCAAGTTTTAATCTGATACCATGTCCGGACGGCAATTTTGATCTGGAAACATTTTCAGCTGAAACAGGAAAAATAAATGCGGTAACCTCGGTTTCAAATCTTACGGGAAGCGTTCTTCCCCTTAAAGAGATAGTAAATGTTGCTCATCGGAAAGGCACGTTAGTCTTAGTCGACGGTGCTCAGGCCGTAAGACATTCGGAATCGGATGTAGAAGAAACAAAGTGTGATCTTTACGCTTTTTCGGGACATAAGATGTGTGCTCCGACAGGTATAGGTGTCCTGCTGGGGAAAAAAGATGTTCTCCGTAAGTTTGAACCTTTGATGCCGGGCGGCGGAACCGTCAGTGAAGTAACGGAAACAACCCGGACATTTGATGATATTCCCTATCGGCTTGAAGGGGGTACTCCGAATATCATCGGAATTACAGGTCTGGCTAAGGCCGCTGAATTTCTGGATGATATCGGCAGAAAGTTGATTGCGGAACGTGAAAAGGAATTGACAGATGCACTGGCAGATACGGTTAAAAAAACAGAAGGTTTGCGGATCATAGGCGATCCCGAAAAAAGACAAGGAATAATTTCTTTTAATGTCGGGGGAATAAATTCATATGATATCGCACAGCTTCTGGACAAACAGGGAATTGCGGTCAGAAGCGGAACACACTGTGCTGAACCGGCTTTGAAAAGTTTCGGTGTCAAAGACGCGGTAAGAGCTTCAATAGCTTTCTATAATACATTTGAGGAAATTGAATATTTTGGTCAGGCGCTGAGCAAAACGGTGAAATTATTAATGAAGTACAAGTGACTTAAATGACTATGCAAGAAAAAGAACAGGAAATAATCGAAGACTTTAACGAGCTGAGAGATGAGATCCTTATATTTGAATATATGTTTTGTCTTGCTGCTGAAACTGAGTGGATGCCGGACGAAGAGCAGACCGATGAAAAAAAGGTGCCGGGATGTCAGAGCGGTGTCTGGTTGGATGTTTCATGTAAAAACGGAATTCTGAATATCAAATGCACAAGTGATTCACTTGTGGTCAAAGGTATTCTGGCAATCCTTTTGAAGATAATAAACGGAGAACCGTGCGAACAGGTGGCAAATTATAAATTTGATATTATCGACAAAACATTCCTGAAGGATTATTTGTCAGAAGAGCGGGTGTTGGGTCTCAGATCCGTAATGGATCGAATACGTAATGTAATTTGATTCGTGAAGTTGAATCAAATTATTTTTCAGGTGCATTTTTTTTGATTTGATTCGTGAGGTTGAAATTCCGCGACATAGCATAGTATAATGAACAGTGCGGTTTGAAAAACGCAAATCATCTCAGATTGCTATGAATAAGAACTTTATGCTAAAAAAATGAACGAGGGGGATCGGATATGAAAAGTTATCCAGCTGACAAAATAAAAAACATTACCTTTATGGGACACGGAGGATCCGGAAAAACTACAATAATTGAAGCAATGTTGTTTAACTCCGGTGCAATTCAGAGAATGGGAAAAGTAGACAGCGGCAATACCGTTACCGACTTCGATGTTGAAGAAAAACGTCGTGGTATTTCCACAAATACTTCATATGCTGCTTGCGAGTGGAAAGATTATAAATTTAATTTAATCGACACACCGGGCGATTTCGATTTTCTGGGTGAGCAAATGCTCGGTATGCAAGTGGGTGATGTAGTTTTGTTAGTAGCAGCAGCCAAAGACGGAGTTGCTGTAGGTGCTGAAAAAACGATCCGCTTAGCTTCACAGAATAATAAACCCTTAGCAATTGTTGTTAATCAACTTGATGAGCCGAATGCGGATTACGGTAAAACTGTATCAGCTTTCCAAGATCAATACGGCAACAAGGTTGTACCGCTTGTTTTGCCGATTATGGAAGGCGAAAAAATGAAAGGTTTGGTCGATGTATTAGCTCAACAAGCTTTCCAATTTACTGACGGCAAAAGCTCTGAAATTGAGATTCCTGCCGATTTGCAAGATCAGGCTGAGGAATACCATGAAATGCTGATCGAACAAATTGCCGAATCTGATGATGATCTGATGGAAAAATACTTTGAAGGCGAAACTTTTACTCCGGAAGAAGAACAGGAAGGACTGCGCAAAGCGATTCAAAACCAGGTTGTATATCCGGTTTTCGCGGCATCATCAGCCGATAATAAAGGTGTCATTTATTTGATGGACATGATTGCGAAATACTTCCCTTCAGCAGCTATGCAGGAAAGTATAACGGCTAAAAAACCTGACGGTACGGAAGTAGAATTGCCACGTGATGAAAACGGACCGCTGGCCGCATTTATTTTCAAAACGGTAATTGACCCGTTTGTCGGACGCATTTCAATCTATCGTGTATTTTCCGGCAAGGTCAAAGACGGAGTTCCGGTTTATAACTATACAAATGATCAGGAAGAACGAGTAAACGGAGTTTATTACTTGCAAGGTAAAAAACAGATTTCCACAAATGAAGTTGTTGCCGGAGATATCGGTGCCTTGACCAAACTCAGTGTTTCATCCACTAATCAGACTCTTACTGCGAAGAGCAATCCGCTGTTGATTCAGCCTGTTGAATTACCGTCACCCGGTTTAACTTTAGCGGTTGAAGCCGTAAAAAGCGGTGAAGAAGATAAAGTTATGCAAGGTTTGAACCGTTTGCGTGATGAAGATCCCACCTTTGACATTAGAAACGATGCTGAGACCAAACAAATGTTGATTTCCGGAATCGGCGAAGTTCAACTTGATGTTTTATGTCAGAAACTTAAAGCCAATTACGGTACCGAAACAAAATTAACTGAAGCAAAAGTTCCCTATCGCGAAACAATCCGTAAACAAGTTGAAGTCCAGGGTCGTCATAAGAAACAATCAGGCGGCAGCGGTCAATTCGGTGATGTTTGGATCAGATTTGCACCGGGTACAGAAGATGAACTGGAATTTGACGAAGAAATCTTCGGCGGTTCAGTTCCGAAAAACTATCATCCCGCTGTTCAAAAAGGTTTGGAAGAAGCTTGTGAAAGCGGAGTTCTGGCAGGTTATCCGGTAGTAAAACTGAAGGCAACGCTCTATGACGGTTCAATCCATCCGGTTGACTCTAATGAAATATCATTTAAATTAGCTGCAAAACTTGCTTATCGTAACGGTTTGCCGAAAGCCGACCCGGTCTTACTTGAACCGATTGCCAAATTGAAAATAACTGTACCGGATGATTATTTAGGTGATATCATGGGCGATATGAGCAAACGCCGCGGCCGTATTTTAGGTATGGGTGCCGACTCCAATGCCGGTTTCCAAAGTGTTGATGCGGAAGCTCCGATGTCTGAATTAGGTAAATATGCTACAGACCTCAAATCAATGACTCAGGGACGTGGTTGGTTCACCATGGAATTCGCCCGCTACGAAGAAGCTCCGCGCGATGTTGCAGAAAAAGTCATCGCCGAAGCCAACCGCGAACAAGAATAATTTTTTCCGGAATAAGAGAATTTTCGGATAAATTTTCGGATTATTGTGCAGAGAAATATATATCCGCCGGTAATCGTCATATCACAAATATTATGAAAGGGCTGTTTCAACTTTTCGGAACAGCCTTTTTTGCTTTTTGCCGTTAAACTGATTGAATATTATATAATCTTTCATAAATTCGCCGTATCTGTTTGCCGTGTTTGTCAGTTAAATCTGAACATGATAGGCTAATCAGAAAATAAGGTTAAAATAGTTACCAAATGATAAATTAAGAAACGGTTAGAAGGAGAAAATATGCAAATAGACGGTATATTATTCGATTTTGACGGAACCTTGTTTGATACAATTCCTTTAATAGTCGAGAGTTTTCAATATACTTATCGTAAACATAATAAACGTGAACATTCCGCAGAAGAAATCAGAGCGGGAATCGGTCTGCCTTTGGAATATGTTTTTAACAGTGAATATCCGGAAGATAGTGCGGATTTATTAAAGACTTATCTCGAATATAACAATGAGCGCACGGCTACCGGCTACGGCATATTCCTGGGTATCGGCCCGATGTTGGAAAGTTTGCGTGAATTGAATATTCCTTTGGGGATTGTTACGGCGAAACGTTTTAATAATGCGATAATTACGCTGGAAACTTCGGGATATAAAGATTATTTTTCCGGTATTGTTACAAAATACGATACTGAAATTCACAAACCTTATCCGGAGCCTTTGCTTTTAGGCATGAAAAAACTGGGCTTCAGCGATCCGAGCAAAATCATGTATGTCGGAGATAGTGTTTTTGATATCCAAGCTGCCAATAACGGTAATTTTATATCTGTTGCTGTAGACTGGACACAAATCAATCCGAAATTATTGCGGGCGGAGAATCCTGATTTTTGGCTTGAGCATCCGATGGATTTGGTAGAATTAGTAAAAAATAACCGAATTGCCTGAAAAATAAGGACATATTAAGATTATTTGTAAAATCTTGGCTTGAGAAATCGGCTTAATGATATATAATAATTGAGTTAAAACAAATTATATGGTGAAGAACCCAATTTAAGGTGAAAATCGATGAGTCTTAAAAAAAGAAAAAAAGAAGATGAAGTCTGGAAATCAGATCAAGTGCGTCAAGAGCGCAAAGAACGTTTAGCAAGAATGAAAGCTAAAGACGGTTATAAAAAACCGATACGGGATAACAACAAAATTATCCGTATAGTTTCAATTTTGGTTGTAGTAGCGATAGTTTCAAGCTTCGGTGTGTGGTTTGCGATGAAAAACGGTATACGTCAGAGATATGCCAAAGCATTTACGGTACGCTATGATGAAGACGCAAAAGCGGAAATTGAAATTGCGGATAATCTTGAAGCCGGTGAAGATCAAGAAGAATCAGAAACAGCTGATCAAGAGGACACTGCTCCCAAAGGTGAAGTGATTGATACAATTACCGTTGCCGAAGCAAATATTTATTTAGGTAATATCAGTCAGCAGGTTTTACAAGGAACAGGAGCATTTAGCCAACCTGGTCAGGATGCATTGAGTCAGCCTTCCATGTTTAATCCGCAAGGTACATTGCGCGATGATTTATTATTAAGTGTTGAGCAATCTGCCAAAAACAGCAGTTACTATTACTGGAAAGCGAAACAAGAAGGTTTGGAACTTGAGGACAGCGATCTGAAACAGATTGACAGCAATATTGAACAGCTGGAATCTGTTGCCGGTCAAAGCCAGGTTACTTTAAGTCATTTCCTCAGTGTAATCTATGGTCCGGGAGTTAACGAAAGTGTTTTGCGAGAATTTTTAGAGAAAAATCAATTAGCTTCCAAATATGTAAAACAGATCTATGATACATTTACCTATGATGAGGCAACCATCAATCAAATATATGATGGAAATCCTGATGCTTATAATGAAGTGAATTATCGCAGTTATTTATTTGCCGGCCAGGATACCGCAACCGATGTTCCTGAAGATCCGGCAGCGGAAGATTCGGCTGAGCCGGCAGCGGATATGGCAACAGCCAAAAAGAATGCGGAAGAATTTGCTGCCAAAGTCACCGATGAAGAAACTTTCAGGGTGGAAGCGGACAAACTCGATTCGGGCGATGCTGAAAGCCAGGATGCGGATGTTAATCCGGAAACTGATAAAACTTTGACCAAAGCTGCAAAAAAAGCCTATATGACAATGGAATTAGGTGAATGGTTATTTTCGGATGAACGCAAAGCCCTGGATAAAACCGTAATTGAAGAAGACGGCGGATATCGGGTTGTAATGTTTATCGAAAAATATAAACCGACAGAAAAGATTTATGATTCACGTCATATTTTAATCGGAATTGATGAAGAAGATCCGGAAAAAACCGATGAAAAATCCAAAGCCAAGGCGGAAGAGATTCTGGCAGAATATGAAGCCGGCGAAAAAACAGCCGAAGCTTTTGCTGATTTAGCTGTTCAATATTCTGAAGATCAGGGTTCTGTTTCTAATGGCGGACAATATAAAGGCGTTGTTCCGGGGCAATTTGTTCCGGAATATGAAGCATATTGTCTGGATCCTGCCAGAAAACCGGGTGATGTGGAGATCGTAAAAACCGTACACGGTTATCACATTATTTATTTTGAGGGTACTTCGGAAAAATGGTATTCAACAATTGAAAGTGAATTGGAACAAGCCGACCAACAAGAATTTTTGGCAGAAGTTGATTTACATACGAACATTACTCAGGAAAAAGGAGTTAAATATTTCGGTAAACCGTAATTAATCCATTGAGAAGTCAAAAGTATAAATCCGATAAACAGCGTGATTTTTTCGCAAATGAATGTGCCGATAGACAATTGTTATTATTAAAAAACAATAAAACAGAAAAAAAAACAGCACAAAAAAACACGAAATTTCAGCATAAAAAAGTACAAAAAAATACTTGAAATAATATTGACATCGAAAAAGCGACATGATAGAATACTCTACCGTGTCGCTGTTTATGCACAAATTAATTTCTTGTGAAAAATAGTCAAAAAATGGCTGATTTATAGTTTATTAACAGCCATTATATCATTTGAAGCAGTGCGGTCAAGGAAAAATCTGCGACCTGTACATGCCACATTTCCGTGTGGTCATATCGAGAGGTGATTATTGATGGTAAAGCCCGTTCAATGTGGACGTGTTGAGAGAATATCTTATTCGAAAATCAATGAAGTACTTGATATTCCAGATTTAGTTGAAATTCAAAAAAGCAGTTATCAATGGTTCCTGAATGAAGGCATTAGAGAAGTTTTAGACGGTATCTCGCCCATTCGGGATTTTTCTGGTGATATTGAACTGTCATTTTTGGAAACCGAATTTGATACAACCGATCCCAGCTATCCGCTTGAAGAGTGTAAAGAGCGTGATGCAAATTATGCTGCTCCGATGCGAGTTATGGTGAGGTTGCATAATAAAAAAGAAGATATTGTCAAAGAACAACAGATTTATATAGGTGAGTTTCCGATCATGACCGATACCGGCACTTTTATTATTAACGGTGCGGAAAGGGTTATTATATCTCAACTTGTACGTTCACCGAGTGCATATTTCGGCAAAGATAAAGATCGTAACAATCTTGATATATATACTGCACAGATCATCCCGAATCGCGGTGCCTGGCTGGAATATGAAACAGACGGTAACGGGTTGGCCTGGATACGGGTCGACAGAACACGTAAATTTCATTTAACAATATTTTTACGAGCATTAGGTTTCGGTTCGAATAAAGAACTTTTAGACATATTCGGTGAGGAAGATGTCCTGAAAGCAACAATGGAGAAAGACGGTTGCAATAATCAGGAAGACGGTTCGCAGGAAATGTTCAAAAAGTTGCGACCGGGTGAAGTTTATACGGCTGAAGGTGCAGCCAACTATCTCAACAATATGTTCTTTGATGCCAATCGTTACGACTTGGCTCATGTCGGTATTTATAAAATAAATAAAAAACTGGCTCTCAGCAGAAGAATTGCCGGCCATCGCTTAGTTCATACCGTGGTTGATAAAAACGGTGAAATTATTGCGATGGAAGGAGACGTTATCTCAATTGATGTCGCCGAAGCCATTCAAAATGCCGGGGTTAACAGTGTCGATATTTTCCCGCTGAAACGTGAAGGTCATTCGATCATCGAACATGAAAACAGTGTGAGAGTTATCGGTAATAATTCGGTCGATGCACTTGCTTACCTGGCGAATCAAATGCCTGAGCTTGATTTTGCCGATTTTGATTTAGAAGAATTGGGCATTACCGAAAAAGTTTATACTCCTGTAATGGATGAAATTATTCTTGAAGCCGAACAAGCGGAACAACCGGTCGAAAAACTCAAAAAACTGATCAGATCGGCGAAAGAACAACTTTGTCCTCTGCATTTAACAATTGATGATATTGTGGCAAGTATCTCTTATTTCCTGGGTATCCGTTACGGAATCGGACATACTGATGATATCGATCATTTAGGTAATCGGAGAATTCGTTCAGTCGGTGAATTGTTACAAAATCAAATGAGAGTCGGCTTTACCAGAATGGAACGTGTCGTACGCGAAAGAATGCAAGCGATGCAGGACATCAATGAAGCAACACCGAAACAGATAATCAACACAAGACCGGTCAGTGCAGCGATCAAAGAGTTCTTCGGTTCATCACAATTGTCGCAATTTCTGGATCAGCCTAATCCTTTGGCGGAATTAACGCATAAACGTCGTTTATCGGCATTAGGTCCGGGCGGTTTATCACGTGAGCGGGCCAACTTCGAAGTGCGTGACGTTCACTCATCGCATTATGGCAGAATGTGTCCGATCGAAACTCCGGAAGGTCCGAACATAGGTTTGATCAACTCTTTGGCAACCTATGCCAGAGTAAACCGTTACGGTTTCCTGGAGACCCCTTATCGTGTCTATGACAAAGAGAAAGGCATTGTTACTGAAGAAATCAAATATTTGACAGCAGATGAAGAGGATTATTTCAACATTGCACAAGCGAATGAACCGCTGAATGATGATGGCAGTTTTGTCAATGCAAGAATTTTCTGCCGCTATCGTGATCAATTCCTGGAATTGCCGCCTGAAGACATAGACTATATGGACGTTTCACCTAAACAATTGGTTTCGGTTGCGACCGCTTTGATTCCTTTCCTGGGCAATGATGATGCGAACCGTGCTTTGATGGGTTCGAACATGCAACGTCAGGCTGTGCCTCTGATCAAGCCGGAATCACCGAGGATCGGTACCGGTATGGAACATAGAGCTGCCAAGGATTCCGGTGTTTGTGTCGTTTCTAAACATGACGGTGTGGTCAGCCATGTAGCTGCTGACGAAATCAGAATCAGGGAACACGATACCAATAAAGAAATTTCTTATGATGTCTTAAAATATAAACGTTCCAATCAAGGAACCTGCAGCAATCAAATACCTTTAGTCAGGGTCGGCGAACAAGTCAAGAAAGGTGATGTTCTTGCTGACGGTCCTTCAACCGATAACGGCGAATTGGCACTCGGTAAAAATGTTCTGATCGGTTTCATGGCCTGGGAAGGCTATAACTACGAAGACGCTGTTCTGATCAGTGAGCGCTTGGTTCAAGATGACGTTTACACTTCGATTCATATTACGGAATATGAATGTGAAGCGAGAGATACCAAACTCGGTCCGGAAGAAATCACACGTGAAATTCCGAACGTGAGTGATGAAGCGCTCAGCAATCTGGATGAAGAAGGTATTATCCGGATCGGAGCGGAAGTTCAGGCCGGCGATATTTTGGTAGGAAAAATTTCTCCGAAAGGTGAAACCGAGTTGACGCCGGAAGAACGTTTATATCGCTCAATTTTCGGCGAGAAAGTTCGTGAAGTCAGAGATACTTCAACCAAAGTGCCTCATGGTGAGGCAGGTGTAGTTGTTGCGATCAATGTCTTCGATCGTGATCACGGTGATGAACTCAAACACGGTGTAAATAAACTTGTCAGGGTCTATGTGGCGCAAAAGAGAAAAATCTCGGTAGGCGACAAAATGGCAGGTCGTCACGGTAATAAAGGTGTTGTTTCCTTAATTTTACCTCAGGAAGATATGCCTTATCTGGAAGACGGTACACCGTTGGATATCGTTCTGAATCCGCTGGGTGTTCCTTCGCGTATGAATATCGGACAGCTCCTGGAAGTCCATCTCGGATTAGCGGCCGATAAGCTTGGCTGGAAAGTTGCGGTACCTGTATTTGACGGTGCCAACGAAAATGATGTTGTTGCCGCATTGAAGGATGCAGGCTTGAGTGAAGACGGCAAAATGGTGCTCTATGACGGACGTACCGGTGAACCGTTTGAAAACAAGATTACTGTAGGAATTATGTATTATATGAAATTGAACCACTTGATTGACGATAAAATTCATGCGCGTTCAATCGGACCATATTCCTTGGTAACTCAGCAACCGCTGGGCGGCAAAGCACAATTCGGCGGTCAGCGTTTCGGTGAAATGGAAGTCTGGGCACTTGAAGCATATGGTGCCAGCTATACCTTGCAAGAGATGCTCACGGTGAAATCGGACGATATTCTCGGCCGGACCAAGACTTATGAAGCGATTGTCAAAGGCCAGAATATTCCTGAACCCGGAGTGCCGGAAGCTTTCCGTGTTTTAGTTAAAGAGTTACAAAGTTTGGCATTAGATGTGAAAATTTCATCTTCCGATGAAGAAGTTGAACTTGAAGAATCATTTGGCGCAGATGAAGCGTCGGATATTTCCCGTGAACAGATCGAGGAATTATTCGGTGAATCGACTGCAGACGGTTTAGCAGAAGGATTTATGACAGGAATCTTACAACAAGACGGCACGCTTGATCCGGACGATAATGATTAACCTGATTCCTTGCTCAATAAAGTGTAATTGTATTTAACGTTTTGCTTGATAAAGATAAGAGGATATATGTCAGATATTAAAAATTTTGATTCAATTAGAATAGGCTTAGCTTCACCGGATAAAATTCTGGAATGGTCACATGGTGAAGTAACCAAAGCCGAAACGATAAATTACCGAACCTTAAAGCCGGAACGTGACGGGCTGTTCTGTGAAAAAATCTTCGGTCCGACCAAAGATTGGGAATGCCATTGCGGGAAATATAAGAAAATCCGTTACCGGGGAATCGTTTGTGATCGCTGTGGTGTCGAAGTTACCAGAGCAATTGTCAGACGCGAACGTATGGGTCATATTAAATTAGCCGCTCCATGCTCGCATATCTGGTATTTCAGGGGAATTCCCAGCAGAATGGGTTTGATTCTCGATATGAAACCGCGCGACATTGAAAAGGTTCTGTATTTTGCTTCATATGTGGTTTTAGACGGCGGAGAAACAGATTTTGTTGTCAAACAAATAATTACTGAGCAGCAGTATCGTGAAGCATATTTCGAATACGGCCGCGATGCTTTTGATGCCAGAATGGGTGCGGAAGCAATTAAAGTTCTTTTAGAAAGAATTAATCTCAAAGAACTGGCAAGCGAATTACGCATTGAAATGCGTGAATCGCGAGGTCAAAAGAAAATCAGAATCATCAAACGTCTGGAAGTCATTGAAGGATTCTTGAAGTCCAATAACAAACCGGAATGGATGATTCTGGAAAACTTGCCTGTCTTGCCGCCGGAACTTCGTCCGATGGTTCAATTAGACGGCGGACGTTTTGCGACCTCCGATCTGAATGATCTCTACCGCAGAGTAATCAATCGTAACAATCGTTTGATCAATCTGCAGCAATTGGGTGCTCCCAACATCATCATTCGCAATGAAGAAAGAATGTTGCAGGAAGCGGTTGATGCTTTAATTGATAACGGCCGTCGCGGGCGTGCCGTAACCGGTGCCGGCAATCGTGCTTTGAAATCTCTGTCCGATCTTTTGAAGGGCAAACAAGGTCGTTTCCGTCAGAACTTGCTCGGCAAGCGTGTTGACTATTCGGGTCGTTCGGTTATCGTTGTCGGTCCGAAATTAAAATTGCATCAATGCGGTTTGCCGAAAGAAATGGCTTTAGAATTATTCAAACCGTTTGTAATGCGTGAAATAATCAATGAAGGCTACGCTCATAATATTAAAACAGCTCGTCGTTTAGTAGAGAAAGCTTCCGATGTGGTTTGGGATATTCTGGAAGATGTTATAAAAGATCATCCTGTCTTACTCAATCGTGCTCCGACTTTACACAGACTCGGCATTCAAGCCTTCGAACCGGTTTTAGTTGAAGGCAGAGCTATTCAATTACATCCCTTGGTCTGTCCGGCTTACAATGCCGACTTCGACGGTGACCAAATGGCCGTTCATGTACCTCTTTCAACGGAGGCTCAGGCTGAAGCACGTTACTTGATGCTTTCTTCCAATAATATTCTGAAACCGCAAGACGGAAAACCGGTTGCTGTACCGAATCAGGATATGGTTATGGGTATTTATCATATGACCATTGATAAAGAACAATGCAAAGGTGACGGCAGAGCATTTACCGATTTGAATGAAGCGATTATGGCTTATTCGCAAAATGAAATCGAGATGCATTCCCGGATTAAAGTCCGCATGAAGAAAGAAATTAACGGCGAAATTAAATCAGGAATTGTTGAGAGTACATATGGCCGTTTCCTCCTGAACAGCAAGATTCCGCAAGACTTGGAATTTGTCGATCGGAGCAAACCGGAAAATCTCTTCACCCTGGAATGTGATTTTCTGGTTGATAAAAAACATATGGGTCAGATTATCCAACGTTGTATCCATCAACACGGTATTACAAAAACCGCTGCCATTTTAGACGATATTAAAGATTTAGGGTTCCACTATTCAACTGTCGGCGGAATTTCAATCGGCGTTTTTGATATGGTGGTACCTAATGTTAAAGAAAAATATGTTGCGGAAGCAGAGGATAAAGTTGCTCAGATTAATCGTCAGCATGAACGCGGGCTGTTAAATGAAGACGGTCGTTATCATGCAGTTGTTGACACTTGGATGAAAACAACCGACGATATTACGAAAGCGCTTAAAGAAAGTCTGGGCAAATACAATCCTGTTTACATGATGTCCGAATCAGGTGCCCGCGGTAACATCAATCAGATCAAACAGCTGGCGGGTATGCGCGGTAATATGACCGATACATCAGGTAAAACTCTGGAAATTCCGATTAAGTCGAATTTACGTGAAGGTATGAATGTTGCGGAATTCTTTATTTCATCGCACGGTGCGAGAAAAGCGCTTTCCGATACGGCTCTCAAAACTGCTGAATCGGGATATTTGACACGCCGTTTGATCGACGTTGCTCAGGATGTAATAATCAGCAAGGATGACTGCGGAACCGATGAATTTATAGAAGTTTCAGCTGTTACGGTCGGCAGTTCCAGAAGTAAACGAATTATCGAAAAACTGTACGATCGGATTAACGGTCGCTATGCAGCGAAAGATGTCATTCATCCGGAAACCAAAGAAATCATTGTTTGCCGCAATCAATTGATCACAGATCGCATGGCGCGTGAAATTGAAGAAGCCAAGATCGAGAAAGTAGCGGTACGCAGCAATTTAACATGTCATTGCAAACATGGTGTTTGTTCGAAATGTTACGGACTTAATCTGGCTACCGGCGGGCCGGCAGTGGTTGGTGAAGCGATCGGTATCATGGCAGCTCAGTCAATCGGCGAACCGGGAACTCAGTTGACAATGCGTACATTCCACACAGGCGGTATAGCATCAGGTGATGATATCACTCAGGGTTTACCGAGAATCGAAGAATTGTTTGAAGCCAGAAAACCCAAGAGCCAGGCTGTTCTTTCCGAACTTAGCGGTATAGTAAAAATTAAAGAAACCAAAAAGCAGATGAATGAAGTAACGGTTATTGATGCCGAGGGTGAAACGAAGAAACATAAGATTCCGATTTCCACTCCGTTATTGGTCCAGGAAAATGACATGATTGAAAGCGGCGATTTAATTACCGACGGTTCGGTCAATCCGCATGACATCATGAAGATTAAAGGTGCTCAGGGTGTTCAGCGCTATATTATCAATGAAGTTTTGAAAGTTTATAAAAACAACGGTGTTGACATTAACGACAAACATATTGAGATTATTGTACGTCAGATGCTGAAAAAGATTAAAATTGAAGATCCGGGCGATACCGACTTCCTGACCGGAACCATGGTCGATATGTTTGAATTCGAAGAAGCCAATGAAATGGCTGAACGCGAAGGTTTGCAACCGGCAGAAGGTGAGCGTGTATTACTCGGCATTACCAAAGCCTCTTTGGCAACGGAATCATTCTTGTCCGCCGCTTCATTCCAGGAACAGACCAGAGTATTAACCGATGCTGCAGTTAAAGGTAAAATCGATGAATTACGCGGCCTGAAAGAAAACGTTATCTTAGGAAAACTGATTCCTGCCGGAACCGGCTTACAAAAATATCGGGATATTTCAGCTACACCGATGATCGAAGAAAACAAAGAGTTTTTTGAAGATTCATATTATTAAAAGCAGATTGTTCTTTGATCTTAAAGTATATTGATTGATAAAAAGGAGATGTTGATGAGGGTTGCACAAACCTGCTTCAGCATCTTTTTTTAAAATCATTGTATTAACAACTGAATTTTTTGTTAAGATGAACTATAATAACAGTGTTTGGTTAAAAATTTTTAACTAGTTTTAATTATTTTAACTTTTTAATAATAAGTTATAAAGCTGTACAACACGCAATTTTGATTTATGCTGTGAGCTTTTGGAAGGTAAGATAATTTGGATCATAATAATTATGTCCGTTTGGGATTTGATATCGGATCAACTACGATTAAAGCTGTGGTTTTGGATCCGGAAAACAATATAATTTATAATTCTTATCAGCGGCACAATTCGGATATCAGAGGCGGAATCGATCTGATTCTTGAAGAAATCAATGCTGAATTCCCGGAGCAATTATTCAAAATCAGCCTGACCGGTTCCGGCGGCTTAACAGTTGCTCAAATTTTAGATGTTCCTTTCGTACAGGAAGTTATTGCGGAAACGGAAGTCATTGAATGTTATTATCCGGAAACCGACTGTATTATTGAGCTGGGCGGCGAAGATGCCAAAATTACTTTTCTGAAACCGCAAACCGAGCAAAGAATGAACGGAACATGCGCCGGCGGCACCGGTTCATTTATTGATCAAATGGCACAACTTTTGCAAACCGATGCGCAAGGTCTGAATCAACTGGCAAAACAATATGAGACGATTTATCCGATAGCCTCGCGCTGCGGGGTTTTTGCCAAAAGCGATTTGCAGCCCTTGTTGAATGAAGGTGCACCGAAAGCCGATTTGGCGGCATCGGTTTTGCAGGCAGTAGTCAATCAAACGATTGCCGGTTTAGCACAAGGGCGTCAAATTAAGGGTAATGTCATTTTCCTGGGCGGACCTTTGTATTTTCTATCTGAATTACGGGTAGCTTTTGAACGAACTTTAGTGGCTCAGGTAGATAAATTTGTCGTACCGGAAAATGCCCAACTTTATGTTGCAATCGGAGCTGCGATGTTATCCGATGAAAGCCGTTTAGTCAATCTGACTGAAGCCATTGCATGTTTTCGTGAAGCTGATCAAATCGGCAGCGATGTCCTGACGATGTCGCCGCTTTTTAAGAATCAAGCGGAGCGTGAAAGTTTTAATGCACGTCATGCTGAAGCATCAGTTGAAATTAATGATATTGAAATTGCAAAAGGACCGTGTTTTCTGGGAATTGATGCCGGCAGTACGACTACCAAAGCAATTTTGATCAATAAACAAGGTGATCTGGTTTACAGTTGGTACGGCAGTAACGGTGGCAGCCCGGTCAACAGTACTATAAAAATCCTGAAAGAACTTTATGCGCTTTTACCTGAAGAAGCGTGGATTGCTAATTCCTGTGTAACCGGTTACGGTGAAAAACTGATTCAAGCCGCATTAAAGGTAGATCAGGGTGAAATTGAAACCATGGCTCATTATCGCGGTGCTGAATTTTTCCTGCCCGGAGTGGATTTTATTATTGACATCGGCGGGCAAGATATGAAATGCATGCATATCAAAGATGGTGTGATCGACCATATTATGCTGAATGAAGCATGTTCTTCAGGTTGCGGTTCATTTCTCCAGACCTTTGCTTCATCGGTTGATTCAGGGATTGCCGATTTCGCTCAAGCTGCTCTGGAAGCGGAAAATCCGGTTGATCTCGGTTCACGTTGTACAGTGTTCATGAATTCCCGAGTAAAACAGGCACAAAAAGAAGGTGCGACAGTCGGCGATATATCCGCCGGTTTATCCTATTCAGTTGTGCGTAATGCACTTTACAAAGTTATCAAAATTAAAGATCCTGCCGATATGGGCGAGCATGTTGTAGTTCAAGGCGGAACTTTTCTCAATGATGCGGTGTTGCGCTGTTTTGAACAGATCTGCGGCAGAGAAGTCGTGCGGCCGAACATAGCCGGCTTGATGGGAGCTTTCGGTGCGGCTTTAATAGCCGGTCAACGCTGGAACGGTATTTCTGAATCAACAGTTCTGACCTTGCCTGAACTTGCCGATTTCCGCATGGATACAACCTTTGCCAATTGCGGTCTTTGCCCGAATAATTGTAAATTGACAATCTCGACCTTTTCCGACGGCAGTCGTTTCATTTCAGGCAACAGATGTGAACGCGGTGCCGGTGTTGAAATTAAAGCAGAGGACAAACTGCCGAATCTCTATGAATATAAGTATAAGAGAACTTTTAATCATTATAAACCGCTGAAACCGGAAGAAGCCAGACGAGGAATGATCGGTCTGCCGCGGGCACTTAACATGTACGAAAATTATCCGCTCTGGTTCACGATATTTACCGAACTGGGATTCCGGGTAGTTTTATCCGGAAAATCAGATCACAAAATGTTTGAAAAAGGTATGAGCACAATCCCCAGTGAGAGTGTTTGTTATCCGGCAAAAATGACTCACGGGCATATCCAGGATTTGATCAACAAGAAAATTAAGACGATCTTTTATCCGGGTATTCCATATGAGGTACAAGAAGATAAAAACAGTGACAATCATTATAATTGCCCGATTGTGGTATCCTATCCCGATGTTATCAGAAACAATATGGACAGTGTAGCTGAATCCGAAATCAAATTATTGACACCTTATTTGCCGCTTCACAATCAGAAAAAATTAATTAAACGTCTGGCTGAAGTATTGGCAGATTGGAATATCAAGAAATCGGAAATCAAACAAGCTGTAACCAAAGGCTATCAGGAAATGGCAGCCTATAAAGAAGATATCCAGCAAAAAGGTGATGAAGTTGTTGCCTGGCTGAAAGCTAATCAGAAAAAAGGCATTGTTCTGGCGGGCAGACCGTATCATATTGATCCCGGGATTAATCACGGGATTCCGGAATTGATTAATTCGTTAGGTATGGCGGTTTTGACCGAAGACTCAGTTGCCCGTCCAGGCTATTTGGCACGTCCGATCAGAGTTGTCGATCAATGGACATACCATTCCAGACTCTATGAAGCTGCTGCATTTGTTGCCGAAAATGATAATTTGGAATTAGTTCAACTCAATTCTTTCGGTTGCGGCATTGATGCGATAACAACCGATCAAACGGAAGAAATCCTGGAAAGTCAGAACAGATTATATACTTGTTTAAAAATTGATGAAGTAAGTAATCTGGGTGCAGCTCGTATTCGCTTACGCTCTTTGAAAGTGGCGATGGATGAACGTGAAGCTGTAAAACAGCGTTTCGCCCGCTTAATCTCAGCCAAAGAACAAGTTGAGCATGAAGTGAAAAAAATGAATCAAGCCGCCCGGATTGCCGGATTAGAGCAGAACAGACAACAAAAATCTCTCAGTCAACATAATTCAACTCAATCGTCAGCGTATGCTGCAATCCAGCCTACTCAACTGTCAGACCGCAATTCAGTTCCGCTGTCGTCTTGTAACCTAAACTGTCAAAAAGCGGTGCCGTACTTAAATCATCGGGTTGAATTTACGAAAGAAATGGCGGAAACATATACGGTTTTAGCACCTCAAATGGCACCGATTCACTTTGAATTAATCGAGCAAGCCTTGAAGCCGAGCAAAATCAATCTGAAAATCTTGAAAAAAACCAGTGCTGAAGATATTGAAGTCGGCTTGAAATATGTACATAATGACGCTTGTTTTCCGACCATAATAGTAGTCGGGCAATTTATCAACGCTTTACAGAGCGGTCAATATGATCCTGACAAAACAGCATTGGCAATTACCCAAACCGGCGGAGGTTGCCGCGCAACCAATTATGTGGCTTTTTTACGAAAAGCTTTAGCGGATGCGGGCATGCCGCAGGTACCGGTAATCGCCCTGAGTACTCAAGGTTTCGAATCAAACCCCGGTATGGAATTAAGTTTGCCTGATTTACACCGGGTGATTCAGGCAGCAGTCTTAGGAGACCTGTTCTTAACTTGCCTGTTAAGAATTCGTCCTTATGAAAAACTTCCCGGCGAAGCAAATCAGCTGTATCGCAAATGGATGGACATCAGCGGAGCTTATTTAAGGCGTGAAGATAAAACCTATAATTTTAAAACATTAGTTACGGCAATTGTCGAAGCTTTCGATAACTATGAAATGCTGGCTATACCACGTAAACCGCTTGTAGGTGTTGTCGGAGAAATTCTGGTGAAATTTCATCCGGGTGCGAACAATCAGGTGGTTGATGTAATCGAGCAAGAAGATTGCGAAGCCGTGATGCCGGGATTAATCGACTTTTTCCTTTATTGTGGTTTCAATCCGCAATGGCAAGCCGATAATTTAGGCAATAGCAAATCTGCTGCTTTAGGCGGTAAACTAATCATTTCAATCTTGGAAAAATATCGCAAACATGCTAAAAACCGTTTAGCTAAAACCAACGGTAAATTTATGTTGCCAAATTCAATTTATAAGATGGCAGAATCGGCACAACAGATCGTTTCTTTAGGTAATGCAATGGGAGAAGGCTGGTTCTTAACAGCAGAAATGATTGAATTAATTGAAGCCGGAGCACCAAATATTATTTGTGTACAACCTTTTGCCTGCTTGCCGAATCATGTAACCGGCAAAGGTATGATCAAAGAAATACGTCATCAATATCCGGAAAGCAATATTGTAGCAATCGACTATGATCCGGGTGCCAGTGAAGTCAATCAGCTGAACAGAATTAAGCTGATGATCTCAACTGCAATCAAAAACGAATATGGCGATCAGGCTAAAGCAATCAGAGCAATCCAAAAAGAACAAATTGCCAACTCCTTAAAAGAAGCTTTGAATTCTGGAGATCAAATGGTCGGCCCCGGAGAAAAATCTCTTAATTCGGAAGAAAAAACCAGAATAACCGACCAGATTCGCGAGAAAGGTGCTAAAGTAGCAGCCTCGGTATTAACCAAAGGTTCTGAAGCTATTACCAAAGTAAAAGACACAAAATCAAGGGCAGCAGACACGGTTAAAGATGTTGGCTCCAAAGCAATCATGACAGTTAAGGATACCGGCTCAAGGGCGATTACTTCCGTTAAGGACACCGGCTCAAGGGCGATCACTTCCGTTAAGGACACCGGTTTCAAAGCCATCAGTACAGTTAAAGATACCGGCTCCCAAGTAGTTGCTACTCTTACTGAAAATAACAATCAATCTCAGACGCAAAATTAAGTCAGAAATGTTCAGTTATTAATCCGTTGTCAATAGCTACAGCAATTTTAAGCATTTTTATATTCTCCAAATTTATATAGTTTTTGCATTTTACACTCATATTTAATTTTGTGTTTTTAATTTAGATAATAATTTCACTACCTGCTGCCAGATAATCGACCCTGTCGCCTATGGTAGCTTTCAGTCTCTGATAAGGTTCTATTCCTGTACAATGGCAGGTATAAAACTTTGTTTTTGTTTCCATCAGATATCTGCCGATTTCATCAATTCTTTCAGGGGTTTCGTAACCGCCTGAGCCGCTGAAAAGATGAAAACCGCCGATTACATAATCAGGCATGTATCCTTTGATTGAATGGAAATGGTCCAGAATATTTACAATACCGTTATGAGCACAGCCTGTAATCAAAAGTGTTGTACCGTCTTCCTCAATGATGAGATTTTGTTCATGGGCAAAAGTATCCTGTATCTTTTGTCCGTTTTGGTCCATGAGTAAACCGTTATTTGATTTTAGTGGTGCTCCTTTTTGAATAACGTTTGAGAATAATTCGATTCCATCTCCGATCAAAAAGCTTTCTGATGTGAAGATGATTTGTTTGTTATCTTTCAGGTTTTCATCTAGTCCAATATAATCTAATTGGTTGTCTTTTCTATTGGGACGGGTTGCATAATATTTGCCGAAAGTAAGATGATGCATAAATGTTTTGGCTTTTGTATTTTCATTAAAAAATGCTTTTAGCCCTCCGCCATGGTCGTAATGTCCATGTGAAATTACAAGAAAATCAACATCGGCAACATTTACATTCAGTTTTTTGGCATTTTTCAAAAACAAATCGCTTGCACCAACATCAAACAAAATTTTATTGTTCTTTGTTTCGATATACAGACTAAGACCATGCTCGCTGCCATAATCTTTTGATATAGCTGTGTTTTCCACTAAAGTTTTAATTAACATAATTTAGTCACCATCCTTTTTCAAAAAGTATATTTATTGTCTCAGATGTTATCTGCAACTTGTATTCATACATCTTTTGCGCCGCTGCTTGATACATCCATGACCGCAGCCATTGCCTGATCCCTTACAAAGGCGGTACTCGCCACCTTTGCCATTAACGAAGATCTTACATTATTTTTGGCATATGTCAATAACTGTAAGCATTTGACCTTGTATAGTAGAAGTAATTTAAATAAAAATAATTTTACTTACAACTATGAAAAATCATATAAATGGTGAAAAAGAGTCCATAGCTGATAAAAGGCTCTTGCCGGAATATGTTATTTTGCAGCCGGATCTGCTCAAAACACTTCCTTTGTATCAAAAAAAATGTACTATGCTTGATGCACTCTGCCAGGCGATTGAGTCTTGGTGGTTAAAAAAGGCGACTCAAAAAACTATTATATACTCCAAACAAGCGATTGATCTGACTCTCAGTAATATGGAAAAATTTTTACAAAATGATAATGAAGGAAATAAGCAAATGCTTTATGCTTCCAATATAGCTGGTAAAGCGATCAATATCACGACAACCACAGCACCCCACGCGATGAGTTATAAACTCACTACTCTTTATGGCTTGCCGCATGGTCATGCGGTTACTATTTGTTTTCCGAAAGTTTGGAGGCAGATGCGGAATTTTGATAATATTGCAAATGCACTTGGCAGACAAAATCATGAAGATGCCATTTTGTTTTTTGAGGTTATGTTGCAGAATCTGGAAATTTTTCCTCCTCAAAACGCACAGGCAGCTGATTTGGAGATATTGACAAATTCGGTGAATCTTCAAAGATTGAATAACAATCCGGTTCGATTTACTGAAGCTGCAATTAAAAATATATATAGAGAAATTTTGGAGGTTTAAAATGGCAAAAGCTATTAAAGCGGTTATTTTCGATTGGGCAGGAACAACCATAGATTATGGCTGTTTCGCACCGGTAAAAGGATTTATCGACGGATTTAAAAGTATCGGCATAGACATAAACAATGAAATGGCGCGCAAGCCGATGGGGCTTTTGAAACTTGATCATACCAGAGCAATTGCCGCGATGCTTCCGGAACCGATTTCTGAAGAACAGATTTTACAGGCATATGGAGTATTTGAAAAAACTCTTTTTGCCAATATCGAACAGCACTGCGATATTAAGGATTATGTTGTAGAAACGGTTGCTTCCCTGCGGGAGCGAGGGATCAAAATCGGCTCTACAACGGGCTACACTTCCAAAATGATGGAAGGCATTTTACAAAAAGTGGCTGACAGGGGATATTCCCCGGATTTCTGGATCAGTGCCGACCGGACGGCTAAAGGCAGACCATATCCGTATATGATCTGGAACAATCTCATGCAATTCGGCATTTCAGATACGCGAGAAGCCGTAAAAGTCGGAGATACTCTCTCTGATATAGAAGAAGGAAAAAATGCCGATTGTTGGACTGTGGGAATTATCATGGGTTCGTCAGAACTCGGACTCACACGTGATGAAGTTTCCGCCTTGTCAGAGAACGAGCTCAACGATCGCAAAGCAGTCGTTCGTGCTGCATATTACAAGGCAGGAGCGGATTACATCATTGACGACATGGACGAGCTTTCAGATGTTATCGATGATATCAACCGCAAGCTTGCCCAAAATGCCGCCCGGAAATTACTGACACCCGGACCGCTGACTACTCGCTACTCTGTTAAACACGCCATGCTTACCGATCATTGCACATGGGATGATGAGTATAAAGCGATTACCAATTCTGTAATAAACGACATCACTCATGTTTCTGCCGATGATAATTACACGACCGTTTTACTTCAGGGAAGCGGTTCATATGCGGTAGAGGCCATGATAAACAGTCTGTGTGGTAAAAACGAAAAAATCTTGTTTTTAGTCAACGGTGAGTATGGAAAACGAATGCTGACTATTGCAGATAACGCAGGTAAAGATTATGAACATCTGACGTTTGATATGACTCAGCCGATCGATACAGATGCGGTTGAAAAGAAGTTGCAACAAGATAAAGATATTGCCGTGGTTGTGTTTGTTCATTGTGAAACCACAACCGGTATTATTAACCCTCTCGAAAAACTGACTAAACTTGCAAAATCTTACGGCAAGAAAGTTTTTGTGGATGCCATGTCCAGCTTTGCGGCTTATGATATCGATATGCCGGGTCTTGACATTGATGCGCTGGCGGCAAGCTCGAATAAGTGCCTGGAGGGATTGCCGGGGCTGGCGTTTGTGATAGTTAAGAAATCGCTGATCGAGGGAAGTGGCGGCAATTCTTTATCACACAGCCTTGATCTGTTCGACCAATATCAATGCTTTTTCTCCGGTGACGGCAAGTTTCGTTTTACATCGCCTACTAATGTGTTGCTGGCACTGAGGCAGGCTATTGATGAATACATCAAAGAAGGAGGACTGTCAGCCCGTAGAAAACGCTATATGGAAAATCATGAAATTCTCGTACGTGGACTTGAAAAACTCGACATCCGACCTATTATTAAGCCTGAAAATCAATCATATATTATTACAACCTTTGAACTTGGAAATCTGGATTTCTCCAAATTGTATGAGAAGCTGAAGGCAAACGGATTTGTCATCTATCCCGGTAAGCTGACTGCAATACCTACATTCAGATTAGGCAATATCGGCGATGTGTATCCGGAGGATATGGTTGCACTTGTGACTGCAATAGAGGAGTATATTGATGCTCTATAAAGTAAAGCTTATATTCTCAAGCTATACCATCAACCGCAGTGGAATATATTGAAGCTCTATAAAGTAAAGCTTATATCTTACAAGACATGTTCGGCTATGTTGAAACATGCCGGAATACCGGGCTATAGAGTAAAGCTAAAATCTTACAAGACCCGCCAAAAATTGTTTTAATATCGCTTCGGAAGATTTTACATTTAGGAGAAAATAATTGGAAATTGCGTTCCTGGAAGTCCGCCAACAGATGTACTTCTATGGAAGCAATTTCCAGTAGAATTCTCATAAGATTGAGAATAAGATTATTACTGATTTCCCCATGCAAACTTGTAACTAATTGTAAAATATGCTATCTTTGATATCCGGAATTGTGCCGGATCATATGGGGATGCACTGGTTTCGACGGGATTGTTGAAATTAGGATAGCGAGTAGAGGGTTCCGTTGGCCTCTTTAAAAAACGGAGAAACTTTTAAATGCCGAAAAACAACCGGTATTAGCAGCTGCTTAATAAAAGCTGCTCCGGGAACCGCCTGATCTGCAAGGCGAATTCCCTGTCGATTCGCAGACCTTGCCTTTAGGAGGTAAAAGAGGCGAACCTTCATCTCAAAGCTTTGCGATTTGATTGTATTATGAAGCTACTGCCACTGAACTTTGTCATTAAAGGTCAATGTCAGGAAATTTAAAGTAATGACTGCACTCGGAGAAATCTTAACGGAGGCATTTTCGGACACGGGTTCAACTCCCGTCATCTCCACCAAATTTGCCTGAGTGGCTCAGGGGTAGAGCAATTCACTCGTAATGAATCGGTCGCGGGTTCGATTCCCGCCTCAGGCTCCAATGTTTACGACATTGGTTACCACAAACAAGAGTATCGTTAACGATATCTCAAAAAACATAACTAGGAGTGCTTGAGCTTTTCTCTGCTGACTCTAGAAATTGAAGCAAAGGTGATGGCACTTCTAGTTCGTGTTATTTTTATTCCCATCAACAAAATAAAATAATATAACTGAATCAAGACAATTTATAATTCAGAAATACCACATGTTTTTCTACCGTATCGTAATTAGTGAAGTTCTTCACTAAATGCTAAATTCTAATCCTCTAAATTTCCATCCGAGATTACGTCAATAATATGCAGTATATTAATACAACAATAATTCAGATATTGATCCGACTAGAATTTTTGCCCTACAGGTTACGTTCAGACAATGATCATCTCGCTCTGTCCGCTCTCACATTCATCGCAATATATCATCGGCTCCCGGTTTGCTTCCTGCGTACGACACTCTCTATTCCACGGTTTGAAGTTGGTCAAAAAACCGTGCAGTTCTGCTAACTGGCTATCAAGATACGATATAGACAATATTAATTGTACTTTAATATTATACATTATTAGACGGCAATTATGCCATGATAATGATTTTAGAAGATGAAATTCAACAATTCGGCATCTTGAACAATTGAACGAACTATTGTTTGTTCAATTTGTATGATCACGCGTTGTTTTGAAAGTTGTTGATATAAAATTCAAACACTTTCAAAAAATTACTTGCTCGCATATTTCCGTAATCTAATACTCCACGATTATACTTTCCAACAACACTTGAATCTAATCCTGTTGCTTGGGCTACTTTAATTCTTTTTTTACCGGGAGACGCATACTCTTTCAATACAAATTCTACGGCTTTTCTCATATAGTCAATATCTTCTAACGAAAATTCCTTTTTCTCCATGCTAATTTCCTTCCATATTGTTTTATAATGCCAAATATTTCAGATTATTATATCATAGTAATAAATCATGATTTGCATGAATCTCCTGGCAGAAACAGGATATAACTGCCTTGTTTAACACCGTCACAACACCTGTTACTAACTTATTAATTCACTAATAATTAACGCCAAACATAAACCAGCAATTATTAGTGTCAGATATCATAAATAAAATAAAAGTCTGGATAACGATCAGCTCTGTAATAAAACTAAGTCTTAATTGAAACAGTACATTTATATGATTCTTTTAAAAATCAGCACATATATTTATTGAAAAAGTAGATTGATTCCGGAGTTAGCCTATGCTAACATGTTAAGCAAATAGAGATATCTATTATGGTTTCTCTCCTTACCTTACACAGATAAAGAGCTCTTCACCGGGGGCTCTTTATTGCTATAACAAAGAAACAGGAAAAAAGAATAAAAAGAATAATTTGAAAAGTAATATATAAACAAACGAAAATTTATTTTCACATAATATTACTTTTAATAAAAAATCATAGAGATTATTACTGTTGACAAATATGTTAGGCAATGCTAACATTAAACATAAATCGACGTTGGCGTCGAAAAACAAAAGATAAAGCAGGCAATATTTTGGAAAAAAGAAAACCAACTATCAAAGAAATCAGAAAAAAAGAAATTTTAGACGCAGCTAAGAAAGTATTTATAGCTAAAGGTTTCAGCGCCACAACTATGGAGAACATCATAGCTGAAACTTCTTTGTCTAAAGGCGGTTTTTATTATTATTACAAAAGTACCGTAGATATTTTGCATGACTTGATGAGAGAAGGTATGTCATATCGTGTGTCCAAAATGAATGAATTCATGGCAAATTATTCCGGAGGACTTGATAAGCAGGCATTGGCTGAAATGTTGGTTGACAAAATGCTGGATGAAAGTGACTTGATGAGCGTATATGTCATCTATTTGCAAGCTCTTAAAAATAATACAGAACTGAGAGGCTTGTACCCTGTTTTAGTTGAAGAAACACTTGATCTTACTCATGCAGACATGACAAATGCAAGCATTGGAGATTTCGAATGTTTTGCTACGGATTTTATGATGTACTTTATGAATACAATTATGCTGGGATGTGAAATCCTTGATGCCAGAGAAATTTTTGTTAAAAACAGAAAATTCTTTATCGAAGTAATTAAACTCTACTTTGAATATTACGACAAAGAAAAGTAGAGTATTTTTTTAAACATTGGTTAGCAAAGACTAACCGATGAAGCACTGTTGAGGCTTAGGAAGGAGTTCTTTCATGGCTGATAAAAAGTCAAATAAGGCTGATAAAAAGTCGAAAGAAAATGAAAATATTAACAATAAACAAAAGTCCAAAGCAGGACAATCTGCGCTAAAAAGACTTGGAGTCCCGGTGCGGGGGCGTATTTTCTTTGCACAAATTTTAACTGTTTTGTCCGGGATCTTGTCAATCGCTCCTTATGTGGCATTGACGGAAATCGGCAGACGACTGATTACATCCTATCGGTTGGGTGAAATGCAATGGCCGGAGATATGGAATGCCTGCAGGTTGCTTATTCTGTTTTTCTCATTAAAAACATTTCTCTATTTCACTTCTCTGCTTGTAACTCACTTTGCAGATTTAAAGTTAAGAAATATATTAAGAAGACAAATTGTCGGAAGAATGTCCAAAGCTCCTCTATCATGGTTTAGCGAATCTAATTCGGGACTGATTCGCAAGGCGGTTCAGGACGACACACAAACTGTGCATACTATAATCGCCCATGGACCGATTGATCAATTGAATGCGGTTGTCACACCTTTGTCGCTTTTAATTTACGCTTTTTATGTAGATTGGCGTTTAGGGCTTTTATCGATTGCGACGATTCCGATCCATGTGTTGTTTTATGGTCATTCTATGAAAGGGATGCCCGAGAAAACAGCCGAGATGGACACAAAGCTCGGAAAAGTTTCTTCAACTATGGTGGAGTTCGTTTCGGGAATTACTGTAGTCAAAGCCTTCGGCAGAGCCGGAAAAGCACATCGCAATTACTTGGATGCGGCGGATGAATTTACTAAATTTTATCATAACTGGTGTATTCCACTAGTATCGTCATCCTGTTTAGCTTTGTCCTGGATATCGATCCCGGTACTTTTATTGGTCAATTTAGGAGGCGGAGCCTTGCTGATCAATGCCGGTTATGTCGATATGGCTCAAGTTCTGACTACGACATTAATTGCCTTGGAACTCCCGCAAACTTTGATTACCCTGTCAAGCATTGCCTGGGCATACCAATTGGCAGGATCTGCCGGTGTTCGGTTATGCGATGTTTTGGATTTGAAAACACTGCCTGAAACCAAACTTGACAAAAAACCTGCAGATTCGTCGATTGAGTTTGAAAATGTTTCTTTTGCTTACGGCGAAACAGAAGCCCTGAAAGACGTTGATTTAAAACTTCCGCAAGGAACGGTCAGTGCCTTGATCGGTCCTTCAGGTTCGGGAAAAACAACGCTCGCTACCTTAATTGCAAGATTTAACGATCCCGATTTAGGTTCTGTAAAAATTGGCGGAGTAGATATCAAGGATATGAGTGAGGACACATTATACAATCAAGTTGCCTTCGTTCTGCAAGATGCCCAACTTCTTAATATTTCGATTAGAGAAAACATTTGCTTAGGCAGACCCGATGCAAGTTATGAGGATATGGTCAAGGCGGCAAAAGCAGCCCAGATCCATGACTACATTGAAACGCTGCCGAAAGGTTACGATACCGTTTTGGGAACTGATACAAAATTCTCAGGCGGTCAGGAACAAAGGCTGGCTATCGCCAGAGCGATTTTAATCAATGCACCGGTTTTGCTCTTAGACGAGGCTACCGCCTTTGCCGATCCGGAATCGGAGGCGGAAATTCAAAAAGCTTTATCTTATTTAATTAAAGACAGAACCGTTTTGGTTATTGCTCATAGACCCGGAGCAATTCAAGGAGCAGATAAATTAATCATTATGGAAAACGGAAAAATCAGTGATGAGGGTCGTCACGAAGAACTGCTCGGTAATGCTCATTACAGAGCTCTGCTCAAACAATCTACAAAACATGAGGTGGTTATAAAATGAAAAAGCGATCTTTATTTTTCAGATTTAAAAGATACATGTCCGAGATACATTGGCACAAAGTGCAAACCGGTTATGCTTTGGGCTTGATTTCGGGGGTGTTGAACGGGCTTGCCTTGATGATTATTATGCCTGCATTTGTCTCTTTAGCAGAAAACAAACCGGTTTTCGGATTTTCTTTTTGGGCTTGGCTAGGCATTCTCCTCGGTGTCGGGCTATTGTCGATAATCATCGATTTTATAGGTCAAAAAACAGCATATCTCGGAGCATTGGGCTTTATGCATGATGTACATCATCAGGTAGGCGATAAGATTTCCAAACTGCCTTTAGGCACGTTCAAAGCCGATACAGCCGGCATCTTATCTCGGATGGTTACAGCGGAAATGATGAATTTAGCCTCTGTTGCAGCACATTATCTTTACAAGAATTTCAGAACGATAGCTTCTTTGGCAATTATAGCTATATTATCATGGGTATGGGATTACCGATTGGGATTATTATTGACTTTAGGAATTCCCGTCTATCTCTTGATTCTCAATCTGTCAAAGTTCTTGCTTAACAAAGGTAAAGCAATGAGCGAACCGACTGAAGAAGAGGTCGCCTCACGTATGGTGGAATTTGCCAAATGTCAAGGAGCACTTCGAGCTTGTCACGCTTCCAATAATTATGAAGCCTTATCTTCATCACTTGTTCAAGCGGATGTAATTGGCAGAAAGTCCCTCGCTTGGCAGTCGCTGGGAAATCTTATCGGCGGCATAGCAAAACAAATGCTTGTCACCATTTCTATTATTCTCATTGTAGCTCTTGCCATAAACCGTTCCCTTAATGCCATTTCAGCGATTGCCTGTATCGGTATGGTCTTGAGCTTTTCTAAGATGTTGGAAGATGTTTCGGGTAATGTTATGGGAACGGAAGAACGACGTCAGCAAATGGATCGTATTGACAGCTTGATGGATACGCAAGAATTGCAAGAAGTTGATGTTTCACAAGACTTCAAAGAGATCGGGTCTATCGAACTGAAAGATGTCAAATTTTCATATGACAAAGAAAATGTGGTCTTAAACGATATCAGCTTTAGCGTAAAACCCGGAGAAATGTGTGCCTTAGTCGGACCATCCGGTTCAGGTAAAACGACGATCGAACATCTGATCGCCAGATTCTATGACGTAGATCACGGAAGTATTAAGGTCAGCGGAGTAGACGTCCGGGATTTAACCACGAGTGAACTGATGGGTCAGCTATCCATGGTCTTCCAGGACGTTTACCTCTTTAACGAAAGCTTGTTGGACAACATCAGGATGGGTAATCCGGCTGCAAGCGAGGCAGAGATTCAGAGCGCTTGTGATTTGGCCGGTGTAACAGAAATTGCGGATCGCCTGCCCGACGGTTGGGAAACCCGTGTGGGAGAGGGAGGTTCTTCTCTTTCCGGTGGTGAAAGACAGAGAGTGTCTATTGCAAGGGCACTTCTGAAAAAATCTCCGATCGTTTTGTTAGATGAGGCAACAAGTGCCTTGGATGCCGAAAATGAAGCTCATATTGTCAAGTCCATGGAGGAATTACGGAAGAATGCCACTCTGCTCGTCATCGCTCATAAACTGGAAACTATTCAGACGGCAGATAAGATCGTTGTTTTGTCGGAAGATGGGAGAGTCGAACAATATGGTATGCATGACGATCTGATTAAAAAGGAGGGAGCCTACAAAAAATTCTGGGATTACAGAATCAGTGCTTCTCAATGGCAATTGGTTTGATACAAATCAATTGAAGTCTATAAGTTTTAGAAAAGAGTATAAAAGATGAAGCAAGAACAAAATGTAAAACAAGATCTATTAACTAAAAAGCCTTTTCGTTTGATGCTGCAATTATCCGTTCCGGCAATTATCGGAATGGTGGTAGTGGGATTATATCCTTTAGCGGACGGGATTTTTGCAGGAAATATTATCAGTCAGCAAGCAATGACAGCTATATCCGTATCCACACCTCTGACCTTACTGAACACCGGAATCTCAACTTTAATCGGAGTGGGGTCAGCTTCAGTACTAAGTAGAGCAATCGGAAAAAACGATAAAGAGACGATAAGTAAAATAATGGACAATTTATTGTTCTGGATCGCCTTATTATCAGCAATAATTACAGTTTTGGGAATCATTTTTTCACCATATTATTTTGATTTGGTCAATGCAACCGAAGAAATAAAAGGATTAGCAATTCGTTATATCAGGGTAATTTTCATCGGTTCTATTTTCGTTAATTTTATGCAAAGTGCAAATATGCTGATGCGTGGTCAGGGATTGATGAAAAAAGCAATGTTAATCATGGGTGCGGGAGCATTAATCAACATAATATTGGACCCGATATTAATGATTGCCATGGGCGACCGAGCCATAGAAGGTGCCGCTATAGCGACAATTTCAGCTCAATTCATTCAAGCTGTCATTACCTTTGTGCATTTCAAATCAAAAAGTGAAACGGTAAAAATCAAAAAGGTAAACTATGATAAAACCATCTCGAAAGAAGTATTCAGCGTAGGTTTGTCTGCAATGTTAATGCAGGTTCTTTCCATAGTTCAACAAACTTTATATTACAAGCAAGCTTTTATATACGGAAGTGAGATCAGCGGAATCGTAATGGCAATATGCATGAAGACACAAGCCTTCTCTTTCATCCCGATTTGGGGAATGAGCCAGGGTTTACAACCTGCAGTAGGTACAAATTACGGTGCTAAACAATATTTAAGGGTCAAAGAGATCATGAAAACATTCTTAATCAGCTCTACAGTTTTAGCGGCAATATTTTGGTTACCATCCATTATCTTTACTGAAAAACTATTTGTACTGTTCGGTGCAAAAGATGAGGTTTTAAACCAAGGAATCAACTATTTCAGAGTGTTCTTCTCAAGTTTTATAAGCTATGGGATTGTAATCATGACAGTGACATATTTCCAATCAATAGGAGATGGGAAAACAGCAGGTTTGTTGGTCATGTTAAGGCAGGTAATATTATTTGTTCCGATGATTCTCTTAATGCCTAAATTCTACGGAAATATGGGGATATGGTATTCACAGCCATTGCTCGATGTATTAGTACTGGCGATTACAGTTATTAATTTATCAAAAAGTTATAAAAAAGATTTAATTATTATACAGGAGAAAAGAAAATGAAAAAATCGATTATTAGTTTGTTATTGGTCATAGTCCTTTTGCTAAGTGCTTGCGGACAGAAAACAGAAACAGAAGAGGGCAAAGATGTAGATGATATACTACAAAAGCCACAAATTACAGGCGATGAAACTGAGCAAGAAGATGAAGCTCAACAGGAAGACGAAACACAGCAAGTAGATGAAATGCAGCAAGAAAACGAGATACAACAGGAAGACGAAATACATCAAGAAGACGAGGGATCTGCACCGTTAAAAGTGGGAGCGCTATTTAGCCCGGATGATACTCTTGATCCGACTATGGTGACATCGCCGGGTGGAATGTTGCTGATGATGTCCATCTATGATTCGTTAGCAAGCATGCATTATGACGGTCCGACTTTAAGAATGGCAGAATCGATAGAAGCAAATGAAACATTAGATGCTTATACCGTAACCTTGAAAGAGGGATTGGTATATTCTGATGGTGTTGAAGTAACGGGACAGGATATTATCGATTCACTGCAATATATTGCTGCAGCACCGTATTACCAAGCTATGTACGGAAATATTGATTTTGACAAAACAACAGCTGAGGGTAATCAAGCTACACTTGCTTTAAAAGAGCCGACATCCGATTTTATAGAATCGGTACTCGCAATGTGGTCACCTATAGCTAAGGGAGGAATTTTTGACGGTGTCGGTGCAGGTGGCTATGTTTATGATAAAGGTGATCCGCAAACGGGATATGTATTAAAAGCCAACGAAAAATATTATGCCGGAAAACCTGCCATCCCGGAAGTGACACTTTTGAATATCCCTGACTCTGCTTCCAAGGCAAGGGCCTTGCAGACAGGAGAAATAGACTATGCCTGGGGTCTTGACGCAGCGGCAGTTCAAATTCTTTCACAGGAAGACGGTATTGAATTACCGGAGGGTTCTTTAGATGGAGCAACAGCATTGGAGTTGGTTTTGAATACAAGGGTTGCCCCTTTTGATGATCCGGAAGTGAGATATGCCGCCAAACTGACTGTGGATAGAGAAAAGTTGGTCACAACCCTCTTGGGTGAATATGGTGAAATTGGTAATGACATGTTGGGCAAGGGTTTTGCTACTTATCCTGAAGATATTGAGCAGATAAAAATGGATAAGGAAGAGGCTGAGAGAATATTCGCAGAGAAAGGTATCACGGAATTTACCATTGTTACGTCAGATACTATACCGGGCTTAACTAATGCGACCAAAATGATGGTTCAAGACTTTGCGGATGTCGGAGTAAATGTCACGGTTGAAGAATTGGATCCGCAAACGTTCTTTGCTCAAATGGGTGAACTATATCAAAAATCTGCCTTTACATTCTATTGGATGAATCGTACACCTCTGGCAGAGTTTAGATCCCAAGTCTTAAAAGATTCGCCCTACAATGTTTCCGGATATTACTCCGACCTTACCGAAGAAAGCTTTAAAAAGGCAATCACCACAAATGATAAAGAGGAGCAAGCGACATATATTAAAAACATTTCTCAAGATATTCACGAGAACGGTGGTGAATTGATCTGGGGTTATCAGAAAGATATCTCAGCTCAGCGTAAAGGACTTAAGACTGAAACAAACCAATCGGTACCTTGGCTTGCTACTGCGACCTTTGTACCGGAAAAATAAAATACTATGAAGAATAAAATCTCTAAAAAGCTAAAACAAGCTTCCTTGGTGAAGCTTGTTTTAACTACATTTAAAATACTGTTTTTATGGTTTTTAGCGATCTTTGTCTTATATTTATTAATGGAAATATTGCCGGGCGATGCCGCAACTAATAAAGTAGGCAAAGAAGGTCCTGAAGCTGTGGCGGCATTACAGCAAAAGATGGGTCTTGACAGACCTTTATCAGAAAGATTTTTTAGATGGCTGAGAGGTTTTTGTCTTGGAGATTTAGGCAAGAGCCTTTTATCCGGGAAAAATGTGGCCGACATTATTAAGACACCCCTTACATCTTCTTTAAGTCTTGCACTTATTGTCTTTGCCGGACTGGTTATTATAACCATTCCTTTGGCTGTATATTCAGGATATTATAAAAATACTTTTTCGAGGTTACTGACAAAAACCGCAGTGATTTTATCTGCTTTGCCCGAATTTGTTTTAACTGTATTGGCTATCATGTTTTTATGTATGAAACTTAAGCTTTTACCTGTCCTTTCTGTTCCCGGACCGGGGCTGACAGTTTGGCAAAATCCGGTATCAATGCTTATGCCGTCACTATGCCTGTGGATTATCTGTTCTGTATCCATGTTCAGGCATTTAAGGGTGATGATAGAAAGTTATGCCAAGAGTTCCTATGTAAAAGAGGCATTTTTAGCAGGTTTAAGCAAGAACAGAGTCTTATTTGTTCATTTATTACCCTCTGCATTACCGGGAATTACTCAGATTATGGCATCGACTGTTCCTTATCTATTAGCCGGCAGTATGGTTGTAGAAACCCTGACTTCCTATCCCGGAATGGGCTATACCCTTATTCAGGCTGTATATTCCCGGGAAACACCGATTGTTATGGGTATAGGCAGCTTTTTGATAGTTATCACTATCATTTTTTATACCTTAGCGGATCTTTTAGCCGGAAGAAGTATCAGAGAAGAGGAAATTGTATGACAAGAAAAGCAAAGTTTTGGCTTTCTTTATTTTTAATTATTGCTCTTATAGTGTCGATCAGTCCCTTTTTTATTGGTTTAATTAATGATCCTTTTACCAGCCAAAGCTTGGCTTTTGGGAAAGGCGGCCCCTTAAATCTGGGATACGATTATATAGGTCGGCCAATTTTACCCCAACTCATGCTCGGAGGAAAAGATTTACTTTTGGCATCTTTATTGACTGCTGTTTTTTCAAGGTGTTTAGGTATAGCCTTAGGTGTCTACTTGGCAAGGAAAAAGAAATTCAGCAAAGTTTTAAGATTTAGCTTAGATGTACTTCTGGTAATTCCGGCTATTGTCGTATCTTTAGCAGTCTATCATGCTTTTTCCGGTTCGATATATGCCATCATACCTATTTCAACTGTACTTTCTCTGCCTTTTACTTCACGCTATTATGAGAGTAATATCAGACCCTTATTTCACCTTCCATTTTATGAATATGCCAAGCTCAGAGAAGAAAATGAAATAAAAGTTATGTTTCAAGAAATAATACCCATCCTGTCAAAGAATATTTTAACAGACACGTCCTCTTCCTTTATTTCCGCCATATATATGATTTCCTCCGTGACTTTTATAGGTTCACAATTAGATAGTTCATCGTTTTTGTGGCCGAAGATGGTTGCTGAAAATTTGTCCGGTTTTTCCTTAAACCCTTGGAGTTCGCTGGCACCTTTGGCAGCGATTATTCTACTCTCTGCTCCGCTTAGTTTTTTTGTAGATTCCATGGAGATCGAAAGAACATGATAGAAATCAGAGAATTATCAATCTTTAATAAACAGAAACAAATTTTAGACAAATTGAACTTGACTGTTGAAAAAGGCGAAAGAATCAGTATATTAGGAAAGTCCGGAGAAGGGAAATCGACCTTGGCTTTTGCTTTGCTTGGTGAAATAAGCGAGGGACTGTTTTTAGAATCCGCAACGATTAAGATCGACGATGATTTAGTAATCAAAAACGGCTTGCTTTCAAAAAGCAAGGACTTACAAACCATTCGCAGCAAAATAGGACATCTCGATCAAGATCCTGCAGCAAGCTTGACGCCGACCATGAAAATTAAGTGCATTCTCAAAGAATTAGCCGTCAATAAGAAAATTTTTGATAAAGAATGTAAAGAAATACTTAAAAAGTTCAATTTGCCGGTGGATGAAAAGTTTTTAAATAAATATCCCAAAGAACTTTCCGGCGGTCAGAAACGACGCGTTGCCCTGGCCAGAATACTATTAAGAAAGCCGAAACTTCTCATTTTAGATGAACCCACATCGGGACTAGATGAAAACACGAGAGAGCAAGTTCTGGAATTACTCAATCTGCTGATCAGTGAATTGCAAGCGACCGTGATAACTATTACTCATGATAAGTATGTCGCTGATAGTCTATCCGCTAAGCACTATAAATTAACCAAGGGTAAGCTGGAAGTACTTGAACTTGAGCCAAATAAAGAAGAGTTATCAGTAAACAACAAATCAAATCCAAGTAAGAATAATATCATATTAGAAGTCAAGAATTTAACAGCTAAGGCTCCGCTTCTTAACAATCCGCCGATAAAAGATTTTTCATTTTGTTTATATGAAGGTGAAATCCTGGGGCTGACTGGACAGTCAGGCTCCGGCAAAACAACAGTGATTAAATCCATACTCGGTTTATGGCCGGCTATCAGCGGAGAAATATTTTTAAAAGGAAAAAGAATAGAAGCATTTTACAAGGACAGATCTAAGCTTGAAAGACAAATGCTTGCCTATGTTCCCCAAGATCCCAAAACTTCATTTAATCCTGCAGTAAAGATAGGCAGAGCTCTGAAAAGGGTAAAAAAATCGAAATCTGATCTGGATAATATTTTAAGAAAAGTGGGACTTTCATTAGCTGAAATTGCGGGAAAATTCCCTGATCAATTTTCCGGCGGTCAATTGCAAAGACTGGCTATTGCCAGGGCTCTTATAGGAGGCTCGGAAATTATCCTGCTCGATGAAGTTACTTCCAGCTTAGATGAAAAAACCAAATATGAGATATGCGATCTGATAATGAACTTAAAAGGTCAAACCCCAATGATTTTGGTATGTCATGATCATGAGGTGATAAACAGATTATGTGATAGATATGTGGATTTAAAAAATTAATCGAATTAAACCATTAAGCGAACTAAACAATACCTGACAGCTTGTATATTATTGGGAAGAACACAGCAATTTTCTTACTACAAAAATTGAAAAGAAAGTTAGCTAATGCTAACATTGATATTAAGAAATTATATTTTTGTGTGCTGAAAAAAGAATAACTATGATTTTTATATAATAGTCCGGGTGAATACATGATAAAACTAAATGAAGTTTCTAAAATATATAAAAGTGGTACAAACGAGATCAAAGCTCTTGACAAGGTATGCTTAACAATTGAAAAAGGTGAATTTGCCATAGTTTTAGGTCCGTCAGGTTCCGGAAAGTCCACCATGTTAAATATAATAGGCGGTATGGACACTGTCAGTGAGGGGAAATTGGAGATTGATGGAGAAGATATAACCAAAAAATCCGCAGCTGAAATGGAAAATTATCGAAGAGATATGATCGGATTTGTTTTTCAATTCTATAATCTGATTCCGTCTCTTACCGTAAGAGAAAATGTCGATATTGTAACATCTTTAACCAAGAATCATCTGAATGTAGATGAAATTTTAGATTCAGTCGGGCTGAAAGAAAGAAAATCCTTGTTCCCGTTTAATCTATCGGGTGGAGAACTGCAAAGATTGTCCATAGCAAGAGCAGTCGTTAAAAAACCGAAAATTCTTTTATGTGATGAACCGACAGGAGCTTTGGACACGCAGACCGGCATAAGAATATTAAGATTACTGAATGACATTGCCAGAGAAAATGATATCACCTTAATCATAGTCACTCATAACTCCAATTTAAAAGATATTGGCGATATAGTAATCCAATTGAAAGATGGCAAGGTCGAAAATATAGAGAAAAATACCAGCCCTATAGAAATTGAACAGGTGGAATGGTAATGAAACATCTGTTTATAAAAACCTTTAGAGATGTTAAGACTTACTGGACCCAGTTTCTTGGTGTGTTTTTTATGACATTAATCTCCATTGCTATTTATGGCGGGATGGCTGTTGTTTGGCACGGACTGGATGTCTCAGTTGAAAAATATATGGAAGAAAGCAATCTGGCAAACCAATGGATATATACAATGGGAATATCCGATGAAGATATGGATAAACTTGAAACCGCTGAAGGAATTAAAGACATTACATATTCAACCAGCATCAGAGGTGAATTAAAGCAAACAAACCAATTTATAGAACTTACTGCATTAAGCAATGATAAGTTTATGAAGCCTTACCTGATTAAAGGTCAAAAATATGATGCTGAAAGTACCGGAATTTGGTTGGATAAAAAATATGCAGAAGAAAACAAGCTAAATCCGGGAGATAAATTAAATATAAAATACGAAGAAAACGAAAAAGAATTTGAGATTAAAGGTATTGTTCTCAATATTGAGAAAATGTTTTTTACAGGCTCCAGCCTATTATCCATGCCTGACCATAAAAATTTCGGATATGCTTTTATCAGCAAAGAAAGCTTAAATGATTTAGCACCCTTTTACCCCTATACTGAAATAAGAATAGGTCAAGATTTCAATTTATCTGAGAGCAAACTTGAGTCTGTTTTCGAGGACAAATATTTATTTTTTGAAAAATTAGAAGATAAGAATTTTTTAGATCGGGTTGAGAAAGAATCTGATCAAATGATGAAAATGTCTATCTTATTTTCTTTAGTTTTTATTCTCCTATCGGCTTTAACCATGTATTCTTCTATGAGTCGATTAATAACCAATCAAAGAACGATTATCGGAACCATGAAGGCTTTGGGAGTAAAGGCTCGCAAAATAAAACTCCATTATGGTTTATATGGGCTGATAATCTCAGTAATAGGATCGATAGCCGGCTTGCTTTTAGGACCTAAAATAATTCCGCCAATCCTGATTAGAGTAAAAGAGACAACCGTTACTTTGCCCTATTGGAATTTGGTAAATCACAACTCCGTATATTTGATAATTACAGTTCTTGTCTTTATCTGCACCTTTGCATCGATAAAAAACACAGGCAAAATTCTCAAGCAAGTTCCGGCAAAAATTTTAAGAAACACACATAATATGGATCGTGTCGTCAAAAAAGGTTTTTTGGAAAAAATTGATTTCATCTGGTCAAGACTGCCTAATGGTCTAAAGTGGACTATAAGAGACAACAGTCGAAACAAAGTTAGATTTTTAATGGGAATTATCGGTGTTCTTGGCGGGATGGTCTTATTGATAGCAGGTCTGGGAGTGACTAAATCTATTAAGAGTTCTAATGACTATATTTATACGGAACAGTCAAAATACGATTATATAAGTGAGATCAAAAGGAGCAGCAATTACGAAGAAGTTTTTCAAGATATAGATGGCGATAAAGAATTCAATTTGACACTGCCCGGAACAGCACTTAAAGATGATAAAACAAAAAATGTTGTTATAACAGCAAGTGAAGATAAAGGAATGATCCTATATAAGAACCTTAATGATCAAGAAATTAAGCTGGACAACGAAGATGTTCTAATTACTAAAAAATTAGCAGAGCAACTTGGCATAGGGGTTGGTGACATTATAAAGGTCAAAATAAAAGGAATTGGCGAAGATTCTTTAAAAATCACAAGAATTACCGGCAACTTATCGCCACAGGGCATAATTATGACCAAAGATAAGTACGAAAAGAGTTTTGCAGACTTCATGCCAAACTTATTGTTAAGTAAAGGAAATAGTTTAAATGCAATTGAAGAGAACAAACAGGTGTTATATACCACAACCAGAAACCAACAACTACATCAGGCCGACAAATTAGCCGAAAGTGTCGAAGCGATTATGTATATACTGATTTTGGCTTCTGTAGTATTAGTAGTAGTAATAATTTACACCCTTTCTAACCTCAATTATATTGAAAGAGAAAGAGAATACGCTACATTAAGAGTTTTAGGTTTCAGAAAAAACGAAATAAGAAGCATACTTCTCAACGACTCAACTTTAACAGTGATAATAGGATGGATAGTAGGCATATTCACAGCAGCGAAATTTTTAGATATTTATTTGAAAATAGTGGCATTTGACAGTGTTGAATGGGTTTCATATTTAGATAATAAAGCACTGGCTATTGCTACAAGCATCGTGGTCGGAGTTTCACTGTCTGTCGTTTTCTTATTAAGTTCCAGGATCAGAAAGATTGATTTAGTAGGATCCTTTAAGTCGGTAGAATAAGGCAGTTTTAGTTTAATCCTGCTCTATAAGGTTTTATTCATCGGTAGATGATTTTTAGTTAACAGAACAGCGTAATACAACGGGAGTTTTTATGAAAATCAGCAATAAAATCATTATGAGTTGTTTTCGCTTACTTTCTATTTTTTTTCCTGATAAACCGATAGATGAAATCTATGCTCATGCGAAAGCACATAACGCGAGACAGAGTTTCAAACTTCCAAACGATAAGAAGATAGAATACAAAGATGAAAAAATTCATACAGATATTGGAACTTACCACTGCCTCCGCATGAAAAAGAAATATTCCAGAAAGAATGGACGAATAAAAAAAGAACAAAGACCAAAGCGAGCAGTACTCTTTATTTGTGGCGGGGGCGGAGTGTACGACTATTGTCAGATGCAACTTGCCTTAGCTAAAAAGCTTTTAAGTCATGTAGACTGTGAAATCTATTATCCGTTTTATCCACCTTCAACGAAGCATCCGATTAAAGAAGCATTTCGGATGATTTTTGAAACGTACAGATTAATATTGAACGATTACGATCATAAAACAATAGGTGTCTTGGGAGTGTCGTTTGGAGCGACTGCGGCAATGACGATGCTCTCATGGAATAATTATTACAGAGAGAATCTTTCGATGCCGGCGATAATTGTCGGCTTGTCACCCGGCCATATACCGGCGAACTTAGCTGAAAAAGAAATGCTTGAAGCATACCGAGGCATTGATCCGCTAATTTCCGTAGATATGGTTGAGGCGTATGGACGCATAAACAAAGGCGGAGAGGAATTGGACGAGTGGCTCATTCATACTGCCAATGGCGATTTTCGAAATGGTGGAAAAATTGTTCTCTTCTTTGGTGAAAAAGAAAGTTTGGCGTTTGCGGTGCCTCTATATCGGGAATCGTTTGAGAGGGCAGAGGCTGATTACCGGATTCATGTTGAGCCCGGAATGCCGCATTGCTATGGCGTTATGAGGATAAACAAAGCATCAAGAAAAACATATGACGAAATTGTTGATTTATTAAACGGGCTTTAACTTTTTATCACCACTCAAGCATGCGATACTAAATCAGACTTAATCACGTATGACTATATCCTATTCGTACAGTAATTCCTACTTAATAAATGATTTTACGCTTCAGCTTTTTCTGCTACATGATTATTCTTATGTTTTATTTTGCGGAATCTGGCATAGAGAGCGGAAATAATCAAGCCGGTTGTGGCTAACAGAATAATGGCACCGCCCGGTTTTATTTCCATATACCAAGACATCGTCAGTCCTATCATCATAAAGCCAAGTCCTAAAGCTACAGACATGATATACATTTGCTTATATGATCTGGCAACAAACAGAGAACAGGCTACCGGTATGACCAGTAATGAGGATACTAATAAGATGCCGACCGTTTTAGCACTCAGGGCAACCGTAATGGCTGTTAAAAGGGTAAAAATACTGTTGATTGTTCTGACATGGACACCGTCAATGCGAGCTAAGTTCGGGTCGATGGAAATATTGAGCAATCCGCTATAGAAGAAGATACTTGCCATAAGAACAAAAAGAAACAATACAGCGGAAACGATAACATCGGACGGTGAAGCGGCAGCAATACTGCCGAAAAGATACGATTCCAAAGAGTTACCGCCCGGCGTAAAATCAGATAAAATGGAAGCAGCACCAAGCCCGATACTCATGATGACGGCTGTAGCCATATCGCCGTATTGCGGAAAACGTTCACGCAATGTTTCAATTAGAAAAGCGGAAACGATACAGATAGCTGCCGCGCCTATACTGGGATTAATACCCAATATCAAACCCAAGGCTACACCTGCGAGAGATGTATGAGAAAGAGCGTCACCCATCATGGAAGTTCTACGATTAACCATGATGATACCGATCAGGGGTATACTCATACCTAGAAACAAACCAACAACTAAGGTTCGTTGCATAAAAGCAAATTCAAACATTTTCTAACACTCCGTTTCTAATTTCATATGCCTGATCAATATTGACCATTTGCTCTACCAAATCTTTTTCATGGGTAACTAAAATATATGAAATACCGTCTTCATCTTTTAAGGTATTCAATAATTGTAAGAAGTCTTTCTTGTTTTGTTCGTCAACACCTGCAGTAGGTTCATCCAATATGAGCAAATTCGGTTCTGCCAACATAGCTCTGGCAATCATTGTTCTTTGTTGCAGGCCACCTGACAATTCAGTAAAGGGAACCTTACCGTAATCGAGCAAACTAAATCGTTTTAACGTTTTTCTCGCTACTTCATAATGCTTTTTCCCGGGCATTTTAATAAAGCCCATCTTTCTGATTTGGCAAGAAGCTAACATCTCAAGTGGAGTTACCGGAAAGCTGACATTTCTCGTAACGTTCATTTGTGGTACATAACCGACATCGTGCCAATCCTTTTTATCAGTTACATCTTGACCGAAGATATAAATAGTGTTTTTTGCTGCTGATAGCTCTCCGAGCAATAAACGCATCAAAGTGGATTTTCCGGAACCGTTAGCACCGTAAATAGCTAAACTTTCTTGACCATGTAATGTGAAATTTATATCTATTAATACAGGATCTTCAACATAAGCAAATGCCAGATGATTGACCTCGATCACCGGATTTTTTGTATTTTGTCCTTTATTCAAATGATCTTTTGTATTTTTGCTGCTCACTGTAGTGACCTTTCTATTTCCTCTAAATTTTCTCTCATAATATCTAAATAGGAGAGCCCGGATCTTTCACTAACATATTCCATAGATGTTAGCGGAACGGCTTCGCCTCCTATTTCCCAAGCAATTGTTTGAGCATCCATTTTATAACCGCTTTTTTCATAGAAGATTGTATTTAAATTATCCTCACGACAAAAAGCCACAGCTCTTCTCAACGCATTTAAACTGGGAGAACCCATGCTGGTTAAATTTTGCAACGGATATTGTTTCAAACCGAAGTCTCTCGCCAAATAGGCATATGCATAGTGAGTGACCACAAATGCTTTTTTCTCTTTTTCAGCAAAAATTTCTCGATATGTGTGTTCCAACAGTCTGATTTCTGATACTAAACCGACTTTATTTCTATCGAAAATACCGGCATGCTCGGGATAAGCCGCAGATAGTTCATTGCTGATTGTATTGAGATAATGCATAGCATTTTTGAGAGATAACCAAGAATGAGGATCATAAGTAATTTTATCTAAACTTGATGTCGAACCTGCCAGAATCTCTTCTTGCGGCAAGTCATTGCCATCTACCTCATCAAGCAGACGATAGGAAAGTAGCGCCTCCGCCAATCGATCCGATACAAAATAATAGGTTCCGTCTTCAGGGACCCGGTAACTAACCAGACCTGAAGTATGGCCCATCTTCATTTTATATACCTGTTTGTCCTCAACCTCGATGATTGATCTTTGTTCGATGATTTCTCCCTCATCCAACATGATTTCTTTAAGGTACTCAATAACTTCTTTTTCTGAGGATGCTGCCAACTCCGGTGTTTCTTTTACTAAAGCGATCCGCATAAATTCTTCATGAGTATGACCGAATTCAATCGGATAAACATGTCCGGCTTTTAAATCAATCTTAGTTAAAAATTCAAATTCACCTAAAGCAGCCGCACCTTTATAGGTAATTAAATCAACGCCTTCTGAAAGATCAACAATCTTTAAGTCAGGTAAACTTTCTCGAACAGATGCCAGCCATCTTTCTTCCATATTAGCTCCGTTTACAATTAACATGTCCGCATGCATAAGTTTCTCAAGATCGCGAGGAGTCGGTTCCCATAAATGCGGATCCTGATTAACAGGTAACAAAGCTTTTATTTCTAAACCTGAACCATCTGCAACGGTTTTGGTTAAATCTAAAATAGGAAAGAAAGATGCATAAATTAACGGTTGATCATCCGAGCCGGATTTGTTCGTATTACAAGAAGTTAATAAAGAAAACAGCAGAATACAAATTAAAAATAGAGCAAGACCGGAGGTAAGTTTGCCTCCTACTCCGGTCTTATTAACTTCATATTTATTTTTTGCTCTTAACTTTATGTTGTGAATTAATTTTTTGTTTTTCATGAATTAATTTCCATCTAATGCTTAAACAAAAAATGAAATATGATTTTTTGTTTCAATGTTGTTTGTTTTTCTTCTCAATCGTCATGATCGTGGTCATGATCGTGGTCGTGATCGCCATGTGCTTCAAGGTGATGTTCCAGCTCTTCAGCAATCATAGTCATCGGAACTTCGGGACCTACAAAGGTTGGATACCAGTCATCTCTTTCAATAAGTTCTTCAGGAGTTTGACCGGTTCTAACGTGGAAGTGTGCAAACTTGTCTTCACCATGAATGCCCATCAATAAAATATATGGAATATCCGCATTTTCTTTGCTTTCAAATATATGCAAGGGGTGGGAAACACCGCCATGCTCAATCATTTCAGTACTATGATATTTGTAAGGATAGGCATCAGATGGTTTACCGTCAATTTCTTTATAAAATACAATTGTGCCGGCAGATGCATCGATTGTCATGCGTTGGAAAGGAACAGTTTCCTCTTTTTCTTCAGCAATGAAATCTTCCGTAGTCATTTCTTTTTCAGCTGCTACGTTAGCCAACGGTTCGGCTAATTCTTCATTACCGTAGAATGATGTGATATTGTACCAGTCACCATCCCAACCGGATAAGTCCGGATCCTCAGCTTCTTCTTTAACTTCCACTTTTGGTTCTTCTTTAACGTCCTCTTTGGCTTCTTCTTGTACTTCATCAGCTACTTTTTCTTCATCAGATGCTTTTTCTTCATCATCTTTTTTTCCGCTACATGCTCCTAGCAAAATACTGAGAGCTAATAAAAAAGTTACAATTAAACTTAGTTTTTTCATTCATTTTCTCCTTTGTTCTGAATCTGTCTATCGGTTCTCTATCTTACCGACAGCTTCTTACTTTGTATTTACCTGAACTCTCATGAAAAGACCAGGATTTAGCTCTTCTTTCGTCAGGTTCGCCTAACAAAAGATCGAAAAAATGAGTTAGCATGTGCTAATTAGCAAAAGCTAACTCAAGGGGTTCATAACTATAAATATTAAGTTCGTCAAATATTATCAGGAAAGAAATACTAAATATATTTATTGGTATTAATCTTCCTTGATAAATATCTTACTGACGTAAAGCAAACAAATATATTACATAAATAATAATGATTTGAGAGAAAAGGAGAATGTCCCACCGGAACTTTCTACCTGCGGCGGTGTCAGCATCAGCATGCTTGGCTAATATAATTATAATAAAATTTGGATTTTGATTTTTTTATAAAAATCATTCCTTACTAAAAAACAATACACAAAATTTAAGGTTGTGCCATGAAATCGTTGCACAACCTTAGAAAGTGTGCAGTTTTATTTACAACTATAAGAATCGGAATTTACACAGATCAAATTTCCGAGAAGAGATCCTGCTGTCGCAAAACAGACAATTTTATAACTTTGCTCAGAACTCTTTTTTAGTATAAATTGTGGTCGAAAGAGCAAAAGAGACAATGTTCAAAAGAAGGGTAACTCCCATAACAGCAAGTCCTATTATTTTCAAATCAAGTAGAGTCAACTTATCCATAAATTTAGCTATCAATTCTTTATTGCTGCCAATATAGGAGAAAAGAGCAAATACAACAAAATAAAGAACAACAAAGATGAGTCTGGCTTTTTCTGCTCCGAACTTGTACATCAACGGGAGCTGAATCATCGAAATAGCAGTAACTAATAGCGGCATAGTAACTGCAATCAAATACCAAGGAATCTCCAATAATATACCATCTCTTAGAAACAGCTTTAGTAAGATTGTGAATAGTGTTCCGATGACTGCGACAATCCAGACAAAAACATAGCGGCTCAAAACAATGGTTCTTCGCGTAACCGGACCGGGAATAATGTATTGATCCACGTTAGACTTAGTATCTGAACCCCAAAGCATACCGAGTAAAATCAGCGGAATAAGTATGAACATCATGGGAAGTGTAATAATATTACCTTGTTGTACAGTAATAAAGCCCACTATAAACATAATAAATACGAGTGAGAAGAGTGCTTTTCTCAGAGCTATCAGATCTTTATATATTAACGCTATCATTTCCGTTCCCCTTTTATCATGTAGACCATGATGTCTTCAATGCTGACTTTCTCAAGCTCAAGATCATCAGGTACCAGGTTTCTTTTCAGCATAACTTCAACACCGAATTGATGAGGTCTTTGACCAACAATTGCTTTGTCGTCGATCTCTGCAAGCTGCTCCTTGCTCAAAGAGGTGATACCATACTGATCTACCAGCTCGTCTTTTGCTTCTATAAATAGCAACTGTCCTTTGTGAATAAAAGCTATATAGTCTGCCACTTTCTCCAAGTCAGATAGTATATGAGAAGAGACAAGTACCGTGTGGTCTTCATTTTGGATGTATTCCAAGAGAAGATCCAAAATATCATCTCTGATGACCGGATCCAGGCCACTCGTAGCCTCATCCAAGAGCAGTAGTTTTGCCCGGTGGGAAAGAGCTAAAGCCAAACCTAATTGCATTCTCATACCTCTTGAAAAGTGCTTAATAGTCTTGTTATCCGGCAAATTAAATCTGGCAATCAGTTCTGAGAAGGTTTTATCCTGCCACGCCTGACCATAAAATTTCCGATGAAAGTTTTGTACATTTTTCAACGTCATATCCTCCGGCAAATAGAGGTCATCAAATACATAGGCGATATCTTTTTTCATCTGTGGCGTAAATTCTCGAATATTCTTACCAAGCAGTTTAATCTCACCTTGATCAGGTATCATCAGATTGAGCAGTAGTTTAATGGTCGTGCTTTTCCCGGCACCGTTTTCTCCGATATAGCCGACAATGCAGCCTCTGGGTACGATTAGATCAATCGGGCCCAGAACAAAATTGCCCAGCCTTTTCTTTAACCCTTGAAGTTCAATTGCATTTTGCATTTTCATCCTCCAGTGTTTTAATCATTTCAATCAGCTCATCGTGCGAAACATCAGCTAATTTTGCATAACGTAAGATCTCTGTTATGTTAGCTTCTATTTTTTTCAGAAATCTTTCTCTCATCAAATCTAAGTTTTGTGGAGCAACGAAGCTGCCTTTACCGTGCACGGAATGAATAAAACCATCTTTTTCCAATTCGTCATAAGCGCGTTTTGTAGTGATGACACTAACTCTAAGTTCTTTTGCTAATAAACGAATCGACGGTAAGAGCTCATCGGCTTCCAATTCACCATTGAGAATGGCATCTCTGATTTGATTTTTAATTTGCAAATAAATCGGATCATTACTCGAGTTTTTGATCTGTATATTCACAAGCACCTCCATACAATCAACTGTTTATACTGTATATTAACAGTTGTTATTTGTCAAGATTATTTAATTCTTAGTTAAAACTTATTAAAAGTTCTGCTTGGGTGCTTTGGAATGCAAAACTGAATCCGGGATGCCTTTCTAAAAATTGGATGAATCACTCGGTGTAGAGTGTATGCACACTTCTCTAAAATAAATTTATTAATTATTTTTCAATAATCCTTCTGATAAACGATAGCATAGCAAACAACCCTAACCATTGGTATAAAAAGCATCAAAACTTTTATCATGTTTATATCTTCTATTATTGCCACTCAGATATTAGGATAGATTCAGAAGTCAAAAGAAGGGATTCAGATGCGAATTAAATTGGCAGACAATAAAAGAACATTACAGTTATGGGAAGATATTAAGAATGCAAACAAAAATTAAGGTCGTTTAATACCCGATGATCTTCATAACTATAGGACAGATTATTTATTTGAAGTGTCAAGAAGTCATCTTTTATTTTTGAATTTTAATTTGCAAATATTATCCATTTAGGTTTATAATACAATTAAATAATTGCTTAATTGTTTAATTGTATTGTTATATTGTTTTAAAATTTAAAAGTTATTTTCCGGCTTTCCAAATACAAGCGTGGAGGTGTGAAGATCATATGAAAAGGTCATATAAATTACAAAATCTGGGCTGTGCAAATTGTGCAGCTAAAATTGAAAACGATATTGCACAATTGGCCGGAGTTAATTCAGTTAGAGTTAATTTCATGACGGAAAAATTGATTTTGGATGCTGATCAAGAAGAATTTGCATCAATCCTGGATCAAGCACAAACTATTGCGAATAAATACGAACCGGATCTGTTAATTATCAAGTAAGGATTGTAAAGCGGGCAAAATTTTGTATTGCGTGTTGAAGCAGGGAAGCACTTGAACGACTAGAAGTAATCCAAAAAAACAATTAAGTTACGTGTTGAAGCAGATAATCATTAGATCTTTTAAAATTTTGTAAAAAAATTATCCGGTGTTAGCGGCAATAATTCTCTAATTATAAATAACATTTAATATTATGAACAAAATAAAAAATCTGAATAAAAGTGAAAAACTCTTATTAATTCGAATTTTCGTCTCGGCTTTTGTGTTTGTTTTACTCTTGCCTTTCTACTATGGAACATCAGTTAATCGGAACAATAACTGGACTATTTTTAATCCCGGTGGGAAAAATCATCTTTTCTTGATAATTTATCTAATCTTATATTTTATTATCGGTTACGATATCATACGAACTGCAATTCACAATATTTTCAAAGGAACAATATTCGATGAAAACTTTCTCATGACTATTGCGACAATCGGTGCATTTTTAATCGGAGAATATCCGGAAGGAATTACCGTAATGTTGTTTTATCAAGTCGGTGAATTTTTTCAAAGACAAGCTGTCAATAAATCAAGAAAATCAATTGCTGAATTGATGGATATTGCACCGGAATATGCAAATATCATGCTTGATGGTGAATTAACTCAAGTTGATCCTTACAAAGTAAGTGTCGATGATGAAATCATCATCTTGCCGGGTGAACGTATCCCTTTGGACGGAACAGTTATCGCCGGTAGCTCTACAATTGACACCTCTGCTTTAACCGGTGAATCTTTTCCCCGGGATATATTACCCGGTGATCAAGTAATCAGCGGCTGTATCAATCTATCAGGAAAACTCACGATTAAAGTTGAAAAGGAATATGATGATTCTACAGTTGCCAAGATCTTGGAATTAGTTGAAAATGCTTCCGATCAAAAAGCCGAATCCGAAGTTTTTGCCACAACTTTCGCCCGCTATTATACACCGATAGTTGTTTTGGCAGCCCTGGTTATCGCTATCATTCCGCCCTTCATATCTAATCAAGCATTCAGTATTTGGCTGAAACAATCTTTAATTTTTCTGGTTGTTTCCTGTCCTTGCGCATTAGTCGTATCAATACCGCTGACTTTTTTCGGCGGAATCGGCGGTGCTTCGAAAGCCGGAATTTTAGTCAAAGGTAGTAATTATCTTGAATATTTAGCCAAAACTAAACAAATCATTTTTGACAAAACCGGAACTCTGACCAAAGGTAATTTTGCAGTCAGTAAAATTTGTCCGTTAAGTTCAAGCGGAAGGCTCTGTTAACTAAAGATGAAGAAAAAGAGATCTGAAAAGCAAACTGGCGAAACTTGAAGAAAATTTTCACCACAAACTTTTGAAATCAGATCAAGAGTAACAGAAAAAAGTGTGTAAGCAAAGAAAATTAGAAAATTAAGCACACAAAGTAATCTCAAAAAGAGATTGAAGAAGAAAATTGAAACTTGAAATCTGAATAAGCCTTAGGTAATCAAAAGGAACTTTTGTCTGGCTTTTTCGCTATATTTAGCTCCTGCCACTAGTGCCGGTGTGAGATTGTTCAGCGAAGAATGCGGTTTAATAAAGTTGTAAAAGCAAACAAAGAGCGCAATGAGAATGTTGGCAGATTCGAAAGACTTAAACCCTTTTTTGGGTTTGTACCAAGCTTTAAACTGTCCGTTAAAGGCTTCGATAGGATTATTGTTAATCACATCTTCAAAGCTTTCTACCTGTAGGAAATCGACATCAGGAAAGAACCTGTGAGCCGGTTGTTGGTAAGCATAATAGCGATCCATAATAACAGCTTCTCGAGGTTGCCCGAATTGTTCTTTGCAGCTATGTAGCAAAGCATGAGCAGCGGTAGAGTCTCTGAATTCAGAGATATGGAAATCCAAGATGACTCTGGTTTCAAAATCTAAAGCAAACCAAACGTAATAGTTCTTGCCATTGATTTTGATATACGTTTCATCGAAGTGCCACTCATCAGAATCGGCAAGATTCAGCTGTTTCTTGTATGGTCTGACAGCTTGAAGTATAGCGGGAGCAAATCGTTTGCACCACTTATAAATAGTGACATGAGAGATTTTGATGTTGTGAACGAACCAAAGATGTTGGCTAATCTTTCTCAAAGTAGAATGGTCAAAGAAATAAAGAGTAAGAGCAGTGAAGACAAGATGAAAAGGGTGTCTCATGCGTTTCATGGTAAACTCTTCCAAGTTAATTTGATCGGAAGAAGCAGGTGGAATCTCCACTAACTTAGGCACGTTGAACCCATGGTAACACTGTTTATCCCCACATCTGAAGTTAGAATACAACTTATAATCATGATGTAGGAAAGTAGCTTTACCGCATCTGGGACAAGGTGGATACTTCCTGTAAGTAGATCTTGGTTTAGCAGGTTTAATAGGTTTTGTAGGAGTCCATTGTCTTTTACAAGATTTACACTGAAACTTTTGATACCCGTCTTTATCTTTCCCGAATCGATAAAGATCTTTAGAAAAACAGCGAGGGCAAATGAGGTTAAATGATGAGTTATTTGATATACTTTTCATGAGATCTGAATTGTCCTTTCTCGGAGGTAAATGTTGTTTGGGTAAAAACATTCTACCAGAGGCTTTTCAGATCTCTTTTTAATTTTTAAGTTAACAGAACAAAGCGGAATTTCCGGAGAAACTTTATTAGAAATAGCTGCATATAGCGAATATTATTCAAATCATCCGATTGCAGCGGGTATTATTGCAGCATATGGAAAATCAATTGATCCTGATTTAATAGAAAATGTAGAAGAAATCAGTGGTCATGGTATTTGTGCCAAAATTGACGGAAACACCGTATTATCCGGCAATGCCAAATTAATGCAAAAATTTAAAATTGAATTTCCGAGCAACAATGAATCCGGAACTATAGTCCACGTGGCTCTAAATAATAAATATATCGGCTATATTGTAATTGAAGACCAATTGAAAACGGATGCCGGACGAGCAATCAAAGATTTACATCAAATCGGCATTTCAGAGATTTCCATGTTTACGGGTGACCAAGACATAACTGCCAATAAAATATCCGGGCAATTGGGACTTGATAAATATAAAGCTGAACTTTTGCCGGCAGATAAAGTTAAACATTTAGAGAAAGCTTTATCTGAAAAAAATAACACCAATGAATTAATCGCTTATGTCGGAGACGGAATTAACGATGCACCTGTTCTGGCAAGAGCGGATATCGGTATAGCAATGGGAGGTATGGGTTCAGATGCGGCAATTGAAGCTGCCGATGTGGTAATCATGAATGATCAACCTTCTAAAATAGCTGAAGCAATTCAAATCGGTCGCAAAACATTCCGCATCGTCAAACAAAACATTATTTTTGCCTTAGGAGTCAAATTCGCAATTCTAATTTTAGCAGTATTGGGAATTGCCAACATGTGGCTGGCTGTTTTTGGCGACGTGGGGGTCACGATTATTGCTGTATTTAATGCAATGCGTGCTCTAAATCCCCGGTTTTCACTAAAACAAACTTGAAGTTTCCGGTTATTTCTATAAAACTAATTCGAAGCTTTATTAAGAAATCTAATATTTAGAAATATAATCTCTCCTTCATTCAAAAGCCTCCGGAGTTCATACCATTCACTTTTGCACATGCAGGACTCCGGAGGCTTTATATCAACTTTATATCCAGAAGCTTCATATCAGCTTTATATCCAGAAGCTTCATATCAGCTTTATATCTAGAAGCTTCATATCAGCTTTATATATGAGAATAACTTTAGCAATTAATCATGATAGTGGCGTTTGGTCGGACAAACCATGTTGAAATAACTGTCAATCATTTGATGCATTAAATTTGCTAAATCGGTTTCTGCCAATTTATAATAAACTTCTTTACCGTCACGACGACTGGTAATTAGACCATGAAGTTTCAAACTTTTTAAATGATGCGCTACAGCAGCAGGACTCATATCAACAGCAGATGCAATATTTATACCACATTCTTCCGTATGACAAAGAATCCACAGAATTCTTAAACGAGTGCTGTCATTAAGCTGTTTAAACAAATCTGCAGCCTCAATAAATTTCTCTTCCGACGGCATCAAAGCCAAAATCTTTTCTGTATCTTTTCCATGATCGTGCGGCAATTTATCAGTCATTGGATCCCCCTTATTAGCTTTATTATACAAAAGAGATATCGAAAACTGAATAATTAATAATCTAAATAGAAAAAGAAATGTTGACCAGTCACGATTTATATGCTTTAAGGACTTATTTGAATTAATTAAAACAGAACAACCTCTACATCATCAATTTCCAGCATTTGACCAACGAAAATCGGTACTTGGAGTTCAGTGTCGATGATGAAATATAAGAAAGGACTTGTCAAATAAACTGTTTTTTCTCCAGGTTCCTCTATGGCTGTCTCGTCTTTCATTTCCACTGCGGTCGCAGCAGCAGCTTTGGTTCCCTCGGCATCAATTTCCAAACCTTATTGCCATTTTTTATTCTCACAATTTAATAAATATATTAATTTTGTTGTCGTTTAGCTCTAATTAAAGTACTTTTACTGATCCCTGTCATTTCAGTGACTTGAGAATAAGAATGTGTATTAAGCAAACTCAAAGCAAGCTGAATTTGTTCTTCAGTATATTTCTTTTTTCTGCCTTCTCTATAATTAGGATTTCTTCTTGCAACCGCTTTTCCTTCCTGGGTCCTTTCTACAATCATATCTCTTTCAAACTGAGCAAAAGCTAAAAGCATATTTCTAAATAGTGTACTTACCGAGCTGTTATCCAAAACTCCTAAATTAAGAACTTCAACCTTAATACCGTTATCAATAAGATAAGTAATTAATTCACTAGTTTGTCCAATGCTCCTAGCAAACCTATCTAGTTTTGTGATGATAATTGTATCATCAGGTTTTAGGATTTTAAGCAATTTATTTAATTCCGGTCTATCGAGTTTAGTCCCTGAGAAAACATCTTTATATATTATTTCAGCTCCGGCTTTCTCTAGAAGTTCTATTTGATTTTCGAGACTATTTCCATCAGCTGCTTGTCCTTTTGTGCTGACTCTGGCATAACCGTATTTCATAAAAATTACCTTTCTTTAATGACACTATAATATGACACCGTTCAAAGTACTGAAATTACTGCATATGAAAAGCGGTGCCACAACTCAGGAGTTATGACACCGGTTCAGTGTCTTGTATGTTTTTAGTGAAGAGCTTCACTAAAAGTTTCAGATTCCCAGTTAACAAAAATTGGTGAAGAACTTCACTAAAAGTTTAATAATAAGTCATAGGATCAACCGACTTTCCATCAACTTGAATCTCATAATGCAGATGTGGACCGGTAGAAAAACCTGTAGAGCCAATATAACAAATAATATCACCGGCATTGACACGTTGACCTACAATGCAATTAAATCCGCTTAAATGGCAATACATTGTAATTAACCCATTCCCATGGTCGATCTTTACAGTATTACCATTAATATCTATCCATCCTACATGAGTTACAGTTCCGGATGCCGGTGCTATAACAGGAGTTCCAGTAGGTGCAGCAATATCGGTACCTGTATGAAAGTCTGAATAACCCTCCCAAGATCTTGGACCGAAATGCGAAGCTATATTCTTGGATGAAGGAACAGGCCATTGCAAACTCCTTGAATTCGGATTAATTAATCCATTTTTAACTCGGCCGAAACAATAAAAATGTTCTCTATAATAATCAAGAGTTAAGTCAGTATATTCAATCGGGCTTCCGGCATGTATCATTTGGTTGTTACCGGCATAAATTCCAACATGTGAGATTCTATTTGCTGAAGCATATGTTCTTTCAAAAAAGACCAAATCTCCGGCTCTGGCTTCTTCAGGAGATATATAGTCACAATATGAATCAAATACTCCTTGAGCGGATGTACGAGGCATATTCACAACTCCTGAGTTGGTAAAAGCCCAACAAACAAAGCTTGAGCAGTCAAAGGCATTTGGACCATTTGCTCCGTATATATAAGGTTTCCCTAAGTGTTTTTCAGCTTCTGCGAATAACGCTTGAACATACTGATCAGCATACATTCCACCATAATCAGCTCTGTCTTTATAATCCTTAAAAGTGTTGTAATACTCATAAGCTTTAGCTTCTCTGGTAGGATAATTTGCGAGATCATAATTGGGCGATTCGAAATTCCAACAGAAAACCTCTGTTGCCAAGCTAATATCTTTAAGTGACTTAAATTCATTTATTCCACCATCTAGACCAAAATAATTGTACGGTGCAGGATAGGGTAGACTCATTTTATTAAATCTATATTTTTGGCTATATGTTAATTCATGCAATAAGAACTCAAGTTGTATATTTAAGTCTTTCCAATCTGCTCCACGAGCTTCTGCCATGGAAAGAAACTGTTGTTTTCTATCAAAACTCCATTGTATTAAACCTATTCCTTCTCCGGGATTGGTTGCAGTCTGCTCTATCGTATCCGTCTTAAATCTGGACTCCGCATAAATATTGCCCATAATTCCGGCAATGGATTCCTTGCTAAATCCATTTTCCAGTAGAAAAAACCATACTATAGCTTCAGTGCTACCGGCTAGTATAGGTCTATTGCTAGTGGCATCTATTCCTGCAATTTTATATATTGCTTCCTTTAGCAAAAGCATATTCTCGTTGCCGTCCGGAACCATACTGGTATCAAAATTCGGAAGCATAACTTCAGTTGTAATAGTTAAAGTTTTATGGACTGTAACAACGGTTTTAGTATTTTCTTTATCGTTTTCATCTTCCTCAGAATTTGAGTCATCAGGATCTGAAGGTATTATATTCGTGATTTCTTTTGTAGTTATTTCATATTTGATATTTACGTTATTCTCATAGAATTTCTCTAATTCATTTTTAAAATCTCCATTCGGATTATATATTAGAGCTAAATAAATCTGATGTAGTTCCGGAATCCCATAACCTGTTGTTAATACCAAACTATCATGTTCATTATTTGCAATTATTTCTTCAATTGTTTCTTTATGTCTCATTGAAAGTTCTCTAATTGCTTTAAAGTCCGGATCTTTCAAAGCTTCTTCTATATTAAAATCTTCATTTAAAACATCTAATAATTTTCGAGTTGGTTGGTACTGGGCTACAGCGGAAATTGCAATTACAATAATTATTGCTACAGCAAATATTGCTATCCCTATCGGTCCCAAAGCTTTTACGACAGTAGTTATTAATTTGATTAATCCCTTAACAAGTAGTTGTGCAATTTTTACCGCAACTTTTCTTATTGTTTTAACAGCTTTTTTAACAAGACCTTTTCCCAAAACAATAGCAGGCGTTGCAGATTCTTCTGCTAATTGTTGCGTATCTTTATTATTTAAATTAGCTGTATTGCTTATTGTAGAAGTCGTCTTTTTAATATTTTGCCCTACTTTGGATAATTTGTTTTTTGTTTTCGTGGCAAAATTTTTATTTGCTTTTTTATGTTTATTTATGTTCGACTTTTCTTGACTTATTTTTGCTTTTGGGGAATTTTCTTTTTCGGCATTGTTTTTAGTTTTTTTAGTTTTTGTTTTCTTAATCCTGAGTTTGTAACTTAACTCTGCTTTTTTGATATCGTAATTTTCTGTCGGTTTCGATTCAATGATTTGTGGTTTTATTCTATCTTCATAAGTATTTATTTGCTTTTTATCATAATCCCTTAAACTGATCTTTTTATTAGTTTCTATTTTCTTTTTCTCTGTAAATTGCTGCGGGTATATTTTTACTACTTTAAATGATGCATTAGCTTTTTTACTTCTTTTATTTAACACTAATCGGTTTTTATTAATCCGGACATTCCTTCTGTTTTCATTATTAAGAACCAGATTAGAATTTTGTTTTTTCTTAATATCTCTTAGTTTTTTGCGTTTGACTAAAATAGCAGGATAATTCTTATTGCTGGAAGAAATCTTTTCATTAAGATCAGTTTTTAAATCTTCTTTCTTAGATACTGAAATCGCCTTTTTTCTTCCTGTACCTAACACTCTTCGGTTCTTATTAATCAGGACATTTTTTCTATTCTCGTTATTATGGACAATATTAGAGTCTTGTTTGTTAGGTTTAACCTGTACATCAGGTGCTTTTACAGGGTGGAATAAAAAGTCATTTGTTTTCTTGTCATCGTTTTTCAATTTTATGTTACTTTTTGTATTATCATCCGAGATAATGTTACAAGAGGTATCATTATCTAAATTGATGTTACTTTGTGTATCACTATTCAAAGATTTATCTTTATAGTAACGTTCATTGCTGTTATGTTTTTTGTTCTTTTGTTCAATTCTTCTTTTATAACTATCATCACTTCTTTTAGAGTTATTTTCAAAAACATAGTTTTTAGAATTGTCTGCATTTCCATCTTTGTTTCTTATATTTATAATCTTAATACTTCCATCTTCATCTTCAATTTCCGGATTAACAACTGTTGGATTTTCAGTATTTGTGACATCTAAAGAGAATACATCTTGTGTTCCTAACAATTTATTAGAGAATTCTTTTTCTCTTTTTCTTTTAATTTCTTCGATTTGTTTGATCAGTAATTCTCTTTGTTTTTTTATTATTTCGCTTCTATCTGAATTAACAGATTGTTTCTCATCAGATATTTTTGTCTTTTCCGACATTTTTTCTGTGCAGGAGATGTCCTTTTGCTCAGATAAAAAAAGACTATCAACTTTTTGCTGATAGTCCTTCTTATCCGTATCTTTCTTATTCTGAAACAGGTTGTTTTTGTCATCTTTGTCCATATTAAACTTCACCTGGTTTTGTGGTCATTAATTTATAAAGTTGAGTATCATTAGGAAACTTATCGGCAAACGGAATTATTGCATTTCGTATTTTAATTAAACCCTCTCCGGTCGGAGCATTATTTACATAACCCATCTGTACGTCCGAAATATTTAATAGTTTTCCAAGTTGTATGCGGTCAGTAGCTGCCTGATTCAGTAGAATTAAAAACTCTGAATTAGATAACATCGATCTAGCTGTACTAGATTGCAATAAATCATCTACGTTTTGAGTTATCCCAACTGCATATCCATGATATTTTCTGATTCTTTTCCATAACGTATATAAAAAATTGGAAGCATATTCTTGCATAAACAACAGATAAATTTCATCAATTACTATTAACGTGTTCCTTTTATTTTCTCTATTCTTAGTAATCCGATTTAAAATGTTGTCTAACACTACGAGCATCCCTATTGATTTTAATTGACTGCCTAAATCCAGAATGTCATAACAAATCAATCTGTTATTTGTATCAATATTTGTTGCGAACGCAAAATTATTAAGTGACCCCGTTACAAATAACTCAATAGCTAAAGCTAAATTTTCAGCTTCCGGTTCTCTTTGGTCCATTAGTGTTCTATACAAATCAACCAGAGTAGGCGGATTAATTGAACCGTTCTTCTTAATATAGTCCTTATAAATAATTCTAATACACCTATCAATAATTGTTTTCTCTGTCGGACCGAGTCCATACTCAACCATCAATTGCTCAAATAATGACATGATGAATTCTGACTTATCCGAAAGAGGATTTAACACTTCCGGATCAAGCTCTAAATCCAAAGGATTTATGTGTGTATTGGATCTTGCTGAAACAATGAGATTTTCACCACCCAGTGCAGTTATTAATTTTCCGTACTCTCTTTCCGGATCTACAATTAAGACATCGTAATCTGTTGCAAGTATTGTGTTAACAATTTCTCTTTTTGCAAAAAAAGATTTTCCGGATCCGGGCACACCTAAAATGAAACTATTACCATTTTGGAGTTCTGCTCGGTTCGCAATTATCGGTTTTTTAGATACAATATTTTGTCCGTAATACAGACCGTTTTTGTGAAAAATATTTTGAGTTTGAAACGGCATAAGAACCGCAACGCTCTCTGTTGTTAGCGTTCTTGTAGCATGGATATTATGTATCCCAAAAGGCAAAGTTGTCTGTAACCCTTGAATTTGCTCCCATCGAAGCGTATTCATTTGACACATATTTTTTCTGGATGTCATTTCAATTGCTTCTGTTTGTTCATTCAGTTCTTCTAAGCTAGAAGATGTATGTACAAGAGTAATTGTTGCAACAATCATTCTTTGATCTCTAGATGTTAGATCATTGAGGAATTCTTGAGCTTCCTCTCTTTGCATCTTCATGTTGTACGGTATAGATCCGGTATAATTATCCTGTTTTGCTTGTTTTTGCAAAAACTTATGAATATTTGCCTCTATTCCTAAAAGCCGTTTTTCGACTTCTTTGACCGCTTCGTGCGTTGGAATCAGAAACATACTGATCGTTAAATGTAAATTGAAAGGCAGTTCAGACAATTCGGAAATAAAACTATCTTTTATGTAATTGGCGAAATCTTTAATAAATAGAACTCTCAAATATTTCCCATCATATTCAATATGATCTGCTTTTACTTTCATGTTTGCAGGTAGTAGGTAATCTTTAATATTGTGACCTCTTGCAGCAAATTTTTTAAGATCCATTTGATAGAATTCAAGATCATCCGGTCTAAAAAAATCATGAACAATTCTTAGTCTTTTTTCTGCATTAAAAGGTAAGAGGGAAGAACCCATTTCTTCTAAATATTCACTCATTGTTGAATGCAATCGCTGAAAATAAACTTTTGCTTCTTCATAACTTTTCTTTTCAGCGGACAACGTTATATATTTTTCTTGTTGTAAGTTGTTGCTTTCAATCGTTTTGCTTTTCAGCATCTTGTTATATTCTTCTCGGAACATATTTAGTTGGTCATTTTTATTGCTGAGTAAAACTTCTTCTTCAAAATCAGAAATATTTATGTTTTCGTTATTAATTGTTATCTGTGTAAAAGCAGAAGAATCAATTGAATTTAACAAATCTGAATAACTTACAAATATTTTCTCTTTTTCTTCGTTTGACGCTACCGCATAATTTATATCTTGGAAAGCAAATGTTTTACTGTAAAGATTACCAATTTGCATTATTCCATCTTCGTATATTAATTCGAACGGTAGAATTTCTTGTACTCTTTTCGGAATTTTAAGATAATTCTTACTTATCTGTTTCATTGATTTGAGTGAATCTAGCATTTTTGCCTCTTTCTAAGATTATGAATTCATAAAAAGATTTCGGTCTGCATTTTAATTTTTTATTAGAAAAAAGATGTTGAACCATTAATTTTATGAACTGTTCTGCTTTCATTCCGTTATATTCGTAAAAACCGAATAGCATGACAGGTAGTATTAATACAACCCCCAACAATATTTTTATTATTTGCTGCAAATTTGGAATTAAGGTGTAAGTAGCAATTGCTAAAGCCAAAGATATTCCTATACACGTAGCCTGTCTTAAAGTAAACGAGCCAATTACACTTTCAGTGAAAGACTTTATTTCTCTTGGTATTTTAACTTCCATTTTGCTGTCTCCTAATGCACGCCAAGCAGATCATTTGCAATTTGTTCCGACTGTCTCAAAATTGCAGTAAACACAACTAACATCGCTAAATCCAATGCTATAGCTGTTAAACCTTTACCTATTGGAACTGTTTCAGGATGTTTTATATCTTCTTTCATTTGACGAGCTTCTTGCCTCACTTCATTTATTTGTTCCAATTGAGCATCGTTGAGATCAAACTTTGCTATTTGCATATCGAAATACCAATCCGGAGCATTCACTAATAAGTTTAAAGTGTATAGGTCGTTCCTATTGAAATCTTCTTTGATAAACATTTCTTCTAACAGCGGATACCGTTTAGGTGTTGGCATAGAAGAACTGACATCCAAGAATTTTGGCATTTGGCTATATAGATTGACAATGACTATGATGATAAATCCTTGTAAAGCTAATGCAGCAAACTTTTTCATAAAATTTAAAGCACTTTGCTGTGTCTGTTCTGAGGCAGCTTGTGACAAAGCTACCGGAGAAATTGCTGCATATATCATTAACTTAAATTGTCTTGTTAATAATGTGACAACTATCATCACTCCCAAAGCCAGAACTAATACATATATGATCAGAATGATTACGAGAACCCCTATATTCGCAAGCCATTGCGTACCAAAAGGAGCAGTAGAAGTCCATACACTAATAACTGTCTTTGTCGTGGAAAAGTCAGGTGATAGTGTTGTGTCGCTTAGAAGCGTAGAGATTAAGCCAGCACCAATGTCGGCAATCCACTGTATTAATAATGGACTACTCAGCACAAGCCCCACCACTATCGCAAACCGCAAGAATGGCTGAACCCATGGTTCAAGCCTTCTTGCATCTTTTATATTTAATGTTGTTTGGATTATATTTATATATGTAAAAACAACAACCAGCCCAAAAGCAGTACCTGAAATCAAATTCATTATATTTGTCCAGACCGGGTTAGCATTACTAAAATAAACATTCGAATTGGAAACAAATTCAATGATCTGATTTAAAATTGTTTCCAAAAAACTAATTGCGCTATGTAACAAATCAAAAATAAAATCAGCCATATTGATCTCTTTCTAGCTTCAGAGCCTTCATCAGAGTATTTATTGATAGTGTCATTTTAGACTCCTATAGTTTTGAGAACAGAAGGAGCAAAGGCAATCAACAATCCACCGAGCAAAGCCATAATCCCGGTAGTTCTTTGAGTATGATCTTGCGAAGAGATTGATAATCCTATTTGTACGACTCCATATAAGGCAACAATTGCACCGGCAATCGAAATTATGGTTTCTAAAAAATCTCTTAAATTCTGAACCGCTGTAGTTGCTTCATCTGATGTAGCTTCTGCTAATCTTATGTAACTTGCTTTCTGTATTAACTTGTTTAACAAACTCATTTTCGTTCCTCTTTTCTAAATAAAAAAAGAGCCTTTGGCTCTTTTACAAATTAGTGAAGTGCTTCACTATTTTTAATAAATGTACGGCTTGGCTCCACCGTCACTTAACTGCTTGAATCTTTTATGTTTTTCTAAATTATATTTTTTATCCATAATTGGTTTTGAGCCTGAGATAAATATCAAAGAATAATCTCTTTTTAATTCTCTTATCTCGGATGCTGTCATCAGTTCGCGGCCTACTTGTTGGTAATTTTTAGATGTTGATCCTTGTCTGGACTTAGTTTTGGAATCGGTCGATACATTGATTGTTTCCTTTCCTAACAAATTTGAAATATATTCATGTGTACTCTGTTCATTGCCTCCTAAATATATAAACTCATCACAGTTACCAACAATTGATTCCCATTCTTTATCACCAAAAATTTCTTTTAATTGAGAAATGTTTTGCAGAATTATTGAACAAAATATTTGTCTTGATCTCATCGTGGAAAGCAGTTCCGGAAAATTCTCCGGAATCTTAACGTTGGCAAATTCATCCATCATAAAATGTACCGGTACCGGCAGCCTATCTAGGATGACTCGATCAGATATATGATAGAGTTCTTGAAAGCATTGAGTGTAAAGCATTGAGACAATGAAATTAAAAGTTGTATCATTATCCGGGATCACGCAAAAAATTGCTTGTTTTCTCCTGCCTAATTGTTCAAATTCCATTTCATCGTTTCGTAGTAAGGATTGAACTTCTTTGAGATAGAACGGTGCCATTCTGACGGCAACAGTTAAGAGTATCGTTCTTGCAGTTCTACCGGGTGCCTTTTCTCTAAAATCTTTAAAGTACCTGACTGCTAATGAATCCGGATATTTCTCGCCATGCCACTTAAACAATTCATCTATAACTGAAATTTGTTGATTGCCTCTCGCCGAATCTTCCAGCACATCAATTTCTCCCAGCAGTTTGGTCAACATACCGAAGTTTTGCTCATGCGGTTTTCCACCTTCATATAGTAAAAACATTAATGCATAGAGCAACATTGTCTCTGCTTTTTCCCAGAATGGATCACTACTCCTAGAGTCTTTTGGTGTGGTATTGGAGATATAGTTATTTGCCAGGATTAGAACATCTTGCGGTTTCCTTAAATATTTGAACGGATTATATCCGTTGGACTTATCCATGTCATACAAATCTAATACCCGTATCTCATAACCATTCTTTTTAAGCATAGTGCCGGTAGAACGAAATATTTCTCCTTTAGGGTCCAGCACGATATAACTCGTATTGAGTTGCATCAAATTCGGTTTAACGTATCCTCTTGTTTTACCTGAACCAGACCCACCAACTACCATGACATTACAGTTTCTTTGGGTTTTATATCCATCAATCCCTATTCGTAGCTTTTTAGATAAAATGATATTGTTATCGTCTATTTTATCTTTGAATTGAGCATTTAGATCTTTGATGGATCCCCAACTTGCCGATCCATAGCCATCACTGTGCCTTAAGTTGCGATTAGACAAAACTATTAGTGCAACAACAAAAAAGTATATGGAGCTACCTAAAAACCAATATTTTAAGTTGAAGTTAAAACTGAAAATGTTGCGAATATTTAAGTTGTTAACAACCTCATCCATTAGTCCAACAAGACCGTTGGCGGATACACTTGGTGCTAATCTAAAAACAAACACAATAAACACAAAATAAAAAACAACAAAAGTTATTAGCTGACTTACTTTATGCTTTCTTTTGTTATGCAATTTTCACCACCTTTCTAAATTAAAAAAGAGCCTTTAGCTCTTTTAAAGATATCCATATTCATAATCTTCAAAAGTTGTCTGATAAAGCTCATTTTTGTTTTTTTCTCTGTAATCTAAATATGTTTCAATCACAGCTTGTTTTTCATTTCCTAAATGAAGATTGTGGTCACTTATTCTTGTAATTCCACCGTAAGATACAATGTAGTGATCGATAAATTTAAGGTTCAATGCTTTTGCTATTTTTTCAATTTTAAGTGTTGTAGATATATCCGAAACAGACGGTTCTACATTCCCACTTGGATGATTGTGTGCAACTGCGAACATTGAACGAGAGTTTAAATTAATACCTTTTAAAATTGATCTTTGGTCGATTCTTACTTCACTATTAATACCACGATTTATTAGTTTTAAATTTTTGACTTTATAGTCCATGTCATAATCAATTCTATAAAACGATTCAATTGTATCGTCATGCATCAAGATCTTTATTAGATTTTGAATCTTAACTTCATCTTTAATAGCATCAAGTCCTTTAATGGATCTTTTCACAAAATAATCTGTAAATTCTTTATATTCTTCTGCACCTTTTAAATTCAATTGAGCTTCACTCAAGCTTTCAGACGTTAAGATATAGTTTTTTTCGATTAACTCTGCCTTATTACTCTTTTCCCAAGCACTTGCTTCAATTGGATAAGTTGACCCTTCTTTCATATGCAACAGAGAAAAGAACTGGTTTCTGTTTTCGCTTGCTAAAACAACATCAACTAATTTCATATCTACTAGTGAGAAGCTCTGTGTTAGTTCATCTTTAACATACTCAGATACACTGTTGAAGAAATCATCGGAGGAAAACATCAGTATTGCATTGTTATAATCTTGATCAATGATATATTGATTAACATTCCTGATAGTTTTCTCAGGATTAGAACTGTCGATTATATATTGTTTATAACTGACAATTTGCAGTTTGACATCTAATAAGCAAAGCAGCATTTTACCGTTAACCGGTGCACAGCCTTCTTTTTCAATAAACTTCTTGACTTTAATTAATCCGTCTAGCTCTTCATTTTTTCTACAGAACATATTTTGTTCTACGGCTTCATAGAATTGCAGTAAATCCTTAACTTCAGGTGAGTTGTTTTCCATTAAGGAAAACAACTCATTACCGTCTTTACAATTAAAATATTCATAGAGTCTCATAGTTATCACCAGCTCTATCAGGTTGATGAGACAATTGTAAAAACTTAACAAATCCTGACCGTAATTCTATGCTAATTGGCTCGTCAGGATTACTTATAACAAAATCTGTTAATTCATCATAATTTTTTAATCCTAAATCTTTAATTACTTGATCTAAAGGGGACATATTATCGCTCCATTTCTGAATATTCATCTAACAAATTTTCTTTGGAATCATTTTTATTGCTTAATGCATATTGGTGACATTGATCTAAGCCTTCCATAAACATATTGTTCATGTTTCTTACATCATCAAGAAAAGACCTTATCTCTTCAGGATCTTTTCCGATTAAATAATTCTCTACTTGACTTGGATATTCTGCATCCAAACCTAAGACTGATAAGTTGATAAATAACGACGTTTCATTAATCAACATTTGCTTTTTTTCGTTTGTCGGATAATTGAGGTTATATGCTTGTTTAATCAACTCTTTATGCAGAGTCGGGAAGTCGGCGTTTGCGTTTTCTACAATGATTGCCTTTTGCTCCGGAGAATAGCGCAACACATTTTCGGCTGCTTCGTTATGCTTAATCTGAATCTTGACAGGTTCCAACATGACTAATAAGGCATTTGTTAGCTGTTCTTCGCCTATATCTACTTTATTATTTATCTTTTTAGACTCTTTATTTGTTTGAGTAATGTCAAAAACTCTTATAACAGAGTAAGAGTTTCCTTTAGAGCCATCTTTTTTTGTGTATTCTCCGTCATATTTCAACATTCGCAACGATTTTTCTCCCTTATTGATTAAAACATTTTCTTTGCTCCATTCATTAAAAGTCTTTATTTCTGACACTCTGGCTTTTTGAGTATTTAAGGCTATCAAATTATTTATTGATAAACTCGGTAAATTTTGCATTGTTATTAACAAGTTCTTCAAGGATTCTCCTTCTGAAATATTTTTGATCCCTGTATCTACTAAGTCATTGTAGATATCTCTTTCATTTTTCATGTACTGTCCATAATCGAATTTTTCCTTTTCTGATTTTTGCGGCATAAATTTGTTTTCCATAGCAATTCCTTTCTTGTGATCATATATATTTAATAACTCGAATAAAAAATCTCGATATGTTTTGGTTGTACTTGTTTCATATCGAGATATAAACGCTTTATAATCTTCTGTATTTAGCTTGATTTGTATGTTCTTCATGTCCTCTCTCTTTCTCTTTCAATAATGCTAGTTTTTTCTTCCATACCAATTTTTTTTTGCTCATTATTTATTTTGATTTCATTTAGTTTTTCAGTAAGTGATATTTGGTCAGCGAACTCTTTATTACCGCTTGGTTCATCTTTTGTAACTTCGCTTGTTGCAGTTGTTTCTTCAATTTCAAATTCTTCATTTTTGTTTTTCTTTTCAACAACTTCATCATTTGGTAATAAGGTTTGCAGCTCTTTATTTTCAACTGCCGGTTTCTGAGAAATCTCCGATAAGACTTCTTTGCTACCGGCTTCAAGCTTTTTTTCTTTTTCAAGAAATTTATTTAGTTCATCTTCGATATTTACATCAGAGATGTTTTGCACAACTCCTTCCGGATTCACGAAATCAACATTTTTTAAGAAACTGCGAAATAATTCAGCTTCTGCTTCAGTTTTAGGATTAAACATATTTTTTAGAGGCACATTCATTTTCAGTTTTTGTCCTTGTTGATTTTTACTTTCGATTTCTACCATCAATTCATCTTTGGAATCTTTAGCCTTTTGTTTGGTGATTTTTGTAGTCGTTAAACTATCCAGAACAGTACTATCCCAATTAAGTTTTTCAGAGATTCTCTCAAGCTTTGCAGCATCTTTTTCAGCAATAACGATATCTACATAATCATCTTTTTCTTTACTCAACGAATCTATAAAGCTTGGTCTGATTACTGAATACAAAATGTTATACCGCTTTGCTTGTTGCTTGAACTCAATTAATTGTTCCTCTGATAGTTTAAGCGTATTAATATTTGGAAATCTTTTTTCCAAATTAGATATAGATATTTCTCCTTTTGTTCTTTCTCTTTGTTGATAAAGAGCCAGCAGCAATGCTACTAGATTTTTAGTCAATATTACCGTTGCTTTTGCTCCGCCTTCTAAAACTTTTGCAGCACCACCCATGACTATTTGATTTATTACATTTTCAGCATTGTACATATTAAGTTTCTCCTTCACGAAAATCGATTATTTGTTCATTATGGCTATCCATGGTTCTTTTCTCTTTTTGATCATCATTTATAAATTCTTTTTGTTCTTCAACTTCTGTAATTTTGCAATTTTCAACATCTGCTAAAATATGATCCATGAGATTAGACTCACTTCTCAACTCGGAAATTTTATTATTAAGCAGATTTATTTCATCAATTTTTTCTTGTGGCAGTTCGTCTTTTTTAGCCAAGTAGAGTTTGTTTCTATTCTTAATTAATTTGTTTAATTCAAGATTCAAATCTTTTTGTAAACGCTTTAATTCTTCTACCGATCCAATCTTGTTTTTTTCGATATATTTAATTTCTTTCTGGTAATTGAGTATTCTTTGAGCTGATTTCTTAGCCTCTGCCGTAGGGTATACAATTGGCTTTGACATATAATTTTTCAGAAACAATTGATAATGTTTTAGAAGATTAGGGAAGCTACCGGGTGGATTTTTAAGTAATTGATAGTACAAAATCCAAGCGGTTTCCATTTCAATAGTTACATCAGCCTTTTGTGGTTTAGGCTTTTGATATAAATCGTGCAACTTTAAAAACAACTTTTCAAAGCTATAATTTTCTCCCAAACTATTAAATCTGATAAAGCGTTCAGAATATGGTGGTTTAAGTGCAGGATATTTTCCGTCAAGCCTTATCTGATACCCTAATTTTTCTAAATCAGAAAACAAATCCGGCAAATCTTCTGCATAGTTTATTAAATTATCTATATCCAGTCTGATCTTATCTCTTACGGATAATCCCGGTGTCTGTTCATCCATCCAGTCTCCATAGTGCATATAGGTAATGGTTTTTTCGTGATCCAAAATTCTATCCTGATCAATTACTGATATTCCGTATTCCAGACAAAGCTTATCCGACACGACTGCCATCTCTTTATTCATAGGCTTCGGAAATCTTAATTTTTTTCCATCGATAAATGATACGGAATTAATAATAAAATGATTGTGGAGATGTTCTCTGTCTGTATGGGTTACTACAACTATTTCAAATTTATCGCCCCACATTTGTTCGGCAAATCTCAATCCTATTTCATGTGCCAGCTCAACCGTAAGTTCTCCCGGAGCAAAACTTTGCACTGCATGATACCCGTAACGACCTTTGAGTTTGCTAAATCTTTCTTTTGTTTTAAAAAACTGTTCTTTTGCTAACTCCGGGTTACAATTTATTCCGCCCGTCATTTCAGCTTTCGAAATGCAGTAATTAAGAGTTTTGCTAATCGAGGTCCTGATAGCTGCGACTTTTGTTACTGCCATTTGCACCTCTCTTTCTATTCAAATCTCTTAATTAGCCACTCATAAAAATCACGAAGTTTTTCTGCGTTTTCAAAATAAGCTTCCTTATTAATTCTTTGAGATATGTTCGCTATTCTTGCTATCTGATTAAGATTATTTCCTATTCGGGACAACTCTCTCTTAAATTGATGATACTCAAGAGATGGCACTTCTTTTAATTCTGCTCCTGCAAGCACTTTTCTAATATATGCTTCTCTGTTCAATCCGGATAACGCTACTTTATTATCCAGTTCTTCCAGTTCTTGTTCTGTTAATCGAAATTTAATATCGATATTTCTTTTTCTCATAAAAATAATCTCCAAATAATTTGATCGAAAAGAAAAGCAGCATTTGCTCTTGTGGCATGATCATCATTATTTTTTTAGTATGCTTTTCATGTTGGGGTTTTAGGGTCTCCCTAAGATGTATGAAAAATGGGGGTCATTTTGCGTTGCTTGCCAGACTAATTCGGATAATTTTATTTGAAATTAACCGCTTTTTTAGCATGTTTATCATGAATATCTTGTCATGCTTAACATGTTTCTCCCGAAAAAAGAATGATATTCCAACATGTATTTCATGCTTGTTAGAGAATTTAGAACATGATATACATGATTACCGACCGAAAGAAAGAACTATCTTTCGTATTCTTCTTGCTTTTTTTCCAATTGATAAAGCAAATAGTCATTATAATCTTTACCATGTAAAGGATGTTCATCCTCTACCGGATAACCTAATTCTTCTAATAGCGGTATGATTGATTTTGTTGCAGCTCTGCCTGCCTCATCGTTATCAAAACAGATTCCGATTTTTTCTATATGATTATTTTCAAGATAGTAGGTAAGTGCTACGGGGAGTTTATTGCTCTGTCCGCTTACACCACCTAATGCAAGCAAATGAGGATGAGAATTCACGGAATTATTCCGAGAATACAACGTGTAATAACTCAGAGCATCAATAGCAGCTTCGAATATTTTGAGTTCTTTGGAATTAGCACCTTTAATACAAAAACCATATTTTTTATTTGAACCTTTATGCTCGCTCCAAAAAGGTTTATCGCTACAGGTACCTCTTTTAAAGGCGTATCCCGGTTTACCGTTTTCTTTATAGCCGACAAAGACCGCATTGTTTTTCTTATCTTGGAATAATATTTTGTTTTTCAAACATTTATTGATGCAGTTGGCGGAAATTCCTCTTAACCTCAAATACGCATATACATTTTTGACTGTATCAGCTTTTTCCGGTAAAACAAATTCTGTTTTTTCCTCTTTCACAAAATCCGGAATAAATCTGTTTTTGTTTTCATTTTCAGTATTTAATTTACTGGATTTATCCTCCGGAATGAAGTTTCCTTGGATATTATTTAAATGTTTCACGGCCTCTTTGAAATTTATTCCTTCAACTTTAATCAGATAATCCAAAGCGGATCTTCCGCCTATATTCTGGCTGAACCAAAACCAAAGTCCATTCGATATTTTAAGTGAGTCATGATTTATTAAGCTCCATTCATTTTTGGATACTTTCTTTAAATTCGCCGGATTGTATTTTTGCATGTAGGTAAGTAGATCAATTTGTCTGGCTTGTTTTATTTGTTCTTTTGACACTCTCATTTTTGTCCCTTTCTGAAATAAAAAAACAAGCAACCGCTTGTTCTCTAATGTTTTCGTTAAAATGGTCATAATTTGCTTTTAATTCCAAGGCAAATCTTAATTTCGTCTTAAACCGACCATAAATCCGCTTAGGTCCAACTGCAATGTTTTCATATTGAATAGCAGGGGAAACGCAGTTCTAGCCATATTTTCAAAGGTCGATTTTTTATTAATCACTGTTATTTTCATTTGTCGGACAATTGTTATAATAATAATTGAATTCGGCATCATAGTAGTGTTCATAGGTTGTCGGAGCATTATAGATTGTAGTCAGGAGATAACTTCTTATATTTTTGACCTTCGTTGTGTTTTTCTTTAATGTTTCGAGAATATATTCTATGTGCTGAGTTTTTAATTTCATGAATCTACTCTTTACAAGTTCGACAGAAGTAGGAAAACCGTTAATATTTATTTGGCAATTGTTTTGCAAACAGATGTCTATCATTAAATCTCTTATGTTATTTATTTTTTCTGCATCGTGAGCATAATTAATTCTCAAGATATCGAGTTCTAACTTTTTCTCAAAATAGTTAAAATAATCTTGTCGGAGATTTTCTATCATTTCCAATCTATCATTTTTTTCGTCATTACCAGATAAGATAGATAGATTGTAATCTATGTTAGTAATCTTTGTATTGTAATCTATGTATTTGTCATCGGAAATTTCTGATGACCCTGTTCGGAAATTTCCGATGACCCTATTCGGAAATTTCTGAACACCCCCCTTATAAGAAATTTCTGAATAGCTATTGGATTCATTTGAAATAGGTATATTTACGGCAGGTTTATTGGTTTTAGACTCATTTGCAGCAGGAAAACGTTCAATCAATTCGGTTTGTCCTGCGGCCACTTCAGAATCTGTACTTTCTCCTGATTCACTTGTATCTTCACCATCAACATAATAATTTTCTTGTTTTTCATCTTCAATTTCCGGAAATGTTATTTCCATTAATCTTTCAAAATCTAAATCAATAAACATTACATTTCCCAGTTTAAGTTCTTCTACAGTAATGGTTCTAAAAATTCTTTTGATTACACCTTTTTCTTCCAGGAAAACAATCGCATCCCTTGCTTGGTTTTTGGACAAACCGAATTTATCTTGGATTTGCTGATAACTTCTTTGCAAAATATCTCCTTTAAATTTTTTTGCATATCCAATAAAACTGTTTGTTTTCTCATCCATTATTTCAGTTGGTCTGTACCAGTAGACAATATCTGAAAGTAAAATCATAGCATTAAGATTTGGCTTACTATTTTCCTTCATTAAAGTTTTAAACCAAGTGTGAGGTATGACATTCCCGGAAAATTCTATTTTTGCCATTTTATCTACAGTTTTATTGCCTGTACTTTTAACGATTAAATTAGTCATATTTGTTCCTTCCAAATTTAAAAAATCCAATAATACGGATTCCTTAAAAACGTTTCTTTATATCAGAATTTTCACTTTAGAAAATTTTTGAGATCCTCATAATTTGCACTAGCGCTAAATAATTTGCTTTCTTCCGGTATTTGATTATTTGTGTTCTCGTTTTCAGATTCTTTTTCTTTTAAAATTTCAAGCGTATCACTCTCAGAAATATTTGAGCTTAATCTCAAACTGAGTTTTGTTCTTGTTTCATTTTTGGCAGAAACTGTTAAATGAATTAATTTGGACTTCTTTTTAATTATTAAGATTTGTCTGGTATATTGTTTGTTCGAGAACTGTTTGTTGATTAAATTATTTTTAGTAGACTTCTTTGCAATTAGAGATAATGGTTTTCTTGTATTAATTCTTAAACATATTGATTTGTTCTTAAGCATTATTTTTTTTGCATTCTGCGATTGATCATTGATCTTATATTCTGTAGCAACTTGAGTATTGTTTATGGTCATAGCGACATTTAGACTGGTTTTAAACTCTGGATTAATATCTTTTTGCCAAGTTCTTAAATCAAGTAACTTGTTTTTCAGATTGTATAGAAGAGGGAATTTGTCTCCCCAACGAATATGGAGAAATGTATCGCTAAAAAATTCATCCCCGTTACGTTTTATCGGTTCGCCTTTGATACAAATAACTACAGCATAGTTTTCTAACAACAATCTTCTATAAGTCCAACGAGACTGAGAAGTAACTTTATATTTTTCTGTCGTGGTCATTAGATCAAAGTCACAAAGACAAGTGTTGACGTAGTGTTGCCCTTTCTCGATAGCTCGATCAATTTGATCTTTTAGATCTGCATAGTCTTCAGCCCATTTATACTCTTTTCTTTTTTGCAATTTATGGAAAGCTTCTTGTCTGTTTATTCCATATTCAGCCATTTTATAACCTCTCTAAATAGAAAAAGGGGAGCATTTAGCTCCCCATAAATATTGATTAGTCTCTAGCTAATAATCTCTTGCGAATTAATATCCCAAGAATGAGAATTAATGTAAGCGATACATAGTAATAATTGTGTTCGCCTGTTTTAGGTAATTCTAAGTTATGTTTTGTAACCGGCTCATCTTTTTCAACATTCTGTGCTAATTGTGGCTCTCGTACTTGATCTAATTCATCAGCACTCAAGGCTGTGACCTGGAGATCTACAGATTTGGAAGCACTGTTGGTTACACCGTCAGAATAATTAGCAATAGCTGAAATATTTAAGGTATAGCTATCTGACTGAAACTCCGCAGGCATAATGTACGATAGATTATAAATCTTAGAATCAGCTGCTCTAAAACTTCCGACATTTCGGTAAAGACCAAGATTATCAGTTATAATTAGTTCTGCAATATCTTCTGTTCCGAGATTAGAAAAAGACACCAAAACATTTACTTTTGATCGAGAACTGATTTTGTCTAAATCCGGTTTGATCTCCAAACTGATTTTATATGATTTAAGATTGTTAATAGAAATCCGTAGTGCAATATCTGCATTATCTACTTGTTCCTGTGTCGCAGATTCATCAGCTAATACGGTTTCAGCAACTATTAGAGCTGTATTAACAGCAGCTGCACTCGTTTCGGAATACAGAGATAGATTAATGGTCTTTGCATAAGTGATACTTGATAACAACGATTCTTTGTTTACAACTGGTTTAGGCTCCGGCTCCGGTTCGGGCTCGGGCTTAGGTTCAGGTTCAGGTTTTTCTATTAACCCTGTAATAGCATTATCCAACTCAAGCTTGGCATTGTCTACTTGCTCTTGGGTTGCAGCTTCATCAGCAAAAACAGTTTCAGCTGTAGCCAGTTTTTCATCTAAGACGCTAAGACTTTCATCTGTATAAAGTGTTCTATTAACAGCTTTCGCATTATTGATCGATGTTTCAAGTTCTGATTTATCAACCGGTATTTCAATTAAGCCGGCAATCGCATTATCGAGGTCAAGCTTGGCATTGTCTACTTGCTCTTGGGTTGCAGCTTCATCAGCAAAAACAGTTTCAGCTGTAGCCAGTTTTTCATCTAAGACGCTAAGACTTTCATCTGTATAAAGTGTTCTATTAACAGCTTTCGCATTATTGATCGATGTTTCAAGTTCTGATTTATCAACCGGTATTTCAATTAAGCCGGCAATCGCATTATCGAGGTCAAGCTTGGCATTGTCTACTTGCTCTTGGGTTGCAGCTTCATCAGCAAAGACAGTTTCAGCTGTAGCCAGTTTTTCATCTAAGACGCTAAGACTTTCATCTGTATAAAGTGTTCTATTAACAGCTTTCGCATTATTGATTGATGTTTCAAGTTCTGATTTATCAACCGGTATTTCAATTAAGCCGTCAATAGCGTTATCCAACTCGAGTTTTGCATTATCAACTTGCTCTTGGGTTGCAGCTTCATCAGCAAAGACCGTTTCAGCATTAGCCAGTTTTTCATCTAAAACAGCAAGACTCTCATCTGTATAAAGTGTTCTATCAACAGCTTTAGCATTGTTGATTGATACTTCAAGTTCTGTTTTATCGACACCATTTTCTGCCTTAACCGTATTACCCGGAAATAGCATTAATATCGAAATAATTAATGACAATAACATTGTAAATTTTTGTTTCATTTTACTCCTCACTCGTTTCATTCATTTCTTGAGTTAAAAATTCACCGGTAAAAATATAATGTAAATCACGTATCAGATTTCTATGCTCTACAGATAATCCATCAAATACCTCTTCCGGTTGTTCTAATATTTTTACGATTCCATATTTTTCTATACCTTCACGAACTTCTTTTTCTTGTACGTTTACGTAATCTGCAAAAATACGTGCAAATATAGAATTTCTTTGTTGTGCATCCATGTATTAATTCCTTCCTGAAAATAAAAAAGACCGCCTAAGCGGTCTAAATTGATTAATAACTATTTTTTAATTCATCTTTCGTATTCCATATCTATGGAGTCATTTGACTTAAAATTAATTTTGTGTATTTCTATTGCCTTGTCCAATATTTTTTCTTTTCGTTCTTGGATTATTGTTTTTAAGAATGTTTTATATATGCCGGAAATATATGGTGTATCATCAATTAAATAATTGATTGCAGACAAATCTATCCTTTGACCTATTCTACCTAAAGCTTCAATACAGTCCGAATTATTAGTAGTGGTTAAAAAATTATAATAATTAATTTTCACATTGTTTTCTCTTAATATCGAATTAGGAAAAACAAAAATTCTGTTCTCAATTTCTTTTTGATCATTTAGAATATCTTTCATGTTTTGATCTGTTAATTGAGGGTATAAGCACGAACCGCAATCGTATATAGGTGCAACTTTCGCTATTTGATGTCTTTCATTAATCAGTAAGCCCCAATTACCATTATGCCTGTCAAAATTTCCGATAAGAGCATCTACAATAAAAATATCCCAAAAATGAGACATTAACTCTTCTTGAGGAATTAGCGATTGGCTTTTAATAGTTTCAAGAATTTCTGATAACTCAACACCATACCCATGTCCGGAACTATCGATAATTTGATTTTTTAATAATGCAAATTCCATTAACTGATAATTGTCAGTATTAAAATCCTTACAAGCAACAGCCAACTTATCATTAAATTTTCCTAAAATTGTTTTTTGTGCTTCAACACCTAATAAATTAAAGATATTACAACCAATATGTTCACTAATAGAGCTATTTGAATAACTCATTTCCGGATTATTTTTAGCTGCAGGTGGAATTTTAAGCATATAGTTTTCGCCATCAATAACGATCGCAATTTTAGAGCCGTTCTTTCCGCCATAACCTCTAAATATATTTATTTCATAATTTGTAAAATCAACCATCCTTCTTAATTTGCTCCATCTCCATATGTTAAGCCCAAGTATTTTTCTCTTAGATAATCAGCAACACTCTCTGAGATTTCATTATCCCATTGAGCTCCGTTAATAGATCCGTATAGTTCGCACCAAACATCCCCATACGCCAGATCAGTCTTTTTTAGACTATTCAGCCACTCAATATCTTTTTGCAGATAAATTGGCAATGTTCTTTCATCGATCATATCTAACCTCGAATTTCTTAGCATCTTAAGTAAAAACAAGCTTTCTAATACAATTCTAACAAAAAAAACGGCTACAATCAGTCTTTTATTGAGATTTACTTTTATTGTTCTTGCAGAACCTCTATTAGCTTATAAATAGCAACAGTCTTTACTTTTCCCAGATAATCCTGACAAGTATTAAGGGCCATATATTTACTATGTGGGTCATAAGGTTCGTTACGCATTACTAAGTTACCATCAACAGCTGAACTTTCATAAAACTCCATAAAATCTGCTTGTTGCCAAGTTTTATACTTGTCATACCAATTACTTTCAACTTCTACTATCTGAACAAGCTCATAGATAAATATCCCTTCGTAGGTATAGAGCTTGGCCGACTCTATCAGCTCTTTATTTTCCTTATAATCCGTAAGCTTTTTAAGCCTGGTTCCGTCTTGCATCGAATGACCGAAATAGTTCGTATAGTCATCCAGCACACTATCATTTTCTTTGTAAAGAAAAATCGTTCCGCTATGATCATAGTTGCCCTTGATATCTCGTCTGTCGTAATAATCGCTATCCGGATCAAATGCTATTATTTCCCTGATGCCGTTTTCGCCTGTATCGAGAAAAGCAATGATCTTATCTGTTTCATATCGTTCATTTAATCGATCTAAAAGCAGCTTTGACTGCTCTGAAGGATTTAATTCTCTTTCTTTGATTTTTATCTTGCTCGGAATATAAGAATGATCCGGAGTGACTACTTGTTTTTCATCTATTGTTTCTGTTTCAATTATTGATTCTACGATCACAATGTTTTCTTCAATATCTTTTGTTCTTTTTGATACTTGCTTTCGAGAAGCTAAATATTTAAGAAATAAAACTCCGCTAATAACAAGCAATAATAGAAGGATTACAAATCTCAGTATTTTCCTCTTTTTTTCTGTATTTTCTATTAACATTACTTCGGTTTTTTCAATACAATTCATACTCATAACTTTCGTCTAATTGTGTTTTTTCATCTGTAGTGAAGCTTAATTGTTCGTTGAAAACTCTGTTTAACTCTTCGGAAGTTAACTGTCCCGACAATTCAGTATCTTTAATTTCTCTGAATGTCTTCGGAAAATCTTCTAAAATTAATCTTTGAGCATTAAGTTTTTCAAGTTCTTTTAAATTAAAGTATCCCCATTCAGGCTCAAGACCTACTACTAAACCGAAAGCATCGCCTGTTTCTTTGTCGTATTCTGTTAAATACCAAGTCCAACCATATCCGAGAATAATATAAGCAGCATGAACTTCTTTATCGGCAAGAGCAACATCCTCTTGAGAATAAAGTTCAGGAACTCTTTCAAGCATTTCTTCTGTCATCAGATCATAAGGATTTTCCTTGGAATAGAAAGAAGAAGTGTGTTCTGCTTCTTTGTTTTCTGAATGATCGTATCCGGTATTTTGATTTATATCATCTTGTCGAAAATTATTTACTTGCATTATTTATCTCCATTTCTATTATTTAGACAATTTACAGTTAGAGAGGGAGATCTAATAATAAATCTCCCTCAAATTCTAATCATGTAAAACATGAGAATTTATTATTCTTTTTTCTTTCTTGTTAAAAACATAAATGTTACTGCAAGTAGCAGAGTGATACAACCGCTTGCCAGATAAACTACAGAGTTAACACTGTTATCATTGGTCACCGGTTTAGCCGGTATTTCAGGCACTATCGGTTTTTCGATAGTTACGGTTTGCTCTTTGTCTTCGATATCTTTATGTTCGGCAATAAGCTCGCCTTTATAATAAAGTTCTTCAAAGACAACTAAGTCTTTTCCACCTAAACCTGTTCCGTCAAAGGTAAATGTTACTTTGACTTCTCCGTCTGTTGTTTCAGCAACAAAAGTAGTCTCGGCTGTAACTTTTTCTCCATTGACCAAAAGTGCTTCGCCTGTAGATTTATCCACTAGCCAGCCTTTGACCGTGTATTCTTCACCAACGATTAAGTCCGTGAATTTTACCGTATCAATGACGGTTATTTCTTTACTCTCTGTAACTAGATTCTTGTCGTTAGACTTAGCAGACGTGCAGATTTCAGGCTTTTTGACTGTTACAGTCTGTCCTTCGTCATTAACATCTTTGTGTTCAGCAATAAGCTCTTCTTTATAGTAAAGCTCTTCAAACACAACTAAATCTTTTCCGGCTAAGTCGCTACCGTCAAAAATAAAAGTCATCTCAACTGTTCCGTCTTTTGTTTCTGCAACAAAGGTGGTTTCAGCCGTAGCAATAACACTCTTCGGATCTGCTTTATCCACCAGTTCTCCTTTAAGCTTATAGGTTTCACCTACGATTAAACCGTTATAAGAAACGGTATCTTTTACTACCAGCTCTGTCAGTGAATGATTTTCCTTATTACCGTTGTCAAAGGAAGCAGTAGTTCCTATTTCTACCGGAACAACGGTTATTGTCTGATCTTCATCATTAATATCTTTATGGTTTGCTATTTCAAGTCCTGTAGTCAGGTCAAAGACTTTCTCAAACACTACAAGCTGTTCGCCGGCAAGTTGTGTTAAATCGATTTCACCAAAACAAACGGTCACTTCTCCGTCTTTTACTTGCGGAGTAAAGACTAATTCTGCTTCCGCTATCACAACTGCGGGATCATTCTTTAGGACCAGTGTTGCTACAGCTTTATGTTCTCTGCCTTCGATTAAGTCAACAAAGGTTATTACGTCACAGACCTTCGCCTTACTTATCGCATGAACTACTTTACCTTTAGTATCGCTGTTGAACGCTTTGGTTTTAATCTCAGGTTCGTACGGTGCATTGGGAATTTCGGTTAGTTGTAAACCTTTTTGTTCTACCACTCTGAAGCTTACCGGTTCAGCCTTGTGATAGCCTGCCGGTGCTTTCACTTCGATTACAGTGTACAGAGTATCAATAGATAAACCTTTGACGATAAACGGTGTACCATCTGTCAGCCATTCGGCAAGAGTTCCTTTGTCCTCGGTTGTAATATAACCGTTTTCATCTAAATAAAGCGGATTGCCATCTTGGTCAACAAGCCTTAAAGTAGCCCCGATAACAGGTTCACCTGTTTTAGCGTCAATCTTATTAAAAGATACCTGAGTCGGCTCGTTTTCTACTTTAATCTCCAGTTTGCTGTCGTCTGCAACGGAAATCGCCTTATTTTCATCATCTTTGATATAACCGTCAAATGCTTTTATCTCTTCCAAAGAGTATGTGCCATGAGGTAAACCTTCGATCAGGATTTCTCCTTTTTCATCAGTTACGAAAATATAATCATCGGTTAAAAGGTTAATTATCGGCAGTTTAGAACCGTCAGGCATTAATTTGAATAAATTAAACTCTACTCCGACCAGGGGCTTTTGGGTAAACTTATCTACCTTAACAACTTTAATATTTTTGGTTGCCGGCTGGTTAATAATCGGCTCTTCCAGGACTGTGATTTTATCAGCTGTGGCATTTTCGTCTGCTTCAACCGTAATACTGTATTCAGTTTTATCTAAAATGTAACCGTCTTTGGTTGAGATTTCCCTAAAGTAGTAATTACCTTGAGGAATATCTTTTGCTGTCATTTTGCCGTCTTGGTCCGGAGCCATTACAGCTACTAAACTGTCTTGAGCTAAACCAAAGATTTCTTCCGCCGTGTACATACCGATCACTATATTCTCAAAACCCGTTTCTTCAAAATACGGTGTGGAGAGAAGTGTTTTCTGTAAGGAAACATCAAGCTTCTGACGTACATTCTCGATTAAAGGTGTTTCTTTTAAGTCCACTAAGACTGTTTTCTCCTGGGGTGTGAACTCGAAGCTTCTTTCTGTTTCATCCAGGATATAGCCTTTCGGTGCTTTAATTTCGGTTAAAGTATATTTACCTAAAGGAATCCTTGATAAGACAATCGCCTGATCCGCTTCGGTTACAACTTTGCTGTCAACTAAAGTCTTGTCCGCCATTTGCTGAGGAGTGAGTTCCGGTAAAGTAATAACTTCACCTTTTTTATAAAGGATTTCACCTGAGCCATTCGTTATATCCTTTTGTGCGAACAGCAATTTATCGTCCTTTTCATAGAAAATTGTCTGTCCGTCATAGGATTTAATATCTTCCGCTGCTTTCAGCTCAAATTCCGCTCCGGCAAGATAACCTTGCTCATACACCGCTTGACTGTAAGTAAAGGTTTGTTCAGTAACTTCACCTTCTTGATATACACCTTCCATTTTGGTTTCGGTCAGTGTAAATTCCAAAGTAGCTGTTTCTCCGTCAGGCACAATAAGCTCCGCCACAATATTACCGTCTTGATCGGTTACCGTGTATGTACCTCTTTCAACAACTTCAGAGTAATGTCCGTTGTCATCGGTTGTTATGTCGGTCACTTCGGTAATGGTTTGAGCTTCCGCACCGTCACCGGCAGGTGAGGATGGATCTTCAGATTCTCCCGGTTCTCCGGATTCTCCTGATTCTCCTGATTCTCCGAATTCTCCCGATTCTCCGGGTTCTCCCGGCTCTCCTGGTTCTTCAGGTTCTTCGCCAAGTTCTACTATTTCCTGATATACTCTGGTTAAACTTAGGGTTTCGTTTGCTCTTGGCACTTCGACCTCTTCGCCTACGGTCTTACCTTCGGCTTGAACCGGCAGGGTAACACTTGTCTGTGTCCATTCTTTGAATAGTTCGCCTTGCTTATGTAAGATTAATTCTCCGTATTGCGGTTCGTTCTCGATCACTACTTCGATGATCTCGTCTAAATCCTGGTCGGTATGGGTTACATAATCTTCGCCGATAATAAGTTCTTTTGGCTCTTCCAGAACCACAAATCCTTCCGGAGTATCTACTTCTTCGATAATGTATGTACCGGGCTTTACTTTAAGAGGAGTTACTATTGTACCGTCGTCTTCGGTCGGTACATAGAACGTACCGGGCAGGATCTCTCCCTGATTCTCAGCTGTTGTCATGAACGTGTCATACCATTTAGAGCCTACTTTTTGTTTAACATATTCCCCGGTAGTTTTATCTTTAATCTTAAAGCTTGCGGAATTAAGTATTACATTTTCTCCGGTAACGGCATCTTGCTTCACGATCCGTACAGGGTATCTCGCAGGAACGTTGTTTACCGTATATTCAACAATCTCCTGGTCTGTTGATTTGACTTCAAAAGTAAACGGTCTTTTCAGTAAACTTGTTTCATCTTTACCTTCGATTTGTGCTACCCGGTATAAACCATAGGCTAAAGGTTTAGATGTGGCATTACCGTTATTATCTGTAACCAGTCTGTCCCATTCGCTTGGAGCATATTCGGCTGTATGTTTTAATGCTTCCTCAATTGAACCGTACTTCACAACGTGCTTATTAGCAATCGCTACAAATACCGCATCTACTTCAACATCTACGACTTCAGATTGTTCACCTGTTGTCATGACTTTTTTTAAACTGAACGGAGCTTTAATTACTTCTTCTTCAACCTTTTTTTGTTCTTCGGTCAAATTTTGTAAAACTGTTATGGTTTCTCCTGTACCTGTGGAATTAATCTTATATGAAATTAACTTATCATTAATTAAGTAACCTTCAGGTGCAGTGATTTCCTTAATGGTTAAATAACCTAAAGGAATTACCGTTTCGCCTTTGCTGTTTTTATAAAGATTACTGCCTCTGGCACTAGCCATACTGGCTTTGCCTGTCTCATCAGTAGTAATAATCCAGGTAGCGTTTGGTGCTGTATTAGGTACTGTACCTAAAGTATGTTCACCTTTATAGTATTTAACTTCAAATTCCGCTCCGGCTAAACTTGCATCGCCTTGCGGTATAGGCTGACCTGTTTCTTCGTCTACTTTTTGAATTAAGAAATCTACCGGTGCAGATTGAGCTAAGTCTTCCGTGTCCATCACGTTGACTGTGATTAAATGTTCGCCCACGACATTAACCGTATGAACCGTATCGTCTAAAACATAACCGCCACTTGTATTGGTTTCAGTTACATAGTAAGTTGCAGGAATCAAATCCCCGATAATATTAGAAGTACCGTCTGCTTTTAGGATAAATGTACCGATTTTATTATTCCTTGTCTGAGCATCGGCTTTGGTCTTAAATAAACCGTACTTGATACCTGTAAAGCTATACTTGGAGTTATTATCCGTCATATCCTTATTGGCTGAGTCTTTTACTACCTGGAGTTTACCTCGGATAATCTCATTCGGTACGGTAGGCAAATTAAATGTTTCAATTCTGTCTAACGGCTCTGTGCCATTCATTGCTTGTTTAATCTTTCGGACAAAGACTGCATTATTAATATGATAATCTTTTGGCGCTTTTGTCTCCCGGATCGTTATTGTACCAAGAGGGAAGGTGGGGTAACCTTGTGCTGTTAAATAGAAATCATCACCGGATACTTTATAGCTATAAGTTTGACCGTAATAAGTAAAGTTTTCTTGCCCTCTTCTAAAATTTGCAATACCATTTCCATCGGTTCTAAGTACCCATGTTCTGGTCGGGGTTGCACCTAAAGTTTCCGGGTCAACATTATCTGCATAATCTCCACCATAGAATTTAACCGTAAATTCTGCCAAAGCCAGAGGTATATTATTATGAGCAGCTTCTTTTTTTAACAGAATGGATACCGGGTCATCCATCGGTCGGTCTTTAACCGCAACTTCGGTTGTTTTACCCGGTAGTAAGACCGCTTCATAAACTTTACTATCCAGGAAATAACCTTTAGGAGCTTTCGTTTCCTTGACGTAATATGTACCGGCAGGCAGGTTTGTTATAACGTTAGTTGAACCGTTGGCTGTGGTAGTTAATGTACCTTTAGAATTAGTATTGTTATTTGCGTCAGTTCTGGTCGCATAAACACCATAAGTCGCCCCGACTAAGCTATAGCAATTATTACCATTTGTCACAATAGTATTGGCTGATGATTTTAACAGTTCCAGTTCGGTGTTTTCCGGAACTTCCGTTGATCTGACTTCAGCTGTTTCGCCCGGTTTTACTTCAACTACATGGACATTGGGATCAATCTTAAATCCTTTGGAAGCTTTAATCTCCTTAACATAGTAGGTAGCAGGTTTTAAATCCTCTACTACGTTAGAAGTACCGTCTGCTTTAGTAATAAGTAACTGTTCTACACCTTCATTATTTTTATAACGGTTTCTGTCAGCATTGGCATCTGCTCTTGAACTGTAGATAGCATACTCGGCATTTGCCAGAGAATAGTTTGAATTATTCTCCGTATCTGCCGGTCTGGAAGAAACTTTTAACAGTTTAAGATTTCCGGTTTCTTCAATTTTCAAACTGCCGGAAATAGCATGAACTACTTGCACATTAGAGCCAACAGGTACTGTACTCGGAGTATTTGGTGTGTAGTAGATATTGACTGTAGGGTTTAACAGCTTAATTGTACCGTCCGCAATCTTTGAATAAACAAAGCCATAAAAATTCAAAAAAGAATTGATTACATCTGATGAGGCAAAAGTTGTGACTGATCCGCCGGTAGCTCTTGCTATCTCGGCATCAAATGAATAATACCAACTGAAAAAGAAAGCATTAGTTGTAGCCTTTAATTCAGCTACATTAATTACATTGGCTAAATCTTCACCCGGTTTTTCTGTTTTCCAAGTATCAATTAATTCTTGCGTTATTGCATCTGAAATACTTGATTGTTGGATAATACCGGATAAAAAAGCAATTGCAGCATGGTAAACGACTACATTGTTGTTGCCGTAAAAGTTATTTATCTTTTCTCTTAAGTTCTGTACCGGAAAACGCTGGTCAGCATAAGAACCAAAGAATTGTTGATAGTTCTCACTATTAACTTCTGTAGAACTGATTGTTACTTTATCAGTATAGGTTGTTCCGGCTGCGACAGTAGGATTAGCACAAAAAGCAATCTGCCCATCCATATGTATATCGTGTGTCTGGGGCTGATATATACCACCATCAGTCAAAAACGTTGCACTAGCACCATAAATTTGTCTCAAATCTGACATAGCTTCATCTGTCAGATTCATTTGAAGTATTTTTCTTAGCTCACCGCTTGTACTAAGTGTATGAGTTCCAATACTGTGACTTATAGACACCGGGGGCGGAGCTGCTTTGACTTCCTTACTTGATATAACGGGGAACATACCAATAACCATGATTAACGCTAACAAAAGCGTTAAGAGTTTATTCTTTGTTTTGGTTTGATTCATATATTTCTCCTTTATTAATTTTAATATTTATTGATTTGTGTTGTTACTTTAATAATTCTTTTCCACCTCCTTTTCAGACAGCAAAAAAGCAAGCTAAAATCTGAAATCTTAACTTGCTTAATTGAATTAAATTAATTTGAAATTTGTTTTGAATGTTACCAGGATAATTGATCCAAGTAAGGTTTATATCTCTATTTAAAAGCCTTTCTTAGCAGGCTATTAACATCAGGGAGCTTTATTCTCTCCGCAGCTGCATTTATAGTAGTCAATTACCTGTTGCTGTTCAGTAATAGCTGGGTGTTCAATTGTATTTATTATCGTGCCGGTTTGCTCATAAAGCCAATCAGAGTAACAACTATCGGACATTCCTAGAGCTAATAAATAATCTCCATGTTCCATTACTTCATAATATGTTCTTGCTACATATCCATCTGCATGAAACACTGTTACCGGAATCTCTTCCATAACCGGTTCTTCGATCGTTTCTGTCCAGGCTTCCTTGACAACAACAGTGGTTGTTTTATAGACCGGCTGCCAGTTATGGACATGAGCAGTAGTGGACGGTGTAGTTTTGGTAGTTGTAGGTTCTTGTGTTTCCCTTGTTGTCGGAGCAACGTAAGTATTAGTTGCTTTAGTAGTAGGTGTAATAGCTCGGGTAGTAGGAGTAGCTGTTGATTCAGTTGTCGAAACAACAGAAGCTGTGGTTTGTCGGGTCTGAGCTATCGTGGCCTTTGTCGTAGGTGTTACATACGCTGTGGTATTTTTCAACGTTTCTTTTGGATTTAACTCTTTTACAGTATTTACTTGCTCTTGAGTGGTAGCTTGACTTTTTTTAGTTTTAGCAGATTTGTCTGTGTTTATGTCTTTATCAAAGTTGCTTTCTTTTGAATTGTCTTCCTCTGTGATATCTATGTTAGCTAATTCATTAACTTTAGCTTCTACAGTTTTAAGCTCATTTGCAGTAAGTCCAAGACTCTCCTCATCGTCAAGCTTAATCTTGAATGTGCCATCGGGTTGTTTTTCTTTTTCAGCTAAGTCTATCTTGTAGGTCTTGCCGGATGTTACTACAAATTCTAAACTCACTTCCGTATCTGTTTTTATGGTAAAAAGTATTCCGGTTTCAGTTTTTAATATTTCTTCTTTAATCACAAAGTTTTCTTTTTTCTGATCATCTTTTTTTGCAACTGCCTCCTTTGAATTAGCGATTTCATTTGTTTCTTCGCTATCGCAAGCGCCACAAGCGGTTAGGCTAATAATAATGACTATTGTCAAGATGATCGTTATTAGGCATTTCATCATTTTTCTCCTTTGTTGATTAAATTGTATCAGAATATCAAAAAAGCAAGCTAAAACTCAAAAGTTTAACTTGCTTAATTGAATTAATTTAAATATATTTTTGAAATTTATCTAACGTATACGATTTGTTTAGTTCTATATTTATACTATGGTTAAATTGTTTATATTTAATGTCTACCAAATATAAATTTAATTAATCTTTGTTGTCCTTATTTTTTATAGCATCGCTAATCATAAATCCCGTAACTAATACACACAAACCAGTAAAAATATTAGGCAATTGTTCTCCTTGTAAAAATAACAAACCAAAGGCCAGCAGGGAAAGAAGAATACAAAGACCTATAAAAAGTATAATTTTCTTAAATATTTTCATTTGAGATGAGATTAATTGCTGGGATTTCTATAATCAAGGTTTTTGATTATAGCACCAGAGTTATCAGCTATTCTTTCAAATCCTATTGGCATTGAGAACACTGGTGTTTTCCCGCTTATACCAATAGTTATTGAAGTTGGTCCTATTCCAATTTTTGTATGAAAATATTGAGCAACAATAGTACCAATGCCTTTTTCTTCAATAGGTTTTTTTAACAAAAAAGATAGTCCCGTAAAGCAAGGAGTATGTTGAGAACTTAAGTCATAAGCTGCTACAATAGCGGATTTAGGAACATGTTCTTGTATAATAGCCGGATATTCTTCTGGTAAAGGCAAGGAGACATAGGTATCTGAAACAGAACCATCTTCTCCAACAAGGTAATGCTTATAGAAATTTCCTACATTAACAGAATCTCCGTCAACATAGAATTCATCAGACCACGCTAAAGACATATAATCTGTAAGTCGCCAGAAAGGCTCTTCGCCCTCTAACCAGATTCCCATAATAGATACATGAAAGATTTTATCTGTTTCACTATCAGGCAGTCGTTGTACATATACTCTCAATTCCAGTTGTGATTCAGGGATAATTCCGAAAGGTGTGATGCCATTTGTATCTGTTGCTTCAACGTTTATTATTTGTTTATCGACAGAGATAAGAACCCCATCCGGATGTAAGAAATCTAACATTTCAGGAGATAAATCCGTAATATCCGAAATGTCTAAGTCGTCAGAAATTTTTAAGGGATTTTCATGAATTGAAATTGCATGAAAATCATTTAAGACAGCATCATCAGATTCTATCGTTGATGCACCTACAGATGTAAGCGGTGTAATTATAAGCAATAAAAAGGTTGATAAAGTTAAAATTATTTTAAATAATTTCATGTAAACTCTCTTTCTTTGTTGTATACATTAGTTTCTACCGCCCACACCATAACAAATACAATATGACTTAGCAAATAAGTCCTTATTGACTTGCTTTTTTAAAAAAACGTCACTATTTTTTCTATTTCAGATTATTTTGTTGTTGCTTTTAACAGATCTTGTTTAGAATCTTATAATAATATTATTGACAAAATAGCCCTCCCGAATATTGTACGAAATTCGGGAGACTTTAATTATTTAATTTACTTGCTAATTCTTTTTCTATTTCTTTTATATTTTTCATTAGTTCTTCGAAATCAGGATATTCTCCATAGATCATCTCCCGCATATCCTCGTAATCTTTTTGAATTTCATCAAACCTATACTGATCGGGAATCAGTTTTAAATTGCCATTTAAAACATCTTCATATTTTGCCCAGTTACAAGGATAAAATTTCATTTTAAACTTAGTTACTTGTTCCAAAAGATCTTTATCTTTTAATGCGAAATTTTTGACTTCTGAATTTGCTATTTTATATAAGTCATAATAGTGCCTTGCATATCTACGAGGCATTCGCTTGTTTTCAGATCTATTAGCTTCTTGGTGAAGTATAGTTGCTTTTTCCCAAAAGGTTCTCTGCGGTGATACAGTTCTTATTTTTGTTTTTTCTTTAAAAACGTTCGGATAATATTCTCCTATATATGGTTCAATTTCTACTTCCATTGCAGGTGTCCAGGCAGCAAGACTTCCAATTTCTAATTTAATGTTTTGGGTTAAATAGGGAGAAGAGAAGATTTTCGGATATTCAAATTGAATACTCTGTGGTTCTTGTTCATTTATAAAAAACTCAAAACTTAAATGTAGCTTTTCTCTAAAATCTCTATCCATATCTTTTATCAATTGATTTTGAAGAAAGTCTTCCGTTTTTTGATTTACTTCCTTATTGAATTTATCTTGCTGAGTATTTGACCTTTTGTCCCAAGGTTCATTTTTCTCATATCCTAAAACTCGCCAATCCAGTATAAGATCAATATCTTCTGAAAATCTTTCAATTAGGCGAAAACACTTCGAAAGAGAAGTTCCACCTTTAAATGTAAAAGCGTCTTTCCATTTACTTTCATTAAAGAGATAATCTAAAACAACACAAACCCAATAATCCTTTTCTACAACAGCTTGAGATATACTCATTTTTGTAGCTGTATTTATAATTAATATTTCTAAATCTTCTTTCGATTCTATTAAAAATTTATTCATTTTCGTCCTCACAAATTACTCTTATAACTTCATAAATCCATGCAGTTGTGGAAGTTGCTTCTCTAAGTAGGTTTTCTTTATCCTCTTTTGATAAATTTTGTTTTATTTTCCGAATATCATCTTCGGTAATTTCGTCTTTACCCAATGCTTTTATAGCCTGAATAACAGTAGCTGTCTTCAAACTCATATTAGCAATTTCGCTTGGTTTTACCTTTTTAAATTCGATCTTATTATTGCCAATTTCATATTCAATATATCTGCCACTTGAAATAAATGTCCACTTACTCGGAACTTGTGTAGATAATCCTAAAAGGTTGAGAGCGGTACTATTATATGGAGCAATATCCCAATTGTATTTTCGTGCAATAGCAATCGCCAATTCATACATTGAGGGTTCTTCATATTCGCCAATTAATTCACTATATCTCGGACGATAATAAAATCCATTGATGATTCGTTTAATTTTGTTTTCTTTTACCAACTGATTTAATGTTCTGCGAACAGTTTCATTGCTTGCTATATCTAAAAAATCATTAGAGATAAAGACTTTGCCTTTATCCATATCATCAATTCGATTTTTAATTTGATTAATATAAGTAGCCACTATTTCACCACCTTTCTCCCGAATATTGTATCATATTCGGGAGGATTTGTGTTTTAAGTGTATTTTCATGAAATATAGCTTTCTTCTTTTTAAGATTTGGTAATTCAAACAATTTACACAGTTTATTAATCCGAAGAAATTTATCTTGTTTAATTAGACTCCAAATTTTTAATCAAAAACTTTCTATAGGAATTTCTTCTCCGTTATCTAATTGAATTCCCATTTCTATTTGTTCATGATCGTATATTTGTCCTGAGGAGAGAACCAAAACTGTTAACTTCCCATTCAAGATATGCCACAAACAATTTTCAGGATTACCGTTAATTACAAAAACGCTTTCATTTACGATATTACTTTCCATTAATTCCATAATATTATTGTCTGTTATTTCAATAACATTTTCTAAAGCTCTTTGTTTTATGAGATGCTTAGCTATTTTTCTGTATCCTTCAATATGTTTCATTATGTTTGTTCTCCTTATAGAAATCTTCGTAGTCTTAAAATGGAGTGGGGAGAAGAGAAACAGGCAGTAACCTTCTCCCCAATATGACTAATTTCGATAGTAGTTATGAAAATTATGATGATTTAAGAAATTAATTTAGAATCTATTCCTTATGAATTAAATTAGTGAAGCACTTCACTAATTGTTTAAGTTCTTCACTAATTATTTAAGCCAATATATTAAATATTTGACCTCACCATTATTCAGAAGTCCTCTTGAAATGATATATCCAGATACATCAAGTTCTTTTGCTTTACCAGGCAATTCGTCTTTTGCATAATCTTCTGCCTCATCTCTTACATCAAAGGATTTAAGATCTACACTTATTATTCTAATATTAGAATGTGCATATGAAGCAGGATAAGTATCCGGTAATTCTTCAATTTCAATTTGTGGAGCTTGATTTAATTGCTCATGCTTTATTCTCAATTGATTTAGTTTAATAATCCAATCTTCTGAAAATTCAAAGTCAGATCTATTTAATACATTCTCCATTCTGATTAAGAAGGTCGGAATTAAAGGAGAATTTATCTGCACTGTCTCAGAACAAAATTTTATTTCCAAAATTGATCCGTTAAAATCAATATCTTCTAATGATTCAAGGAGAAAAACAGAAGAATTGTTATCACTGTTTTCGTCATAATTGGTTTTCTTAAAACATATATTAGAAATTCCGTCACTATGCTCAGCATAGATTTCTCCTTCCTCAATTATTATTAATATTTCTGTTTTGACTGATTTCGTTGTGGTGTCTGTGATGATTAATTCACTGTCTGTTAATTCGGTTTTTTCGGTTTTTTCTGTTTCAAATTCATCTTTTTTCAGCTCAGATTTTTTTGTGGTTTCTATATTTTTTTCTGTAGTTAAGACTTTACTTACAGTAGATTCAGAAGCTTTATAATATTGCGACTCTGAAATCTTATGTTCTGCTTGTGGGTTTTCAATTTTGGGCTTTTTTAAGATATAGAATAAAATTACTACAACAGAGATTAAAAACAGAATAAAAACAGCAATAATAATTTTCTGTTTAAACGATAGGGAATAACCCTTGCTCTGCAGTCTACTCAATTAGTTCACTTCCTTCTATTATTTTTTTAATATCAAGAATCATACTTAATTCTTTTTCACCCAAAACATACTTTTTATTTGCAGCAGTTGTAATATTTTTTATTATTTCAGATAAGAAATTAATCAACTTCAATTTACTGTTACTACAAGCATCATCTTTTGATTTAATGTTACTGTTTGTATCATTATGCAAATGATTATTACTAGATGTAGCACTATCTAAGCTAACGTTACTCTTTGTAGCATTTATCAAAGACTTTTTTGGATTATCTGCTTTTTTTATCTTTCGTCTATCCTTGATGATTCTTTTTGCATCATTGATGTTAATAACTCCCTTTGCAAAATCTTCTTTTTCTTTATCACTAAGATTTTTATTAATATTCTGATAATCTGCGATGCTTCTTTCAGATAATCCGGTTGCTTCACTGAGCATTTGTCTTGTGGTGACACCTTTGAACTGTTCGATGTTGTCCCATTTTTTTTGTTTTAGTAATGGTTCAAGCATTTCTATTTCTTTTGCTCTTTCGGCAGGTGTTCTTTCTCTTACCAGCAAATTAGTTGTGATCAGCGATATTTGAAGATCGATATCATCAACATTATCTCTGTTTGCAACTATACAAGGACACATTTCAATTTTTTCAATAGTAGCTGCCATATGTCGTCTATGACCTGCGACAATTTCAAATTTACTGTAGTAAGTGTTATGTGGCACAACTAATAACGGCTGTAGTATTCCTTCACGTTTTACAGATTCTCTAAGTAAAACAAAATCTTTATTCAGTTCAACATTGTTGTAGATTTCTTTATTAATTTCGGAAGGAATAATATCTATAGTTCTTAAATAAACTAATTGGTTCTGTTTAACTTTTTCATCAGAATTCTTCTTGAATCTTGCAACAGCACTTGAGATTTTATTAACATTCATACATTAAACCCCCAAGAACTCTGATATTTCTTCTGCTAAACGGATATAATCTATTGCTACGATATTATCCGGATATAACTCAGCAATAGGCTTCTTGGCAGTTACGGATTTTTCGACAAAAGTCGATTGTCTTATTACGGTTTCAAAAACTGGTTCTCCTAACTCAAGTAACTGATTATAGATATATTTATGTATTTGCAATCTACTATCCGAAATAGTAAGTAATGCACCAAGTAATTTTGCATCATTAGACACACCGGAAGCTCTTATTTTATCAAGTGCTTCCAATACTGAAATATAGCCTTCTAGGGCGAACTCTCCTGCTTTAATTGGTACGATAACATTAGTCGCAACTGTTAAAGCATTGGCTGTTATCTCTTGTAGTTGGGGAGGACAATCTATTAATATATAATCATAGTTATTCTCCCGGATATAATTCATATCCAAAGCCCTTTTCAGAAACAATTGCGGTGGCATTAAGCTTTCAGCTCTCATAATGGCATTCGCTATATTAAATTTTTCGGAACAAGGAATTAGATATAAACCGGTATAGTCTGTTTCTCTAATGATTTCACTCATATTGATATTATTAAACATAAGATCACCGATTTGATATCGGCTAAGATTATATTGGTCAAGGTATTGAGTGGTATTGCTCTGTTGATCAAGATCTATTATTAATACTTTTTTACCGATTTTAGATAGAGAATATCCAAGGTTAACCGCTGTTGTAGTCTTGCCAACACCGCCCTTATTATTCACAATTGCGATTATTTCAATATTATTCATTTTATTAGTCATATAATTCTCCTTTTTTAAAAAAAGACCGCCTAAGCGGTCTAAAATTAAATATCTATATTAAGTTAATACTATTTTAAACAACGTTCGTACTGTTCATTCATCCAGCTCAACAGTTGTTCATTATTCTTTGGTCTCATGTGCCCATACATATCAACAGTGACTGAAGTTTTAGAATGTCCAAGTCTTTTCGATATTGCAACGATATTTACCTTGCTTTCTAAACATAATAGGGCGTGTGAGTGCCTAAGATCATGTACTCTTATTTGCTTTACTTTTGCTTTTCGCTCACCTTCTCTCATAGCATCTTCTAATTTTCGCTTTGACCAAGTAATTATCAAGTCTGTTTTTCTAAAAATTTTTTTGTTTTTCTTTTTATACTCTTTAAAATCAACTAAAATATCAACAAGAAACTGTGGTAAAGATACAGTTCTATACGAATCTACATTTTTAAGTGTTCCTAAATAATAACTTCTATTTGTTCGGACGTATGCTTTATTAACTTCAAGCAATCCTGCGTTACGATCGAAATCTACCCAAGTAAGACCATACAATTCACTTTTTCGTAATCCTGTCCAAAACAAGATATATAAAGCAACCTTATACTCATAATTGGATACATTTCGAATTACTTTCGAAAATTCTTCTACTGACCAAAATTTCATTTCTTGACATGTTTTTTTATGACCAATAGCTCCTGCTTGTTTACAGGGATTATGCCCTATTTCAAACCTTGATTCACAAAAAAGAAAAACCGATGATAAATAGGAGTGGATTACTCTAGTCCTTGATGGACTTAAATTTTTTCTCAAGATAATTCCTTGCCACTGCTCAACATCAGCACACTTTATACTTAATATTGTTTTATTTTTGAAATAGGGAAGTATATGATGCTTAAATACCACATCTCTCATACGAATTGAGGAATCTTTCATCTTAGGGTTACGACAGTAACAGTAATAACGATAAATCTCAGCAAAAGTTGACTTCGACGCTTCTTTAATATTCATTTTTATCTCCTTTCAATGTAATAATGAATATATTTTTAAAGAGACCTCGATATAAATCAAGAATATCAATTTTTAAGATTTACAATTAAATAATGTTGTTGGGATTCAACTAATAATTATTTTTTAAAGAAATCTCGATATAAATCAAGAATATTATTTTTTAAGATTTACAATTAAGTAATGTTGTTGGGATTTAACTAATAATTATTTTTTTAATAAATCTCGATATAAATCAAGAATTTCCATTTAAGAGATTTATTAAAACTCTTGTTTAGGTTCAAAACCCGTCATCTCCACCAAATTTGCCTGAGTGGCTCAGGGGTAGAGCAATTCACTCGTAATGAATCGGTCGCGGGTTCGATTCCCGCCTCAGGCTCCAATACAAATATTTACCACATTGGTAAAAACAAACAAGGGTATCATTAACGATATCTCAAAAAACATAACCAGGAGTGCTTGAGCTTTTCTCTGCCGGATCATGAATTGTGAGGCAAAGGTGACGGAGCTTCTGGTTTGTATTATTTTTATTCCCATCATCAAAATAAGATAATATAACTGAATCAATGAAATTCATCGCAGCAGATCATCGGTTCCCGGTTTGCTCCTGCGTACGATACTCTCTATTCCCCCAGCCATTTGAACTGTTGAAAGATATCTCAAAATGAAAGACAAATAACTTTTAGTAAGTTCAATTTCAGCCTTGGTTCCTGCGTTTTCAACAGGTACTATCCTCCAACTTAAAGGTTACCTTATAAACTATGTTCTGCTCTGCTTGTTTGGGTCGGTTATAAAGTATTCTGCTATTACACTCAAGACAAAAGCTGGTTTATTAAGCAAGCGTATCGGTCAGTTATAAAGTATTCTGCTATTACACTTATCACATAATTTTCTTGATAGAATTCAATACCAATATGGTTTCATCATAAGTCATAAGTCAAACCGCCGATATCAAAGCCGACATATACGTCGCTGTAAGCAACAAGCAGAAAGTCTTTTTCGGAAAGGTCTTTCGTAGTGTATCAATCGTGTAAATAATTTTTTCTGTGTTCGGCTTATAATTCATTAACTGATGGAAAAATTTGAAGCAAGGTAGGAAATATAAGTATTGTTTTTATCGCCGGTCAAATAGTTAATCCTTAAAAGATAGTTTTTTTCATCTTTCATGGTCGTCTCGTAAATACTGGCATTTTTGAAACGAATGATATCTTCATCTTTTATATATCTTGCTATCTCCCTCTACACTATAAGACGTAAAGAAAAGAAAAATATTACATAAATTAAAAATGATTTGAGAGAAAAGGAGAAGAGAAAAGGGGAAGTGTCCCCCAGGAACTTTCTACCTGCGGCGGTGTCAGCATCAGCATGCTTGGCTAATAAAATTATAATAAAATTTGGATTTTGATTTTTTTATAAAAATCATTCCTTACTAAAAACAATACACAGAATTCAAGGTTGTGCCATAAAATCGTTGCATAACCTTAGAAAGTGTGCAGTTTTAGGCTGCGAATCGAGAAAACGAAAGAATGTAAGCACAGAATTCAAGCTTGTACTATGAAATCGTTGCACAACCTTAGAAAGTGTGCAGTTTTATACTGCAAATCAAGAAAACGAAAGGTAAGCGTCAAACCTATCGGCGTCTAGTCACCGGAGCACAACCCAGTTAGACTATCCAAAACTGGATGTCTTAAGACGTCTAAAAATGAATAGTATAGGAGTGTCTTGAAATGGGTGGTAAACTTGTAGAGCTAAAAACCAATGCCAAATTAAACAGTTGGTATATGGATATCCAATCACAAAAACAGAGCGGTTTAACCGTAGACGAGTGGTGTGAGGAAGCCGGAATGACTCGTTCCACTTATTACTATCGTTACAAAATAGTGATGAAAGCATTAGAAAATCGTCTCGCTGCTGAAGCAGGCAAAACAGTTCAGTTCGAAGCTTTACCGGCTCCTGCTCCTGTTAATGAATCTAAGGAAGAAAGCATCCGCATCCGGCTCGGTGATCTGGAAGTAGAGATACCATCCGGAGCCAGCTCAGAGAATATTCAAGCTGTAATCGAGGCATTGAAATGTTAAAAGATTACCGGACAAAAGGGAAAATTTATCTGGCCTTAGGTTATACAGATCTTCGCAAAGGTATAGATGGTCTATGTGCTCTCGTCCAAGAAAACTATGGCAAAGACCTGAAGACTCATGATCTGTTTTTATTTTGTGGTCGGCGCACTGATCGGATTAAAGGATTATTGTGGGAAGGGGACGGTTTTCTTCTGCTGTACAAACGTTTGGAAGCCGGTCGTTTCCAATGGCCAAGAACCCCGACAGAATTATCAGAGATTACGCCAGAACAATACAACTTTCTGATGCGTGGTATGCAGGTAATCGCCCCTAAAATCCCACAACGAAAAACAGCACCTAAAATCGTCTGAAAGCACTGAGATAAAGGCTTTTCAGCTTGTTTTATTTTCCCTGAAATGGTAAAATAAAGGCATGAAAACAGTCACTATTTCCCAGGAAGAATACAACAAATTCAAGGCGCAAGAGCAATATATTAGTGAGCTTGAACAACGAGAAAAATGGCTCAAGGAACAGATCCTTTTGCTGAAAAAAGCTCAGTTTGGCTCTAAGAGTGAACGTGCTACATATCTCAAACAATTAAGCATCGATAATCTTTTTGATGAGGCAGAAGTCTTCAGTGATCCTGAACAAGAAGAACCTAAATTTGAAGAAGTAATAAATGTTCCGGCTCATACCCGTAAGAAAAAATCTGTCATAGAACGTCTTCCTGAAGATATCCCTGTCGTTGAACGTCACCACTATGTAGATGCAGAGGGACGTACCTGCCCTCATTGTTCTGCAGAGATGGAAGAAATAGGTACAGAAACAAGAAGTACTCTTGGTATGGCACCAGCTAAAGTATTTGAGATCCGCGATATTTGTCATGTTTATGCTTGTAAAGCTTGTGACAAAGAAGCAGAACCGGTGACGGTTCGTAAAGCAACCTTTCCTGCTGCTGTGATCCCTGGTGGTATAGCTAGTCCGGAAGCAATTGCTAATGTGATCAATGACAAATTTGTTCAGGGAACACCACTCTACCGCCAGGAACAGTATTGGCAACGAGTCGGTGTGATGCTCTCCAGACAGACGATGTCAAACTGGCTGATGTACTCAGTAGAACATTACTTGAGATATATTTACGATAAACTTCACCAAGATCTACTTCAAGAAGACATCCTGCACGCTGATGAAACAGAATTACAGGTTCTGCAAGAAGAAGGGAAAAGTCCGCAAAGCAAAAGTTACATGTGGCTGTACCGTACAGGAGTAACAGCTGCCAATCCGATTGTTCTCTTTCATTACGAGCGTGACCGCAGGCATTGCCGTCCACAAGAATTCCTGGAAGGATTTCAGGGATATCTGCACAGTGATGGTTACGAAGCCTACCATAAATTAGAAAATGTCAGGTCAGTGGGATGCTTTGTCCATGTCAGAAGAAAGTTTGTTGAAGCAGCAGAAACTGCCTCGAAAAACAAAGGCAGCCTTAACCTTGCCGGCAAGGCAGTTGAAGATATCCGTCAAATATTCGCTTGGGAAGACTTCTGTGCCAAGATGTCCGCTGAGGAACGCTACGAGAAACGACTTGCAAAACAAAAACCACTCATGGAAAAATTCTTTGAATGGCTGGAAGATATTGTTGTGTCAGAGAAGTCAGCTTTAGGCATTGCCAGAAAGTATGCCTTAGGGCAGAAGGATTATATTCTCAATGTCTACCTGGATGGACGACTTGAGTTAAACAACAACCGTGCGGAGCGAAGCATAAAACCATTCGTAATCGGCAGGAAGAATTTTCTATTCGCCAACACACCCAGAGGAGCTACTGCCAGTGCCATTCTCTACTCTCTCGTTGAGACAGCCAAAGAGACGGGAGTTGATCCTTACAGTTACTTGGTTTATACCCTGACAGAAGCAGCAAAACTACGTGATACCGATGAATTCGAGAAAATTGCCGAACTGACGCCCGCATATTTTAAAAATCTCGGATAAATCTGATTGGAACGCCGATAGGTTTGACGCTCACAACGAAAGAATGTAAGCACAGAATTCAAGCTTGTACTGTAAAATCGTTGCACAACCTTAGAAAGTGTGCAGTTTTATACTGCAAATCAAGAAAACGAAAGAATGTAAGCACAGAATTTAAGCTTGTACTATGAAATCGTTGCACAACCTTAGAAAGTGTGCAGTTTAACGCTGCGAATCGAGAAATCGAAAGAATGTAAGCACAGAATTCAAGCTTGTACTATGAAATCGTTGTACAACCTTAGAAAGTGTGCAGTTTTATTTACAACTATAAGAATCGGAATTTACACAGATCAAATTTCTGAGCAGAATACCGGATGTTGCAAAACAGACAAATTTATAACTTTGCTCAGAACTCTTTTTTAGTATAAATTGCGGTAGAAAGAGCAAAAGAGACAATGTTCAAAAGAAGGGTAACTCCCAGAATAGCAAGTCCTATTATTTTCAAATCAAGTAGGATCAACTTATCCATAAATTTAGCTATCAATTCTTTATTGCTGCCGATATAGGAGAAAAGAGCAAACACAATAAAATAAAGGACAACAAAAATAAGTCTGGCTTTTTCTGCTCCGAATTTGTACATCAACGGGAGCTGAATCATCGAAATAGCAGTAACCAATAGCGGCATGGCAACTGCAATCAAATACCAAGGAATCTCCAATAATATACCATCTCTCAGAAACAGCTTTAGTAAGATCGTGAATAGTGTTCCTATGACTGCGACAATCCAGACAAAAACATAGCGGCTCAAAACAATGGTTCTTCGCGTAACCGGACCGGGAATAATGTATTGATCCACGTTAGACTTAGTATCTGAACCCCAAAGCATGCCGAGTAAAATAAGCGGAACAAGTATGAACATCAGGGGAAGTACCATAATATTACCTTGTCGTATAGTAAGAAAGCCCACAATAAACATAATAAATATAAGTGAGAAGAGTGATTTTCTCAGAGTAACCAGATCTTTATATATTAACGCTATCATTTCCGTTCCCCTTTTATCATGTAGACCATAATGTCTTCTACACTGACTTTCTCAAGCTCAAGATCATCAGGTACCAGGTTTCTTTTCAGCATAACTTCGACACCGAATTGATGAGACCTTTTGCCGACAATTGCATCATTATCTATTTCTGCAAGCTGTTCCTTGCTCAAAGAGGTGATACCGTACTGATCAACCAGCTCATCCTTTGCTTCCATGAACAGCAGCTGTCCTTTGTGAATAAAAGCAATATAGTCTGCCACTTTTTCCAAGTCAGATAGTATATGAGAAGAGACAAGTATCGTGTGGTCTTCATTTTGGATGTATTCCAAAAGAAGATCCAAAACATCATCCCTGATGACCGGATCCAGACCGCTTGTTGCCTCATCTAATAGTAAAAGTTTTGCCCCGTGGGAAAGAGCCAAAGCCAAGCCTAATTGCATTTTCATACCTCTTGAAAAGTGCTTGATAGTTTTGTTATCCGGCAAGCTAAATCGGGTGATCAGTTCTGAGAAGGTTTTATCTTGCCACGCCTGACCATAAAATTTCCGATGAAAGTTTTGTGCGTTTTTCAACGTCATATCCTCCGGTAAATAGAGGTCATCAAATACATATGCGATATCTTTTTTTATCTGTGGCGTAAATTCTCGAATATTCTTACCAAGCAGTTTAATCTCACCTTGATCAGGTATCATCAGATTGAGCAGTAGTTTAATAGTCGTGCTTTTTCCGGCACCGTTTTCTCCGATATATCCGACAATGCAGCCTCTGGGTACGATTAAATTAATCGGGCCCAGAACAAAGTTGCCGAGTCTTTTCTTTAACCCTTGAAGTTCAATTGCATTCTGCATTTTCATCCTCCAGTGTTTTAATCATTTCAATTAGCTCATCGTGCGAAACATCAGCTAATTTTGCATAACGTAAGATCTCTGCTATGTTTGCTTCTATTTTTTTCAGAAATCTTTCCCTCATCAAATCTAAGTTTTGGGGAGCAACGAAACTGCCTTTACCATGTACGGAATGAATAAATCCATCTTTTTCCAATTCGTCATAAGCTCGTTTTGTGGTAATGACACTAACTCTAAGTTCTTTCGCTAATAAACGAATGGACGGTAAGAGTTCATCGGCTTCCAATTCACCATTGAGAATGGCATCTCTGATTTGATTTTTTATTTGCAAATAAATCGGATCATTACTCGAGTTTTTGATCTGTATATTCACAAGGCACCTCCGCATCAGTTAACTGTTTATACTGTATATTAACAGTTGTCGTATGTCAAGATCATTATGAATTATTTGTCAGAGTGATATTTTATTAAGAGTAAGTTGCGCAAACAAAGAAACGACATTGCAATGTTGTTTTAATCGAAATCGAAAGTGTTTTGCCTTCTAAGTTTAGTACAAGCAAAATGAAAAAGACTTAAAGCAAATTGTTGACGATACCGGTCTGCAGTTGGAAAATTCAACTGCTGCTTATTCTCTGGTGGATTATTTATAATTAAATAATTCATCAACTGTAACATTCAAGACTTTGGATAATCTGAAGGCCAGTTTTAAGCTGGGGTCATATTTATTATTTTCGATGGCATTAATAGTTTGTCTGCTAACACCGCGTTTTCTGGCTAAATCTTCCTGTAACAAACCTAAATCCGTTTGTATCACGTAATGTAGGTGCAGCAATATCTGTACCTGTATGAAAGTCAGATAAAATTTTTACATTTAATTAGGTGGTGGACTAATTAAATTTTTGATATAATTTGATTAGACAGATATCTAATTAAATTACAAGGAGGATTATTATGGACAAAACAAAAGTATTAAAAGCGATTGCTGATGAGTCACGTATGAGCATTTTGAAATTGCTGTTAAAACACAATTATTGTGTACGTGCATTGGCTAATGAATTGGCGTTGACAGAGGCAACTGTATCACAACATCTGAGAGTATTGCGTGAGGCAGGTTTGCTGGTCGGAGAAAAGCGCGGATATTTTATGCACTATACTGTGGAGCGGGAAGTATTGCACGAACTGGCTGAAAAGATTGAGGCCCTTGCTGCCACAGAGCAGGAAGCCTGCAAACCTAAAAAACGTGATGACTGCCCTGCTGATAAAGAGAAAAGATGCCACAAAAAAGATAAATGCAGGGATGAAGTTAAGGAATTCTGCCACGGCAAAAAGAACGAAAATTAGTGATAAGGATCGGGAAAATGATCAATGTTACAAACTTAAGAAAAACATATGGTGACTTTACTGCTGTAAACAGTATTTCTTTTGAAGTTCAAAAAGGGGAGATATTCGGTTTTCTGGGACCGAACGGAGCAGGAAAAACATCTACGATAAACATGATGACAGGTCTGTCCAGACCGACATCCGGAGAAGTTATAATTGACGGCATAGATGTAAGAAAACAAACAAAAAAAGCTCAATCTATAATGGGAATTGTTGCTGATGAGAGCAACCTTTACAATGAAATGGACGGTTTTGAAAATTTGTGTTTTTGTGCCTCTTTGTACGGTATGGAAAAAAATGAAAGAGAAACAAGAGCCCGGCATCTTTTAGAAGAGTTTGGCTTGAAAGATACCGGCAAACGACCTTTTAAAGCTTATTCCAAAGGAATGAAACGCAAACTTACAATTGCCGCAGCGCTGATACATTCTCCGCTGATCTTATTTTTAGATGAACCGACAACCGGTATTGATGTAGAGAGTTCAAGACATATTCGAAAAACAATAAAGGCTCTGAAAGAGCAAGGAACAACTGTTTTTCTCACCACCCATTATATTGAAGAAGCTGAGCGTATCTGTGACCGAATTGCTTTTATTGCAAGAGGACAAATAGTGGCCTCAGGAACTGTTCCTGAATTGATGGATAGTGTCTCCCACGGTCATAGAATTCAGCTTGTTACAAGTAAATTTGCTGCCAATCTTACCGGTGAACTTCAAAGTATTTACAAGGGAAGCAAAGTTACTCTTCAATCTGACAATACTATGATTATGGAATCGGAAGATCGAATTTCCTTACTGCCGGTTATGAATTTTCTGCATGCTGAAGGAATTGATGTATACGAGGCAACAGAATTACGTCCTTCTTTAGAAGATGTATTCGTTAAGCTGACCGGCATAGAATCATCTGTACTTAAAAAAGACGAAGAAAAAGGAGGTCACAAATGAGGAGCCGTATCGCTTTTTGGAACATTTTGAAAAAGGATATTAAAAATTATTATCTTAAACCGCCAAATATCAGCTGGGGTATCATTTTTCCTCTGTCGTGGACGTTAATGCAACTTATCCGTTCTCCGGGGGAAAATATTTTGGACCTCTTACCGGGTTTGATGGGTATGAGTGTTTTATTCGGTACGACCTCAATGCTTGCAGTTACCATTACTTTTGAGCGTAGCGGCAGATCCTTTGAACGTCTGTTGCTGGCACCTATAAGCTTAAATGTTTTGGTCTTGGCAAAAATAACGGGAACAGTTTTATTCGGAATGTTTAATGCCTTTGTTCCTATAATTTTCGCAAGTTTTTTCATAAATTTGAAAGGAGTCAACTTCGGAATAATATTACCGGCTGTTTTTATGATTGCTGTAAGTTCAGCATTAATGGGACTATTGATTGCAGTATTTGCCAAACAAGTATTTGAGGCACAAACTTTCTCAAATTTCTTCCGCTTTCCGATGCTGTTTCTTTGTGGATTATTTGTACCTATTTCAGATTTGCCGGTATTTTTACGTCCGATTTCCTACTTTTTGCCACTTACATACGGAGCGGACATACTTAAAGGTGCCGTTGCAGGAGCAAACACTCTTTCTCCGGTCTTGTCTTTCGGTATGTTGATCTTTTTTTCAGTAGTATTATTTATTATTAGCAGACACAATATAAACCGAAAGTGGATTTTGTAAAAACAAAAAGACGGATTCTCTTGTCTTAGCTAATAGAGAACAAGTCTTAAAACAAATTAGGTTTGCAATTATTTTGTGTTTATGTGTATAATATAATTAAACAATTGCTTGATCGTTTGATTGTGTTTTGGATTATTTTTCGGAAGTTGTTTTCCGGTTTTACCAAAACAGGTATGGAGGTGCAAAGGTCATATGAAAAGAGCATATAAATTACAAAATCTGGGTTGTGCAAATTGTGCGGCTAAAATTGAAAATGATATTGCACAGTTGGCCGGAGTCAATTCAGTCAGAGTGAATTTTATGACTGAAAAATTAATTTTGGATGCCGATCAAGAAGAATTTGCATCAATCCTGGATCAAGCTCAAACCATTGCGAACAAATACGAACCTGATCTTTTAATTATCAAATAAGGATTGCAAAGCAGGCAAAATTTTAGTATCAGGTGTTAAAGCAGGGGAGCACTACATATTTAAAAACTTGGTAAAAAAGATTATCTGATTATCAGAGTACTGCTGCTTTAATTATATATAACATTTAGCATTATGAATAAAATAAAACATCTCAATAAAAGTGAAAAAATCTTATTGATCCGAATTTTCGTCTCGGCTTTTATGTTTATTCTGCCTTTGCCTTTATATTATGGTAAATCAGTTGATCGGAGTAATATCCGGACCATTTTTAATCCTGATGGGAACAATCATCTTTTTCTGATTATTTACCTCATCATCTATTTTATTATCGGTTACGATATCATACGAACCGCAATTCGCAATATTTTCAAGGGAACAATACTCGATGAAAATTTTCTCATGACCATTGCAACAATCGGTGCATTTCTAATCGGTGAATATCCGGAAGGAATAGCCGTAATGTTGTTTTATCAAGTCGGTGAATTTTTTCAAAGACAAGCTGTCAATAAATCCAGAAGATCGATTGCCGACTTAATGGATATTACTCCGGAATATGCAAATATCATGCATGATGGTGAATTAACTCAAGTTGATCCTTACGAAGTAAGCGTAGGTGATGAAATCATTGTTTTACCGGGGGAACGTGTACCTCTGGACGGAACGGTTCTCACCGGCAGCTCTGCAATTGACACCTCTGCTTTAACCGGTGAATCTTTGCCCCGGGATGTATTAGCCGGTGATCAGGTAATCAGCGGCTGTATCAATCTTTCAGGAAAACTTACGCTTCAAGTCGAGAAGGAATATGATGAATCGACAGTTGCCAAAATCCTCGAATTGGTTGAAAATGCTTCCGATCAAAAAGCCGAATCGGAAGTTTTTGCCACAACTTTTGCCCGTTACTATACACCGATTGTTGTATTGGCGGCTCTGATTATTGCGATCTTTCCACCTCTAATATCTAATCAGGCATTCAGTATTTGGCTCAAACAATCTTTAATTTTTCTGGTTGTTTCCTGTCCTTGTGCATTGGTCGTATCAATTCCGCTGACTTTTTTCGGCGGAATCGGCGGTGCTTCGAAAGCCGGAATTTTAGTTAAAGGCAGCAACTATCTTGAATATTTAGCAAAAACTAAAAAAATCATTTTTGACAAAACCGGAACTCTGACCAAAGGTAATTTTGCAGTCAGTCAAATTTGTCCGTTAAGTTCAAGTGGAATATCCGGAGAAACTTTATTAGAAATTGCTGCTTATAGCGAATATTATTCAAATCATCCGATAGCAGCAGGTATTATTGAAGCATATGGAAAATCGATTGATCCTGATTTAATAGAAAATGTAGAAGAAATCAGCGGGCACGGTATTTTTGCCAAAATTGACGGAAGTACCGTATTATCCGGCAATACCAAATTAATGCAAAAATTTAAAATTGAATTTCCGAGCAATAATGAATCCGGGACTATTATTCATGTGGCTCTGAATAATAAATACATCGGTAATATTGTAATTGAAGATCAATTAAAAACGGATGCCGCACGAGCAATCAATGATTTGCATCAAATCGGCATTTCAGAAATATCTATGTTTACCGGAGATCAAGATGTAACAGCCAATAAAATATCCGGACAATTGGGACTCGACAATTATCAGGCTGAACTTTTGCCGGCAGATAAAGTTGCATATTTAGAAAAAGCTTTAATTGAAAAAAATAATGATAATGAATTAATTGCTTATGTCGGAGACGGAATTAACGATGCACCTGTTCTGGCAAGAGCAGACATCGGCATCGCCATGGGAGGTATGGGTTCAGATGCTGCTATTGAAGCAGCCGATGTGGTAATCATGAATGATCAGCCTTCTAAAATAGCTGAAGCAATTCTAATCGGTCGCAAAACATTCCGCATTGTCAAACAAAACATCATTTTTGCCTTGGCTGTCAAATTTGCAATTCTGATTTTAGCAGTATTGGGAATTGCCAACATGTGGCTGGCGGTTTTTGGTGATGTGGGGGTCACAATTATTGCAGTATTTAATGCCATGCGTGCTCTGAATCCCCGGCTTCCACTAAATCATACCTAGATTTTTATTAAGAAATATAATTTCTCGTTCAGTCAAAAGCCTCCGGAGGTTCATGCCATTTACTTTTGCACCTGCAGGACTCCGGAGGCTTTATATTTAAGAATAACTTTATTAATTAGTTATGATAGTGGAATTTTGTCGGACAAACCATATTGAAATAACTGTCAATCATCTGATGGATTAAATTCGCCAAAGCGGTTTCTGCCAATTTATAATAAACTTCTTTACCGTCACGACGACTGGTAATTAAACCGTGAAGTTTCAGACTTCTTAAATGATGTGCTACAGCAGCCGGACTCATATCAACAGCAGATGCAATATTTATACCACATTCTTCCGTATGACAAAGAATCCACAAAATTCTTAAACGAGTGCTGTCATTAAGTTGTTTAAACAAATCTGCAGCTTCAATAAATTTCTCTTCAGACGGCATCAGAGCCAAAATCTTTTCTGTATCTTTTCCGTGATCGTGCGGTAATTTATTAGTCATAGGATTCCTCCTTATCAATTTTATTATACAAAAGAGATATCAAAAACTGAAGAATCAATAATCGAAAAAGTATTTACGATAAATGCAGATAAAATTGAAATGAAATAAATATAAAGAGTCAGGGCACAGAATGGAATAATAAAACAGGGATTGTGCCAAAATTCACTGTGCTGCAAATCACAATCTGAGCTGCACCCAAAAACCCGGACTCAATGTTTTTATTTATGCGGCATGTTTTCTGTATTCGACAGGTGACATACCGTTTAAATTAACTTTAATTCGTTTATGATTATACCAATTTATATAACTTTGAATAGCTCGTTTTAACTCTGTGATAGATTGGAACGTAACTCCGTAGAACATTTCTTGCTTTAACAAACCGAAAAAGTTTTCCATAGGAGAGTTATCGATACAGTTTCCTTTTCTTGACATACTTTGTTCAATTTGATTTTGTTCTAAACAGTCTGTCCATGCTTTATGCTGATATTGAAAACCTTGATCCGAATGTATAGTTAAATCATGTTGAGCCGGTAGCTTCTTAATAGCTTCTTGCAGGGCTTTTTTCGTAAACTTAACCGATGGACTTGTAGAAAGACTGAAAGAGACGATTTCTCTGTTGTATAAATCCATGATGGGTGATAGGAATAATTTCTGTTCTATTCCCGGAAGTTTAAACTCTGTGACATCAGTAACCCATTTTTCGTACATAGAATCTGCCTTGAAATCTCGTTTTAATTTATTGTCAGCTATCTTGCCTACCTTGCCTTTATAGGAGCTGTATTTTCGATTCTTTTTTCCATACGTTTGACATAGCAGGTTGTTTTCTTTCATGATTCGTAATACACGTTTATGGTTCACAACACATCCTCGTTTTTTCAAAGCTATCGTCACCCTGCGATACCCATAGGTATCCTTGGCTTCCTCAATTATATTGCGGATAGCCGTGATCATTTCAGCATCTTTGCTTTCCGATGTATTCCATTTATGGGTCCATTCATAGAATGAGCTTTTAGGTAAATCGGCTATTTCTAATAAGCTGGATAACTGCATTTCTGGATTTTCTTGCCTTAATTCCATTACCAGTTTCGTTTTTTCTTTGCTTCTAAATTTTCTTCGTGAATTAAGGCTTGCAACTTTTTTTCATAGGCCAAACTCACTTTTAGAAATTCATTTTCTTTTCTTAATCGTTTCAGTTCTTGACGCTCTGAATCACTTAATGGTTCTTCCACTATTGCATCCTTTACTTGATCCGATTGGTTGGTTGTTTTTTTATCTAACATATCTTCCTTGGTTTGTTTTCTCTTTTTACTTTGCAGACCGGCCATGCCTTCTTTGTCATACCGATTCTGCCAATTCTTGATCATACCAAAATTCTTAATTTTAAAATGGCGGGCCGTCTCTTTATAGGTTAATTCGTGTAATTTTCTGTATTGTAGTACAGATAGCTTATATTCTCCACTATATGAGTTTTTTTTCATTACTTTTCTAAGGCCATCTGCTCCATATTGACGATAGTCATAAACCCATTTTCTTATAGAAGCTTCCGTTGCTATTCCATATTTTTTCGCCAATGACTCATGACTTCCTTCACCATTTAGATACGCTAACACTACCTTCAATTTAAGTTCAAACTTATACGATTTGTTTTTTCTGCTCATTATTAAAAACCCTTTCTTTGAGTCCGGGTTTTGGGGGGCAGCTCAATCCGCACAGCCGCAATTTTTGACTCCTAAAGCTTGGTAGACAGACTTTATTTGTTCGGGCTGTGCCAAAAATTGATGCTCATGCTTTATGATTGAGCTATTTATTTGTGATGTATTGTTTCAAATGAGCATCTTCAATTGCTTCAGCGAAACGTATAGCACTTCCGATTTCTGAAGGTATCCTATGATGTGAAACGGTATGGACCCTGATGACATCTGCTCCCGACATGGTGGCAATAGCTGTAAGAGCGGCAGAGCCGATGTCACGATTTTCGTACCCATCCTCAGTGTCCGGATTCAGATTGAAACCGGCGTTCTCTAAAATATTGACAACAAATCTTTTTCTGGAAACGCCTACAAAAGTCCAGTAACCCATATCCTTTAAAATATGAAGATCTCTGATTAATAGGAGATTCTCCCGCTTTGTTAAGCCGAAACCGATACCGGGATCCAGCATGATTCTGTCATCATCCACGCCGCCCTCATGAGCGATCTTGATGCAACGCCTCATGCAGAAGCGCATGGATTCTTGGATCGGTAAAGTATTCATTCTTTCGATTTCTTCTTGACTAAATGCGCCTTCGCCCCCGAAAGAAGGAAAGATTTTCGACCCCGGATGATCAGGTCTTGCAATCACGGGATTAAACATCAAGATGGCTCCTGCTCGCGATTTGCCGACAACCTTTGCCATATCGGGATCCCCTAAGAAACCTGTAATATCATTGATAATATCCGCCCCGGCTTCAATAGCCGCCTGAGCCACGGCAGCTTTCCAAGTATCAATTGATAGGGGTATATCAGTGTGTTTTTTTAATTCCCGGATGACCGGTACGATTCGGTCAATTTCCTCCTGAGCGTCAACCGGTGTACTGCCCGGTCTGGTGGATTCGCCCCCGATGTCCAGCATACCCGCCCCTTGCTTTACCAACTCCAGGGCACGAGCCACAGCCTTTTCAGTTGAATACCATTGACCTCCGTCAGAAAATGAATCCGGAGTAACATTAACAATACCGCAAATAATCGTTCCGTCAGAACTGTTAATCGTCTTGTCGTTGTACTTAAAAATGTTGTGCATAATCTGAACTCCTTATTATAATCCAATGAATTTCCACCATGGTATGAATAACAAAAACACCAACAATAAGCTGACAAAGGTCATCACAACCCCCGTTTTTAACATAAATTTTCCTTCATAATAATTCTTTCCTATCCCGATCAAAAGAGTTGCATGGTGAAAAGGGAAAAGGAAATGGATATTAACCATAATATAGACAATCAAAGTAATCATCTGTGACGGAAAGCCGTTTGCAACCGCCATCGGTATAAAAACCGGAAGTACCACGGACATGGTTGCCACACTGGAGCCAATGCCCATATGCAGCAACAAGGTCATTATGGCTATGACAGGCAAATAAATATCCGAATTTCCGACCGGTATCAGTTTTTCCAAATTGAAGAAAATCGCATCGGTAATCCCGGCTTGACCCAAAACTTTACCAATAGAGAAAGCAGTCGTCAAAAATATGAGAAAATGAATATTAACTATTTTATAATCTTCTTTTCTGAGCAAGCCTGAGCCTGTCATGATCAATAAGCCTGCCATGGCAGGAATCCAGGGAGCAATGCCGTGCATACTCTCCGTCATCCAAAAGGCGATAATAACAATCATAGTTAAAACCGTCAAAATCTTTTTACTTGAAGGAAGCCTTTTGTCCGTCTGTGTTTTTTCGGTAATCATTCCGGTATGGTAGCCTGCAAGGTCCTTTGCAAACAGAAATCGCGTCAAAATCAGCATAACCGCCGATGTAACGATTGTCGGCACTACCATCCATTTAGCCCAATTCCAAAAAGTCAAAGCTTCTTGTGCTTCGGGGCCGGAAAAGTTGATGGCAGCAAGATTCAGAACGATGTCTCCGCCGGGAAACATCATGTAGGTAATGGTTACTGCTAAAAAAGCATTGAAGATTAAAGCTTGTTTCACTTGCGCTTCTTTCTCATTTCCGACTTTCAAAATAGCATCATAGATACTTCCGAGGATTAAAACCCTCGCAAAGGCTTGAGGTATGATAAAAATTAATACCACACCCATGAGATACGGTAAAAGCAGGGTGAAAAACAGCTTGTTTGACGTCCTTCTCATAAGATTTTCTACAGGTCCGTCAATAATTCCTGAATTCATTATGCCAACGGATAAAATCTGAGTCATAATGATCAGAAGCATTGTGTTTGACCAGGCAAAACTAATCACACTAAGAACAGGAGTCTTCCCGCAAAAGATGAACACCAGCAAAAGATAGATACTTGACCACGTCTTGTGTACAGCTTCTGTTGCCCAAAGAATAGTAGTCATCATCAATGAGGCAAATAGAAATGCGCTTTTTCCGTTTAAACTAAGGGGATTGATTAAAAATAGCAAAAGACCTGCGAAGACAGTAAGCAATAGCATTTTTGTTTTGATTATTTTAATGTCAACACCTCCTAAATAAAAAACTATAAGAACTGTGTTTCCACTCAATCAAAACATGAATAAACAGTGGAAGCGGCAAGCCATCGCATGATTTAACATTTCGTTCCGCGGCAACGTCCCATCCGCGAACACTTTACGCAACTTACCTACTCTGTTCAAAATTAATACGCCCTGACTGTACAGGAACGGAGGATGACTGTCAACTCTTATTCGAAAACTTTAATATATTTTTAATTCAGGAGGCCAACTTATGCCAGCCCCCTGCTTGATTTGCTTATTCAACCAGTGCAGCTCCCAGAGCTTCACACTCAACGAGTCCGTCAGCGTCCGGTTGATCAACTATGATTAAACCATCTTTTAATAGATTTGCTCCCAGTGCCCGCAGTTCTTCTTCCCAATTTCTCATCCATTCTCCGTCACCCCAGCCATATGAGCCGAAGAGTACAATTTTTTTGTTCCCCAGATTGTTTTTAATGGAATCATACATAGGTTGAAATTCATCTTCCTCTAAAACTTCTGCTCCCATAGATGGACAGCCAAGAGCCAGTGCATCGTAAGTATCCAGCATCGAATTATTGAAATCTGAGGCATCAAATAAATCGACATCTCCTCCTTGATCTTTCGCTCCTTTAACAACAGCATCTGCCATCATGGCGGTATTGCCTGTTCCACTCCAATATATAACTGCAATTTTACTCATAATAACCTCCTGAAGTTCTTAAATCGGTACAGTTAATTTTTCTATACTTTTTCCTTTTTGCCAATTTGTATAATAAATCTTGCTGCAAGTTTTATATGTTTTTGCTGTATGTTGTGCACTGGCCACGTCAGAATAAACCAGCCATGTTGCATTATACTTCGCTTCTTTAGGTCCCTGTTTCATAAAACCGACCACATCTTCAGCCGGATAACCTAAGAAGAATCCGATTTCATGTAAAAATTCATGGCTTTCCGAGAGCCTTGAAATATACTCTCTGAGACAAGCTGCCGGCTTTTCAACGGGATAACCTAAATTACCTAAAAAATATCTACATGTCTTACATTTAAAATCTTTTTCTAAAAATTTTGGTCTGTAAATATAGAGCAATGTTCTGTTTTTCAGACACTTGATTGGAATAAGCCGAATGTTTTTTTGCTTTGCCTGAGAATTAAATTGAACAATTGAGTTTTTCAATTTGTGATCAAGTCTTTTTGCAACGGCAAAAAGATTCCCTGTTTTAATCCCGGCTAAGGTCGGAGCAGAATAACGTATTAGCAATTCATCAAGATAGCAAGTGCTCATTTTAATAATTAAACTTTCTGAGATATCAATAGTTAGCATAGGCTAACTATTGATTGAATTCTAACATCTCTTTTTTAATTGTCAAGCTTAAAAATTTTAATTTTGCATAAAAAGTTAGAATATGCTAATTTTAGGTAGCCTAAGCTAACTTTATCCTAAAGTTCAAAATTTATATTAAGGATTAAGGTGATATATGTTAGATAAATTACTTTTTCGGTATATAGGAAATGCCAAAAAATATATTGTTGTCAGTGTCTTAATGATGATGATAAAAGTTGCAGGTAGTTTTTTGATTGCTCTATCACTTGGAAGATTTTTTCAAGATCTGTATTATTTTGTTTTTGATAATCTAAGAATTAATATTCTGATTTTCTTGATAGGCTATCTTTTAAGATCCGGCAGTCTCTATTGCGTAACAAAATACCAAACTAAAATTACCGGTGAAGTGAAAACAAATATCAGAACGGAAATGATTACCAAAGCCATGCGGATCGGACCAACCTATCTGAATTACACATCTACTTCCAATATGATCAATATGGGCTCAGATACAATAGAACAGTTGGAAAATTATTACGGACGTTTCTTGCCGCAATTTTTTGGCAGTTTCGGTATGAGTTTAGTGACATTTTGCATATTATTATTTATCAGCCGGCAATCCGCGATTTTATTCTTGATTCTGGCTCCGATTATTCCTCTGATGCTGAAAGCAATCTTAGAAATGGTCAGTCGGAAGCAAAAAAAATATTGGGGAAGTTATCAAGATGTAGGTCAATTGTTTCTGGATAGTTTACAAGGTATGACAACCTTAAAAATATTTTCTGCAGATGAAAAGAGAGCAGAAGAAATTCATGAGAAATCAGAAAAATTCCGTATTGAAACGATGAATATTTTGCGAATGCAATTAAATTCGATCACTTTAATCGAATGGATTGCTTATGGCGGCAGTGTTGCTTTAATAGCACTTGGCTTATCGAATATTACTTTTACAGCTCAAAACATTATGCCGATGATTGTTCTGGTATTTATGTCACTGGAAGCTTTTAGTCCGATGGTTACTTTAACCTCGAGTTTCCATGTCGCGATGACAGGTGTAGCAGCCGGTAAAAATCTGATTGATTTCTTTGCTTTGACCGAACAAGATGAATCACGTAAAGATGAAATGGACAATGAGGCAAAGGGCATTACGGTGAGAAACCTCACTTTTTCCTATCAGAATAATGAGCGTAAAGTATTGGAGAAAGTAAATGCTGAATTTACCAACAATGGTTATACAGCAATTGTCGGTCCATCCGGTTCAGGAAAAACAACTCTGGTACGGCTGCTGGTGGGTCAACTGGATGGTGGCGAAGAAGCAATTTTTTGGGGAGAAAATTCATATCTCACCTACAAAAAACAATCTGTTACGGAAAACATGATTCGTATTGCACATGATGCGCATGTCTTTGAACAAACGATTCGTAAAAATTTATTAATGGGGAAAAGAACCGCAACAGATGAAGAATTAATCAATGCGCTTAAAACCGTTCAGCTTTATGACGAAATTGAACAACGCGGAGGTCTCGATTTAGAAATTAAATCCGGAGGCAGTAATCTTTCCGGCGGACAAAAACAGCGTCTTGTTTTGGCAAGGGCGATTTTGCACGATGCCCAGGTATATGTTTTTGATGAAGCCGGTTCCAACATTGATGTGGATAGTGAAGCTATTATTCTGCAAGTAATGGAGGAAATTGCAAAAGAGAATATTGTTATTCTTGTATCCCATCGTTTATATGCCGGCAGAAATGCCAAAAATATTTATGTCTTAGATGACGGCAAACTGGTTGAAGAAGGTAATTTCAAGAAATTAATCAATCGGCGAGGAGTTTATCAGCAAATGTGGCAAAGTCAAAAGCGATTTGAAGGAGTCAATCTATGAGAAAAAGAAATTCCTTGCGAATCATGATTGATTTGATGATTTTAGCTAAAGAAGAACTTTCAGATTTAATTATTGCGATTATTGCCGGTATTATTTCGTTTCTTTCAAGTACAGGAATTGCTGTATTCGCAGCTTTACTCATTGTTCAATCAGCAGGTTTGATCAGCATATCCTTTACAAAAATTGTTTGGCTGATGGCAATTTTTGCGTTCATCAGAGGGATTACCAGATATTTAGAGCAATATCTGAATCATTTAGTGGCTTTTAAAGTCTTACGTATGTTACGTGATAAAGTATTTGCTGCAGTCAGAAAACTTGCTCCGGCAAAAATAGAGGGAAGTAATAAAGGCGAATTGATTTCGATGATAACCGGCGATATTGAATTAATTGAAGTTTTTTACGCTCATACGATTTCTCCGATATCAATAGCCATTATTTGCGGCAGTATTTATCTTGTCCTGATTGCAATGTTTTCACCGATCATTGCTTTAATAACACTTCTTACATACTTAATCATGGGAGTTGGTTTATCGCTGGTTTTTTCTAAATGGGCAAAGAAAACGGGACGTGCACTGCGTAAGGAAATTGGCGGCTTGAATAATATTTTTTTAGATATTTTACGCGGTATTACTGAAATTATGCAATTTGCTTATCGTGATAAAGCAATTCGTCTTGTGCAAAAGTCAAATCAAGCATTAGTCAAGAAACAAGCGAATCTGATCGAACAATTAGCTTTGTTATTAGCTTTAGAAGATACAATTGTGGTATTAACAACCGGTATTGTTGTCTTGATCGGTATAAAGACAGGTCTTGTCTGGTCTATTCTTTTACCATTAACATTCGGTATTTTCTTCAGTTTTCCCGCGATAGCGAATGTGGCATCACTCGGTAATGGTTTATCCCAATCTTTGGCTTGCGGCGAACGTGTTCTTAATCTTTTGGAGGAAGAACCGGTGGTCAATCAAGTGACGGACGGGATTGACTTAAATATTGTAAATGAGATTACAGATCCCGTTATCAAGATCGATAATCTTACATTTGCTTATGAAGAGCAACCGGTTTTGGAGAATTTCAATTTGAAAGTATCACAAGGTGAAGTATTGGGCATTCAGGGAGAAAGCGGTTGTGGCAAATCGACTTTATTGAAATTAATGATGTGTTTTTGGCCTGCCGATCAAGGTGAAATTCTGATTTTCGGGCATCCGGTTCAATCTATCAATACACAATCTTTGTGGAACAATATCAGTTACATGACCCAAAGCACGGAATTTTTCGAGGGTACAATCAAAGATAATTTATTGATAGCCAAACCGTATGCGACAGATCAAGAATTAAAAGACGCTTTACGAAAGGCATCTGTTTTGGAATTTGTAGAAAGTTTAGAAAATGGTTTAGATACTACATTGACCGAATTAGGTGACAACTTTTCGGCAGGAGAAAGACAACGTTTCGGTCTGGCAAGATGTTTTTTGGAAGATACGAAAATTATGCTGTTAGATGAACCGACCAGCAATCTTGATGTATTAAATGAAAATATTATTTTAGAAGCTTTAAGACGAAACAAATCGGATAAAACAATAATTATGGTTAGTCATAGAGCAAGTTGTTTTAAAATTTGTGATCGGATCATTCAAATTTCGTAATAGGAAAAGTTCATGAGCAAGCAATACAAACAATTTCCGAATTTAAGAAAGATGTTAGTCATAAATAAAGAAGAAGAGCAGGAAAAAAAGAAATTTGAAAAAAAGATTTTCTTTTTAATGACAGCAATTTATTGTGAGGACCATCATTTAACAGAAAATATTAAAATTTCAGTTTCAGATTTAGAGTTTCCGGAAGAAATAGAAAGCTGGATTTTAGAGGAAAAACGCATTGCTAATTATCGATTATGTGCTGCTTGTTATGAATTGGTAAATAAGGCTTTTCAACATACACAGAGATGCCCTCACAGTACCTATAAAACATTTTGTCACGAATGTCCGACAATGTGTTATCGAAAAGAGGACCAGGAAAAAATGCTTCCGATTATGCGGTATTCCGGTAAAAAAATCATGTGGAAACATCCGATGTATGCTCAGCGATTTATAAAAAATCTTCTAAAGAATAAAAACAAAATAAAAAATATGATAAGAGAGGAAAATAGAGGAGCAGAGATGAAGAAAATTGAATTTAGAGCTTTTACAATTAAAGATATTGTTTTTTTAGCAGTAATTACAGCTGTTACATTATTAGCTTCCGGACCGATTGCACCTCTTGTTATGACAGTAACAAAATTGGGAGCGCAAGCCTTCGCCATGGCATTACCCTTTGCTTTGTTCACATCCATCGGTTTACGCAAAGTGAAAAAAAGCGGATCACTGACCATAGTAGGCATATTTTCCGGTCTGGTGCTTTTGTTAATGGCACCGGTTATGTTCTTTAATCAACTGATTGCTTCACTTCTTTCAGAGAGTTTGGCGTTAATTCTTTTCAAAAGCTATGAAAATAAAAAAGCCATTCTCTTTAGTGCCGGATTGTTTTCGTTTTTCACAATACCGACAACAGCTGTAGTCAATATTCTGGCAAAAGGCAGAACAATTACGGAGCAAGTCGGAAATCCGATAACTTTTATTCTGTTTGTTCTGGGTGCTGCAGCATTAGGATTTTTAGGTGCGTTTATCGGCAACAAAATTTCAAATGAACTAGAAAAAGCCGGTAAATTATAGGCTTGCATACGGGTAAATTATAGGTTTGTATATGTGTAAAGAAAGCCATGCTATTCATCCGATTTTATCTTTACTATATAGTCTTTTGTTATTTGTTACCGGATTATTATTTGTGAAAGAAATTTGGTTTTGGCTTTTCTTCGTCACTTTCCTGATTCTCTTTTTACTATTCAGATTTGAAAAAATCATCATCAAGACAATCCCGTTTATTTTGATTTTCGGATTAATAATGTCGGGTTTGACAATTATCAATGGCAATAAATCAGATGTTTTATACTCTTTTTATCGGGTACTTGCTTTAGGTCTGGCATCCATACTCAGTATCAGTGTAAAACCGATTAATCTTGTTCGGGCATTCAACCAATTGCATTTTCCACGCTGGATCAGTTTAGGTTTTTTGATCGTCATTAGGTTTATGCAAATATTTTGTGAAGAAATTAAGCAAATCAGACAAGCCATTGTTTTGAGAGGTATTCGATTTATAAATACACCTGTTTTATGGAGCAGAGCTTTCTTTATTCCGCTGATCATACGAGTGTTAAGCATTTCCGAGGGTTTGGCTATTTCATTGGAAACAAGAGGATTTGCCACAAACATCGAAAGTAGTTCATATCAGATTATCTGTTTTAAAAGAAGAGATCTGATCTTTTCTAGTCTGTTTCTTGCTTGTTTGACTTTTTATATTTATTGGTTTGCAGGAGGGTATAGATGAGTTTAGCCTTAGAAATAAAAAATCTATCTTTATCCTATGATTTGACTGAAGAAAAATCTGATAATTTGACTCAAATAAAATCCGATGATTTAACTGAAGTAAAAGCCAATGCAGATAAACAATGGATATTTAAAGATCTCAATTTTCAAATCAAATCAGGTGAATTTATCTTGGTTGCCGGTCCTTCCGGCTGCGGTAAATCATCATTGATGAATGCGATTAATGGTGTTATCCCTAATTTGAAAAAAGCTCAGGTCAGAGGAGATATCTATATACAAGGCAAAAGGATTACGGACAGCACGGTTCGTGAACGCACAAAATTGGTCGGCAGTGTATTTCAGAATCCGAGAGAACAAATTATTTTCGATGAAGTGGCAGATGAAATTGTTTTTCCCATGGAAAACCTTGGAAAATCGCCTCGGAAAATGCGGGAAAAGCTGACTGCTTTATTAAAGATGACCGGTTTAAGAGCCGGCAGTAAAACAGCTACATTATCAGGCGGTGAAAAACAAAAATTAATTACGGCATGTACCTTGGCAATGGAGCAAAAAATCCTGCTTTTAGACGAACCTTTAGCCAACATGGATGCTAATTCGGCAATAGAATTATTAACATTATTGAGAAAATTAGCTAAACAAGAAGATTATACCGTAGTTTTAATTGAGCATCGTCAAGAATTAGTTTTGCCGTATATTGACAGAGTATTTTCCTGTGTAAAAAGTGATCTTGAAAACGTAGATATGAAAATAGAGATATGGGAAAATATAAAAGAGTATCAAACCTATTTTTGTGTGATTCCTCAACAAAAAACATGGACAGCAAAAATTGCAACAAATGATAAAGATGCGGAAACCGTATTTTCTGTTAATAATATGACTTATCATATAGAAAATTGCTTTTTGTTCAATAATTTTTCCTGGCAGGTAAAAAGAGGAGACGAATGGGTTATTTTAGGAGAAAACGGTTGCGGAAAAACAACATTGCTTAAACTATTAATTGGTTTTGAAAAACCAAGCAAAGGCCGTATTTCATCTTTATTCAACAAAAGAGAGAAAAGAAAGAAAATCGGTTATGTCCTGCAAAATCCGGACTATCAACTCTTTATGCCGCGAGTAAAAGACGAGCTTTATTTAAATTCAAAATCTCCGGAGTTTATCAAACAATTAATCGATCTTTTCGGATTCGATAATATGCTCGAACGTCATCCGTTAAGTTTGAGTGAAGGGCAAAAAAGAAAATTAGGTTTTGCCTGTATTATCGCGAATGAACCGGAGATTTTGTTTTTAGATGAACCGACCGTCGGGCTTGATACGGGCAGTTTGGAGCAATTACTTAGCGGTTTGAGACTGCTTAAACAAAAATCTGAGCAAGATTTAACAGTCATCAGTATCAGCCATGATAAAAGAGCAATTCCTTATCTGGGAAATAAATTTTTAACATTGAGCAAATAAAAGCAGTATTTACTCTTTAATTTCGTTTGCATGTCAACTAATGTGAGATCACTCTTGCAAATTCTGAAGGTGATAAAGAATTTAAAGCCCGTTTAACAAGTCAACAATTTCGTCATATGTTTTCCTTGATGCTTTGTTTATCCTCATAACACCATAGCAATGCGGCATTTCCGGCTCGACATGAATCCGATAATCAACCCCCGCTTTCTCAAATGATTCACGATATAGCGGTACTGCAAAAGCCAGGCTTTCTTTTTCACCAAAGTAGAGAAAGATTCTTCCACTATTTCGAAAATCACCATTGGCAGTATAAATGAGCCATTCATTCATTTCCTCTCCGCATTTGTGTATACGTCCATACGCCTCAACCATATCTACGGAAATGAGCGGGTCAATGCCTCGGTACGCTTCGAGCATTTCTTTTTCAGCTAAGTTCGCAGGCATGTGACCGGGTGATAAGCCGACAGTAATTGCCGGCATCGGAAGATTTTCTCTGTAATAATTATTCCACGAGAGCATCGTCATCGCCGCAGTTGCTCCAAACGACACACCCAAAACACCTATTGTTTTATAATCGTAATTGTTCAGCATCAACCTGTACGTTTCAAAAATCATTCGATACGTTTCTTTAATCGGCTGCTTCGTTGAAGGTGGGTAAAACGGATAATAGATTTCGCAGTCAACACGTTTTAAAAGTTTTTTAGCAAGGAGAAGTTGCATCTGACAATAGTCGTACACTCCACCTCCGCCACAAATATAGAGTACAGCTCGCTTTGGTCTTTGTTCTTTTTTTATTAGCCCATTCTTTTTCAAAAATTTCTTTTTCATGCGGAGACAATGGTAAGTTCCAATATCTGTATGAATTTTTTCATCTTTATATTCTATCTTCTTATCATTTGGAAGTTTAAAACTCTGTCTCTCGTTATGCGCTTTTGCATGAGTATAGATTTCATCTACCGGTTTATCCGGGAAAAAAAACGAAAGTAAACGAAAACTGCTCATAATGATTTTATTACTGATTTTCATAAAAAACTTCCGTTGTTAAAGAAGGATCAACCAGCTCATGAATTTCTGCGTCCAGCAGCTGGAGCAGCTCTTGGTCATGGGTAGCCAGTAGTATGAGATGGTCCCGGGCATATTCTGTTAATATTTCCGCCATGGCTACCATGTGTTTTAAATCGAGTCCTGATGTAGGCTCGTCCAAAATGAGGATTGGCCGATTCATTAAGAGAGCGGTAGCAAAGGCTAGACGTTGTTTTTGTCCGCCTGAAAGAGAAAAAGGATGTGCATCCAGATAACTATCGAGTGCAAGCTTTTTTGTTAAAGAAATGATCTGTTCTTCTTTTTCTTTTGGTTGCAGGTTGCTTTCTTCCAGAGAAAGCAACAGTTCATTATAGACAGAATCTGTTAAAAGTTGATGATTCACTTCTTGGAAGACAACGCTGCATAACCGGTGCATCCGTCTTAGTTTATAGCGCTGATTCTTATAATGGACATAGCCTTTAGCCCGTTTTTCCAATCCTGCCAGGGAACGCAGGAGAGTGGACTTTCCCATTCCGTTGCCGGCGACTAAAGCATGGATGCTATTTGCTGCAAAGCAGTAATTTTTTATCCGGAGAAATGGCCGAGAGGTCTTGGCGTAAGCCATCTCCAGTGATTCTATGTAAAAGTCTTCAGGGTCGATGTCCCTTGTTTTGGTTCGATTTTCTTGTCTGCCGGGCAGTCGGATGACTAATTGCCGGTCAATCGATAAAGAGGATAAAGCTTGAATATTTCTTAAACCCATCTGACTTAATTGTTCATCAGACAGGCGACGCAACCGGTTTCCGGAAAAGCATTCTTTGATTTCTCCATCTTTCATAAAAATAACCCGGTCGACAAGCTGGCTGACATAAGCTAAGCGATGTTCTGCAACCAATTGTGTGACACCTGCCTGTTTAAAAGCCTGCATCATTTGGGCTAATGAGTGCATGCCGGCTGTATCGAGGTTAGAAGACGGTTCATCATATAACATAATGGGAGGTTGCATGGCTGCTACACAAAGACAAGCCACCCTTTGTTTCTCACCGCCGGAGAGATGAAACAGATTCCTTTCTAAATAGGGTTCCAGCCGAAATTCTTTGATCAGAGTTGAAATGCGTTTTTCGATTACTTCTGCAGGAAGATTTAAGTTTTCGCAGCCGAATCTTAGTTCGTCTTTGACCAGAACATTAAAAAACTGAGAGCGAGGATTTTGAAAAACAGAGCCGGTCAGTACCCCGCGCCGGTCAACCGGCAGACCTAGAATAGATTCGCTGCGAAAGAATACATCGCCTTCGATTCTGCCGCTTAAAAACTCAGGAATGATCCCGTTAATGATTTGCAGGAGAGTCGTTTTGCCACAGCCGCTCTCACCGGTAATTAAGATTAATTCTCCGGGTTTCACAGCAAAAGAAATATTTTTAAGAGTTGCTTCTTTTTCCGCTGAAGTTTGAATTGTTGGTATTTCTTCATCATACCAATCTGCCAAATCGATAACCGATTCTTCATAGGTAAAACTGAGTCTGTCAATTCGCAAATCTTGTTCTTTTTCTTCGGATATACTCTTTTTCATGTCTGTGTTCTCACTTTCCCGGCACAACTATTAAAGTGATCAGCCACAAAAGAAGTAATAGACAGGACAGGATAATTAGGATCCAGTCGTAAAAACGTAAATTATCACTTTCATAAGATGTTCGTTCCCTGCCGGTGTTCAAGCCTCGGCATAAAGAAGCCATACTCAGTTCATCGCCGATTCTGGCAGTGGATAAAAGTAAAGGTGTGAGCCGGTAATTGAGAATTCGCAAAGGATGGCGGAGCGCTTTTAAGCCGGTTAATCTTCGCATGCGCAAGGCTTGCTTGATACCGGCATTTTCGGCTCGGATCGTCGGAATAAAGCGAAAGATCACGGATGTGGCAAGTGTAATGCCGGTTGGAATATGTATGCGGCTTAATCCGTTAATGTATTCGCTGATGCTGGTGGTTTGTATGATTAAAAATCCAATGGTAATTCCCGGCAGTAATAGTTGCAAGATTGTAAGGAAAAGTCGGACTGGCCAAGGCAAGTACATTGTCAAAGGATCCAAGGCAGGTACATGATCGATAAGGCTGAAAAATAAGATTAGGATATAGGTTCCTGCCATACGCCAGCGCTTAAGAAAGAGTGTCCAGACAAGCGGTACGGCGGTCAGCACCCAGACTAAGAATGGCCAGGCCTGGCGGAAGGGTGCGTTGACCATGACCGTGGAAACACTTAGTCCAATAGCTAATTTACTTCTTATATTCATTTATTTGGCTGCTCCGGAACGGCGAAAGTGGCGTCTGGCTACTGCGCGACCAAGGAGGGCACCAATAATTCCTCCTGCAAAGGCTCCGGCAAAAACCACAATAAAAACAGGACCGTGCATGATGTCCTTCAATTTATCGGCATATTCCGCACTCATGGAATTTGAGACTTTAGCATAAAATGTGTCTGCAGAAAAAATCATCGGAAAATAAGAGGTTGCCATAATGACAGCATAGAAAGCATAGCCTAAAAGGGAGTGTTTAAAGCTACGATAATTTCCCGTTCGACAGATTATGTCGGTGATTAGACCTAGTATGAAAGCCGCTAGAAGCGAATAAATTCCGTGTCCTGTGATTGCCAGAAAAGCACCTTGCAAAGTACCGACAGCAGTGATCATGCCAAAATGTCTGACCTTGCTTAAAAAAAGAAAGAATACAGGACCACAGACGATTGCAATTACAAATGGAGCTGCCGGATATAAAACAGGAACAAACCCGATACTGCCAACTAAGCCGCTAAGGAAAAATAATAATGCAGCATGAAGACCGATTTGGATTGCGTCTCTTGCAGTAAATTGCTTATTTTCTGCTATTATTGCTTGATTTTTTTCTTTATTTGTTTTCGACATTCTTGTCTCCTTTTAAAAAAATTATTTTAATGAGTTTAAGTTTTGCGTACTAAACAAATACTTGCTTCATATTATCTCGTTAAATTTTTATACACTTTATCTCGTTAAATTTTTATACACTTGCTCCTCGACCGAAATACAGAAGCAATACAACGTTTTTGGTTAGCTTATGCTAACTATGAGGATTGTAGCAGATTTTATTTTCTGCAGCAAATTTTTTCAATTAGTCTTGCAAAAAGAAACAAATTGATCTAGAGTTAGACTTGCCTAACTCTAGTTAACACATGCTAACTCATTAGATTCAGATTTTTTTATGTTTTAACAAGACCGGAGAGGAGAATGACACAAGATGTTACTTAAAGTGAAGAATATTTATAAATCATTTCATATCGGAACTCATGCCGTCGATGTCTTGAAAAACATTTCTTTTCAAGTAGAACGAGGGAAAATTGGTGCAAAGAGATGGAGTAAAGAATGAAAACAAAGACTTCAACAGCTATACAAAAAGGACGAAATCAAGAGCAACAAGAACAAAAACAAAAACAAGAGCAAAAAGATCAAAGTCAAGAACAAAATAGAACAGCAAAGGAAACTTGGAATATTTTACTGGACTATGCAGGGCGCTGGCGCCCGTTCATTTGGGTTTCCATGATTGCAGCGATCTTAAGTACAGTAGCAGGTATTGTCCCTTACACCTATATTCATCAAATCATTCGCAATATCTTGCAAGAAGATCCTGATATAAATCGGATTATCAGTCTGGCTTGGTTTGTTGTTATTTTCTTTGTTATCAGTATTATGCTTTATTTTATATCTTTGACCTTGTCTCATCTGGTGGCTTTTCGTATTGAAAGCGGTATCCGCAGTAAGTCGATGCAGCGTTTTATGGAGATGCCCCTGGGCTTTTTCAAAGAGCAAGCGTCAGGTAAATTGAGAAAGACGATTGATGATAATGCCGGTTTGACCCATAACATGGTTGCCCATAATACTCCTGACCTGGCGGCTGTAGCAATTTTTCCGGTCGTGATGCTGATAATATTCTTTTCTTATGATTGGCGGATGGGGTTAACTTCTCTGTTTACGCTCATTGCAGCAGTATTCTTGATTTTTCCTATGTACTCGGGCAAAAATCGCGACTGTGTTCACAATTATATGACTGCTCAAGAGCAGATGAACGCATCTGCCGTAGAATATGTCAGGGGAATTCCTGTAGTTAAAGTTTTTCAACAGACCATTCACTCTTTCAGAGCGTTTCGAGAAGCCATAAAAAACTATTCGAGTTTTTCTTTAGAATACACTTACATGGCCAGAAAATGGATGCTTTTAGCCAACACCATGGTTCGGGCCGCAGTTTATTTATTGATTCCCCTTGCTATTATCATGATCAATCGAGGCTCGAATCTGATTGAAATTATTTGTAATTTGGTTTTTTATGTATTGTTTACCGGCTATAGTGCCACGCAAGTCATCAAAATAATGTCCATTGGTCAGGGAACTATGCAAGCCACAGAAGTAGTGAACAGAATAGAAAGTCTCTTTGTTCATGAGCCGATGTCCTACGGTAACCTGGGAGAAGCAGCAGAACATAGTGTGTGTTATGAAAATGTTTCTTTTCATTACCCTAATACTAAACGGGATGTTGTTTCCCAAGTATCTTTTGACATTCCCCAAGGTAAATTTGTGGCTCTGGTGGGAGAATCCGGCGGCGGAAAAAGCAGCTTGGCTTCCTTATTGCCACGTTTTTATGATCCGCAAGAAGGCTGTATCAGGATTGGCGGAATTCCGGTACAAGATTTTCGCAGAGAAGCCTTGATGAATCAGATTTCATTTGTTTTTCAAAACCAATCTCTTTTTAAGGAGTCGGTCTTAGAAAACATCAGAAAACCAAGACCACATGCTACGGAACAAGAAGTATTGAAGGCTTGTTATCAAGCACAATGTCTGGACGTAGTTGAAAAATTGCCGAAAGGACTGCATACAGTTGTAGGCGGCAAAGGAGTCTTTCTGTCCGGTGGAGAGGAGCAGCGACTTTTGCTGGCCAGAGCCTTTCTCAAAAATGCACCGATCTTGGTTTTGGATGAGGCGACTGCCTTTGCCGATCCGGAAAATGAACGACTGATTCAAGCCGCTTTTCGCAGATTAATGGCTGATAAAACAACATTGATGATTGCTCACCGGCTCAGTTCCGTCGTTGATGCAGATCGTATTATGGTCATGGAAAGAGGAAAAATTGTTGAAGCAGGTACACATCAAGCTTTACTTGAGCAAGGCGGCGTCTATGCCGGTATGTGGGAAGACTTCAATACTGCGGCAACATGGCGGGTCTGATTTCATTCTGCGCTGGCAGAAAAATTAAGAAGGGATAATATCATGATTAATTTTTTACAAAAAAATCTTGCAATGGGTCGTAAGTCTGCCCAAGGCTTAGCAAAAGGATCAATATATAATGCACTCTATTTTATTTCGCTGATGGTGCCGATGTCTTTGGTTTACCATTTTTTGGAAGATGTATTACCACAGATTGAAACGGGGCAAGAAGTTGTTTTTCGCTATACCGCCTATATCATTATCACAATTGTATCTCTGTTAGTCTCAGGATTCTTTTACTACAAACAGTATACAGCCGTTTTTGTATCCACTTATGAAGAAAGCGAGGAACGCCGGATTCGTCTGGCAGAAAAACTGCGTAAATTACCCCTGTCTTTTTTCAGTAATAAAGATTTAAGCGATATCACAAATACCATGATGGAGGACATCAATATTCTGGAAGGATTACAATCGCATGCTGTTCCGCAAATGGCAGGGGCAGTAATTTCCACCCTGATTACTGCGATCGGAGTTATTATTTGGGATTGGCGCATAGGGCTGGCCGTATGCTGGATAATGCCGGTTGTACTTATTATTACTTTACTCAGTTCTCGTTTCCAAAAAAAGCACCTCCGGGTACATTTTGAAACAAAGCGTCATGTATCCGATCAGACCCAAGAAAATATTGAGCATATGACAGACATCCATGCCAACAACCGCACGGAAAGTTATCTGAAAGAGTACAGAGCCCTCTTAAAAGAAGAAGAAGACATGCATAAAGTTTCTGAAATAGCCATGTCTATTTTTGTTAACGGCGGGCAAAGTTTATTGAAGCTGGGTTTTGCGACTACGGTAATTGTCGGTGCTATGCTATTTGAGCAAGGTTCTTTGTCCTTGTTAAAATTTTTGATGTATCTGGTCGTAGCAGCTCGCATTTATGACCCGGTCGGTTCTGTGGTCTATAATTTGTCTTATCTTTACTATGGTTCCGCCCCCTTAGAGAGAACCCGGGAACTTGAGAACAGTGATGAAATGACCGGACAAACTGATGTTCAGTTTGACTGCTTTGATATTGAATTTGATCATGTCAGCTTTGAATATTTAGAAGACACCCCTGTTTTGCACAATGTCAGCTTTACGGCTAAGCAAGGCGAAATCACGGCTTTGATCGGACCTTCCGGATGTGGAAAAAGTACGGCTGCCAAACTGGCGGCCAGATTTTATGATCCGACAGAAGGATCTGTCAGAATCGGCGGACATGATCTGAAAGAAATTGATCCGGAAACAATTATGACGCATTTATCTATGGTATTTCAAGATGTGATACTGTTTGATAATACCGTATATGAAAACATCAAGCTGGGTCGGAAAAATGCGACCGAAGCAGAAGTCATGGAGGCGGCCCGTTTAGCTCATTGTGATGAATTTGTTCGCCGCCTGCCGGATGGTTATCAGACCATGATCGGAGAAAACGGTGCACGCTTGTCAGGCGGTGAACGCCAGAGAATTTCGATTGCCCGGGCTTTGCTGAAAAACACACCGATATTACTTCTGGACGAAGCCACAGCTTCTCTGGATGTAGAAAATGAAAGCAAAATCCAGGCAGGTCTCAGTGAATTAATTCGTGGTAAAACAGTTCTGATGATTGCCCATCGTATGCGCACGATAGAAGAAGCCGATCATCTTGTCGGTCTGACCGACGGCAGGGTTGCAGAATCCGGGTCTCCGGAAGACCTGAAAAAGGATCCGCACAGCCTTTATCGCAGACTTAAAACCTTGCAGTTGGGCGAGTAGATTCAGTACGGAAGATTTAATAATCACGACAACGCCGGAACCTGCAGTTGGGCAAGTAGAGGTATAATTATATGAAATTTACAAAACAATTGAAATTAGGAACCTTTATTTATGAAAATGAAAAAGTAAATGAAATCAATGTTCAAAGCTTTCTTGGTATTCCCTATGCGACAGCAGAACACTTCGGGATGCCGACTATGATCGAAAGTTATCAAAATGATCCGGTCAATTCGGGGATAGGAATGTGTTTTCCTCAGAACAAAGTGCCGCCGCTGATTAACGTATTTCTGAAAAACCCGATGATGCGCAAGGAAATTTTGACAGATAAGGACAAAACGTCCGAGAATGCTTTTGTCCTCAATATCTGGACAAATAACACTCAAGACAAAAAACCGGTGCTGGTTTTTATTCACGGCGGCGGTTTTACTTACGGCTCCGGTACAACACCCCTCTATAACGGCAGGTATCTAGCTGCTAAAGGCATCGTTGTTGTAACGCTAAATTATCGCCTGGGCGTAGAAGGCTTTATCCCTGTTCTGATTAATGGAAAACTCTCCGTCAATCGCGGTTTTTTTGATCAACAATGTGCCCTCAAATGGGTCCGCCAAAATATAGGAGCCTTTGGTGGAGACACGGACAATATTACGTTAATGGGGCAGTCTGCCGGTGGGCTTTCTGTATCTACTCACATGATGAGCGAAGAAAGTTCAAAATGTTTTGATCAACTCATCGTGTGCTCTGCCGGGGCAAATGAGTGTATGACTTTAGAAACAGCAGAAAAAATTGCAAGAGGCTTTTTAAAAAACAATCGTTTATCAAATACGGAAGAATTACTTTCTCTTTCTACAAAAAAACTGCTCAAACTGAAAATGCCGCTTGAGTTTTTAGCCTCGCCTGTCATTGACGGTGTACTACTCAAAGATGATGCAAGAGTTTTGATGGAGAAAGCTGAATTTTCTCCAAAGCCTGTTATGCTCGGAACGACAGAAGACGAATTAGAGATGATTAATAATAAATCGTGGTACAGGGGATTGGGAATTACAACCAAGGAAACAAACTTTCGTGAGCATATTTTAAATAAATATGGGCAAGAAGGATTGATCTTAGCAGATGAACTTCGCAAAAAATACCAAGACATTACCAAGGTGCAATTCAAAATGATGGAAATGTTTTTTCACGTTACTGCTCTGCGTGAGATGAAGCTATATTCAAATTTAGCTCCCTGTTACGGATACCGTCTGAATTTCGTACCGAACATCTGGAACGGCTTACGCGGTGCATATCACTGTGCTGAGTTTCCGTTTATTTTTGGCACACTCCACGATATCGATATGACCGTAACAGAAAAGAATTTAGTGCAAATGGAAATTTTACAAAATGACTGGATTGCCTTTATCAAAAACGGCAACATTCCCGGACGTGAACTATTTAGTAAAAACGGAAAAATTACTCTTTATGAAGACACAGAAGCTCAGTTTATTGATTTTCCACAAAGAGAAATAATTGAAAAGCTTCAAGATTCCGGCTTGTTCAGCAAAATTGCGAAATCGTTCATGCGAGGCAGAGACGAGAACTTTATTGCTTAGAAGCTCCGCAAATCATATCTGAAAAGATTCAAAACATAAAGAAAGGGCACGAAGTATTATGGATCGTAAAAAAAGAATTCGCAACGCCTACCGGCTTATCGGAAGCAACAATTTTTATGATGGAATGATAACTTGTTCTACACTTCCCGGCAAGATAATTTCCCGTTTGATCTGGGATATGAATGCTGAGGAAAGCGCAGAATATCAGGCACGGGCGCTTTCCGGCATACCTGAAACATTCTCCGGACGACTGTTGGAAGTCCCTGTAGGAACAGGTATATTGACTATGCCGTTTTATCAGACATTACCTGATGCTGATATTGTCTGCTTGGATTATTCCCCGGATATGATAGCCCGAGCACAAGAAAAAGCGGATAAGTTGGAGATCAAGAATATAGCCTTTCAACAGGGCGATGTGGGTGCACTTCCTTTTGAGGACGAAAGTTTTGATACAGTTCTTTCGCTAAACGGTTTTCACGCTTTTCCGGACAAAAATGCTGCATACCGGGAAACCTTTCGGGTGCTGAAAAGCGGCGGTATCTTCTGCGGCTGTTTCTACGTGACAGGTTGTCACAGCCGAACAGACTTGTTTATTCGCCGAGTTTATCAGCCAATGAAATTTTTTACACCGCCTTACGAGACTATGGAAAGCTTGAATACACGACTCAAAAGTATCTACGAACAAGTGGAGCTGAGTCATGTCAAGGGAATTGCTTGTTTTGTCTGTTGTAAAAGGTGATGGGAGATACAGCTAACGCATGCGGTTTTTTATGTTTTAACAACTATAATTTTCAGCATGAGCCTCATGCTGAGAGAAGGACTATTTTACTAACTTTGGATAAAACAGAAAATGAGTTGCCGTAAGAAAGTGTGAAATAAAATATATAGGTAATTATGCAGGAACAAATTAAAATCAAAGAAGATATAAATTGGGATAGAATTAATCTCTTGCTGAAGATAGGTATTGTGGGAGCTTTTATAAACTTCGCAGGTGACTTGCTTGCAGGTTGGGGCGTCAGGGATATGAATCTCACAGGGATAGAAGGACTGGTTTCTCAGTATCTTACAATGTCTGACCGGAGGATGTTCTGGTCGGCTATTTTGGGATTAGTCGGTGCACCTGTTTCTGTCTTTGGCCATTTCGGCATCTATAAACTGATCAAACCCTATTCTCTGCAATATGCCAAGTTGTATGGAGTAGGAATGCTTGGTTGTTTAGCTTTAGGCGGTTCCGGTGTCCATATGTCTTCCCTGGCTTCCGCCTTTTTTTATAAGTATATGACAGCGGCTGCTCCCGGGACTGCTCTGGTCGTTTCCATAAAATTTGTATGTTATTTTTCTTTACCCCTCTATATAGCTTTTTTTGTATTCTGGCTTATAGCAGTTTATGCCCACATAAGAGCCGTCGCCGGAGGATTTAGCCCTTATCCTCGTTGGTGCTGGGTGTTTTCCATGCCGGTAGGGGGCTTGCTTTTCAGTCTGGTTAACGTCTTCGGTAACCATGCGCTTGTAAATGCCATAGCATTAGGTGCCTTAACCTTGGGAAATATATGGAAGCTGGGAGGGCACTTGTTGATGCTGAATAAAGCCAAAGATAATTGGGCAAAGATTTCTATTTAGTTACTTATGAGAAATCAAGTGTAATTTTGTATAGTAAGGTCTCTGTTTCGTTAGTTATATGCTGAAGAAAATAATAAATGTTTCACATCATACTATCCGGGACAGAGTAGCGAGACCATATGATATTTGTACATATTAAGGAAAACAATTATGTCAAAAAGATCTACTAATTTTCAAAAGAAGGTCATGAGCAGAATATATAGGGGCAAGGAGATATTCAAGCCCTTGAATACAGGATTTATAGACGAACATGTTGCTTCTCTCAGAGAATGGGTTGCCAATATCTTTTTTTATACGAAAAATGGAAAAACCATCATGATTGATGCCGGCTATAATTATGACCGTCTGAAAGAAAAAATGTCGTGGCTCAATATCGATCCTAAAGACATTGATCATATTTTAATCACACATCAGGATACTGACCATATGGGAGCACTGGAAAACGACAGTGAACTTTTGTTTGAGCATGCCACAATTTATATCGGTGAAATAGAAAACAGATATCTTACAGGCGAGGTACGCAGAAAGGTTTTCCGAGGTTTATACCGGCTTCCTAAAGTTAAAACAAATAACAAGAAAATACTTCTGCAAGATGGACAAATCTTTTATGTTTACGATATTAAAATTGAGTGCATACTTGTTCCCGGACATACGTGGGGACATCTGGTCTATTTGATTGATGAAAAGTACTTGTTTACGGGCGATACAATTTGGCTTGGAGCTGATGGAGGTTACAGTTTTATAGGCACTCTGGCAGAGGACAACAAATTATCGGTGCAATCTCTTGCCCGCTTAGCAACAATAATAAAAGAAAAACAACAAGATATAAAAGTTATAACAGGTCATACAGGCTATACTGATGATTTGGATTTTGCTTTTGCCCATGTTGATAAAGTTTGCTCACTTTTTTCCAAAAGAGTTCCTAATCCTGATGCTCCTTACGACGGATACGACGAATCCGATGATACAAAAGAGAACGCTATACAGCGGATGAAGTTTTTAGCCGAGTAAAAGAATGTATCAAAGTTATGAGCCTGCGAGTTAGCCCTTGCTAATTAGCACATGCTAACTCATTTTTTCGATCTTTTGTTAGGCGAACCTGACGAAAGAAGAGCTAAATCCTGGTCTTTTCATGAGAGTTCAGGTAAATACAAAGTAAGAAGCTGTCGGTAAGATAGAGAACCGATAGACAGATTCAGAACAAAGGAGAAAATGAATGAAAAAACTAAGTTTAATTGTAACTTTTTTATTAGCTCTCAGTATTTTGCTAGGAGCATGTAGCGGAAAAAAAGATGATGAAGAAAAAGCATCTGATGAAGAAAAAGTAGCTGATGAAGTACAAGAAGAAGCCAAAGAGGACGTTAAAGAAGAACCAAAAGTGGAAGTTAAAGAAGAAGCTGAGGATCCGGACTTATCCGGTTGGGATGGTGACTGGTACAATATCACATCATTCTACGGTAATGAAGAATTAGCCGAACCGTTGGCTAACGTAGCAGCTGAAAAAGAAATGACTACGGAAGATTTCATTGCTGAAGAAAAAGAGGAAACTGTTCCTTTCCAACGCATGACAATCGATGCATCTGCCGGCACAATTGTATTTTATAAAGAAATTGACGGTAAACCATCTGATGCCTATCCTTACAAATATCATAGTACTGAAATGATTGAGCATGGCGGTGTTTCCCACCCCTTGCATATATTTGAAAGCAAAGAAAATGCGGATATTCCATATATTTTATTGATGGGCATTCATGGTGAAGACAAGTTTGCACACTTCCACGTTAGAACCGGTCAAACTCCTGAAGAACTTATTGAAAGAGATGACTGGTATCCAACCTTTGTAGGTCCCGAAGTTCCGATGACTATGATTGCTGAAGAGCTGGAACATCACCTTGAAGCACATGGCGATCACGACCACGATCATGACCACGATCATGACGATTGAGAAGAAAAACAAACAACATTGAAACAAAAAATCATATTTCATTTTTTGTTTAAGCATTAGATGGAAATTAATTCATGAAAAACAAAAAATTAATTCACAACATAAAGTTAAGAGCAAAAAATAAATATGAAGTTAATAAGACCGGAGTAGGAGGCAAACTTACCTCCGGTCTTGCTCTATTTTTAATTTGTATTCTGCTGTTTTCTTTATTAACTTCTTGTAATACGAACAAATCCGGCTCGGATGATCAACCGTTAATTTATGCATCTTTCTTTCCTATTTTAGATTTAACCAAAACCGTTGCAGATGGTTCAGGTTTAGAAATAAAAGCTTTGTTACCTGTTAATCAGGATCCGCATTTATGGGAACCGACTCCTCGCGATCTTGAGAAACTTATGCATGCGGACATGTTAATTGTAAACGGAGCTAATATGGAAGAAAGATGGCTGGCATCTGTTCGAGAAAGTTTACCTGACTTAAAGATTGTTGATCTTTCAGAAGGCGTTGATTTAATTACCTATAAAGGTGCGGCTGCTTTAGGTGAATTTGAATTTTTAACTAAGATTGATTTAAAAGCCGGACATGTTTATCCGATTGAATTCGGTCATACTCATGAAGAATTTATGCGGATCGCTTTAGTAAAAGAAACACCGGAGTTGGCAGCATCCTCAGAAAAAGAAGTTATTGAGTACCTTAAAGAAATCATGTTGGATGAGGGAGAAATCATCGAACAAAGATCAATCATCGAGGTTGAGGACAAACAGGTATATAAAATGAAGATGGGCCATACTTCAGGTCTGGTTAGTTACCGGGTCCCTGAAGACGGAACCTATTATTTTGTATCGGATCGATTGGCGGAGGCGCTACTTTCCTATCGTCTGCTTGATGAAGTAGACGGCAATGACTTGCCGCAAGAAGATATTCTGGCAGGTTCGACATCAAGTTTAGATAAAATTACTTATGATCCTCATTCTTGGTTATCTCTCAAAAATGCTATGCATTATCTCAATACAATCAGCAATGAACTATCTGCGGCTTATCCCGAGCATGCCGGTATTTTCGATAGAAATAAAGTCGGTTTAGTATCAGAAATCAGACTGTTGGAACACACATATCGAGAAATTTTTGCTGAAAAAGAGAAAAAAGCATTTGTGGTCACTCACTATGCATATGCCTATTTGGCGAGAGACTTCGGTTTGAAACAATATCCGTTGCAAAATTTAACCAGCATGGGTTCTCCCAGTTTAAATGCGTTGAGAAGAGCTGTGGCTTTTTGTCGTGAGGATAATTTAAATACAATCTTCTATGAAAAAAGCGGTTATAAAATGGATGCTCAAACAATTGCTTGGGAAATAGGAGGCGAAGCCGTTCCGCTAACATCTATGGAATATGTTAGTGAAAGATCCGGGCTCTCCTATTTAGATATTATGAGAGAAAATTTAGAGGAAATAGAAAGGTCACTACAGTGAGCAGCAAAAATACAAAAGATCATTTGAATAAAGGACAAAATACAAAAAATCCGGTGATCGAGGTCAATCATCTGGCATTTGCTTATGTTGAAGATCCTGTATTAATAGATATAAATTTCACATTACATGGTCAAGAAAGTTTAGCTATTTACGGTGCTAACGGTTCCGGAAAATCCACTTTGATGCGTTTATTGCTCGGAGAGCTATCAGCAGCAAAAAACACTATTTATATCTTCGGTCAAGATGTAACTGATAAAAAGGATTGGCACGATGTCGGTTATGTACCACAAATGAACGTTACGAGAAATGTCAGCTTTCCGGTAACTCCACTTGAGATGTTAGCTTCTTGCCAAATCAGAAAGATGGGCTTTATTAAAATGCCCGGGAAAAAGCATTATGAAGTAGCGAGAAAAACGTTAAAACGATTTAGTTTGCTCGATTACGGTAAGGTTCCCTTTACTGAATTGTCAGGTGGCCTGCAACAAAGAACAATGATTGCCAGAGCTATGTTGGCAGAACCGAATTTGCTCATATTGGATGAACCTACTGCAGGTGTTGACGAACAAAACAAGAAAGACTTCTTACAATTATTGAATACCTTAAAAGATGAAGACGGTATTTCATATATTTTAGTTACCCATGAAAAAGATTTGGTAGAGCAAATGGTCAATATTGATCAGGCATATGAAATTAGAAACGGAGTGTTAGAAAATGTTTGAATTTGCTTTTATGCAACGAACCTTAGTTGTTGGTTTGTTTCTAGGTATGAGTATACCCCTGATCGGTATCATCATGGTTAATCGTAGAACTTCCATGATGGGTGACGCTCTTTCTCATACATCTCTCGCAGGTGTAGCCTTGGGTTTGATATTGGGTATTAATCCCAGTATAGGCGCGGCAGCTATCTGTATCGTTTCCGCTTTTCTAATTGAAACATTGCGTGAACGTTTTCCGCAATACGGCGATATGGCTACAGCCGTCATCATGAGTATCGGGCTTGGTGCTGCTTCCATTTTATCTGATTTTACGCCGGGCGGTAACTCTTTGGAATCGTATCTTTTCGGCAGTATTGCTGCCGCTTCACCGTCCGATGTTATCGTTTCCGCTGTATTGTTTCTTTTTGTTCTTATGGCAAGTATCTTCTTCTATAGCGGATTGCTCAATATTTCCATCGACCCGAACTTAGCTCGCATTGACGGTGTCCATGTCAGAACAATCAACAGTATTTTTACCCTTTTAACAGCCATTACGGTTGCCCTGAGTGCTAAAACGGTCGGCATCTTATTAGTATCCTCATTACTGGTCATACCGGTAGCCTGTTCTCTGTTTGTTGCCAGATCATATAAGCAAATGTATATCATGTCTGTAGCTTTAGGACTTGGCTTTATGATGATAGGACTGACGATGTCTTGGTATATGGAAATAAAACCGGGCGGTGCCATTATTCTGTTAGCCACAACCGGCTTGATTATTTCCGCTCTCTATGCCAGATTCCGCAAAATAAAACATAAGAATAATCGTATAGCAGAAATCTAATCTAGCCTTAAAAAGTGTGCAGGATTCTATCAGGCTTTATTTTTATTGCAGTTTTAGAATGTCTATGCAGGCAATCAGTTTCTGTTATTTTGATGAATGATACCGGTAGGCAGAGTTTTTTGGAGGAAAATCATATATGATTGAATATAAAAAATGGCGAAAAATGCTGATAAGCGGAATGATCTGCTCGTTTCTTACGATAGCACTTGGCGATATGCCAATCGCTTGGCTTATCTATCCCGAAACAGGCAATAAACTTTTGGATATAATTCTGAGCTGTGACAACTTGTCTGTCTCACAAATGGCATGCGGCTTATTCTTCGGCGCTGTTTTCATTCCATTACAATACTTTGGGTTTAAGGCTGTTGCAGAAATAATTTCTAAAATCGGGTGTCCCCACTGTACGAAGATTACAGAGCTTGGAGCAAAGGCTTATGCATTTGGCGGAGGAACCGTACACGTTTTATGTGTTACAACGATGTATTTGTGTAAAATAGAAAATGTGGCGAGTCTTTCACAACTACCCCATAGTTTAACCGATTTTTCTCTGTACCTACTTCTTCCTTTTTCAGCAGTATTTATTCTTATCTATCTGGCAATGAGTATTGCAATTGCGATTCCCTTCTTCAAGAGAAAAACAATTTTTCCGAGGTGGGCATTCGTATTTAATCCTTTAACAGGGAAAATTGTTTTAAACATATTAGATGTGGTGACACCGAATACAAAGCTTTTTAACGGTATCAGAATGGGGAATATGGGAGTCGGTTCGCTAATGACATTTGCGGCATTTTTGATAATGCTTGAAAAATGCCAGAAGCAATTATCGTGATATCAGAGGCAATTACCCTGATGTTTCAGTTTCATCCTTCAAACAAAAGAACATAGGTATACTGTCTTACGTATGCGTCAAGTTGCCCTGCTAATTTTTTAGTAATTAGAACATCTTCGTTGTCGAGCTTAATTTCTAGATCATCAAGGTTCTTATATAGGATCATTCCCTTATCTTCACTTGCCGCAATTGCTGCTCCTTTTGATCTCACTGATATAATCGTAATAACAATAAAGAGCCCTTGGTGGAGAGCTCTTTATCTGTGTAAGGTAAGGAGAGAAATTATAATAGATATCTCTATTTATCTAACATGTTAGCATAGGCTAACTAGGAAATCAATCTAATTTTCAATAAATTTATGTACTATATTAATTTTAGATTTGGTTTTATTACAGAAATAGAAGATTATCTTGAAAGAATATTCGTTACAAGATATTGAATATATTACTATATGTTCAATCCACTTTTCAAAAATTCTGTTGACAAATGTAAGAATAAAGAATAATATAGCTAAAGTTAGCTTGTGCTAACAAATGTTTTATCATATAAGGCGATAGTTATTGATTGAACACGGTTTATATGTTGAAATAATTTTAGAGAATACTTTTGAGGCCATTTATGACGTTAAAAAGTGCTGTTGAAGGTAGAGAATATACCATCCGCCAGATTAATACTGATGACGAAGAGTTGAATGCGTTTCTGTTTTCTCTTGGATTTTACGTAGGTGAAGCTATTACGGTGGTTGCTCATCGTAAAAGCGGTTGTACGGTTTCTGTTAAAGATGCTCGTTATAACATAGATAACCGGCTAGCCAAAGCCATTCAAATCTGAGTGGTGAGAATATAAAAAGACAGCTTTTTTTTTAACATAAGGTTAGCGCCAGCTAACCGAGAAGATAATATTTTGATTACTAAGAATGATGTTTAAGGACAAGAAACAAGGAGGAAATCCCATGAGAATTGCTTTGACAGGTAACCCGAACTCGGGTAAAACAACAATGTATAATGCGTTAACCGGTCGCAGCGAAAAAGTAGGAAACTGGGCAGGAGTTACTTTAGACAAGAAAGAACACCCGATCAAAAAGATGTATGTAAAAAGCGAGGAGTCAGTTTTTGCTGTTGACCTTCCCGGCGCATACTCTATGTCTCCTTTCACAAGTGAAGAGAGTATCACCAGTTCCTATGTAAAGAAAGAAAATCCTGATGTTATTGTTAACATTGTAGATGCTACCAATCTCAGCCGCAGCCTGTTTTTCACCACCCAGCTTTTAGAGCTGGAAATTCCTGTTGTTGTTGCTTTGAATAAGAGCGATCTTAATGAAAAGAAAGGTACAATAATTGACGTAGAAGCCTTGTCGGCGAAGCTTGGCTGTCCGGTTATCAACACTGTTTCCACTTCCGGTACAGGTCTTGATGCTGTTGTTGAAACTGCTTTAGCACATGCAAACAATATCCAAAAGGCTCCTTACGTGCAAGGTGACATTGATCTGACTGATAAAGATATAGTTGAAGCTGCTGACCGTAAGCGTTTTGAATTTGTCAATGAGATTGTAAACTCCGTTGAGACCCGTAAGGTTTTAACCAGGGAAAAGAACATCAATGATAAGATCGATGCTGTACTTACAAATAAGTGGCTCGGTATTCCGATCTTTGCAGTTGTGATGTTTCTGGTCTTTCAAATTTCACAGGTTTGGGTGGGTACACCCATTGCCGATTTGCTTGTGGGCTGGCTGGAATCATTCCAGGAATGGGTAGGCGATCTTCTTGCAGATGCAAGCCCGCTTCTTTCGACCATTCTTGTTGACGGTATTATAGGCGGCGTGATTGCCGTTGTCGGTTTCCTGCCTCTGATTATGGTTATGTATTTCCTGATTGCTTTGCTGGAGGACTGCGGGTACATGTCCCGTGTTGCCGTTGTACTTGATCCCATCTTCAAAAGGGTTGGTTTATCCGGAAAGTCAGTCATTCCTTTCGTCATCAGCATCGGTTGTGCAATTCCCGGGATTATGGCAAGCCGTACCATCCGTAACGAACGCGAAAGAAGAATGACCGCCATGCTTGCTCCATTTGTTCCTTGTGGTGCGAAGATTCCCGTTATTGCTCTCTTTGCCGGAGCATTCTTCGATGATGCAGGCTGGGTGAGCACCTTGATGTACTTTACCGGTATTCTGCTGATTTTCCTCGGTGCACTTCTGGTGAACAAGATTGTCGGCTATAAAACAAGAAAATCTTTCTTTATCATAGAACTCCCTGAATACAAGGCTCCTTCTCTTTGGGGCGCTTTCAAGTCCATGTGTATGAGAGGCTGGGCTTTTATCGTTAATGCTACTACGATTATCTTGCTTTGCAACCTGGCAGTACAGCTGATGCAAACTTTCTCATGGAGTTTCCGAGTTGTTGAGTCCGCAGATCAATCGATTCTTGCTTCGATCGCATCACCCTTTGCATACCTGCTCTTTCCGATTGTCGGCGTTATGTCCTGGCAGCTTGCCGCAGCAGCTGTTACCGGTCTCATTGCGAAAGAGAATGTTGTAGGCACTCTTGCGGTTACCTTTGTTGGACTTGAGAACCTGATTGATACCGAAGAGTTTGCCCTTATGGAAGGTGCGGGGATGGAGGTTGCAGGTATTATGGCAATTACAAAGGTTGCAGCTCTTGCGTATCTGATGTTTAACCTTTATACACCTCCTTGTTTTGCCGCTATGGGTGCCATGAACTCCGAAATGAAGAGTGCCAAATGGTTTTGGGGTGGTGTTGCCCTCCAGCTTGGTACCGGCTATGCCGTAGCATATTTCGTTTATACCATCGGTACAATTGTGACCGGCGGGGCTCTTAATATAGGCGCTGCAATTGCCGGTTTTGCCGTGATAGTTGCTATGGTTGCCATTGTGATTGGTCTTATCAGGAACACTAACAGAAAGCTCAAAAGTGAGTATGCTTTGTCCGGTGCAAAGAGCTGAATGCAAAATAATAGGATTTTATTATGATTGAAGACATTGTTGTCGTACTGATAATACTTGCCATTGTTGCAGGAATAATTTTGTATTTAGCGAGACGCAAGAAAAAGCAAGGTACAGCCTGCACCGGTTGTCCTTATGCCAAACAGTGTATAAGTAAATACTACAGCGGTTCTAATTGCGACAATTGAGTATTCTCACCTAAACGCTACAGTTACTAATCATTCAAATGCGACAATTAAAGACACCTGCAATAATAGGAAAGGCGATCGTTTTATAGAGGTTGACTCAAAATTCTGAGCCCTGCAGGTTTTGATTTGCAGGGCTTGGATTTTTGAGCAATTTTCCGGTTTCAAAGCCGGTTTCTGCTCAGAATTCGATGCTGTGCAAGATTATTTCTGCATACCTCTGAAAAGTGAGCAGTACGATTAATCAAGAGCTGATTTTACTAATTATCTAAATAATATTCAAAAAATTCCAATAAAATATAGCGGTTTGCATGAAATTTGCTTTTAAACTTGTTAGTCGTGCCTAACTGATGTTAAATAAGAATGTCAGGCATGCCTAACCGGTTTTTTATGTTTGCGAAAGCAGTTTTGATAAAGATAATATTTTCGAGTTTTATGATATTTTTCTTCCAAAACCAGGGTCTAAGTAAAAAGCTGTTAAACAAAATGAGAGAAACGAATAACAAACAATTGATTTTATAAGCGAAGAATGGAGAAGAAGAAATGAAAAAAATCAGTTTATTAGTGTCATTATTAATGGCTTTGGTATTGTTAATCAGTTCATGCGGAACAAATTCAAACGAAACAATTTCTGAAGATTCAAAGGTGAAAGATCCGGAGATTGAAGAGGTCGATATAGCAGAGGTGAAAGATGAAAATGCAGGCACAGAAGATGCTGAAACGGAAAATGTAGAGATGGAAGATACTGAAACAGAAGAAGATGCTGAAACAGAATCCGAAAATAAGATTGAAGCTTATACCGGCAGCGATAAGCCGACCGTTACGGGAACGACCACTTTTGTTGCAGATATCGTCAAAGTTCTGGCGGAAGAATTTGTAAATATTGATATGATTATTCCTGCCGGTGACGATCCGCATCTCTATGAACCGAAACCGCAAGATTTGCAAAAGATTACAGATGCTGATTTAGTAATTTATCACGGACTGCATTTTGAAGGGAAAATGGCAGATGTTCTGGAAAAATACGGATACGCTTTAGCCAAGGACTTCCCGGCTGATCGAGTCGGGGCAATGGATCAGGATGGTGATTTAATCATTGATCCTCATTTTTGGTTCGATCTTGAATTATATCAACTTGCTGTAGATAATACCGCAGATTATTTAAATCAATTATTACCGGAAGCAGCCGATACGATTGCCAAGAATGCGGAAGAATATAATGAGCAGCTAGTAGTTATGTTTGAAGAATCTAAAGAAAAACTTGATTCGATCCCGGAAGATTCACGTTATTTAATTACACCGCATGATGCATTCAACTACTTTTCGCGTTCTTTCAACATTCCGGTTATGGCACCTCAAGGTGTAAGTACCGATTCCGAGGTGGCGAACAAAGATATTCAAAACACCGTGGATTTTATAGTAGAGAAAGAAATAAAAGCTGTTTTTGCTGAAACAACGACCGATCCGGCTCGGATGGAAAAGCTGAAAGAAGCAGCGGCAGCGCAGGGATTTGATGTAAAAGTTGTGAGCGGTGAAGGTCAGGAATTGTTTTCCGACTCTTTGGCTCCGGAAGGTCAACCGGGCGATAACTTTATCGATATGTTCACCCATAATGTGGATTTAATCGTGGAGAATTTAAAGTAATCCGCCGAATAAAGATTAAATATAATTTATTGAAGTCGGGAAATCCTGTTTTTATACAAAGCAACAACAAGTGAAAATACTATTAAAAAAAGACGAAAAAGATTAAAAAGAAATAGAGGGCAACATGTCAGATAATATTATTGTCAAAGTTGAAGATTTAACCATGGCTTACCATGATAAACCGGTATTGTGGGATAACGATGTTAATATTATCGAGAACTCGAGGACGGCAATTATCGGTCCGAACGGAGCGGGCAAGTCAACTTTATTAAAAGGTATTCTCGGTCTGCAAAAAACTTTGTCAGGAACTGTTGAAGTGATGGGCAAAAGTGTTAAACAAGTCTATGAGAAAATTGCCTATATTCCTCAGTCTAACAGTGTAAATTGGGATTTTCCGACAACTGCTTTAGATGTAGTTTTGATGGGACGTTATGTCCATCTTGGCTGGATCAAAAGACCCGGAAAAAAGGATATAGAAATTGCAAAAAATGCGTTGTATCAAATGGGGATGCAGGATTATGCCAAACGCCAGATTTCGCAATTGTCCGGCGGTCAGAAACAAAGAGTTTTTATCGCCAGGGCAATTGCGCAAAATGCAGAAATATATTTCATGGATGAACCGCTTGCCGGTGTCGATAAAAATACGGAAAAAGTGATTATCGACTTTTTGAAACACTCACAAAAGCAAGGAAAAACATCGATTGTCATCCACCATGATTTGAATACTTTAGCTGACTATTTTGATTATTTAATAATTCTCAATAAAAGAATAATTGCTCAGGGTAAAATGTCCGAAACATTAACCCAGGCAAATCTTGATGCTGCTGATATGAGCGGAGGTTTTACAATTGCTGCTATTTAAATATGCCAATAGATTTATGAGAACATAGAGGAAGGTATTGCCAGGGCGGAGGTTTTAAAATACATGCTTAGTGTTTTTCTAAATAAAATATTCAGTTTTAACTTTGCTAACCTGATAAATTCAATCGGCTTAGATTTTGAAATATTAAGCAGTTATACATTTATTGTAGTTTGTCTGGGTACAGTGATTTTAGCTGTAGTTGCGGGAATGGTCGGTACAATCACCGTTTTAAAAGGGCAATCTCTGATCGGAGATGCAATAGGTCATTCAGCTTATCCGGGAATTATTATAGCGTTTATGATCGGTATGAGTTTGGATTCAGTTTCTTTAATGATCGGGGCAATTATTTCAGGTACTGTGGCTTTTATTATCATTCAGTTTATTGGTAAAAATTCCAAGTTAAACCTGGACGCAGTTTTAGCCACGATTCTGTCAGCATTTTTCGGTCTCGGCATGGTTCTCAAAAGCTTTATCCAAGGACATCCTGTTTATGGCAAAGTGCCGCAAGGCGGCTTGAGCAATTATATTTTCGGGCAAGCCGCTTTCATCAGAACAATCGATGTTCAATTAATTCTGGCTGTTGCGATACCTTCACTATTAATAATATTTTTGTTTTATAAAGAATTTAAAATTTTTATTTTTGATGAAGTTTATGCTAAATCGATCGGTCTTAATTCAACAGTGATGTATGTTTTGCTGGTGTTAATTACAATGAGTGTGATTGCGACCGGGCTGAAATTAGTCGGTGCGATTTTGATTTCTTCATTCTTGATTGTACCTGGGATTACTGCTTTACAATGGAGCAATCGTTTCAGCCATGTCTTGATTATTGCCGCCATCGTCGGCAGTGTTTCGGCTTTTGTAGGTACGTACATATCAAGTGTTTATGCCGGTATGTCGACCGGACCTTGTATAATTGTGGTGATGTCAGGTTTCGCATTTATTTCAATGTTCATTTCACCTAAAGGCTTACTCGCTAATTGGCTGCGAAGGAGAAAATATTTAAATGATTTATCAAAATCTCTTATTGACTAAAATTTCAGATTTTCTAAATTACAATCAACAAATGCTACTCACCTTGATTATCACCGGAATTGCTTGTTCAATTCTCGGCTGTTTTTTGGTTCTGAATAAATTGTCAATGCTGACAGATGCACTTTCTCATTCAATATTGCTCGGCATCGTGTTGGCATATTTTGTAACTAAAGATTTGAATTCGCCGTTATTATTGATCGGAGCCGGCATCTTCGGTGTTTTTACAGTTTATGCAATTGGTTTATTATCTAAAACTCGCTTAGTCAAAAATGATGATGCGGTAGGAATTATTTTTCCTTTGTTTTTCTCGTTAGCCGTTATTTTAATCAGTACATTTGCTCGCAATGTTCATCTAGATACCGATATAGTCCTGATGGGGCAAGTTATTATGATTCCGTTAAATACAATGACGGTGTTCGGAATTGAATTGCCAAAAGCAATGTTTTATATGTTGATTATCCTGTTGATCAATTTGATTTTTGTTGCGGTATTTTTAAAAGAATTAAAAGTCAGTAGTTTTGATCCGGAATTTGCGACTTTAGCCGGATTCTCTTCCGGACTTCTTTTTTATGGATTAATGACTTTGACCTCATTTACAGCGGTTGCCGCCTTTGATGCGGTCGGAGCAATTCTGGTTATTGCCTTATTTGTCGGTCCCGCGGCCTCAGCCTACATGCTGACCAAAAGTCTCAATAAGATGCTTTTTGTATCGATTATCTTCTCAATACTTAATTCAATTTCAGGTTTTTATTTAGCAATTGAATTCAATGTTTCTATTTCGGGAATGATCGCAGTAACCACAGGTTTCACAACCTTTATGACTGTTCTCTTAAACCGTCAGGGTATTATCACGGCTATATATTTAAGATATAAGAATCGCAAGGAATTCAGACTTGATTTGCTGATTATGCATTTAGGCAACCACGAAGATCAAGAAGATGCAGAGTTTGAGCTGGGTTTTGCCACAATTAAAGATCATTTATCTTGGGATCAGGAAACGACTAAGCGCAGACTGAACCACTTAATTGATCAAGGGTTTGTTCAGCGAGATCATGAGAAAAAAATATTCTGTCTGACCGAAAAAGGCAGATTACGTTACGATATGATTAAAGTAGATTATGGTATGTAAAAGTATTTTCAAACGATAGCAACTTTTATAGTGGTTTCTTTTTCTGCTGATTGAATTTCCGGTTCAGCTATTCGCTCATCTTTTCATCTGTTTTCTTTCTGCAACCTATTTCAGTAATAATATCCGGATTGGTCGGTAGCGGCGGTATCATTGGAGCGTTGCTGTATCCATTATGGCTAAGCGCCGTAGAGGAGCAGAACTAGTCATACTTAATCAGCAAGTCTTCTCGTCTTCTATCGGCAAGTATTCCTTCACTAATCTTTCTCTTTTTGTCTTCATACATATAAGTATCGATTTTATTTAGAAAATCATCTATAGATTCATGGTTTCTATCGTATATACTGTAACCAATTGAAAAATTTATCTTATATGGTTTCTTTTCTGATTCATTGAACAAAGTTGCTTGTGTTTGAATCATTTCTATCATATCTATAATTTCTTTCTGAGAGTTAATATACATTAATATGATAAACTCATCACCGCCATACCTGCATGATATCCCTTTATTATTCACAGTTTTGCGTAATATCTTTCCGGTTATGGAAATAGCCTCATCTCCTACAAGATGTCCAAAGCTGTCATTTATACTTTTGAAGCCATCAATGTCTAACATGATTCCGGCTAGTGCACGGTTAGTATCCCCTTTTCCACGATACATTTGCAATATGTTAATTAAATAATGTCTGTTCAGTAATCCCGATAGCTTATCTACATAAGATGCTTCATTTTGAACATTAATGAATAACGAAATCATCCCTACGGATACACCGAGCCACACAAGAGAGTAGCCGTAAAAGAAGAACTGCAACAGACTTCCGATCAGAATGGGAACCATAAACAAAATAGCAGGAAGAAACAAATATTTATGTACCTTCTTGCGATAAAAATAGATTAATATCATCCCATAAGCCAGATAAAAATAAGTAACAGCATATGGAATGATATATAAACCTGTTCTTTGATAAATATTATATTTATCGACTGTAAAAAATACAGGTGTGACTAAGTTTATTAAGGAACCGATTATAATTATTATGGCAGGTATTGCCACAAAAGGGTATATTCGCTTGATTCTTTTCATATCTGCAAACAATTTATAGTCCGCATATACCACCCAGGAATAAGCAAAAACAATATTGTTAATAAATAAAATATCATTTAGCACTAACAATAACGTATGATATCCGGATATCATTTTGCCGTCCATAAGAAGAACTGCCGATTCAATGATACATTGCAGAATATTTAAAATAACCATCGCATAGAATATTTTTTCTTCAAACAATCCATGCCTATGACGTAATGGTTTATTTAAACTCAATATAATAATTAACAACAATAGTATTGCCGTTCCATTTGCAATCAATATCGCCGGAATATTAAACATTTCTGATATGCCCTTTCTGCATTCATTAGTATAACTTATTTCATGTTAGTTTTACAGCAAAAATTGGCTAAATCTTTGAAAAACAGAATGGTGCTATTTATGGAAAGAGGAGAATATCGACCTGTTACATAAGGCAGTTGTAATGGAAGGGGAACTGAAACTTCCGGCTCCTTTTCTCCTTGTACGCCTGCTGTACGAATACCGGGAGTTGATGACCTCTTTTCATATAGTTTTTATACTTTTCGAAAAATGGCGATCCGGTATATCGTGATGGCTAACGATAGATCATTCTGTCCCGCCCCTCTCGTTTGGCGCGATAGAGATTTTTGTCCGCGGCTTCTATAAAGTTAGAGTAAGAGATCCCCTTGTAATAACCAGTGAGTCCGCCAGAAATTGTAACCGGCTTACCATGGCTCCATTCATGTGCCCTCACATGATCGCCGAGTGACCGGACTTTGGTCAATGCTTTCGCCGGGGTTTTACCCGGAAACAGCACCACAAACTCTTCGCCGCCATATCGACCGAAGATCTCTCCTTCTGTCAGAATGGCCTTCATGATTTGCGCTATATTGAACAGTACTTCGTCACCAAACTCGTGTCCGTAAGTATCGTTTATTTGTTTAAAATGGTCGATGTCCAGGATGCAAAGCGTCAATTGCGAGCCTGTGTCGTATGCCCGGCGCATTTCCTCATCGATGCTCACGGACAGGAAGCGGCGGTTATATAAGCCGGTCAGGGGATCTGTCAGCGAGATTTGCTCCAAACGACGCACCAAGCGCATCTTTTCATCCTGCATCCTGATATATTGCTCCATCACCACGTTAATTAAAATAGTATTGACCATGAAACTCATGGTCAGACCGAACGCCAGATCCGAATAGTGTTCTGTACGGGAGATATACGGTATGACAATATCCGGGAAATTGTATTCCAGCACGACAAACGCAATTAACATGATCGCTTCCATGACCAGCATGCCGGTGCGCACGGCTCCTCTGAAAACGATAGCTATACATATACCGCCCGTGAGCATCATGGGTGCGGTGGAGCCGGTCGCCCCGCCGACCGTGAACCATAGAAAAGGAATCAGAAAAAACACGGAGGTGCCCAGGACAATCACTGCAGCTCCGTGCCAACGTTTTTTGACTACACTATAGAATACGCTTGAAATGGTTACCGCAAGATACAATATAAGTACCGGCAACGTAAACCTGCCTATACCCCTCAGCAAATTATAACCGAGTCCGAATATCGACATAAGAATACCTGCGGCGGCAGTGTACAAAAAGACAAGGTGATCCAGCGGAAGCTCCCTATTGTAAAATTGTTTAAGAGTTCCTTTGAGCAAACTGATTATTGTTTGACCAGAAGTGCTTCCCTTATTATCTTCTGTTTTTTTTAAGTTATTTTGCATTATCACGATCTCCTCGTTGTCATGATTGCTTGGATCCCGAAAGACAGCAGAGAATGGCTGTTTCAGAACAATATCAGCTGCCATATTATACTCTTTTCCTCAAGAATAATCGATATTTCTACCGTCTTTTGAATCTTGGACAAGTCATGCAGCAAACTTGAGCCGGATAATTTTAAAATACCGCTCGGATCATTTTGAAATACCGCAAGGTGAGAATATAAAAATCATAGTAACAATAAGTATGCGTAATCTCTAAAATCACTTGGTTTTTTCCCGGCGCTACCGGACCAAAAGGACGAACTTGCTTGAAAGATAGCAAAAAATGGGATAGGATTAAGTTACCATCAACATCGACAACGTTTAAGTTCTTTACTTCAGGAGTAAGACCATGAAATATGATTTAATCCTATCAATAATTTTTTATGTTTGCTCTTGTTTTTATGTGATTTTCAGTGCGTATTTAGTAGTCAATAATGTAAATAATAAGGTCAACAGGCTGTTTGTGATTCTGACAAGTTCAATGGTTACCTGGACATTAGCTTATTCTATTGCAAATTCAGCACCTACAGCGGAAGTGAATATTTTTTGGAGATGCGTGTCCGTTTTCGGCTGGGGAATATTTTACAGCGTTCTTCTTCACTTTGTTCTGCTTCTGACAAAAACGGAAATACGATTAAATAAGCGAACTATGCTTGCTATACTCTATTTGCCCTCTGTTATAAATATAATTCTATATGCGCCCTTCGGATTACTTGGAAAGAATCAATATCAAGTGGTGAAGACTGACTTCGGCTGGATAGACATACTTCCCTTAGATATGGGAAAACTTTGGATCAACCTGTACCCTGTCTTATTTACGGTTCCAAGTATTATATTAATTATTCGCTGGAGGAGAAATCTTGAATCTCACAGCCTTGTGAAGCGACAGGCAACAATTTTTTTAATAACCGTAATTGCTCCCTTCATTGTGGGAGGAACAACAGATATTTTACCTGATATTCTCGGGACAGAATCCTATCCGAAAATAGCGAGTATATTTATTACAGTTCCCGTGACTACGCTGTTTCTGGCATCGAAAAGATACGGGTTATTTCTGGAAAAGAGAAGGGAGGTAGTAATATATCGGGAAACTGAATTATTTGCGGACAGCAACCGATTGCGATTGTTTGAAACGGCAGCTGCAGTATTTATAGTAGGTGCTTTCGGAGCCTTTTTTACAGGATATTTTATTGCGGGAGGAGATTTAACAACGGAGCTTTTGCTCGCTTTTTTTGTATTTCTTCTTGGGATGTCTTTAGTTTCTATACCGCATATAGTAACAAAGCGTTCCGTTCAGAATACCCTCTTCCTGATAATAAGCATAGCGGGTATGACTGCTTTCATGATTACGGGCATTGATAAGGGAGCAGTAACAGTATGGGCAGTGTATGTGGTATTTCTTCTCTATACCGTTGTTCTCAACAGTAATATCCATGCGATTCTGTTTTTTGCAGCAACCCTGATAACTCAAGTTGTTATTGGGATAGCTCGGCCGAAGGCTTCTGTTATTGTCGATAGTACTCAGTATCTGAAAAGAATCTTTATTATTGCACTTTCTTATTATGCCGTGCGATATCTGTCAACTGAATATGCTTTAAAGATAAAGGGGTATCGGAGATTTTCAAGAGAACAGGGAGTGCTTGAAAAAATTTCTTCCAGTTTTATTTCTATTAGTAAAGAAAACGCTGAAGAAAAAATTGATGAAATGCTGGAGATGTCTGCTGAAATACTTGATTTCAGCCATGCTTGTTTAGTCGAATTCAGCAAGGATTACAAAGATGCAACAATTCTTAATACGTATGTTAAAAGCGTTGAGAGCGAATCATTTCCTTTTCAGCCGGGAATGAAAGTTAAGACGGCCACTTTGCCCATGGCCCAATCTATGATCGAACGAAACACACCGATAATGTGTGAAGATGTCGCAATTGTTACGGCTGACGAATCTGAAGAGCGAAGAGATTTTTTCCTGTCAAGAGGAGTGAATTCCTTTTTTGCACTGCCGGTAACGCTTGATGAAAAAACAATAGGAATGCTTATTACTGAATACTCTGACCGGTGCGACACAAATTTCAGAGAAAGCCGGTTAAACTTTTTAAAAATTGTTGCAAATATATTGGGCGACGCAAGAAAAAAGACCTTGTACGAAGAAATGCTATATAATTTCGCATATTTTGATGAAACCACAAAATTGGCGAACAGAAACATGCTGAAAAAAAGGCTGGAGCAAATCATAGATGCCAGAAAAGGGTCAGAGAAAATCGCCGTTTTAGGTATTGAGATAGAGAACCTCAGGATGATAAAGGATACGTTCGGTCACGATACAGGGGAACAGATCATGATAGAGGCGGCGAAAAATCTTGATAATCTGCTGGAGAACTGTTGTGATATCTCACGGAAAGCTGAAGGAGAGTTTGTTGTTGTTCTGCCTGATGCAGAAAATACTAAACAAATAAAGAAGTGTGCAAAAAGACTGCTTGATTCTTTTTCTCATCCTGTATCAACCAGGACGGGAATAGAAGCATTATTTGTTGTTGTTCATATGGGCATATCCATATATCCGGATGATGGAAGAGATGCTGATACTCTCTTGAAGAATACCGATCTGGCAGTCTATCAAGCGAAAAATACGAATGAGGATATTGTTTTCTATACAGAACTCCTGGAAAGCAATATTGCGGAAACTACATTGTTCACGAACAGGCTATTCAAATCGTTGCAAAACGAAGAGTTTTTCCTGGAGTTTCAACCTCAGATTAACTGTGAAACGGGGCAAATAGTCGGGATTGAAGCCTTGCTCAGATGGACGGTTGACGGTACTGAGCGGGTACCGCCGGACAGATTTATCCCCATACTGGAGCACACGGGACTGATTTACGATGTGGGTCTCTGGGTGCTGGAACAAGCGCTTCAAGAGCATAACAGACTCATAGCCAAGGGATATCCGCCACTTCGCGTTTCCGTAAACTTATCGGTTGTGCAATTCCAAAGAGAAGAATTCATTCCTGATTTTGCAAAAATTATAGAGGAAAGCGGAGCGGACCCGAAGTATATTGAGCTGGAGATTACGGAAAGCTTGTTTTCTAAAGATCCTGAGGACGTACTTGCTAAAATATACAAATTAAAAGATTTAGGAGTCAGGATTGCCATAGATGATTTCGGCAAAGGCTACTCCTCATTAAGCCGGTTGAAAATAGTGCCTTTTGACAGAATAAAAATAGATAAAGAGATCATAGATTATATAGACTTAGACAGAAAAACGGCTCCGATAACGGAAATTATTATCCTGTTAGGAAATACTTTCAAGGCGGGTATTACCGCTGAAGGTGTAGAGACAAAGGAGCAGGCGGATTTTCTGAAAAGCATAGATTGCGATGAAATACAAGGCTTCTATTATTCAATGCCTCTGTCGACGCAAGCACTGGAAGAGTTTCTTAAAATTAATAAAGCAGGTATCTCCGGAAAGAAATAAAGCAGGTATCTCCGGAAAGAAATAAAGCAGGTATCCCCGGAAAGTAATGAAGCAGGTATCCCCGGAAAGTAATGAAGCAGGTATCCCCGGAAAGTAATGAAGCAGGTATCCCTTGAACGCGTGCCTTTTGCGGTTTTCTTCATTTAACGCAAATACAGGCCTTCTTTGACGATAAATTTGCATTTATATAATCGTTTAATACCGGAAATAAGGCTGTGATAATGATCACATCTTGCAGAAAATGAATCAGTCGAGTTCTCAAAAATCCCTGCCGAATGTTCTTGTATCATTCTTTTACAAGAAATTCTTCCGGTGTTTCTGCCGATTTAAATGGTCTTTGCAGGATATTGTATCATTCCTTTATAAGAAATTCTTCCAGTGCTTTTGCCGAGAGGGCTCTCGAATAATAGTGTCCTTGTATTTCGTCGCAGTCAATATTTATCAGAAAATCTGCATGTTCTTTGGTTTCCACACCTTCAGCGGTAATACTTGCATTGAAAGCTTTTGCTAATAAAATGATAACTTCCGTTATAGGAACTCTTTTTGTTTCTAAATTTATATACTTTATCATGTCTTTGTCGATCTTTATTCTGTCAAAAGGTATCAAATTTAATCGGCTTAATGACGAGTAGCCTTTGCCGAAATCATCGATGGCAACACTTACTCCCAAGTCTTTTAATGTGTACAGCTTTTCACTGACATCTTCAGGATTTTCAGAGAACAAGCTTTCTGTAATCTCCAGCTCAATATACTTAGGATCTACCCCGCTTTCCTCTATAATTTTCGCAAAATCAGGAACTAATCTTTCTTCCCGGAATTGTCCGATCGATAAGTTGACAGCAAAGCGCAGAGGCGGAAGTCCCCTTGTTATAAGTCTGTTATGCTCTTGAAGCGCCTTTCCCAGCACCCAGAGCCCAACATCATAAATCAATCCGGTGTGCTCAAGTATGGGGATAAATCTTTCCGGTAAAACTCTTTCATTACCGTCAGTCTTCCACCTGAGCAAGGCTTCAACTCCGACAGTTTTTCCTGTTACACAGCTGATTTGAGGTTGAAATTCCAGAAAGAACTCTTCATTTTGCAACGAATTGAAGAGCCTGTTCGTAAACAAGGTGTTTTCTGCAATCTGACTTTCCAGTCGCCCGGTATAGAAACCAATCTTTTCGCTGGCACTTTTAGCTTCATATCTTGCCAGATTAGCATTCCTCAAAAGAGTATCTGCATCTTTTCCGTTATCCGGATACACAGATATGCCTATACCGACAACAACGAATAATGATTCTATTACAGCAGAGGCTGATACAGGACGAGAAAAAGATTTAAGTATTCTTTTGGCACACTTCTTTATTTGTTTAGTATTTTCTACAGTCGGCAGAACTACGACAAAATTCCCTTCACTTGATCTGGCGATATCATATGAACCCTCAAACAGATTTTCGAGAATTGTTGCCGATTCGATCATTATCTGTTCTACTACACTATGACCGAAGGTATCGTTAATCATCCTGAGGTTCTCAATTTCAATATCCAGAACAGCTATTTTCTCAGATCCTTTTCTACTACGTATCATTTGCTCAAGTTCTATTTTCAGCATGCTCCTGTTCGCCAATTTTGTAGTTTCGTCAAAATAAGCAAAGTCAAAAAACTTTTTTTCGTATAAGAACTTTTTCCTTGCATCTCCCAATATATTTACAAGAATTTTCAATAAATATAATCGGCCTTCCGCGAGGTCTATATCAATCCTGTCTTTATATTCAACAACAATCATTCCCTGTATTTCCTGATCAACTTTTATAGGGAGGGCAAAAAAAGATTTTATTCCTCTTGACAGGAAAAAATCTTTTTGCTCTCCGCCTTCGTCAGCGGAAATGTTTGCGATGTCTTCACACATCATTGGCATATCCTGACCGATCAGAGGCTTAATCATGGGCAAAGTCGCTGACTTGACTTTCATTCCCGGCTGAAAGGGAAATGATTCGTTATCAACTGTTTTCGCACAAATATTCAGAATCGTTGTCTCTTCGTAATCTTTGCTGAATTCGACCACATAGGCATGATTAAAGTCAAGTATTTCGTCGGCCATTTTCAACATTTCATCGATTTTCTTTTTGGCGTTTTCTCTGTTAATAGAAATAAAACTGGAAGAAATCCTTTCAAGCACTTCCTGTTCTCTGGCAAACATCTTATAATCCTTCACTTTTAAGGCATATTCTGTTGTCAGATATCTTACAATGAAATAAGAAAGTATAATGACAAAAATTCTTGTCAGATACTCATTGCCATCGATGGTGACAGAAACTTTCGGATATGCTATCCAAAAAATGACCTGCATTACTACGCAGACTACAGTGAAGACGATGGCATTGATTCTATCCTCAAGGATAACGGTAAGCAGAAGAAAGAATATGTATACAGACCATAATGTTAACGCTCCTGTTTTAGTGTTTGTTATCATAATATACATCATACCTAAGAAGCTTATTACAAGAAAAATGATATTTTGGGCAGTCTGTTTTTGCGTTATGAGCGGTATAAATCTTACAAAAATTCCGATTAAAAATAAAGTTGCTGCGAGCAAAAGCTCAATTTTCAACTTTCCTTTCATGCCAAAATACCCTATAAAAAAGGATATGGCGCCGGCTATTAAGAAAATCGTTGTTACTATTGGAAATAAACGCTCCCTGTCTGCGTCCAGGTTTTTTTTGATCTCTGACAATGAGTATGTTTTCCTTTGTCTATCAGAAAGTAACCCCAATTTTTTCAATACTAAAAAGAGCATTATTGTAGGGATTAGCAGAAATAAAACGGGTATTTTAGGAAAAAACTTTTTTCCAAGAAGGTCAGGTAACGCTTCTATTACTAATTCTACTAAAAAAAGAAGGATTATAGATATTAAAAAATTTCTTGCATACCGCTTCGCAAGAGTATGTGACTCAATTTTTTTCCACCAGCGAATGAGCAATATAAGAGTTACAAGGGAAAATATTGTATAGTATAAGCCAAGCCAAATATCTGCGGCATATACAGGAGCTAAGTTTATCCAGCCGTAGTCAGTCTGTACCATTGCATATTGCTTCTCCACAAGGTAGCCGAAAGGTCCGAATAGAATGATATTTATTACAGAAGGTAAATAAAGTAAGACCAAGATGCCTCGTCTGCTTAATCGGTTTTCATGTTTTGTGAGAACAAGTACAAAGTGGAGTAAAATGCTGCTGAAAACTCCCCAACCGAAAACGGAGAAGGATCTCCAATAGGCACTCACTTCCGCTGTAGGTGCTGAATTTGAAATGGAATATGAAAATGACCAAATAGTCAATGAACATGCCAGAAGCAGAAATAGTCTGTTGACTTTGCTTTTTGTGTTAGCGCTTATAGTAATTGCACCGAAAATCATATAAAAACAACCGCAAATATAAAGTATTATTGAAAGCATGAGACTATATTTCATTATAAAACCTCCAAAACAGGTCTTTAAACTTTAGTTTGTTGGCAGTTTGTCAGTTTTTCTTAATACCTTTAGATTTTTAAGTAGTTTTGTCGCTTTTTCTAATATTTGCGATGGTAGATTCGGCGGTGAAAAATTCCTAAATATTGGAGGGTACAAGGTGCTTGAAACGGGTATCTCATTTACCTGAAGGTAATGACCGGAGTTCTTCAAGCAATAGCAACAAAGCGCCCGCAGTCTGAGTCTGATATTACACTATAATACCATGAATAAATACAATTTTACTAGCATAGTAATACACCATGCCTGATAAGGATGCAGCAAGGTTGGATAACGACAAGACAGGCCCATATCGGAAAGAACGATATAGGGGAGGTGAAATCAACCAAGACACCCGGGCTGATATCTGATTATCTTGTTTATACGAAAATCTAACTCTGCTCAAAAAAGCCATTCAGACTAGATGCAGTCAAAACGCAATGATGTCTTATCCACATGATGCCATCCCATACCTTACAACAGAGAAAAGTTAAAAAACAAGAAAAAGATTCAAAAAATTCTTGACCAGTTTAAGGTTTTGTCCTAAGGGTCTCTATTAGGGATCTACAATCTAGTTAATTTAATAATATTGTAACTAAGAAACAAAAATATAGAATGTAGGTTTTTCTGTGACCCGACGGGGATTTTTCCATCATTTTTTTTGTTTTTTGATAATTATTTACTCGAAAATGCTATGTGTAACCTTGGTGTAACCGCTGCTTCTTAAGATATGAACAGAAACTATAAAAGGAAAGATGTTTGTTGCCGCTTAAGACAGGCACGAACGAATGAACGAACTGTAAAACATCCTCATCAAAATAAAAAAAAAGGAGGGGAAATATGCGAAAGAAAAATACAAAATTATTTCTGGCTATAATATTGTTACTATCATTTATTGTGCAAATGACGCCGCCTGCGGTATTTGCTAATGATGAAAATGTAACAGAATCTGCTGAACAAGCTGCGCCCGAAGGCGATGAGCAAGCTGCGCCCGAAGATGATCAGCAAGCTGCACCGGAAGATGATCAGCGAGCTGCACGCGAAGGCGATCAGCAAGCTGCACCGGAAGATGATCAGCAAGCTGCACCGGAAGATGATCAGCAAGCTGCACCGGAAGATGATCAGCAAGCTGCACCGGAAGATGATCAGCAAGCTGCACCGGAAGATGATCAGCAAGCTGCACCGGAAGATGATCAGCAAGCTGCACCGGAAGATGATCAGCAAGTAGCACCGGAAGATGATCAGCAAGCTGCACCGGAAGATGATCAGCAAGCTGCACCGGAAGATGATCAGCAAGCTGCACCGGAAGATGATCAGCAAGCTGCACCGGAAGGTGATCAGCAAGTAACACCGGAAGGTGATCAGCAAGCTGCACCGGAAGATGATCAGCAAGCTGCACCGGAAGATGATCAGCAAGCTGCACCGGAAGATGATCAGCAAGCTGCACCGGAAGATGATCAGCAAGTAGCTCCGGAAGATGATCAGCAAGTAGCACCGGAAGATGATCAGCAAGCTGAACCGAAAGATGATCAGCAAGCTGAACCGAAAGATGATCAGCAAGCTGAACCGAAAGATGATCAGCAAGCTGAACCAAAAGATGATCAGCAAGCTGCACCGAAAGATGATCAGCAAGCTGAACCAAAAGATGATCAGCAAGCTGAACCAAAAGATGATCAGCAAGCTGCACCGAAAGATGATCAGCAAGCTGAACCGAAAGATGATCAGCAAGCTGAACCGAAAGATGATCAGCAAGTGAGATCCTTAAGAAGCCTCAGGTCGCCTGCTAACCAGCCCAAAGGCGGATCTCCGCCGGAACCCGCTATTTTTACAATAACTGTTTACTATCAATTTGAAAACAACGATACGGCCTTCCCCACCTATTCCGGCGAATATGAAGAAGGCGACAGTTATTCTATAGACGTTCCCGTAATCGATGGCTATACGGCGACCGACGGAAACGATAACACGATCGTGGGACCCATCACGGGTACTGTTACCGGCGACGTTACAATGACAGTCGTGTATGTCCCGGGAGACATCGATTATACGGTAACTCACCACTTTCAAAATACGAACGGTACCTATACAACGCAGTCCGAAACAAAAACCGGAAAGGTAGGAGAATACACCGAAGCGCAGGCAATGTCCTACTCCGCGGACCAATACACCTTGGAGCCGTATGAGCAGGAAATTCTGGCCGCAGGTTCTTCTATCAATATCGACCTCTATTACAACCTGAACACTTCTTACCTGACGTTTGATTCAAACGGAGGTTCTTATTGTGTTCGCCTGTCTGCTCTCTACGGCGGCAGTGTAAATATCGATGACAGACTTCCGGTAAAAGACGGCTATACGTTTGCGGGCTGGTATGACAACCCGGAATTTTCCGGTGGCGCGGTCACAGGAGATGTGCTTCTCACCGGAGATAAAACCCTGTATGCAAAATGGACAGCCATTAATTCTAACTATACAATTGTATATATAATAGAAAATGCTAACGATAATAATTATTCTTACCTGACAAGCCGAACAGAAACGGCACTGACGGGTTCCACGGTGCAGGTGACGGCAGGTTCGCCATTAGCAAAACCAAACGAGCTTGACCAAACTAATTTCACCTTTAAGGATTCTTCAAGTGCGGTGGTCGCGGGCGACGGCAGTACGGTCATTACCGTTCGCTATTCCCGCAATGTTTATACACTTACCAGTAACAGAAGGCTTGTAAACAATCAGTACTTGACGTTGACGGCAAAATATGGCGCGACCATCACCGATTTGATGAACAGCACATGGAACGCCCCCACCAACTACCAATATGCGTGGGCGCTGACTAATAATAACGACGATAAAGTGGCATGCTTCGACACCATGCCGTCCGGCAACAAAAAAGTTTATGACTTCGCATACATCACATCTAAAGTACAGACTCTCAGCTACTGGCTGGAGAATTACGATGGTAGTGAGACGATAACAAGAAACGGTGTAACGTACGGTTTGTACAAAAGAATCACCGTGAAGTTTAACTACCTGTACTATGATGTAGACTTCTACAACATCGCCGGCTACACCAAGGGTGATTATACTATCTTCCAAGGTGGAGTCCAGCGATATTTCGGCAGCTCGGGCAGATATGCAACCCGCGGCAATGACTTGGCGGATTTCTACTATCTTGCAAATTCCTATCAGCTCGATCTGTACGGCTTCCATGGCGTATTGCTTTCATCCCATCAGGTCAAGTTAGGAGTTAACCTTTCAGGCTATTTGGCAGAACCGCAGGCTCCCGTCGCGGGCGCAACTTTCAGAGGATGGTTTGTTGATCCCTCACACCAGACGCAGAATACGCTAACAACCATGCCGACCGGTCTGGCACTGTATGCGGATTGGAATTTCCCGTCCTACACCGTAACCTACGTGGACGGTATGGATCACTCCACGACATATGACACACAACAAGTACCTTACTATGAAACGACCGACCCGATCCCAACTCCGTCAAAAGACGGATATCAGTTCATGGGTTGGTATGCTGATCCGGAATACGCTGCGGAATTTGACTTTGACCAGCCGATTTCCGAGAACAAGACCATTTACGCAAAATGGAATAAGATTACGGTAACTTCCTATACCGTCCGCTATATCAAGGAAAGCGACGGAACCAATCTGTTCCCGCCAGCCACCTATTCCGGAACTGTTGGCCGAACTGTGTGGGCGAATGCCAAAACAAGCCCGGATTATATTGTGGATAAAATCAGCGACTCGATCGTACTGGTAGCGAATGCGGCAAACAACGTCATTACCTTTACTTACAGCGAACCGCACGATGTCTGGTATAAAGTCGTCTATGAAGATATGGACGGCAATCTTATCCGGGAAGATGCGCCCCTGAGCACACAAGCGAATCAGATTGTTGTATACGCAGATGTTGCAGGGATGCACGCACTCAATTACCAACCTATAGTAGTACGGCAGACCAAGGTGCTTGCCGATGAAACTGACCCGAACAACTTACAAAACAATATTATCGTGTTCAAATGTTTGCCGCGTTACACGGTTACATTTGAGGCAGGCCCGGGTGGAAGTCTGCAAGGACAAACCAGCTTCCCCAATATCCTAAAAGGCACGCCATGGGCGACAGCGGTTACAGTACCGACTCCTGTTGCAAATGAGGGTTATTATTTTGCAGGATGGACTCCTTCGTTCCCTGCGACAGTAACTGCAAACGCAACCTATACGGCAAACTTTGCACAGAAAACGGATGTTACATTTACTGCGAACAGCGAAGAAAAAACATACAACGGCCAAGTACAGACCGTAACGGGCTTCACGACCGACCTGCCTCAGGGTTATACAGTAACCGGACTTACTGCAAATGGCAGCGGCAAAGACGTGGCTAATTATCCTGTTTCGTTCTCCGGCAATCCTATTATTAAAAATGCGGATAACCAAGACGTAACGGAACAGTATTCGATCACATACGTCAACGGCACGCTGAAGATTAATAAACGTAATATAACAGTCAGTGTAGAGAATGCACCGGATGTTGAATACGACGGAAACGAGCATACAGGCAAGACCGAATACACATTCAGCAATCTTGCACTCGGAACTCATGTAGCGACAATCACATACATTCCTGCAAAGGGCACGCTGGTTGGCACCTACACAGGCAGCTACGGCAACAACCTGAAAGTTATGGCCGGTGGAGTAGAGGTAACAGGTAACTACAATCTGACGACCAAGACACCCGGCACGCTGAAGATTACGGATCGTGCTGAGAAGTTTGAGATCACCGTTAAGGCGAAGAGCCTGACAGCGACTTATGACGGTACAGAAAAGAGCGTATCCGGTTTTGATACATTGACCTTTACCGTTGAAGGTAATACCTACACGGTAAGCGGCCTGACAACGAGCAATCCTTCAAGCACAAATGTTGCTACACTGCCGAACGCAATCAGCGGTACAGCGGTTGTGAAGGATGCGAACAACAATATAGTTACAGATCAGTTCACTGTAAATACTCAGAACGGCACGCTGAAGATTAATAAACGTAATATAACAGTCAGTGTAGAGAATGCACCGGATGTTGAATACGACGGAAACGAGCATACAGGCAAGACCGAATACACATTCAGCAATCTTGCACTCGGAACTCATGTAGCGACAATCACATACATTCCTGCAAAGGGCACGCTGGTTGGCACCTACACAGGCAGCTACGGCAACAACCTGAAAGTTATGGCCGGTGGAGTAGAGGTAACAGGTAACTACAATCTGACGACCAAGACACCCGGCACGCTGAAGATTACGGATCGTGCTGAGAAGTTTGAGATCACCGTTAAGGCGAAGAGCCTGACAGCGACTTATGACGGTACAGAAAAGAGCGTATCCGGTTTTGATACATTGACCTTTACCGTTGAAGGTAATACCTACACGGTAAGCGGACTGACAACGAGCAATCCTTCAAGCACAAATGTTGCTACACTGCCGAACGCAATCAGCGGTACAGCGGTTGTGAAGGATGCGAACAACAATATAGTTACAGATCAGTTCACTGTAAATACTCAGAACGGCACGCTGAAGATTAATAAACGTAATATAACAGTCAGTGTAGAGAATGCACCGGATGTTGAATACGACGGAAACGAGCACACAGGCAAGACCGAATACACATTCAGCAATGTAGTTTCTGGTCAGACAGCGACCATCACGTACATCCCTGCAAAGGGCACGCTGGTTGGCACCTACACAGGCAGCTACGGCAACAACCTGAAAGTTATGGCCGGTGGAGTAGAGGTAACAGGTAACTACAATCTGACGACCAAGACACCCGGCACGCTGAAGATTACGGATCGTGCTGAGAAGTTTGAGATCACCGTTAAGGCGAAGAGCCTGACAGCGACTTATGACGGTACAGAAAAGAGCGTATCCGGTTTTGATACATTGACCTTTACCGTTGAAGGTAATACCTACACGGTAAGCGGACTGACAACGAGCAATCCTTCAAGCACAAATGTTGCTACACTGCCGAACGCAATCAGCGGTACAGCGGTTGTGAAGGATGCGAACAACAATATAGTTACAGATCAGTTCACTGTAAATACTCAGAACGGCACGCTGAAGATTAATAAACGTAATATAACAGTCAGTGTAGAGAATGCACCGGATGTTGAATACGACGGAAACGAGCACACAGGCAAGACCGAATACACATTCAGCAATCTTGCACTCGGAACTCATGTAGCGACAATCACATACATTCCTGCAAAGGGCACGCTGGTTGGCACCTACACAGGCAGCTACGGCAACAACCTGAAAGTTATGGCCGGTGGAGTAGAAGTAACAGATAACTACAATCTGACGACCAAGACACCCGGCACGCTGAAGATTACGGATCGTGCTGAGAAGTTTGAGATCACCGTTAAGGCGAAGAGCCTGACAGCGACTTATGACGGTACAGAAAAGAGCGTATCCGGTTTTGATACATTGACCTTTACCGTTGAAGGTAATACCTACACGGTAAGCGGACTGACAACGAGCAATCCTTCAAGCACAAATGTTGCTACACTGCCGAACGCAATCAGCGGTACAGCGGTTGTGAAGGATGCGAACAACAATATAGTTACAGATCAGTTCACTGTAAATACTCAGAACGGCACGCTGAAGATTAATAAACGTAATATAACAGTCAGTGTAGAGAATGCACCGGATGTTGAATACGACGGAAACGAGCACACAGGCAAGACCGAATACACATTCAGCAATGTAGTTTCTGGTCAGACAGCGACCATCACGTACATCCCTGCAAAGGGCACGCTGGTTGGCACCTACACAGGCAGCTACGGCAACAACCTGAAAGTTATGGCCGGTGGAGTAGAGGTAACAGGTAACTACAATCTGACGACCAAGACACCCGGCACGCTGAAGATTACGGATCGTGCTGAGAAGTTTGAGATCACCGTTAAGGCGAAGAGCCTGACAGCGACTTATGACGGTACAGAAAAGAGCGTATCCGGTTTTGATACATTGACCTTTACCGTTGAAGGTAATACCTACACGGTAAGCGGCCTGACAACGAGCAATCCTTCAAGCACAAATGTTGCTACACTGCCGAACGCAATCAGCGGTACAGCGGTTGTGAAGGATGCGAACAACAATATAGTTACAGATCAGTTCACTGTAAATACTCAGAACGGCACGCTGAAGATTAATAAACGTAATATAACAGTCAGTGTAGAGAATGCACCGGATGTTGAATACGACGGAAACGAGCATACAGGCAAGACCGAATACACATTCAGCAACCTTGCACTCGGAACTCATGTAGCGACAATCACATACATTCCTGCAAAGGGCACGCTGGTTGGCACCTACACAGGCAGCTACGGCAACAACCTGAAAGTTATGGCCGGTGGAGTAGAGGTAACAGGTAACTACAATCTGACGACCAAGACACCCGGCACGCTGAAGATTACGGATCGTGCTGAGAAGTTTGAGATCACCGTTAAGGCGAAGAGCCTGACAGCGACTTATGACGGTACAGAAAAGAGCGTATCCGGTTTTGATACATTGACCTTTACCGTTGAAGGTAATACCTACACGGTAAGCGGCCTGACAACGAGCAATCCTTCAAGCACAAATGTTGCTACACTGCCGAACGCAATCAGCGGTACAGCGGTTGTGAAGGATGCGAACAACAATATAGTTACAGATCAGTTCACTGTAAATACTCAGAACGGCACGCTGAAGATTAATAAACGTAATATAACAGTCAGTGTAGAGAATGCACCGGATGTTGAATACGACGGAAACGAGCATACAGGCAAGACCGAATACACATTCAGCAACCTTGCACTCGGAACTCATGTAGCGACAATCACATACATTCCTGCAAAGGGCACGCTGGTTGGCACCTACACAGGCAGCTACGGCAACAACCTGAAAGTTATGGCCGGTGGAGTAGAAGTAACAGATAACTACAATCTGACGACCAAGACACCCGGCACGCTGAAGATTACGGATCGTGCTGAGAAGTTTGAGATCACCGTTAAGGCGAAGAGCCTGACAGCGACTTATGACGGTACAGAAAAGAGCGTATCCGGTTTTGATACATTGACCTTTACCGTTGAAGGTAATACCTACACGGTAAGCGGCCTGACAACGAGCAATCCTTCAAGCACAAATGTTGCTACACTGCCGAACGCAATCAGCGGTACAGCGGTTGTGAAGGATGCGAACAACAATATAGTTACAGATCAGTTCACTGTAAATACTCAGAACGGCACGCTGAAGATTAATAAACGTAATATAACAGTCAGTGTAGAGAATGCACCGGATGTTGAATACGACGGAAACGAGCATACAGGCAAGACCGAATACACATTCAGCAATCTTGCACTCGGAACTCATGTAGCGACAATCACATACATTCCTGCAAAGGGCACGCTGGTTGGCACCTACACAGGCAGCTACGGCAACAACCTGAAAGTTATGGCCGGTGGAGTAGAGGTAACAGGTAACTACAATCTGACGACCAAGACACCCGGCACGCTGAAGATTACGGATCGTGCTGAGAAGTTTGAGATCACCGTTAAGGCGAAGAGCCTGACAGCGACTTATGACGGTACAGAAAAGAGCGTATCCGGTTTTGATACATTGACCTTTACCGTTGAAGGTAATACCTACACGGTAAGCGGCCTGACAACGAGCAATCCTTCAAGCACAAATGTTGCTACACTGCCGAACGCAATCAGCGGTACAGCGGTTGTGAAGGATGCGAACAACAATATAGTTACAGATCAGTTCACTGTAAATACTCAGAACGGCACGCTGAAGATTAATAAACGTAATATAACAGTCAGTGTAGAGAATGCACCGGATGTTGAATACGACGGAAACGAGCATACAGGCAAGACCGAATACACATTCAGCAACCTTGCACTCGGAACTCATGTAGCGACAATCACATACATTCCTGCAAAGGGCACGCTGGTTGGCACCTACACAGGCAGCTACGGCAACAACCTGAAAGTTATGGCCGGTGGAGTAGAAGTAACAGATAACTACAATCTGACGACCAAGACACCCGGCACGCTGAAGATTACGGATCGTGCTGAGAAGTTTGAGATCACCGTTAAGGCGAAGAGCCTGACAGCGACTTATGACGGTACAGAAAAGAGCGTATCCGGTTTTGATACATTGACCTTTACCGTTGAAGGTAATACCTACACGGTAAGCGGCCTGACAACGAGCAATCCTTCAAGCACAAATGTTGCTACACTGCCGAACGCAATCAGCGGTACAGCGGTTGTGAAGGATGCGAACAACAATATAGTTACAGATCAGTTCACTGTAAATACTCAGAACGGCACGCTGAAGATTAATAAACGTAATATAACAGTCAGTGTAGAGAATGCACCGGATGTTGAATACGACGGAAACGAGCATACAGGCAAGACCGAATACACATTCAGCAACCTTGCACTCGGAACTCATGTAGCGACAATCACATACATTCCTGCAAAGGGCACGCTGGTTGGCACCTACACAGGCAGCTACGGCAACAACCTGAAAGTTATGGCCGGTGGAGTAGAAGTAACAGATAACTACAATCTGACGACCAAGACACCCGGCACGCTGAAGATTACGGATCGTGCTGAGAAGTTTGAGATCACCGTTAAGGCGAAGAGCCTGACAGCGACTTATGACGGTACAGAAAAGAGCGTATCCGGTTTTGATACATTGACCTTTACCGTTGAAGGTAATACCTACACGGTAAGCGGCCTGACAACGAGCAATCCTTCAAGCACAAATGTTGCTACACTGCCGAACGCAATCAGCGGTACAGCGGTTGTGAAGGATGCGAACAACAATATAGTTACAGATCAGTTCACTGTAAATACTCAGAACGGCACGCTGAAGATTAATCCTAAGGCTGTAACAATTGAGACGGGTAGTGCAACGAAGGCCTATGACGGCACCGCACTGAAGGAAGGAACAGCAAATATCGAAGGCCTGGTAGACGGAGAGAGCGTCATATTAGCCGCCACCGGCTCACAGACCGAGGTAGGTAGCAGCAGCAACACTTACAAGATTACTTGGAACAAGGCTACTGCATCGAACTACACAGTTACAGATAACCTTGGTACTCTGACCGTTACGAAGAACGCAACTGCAGTCATCATCTTAACGGCACCTTCGGATAGTAAGACCTATGACGGCACTGCCTTAACGATGACGACCGGCGTGACCGCATCCGGTTTGCCGGCAGGATTCACGATCGAAGCGACTGCAAGCGGCAGCCAGACTGAAGCCGGCAGCAGTGCAAATGTAGTTGATGACGGCTATATAATCAAAGACCGTAACGACAACGATAAGACAGCGAACTTCACTAATGTAGTGTTAGTAGACGGCACATTGACAGTTAATCCGAAGGCAGTGACGATTACAACAGGCAGCGCAAGCAAATCCTATGACGGCACTGCACTGACCGAAGGAACAGTGAAAATAGAAGGTCTTGTACGAGGCGAGAGCGTAACATTAGCCGCTACCGGCTCACAGACCGAAGTAGGCAGCAGCACTAACACGTATGACATTACTTGGGATAAAGCTGCTGCATCGAACTACACAGTGACGGAGAACCTTGGTACTCTGACCGTGATAGAAAACGCAGAGGCAGTCATCATATTAACGGCATCTTCAGATAGTAAGACCTATGACGGCACCGCTTTAACGATGACTGAGGGTGTGACCGCATCCGGTTTACCTGCAGGATTCACGATCGAAGCAACTGCAAGCGGCAGCCAGACGAATGCCGGCAGCAGTGCAAACGTAGTTGACGACGGCTATATAATTAAGGATGCCGCTGGCAACGATAAGACAGCAAACTTCAATAATGTAGTGTTGGTAGACGGCACATTGACAGTTAATCCGAAGGCAGTGACGATTACAACAGGCAGCGCAAGCAAAGCCTATAACGGCACCGCACTGAAGGAAGCAACAGTGAGAATAGAAGGTCTCGTAGACGGAGAGAGTGTAACATTAGCCGCTACCGGCTCACAGACCGAGGTAGGCAGCAGCAGCAACACCTACAACATTGAGTGGGATAACGCGACAGCTGCAAACTACACAGTGACAGAGAACCTTGGTACTCTGACCGTTACGGAGAACGCAGCGGCAGTCATCGTATTAACGGCAGCTTCGGGTAGCAAAACCTATGACGGCACCGCCTTAACGATGACCGAGGGTGTAACCGCAACCGGTTTACCTGCAGGCTTCACGATCGAAGCAACTGCAAGCGGCAGCCAGACGAATGCCGGCAGCAGTGCAAACGTAGTTGACGACGGCTATGTAATTAAAGATGCCGCTGGCAACGATAAGACAGCAAACTTCAATAATGTAGTGTTGGTCGACGGCACATTGACAGTTAATCCGAAGGCAGTGACGATTACAACAGGCAGCGCAAGCAAGACCTATGACGGCACTGCACTGACCGAAGAAACAGTGAGAATAGTAGGTCTTGTACGAGGCGAGAGCGTAACTTTAACTGCTACCGGCTCACAGACCGAGGTAGGCAGCAGCGATAACACATATGACATTGAGTGGGATAACGCGACAGCTTCGAACTACAGAGTGACGGAGAATCTCGGAACACTGACCGTTACAGATGCTGGCGGAATCGGCGGACCGGACGATGAACCTACCGATCCCGAACCGGTACCTGGTCCTGTTACTCCTGTTACTCCGGGATACACTGATCCTGAGCCGACGCCTGAGCCGACGCCTGAGCCGACACCCGAGCCGACGCCCGAGCCGACGCCCGAGCCGACTCCTGAGCCGACGCCCGAGCCGACACCTGAGCCGACGCCCGAGCCGACGCCCGAACCGACGCCCGAACCGACGCCCGAGCCGACTCCGGAACCGACAGTTATCATTCCGGAACGTGAGACACCGCTCGCAGACGGAACGTCAGCAGAATGGGCACTCATAAATCTGCTGTTGACCATCCTGACAGGTATTATCATGATAGTTCTGTGGATTAGTTACTTCACAAACAAAAAACGTGAAGACGAAGAGGATGAAGAGACAGAAGCTGCAAAGGCATATACCGACGAGGAAGAAGACAGAGATACAATCAAGCGTAAGGGAATCCTGAGGTTACTAAGCATCATCCCGTTTGTTGTTGCGGTAATCGTGTTCATCCTGACGGAAGACATGCGCAACCCCATGGTCTTAGTTGACCGCTGGACCATCTGGATGGCAGTTATTGCTCTGGTACAGTTAGTACTGGCACTGTTCTGCAAGAAATCCTACGAAGAGGAAGATGATCAAGAAGATGATGCGGCAATTGCGTAAACAACGCTTGCTGAACTAAAAAAAAGAGTCCGCTCAGGCGGGCTCTTTTTTTTGTTGCAGTACATCCGACCTGCTCACTTTTTGGCGTCGTGCAAATGGGAATTTGCAGAGCTCGAAATTCTGAGCAGAAACCTTTAACTGTTTTCAATCTGTCTCAGAAGATATTCCTGAGACATGCTGTAGGTAAGGGCAGTTTGTTTGCTGATAAGCCCTTCCCGATACAATTTTGCAAGACTGGCATCCATACTGATCATTCCTTCTGCGGACGAAGTTTGAAGAACGGAAGGGATCTGGTGTGTTCTGCCGTCGCGAATCAACGTTCGGATCGCACCGTTACACTGCATAACCTCGAATGCCGGCACAAGTGAACCGTCATTCGCGGGCAGCAATTGCTGACTGACTACAGCCTGAAGCACCATGGAGATCTGCATGCGCACCTGTTCCTGCTGTTCTGCGGGATATGCATCAACCAACCGGTCAACGGCATTGGCTGCTCCCAGGGCATGAAGCGCGGCAAGAATTAAATGCCCCGTCTCTGCCGCGGTCAGGGCAATTTCGATCGCCTCCATGTCCCGCAGTTCTCCGATCAGGATAACGTCCGGACTTTGCCGCAATGCAGCGCGTAGGGCGGACGGATAATTCTCCGTATCAATCATCAGCTCGCGCTGGCTGACGATACTTTTTTTGTGGCTAAGCAGATATTCAATCGGATCTTCCAGCGTGATGATGTGTGCGTTACGCTGTTGATTGATCTTTTCCAGCAGACAAGTCAGCGTTGTCGTTTTTCCGCTACCCGAAGGACCGGTGACGAGAATCATCCCTCTTCTCAGCTCTGCCAGATCCAAAACAGTGCTTGGCAGGCGCATTTCCTCCGGATCAGGCAGAGAGAATGCAACTACCCGGATTACTGCTGCATACGATCCGCGCTGCTTATACGCGTTTACACGGAAACGAGATACTCCTTTTATAGCAAATGAAAAATCATCATCTCCTCGCTTCAAGAAGTTTTCCGGATCACGCCCCGCTAAGGCATATACCTCAAGGAGCATCTCTTGCGTCTGCGCAGGAGTCAGTTTTTCCTCTCCCCAGTTTTTAACAAGTTTATTTTGCTTGCAGCTGACCGGACGGCCGGATATGATAAAAATATCCTCTACATTCTGTTCCACCATGTCCTTTAACAACATCTGTATGTCCATTGTTTTTTGCTCCCTCTGTATTCCTTTATTGTCCCGGCGATATGGTTTGGCGATACAGCCGCTCCACTTTACCCTGTTCTCCGATGCCAACCTCCGCACGTAGCACCCGCAGGTCATCTATAGGTGTATCAAAAACCACTACAGTCCCCGGATAGGAAGTATCAACCGAAATCCCAAATCCGGCTTCCTCCAAACGCTCCCATAAGGGTGTTTCTGTGTCACTTGCCGCTATGGCAGACAGTTCCGACAACCTCTGTTCCGCGCGTGCCTCTGCGGCATAATAATCGGATACGGCACATGCGGCCCTATCCGAAAGTACGCTATCCGACCGGCTGCCGGACAGCGACAAGACGGAAAAAACGGCGAGCAGCAATATCGTAAACACGGTAATCAGCGAAACAATACCTATACTGACAACGGGCCTTCCTCGCTTCATATTATCCCTCCGCTCTTTGCGCCGAGAAAGCGCAGCACGCACAATGTATAAATAATCTCTTCTTTATTTGTCACTGAAATATCTGCTTGAAGCATATTTTTCTCATCAATATCAATAACCGCACGCAATTCATAGACTGCCTCCGCGCCATCTCGGCTATCGGGTCCATCGGGGCTATCCGCGCCGGCGGGAAGACGCAGCCAATCTGCATCGTATCGGAGGGTATATACGCCCCCTTCTCCTTCTGCGTCCAGCAGGGTGCCAAGCACCTGCAGGTCTCCCTCGGCAGCCTTCACACTCTCTGCTACGTTTTGTGCTTCCGCAACTGCCATGGAAAGGGCAGCGCTCTTTTTCCCCGTCAGATTTCCGTGCGCAAAAATGGCAATACAAATTGCCGACGCAACGGCAAACAACAAGCAGTTCACCAGCAACTCCACCAGAAAATAGCGGCTTTTAGACGATTGACTCATGGTGCATTTCTCCTTCCGGCTCTCTCCAAAAAAACCTTGCCGTCATACGTTTCACCTGACAGGTCCGTCACGCTGATTCGGAGCAGACCCTCCGGACCCAGCTCGAGAACGAGCGAGGAGAGGGGCATAATCTTCTGCCCGATCCCCGGTGAGACATCCGCACCCTGCAGCAGCAGTACCTCGCGCAGATATCCGTCCTCCACGTAAATCCACGTTTCATACTGTTCACTCTCTATTAACATTCCCAGCACCAGTGCATCTCCCTCGCCGGTTTGCCGCACGCTTATTTCTCCCGCTGCACTTGTTGTTTGCCGTACCTTTTCCGTCAAATACAACACGGAAGTCCGCATATTATAATTGCGTTCCGAACGTTCCGCTCCCCGGCTATAAGCATCTGCAACCATCACAGAGAGGAGCAGGGTACAAATCGTGTACAAGAAAAACAAAGCAATCACAAATAAGATCTCTGCTGTATCTCTCTCCCGCCGCATCTTCTCTTTCTGCCCCCTAATCTTCAAGATAAAAAACCGAAATTTCCGGTAGCAGATTGCCGCCCAGGAATTTGTAATGCACCACATAGCGATCTGCATCATAGCGAAGACCGTAACGCTCCTGTAAGTACGCAAGATCTTGCGGGTAACTTCCTTCCAATGCATAACACTGTACGGCCTCCCGCCGCACAGCGTCTTTCAGCAGAACGATCTGCCTGGAGACGGATGTTTTTCCGGCGGCAGTAACCCCTGATCCAATACTCAGCGCAACGGCGGCAAAGATCGCGACAGCCCAGAAAACACCGCTGCCCAGCAATTGCCTGATCTTTTTCGCGAACCCGGTTTTTCGCAAGGAAACACCAACCTTTCTCACATGCCGCTCAGGATTCCGGCCAACGGCAACATGACAGATAGGATGACCAGCCCCACCAGTACGCACAGCAATGCTACCAGCGCAGGCTCAATAATTGCCAGCAACCGCTGCCGCCGCGACTCAGCATCACGGCGGCAGCGAAGTGCAACTTCCATAAGCATCGTTCCGGGTGTGCCTGTGCGCAAGCCTGCCACTATCATCCCGTTATAGGATTCTTCAAAAATTCCGGAAGCGAAAATAGCCTCTTGCAAAGGTTTCCCTTCTCCAAGCAGGCGCTCGAGTTCAACAATTCGCGCCTTTGCCCTTTCGCTTTCTTCAAGGTCCGCCGCTAAATGCAGCGCATCCACTATATAAATGCCGCTTTCCAGCATCAGCGACATGGAAAATGCGAACCGTTCCGCAGCGATAACCGCTGCCACCTTCCGTGTGAGCGGGGAAGTATCATAAGCGCGCAAAAGCGCAACCCGGCCTTTTTTTGTAAAACGCAGGAGAAAAAATACGAGAACAACGGCAATGACCACGATCAGAATGACCACCGCAGATTGACCAAAAGCCTGTCCGAATTGCAGCAGCGACAGAGAAAAAGGGTTCATTGCCAGTCCCAGTTGCTTGAACACTTGTTCAAATACCGGCATTACCGCCACGGTCAGTACAAAAATCACCACGAGCACCATTCCCGTCATAGTAAGCGGGTAGACCACCGAAGTTCGCAGTTCTCTTGCCAGGGCATCGCGCCCTTTGTAATACGCATGCAGTGCCTCTGCGATTTCTTGCATACGTCCCGTGCGTTCGCCTATCCGCACCATATCCACGGCATAACCGGGAAACCGCCCGCTTTGCAGGAAAGCGGCAGACAGACTGTTCCCGTCCGCAACTTCCGCGGATAGCCCGCGAAACAATTCGCTATTTCTTGCACCCGTTTCTTCACCTAACAGCGCAAGTCCTTCCCATGCGGGAATTCCGCTTTTGAAAAACAGCGCCAACTGTTGGAAAAACTCCTCCAGCTCAGCTGCGGAAAGTTCTTTTTGCTTGTTGGTTCGTTTCATGCGCTTCTCCTTCTGAGCGGATTTCAATAATAAAATAATGCATTATAATTGCTGCCGTCTCCAATATAATCTGAAAGACCTTGTCCCGCGGCGAAAGTAGGATCCATCAATACCCAGTTTTTTCCGTCAAAGTGAATAATACCGTCAATCCATCCGGTTTCTTCCGTGTAGACGCTGATCCACGCATGATAAACCTTGCCTGCATACCCGATGACCAAGCGGGCAGGAATTCGCTGAACACGCAACATAGCCGTCATCAGTGCAGCATAATCAAAACAGATGCCGCGCTTTGTGTGCAGAGTATCATCTAAATCGGGTAAATAAGACGAAGATACATTTTCTGCCTTATCTAAATCGTAGACGATATTATTGACCACATAGTCATAAATACGCTTTACCACGTCCAAATCATCCGATGCGCCCTGTGCAAGCACTTCGCTATATGCTACCGCTGCGGTTTCTTCCGTATAGTCAACGTATTGGCTGGGATGCAAAAAAGGTGTGAATTCATTTTTCAGACGCACATCAAACGATGCGCCGTCTACAAACGCATATTGCTCACCTGAAATGTTGCGGTAAATATTCAGCGTATAATGCCCGTCCCCGCAAGTCAGAGGAAATGTCTGGAATGCGCCGCTTGTCGGCAGGTCATAGGTATAGGGCTCCTGATCATCGTGTGTAAGCTGCATCTTGATCCGGCCGTCGCCAGTATATTTTACCATGACATATCCGTCTTCAAGATGCGAGGCGTCGATCAGAGAGGCTGTTCCTTCAAAAACCTGCGTTCCGTCTGCTCGAGGCACCAGCACTACCGGGCGGCTATCTCGGGAAGCTCCTTCCGCCACTGACACTTTTGCCTTTTTTTCTTCCGCACATCCCGCTGTCCAGACAATAATGAGAACAAGCATTGTCACGAATGTTCGCCGAACAATGTCCAATTTTTTCTTCAAAAACGCCCTCCTGTCCTCCGCCGGCAGCAGCCATCACCGAAATTCTTCCCTAATTATTCATAAGCAGACACAAAAAAAAAAGAGAGAGCACACAAATGATAAGTCTACTCTTTCCCATTTCGCCTCTCTTTCCGGACTAAGATCAATCGTCCACAACCAGTGGTGTCACACTGTAACTAAAGATATATTTTGCGTTTTTACTATTGCTGTAAAAGAGCCTTTTTAACCGTTCCACTACCATACGACCCATTTTTGCATTTGGCACGGAAGGCAGTAATATCACATATTGTAAGGGACTGTAACGGGAAATCGTATCTCCCTGACGCAAGTTCTCTTGCAGCAGATCCAGTGTCCGAGCCATCACTTGCTTCAATTCCAGTGCTTCCATCTGTCTGTTGTCCATCCTGTGCACGTCTACCAATGCCAAAAACATAGACGTATCCAGCCGCTTCAGATTACGCATCTGCAAATGATAGATATCGTTGAAGATAGCGTATTCACACACAAACGCACCTGCCTCCGGTCTGCCGTTCCGCAGTTCTTCACAGATTTCTTCAATCTCTGCCTCCGAGCTTTTTTCACCTTTTATCAATTCTTTATAGAAATTTAAAATCTCGTCCGAGGGTTTCAACCCCAAATGCGTGTATTGCAGGTTTGTCGTATTCTGATATTGTTCCAACGCCTCTTTATTCTTACCGGTATTGAGCAGCGCGGACATCAGTTCCAAATTCAGGACGGAATAGAAAGCATCAATATCCAGTGCAATTTTACATACGCGGATTACGTCACCATACTCTTTTTCTTTATTCAGCAATTCGATGTAACGATAGACTGTTTTCAGGTAAAGATCGTGGTAATATACGCTTTTGGGTGTAATCCATTTGCTCAGGCTGGAATTTGTCAGCAGATCATCTGTATATAGTTGGAGAAGTTCTTCAAATTGATCCCTCACATCAGGATCAAGAGATTCCGCATCGGATAAGGTATTGCAAAGATCCTCCATACGAAAAACGTCTATCTTAGCCGGAAGGTCGGGGTTCCACATATAGCCGCCCGGTATCGTCACAATCGCCCCGGGGAGCCCGTTTTCTTCCAGATCCTTACGCAATCGGCTGATCAGCGTTTTGAGTGCGTTCTCCGCATTGATTTCTTCATCTTCTCCCCAGATCATTTCCGCCAACCGCGATACGGACATGGGTCTTTGCCTGTTGAGGATCAGGATTTCGAGCAAAGCCGTTTTTTTCTTAGAGGACCAGATGGTCTGAGAAATATCCACGTCATCCACCAGTATTCGCAATTCGCCAAAAACATTGATCTCCAAGTTTTTCATTCTATCACTATCCATCCGATCAAATTTCCTGTCGCATAACCCATGCGGACTTTCAGCGATGCTTGCCTTTCGTTCTATCACTTTATTCTAGTTATTTTATGCGTATAATTATACTGGATTTGTACACCTTTATCAACTTTCCGACTTGTTGAAGTGAAGGAATAACCGCTTGAATAAAGGATTAATCATCTTCAATTAATATAGAAATGATTATATTATGATATTACTCTCAGGCACATTTTTAAAATATGGATTCGCTGTATTGTTATCTTTAATAATACTTGTTTTTATTATATAAAACAACTTTAATAATACTTGTTTTTATTATATAAAATATATTTATGTAAAGAATTTATGTGTTTGTTTAAATCAGGTGAGTTGTCAAATTGAAAGTTTCTGATAAGCAAACAAAAGATCAGTAAGAGTTCTCAACTAATATACCGGGATAACAATACTATTGCTTAAGATTTATCGGGGATCCTGATACCGGAGAGAGGAAGTGAATAAATCTCTATGTTAAAAAATAAAATAATTATCTTTCTTTTAATTGTTAATATGTTTCTTTGTGTGGCTTGTCAAGATCAATCAAATGGAGAAGATGCTCATCAGGAAGACTCTGTTGACCATGCAAGTGAGCAGGAAGAAGCGAAAGTGACATTTGCCGAAGACGAAAGTACGGGAGATTCGAAAAATCAGGAAAGCAAACAAGAAGAAATTATTAAGACATTTGATGAAGGGGAAAATACCAAAGATTCTGAAAATCAAGAAAGCAAGCAAGAAGAAACAATTAAGACAAGCGAAGAAGAAAGTTCAAAATATTCTGAAAAACAAGAAATAAACATAAGTGCATACTATTTAAATATCGGAGACAAGATATCCGTTAAAAACAGCTTCCCCGTCTATGAGACTTCAGATAATGCCAGAGATGATAACTTGCAATCATCTACTTATGAACAAGGAGTTTATTATGTCTTCAAAAAGACAAATGATGCCATTAATCTAAGCAGATATGCGGATTCGCCGGGTGGCTGGACGCGGTATTCTTGTCTTGAAGAATATGAACTTTTAAGTGAAGAGGGGACTCCGGATCAAGTACTTATTCCTGGTCAAGCACCAACTCCGGATCAAGAATTTACTCCGGATCAAGAACCAACAAGTGCACCTGATACCGGTACATCTGAAACCAGTACATCTGATACCGGTGCATCTGATCTGAATCAAAGTCTTTCCTGGTCATGGGGATATCCTGATCAGTCACCCTATATGCAGGAATATTCTGCCATATACAAATTAGATGTCAGTGAAAAAATAATCTATCTGACCTTTGACAATGGTTATGAATACCAAAATTTAACAAGCCAAATCTTAGACATCTTAAAGGCTAATAACGTCAAGGCAGCATTCTTTACAACTTCTTCATATCTTTCAAATAATCCGGCATTAGCAAAAAGAATGCTTGCTGAAGGCCATAACCTGTCTAATCATACGGCTGATCATCTTGCGCAAGGCCAATCCTCAGCAAGTGAGATTAAAGAAGACATTTTAGGCTGGGAGGACACCTATAGGAATGTTCTGGGCGTGGAGCCAGAGACCTCTTTAATGAGACCTCCCGAAGGTTCCTACAGTGCAGAATCTCTGAAAATCGCCCATGAATTAGGATATAAAACCACCTTTTGGAATTATGGTTATAGTGACTGGGATACAAATAACCAACCGGACCCTGAGGACTCTTTAAGGAAACTTTTAGAACATAATGAACCGGGTTCAATAGTCCTTTTACACTCAATATCGCAAACCAATGTTGATATACTGGACCAATATATTAAATCAACCATATCTCAGGGTTATAGATTTGAATTATTAAAATAATATTTAAGCCGGATTATTCACACTAGGAAAAATACGTATTATAATCCCTCGAAGAAATCTTGTTAACTTTGATCATAAAAGCAGTATCACTATCATGTATCACTTCAACTCTGCGGCTATCCGGAAATGATAAAACATCTTTTGCTATACTTCCTTCCGGTCAAGCTAAAATAGAGGCTCCTCCACAACCAGCAACAAACATGAAGATATATTAATCTTTGGCTGAAAGGTCTCCGTCAACAAGCGTTCCCATGTACATTGAATATGCTCCGTTGACTTCATTTTTTTCAGAGATTTCACCGTTATATTTTACGATAACTGCGTCTCCGACTTTAATACCGCCATACTCTACACATCTTCTGATTCTGATATCGTCGGTGTAAATCTTATATTCCGTTCCGTCCTCTTCGTTGTTACAGAGAGCACTGTCATCAATCAACACGTAGTCATCGTCAATCTCAGTCAATATACCTGACACCGTTAATTCGTATGGAATTGACTCAGCTTCTGCTGAGTTGTTTTTTGCATAGCTGATGATCTTTCCTGCAGCATCCTCACCGATATAATATATATGGCTGTAACTGAAAAGATTGGTTGCAAAATACCCGTCCTCAGAGATATAGACAGCCAGCTTATATGCGCCCAGAGCATCAGATGTTGCAGTAAAGGTCAGATAGTAGCGATTATCTAGCTCAAAGGAATCTGTTTTATCATACAAAGCTGCATCTCCACATCCACTGAGGATTTCCCGGATATACGCATCATCAGTTAGCTCGAACTCACCCTTGTCATCGTATCCCTCAGAAATCGTAAAATGATTAAATTTCAAGTTCTGTTCCAAGCCATAGAGGTCCAAAACATCTCCGAAAGTAGCAGGTTTTGAGATGTCATCTGCCATATAAACATAAAACTCACCTTCGGTACCTGCCGCAATAAGTCTATCTTCAGACACACCATTAATTTTATAAGCTTTAAAAGTCTCGGTGTATTTCTTGTTGGTATAAGAATCTACACCTAATGCTTCACAGGAACCAAGCATATCTCCAAGTACATCTTCGCTAACAGGTCTTGATAATTTGATACCATACTCCTTGTCGTTAAACTTAACGGTAGTGTACTTTTCGGCAATGGTCATATATTCCCACGGCCACTCCATAGCCATCTCAGCTCCGGAGATATGGTATTTATATTTTTCGGGATTTACATCATTACCGCCAAAGATTGATGGCAGGATTACAGCACTTATGATGATCAACACTGCAAAACAAGCCGCGACAAATCCCCGTTTGATCCAAGGATTACGCTTTGTTTTCTTCTTGCTCTCGACCGCTGACTCAATATATTCAGGGTTGATGCCGCCAATGGCATCTAAAAGTTCATAATCTTTCATAACGCATAACCTTCCTTCTCTAAATGTATACGCAGTCTTTCTCTCATACGAAACAGCATGACTTTGACTTTACTCTGGGAATAGCCATATCTTTTACAGATTTCAGAAATCGTATCGAAAAACCAGTATCTTCTGACGAATACATTGCGCTGTTCCTCTGAACAAGTATCCAGAAAGCTATCAATGATTTGACTTAAATCATTAGCTTCAATTTCATCCTCAATATAACTTTCTCCGGGAATACATTCTTGCATTTCCTGTGTAAGTTCGAAAAACAGAGCTTGTCTTTTCTGTGCAGAATTTCTTCTGCATATATCTATAGCAATATGCCGTATGATTTTCCCGAGAAAAGCAAAGAGATATGTCCTTGGCTCATGCGGCGGTATTCGGTTCCATGCTTCAAGGTAGGTATCGTTTTCACATTCTTCAGCTGATTCCGGATTACCTAAAATTCTGTTTGCAATCCGCCGGAGCCCGGAACCGTATTTCTGTGACGTCTGAGAGATGGCGGATTCGTTTCTGGATAAATAGAGCTCTACAATTTTTGAATCGTCCAATCTGATTTCCTCCTTCCGGCATCTTATTATGTTATTAAGGTCTTCACTCTATATAGCGGATTATTATTATCTTAGGTTACATAAAAGATTATTTTTATCATAATACTCTTAGTGGCATTTAGCGGCATTTTTAAATATAATTCGCTGTATTGTAAACTTTAATAAAACTTTTTAATATTTATAATATAGCCTAAAGAATTAATGAAAGTTCCCGATAAGAAAAAAAGAAGAGCTATCAACTAGTATTTCCGATAATGATTGGAAGGATGTAGTACAGTAATATTCATTCTTGTTACCGAGCCGGAATAAAAAACGTACATATTCAATAGAGTTAAAGATATGAAAGATGTTAAGAATAAGAAACCGCATTATGCATGGACTATACTAGCCAGCTGTATTTTATTAAAAATAGGCTTGGGCGGAGTGGTTATGTGTATTGCCGGTAATTTTGTGACCCCTGTTGTCCGGGAGCTAGGTAGTTCAGTCAGTGAATTTACGATGTTAGTAAGTGTTAAAGCTGCTGCTATGGCATTGATGTTTACTACGGCAGCAAAAATTCTTGCTTCAAGAAAGATCGGATATGTGATGGGCATTGCTGCACTTGCTCAGATTTCAGGAATTGCCTTAATGGCAACCTATAATTCAGTCTACATGTTTTATTTTTCGGGTGCTTTAATTGGCATAGGTGCTGCATTTACCGGATATGTCGCAGTTCCGGTTCTGATCAATATGTGGTTCAAAGAAAAGACAGGTACGGTTTTGGGTATAGTAATGGCAGTCGAAAAAGTTGCTGTAATCATGTATACAATGCTTTCCGGACAATTTATCGTGAAATTCGGCTGGAGAAAAAGCTATGTCATTTTAGCTTTAATTAGTTTAATTGTTTCTGTACCGGCCCTGTTTCTTCTGGTTAAAACACCTGAAGAAAAAGGCATCGAACCATACGGAGCTGAAATCACTGCCGGCAATCTTGCGGAAAACAAGTTAAAAGAACCCTGCTTTACTCGCAAGGAGGCATTAAGAATGCCATTGTTCTATTTGGTGTGGTTTACGTGCATGTTATATAGTGTGGCTTGCGGAGTCCAGCAATATATAGCAAATTTTTCAACGATGGAAATGCAGCGAACGATTACCTTCGGTTCAACTGCCGCGATGTCTGTGAGCTTGGGTTGTGCTGTCAGCAGTACTGTGCTTGGCTATATCAATGACAAATTCGGAGTTAAAGCAGGGCTTGCCTGGGGTGCTTTCTTCTATTCTGTAGGGTATGGTTTGATGATAATGAGCATTAACAATCCTGAGTTAATAATTGTTGCTTCAGTTTTGGTAGGCTTCGGCGGTGTGATGTATACTGTGCAATCACCGTTATTAGTCAGGTCTGTTCTGGGAGATAAGAATTATTCTTCTATTTGGGCTTTGATGATGGTAGGAAATAGCTTGATCGGAGCGTTTTCCTTTTCACCAATTGGTCTTTTCTATGATCTCAGCGGGAGTTATAAAGGAGCGTTCATTATGGCAATTGCACTCCACATTATTGCTTTCTTAATCGGATCCAAGTCTGTAAATATGAGTATCAAAATACGTCAGACCGGGAAAAATTAAATAGGAAAAATCGAAATATAGGAATTAAAATTGATTTGAGTGACTGAATTAATTTTGATTCTTCAGAAATACGTTCCGGTACGATCACATTAACGACTTCCATTTTGTTTGCTGCTTCCGGGCTCAGCGGAAAAAATCTAATCAATCAGTATGGATTCAAGGTTCGTATAGCTGCTTCCGGGCTCAGCGGAAAAAATGCAGATCAAGAATGAATGTATTTACTTTATTTGTCTAATGGTGTAGACTAAGACTGAAGTCTAACCGAATAGACAAGCAGCTTATCCGGAACATACGAAGAGCAAATTCCCGGAATTTAGTCTCATTGAGTAGATAAGGAGTAAATAGATATGGAAATTCCGAAAATCCACGAAAGTGAATACCGTTTTTGTTTGATTATGTGGGAGCATGAGCCTGTCGCAACAGTCGAAATTGTGCAACTGTGTCAGGAGCAGCTTGGCTGGAAAAGAAGCACAACTTATACGGTTATTAAACGTCTGGGCGAGCGCGGTGTGCTGAAAAATGAAAACAGTATAATTACATCTCTCGTTTCCAAAGCTGAAGCCCAGGCATCTGAAATTGATGAACTGATTGAGAAAAAATTTGAAAATTCTCTGCCTGCATTTATCGCTGCTTTTACAAAGAATCAAGATATGTCTGATCAGGAACTCGATGAAGTACAGCGTATGATTGATCGGATCAGGGAAGGGGGTTCTCAATGAACGGATTATTTTTGCAGATTGTCAAGATGAGTCTGTCGGCAACCTGGCTGATCCTGGCCGTACTGATCCTCAGACTTGTTTTTAAGAAAGCCCCTAAGTGGATTAATGTTCTGCTTTGGGGGATCGTAGCTGTCAGATTGATTTGTCCGCTCTCGATAGAAAGTCCTGTTTCTCTGATTCCTGAATTTGCCGGAAGTGACAAATTAGTATCGGAGTGGACGGACGATTATATTGAAGATGTAAGTATTATTCACGATAATTCTCTCGATTATGATGCTGCAGTAACAGCCGGAAGAGAGCCGATATCAGATGGCAGCGGCGGCTATTATGTAATAACTAAATACGATCAGTTGGACGAGCCTTCTACTGTCGAGAATACCGTTGTGCCTGTTTTATCATATATTTGGGTGAGCGGTGTAGTTATTTTATTTTTATATACTGTTATCAGTTACTTGAAGCTGCGCCGCAAGCTTGATACAGCTGTTCTTTATCAGGACAACATTTATCAAAGTGAGCATGTCAGCTCGCCATTTGTTATGGGTATCATTAAGCCGAGAATTTATCTGCCATTTAAACTTGATGGACAGAATATGGAATACGTTGTCGCCCATGAAATGATGCATATCCGCTATAAAGACAATTGGTGGAAGCTGATCGGTTTCTTATTATTTATGATTCATTGGTTCAATCCTCTGGTGTTATTAGCCTATGTATTGCTGTGCCGTGATATTGAGCTTGTCTGTGATGAAAGGGTTATTAAGAAACTTAATAATGAACAGAGAGCCGATTACACTCAGGCACTTGTAAATTGTAGTGTAAATCATCGGGTAAATCGTCGTGTGGTCAGCACTTACCCTCTTGCATTTGGCGAGCTTGGTGTAAAGGAAAGAGTGAAGTCTGTAATGAATTATAAGAAGCCTGCATTTTGGATTATTATTCCGGCAGTTGTTGTCTGCATAGTTGTTGCAGTTTGCTTCCTGACAAATCCACCTGCCAAAGAAGCTGTTCCACCTGCTCCACCTGATATGGAAGCTGACTCATCTTTCCTTCCCGATACACAGTCCAAAGTTTTTCAAGCCAGAATACTTGATATTTATGACGAACTATTTCTTGTTGAGCCGGTGCAAGGAAGTTCGGAACTTAATAGCGCAGACCAAATTGAAATCCCTATGAAAAATATGGACCCTTCGCGGGAACCTCTGGTTGGAGATTTGATTGAAATCTCATATAGCGGAGAAATACTTGAAACATATCCGGCACGACTGAATGATGTTTTTAACATTAAAGCTATTGACGAAACAAATAAGCTTTCTTTGAATGATGTAATTGTTCTTTCTCAATATGGATACGATTTGACTTGGTCTGATTTTGAGCAATACGCTTACACTGAAAAAGGTTCAGGTTTATATATTCGAGTGTACGAAATTGATGAAGTTTTTTCTCTGTGGATCGGCGGCGGTCAACTTGATAAAGATCCGATGTATATATATCTGACTTTAACCGATGACTCAGACACACGAATCGACATTCGTGACGGCGGAGTAACAGAGTTTATTTCTGAACATACATCTGCTTCAACTGAATCTGATTGAAAAGGTAGAAAAAGAAAATGCTTATGTTTATACAGAGGATGGGTTAGAAGATAAGGTAGAGGAAAAGTCAGATTAAAATTTCAGCAAAATATTTAATAGATTAGTGGGTGTCAAAAACTGCGGCTGTGCGGATTGTGATTTGCAGCACCGTAAATTTTGGCACAGTTCGGGCAAAAAACACCTGTAAACTAAGCCTGAGGTGTCAAAAATGCCGGCTCTGCAAATAGAAATCCGCAGGACTGTAAATTTTGACACAGTTCGGGCAAAAAACACCTGTAAACTAAGCCTGAGGTGTCAAAAATGCCGGCTCTGCAAATCGAAATCCGCAGGACTGTAAATTTTGGCACAGCCTGAGCAAAAAAGACCTGTAAACTAAGCCTGAGGTGTCAAAAATGCCGGCTCTGCAAATCGAAATCCGCAGGACTGTAAATTTTGACACAACCCCTTATATTTTAACAGATTGTTTTTCTGATTTTTTCATAGAATTAACAAATTCCGGAATCACGGACAGCTAAAACAACTTAGATTCTGTTTCTGTTTTTAACTCTGATTAAAGTTCTTTAACATGTTGACCTGCGTTGCAAATAAATCCGCTCAGCTGACAATGCATTGTGATGAACTCATTGCCATGGTTGATTTTTCCGGTATTAGCCATACGGCTAATACCCTAACTGTAAGCTGTTTCTCTGATTTTTAAGAATTAGACTTTCGGTCAATAGACATGTATTGAGGAAAGAATAGAATTAAGGTATCAGAATTGAAATAAAAAGGCTTCTTTCAGCTTTATGCTGTAAGGATCTCTGCTTTAACAAAAGGAGTGACAGAAAGGAGTTATATAGGAGTTATATAAATGATAATGAAAAGATTTATTCATATAGTATTGACACCGGTTCTGATCAGTCTTGCCGCTTGGGTAAAGGAAAAAACTCACAAGATTATTTGTCATCAGCTTCTAAAGTAGTATTAAGTAGTATTAATAGGAGGGAAAATGAAAAAAACAATCAAATTATTCTCGATTCTTCTGGCATTGGTAATGTTTGCAGCATTAGCAACACAACTATATCAGCCGGTATTTGCAACAAACGCAGATGATGCTGCTGTTTTAAGCACAGAAAATCAAGCATCTGTTACTGAAGAAGCAGCTGTGGCAGCAACAGAAGAAGAAGAAACAGAAAAAGGAAAAGAAGAAGCAGCTGCAAGTGATCAGCTATTAAATGAAGCTTTAACGCTTACGGAAGACGACAGTAATTCTTCAACGAAAGACACAAAAGAGAAAGGTGTTCCTGTAGCAGATGAAGTTAATGTTACAGCAACAGATCAACTTACAAAAGAAGTACCGGTCAGTAATAATCAGGCAAGGTCCATGGAGGTTATGGCACAACCGAAGTCATCAGGTGTACGAATAGATGCAACTAACTTTCCTGATGCTAATTTCAGAGAACATGTCAGGCAATATGACGAAGACGAAGACGGAATACTGCAGCAAACTGAATTAGATGCTGTGGCAACCATGAATTGTAGTAGCTGGGAATGGGAAGCTATTACAAATCTAACAGGAATAGAGCACTTTACTAAGCTGACAGAATTGATTTGCTCAGACAATCAACTTAGTACCTTTGACGTAAGCAAGAACACCGGACTGAAAAAGTTGACTTGCGATGCCTGCCAACTCGTTTCTCTTGATTTAAGTAAAAATACTGAGTTGGAAATGCTGAAATGCAACTCCAACCAATTGACTTCTCTTGATCTGAGTAAGAACACGAAGTTAACAGAATTGGATTGTTCGTACAACTCACTCACTTCCTTAAACGTGAGCAAGAGCACCGGACTGAAAAATTTGAATTGCAATACCAACCAACTTGTTTCACTGGATCTAAGTAGCAACCCTGAGTTGGAAGTGCTGAACTGTGGATACAATCAACTCACTTCCCTTGATGTGAGTCAGAGCACTAATTTAAAAGAAATGTATATTGTTGAAAACCAACTTACTAATCTTGATCTGAGTCGGAGCACTTTATTAGAAAACTTGAATTGCGCCTATAACCAGCTCACTGCTCTTAATCTGAGCAGAAATACCGAGTTAGCTGACTTGGTGTGCAATAACAACCAACTCACTTCTCTTGATCTGAGTCAGAATACTAAATTAATCAGTTTGTTTTGCAATGTAAACAACCTCACTTCCCTTAATTTAACCAACAATGATGTGTTGGAAATACTGAGATGTGACACCAATCAACTCAAATTACTTGATCTGAGTAAGAGTGCTCAGTTGAAGGAGTTGCACTGCAATTTAAACCAACTGACTTCCCTTGATATGAGTAATAATGCACTGTTAGAAACTTTGAGCTGCGGTGGCAACCAACTAACTTTTCTTGATGTGAGCAAAAATGCTAAGTTAGAATTTTTGAGCTGCTCCGGAAACCAACTTACTTCTCTTGATTTAGGAAATTGCGTTATGTTGCAATCTTTATTTTGCCAAAACAATCAACTTGCCTTTCTTGACTTAAGTAAGAATGTGAATTTAAGCGGGTGGGAAGGTCAGAGTGTAAATTACGACGTGAATATCAATGGCCAAGTTTCTTCTAAGACTCTGGCATCCAAACTTCATGACAACATCTATAAGGTTGATCTCTCTGAAATTCCGGGTATCAATATTGCAAACATTACTGATATCAGACAGTCAGGTGGAACTAATCTTCCTGAAAGTGCCAGCTATGATCCTGCTACCGGAATTTTAAGCATCAGATCTTCTGAAAAAATAGATGGTATTTCTTATGACTATAATGTAAATCATCCTAGAGTTGGATCGTTAAGAATGGATGTCACGTTTAAGATATCCTACGATTCGGCTACACCGGAAAAGCCGACTGAAACGACTAAGCCGACTGAAACAACCAAACCGACAGGAACGACCAAACCGACTGAAACGACCAAGCCGACAGGAATAACCAAGCCGACCGAAACAACCAAACCGACAGAAACAACCAAGCCGACAGAAACAACCAAGCCGACAGGGACGACTAAGCCGACAGGGACGACTAAGCCGACCGAAACAACCAAGCCGACAGGAACGACCAAGCCGACAGAAACAACCACTCCGACAGAGACAATTAAAGTAACGGGAACAACGACACCGACCTCCAATCAGAATCAGGCTATGCCGAGTACAGGCGAGAATATTGGAAACTATCTGTGGGCAAGTTTACTGCTCTTAATTGCAGGCGGGTTACTGTTAATTCTGCGCAAGAGAAGAATATCGAAGAAAAAAGATTAGATTAAAGTCCGTTAAGATCGGAAATTAATAATGGGGGCTGTTTCAAAAAACAAGACAGCCCCTTTTTTCTCTGTTTTGATATAAATTCTGTTTTGAAATAAATAAAGAGATTATTAATAATAATCCTTTTATTTGCCATTAATAAGGAGTAAAGCTTATACTAATTCCCCTAATAACTTGTTCCTGTCAAGTGTTTATTGTGCATTTACACAATAAATCAAGCAGAGACTAGATCTTTGCCTAAAGGGAAACATGTTAGACTACAAACAAGAACTTAGGATTAAATCAGAATGATACCTCATTCTATAGTATTGAATCAGGTAGCGGACCTGAAGAGATTTGGTCAGTTATGCTTTATCTGTAAGAACCATGTGTCAGCTAGCGGCAGGTTCGTAAACGAGTAACTTTTAAGCAGGAAACGTTTTCAGTTCTAAATGTATTCAAATGTGTTCAAACAAGTCTTAAAAAAGGACCGACTGTCAGAAGCCAAAAGTGATTTTAAGGAACAAATTAGTCGGTAATCAGTCAAAAAGTCAAAAAACAGACAACTTTATTCTAGGAGGAAATATCATGTTATTAAAAGACAAAGTTATATTTGTGACAGGTAGTGCCACAGGTTTAGGTCAAGGTTTTGCCATAGCTTTTGCCAAGGAGGGTGCAAAAGTTGTTATAAACACCTCTAAAAACAAAGAAGGTTTAGCTGAAACTGAGAGAATCATCAAGGAAAACGGCGGCGAGGTCTTAAGTTTAATCGGTGACGTTTCGGATAAGGCAACAACTGAATCCATGATTGCAAAAACAATTGAACGTTTCGGCACAATTGATGTTGTAGTCAACAATGCTGCAGTCTTGGCGGATTTCAAAGCTTCTTTGGACATTACTGAAGAAGAATGGGATAGAATTATGGCTGTAAACCTCAAAGGTGTATATTTAATGACAAATGCCGCTTTACCCCATATGTTGAATAAAGGTAAAGGAACCTTTATCAATATATCTTCAATTGGCGGCTCTGTTTCAGGCGTAGGTGATGATGCCTACATCACATCGAAACATGCTGTTATCGGATATACCAAGCAAATCGCATATAACTATTCCCAATATGGTATTCGCGCGTTAACTCTCAGTCCGGGCTTAACGGATACGCCTATGGTTAATTACGTCATAGAGTCAGGCCGCAGAGAAGCTGTTCGTCAGGTAGCCAATACACCAACCGGGGAAATTGGTACTGTTGAAGATGTAGCTAATTTAGCTGTATTTTTAGCAAGTGATAAAGCCAAACGTATTAATGCCGGAGATTATAAGGTTGATGGCGGACAACATATCGGAGCTGATTTGGAGCGTAACGGCGGCGTAAAATTAACTTGGTAACAGATGATTTATAAATCAGAGATTGCCTATCAGGCAATCTCTTCATTTAGAGCGAAAGTGCTGCCGGTAATTGTCCCTTGCAGCGACTGGACAAGCCACCGGCTCAGCCGGTGGTTTTGATCTCAAAAAAGGGAGGAAACAATGGATAATTTATTAATTAAAAATGCCAACATTGTTGATGGTGAATCCAAAAAAGATATTTTAATTAAAGATGGAATCATTAAGAAAATAGGCAATCAATTAAAAAACGAAGGAGAATATTCCGAAATAGATGCAGCGGGGCGTGTTGTTCTACCTACTTTAATCGAAGGTCATATCCATCCTGACAAAGCATTTTTAGAAGAAAGGATGCCGAATCAATCAGGTACTTTAGAAGAAGCCTTAAAAAACACTGCAGAATTGAAGAGTAAATATACCTATGATGATGTTTACGAACGTTCTGAAAGAGTTTTACGCAGATGTATCCGAAACGGTGTGACTATTATGCGGGCACAGCCGGATGTAGACCCTTTTGAAAAAACTTTAGGCGTAAAGGTTTTACTGGATCTCAGAGAGAAGTATAAAGATGTATTGGATATGGAGATTGTTGCTTTCCCGCAAGAAGGATTTATTCGACATCCGGAAGTTTATGACATGCTGATTGAATCTATCGAAATGGGGGCGGATGTTATTGGCGGATGCCCTTATGGTGAAGATACGATGGAGCAAACAGTCGAACAATTAAAGAAAGTGTTTGATATAGCTGAAAAGTATAATTTACCTGTCGATATGCATGCCGACTTCGGCACCAATGTGGATGATCCGCAAAACAATGTAATCGAATTGATCTGTGATCTGACAATTGAAAGAGGATATCAGGGCAGAGTAGCATTGGGACACGTTACAACCTTAGGCTCTTTAGATCCGGAAGTTGCTGCTCCCATATTTGATAAAATTGCAGAAGCGGGTATTACGATTATTCCTTTGCCTGCCACAGATTTGTTTATGACCGGAGCCGATCATGAAAAAAACAAACCGCGCGGCATGGCACCTGTAAAAAGAATGTTGAAACACGGTGTAAACGTAGTTACTTCCACCAATAATATCAGAAATGCATTTACTCCGTTTAATGATGCCAATTTACTGACCATAGGTTACTTATTACAGGTAACTCAGCAAATGGGATCAGCTGCCGAGCGGAAAGCCGTTGTGGATATGATTACCTATAATACGGCCAAATGCCTTGGAATTACTGACAGTTATGGTCTGCAAGAAGGAAAAAATGCCGATATCGTAATATTTGATTCTTATGACATAAGTAATTTATTCAATGACAGACCATTACTTACTCATGTTATCAAACGTGGGAAAGTTATAGTCAAAAACACGTTGACAAGTGAAGTAGAGGCAATTTTGCTGGAAGAATAATCATAAATATTCTGCAAATAAATTATTCCAATATTTAAATAAGTATGAGTCCGGCAGCAGGTTGAGACAAAAAAGAGAATTTTGAAATGTAAATAACTTTACAGTTGAGATCATGCTGCCGGATTTCGATTTCGTTCTCAAAACGATGAATATTTCCAATTTTCATAATGAAATGGAACCTGCCTTTAAGGCGGGTCTGGTTCAGGTGGCTTGAAATATGTCGGAGGTATTTTCGTTTCCGGAAGCAGAAGGAGGATAAATCATGATGGATAATAAAATTGTGGATGTTTCCGAAAAACAATTAAAACAATATATAGAAAACGGATACAATGAGGACATTGTACCAAAGCCGGTAAAAGATAGAAATTGGACTACGAAGAATTTCTTTACTCAGTGGATGGGTGTAATCCACAACATACCTAATTATATTGCTGTTCTGGGCTTCTTATTATTAGGTTTAAAACCGGTTGATGTTGTAATAGCAATAGCTTTAGCGGGAATTACTACAGGAGTTTTCTTTTCCTTAAATGGCAGAGCAGGTGCAAAATACGGGATTCCTTTCTCTATGCACCTCCGTTCCGTCTATGGGGTCACCGGTTCAAAATTACCGGGATTTCTCAGAGGGGTAATATCCGCTACTGCGTGGTTTGGTGTTCAAACCTACATAGGGGCAACTGTGCTGACGATCTTAATATCTCAGATATGGCCCGGTTATGCCTTAATCGGAGGCGGTGCAGTGATTTTGGGAATTTCCGTCCCGGATTTAATCAGTTTCACGATCTTTTGGGCAGCTAATATGGTTATAGGTTTGAGCGGCGGAGATATTTTGAATAAATTCACTACTATATTAACTCCGATTATTCACATCGTTTTTGCTGCTATGACCGTTTGGGCAATACGTGTAGGCGGAGGCTTGGGCAATATTTTTGCTACGGTTTTATCTGAGAAAAAGACCGTTAATCCGGTATTCGGCTATTTTATAGTTATAGCTGCCGTAATAGGTGTCATGGCTGCTCCCGGAGTGAGTGTCGGTGATTTTACCAGAAATGCCAAAAGTCAAAAAGATCAAAGCAACGGTCAGATAATCGGACTGGGACTCGGCTATTTGGTTTTCGGTTTTATGGCTGTTGCAGTGACGGTCGGAGGCAGTATTCATTTCGGTGTTCCCAGTGCCGGTGGCGGCATACTGGATTTTGTCAAGCAATGGGATAATGTCCCGACAGTAGTCGTTACAACATTGGTATTTCTTTTAATAACAATCTCTACCAATGCTGCAACAAACATGGTGCCGGCAGGTCTTCAACTAGCCTCTTTGTTCCCCAAGAAAATTAATAATCGTACAGGGGTGTTGATTTCAGGTATCTTGGGATTTTTAATTCAACCCTGGCGTCTGATGGCCGGAGAGAGCGGCATCATGGTGTTTTTGAATATCATCGGAGCGTTATTGGGGCCGATAGCCGGTGTCATGCTGACAGAGTACTTAATAGCGAAAAAAGAAGAGATTAAGCTGGATGATCTTTATGCCGATGTTAAAGATTCAAATGCAGCAAGTAGCTACAGCGGTATTAATATTCGTGCATATATTGCTACGCTTGTGGGCCTGGCCATATCTATGTCGGGTAATATTATACCGGTTCTTCAGCCGTTATCAGACATTGCCTGGATCACGGGAACCATAAGCGGAGCCGTTATTTATTTAATTTTAATTAAGAGTATGCCGAAGAAATAAGGTGAGAATGCAGCCGCTTTTTAATACTGAAGGACGAATGATGTGCAGTTTTATCCATGGAGAATGACCTTTTTCTATCTCGGTCGGATCATATCTATTCAGGAAATCATTCTCTATGGATATCCTGTCCTGATGATGCTTTGGTATGGCAGGTACGGTACTTTAAAAAAATTTAGTAATAATCTTAAAATCTAATAATAAAAGTCAGTTTTTTATGAGAAATTCTTTGTAACAAAATATCATTTTACAACGATAAAAACGGAAAGGGGGGATAATAGATGAATCCTCTGAACATGTTGAATAACCCTAAACTTGATCTCTCGGCTGAACCGCCGTATGATGCATTGCAGGCATTTGTCAGAGAAAATCATATTGCACTTAAAGGATTGGATCACGGTCCGTTAAAAGGATTAACATTTGCAGCTAAAGACGTATTCAAAATACTGGGAAGCACATATGGTAACGGTCATCCTGAATGGCTTCGCACCAATAGTCCTGATGATTTTACCAGCAGTTTGATAGTGCGACTGTTAGAATCCGGAGCTGATCTCGCAGGAAAAACGGTATGTGATGAATTATGCTTCAGTATCAGCGGCGAAAATTGGCATTATGGCTCTCCGATAAATCCGCATGATCCGAGAAGATATGCAGGCGGATCATCGAGCGGAACCGGGGCGGCAACTGCCGGCGGTCTTGTAGACTTTGGAATTGGAAGTGATTGTTTGGGCTCGGTAAGAGTACCGGCAAGTTATAACGGACTTTTAGGTCTTCGGCCGACTTATGAAAGAATTCCCAATGACGGTGAAGCTCCATACTGTAAAAGTATGGATGTACTGGCTTATGTAGCAAAAGAGCCGGAAACATTCAAAAGAGTATCCGGTGTAATGTTAGGTGAAGATAAATTCAAAACAACGTTTAATAAAATGATTATAGCAAAGGATTGTTTTGCTGCTGTAAACAAAGATGTGCAGGAGGCCCTTCAACCGGCTGTCGCTTATATCGCTGAACATGTGTCTTCTGTTGAGGAAACCAATATCAGTTTAGAAGGCTTGGATAGATGGGTTGAAACTTTTCAGCATATTCAAGGATATGAGGTTTGGGAAAGTTATGGAAGTTGGATCAGAAAATATAATCCCCGATTATCCAGAGGACCTAAAGAACGATTGGAATGGGCATCGACAATTACAATGCAGCAATATAAAAATGCATATTCCCGGCGTGAATTCATTATTGAAAGAATACATAATCTTCTTTCAAATGACACGCTTATTATAATGCCGACAGCTGCTTCGATTGCACCTTTAAGAAGTGCTCCGCCGGAAGAAATAAATGCCGTGAGAAAACAATCCAGTTTATTGCTCTGTGTTTCACCTTTGACGAATACACCTCAACTGACATTACCGATGATAAAGCAAAATAATGTACCTCTCGGAATCAGTTTGCTTGGACCGATAGATTCCGATTTATCATTAGCAGAGTTCGGGGCGGAAATAGTGGGAAATTTTTTGGCTTTATAAAGGTTCAAAGTGTTAAAAAATCAAGAGTTCAGGGCAGATATAGTGGGAAATTTTTTGGCTTTATAAAGGTTCAAAGCGTTAAAATAATCAAGAATTCGGGGCAGAAATAGTGGAAATTTTTTGGCTTTATAAAGAGCGCTTTGGAGATTTTAAAAGATAATTGGCAAAAGTGCAGTTGCTGATAATTATCTTTTAGCTGAAAACACATAAAAATGAGTTTCAGATCTTAGAATTGTTGTTTGGATCTTTCAGCAAATTATAAGCCGTCACTCCTAAATAAAGTGATAGTTTATCGGGGATTATATTTATGTCTAAGCCGGTCAGTTCCTTAATTTGATTCAATCGGTAATGGAGCGTATTTCTATGAATAAATAATTCATCTGCTGTCTGAACTTTATTTTCATTATTTTTAAAGAACACATCTAAGGTGTAAAAAAGATCTTGCAAATTAGATTTATTGTCGAGGATCGGCATAATGGTATCTTCTACAATACTATTCAATTTGTGATTATTGTCATTGTATAGATATTTCATGATTCCTAAGTCAATATATTCATTCATGACAGCATCTTTTTCTCTGCCTATCTCAATAGCAATTAAAGATTCCTGATAAGCATTACCTGTCCGTTCTATCCGCTGATACTCTTTACTCAATCCGATATTTAAATCTTTTCCTATGATATTGTCTATGAACATGTCAGATACATTTACGATATTCTCTATTTTCGATATTATATTATTTAACTCATGTTGATTATTTCGATTCAGATTATAAAATATCACAATTAAATTATCTTCATAAAAAAATATAAATGTCTTTATACCGGTATTTTTACTGATAGTATTATTCAATTTACTTAAATAATACGAGTAATTGTAATCATCATTACCGGCAATGTCTTTGGAGAAATTTAAATTCTTTACGGATATCGTTAAAACCTTGAAATTACTTCTGAAATCTAATCCTGAACTCTTTATCTTCCTGGCAAACAATTTTTTATTTTGCGGAATATAATTTATCAATTCCATACCGATCATGGAATTCATCTTATGATCTACAAGCTTTTTCTTTTTGTTCTCCCTAAGTATAAATTTTAATATGGGAAATATGTAATCTATTGTGATTAATTCAAAATTACTTAATGGCTCTTTATTCTCTCTCCATAAGGAAAAAACCCCCAAAGTTTCAGATTTGAATTTAAGAGGAAATATGTGTCTTTCTATAAAATTATTAATATTTACGGAGATTACCCGGTTGTTTTTAACAAAATAATAGCTGTTAAAATAATCTGTATTATTGTCCCGCTCATCACAGATGGCATCCGTTAAAGTTTTCGAGTACTCACCGTTGCTATAACAAATCGGATTTTCCAGATAATGACTTTCCAGACTAACATTTCCGTTTAACAGTTTGGAAGCGGTACGAATAAATCCATCCAAGTCTTCTTCATTCAAAGCCTCATCAAAGATTTCTTTTGTCTTTTCGTCCAGATCATATTTTAACATACCGATCATAACTTCAGATATTATCTGACTGAAAGGTGATTTATAAGGGAGGCTGATAATTGGCAGTCCGTATTCATTTGCTAAATCTATTATCGGACTGCCTTCTATTTCAAAGTACCTGTCCATTTTTATTCCTAAAGCCGCACAACCTTTTTCCTTTAGCATGTGAACCAAACAAGCCAGGTCTTCAGGATTTGTATTGATGGGGTACCCTGTTGTTAAAATTAACTCATTGGGTCTGACCCAATGCATACTATCCGGGGCATCCATGATATTGACAGATTCTACCTGATTATTGATAAAATCTCCGCCTGCAACTAAACCTCCGCCCTGCAAAGAATCAAGGTTTAAGATCTCTTTAACGGTTATCATTGTCTTCCTCCTGCTGTATATTTTGAGCAATATAAGTAGGCCTATTTATATTATTTTACTGAAACGTCCTGACGCTATACTATTCTGATGAATGATTACCAAAGGATAATATTTCCGGCAGAGTTGTCACTATTACTCGAAGCATAAGAGATATGCTATATTATGATTTTCACAGTTTTGGAATCACTATTTTGATTTTTTTAACTATAACCGCTCATTACGCTTATAAGATATAACACAATATTTAAAATATTCACTAAATAAGTCGTTACCCACATTTGTTTACTGCCATTTAATTACAGAGGATCTGAAGTTACCCAAACACTCCGTTAAATTAATTGATTGTGACAATTTGGCACCAGCTGAATCGCTTTCTGCTTTTTCTTATTTTAACATATTTTACCCGAATAATTTTTAATTTTCTAAAACAACGAATTGAAAGACATCTGACAAGGATGTATAGTCCTGCCGGAAAAAATCTTTTTATGGGATAAAGTAAATCAACGTCTTTTCCGGATGTTATGTTTTTCTTTAATTTTATGGATAATAATACAAATATTACTATTGACTATATTGTGATTTTGCAATATTTACACCCCTATATATTAAAGCTATAATATGGATTAAAGCTATAATTAGTTTTTTGTTACAATTCTCTTCTGTATCACCACACTGTTCATAAGAGAACTGTAACAACTCATTTCTAATGTAAAGGTAAGGTGGTACTATGCAAAAAACCAAGTTCAACATGGAGATCTTAGATTCGGGCAAACTGCGCGAACTGGATGCCTTTATCGAGGCAGAGGATAATCCGCAAGGCAGAATCATTAATATTCTGCACGAAGCTCAAAAACTCTTCTCCTATCTCCCACAGGAATTGCAGCTTTATATAGCACGCAAGATCAATATGCCGGCAGCGAAGATTAACGGTATTGTCAGTTTTTATTCGTTCTTCTCACAAGAACCCAGCGGCAAATACACAATCAGTGTCTGTATGGGCACTGCTTGTTTCGTCAAAGGTGCTGATGCTGTGCTTCAGGCTTTTCGCAACGAATTACAACTTGAAGATGGTCAGAAGACAAGTGAGGACGGTCTCTTTTCTCTGCGAGATGTACGCTGCATCGGTGCCTGCGGTTTGGCACCTGTCGTCACCATAAATGATCGAATCTTCGGTCATGTCAAAGAGGCAGATGTTAAAGGTATTATTGAGGAATACAGAGAATTAGCCAGACAAGAAGAAGCGGAGGTGGCACAATGAGACTGAATTCTTTTGATGCTCTCTATGAATTACATGAAAACTTAAAATCATTACTTGACCTTCGTTCCGATGAATTGCAAGCCGATGAAGCAAAAAGCGGTCCCAGAGATATTCTTGTCTGTGGCGGTACCGGTTGTCATTCTTCACAAAGTGCTGAAATCATCACAGCTTTACGCGAAAAAATCGCTGATGCAGGTTTAGAAGATATCAAAGTTATCCAAACCGGATGTTTCGGTTTCTGTGCTCAAGGACCGATCGTTAAAGTACAACCCGAAAACATATTTTACGTTCAGGTAAAAATGGAAGATCTCGACGAAATAGTAAACAGCCACCTGATAGGCGGCAAAGCTGTCGAGCGTTTACTTTACACCGATCCCCGCACAAAAGAGAAACAAAAACATTATCTCGATATGGACTTTTATAAAAAGCAGCAACGTGTTGCTTTGCATAACTGCGGTCTGATCGACCCTGAGTGTATTGATGAAGCTATTGCTAACGGCGGTTATCTGGCCATAGCCAAAGTTCTGAGCGGTATGACACAAGATGATGTTATCAATGAAATAACCGCCTCCGGACTGCGTGGTCGTGGTGGAGCCGGTTTCCCTGCAGGTAGAAAATGGGGATTTACCAAAGCTTCGGTAAGCGATGAAAAATATTTCATCTGTAATGCTGACGAAGGCGATCCCGGTGCATTTATGGATCGTTCACTTTTAGAAGGTGATCCGCATGGCATCCTTGAAGGCATGATGATCGGCGGTTACGCCATCGGTGCAAATACCGGCATTATCTACATTCGTGCTGAATATCCGCTGGCTGTCTATCGTCTTGAAACAGCTATCGCTCAAGCTCGTGAATACGGACTTTTAGGTAAAAACATACTCGGCACGGATTTTAATTTTGATGTCCAGATTTCACTTGGAGCCGGTGCTTTTGTCTGCGGTGAAGAAACAGCTCTCATTCGTTCGCTCGAAGGAAATCGTGGTGAACCCACACGTAAACCGCCTTTCCCGGCAGAATCCGGTTACAGGGGAAAACCAAGCAACGTCAATAATGTTGAAACCTTAGCCAATGTTGCTTCCATTATCTTAAAAGGTGCGGATTGGTACAAAACGATCGGAACAGAAGGTTCCAAAGGAACCAAAGTTTTTGCACTGGCAGGTAAAGTAAATAATATCGGCCTCGTTGAAGTTCCGATGGGTACAACCTTACGTGAAATTATTTTTGAAATCGGCGGCGGTATTGAAGGTGGCAAAAAATTCAAAGCCGTACAGACAGGTGGTCCTTCCGGTGGTGTTATCACCGAGGCTGACCTCGATACACCTATCGACTTTGAAAGTCTGACATCCATCGGTTCCATGATGGGTTCAGGCGGAATGATTGTCATGGATGAAGATAACGACATGGTTGAAATTGCCAAGTTCTATCTTGAATTCACAATGGACGAATCCTGTGGTAAATGTACTCCTTGCCGTATCGGTACCAAACGTATTTATGAAATGCTGGAAACACTGATTGAACAAAAAGGCGATCTTGAGACATTGGAAAATCTGGATACTTTATGTCGTACCATTCGTGAGACGGCACTCTGTGCATTGGGTCAGACAGCACCTAATCCGGTACTTAGCACAATGAAATATTTCCCTGAAGAATATGAACGTTATGCCAGACATGAAGTGAAAAAATCTTATTCCATAGATCCGGAAAAATGTATCGGATGTACTAAGTGTGCGCGTAGTTGTCCGGTATCCTGTATCAGCGGCAAAGTTAAAGAAGTACATGTAATCGACGAAAGCAAATGTATTGCTTGCGGGGCCTGTTTTACAGCCTGTCCGTTCCAAGCTATCGTCAAACCTTAAGGAGAACGCATATGGAAAAAATAAAATTAACTATAAACGGTATCGAAACAGAAGTTGAACAAGGCAGTACGATTCTCGAGGCAGCAAAATCTGTCGGAGTCTATATTCCGACACTTTGCCATCTCAATTTGGAGGGTTTCGAAATTTGTAACGAGGTCTCTTCTTGTCGTGTCTGTATGGTAGAAGTAGAAGGTCGTCCTGCTTTGGTTACCGCCTGCAGCGAAAAATGCGCTCCGGGTATGGTCGTCCGTACCGATTCGGTACGAGCATTAAATGGCCGTCGTACTTCACTGGAACTTTTATTGTCAAATCATCCTAAAGACTGTTTGGTTTGTGCCAAAAACTTAGACTGTGAATTGCAGTTCCTGGCCAAAGAGCTCAACATCAATCAGATCCATTATGCCGGTGAGGCGATGAATTATCCTGTTGATACAACTTCATGTTCATTTATTAAAGATCCTAACAAATGTATTATGTGCCGTCGCTGTGAGACGATGTGTAACGAGGTGCAGACGGTTGGTGTTCTCTCTGCTTTGAACCGCGGTTTTAATGCAATCGTGGCACCTGCCTTCAATTTGGAAATGGGAGAGACATCTTGTACATTCTGTGGTCAATGTGTTGCTGTTTGTCCAACCGGAGCATTAACGGAAAAAAATGAAGTGCAAAAAGTCTGGCGTCAATTAAATACTCCCGGTAAACATGTTATTGTACAAGTTGCTCCCGCCGTACGTGTCGCTATCGGTGAACTTTTCGGTATGGAACCGGGCTCTATCTCAACCGGAAAACTGGTTGCCGCTCTGCGTCGTTTAGGTTTTGATGCTGTCTTCGATACAGACTGGGCTGCTGACCTGACCATCATGGAGGAAGCATCCGAATTGATTCATCGTTTACAAAACAACGGTGTCTTACCTCTCTTAACTTCTTGCTGTCCGGCCTGGGTCAATTTTATCGAACATCAATTCCCGGATATGCTCGAGATTCCTTCAACCTCCAAATCACCGCAAATCATGTTCGGAGCCATGGCAAAAACCTATTATGCTGCAAAAACGGGACTTAATGCCAATGACATCTGTGTTGTTTCGGTCATGCCTTGTATTGCTAAAAAGGCCGAAGCCGCTCGTCCTGAACTTTCCAAAGATGATAACAGAAATGTCGATATTGTTATCTCTACTCGTGAATTAGGTAAAATGCTGCATGAAGCCGGTGTTGACTTTGCCAGATTAGAAGATGAAGATTTTGATCAGTTAATGGGCGAATCTACCGGTGCCAGCGTTATTTTCGGTACTACCGGCGGTGTTATCGAAGCTGCCGTTCGTACAGCTTATGAATGGGTAACCGGTGAAACTCTGGAAGATGTTGAATTTACTCAATTGCGCGGTCTGGAAGGAATCCGTACAGCCAGTGTTCAGATGGGTGACATCACACTCAATATCGGTATTGCTCATGGACTCGGTCATGCCCGAGAATTATTGGAAGGTGTCCGTTCCGGTAAATATGATTTACATGCTATCGAAATAATGGCTTGTCCGGGCGGTTGTATCGGCGGTGGCGGACAACCGTATCATCACGGCGATGTTGAAATTTTACGCAAACGTCAGGAGGCACTGTATCAGGAAGATCGCAACAAACAACTCCGCATGTCCCATCAAAATCCGATGATTCAAAAACTGTATGAAGAATATCTGGGTGAACCCTACGGAGAACTTGCTCACGATCTTTTACATACAACCTATACTGCTAAAGAACGTATCTGAAAACATCATAAATATCAGTCGTTCAGGGCTTAACTGAACTGGTAAAACACCCGGTATCAAAACAAACCGGGTGTTTCTTATTCTTACTCTGAATCTTTATCCAAGTAATTTTGCCTGAACAGATGCTCCGTCTGAAAAGCCTGTAAGAACGAGCCTTTAGATATTTTCAACTCGGAAAAGAAGCGGAATTGCGGACGAATAGAAAATCACATTTGTATGCTTTTTGCAGACAAAAGCACATTTCCTTAAGTTTATAATTATTTGTAAGTATATATCATTCCGGGTGGTGTTGGATTATAAACACACGATGGAGAACAGTAACATTGCTACAGAAAATAAAAAAGAAAGGATTTTGAATATGAAAAAAATTTTAACCAGAGTGATTGCACTGATTATGTGCACGATGATGCTATGCGGTTGTGCAGCTAAAAAAGAGGCTGATAGCAGCGATAGCGGCACACAACCTAAGTCATCCGAAAGTAAGACGATAAAAACCTCTGAGACTTCTGCAGAAGCTACGACAAAGTCTTCTGAGAAACCAACCACGGAATCAACCACGAAACCCACCACAGTACCTACCACAAAGCCAACCACAGCACCTACCACAAAGCCTGCTACAACACCTGCCACGGAAGCTTCCACAGCACCTGCCACAGAAGCTTCCGCGGAACATTCCGTAAAGTCTGCCGAACCTTTACCGGAAGAACTTGTCGGACACTGGGAGGGAACCGGAGAGCCGGAGAGTGGCGGCAACCCCATCAAATTGACCGTAACTGTCAATGCCGACGCCACCGGTGATTATACGTTCGAACAGGCGGGATATAAGGAAAGTTATCCGTTTACACTCGAAAAGAACAGCAACAGCTTTTCCGTAAATATTCCTGAAAATGATAAGGCATTTAAATCCTGTGGCGGTACATATGAATATGCTGACGGCGTACTGACATTACACATCAAGACGGTATTTTTGTCCGGAAATAGCTACGCATACACTGCTGTCTGTACAAAACAGGATGAATCACAAGCGGATAATCCCCCGGCGGAAGCAAATGTCGATCTTGCTGCCGCTGTCGAGTATATCAAAAACAATGAGTCCGTTGACGGCATGAAGCCCGGTGTAACGAAGTGTGACATTACGGGAATGCTCGGTGAGGAAGATGATTTCCCTGCGGTTATTATGGAAAACATGCAGATGTTTTATTTTTCACAGGGATATATAATAAGCTATCTAGATTCAAATAAGATAGTCACGGTTGTAAGCGCGATGCCGCCGGCTGCAGGGAAAACCGCTAGAGGTATCGGCATAGGCAGTACCGAAGAGGAAGTCAGAGAAGCATACGGTGACGGCATTAACACAAACCTTTCGGAAGAGGGGAAGATTGTGTTCGGAGATGAGAGTGCATCGATTGAGTTCATCTTAGAAAACGGATTCGTAAAAATTATCAATCTCTCTTATTAACTTGGTGCATAAGATTCAGGGTGCATAAGATTCTATCCGAATCTTATGCACCCTTATATGGTAATGTGACGAAAACTCCGTGAGTAATGAATTAACCGATGCAGATGCAGAATTTAATTTACAATATTTTTTTCTTCACCGGCGGCAAAAGATAAAGTATTATCAAAAGCAATAGCTGCCCGGCGAACCATCGCCTCTTTTGTCAAGAAAGCAATGTGAGGAGTTAAAAGTACATTTTTTGCCTGAACCAGCGGATAATCGGACGGGATGGGCGGCTCCATGTCAAAGACATCGATACCTGCAAAAGCAATTTTTCCTTCATTGAGCAGATCCGCGAGTGCTTGATTGTCTACAATAGGTCCCCGGGCACAATTAATGAAAATTGCATCCTTTTTCATCAGCCCGAGCAAATCTCTGCTGATATAACCTCGAGTATGTTCATTCATGGCTAAATTTAAGGAAATAATATCGGATTCTTTCATCAGATCTTCGATTGACACATATCGGATTCCCATATCAATCGCATCTTGTTTTTCCGTACGTGAAGCAGCGATTACCTTTGCCCCGAAAGCTTGGAATAGCCTTGCTGTTTCTAAACCGATTTTCCCGGTGCCGATAATTCCGACTGTTTTGTCCTTAATCTCCATTCCGGTATAATAATCGGCGGGAGTTTTACCTTCTCTTGTTGCACGATCACTTTCATTAATCATTCGATAAATGTTGATGACCATTCCGATGGTGAGCTCGGCAACCGAAGTATTGGAATAACCTGCTGCATTGCAGACCTTGATACCTTTTTCTGCTGCAAGTTTTACATTGACATGGTCAAATCCTGTAAAAGCTACATTAATGAGCTTGAGATTTTCTGCTTGCTCAATGACACTATCGGGAAGAGGAGTGTTGGCAATCATAAGAATTTCAGCATCCTCAGATCTTTCTAAAAACTCATCTTCTGTCTTTGCTTTGTCCGTATAATAGACAAACTCATGGCCCGCTTTTTCTATTTCTTCTTTGTAATGAAGAAGAAGTTCTTCAGAAATAGAGAGGGGTTCGATTAGTTTAATTTTCATGGTTCCTCCTTCGAAATCTTAATAGTGAATCGTATACGCAAACTATATCACTCTGAATTAATTGTAATAGTGTGCCCGACTTTGTGTCAATGATCACACTCGTACGTGTTCTCATCGGTTTTTTTAGACCAAATCTGCTTGAGGATGTTTCAGGTGGTGAGATGAGGGAAATGCTATAATAGATATGGATCATCACATTATGAACATTACATCAGGGAAGGAGGACTTTAAGATGAAGGAATTTATTCAAGCCCTGCGTTCCTCAAAGTATCTTCTGGCATTTACGGGTGCCGGAATGGATACCGAAAGCAATCTGCCGGATTTCAGGGGACCCCGCGGTCTGTGGAGAAATCATGATCCGAGGAAGCTGGCAAGCATTCAGTCTCTTCATAACAATTACTCCCTGTTTCGCGAGTTCTATATCCGGAGAATCGCAAGTCTCGGGAAAGCCTCTCCGCACAAAGGTCACAAAATTCTGGCGGATTGGGAAAAGGTCGGATTTCTCAAAGGGATTATTACCCAAAATGTCTCGGGCCTTCATGCGGCAGCGGGAAGTAAAAATGTCATTGAGCTTCACGGAAGTATCAGGCGAGTGTTCTGTCTTGAGTGTGGAGCAGAGTATATGGAGGCAGATTTTATTGAAGGGAAAAAATGTGACTGCGGGGGTCTTCTGAGGCCTGGTGTCACACTTTTCGGAGAGCAGCTCCCTCAGGAGGCATACCGGCGCGCAGTCGATGAGCTTACTCAGGCGGATATGATACTGATCCTGGGTACCAGTCTTGAAGTATTTCCCGCAGCACAGCTTCCTTTCATGTATTCCATGAAAAGAGCATATGTTGATCTTGAGGCATATCCGGATCAAAGAATTGATTATGTTTTCAAAGAGAAAATAGGACCTTTTCTAAAGAAGACGGCTCATCTGCTTAAGGATACCTGATATCCTGTTTTTAATATGTTCCCGGAAAATGGCTTGTACCCCTATTCCGAGTGCATCAACCACCCGTGATCTCTGAGCTGCTGCATCTAATCCCGAAAAAATGGCCGGCACCCCTATTCCGAGTGCATTAACCACAGCAGGAAGTGTATTTGAGAAATCTGCGGATTCCGTCCGGGAATCAGATATTTTTCTATGAAAATCGGATTTATAAATATTTCTAGTATATTTCTAGCGGTAAATGACCAGGGGTTTCTTTTTCGGAACGCTTCTCTGATAGCGCACTGCAGGATGACCTATTATAAGTGATGCCTGGGCAGCGGCGTTTTCCCCGACGGCAAAAAACTCCTTAAGAGCAGAGGATGCATTGACAGCTCTGGTCGTAAATCCGCTGTAAACCATGCCTAGGCCGAGAGCGTAGACCATGCTTTCCATATGTGCAGCCGCAATGCAGGCATTGATGTTGGATGGTGAAAAAACCACGATTACGAGAGGGGCATCGAAAAACAAAAGATCCGGAGCGCCGGGGACATTCAGATCTTGATACATCTTCTTCCACTTTTCTGCATAACGGGTCATATTGGGTATTTTTTTCTGCTCTTCACTGAGATCGCTGATTTCATACAGTGACTCGACTGCCAGTTTTCTTACATATGAAAGATGCTCTTCAATTACCACATAGGAAACATTTTGAATATTTCCGCCCTTGGGAGAATACATGCCCATATCAAGAATCTTCTGCAGATCTCGGGACGACACCAGTTCATCCGTAAATGTGCGGATAGTGCGGCGAGTCTTCATCCAGCGCAGCAATTTGTCGGGATCAAGCCGGTCATCATCATTTACATTTATGATGTCCTCAGCAGGAAAGCCGTTAAGTGTTATGGCGTTTTCGGGACAGATGGCAAGACAGTGACCGCATTCTATGCAGAATCTTCCTTTCGCTTGTGCAGTTCCGTCAGACAGTTCAATATCATTTGTAAAGCAGTCACGAACACAAAGACCGCAGCCGGTGCAGATTTTTTTGTCAATCGTTATCATTCCGTTACCTCCGAAATTCCTTTTTAAAAGTGATATATCCTTACGATTTTCTTTTCTATAACTATAAAGCCGTACATTAGGTTCGCGTACGGTTAGCGTAATCAAAAAGAGTGGAAAATTTTGGTTAAAGCTGATGCTTGATAATGAAAAAAGATTAGCATTTAAGATATCAGTTGACAAGATATAGCATAGCTACTTAACATATTTTTTATGTTCGTTTTATGATGGAATCGTGACAAAATATAACGCTGAGAAATGGCTATCTTACCTTATTTAGGATACTTAAATTAATAATTATAGGCACTTTTTAATATTTAATTAATACAAATTTGCATATTTGTTTTGATGTGTAATAATCAGATAATGTTGATAAATATCATTGAGTTAAGCAAGCTGATTCTTGGTTTGAACAGATTGATCGGATTTGTATTTTACCAATCTGTTTTACCGAAAAAATAATTTAACTAATGAAAAAGGCTCTGTTAACTAAAGATGAAGAAAAAGAGATCTGAAAAGCAAACTGGCGAAACTTGAAGAAAATTTTCACCACAAACTTTTGAAATCAGATCAAGAGTAACAGAAAAAAGTGTGTAAGCAAAGAAAATTAGAAAATTAAGCACACAAAGTAATCTCAAAAAGAGATTGAAGAAGAAAATTGAAACTTGAAATCTGAATAAGCCTTAGGTAATCAAAAGGAACTTTTGTCTGGCTTTTTCGCTATATTTAGCTCCTGCCACTTGAGCCGGAGTAAGATTATTGAGCGAAGAATGCGGTTTAACAAAGTTATAAAAGCAAACAAAAAGAGCAATGAGTATGTTGGCAGATTCAAAAGACTTAAAGCCTCTTTTGGGTTTGTACCAAGCTTTAAACTGTCCGTTAAAGGCTTCAATGGGATTATTGTTAATCAGATCCTCAAAGCTTTCGACTTGGATGAAATCGAGATCAGGAAAGAACCTGCGAGCGGGTTGTTGGTAAGCATAATAGCGATCCATAATAACAGCTTCCCGAGGTTTACCAAATTGTTCTTTGCAGCTATGTAACAAAGTATGAGCAGCGGTAGAATCTCTAAATTCAGAGATATGGAAATCCAAGATGACTCTGGTTTCAAAATCTAAAGCAAACCACACATAATAATTCTTGCCATTGATTTTGATATAAGTTTCATCGAAGTGCCATTCATCAGAATCAGCAAGATTAAGTTGTTTCTTGTACGGATTGACAGCTTGAATTATAGCTGGAGCAAATCTCTTACACCACTTATGGATAGTGACATGTGAGATTTTGATGTTGTGAACTAACCAAAGGTGTTGGCTAATCTTTCTCAAAGTAGAATTGTCAAAGAAATAAAGAGTAAGAGCAGTGAAAACAAGATAAAAAGGATGTCTCATGCGTTTCATAGTAAACTCTTCTAAGTTAATTTGGCTGGAAGAAGCAGGTGGAATCTCAACTAACTTAGGCACGTTGAAACCATGGTAACACTTCTTATCGCCACATCTGAAGTTAGAATAGAACTGATATTCATGATGCAGGAAGGTAGCTTTCCCGCATTTAGGACAAGGAGGATATTTCCTGTAAGTAGTTCTTGATTTAATAGGTTTCGCAGGAGCCCATTGTCTTTTACAAGATTGACACTGAAACTTTTGATATCCGTCTTTATCTTTGCCAAAGCGATGAAGATTATTAGAAAAACAGCGAGGGCAAATGAGGTTAAATGATGAGTTATTTGATATACTTTTCATGAGATCTGAATTGTCCTTTCTCGGAGGTAAATGTTGTTTGGGTAAAAACATTCTACCAGAGGCTTTTCAGATCTCTTTTTAATTTTTAAGTTAACAGAACAATGAAAAATCATTGGAGGGATAATATGAAAAGATTAAGAATAGTTGTGGTTTTTATCCTGGTAATCGCTGTGTTAACTGCATGCGGAAAGAGTGAAAAGAAAGATTCCGGTCCGGCAGAAAAATCTGCAGACGCAGCAGAGAATGTGGCTGAAAAAGATGCTGATGCAAATAAAGATGCCGCTGAAGAGCCCGCAGACAAAGAGGATACGGAAACTAAAAAAGATGTTTCCATCGGGATTATCCAACTTGCACCGCATGAAGCCTTAGATAAAGGATATCAAGGTTTTGTTGACGGATTGGCCGAACGCGGTTATGTCGAGGGAGAAAATCTCAGTCTTGATTACAATAATGCACAAGGTGATCCGAGTAATGCTACGACCATCGCACAAAAGCTGGTTAATGCCTCCCCGGATTTAATCTTCGCAGTCGCAACTCAAGCCGCTCAGGCAGCAGCCAATCAGACATCGGAAATTCCGATTGTTATCACTGCGGTTACTGATCCGGAACAATCCGGTCTGGTTAAGTCCAATGATCTGCCGGAAACAAATGTAACAGGTACTTCGGATTTGACACCGGTCAAGGAACAAATGGAATTGATTAAGGAATTGATGCCTGAAGCAACCAGAGTCGGTGTTATTTTCAATTCATCGGAAGATAATTCGCTGATCCAGGCTAAGATGGCGGAAGATGCTTTGAAGGAACTGGGTCTGGAATATGTTGAACTGACGGTTTCCAAAACTGATGAAATTTCACCGGTAACCCAAAGTGCAGTCGGCAAAATTGATGTTATGTATACGCCGACCGATAACCTGATTTCCAACAATATGACGGCAGTTACCAACATTACCAATCCGGCAAAAATACCTGTTGTTTGCGGTGAAGTAGCAATGCTTGAAGGTGGAGGTTTACTGACTTTAGGTGTAGACTATTATGAGCTGGGCAGACAAGCCGGAGAGATGGCTGCGGATATTTTAGACGGCAAATCGGTGCCTGCTGAAATGGCGATTCAATATCAAAAAGAATATTCATTCGCAGTGAATCCGGATTTGGCGGAAGAACTCGGTGTGACGATTCCTGCAGAAATGTTGGGAAAAAATAATTGGAAACAAGCGGAATGATTGGATTTCAACCTGACAGGGGTCTGCTCAAAAAACGGAGCTCAGCAAATCGAAATTTGCACAGCTCAAAATTCTGAGCAGAAATAGGCTTTTTAAGCGAAAATCTGCTCAAAAAACGGAGCTCAGCAAATCGAAATTTGCTGGACTCAAAATTCTGAGCAGATCCTGTTAACAGGAATTTTAATTTGATTTATTAAAGGGAAAACACATGCAATTTTTATTGGCAATAGAGGGCGCAGTAGCTCAAGGTTTACTCTGGTCGATTTTGGCTTTGGGTTCATATATAACTTTCAGACTGTTAAATTTTACCGATATGACTGTAGACGGTTCGTTTACAACGGGTGCCTGCGTTACGGCAGTTTGTATTGCCAATGGTGTTCCGCCGGTTCTGGCATTGTTAGTGTCTTTAACAGCAGGAAGTATAGCCGGCGGAATAACCGGCTTTCTCCATAATAAATTAGAAATTCCGGAAGTTCTGGCAGGAATTCTTACGCAAATTTCTTTGTATTCAATTAACTTACGTATTTTAGGCCGTGCCAATCAACAGCTTTTGCAATATGATACGATTTTCAAACAATTACAAAAAATGCTGGAGGCAATTGGCTTGAAATTAAGCAGCGATCGTGTAGCTATTATTATCGGTCTGATTTTTGTCACAATTGTGATTGTTGCTTTATATTGGTTTTTCGGTACCGAAATAGGTTCAATTATCCGGGCAACCGGTAACAATGAAGCGATGGTTCGGGCTTTAGGTCAAAATACGCAAAACACAAAATTTATCGCTTTAATAATTGCAAATTCCTGTATTGCTTTGGCAGGGAGTCTGGTCGGTATGTATCAGGGTGCGGCCGATGTGGGAATGGGAGCAGGAGCAATTGTGATCGGACTTGCTTCGATTGTAATCGGTGAAGTAATCTTACGCCGGGTTATTGCTTTCGGTTCAAAAATGATTGCCGTGGTAATCGGTTCGGTAATTTACAGAATTATCGTAGCTTTGGTCTTACAACTGGGTTTAAGCACCAACGATCTCAAATTGATTACGGCGATAATTGTTGCGCTGGCTTTGTTTTTGCCGAATGCAGTCAGCAAACATAATGCAAAAAAAGCCAGAGAATTGGCAGCGAAAGAGAGTAATAATGCTTAAAATTGAAAATTTGACCAAGACTTTTGATCCCGGAACGGTTAATGAAAAGAAAGTAATTGATCGTCTGAATTTGCAAATCAGTGCAGGTGATTTTATAACTGTAATCGGAGGTAACGGTGCAGGAAAATCTACGATGCTCAATTTGATTTGCGGAGTTTATCCTGCTGACGGCGGAAAAATAATTTTAGCCGGCAATGAAATTCAAGATATGCCTGAGCATCAAAGAGCTAAAGATTTGGGCAGAGTTTTTCAAGATCCTCTGATGGGAACAGCTGCAAATATGCAATTGGCGGAAAATCTTGCTCTGGCTTTTCGCCGCGGTAAACGTCGCGGCTTAAGCTGGGGAATTTTGGAAGAAGAGCGTGAACTTTATCAAAAACGTCTGGCAACTTTGGGACTTGGTTTAGAAGATCGTCTAAATGACAAAATCGGGTTGTTATCCGGCGGACAAAGGCAGGCGGTGACTCTGCTCATGGCAACACTCAATGCCCCGAAATTGCTCTTGCTGGATGAACATACAGCTGCTTTGGATCCGAATACTGCGGAAACAGTTTTGAAGTTAACCGATCAGATTATCAGCGAACAAAACCTGACAGCTTTAATGGTAACTCACAATATGCAAGCCGCCATTGATCATGGCAACCGCTTAATTATGATGGACAAAGGCACCATTATTTATGATGTCAGGGGTCCCGAAAAACAAAAACTTAGAGTAGAAGATTTATTACGTCTATTCCAAGAACTTTCCGGTGGTGGCGGTTTCAGCGATAGTATGCTCGGATAATTGAAATGATCATGCCGGGCTTGCTGCAATTTTTCCAAAGGAGATTTAATGAAAAAACGAAATAAAAAAGTTTCAGAATTTACTTCTTTTTTAGAAAATCTGCCCGAAGATGAACTGAAAACTGTAAATGAATTTTTTCAGGATTTTTCAAGACACTGTGCTCTGAACAAAAAGGGAACGGAATTGTTGCGAAAAGATTTTGAAAACGCATTATTATATTATCATTCTGTCGGTACTACTTTGGAGAAAGCTCTTGAATTGTTAAGCATTGAAAATCTTGGCGGTTTTTATATACGTCCGCCGATTCTCTGGTACACTCTTGACGATGCTGCCAAAATTTACCCGTTATCAATGAAACCGGGACAAATGGAAATGTTTCGTCTTTCCGTTAATTTGAAAGAGAATGTTATCCCTGAACTGCTTCAAATGGCTCTGAACTTTACGATTAAACGCTTTCCGAGCTTTGCAACAACTGTAAAAAAAGGATTTTTCTGGCACTATCTTGATACTGCAAAGCGACGCTATATTGTAAAACCGGAAACGGGGCTTCCGTGTAAGCCGCTTAATATCTCCCGCAGTGCATCCCAGACATTCCGCGTCATTTGGTATCAAAATCGCATCAGTGTGGAATTTTTCCACATCCTTACTGACGGGGCGGGGGGCATGCAATTTCTGAAAGCACTGACAGCTGAGTATTTACGTCTGTGTGGAGTAATCAGTGATGAAGAAGGAATCATGAAACGAAATGATTTGCCCACAGCAGAAGAGATTGCGAATGAGTTTTTTCGTACGGAAACCACGGAGAAAAGCAACGGATTCATGGATATGCCGGCTACTCAGATGAGCGGTAAGCTCTCAAAAGTTAAGCCTTGCCAAGTCCTTCATTTCCGGATGAATGCCGCTGCTCTCAAAAAAGCTGCCAATGAACATGGGGCAACTATAACGGCATATGTGTTATCGAAAATGTTTCTGGCAGCAAAAACGGCAACAGATGAATTGGCGGGAACGATCAACATTCAGGTTCCGGTCAATATGCGAAAGTATTATCCTTCTGAGACTGTTCGAAATTTCTCACTTTACTGCGGAATTCGATTACCTATGACTGAGATTACAGACAGCCCCGAATTGATCCGGCAAATCACGGAACAGTTGAAAACAAAGGGCTCTCAAGAAGCAATGGGGGAAATGATGAATTCCGCCAGAAAAATAGTAAGTATGCTGCGCTTTATACCGCTTGTAATTAAATCTCCTGCAGCTAAGGCAATCTATGGTTTTCTCAGCGACGGAATTTTCAGTACGAGACTTTCCAATATGGGAGTAGTTACCATGCCGCAGAAATACGCTGACCACATTGAGAGCATGGACTTTCTCCTCGGTCCTGCCGTATTGAACAGAGCAACCTGTACCATGATCACTTTCGGTAATACAGCCACACTTTGCATTACTAAGATGACCGCTGATCCGTCCTTTGAAGAAGCACTGAACCGTCTTTTTTGTGAAGACGGAGTAATCCCCGATGTTGAAGGAAGTTCATTCTATGGAAATTAAAAATATCTATCCGACAGTTGAAAAACGAAAACTGATTCGACAAAATCTGATGCTTTATAGTAAGTGGAGTTTTATCTTTGCCGGACTGATTTGTGCAGTAATCAACCTTTTCACCGGCGGTAAAGCCTGGAGTATTGTTGTGATTTGGTCTATGTGGCTCGTCTGGTCGCAGCTGATTTCTCCCGACATGGTAGAATACAACCGCATCAGCCAAACCATCAAGTTCATCATAAATTCTTGTGTCCTGCTCGGGCTCATTGACATTTTTCTGGCTCCCGGATGGTCGGTAAAGGTTATTGTCATTATTTGCTTTTCAGCCTTGATCCTGGTTTCTGTTCTCTTCTTCACTGACTTTGAAACACAAAGACAGAACATGTTTCCGATGTTGAACTTTTGCACGCTCAGTCTTTTGGCTTCTATTGTCGGCCTTGTCATAGAACAGAACGAGGATACTTACTGGACTTTTGTCGTAATGGGGTCAATTGCCTTTTTATTGTTACTCGCCTTTATTGTTCTGCTCGGAAAGGATTTTCTGATTGAAATAAAAAAGCGGTACAGCTTGAAATGATTTTTAAAATATTCAAACATTTTTTGTTGACAGATGAAAAAGATAGGCTTAAAATGAACCAACAATTGAATATTGCCAAAACCTTTGAGAAAGAAGAGTAAGTTTATCTTAACTTTGGACAGAGAGTTTCGCAAAGCTGAGAGCGAGATAAAGCGGATTTACTGAATGGGCTTTTGAGGGCGAGGAGAACGGTAAACAGTAAACCGTATTAATGAATCGGATTTGCAAATTTACTCAGTAATACTCGACGGGGGACCTATCCGTTAGCATGGGGAAGGTATGATAGTACCGAGAGAGCACTGATTATCAGTGAAATTGGGTGGCACCGCAGAAGTGTTGACTTTTGTCCCAATGATTGGACAAAGGTCTTTTTTTATGCCTTTTGTCCAAACAAGCAAAATATTGTTTTGGAGGAAAAAAGAATGAAATCAACAATGAAAGACAAAGTAACTGCAATAATGAAACAAACAGCAGGCACAACAAAAACTCGCAGAATTACCGGAATGGTCTTAAGCATTTTGATGCTGGTCAGCTTGTTTGGCTTAGCAGCTTGCTCCGGTGACACAAAGAACACATCGTCACAAACTGATCCGAAAAATGAGTCATCGCAAACGACTGAACAGCAATCGGATATTGAAAAAGAAGTTGCCGAAAAGTCTGATGACATTGAAGATGAAACAAAAGATGTTGATGCGTCACAAAAAGATGTTGATGCGTCATCAGCTGATCCGACGTCAAATACAAGTGATATTGTTGAAGGAAACTTTACCATCGGCATTTCACAATTTGCTCAACACGGTTCATTGGATAATTGCCGTGAAGGTTTCCTGCTCGGACTGGCTGAACAAGGTTTTGTTGAAGGTGAGAATCTGACGATTGATTATCAGAATGCCGGGGCTGAAATGGCTGTGGCATCGCAAATTGCCGAAACTTTTGTCGGCAAAAAATATGATCTGATTATGGCAGTGGCAACTCCGGCGGCGATGCATGCATACAATGCGGCAATGGATAAAAATATTCCGGTCATTTATTCGGCAGTCAGCGATCCGGTTGCGGCAGAACTGGCAAAACCGAATGGCGAATCTGTCGGCAATATTACCGGAACCAGTGATGCTTTGCCGGTTGAAGCCCAATTGAAGATGATACGTGAAATAATGCCTGATGCTGAAACAATAGGTATTATTTACACAACCAGTGAGACAAATTCCGAAGCGACAGTTAAAATTTACGAAGAGCTTGCCCCGAAATATGATTTTAAACTTGTGATAAGCGGTATTGCGACATCGGCAGATATTCCTCTGGCAACTGACAACATCCTGACTAAAGTTGATTGTCTCAGCAATTTGACCGACAATACGGTCGTTGAATCATTGCCGACAATTTTGGACAAAGCTTTTGCAGCCAATATCCCGATTTTCGGTTCAGAGGTTGAACAAGTCAGTTTAGGTTGTTTGGCTTCTGAAGGCGTCGATTATATAACTTTAGGCAAAGAAACAGGTTATATGGCAGCTCAGGTTTTGCGTGGTGAAAAAACAGCAAATGAGCTGAATTTTGAAACGATCTCCGAATCATTTCTCTATGTGAATTCTGCAACCGCTGAAAAGTTAGGTATAGAAATACCCGAATCCATGTCGGATCGTGCCTTGGAAAATTTCAGCGAAATCGGTGTTTTGAAATGAGCTGAAGTCATCATGACGGAATGCAAGATACAATTGAGGACTTAAATTAAAATTGAGAACTTAAATTGAGGACTTAAATTAAAATTGAGAATACAAATTAAAATTGAGGACTTAAATTAAAATTGAGAACTTAAATTGAGGACTTTAATTAAAACTGAAAACTTTAATTAAAATTGAGAATTTCGAATTGAACTGAAAGTGATACATCTTGAACTTAAAGCGAAACATCAGATTAAACAAAAGAAAGCAAATAAAAAATGACTATATTAATTGGAATTTTCGAACAAGGTCTGATCTATGCCGTAATGGCATTGGGACTTTACATAACCTACGTAATTCTTGATTTACCGGATTTAACCGTTGACGGCAGTTTCCCGCTCGGATCTGCCGTCTGTGTTGCATTAATTGTAGCCGGGGTTAATCCGGTCTTAAGTCTGATTATTTCATTTTTTGCCGGAGTAATCGCCGGAATTATTACCGGAATTATTCATGTGAAACTGGGAATCAGAGATTTGATTTCGGGAATTATCGTGATGACCGGTCTTTATACGATTAATCTTCTGATTGCAGGCAAATCGAATCTGCCGATTTTTGAAGCGACTACGATATTCAATAATAATTTATTGCATCAATTACCTGAAAGTTTCAAACCGTATAGGGTACTGCTGGTTCTGATTCCGATTGTTATCATCTGTAAAATTGCTCTGAATCGTTATCTTCATACCAAAAGCGGTTTACTCCTGCGCTCAGTCGGCGATAATCAAAATCTGATAACGACTATGGCAAAAGATCCGGGCAATATGAAAATTCTGGGGCTTGCACTGGCCAACGGATTAGTCGCATTAAGCGGTGCAATTTTGGCACAACAACAGAGATTTTTCGAAGCATCACAAGGTACAGGTACTATGGTAATGGGCTTAGCAAGTGTCATTATCGGTATTCGGCTTTTTGCAAAAATAAAACAAATGTCATTTCCGCTGAAAGTAATTCTCGGATCGATAGTTTATAAAGCAATTGTAGCAATAGCTATTGCACTGGGTTTATCTGCCAACAGCCTGAAATTAATTACAGCAATTTTGTTGCTGATAATACTGATGATTAGCGAACACAGAAAAAAAGAACAGGTACAGCAATTTGATTGAGATTTCATTCAGGAACTCTGAACTGCTATTTTGCAGAGGGATAAGCGAGAAAGAAAAGGTTAATTATGCTTGAATTACAAAATATCGTGAAATATTACAATCCGGGAACGGTTAATGAAAATATCATTTTCCGGAACTTTAATTTAGCGATACCGTCAGGTCAGTTTATGACGATAATCGGCAGCAACGGTTCCGGCAAGACGTCAATGCTCAATTTGATTTGCGGCAATATCAAACCGGATCAAGGTCAAATAATCATGGACGGCGAAAATACGACAAATGTGGCGGAACATGTCAGATATAAGAGGATGGGCCGGGTCTTTCAGGATCCGGCAGCGGGAACATGTCCTTCGATGACTTTATTGGAGAACTTATCTTTAGCAGATAATAAGAATAAAGCATGGAATTTGACGAAAGCGGTCGAAAAACAACGCATTGACTTTTATCGGGAAAAATTGAAACGAGTGGGTTTGGGTTTAGAGAATAAATTGGATGAAGTTGTCGGTTCCTTTTCCGGCGGAGAACGGCAAGCCGTAGCTTTGTTGATGGCAACAATCACTCCGATTGATTATTTGATTTTAGACGAACATACGGCAGCACTGGATCCGAAAGCGGCGGAAACGATCATGCAACTGACCGCTGAAATCATTCAGGAACAGAATCTGACAACTTTAATGGTTACTCATAATTTGAACTATGCCTTGGAATATGGTGACAGATTAATCATGCTGCATCAAGGCGAGATTTTACTTGATGCATCAGGGCAGGACAAATCTCAATTAAAACTTAATAATTTGTTAAACAAATTTTTTGAAATATCTATTGAAGTCGGCAATGCCATCTGAGACCATAATATTAGTAATATTTCTTTTTCAAAACAATGAAATCGTTCAAGAGTATTAGAGCTTTAGTGACAGAAATTTCTTGTTAATAAACAACAAAAATCGGAAAACAACATTGGAGAAGAACAACGATTTTTAAGAATTTTAACTAATATTGGAGGTTGATATGAATAAGAAAACAAAGATAATCAGAGTGATACTTTTGAGTATCAGTTTAATTTTATTATTAAATATGGCGGCTTGCTCGAAGAAAAAAGATTCTGGCGATTCAGATTCGAAAACAACTGACAGTCAAGCTGATGCTGACAACAATAACGAAGAAACAAAAGACGAAGAAACAGAAGACGAAGAAACAGAAACAAAAGATGTAAAAGATGAAGATTCCAAGGATGCAAATTCAGATCAGGTTCCGGCTGATAACAAACAAGCCAACAAAAATGTTAATGATACGAGTACCGATTTGATGGCTGATGTGAAAGCGCAAGAAATTCAACCGGACAGCGACATGCAAAAAGCAGATTTTATGCAAAAATTCTCGGTTGAAATGTTGCAAAATCTGAGCAAAAATTCAGAAAAAAATATTTTATTCTCACCTTTATCGATTTATTATGCTTTAGGCATGACCCATAATGCAGCGGCAAATAATACTTTGCAACAGATGACAGATGTATTGCACAGTGATCCTGCAACCTTGAATCAATATCTGTTTTCCTATGATTCTCTGCTGAAACAACAAGACGAAACCGTAAAGCTCAATCTGGCAAATTCTATCTGGTTCAATGCGGACGAAGCAGATACAATTCAGGTAAAACCCGAATTTTTACAAACGAACGCCGACTATTATAATGCGGCTTTACGTGAGCTTGCCTTCGATGATAATGCAAAAGATATTATTAATTCATGGGTTAACGAGAATACTAAAGAAATGATTCCGGAAATAATTGATGAGATTCCGGAAGAGGCGATTATGTATTTGATTAATGCTTTGGCTTTTGAAGGTGAATGGCAGGTGAAATATGAAGAGGAAGACATTGAACAAGAAAATTTCTATCCGGATGAAAACACATACCAAGAAGTTCAGATGATGAAGTCGGAAGAAAATTATTATCTGGCTGATGAATATGCTCAAGGTTTCTTAAAGCCATATAAAAATCCGCGCTATGCATTCATGGCATTATTGCCGAACTATGATGTGAAATTGTCTGACTATATTGCAAATCTTGATGCTGATTCCTTTAGTAAATTGCTTGATTCGGTATCTGAAGAACCGGTTTTGGCAGGAATTCCCCAATTCAAAACCGAGTGTTCATTTGAATTGAGTGAGAAGTTTAAAAATCTGGGCATGACCGATGCTTTTGATCCGGATTATTCCGATTTTTCTAACGGTTTTGAAAGCGTTAATCCGATCGTGATAAACCGCATTTTACATAAAACATTTCTGGAAGTTGATGCCGAGGGCACCAAAGCGGCAGCTGTGACAGCGGTAGAAATGGAGAAGTGTTCAATGGAAATACCAGAAGAAAAAACAGTTTATTTGACGAGTCCTTTCCTGTATTTCATCATCGATACCGAACTTCAAGTCCCGATTTTCGTTGGTCAAATGCTGAAAATTGACGATGTAGAGGTTATGACATTCGAACACAAATAATTTTACAAGCAAATTAACAAGCAAATTAACAAGCAAATTAATAAGCAAATTAATAAGCAAATTAATAAGCAAATAAAAGTTGAGTTGAACTCCCGGACTGGCAATTTAACGAGATAAACTATTAAGTTTGTTGAATTGCCAGTTTGTTGTTTTATCATTCTCAAAATTTTTTTATTTTCTTAATTTTCTAAATTATAGATACTGACCCTCCTTATTTTTCCTGATACAATATAATTAGCTCAAAATCAGATCCTTAGTTTTTTGTTTAGTCTTTATAATATTGCACAGAATTAGGGTGAGCTTTTTGATTTTATTTAAGATTAACTTGGTCTGAGAAAAATGGATTTTTATTGAAGATTAAGGTTGGATTTCAACTGAAATCAGCAGTTAAGCACAATTCAAGAATTTGAAACAGCTCTCAGCATAGTTTAGGAATTTGAAACAGCTCTCAGCATAATTTTAAAATTTACCAGAAGCATAATCATCATAAGGAGACGTACGCAATGAGGAAGAAAAATTTTGCACAAAAGACAATGATTCTATTAGTTTTATTTGCATTAGTTTTCGGAAGTATTTTCACAGAGCAGGTTAAAGCTGAACCGCTTGATGCGGACGAAGTCGAAAGTACTGAAGCTGTATCAACTGAACCTGATTTATCGGCAACAGCTGAACCGGGTAACAATGAGCCTGATGCCGTAGAACCGGAACTTGAAACATCGGAAACAATAGTGAATGATCCGGATCAGAAATCAAATGAGGAAGTAAATCCGGAAGCGCAGGAAGCGAATGATGCTGTGCCAACTGAAAGCGAAAGTGAAACCGGAGCAGCCGGATCGGAAACCGAAGACAGCGAATTATCGCCGGAACCGGGAACCGAAGAAACAACTGAACCGACCGAAGCAGCGACCGAACCGACCGAAGCAGCGACTGAACCGACCGAATCAGCGATCGAACAGGCAGAAGCAGCGACCGAACAGGCAGAAGCAGCGACTGAGACGAAGGAAGCAGGAAATGAACCGACTGAACCGGCAGAAGAAGTAGCTGAACCGACAAGTCAAACTACTGAAGCAGAATTGGATACTGAAACATCTGAAACTGAAGAAGATCCTGATCCAACGGTAATAAAAGATGCAATTGAAGATGCGATAACGGAATTGGAAACTGATTCCATTGCCGGTCAAAGCCGAGCCAGTCACAGCGATTTTGTTATTGATCCGAATACCGGCGTTATAACCGATTATACAGGAGCAGGCGGTGAATTGAGCATTCCGGCATATATTAGTGGTATACAGGTAAAAGAAATCGGCAGTGGTGCTTTTAAAATGAAAGGACTAACAAAAGTTACAATTCCTTATACGGTAACTGCAATTCGTGCAGGTGCCTTCAGAGAGAATAAAATTGCCAGTGTAACAATTCCGGGTTCTGTAAGAGTGATTGATGATGCAGCTTTTTATAGAAACAAACTAACCGGTGTAAAAATTCCGAACTCTGTTACCAGTATTGGTAAATCTGCTTTCGAATACAATTTATTGACCAGTGTTATAATTCCTGACACGGTTAAATATGTTTTCGAATATGCTTTTTATAACAATAATTTGACATATGTTAAACTGTCCAATTCATTAGAAACGATACATAAGGGGTCATTTCGTCAAAATCACTTAACATCATTGACAATTCCCGACTCTGTCAAAACAATAGAACAATCTGCTTTTAATGATAATCACTTGGAAGAAGTAACGATTCCGAATTCAGTTGTTACGATTTATGCGTATGCATTCTATAATAACAAATTGACGGAAGTTGTAATACCGCGCTCGGTGAAAAATATTGGTTATAGTGCTTTTAGAGACAATCGGATTGTTCAAGCGACAGTTCCCAGGAGTTTTGAGCTTTATCAACCAGGGAGTGGTTCTAATTGGTATTATGACTACTCAATGACTAAAATACTAGGTGGTATCTTCGACAGTGGCGTAGCAATATCTTATCATGCAGATCTTACCAGATACATCAAAGCAAAATCGATTATTAGGGATAGTCCGAATGGAAACAGAATCGCGCTGCTTTGGCGACCGCTCTTTGTAAGCGGTTATTATGAAGGTTCATGGTTCAGATTTACCTATAACGGAGAACCTGCCTATGTTGCAGCAGGTTTAGTTACTACCGGCAATCCTGCAATGACCGGATATGCCAAACAAAATTTGTATGTAAGAAATGCCCCGAACGGATCAATTATCGGTACAGTCCCGATCGGTCGCCAAGTTCAAGGTGTTTTGGTAGGCAATATGGTAAGGATTACCCATAACGGTCAGACCGGTTATATCTATGCCGTGCTTTTGCAAGCGAATCCGGTTCGGATCAGCAGATATGTAATGGCGGACTCAAATATCAGAACAAGTCCGAACGGCAGTATAGTCTATAAAAGCAGATTACCGTTCTATGTAACCGGAACAATCAGGGGCAGTTGGCTGCATTATAAAGTCGGAGATGCTGATCGATATGTTTATTTGACCAATCTTACAAGCTCATCTCCGAGTATAACCGGTTATGCAAGCGGTAAACTCAATGTCCGCCGCAGTCCGAACGGCAGTCTGATCGGTTCTTATCCTATAGGCAGGCAAATTTCGGGAACCTTGATCAGAGAATGGGTCAGAGTCAATTATAACGGTCAAACAGGATATGTCTATGCGAAAAATCTGCAAGCAGTACCTGTTAGACTGAAATGTTATGTATTAGCCAATTCAATAATCAGGAGCAGTCCGAACGGCAGTATAATAAGCCGACCGTGGCGCCCTTACTTGGTAACCGGAACAATTCAGGGAGCCTGGTTAAGATATACTAATAACGGAAGATCATCTTATGTTGCAATGAGTTCAACAACGACCAAAAATCCGCCGATCACCGGCTATGCGAAACAAACATTGTATGTGAGATATACACCGAACGGAAGTGTTGTAGCAACGCTTCCTGCAGGTTACAGAGTGAGCGGAGTGCTGGTCGGTAACATGGTCAGGTTTACTTATAACGGCAGAACAGCCTATGTCTACGCTGTTTTTCTCAGAAAATAAAAAGCTGAGGCAATAAAGAAAAAACAAATTTCACAGGTATTATAGAATCTTAAAAGTGTAGATATCAGAGAGTTTTAACTCTGATATCTACACTTATTTTTGTTTGCTTTAGCAAGTTGAGCGAAGCGAAACAAAAAACCACCTGCTATGCAGGTGGAAGAAGTAAAGCTTAAGCTTCAAGAAGCAAAACCTCCGTGCTAGACTGTGTGAGCTACCAGGCGCACACAAAACAAGGAGGTTTTGACCTAATGAAAGGTGAACAAAGTTTATCACATACGAAGTGGGAGTGTAAGTACCATATAGTATTTGCTCCTAAATATCGCAGGAAAGTAATATATGGAAAATTATGGCGAGATATCAGTCAGATATTAATAGAATTATGTAGAAGAAAAGGGATAGAAATATTAGAAGCGGAAGCCTGTATAGATCATATTCACATGCTAGTAACGATACCGCCCAAATATAGTATATCGTCAGTAATGGGTTACCTAAAAGGAAAAAGCAGCTTAATCATCTTCGACCGCCACGCAAATTTAAAATATAAATACGGAAACCGACACTTCTGGTGTCGCGGGTATTATGTAAGTACAATCGGGAAAAATGAAAAAAAGATAAGAGAGTATATAGCGAATCAATTAAACGAGGATTATTATCAAGATCAGATAAGCCTAAAAGAATATGTAGACCCGTTTACGGGGAAGCGAGTGGAAGAAAGCAAGAAGTAGACTGCTTTAGCAGTAGCTGAGAAAAAAGGTGCAAGAGGTAGTAGTTCAGGCGGGCGTCAAGCCCAGCCGGTAAAAGCCCCTTATAGGGGCAGAACAAACTGCCGGCTTAGCCGGCAGTTTTGATTGTTCCCGATTTTTTTGCTGTTTAATTATCTGCATAACCTGATACCACAACATATAAAACCTAAACCCGGGATCTGTTGAGTAATCCTTAAATTACTCAACGGATCTTTGTCTTTTATCAGGTTTTGAATTATGATTGAAGAAGTATCGATGGAACATATAATATTAACATATAATATTGAATAATTATTAAATAATCGAAACAATCTACCGGTACAATTCAAGAATTTCTACAAGGAGACATACGAAATGAGGAAGAATAATTTTGCACAAAAAACATTAATTCTATTAGTTTTATTTGCATTAGTTTTCGGAAGTGTTTTCACAGAGCAGGTTAAAGCTGAACCGCTGGATGCGAACGAAGCCGAAAACTCAGAAGCGGCACTTACTGAAGCTGATTTGTCGGCAGAAGCTGAACCGGGTAGCAGTGAGTCTGATAACGTTGAACCGGAACTTGAAACACCTGCAACAATAGCGAGTGATTCAGATCAGGAAACAAATGAGGAATCAAATCAGGAAGTAAATGAAGTAGTATCAACTGAGAGAGAAAGTGAAGCCGGAGCAGTCGGATCGGAAACCGTAGACAACGAGTTATTGCCGGAACCGGGAATAGAAGAAACAATTGAATCAACAGATGGAGCGACCGAACCTACAGAAAAAGCGCCTGAACCGACCGAAGAGGCAATTGAGCCTACAGAAGAAACAATTGAGCCTGAAGATGAAGTAGCTGAATCTGCAGAAGTTGCAGCTGAATCAACCGGAGAAACTGAATCGACAAAACAAACAAGTGACAACACGGAAGAGTTGCCAATGCTCAATAAACAGAGAAATGGGGGAACGATTAGTCAGGCGACAATTGAAAGTGCAATAAACTGGTCTAATTCAAAAATGGGAAGCAGGAACTGGAATGGATTATGTTTGAAATTTGTTAACGATGCATACCAAGCGAGTGGTATACATGTAACAAGATACTATGATGCGAAAATTGCGGGAGACCATTTGATTACTAATACAGATCATAATCCACCACGCGGAGCATATGTATTCTATGATTCTCCTAAGCAGCCTCACGGGCATGTCTCGATATCCTTAGGTAATGGACAAGTAATTCATGCGTATGGTTCAGTGCAAGTGGGAAATTTGATTCCTTATTCGCATTTAGTATACAGAGGCTGGGGTTTTGTAAATGGAATGACTCCGGAAAATACCCAGCCACCGACAACCGGAAATTTGGATGATATCGTAACCGGATACTGGGTTGAAGGATTGACAGCAACAGATGCAACTTTTAGAACGGCATTCCATACGGCACAGCGTACAAGCTCTTTTGGCTGTTATTTTGGCAGTGATCCCAATAATTTAACTCACAAAGAAGAAACTTATCCAAATCCTCATTCCGTAATGTATTATAATTGCAATAAGTGGTTTGGAGCACTTCAGCCTGACACTACATATTATTATAAATTCTATGCTGTAATAGGCGGTACCAGATATGATGGATCACTGCAGTCGTTCAGAACGGCATCAACAACCGGAAATTTGGATGATATCGTAACCGGATACTGGGTTGAAGGATTGACAGCAACAGACGCAACTTTTAGAACGGCATTTCATACGGCACAGCGTACAAGCTCTTTTGGCTGCTATTTTGGCAGTGATCCCAATAACTTAACTCACAAAGAAGAAACTTATCCAAATCCTCATTCCGTAATGTATTACAATTGCAATAAGTGGTTTGGAGCACTTCAGCCTGACACTACATATTATTATAAATTCTATGCTGTAATAGGCGGTACCAGATATGATGGTTCGCTGCAATCATTTACGACGCCTGCGATCGCACCGACATCAGCAAACTTAACCGTTTCTTCAAATTCTGTGACAGAGGGAGAAACCTTGACCTTCACTGCCAGTGGTGATAATAATCCTGAAAAATACACAATAGGAATCGATAAGGATTCGGAAAGAGTACTTACTCAGGATATGGCGGAAGGGGTCTTGTCAATCAACACACTGGTTGCCGGAGAATACACTGCATATGTAACTGCAGCCAACTCAGCAGGTTCCACAGATTCGGCAAGGATTACCTTCACTGTTGTTGAAGCAAAACCTGTAATAGTTAGAGGCTATATATATGCGAATTCAATAATCAGAAGTGCGCCGAACGGTAACATCATCACAAAACTATGGCGACCAATCTTAATAACGGGGACAATAGAGGGAGCATGGCTGAAGTTTACCTATAACGGAAGAACAGCATATGTTGCAGCTAAGTTAGTAACTAACAGAAATCCTGCAATGACCGGCTATGCCAAACAAAAACTTTATGTAAGAAATACGCCTAACGGGGCAGTCACGGATACAATACTGCGCGGTACTCAAGTCAAGGGTGTCCTGGTCGGTAATATGGTGAGATTTACTCATAAAGGAAAGACCGCATATGTATATGCCGTACTCTTACAGAAGAATCCTGTCCGTGCAACCACTTATATATTAGCGAATTCAATAATCAGAAGTGCACCGAACGGCAGTATAGTCAGCAGACCGTGGCGCCCGTTTTTGGTAACCGGAATAATCGAAGGCGCATGGTTTAAATTTACCTATAACGGAAGTACTGCTTATGTTGCATTGCGTTCCACGACAACGAGAAATCCCGTAATAAGCGGTTATGCCAAACAAAAATTATATGTAAGAAATACGCCGAACGGATCAGTCACGGATACAATACTGCGCGGTACTCAAGTCAAGGGTGTCCTTGTCGGTAATATGGTGAGATTTACTCACAAAGGAAAGACCGCATATGTATATGCCGTACTCTTACAAAAGAATCCTGTACCTGCAAAAACAACGCGATACATATATGCCAATTCGATAATCAGGAGCAGCCCGAACGGCAGTATAGTCACCAGACCGTGGCGCCCGCTTCGTGTGAGCGGTACAATTCAGGGAACCTGGTTCAAGTTTACCTATAACGGTAAACCGGCCTATGTGGCAATTCGTTCCACGACAACAAGAAATCCCGTGATGACCGGTTATGCCAAACAAAAACTATATGTGAGAAATACGCCGAACGGAAGTGTTGTTACAACTGTACCGAAAGGTTACAGAGTAAGCGGAGTCCTGGTCGGTAACATGGTCAGGTTTACTTACAACGGCAGAACAGCCTATGTCTATGCTGTATTTCTCAGAAAATAAAAAGCTGAGACAGTAAAGAAAAAACAATTTTCACAGGTATTATAGAATCTTAAAAGTGTAGATATCAGAGAGTTTTAACTCTGATATCTACACTTATTTTTTTGTTCCCGAATTTTTTTGCTGTTTAATTATCTGTATAACCTGATACCACTTTTTTGCTGTTTAATTATCTGCATAACCTGATACCACAACATATAAAACCTAAATCCGGGATCTGTTGAGTAATCCTTAAATTACTCAACGGATCTTTGTCTTTTATCAAGTTTTGAATTATAATCAAACAAATATAGATAAAACATATAATACTAAATATATAATATTGAATAATTTTAAGAATAATCGAAACAATCTACCGGATACAATTCAAGAATTTCTAAAATGAGATGTACGAAATGAAGAAAAATTTTGCACAAATAACATTGATGTTTTCTGTGTTATTTGACATGATGGACATGCGTCAGTCTGTGGTTGAAGTCTTTGTTAAACCATCAAGTGGCAGGAGAAAGAACCAATTCACAATATCTAAAAAAGCATAGTCAACCTATTGAAAAGGAAAAGAATGACTATGAAATAATATAATTTTAGGAGACAACAATGTTTAACACTAGGAGTTTTTTTACCAAAGGTATTGCATGGGTACTATTAATAGCATTCTTATGCACTAATTTCTTATCTGTGCAGGTAAATGCAGAATCCACAGAAACTGTTGAATCGACAGAAACTGTAGAATCAACAGATACTGTTGAATCTACAGATACAACCGGAACTTCAGGAACCATAGAAACAGAAACAGTTGAAACTACCACCACAGTTGGCACAGCTGAAACAGCAGGTACAACTGGCACAGCTGAAACGCTAGAAACAGATGAAACAGTTATAACCACAGAAATAACCGAAGATTTGACAACAGAATCTGAAACTAGAACATCGGAGGTTGATTCTCCGGTTGCTGAAGCGATGTCAATTGAAGATGAATCTTCGTCTGTGGAAATTGAACCAACCGAAGAGAATTCTCCGGTTGCTGAAACAACACCGGCAGAAGAGGAAACTTTAGCAGAAAAATCCTCAGCTACTGAAGAGCTGCCGACTGAACTACCAACTGAACTACCAGCTGAACAACCGGCTGAACTTGATGCAGAACAACCATCAGTTACTGTAACTGAAACCGAAAATACAGAAACTGAGACAGATTCAGCAGAAGCCATATTAAATGAATTAACACATTCCGCTGAAACTACGATTTCTAACCGGCCTTCCGCACGTTCCGCAAATTCTGATTTTGAATTTATTGAAGAAAACGGCACGATTACAATAACCGGTTACATTGGAACAAGTACGAATGTAGTAATTCCTGAAAAAATAAATGAAAAGACAGTAACAAAAATAGGAAATGAAGCGTTTTTTTATAAAAGTATTGCCAGTATAGAAATTCCGGACAGTGTTACTAAAATTGGAAGTGATGCATTTGCTTACAATCAATTAACGAATATCGATCTTCCGGCGAACTTAACAACTTTAGGAGATGGAGCATTTGGTCATAATCAGATCGCCAGTGTGATAATTCCGAATTCTATAACAGTGATAGAGCCCTATGCGTTTTATTGGAATGAAATAACGTATGTAGAAATTCCGGATTCCGTGACAACGATAGGAGAGGGTGCTTTTAAGTATAATTTATTACCGAACGTCGATATTCCGAGTTCTGTAACAACTATCGGGGATAGTGCATTTCAGTCTAATAAATTGATCAGTGTTGTAATTCCGAATTCCGTAACAGCAATAGGAGATAGTGTATTTTATTTTAACAGATTAACTTATGTAGAAATTCCGAATACCGTGACAACAATTGGCATGGGTGCATTTGCGTATAATAATTTAACCAGTATCGAAATTCCGGATTCCGTGACAACGATGGGAAGTATTGCATTTGCAAATAATAAACTAACCTATGTAGATATTCCGGATTCGGTAAAAACAATAGACTACGGTGTTTTCAGTTATAATAAATTAACCGGTGTAAAAATATCAAATACCGCGACAACGATAGGAGAAATTGCATTTATACATAATGAGCTCACTAATGTAGTAATTCCTGGTTCTGTTACCAGCATAGCAGAAGACTCGTTTAAGCATAATCCGATTGTGGAAAAAACGATACCGGATAGCATTACAAGGATTGTCAGAAAATCGTTTTTGCAAATGGCTGATATTCTCAATCCTACAAAGGCAGACATTGATTTTTACTGTTTCCCTCAAGAATTTGAAATAAAAGATTTTAACGAAACTATTACCGGATACAATGGTACAAGTAAAAATGTAACAATTCCTGCAAGTGTTTATGGAATAACAGTAAAAGCAATAGGGAAAAGTGCTTTTTCCGGTAAACAACTTACCGGTGTAACAATTCCGAACAGCGTTACCAAGATTGAAGCGGATGCATTTAAAGGGAACAACCTCACAAGAGTTATAATTCCTAACAGCGTTGTAAACATCGGAGTTTCTGCTTTTAGCGGGAATCCGGTAAGTCATGCTTCAATTCCGGCGAGTATTACATATATTCAAGGGGCTAATGGTGAAACGATTAAAGAAAATCCGGGCATTTCCGATGTACTGGAATATTGCTTTGATTCCGGGATGACTATTAAATTTGAGTTTTATATCAAAGCAGGTTCCAATATCAGAAGAACATCTGATGGACAAATCATCGAAACCTTAAAAATGCCGATTTATGTCACCGGTACAGTTGACGGCAACTACTTCAAATTTACTCATCAAGGTCAAGCAGCCTATGTTATTCTGAATTTAACCACAACCATCCCGCAGGCGATTACCGGCTATGCCAAGAGTACGGCTAATGTACGCAGCAGCCCGAACGGATCGGTTACCGGCACAATACTCAGAGGTCACAAAGTGAGCGGAACCTTGGAAGGTAACTGGGTCAGATTTACTTATTCGGGAAAAACCTGCTATGTTTATTCATCTATGCTGCAGGCAGATCCGGTTAAGGTAACAACTTATATCAAAGCTAATTCAATCATCAGAAGTGCCCCGAACGGCAGTATGATCACCAAATTGTGGCGACCGTTGCTGATCAACGGCACACTGGAGGGAGCCTGGACTAAGTTTACCTATGACGGCAATCCTGCCTATGTGGCAACAAGCCTGACCACGACTACTAATCCGCCGATTACCGGATATGCGAAGAGTGCAATTAATGTAAGGAATGCTCCGGGCGGATCGGTGATCGGTACAATTCCGATCGGTCGTCAGGTAAAGGGAGTTCTGGTCGGTAGCATGGTGCGATTCACCTATAACAACAGAACCGGTTATATCTCTGCTTCCTTATTGCAAGCAACCCCGGTTAAAGTAACGCGCTATATCAAAGTGGGTTCTAATATCAGAAAAACACCAACCGGCACAATAATCGAAACATTAACGATGCCGATTTATGTGACGGGTACAATAGAAGGAAACTACCTCAAATTTATTCATAAAAGTCAAACGGCTTATGTCCATCTAAATGTAACAACTACCCAATCACAGGCAATTACGGGCTACACAAAAAGTTCAGTCAATGTAAGAAGTGCACCCGGGGGTAGTGTAATCGGTTCATTGCCAGCAAATAGCAAAGTAAGCGGAACCTTAGTAGGTAATTGGATCAAGTTTACTTATTCAGGCAAATCCGGATATATATATGCCTCATTATTAAGGTGATTTTATAGTCAGAACAATTTAATTAGAAGGGACAATCCTATGAAGAGAAAACTATATTTGAGAATTCAGGCATTTGCACTGGTATTATTGATCATGTTAACAACTTTTATTATTAACCCTCAGCAAGTTCAAGCTGAAACAACAATTGAAGAAGAATCTGCACTTGCTGAAAACTCTACAGAATCTCTAAAAGATGTTGAACAGATGGATGTGGAAACGGAAACCTTGGAAGGTCCGGATATTCCTCCTGCATCAGATAATGAGGCAATCCAGGAAAATGATACAATTTCTATGGATGAATCATCGAATTCTGCAGTTGATTCAAAAGTAGTAACAGACGATGAATTTTTGGAATCAACAGTTGAATCTGCAACAGAAGTTAAAACAAATTCTACTGAACTACCATCAAAACAAAGCCTTGATCAATTTGATGAAGTAGATAAACCGTCTCATGTTGAAACAACGATCGAATCAGAAAATGATGTTCCTGATATGGCAGGGGAGTCAACAATTGGGAGTACTTCCGAGTATGACAGTAAAGCAACTGAGTTCAATATTGAACAGCCAGAAAATGCCAATGAAGCTATTGGTTCATCAACAGAATCTAATGCTGACTTTGAACAAGTGACTGAAGATGTTAATGAGAATATAGACGAACAAGATTCTGATGTTGAAGCAACAAATTCCTCAGAATCAGGATTTAGAACAAGAACTGCCAGTCCTGAAAGAGATTTTGAATATGTCGAAGAGAATGGAACAATTACGATAACCGGATACAATGGCACAAGTAAGGATGTAGAAATTCCTGCAAGTATTAATGGAAAAGCAGTAACGGCCATAGGAGATATGGCATTTGACCATAAGCAACTAAATAGTATTATAATTCCGGATTCTGTAATAACAATAGGAGATTATGCATTCTCACATAATCAACTGACGAGTGTAAGAATTCCTGATTTCGTAAAAACCATAGGAGTATCTGCATTTTGGCAGAATCATCTTACTAGTATTAAAATCCCGAATTCCGTGACAACGATAGGCGAAAGCGCATTTGTATTCAATCATCTAACTAGTATTACAATTCCGGATTCAGTGACAACTATAGGTGAATCTTCGTTCAAAGCTAATCCAATTACAAACAAAATGATATCGAACGGTATTACTAAGATTACTCGCTTTGGTAATTTAAAAGATGGAACACCTAAACCGGATATTTTAAATCCCAGCATAGAACAAATAGATTTTTATTGTTTTCCTCAAACATTTGAAATTGAAGATGTAACTGGAACAATTTTCGAATACAACGGAACAGATAAAGATGTAATAATCCCCTCCAGTATCAATGAAATAATAGTTACAGCTATAGGAAATGATGCATTTAGAGAAAAAGAATTAACCAGTGTAACAATTCCTGATTCCGTAACGACTATTGGGATTTCAGCGTTTTACTGTAATCAACTAATAAGTGTAACGATTCCGGAAAGTGTTACCAGTATTGGGAGAAATGCTTTTAAGGAAAACCTGATAATTTCCGCTTCAATTCCTGATAGTATTGAGTCAATTACAGCTACTAGCCAATATTGGGGTGATTATGTTCTTGTATACAACCCAAGAACCGAACAAATCCTTGAACATTGCTTTGATCCCGGAGTGTCATTACTTCGTTATATCAAAGCCGGTTCCAATATCAGAAGGACATCTGATGGACAAATAATCGAAACCTTAAAAATGCCGATTTATGTCACCGGTACAGTTGACGGCAACTACTTCAAATTTACTCATCAAGGTCAAGCAGCCTATGTTATTCTGAATTTAACCACAACCATCCCGCAGGCGATTACCGGCTATGCCAAGAGTACGGCTAATGTACGCAGCAGCCCGAACGGATCGGTAACCGGCACAATACTCAGAGGTCACAAAGTAAGCGGAACCTTGGAAGGTAACTGGGTCAGATTTACTTATTCGGGAGAAACCTGCTATGTTTATGCATCTATGCTGCAGGCAGATCCGGTTAAGGTAACAACTTATATCAAAGCTAATTCAATCATCAGAAGTGCCCCGAACGGGAGTATGATCACCAAATTGTGGCGTCCTTTGCTGATCAACGGCACACTGGAGGGAGCCTGGACTAAGTTTACCTATAACGGCAATTCTGCCTATGTGGCAACAAGCCTGACCACGACTACTAATCCGCCGATTACCGGATATGCGAAGAGTGCAATTAATGTAAGGAATGCTCCGGGCGGATCGGTGATCGGCACAATTCCGATCGGTCGTCAGGTAAAGGGAGTTCTGGTCGGTAACATGGTGCGATTCACCTATAACAACATGACCGGCTATATCTCCGCTTCCTTGTTGCAAGCAACCCCGGTTCAAGTAACGCGCTATATAATTGCCAATTCGATCATCAGAAGTGCACCTAACGGCAGCATAATCATCAGAACATGGCGTCCGCTGTTGGTCAGCGGGACAATCGAAGGAGCCTGGCTCAAGTTCACCTATAACAGCAGGACCGCCTATGTGGCAATGAGTTTGACTACGACGGGTAATCCGCCGATGACCGGCTATGCGAAACAAACATTATATGTGCGAAATACACCGAACGGAAGTGTTGTAGCAACGCTTCCGGCAGGTTACAGAGTAAGCGGAGTCCTGGTCGGTAACATGGTCAGGTTTACCTACAACGGCAAAACAAGCTATGTCTATGCCTCTTTACTGCAAAAGGATCCTGTCTAATAATTACAAATGAAAAGAGCAAGAAGTAAACTGCTTTAGCAGTAGCTGAAAAAGAGGTGCATGACGTAGAAATTCGGGCGGGCGTCAAGCCCGGCCGGTAAAAGCCCCTTATAGGGACAGAGCAAACTGCCGGCTAAGCCGGCAGTTTGGATTATAAAGATATGTTGTAATTGTACTGTTTTTTGATCATTTGTTCTGATTGTTTACTCAGTTTAGTAAAGCAGTTTTGCTGATTTTTCAGATTAGGATATTCTTACTTCATCTACTGTATCTTATGAGTTTTCTTATTTTACACATTTTTTCTGATATAATAAAACGTATTTATATGAAATTCGATTTTTTTAAGTTTTTTAAGTGTTTTAAGGACCTATTGATAATAGAAAATTAAAATAACTGATTATACTCATTATAATTTAAGAATTTCAAAAGAGCATAAGTATTAGTAAGGAGATGTACGTAATGGTAAAGAAGAATTTTGCACAAAAAACATTAATTCTATTAGTTTTATTTGCATTAGTTTTCGGAAGTGTTTTCACAGAGCAGGTTAAAGCTGAACCGCTTGATGGGAACTCAGTTGAAAGTGCTGAATCAGAAATAGCTGAAACTGATTTATCGGAAGAAGATAAATCTGTGCTTGAAACATCTGAAACCATAGCAAATGATTCAATTCAGAAATCAGATGATGTTGAGCCAAATGAAAGTGAAGTAGAAACAATTGTATCAGTAACTGAACCGACAGAAGAAACAACTGAACCGACAGAAGAAACAACTGAACCGACAGAAGAAGCAACTGAACCGGCAGAAGAAGCAACTGAACCGGCAGAAGAAGCAACTGAACCGGCAGAAGAAGCAACTGAACCGGCAGAAGAAACAACTGAACCGGCAGAAGAAGCAGCTGAACCGGCAGAAGAAGCAACTGAACCGGCAGAAGAAGCAGCTGAACCGGCAGAAGAAGCTGAATCAACCAGCCCGATAATCGATAATACGGCGGATGCAGATTTGCCAATGAACAATAATCAGAGACAGGTAGAAGCAGATTATCGTTATTGGGGTAACGGTACGAACAATGGTTTTAATAATGGTACCTCGTATTCCGGTTGGTGTTATGCAGTTGCATATACAAAAATTCTTATTCAATCCGGCGCTTATTCTGCACTTTCTTTTACTCCTCCGGTATTACATCAAACGATGTTGGCACGTTATGGGAGAGGGGTAAGTAACAATGGTTATTGCAATTTTACCAGACCTGAGGTTGTTGCAATATCAAATGGTAAGTTGATCTCTACTGCAGATATAGATATTGGAGGATCTCTGGCGAACAAAAAAGCAACAATCATGCATTATGTAAATAATGGGTATCAAGTAATTGTACAGAAATCAGGCCACGTAGCAGCAATTGATAATATCTCAAGCTTGAATCACGGTACACCTTATGTGATGAATTCTATTAATACGTCAAACTATAGTTATAGGATGCAAAACTCGGTTGTTCCAATGGATCATTGGAGTGCAGGTTTCGAAAATGCCTTCAAGATATTTGTCTTTAAAAAAGCAGGTGGAACATCTACACCGAGCACCCTGGAGAGTTGGGGAGGTACTGCATCATTCTCGAATGTCACGTCAACCAGTGCCCAAATCAGATTTGACTATGGCGGAAGATATAATATATCACATTATGGTTTCTTTATTGGAGAAAACCCAAACAGCTTAACAAAAGTTCCGGAAGATATTTATGCTGCCAATGTACCGTATATATTTTATGATTTGGGAACAGGCAAATGGACGTCAGCACTAAAACCAGGTACCACATACTACTATAAGTTTTATTCCACATTAAATGGGCAATATCTGGAATCCAACGTATATAACTTTACTACTAAATCAGTAGCACCGACAAGTGCAACTTTAACGGTTTCGAAGAGTTCGGCTACTGTGGGAGAAACCTTGACCTTCAGGGCAAGTGGCAATAACAATCCTACCAAATTTACAATAGGTATTGACAAGGGCTCACAAAGGGTACTTACGCAAAGTATGCCGAACGGAGTTTTGTCAATCAACACACTGCCTGCCGGACAATATTCCGCATATGTCACTGCATCAAACTCAGCCGGTTCAGTGGATTCCGCCAGAATAAATTTCTCAGTGGTTAATCCGAAACCGACTGTAACTACAGGATATATCTATGCCAACTCAAGAATAAGAACTGCACCGAACGGCAGTGTGATCACAAGATTATGGCGACCGATTCTGGTGAGCGGTTTCTTTGAAGGTTCATGGTTCAGATTTACCTATAACGGAAGAACTGCATATGTTGCAGCGAATTTAGTCACTAACAGAAATGCGGCAATGACCGGCTATGCCAAACAAAAATTGTATGTAAGAAATACCCCGAACGGATCAATTATCGGTACAATTACAATTGGTCGTCAAGTTTCAGGTGTTCTGGTCGGAGATAGGGTCAGGATTACCTATAACGGTCAGACCGGTTATATCTATGCATCATTGTTGCAGGCGAATCCGGTTCGGATCAGCAGATATGTAATGGCGGGCTCAAATATCAGAACAAGTCCGAACGGCAGTATAGTCTATAAAAGCAGATTACCGTTCTATGTAACCGGAACAATCAGGGGCAGTTGGCTGCATTATAAAGTCGGAAACGCAGATAGATATGTCTTTTTAAGTAATCTTACGAGTTCATCTCCGAGTATAACCGGTTATGCAAGCGGCGAGCTCAATGTCCGCAGTAGCCCGAACGGCAGTCTGATCGGTTCTTATCCTTTAGGCAAACAAATTTCGGGAACCTTGATCAGAGAATGGGTCAGAGTGAACTATAACGGTCAAACCGGATATGTATATGCGAAAAACCTGCAAGCTGTACCTGTTAAACTGAAATGTTATGTATTAGCCAATTCAGTAATCAGAAACAGCCCGAACGGCAGCATAATAAGCCGTCCGTGGCGTCCGTACTTGGTAACCGGTACAATTCAGGGAGCCTGGTTAAGATATACTAATAACGGAAGATCATCTTATGTTGCAATGAGCTCAACAACGACCACAAATCCGCCGATGACCGGCTATGCGAAACAAACATTGTATGTGCGAAATACACCGAACGGAAGTGTTGTAGCAACGCTTCCGGCAGGTTACAGAGTAAGCGGAGTGCTGGTCGGTAACATGGTCAGATTTACTTATAACGGCAGAACCAGCTATGTCTATGCTTCTTTACTCCGGAAATAAAAATCCGGGACTATAATAAAGCTCAGACTATAGAAAAGCGTAGACTATGGAAAAGCTTAGACTATAAAAAAGTTAGACTATAGAAAAGCTCAGACTATAATAAAGCTTAGGCTATGGAAAAGCTTAGACTATAAAAAGCGGGACAACAAAGTAAACAATTAAGATAAATGAAAGACTAATTTAGATAAGACTCTAAAGCATCGAAATTGAGAATGGTCAAAATTTCATTTTCCATATGAATGTAGCCGAGTTCTTCAAATTCTCCAAGTTTTCTGGTTAAGGAATCTCTGGTTAATCCTGAAAAATTACTCATCTCGGCACGATCGAATTTCATGGGAATCTGAATCTGACCATTCTTTTTTATCCCGAAATTTTCTGCTAAACGCATGAGCAGACCGGCTGTTTTAACTGATGAATTTAAGGTTGCCAGGCGATTAATCAAATCTTCCGCCCAGCGGATTCTGGCAAAACTCTGACTTAATATTTCTTTCAAGACGGATTTTTTGTTAGAAAAATAAGTGTTGAAAATCTTTGCAGGGATAGCGATGATAACAGAGTCGATTAATGCTTCACCTGTGTACCAATACTTGCTTCCTGATAACAGATTATGCCCTCCGACAAAAGAATCTTCTCGATAAATATAGAAAATCTGTTCTTTCATGTTAGGCAAGACATTAAATATTTTGATAGCACCGGAATAGATGATGTACATATAATCGGGATCATCTCCGCTTTCAAACAAGGTTTCTTCTTTCTTCAGTTTTTTTATAACTAATTGATGCCGGATGTCATGTAAAATATCCGGATGTATATGTTGTAATAATGGCAAATCTGAGAAACTTCCCGTTATCTTGTTTTGTTCTTCAAGTGAAACGTTAGTTGCCAATACAGAAGTTTCGGTTTCCGGTTTTTCTTTCAGTTCAATGCGATCTTTACTCATTTGTTCAGCCAATAGTACGTTAGCATAAACTTCGAATTCTTTTGCTTTTTCTTTATTCATCGGATCCACATTTTCCAGTAAATAGGGCATATTTAATTCTTTGTATTTTTCTTTCCCCATTGTATGATAAGGCAGAATTTCCAGGCGCTCGACCAAATGCTGAATCGGTTCGATAGTTTGGATCAATTCCTGCATCGATTTTTTATTGTCGGTATAACCGGGAACCATGACATGTCTGACCCAAATTTGTCCGTGAAAACCGTACTCTTCAAGCCGATCCATGAAATCAAGCAAAGGCCTTTGTTTAACGAAACACATCTCTGAATAAGCCTGTTCCGAAAATGCCTTAACATCTAAGAGAATCGTATCAACATAGGGAAAAATTTGAGAATAATATTCCTTTTGACCGTAGCCGGAGGTATCGATACAAATATTAAAATCATTTTCTTTTAACAGTTTGACAGTTTCAGCCAAGAATTCACCGTGTAATAAAGGTTCCCCGCCGGAAAAAGTGACACCGCCATCCTCACCCTGATATGGTTTATAACGCTTAGCCAATTGCAAAATTTCGGACGGAGTAACGATTCTTCCGCCGTTAAGATCTTGGGTATCCGGATTATGACAATACAAACAGCGCAGAGGGCAACCTTGCAAAAAGAAGATCGTACGGATACCCGGACCGTCAACTAAACCCATCGTTTCAATTGAATGTAATTGTCCTGTAATTTGCTGCTCTTGCTTACTCATTGTCAAATAATCCTTTCATATCTTAAAACACGGTTTCTGCTCAGAATTCGGCGCTGTGCAAATTATGATTTGCTGAACTCCAATTTTTGAGCAAATACTGAAAAAAGTGAATGCCTCATGAAGGCAGTCACTTTTTAAGTTTCATTATACAAACTATAAAGCTTCATGGAACGTTCTGGCAAGAACATCTTCTTGCTGTTCCCGGTCTAATTGATTGAATCGCACGGCGTAGCCGGATACCCGGATTGTAAGATTCGGATATTTTTCAGGATGATTCATAGCATCGATTAATAATGCTCTTTCCAAAACATTAACATTGATGTGGAAAGCATCTTGGTTGAAGTAGCCGTCTAAAATATTAACTAAGTTGTTAATTCTTTCTTCGCTATTTTTGCCGAGAGAACCGGGAATAATTGAGAATGTATTTGAAATACCGTCCTGGCAGCAATTTTCATATTTTAATTTAGCGACCGAATTTAAGGAAGCTAAAGCGCCGGACTCGTCTCTGCCGTGCATCGGATTTGCACCTGGAGCAAAAGGTTCTCCTTTTTTACGACCGTCAGGTGTAGCACCCGTTTTCTTACCGTAAGTAACATTTGATGTAATCGTTAATAAAGACAATGTATGTTCTGCGTTGCGATAGGCAGGTGTCTTTCTCAATGCATCCATGAAGTACTGCGAAACATCTTGAGCAATTGTATCGACACGATCATCATCATTACCGAATTTGGGAAAATCTCCGTTGATCTCAAAATCGACGGTAATTCCGTTTTCATCACGGATTGGACGAACTTTGGCATATTTGATGGCTGACAAAGAATCGGCAACAATAGAAATACCGGCAATTCCGAATGCCATGAACGGATGAACTTCCGGATCATGCAATGCCATCTGACCGGCTTCATAAGCGTATTTATCATGCATGTAATGAATCGTGTTCATCGTATTAACATAAATTTTTGCTAATTTATCCATTACTTTTTTGAAATCGGCGACAACTTTGTCATAGGTTAATATTTCTTCAGTATTTTTCTCAATGCCGTCGAAAACTTGAATTAAATTTCCTTGTTTATCTCTTTTGATTTCATCAATACCGCCGTTCAGAGCATAAAGGAGGGCTTTGCCTAAATTTGCTCTGGCACCGAAAAATTGCATTTGTTTACCGACTTGCATTGCGGATACACAACAGGCAATCGCACAATCATCGCCATAAATAGGACGCAGTAAATCATCATTTTCGTATTGAATTGAGTCGGTTTGAATGCTCATTTTGGCACAGTAATCTTTGAAGCCGCGCGGTAAATCATTTGACCATAAAACAGTCATGTTCGGCTCCGGAGATGTGTCCAAATTTGTCAAGGTATGCAAGAAACGGAAAGCGGTTTTAGTTACCAAAGTACGGCCGTCTTCGCCCATTCCGCCGATGCTTTCTGTTACCCAGGTCGGATCGCCGGCGAATAATTCATCATATTCGGGTGTTCTTAAATGACGAACCAGACGTAATTTGATCACAAATTGATCGATCAATTCTTGCGCTTCTTTTTCAGTTAATGTTCCGTTATTCAAATCGCGTTGAATATAGACATCTATGAAAGTCGTATTCTTGCCCAGACTCATTGCCGCACCGTTATTTTCTTTAATAGCAGCTAAATACCCGAAATAAAGCCATTGAATTGCTTCTTGTGCATTGTAAGCAGGACGGCCGATATCAAAACCATACTTTGCGGCCATTGATTTCATGGCTTGTAAGGCACGAATCTGCTCAGAGAATTCTTCGCGTTTGCGAATAATATCTTCAGTAGCATCTCCGGTCAGATTATCTTTATCTTTGATACGTTCCTGAATTAAATAGTCAATACCGTAAAGAGCAACACGACGATAATCACCGATAATTCTGCCGCGACCATAGGCGTCCGGTAAACCGGTCAATAAACCGACTGATCTGACGGTACGCATTTCAGAAGTATAAGCATCGAAAACACCGTCATTATGAGTTTTGCGGAATTCTGTAAAATGTTGTTCCATCTTCGGATCAATTTCCAGATTGTAAGCTTTCAGAGAGCCTTTAACCATTCTGAAACCGCCATACGGATTCATCATTCTTTTCATGGGCTCATCAGTTTGTAATCCTACAATCACTTCCTTGTCTTGATCGATATAACCGGCATCAAATTTATCAATACCGCTGAAACGAGATAAATCAACGTTAACCGTTTTGTTACGCACCTCATCTTGAATTAATTCACTCGCTTTATTCCATAAATACTTTGTATTTTCAGTAGGTTCTTCTAAAAAAGAATCTGTTCCGGTATACGGTTCATAGTTTTTTTGGATAAAGTCTCTGGTATTTATTGTTTCTGACCAATTACCAAGTTTAAAACCCTGCCATGCTTTGTTTCTTTCTTCTGTAAAATTGTTACTCATAATATTCCTTTCTAATGAATAATCTTAAGAATAAATTTTCTATTTAAAACTTATTTTAGATATATCTGATGTTATTAGTTTATCTGAATGATTATTCAGCGCAGTGATTGTTATCACAATTTTTGAAATTAATTGAATTCCATTATAAAATGTTTGTCCGGTTCGGATTAATATAAGGTAATGCTCAAAATAATCTCAGTTTAAAGAATTGTTACTACTATCTGAAATATCAATATTAAATAAGAAAGATGGGACTTTTTCCGAAGTAACATAGTTTTTTTCAGTTATATCCGGTTAATTCTCAAAGACAAGTTGAATATATTGCAAGAATTGTCAATGACAAAAAACTGCCAATTTCTATTATTGACGCCTCTAAGTTTATATACTTGATACAATATGCATGAATGTTACTGCTGTTAACATATATCTGTCAGACTCCGATTAATTTTTAAACAATCGAAACAGGTTATTACACAAATTCAAGAACTTTTAAAAAGAAAACACACTAGGAATTTTACAAGGAAACGTATTAAATTTTAAAGGAGCTGTATTAAATATGAGAAGAAGAAATTTTGCGCAAAGAACATTAATCGTATTAGTTTTGTTTTCATTATTTTTCGGAAGTCTTTTCACTCAGCAAGTTAAAGCTGAATCACCGGATTCTGATGAATTTGAAAATTCTGAATTGCCGGCAACAGAGCCGGCGGAAGCAGTGACAGAGCCGGCGGAAGCAGTAACGGAGCCGGCGGAAGCAGAAACAGAGCCGGCGGAAGCAGTAACAGAACCGGCGGAAGCAGAAACAGAACCGGCGGAAGCAGTGACAGAGCCGGCGGAAGCAGAAACAGAACCGGCGGAAGCAGAAACAGAGCCGGCAGAAGCAGAAACAGAGCCGGCGGAAGCAGCAACAGAACCGGCAGAAGCAGTAACAGAACCGGCGGAAGCAGTAACAGAACCGGCGGAAGCAGTAACAGAGCCGGCGGAAGCAGAAACAGAGCCGGCAGAAGCAGAAACAGAACCGGCGGAAGCAGAAACAGAACCGGTGGAAGCAGAAACAGAACCGGCGGAAGCAGAAACAGAGCCGGCGGAAGCAATAACAGAACCGGCGGAAGCAGAAACAGAACCGGAAGAAGCAGAAACAGAACCGGCAGAAGCAGAAACTGAATCTAGTGAAACGGAAGATGCTGACGCAACGGCAATTGAAGATGAGATAACGGAATCGGAAACAAATGTAAGAGCTAATCAAACCAGAAGCAGTCAGAGATATTTTAACTTTGATGCACAAACCGGTGTATTAACAGAATATACCGGACCCGGTGGTGTAGTAAATATTCCGGCATATATCAATGGCACACGGATTACAGAAATAGGTCAACGTGCTTTTGCCGGGAAAAAAGTAACGAAAGTCACGATTCCCAATACGGTAACTAAAATTGGTAACCATGCTTTCTATAATAATAAACTTACCAGTGTAACAATCCCGGATTCGGTTTATTTCATGGGGAATTCTACATTTGCTTCCAATAATTTAACAAATGTTATATTATCCAATTCACTAATAACGATACCCGCAGGAGCCTTTTACGGTAATCGTTTAACATCAGTTGTAATTCCTAATTTTGTCGAAACAATAGACTCACAAGCTTTTAGCAGAAACAAATTAACCAGGATAACAATTCCCAATTCTGTTGTTACGATTGGTAGAAGTGCATTTAGTAGTAACAACTTGACTGAATTAGTGATACCGAAATCGGTAAAAAATATAGGACACGGGTCATTTCAGGCTAATCCGGATCTTGCGAAAGCAACAATCCCCCGGAATTTTGAGTTTTATAGTCCATATCTACAAGCAGGCTGGTATCCTGCTTCGAACTATACAATGAAGGAAATCCAAGACGGTCTGTTCGGTATCGGTAAAAAAATATCAATAACTTATCATCCTCATAGCCATGTTGAAAGTTCGAGATATATCAAGGCGGGTTCTTACATACGGGATAATCCTGCAGGTCAAGTACTTACCAAATTGTGGCGGCCGATATTTGCAAGAGGCATTCCCGAGGGAGCATGGTTCAGATTTACCTATAACGGAAGAAGGGTCTATGCAGCAACGAGCGTAACGACGATCGGTTATCCTCCGATCACCGGTTATGCGAAACAAACCTTGAATGTAAGGGATCAACCTGCCGGAACAGGATCAGTTATCGGCACAATTCCAAGAGGTTGCCGGGTTCAGGGAGTTCTTATCTACAATATGGTGAGATTTACCTATAACGGTAAAACCGCTTATGTGTATGCCTCATTTCTGCAAGAGAAACCGTTCACAGTAACGCGCTATATAAAAGCAAATTCAATCATCAGAAGTTCACCGAACGGTAATCAGATTACCAAACTGTGGCGACCGTTATTTGTAAAAGGTACAATCGAGGGAGCATGGCTGAGATTCACATATAACGGAAAACCGGCTTATGTAGCAACAAGTTTAACAACGACAAGCAATCTTGTGATGACAGGTTATGCCAAACAAAGAATAAATGTAAGGAATGGTCCGAACGGACCAATTATCGGTACAATCCTAAGAGGTCAGCGGGTTCGGGGATTCCTCGTCGGCAATATGGTGAGATTTAGCTATAACGGTAAAACCGGTTATGTTTATGCCTCATTACTGCAACAGAATCCGGTCAAGGGAACGCGCTATATAGTAGCGAATTCAATCATCAGAAATGCACCAAACGGCAACCAAATCATCAAACTGTGGCGACCGTTATTAGTAACCGGTACGCTCCAGGGAGCATGGTTCAGGTTTACCTACAACGGAAATCCGGCTTACGTGGCAACGAGCTCAACAACGACCAGCAACCCGCCGATGACCGGATATGCCAAACAAACAGTATATATAAGAAATGCACCGAACGGAGATATTATCGGAACTATTCCGAAAGGTGGCCTGGTTCATGGAGTCCTTGTCGGCAATATGGTGAGATTTAGCTATAAGGGTAAAACCGGTTATGTTTATGCCTCATTGGTGCAAAAATATTCGTCCGCGGTAAAGCGCTATATAGTAGCAGGATCAATAATCAGACTTACGCCAGACGGTACAATCATAGGCAAATTATGGCGACCTATATATGTATCCGGCAATAATGAGGGAGCATGGTTCAGATTCAGTTATGGCGGTAAAACGTACTATGTAGCCAGGAGTGTAACAACGACCAGTAATCCGCTGGTTACCGGATATGCCAAACAAAAATTGTATGTAAGAAATGCACCGAGCGGTAGTGTTATCGGAACTATTCCGAAAGGTCGTAAAGTAAACGGAGTCCTTGTCGGTAACATGGTGAGGTTTACCTATAACGGCAGAACCGGTTATATCTATATTTCTTTATTAACTGAACATAGACGTTCAGGAGGAGTCGGATAGAATCGAAAGACCCCGAATATATCTAAATTTTATTTAGAATCTTGAAGGTATAGCGATGTCTCTTCTGAGACATCCGCTATACCTGTTTTTGTTCCCTGTTTTATACTGTTTAATTATCTGTATAACCTGATATCACAATATGTTAAGCCTGAACCGGATCTATTCAGTAATTCTTAAATTAATCAATAGGTCTTTGTTTTTGTCAAGTTTTGAATTATCATTGAATAAGCATGGATGAGGTATATAATATTAATACATAATATCGGAATATGAATACTTAATATCGGATATTTTTTATAACAATCGAGATAGTTTACCGGATACAATTCAAGAATTTCTATAAGGAGATGTACGAAATGAGGAAGAAAAATTTTGCACAAAAAACAATGGTCCTGTTAGTTTTATTTGCATTAGTTTTCGGAAGTGTTTTCACAGAGCAGGTTAAAGCTGAACCGCTGGATGCGAACGAAGTCGAAAGTTCTGAAGCTGCGCCAACTAAACCTGATTTATCGGCAACAGCTGAGCCGGGTAGCCCTGAGCCTGATGACGTCGAGCCGGTCCTTGAAACATCTGCAACAATAGCGAATGCTTCAGATCAGGAATCAAATGAGGGAGCAAATCAGGAAGCAAATGAAGTAGTATCAACTGAGAGTGAAAGTGAAGCCGGAGCAGTCGGATCGGAAACCGGAGACAGCGAATTATCGCCGGAACCGGAAACAGAAGAAACAACTGAACCGACCGAAGCAGTGACTGCACCGACGGAAGCAGTGGCTGAACCGACAGAAGCAGCAACTGACCCGACCGAAGCAGCGACTGCACCGACAAGCCTGACAGCTGAAGCAGAATTGGAATCTGAAACATCAGAAACTGAAGAAGATCCTGATGCAACGTCAATAAAAGATGCAATTGAAAATGAGATCATAGAATCGGAAATGGATTCCATTGTCAGTCAAACCAGGCAAACCCGAGCAGGTGACGGTGATTTTGTTATTAATCCGAATAACGGTGTTATAACAGATTATACAGGGCCCGGCGGTGAACTGAATATTCCGGCATATATTAACGGTGTGCAGGTAAAAGAAATCGGTTTCGGTGCTTTTAAAAATAAACAACTGACGAAAGTCACTATCCCGAATACGGTAACTGCAATCGGTGAAGATGCTTTTGAGGAAAATCAACTGGAAACAATAACAATTCCCGCCTCTGTTATTACGATTGACAGATATGCGTTTTATAACAATGGTTTAACAGATCTTGTGATACCGAGAACGGTAAAAAATATTGGTTATGGGGCATTTAAAAGCAATCGAATTGTTAAAGCGACAATCCCTGATAGTTTTGACAATTTTATATGGTATTCAGGTTGGTCTTCGGGCACTCCGATAACTGAAGTTATAACTTATGTTTTCGATGAAGGCGTCGCAATATCTTACCATCCCGATGCTACCAGATACATCAAAGCAAAGTCGATCATACGGGATGGTCCGAACGGGAACAGTATCGCACTGCTATGGCGACCGATCTTTGCAAGCGGCTATTTCGAAGGTGCATGGTTCAGATTTACCTTCAACGAAGAACCGGCTTATGTCGCAGCGAGTTTAGTTACAACCGGTAATCCTGCAATAACCGGGTATGCTACGCAAAAAACAAATGTAAGGAATGGTCCGGGCGGATCAATTATCGGTACAATCCCAATAGGACATCGGGTCCAGGGAGTCCTTGTCGGAAATATGGTGAGATTTACCTATAGCGGTAAAACAGGTTATATCTATGCCTCATTACTGCAAGAGAATCCGGTCACAGTCACGCGCTATATAAAAGCGAATTCAATCATCCGAAGTGCACCGAACGGTAATCAAATCACCAAACTGTGGCGGCCGTTATTTGTGACCGGTACAATTCAGGGAGCTTGGTTAAGATTTACTTACAAAGGAAATCCGGCTTACGTAGCAACGAGCTTAATAACAACCAATAACCCGCCGATGACCGGCTACGCCAAACAAAATTTGTATGTGAGATATACACCGGGCGGAAGTGTTGCAGCAACTCTTCCTACCGGTTACAAAGTGAGCGGAGTCCTTGTCGGCAACATGGTGAGGTTTACCTATAACGGTAAAACCAGTTATGTCTATGCCTCGTTACTGCAAGAGAATCCGATCACGGTAAGACGCTATGTCTTGGCGGGATCAATAATCAGACTTGCACCTAATGGCACGAGTGTTGGTAAACTATGGCGGCCGCTGTATGTAACCGGTACATTCCAGGGAGTATGGTTCAAATTCAGTTATGGCGGCGGAACGTACTATGTAGCAACGAATTTAACAACGGCTGATAATCCGCCGATCACCGGTTATGCCAAACAGACTTTAAATGTGAGGTATACACCGAGCGGAAATGTTGTAGCAACTATTCCGACAGGTTACAAAGTGAGCGGAGTCCTGGTCAGCAACATGGTGAGGTTTACTTATAAGGGTAAAACCAGTTATGTTTATGCCTCATTACTGCAAGAGAATCCGGTAACAGTAAAGCGCTATGTATTGGCAGGGTCAATAATCAGACTTGCGCCAAACGGTACAAGCATAGGCCAACTTTGGCGGCCGCTGTATGTAACCGGTACGCTCCAGGGAGTATGGTTCAAGTTCAATTATGGTGAAGAAACGTACTATGTGGCTACGAGCTCAACAACGACCAACAACCCGCCGATCACCGGATATGCCAACCAGACATTGTCTGTGAGAAATGCACCGAACGGAGATATTATCGGAACTATTCCGGAAGGCAGTAAAGTAAGCGGGGTACTTGTCAACAACATGGTGAAGTTTACGTATTATGGCGGAAACGGTTATGTTTATGTTTCTTTACTCAGAGAATAAAATGCGAATATTTTAATTTATTTCCAATAACCGTTTACACATACAAAACAAGATAGATGTAAATTGTTACTAAATTTGAAAAATTAAATTCCTTTGGTTAAAGCCGGGCAATTGTTCCCGGCTTTAATCATTTTACATTTGCAAAGTCCGGTTAATAAAAACAGGTTTGTAATAGAATATAATTACTAAATTTTATGGCAAAGTTTTACAATTTTTCAGTATACAAGTATGATGATTATCAATTATTATAATTGTGAAAGAGTATCTAGGGATCCGGTGGCGAGATATCTCGGATAAAGCCAGGACCGAGCGGTACGATACAGATAATGTATTACACCAGAGGGGTAAAAGCCCAGACGGACAGGTTTCACGGCTCTGTTCATCAGGGCTTTTGTAATTTGTGACAGTTTGACTCAAGCTGAAGCAAAAATAGATCTGAAATATAAACCGGGGCTGGAATTTAAAAATCGGCAATCGAGATTAAATACCGATAAAGGAGAGAAAATGAAACTTCTATACAAAGGTAAAACCAAAGATGTTTACGAAATAAGTCCGACTGAAGTTCAATTGCGTTTTAAGGATGATATGACCGGCAAAGACGGTGTTTTTGATCCGGGGGCAAATGAAGTCGGTTTGTCGGTTACAGGTATGGGCAAGAAAAATCTGAGCGTTACGAACTTGTTTTTGAATATGCTGGAAGACGCAGGGATTAAAACTCACAGAGTGAGTTCGGACCTTGACCAAGGCACAATGAATGTCAAAAAATGTCAGCCTTTCGGTAAGGGTCTGGAGATCATTGAACGGAAATATGCGGTAGGATCATTTATTCGCAGATATGGTTTATATGCCGAAGAGATGATGCCTCTGGACAATTATGTTGAGATCACCTTGAAAGATGATGTCAGACAAGACCCGCTGATTACCAAAGATGCTTTGGTGGCTCTCGGATTATTGACTGCCGCGCAATACGATTATTTAATTGCTCAAACAATAAAAATTACCGATTTAATTGAAAAATATCTGGCGGATCGCGGTTTGCAATTGATTGACATTAAGCTTGAATACGGTATTGACAGTACGGGTGAGATTGTTTTGATCGATGAAATATCCGCCGGAAACATGCGTGTTTATCGTAATGGTGAAAAAATCGAACCGGAAGAATTATCTGATTTGATTTTGAGGTAATTTTAACAATAATTTTAGATAATCTTAACGTTAAAATAATAAATTAAATTCTGTAATAAATTATATATTTGTCAAATTAGTTTATAGCTTTGCATGAATATTTTGAAAGAGAAAAGAAAATGATTGTCTTTAAGAAATTTCCCGAATTTGACCAGGAAGCCAATGCATTATTCGCAGATATTAAAGATTTTTTACAAGTAAAAATCAATGATCTGAAAATTTACCACATTTATCAATTTGCCGATCAGTCGAAACGTCAGGATTTGATTACGGCAATTTTTGATTCGCGCTATGGTGAGTTGATTGATAAATTACCGGAAGATTTAATTTTTATCAAAGATAAATCCGGTCAATACAATCAAGTTGAAGATTTAACCTTGAAATATGTCGAAAGTATTCTGGGTCAACCTAATGACTTACGTTACTATAAAGGTTATCAATTTGAGCTGGAGAATGAGACCGATTTAGCTTTAATTAAGCAATATCTGATCAATCCCGTAGTTGAAAAAGAAACAGAACCGGCAGAGATCAGTTTTGATTATGAAATTTCAGATGAAGCTGAACATCTTCCGGTCGACGGTTTTTTGCGCTTTAGTCAAGCAGAGCTTGAAGCTTTCAAATCTGAGCGCGGTGTCGGTCTGGATGTTGATGATTTGCAGGTTATTCAAGATTTTTTCCGCAGGGAAAAGCGTGATCCGAGATTCTGTGAAATAAAGATGCTGGATACTTATTGGTCGGATCATTGCCGGCACACGACATTTTTGACCAATATTGAAAATGTTGAAATAACGGATGGTACATTTCATGATCCGGTCAAAAAGAGTTATCTCAAATACCTCAACACCAGAGAATTTGTTTATGCCGGCCGCAAACCTAAACCGGTCTCTTTAATGGATTTAGCGACAATTAATGCGAAAGAACTGAAAAGGCGCGGAATTCTGAATGATATGGAAGAATCGGAAGAGATTAACGCTTGTTCAATCGAGATTGATTTAGATGTCAACGGTAACATCGAACGTTGGTTGCACTTATTCAAAAATGAAACCCACAATCATCCGACTGAAATAGAGCCTTACGGCGGAGCGCACACTTGTATTGGAGGTGCGATCAGAGATCCGTTATCCGGCAGAGGTGAAGTTATCCAGGGAATCAGGATTGTCGGTGCAGGAAATCCGCTGACTCCTTTTGCCGAAACCCTGCCCGGTAAATTACCGCAAAAATATCTCTGCAACAAAGCAATGAACGGTTTTTCCGACTATGCCAATCAAATCGGTTCGCCGGTCGGTCTGATTCGCGAATATTATGATGACGGTTACACTGCCAAACGTATGGAACTCGGTGCTTTGGTCGGTGCGGTCAAAAAAGAGAATGTTGTGCGCGAATCGGGTGAACCGGGAGATATTATTTTGTTGCTCGGAGCGGCAACCGGGCGTGACGGGTTGGGTGCTGCAATCGGTTCTTCTGCGATCCAAACTGCCAAAACTCTGGAAAAGGCGGGAGCAGAAGTACAACGCGGTAACCCTTTTGCCGAAAGAAAAATTATCCGTTTATTTAAAAGACCGGAAGCCGGTAAATTGATTAAGAAATGTAATGATTTCGGAGCCGGCGGAGTTTCCGTTGCCATTGGCGAATTATCCGACGGTCTGGATATCAATCTGAACAAAGTTTACACCAAATATCCCGGACTCAACGGTTATGAAATTGCTCTTGCCGAATCCCAGGAAAGAATGGCGGTCATAGTCAGTCCTGAGAATCTGGTTGAATTTATCGGATATTGTGAAGAAGAAGATGTACGCTATGCGGAAGTTGCGAGAGTTACCGGCACCAAGCGTTTAAGAATGTTCTGGAACGATGAAATCATCATGGATTTGAGTCGTGAATTACTTGATTCCAACGGTGCGGTGAAATACCAAAATGCCGTTTTGGACACATCGTTTGAGGATTTCGGTTTTGATCTTGAAGTCCGAACCGGTGCCGAACAACAAATGCTGAATTTAAATAAATCGATTTTCAAGAATCTGGCAACGAATTTTGATTCAACTTTAGGCAGAAATAAAGTATTGGCTGAATATGGCGGCAAAAACCAATTAACTGTTCAAGACGGGATCGTCACAAAGTTTCCGGCAGAGAATACGCAAACAGCTTCGGTCATGACTTACGGTTTTTATCCGGAAATCGCAAAAGCTTCAGCTTATCATGCCGGTTATTATGCAGTTCTTCAGTCTGTTGTTAAGAACATTGCTTTAACCGGAAAATATAAAGATATTCGGATTTCAATGCAAGAATTCTTCCCGGCTATTCATGATGATCCCAAACGTATGGGTACACCGTTTTTGGCTCTATTGGGAGCATTTGAAGTAATGTCGCAATTGGAAATTCCGGCGATCGGCGGCAAAGATTCCATGAGCGGCAGTTACCAAGATATAGATGTTCCGCCGACACTGGTCAGTTTTGCAGTCAATACCGCTTTGATTGATCAAGTGGTATCGCGTGAATTTAAACAAGCCGGTTCAAAGATTTTGCTGACCAGAGTCGGTGTGAATGAACAAGGTATAATTAATTTTGCTTCCTTTGCCGAAGTGATGGCTGCATACAACGAATTGTATCGCGCCGGCAAAGTCCTGGCAGCCTCAGCTATCAGTGAATACGGTCTGGCTTATACCTTACAGGATATGGGTCTTGGCAATGCTTTAGGTATAGAATTGGATGACGACTTTACTGCTTTTGCTGAAAGTTTCATTCCGGGTAATCTGATTATCGAAGTAGCTGCCGATTTGGAAATTGATCCGGAGCTGTTTTACGATATCGGAATTACAACAGCAGATTTTGATTATGAAAAATTGACCGATCAAAGAACTGCAGATTTAGCCAAAGTGTATCCCGATATTTTACAAAAGACGGATAAAGCAGATTATGAAGTAAAATCTATCCTCAATCCGGGGTTTAATCACAAAACAATTGAACCGATCATTAAGCTCAAGAAAAAGGTTTTGATTCCGGTGTTTGAGGGTGCAACCGGAGAATACGATTTGGCAAGAGCCATGCTGAAATCAGGATTTGAAGCAGAACAAGCTGTGATCAGAACTTTGAATCAAGCAGATTATGATGTCAGCTTGCAAAATTTTGTTCGTATAATTGCCGGAGCTTCAATATTGGCAATTCCTCACGGTGACTATCTGGCTTCCGCAATCAAAAATATCTCCGGAGCCTTAACCGCTGTCCTTGAACAAGAACAAGTAAAAACAGCTATACAAGAACTTCAGGAAAGAGGCGGATTGCTGATCGGAATCGGAGCGGGAATGTCGGCTTTGATTGATGCAGGCTATTTCGGTCAAATCAAAGACGAATTATTTTTTACAGCAAATAAAAACAACCAATATGTACATCTGATGCAAGATGTAGCTGTGATTCAAAACAGCTATCTTACCGATCAGAGGCAAACCGTTTATACAGCACCGGTCAGCGGGCGCAACATTACCCTGTTCTGTGCCGATTTGGAGAATATAAAAAATAAAGTTGATATCCTGGCGATTAATCAATCCAATCAGCTGCCGGGCGATTGCGGTATTGACGCAATTGCTTCCAAAGACGGAAAAGTCATCGGGATCAGAAGCTTAATTGATCGGATGAATCCGGATTTATTCAAAAACATCTCAATAACGGATTATCCGAAACACTTTGAAATATTAGCCGGCAATTGGTCGGAAAATTGAATACGATTTTAGAAGTGGAGAAATAATTATCATGAAAGTTGCAATAATAATGGGGAGCAGTTCGGATTATCCAATTGCCGAGAAAGCATTAGCAATGTTAGATAAATTCGGTGTTGAATATATTGTGAGGGTGATTTCCGCCCATCGGGCTTTGGATGCTTTGCAAAGATGTGTTGCTGATTTTGAAAAAAATGAGATTAAATGTGTAATCGGCTTAGCGGGCAAAGCAGCGCATTTGCCGGGAGTAATTGCCGGCATGACGGTTTTGCCTGTGATCGGCGTACCGATTAAAGGATCGGCATTTCTCGGTATGGATTCCTTACTTTCAATTGTCCAAATGCCTAAAGGTGTTCCGGTAGCGACCGTTGCAGTTGATGCGGCAGATAATGCAGCCTTGTTGGCCTGTCAGATTTTGGCCCTGGGCTCGCAGGATCTAACGGAGAAATTAAAAGATTATAAACAAGAATTGACAGAAGACGTTGCTGAGCAAGATGAAAGCATTCAAATAAGGAAAGACAATTAAAATGAGCGGAATTGTAGGTGTTACTACTGAACGATATGGTGCAGCTGCCCACTATTTGATCTACGGTCTCTATGCATTGCAGCATCGGGGTCAAGTCAATGCGGGTGTATGCTTGTTGGATTCAAATCAATTAATAATCAAAAAAGGCTCCGGACAGATCAACAGTTTATTTCCCGATAATATTTCAATGAGTGTTCCGGGAGATCGGGGCTTAGGGCATGTTAAATACGGCGATTATCGCAAATACGATATTGAGCAGCCGATTTTGCCGAAAGAATATGATATCAACGGCGTAAAATGTTTGCTTTCGCTTGACGGAAATATTCTGAATCCGGATTTTTCTTTGTACGGCTTAGCAAAAGCGCTCCATTCATCTTTGGCAGAGGGTAAAGAATATCTGAACAAATTACGCGGTGCTTTTGCCGGAGTCTATATGGATGCATACAAAATGATCGGTTTCAGAGATCAGTACGGTTTGAAACCGCTTTGTGTCGGTAAGTTGAAGGACGGCTATATCATTGCTTCGGAAACTTGTGCCATTGATTCCTGCAGAGCTGATTTTGTCAGAGATTTGGATATCGGTGAAATGGTCGTGATTCAAGGAAATAAACTGAATTTTCATCTCTATTCGAAAAACACACAGAAGAAAAGTTGTATTTTTGAGCTGATTTATGTTGCCCGTCCGGATAGTTATTGGGACGGTTTATCGGTTTATAAGGCACGTAACCAGATGGGGAGATTGCTTTACGAAGAATGTCCGACAGAAGGTGATATTGTTATGGGTGCTCCGGATTCCGGTTTAATTGCGGCAATCGGCTATGCGGAAGCTTCACGTATTCCGTACAAAGACGGTATTATCAAAAACAGATATATAGGACGAACTTTTTTGACGACAAATGAAGAAGAAAGATTGACTGATATATATATAAAACTCAATCCGGTGAAGGAAGTTTTAAAAGATAAAAGAATCATTCTGATTGATGACTCGATTATCAAAGGCTCTACTTCCATCCGTACGGTAAAAATGTTGCGGGAAGCCGGTGCAAAAGAGGTTCATGTCAGAATTTCCTCTCCGATGTACCGCTATTCGTGTAATTTATCAATGGATGTGCCTGATGCGGAAGCATTAATGTCGTACAATAGAACTTGTGAAGAAATTCGTGAAAAGATCGATGCGGATTCGCTTTATTATTTGTCTCATGCAGGTTTGCTGGAAGCTTGCGGCGGAGAAAATATTTTCTGCGATCATTGTATTACCGGAAATTATCCGATTGATTATTGAATGATGTGTGATGCGTTAAAGTTAGGAGGTATTATGTCACTAACATATAAAGAGTCAGGTGTGGATAAAGAAGCGGGCTATCAACAGGTTAAACTGATCAAGGATTTGGTGAAACAAACTTTTGACGAAAATGTTGTTTCGGATTTGGGCGGTTTTGGCGGTATGTATCGTCTGCCTGTACTGAATTATGAAAACCCGATTCTCGTTTCAGGAACTGACGGTGTCGGCACGAAACTTGATCTGGCTTTTCGTGCGGATAAACATGATACGATCGGTATCGATTGTGTTGCAATGTGTGCTAACGATGTGCTTTGTCAGGGTGCCAAACCTTTGTTTTTTCTTGATTATATCGCTACCGGTAAATTAATTCCGGAAAAAATGGCAAGTGTCGTTGCCGGCGTTGCAGAGGGCTGTAAGCAAGCCGGAATGGCTTTAATCGGTGGGGAAACTGCTGAGATGCCGGGTATCTATCAGGAGAATCATTACGACTTAGCCGGTTTTGCAGTCGGTATTGCGGATGAGAAAAACATTTTGAATCCGCAAAATGTTAAAATCGGCGACAAGCTGATCGGCCTTAAATCCAGCGGTGTACACTCCAACGGTTTTTCTCTGATTCGTAAAATAATATTTGATCTGCAAAAATTTGACATCGATACATATATTGATCAATTGGGAAAAACCTTAGCTGAAGAATTGCTGATCCCGACCAGGATTTATACGAAAGAAGTCATGCCATTACTGGAAAAATATGATATCCATGCTTTGAGCCATATTACCGGTGGCGGAGTGATTGAAAATCTGCCGCGTTCATTGGCTGAAGGTCAGGCTGTTTACTGGGATCTGAAGGATTATCAGATTCCGGCAATCTTCCGCTTGCTCGCTCAATGGGGTAACGTAAATATATATGAGATGTTTGCTACTTTTAATATGGGAATAGGAATGGTTATTTTTGTATCTGCTGAAGAAGCTGAAGAGGTGATTGCAGATCTGAAATCCCGAAGTATCGGCCATGTTCTGATGGGCGAAGTAATTCCCGGAAACGGTGAAGTAGATTTACGAAATTTGCAGGATTAACCAATCTGTGCAAAATGTGCAGATCAATTTGGCAACAGGATTTAAGCAGAAACAGCAGTTAAAGGAAAAACACATGACTAAGAAAAAAATTGCAGTTTTGATTTCAGGTGGCGGGTCAAATTTACAAAGCTTGATTGACCGGGAACAAGCCGGTTTTTTCGCCGGGGAAATTTCACTTGTGATTTCCAATAATAAAAATGCTTACGGTTTAATAAGAGCTGAACAGAACAAAATTCCCGCATTGCATATTTCGAAAAAAGATTTTCCGACCAATCAGCTTTATGATCGGAAATTGATAGAACTTTTTGCCGAATATGAAATAGATTTGATAGTTTTGGCGGGTTATTTAAGATATATCACACCTGAGCTGATTGCAAAATATCCAAATAAAATAATTAATATTCATCCGTCGCTTTTGCCGGCTTTCGGAGGTCAGGGTTTTTACGGAGCAAACGTGCATCAGGCGGTTTATGCAAGAGGAGCAAAAGTTTCCGGTGCCACGGTGCATTTTGTAGATGAAGGACAAGATACCGGGCCGATTATTTTGCAACAGGCAATTGCTTTGGATGCAAAATGGCAGCCGGAAGATATTGCCAAATATGTATTGAGAATAGAACATCAAATTCTGCCTTTAGCTGTAAAATATTTTTGTGAAGACAAACTGATCGTAGAAAACAACAGAGTATATATTGATTTATGAAGAACCAAGGTGAGCAGAAAAAGAGGAGAAAAAACAATGAATATTCTTATCATCGGTAATGGCGGACGCGAGCATGCAATTGCTGAAGCTTTATTAAAAAATGAGGCAACGGAGCGTGTTTATATTTCGACGCATAACGGCGGAGCAAATGAGAGAATCATAAATGCCGAGTTGCCGAATAATGAGATGGAGTCAATTGACCGTTTTCTGGCAAAAACACAAATTGATTTAGTTATTGTCGGTCCGGAACAGTTTTTAAGTGAAGGAATTATCGATCATCTTGAGGCAAAAGGTATCAAAGCGTTCGGACCTTATCAGGCGGCAGCCAGACTTGAATCGAGCAAAGCTTTTGCCAAAGACTTTATGGGGAAATATCAAATACCGACTGCCAAGTATTTCAAATATGATAATTACGATGCTGCATTAGCCGGTTTACAGGAATTCGGCTATCCGGTGGTGATTAAAGCGGATGGCTTATGTGGCGGCAAAGGAGTTTTGATTTGTCAAAATGAGGAAGAAGCAAGACAAGCCCTGACCGATATTTTCCGTAATCGGATTTTTGGCGATCAAGGAGCGGAAATCGTGATGGAACAATTCTTATCCGGTTTTGAAGCTTCCTTGTTATGTTTTGTGTCAGGCAACAAGATTTATCCTTTTGATACTGCCATGGATTATAAGAAAATCTATGATAACGATCTCGGACCGAATACCGGCGGAGTTGGTTGTATTTCACCCAATCCGTATTGGACAGCTGATTTGGATCGACAGTCGGACGAGATAATTAACAAAATAGAAAAAGGTTTAGCAGAAGAAAACTTGGGGTTTACCGGAATTTTGTTCATCGGTTATTTAGTTGAAAACGGCAAGCTTTATGTGCTTGAGTTCAACACCCGGTTTGGCGATCCGGAAACCGAGGTTTTGTTGCCGAGGCTCAAATCGGATCTCCTGACAAATATCATGCAGTCTGTTGAAAACAAACCGGTTGAACTTGATTTTGCCGATAATGTAGCGATGACAACCATTATTGTTTCTCAAGGTTACCCGGGAAAATACGAAACCGGATATGAAATAACCGGTTTGGATCTGGTTGATCCGGATATTTTGGTTTATCATAATGGAACACGACAAATTGTTGCTTCAAATTCAGATCAAAAAGCAAAAATCATCACAAACGGCGGACGTGTTTTGTCGGTAGTTGCAGTAAAAGAAAGTTTGGAGGCTGCCCGTCAGGCAGTCTATAATAATATCAGGAAGATTCATTTTACTGATATGAGTTATCGCACGGATATCGGAAAAATTATTGCAAACTTTAAGAAGTGATTTTGTTAACAAACTGTAAATGTTTCATTTGGTCATGAATCATTTCGGTTCTGAGAATTAACAGATGGAAAACAGAATTAGTAAAAAAGCGATACTAAATTATTTGGGATATCAGAATCAGGTTCTGAGCGATGAATTTCTGGCGGAAATGGATGAAGCCGTTAAGACAGTTTTGTCTGTTGCACAACCGAACAATATTTGGAAAAGCATGTTGCGTTCTGAATTGGAACATGTATTAATCGGTGATGACATCAATGCTCATTTAGGAAATGCGGAACAAGTGATTCTGATGGCTGCAACCTTGGGTCAGGAAGTTGATTTTATATTAAGACGGATTCAGCAACTCGACATGAAGCATGCGGTGATTCTGGATGCCAGCGCGTCCGTGGTAATTGAAACCTATCTGGACCAAAAAGAAGATTCATTAAGAAAAGAATTCCTTAAACAAGGAAAATATCTCAGTACACGCTTTTCTCCGGGCTATGGCGATCTGCCGTTAAGTGTTCAGGACAAATTTCTCAAAATTCTGGATGCCAATCGAAAAATCGGCGTAACAATATTGAATAACGGTTTAATGTCGCCAATGAAGTCAATAACCTGTATAATGGCTATTCTGGATGAACCGATCAGCGAAGTACCGGATCCTTGCAGTATATGCCGATTAAAAGGGAATTGTGTGCTGCGCAGAAGAGGCGGCTACTGCGGACGTTTTCGCCGATAAAAGTTTAAAATTGCTAAATAATTAATTAAATCCGAATAATTGCACAGCAGAGGTGAATGTTGTGAGTATTTTTGCAAAAAACAAATTTGAAATTTTACTGAATAAAGATTTTGTAATCCTGGACGGTGCCAGCGGTACGGAGTTTCAAAAGCGCGGTCTGAAGCCGGGAGAAGCCCCGGAATCTCTGAATTTTTCCCGGCCGGATTGGGTTATTGATACTCATAAAGCATATCTGAATGCAGGTTCGGATATTATTCTGACCAATACTTTCGGAGCATCATATCATAAGCTGAAGTCCTCGGAATTGATGCCTGAGCAGGTGATTCCTCAGGCGATCAATCTGGCAAAAAAAGCAGTAGCGGAATTCCGGGCAGGTATAAATCAAGCGGAGCAGGATTCAACCGGACTTAAAAATAATGATCCGCAGGATAATGGACATCTGAGATCTCAAACAGAACCTTTAGTGGCATTTGATTGCGGTCCGTTAGGTGCATTGATCGAGCCGAACGGCAGCATGAGTTTTGAACAAGCTTATCAAGATTTTGCCGGGCAGATTAATTTGGCAAAAGAGTCAGGCGCCGATCTGATTATGTTTGAAACAATGTCTGATCTCTATGAATTGAAGATTGCTTTATTGGCTGCAAAAGAAAACTCCGATTTGCCGATAATTTGTTCGATGAGTTTTGAATCAAGTGGCAGAACTTTCAGCGGAACGGATATTGCATCCTATGTTACACTGGCTCAAAGTCTGGGCGCGGATGTGATCGGTCTCAACTGTTCAACCGGTCCGCAGCAATTGTTACCCTTAATCAAAGAGATCCTGCCATTGAGTAAAGTGCCGGTTTTATTGAAACCGAATGCCGGCTTACCCGATCCGCAAACCGGATTATACGATTTACCGGTTGAGGAATTTGTTGAGAATATGCGGGAAGCTGCGGCAATGGGCGTTAAATTTCTGGGGGGATGTTGCGGTACAAATGCTGAATATATTAAAGCCTTATCCGGCAATATTTCTGATCTTAAATTTGAAAGAATTGAAGTTGAACAAAAGCCGCGGGTATGTTCTTCAACCAAGACGGTAGAAATCGGTACCCAACCGTTATTTGTCGGTGAGCAACTAAATCCGACCGGTAAAAAAAATCTCAAACAGGCACTTTCGGATCAAAACTATGAAGCTTATCAGAAAATGGCTATTCTGCAAGAAATTGCCGGTGCGGATATTCTTGACGTGAACTGCGGTTTGCCGGGAATCGATGAAGCGGCAGCAATGGCGGAAGTCGTGAAAAAAATACAGGCGGTAACCCGATTGCCTTTACAGATTGACTCGAACAAAGCAGATGTTTTGGAAGTAGGACTAAGGCTTGCCAACGGTCGCAGTATAATCAATTCAATGAACGGTAAAGCTGAAAGTATGGAGGAAGTGATTCCTCTTGCAAAAAAATATGGTGCGCTGGTTATTATTTTGCCAATTGATGAACAAGGAATTCCCAAGACCGCTGAACAAAGAATCACGGTTTTTGAAAAAATCATTGAGCAATGTGAAAACAACGGTTTAGCCAAAGAAAATCTGATTGCGGATTGCCTTGTGCTGACGGCGGCAGCCGAGCCTATGGGCGGCATTGAGTGTTTGCGTACAATCCAGCTGGTCAAAGAGCAATTAGGTATTCCGACGATCATCGGACTTTCCAATATTTCTTTCGGTTTGCCGGCAAGACGTCAACTCAATCAGGTATTTTATGCTGAGGCATTGGCGAACGGTTTGAATTTAGCGATTTTGAATCCGGAGCATGAAGAAATAGCTGCGACCCGGGCCGGACATATGGCTTTGTTCGGGCAAGATCCGAATCAGGCGAATTATTTAGCTTATGTTGCGGAAAAAGGCGATATTATAAGCGGTAATCAACAGGCAACAAAAAGATCTGCAGCAACGGAAACGGTTGGCACAATGGCGGAAGCTCAAACTTTGGAGCACGTGATTATAAAAGGTTTAGAAAATGAAGCGGCACAATTAGCGATCCGGGCTCTGCAAACAGAAAAACCTTTGGATATCATTCAGGATCAGATTATTCCCGCCTTAGATGAAGTGGGCAGGCTCTATCAAGAGGGAGTGACTTTTTTACCGCAGCTGCTCCAGTCATCGAAAGCAGCCCAAGGCGCTTTGAACCCGATTCGCAAAGCGATTGAAGCTCAAGCTGAAGTTGATAATATTGCACAAGACGGCCGAATAACAGCAAAAGAAATCGCCGATGCGAAGCCGATCATAGTTGTTGCCACAGTTGAAGGCGATATCCATGATATAGGAAAAAATATCGTCAAAACGGTTTTAGAGAATTATGATTATACAATTCGCGATTTAGGTAACAATGTTCCTCCGGAAAAGATATTAGCGGCAGTTAAAGCGGAGAATGTTAAATTAGTCGGTCTGTCCGCACTGATGACTTCGACTTTGCCGGCAATGGAAGCAACTATTAAACTCTTAAATGCGGAACAGCCTGATTGTAGAATAATGGTCGGCGGAGCTGTTTTAACCGGGGAATATGCCAAATCGATCGGTGCAGATTACTATTGTCAAAATGCGAAAAGAAGTGCTGATGTGGCGAAGGAGGTTTTCCGCAAATGAAACCTGATTATCCGGCTGACAATGTAAGCAATAATGAATCAACCGGTTTTATCACACGTAAAAATGCTCCGGTTATATATGACGGAGCGATGGGAACATATTATCGCTGGCTTTATCGTGAAGATTATTCTTTATTGGAGGCAGTAAATATGTCCGATCCGGATCGGATAAAACAAATTCATCAAGCCTATATCAAAGCAGGTGCAACACGTATCAAAACCAATACATTTGCGGCTTTTCCTCAAATGTTGGAAAAAACAGCCGAACAGGTCAGGAAAATGGTTCTGGCAGCCTGGCATTTGGCAAATGAAGCCATTTATCAATTAAAAGCACAAGATAAAGTTAAAGTTGTCGCCGATATCGGACCGTTTTTTATTTTACAATCGGGTTTAGCAGAAAATCTTCAAGAACAAAATCAACAAGCTTATTCGGATTTAGTCAAGATATTTATTGATGTAGGTGCGGAAGAGTTTTTGTTTGAAACGCAGGAGCAACTGACAGATTTAATCCCTGCAATTAAGCTGATCAAATCTTATAATCCGAATGCCAAAATTACGGTTTCTTTCAGTGTCAATCAAAACGGTTTTACCCGCATAGGATTGCGTCTGGTTGAACTTTTGGCGCAGGCTGAAAAAACAGATGAGATTACGTATACCGGAGTAAATTGCAGTTTAGGCCCTACCCAACTAAGTCAGGTCTTTGCTGAACATGCTCAGTTTTCCAAATTTTGTTACTTCGGACCGAATTCAGGTTTACCGGAACGGGATTTGGGTCGCGGCCGGGGCGGTGCGGAAGCGAAATATTTTGCCGAATCATGCCAAAAGGCATGGGACAACGGGGCTTATCAATTAGGCGGTTGTTGCGGAACCAATCCTCTAGATATCAGAGCTTTGGCTGATTTATTCCGAAACCAAAAGCCGGTCATGAAGAAAAAACTTGATCCTGCACAGTCAAATTTCAAGACGGCAATCGGAAAAGGAGAACTTTCACAAGAGCCGGACTCCGAAACAGAGATGCCGAGAAAATCTTGGTATGAAAGACTTCTGGCAGGCGAACAAATTGTGGCAATCGAATATGACACGCCAACCAAAGCAAATACAGAAATATACCTGAAAAGAGTCGCTCAATTGAAAGCTGCCGGTATGGACTTAATGACGATAGCCGATAATCCGAACGGTCAAACCAGAATTGACAGTTCTTTAATGGCTGCACGCATCAAACGGGAATCAGGCGTAGAAGTCTTGCCGCATTTTACTTGCCGTGACCGCAATTTATTCGCAATTCATTCATTATTGCTCGGTCTGGCAACTTGCGGTGTTCATCAGGTATTGGCAGTAACCGGCGATCCGATTCCTTTAGAAGATCGCAATCAAATCAAGTCGGTTTTCAATGTGAATTCACAAAGCCTTTTACGTTATATAGCTCAACTCAATCAAGAGCTGGCACAGCCTTTTGTTTTATGTGCCGCCTTAAATGTCAATGTACCGCGCTTTGATATCGAACTGAAAAAAGCTAAGCGCAAAGTTGAATCCGGGGCTCAGGTTTTTTTGACTCAGCCGATTTTCACCGAACGCGGCAAAGAAAATCTGATGCATGCGAAACAAGAATTAGGTGATCAGATTAAATTTTTAGCTGGAATAATTCCCTTAGTCAGTGAAAAGAATGCACTGTTCATGAAATATGAAATGTCGGGAATTGATGTGCCGGATGAAATAGTTAAGCGTTATGCCAATCTGGATCGGGAACAAGCCGAAAAATTAGCATTGGAGATTTCGCGTGAAATTATGGCTGATTTGAGCAATGTGACCGACGGTTTTTATCTGATAACACCCTTCCAGAGAACACATCTGACTGCTCAGTTATGTCAGGAATGGAAATCCGCTAAGGTGCCATGACCCCGGCGGATTCCCATATACAAGAAGCTGAAAGGTTCAGCTCCTTCTTAGTTTTAATTATCATGCAAAGCAGATCTTACTAAGTCTTACTTATCTGTCTCTTGCGATATTCTTTTTTTGCGAATTAAAAAGATTATGCCGCCTGCAGATAAGAGTATCAGTGTCAGCCATTGATAATGTCCGCAGTTTTCTCCCGTTTTCGGTGTAGCATTGCCTGATTCAGTTGTAGAAATATTTGATGTAGTTACCTGAAGTTTTTCCTGATCTGCCTGTGCTTTGATTTCAATTATACCGTGAGCAGAAATTGTACCGTGACCGGAACCTGATGCAGATACTATTTCTACCGTGTGCTTACCTACAGACAGTCTTTCCAGGTATGATGCTTTGAAGGTCACAATCGTCGAACCTTCTTTCACATCATAATTTGCTTCATCGACTATTTCTCCGTCTACCCTGACATATAAGAAGTCTTTAAACTCTGCATTTGAGGTGAAGCTGGCGGGCTTGTCTGAACCTTTGGTCCATGCCGGAGATTCTTGAATCATATTTATTGTTTCAGCTTCGCCGGGATCGGTTTTAGTTGGATCAGTTCCGGATGGTTCAGTCCGGCTCGGAGCGGTTCCGGTCGGGTCAGTATTGCCCGGATCAGTCCCGGTCGGATTAGTTCCGGTTGGAGCGGTTCCGGTCTGATCAGTATTGCCGGGATCAGTTCCGGTCGGATCTTTCTGACTGGGATCATTCTGACTGGGATCATTCTGGCTCGGATCGGTTTTGGTTGAGTCGGTTTCTGTCGCATCAGTCTCTGTCGCATCAGTCTCTGTCGCATCAGTCTCTGTCGCATCAGTCTCTGTCACATCAGTCTCTGTCACATCAGTCTCTGTCGCATCAGTCTCTGTCGCATCAGTCTCTGTCACATCAGCCTCTGTCGTATCAGTTCCGGTTGGAGGTGCAGGTGTAGGTGTGGGGTCGGGAGCTGCCGGAGCAATTTCGATGGTAAAGTAGGCTCCTGCATCCGTAAAGTTGTTAGACGCTTCAACGTAGATATTATAGGTTCCGCTATTTGTGGGGGTGCCCGTTATCACGGCTGTTTCGCGCTTGTCTACTAAATCCAGTCCCGGCGGCAGCTCGGTTGAGTCCCAGTCCCAGTACTTGGGCGAACCTGTTGCTGTCAAGTCTGCAATATAGGGAACACCGACCTGTCCGTTGGGCAGACTTTGCGTAGTGATGGTAATCGGCTCAAACACTGTGATTGCCACTTCTTGCTCGAAATCATCCCCGCGTCCTAGATCAAAGACTACGACCTTCACGATTGCTGTTCCGGGAGATGTAGCTAAAAACATGCCATCCAACGTCAATGTGACATTGGTGGTTCCCGGATTCACTATATAGTATTCCTCATTCTGCCAGTCTGTACCCTCCGGCTCAGCATTCCAAACCTGCAGCTTCACTTCTGCCCCGGCCGCGCACCTGGTCGGATCAACGGAGATCGAGTTGATCCATGGTGGCAGCATTCCTGCCTTCACCGTAATCGGAGCTAGCGCAAGCAACATACAGAGCACAAGCAGTGCTGTAATAATTTTTCTTTTCATTATTTATTTCCTCCTGGACTGTTCTAATATGTTTCACCGGGCACCGGTTTTGTGATTTCTCCAAATACGTGCTCAGACATCATCTTTATGTTGCGATCAGGTTGCTTTTAATTGTTAAATAGTTCAATTAAAATTAAATATAATCTACCAATATAATTGTAACTCTGAAGAAGCATTTTGTAGTGTGAGCATTTGTCACTATTTTAAAAATTTTTGCAGATTTTGAGGATTTTTTGATTAATTTAAGCGGCTTGTTGAACAAAAAACGATACTTTTTCAGTATCGAATTCAGGACATTGTGTTTCGTTATTATTTATGACGATTTTTATAAATCTTCGGCAATAATCCGATCGATAATTTGCTTAATCGGCATGGTGTCTTTTTGCTCAGCCTGAGTTACGATAATTGCATTTTTCTCGGGGATGACAACAATGTATTGACCGTCTGTACCGGAAGCAAAAACCAGGTTTTCTTTGGCGATCCAAATACCATAGCCGTACGCATAGTAGTATAGATATTTTCGTACGGTCGGATCAAAGCTTGAAGAATATTCTTTAATAGTAGTCATATTTTCAATCCAAGATTTCGGCAATATTTGTTTTTCCTGACAGATACCTTTATGCAATAATAGTTCTCCGATTTTTATTAAATCTTCCGGCTGCAGCCAAAGCCTGGTCGCACCTGCAAGATAATTGCCGTATTTAACCCATGTTGCATCTTTGATAGCTAAAGGCTCAAACAATTCCCGTTCAATAAAGGCGAACAGATCTTCACCGATAAATTCCTGCGAGACAACGGATAACAGATAAAAACCGGCATTAGAATAGAGATGGATTTGGCCCGGTTCATATTTGATCGGATAATTCACCAGATAATCAAGATATGTAAAAGGATCCATATCTTTGATATCACCGCGCATCAGGAGTTTTTTATCGTAACCGACAGTGTGGGTCAGAAGATGCTTGATTTTAATTTTCCTTAAATATTCGAGATTTTCTTGATTGGTCAGCTTAATTGCATTCTCAATAATCGGAAAAATCAAAGTGTCCTCATTGAATTCAGGATAAAGGCCTTGTTGAGCAAGATCGATGATTTTGCCGGTAACAAGTGCCAGCACGGTTTTACTGAGACTCCTGACATCCGAAGGTTCAGTACGTTGATTGAAGCGATGCAGAAAGCAAGTGTCATTTTGCTTAATCGCAAATGAATGCATTTGCAGTTTATTACCGTTTTTATCGACAGTTGTCGCAAAAGAATCTACCAATTGATCAAATTTTTGTTTGTCCATTGTATCCTCCGGAGATATTTTAACGCAAGTTGCAACGTTGTCACCCTGATTAGCTCTCGTATTATTGAGTTTTTGCCAGAATAATCTAAAATGTTAATTCAATTATATAATTATTGTTTTGCTTATGCACATGTTTAGAAAACGGAAGATATGAATAACAAAGAAATTTCTGAAGTAGTAGCTGCGTTAATCCGGCGAGATGATCGGTTTTTGATATGCCAAAGACCGGCTGACAAAGCCAGGCCTTTGCTCTATGAATTCGTCGGCGGAAAAGTTGATCCCGGAGAAACCGGAGAACAAGCCCTGATCAGAGAATGCCGGGAAGAATTGGCAATAGATATTGAGGTCGGCGATGTTTATATGGAAGTAATTCATCAATATCCTGAAGTATTGGTTAAATTGATTTTGTACAATGCCTCGTTAACTGAAGCCAGCGGTCCGCCTCAGATGCTTGAACATGCAGATATAAGATGGATAAAAAGGGATGAAATTCCGGATTATGAATTTACTCCTGCTGATCAGGAGATTCTTGATCGGCTGATGGCGGAAGTAACGGAAGAATAATAGAACAGAAGTATCGAAATTGTTGAAAAGATTGAAATAATCGGAATTTTTCAAAGAATTAAAGATATCGCAAATATTGAAAATATCGGGAAATAGATTTATAAATGAAGACGATAATTAAACATTATGAGATGCTGAGCAAAGATGAACTTTATCAGATTTTGCAAGCCAGGGCGGCAATTTTTGTCGTGGAACAGGACTGTCCCTATCAAGACCTCGACAATAAAGACCAGAATGCAATTCATGTATGGCTGGCAGATGATCAGGGTATTCAAGCATACTGCCGGGTTTTGGATCGCGGTGTGACTTTTGAAGAGGTTACAATCGGCAGAGTAATTACGGTAAAACGCGGTGCAGGTCTGGGTTTTCAGTTAATGCAAGAAGCAATAGCAACTGCGGTCAAATACTATAATGCAGAATCCGTCCGGATCAGTTCGCAAGTTTATGCAAAAGGCTTTTATGAAAAAAGCGGTTTTGTTCAGGATTCAGAAGAGTATTTGGAAGATAATATTCCTCATATTCAAATGTATTTACGCATCGAGGATAATCTTCCATGCATCGATTAATTTTTCTAAAGAAAATCCGGCATTGGCAGGGCTGCTGCTCGGCAGCTTGACAGCTTTAATTCCGAGCAGCGGTTCCTGATATTTTTTATAATATTTATCCGAAGTTCCACCGTTGGCGAAAATCCGGGTTATCGAACTTTGTTCAATAATCGGCTTGAGCTCAGTCGGCACGACATTTCTGATACTGCTGTCACTTGAGCCGATTATGTCACATTGATAAATCGTATCCCATGCCGCAATCTGATGACGCTGTAAAAAATCTTTACGCTGCTCAATCGTCAGGGGTATTTGATCCTTAAATAAATTTGCTACAATCGGCCAAAAACGATTTTGGGGATGACCATAAAAGAAACCCGTTTCACGGGTTTTTACCGAAGGAAAACTCCCTAAGATCAAAATCCGTGAATCAGGCCGATAAAAAGGCGGCAACGGATGCACGATTGTTTGATAGCGATTATCCGATTGCCGACTGTCCGTGTTGTTTGGCTTGTTTTTCATTAAGGTAAAAACCTCTCTGATTATTTCTTGTTTAATTTGCGCTTAATGCTTAATAATATTATGTATTTTCTGACCGGATTCCTGATCAGACTTTTCCTACCGGAGCCATATAGACAACAAATTCATCTTTGCCGTCAACTTTGACTAATTCATCAGCTTTTGCCTGATTGTAAGCTCCCATGGCACAAGTGCCGCAACCGATTGCTTCAGCAGCCAAATACAAATTCTGACAAACATGACCGGCATCAAGAGCTATCATCTTGGCGGTACATTCCATATAACGCCATTCCATGCGGTAGGGAATGGTAGTCCAGATAAAACCGACTGCAGCTTCCGCAAAGAAAACATACTTATTTGCCGCTGCTGCCATTTTTTCTTTCAACTCTGCCTCATCTGTATATTCGGTTTCCAAGACCAAAGCATGTTCCAAAGGCAAATAACGATAGATGCCTTTTGCCAGACTCTCAACCCTGTTTATTGCCAAATAAGTTTCAAAAGTATGTCTGTTACCGCCGGAGGGCACAACACGAAATACATGTTTACCCGCTTGTTTACGTACACCCTGGGTAGCCCATAATAAAAATGAAAGCTCCTCCATAGTCAATGCCTGATCGGTATACTTACGGCGACTTTCTCTGTTTTTTACCAAATCAAAACAATCTGATGTTTGAACAACTTCCGGATTTACCTCGGGCAAAACGATCAACTCCTGATCCTCTCTGACTGCTTTTTGTACCGGCGGCATTTCAACTTTTTTGCCCTGATCACTCTTACTGAAATCAATATCCACCCATGTATTCGCGGTCAAATACTCACGCATTTCCACAATTTTATCTTTATCCATAAAACATCCTTTCTATCTCTGCGATTTAAATCTTAATTGAATCTTTTTTATAAAAGCTTCTTCTATGATTATATCTGTTCTTCATTAAATCATTAACGAATAAAATCATTCCGTTTGATCTGAATTAAGTCTACCATTATTTCAGCCGGAATGCAGATGTTTAATTATTTGAAAAGTTTTGTATAATTTAGGAAGAAAAATTATTAGTTGAGGAGATCGTAATTGTGGATATTTTGTTTTTGTCGTTTTCTTGTGTTGCTCCTTTTATTGTTTATTTGTTCTTGGGATATGGGAGCAAAAAAATTCTGAAAATCAGTTCGGCTACTTTTTTGGATTTAAATACGATTGTGTTCAGAATATTTTTGTCGTTGAATTTATTTTTTAACATTTATTGTTCGGATTTTGCCACAGTCGATTTTTCACGTCCGATCTTGATCGGTTTGGTTTGTGTTTTAGTTTTTACCCTATCGGGGCTTATCTTTTATGGAAAAAGAAAAATTCCCAATACGGATAAATCTGTTATGATTCAAAATATTTTTCGTTCAAATTTTATTCTGTTCGGGATAGATTTGACTGAAAGTATCATAGGAAAACCGGTATCTGCTTTGGGTGGCGTGATGACAGCGATCTTTATCCCTCTGTTCAATGTTTTTGCAGTGTTGGTTTTCTCTTTTTATGCTAAAGAAAAAGTATCTTTTGGCAAGGCGATAATAAATATTTTGAAGAATCCTCTGATTATTTCAGCTTTTCTTGCAATTGTCCTGAATACCTTGAAGATTTCAATGCCTGACTTATTATTTAATATTTTGTATCCTCTGGGGAAAATGGCCACACCTTTGGCTTTATTTGCTTTAGGCGGCAGATTTGTTTTCGCAACGACTCGTGAATCACGTAAATTATTGTTGGAGGGTTTGTTTATCAGGCTGATTTTAATTCCTCTGATTGTGCTGGCAATCATTATTCCTATGGGTGTAAGAGGAGAAACTTTGGCCCTGTTGTTAGTCTTGTTTGGCGGGCCGGTTGCAGTTACTTCCTATACAATGGCTCAACAGATGGGTGGCAATGAACAGCTGGCAGCACAGTTGTTAGTTTATACAACCGTTTTTTCCACTCTGACTCTATTTGTGTTCATCAGCATTTTTAAGACGTATGGTTTCTTTTAATTACGATAAGTGATTATCTAATTTTAAAAACCAGTCGGATTTGTCTTAAACATATAAAAATGTGATAATAATCACATAATTATATATAAAAACGTGAATAAAATCACTAAATAATACACAATAACGTGATTAAGGTCACGTTATTGTGTATTATACTGTTGCTACCATATAGTTTATTGTTATTTACTGAATATATACAGATGGAATTTAAACTTAAATAATGGGAAGGTGAATTACATGGAAAGATTCATTATGCAAGATTTAATAAAGTGGAAAGATTCGAAATATAGGAAACCTCTTATATTAAAGGGTGCACGCCAAGTGGGTAAAACATGGAGCTTGAAACACTTTGGAAATAAGAATTATAAAAATATTGCATACTTTAACTTTGAAGAAAATCCGGATCTTAAACAGTTTTTTGAATTGACCAAGGATGTAGAGCGAATTCTGCAGAATCTTACTATTTTTAGCGGTATTTCAATTGAACCGGAAAGAACTTTGATAATTTTTGATGAAATTCAGGAGTGCCCTGAAGCAATTAATACTTTGAAGTATTTTTATGAAAATGCACCGGAATATCATATTGTTTCTGCCGGATCTTTATTAGGTATAAGCTTGGCAAAATCTTCTTTTCCGGTAGGCAAGGTTGATTTTTTGGGATTGAATCCTATGACTTTTACGGAGTTTTTGTTAGCTAATGAGGATCAAAATCTGGTGACTTATTTAGAATCAATAGATAGAATAGAGCAAATTCCTGATGCGTTTTTTAATCCCTTGGTGGAAAAATTAAAAATGTATTATGTGATTGGCGGAATGCCTGAAGCAGTCTATATTTGGAAAAAAGAAAGAAATATTGATTTAATTCAGTCTGTATTGGCTAATATTGCAGAAGCATATGAGAGAGATTTTGCAAAACATCCTTCGATTACGGAATTTCCGAAAATCTCTTTGATTTGGCAATCGATCCCATCACAACTTGCGCGTGAAAATAAAAAGTTTATCTATAATGCTGTTAAGTCCGGAGCCAGAGCAAGAGAATATGAAGATGCTCTTCAATGGCTGGTAGACGCAGATTTAGTCAAAAAGATTTATTTGAGTAGAGCACCGGGTTTACCGATTTCTTCCTATGATGACCTTTCAGCATTCAAACTCTATTTACTGGATATCGGAATTCTTCGAAGGTTATCTCAACTGGCACCAAGTGTCTTTGGTCAAGGTGACCGGCTTTTTGTGGAATTTAAGGGAGCACTGTCAGAAAATTATGTTCTGCAGTCATTGATTAATCAATTTGAAGTACATCCCAGATATTGGGCGCAGAATAATCCGCGTTATGAAGTAGATTTTATTATTCAAAGAGAAAATGAAATTATCCCGATTGAAGTAAAAGCAGATACTAATATCCGATCAAGAAGTCTGAAAAAATATCAGGAAAAATTTGGTGACAAGATTAATTTACGTGTAAGATTTTCCTTACAGAATTTAAAGCTGGACGGCGATTTATTGAATATTCCTTTGTTTTTGGCAGACAAAACGGATCATTTAATTGGTTTGGCATTTGAGAGTATTAGCAGTTAAAGATTTGTTTATAATAAATCGGCCAAAAGTGATTTATATTGTTTTTAACATAAGTGATTTGCATCATTTTAAAATATAAGTAATTTGCATCATCTTAAACCATAAGTGATTTACATTAATCTTTTAAATCGGCGACTTCTCCGAGATCAGGCAGCCAAACGTCGGAGCCGTCAATGAAGACATCGGGATTTTCTTCCCGGGCGGCAGTCTGACCTGCAATCGTGGCAGGGATGGTACCGTCAAGTTGTCCGCGAATACTTTCGGCTCGCAGCAGACAGAAATCGGAAAATGTTTTAACACCGATTTTGAAGTCTTCAAAAGAGCAAAAAGCGGTCGGATCTTTTTCAACATAAGGTGAGATCATGGCAATTGTTTCGGCAACTTTAACTGAAAAATAGCCGGATTCAAAATATTCACGGATCAGATAATCGAAGTTTTCTTTGTATTGAGCGAAATATTCTGAATTTTTCATCAGATTATGATACAGAGGACGCTTGAACATTATTTCTCCGGCAGCCGGCGTAACAATCGGATGATTGATGTAAAGTTCGGCATCATTGATCGGTTCCGGCATACCCAGAGAATAAGTTCCGAATGCCAAATTATAATCCCATGGCAACATGCTGATTATTCCGTTTTCTTCATATAGAAAATAGTTGTGTGCGTTTTTGCCTAAATAACCATCGAGATTTACGACAAAAACCTGTACCGGAAAATATTTTAAGACAGAATCAATATTTACTGCATCAGTTAAGTTTTCTCCGGTTGATAAAATCTGTAAAGCACGGATCAAATTCTTTTTATCCTGTTCGGTCGGATCAAATTTTGCCTTGCGGAAAATATTATCATAACTTTCCGGATTATCATCAATATATCTTAAAGCAACATCGGCATTTTCGGCATCGATATCTTTATAACCCGGCTTATAAAGCTGACCATGATTGGCACCGAAATTTCTTCTGGCAAAGCCTTGTTCCGGTTCTTCAATTGCGAGATAGAGTCCCCGAGCCTGATCGTTAATGGTTACCCAAACATAGCTGGTCAGAGGAGAAGGGACACCCATAAAAGCCATCATGTCGTAGGTAATGTAAGCTTTTAAGTAACTGTTGTCCTGAAAGGAGGAATCCAGGGAAAATTTATCCAAGCCGTAATAACTGTTAGCAGTATAATGGTCTAATTCGATTTTGAAACTATAGCGTTCGGAGCCGTATTTATGTGTCAGACGCAGGGAATTATTACCTTTAGTTCTGAAACCGACATTTTCAAAACGCTCTCCGTCGATTTCTATATCCGCATGTTTATAGATCTCTGCGCGTGGATCTGCGAGAATTTCATCCCATTGTTCACAGTAAATGTTTATTTCGTGAACACGGCTGTCATCAAACAAGCGATGCTCGTAACCGGGATTTTGTCCGGCAGGAAGAATCCCCGAATTTCCGTTCATGAACAGAACGGTAAAGATGGTAGCAACGACCAGAATTACAATGATTATTTTGTCAATATGTTTATGTTTTAACATTTTAATCCGGATAAAAACTTTGTTTTAGATTTAAAAATTGTTGTGCTGACTCAGGTAAGATTAATATTCTTAATCAGCTCATATAATCACCGTTATATGAAACCATTACAGTGTGACTGACACCGTTTAGCGCGGCCAATTCATTGATAAATGAACTGTCGGCGGATTTCAGTCTGACCTCATAATTCAGCTCAATCTGTTCAGGCATGATAGTTTTGCTTTTAAGTGAATAGCGTTTGGCAGAACTGTTAATCAGGCTGAGGATTTCCTGCTCAACATCTTCATTGAGACAATGAACAACGAGGATATATGGTTGCTCAGATGTTTTTGTATTGGCAAAAATCAGCATAATTATTCCGATAAACAAACTGCCGAATAAGGCGAGAGGAATTAATCCTGCCGCAAGTACAATACCGACGGCAATACTCCAGAATAAAAAAGCAATATCGGAAGGTTCTTTAATTGCAGTCCGGAAACGTACAATTGAAAGTGCACCGACCATACCCAGCGATAAAACGATATTGCTGGTTACTGCCAAAATCAGGAGTGAGGTGATCATACTGAGGGCGATCAGGGTGATGCCGAAGCTGGCAGAATACATTACGCCGGAATATGTTTTTTTATAAACAAAAAAGATGTATAAGCCGAGTACGAATGAAAGCAATAATGTAATCAGCATATCCATGAGCGGAACGGCATTAATATTTTCTAAAAAACTTGATTTGAAAATGTCCTGAAAGGTTATGGTCATATACATACTGGTATCTCCTAATGTTGATTTATGAATCTGTGCATTCTGTGTTGCAGTATTAATTCTATGATATTGTTTGATCTTTGTTGAGTTATTAATCGTATTTTCTGCACTTTGCGTATTTGGAATAAGCTGTGAGCGGACGATTTTGTAAGTGAACTGCCATCTTTACAAGATCCGGCAGAAATTCATCATATTTTACTTCCAATACCGCAAGTCCGTCTGAAATATTTATATGTTTATTTGTTTGCAAAAAATCATCGGTTTTGCATGTTGTTCTTAAGTTTCGATCTATAGTAATCCGGACATTGCCGGGATCGTAAATAAATGCCTCCCGGTCATAAGTCACGATAGTTTTCGGTTTTAATAATTGTCCTTTTAATTTGGAATAAAATTCAACTGCTAAACTATCATCTTTTTGCAGAAGAAAATCAATTTCTCCGTCAAGAATTTGTTGAACTTCAATTTGATTCAAATGTGCAGTTTGTTTTGCACATTTACCGTTAATCTTTATTTTGCGTTCTAAGCGGATAAAAGAAAAATCATTGTTGTAATAGCGAATGCGAAATTTTTCCCGCTGATTTACTCCTGACATATTTTGTCTTAATGCTTTATCATAAGGGCTGTCAAAATATAAACTACTCACACGGTAGTTACCGTGTGAGTCAGAATTTTTATCATACCGGAAAATTTTTTTCAGCGTTTGGCTTAATATAAAGCCGTCAGCATGATTGATATTATATTTTTTTTCATTACGCAGTTTTAACGTTTGTTTTTTCTTAATCATATCAATAAAATTTCCGGATTATTCAAAATAGTTTTTGTTCTTGCTTGTGTTCTATCTTTGATTCTGAATCAGATGTTGCTTATTAATTGAAATCTGAATCATCATCATAGTTTGAATCATCAATGTCATCATAATCTGAATCGTCTGCTGTCGGAGCAGCAGTCGGTGCAGCGGTCGGAGCAGCAGTCGGTGCAGCAGTTGGTGCGGCAGTAGGTGCATAATCCGTCTCGTCATAATCGGTATTTGCTTTAGTTGTCGGTGCAGCGGTCGGTGCATAATCCGTCTCATCGTAATCGGTGTCATCTTTGGTCGGAGCTGCAGTCGGTGCATAATCCGTCTCATCGTAATCGGTATCATCTTTAGTCGGAGCTGCAGTTGTTCCGTAATCGGTGTCGTCATAGTCCGTATCATCTTTGGTCGGAGCTACGGTAATTGTTACAGAGTTGTTGTCATCATAGTCTGTATCATCTTTTTTATCATAGTCGGTAGTATCGTCTTTTTTGTCGTCTTTTTTGTCGTAGTCGGTGCTATCGTCTTTTTTGTCGTCTTTTTTGTCATAGTCGGTGCTATCGTCTTTTTTGTCGTCTTTTTTGTCATTGCCGGTAGTACCGTCTTTTTTGCTGTCTTTGTCGTCATCATTACTTTCAGCTTCAACATCTACTTTAATGTCTAGGTCTTTTACTTTTTCTTCAATGGCTTTTCCGATTTGAAGCATGAAATCATCACTTGGTAAGATAGAACCTTCTTTTAATTCTAAAGTGATAGTTCTTCCCGATCCGTCAACTTCTTCAATAAAATATCCGGCTTCATTGAGTTTTTCAACTAATTCTTGTAAAACTGCGGTTGAGTCTTTACCAACGAAATCCTTATATTCTTTTACGATTTCTGAACCGTCTTTATTTGCACCGCGTACATCGGTAACCTTACCGTCTTTATCGTATTCAATTTCGATTTCCGGATTAACGGAAAGTACAATTACACCTCTTTCAGAATCTTTCTTTGCCATTTCGGTGTCGTTTTTTGCTTTGCCTCCGCAACCGGTGAGCAAAAGTGCCAATACTAGTGAGATAATTACTAAAAAGCTTAATTTTTTATTCATTTTTTCTCCTTTATCTTTGATTTTTGATTTCATAAACCTGTTTTTGCTTTGGTCTATAGTTATAGACTTCGCAAGTCGTTTATTAAAATCGGGGTCGTTTCAAAAAATATTTTTCGAAAAAAAGAAAGGACTGTCTCAAAATCATATTTCTTTTGAAACAGCCTTTTGATTTATCTTAACGCTTTATCATAAGGGTTGTCAAAAGATTAACGACTCACACGGTAGTTACCGTGTGAGTTGGAATATTTGTCAGACCGGCAAAATGTTTCCGGTTTTGTTTTCTGTTAGATTTCAAACAGATGATAATTATATATTAATCATCGTAATCTGAATCATCATAGTCCGAATCATCATCATAGTTTGAATCATCAATGTCATCATAATCTGAATCGTCTACTGTCGTAGCAGCGGTCGGTGCAACTGTCGGAGCAGCGGTCGGTGCAGTTGTAGGAGCAGCAGTGGGGGCGTAATCGGTGTCATCTTTGGTCGGAGCAGCAGTCGGTGCAGTAGTAGGTGCAGCAGTAGGTGCAGCAGTCGGTGCATAATCCGTCTTATCGTAATCGGTGTCATCTTTGGTCGGAGCTGCTGTCGGTTTAGTAGGAGCTTTGGTCGGAGCAGCAGTCGGTGCATAATCTGTCTCATCGTAATCGGTGTCATCTTTAGTCGGAGCTGCTGCCGGTTTGGTTGGAGCTATGGTTGTTCCGTAGTTGGAGTCATTGTAATTTGTGTCATCAGAATTCGTATTGTCTTTTATATCGTCTTCGTCTGTATCATCTTTTTTGTCGTTGTCGGTATTGTCGTCTTTTTTGTCATCTTTTTTGTCGTTGTCGGTAGTATCGTCTTTTTTGTCATCTTTTTTGTTGTTGTCGGTAGTATCGTCTTTTTTGTCGTCTTTATTGTCGTTGTCGGTACTATCGTCTTTTTTGTCGTCTCTATTGTCGTTGTCGGTACTATCGTCTTTTTTGTCGTCTTTTTTGTCGTTGTCGGTAATATCGTCTTTTTTGTCGTCTTTATTGTCATTGTCGGTACTATCGTCTTTTTTGCTGTCTTTGTTGTCATCATTACTTTCAGCTTCAACATCTGCTTTAATGTCTAAGTCGTTTACTTTTTCTTCAATGGCTTTTCCGATTTGAAGCATGAAATCATCACTTGGTAAGATAGAACCTTCTTTTAGTTCTATAGTGATAGTTTTTCCCGATCCGCCGACTTCTTCAATAAAATATCCGGCTTCATTGAGTTTTTCAACTAATTCTTGTAAAACTGCGGTTGAGTCTTTACCAACGAAATTCTCATAATCTTTTACGATTTCTGAACCGTCTTTATTTACGCCGCGTACATCGGTAACCTTACCGTCTTTATCGTATTCAATTTCGATTTCCGGATTAACGGAAAGTACAATTACACCTCTTTCAGAATCTTTCTTTGCCATTTCGGTGTCATTTTTTCCTTTGCCTCCGCAACCGGTGAGCAAAAGTGCCAATACAAGTGAGATAATTGCTAAAAAGCTCAATCTTTTATTCATTTTTTTGTTCTCCTTTATTTTTTGATTTTATAAACCTGTTTTTGCTTTTGGTCTATAGTTATAGACTTCGCAAGTGGTTTCTTAAAATCGGGGGTTGTTTCAAAAAATTTGTTTTTTGATTTCGATTTCACAAACCTGTTTCTTGTTTTTGTCTATAATAATAGACTTCGTAAGTAATTAGCATTAATTGGGGTTGTTTCAAAATATTTTGAATTTTTTTGGAAAAAAAAGGACTATTTCAAAATTCACTCCTTTTGAAACAGTCCGTATATATCTGGCGCGCCCAAGAGGACTTGAACCCCTAACCTTCTGATCCGTAGTCAGACGCTCTATCCAATTGAGCTATGGGCGCACTTTTAATTGCTTTGCAATTGTAGGCAATTAAAATAAATCTGTCAAGCAAATTATTTGAGTTTGAAATACTTTTATCATTCAGGTAATTTTTATCATAATGCTTCTCACCAAGTAAATTGTAACTTTTTTTAATGGAATTAATAAGGGAAGATTCATATACCGAATTGTTCGTAATTGCCGTTACCTGATTGTGAATAAAAAAGACAAATAATAAATGAAATATAATTAAAAAATATAGCAGAATATTGTAAAAAGAAAAGTTATTAATAAATGTTTTGACTTTGCAGTTGTTTTAATAGAAAATTAAACAGCTTATATTTTAAAATGCAATAATAAACGGAATACAACTAATTTAAATATATTTAAAAATGGAGCATACGAATTCATGCCAATACAAATTGTTGAGGGTTTACCTGTAATTAAAAAACTGGAGGAAGAGAGAGTCTATACGATTGAGAAATCACGTGCTCTGACTCAAGATATTCGTCCGCTTAAAATTCTGATTTTAAATTTGATGCCTAAAAAGGAAGAGACTGAATTACAGCTCTTACGTTTGCTGGGAAATACTCCTTTACAGATAGATGTTGATTTTATGTATACGGCGACTCATGAAAGTGTTAACACCAGAATGAGTTATCTGCAAAAATATTATGTGACGTTAGATGAAGTCAAAGATCGTTTCTTTGACGGATTAATTATAACAGGAGCTCCGGTTGAACATTTGGAATTTGAGGACGTTGATTATATTGATGAGCTTGATCAGATTATGGAATGGGCTCAAACTCATGTTTATGCGCGCATGTTTGTTTGCTGGGGTGCACAATATGCGATCCATTATTATTACGGAATCAATAAAGTTGATTTGCCTGCAAAATTCTTCGGGATTTTTGAATATGAAAAAATGATAAAAACTAACACTCTGCTGAGAGGCTTTGATGAGTTTTATCGAGTTCCGCAGTCACGTCATACCAGAATAGATCATGAAAAATTATACGAAGTTGAGGAATTGGATATTTTAACCAGACATCCGGAGTATGGTCCGGATATTGTAGCGACCAAGGATTTGCGTGATCTCTTTGTCTTCGGTCATTTGGAATATGATCGTAATACTTTAAATAATGAATATATCAGAGATCTTGAGCGAGGCGATGAAATTCAGATTCCTGAAAACTATTTTCCGAATGATGATCCCAGCCAAAAACCGATTTTTATTTGGAAAAGTCATGCCTATATTTTATTTAACAATTGGATTAATGAAACATATCAAAATACACCGTATGATTTAACTGAAATAAAGGATATTTCTAAACCGCGGAATAAACCGCAACGCAAGAAACAATAATTGCAGAGACTTGTTTCATAAGATGTAACCGACTGTTTCAGAAAAACTGCGTTTCAGTTAATTGCAGAAACTTGTGTGATATGATACCCTTTTCTATCGGGAATTAAGATAATATAATACGTAATTCCGTAAAGATTAATGGCGATACAGGCCATGAATCAGGATACGTCAATAAACAGCAGGAGGAAGTGTATGGCTTCGCAAGTAGAGTATTTAGAAAATAGTATGGTAAAGGTAACGGTTGAAGTTTCGCAAGAGGATTTCAAAAGTGCTTTGGAGCAAGCTTTCAGGAAAAATGCGAAAAGATTTACGATTCCGGGATTCCGCAAAGGCAAGGCGCCGATGAAATTAGTCACCAATTATTATGGTGAGGGAATTCTTTATGATGATGCGATAGACATTGCAATTCAACCTGCTTATGATAAAGCTTTGGCTGAACTTGAGATTGAACCTTTTTCACAAGCCGATATGCAAATCGAAGAAATCGGTTCAGATAAAGGCATGACTTTCAATTGTACTTTTGCAATTAAACCGGAAGTCAAATTAGGTGATTATAAAGGTGTAGTTGCATATAAACCCGATGCAACAGTTGATGAAGATTTGATTGATAAAGAAATCGAACGTGCCAGAGAACAAGTATCCCGCTTGGTGCCGGTTACAGATCGCGCGGTAGAAGACGGCGATACAGTTGTGATCGACTATTCAGGATCGAAAGACGGTGAATTGTTTGAAGGCGGACAAGCCGAGAAACACGAATTGGTTATCGGCAGCAAGTCTTTTATTCCGGGTTTTGAAGATAAATTGATCGGTCATGAGATCGGTGATGAATTTGATATTGATTTAACTTTCCCGGAAAAATACCATTCTGAAGATCTGGCAGGTCAAGATGTTGTTTTCTCGATCAAAATTCATGAGATTAAAGTTCGTGAATTACCGGAATTGGATGATGATTTCGTCAAAGATGTAACCGAAGATTGTGATACGGTAGAAGAATATCGTGACAGCATTAAAAAACGTCTGACTGAATCAAGTGAGAAGCATGCTGATGATACTTTCAAAGGTAACGCAGTTAATGAAGTCGTAAAAAATGCCGAAATTGATATACCGCATGTTGTGATTCATGAAGAAATGAATCGTATGTACGAAGATCAGGCACGTCAAATGCAAATGCAGGGTTTCAGTATGGAACAATATATGCAAATGTTAGGTCTGGAAAAACAGTCCATTATGGCTCAATTACATGGACCTGCCGAGCAAAAGGTTAAAACCGGCTTAGTTCTCGATGCGATTTATGAAGCTGAAAATCTTGAGATTACAGATGAAGCCCGTGATCAGCAATTACAAAAAATTGCTGATATGTACGGAATGCAATTTGAAGATCTGAAAAAGAATTTTTCATCCGATGCTGCACGTGAAATGCTGGATTCCGATCTGAAAAAAGAACTTGCAATGGATTTTATCACCGAGCATGCAGAGGCGACCGACGTTGAACCTGAACCGGAAATTGATGAGCATGTCCATGAACACGGTCCGGACTGCGGTTGCGGACATGATCACAGTCACGATCACAGCCACGATCACAGTCACGACGCTGAAACCGACGATGAAGATAATGTTGCTGACGAAACTGATGCAGCTGAAGAAGTTGAAGAAGTTGAAGAAGTAAAGGAATAGATCAAAACAAATTGATTAGTTGCAATCGCTGAAATAATTTGTTCAAACAATTCTGTCGTAATCCGACAATGAATTGTGAATTGGATTGTTAAAGAAATATAAATACATAATCATCTTGAAGAGGTTTATTCAGACTGTACTGAATGTTTGATGACTTATAATCAAGAAAGGAACCACAAAGAAATGCAAAACAACTTAGTACCGATGGTCATAGAGCAAACCAATCGTGGTGAGCGCTCTTACGATATTTTTTCCAGATTACTTAAAGAAAGAATTATAATCTTAAGCAACCAGGTTGATCATGCTTCTGCCAGTTTGATTATGGCTCAATTGCTGTTTTTAGAAGCTGAGGATCCGAATAAGGATATACAATTTTATATTAATAGTCCGGGAGGCGAAGTTTCTTCCGGTTTAATGGTCTACGATACAATTCAGTATATTAAATCCGATGTTCAGACAATTTGTATGGGCATGGCAGCCAGTATGGGTGCTGTACTTCTGTCTGCGGGCACCAAAGGCAAACGCTTCATTTTGCCGAATGCTGAAGTAATGATTCATCAGCCGTCGGGCGGAGTACAAGGTCAGGCTTCGGATATAGAAATTACGGCGGAGCATATTATTAAGACCAGAAATCGTCTCAATCAGATTTTGGCCGAAAGAACAGGTCAACCGCTTGAAGTAATTGAGACGGACACCGATCGGGACAGATGGCTTGATGCGCAAGAGGCTGTTGAATACGGTATAGTTGATCATGTTATGGAGAGTAGGGTTTAGAAAAATGTCTGATTTCGATGATAAATTCACTAGTGATTCGAAATTCGGAGAACATTTTCCTCCGTTAAGATGTTCTTTTTGCGGCAAAGATGAAACACAGGTCAGCAGATTAATTGCCGGACCGGGGGTTTTCATTTGTAATGAATGTGTTCGCTTATGTGATGAAATTTTGGAAGATGAAGTATTCTTTCCGGGCAAAACCGAGCAGGATGACTCCGAAGAAAAAGTTTTGCTGAGCCCGGTTGAAATTAAAGCCGAATTGGACAAATATGTAATCGGACAGGATTTGGCAAAAAAGACCCTCGCAGTTTCGGTTTATAATCATTATAAAAGAGTTTTCAGACCTTTGGATATTGACCCGGACGATGATGTTGAACTTGCCAAAAGCAATATCTTAATGTTGGGACCTACCGGCAGCGGCAAAACTTTATTGGCACAAACTTTGGCCAAAATCCTCGATGTGCCTTTCGCTATTTCAGATGCAACGGCTCTGACTGAAGCAGGTTATGTCGGCGAAGACGTCGAAAATATTCTGTTGCGTTTAATTCAGAATGCCGACTATGATATTGAAGAAGCTGAACAAGGCATCATTTATATCGACGAAATCGATAAAATTACGCGCCGTTCCGATAATCCCTCAATTACCAGAGATGTCAGCGGTGAAGGGGTTCAACAATCTTTACTCAAAATAATTGAAAGTACGATTGCCAATGTTCCGCCACAAGGCGGGCGCAAACATCCGCATCAGGACTTTCTGCAAATAGATACAACCAATATTTTATTCATTTTGGGCGGTTCCTTTGACGGATTGGAGAAAACGATCATGAACCGGATTGGCAGAAAGTCAATTGGTTTCGGAGCCAATATTGAAGGACATGAAGCGAAAGAAACCGGAGAAATTCTGACTCATGTGATGCCGGAGGATCTTTTGCGTTTCGGCTTAATTCCCGAATTTGTCGGTCGTGTTCCGGTAATAGTTACACTTGAAGGATTGGATAAAGCTGCTTTAATCAAGATTCTTCAAGAACCGCGCAATGCTTTACTCAAACAATATCAAAAGCTCTTACATTACGACGGTGCTACTCTGGAGTTTACCCCGAAAGCAATTGAAGCTATTGCCGACAAGGCACTTGAATTGAAAACAGGTGCCCGGGGCTTGCGCTCGGTTCTCGAGACCATGATGCTCGATATAATGTATGAGGTTCCCTCAAAAGGCAATGTCGAAAAAGTAATTATCAGAGAAGATACGGTTTTAAAAGGAAACAAACCGAAATATATCTATAAGAAAAATGAAGAAACTGCATAAAAATTTTAATTGATTATAGCTTTTATTTGCTGAACACTTTTAATTAATCTCATGCTGATAAATTATCTGCTTGATACTTTTGACGAAATTATTCAGCTAAATAATTTCAATATAAATAAATAAAGTTTATAAATTTAATTTTTAAGATAATTCAATAAATATTGATAAGGATCGTCAATAACAATATCTGCATCAGCTTGAACTTCAGGATCTGAATTTGACATGGCGGCAGAAAAGCCGGCAAGTCTCAACATTGTCTGATCGTTGGAATTATCGCCGAATGCCATAACATCTTTCATCGTCATATTTTTTAAAAGCGATAGTTTACTTAAAGCTGTACCTTTATCACTGTTGGTGAAATCAACCCAGCCGAAACCTGATCTTGCAACCCGGCAAAGGTGTCCCCATCTTTCTTTGAAATATGGCAAATACTCATCTGCTCCGTTTTCATGGTGGGATTGCAAAGAAACTTTAACGATGGGATCCTGAATTTGATCAAGATCGGCAATCTGATTAATAAAGACAACATTTGTTTCTTTGAACAGCCAGTCATAAATTTCCGGATCACGCGGATTGGCATAGAGATTATTGACAGTTGAAACAAAATAATCGGTATCGTCGAATTGAATAATATCATGACAGATTAGTTGCGGATCCGGCTCAGTCAAAGGGATTTCGGCGATTATATCACCATTTTCGATAATGACGCTGCCGTTGGCGGCAATATATATTATCTCATGCTTCAATTCAGGAGCGAGACTAAGCAAATCGCTATATTGTCTGCCGGAAACAAAACTGAACAGGATTCCTTTTTCCTGCATTAAACGAAGCATTTCAAAAAAACGCGGATCAAGCTTGTTTTCGCCTTCTGAGACCAAAGTACCGTCAACATCACAAGCAATCATTTTAAATTTTCTTTCGTTCCATTTCATAAATAATTCCAGTTCCTCTCGATTGTCTTATGCTTATCTTTCTTATCGATTGTTTTATGCTTATCTTTCTTAATCATATATAAACTTTGTTAAATATAAAATCTTCACGGTATATGCCGTAAACTTGAACAATTGTTTTCTGATATAACTTCGTTTTATTAAGACAAATGATTAGATTATTCAGTCATTTGAAAAATACCAAGCTGAATATATTCAGAATCTTGATAGAAAAGTATTACGAGAAAACGATCCGTTCACTATTTTATTTTTTTGATTAAAAAATTGTAAAAATCATATTTTTATAACTGTTTGTCAAAAATATTGCCGTCAGTGCAAGATGAATGAAGTAAAATAAAAAGAAAAATAACAGGAGAAAATCGTGAATTTACCGCAACTTGAAGTTTATGCAATTGAAGAAACAGGTCGTAAATCTGTATGTGGCTATTTACAACAAGATGGTACCAGAGTTGTTCTGAAACCGAAAAAGGATTATTCCGATCAACAAGTAATTCGTTATCTTTACGAAATTCAGATGCAGGGTATTCCGCATCTTTGGGGAGAAACTTTATATCGGGAAGAGCCATATCTGATTTTATCCTGGATTGACGGAGAACAGATAAGCGAAGCAAATTTGTCAGATTCTGAAATAAATCAAGCAATTTATGATGTGCTTGCTCTGATTGATAAATTAAAGATAATTACCGGGATGAATTGGTTTTTTCCGGACATGAAGCCGCAACATATCATTGTCAGTTCTGACGGGCGGATAAGTTTAATAGATTTTGAGCATGTTATCGTGAGCAAGACGAATAATATTTTAACGGCCGGTTTTAATCAGCTTGGTGTTTCTCCGATATATTGTTCGCCTGAATTCAGAACGGGGCAATTGACGCAAGAGCACCATGAATATGCATTAGCTTTGATTTGGCTCTGCTTACTGAGCAAAAAAGCGGTTGAGGATTTAACTGTTCAAAACAGAAAAAGATTATTGCGTAAACTTGATCCGCAAATTAAGCTGAGAATAGAATCCGGCTTAAGAGGTGAGGGTATCAGAATAAAGCCGAAGAATTTGACAGATAATCCGCAAATTAAGCTGAGTAAACCTGATCAAACTGACCCGGAAATGACTTCAAATTGTGTTTCGGATTGTATTTCCGATAATTATGTTTTTAAGCGGGCAATTGATTTTGATCAGAAAACGGTCCCGGAAAATATTCAGCAAACACTCGGATTCGATCCGTCAGCAGTACAAGATAACACACGGCATATACTGAAACATACTATTAATAATCAGCCATCGCAGCAGATACGGCAAAATACGATTCATAATAAATCTTTGAAAATTGTGCAACAGCATCTGCAAAATATTTTGTCTGAATCTTCTGCTGATGTTTTCGGCGGGTATAAAGAACTGAGATTTTTTGAATTCCATGATTCAAAACAGCAGGAAATAGTGATACTGACAAATATAAAGACGATTGTACTCTGTGAATGCCATGTTCTGCCGGTTTTGGTTAATTTGAAAGTGGCTTATTTCAATTCAGATAATGTTGCACCTGCCACATCGGAAATCTTACAAGAAATTGGTTTGTTTTCCAATGAGTTACAGGCCCTAAATCTATTGACTAAGAATTTAGCTTCTCATATAGTTAAAAAGTACGCTATAACCGATATTTACTTATCAAATGAGTATCTTAATTTATGCGGTTTTGCAACGCACAGAAGTTTTGATGTCCGGCAAATTCAAGAATATAAATCAGGTGAATTTGCAATTAATTCAAAATTAAGCAATCAAGTTTCAGAATTTAAGCACAGATTTTGGAGGTGAGTTTATGCACCAAATTATTTTACAAGATCTTCAATTCAAATCACATATCGGTGTATTTGATTTTGAAAAAGAACAAGGTCAAAATTTCGCAGTGGATTTGATTTTGGATTTGGGATACATAGAAGCGGCGGAACAGGATGATCTGGAAAAAACGGTTAATTATGGAGAGATTTTTCAATTATTGGAAAATTATTTTGCAAAATCAAAAGTTGACTTGCTGGAATATGCTTGCGGAGAAATTATTCAGGAGCTTTTAGAATTTGATTCAAGAATTCTCAGTGTTGATCTGACGTTAAAGAAACCGCAAGCTCCGATTACAGGAGATTTTGCCTACATGGCAGTAAGACAACAAAGAAAACGTAACAATCTTGTTTATCTGAGTATCGGCAGTAATCTGAATGATCCGGTCAAACAGCTGGATATTGCAGTGGAGTTTTTACAGGAAATTCCGGGAATCAGTCATTTCCGATGTTCAAGCTATATTGCAACAAAACCGTGGGGTAAAACGAATCAGCCGGATTTCATAAATGCTGCAACAGAATTTATTTACCAAGGTACACCGTTTGAGTTATTGCGGGCTTGTCAAAACATTGAAAATAAAATGGGCAGAAACAGAATTGAGAAATGGGGACCGCGTTTGATTGATATTGATATTATTTTTTTCGGCGATTTGGAAATTAATCATCCCGATTTAATAATTCCGCATCCGTATTTCCGGGAGAGAGATTTTGTGATGGATCCGATTATGGAGTTGAAACGACAACCGAAATAATGAGATGTGATCATTCGAGGAAAAATGCCGACGGTTTAAGTCGAAACAGATACAAGAACAGGCTGTCAAGTTAAATTTGAAAACTGAACATCCTGTCAGGTTCAAGAAACGGAATAAAGGTGATAAACTGATATATGAATTTAGTCGGGGGTAATAGTATTGAGCGAAAAATTGACATTGTACGGTTTTAATAATCTTACAAAAAGCTTGAGTTTTAATATTTATGATGTTTGTTATGCCGCTACAAAACAGGAAAAAGAAGACTATACGGCTTATATAGATGAGCAGTATAATTCTGAACGCCTGACCTCAATCTTATTAAAAGTAACTGAAATGATCGGAGCTCATGTCCTGAATATTTCAAAGCAGGATTATGAGCCGTTAGGTGCATCTGTAAATGTCTTGATTGCAGATGATAAATTGGAACATGATTTAATTGACAGCTCGAATAATTTAGGCTTGGTTGACGGTCAGCGTCTGATTCATGCTCATTTGGATAAAAGTCATCTTACGGTACACACTTTCCCTGAAAGTCATCCGAATAAAAAGATTTCTACATTCAGAGTGGATATAGATGTCGCTACTTGCGGCAAAGTATCACCACTCAATACTTTGGATTTTTTAATTTCACAATTTGAATCGGATATTATGACTTTGGATTACCGGGTCAGAGGTTTTACACGTGACGAAGACGGTCAGAAAATATTTATCGATCACAATATTACTTCAATCCAGGATTATATCAGTGATCAGACTTTGGAAGCTTATGATGCTACGGACATTAATGTGTATCAGGCGAATTTATTTCATACCAAGATGAAAATCAAGGATATTGACTTACCGCATTATTTGTTTAACAAAAATTATGCTGATTTATCCGCAGCGAAAAAAGAATCAATCTATAAGTCTTTGCAAAAGGAAATGATTGAAATATATAGCGGGATCAATATCTATGGTTAGAGAATTAAATTTGGTCAAAACGATTTAATGAAGTTTAATCTATAATAGTATTTAGTGAGATGAGTATCTATGATTAGAGAATATAAATTAAATCAAGAAAAAACACCTCTGTTTGATGCTTTGCTGGAGTACCGCAAACAGAGAATGGTTTCGTTTGATGTGCCGGGGCATAAACAGGGCAGAGGTAATCCCGAGCTGACCGAATTTTTAGGTAAATATGCAATGTCGGTTGATGTCAATTCAATGAAAATGCTTGACAATTTAATTCATCCGGTCGGAGTAATCAAAGAAGCACAGGAATTAGCCGCTGATGCATTCGGTGCTTATTCGGCTTTTTTCATGACCAACGGAACTACTTCCGCAGTTCAGGCCATGGTTTTGGCTACGGTTGATCCCGGGGAAAAAATCATCATGCCTCGTAATGTGCATCGCTCGGCTATAAATGCTCTGATTTTGTCACGGGCAATACCGGTTTATGTTGATCCCGGAGTTAACGAAAAATTAGGTATTCCTCTGGGCATGTCAATCGGAAATATTGAAAAGGCGATCCGGGAAAATCCTGAAGCAAAAGCGATCTTGGTTAATAATCCGACATATTACGGAATATGCCCCAACCTGAAAGCGATTGTAGAGCTTGCACATCAGGCAGGTATGAAAGTATTGGTGGATGAAGCTCACGGCACACATTTTTATTTTGAAAGGAAAGGCCCGATTTCCGCAATGGATGCCGGAGCGGACTTGGCTGCGATCAGTACCCATAAGACCGGCGGCTCATTGACTCAGAGCTCTATTTTATTAAGCGGACCGGGTATGGCTGATGAACAAGGTTATTTGAGACAGATAATCAATTTAACACTGACCACAAGTTCTTCCTATCTCTTATTATCGTCACTTGACATTACAAGGAAGTATCTTGCACTTCAAGGCGAGAATATTTATCAGAGAGTATTGGAATATGCGAATTATGCCAGAAAAGAAATCAATAATATAGGCGGTTTTTATGCTTTCGGTAAAAATGAAATCGATCATGATGCATTTTATGATTTCGATCAGACCAAACTGTCAATTCATACCCGAGATATAGGTTTGGCAGGGATTGAAGTCTATGATATCTTACGTGATGAATATCAAATTCAAATTGAATTCGGAGATTTAGGTAACGTTTTGGCAATTCTCTCAATCGGTGACCGACCGGTGGCAATTGAAAGACTTTTAGGTGCTTTATCCGATATAAAAAGACGTTACGGCAAAAAAGCAGATCAAATTGCAGTTAATGAATACAACCAGCCGAAAGTTGTAATGTCTCCTGCGAAGGCTTTTTATGCCAAATCAAAACAAATTCCTTTAGATCAGACGGTCGGCAAAGTATGTACTGAGTTTGTAATGTGTTATCCGCCCGGAATTCCGATCTTGGCACCGGGTGAAGAGATAACCCCGGAAGTACTTGAATATATTAATTATGCTAAAGAAAAAGGCAGCTCAATGACAGGTGCCGAAGATCTTGCAACAGAAAAACTCAATGTAATTGATCAACTGTAGCCTGAGATTTCAGGGAGGATTTTATGACTATGTGGTTCACGGAAAATCATACCAAGGATGTCTGTTTTGCATTTAAAGCAAAACAGCTATATTCAACCGAAAGTGATTTTCAGCAAATTGATATTTATCAGACCAAGGATTTCGGCAAAGTACTCGTTATGGACGAACGGATTATGCTGACTGAAAAAGATGAAAAAATTTATCATGAGATGATTGTTCATGTACCGCTGGCCGTTCATACGGATGCGGAGGATGTGTTGATTATCGGTGGCGGTGACGGCGGGGCATTACGTGAATTACAACGCTATCCCGGCATTAAAAGTATTGATATGGTCGAAATAGATTCGGTAGTTCCGGAAGTTGCGCAACATTATTTACCCGAAATTGCAGGTGATTTTGAGGATTCGCGCTTTACGCTGATCATTGCTGACGGTTTAAAATATGTCAGAACAACAAAGAAAAAATATGATTTAATTATTGTCGATTCGACTGACCCGTTCGGACCGGGCGAAAGTTTATTTACCCGGGAATTTTACGGCAATTGTTATGATATTTTGCGTGCTGACGGTTTGTTGGTTAATCAACATGAAAGTCCGTATTACAAATCGGATGCACGTGAGGTTAAATCAACCTATGAAAAAACCAAAATGATTTTTCCGATTGATAAATTGTTTCAGGCACATATTCCGACTTATCCGTCAGGTCATTGGCTGTTCGGTTTTATTTCGAAAAAATATGATCCGTTGGAGGATTTGCAAGATGTGAGATGGTCGAAGTTGGGTCTTGACACATTTTATTATAATTTAGCTTTACATCGCGGAAGTTTTGCTTTGCCGAATTATGTTCTGGCATTAATCGGCAAAAAATAACAATTAAATATTTAACGGAGAGAATATGTTAACCAATCATACAAAAATTTTCGGATATGAGTATAGTATGGAACAAGCTGAACTGGTAATATTCGGTGCGCCTTTTGACAGCACAACTTCGAACAGACCGGGAACGCGTTTTGCGCCTGCTCTGATGCGGCTGGATTCAATTCATTTGGAAACCTACAGCCCTTATCAAAAAGTTGATCTGGCAGAGCTTAAAGTTGCCGATATAGGCGATTTGGAATTAGCTTTCGGCAATGCTCAAAAAGTTTTGGCAGATATCTATACCCAAACGAAAGAAATATTGGATGCTGCCAAAATTCCGGTAATGCTCGGCGGTGAACATTTATTAACTCTGGGTGCGGTCAGAGCTGTCCATGAAGTATATCCGGATTTGAATCTGATTCATCTTGATGCCCATACCGATTTACGCGCAGAATATCTGGGCGAGGAATTATCGCATGCTACGGTAATCAGACATTGCTGCAATCTCCTGCAACCCAAAGCGGTTCATTCTTTCGGAGCAAGATCAGGCTTGCGCGAAGAATTTGAATTTGCTGCAGATAATCTGAATTTTTATCCTTTTGAATTGGACCAAATGCAAGAATCAGCTAGTTTGCTGGGAGATAAACCGGTCTATGTGACAATCGATCTTGATGTTTTGGATCCTGCGTTTTTTCCCGGAACCGGAACACCTGAACCGGGAGGAGTTACATTTAAAGAATTGCTCAGGAATCTTCTGCACTTAAAAAAATTAAATATTGTCGGTTTTGATATTGTAGAACTATGTCCTCCGGAAGATTTAACCGGAATATCCTCTGCTGCAGCCTGCAAAGTCTTGCGAGAAATGTTGATAATTGCAGGAAATGCTAAAAATAGCATATAATATAATATTGTGATTGAAGCTTACATGAAGAGGAGATTACAGTGACAATTTATGTTTGTCCTGATTTTCGCTCTTTAATTATGAAAAAAGCTCACTGATGAGGAGGTCATTGTGACTAAAGAAACGTTTTATATTACTACACCCATTTACTATCCGAGCGGACGTCTGACTATCGGCAACTCATATACTACGGTAGCTGCTGATGCTATAGCCCGTTATCATAGACTGCGCGGTGCTGACGTAATGTTTTTGACCGGAACCGATGAACATGGTCAGAAATTACAACAGGCTGCGGCAGATAACGGTCTTGCCCCTCAGGAATATGTAGATCAAATGGTTGTAGGAATAAAAGATTTGTGGCAACTCTTGAATATTTCATATGATGATTTTATTCGTACGACTGATGAGCATCATGTTAAAGCTGTCCAGAAAATTTTTACCCGTCTCTATGAACAAGGTGATATTTATTTAGATGAATATGAAGGCAATTATTGTACACCGTGCGAATCATTTTGGACTGATTCTCAATTGGCTGAAGGTAAATGTCCGGATTGCGGACGTGATGTACATAAGATGAAAGAAGAATCATATTTTTTCAAAATGTCAAAATATCAAGATCAGCTTTTGGCACATATCGAGTCACATCCTGATTTTATTCAACCTGCGACCAGAGCAAAAGAAATGGTCAACAACTTTTTGAAACCGGGACTTGAGGATCTTGCTGTTTCGAGAACGTCTTTTGATTGGGGCGTGCCGGTTCCGTTCAATGACAAACATGTAATTTATGTCTGGTTCGATGCGGTATGCAATTATATTACCGCAATGGGATACCCGGATAATCCGGAAAACATGAATAAATTCTGGCCGGCAGATGTTCATCTGGTAGGCAAAGACATAGTCAGATTTCATACGATTATCTGGCCGATTATTTTGCTGGCATTAGGTGTTGAACTTCCGAAACAAGTATTTGGCCATGGCTGGCTTTTGATGAAAGGCGGCAAGCTTTCCAAATCAAAATTGAGTGACAGTGAAGAACGTTACATAGTTGATCCGGTTGTTTTAAGTGAGTTATACGGCGTTGATGCAATTCGTTATTTTTTGTTGCGTGAGATTACTTTCGGCGCTGACGGCAATTTTTCCAATGAAGCTTTGATCTTGAGGATTAACAGTGACCTGGCAAACGATCTGGGTAATTTATTGTCGCGTACAATCAGCATGATTATGAAATATTTTCCGGAAGGTTTGCCTGAAACGGGTGAGACTGATCCCCTGGATCAGGAAATCAGAGATCTGGCAGATAAGGTACACTGCAATGTAGAGGAAAGTTTCTCCAAGCTGTTTTTATCTGATGCTTTGGCCGCAATTTGGGAATTAATCGGACGTTGCAACAAATATATTGATCAAACTATGCCGTGGATTTTGGCTAAAGATGAGACTAAACAGGCTCGTTTGGCAGAAGTTCTTTATACATTGGCTGACACTTTGCAGCGAATTGCAATTATGGTTGCACCTTTCATGCCGCAAACTGCAGATAAAATGTTTTCAGGTTTAGGATGTAATCTGAAATACAGCGGTGATTGCAATATCTCCTGGGATTTGGCAGGAAAGGCCGCACAATATCCGCGCGGTATTAAAGTGAAAAAAACGGATGTTCTGTTCCCGCGAATTGATGAAACAGAAAACATGGAGAGATTCAGAAAATTGTCGGCTGATCTTGATGCCGGGCTGGCAGGTGAATAAGGGCTGAATATTGGCAGATTCAGCAGTTGAGGTAGGTGTAAAATTGTCTAAACTAACGTGGTTCGATACACATTGTCATTTGCAGGATAAGGCTTTTGCCGGAGATCTTGCTCAAACTTTCCAAAGAGCAAAAGAAGCAGGTGTTGAATACATTTTGCTGTCCACGTCTTATTTGGAAGATGCAAGAGCGGCGGCAGAAATTGCCTTGCAAAATAAAAATGTATATTGTTCAATGGGTTTTCATCCGCACGATGCCAAAAGGTGGAATGCAAATTCTGCTCAGAAACTGAAAAAGCTTTATCAGAAAACAGAAATTCAGGCTAAAAAATTGGGAAGAACTAATCCGATCGTTGCTATAGGGGAAATCGGACTGGACTACTATCGGGATCTTTCGCCGCGCAATGTTCAGCAACAGGTATTTCGCGAACAATTGTTATTGGCTTTTGAATTACAGTTGCCGGTAATAATTCATGAAAGAGAGGCTTTTCAAGCCAGTTATGAAATTTTGCGCCGGGCATATGAACAAGGCTTTTTACAAAAAGAAGCAGGTGTGGCACATTGTTTTTCCGGCAGCTGGGAGAGTGCACAATTGCTTCTGGCTATGGGTTTTGTGATCGGACTGGATGGTCCTGTAACTTATAAGAATGCTAAACGTCCGAAAGAAGTAGCCCGGAAAATTCCTTTGGATAAATTATTATTAGAAACCGATGCTCCTTATTTGACTCCGGAACCTAAGCGCGGCAAACGCAATGAACCCGCTTATCTGCCCTATATAGGACAAGAAATTGCAGCTTTGCGTTCAGAAGAGCTCAGGGTAATTGTTGAACAGACAACTGCCAATGGAAAAAGAGTATTTAATATCAAATAAGAATGGAATATTTATGAGTAATCAAGACGGAAAAAAAGAATATAACATTGCAGCGACGCCTGCAACCAAAGTTAAACAATATACGTTCGGTTCGGAAGTTGAACCGGGAAAGAGAGATCAGGTAAAACAGAGTCGGAAGAACAGAAATCGAAGATCACAAAGTAAACGCAATCCGCAAAACAAAAAACAGACTGCTAACCAAAATACCGGGCGTCAAACGGCGAAAGCGGACATCAGTCAATCTGCGGCAAAAAAAGCAGGCAGTCACCAAGTATCTAAGACATCAGGTAAAGCACAAGCAGGTAAACAGCAAACATATAAGCTGCAAAGTAAAAAAGACATAAGCACTTTACCGGGAAATGTACCGGTGAAATTGATCGAAACGGCAGCTGATGTGAAAAAAGATAATCAAAGAATCGAAAAAGAGATTATATTAGACATCAAAGAAATCGGCAGAATTGAAATTTGATTTTTTGCTGAATTAAAGTTAGTCAGATTTTAATTAAAGATGCAAAAATAATCTCAAAAACTGTCAATTGTTATATTTGACTTGCAAGTAACCAGCTTGTATAATCTTAAAGCTGAACGAACAAGACTTTGGGAGGTGATGAATAATGCCAAAAAGAACATATCAGCCCAAAAAACGCAAACGGAAACGCCTTCATGGTTTCCGTAAACGCATGAGCACTTCCGGTGGTAGAAGAGTACTCAAAAGCAGACGTGCCAAAGGCAGAAGAAAGCTCTCCGCATAATAACTACGATGTGAGGCTTTCTTCATATTTATGTACTTGAATTATATTTCAGTATAAATTGGTCCGATATTAAGGTGGTCAGCATGAAACGAACAGAAATGCTGAAGATGAATTATGAATTTAACCGTGTGTTTCGTAAAGGGACATACTACAATACAAAACATCTGACTCTCTATGTTCGGCCACGTAATGATAATCGTTTAATGTTAGGAATAACCGTTTCCAAACAAGTTAAAGGAAGTGTGAAACGCAATCATGTTAAACGTTGGTTGCGGGAAATATATCGAGCTACCGAGCCTGAAATTTGTCCCGGATATGATATAGTTATTGTTGGCAGATTTTTGCCGCAAGATACGAATTATCACAAACTGCTGCTTGCTTGGAACAGATTGATCAGAGAAGCCAAAATATTTTGTCCGAATTCTGCATATGTTAATGAGTGAACCTGAACAATGTTGGGAAAATGGGCAATAAAACTAATCAGATTTTATCAGAGAAGAATTTCTCCGAATTCGCCGCCGCGTTGCAGATATTCTCCGACCTGTTCACAATATGCGATCGAAGCAATACAAACTTGGGGATTTATCAGAGGAATATTTCTCTCAATTTGGCGAATACTGAGATGTAATCCGTTTAGTCGGGGAGGATACGATCCTGTTCCGGCCAGAAAAAGCAAAAATAGCGATACTTAAAGGAGTATGTTAATGCCAACTCTACCTGTCATGATGGGGATTATGGATCCGCTGTATAATTTATTCGGTTGGGTTCTCAGGAATATGTATGCCTGGTTAGAAAACTATGGTTTAGTAATCATAGTTTTTACTATTATATTAAACGTAATTTTAATTCCGTTCGGAGTTAAATCTCAAAAAGGACTGCTGAAACAACAGGGCTTACAAGATGAGATCAACGAAATCAAACGCTTGTATCCTGATGATCCGCAAATGCAGCAACAAATGCAGTCCGAATTGTTTAAACAAAACGGAGTTTCACTTGCCGGGGGTTGTTTACCTTCATTCTTAAGACTGATATTCATCTTGCCGGTTTTCAGAATATTCCAGCAGCCTTTACATTACATCGGTGGTGTAAGTCTTGAGAATATTACAAAAATCGGTGAATACTTAACTGAAAATAATTTAGTCGGTGAAACTGCTGCAAAAATGATGCAGCGCTCGGATATTCCGATTCTTTCTATCCTGCAGAAGAATGCCGGAGCTTTGGGTGATGTTGTTGATAAAGGCTATCTCAAACTCAATCAATTAATCGATTTGGATTTTTTCGGCATAAATCTCGGTATGACACCGTCATGGAAACCGGCTGAAGTTTTCGGCAGTGATTGGCAAGTCTATGTACCCCTTTTGATTTTACCGTTACTTACAATTATCGCTATGGTTATTCAGATGGCTTTGACCAGCAAAACATCACAGGTAAAAGAAGTAGATAAAGCTGAAATTGAACGGGCCAAGCAGAATCCTGCCAGGGCAGCTCAGGCTCCGCAAGATAAATCTAATCAGGGAATGATGAAAGGCATGAATTTCTTCATGATTGTGATCATGATTTGGACGATGTTCACTTTGCCTTCGGCAATGGGAGTCTACTGGATGATTAACAGTATAATGGGTATAGCTCAATCATTGTTTATCTATTATTTTTATACAAAACCTTTCAGACTTGCTCTGGAAAAGAACAATCAGAGTTATAACAAAAGGAGAAGTGGAAGATGACACAAACAATAGAAGTTTCTGCGCGCACTGTTGAAGATGCGATAAAAAAAGGCTTAGCAGAACTTGGCATCACGGAATCTGATGCACAAATTGAAATTTTAGATGAAGGAGACAGCGGCGGATTATTCGGTTTTGGTCGTAAGGATGCAATCGTACGTATTTCCGCAATAAAAGAAACCGGATCAGAGGAAATTGATCCGATAATTGAAGAAGATTTTGCCTCAGATGATGATGCAGCCGAAGTTGTTGAAATGAGCGCAGAAGAACAAGAAGAGATTGAACAATCTGCAGTGAAATTTATTGCTTCAATTATGCAGAATCTCGGTATCCATGGCAAAATGTCATCTTATTTTGATGAAGAAGGTACTTTACATCTCAATATTGTAGGTGATAATGTCGGCGGAGCAATCGGTCGCAGAGGAGAAACTCTTGATGCTTTACAATATTTGACAATTTTAGCTGTTAATAAAAATCGTGAAGAATATACCAGAGTATCCTTAGATATCGGCGGTTACCGTGAACGTAGAATTAAAAACATGGCACAAAATGCCAGACGTTCTGCAGATCGTGTTTTACGTACAGGCAAAAGATTTACTTTGAAGCCGATGTCTCCTGCCGAGCGCAGACAAGTACATATTGCTTTACAAGATTATGAAGGTGTTAAAACATATAGTGAAGGCAAAGAGCCAGAACGATGTGTAGTAATCGCTCCGGACAATGAAGAATAACAATCACGAAATGAAGAGTAAACAACCAATTGATAATACGAATCATCAAACCCAAGCAACAGCGGCCACAATAGCCGCTGTTTCTACACCTGCAGGCATCAGCGGTATAGCTGTGATCAGATTGAGCGGAAATGAATCAGGCCGGATTTGCGATCAGCTTTTCAAACCGTTAAACAAACGATTTAAACCGGCTTTGCAAATGCAACCTTATACTGTCGGTGTAGGTTATTGGTATGATGCTGAACAAAAAAATATTATTGATCAGGTAGTTCTAACTTATTTTGCGGGACCCAACTCATATACCGGTGAAGATCTCTATGAAATTTCCTGTCATGGCGGACAATATGTAAAACAAGCTATCCTGGAGAGTCTTTTTGCTCTGGGTGCAATGCCGGCAGGTCCCGGCGAGTTTTCACGACGGGCATTTATTAACGGAAAATTGGATTTGACCGAAGCGGAAGGTGTAATGGATATGATTTCCGCGGAATCGAGCCGCCAGAATCAAGCAGCATTACAACAATTGCGCGGACAGCTGGCCGGGGAAATTCAGTATGTAAGAAAAAATCTGTATCAGATTATGGCTCAGATTGAGATGATTATTGAATTTCCGGAAAATGAAGATACTCCTGAACAAAGAGCAAAGATTCTAACCGCAATCGCTCAGGTTGACCGGACTTTAAGCAATGCTGTGGCCAGCTTTACCCAAGGCAGAATAGTGCGTGAAGGTTTGCATGTTGTAATTTCAGGTCGACCGAATGTCGGAAAATCATCACTGCTTAATTTGATCTTAGGCGAAGAAAAAGCAATTGTAACCGCAATTCCCGGCACGACCAGAGATATTATTGAAGCACAAATTGTTTTGCAAGGTCTTTCTGTAGTCATTACTGATACCGCAGGCTTGAGAGTTACCGATGATCTTATAGAAAAAGAGGGTATTGAACGTGCTTATCAGGCAATTGAAAGATCAGATTTAGTGATTTATATTTTTTCGCCGGAGGATGAAGAGTTATGGCCGGAAGATTTAAAAGAAATTGAAAGTCTGCTCGAATGCAATAAAAAGATTGTCCTGATCGCCGGCAAACAGGATTTACCAGATCACCAAAAGCTGTCAGCTTGGCTTAATCAGAATATTTCAACTTTGGATCAAAAACCCGATATCCTGAACTTTTCCAAATTTGAAGATCAAAAAGCTGAAACAATTAAAAAATATATTTTGGATTTCTTTGAAAGCTTGGGCGATTCCGAAGGTGATTCAATTATGATTACCCATTTGCGTCATCATCGCATTTTACAAAAAACACTGGAACAAATTCGGCAAGCGCAGCTAGCTTTTGAACAAGAGATTCCCTTAGATTTAATTTCCGGTTTGTTACAAGCCGCTGCTGAAGAGTTGGCAGAATTGACCGGTGATCAAGTATCGGAAGAATTAATAGAAACGATTTTCTCCGCTTTTTGTGTAGGAAAATAATAAACAGGCAGGATAATCTGAAATCAGCTGATATCTGTTCAGAGCGAAGTAATGGATTGAAATATATAGGCAAGAATCAATATGAAAAAATCAGATTTAAAAACGGATATTTGGTATGCAGGTAAATACGATGTAATTGTTGTCGGAGCCGGTCATGCAGGTGTAGAAGCCGCTTTTGCCGCTGCCAGATTAGGTATGAAAACCGCTCTTTTTACAATGACTTTGGAGAGTATTGCCAATTTACCATGTAATCCGAATATCGGCGGTACGGCTAAAGGTCAGCTGGTGCGTGAGATAGATGCTTTGGGCGGTGAAATGGGTAAAGCTGCGGATTTACATACGATTCAATTCCGTTTGCTTAATTCATCAAAAGGCCCTGCTGTTGTTTCTTCACGTGCACAAATCGACCGTAAAGCTTATCAGGCTGAAATTAAACATCGATTGGAGCAACAGGAGAATCTTTACCTGATTCAATCTGAAATTGTTGATTTAATCTATGAAAATTCCGCAGCGGATAATAAATTTGAAATATGTGGTGCTATTGCTAAAGACGGTATGCACTATTCGGCACAAAAAACAATAATTGCCAGCGGTACCTTTTTGGAGAGTAAAGTTATTATCGGGGATGCAATTTATGATAGCGGCCCGGACGGATTATCAGCCGCACACGGTTTGAGCAATGCTTTACGCGAACTGCAGATTCCGATCAAACGCTTTAAGACCGGCACTCCGGTCAGAATCAACGGGCGTTCAATTGATTATAGTCAATGTGAAGTTCAAGGCAACGATGAAATTTCATTGCCGTTCAGTTTTGAAAATGAAAGTGATCCGAATTGGGAACCAAAAGCAAAATTACCTTGCTATATGACTTGGACCAGTAAAGCAACCCAAGAGCTTTTTATGAATAATATTGACCGCTCTCCGCTTTACAGCGGTGTGATCAAAGGTCCCGGTCCGCGTTATTGTCCGTCTTTGGAAGATAAATATGTAAAATTTCCTCATCATGAAGTACATCACGTTTTTATTGAGCCGACCGGACTGGGTACGGATGAATATTATGCTGCAGGACTTTCCAGCTCAATGCCGCAAGATGTGCAGCATAAAATGTTAAAAACAATTTCCGGTTTGGAAAAAGCGGAAATCATGCGGATCGGATATGCGATTGAATATGATTTAATTGATCCCACTTCTTTAAAATTATCGTTGGAATCAAAAACGGTCAAAGGTTTATATTTCGCCGGACAAGTCAACGGATCTTCAGGTTATGAAGAAGCTGCCGGCATGGGTTTGATTGCCGGAATCAATGCTGCCCGGGCAATTACCGGTCAGGAACCGGTTATCTTAAAACGATCCGATGCCTATATCGGAGTTTTGATTGATGATTTGGTGACAAAAGGCACCAATGAGCCGTATCGCATGATGACCGGCCGTGCAGAGTATCGTTTAATTCTGCGTCAGGATAATGCAGATCGCCGTTTAACTGAACTGGGTTATCAAATAGGCCTGATTTCCGAAGAACGTTATCGTGCATTTCAAGAGAAAGTTAAGCGAGTTGATGCCGAGATTGAGCGTTTTCATCAAACGAGAATTCCTTATGCCGGAGCTTTGAGTGAATTGTTGGCTGCTAAAAACAGTGCAATCAAGACCGGTAATGTCAGTTTGGCTGAACTGTTACGCAGACCGGAAATCAAATACGCGGATTTGGCATCTGTCGATCCGAATCGACCTGCTCTCACTTATGCCGAAAGTTTCAGTGTTGAAGTTGAGATTAAATATGCAGGATATATCAAGGTCGAGCAGGAGAGGATCGAACGTTTTCAGAAAATGGAAAAACGGAAAATACCTGAAAACATGGATTTTATGGCAATTTCCGGATTAAGGGAAGAAGCAAAGCAAAAACTTACAGCTTTAAGACCTTTATCGGTAGGTCAGGCTAGTCGTATTTCCGGAGTTTCACCGGCGGATATTTCTGTTTTATTGGTGGCACTGGAAGAGCAAGTCCGCAGACAGAATCAGACATAAATCGGAGTCAGGTTGTGACAGATCAATTAAAACAAAATTTATACAGTGAATTTGACAACATTTTAAGCTGTTGTGAATTTACTTTTTCGGAACAGACAAAAAGACTGTTTGTACAATATTTTTATGATTTACTCAAAAAAAATGAAGTGATGAATCTGACTGCAATTACCGACCCCCGATCAGTTGCTGAACTACATTTATTTGACAGTTTGACCTTATTATCGGTTTTGCCGCCGGATTGCGATTTGAAATTAATTGATGTCGGTACGGGAGCCGGTTTGCCCGGAATTCCGTTAAAAATAGCCCGGCCTGAAATTAATCTTTGTATGCTTGATGCAACAAAAAAACGTCTGAATTTTTTAGATGAATGTTTAACTAAATTAGACTTACCTGGAAAAACTCAATTGGTTCATGCCAGAGCGGAAGATGCTGCCCGAAAGCCTGAATTGCGTGAGAAATTTGACGTAGCAACTGCCAGAGCCGTTGCGCCGCTTAATGTTTTAGCAGAGTATTGTCTTCCCTTTGTCAAACCGGACGGTTATTTTATTGCGATGAAAGGCCAGGCCGCTCCGGAAATCGAACAAGCTGAAAAAGCAATTAATCTTTTGGGCGGTGATATTGCCGATGTTTGGCAATTGACATTGCCGATCAGCGGTGCTGAACGCAGCCTGATTTTAATTCAAAAAATTGCTGCAACACCGAATCGCTTTCCGCGTAAAGCAGGGACACCGAAATCTGATCCTTTAATATAAATTCTAATCTGATCCTTTAATATAAACTCTAATCTGATCCTTTCTGATCCTTTAATATAAATTCTTTAATAAATAAATATATTGTGATTTGAATCACTGCATAACTATTTTATATTTCGTAAACTGAATTTGAATCTAAACGAAAACGAATTAGAGTAAGAATTATTTATCAATAATTATAAATCAAATCGTTATGACTTAGAACCCGGCGACTTAGAATAATTATTATCAAAACAGAATATTTTTCGTACTGGTAATCTCCCCCGATTATCTCAACGTCAGAAAACCGTAGAATTTGATTCTGCGGTTTTCGCATTTTAGTAACATGGGGAGCGACTATCCGCAGCGCCGGAGTTTTTGACAGGAACACCTTTCGGTAAATGGTTTAGTGTCAAAAATGACGGTCATGGGGAGCGACTATTGAGCTGCCCCCCAAAACCCGGACTCAAAGAAAGGGTTTTTAATAATGAGCAGAAAAAACAAATCGTATAAGTTTGAACTTAAATTGAAGGTAGTGTTAGCGTATCTAAATGGTGAAGGAAGTCATGAGTCATTGGCGAAAAAATATGGAATAGCAACGGAAGCTTCTATAAGAAAATGGGTTTATGACTATCGTCAATATGGAGCAGATGGCCTTAGAAAAGTAATGAAAAAAAACTCATATAGTGGAGAATATAAGCTATCTGTACTACAATACAGAAAATTACACGAATTAACCTATAAAGAGACGGCCCGCCATTTTAAAATTAAGAATTTTGGTATGATCAAGAATTGGCAGAATCGGTATGACAAAGAAGGCATGGCCGGTCTGCAAAGTAAAAAGAGAAAACAAACCAAGGAAGATATGTTAGATAAAAAAACAACCAACCAATCGGATCAAGTAAAGGATGCAATAGTGGAAGAACCATTAAGTGATTCAGAGCGTCAAGAACTGAAACGATTAAGAAAAGAAAATGAATTTCTAAAAGTGAGTTTGGCCTATGAAAAAAAGTTGCAAGCCTTAATTCACGAAGAAAATTTAGAAGCAAAGAAAAAACGAAACTGGTAATGGAATTAAGGCAAGAAAATCCAGAAATGCAGTTATCCAGCTTATTAGAAATAGCCGATTTACCTAAAAGCTCATTCTATGAATGGACCCATAAATGGAATACATCGGAAAGCAAAGATGCTGAAATGATCACGGCTATCCGCAATATAATTGAGGAAGCCAAGGATACCTATGGGTATCGCAGGGTGACGATAGCTTTGAAAAAACGAGGATGTGTTGTGAACCATAAACGTGTATTACGAATCATGAAAGAAAACAACCTGCTATGTCAAACGTATGGAAAAAAGAATCGAAAATACAGCTCCTATAAAGGCAAGGTAGGCAAGATAGCTGACAATAAATTAAAACGAGATTTCAAGGCAGATTCTATGTACGAAAAATGGGTTACTGATGTCACAGAGTTTAAACTTCCGGGAATAGAACAGAAATTATTCCTATCACCCATCATGGATTTATACAACAGAGAAATCGTCTCTTTCAGTCTTTCTACAAGTCCATCGGTTAAGTTTACGAAAAAAGCCCTGCAAGAAGCTATTAAGAAGCTACCGGCTCAACATGATTTAACTATACATTCGGATCAAGGTTTTCAATATCAGCATAAAGCATGGACAGACTGTTTAGAACAAAATCAAATTGAACAAAGTATGTCAAGAAAAGGAAACTGTATCGATAACTCTCCTATGGAAAACTTTTTCGGTTTGTTAAAGCAAGAAATGTTCTACGGAGTTACGTTCCAATCTATCACAGAGTTAAAACGAGCTATTCAAAGTTATATAAATTGGTATAATCATAAACGAATTAAAGTTAATTTAAACGGTATGTCACCTGTCGAATACAGAAAACATGCCGCATAAATAAAAACATTGAGTCCGGGTTTTTGGGTGCAGCTCACTATCCGCAGAACCGGAGATTTTGGCAGGAACACCTTTCGATAAATAGTTTTGTGTCAATAATGACGGTCGTGGGGAGCGACTATCCGCAGCGCCGGAGATTTTGGCAGGAACACCTTTCGATAAATAGTTTTGTGTCAATAATGACGGTCGTGGGGAGCGACTATCCGCAGCGCCGGAGATTTTGGCAGGAACACCTTTCGATAAATGGTTTAGTGTCAAAAATGACGGCTCTGTGAATCGAAATCGGTGAGGCATCCACAGAAACGTAATTTTTGACACATCATGCCGGTTAATGGACGATTCTATGCCGGAAAAGTCAGCGCGATAAATCGGAAACCCATCGGAATCCCACAGGACTGTATTTTTTGGCACGTCAGACCGGTTCCCAAATGAGTCTGTGTCAAATAAAACGGCTCATATAAATCAGAACGTCCGGATTCCGCAAACCTCGTAATTCTGAGTAATTTAGTAATAATTATCAATGCACAAACGAAGCAGATTAGGTTGTTTTAAGATAAATTTTTACACGTTTAATGCTAAGAACACGAAAAAATAAAAAAGTTTTTTTGGTCAACAATATGTATAATATAATATATATAATTTTTTGCTTATAGTTTTGTTATAGTTGAATAATTCTTCTTCAAATCGGAAAATCTATTCGAAGAATCCATTAAGCAAGCAGATAACAGGAGACCAGCTATTAAAAGTCAAGTGAAAATTAGGCAAAAATAAATAGCAGGTTGACAGTCTGAAGAACAGACAAAATTGTACTTTGACAACAGAATATTGAACAAAAAGAGTATGCGAACAAGCCCCTGAAGGAAGATGGGCGAAAAATCAGCAGCAAAGAATTTCTAAAAAAGACGTTATTCTATGGTGTCCCAGCGTATCTCGTACGGCTTATTCGTCTTAAGAACAGCGTGGATGGTGTAAAGTAACTTCCTGGCAACTGCCCCGATCGCTGTCCCATGTGCTTTACCTTCCCGTCGTTTTTTCTCGTAGAAGGCCTTAAAGACAGGATCTGACCGTGAAGCAACAACGGCTGACATCCAAACTGCCCGTCTGAGATAGGGTGATCCTTTTTTAGATAAGCGATTATTGGCACCGATAAAGTTACCTGACTGGTATGCTGTGGGATCAATACCGGCAAAAGCAACCAACTTTTTAGGATTAGAGAAACGGTTAATATCGCCGATTTCACCAAGAATGATAGCCCCGGTAGCGGGTCCTACACCCGGGATGGTAAGGATCACGGAATTCAGCTTTTTTAGTTGTTTTTCAATCTTTTTCTCGATTTCTTTGATTTGTTTCTCTGTAAACTCAATTTCCTCAATGAGGATTTTGATTTGGAAAGCAAAGGCATCGGAGCAAAGAGTTACTCCTACAGAACGAGCGGCAAGCGATTTAATTTCTCTAGCTTTAGCTGTGCTATGATGACCTCTACTTGCTTTTCTGAGCAAGGTAGCAAGGGATTTCGTATTGACATCGATGACCTGTTCCGGTGTCCCATATGTTTTGAGAAACGCTTTTGAACTCTCACCAAAGACATTGGAAAAGAGCTGATCATATTCCGGGAAGACCTGATCCAAGACGGTAATGACTTGGCGTTTATAGTCAGCACAAGAATCTTTGAGAGATTCACGGAAACGAGCAAGATTACGCAGAACGAGAATATCTTCGTCAGCTAACTTAGTTTCCGTAAAATTTCCGAAGCGAATGACTTCTGCCACAAGAAAGCAGTCAACAGAATCCGTTTTTTGTTGACGGATATGGAAGTTTCTCAAGCTGTCTGATTGAATAGGGTTGATGACGTGTAGTGTGAACCCTTGAGCAGACAAAAATGAGTACAGGGCTATCCAGTAATGTCCGGTAGCTTCCATACCAATAGAAAAGGATTCTTCTTCTGGAAGTCGGTTTTCAATAAAACTGATGAGCGATTGAAAACCTTCCTCTGTATTAGCAAACCGTAGGGATTTACCGACATGGTTTCCGTTATCTTTGATGAAACCTGCTTCGTGATGGTTCTTTCCAATGTCAATACCAAGATAGTACATGAGTCACCTCGTTAAAAATATATTTGTAGGTGAATTCCTCACGCATCCTGCGGCTCACAACCTCCTTGGACAGACGGAGTAGACCTTAGTCTCAACATCCAGCTCATTCGTGAACTGCCACAAGAGGTGAGGCACCACTCTCCTGTACGAGGAATAACCTCAAGGAATGAAACGGCGACACTCACACTACATGTTGACATTATCGCAGATTGTTTTTGTTCAATAAACTGTTAACAAGTGCAATAACATTATTCTAGGAGGAATCAGCTTCATGGCTGAAGATAATAAGATAAACGAACAGATTGATAATCGTACTTTACAAGAACAACGCGAAGCAGAAGTCGATGCAGCTTTCCGAAATCCGAACAATTTAATTATTCCGGGAGATCTCGAACAGGAAATGAAGAGTGCATTCATTGATTATGCAATGAGTGTTATTACTGACAGAGCAATTCCCGACGCACGCGACGGTTTAAAACCGGTTCATCGCAGAATTTTATATTCAATGTATACTCAGGGTTTTACCCATGATAAACCTTTTCGCAAGTGCGCCACTACGGTCGGTGATGTTTTAGGAAGATTTCATCCGCACGGTGATGCCGCTGTATATGATAGTTTGGTCCGCATGGCTCAGTCTTTCTCAATGCGTCATATATTGGTTGACGGGCATGGCAACTTCGGTTCGCGCGATGGAGATCCGCCTGCAGCATATCGTTATACTGAAGCTCGTCTGACCAGACTTTCCAGTGAAATGATGACTAATATCAACAAAGATACAGTCAATTTCCAACCGAATTTTGATGAGCATGAGATGGAGCCTGAAGTATTACCCGCTCCATTTCCGAATTTATTGGTTAACGGATCAACCGGTATTGCTGTGGGAATGGCAACTAATATCCCGCCTCATAATATGGGTGAAACAATTGATGCCACAATTTATTTGATCAGAAATCCTGAAGCTGACGCGGATGAGCTGATGGAGATTATTCCCGGACCGGATTTCCCGACCGCAGGAATAATAATGGGTACTGCCGGAATCAGATCTGCTTATCGTACTGGAAGAGGTCGCATTGTAGTCAGAGCGAAAACCGAGATTGAAGAAATGCGCAACGGCCGTTACCGGATCGTAGTCCATGAATTACCGTACATGGTAAATAAAGCACGTTTGATTGAACGGATTGCCGATCTGATGAAAGAAAAGCGGATTGACGGTATTTCTGATGTAAGGGATGAGTCCGATCGCAATCAGGAAGTGCGCATCGTGATTGAACTTAAGCGTGATGCAACGCCGAATGTTGTACTGAATCAGTTATTCCGTTTTACTCAGATGCAGGATACTTTCAGTGCGAATATCCTGGCATTGGTCAAAGACGAAGAAAATAATTATGTACCGAGGATACTCAATTTAACTGAAGCATTGCAGCAATTTATTGATTTCCGCCGCAGCGTAATTACCAGACGTACTACATTTGATAAAGAAAGAGCCGAGGCCAGAAAGCATATTGTTGAAGGTCTTCAATTAGCGATTGATCATATTGATGAAGTTATCAACATTATTCGCGCTTCAGACAGTGAGGCCCATGCCAAACAAAACTTAGTCGAACGTTTTACTTTGACTGAAAAACAGGCACAGCACGTTGTCGATATGCGTTTAGGTCGTTTGTCGGGTTTGGAACGTGACAAATTACAAGCTGAAGCAGATGATCTTAAAGAAAAAATCGCCTACTATACTTTGGTTCTGACCGATTCAGATCTTTTGGATCAGATTGTAATTGATGAATTGGAAGATACGAAGAAAAGATATGCCAATGAACGCAGAAGCTATATTGATCCGGCACATAATTTTGAACTGGATATCGAAGATGAATCATTGATCGAAGAAGCTCAGATTGTGATTACGATGACCAATAAAGGCTATATCAAAGGTTCATCGGTAGAGACTTATTCAGCTCAGCGACGGGGCGGCAGAGGAATTACCGGGGTACAAGCAAGAGATGAAGACTTTGCCGATACGATTATCACGACCAGCACGCATGATATTCTGTTGTTTTTCACCAATAAAGGCAATGTCTATCATATGAAGGGTTATCAGGTTCCCGAAGCGGGACGCCATGCCAGAGGAACTGCAATCGTCAATTTGTTGCGGCTGGATCAGGATGAAAAGGTTTCCGGCTTGATTCCGATTGAAACTTTCGATCAGGATGTTTATTTGTTGATGTCAACGAAAAAGGGCTTGATCAAGAAAACAGAATTGCGGGATTATCGTAATATCCACCGTGGTGGTCTGATAGCGATTAATTTGCGGGAAAACGATGAACTGGTTGATGTAAAGCTTGTTGCGGATAAAGATGATGTTGTTTTAGCGACGAGTCAAGGTAAAGCGATTCGATTCAAACAAAGCGATGTGCGTGCGACAGCTCGCAATACGATGGGTGTCAAAGGCATTACTTTGTCGAAAAAAGATTTTGTGATCGGCATGGTTACGACTGAAGCGAACGGCAATTTACTGATTGTTACCGAAAACGGCTTCGGTAAAGCGACTGATTTGAATGAATATCGTGTACAGAATCGTGGCGGTAAAGGAATTATTACCTATAAGATTACCAAACGTACCGGTAAAGCGGTCAAAATTGCTTTGATTGAACAAGATGATAATTGTGATTTACTCTTGATCAATGACCAGGGAATCGTGATCAGGATAGCGACTTCAGAAATTCCGCTGTTGTCACGTAATACCCAAGGAGTCACTTTAATGCGTTCGAAAAAAGGCGAGGGTAAAGTTGTTGACCTGGCGCTTGTTTATCCGGAAGATGATGAAGATACGGAATTTGAATCTGAAGATGAAAATAACGAACTTGAAATTCCTGAAGAAAATCAGGATATTGCTGATACAGATGAAGAAGATGCTGCAGATTTCGCGGAAAAGAATGAAGCTGATATTTCGGAATAGAATTCAGAAAAAGATGATGAGATAAATTAAAGGAGATTTTTAATGTTAAATTTTAATTTTTGCAGTCCTACTTATTTTGCATTCGGTAAAAATACGGAAGAAGAAGTCGGTAAACTAACTAAGAAATTCGGCGGCACCAAAGTCTTGGTCCATTATGGACAAGGTTCTGTGGAGCGTAGCGGTTTATTAAATAAAGTCAGAAAATCCCTTCAGGAAAATATGATTGAATTTGTGGAACTGGGTGGTGTTCAGCCCAATCCGCGAGCCGGTTTAGTTTATGAAGGAATCGAATTATGCCGCAAGGAAAAAGTGGATTTCATTCTCGGCGTAGGTGGCGGCAGTGCGATTGATTCTGCTAAAGCGATTGCCGTCGGTGTACCGTATGACGGAGATTTTTGGGATCTTTATGAACAAAGACCGGAAATTGATCAGGTAATCCCGGTAGGTGCAATTATTACCTTAGCTGCTACCGGCAGTGAAGCATCAAATTCATCAGTCATAACCCAAGAGAAAGGTTGGAAAAAATACGGTTTCAGTTCTGAATTAATTCGTCCGGTTTTCAGCATTATGAATCCGGAATTAATGTACACTTTACCGCCTTATCAAACCGCGTGCGGTATTGTAGATATGCTTTCTCATATTCTGGAACGTTATTTCAGCAATACAGAAGAAGTGGATCTGACAGACAGAATGGCGGAAGCAGTCATGAAATCAATTATTGAAAATGCTTTCACGGTTATGAATGATCCGAAAGATTATGGTGCAAGAGCGAATTTAATGTGGGCGGGAACTTTGGCTCATAATAATATTTTGGGTGTCGGAAAAGCACAGGATTGGTCATCTCATCAATTGGAGCATGAGTTATCCGCATTGTATGATGTTGCCCACGGTGCAGGTTTGGCAGTCATTTTACCGGCCTATATGAAATTTACCATGCCCAAACATGTCATGCGTTATGCTCAATTAGCAAATCGGGTTTGGAATTTGGATGTTAATTTCGAAAATCCTCAACAAACTGCCGGCAAAGGGATTGCCGCTTTTGAAACATTTTTTAAGATGATCGGCATGCCTACTACATTTGCAGAAATCGGTGCCAAGGAAGAAGATATTCCCCAATTGGCTGCCAAAGTCAGAATAAAAGGCGGCGGAGACATTTTAGGTTCCTTCGAGCCGCTGACACGTGACGATATCAGCAGTATCTATCGACTTTGCTTGTAATATCGGAGCATGACGAAGGATATAGGAATGTTTTAAATACGGAAGGATATCGGATTGTTTTCGATACAACAGATTACCATAAGAGAAATCGGAATCGGCAATTAATAACAGTCGAAATATTTAAGCAATCAAATCAATGAGTTGTTAAATGAAAGGTCTTAAAATGCAAAACAGTTTAATGAACCAAGATATAAATCAATTTGACTATAGTAAGAGTTGGCAACGCTCTGATATACCGGAGCAGGCAACCTGGGATTTAACCGTACTCTTTTCATCGGATGAAGATTGGGAAAAAGCTTTGATTGACCTCAAAGAAAAAATAAGCGATGCAGATCGTTATGCCGGGAAATTGGCGGAATCTGCAGAGCAATTGCTCGCTGCATTGCAACATAGCGAACAGTTATCACGTGAAGCGGAAAAACTTATTCAATACGCCCGCCTGAAACATGATCAAGATCGGGCCGATGCGAAATATTTGGCAATGTATTCGCGAATCAGTCAGATCTGTTCCCAACTATCCGGAAAATTGGCATTTATGAAACCGGAATTAACAAAGATTGATTCTGAAATTATTGGAGACTTTTTACAAGATAATCCGGAGCTTCAATTGTATCAAAAGTTTTTTAAAGACATTGCAAGAAATAAAGTACATACTTTGAGTGAAAAAGAAGAAACTTTGATAGCTAAAGCAGGTGATGTGTTTGACGCGGGAGCTGAAGTATTTGCAATTTTCAGTAATGCTGATCTGAAATTTCCCGGAGTCAAAATTAAAAAAGATTTTAAAGTCAGAATAACTCAGGCGAACTATACTTCATTGTTAGAGAACAGACAACGCAAAATACGCAAGAAAACATTTCTAAAATATTACAAAACATATCAGAAGTTTGAAAATACTTTGGCTTTAACTTTGCAAAAACAAATTAAACAACATAACTACCTTGCCGAGATTCACGGACATGAGAATGCGAGAGCTGCTGCTTTATTCAAAAACGCGATTCCGGAGGCGGTTTATGATCAATTAATTGATACCATATCGAAAAACATCAGTTTATTGCATCGGTATGTAAAAATTCGCAAGCAAGCTTTAGGATTAAAATATTTACATTGCTATGATATGTATACACCGATGGTTGCAGATGTTGATTTCGTATTCACCCCCGCGGAAGCTCAAGATTTGGTACTTAATGCTTTGCAGCCTTTAGGTGATGAATATATTCAAGTTATCGAAAAAGCTTTTGCTGAGAGGTGGATCGACTGGTTCCCGAGTCAAGGCAAATATTCCGGCGGCTACAGTTCCGGCTCTTATGATACAAACCCATATATTCTGCTCAATTGGCAAGGCTCGATTTATTCTGTATATACTTTGATTCATGAATTAGGCCATTCGGCACATACTTATTTTTCTCAGCAAGAACAACCGTATTTATACAGTGATTACTCAATTTTCTTAGCTGAAATAGCGTCTAATACAAATGAAAATTTGTTAACGGATTATCTTTTAAAGCATGAAACCGATCCTGAGCGTCGGCGCTATATTATCAATCATTATTTGAACGGTTTCAGGGCTTCAGTCTTCCGTCAGACTCAATTTGCAAAGTTTGAACATTTAATTCATCAGGCTGAACAACAGGGAACGCCGTTGACTGCCGAATATCTCAATCAGGAATATCTGAGGATCAATCATGAATTTTACGGTCCTAATCTCGTTTCGGATCCGGAAATTAGTCTGGAATGGATGCGTATTCCGCATTTTTACTTTAATTATTATGTATATCAATATGCTACAGGTTTCAGTGCGGCAACTTACTTCGCCAAAAATATTCTGGCAGGGGATCAGGAAGCTGTCAAAAAGTATCTGGATTTTTTGAAATCAGGAAGTTCGGATTATCCGATCGAAACATTGGCTGATGCCGGTATTGATATGACAAAAGCAGAGCCGATTGAACAAGCGTTGAAAACCTTTGCCGATTATATGGATTTGTTTGAAAAATAAAACATTTTCAGCTGAATCTATAATAGTTATTGCTTGAATTTAAAAGAGATTTTGTCAAATCTTAAAAATGTTTTAATCAGATTGTTTTACATTTCATTTTATAGCTATTATTATTAAATAATAATGTAGCAGCTCTGCAGATTAATCAATTTTTTGTGTTTCAGAAGACGAGCATTTTTCTGATTAATTTGCAGAAGAAGCTATCCGTTAACAAATTTTTGTGCTGCAGGTTAACAGAACAGAGATAGATATTGCGAGGTGAAAAATGAATGATTCATATAATAAGCCGGGTGATAGATCTTCGGACGATCCGTATAATTCCGGATCAGGGCAAATCCCGGGAGTGAACCATAATCAAGGTGCAAACCCTCCTCAAAAACGATTTGATCCTTATACCGGCAAATATCTGGGTTCCGATACTTCGGGATATGACAATACAGGCTTCACTCAACAATACCATAATCCGAATTCCGATCAGTATTATGATTATTACGGTTCTCAAACAACCGATTATCAATCGAACTATCAATCGGATATGAATACGTACGGGTATTATGCACCCGATTATGATCCCGATGCTTATGATGAAGGTTCGGATTATCAACCATATGATTCTGATATGTATTATGCAGAAGAAGAGCTTGAAGCTGAGGCAAGAAAGAAAAAAATACTTTGGATATCTATTGCTTCTGCCGCAGCATTACTTTTAATCGTTGTCTTGTTTTTCGGGATTCGTGCATTGAAGAAATCAGACGATAATGAAAATGTAGCTTTTGAAAAACGAAATACCGGCATCCCCAGTAAAGAAATTAATTTATCGGAACCTGACGAATCCGTGTTACCCGGGATCACAATTTCGGAAGAAAGCAAAGATAAGAATAAGGCAAAACATTTGCCCAGCAATACAGTAAACAGATCAACTCCTACCCGTCGTGTCACAACTGCTACAACAAAGAAGAATGTTGAAATCAGTGAAGTTACAAACACCACTACGGCACCTACCACGACTCAGGCTCCGACAACGGTACCGACAACTGTGCCTACTACAACAGCACCGCCCACAACCAAAGCTCCGACAACAGTGCCGACTACGCAGCCGACAACGGTACCGACTACGACGGCACCGCCCACAACCAAAGCTCCGACAACAGTACCTACAACAGTACCGACTACGCAGCCGACAACTGTGCCTACTACAACGGTACCACCAACAACTGTACCAACGACTGTGCCGACAACTGTACCAACTACACAGCCCACAACAGCACCGACAACAACTGTGCCTACTACAGAACCGACCACGCAGCCTACCGAGCCGACTGAGCCAACTGAGCCAACTGAGCCGACTGAGCCGACTGAACCAAGCGAGCCTGCTTGGCCGCCACCGGCAGAAGAAGTCAACTATCCGGAATTACCGGAAGCAGTTGCACCGAATCCCGATTTGCCGAATTTAATTAAGGAATTATCCGAGAATACGGTTCTTTCAGGTAATGGTAAAGTAAATGCCGCGAAAGCCGGCGAAACATCTATCACAGTTACTGATTCAACCGGTACATTTGAATTGACTGAACTGACACAACCTGTAGATAAGGTTATGGCGGTAAGTGATAAAGCTGTATTTTATCAGTCAGGTGATAAACTATATCGTGTTCTCATAGAGGACTCCAGTGTTGTTGAAATTACCGATGCGGATAACTATGAAAGTGATAGGATTAAGACGGATATCAGGGGCAATCTTATTTTCTGGAACGAAAATGAACAAAAAGCAAATACACTTTATGTATTAAAAGCAGACACCATAGAACCTGTACTTATTTCGGAAGTTGCAGATGATATCAGAATTCAAAGTAATTTGTTAGCTTTTATCAATGATTCAAACAAAGTTCAATACCTCAATTTGTCAGATGAACTTAAGGCAGATGATGATACAGATGATACAGATGATACAGATATTGTTAAGACGTTGCCGACGAATCATGCTGTAGACAAATTCGCAATTTCAACAGATGGTTCTGCGATTGTTTATGTACAAGGGAATGATGCTTTTGCTTACAAAGAAAGTAAAGAATATCACTTGTCTGATAATTGTTCAGATTTCTTCTTAACAGATGATCCGACAATAATAGCAATTTTGAGGAATGATTCTGTAGCTGAAGTTTATCGGATCGGTACGGATTTTGAGCTTGTCAGTACTCATGAAAATGTAGACAGCACAACATTCTACAATAATCAGACAATAGATTACGGCGGATTCTATTTATACGGCAATTCAGACAATCTGATTTTCTAGAGACAGATTTTCAGCTGATGTTTCAAAAATAATTAATCAGTCATTTGATGAAAATTCACCGGATCCTAATGCCCGGAAAAACTGAATTCCGTCAATGTAATGGCAGAATGAAGATACCGGGCATTTTTTATTGCCTGTAAGGTCATGGATTGAAAACTTAACTTAATTGACGGAAAATCATTCCTGATTAATAATAAGTTAGAATGCACATTATTATGGAGGCCATATGTTAGATATTAATTTAATTCGCAAAAATCCTGAATATGTAAGCGAGAGACTTGCAATTAAAGGCGTGACCGTAGATTTCACGGAGTTTTTAGCTGATGATCAAAAACGACGTGATCTGATTCATGCAACAGAACAGTTAAAGGCTGAACGCAATAAGTCATCAGCTGATGTTCCGAAATTCAAAAAAGAAGGCAAAGATGTTTCCGGATTACTGGCACGGATGCGAGAGATCGGTGATCAGATTAAAGAAAATGATCAATTGATTGCGAATATGAATCAAAAACAAAATGAATTTATTGCCGGTTTACCGAATTTGCCTGCTGAAGGTATTGCTCCCGGAGGCAAAGAAAATAATCAAGTAATCCGAACGTTCGGCGAAAAACCGGAATTTTCATTTGAGCCGCAACATCATGTAGATATTGTTGAACATTTGGGTATTATTGATTATGCCAGAGGTGCAAAATTGTCCGGTTCCGGCAATTGGGTTTATCGCGGAATGGGAGCTCAGCTGGAATGGGCATTATTGAACTATTTTATCCAAAATCATCTTGTTGATGGTTATGAAATGATCCTGCCGCCACATCTCCTGAACTACGAATGTGGTTTTACTGCCGGTCAGTTTCCGAAATTTGTCGATGACATATTTACTCTAAGATCAAAAGATGATGGCGATGCGGATTTTGGTTTCAAAAGATTTCTTTTACCTACTTCGGAAACCGCTTTAGTCAATTTACATCGTGACGAGATTTTGAATCAAAGTGAATTGCCGAAAAAATATTTTGCGTATACGCCTTGTTACAGAAGTGAAGCAGGCAGTTATCGGGCAGAGGAACGCGGAATGATCAGAGGTCATCAGTTTAACAAAGTGGAAATTTTCCAATATTCTTTACCGCAAGATTCCGGTCAGGCTTTGCAGGAACTTATTACCAAAGCTGAAGATTTGGTTCAGGGCTTGGGCTTGCATTATCGAGTCAGCAAATTAGCTGCAGAAGACTGTTCTGCCTCAATGCGAGAGACTTATGATATTGAAGTATGGATTCCCAGCATGAATGACTATAAAGAAGTTTCTTCAGCATCCAATGCCGGAGATTATCAAGCACGCAGAGGTAATATCCGTTTCCGTAATGAAGAAACCGGGAAAAATGAGTTTGTACATACATTGAATGCATCGGGTCTTGCTACCAGCAGAATTTTCCCGGCAATTATGGAGCAATATCAGCAAGCTGACGGTACGGTGATTATACCTGAAGTATTAAGGTCTTTCATGAATGGAGCAGAAGTAATCTGTCCGAAATAATATAGAGAAAAAGTCGGAATTAAAGAAAATTTTTACAAATTCAAATTCTTAATATATGGCGAGCCCCGGTTTTGCTCACTATTTGGCGTTGTGCAAATGGTAATTTGCAGAGCTCGAAATTCTGAGCAGAAACCGGTCTGCAAATTGAAAGTTGCCTGTCAGCTTTGCTCAAAATACTTCGGGATGCGAAGCTCAACTGTAAAAAGATCGCCGTCGATTTGAATATCAATGGTGCCGTTTTGGGCTGCAATTAAACTGCCGGCGATTGAAAGACCGATCCCGCTGCCACCCTTGCTTCTGGAACTGTCACCCTGGACAAAACGTTCTAATAACTGTTCTGTAGTAATGTTCAGCGGTTCGGCTGAGACATTGCGTAATCGGATTCGCATTTTATCAGGATTGTTGTCTAATACATCAAGATAAATTCTGGTGTTGGGTTGAGCATATTTGACTACATTACTCAGCAGGTTATCCAAGATCCGCCAAAGATACTTTCCGTCAGCCAGGACTATGCATGGTTGTTCGGGATAGGTCATAATAAGTTTTAATTGGATTTCATTCAGTCTGCTTTCGTATTCAGCATAAGCTTGTTGCAGTATTTGTTTTAAGTCGAGAGGCATCAGTTGAACCTGAATATTGCCGGTTGAAATTTTGGATGCTTCAATCAAATCTTCGATCAGATTTCGCAAACGATTAGCCTGGCGGGACAAAACTTTAATATATTCTTCGGCTTGCGGATTGCTTATTTCTTCACGCTGCAACAGATCGGTATACATGATAATCGAAGTTAACGGTGTTTTGATATCATGCGAAACATTGGTAATCAATTCAGTTTTGAAAAGTTCGCTTCTGGTCTTTTCTTCGATTGCTTTATTGATACCGTCATTGAGATTGTTTACCGCCCTGGTCAATTCTTTGAAATCGGGCGTCATTTTTGTTTCGTCCAAGTGATGTTCGAGTTTTCCTTGGGCTAAGGCAAGAACTGCATCTCTTACCTTACGATAATTTCTGAGGAATCTTATGCAAATTGTCAGAAATACTAAATTAAAAATCAATAAAACGATAATTAAAAATACCGTGAAATATTTATGTAAGAGGGTGATGAGCAAAACATTTCCTGCAATATATGTAACAACTATCAAAATCTCACGCCATAATAAAGGAATTAAATATAAAAAGCTTTTGAGTGAATTAAAGAACCCTTTAATAATCCGGATTGAGAAGTTGATAAAAATATAAATAAAACTGCTGCGGATGAGAGTATCAGCTTTGATTTGAGTAACGATTAAAAGAAGATAAGTGTAGATTACGATAAAAATACTTGTTGTAATAATACTCAAAAAGATCTGCAAACGCGGAAATACAGCCAAATTATTTTGAGCTAAAACTCGGGAAAAATAAACACCTACGGATAATAATAAGGCAATGAGGAAACCGAGCGGAATCAGCAATAAATCTGCCGGCCATTTTTTGATTATTGAAAATTGCATATCTTTCCGGCCTTTTTGCCAACCCAGACTGATACAATGATAAATAAAGCCGCTGAAGACAAAAAACAATGCGATTACTGTCCAGATGATGTTGCCTGCTCCGCTTCCGGCGAAATCAATATTTGCTTGTTTGTTTTCTGAGGGGTCCGTATTGCTGTCAAATTGTGCGGGGCTTAAATCAGGTACAAATATATTTGTGTCCGGAATTGACGGATTGGTAACAAATAATCCGTCATGCTGAATTTCAGGGAGCGGCATATTTTTGTTTTCCGATTCGAAATTTGGCGCAAAAAAATCTTGTTCAGCTGTAATATTGCTGATTGCTACGAAAGAAGCATAAAAAATACATATCGTTATAAAAAGAAAAACCGTTGCTTTTAAAAAAGTGCTTTTATATAAATTCATGAATCTATTTTAATACTTTTATGATTTATAACAATGCCTGTTAGTACCAGAATAAAGACAAATCAATTGTAATGCGGATCGAAATCCACGTAGTCAATTGATGCTTTTTTTGTATCCGGGTGAAACAAAATCAGTTTGCTTTGCAAATAAGAAAAATTCAGTTGCTTATCGATTCTGAATCAGATTGGCGGCAATTGCTCTAAACGATACCCTTGACCCCAAATAACAGTGATCAATTGGGGATCGGCAGGATTTGCTTCGATTTTTTCTCTGATATGTCTTATGTGAACTGCAACTGTTCCATCTGCACCGAAAGCGGGCGATTGCCATACTTCTTCGTAGATTTCGGTAGTTGAGAAAACCTTGCCCGGTTGTTCCAATAATAGTTTAAGAATATTGTATTCGATCGGAGTCAGAGTTACCGGTTTTCCGTCAACAGTCACTTCACGACTATCTATTTCCATTACTAAAGGTCCGGAAACCAGTCGGTTGCCTGACTGCCTGATACCGCCAAGATTTGTATAACGTCTAAGTTGCGAACGTACCCGAGCCACAACTTCCATCGGATTAAAAGGTTTGACAATGTAGTCGTCAGCACCGGTATTCAGACCGAAAACTTTATCATGGTCTTCGCTTTTGGCAGTGAGTAAAATGATCGGTATATTACTTTTTTCTCTGATTTTTTCTGTGGTATCTATTCCGTCTAATACCGGCATCATAATATCCAACACTATCAAATGAACTTCTTCTTCGGCCAGAATATCTAAGACCTGAGCTCCGTTACTTGCTTCAAGAATCCTGTATCCTTCAGCGGACAGATAGATTTTTAAGGCGGCTAAAATATCTTGATCATCGTCACAAATTAAGACGGTTTGTTTTTCGTTCATAATGCACTCCTTTTTGAAGCGTTTTCCGTGAAGTCAGAATTAATAGTAATTATAGTATTCATTCAAGAATCTAATGTCTATTATCTCTTTATTTTTTTTAGATTAAAATAAATTTCATGTTTTATTTTCTACCTAATAAGTATATGATAACTGTGCAAAGAATAAAGTAAATCACTTAAATCTTAAGAAGTTCTTTAATAATTCTTAAACAATTTATAAGAATTACTAATAACTTATTTATTCAAAATGATTGCTGTTTTATGTTGCATTATAGTCAATATGATTCGCGAGGTTAGTCGGAGTTGTATATGAAGTTAGTTTCCAGAAAATTGTTGATTGATGATATCCCGGTAATTGAAATTACTCCTCGGAAATTACAGGATCAGTGTGTTCCGTTAATTGTATTCTATCATGGCTGGACTTCGAACAAAGTAAACGGTGCTGATTTTGGTGAAATCATTGCTAAATTCGATTTTCGTGTTGTTGTACCTGATTGCGCTTACCATGGCGAACGCAATGCTAATCCTTTGAAAATGTGGGATACCCATTTTCTTTTTCTCAGTCTTATGGAAACTGCGACCGAATTTAAGAAAATAGTTAATTATTATCGAATGAAGGACTTGATTATAAATGACTTCTATTGTGCAGCAGGTGTATCCATGGGCGGTTTAATCACAAATATTCTAATTAGAAAATATCCGGGAATAAAAGCTGCCGGAATCTTTATGGCGTCGCCTCAATTACTGAAATTTGCCGAATGGATCAGTTTTGTAGGGTTAGAAGATATGTTCAGAGCTGCACAAGAATTTTATCCGGGAATTGCATTGCCGGATGAAAGATTACAGCTAGGTATCATCAATAAAGAATCCGATTTGATTCTGGAGCTTTTACCCGAATTGGAAAATTTTGATTTAAGTATAAAGCCGGAATCAATTGCGGGTCGTCCGGTTTTTTATTGGCATGCTCAGCCTGATCCGATGATGCCTTATGAATTAACTGCAGAATTCTGTGAAAATATTAAAGATTTGCCGGAAGCAAAACATGTATATTTCAAAGGTGATGCCGAGGGTTCGCATTTTGTTCCTTTGCTTGAAACACGGCGTTTAGCTCTGTTTTTAAAAAACAGTTATCAAGCGTTGGCTTTACCGAACAGTCAAATTGCAAAAAAAGATATTTGGCAACTGACCAATGAACAAATAATAAAATTCATGCGTTGATTTAGTTTGCTGATCCAATTAGATTTCAGATTGTTAATTACCTGTATTGTTAATCACCTATTCGGCATAATCTGTCCAATTGAACAAATGGTAAGATTTGCCGGACGTGAATTTGATCTTCACGTTCATCTTGCATGCAAATTTTTAAATTGTGAAAAATGATATTTGGCAACAGTTAAATGAATATTTTTATAATAATTTTGTGTTGATTTATTCTGTTAATTAATTAAATTTCCGATTTTTGATTGCCTGTTCAGCCTAATTTATCCGATTCAATAAAAAAATATGATTATATAAACGTGAATATATTTTTCACGTTCTCGGTACATGAAAAAGGACGTGAATCAGTAAGTCACGTATTGAGTTTGTCTTTTTAAGAAGCTACGATAGAGACATACATAAATTGTATACCTTTTATATTCAGACAATGTGAAAACTGCCTGTGGCATGAATACATGAGTATTATTATCGGCTGTTTCTGTTTTGATTCAAAAGCCTCTGTTAGTCATGCCCGAATTGCAGAAATAGCAATAACATTAAAGAAAATTGAACATTTAAAAGAGCAAAGGATAAGGAAAAATGGAGAAACGTAAAAACAAGAAGTCAATACTCATCATCTTGATGTTGCTCATGTCATTAACAATACATTCTTTTCAACCTGTATTTGCATCAGAAACAGATATTTCCGGGTTGACAGAAACTCCTCAGGATTCCGGATCAGAGAGCCGGGTTTCCGGTGAATTTGAAATGTCAATTTTAAATGAGGATGAAGGAAATAAGGAAAAATCTCATACAGAAACAGATCTTTTAGAGGAAAACACGGACAATGCAGGTGATTTAGTTGAACCCTCAGGAGCAAATCAAGGTGAATCTGAGATACCCGCTTCTGAGAAGTTATTAGAAAATAATAATGCGGAAGATATGATCAAAGACGAAATAATTTCTGATACAAATAATACAGATGTTATAAATGAGAAAACGGCAGGAGATACGACACTCTATAATCATTTTTCTGAAGAGGCCGAAATGGTTGCAAATGCAGCAGAAAAGGCAGTGAAAGCGAATATAAGTGCTGAGACTGATAAGTCTGAAAAGATTGATGAGCTTCTGGCAGATAATTTTAAGACCAAGCAGAGGAATATCGATGAAAACACAACGGAAATTTTCTTAAACGGTACAAGCGGGGACGATGCCAACGACGGCAGCACGAAAGAAAATGCCGTTAAAACTTTTGCTAAAGCCAGGGAATTAGCGACGACTTACCAAGGAATCCGGACCATTTATATCTCGGGTATGGTATCTATTACCGGAGATATTTCTCTTGAAGGTACGAATGCTGTTTTGAAACGTGAAGCTTCTTATGGCGGATATCTTTTAAGAGTAGCATCAGGTACGTCAGCTACACTTAAAGATATTACGGTTGGCGGTCAAGGTGAATTGATTGAAAACAAAAAATCGTTAATCTCGGTTGCCGGAACTTTGAATATAAATGACGGTGCAATTCTGGAAAATAATAAAATTGTCAACACTACAGCTAATTATATGACTTCGGAAGGCGGTGCCATATACAGCATTGGCGGGACGATTAATATGACGGGAGGCGTTATTCGATATAACCAGGCGAATTATGGCGGTGGTGTCTATCTCACTAACAGATCAACATTGAATATGAGTGGCGGAACTATTGAAGGAAATAAAGCAAATCGTTTACATGATCCGAATTACAATTATTATTATGCAGCCGGCGGCGGGGTTTTGCTTCATAACGGATCGATCTTTAATTTATCCGGAACAGGATTGATTAAAAATAATTATTCCGATGAAGTCGGCGGAGGGATAAGTGTCGGATCAAATAGTTGGAGTCAACCTTCAAGTAAATTATTCATGACCGGAGGAACAGTTGATGGCAATTATGCCGGATCAAGCGGTGGCGGTATTTTTGTTCAATCAAGCCTGGCAGGAAGTCATGCAATAGCCACAATATCTGCCGGATATATTACAAACAATGTTATGGACGGAACAGGTGTGACAAACAAAGCCTTTGGCGGCGGAGGCATTTATGTAAACGGAATAGATCCTAACTATTATGGTTATAAGTGGACAAGCGGAGAGCTCTATCTCACTAATGTAATTATTACCGGCAATGAAGCTACAGGAACAGCCGGTGAAGGCGGTGAAGGAGGGGGTTACGCCGGTTGTCCGATCAGTAATACAAAAATCTATCTGAAAGATGGTGCAGCGATCTATCAGAATCTGGGTACAGCAGCAAAAGACATATATATTCTCGGTGATTCAAGAGAAGAGGAATGGGCAAGCCATTCCGGTCATCCTGAATACTTTATTTCCGATACGATGCTCGGCGGTGTGCCCTATCACTGGAAAGACAATGACGGTGAGGAAGTTCCGTTAAACAGACTTTCGGGTAAATTGATGATAGATGGTGAATCCATTGATTTACAAACAGACGAAGCAGCTGATGCTAATACAAACAATTTAGCTAAAGTATTTATTACGGGAAACAAATCCACAACACGTGGCGGGGGAATTGGCAGTAACGGTAATGTGACAATCGGCACAGCTGATCCGACAATCGAAATTCAGGTAAGTAAAGTTTGGGACGATGAAAACAATAAAGGAGAAAAACGTCCTTCTGCCGTCATTGTCGAACTGTGGCGCAAGCTTAAAGATAGCACGGAAGAACCGATCTATATAGGTCATGAAACTTTGACACCGGATGAGAATGGAAATTGGAATTTGAAGTTTGTTAATTTGCCGCAATCTGACGGACTCGGTAATGAATATGAATACAGTATTAAAGAGCGAAAAGTTCCGGGTTATATTTCTGAAATCAGTGGTGATGCTGATGCCGGTTTTACACTGACAAACAGCCTTGAGCCGGAAAAGGTTGAAGTTGCCGGCAGTAAAAAATGGCTGGACAATAACAATCAGGACGGTAAGCGTCCGGAAAAAATTACAATCCGTCTATTCAAAAACGATGCAGAAATTGATTCGAAGACAGTTACTGCCGCAGACGGTTGGGCATGGAGTTTTACTGATTTGCTGAAGTATGACAACACCGGTCAGCTGATTACTTACACGATTAAAGAAGATACGGTAGTCGGCTACATCTCAAATATCTCCGGCTACGATGTGACTAACAGCTATACACCGAGCAAGACATCTGTTAAAGTCACGAAAGCCTGGGACGATGGTAATGATCAAGATGGTTTCAGACCGGAGAGCATAACGGTAAAACTTCTGGCTGACAATGTCGCAACAGGCGATGAGCTGATCTTGAACCGAACAAATAACTGGACCGGTATATTCAGTGAGCTCGATGAATACAAGGCAGGTCAGAAGATAGTTTATACGATAGAAGAAGTAGAAGCAGGAAATGGATATACTTCAATAATCACCGGAGATGCTGCTGCAGGTTTTACTGTAACAAATGCAAGAACCCCGGAAACAGTGGATATTTCAGGTATAAAAACCTGGGATGATGCTGATAACCAAGACGGCAAGCGACCGGAATCGATAACAATTCGTTTGTTCAAGAACCGGGCAGAGTATGCTTTTAGAACTGTTACGGCAGATGATGGCTGGGCATGGTCATTTACCGACTTGCCGAAGTATGAAGCAGGTAAATTAATAACATATTCAATCACAGAAGATGTTGTAGATTATTACACTGCAGTTATCAATAATTATGATGTAACCAATACCTATACTCCTGATAAAACAAGTGTGCAGGTTACGAAAACGTGGGACGATAACAATGATCAGGATGGTATCCGACCGGAAAGTGTAACGATAAAACTCTTAGCTGACGGTGTGCCGACAGGTGATGAGCTGGTCTTGAACGAAATGAATAACTGGACAGGAACGTTCAGTGACTTGGATGAGTATAAAGCCGGAGTAAAGATTATTTATACGGTTGCAGAAATGGCAGTACAACGATACACTTCTTCCGTTTCCGGTGATGTTAATCAAGGTTTTGTGATAACGAACTATCATGAGCCGACCGAGCCGACCGAGCCGACCGAGCCTACCGAGCCTACCGAGCCGACCGAGCCTACTGAGCCGACCGAACCGACTGAGCCAACCGAGCCGACCGAGCCTACCGAGCCTAACGAGCCGACCGAACCGACTGAGCCAACCGAGCCGACCGAGCCGACCGAGCCTACTGAGCCGACCGAACCGACCGAGCCTACCGAGCCTACTGAGCCGACCGAGCCTACTGAGCCGAGCGAGCCTAACGAGCCGACTGAGCCTACTGAGCCGAGCGAGCCTAACGAGCCGACTGAGCCTAGCGAGCCGACTGAGCCTAGCGAGCCGACTGAGCCAATCAAGCCGACGGAACGAATTGAACCGACTGAGTTTACTCAACCGACCGAGACAACCAAGCCAACCGAACCGGCTAAACCGGCTGAAACGTCTCCTGTTTCTCCCAAAACCGGAGAAAGCGGCGGAGTGTATTGGTGTTTGAGTTTGGTATTATTATCTGTAAGCGGTTTATTCGTGATCATGCGCAGGAAAATAAATTTGTCTAAACCGAGAGATTAATAATAAAATCTTAGTATTAATAACAAAATCGGATTCGTGAAACAAAAACATCGAAATAAAGCCGGAGAATACTCCGGCTTTTTGTCTTAAAATATATCTTATTCATTCAAGCACCTTGCACAGAATTTAAGGTTATGTCGTAAATTTGTTGAATAAACTTAAAAAGTGTGCAAACCCAACCTGAAAAAGAGGTTTTTGAGGTGTCCCCCAAAAAGTGGAGTTTTATTTTGCTAAACAGTTTTGTTTAAGTAATAGTATTCCATAGGTGTTAAATAATTGTTAGATTGATGAGGTCTTAGTTTAGGATAAAAGTCCCATGTGTACTCTAAAACCTCTCTAGCGGCATGTTCTATTGTTTTATATCTTTTGTCAAGCCACTCTGTTTTCATTTTTCCAAAGAAACTTTCCATTGGTGCGTTGTCCCAAGGATCTCCTACTCGGCACATACTACAGATAAGACCATGTTGCTCTAAAAGATCTCTATAATCTTTGGAGGCATAGGTCGAACCTTGATCTGAATGACAAATACAATCTAAAAAACTCTTCGGACCTATATTACGTGTTATCATATCTTTCAATGCTCCAATCACAAGAAAACGATCATTATTCAAACTCATATGTAGACCCAAGGGCATTCTGCCATAGAGATCTAAAATTACTGCTGCATAGAATGTTCCTTCTTCCGTTTGAATATAAGTCGTATCGCTGACAAGTTTCTCTTTTGGTCCTTTGGCTGTAAAATCTCTTTTTAATAAATCTTCTGCTATAGGCTCTTGATGATTAGAATTTGTCGTTGATACATACTTCTTCTTAGTACGTGAACGAAGGCCTTGCTCTCTCATTAAACGCTCTACACGCTTGTGATTTAACTTTTTCTTGCGATTCTTATTAATCAAATTCGTAATCTTTCTAACTCCAAAAATACCTCGATATTTGAAGAATAAGGATCGGATCTCTTCCGTCAATTGAATGTTTTCTTCTTCTCGCTTTGTTAACAACCAGTCTTCTTTTTTCTTTAACCATTTGTAATATCCACTTTCCGAGACATTTAAACAACCGGCCATTCTAATTATGCTATGTTCCTGACGATTGGCATACATAAATGCATATATTACTCTCGGTCTATCTTTGCTAGAAAGGCCGCGGCTTTTTTTAAGATTTGCACCTCTTCCTCTAATTCCGCAATACGTTTACTAGCTTCTTCATTTTCTTTTTCTAATTCATATCGTGTCAGACCACGTCGGTTCCCCCGAACTCGATTGAAACCTTGCTCTCCATATTCTTTGTAGATGTTCTTCCAATAAATAATTGTTTTTGTCTTTACACCATATTTTTCAGCCAATAGATACTCCATGCCATCATAACCTGGCGATAGTGCCTCTTTTGCCACCTGTATCTTGTACAAACGACTATATTTCTTGTGATCCATTCTGTCCTCCCTCAAGCTTCTAATTCTATTGTATAATTTTTCTCCACTTTTTGGGGGACAGTTCACTTTCTCAGAGTTCATACACAGAATTTAAGGTTATGTCGTAAATATGTTGAATAAACTTAAAAAGTGTGCAAGGTTCATACACAGAATTTAAGGTTATGTCGTAAATATGTTGAATAAACTTAAAAAGTGTGCAAACCCAACCTGAAAAAGAGGTTTTTCTCAGAGTTCATGCACAGAATTTAAGGTTGTACCGTAAATTTGTTGAATAAACTTAAAAAGTGTGCAAGCCATAAAGATTATTTATGTAAACAATTTCCAAAACGATTCTTATTTGATTTTCATTTCTTAGGTTTAATTAAATTTGCCTGTTTTTTAATAAAATTAAAGTCTTATTTAATATAATTGAAATAAAAATGAATATTGACTTTAATAAAGTTAAATTATACTATGTATATCAAGTCGAGTGGAGATTTTTATGAATACCGACCGTTTTCCGATCTGGCTAACCGAATTAAGTGAAGAGGATCTAGAATTTATTAAATTATTTGTTCTGGCTTCCGGTTCATTAAAAGAGTTGGCTAAACATTATGAGATTACCTATCCGACTATCAGGCTCAAATTAGATCGGCTTATTCAGAAAATCGAGATTTCTGACCAACATCAACCTGACAGCCTGATCGACTTGATCAAAGAGCTGACTCTGCAAAACAAATTAGATCTCGATACGGCAAAACAATTGATCGAGATGTATGAAAAAGAGGGAAGCAGCAAATGATAACTATTTTCTATTTGATTTTATTGATTTCTTTTTTAGTTTTAGAAAAGATTGTATCGGAAAAAGAACAATATCACGGAATATTATTTGCTTTGGGGGTTGCTGTTTTAAGTTTTATTTTCAGTACAAAATTTATTTGGCTGGCTTTGATCTTGATATGTGTCAATGTCGGAAGATTTATTATTCAGGAATTGCAGTTAATCAAGCTCACTGCTCTGAAAGATCGGTTAGCTGATGTCTTGGAATTTCAAACCAGATTCCTTTGAAAATATTATACGTTATACAGATTCTTTATAAGTTCTGAGAAAAACTGAAAAGATATTAAAAAGGTTTTTCTTTCTTCAGTTTCGGTTAAAAAAGACTTTTCAACGTAACTTGCGAATTATGCTAAGAATATTTTAAATTGCTTTAAAGACTTTTCAACATAACTTGCGAATTATGTAAGATTATTTTAAATTGCTTTAATGATTATGCAGAATACTGCTTGATTTTGATATACTACAAGAAAGCTATATACAGATAAGAGGTATCATGTTAAAAAAACAGAATAGTGGTATGAATCAAAAGTATGCAAACAAGCAGTTGAGTCGTGAAAAAAGCATTACTCAGGATTTGCCAAAAGGTTCAAATAAACAGGCAAATCAGGAGCTGCAGGAATTATCAAAAGAATCCGAGATTCAGGATTTATTAAATACATCGTCCGAGGGATTATCTTCGGAAGAAGTAACCAGAAGGCGTAATGCAGGTTATGGTAATGCAGAATCACAATCTCCGGTTAAATCTACGTCACAAATTGTGTTGGAACATATAATAACACCATTTAATATTCTGAATTTAATTTTAGCCTCAATTGTTTTTTTTGTCGCAATTAATCAACCCAAATATTTTGTTAATATTTTATTTTTCGGGGTTGCCGTTATCAATACCGTAAGCGGAATTACACAAGAAATCAAAGCCAGAAGAGAAGTCCAAAGACTTTCTTTGTTAAGTCAACCCAGAGTTTTGGCAGTAAGAGACGGTATTACTCAAGAAATTTCGAGTGAAGAATTAGTGATCGGTGATTTGATCGAATTGTATACTGAAGATCAATTAACGGTTGATGCAAGGCTGGTCAGCGGTATAAATTTCGAAGTTGACGAATCTCTCTTAACGGGAGAGTCGGATGCTGTCTATAAGCGGGCGGGAGATCACTTGTTGTCAGGCTGTTTTGTTGTTTCCGGCCGCGGCAGAGCAATTGTTGAACAAACCGGTGCTGAAACATATGCGGCCAGAATTACTCGTGAAGCAAAAAAAATCCGGCAAATGAATTCCGAAATGATGCAGGCTTTGAATAAAGTTGTTAAAACTTTAGGGATTGCGATAATAATTGTCGGTATCCTGATGTTAATTTCTAAATTGGTAATTCAGCCGTTGGCTGATTGGCGAGCAGTCTTGATTTCAACTGTGGCGGCATTAGTCGGTATGGTTCCGGAAGGCTTGGTATTGTTGACTTCCGTGGCTTTTGTTGTCGGCGTTATCCGCCTTTCCGCTCACAATGTTTTAGTGCAAAAAATGAGTTCAATTGAAACTTTAGCACGCATAGATACCCTTTGTGTTGATAAAACGGGTACGATTACCAGCGGTAAAATGAATGTTGCAGGTATTCATGCGCTTGACGGGAAAGAATTGTCTGAATTACAAAAACAGTCAATAGCCCATGCCTTGGCAGCGTTAAACGATCGTAACGGTACAGCAAAGGCAATTCTGGATTATCTGAAACCGGATGAAGCTTTTCAAGATCAATTTGAAATTGAACATTATTATTCTTTTTCTTCCGAGAAAAAGTGGTCGGGTGTGCATTATCTGAAACAAGGAACTTGGATTATCGGAGCTCCGGAAATTGTCTTGTCCCCGGAACAACAACGAAAATATTTGTCAGGCTTAAAAACACATATTACTAAAGACAAAAGATTGTTAGCAGTAATGACGTCCGATAAAGCTTTGCCGGATAATAAGAATCTGGTAGATAATTTGGAGATTGTTTGTTTTATCGAAATTGAAGATGAACTGAGAGAGAATGCTCAAGAGATTTTTGAATTTTCAGCCAGGCAAGGTGTTGAAATAAAAATCATATCGGGTGATAACCCGCATACAGTGCAAGCCATAGCTCATAAAGCCGGAATCAAACATTTGGAACATGCGATTGATCTGAGCACTTTGTCCGAAGACGAGGATTATTCGGCAATTGTTGAACGCTATCAACTGTTTGGCCGGGTTACACCGTTTCAGAAAAAAGAACTGATTGCCGCTTTACAAAAAAATGGTCATAGTGTTGCAATGGTGGGAGACGGAGTAAACGATGTGCCTGCCTTGAAACAAGCCGATTGCAGTGTTGCAATTGCTCAGGGAAGCGATGCAGCCAGAGTAAGTGCGGATTTAGTCTTAATGGAAAATGATTTGTCCAAGATGATTCCGACCGTATACGAGGGCAGACGCGTAATCAATAATATTGAACGGGCGGCGGTTCTGTTTTTAACCAAAACGGTATATATGACATTATTGGCATTTTTGTTCATCTTTTTACCGAATCGTTTTCCCTTATTTCCGATTCAAATGACCCTGATCGGCAGCGGAGTGATCGGCATGCCCGGATTTTTTCTGTCTTTGATTCCTAATCGTAATCGAGTCAGCGGAAATTTTCTGCCTAAAGTTATGAAATTAGCATTGCCGGCAGGCATAACAGGAACGATTGTGGTGATTTTACATCAAATAGGTATGTATATTTTCAAGCTGCCGCCGGGATATCACAGTACAATTTCTCTGATTATTTTATTGACGGTTAGTGAAATTGTACTGTGGAAAGCTTGTCAGCCTTTTGATAAGTGTACCTTGTCGATTTGGCTGTTATCGATTGTCACAGTTTTGTTGGCAATAATTGTTATGCCTGATTTATTCTTTTTAACTAAACTGGATTTATATGGCTTGATCTATGCTGCGGTATTGATCGTGATTATTCCTTTACTTTTATTTTTTATCAAACGCATCTACCTGAAATTTACAGCGTCAAAATGAAATTAAAACTTAATTTGCGATGGATGCTATCTTGAATTTTACGAGAAATTAACTTGCATAATTATTAAATAAGTTTATAAGTACATATAATGTAAAAAAATATTGAGATACAAGGAGACACATGTGTTAAAAATCAGTCAAGTAACCAAAAGTTACGGTAATTTGAAAGCCAATGACAATATCAATCTGGAAATCCCGGAAAAATCCGTTGCTCTGTTAGTCGGTCCGAACGGTGCGGGCAAATCAACTTTATTGAAATGTATTATGGGTTTGCTGCGCTATTCCGGAGAAATTGAAATCAGCGGTTTGAAGAATAAATCGGTGGAAGCAAAGCGAATTATGGGTTATGTTCCGGAAATTCCTCATATGTATCCGTTACTTACGATAAGTGAACATTTGGAATTTACCGCCAGAGCTTATAAATTAGATGAAACTTGGCATGAGAGAGCTGAGAATTTGCTCAAACGTTTTGAACTTGATGATAAGAAAAATAAACTGGGAGGTACTTTATCCAAAGGGATGCAGCAAAAGCTCAGTATTTGCGTGGCTTTATTACCTGAACCGAATTTCATCTTGTTTGATGAACCGTTAATCGGACTTGATCCTTATGCCATAAAACAATTAAAATCAATTTTTCGCGAATTGGCGGAAAGCGGACATTCTTTGTTAATCAGTACTCATATTCTGGATACTGTGGATGAGTTGTGGGATCAGGTTTTTATCATGGATCAAGGTAAAGTTGTAGCCAGCGGCAGAAAATCGGAACTTGACGGATTAGGTAAGACTTTAGAAGAATTCTTTTTTGATGTTACAGATAATTCTCTCACTGATGTTAAATCTAACCTAGATTCAATTTCTGATCCGGATATTGTTTTCAAATCTGATGTTGAAACCGGAACCGGACAAAAATAAAGGGACTATATATGCAAGCATTTGTTTATCTTAGAGTTCGGACATTTATAAATTGGGTTAAACAACTGAAAGAAAAGCCGAGTCGTTTGCTATCGATATTGTTCTATATAGCTTTACTCGGTATGATATTCCTCATTCCCAAAGATGACTTTTCGGCTGAAGACTTTGAATTTATGGGAAGTGAAAATTCGCGATATGTAATTTCGATGGTGTTTTTCGGAATTCTGTTAATTATTAATGCCTTTTCCTGGAATTCAGGAACCAAAAGGGGTGTCAGTATTTTCACTTTACCGGACACTCAATTTTTATTTACCTCACCTTTTAAACCTGCCTCAGTTTTGTTGTACGGTATGCTTAATCAATTAAAAACATCATTGCTCAGTTCGGTATTTTTGTTATATCAAATACCGACCTTGAGCAGACTATATTTAAGTAATGAGCAAATTGTAACTCTTTTTGCAGTTTGGATTTTTACAATTTTTTCCAATCATATTATTTCTGCTTTTATTTATGCAATCAGTTATAAATCTGATAAATATGTAAATATTGTTCAAATAATAATCTATGCGATTCCGATTCTAAGTCTGTTGCCGGGTTTCTTTTTCATTCTTAAAGAAGGTGATCCCTTAAATGCTTTAACTCAATTTGTTCAATCGGAAATACTCTATTTGATTCCCGGAGCAGGTTGGGCAAAAGGTGTTTTTGACTTGGCTTTACTGGGATTTAATTGGTTGAGAATAGTTTGTTTAGCAGTCTTTATTATTGTGCCGGTTATATTGATGCGAATGATATATATAATGGAAATTGATTTTTATGAAGATGCATTGTCGATGGTACAAGCTACGCCAAATTCACCTGAACAACAAGAGATTGTGCAGGAAGCTCAACGTAAAGCTTATGCTAAATTCAAAGTGACAAAAACCGGTATTAATAAAGGTTTCGGTGAAAATACATTTTTTTATAAACAATTATGCGAATATCGCAGAACCAGACCTCGGATTATCGGCTTTACCATGATAACGACACTTTTGGTCCTGGGAGGTATGGCTGTCCTGTTAAAAAATTCCGAATCAAATAATCCCATACTTTTTTGGGGGGCAAGCGTAATTATTTTGTTCTTTTCAGCATTCAATTCAACGACACTTAAAGCTTTTGCCGATGATCAATTTTTCACTTTGCCCGGGAATTCCGTTTTGAAAATCATTTATTCCGGTGTTTTGGGAATTCTCCTGGCGATGTTCGATCAAATTCCGGCATATTTATTCGTAATCATCTATTCCGGTTTTAATCCTTTGTTATTGCCGACTGGCATTCTCTTGAGCGGCAGTATATTCATGGTTATCAGCAGTGCCCAGATATTGACCTATCGTATTTTCGGTGAAATAAAATCAGTGTTTTCAGGTATGGTTTTATTAACATTTTCATTTGTTTTCTGTCTGCCCGGAGCAGGTATGATTTTGGCGGGAGGATATTTTATTGCATCGTTTGGTGCTTTTTGGGGTTATTTGCTGATTGCCGGGGGTTTTTTAGCAAATTGCGCATTAGGTTTAATCGGAATTTTTATCGGCAAAAAATATTTAGATGAAGGTCCGATCAGATAATTTAGAAATAAATTGTTCAGTCTATATTTTTCATTGATGATTTATTGTAATATTTATTAAAATGGAATAATTGCTGAATAGCAATTTTTTAATAATCTACATTAATAATGAAATTTTAATGCCGGATGAAATACTATAAATCAAGTTGTATTATTTTATTAATTTACAATCATTATTAAGTAGATTCTATTTCAATCTATAAAAAAGAGGAAACATATGCAAATAGTAATTGGCGGAGCAGGCAAAATCGGTGAAGTTTTATGTTTAGAGTTGGCTGAAGAAGGTCACGATATTATTTTAATTGAACAAAAGGAAGAGTTGATCGATAAAATAATCGAACGTTCCGATATTTCCGGTATTGTGGGCAGTGTGGTCGACTATGAGATTCAAGTAGAAGCAGGAGTTGCGAATTGTGACTTGTTTATCAGCGTAACCGGTAATGACGAGATGAATTTAATTGCTGCTATTTTGGCGGATCGTTTAGGTGCAGATTATACGGTTGCCAGGGTAGGTAATCCCCAATATGGTACACATATGGGATTAGTGCGTCGAGCCTTGGGAGTTTCCAGTATTACTAATCCGAGATTGGAAGCCGCTCGGGAAATTGTCAAAAACCTGAGTTCACCTTCTTCCGTGTCTGTAGAGAGCTTTGCTCATGGCAGAGTCAATATGCATGAAGTTAAGATCAAACAGGAAAGCGGATTGGAAGGAATGAAACTCTCCGATTTTCGCAATCATTTTACTTCATTGATTGTCTGTGCAGTCCAAAGAAATGAACAGGTAATAATACCGGACGGATCATTTGTTTTTAATACCGATGACACAGTTCTGATTACCGGATTGACCAAAGATCTTGAGCAGTTTTATATCGATATCGGTGTTTCTCAGAAAAAGATCAGCAATGTTTTAATTATCGGCGGCGGTGAAGTAACCGATTATTTATGTCGGATTTTGGAACGCAATGCTCCGAAGATGAAAATCACCGTAATTGAAAAAGATGACGAAAGAGCGTGGAATTTAGCTGCAGAATATTCCAATGTGACGGTTCTTTCCGGTGACGGAACCAATCATCAGGTTTTAGATGAGATTAACTATACGTTTTATGATGCGATAGTGGCTTTAACCGGAATTGATGAAGAGAATATTATGATCGGCTTATTGGCGGCACAAAATGAGATTCCCAAAATTATTATTAAAGTAAATCGAACCGAAATGTTGCCGATAGTACGTAATGCCGGTTTACAAACTGTGATAACACCGAAAGCAATTGTTGCCGACAGTTTAGTCCGTTTTGTCAGAGCTCACGAAAATGCCTTGGGTTCAAAGGTGGAAGCATTGCACAGAATTTTCAACAATGAAGTTGAAGTTCTTGAATTCAATGTCAAACAAGATAGTAAAGTACTTAATATTCCATTAAAAAATCTGCCGCTTAAAAAAGAGATCTTAATTACATTTATTATTCGCGGTAATCAAATTATCTTTCCGACAGGGAATGATTCTGTACAATGTGAGGATCATGTAGTTATTGTTTCGAAAGAAAAACAATTTGATGATATAGACGATATTTTAGATGAGCATAAAACTAAATCGTTTGATAATTCTGCACATTCAGATCAGATTGACAAGGCTGATCCTGGAGCGAATGCTAATATTGCGGAGGTTCCGGAAAAATGAATTTTCGCATAGTACGCTTTTTTTTGAGCAGATTATTGTTGGTTGAAGCAGGTTTGATGGTTTTACCGATAATTATAGGATTAATATATCGGGAACCGTTTTTCAATATTTTAAGTTTTTTACTTGCGATTGGTATTATTGTGCTTGTCAGTGTTTTACTCAATGTCAAAAAACCGGATATAAAAACTCTGCATACTAAGGAAGGTATGATTATTGTAGCTTTGACCTGGATCGGCTGGGCATGTTTCGGTGCCTTGCCGTTTGTGATTTCAGGTGAAATTCCTTTTTACATTGATGCAATTTTTGAAATGACCAGCGGATTTACGACAACCGGAGCTTCTATTCTCAGAGAAGTTGAGAGCTTAAGCCATTCAATTTTATTCTGGCGTTCATTTTCGCATTTGATCGGCGGGATGGGAGTGTTGGTTTTTGCATTGGCAATCTTCCCGACCGGAGCTTCCGAAACGGTACACTTAATGCGGGCAGAGGTACCGGGTCCGAAATTCGGCAAATTGGTTGCCAGATTAAAACAAACTGCTATTATCCTTTACGTTATTTATTTTGTCATGACTTTTTTCACGATAATTTTACTAATCCTTGGCGGAATGAATGTTTTCGATGCGGCTTGCCATTCTTTCGGTATTGCAGGTACCGGCGGTTTCAGCACCCGCAATGCGAGTATCGGTTTTTATAACAGCCCCTATATAGAATGGGTTACCGGCATTATGATGATGATGTTCGGGATGAACTTCAACCTCTTCTATATGGTTATCCTCGGTCAGACAATATCGGCATGGCGTGATGAGGAATTGCGAGTCTATTTAGGTGTTATTTTCAGTGCTACTACTGCAATTGTCATTAGTAATTCGCTAAACGGAATATATGAAAACCTCGGCGAAAATATCAGGCATACTTTCTTTTCCGTATCTTCGGTTATTACGACAACCGGTTTTGTCACGGTTGATTTTGCCCAGTGGTCATTAACTGCGATCATGATTTTCGCTATCATCATGATGATAGGCGGGATGGCAGGTTCAACTGCCGGCGGAATTAAAGTTGCAAGATTCACGATTGCAAATAAAGCTTTGTTTAATGAATTTCGTTTGATGCAAAATCCGAGACGTGTTGTGGTAACAAAATTTAACAGCAAGCCGTTAACAGAAGAGCAAGTCACCAGAATCCGTAATTATGTATTGGCATATGTGTTTTGTGCAATAATAATCTGTTTGTTAGTCAGTCCGGATACGCCTGATATGCAAACAGCAGTCAGTGCAACCCTGAATACCTTTAATAATATCGGTGCGGGATTTGCGACTGCCGGCTCATCGGCACCGTTTACAGATTACAGTGTTTTTTCGAAAATAGTTTTAACATTTTCAATGATCGCAGGGCGACTGGAAATTTATCCGATTATTCTCTTGTTTTCACCGAGCACTTATTTGAATAAAAGTTAACCCCAAATTATTGATTACAGTTGTCAATACTATTAATTAAGGAAATCGTTTTGCAATGTGTTTCTCTAATCCCAGGCATCTTTGGTGTAGGTTGCAGTAAATGTTCCGGGGAAGTCCGATTTTTCTAATAACAATAAAGCTTGATCCCGTTCGGTATATGAATCGTAAACTGCAAATATTGTCGGACCGCTGCCTGTAAAACGGACAAATTGTGAACCGGTTTGCTTCAGGGTATGGCAAACATTCTGTAAATGAGGATATTTATACAGAATAGCCGAAGTGAAATCATTTGCGAAATGTTCATGCATAGCTTTTAAGCCTGTTCGAAGTAGTCGATTATAGTGATCCAGAGATTTTTGATCTGCTAATTTCAATTCGGCTAAAGACTGTGCGTTGAGTGCCTGAAAAGCTTCGGCAGTTAAGATAGTTTCCGGCGGATTATAAATTAAAACAGGTCGCCCGGAAAAACTGTCAAGCGGGTTGATAATTTCGCCGATTCCTTCACATAAAGCTGTTCCGCGCTGTAAACAGAAAGGTACATCAGCACCGATTTTGACAGCGATTTCCAACAGTGCGGTTTGTGAGATGATTTTATGCTGCCTTTTGTTTGCAGCTTGGAGTGATTCGTCAGCATCAATAGTGTTTGATCCGTTTGAAAAACTTGAAGAATTTGAAATCTTTGATGAGTTTAGTGAGTTGTTACGGTTTGCTGAGGATATGGACCGGAAAAACAAGCGTGATTGAGGATTATTATATAAATCTGCCAATCCGCGCAAAACAGCTGCTCCGTTTGCACTTCCGCCTGCCAAGCCTGCGGCTAAGGAAATATTTTTGATTATGGAAATGGTCAGATCTGCTTTTAACTGAAAATGTTCTAAGAAGAGTTTAGCACTGCGATAGGCGATATTTTCCATTCCGCAGCTCAAATCACCGTTATTGGAAAACAGTGAAATATTTGTTTCAGCCGTCGGATTTAACGGCTTTAACGTTAATTTGATTATGTCATGCAAAGCTAAAGACTGCATAATGGAATGCAGTTGATGGTAATTGTCCGGTCGTTTTCCCAGAATTTTTAAGCTCAAATTTATTTTTGCCTGCGCTCGCAATTTACAATATGCTTGTTCTCGATTAACTCTTAGCTTACCGGTTTGCTGATCAGAGAAAATCGGGTGACTCTTTTTCAAATCCTTCTCCTAAAACCTCACGTGCTTCAGATACAATGATAAAAGCATCCGGGTCGATTGCTTCAACCAATTTTTTCAATTCAGGTAGTTGCCTGCTCGGCATTACACAAAAGATCATACCACGATTTTTCTTACTGTACATACCTTTGGCTTGTATTCCGGTTGCACCTCGGTCTAATTTCACAAATATTTCATCGGCTATTTCATGATGTTTATCCGAAATGATATAGGCGATACGGGATACTTCAAGTCCTTCCAGAGTTATATCGATGAATTTCGAGGTGAGCCACATTGCGACAAATGAGTACATGGTAATGATCAGAATATCCGATTCGAGATCTTGATAAAAAAACAAACTGGAGGTGACAATTATCAGATCAAGCATCAAAGCGATTTTGCCGATTGAAATCGAGGGAAATTTACGATGAAAAATTACGGCGATAATATCCGTGCCGCCTGTGGTAAAACCGCTGCGCAAGATCAAACCCAGCGAAATTCCGAAAATGATTCCGCCAAACAGACAAAAGATCAACAGATCAGGTTTTCCGTTGAGTGTAGGCTTGTTGAGATATTTTTCAAACCAGGAAACCATCGGTTTTTCCGTGATTGTTAAAGCGAAAGAATACAGAGCTGAACCGATAATACTTTTATAAACAAACCGCCAGCTGACTTTGATCCAGCCTAAGATTAACAACGGTAAGTTGAGGATGGCTACAATTACGCCTAAAGGCAGAAAATCCCCGCGTCCCGTCAGTTGAAAAATAATTGAACCGATGCCTGTAATTCCGCCTGTAGTCAGCATCAGCGGAGTGTAAAAGATATTGATGGCAAAAGCTGCCAGAAACGAGCCGAAAATCAGAAAAATAACAGAACGAATTTGTTGTGCAATATGTTTTTGTTCGGATGAACCGGAAGAAAAGATTGCCATAGCTGCCTCCGTATGACTGGTTTTGTGTTTTGTTATATACATAAGGCTGAGTAATTATCTGTTAAAACAACGATATATTGCAGATGTTAACACATATAATTTTATGCACTAAATGTATAATTACATTTATCATATCATATTCTGCAAAACAATAATTAAAGCAATTGTTATTGAATTATTATGCCGCCGCCGATGCAGCGTTCGCCTTGGTAGAAAACTGCAGCTTGCCCCGGAGTGATTGCTCTCTGCGGTTCAAGACAATGCACTTCTGCATAATCCGGATTACGATCGGTATGTTGATGAACGATCGCCGGTGCTTTTTTTGCTTGATAACGATTAGCAACTTCAACTTCAAGCGGTAATTCCGGCTTGCTTGAAGTATTCCATTTGACATTTTTGACCGGATAATTCTTTGTCAATAAATCTTGCTGTTCACCGATCGTAATTTGATTGGTTGAGCAATCAATTTTTGTGACAAATGCTTTTTTGCCGAAGGACATTCCCAGATTTTTTCGTTGTCCTATTGTGTAATTACCGATTCCGAGATGTTTGCCTAAAATATTACCCTGCGGATCGATAAAATCTCCGGGTTTGCCGATTGCATTAAATCGGGTCAGCAGATCACGATAGGATTTATTGCGGGAAATAAAACAAATATCTTGGCTGTCACTGAGAGAATCGGTTGCAAAACCGATTTTGGCAGCGATTGCCCGGACTTCCGTTTTATCTAAAGTGCCGAGAGGTAAAAGAACACGTGCCAATTGTTCTTGAGGCAAGTGATACAATACGTAGCTTTGATCTTTGGCAATGCTTGTAGCTTGCCATAATTGGTATTCGCCGGATTTTTCATCTTTAATGATTCTTGCATAATGACCGGTTGCCAGATAATCAAAAGTGCCGTCTGCAGATTGCTCCATCAAATTAAACTTGAACTTTTGATTACAAATGACACAAGGATTCGGAGTTAAGCCGGCTTGATATTGCCTGATAAACTCTTGGACAATTTCCGTGAAAAAAGTTTGTTCCAAGTCTAAAATCTGTAAAGGAATATTCAAATAATCCGCAGACTGTTTGACTCTGGCCAGATCGCGTTGATCACGCCGGAGATCTTCCGTATCCCGCCATAATTTCATATAGGCTCCTGTCACATGGAAACCTTGTTGTTTTAAGAGATATGCTGCAACTGTACTGTCGACGCCGCCGCTCATACCGAGCAAAACTTTTTTCATTTGTCTACTCCTTCTGCTGAAGCATATTTTAGAGATATTTGATTTTAATAACAAGCAAGATAAACATAATTCAGTTTTGAACGTCTGACTTTTGAAAATCAGAATGTAAAAACATGAAAGCGGATGGACCGGACATGATTGTGGTAGAATAGTTTGGGGTGAAAAAGATATATAGGCTGTCAATTGTATGATTAGCCATTCAATATTCTTTATCTGATCGGTCTGTGAAAAGCTTTAAAAAAGGAGAGATTTTTAATGTATCAATTATTAGAAGGCCATGGAGTTATTCCGGTAATTAAATTCAATGATGTCAATGAAGCTTTGCCTTTAGCGGATGCCTTATCCGCAGGCGGTATCAATGTTATGGAGATTACATTCCGCAGTTCTGCCGCATCTGAGGCAATCCGCAAAGTAGTTGCAGAAAGACCGCAGATTCTGGCAGGTGCCGGAACAGTTGTGAATATGACACAACTTGGACAGGCGATTGATGCGGGAGCAAAATTCATCGTAAGCCCGGGCTTTGATCCGGAAATCGTCGCCGCCGGTTTAAAAGCAGGGATGATTATGTTACCCGGCGTTGTGACACCAAGTGAAATCACGGCTGCAATGAAATTGGGTTTAACTGTCTTAAAATATTTTCCTGCGTCTGTTTTCGGCGGGCTTAAAGCGATTAAGACCTATGCAAGTGTTTTCGGTGATGTGAAATTTATGCCGACTGGCGGAATTTCTGCCGCTAATTTGGCGGAGTTTTTAGCTGAACCCAACATTCAGGCTTGCGGCGGTTCGTGGATGTGCCCGGCGAAAATGATCAAAGAACAAAAATGGGATGAAATTACCAAGCTGTCCGCAGAAGCTACAGCTATATGCCAAACAGTCAGAGGCTGATAATCCTGTGAGTATAAAAGAGATTTTAATCAATTTTGAAGTTAAAGTAAGTTAAAGAGCGAAATTCTTATAAGATTTGATTGGCTTTCTTCGTCTGATTAGTTTTCTTCGTCTGATTAGTTTTCTTTGTCTGATTAGTTTTCTTTGTCTGATTAGTTTTCTTCGTCTGATTAGTTTTCTTCAGGTGAAGTTATATTAAAGTATGGTCCGGATAAAGGAATGATATGTAATACACTTCAATCCGCTGCCGAAGATTCTTCACGGAATATTTGTTATAATGGGAAATGATTTATATATTTTAGTTGCAAACTAAATCATAAACAATTCAATTTACAGTTTAATTAACAATAGTTGATATTTCTTTAATTTATTAAGGTTAACAGAACTATTTAATGGCTCTGTTAACTAAAGATGAAGAAAAAGAGATCTGAAAAGCAAACTGGCGAAACTTGAAGAAAATTTTCACCACAAACTTTTGAAATCAGATCAAGAGTAACAGAAAAAAGTGTGTAAGCAAAGAAAATTAGAAAATTAAGCACACAAAGTAATCTCAAAAAGAGATTGAAGAAGAAAATTGAAACTTGAAATCTGAATAAGCCTTAGGTAATCAAAAGGAACTTTTGTCTGGCTTTTTCGCTATATTTAGCTCCTGCCACTTGAGCCGGAGTAAGATTATTCAGCGAAGAATGCGGTTTAACAAAGTTATAAAAGCAAACAAAAAGAGCAATGAGTATGTTGGCAGATTCAAAAGACTTAAAGCCTCTTTTGGGTTTGTACCAAGCTTTAAACTGTCCGTTAAAGGCTTCAATGGGATTATTGTTAATCAGATCCTCAAAGCTTTCGACTTGGATGAAATCGAGATCAGGAAAGAACCTGCGAGCGGGTTGTTGGTAAGCATAATAGCGATCCATAATAACAGCTTCCCGAGGTTTACCAAATTGTTCTTTGCAGCTATGTAACAAAGTATGAGCAGCGGTAGAATCTCTAAATTCAGAGATATGGAAATCCAAGATGACTCTGGTTTCAAAATCTAAAGCAAACCACACATAATAATTCTTGCCATTGATTTTGATATAAGTTTCATCGAAGTGCCATTCATCAGAATCAGCAAGATTAAGTTGTTTCTTGTACGGATTGACAGCTTGAATTATAGCTGGAGCAAATCTCTTACACCACTTATGGATAGTGACATGTGAGATTTTGATGTTGTGAACTAACCAAAGGTGTTGGCTAATCTTTCTCAAAGTAGAATTGTCAAAGAAATAAAGAGTAAGAGCAGTGAAAACAAGATAAAAAGGATGTCTCATGCGTTTCATAGTAAACTCTTCTAAGTTAATTTGGCTGGAAGAAGCAGGTGGAATCTCAACTAACTTAGGCACGTTGAAACCATGGTAACACTTCTTATCGCCACATCTGAAGTTAGAATAGAACTGATATTCATGATGCAGGAAGGTAGCTTTCCCGCATTTAGGACAAGGAGGATATTTCCTGTAAGTAGTTCTTGATTTAATAGGTTTCGCAGGAGCCCATTGTCTTTTACAAGATTGACACTGAAACTTTTGATATCCGTCTTTATCTTTGCCAAAGCGATGAAGATTATTAGAAAAACAGCGAGGGCAAATGAGGTTAAATGATGAGTTATTTGATATACTTTTCATGAGATCTGAATTGTCCTTTCTCGGAGGTAAATGTTGTTTGGGTAAAAACATTCTACCAGAGGCTTTTCAGATCTCTTTTTAATTTTTAAGTTAACAGAACATATTTAATCATGAGGAGACGAAAGTTATGGCAAAAATAATGAAACAGACATAAAGTGATTTTCTGAAAAATATGAAAAGAATAATAAAAGCAGGGTAGCGGATAAATATAAAAGCTGGATGGCTGATAAATATATTTTTTTATTGAAGGTATTTATGAGATAGGGAGAAGGAGTACACGATGAAGAGAAAACTATATTTAAGAATTCAGGCATTTGCACTGGTACTATTGATGATGTTAACAACTTTTATTGTCAATCCTCAGCAGGTTCAGGCTGAGACAACGGTTGATGGAGAAGAAGAATCTGCACTTGCTGAAAACTCTGCAGAATCTCAAACTGATTCAGAACAGACAGATGTGGAGACACAAACTACCGAAAATGCTGATATTTTTCCGGAATCAGATAATGAAGCAAGTCCGGAAAATCATGATATTGAAATACCGTCTGAACAAGCTTCAGATCAAATAGATGAGTCGCAGCAGGCAGCGGGAGATGTTACTCATAATTCTAGCAGCCCGGAGCATCAGGAAGATTTAGAACATACTAATGTGGAATCTGAAACAACTGAAACTACTGATATTCTTCCGGAATCAGACGATGAAGAAAACTCGGAAAATGATAATGTTCCTAAAGATGAATCATCGGATGTAGCCGATATTAAGGAAGTAGAAGCAGATGCTGAATCTTTTGAACCGGCAGTTGAACCGACAGCTGATGAAGAAATTAATTCCTCAGAATCACTATCTGAACAAGCTCTTGATCAAGCGGATGAATCGGAACAAGAGGAAGAAGATATTAATCAGGAGGACGAAAAAGAACAAAACGCCGATATTGACGTAACAGATTCCACCAAAGACATTAATACAAGAGCGACTAACCCTGAAAGCGACTTTGAGTTTGATCCCGGAAAGGGAGAGATCACGGGTTATAGAGGTACAAAAAAGGTAGTTAATATTCCATCTATTATAAACGGAGTTGAGGTTAGTAGGATTGGGGCAAGTGCTTTTAAAGATAAAGGAATCACAGAAGTTACGATCCCAAACAGTGTCAAATGGATTGGCGTCAATGCATTTGCTAATAACCAACTAACAAGTATTACGATCCCGAACAGCGTAACAAAAATTTCACAATTTGCGTTTGCTAACAACCAACTCACGAGTGTCACTCTATCGAATTCTCTAGATTTTTTGTCTGGTTTCAATAATAATAAGCTTACAAGCATTAGGATCCCGGACAGCGTAACAGGCATTGGACCGTATGCTTTTGATAACAATCAACTTACAAGTGTTGTGATCCCGAACAGAGTCATTAGATTAGGTTCGCACTCATTTTCTAACAATCAACTGAAAAAGGTAACAATTCCGAACAGTGTCACCACAATTGATTTCGATATATTTTATAATAATCAACTGACGAGCGTCACAATTCCGAACAGCGTCACTAGCATTGGAGAAGGAACTTTTAAAGAAAACCCTATAACACATGCTTCGATTCCCGCAAGTATTAAGACCCTTACAAGATACAATTCTGCTAACCACATTACGAATCCAACCATTGCACAAATGCAGGATTATTGTTTCGATCCCGGAATAGCTTTATATTGTTACGTCAAAGCTGGTTCTAATATCAGAAAAATTTCCGATGGGAAACCTATCGAAACCTTAAAAATGCCGATCTATGTCACAGGTACAATTGACGGCAACTACTTTAAATTTACCCATAAAGGTCAAGCAGCCTATGTTTATCTAAATTTAATAACAGCCAGCCCGCAGGCGATTACCGGCTACGCCAAAAGTGCAGTTAATGTACGAAATGCTTCGGGTGGATCAGTTATCGGCACAATCCCCAAAGGTCACCGGGTACAAGGTGTTCTGGTTGGTAACAGGGTGCGATTCACCTATAATAATCAGACCGGCTACGTTTATGTTTCCTTGCTGCAAGGAACACCGGTTAAGGTAACAACTTATATCAAAGCTAATTCAATCATCCGGAGTGCACCGAATGGCAGCATAATCACTAAAACCTGGCGACCGCTGTTTGTAAGCGGGACAATCGATGGAGCGTGGCTCAGGTTTACATATAACGGAAGAACTGCTTATGTGGCAATGAGTGTAACAACAACCCAATCACAACCGATTACCGGATATACCAAGAGTTCTGTAAACGTAAGGAGTGCTCCTAATGGAAATGTAATAGGTTCACTGGCTATCGGTCGGAAAGTAACCGGAACATTAGTAGGCAACTGGGTCAAATTTACTTATTCAGGTAAAACCGGCTATATATATGCTTCATTATTACAAGCAAATCCCGTGCGAAGCACGCGTTATGTTAAGGTAGGTTCTAATATAAGGAGCACACCCGGTGGAGCAATAATCGAAAAGTTAAAGACGCCAATCTATGTAACGGGAACAATTCAAGGAAATTATCTTAAATTTACTCATAATAACAAAACAGCATATGTTCACTTGAATGTAACAACAAGCATACCAGTATCACCTGAAAGTGATTTTGAGACTGAAGATTTTTATGGAAAGCTTACAATTACTGGATACAGAGGAACAAATAAAGTTGTGAATATTCCATCTTCGATTGGTGGTGTTCCGGTTGAAAGAATAGATGACTTCGCATTTAAAGACAAATCATTAACTGCAGTAATAATACCGGACAGCGTCGAAACTATAGGATTTGAAGCCTTTGCAAACAACAAGATCACGAGTGTAATTATCCCAAACAGTGTCAATAGAATTAAACAAAATGCATTTTATAACAATCAACTCACGAGTGTTACAATTCCCGACAGTGTTACTGTATTAGGACTATCTGCTTTTCAATCTAACAAACTTACAAGAGTCAGAATACCGGATAGTATTAATAAAGTAGAATCGAGATATGGTTATTCTAATATTATAAATCCTTATATCAGTCATATATTAGCAGTGTGTTTTGACCCGGAAGTATCGTTAATTTATGATAAATTATACATTAAAGCCGGAACAACTATCAGAAAAGAAATTAATAGGGAGGTAATGACAAAAACCTCGCGACCTCTGTATGTTGAAGGACTGTTAGCATATGGATGCTTTTTTTTCGAATATGACGGATTGGCTGTTTATGTAGCTAAAGCAGATACCACAACTTCGTCACCATCAATCTCCGGCTATGCTGAAAATACAGTCAATGTGAGAAATAAACCTGGTGGCAGTGTAATCGGTACTTTATCTATCGGTCGAAAAGTAACAGGAGTGTTAGTCGGCAATTGGGTCAAGTTTACTTATTCAGGTAAAACAGGCTATATACATGCCTCATTATTACAAGAAAATCCGGTTAAAGTAACACGATACATTAAGGCAGGTTCTAATATCAGAAGCACACCCACCGGAACAGTCATCGAAAAGCTAACAATGCCGATTTATGTGACGGGAACAATTCAAGGAAATTACCTCAAATTTACTCATAAAGGTAAAACAGCTTATGCCCATCTAAGCGTGACAACTACCAAATCGCCATTAATTACCGGCTATACCAAAAGTAGAGTAAATGTAAGATATTCGCCGTATGGCAATGTAAGAGGTTCTTTATCTGCAAATCGAAGAGTTAGCGGAGTTTTGGTAGAAAACTGGGTCAAGTTCAATTTTGAAGGTAATACCGGCTATGTGTATGCCTCATATATAAAATGATTTTCCTGATAGATTATGAAAGTTCGAAATAAAAGCAGGGTAGCGGATAAATATAAAAGCTGGATGGCTGATAAATATATTTTTTTATTGAAGGTATTTATGAGATAGGGAGAAGGAGTACACGATGAAGAGAAAACTATATTTAAGAATTCAGGCATTTGCACTGGTACTATTGATCATGTTAACAACTTTTATTGTAAACCCTCAGCAAGTTCAGGCTGAGACAACGGTTGAAGAAGAATCTGCACTTGCTGAAAACTCTGCAGAATCTCAAACTGATTCAGAACAGACAGATGTGGAGACTCAAACTACCGAAAACACTGATATTCTTCCGGAATCAGATAATGAAGCAAGTGCGGAAACAGAAAATTCTGAATCACTGTCTGAACAAACCGCTGATCAAGTCGTTGAATTAGATACAACATCTGATATTGACACAATGAACGAAGCAGAAACACCGGTTACTGAGCTCGCAGAGGAACCTGCGACTGAAAGTACTTCTGAGCTTAATGGTCTATCAACTGAGTCTGAAGTGGAACAATCAGAAGATTCCAATGAAACCATTACTCCATCCATTGAATCTGCTGAATCTGCTGAATCTAGTGAATCGGAACAAGTGACGGAAGATGTTGCTGAGACTTTAAATGAACTAGATTCTGATGTTGAAGCAACAAATTCCTCGGAAGCAAGAGTAAATTCAAGGGCTATCAGTCCTGAAAGTGATTTTGAGTTTAATACAAAAACAGGATTTATTACGGAGTATTTGGGAACAAATCCGGTGGTTAATATTCCTTCTTCTATAGGAGATGTTGCAGTTGAAGGTATTGGAAGTTTTGCTTTTCAATCCAAGCAAATTTCTAGTGTTATTATCCCTAATAGTGTTACATATATAGGAAGTCATGCGTTTGAATTCAACGAACTCACAAGTGTTTCAATTCCTGATGGTGTCACTACAATTTCTGAGTATGCATTTAGTAACAACAAACTTAAAAGTGTTTCTTTACCCAGCAATTTAGTTGAAATTGAGAAATATGCATTTTATGTTAATGAGCTTGCAAGCTTAAAGATTCCGGACAGTGTTACTAACATTGGAGAGTTTGCTTTTCAATACAATAAAATCCCAACTGTTGATATTCCCGATAAGATGACTACAATTGAAAGTTTTACGTTTGCTAACAATCAGCTTTTGAGTGTTACATTCCCAAATGGCATTAAAATAATTGATCTCAATGCCTTTGCAGACAATAAACTTACAAGTATTACTATTCCGGATTCTGTAGAATATCTTTCAGGTTTTAAAAACAATAAACTTACGAACATAGTTATTCCTGGCAATGTGACTGATATTGGAAATAATGCGTTTTCTGGTAACCAACTTTCGAGCGTAAGAATCCCAGATGGTGTTTTATATATTGGCTGGTGGGCATTTTCTTACAATCAAATTAATAGTGTAACAATACCGGACAGTGTTACTGTGATTGGAATTGATGCATTTAGCGATAACCAACTTACGAGTATAAGTATTCCGGATTCTGTAGAATATCTTTCAGGTTTTTCACGAAACCAACTCACGAGTGTTACAATTCCGGAAAGTGTTATTAAAATTGAAAAATATGCTTTTTCTAACAATCAAATAACAAGTGTAACAATACCAAATAGTGTCACCGAAATAGGTCATAATGCATTTGGCATGAATGACCTTATCAATGTCAAATTAAATGATAATGTAACCCATATTGGAGCCTCCTCATTTGAATTCAATAAACTCACAAGTATTTCGATACCAAATAAAGTAACACACATTGGAGAAAGAGCCTTTTACGGTAACGAACTAAAAAGAGTAATAATCCCGAACAGTGTTACAAGCATCGGATATGCTTCATTTAAAGAAAATCCTGTAAGTTACACCTCGATACCTGACAGTATTACGACCATTGTAGATTGGTTAAATGATATTATTTTTACCAACCCCACCATCGACCAAATAAAGGCATATTGTTTTGATCCATTTCTTACAAATGCTTATATAAATAATGGTTCCAATATCCGAAGCACACCGGGTGGAGCAGTTATAGAAACATTGAAACTGCCAATCTTTGTAACAGGCACAGTTGAAGGCGATTATCTGAAATTTACTTATAAAGATCGAACAGCCTATGTACATTTGGGTGTAACCACAACCAGTAATCCTGCGATAACCGGCTATGCCAAAAATGCAGTTAATGTAAGAAATGCTTCGGGTGGATCAGTTATCGGGACAATTCCTAAAGGTCACCGGGTACAAGGTGTTCTGGTTGGTAACAGGGTGCGATTTACCTATAATAATCAGACCGGTTACGTCTATGCTTCCTTGCTGCAAGGAACACCGGTTAAGGTAACAACTTATATCAAGGCTAATTCAATCATCCGGAGTGCACCGAACGGAAGCATGATCACTAAAACCTGGCGACCGCTGTTGGTAAGCGGGACAATCAATGGAGCCTGGCTCAGGTTTACATATAACGGAAGAACAGCATATGTGGCAATGAGTGTAACTACGACGGGCAATCCGGCAATGACCGGTTATGCCAAACAATCACTATATGTGAGAAACACACCGAACGGAAGTGTTGTAGGAACTCTGCCGAAAGGCTCTCGGGTGAGCGGCGTATTAGCAGGAAATATGGTGCGATTTACATATAAGGGCAAGACCGGCTACGTTTATGCTTCCTTGCTGCAAGGAACACCGGTTAAGGTAACAACCTATATCAAAGCTAATTCAATCATCCGGAGTACCCCGAACGGCAGTATAATCACTAAAACCTGGCGACCGCTGTTTGTAAGCGGGACAATCGATGGAGCGTGGCTCAGATTTACATATAACGGAAGAACTGCTTATGTAGCTATGAGTGTAACTACGTCCGGCAATCCGGCAATGACCGGATATGCCAAACAAAAACTTTATGTAAGAAACACACCTAACGGAAGTGTTGTGGCAACTCTGCCGAAGGGTTATCGGGTGAGCGGTGTCCTGGTAGGTAATATGGTGCGATTTACATACAGAGGTAAGACAAGTTATGTCTATGCCACATTGCTGCAAAAGAATCCTGTCTATTAAAACAACTAATAGAGGATATAGAATTTAATTAGATTGTTGTAGAAAAAAAGCATATTTATGGATAACCGAATTATAAATTAAAGCAGAACAAAAATTATTTGGCCTCGTTATCAGGGGTATTACATAGTTGGCCAGTTATTTAATTAGAAGGGACAATCCTATGAAGAGAAAACTATATTTGAGAATTCAGGCATTTGCACTGGTATTATTGATCATGTTAACAACTTTTGTTGTCAATCCTCAGCAAGTTCAGGCTGAGACAGCGGTTGAAGAAGATGAAGAATCTACGTTCGATATAAGTACAACAGAATCTCTAAGTGATGTAGAACAGTCGGATGTGGAGACGGAAGCCTTGGAAAGTCCTGATATTCTTCCGGCATCAGATAACGAGGCAATCCCGGAAACAGATAATCATATGGATGAATCATTGGCTATAGAAGATGGTTCAGAAGAAATAACAGACGACATACTATCGGAATCCATAGTTGAACCAACTGATGAAGAATTACTGGAACCGGTAGATAAATCTACAATTGAAACGGAAATAAATACGTCAGAATCTTCTGAACAACTTCTTGATATAGAAAATGAATCGGAGCAATTACCATCAAACAATAGTATTTTAGAGAATATTAGTGATCCGATCTGCGATGATGAAAGGATAGATTACGATGAGTTTGAGATAGAGGCGAGAGCTATCACGTCGGGAAGAGATTTTGAGTTTGATCCGATATACGGAATCATCCGGGAATACTTGGGAACAGACTCGATAGTCAACATTCCGTCTTCAATAGATGATATTGCTGTTAAATTCATAGCATACGAAGCTTTTAAAGATAAATCACTTACAAAAGTTACCATTCCCGACAGTGTCACATATATTGGAAGGGAGGCATTTGCTGACAACCAACTTACGAGCTTAATAATAGGGAATAGCGTTGAGTGTATTGAAAATGATGCGTTTCGATCCAACAAATTAACTAGTGTCAGAATTCCGACCAGCGTTACTGAAATCAAGAGTGGTGCATTTGAAAACAATCAACTTACGAGTATCGATATCCCGAGTAGTATTAAAATCATAGAATCTGGAACGTTTGCGGATAATCAACTCAGAAGTGTCGTGATTCCGAACAGTGTCACCGAAATCAGGAATGGTGCATTTGAAAACAATCAACTTACAAGTATAAACATTCCGGATTCTGTTAAATATCTTTCAGGTTTTGGTTGGAATCAACTTACGAGTGTCAAGATTCCTGATAGTGTCACGGAAATTGGAGTTGGAGCCTTTTATGAGAACCAGCTTACTAATATTATAATACCAAATAGTGTTGTTAAAATTTGGCAACAGGCATTTCATTCTAATCAACTAACAAATGTTACGCTCTCAAATAAACTTATATCTATTGGATTTGGTGCTTTTGAAAACAATAAACTTACAAGTATTAAAATCCCCAACAGTGTTACAACAATTGACAATTGGGCATTTGCGAGTAATCAACTCACAAGTATAAATATTCCGGATTCTGTAGAATATCTGTCTGGTTTTGATGCTAATAGACTGACTAGTGTTTCAATTCCAAACAGTGTTACAACAATTGGAAAAAGTGCATTTCGATCGAATAAACTTACAAGTATTGAGATTCCGAACAGTGTTACCAAAATTGAAAGAAGTGCATTTTATAGTAATGACCTCACAAAGGTCACAATGACTGATAATATAATCGAAATTGGAACTTGGGCATTTTCATATAATCAAATAGCAAGTGTAACAATTCCAAATACTGTTCAGATTATTGGAACATCTGCCTTTTACGGTAACGAACTAAAAAGAGTAATAATACCTAACAGTGTAATAAAAATCGGAAGAGAAGCATTCAAACAAAATCCCATAAGCTATGCTTCGATACCCGACAGTATAATAGAAATTTTAAGTCTGGATTGGAAACTTGATCATGCAACTTATATTACTAACCCCACCATCGACCAAATAAAGGAATATTGTTTTGATCCATTTCTTACAAATGCTTATATAAATAATGGTTCCAATATCCGGAGCACACCGGGTGGAGCAGTTATAGAAACATTGAAACTGCCAATCTTTGTAACAGGCACAATTGAAGGCGACTATCTGAAATTTACTCATAAAGATCGAACAGCCTATGTACATCTGGGTGTTACCACAACCAGTCAGCCTGGGATAACCGGCTATGCCAAAAGTGCAGTTAATATAAGAAATGCTCCCGGTGGATCAATTATCGGAACCTTACCGATAGGTCGTCAAGTTAAAGGTGTTTTGGTAGGTAATATGGTGAGATTTACCTATAACGGTCAGACCGGTTATGTTGGTGCCTCTTTACTCCAGGGAACACCGGTACAAACAACACGGTATATCAAAGCCAATTCAATCATCCGGAGTGCCCCGAACGGAAGTATGATCACTAAAACCTGGCGACCGCTGTTGGTAAGCGGCACAATCGATGGAGCCTGGCTCAGGTTTACATATAACGGAAGAACAGCATATGTGGCAATGAGTGTAACTACAACGGGCAATCCGGCAATGACCGGTTATGCCAAACAATCACTATATGTGAGAAACACACCGAACGGAAGTGTTGTAGGAACTCTGCCGAAAGGTTATCGGGTGAGCGGCGTATTAGTAGGAAATATGGTGCGATTTAGTTATAGGGGCAAGACCGGCTACGTTTATGCTTCCTTGCTGCAAGGAACACCGGTTAAGGTAACAACCTATATCAAAGCTAATTCGATCATCCGTAGTGCCCCGAACGGAAGCATGATCACTAAAACCTGGCGACCACTGTTTGTAAGCGGGACAATCAATGGAGCGTGGCTCAGGTTTACATATAACGGAAGAACTGCTTATGTTGCAATGAGTGTAACTACGTCCGGCAATCCGGCAATGACCGGCTATGCCAAACAAAAACTTTATGTAAGAAACACACCGAACGGAAGTGTTGTGGCAACTCTGCCGAAGGGTTATCGGGTGAGCGGCGTCCTGGTAGGTAATATGGTGCGATTTACATACAGAGGTAAGACAAGTTATGTCTATGCCACATTGCTGCAAAAGAATCCTTAATAATAAATAACCGGAAAAGAAATATTTGGCCTCGTTATCGGAGGTATTACATAGTTGGCCGGTTATTTAATTAGAAGGGACAATTCTATGAAGAGAAAACTATATTTGAGAATCCGGGCATTTGCACTGGTACTATTGATCATGTTAACAACTTTTGTTGTCAATCCTCAGCAGGTTCAGGCTGAAACAACGGTTGATGGAGAAGAAGAATCTGCACTTGCTGAAAACTCTGCAGAATCTCAAACTGATTCAGAACAGACAGATGTGGAGACTCAAACTACCGAAAACACTGATATTCCTCCGGAGTCAGATAATGAGGCAAGTCCGGAAACAGAAAATTCTGAATCACTGTCTGAACAAACCGCTGATCAAGTTGACGAATCTGAATCACTGCCTGAACAAACTGCTGATAAAATTGATGAATCTGAATCACTGTCTGAACAAACCGCTGATCAAGTTGACGAATTAGATACAACATCTGATGTTGTAGCAACAAATTCTTCAGAAGCAGGAGTCGGAACAAGAGCTGCCGGTCCTGAAAGGAATTTTGAGTTTGATCCTCCCATTGTTACCAGATATATCAAAGCCAATTCAATCATCAGAAGTACACCGAACGGCAGCGTAATTACTATAACCCGGCGACCGCTTTTTGTAAGCGGAACAATAGCAGGGGCGTGGCTCAAGTTTACTTATAACGGCAACCCTGCCTATGTAGCGATAAGTGTAACTACCACCGATAATCCCGTGATGACCGGCTATGCCAAAAGTGCAGTTAATGTCCGGAATGCTTCGGGCGGATCAGTTATCGGCACAATTCCCAAAGGTTACCGGGTACAAGGTGTTCTGGTTGGTAACAGGGTGCGATTTACCTATAACGGTCAGACCGGCTATATCTATGTTTCCTTGCTGCAAGCAACACCGGTTAAGGTAACAACCTATATCAAAGCCAATTCGATCATCCGGAGTGCCCCGAACGGTAGCATGATTACTAAATTGTGGCGACCTATTTTAGTAAACGGAACAATAGAAGGAGCCTGGCTCAAGTTTACTTACAACGGAAGAACAGCCTATGTGGCAATGAGTATAACCACAACAAGCAATCCTGCGATGACTGGTTATGCCAAACAGACACTATATGTGAGAAATACACCTAACGGAAATGTTGCAGGAACTCTGCCGAAAGGTTATCGGGTGAGCGGAGTCCTGGCAGGTAATATGGTGCGCTTCACTTATAAAGGTCAGACCGGTTATGTCTATGCCGTCTTACTCCAAGGAACACCGGTTAAGGTGACAACCTATATCAAAGCTAATTCGATCATCCGGAGTGCCCCGAACGGAAGTATTATCACTAAAACCTGGCGACCGCTGTTTGTAACCGGGACAATAGCCGGAGCCTGGCTCAAGTTTACTTACAACGGAAGAACAGCCTATGTCGCAATGAGCATAACCACAACAAGTAATCCTGCGATGACCGGTTATGCCAAACAGAAAGTAAATGTGAGAAATGCACCTGACGGTTCGGTTGTTGACATAATACCGATAGGTAACCGGATTAAAGGGGTTTTGGTCAAAAACATGGTAAAGTTTACCTATAAAGGCAAAACATGTTATGTCTATGCCTCCTTGCTGCAAGGAACGCCGGTGAACGTAACCCGATATATAAGGGCAGGTTCAGTAATCAGAAGTACACCTGATGGAACAATAATAACTACACTTAAAAAATCGCTCCGAATAACCGGTATAATCCAGGAAAATTGGTTAAAGTTTACTTATAACGGAAGAACAGCTTATGTGGAAAGATATCCGGTTTCAGGATACGGTGTAAATGTAGACAGTAACGAGTTATCATTCTATGAAAGAGAACTCGCAGACCTCGTTAATGCACACAGGAGGTCAATTGGAAAACCGGAACTTAAGATTTCAAAGTCACTTACCAAACTTGCACGTTATCATGTAATCGATAGTAATGAATACTATTCTGAAGGTGCTCCTGTTAACTCAAAAGGCCAAGAAGGAAATGGGCATTCTTGGTCGGGGAATGTACCTGATATCTGGTCTGAAGTGATTTATACTGCTGATCATGCACAGGCACAAAAGATGTGGGACAAGCCTAAAGAGGTTACAGGTTATCCCGGGTATGGTTTTGAAATCAGCTTCTTAGGAGCAGGAGCCTCGGCTGCACTTTATGGATGGTTGAATTCACCGGAACATCGTGCCGTTATTGAAAATACGGGAATATGGGAAAGTCATGAATTTGACTGTATGGGAATTGGTATAGGTTATAGATATGCGCATATTTGGTTCGGTAGAGAACCTGATCCTGCCGGATATTATTAGTTTTATCTAAAATAATTTACTGCATATACAAATTCAAATTCTCACTTTTAATTTGAGTCAATCGATGCAGCATTATTTCTGCAAAACTTGATTATGAAATATTATTCAGCAGCAATATCTTTGAGAGCTTCTAAAAGAGGCTCTCTTTTATTTTCCAGTTTTTCGGTTAAGACCAGATCCAGGATTTGATTTAAGGCTTGACCGATTTGCGGTCCTTGCAGTCCATATGCTATTGCATCATGACCGCCGATCTCCAGATCGGTTATCTGAAGAGCGGGTTTACTTTGGATAATTGTTTTCAACATCAGTGATATCTGGTTCAGATAATTGATCTGCTCGTATTGTATTGCCGGGGATTTACCGGCAATATCGGCTTTTTTCAGAGTAATTAATTTTTCCAGGGTATCCGGTCCGAATTTGTGCAAGCGACGTTTTAAGATAATCTGATCCGCTTCCAGCGGGTAATCATGGTAGTAAACCAGCGTTTCAACTGTATCAATCAGCTTTTTTTCAAATTTCAGTTCTTGCATATTCTGACGGGTGATCTCTGCGGATATTTTCGGATGTTGATAAAAATGTCCGATCCCCTCATCATCCATAGAAAAAACAGCAGGTTTACCGATATCATGATAAAGTGCGGCCAGACGCAAATCCAATTCCGGCGGAGTATTACAGATAACTTCGATTGTATGACGGAACACATCGTATTCGTGATAAGGATTGTGCTGGGCAAAATCAAAAGTTGCTGCCAATTGCGGAATAAATACAGCAAATACATCGCGAAAATCGTAAATAATTGAGTTCAAGCCAGGTGAGATCATGATTTGTCTGAATTCATGCTGAATTCGTTCTGCTGAGATTTTGTTTAACAAAGTACGAAGTTCCCGGATTGATTTTGCTGTTTCAGTTTCGATAGAAAATCCGAAACTTGCGGCAAATCTTAAAGCACGCAGAATTCTTAAAGCATCTTCCGTGAATCGTTCTTGCGGTTGTCCGACTGTACGGATCATTTTGTTTTTTAAATCCCGGTAACCGGAAAAAGGATCGATTAAACCGCTGTCCGGATGAAATGCCATTGCATTAATCGTGAAATCGCGTCTGGCTAAGTCTGCGTTCAGATCATTCGAGAAGCTGACCTGATCCGGACGACGAAAATCGGTATATCCGGTTTCAATACGGTAAGTTGTTATTTCGATCGGCATTTGTTCAATTATTACCGAAACCGTCCCGAATTTTAATCCGAGCGGAATAACCTGAAATTCTGCAAAAACCCGGCTGATTTGTTCCGGACGGGCGGAAGTTGTCAGGTCATAATCGAGGGGATTTTTATTACACAACAAGTCCCGCACCGAACCACCAACCAAATAAGCCTCAAAACCATGTTTGGTTAAGAGCCTGATAGCCTGTTTGATTTGAGGGGGTATTTTGTCGGGTTTAATCATTGTTTTATCTCAATTTGAGCAATATCTTCAACGACTTTTGCTGCACAGATCAAACCGCAAACTGCCGGTACGTATGCTAAAGATGCGATTGTTTCCCGGTTGTTCAGCACAGGTTTTTCCGGCGAAAAGACCACTGTATGCCGTGTGATATTATTTTTCTTTAATTCACTGCGCAGCCTTTTTGCCAAGCGATCATTATAGGTTTGAAATATATCACAAACCTTAAATCCGGTGGGGTCATATTTATTGCCTGCACCCATGGCGGAGATAATCGGAATTTGATTCTGATGAGCCTGAATAATCAGGTCGATTTTCGATTGTACGGAATCAATTGCATCAATAATATAATCCAAATCTTTTGGCAAAAAATCCAGGCCGCTTGCAGCATGATAATATAATTGATGAGTATTAATTATTGCTTGCGGATTGATATCGAGAATACGCTGTCTGATCACACTGACTTTAGGCAAACCGATTGTCTGCTGCAATGCGCAGAGTTGACGATTTAAATTACTGGGATCAACTGAATCATGATCAATCAATTCGAAATGACCGATACCTGATCTGGCTAAGGCTTCAGCAGCATAAGAACCGACTCCGCCCAAACCGAATAGTGCGACTTTGGCATTTTGCAGGTTAAAAGCCCCTTGCTCTGTCAGCAAGGGCAGGGATCTGGCAAACAACGGATTTTCTTTGATTTCTTTCATAATCGTTCAGTCAGTTACTTTAATAACATCAAAATACTTGTCTGATCAAAGCTTCGGTATTATTAAGAATAATTTCACAAGTAATTTCACAATCATTCTGCAGTAAAATAGGCTTCCAATGCTTCCGGAGAATCTTCCGGCACGGATTTGAAGCGGCCGATCGGCAATGGTTCGATAAAACCCCAATCGCCGAATTTGAAGCTTTCTTCTTTGAGATTTTCCATATGTTGTAAGATACCGGTTGTTTGACTTTCCAGGGTATCTATATAATGTACAACAGCCGCCGCAACGGAAGTCGGCCGATCACCGTAATCGCCATGATGACCGCTGATTACACTTTGGACGTGACGGTAAAAGGTTTCGTCATACAATTCGATGATCGCATCTTTGTAATTTGCAATAAATTCAATGCCGCGAACGCGATGATTGGCATACCAGAATTTGGAGGGAGCTAAATCTTCATATTCGAATACTTTGCCTATATCATGAACCATGATTGAGAAGGTCAGAAGATCTGCACATTCCAATAAATCAGGGTTGTTTTCGAACATTGCCGCCAGGATGTTAAGCATTTTCACGGTATGATTAACCAAACCGCCTATCTTATTATCATGGTAATAAATGGCAGCTCCTTCAGTTGTAAAACGACCTTTGATTTCAGGATCTTTGATTATTTCTTCAAGCAGACGCCAGCAGTCTTTGGAAACACCTAATGCACTGAGTTTACCGACAGCTCTTTTCCAATTTTGATTAATCTGCTCACGCGGAATACTTGGCAAAAAATCATGTTTGGTAATTTCCGGATTGTGACATACTTCAATCTTCCGTACAGTAAAATAAAATCCGTTATATTCCGAACCGATTATCTCAACATCATAGATACCTGCTCCATTGGCTTGGACGGTTGAAAAAATTTCCTCTTCCCAAATACGAAAATCAAATTGTCCTTCTTGGGAAAGAAATTGTCCGACCATAAAATCGCCTTTTTTACCGGTGCGGATTGCCGGAACTACATTGATCAAGACGGTACCTTGAGATACTTTACCTTTTTCCTGTGCCTGCTTTAAGTCTAAAATCGACATTGTTTATGCTCCTTTACCGAAAAATCATCTTAAAATTTTAACATTTGCCGGTTTCAAGATGAATTTAACACTATATTGAATGTACCGCTAGTATATCAAAATTGTGTATAATTAGACTAATTGAGAAAAAGCATTTTTGAGATATTGGGAGGATTCCGGTGAATTCAAATCAAAATTTGGCAGAATATGTAGAGCAATATGCTGATTGGTTTTTAGATACTGAACTGTTACAAAAAAATCAATACAGTAATGCTTTTTACCCATATGAACATTTGTTTTCGCAGCTTAAGCTGAATCAGGTCAATGTGAAAAACAGAATTATGTTTAACTCTTTGCCGAATTTTAACATGGCTGAACAATCAGGCAGACCGAATGAAGCTTTAACGGCATTTTATGCCGAGCGGGCAAAAGGCGGTGCCGGCCTGATAACTACGGGTGCTGTTCCGGTTACCGGCAAACTTGATCCTACAATAATTGATTCATACGGCAGATCTGTTTTTCCTCAGATCATTGACGATCAATCCGTGCTGTCCGGTTGGACTGAATTAACCGAAGCTTGTCATGTGTTTTCTGCTAAAATATTTTTAACTCTGTCTGCAGGTCCAGGTTTGCTGGGCAGGTTAATTTATGATCACAATAATTCCAAACTCCGGTCTTGGTTTATGCCGAAGCCGATTTCTCCGTCGGGCGGCAAAAGTTATAAGCAAAACATTAATACCGAACGGTTATCTGAACGCAAGTTAAATCAAATTCTTGCAAATTTTGCCCAAGCAGCTGAACTGGCAAAAGAAGCGGATTTTGACGGAATATTAATTGAAGGCGGCCGGGGCGAACTGATTGCTCAGATGTCGGATCCTGCAATCAATAAACGAAAACTCGGATCTTTCAGCAATAATCAAACTTTTGCTCTGGAGATAATTCGCAGAATTCGAAGAGTTGCCGGAACAGATTATCCGATAATTTACAGCATCGATCTTGATCCAGGAAATCTGCCTTTCGATTTTTTGAAAAATCTGGTCCAAGCCGGTGTTGACGGATTTGTGATTCGTCCGGGGAATTATGCTTATAAATGGCTGAGTCAGGGTGCCAGGACTTTACCTCCCGGTTATGGCCTTGATTTAGCTGATCAGATTAAACTTTTTATCCAGACAGAAAATCTACTTGGCTCCAATGACGAGCCTGTTCCGATAATAGCTGCAGGCAAACTGGATTTTCCTGATCTGGCTGAAGAAGCTTTGCAGTCCGGTCAGGCGGATATGATTTGTCTGGAAGATGCTTTGTTGGCTGATCCGGAATGGCCGAATAAAGCATATTGCAATACGGTAGATTTAATCAGACCTGTGGTTCGGGCGGAATCCGACTATCAGCAGAGAATTTCCTGTTCGGTCAACCCGCGAATCGGTCAGGAACATAAATATAAAGATATGGTTATTCAAGTTGGCAGTCCCCGTAAAATTGCAGTTGTCGGAGCAGGTTTGGCGGGAATTGAATGTGCGATTGCGGCTCATTCCAAAGGACATGAAATTTGGTTGTTTGAGCAAACGGGAAGAATCGGCGGCAAATTGAACAGAACCTTAACACCCAGCTTTAGAATTGATATTGCCAATTATTTAGCTTGGCAACAGAAACGGATTGCCAATTTGGTTGAAAACAGTTCAAATTTTAATCTTGTTTTAAATACTATTGCCACCATGTCAATGCTTGAAGAAAGAAATTTCGATGTTATTGTAGTGGCGAGCGGAGGTAAAGCAAAACCGTTTGAACAATCGGATATCGAAATGATTGATGTTTTGGATTTGGATTTTTCCAATAAGACAGAAGGATCTTTGCTCGAACAATTAAACATTGTCGAAAAGAATAAAATTGTAATTTACGGCGAACATCCGATGGCTTTGGATATTGCTTATAATTTGGTTTATGCTTACGGCAAACAGGTATCTTTGTTGTTTGAAGGAGAAGAACAAATTCCTTTATTGCAAAATCTGGAAAGTCAGCATTTACTCTATTTTTTGAAAAGAAAAAAAGTTGATATCTATTACAATGTAACTTTAAATAAATTAGAACAAGAGCAGATCAGTTTTCAATCAACAGCAGGCAAATATGTTTTACCATATGATTTCTTATTTAAAGCAACCGGCCCGGAAGCTGATCCTGAATTATACAATTTACTTTATAAATACAAAATAGCATCTGCCGTATATCATGTCGGTGATTGTGCAAAACCCGGTTCCAATGCGGATAATATTAAAGCCGGTTACAGATTGGGGATAAGTTTATGAGTAACAAGCAGCCTTTAAGGATTGCGCTGGTCGGTTGCGGCAGAGTTGCGGATAAACATCTCAAAGCATTAAATTATTTGGCAAAAAACAATAGAAAACATGGTCAAAGAGCAGAGCTTATTGCCTTGGTTGACCCGTTTGCTCAAGCCAGACAACGAATTTTGTCCGGGGATAAATTTGCACGCAACAATATACAGGAATATGATTCACTCGGGGATTTATTTGCCGCTGATCTGAATGACATGAACAGAAAACCTGATATTGTGGCAATTACTACTCCGTCGGGTCAGCACTATGCTCAAGCTAAGCTGGCTTTGGAAAATGATTGTCATGTTTTTATTGAAAAGCCGATTGCAATGTGTCTGGAACACGCACAAGAAATACAGTTTCTGGCTGAACAAAACCGTAAAAAAGTTGTTATCGGTCATATTTATCGTTATTTTCCGGTAATCGGTCTGGTTGCGCAGGATATTGCTCAAGGTATGTTCGGCAAACCTCTTTACGGAACGGTCAGTGTGCGCTGGGGTCATGATCAGGCATATTATGATCAGGCGGCATGGCGCGGAACCAGAGAACATGATGGTGGAGCAGTTATGAATCAGAGTATCCATGCACTGGATTTAATGCATTGGTTATTAGGGGAACCTGAATTGATTTCAGCTAAAGGTGCAATCAGTACGCAAATTCATCAAATTGAATCTGAAGATTTAGGTTTCGGGATTTTTGAATTGGCAGATGATCGCTGGCTGATGCTTGAAGGTACGACTAATACGGAACCGGCCAGACCGGAAGCATCATTCTTTGTCCGTTTAACTCAAGGCGATATAAAAGCCGGAATCTCGTCAGGAAAAATCTCATTTTCCGTTTTTGATGCTGGCGGCAAACAATTGAAAAACAAGTATATTAAACGGGAAATCGCTCAGCGGATCAAAGCTGAAGGATTTTTGTATTTGCTGCAGATGGGTAATCCCCATACTGCAATTTATATAGATTTGATCGAGAGTATTCTATACGACAGACAACCTTTGGCAGATGTTGTCAGCGGTATCAAATCCTTGGAATTGGTTCTGGCACTTTATCAAGATGCGGGAGTAGTTTATAATAATAAATCGGATCAGTAGAGAGTAAGCCTGCCGAAAATGTCTATAAATGTATTTATGGTACTTGGCAGAAAATATCTATCGATAATTAAAAAAATATCTATCGATAATTAAAAAAAATATGCACCAGTAGCTCAGCAGGATAGAGCACTTCCCTCCTAAGGAAGGGGCCGGGGGTTCAAATCCCTCCTGGTGCACCACTGATATACAAGGTTTTCAAGCATTTTGGGTTATACGGTTTTTGATTTTTATCCCTAATTTGTACTAAATAGGTTTTTCAGTGTTTCCACTATGCTGTCTTTAACTTTCCCGTCCCGGGGCAATGTTATGCGCTGTTGAGACGTGATTTGTCAAGGGTGGTTTCTGTAAAAAAGCAACTTGTTGTGAACAATTTCTTTATCTTTTTTCTGTTGAAAAGTAGGGGAATTTATTCTAAGATATAAAATAGAAAGTGCGGAAGCGGAGGCGTTACAGGGTACGAAGGCTTGTTATGGAATGGCGGTTTGCTTGGTGCTTACAGCCATAACAGCAATCTGTGAGCAAAATGAGATTGTAAAGGATTTTATCTGCCGGCCTATATACACACCCCATGTCTCATCGAAGAAATCAACAAATAGGTATTTGAAGACCTGATCAAAAGAAACAACCGAAGTAAGAAGGTTTGTTATGACGATTGAAAAGATTGCTGAGGGAACAAAACTGACGATCACTTTGATTGGTCGTATGGACACCATTACTGCACCAAAGCTGGAAGCAGAACTGAAACAGAGCATTTCCGGCGTGGAGGAACTGGTGCTGGATCTTGCGGGGTTGGAATACATGTCTTCTGCAGGTCTGCGTGTTCTGCTGGCCGCCCAGAAGGATATGAATCGCCGGGGCAGCATGCTGGTCAAGAATGTGAACGAAACCATCATGGAGATTTTCGAGATCACAGGGTTCGTTGACGTATTGACCATCGAATGACCTGCAGGGAAAGCGTTCCCATGAATACGAGCAAAAAGAAAATAACCCGTTCTTCTCAAACTGGCTGCTTTCGCCGGTCGTTACGACTTTCCTCGCCACCAAGGCATTTCTATGGATATTTCAGACGCAGCTTGCGCAGGACAACACGATCCGCCTGCCGGAGCTGAACATCTCTGACGTACGTGATATCATTCAGGACGCTTCTGACGAAAACCTGTTAAAGTTGACCGCCCGAATAGCGGCAGATCTGAACGGAACGAATTAGATCAGTCCGGTTCTGTTGCTTAAGTTTATTTCGCAGATGATGGTATTTTGTGCTGCCAACAGAAGCAGGAAGTGTTCTGGGGAATATGTGAATGAAACTCTATATAAGCGACATAAGGGGTCTGTTTGATCTTCCCGGAATTGAATTATTGGATGAAAGCCGCAGAAATCGTGTCTATAAGTATCACCGACCGGAGGATCAGGCGCGTTGTCTGACTGCCGGACTCATGCTGCGCAGTGTCTTCGGAGAGGATGATGCTTCCTGCATGACAGTATCCCGACTTGGTAAACCGATTCTGCCGAACGGTCCCTGTTTTAACCTTTCCCATTCCGGTAACAAGGTTGTGCTGCTTGCAGATGAGCGGCCGGCGGGTGTGGATGTTGAGTTGATTACCACGTATTCACAAAGCGTGGCAAAGAAAGTCTTTACCACCGCGGAGCAGAACTGGCTCAGTTGTCAGGCAACGGACGAAGCGTTTTTCCGCCTGTGGACGGGCAAAGAATCCATTATGAAGGCGCTGGGACTGGGATTTCATCTGCCGCCGGAGAGTTTTGAGATTTGTCCGGATGCCGGCATTTCCAATAACGTGGGTGGTCAGAGCTGGTATTTGCACTGGCTTGCACTGGATCATCACATAATATGCACAGCAGCAGAGCATCCCGGCAGACCGACGATGCCTGTTCTGCTTTCAAGAAACGAATTGCTGCAGAATTGAAGTCAAGGAGGAGATGTCTGAGTGTTTGCCGAGAAGGAAATCAATACCGGAAGACAGATTGAATTTGATTATCTGAAGGGCTTGTTCATCCCGATGATCCTACTGATACATTCCTTCCAGATGATGAGCGGCACGTTGGTGCCTGCATATAAAACGACATATATCCTTGCGACTATGACTGGATCGGCCATTTTCCTGTTTGTGTTAGGCTTGGGCAGCACCTATTCCCGGCTTACCAACAGTCAGCTTGTCAGGGACGGTCTGAAGCTGCTCCTTTATGAGCTGATCTGGAATGTACTGGCCCTTGGGCTTCCCATGGTGATAGGGCAGGGAGTTCGTGGCCTGTTCGGGCTGGAAACCATGTGGGCAGTTGTCTGGCAGCGCATGCCCATGATGATCGAGTACATCAACATTTTCTTTATTGCGGGTGTCAGCTATCTGCTGCTGGCGCTGCTGCGACAGCTTAAAACCCCGACATGGATGTACTTTGCGCTGGCACTCTTATTTATTGTTGTTAATCCTTATCTATACATGAACGGCAAGACCACCGGCAATGTCGTGGCGGATTATGTGCTTACCATGTTCGCAGGCGGTCGTCCTGCGGTATCCCTGTGCTTTCTTGCACATATTCCCTATGTGCTGTCTGGTGTGGGATTAGGCAGGGTGCTGCGCAGGACAACAAACAAGGCCGGACTTTACGGTGTCATTGCTGTGCCTGCGGTGATCATCGTAGCGGCTTATGCCCGGCATGCTTTCAGCGTCAATGATGGGCTGGACGCGCTTTATGCCTGGTCCGGGAAGGAATACATATATCCCGGTACCATACGCGCATTAGCGAATTGCAGTTGTGTGCTGCTTATGTCGGGGCTGCTTTATGCCCTGCGAAATCAAATTACCGCAATTAAACCGGTTCATGCCGCTCTGGTACACCTGAGCAGAAAGACCACGCCCTATTACGCCGTGCACCCTTTCTGGTTCGGGCTGATTGCTTCTCTGCTGTGCTTTGCGCCATGTTCGGCTGCCTTCTGCCTGTGGATGACGCCTGTGGTTTGGACACTGTGCTATATAACCATTCGTTTGTGGGAACGGTTCCGCGCCTCCAAACGCTGAATACCGATACATATAGTGAAAGGAGAAATTTCTATGTTTCTGAATTTATTTGCCCGTACAGTTCGGGAATATGCCTATAAACCTGCCCTTGTTTTTGAAGGGAAATCCATCAGCTATGCCGGGCTGGATCAGGAAAGCAGCCGAATTGCCTACACCCTGATGGCCAATGGAATTGGACACGGTGATATTGTTGTCATCCAACTGCCCCGCGGCTGGGAAGCCGTTGCCGCAATTCTGGGTGTGATGAAATCCGGCGCGGCTGTTTGTGTCACGGAAGAAGAATATCCGCAGGAGCGTATAGATTTCGTTATTCGCGATACCCGGGCCAAAGTTGTGATCGATTTCAATTGGTTGGAACAACTGCCTGCCGAACCGCAGCCTGTCATATTTCCTGAATTGCAAAAGGATGACCCGGCGATCGTTGTGTATACCTCCGGCTCCACGGGGAATCCAAAGGGTGTCGTCAATTCACACCGGGCTCTCTCCATGGCTATTCGCGGCAATACATTAAGCCGCACGGAGCATGACACCTTCCTGTCCGTTGCCTCCTTCTCCTTTATTGCGGTGGTACTGGAAATCTTCACGCCTCTTTCACTGGGCGGCACGATCCATATTGCCGGAGACAATCTGCGCAAGGATGCGCAGGCACTTGTAGATTATATACGCCGGAATGGCATCACAACATGCTTCTCTCCTCCGCAAATGGCGCGCATCATCCTGCCGCAGCTGGAGGATCAGCTCTCCAGTATGGTCATCGGTTCCGACCGCGTAACTAATATATACAGCGACAAGGTTCAGATCTATAATGCATACGGCTGTAGCGAAACTTGCGGCCCGCTCACGAGCTTTCAGATCGACCGTGCTTATCCCGATATCACGCCTATCGGCAAACCCTATGCCGGAAGCTGTGTGTACATTCTGGATGACGAAAATAATCTGCTCCCGGAGGGAGAAGAGGGCGAGATCTGTATCAGCGGGCAGGTGGCGCTTGGTTATTTAAATCTTCCGGAGCTGACCGCAGAACGCTTCATCCCGAATCCCCGGTCCGGGAGCGAGGATGATAAAACTCTGTTCAAGACCAATGACATCGGACGTATCAATGAAAACGGGCAGCTGGAATATGTGCAGCGAAAGGACTGGATGATCAAGGTGCGCGGCTACCGCGTGGAGCCCGGTGAGATCGAGGCAACGATTGTACGCCTGACCTCTGCGGATCAGGCCGTAGTAAAAGGCTTCGAGAATGCCAATGGGGAAACCAGCCTGTTCTGTGTATACACTGCCGGGGAAACCCTGGCGCCGGAATCCATCACGGAGGCCATTTCCGGCTTCCTTCCTTCCTATATGATGCCAGCTTTCCTGCAGCAGGTGGATGTACTGCCTGTAAATGCCAATGGTAAGGTGGACCGCCGGAGCATTCTGCCGCCGGACGCGGCAAAGTTCCGCTCTGCGTATCAGGCTCCTGAAAATGACCGGGAGGCTGCAATTTGTGCTGCCTTCCGGCGTGTGCTGGGCATTGACCGTGTCGGTACGCTGGATGATTTTAACCTGATCGGCGGTGATTCCATCTCAGCGGCGAAGGTGCAGGCAGAATTAGAGGGAATGAATCTGTCTGCCAGCGACATTCTCACACTGGGCACACCGCAGAAGCTGGCTGCACGGGTAAAAGCCGGCCTGTCCAAAGCGAAAAAACGCGATTGCTGGCCGTTGACCTTTGCTGAGCGGCAAATGGCTGTGGAACAGGGCATGAATCTTGAATCCACTTCCTATAATATCAATTTCCTTGCCATAGAGATCGAAGGCGAATTTGATGCCGATCGCTTTGAGCAGGCGCTCAACGCCATGGCTGAGCGCCATGCGGTGCTGCGCAGTATTTACCCTCTGGAAAAAGGAGAGTATATCCATCGCATTTTGGATGAATTGCACATTCCCGTTGTGCGCCGCAGCTGTGCAAGGGAAGACGTGCAGAGCATCATGGAAGCAGAGAACCGTCCGTTCGATCTGGCGAAAGCGCCGCTGTTACGCTGCGAGGTTTTTGAGCATGCGGCCAACCTGCATACGCTGCATTTCTGCTTCCATCATATCATTATGGACGGCTCCGGTTGGCCCACCTTTATAGACGAGTTATTCCGGCTTTACCATGGTGAGACTCTGCCGGAGCAGGCCTTCGATTATCAGGATTACGCTGTGTGGCAGGCGGAAAACGCCGATCTGCAAAGGCAGGAAGCTTTCTTCAAAGAAATGTTTGCCGACGGAGTTCCGGAAAATGAAATGCCTACCCATGTGAACCGGCCCTTCGTGCTGCCGGAAGCAGATGAGGACATTGTTGCTGTTCTGCCCGGAGCCTCAATTAAAGAAGCTGCTGTGCGTCTTGGTGTGACGCAGTATGGTTTCCTGTTGAGCGTGCTGGGCATGACTCTGGCCAAGTATTGCGGCTGCGAGGATATAGTGGTGGGTACTGCTATGAGCGGCCGAACTCTGAAAGAACAGGAAAAGATGATTGGCATGTTTGTCAACACGCTGCCGGTGCGCATGAAGCCCGTTGGGGATATCCTGTTTAAGGACTATGTGCTCAGGACAGCGCAGACCATCCGGGGTGTACAGGCCAACCAGACCTATCCGTTTGAGCAGTTGGTGCCCATGCTGGCTCCGGATCGCAACGCTTCCCGTTCCCCGGTGTTTGATGTGATATTTAACTATCTGCAGAAGCAGCCTCTGCCCGAAATCGAAGGTGCAAAGGCAGCATATATTCCCGTTAAGGGTCAGGCACTGCAGATGGATCTGGTGCTGGAGGCGGTACACGAAGGCCCCGATTTCAAGTTTAAGCTCTCTTATTCCCGTCAGTTATATGACGATACGGTGATAGAGAATTTCATGGAGCAGTTCATCATCACTCTGCAGCGCTGCTGTGAGGACGGCGATAACCGGATGCTGGCTGATCTTGTCGAACTGCCTGAGCGCCAGAGACGGCAGATTGTGTGCGATTTCCCGGGCAAAACGGTGGAAGGCTGGGGTGGCAGAACGATTATTTCTCTCTTTAAGGAACAGGCAGCCAAAACCCCCGACAACGATGCGGTCGTGTTCGGGAAAGAGACCTTGAGCTATCGTCAGCTGGATAAGGTATCTGACTGTCTGGCTGTCCATCTGAGGAAGAGGGGCGCCGATCGCGGAAGCGTTGTGGGCATCCTGGTCAACCGAGGTTTGATGATGCCCATCGGCGCACTGGCTGTATTGAAAACCGGTGCGGCTTATCTGCCTCTGGATCCCGGCTATCCTTCCGACCGTCTGCAGTATATGCTGGAGGACGCGAATGCGAAGGTGCTGATTAGCGACAGCGACCTCTTGGACCGTGTGCCGGAGTATTCCGGCTTCATTGTGGAAAGCGCCGTTATAGATACACTTCCTGCTGCAGAAGCGCCGGAAGATATGTCCCGTCCCGAGGATCTGTTCATCCTGCTCTACACCTCCGGCACCACCGGCAAACCCAAGGGAGTCATGCTAACCAACGCCAATGTGGCGAATTACCTCCACTTCTATGCTGACAGCTACCAGCTCTGCGAAAGCGACAATATTCCTGCTTATGCCAGTTTTGGCTTTGATGCGCACATGATGGATTTGTATCCCACCCTGCTCAGGGGGGCATGTCTGCATATCCTGCCGGAGGAAATGCGCCTGGATCTGCCGGGCATTCGCAGGTATTTTGAGGAAAACAAAATCACCGTTGCATTTATGACAACACAGCTGGGCAGGCAGTTTGCCGAAAGCATGCGCGTCCCCACACTGCGCGCCCTGTCGGTAGGCGGCGAAACGCTTGTGCCGCTGGATCCGCCGGAAATTCCTTTGTTTAATATCTACGGCCCCACGGAATGTTCGGTTGCCTGTACCAAACAGCAGGTCGACAAGCTGTATGACCGTATTCCTATCGGTAAGGCAACCTACAATACGGCTCTCTATGTGGTGGATGGACGAGGCAGGCTGGCGCCTGTGGGTGTTCCCGGAGAACTGTACATCTCCGGCATACAGGTAGCGGACGGCTATCTGAACCGTCCTGACCTGACCGCAGAAAAATTCATTGCCAATACGTTCACCGACGACCCGCTGTATGCCAGAGTTTATAAGAGCGGAGATGTGGTGCGCTTCCTGCCGGACGGTGCGATCGACTTCGTCGGCAGACGTGACTTCCAGGTGAAAATCCGCGGTTTCCGCGTGGAACTGACAGAGATTGAGGGACGCATCCGCGCTTTTGACGGCATCAAGGATGCCGCGGTTATCGCCCAGGAGGATGCCGGCGGCGGAAAGCGTGTGGTGGCCTACGTGGTTTCCGACACACCTGTGGATATCAAGGCCATGAATGCTTTCATCGAGGATGAACTGCCCGGCTACATGGTGCCCTCTGCCACTATGCAGATTGAGCGTATTCCGCTCAACCAGAACGGCAAAGTCAATCGCCGCGAGCTCCCGCGCATTCAGCTGCAGACGGAAGAAATTGTCGCACCCAGAAACGAAGAAGAAAAGACCATTTTCGATGCAGTTGCGTCTGTGCTTAAGCATGAAGATTTCGGCGTGACTACTGATCTGATGTATGCAGGATTGAACTCTCTCTCTGCAATCAAGGCCGCGGCACTGATAACAGAAAACACCGGTAAAAATCTGCGCACTGCTGATCTCATGCGGGAAAAGACCATCGAAAAAATCGCTCAGCTTCTGGCTGACAGCAGCGACTATCAGATCAAAACCTATGACAAGCAGGCTTATTATCCGCTGACGCAGAACCAGATGGGGTTGTATTTCGCATGCGTGAAGGATCCCGGAACACTGATGTATAATATTCCTGTTGAGCTATCCTTCGGCAACGGTGTGGAGCCGGAAAAACTGCACAGCGCCATCCTTGGGGTGATTGAGGCCCATCCCTATATTAAAACCCGCTTCTCAGTGCGGGACAATGAGCCTGTACAGCTGCGTATGGACGACGTGCAGGCAGAGATCCCGGTGATTACCTGTACTGCGGAAGAATATGCTGTCCGCAGGGAAGGTTTCGTGCGTCCCTTCTCCTTCTTTGAAGGTGCGTTGTTCCGCATGGAAATCTGCGTGCTGCCCGATAGTGTGAAGCTGCTGGGGGATTTCCACCATATGGTCTTTGACGGCGGCTCTCTGGATATTTTTCTGCATGATCTGGCAGCAGCTTACGAAGGCGCCCGGATTGCGGCGGAAACCTTCACCAGCTTTGACCTGGCGCTGCTGGAGCAGGAAAAGACGCAGGGCAGTGCCTGGGCAGAAGATAAGGCATTCTTCCATCACCGGCTGGGTGATGGCGAAGGCGCCACCGTATTCCCTACCGACAAAAAGAGTGATGGCCCCGGTGCGCCCCGATCAGTGTATGCCACGATCACTAAAAGCAGTGTGGAGCAAGCCATCAAGGGCATGGGCGTTACGGCTTCCAATCTGTTCCTTGCTGCAACCATGCTGGTTTCCGGGCGGTTTGCCTCCGCGAAGAATGTGCGGATCGCTGCCATCAGTAACGGTCGTGAGGGTGTTCATGTGCAGCGTAATTTCGGTATGCTGGTCAAAACACTGCCTATGGTCATGACCGTTGAACCGGTTGTGACAGCCGCCGCTTATCTGGCCGGCGTGCAGCAGGAAATGAATGAGGTGCTGGCACATCAGGCCTATTCCTACCTGCAGGCGGCGTCGGATTACGGCTACAATTCACAGATGCTGTATGCATATCAAGGCGGTGTGGTTTCTCATTATAAAATAGGTGGTACCCCTGTAACCATGCGCCCCCTTGGCCTAAATCACGCAAAATTCCCCATTTCCGTCAACATTCAGGAAAACGATACGGACTTCATCGTGGAAGCTGAATACGATGATGCTGTTTACAACGCCTCTACCATGCACACACTGGCATCGTGCATCGCCCATACCGCCGGATTGCTGGTCCGCAACGGAGACACGGCTGTCGGCAGCCTTTCTATCTGCGACAAGGAGCAACTGGCGTTAGTGAATTCCTTCAGCCCTCAGCTTCCCGCAAAGCCTGTCGGCGGACTGCATCAGCTCTTTGAACGGTGGGCCGGTCATACGCCGGATGCTCTTGCTCTGATTGCTTCGGATGCGGCGCTCAGCTTCGCTGAGCTTAACCGACGCGCCAACGCGCTGGCACACAGCCTGCTCGCTCTGGGCGTAAAGCCTGAGGATCGCGTGGCCTTTACGCTGGGGCGTGACAGCCGCATTCTTGTTTCCATGCTGGGCATTATCAAGGCAGGCTGCGCCTATATTCCCGTGGACCCGGACTACCCCCGGGAGCGTGTAGAACATGTGCTGGAGGACAGCGAGGCCCGCTTCATTCTGACTGACGGTCCCTCAACTTTGAAGAATAGCCTGGATGTCAGCGAATTGTTGAAGAACGAAAATACGTTCAATCCGAATCTGCCTGTACGGCAGGAACAGCTTTGCTACATCATCTATACCTCAGGTTCCACCGGAAAGCCCAAGGGCGTGATGCTCACTCACGGCGGCATCATCAACTATGTGCTGGACGATGAGCAAAATCGCCACGTGCGCGCGCTGGTGGAGCATCGCTGCACCATGTGCTCGGTGACTACGGTAAGTTTTGATATGTTCCTCAAGGAAGCCTTCACCACGCTGATGAATGGCCTGACATTGGTGCTGGCTGACGATGAGGAAGCCAAGAACCCGGATAAGCTGGCTGCCCTGTTTGCGCGTACGGGTGCAAATGCCTTCAATGCTACACCGTCACGTATGCTGCAATATATGGAACTGCCTGCAATGAAGGAGGCACTGGCAGAGTGCCGGGTCATCATGGCAGGCGGCGAGACTTATCCCCCCGCTTTGTACCGAAAGCTGCGCGAAGTGACCGATGCGGTGCTGATCAATACCTATGGTCCGACCGAAATCACGGTGTCTTCCAACGGAAAACTGCTCGATAGCGAAGTCGTTACCATCGGCGCGCCGCTGCGCGGTGTGGCGGAGCAGGTAATGGATATTTATGGGCAACCCCTGCCTGCCGGCTTTATCGGTGAACTGTGGATTGGAGGTTACGGTGTTGCACGGGGCTACTTCGGCAATCCGGAAATGACCGCCGAACGGTTTGTGGAATACAACGGGCTGCGCTGGTACAAGTCAGGCGATCTCGCCAAGTGGACGGATAATGGCGAAATTATCGTTCTGGGCAGAAATGACGGACAAATCAAGCTGCGCGGCCTGCGCATTGAATTGGGTGAAATCGAAAACAGTCTGAATGCGGTGGCCGATGTGCGTTCCTGCGCCGTTCTGGTGCGTAAGCTGCACGGACAGGAACATCTGTGTGCCTATTATACCGCCACGCGTGAACTGCCCGCGGAGGAACTGCGTGAGGTCCTGCTCAAGACCCTTACTAAATACATGGTGCCCACTGCTTATCTGCAGCTGGATGAAATGCCCATGACCCCCAACGGCAAGATAGACCGCAAACGCTTACCGGACGCCAAACTGATGCAGCGTCAGGAGTACGAAGCTCCAGCCAATGAGGCAGAGCAGACTTACTGTGAGATTTTTGCTGAGATTCTGCACCTGGAACAAGTGGGGGCGACTGATAATTTCTTTGACTTGGGCGGCACTTCGCTGCTGGTGACTCAGGTGACAATCGATGCTGCACAAAAGGGGATACAGCTGAGCTATGGTGACGTATTTGCCAATCCCACTCCCAGAGAACTGGCTGCCATCCGCAGTCATGCGGAGCAGTCGTTCGGGAAGGATGAGATTTCGGATTATGATTACGCGCCCATCCATGCGCTGCTTGAGGAAAATACCATTGAAGAACTGAAAGACGGTAAGCTGCGTGCCCTGGGGAATGTCTGTATCACCGGTGCCGGCGGTTTCCTTGGTATCCATGTGTTGCGTGCCTATCTGCAAATGGAGAAAGGAACAGCCTTCTGTGTCGTCCGCGGCAGGAAGAATCTCAGTTCCGAAAAGCGGCTCAAGAGTATGCTCGCCTACTATTTTGGCGGGGACACGCTGAAGATCAATGGCAAACCGTTCCTGGATGCGATGGATGAATTATTCTCCAGCCGCATTGTGATGATAGACGGCAGCATCACGGATGATTCCCTATATCAAAAACTTGACCGGCTGCCCATTGACACTTATATCAACTGTGCCGCCAACGTTAAACACTTCTCCGCCGGTACGGATATTGAGGACATTAACTACGGCGGCGTAAAGATGGCGCTGGATTTCTGTAGTCAGAAGAAATGCCGTTTCGTGCAGGTTTCTACCGCCAGTATCGCCGGCATGAGCATCAATGGCGAGCCGGATGAAAAACTGTTGCTCAGTGAGCGGATGCTTTATTTCGGCCAGGATCTTTCCAACAAGTATGCCCGCAGTAAATTCCTGGCGGAGCGTGCCGTGCTTGAATCTGCGCTTGATGGTGCGGACGTGAAGATCATGCGCGTGGGCAACCTGATGGCCCGCGACGCGGACGGTGAATTCCAGATCAATTTTGCTACCAACAACTTCCTCGGCAGGCTGAAAGCATACAGCCTCATCGGTAAGATTCCCTATGAAGCCATGGGCATGAATACGGAATTTGCACCAATTGATTTCACGGCGGTTGCGCTGCTTTTGCTTGCGAAAACGCCTGAAAAGTGCAGAGTGTTCCATCCTTACAACGACCATCACATCTTCCTGGGCGATGCCATCGATGTACTGCGCAGACGGGGCATGGACATTGAACCGTGCGAGACGGAGGAATATGAGTGTAGTTTTGGCGAGACCATGCGGGATCCCGCAAAAGCGCGCTATCTCAATTCGTTGATTGCATACAACGAGCACGGTAAGCGCGTAATGCCCATCAAGTCCGTCAACAGCTATACCTCTCAGGTGCTGCTGCGCCAGGGCTTTAAGTGGCCTATCACATCCGATGCGTATCTGGATCGGTTCTTTGCAATGATGGAAGGCCTCGGTTTCTTCGACCATGATTCTGAAATCGGGAAGGAGTAATTGCCATGTATAAACGAAGCGGACAGATCATCCGGCAAAAGTTCGGGGAATATCTGCTGCCCACGGTCCTGACCTCCATGGCGATCTCCATGGCTTCGGTAGTGGATGGTATCATCGTGGGCAGTCTGCTGGGTGAGGTGGCGCTGGCTGCCGTTGGCCTGTCCGGCCCACTCATCTTCTGCATCAACCTTATTTATATGCTTTTTGCCGTCGGCGGGCTTACCTGTGCCTCCATCTCACTGGGTAGACGCGATTTCCAAATGGCGAACCGGTTCTTCACGCTGTCCGTCGGCGGAGGACTTGGCGCGATGTGCATCTTCGTGGTGGTGATGCAGGTCATTTTGCGCCCGCTCAGTATCAGCCTCGCAGGCGGGGATGTGCAGCTGGCCGCCTTGACGGAAAGCTACCTTCGCCCGTTGCTGTTTACCGGTCCGGCACTGATGTTTTCCTCCGGCATGGCAATGTTCATCCGGATGGACGGCAATCCTAAAGTTTCTGCTGTGATTGTGATGATCGCCAATGCGGTCAATCTGGTGCTGGACTATGTTCTGATCCGCTTTTTGAACACCGGTATCGCCGGGGCAGGCATTTCCACCACATTGGGCTATGTGGCCGGTTCCGCCATTGTGATTCCCTATCTTGCGAACAAAAAGCGCAGTTTCCATTTTGTTCGCCCCGGGAAAACCATGCTGAAAACGCTGCGTGATATCCTGAAGAGCGGCATGTCCAAGGCCGTCAGCCAAGTGTGCAATCTGGTGCGCTCTCTGGTGATCAACGCCGTGATTGTCTCTGCACTGGGTTCCATCGGCATGTCCATCATGACTGTATGTACCAATGTGCTGATGATCTCCAATATCTTTGAGGGCGGTATTGCGGACACCCTGCTGCCCATTATCGGCACGCTGTATGGAGAAAAGGATTTCTTCGGTATCCGTCATGCTATGAGAATTGCCCGGCGTGTGCTGATTGTGTGCAGTGCAGTGCTGGTGGCTTTTTTCCTGATTGCACCACAGCTGATGGGCATGGTCTTCGGCCTGACCTCGCCGGATACATTGGCCCTGCTCAAGCCTGCGCTTCGGCTGTATGCGCTGTATCTTCCCTTTTCAGCTGCTATTATGTTGCTTCAAAATTTCTATAATACGACCGAGCGCCGCAGTCTTGCTACAAGTCTTGTGGTGATGGATGGTCTGCTGTTTGTGATTCCCTTCGCCGTGCTGTTTTCCGGCATACAGGCCAACCTGCTGTGGCTGTGCTATGCCGCTTCCGGCGCATGTACGCTGTTGGTTCTGTTGCTCCTGGCTCGCCGCATCCGGAAGAAAGAAAACGTGCAGGGATTGCTGTTGATCCAAGAGCGGGACGACTACATCCACAAATTTGATTTTACCATCGCGGCAACCAGGGAGGAAGCTGTCCGGCTGTCTGAGCGGGTTACGGCTCTTGAGGGGAAGGCGGCTGTTAATACCCGCCTGCTGAAAAAAGTTGCGCTTGTGTTGGAGGAAATGACGGTCGCATCCGTCCATTATGCCCATGCAGACAAAACCGGTTTGATTGATATCTTTGTCTATGTAACTGATGCGGAGGTGACAATCCGGATGCGCGATAATGGAAGACCCTTCAATCCCCTGGAGTATATTCCTGAGGAGAATGACGGCTGTATTACCGACAGCATCCGGCTGGTGAAAAAGCTGGCTTCGCGCATGGAATACAGCCGTCAGCTGGGGTTTAATACCTCAGTTCTGACCTTTGAAAATGCAATAACGTGATACAAGGTTTATCATCCGCTATATTACGAAACCATGAAACGCAGGAGGAAAAGATATGGAATTTATTGACGCAAAACAGGCGGTTGCTCTGGTGGCCGGGGCAGACCGACGGGATAGAAAAGAGATTGAGGATTTGGCGCGGCAGCGTCTGCATTTCCTGATGGATTATGCGCGGGAGCATTCTCCTTACTTGAAGGAAAAATATGAGGATCTGCCGGAGAATTATAGTCTTGCGGATATTCCCATCTCCACCCGGGAAGAGTTGACGCAGCAATTTGATCGCTGGGTCTGCGATCCGGAAATCACCAACGAAAAAGTGGATAAATATGTTGCTGATTTCGAGAACCTGTTCACGCCCTTTCTGGGAAAGTACAGGGTAATCAGCACCTCCGGGACTACGGCGCAGCCGCTGCGTATCGTTCGTGACAGCCGACACATTGCCATTCATGATGCCTTGATGGCCCAGCGTTATTTCGGCGGCCCCCTTCTGAAGGATGTGGAGGGACTGAAAGAGCCTGATCTGAAGCAGTGCGCCATCATAGCGCCCGGCGGCTTGAATTCCTCCTATCTTTCCTTTGAACGGGTGCGAAGAAGCTACAAAGCCCGCGGGATTGAGGACCGTACGCTGTTTTTGTCAACGCTTGTGCCTGTGGAGGAAATGATCCGTAAACTCAATGAGTTTCAGCCCGATGTCATCGGGTGCTATCCTTCCGTGATCTATACTCTTGCCTTTGAGCAGAAGGCGGGCAGGCTTGATATTCATCCGAAGCTCATCGGTTGTTCTGCAGAAAAGCTGTCTGAGGAAAACAGAAAATTCATCAGTGAGGTTTTCGGCTGCCCGGTCAATGACAATTACTGCAGTACCGAAGGCGGCGAGGTTGCCATGCTCTGTCCCAACGGTCATATGCACGTAAACAGCGATTGGGTGATCGTGGAACCTGTAGACCGGGAAAACAATCCCGTGCCCTGCGGCGTAAAATCTGAAGGCATCCTGATGACCAATCTGGCCTGTCTGGTGCAGCCGGTGATTCGATATCGTATGACCGACAGTGTGATCATGCATGATGAGATCTGCGGCTGCGGTCTGAATACCCCCTGGATCGACATTGACGGTCGTGTGGACGACATACTGGAATTTGATCACAACGGTACGACGGTACGTATGCCGGCTGTTTTGTTCGAGATGTGTGCAAAGGATATTCCCGGATGCGATCACTGTCAGGTGATCCAGCGGGCTCATGATGCCATAGAAGTGAGAATTTCTGTTATGCAGGGATCTGACCGAGTTGAAACAGAGCAAAAGATTCTTTTCAGCATCCGGAAGCTTTTTGAGAGCAATGGACTGAATTCTATACGGATTGAACTGGTGAATAAACCTCTCCGGCGAACCCGAAGCGGCAAATTCCGCATTGCGTTCAAAGAGTTTATTTGATCCGGACAAGTTTGACGCGGGTGAGGGGCATGGACGCTCTGAAGACTTGGCAGCCACCGATTATCCGGATATCAAACTTTTGACCGGACACGATTATAGTCAGCCTGGTGATGATAACGATACTCTATCCCATGGCTGTTTTGGCTGAAATTTTCATTCCTCTTAAATAATATAATCATGTATAATACAGATAAACGAAGGCTTTACATATTAATAATCATATTTTAGCAATGTACAAAGTATGAGATTTTTTGCCAATGGTTTTATCAGGATATTTATTTCAGCTGCAATTGCTACAATTGATGCTGTGATGATTTAAGAATTTTATCTTTCGAAGGGATCGATATGGATATTTTTGAATTAGCAAAACAGGTTAGTCAAATGAAAATTGCGGACGCTTTTACCGAATTGAAGTCTCGAGAGGAGTTCTTGCAATATAGTAAAGGTGAGGCGCCGTATTTTTTGCAACCTGAAGGAAATATTTATACATTGTTTGAACATGATTTCAGTTTTTCAACAGGTGATGTAATTACATACACTGCAAAAGCAGGCGAACCGGCTGCTGCAAACGGCAAGTGGGATGTTTTCTATTTTGTTGAAGATCATTGGTATCGCTGCGAAGATCAGGAATTTGTTTTACACCGAACAAGTCGTGATGATATTCCGGAAATAAGTTTTGAGGAGATTCTGGGAATAAACGGCGATGATACTCCGGATGAAGATGCAGATGGTTCTAAATAAGATATATTTACCGACTCTATTGGGAGTTGAAGCATTAACTTCATCTGAACTGCAAGACTTGGGTTATGCCAAAAGTCAGATTTCGGTTGACGACGGTGAAGTGACTTTGCATCTTAATCCAAATCAAAATGCGGCAAATTCAATAGCCGAACTGAATTTTAATTTGCGTACTGCTGAAAGAGTTCTTTTAGGTTTGGCTGAATTCGATGCAGACAATTTTGATCAACTATATGATAATACGTTTAATTTACCTTGGCATGAATGGGTTGATTATAAATATTATTTAGAAATAATCGGTTATTCCCGAAAGTCCAGATTGCAGAGTGTTCCCGCATGTCAAAAAATCATCAAGAAGGCTTTGACAGATAAACTGAATTTTATATACGGATATCCGAACGGAGTAGTTCCTGAAGATCAGAAAACAGGTAATTATCGAATTCAGTTTTCAATAATCAATAACAAGGTGAAAATTCGGCTTGACACTACAGGTGAGCCTTTACATAAAAGAGGCTACAGACCCGTTACGCATGAAGCTCCTTTGCGTGAAACTTTAGCTGCAGCTATTCTGATGGTTTCTTTTTATAAGCGTAATATTAAAAACGGCGAGGTCTTATATGATCCGTTTTGCGGCAGCGGAACATTTTTAATTGAAGCCGCTTTGATTGCAAGTGATACAGCTCCCGGCATTCAAAGACATTTTGCAGGTGAAGAGTATCGCATAATCGGCAAAAAAATTTTTGATCGTGCCAGAGAATCGGCCAAGAAAAAGTCCTTAATCTATAATTCAGATTTAATTAATAAAGTTAAAATGCGTGAGATTAAATCGGACAAAACTTCCTCTCTGACTTCAACATATATTTATCCCGGGATATCACCCAAAATTTTCGGTTCAGATATTTCCTCAGATAGCATATATATGGCAAAAGAAAACGCGAAAAGAGCCGGAGTGGAGGATTTGATCTGTTTTGAAAAACAAGATATCTATAAATTGGAAAGAGCAAACTTGCTTAAAAAACTTTCAACGGATCGAATCTTGTTTGTAGCGAATCCGCCCTATGGCGAACGTTTAGCAGATCATGAGAAGGCAAAGAATTTAGCAAATCAATTGTGCAAATTGTGTTTGGATGACAAACGCTCCATTGCTCGCGGAACAAGACTATCCGTACTTACTTCAGATGATGACTTTGAAACAATTATGGGTTTTAAGGCAAATCGCCGCAGAAAATTATATAATGGCGGAATTCGCTGCACTCTATATCATTATTTTAATTTTTAAAGTAAGCATCATTTATATATCAATAATAAATTATTTTAAATACGACAAGAATAGTTGCTTAAAGATGTTAGGATGACCCAAAGGTTGTTCTCCTCATGTGGACACCGGATTTTTTCTAAACAACTAAAAAGCGAGTCAAAGCTTGAGAATATCGAGTTTGTTTTTTTACAGAAAAATATGTTTGTTTTGTAATTTTTATGTTGTATAAAATTAAATTAATTGAAATCAAGGCTTTCGCTATGATCAAAATAGTCAAATGTTGTCTTAATAGTTATACACAAAGTTATTAACATTATTAACATTTTGTGATCAATTAAATCCTGCCATCCGTGAATTTACGTTTGTTTCAATACTGACAGCATGGCAGCTTATGTTAAAAAATCATGGCAAAAGTTTTTTATGTCATCATTTGAATTTTGAAACTTTTCTCATTGGGATAAACGAACATATTATTTAAATTACATTTCAGGTAAAACAAGAATTCCTTGTTAATACATGTAAAATTAGTTAAAATAACCAGAGAAAATATCTCTTGAGGAGGTTTAGATGGAAAACGTCTTTATTTTTGATCATCCTTTAATCCAACACAAAATCTCATTAATGCGCGATAAGAACACCGCTACTAAAGAATTCAGAGAATTGACAACCGAAGTATCGCGTTTGATGGCATATGAAGTTACACGTGATCTTCCCCTGAAAACCGTTGAAATTGAAACTCCGGTTGCTGTTGCTCAGGCAAAAATAATTGCCGGAAAAAGTCTGGCTTTGGTTCCGATTTTAAGAGCCGGTCTGGGTATGGTAGACGGAATGTTAGATCTGATTCCGATGGCTAAAGTAGGTCATATCGGATTATATCGTGATCCTGAAACTTTGGAAGCAATTGAATATTATTGTAAATTACCGGAAGATATTGAGAGCAGAGATGTAATTCTTTTAGATCCGATGCTGGCGACCGGTGTTTCAGCAGCAGACGCCGTAACTCAACTAAAAAAACGCAACATTACTTCTATAAAATTTGTGTGTATAATTGCCGCTCCTGAAGGTATTGAGAAACTGCAATCTGTTCATCCTGATGTACCGATTTTCTGTGCTGCAAAAGATGAGAGCTTGAACGAACACGCATATATTATTCCCGGTTTAGGGGATGCAGGTGATCGATTGTTCGGTACGAAGTAATAACACCTATGCTTTTTAACAGGGATTGTCAAAGAAGATATTCCCTGTTTTAGTATTGTTTCTAAAATCAGAATATAAATCAGAACATAAATCGGAACATAGTACTTTAAAATTTGCATAGCCCTTAATTTGAGACAACTACAATTAATATCTGTCATGTTCGATATATCCTATTCAACATGAAAATAAAAAGCTCGCTCGGCAAACTTCAGACGACATTGGTCAGGTAACAGATAAGTTTGATGTTTGTTGAGTTTTTTATCGTCTAAAGTTGTTCCGTTAGCTGAACCGAGATCCTCTAAAAAATAATGGCTGCCATGTCGGGAAATTCTGGCATGTACTCTGCCGACAGTTGATTGAGGTAAAACTAAGTCACAGATCATTTTATCTCTGCCGATCAAAAACTCGTCTACCAGAACAAAAGCCCGTATTCCTTCACTCTCGGCAAGTGTTCCCGGCGGTCCTTCCGATAACATGGCTAAACGGAACAGATCATCTTGAGGATTGATCGGCACTGTTGTTGCGCTGGGGACAGTTTTTTTATATCTGTTTGTATTTTTCAGACGATTCATAAATTTTTTAATCAAACCGTCTTTAGATGATTTAGTTATACTGTCTGTTTTTTCAGTTTTTGATTCAAAATCTACAGAGTAATTTATTGAGGATTCATGTTCAAGATGATTTTTCAGCAGATTTTCCGCTTCTTTATAACGGTCTTCCAAGATCAATTGATAGTGGCTCATGACAATGTTTTTCAATTCGGATCTGCTATCTGAAATATAATTCCAAAGATTACCGGATTTTTGTTTAATTAGATAAACAGGTATTACCACATGCAAATCGGAAGGTAAAACCAACCATTTAATTTTTGTAATTACTGCTTGATTTCGGGAGAATGTAATCAGCTCAGGTCGGATTAAATTGAGATTCGGTTTTAACAAATGTTCATGTAATTCAGCTAAATTATCTGTAAGAATTTTTAACAGTGTTAAATAAAAGGTTTCATACAGATTGGAATGAGTGCTTTTGCAATCTTCGGATACAGACCAATTGAATATTGTAGTATCGTTAAAAGGCATGTTGAACAACAAATAATGAAGTTGGTTTTTTGAATCGGAAATTTTGACAAAATTATGGGAAAAATCAAAATTGAGTTGCAACAAATGCAGAAGTTCGGACTCCTGCATTTGTTCTGTTTTTATTATATCTAAACAAATATACGGATTCATCTTCGTGTGCTTAAGCTTTTTTCATTAGTAACTGATACCGTCGATTATCGAATAATCGAAAACCTTGTTGATCAGATTTTGAGCAAAACTTGATAATTGGGTTCTGAATATTAAAGCAACTGCAACCAGTACAGCAATAATTAATACTATTTCCAAAGTTCCTAAACCTTGTTGATCTTTTAATTTGTGCTGAAAGTCTTTGATTTTTAACATGATATTCCCTTTCTAATTGTTAAAAAACGATTTTATTGATTAATAATTAATCTTTTGGATTTTTTGTTTTGTTTACTAAAGTTGATTTGTTATTTTCTGAAATTAAAGCTGAAAATTACTCATGCTGGCAACAGCAGGCAACATTGCCATGATGATCACAATAAATAAATCCGTTGCCATCGGTAATAACAAACCCATGTTTTTTATTTGCAAACGGCGGCGCATTGCATTGCGATATAATTGCCAACTTGCATTAGCTTGTAAATCCAGAATTTCCAGAATTTCTTGTCCTCCATCTCGGTCATAACGTGCCATTAATTGCAAAACGGAGACGATTTCTTCTTGTGGTAAATTTTCTGTTATCTGCAACACTGCAGCAGATGCACTTTCTCCCACACTCAAAGCATGTTTGATTTGAGCAAGATCGGATTTAAGTTGAGAAGTGATGTTATTTTGATATGAATCGATCATTAATCTGAGGCTGCGGTCAAGACTGATTCCGCTGCGCAAGAGTACAACCATCGAATTTAAAAAGTTCGGGTATTCAATTCGTATTTGTTGTTTTAACTTATTTTCTCTTTGTAAGATATCAAAATCTTGAATTAACCAAAAAAACAGCGGAATTATCAGTAAAAATGACCATGAAATTATTTTCAGTAAACAAAAAACACTGGCAATCAATGTGAAAACAAAAGTCAGAAATAGCTTTCTTTTGATATAAATCTGCCAGGCATGAGGTTTGTTTTGTGATAAAATTCTCACAGTATCCGCTAAATTATAACCGAGTTTGGCAGGTGCATAAGATAACACGAATTGAGCCGTAAATAATATAATTTTTGATTTAGGTTTTTTGCCTGATAAACTAATAAAAATATCTTTTCTCTTAAAATGTGCCGGATTTTGTGCCAAAATGATTAAGGTCCAGCAAATTGCCGTATGAGCAATCAGAAAAATAACAGCCAATAATGGTCTGCTCCATTTTACTTCAGCCAATGAACCGGCATAAGAGGAACTGTTATTAATTAGTACAAGTGAAAACAAAAATGGCAAAAACATCAGAATAATTGCTTCGCTGTTTTGAGCACTTTGTTCCGCTTTGATGTCTTTTTGCATTTGAATTTCCGCATTTAATGTGCGATGAGTTTGTTTGACGAAAATATCCAAACGATCGCCATGATGGTTGAGATAAGGCAAGACATCAAAAAAGGCATCACCGGTTTTACACTTAAACTGATTTTTCAAATTCAGTAAACAACGGTCTAAATCGAGCTGAGCCTTCATGCCTTGATTTAATTGTTTCAGACATTTTATCAAAATGCTTTTGTGTCCCAATTCTTCTTGCAGACGATTTGATGCTTCCAGCAATGAGGCTTCCAGAGTATGTCCTGCTGCCAGCCGACTGCTCAAATATTCAAGTAAAATTTTATACTGTTCAATTTTGGCTGCTGCCGTTCTGCCCGTGACAAGTTTAGTCAGACCGTAGCAGATAATCAGAGTTGCAAGAAGCAAGATAATGATGCTTTGATTTTGCAAATCTATCCAAGTTAAAGATGATAAATAAACAAAGAGCAAAGCAGGTAATATCATCATTAAAAATTGTTTTAAATACGACATATTAAATCATCTCCTTGTCGGTCATATAAAGGTTCAATTATAAATTGCTGATTTTCATAACCTGAAATACGACTGATTTCTTGGACAATTCTTTTTCCGTCAGGCAATCTGGTTAAGTGAATATTAATGTCAAGTGCCGAAGCAACTAATCTGCGGACTGCATCCCAAGGTAGGCTGGAAGACATTAAAATCATCAAACTGATTCGATCCAACATTTCCGAACTGTTATTTCCGTGTCCGGTTGACATTGATCCCGGATGCCCTGTACTCATAGCCTGAATCATATCAAAAGCTTCACTTCCTCTGATTTCTCCGACCAGAATTCGATCAGGTCGGAGTCGTAAGGAAGAACGGATCAATTGATCAAGTGTGATAGCTCCCTGACCGTCAGGACCGGATTCTCTGGCTTCCAAACGTACGAGATTATCGATTCCTTGTAAATCCAATTCGAGATTATCTTCAATTGTGACAATCCTTTCCTGTTTGCCGATATAGGCTGAAAGTGCATTGAGAAAAGTCGTTTTTCCTGTTCCGGTGCCGCCGGAAATAAATATGTTTTTTTTGCTTTCAACTAAATTAATCAATGTATTTGCCGCATGTTCTGTTAATGTCTGATGTTCGATTAAAGATTCCAAGCGCGGTCTGATTCCGGTAAATCTTCTGATACTCATAACGGGACCTTCGGGTGCAGCGGGCGGTAACACGGCATGAATTCGCGAACCGTCGGCTAAACGCATACCGTTAATCGGATTTTGTTCATTAATTAAACGATTGGCTTTACCGAAAAATCTGGTTATTACATGAGTTAAATGTTCGGTATGATCAAATTTCACAGAAGTCTGATGGATTTGTCCATCTCTTTCCACAAAGATAGTATTTGCTCCGTTGACCATGATTTCGGTGATTGACTTATCATCAATAAAGGGTTGCAATAAATCCAAACCGCGCATTGTATTAAATAATTGATTAATCAGCAGTCTTCTTTCCGGCAGGTTAAGTTGAGATATATCCTGATATTCGGTCACTAATTTTGCTAACAATTGTTTGAGTTCAATATCTGACAGACGATCGATTTCAGTATATTTAGCAACCAAATGTTCGATGAATTTTTGTCGGGCTTGATGATTTAACATATTTACACCTGTTTTGCATATATATTTGCTGTTTTTTGTCAGGGCTGTTACTTTTTTGAGTAATCAGATAGGGCCGATTACTCTTGACGATTCATTCGATTAAGTTGACCGGAGCAATCGGTTTGGCAGTTTGAGCTATTTGTTTAATATTATCGGTTCGAATTTCACGGTCGGACTTTTTTGGGCCAAAAATGTGGCAATTTCTGTCTTGGCAATGCGTACGCCAAAACTGTCTTCTTCACCTATATCAAGATGACATACATCGCAAACTGAAGCTAAATCCTTTACCAAATGAAAAGGTTTAGCTTCAATATCAATTAAACCGATACTGTTTTTTTCATGTTGTTTAATAAAATTTTTGAATATTTTTCCGATAGTTTGTATTGATTGATGTTCGTAAGCAAATACATCATCTGCAGCCGGATTGCTGCGCGATAAGAAAATACCGGATTTTTGTTTTTCGAAAATCAAACCGAAATCTTTTTCGCTGATGGCAACATCCTGCTCAACTTGTAATATGAGATCTGATAAAGCAGGTCCGGTGTGAAAATCAGCTTGATAATTCCATAAATACAAAGGTTTGATCGGTAATATAAAAATTTTATTTCCTTCAGTTTTATGTTTGATTAACCATTTTTGAAAAAACTGATGACGAATATGCTGATTAAAAGTGAAGAGTAAATGGATTTGATTTTCTTTGCATTCAATTCGTTGTTCGATTTTTTCAAGTTTGAATAAGATCCAATGCAACCATTCCGTGACAGTGGTTCTGCGGGATAATGCCGAAAAACCTGTTTCAGGAGAATTTGTTAAATATGTGGTTGCCGGTTGCAGATCCAAGCGGGTTGGCGTATCGGCCAATCTGATTATTTTCAGATTCTCAAAGCTCTTTAATCCGTGTGCATATCGATAGTCGGAAAAATAGCTTATATGAATAATTGCCAAGTCGAAATCTTTTTTTAATGCTGCAGGTGAAATCAAAAGTTCAATTTTTGCAAGAGGCTTTAATTTCGGATTGAGCTGCTTTATCAGTTTTTCTGCAAATTTTTGATTTGGATCAATTAAATAAACATTTCTCATAATTACTTCTCACTTATTCCGTTTTTTTGTTAATACAAAATACGATAACTTCATATATGTGACTTTCCGGTCATTGCTAAATGATAATTCGGATAATTTTGTGAAATGAGGTGATTTGATAATTAAGCTGAGATTATTGTACATCTGAAAACAGATCCGAAAGGCAGATCTTTTTGGGAAATAATGATAAAAATTGAAAAAATGACAAAATCCATGCGAAAAGCAGTTTGTCCGAATCATAATCCGATTCCGGAATTTTCAGGAAAATAATTGACAGATCATAATCATGATCAAGCCAAGACGAATTCATAATGCGTCGGATGCTTGACAGTTACCGGAACTCATGTTAGCTTAAAAAACAAGTTAATATAAATTATCCTTATCCAGAGCGGTGGAGGGAACGGCCCTATGAAACCCGGCAACCCTAAGACGGTGCCAATTCCGGCAGGTAATACCTGAGAGATGAGATTGACCAAGCTTCTCCGGGTGAGGAGCTTTTTTCATGAGAAAGGTTGATGAATATGGCAAGGAAAATGTTTTTTTCTTCAGAGTCAGTTACTGAAGGGCATCCGGATAAAGTCTGTGATCAGATTTCCGATGCAATTCTGGATGCTGCTTTAGCAGATGATCCGAATGCACGAGTCGCATGTGAGGTGATGGTCAGTACAGGTTTGGTTTTTGTCGCAGGAGAAATTACAACTACTTCATATATCGACATTCCTCAAGTAGTGCGCAATACGATTCAGGAAATCGGCTATACAGATCATCGCCTGGGTTTTGATGCCGATTCTTGTGCCGTATTAACTTCAATTGATGAACAATCACCGGATATTGCCATAGGTGTGGCACAAGGTTATGAAAAACGCATGGGTGAAACGGATGATGAATTATCAGGCGGTGCCGGAGATCAGGGGATCATGTTCGGTTTTGCCAATAAAGATACTCCGGAATTGATGCCTTTACCGATTTCTTTGGCACATAAACTGGCCAAACAATTAGCTGTAGCAAGAAAAACCGGACAAGCAAAAACCTTTTTACCCGACGGAAAATCTCAAGTCACAATTGCATATGAAGATGACCGGCCTGTTCATATAGATACGGTAGTAATCTCAACTCAACATAGAGAATCCAGCAGTCTGCAGGAAGTCGAACAGGAAGTATTGGAATATGTTTTGAAGCCTGTTTTACCGGCTGATTTGTATGATAAAAAAACCAGAGTTCTGATTAATCCGACGGGACGTTTTGTACTTGGCGGCCCTGAAGGTGATACCGGTGTAACCGGCCGGAAAATTGTGGTAGATACTTATGGCGGATTCGGCAGACACGGCGGAGGTGCTCTTTCCGGCAAAGATCCGACCAAGGTAGACCGTTCTGCAACTTATGCCGCCCGTTATGTTGCTAAAAACATAGTTGCAGCGGATTTGGCTGATTCGTGTGAAGTACAGATTGCTTATGCCATCGGCGTAGCTAAACCGGTTTCGATTTTTGTGGATACTTTCGGTACCGGTAAAATAGCTGATCAGGATTTGGAAAAAATCGTCCGGGCCAATTTTGATTTAAGGCCGCAAGCCATCATTAATGATTTTGATTTATTAAAACCGATCTATAAACAAACAGCAGCTTATGGTCATCTGGGGCGTACGGATATTGAATTTCCTTGGGAAAAGACCGATAAAGCTGATCTGTTAAAGTTTGCTGCTCAAAGATTCGGATAAATGTTGAACTTTTTGCGGGCTGAAAGTTGTATTATCTGTAATCTTTCCGCCGGGAATAATTTCTTCAGACAGAGTGAATTGTTACGCTTGGGTGTGTTGGAAAATCAAAACGACAATCCGCATTTATTATTCCTCAAACGACATACCTGTAAAGATTGTCTGGCTGATTTACCTTTGTTATTTCCGGAGAACACCTGGTGTTTGGAACAAACTGATCTGGAGATTAAAGCTTTATTCTCGTATAAAGAACCGATCAGCCGATTGCTTTTAAGTTACAAATTTCATCACAATCTGTATCTGGCAAATTGGTTTGCCGAGATGATGTTTTTGGTATGGCAGCAATTTTGGCTTAAGCTCCGCCGGCAAGTTGTCATTGTACCGATTCCTTTAGGTAAAAAAAGATTACGCCAAAGAGGATTCAATCAGGCTGCAGGAATTGCCGAATTGGTAGCAGGATTTGCGGATATAGAAATTGTATCTGATTTTTTAATCCGACAGCGTGAAACTGCAAGACAAACCGAAATGCATAACAGGACAGCCAGACAAACTAATTTAAAAGATGCATTTATCATTAATCCTGCATCGGATTATTTTGTACGTAAAATTAAACAGGAGAACCTGACCGTAATTTTATTTGATGATGTAACAACGACCGGCACTACAATTTCGGAAGCGGCAAAACCCCTGTTAAATCAGGGAATCTCCACGAGTGCAGCAGTTGTGGCTACAGAACATCAAGCAATTAATTTGCGGCGCTAAAACAACTGAATTTTGACTGTTCAAGTATTAACTGACAGATAAATTCTTGAACTGTTGAGCATTATTTTGTATATTATAAGTACCCTTGGAATATAAGTCGCTTCGTATTTGAACCTACAACGTATTTAGGGGAGTCCGGAGTCGATGCGGAATACGACTTATGCCTTTTGGTAAAGTCAAAGACCGCCGCAGGACACCCACCTGGTCTTGAGGCTAGGTTTCAAAAGAAGTGCGTTTTTAAGGGTTTTTATTGATTTAGAATAGCTTGGAGGCATTTGATGCGCATATATAATGATTTAACGAGACAGAAGGAGGACCTTGTTCCTCAACGAGAAAACCATATTACAATTTATGTTTGCGGTCCGACGGTCTATGATTTATTCCATTTAGGCAATGCCAGACCTTTCGTTATCTACGATACATTGCGTCGTTATTTGCTTTATAAAAACAATGAAGTCACCTATGTACAAAATTTCACCGATATTGACGATAAAATGATTAACCGGGCTCAAGCGCTCAACATTACGGTTAAGCAATTAGCAGATGAAATGATTGAAGAATATTTCCATGATGCGGACAATCTCAATGTAATGCGGGCAGATCATCATCCGAGAGCAACTGAAACCATTCCGGAAATCATTGAAATGATTTCCACTTTGGAAGAAAAAGGCTATACCTATACTTTAGCTGACGGAGTTTATTTTGATACTTCCAAATTTGCGGATTACGGAAAACTCTCAAGACGCGATCTTGATGATCAGGAAGCCGGAGCTTCGGAACGGGTTGAATTACTTGATGATAAACGTAATTTAAGCGATTTTGTACTTTGGAAATTCAAGAAAGAAGGCGAACCTGCCTGGCAATCACCCTGGGGTGAAGGCAGACCCGGATGGCACATTGAATGTTCGGCAATGAGCAAAAAATATTTAGGCGATACGATTGATATTCATGCCGGCGGGATGGACCTGATGTTTCCGCATCATGAAAATGAAATTGCCCAGAGTGAAGCTGCAAATGGCAAACCGTTTGTAAATTACTGGATGCATAACGGATTTATCAATGTAGACAATGTTAAAATGGCAAAATCAGGCGGTAATTTTTTCCTGGTGCGTGAATTAGCCGGTGAATACGGCTATGATGTTTTACGGTTCTTCATCTTGCAGGCGCACTATCGGATGCCGTTAAATTTTGAAGAAGAGCCGTTAATGGCAGCAACTCATGGTTGGCAAAGAATTCTGCGCAATGTGGATAATATTGATTTTTTAATTGAAAATGCAAATCATGAATACGATCAGACTCAATCTGCAGATCTGGAAAAATATATTGCCGCTACAGTGCAGGAATTTGAACGTGCGATGGATGATGATCTGAACACACCCGATGCATTTGCTGCAATTTTCAATTTAGTGCGGCATGTCAATATTGTTTCTGCCGATTATGCATTAAGTGCAGACTCCTTGCAGAAAGCTCGCAATTGCATTGTTGAATTATGTGCAATTTTGGGTTTAGATGCTGAAAAGGAAACTGAAGATGAGATTCCGGCTGATGTTCTTGAACAGGTGAAGTTGAGAGATCAAGCCAAAGCGGAACGTGATTTTGTTACGGCGGACAGAATAAGGGATGAGCTGAAAGCATTGGGTTATAAAATAGAGGATACTCCTCAGGGACCTAAAGTCAGCCGGGAAGTCGAGCAGTAACGGTGAGAACATTGGATTTGCCGATCTCAACTCTAGCATATATCGGAGATGCGGTATATGAACTGCAAATTCGTTTGTCATTATTAAAATCGCATCCGGCAAAAGCAGGTACTTTACATAGTGAAGTGATCAAACTGGTCAATGCGGAAGCTCAGGCCGAAGCTTTACAATCGGTCTTGCCATATTTGTCGGAGTCTGAAAGTCAAATAGTCAAAAGAGCCGCCAATCAATCAGTTCCGTCTGCGCGCAATGTCGATCCGGCAGATTATCGTCAAGCAACTGCGTTTGAAACTCTGATCGGTTATATTTTTCTTGAGGGAGATACCGACAGATTACTTGATATTTTAAGTAAAGCTAATCCTGATTTAGATTTTGAGAGATCATAGATTATATATCGGAGTTTATTTTGGCTAAAAACAAGAACAATAAGAGCAATAAAAAGCATGAAAAAGGTAATGCCGAAAAATATCTTGATCGGATTGAAGGACGCAACCCGATCAGTGAAGCATTAAGATCAGGGCGTTCGATCAATAAAGTCTGGATCGTAAAATCCGATCAACGCCGGGATCAAAGATTGCACGAAATAATTAGTGAATGCAAAGAGCAGGGTGCGATTATTGTTGAAGTAGAAAAGAATGTTTTTGCAGGAATGGCTGAAACTCCGGGACATCAAGGTATTATTGCTCAAGTTTCTCCGAAAGACTATGCAGATCCTTTTGAATTGATTGAAAAACTCACAGCTGAAGGTAAGCAGCCTTTTATCCTGATTTTGGATAATCTGCAAGACGGGTATAATTTCGGTTCGATTCTGCGGATTTCCGAAGCGGCGGGTGTTGATTTAATTGTGATTCCGGAAAGGCGTTCAGTCAGCGCTGATGCACATGTAGCAAAAGCTTCCGCCGGAGCAATTGAATTTGTACCGATTGCCAGAGTGACCAATCTGGCAACTTTCATTGATAAAATTAAAGAACAAAACTTCTGGATTTACGGTACGGAAGTAAACGATGCGGAAAATTATCAAAAGGTTGACTACAAAGGCTCGATTGCTTTAGTCATCGGCAATGAAGCAAAAGGTATGAGTGAAAATATAAAAAAACGTTGTGACTTTTTGGTTAATATTCCGATGTATGGCAGAATCAACTCTCTGAATGCTGCTGTCGCCGCGGGAATTATCGTTTTTCAAGCAGTTGAACAACGCAGGCATCAGTTCACAACAGATCAAGTTATCACTGATTTATAATCTTGATAACAGATGAGAAGACAGACAAGTTGCAGATATGATAATCATTAATCAGAACAGATAGAAAACTGAAGCTCCGATGCCAGATATAGTATATGATAAATTGACAGATCAAGAATTAATTTCTTTAATAAGAAATAACAATGAGCAGGCAACAGAAGCTTTGTTGAAAAGATACAAAAACATGGTTGCCGGCAAGACAAGGCGTTTGTTTTTGCAAGGCGGCGATCAGGAAGATTTAATTCAAGAAGGAATGATCGGTTTATATCAAGCTATTTTCAGTTTTGATGTAACGCACAATATACCGTTCAAAAATTATGCTTCTGCTGTAGTAGATTCAAGATTGTATGATGCAATCAGAACTGCTGCCAGAAAGAAGCATCAGCCGTTGAATGAAAGCTTATCTCTGGATTATTCTTATGATGACAGCTCAGACGGTGAACCGATATCTTTGTTCGAAGTTCTCTCTGATGAAGCGGCTCTTACGCCGGAAAGTTTGTTGTTGAATAAGGAAATAAAAATCAATCTGGAGAATTTTTTAAAAAATTATTTGAGTAAATATGAAGATCAGGTTGCCAGTTTATATTTACAAGGCAAAACATATCGGGAAATTGCAGATAAACTGAAGGTTTCAACTAAAAGTGTGGACGGAGCGTTACAAAGAGTCCGTAGAAAATTGAGCGAATATCGTGATAAATTAGATTTATGAAAATGAAAACAATGAAAAGACAAAAAAAAGGAAGGAAAATCCTGAGAATTTCAGCTGCTTTTTGCTGTTTTTTCATATTGCTTTCATTGTTATCCGGTTGCTTGAGTTTAGGTTCAAATTCAATTCGCATAAATAATACAACTAAGAATAAACCGAAGCCTCCCTATAAGATAGACACCAATGACGAGGGCAGGATTACGGATATTTCACTTTTGTCGGCAATGATTGATGCGATTAATAATCTTGCCGGTGTTCAAGAAATCTATACCGCAATACCCGAATCAAGCAAAACGGATCTTTCGTTAAATGATTTTTCACTTTATATTGAAGCTATGTCACATCCGGAGAAAAAAGGAATTATCGAATTTCGTCGGGTACCTGATGATTTAAAACGTCAGATTACAGTTGATATCAGTACATCTTTGTCCGGATTGGCACTGGAAGCGGAGAGTACGGAATATTATGAATTGATTTTTTCGAAGGGCGATCAAGAAGTTGACGGCGTAACAGATCAGGAGGCGGGAATTGTTTCAACAATTATCGGGATTCAGCATGATACAGAGGGCATACCTTATTTATCCGCGAACTGGATTAAAGAAGTTAATCAAATCTATGAATTTTCCCGATTCTATTTTAAGGCTTTGCATGATCGGGATAAAAACATGTTGGCATGGTTGTTATTGCAAGCATATCCTGACGAAGTTGATGATAAAGTATCCGAGATAGAGAATAATAAAGCACAGCTTTTGATCGATTACTATCGTCTGAGTATTGAAACAGAACCGCTCAATAGTGTAGTTTATCTCTTGATGCCCAATTCCATTGAATATCGTCAAGAGTTGACTTCTATTACAAAGAATCAACAAAACATTCGAACCTGTACTTTTAAGCAAAATAACAATTTGATTTCCGTATCCGATCCTTATCCGGATAAAATTAAAAATCAGCATCTGAATCTCTATTATGAAGATGATTTTTTATTTTCCTGGTCCAGCAACGGTGTCAGAGAAGTCTATTACAGTGAAAAATTCAACGATCTTTTAGGCAAACCGATAATTGAAAAAATAGAAATGAAAGATCCTTTGCAAACCGATGCAGTTTTTTGGCAAATTAAATATGATCAACTGACTTTAATTATTAAGGGATCGGGTGATCCTGAAAAAAACAAATGGTCGGGAATTGTCGAACAATTGGAACTGAATGAAAAATCCGATAAATTCAGTTTAGGATCAGTTAAGGGTGAAGCGGATTCATTGTATTATAATATGGAATTAAATGATTTTTATCTGAATTACCCCTTTTCTCCGGAATCAAGTTTTGTTATTACAGGGAACCAGCAAGGCACAAAAATGGAATTAATTGTTCAGGCTGAAAACTCAAAAATCACCAGAATAATTCTTCGGGCAGTTTATGATCAGGCAGTGGCCTGAACAGGTGAATCATGCGTTTAATATACCTGGATTTTATCAATATTGAAGACAAAACAACCTTGCATAATTATTTGAGCGAAAAATTTGATTTGCCGGACTGTTATGGTCGCAGTATAGAAGCACTGTGGGATTACCTGATGAACATTTCGGATTATACATTAATTGAAATGAAAAATATTTTTACTCTGTATGGAAAACTGGGAAATTATTCAGCAGAATTTCTGAAGACTCTGGATGATGCTGCTCTTGAAAACTCATACATCTGGCTCAAAATCATAGAATAAAACACTAATTACGGTAAAACTGATCAGCCAAAAGTGATCGGAGTAAAAACAGAAGACAAAACGAACGCAAACTAAAAAGACAGATTCTTTGCTACGGGAGAATCCAGCCATTCACCCAAGTCGGTTACATATTGATTTGCCAGTTTGCGGATTTCTATTTGCAGATCTGAACTTTCCTGATCGAAAACACCGACGACGGGTAAACCCATTTCATTTGCAGTTATTATCGCATGCAAGCCGTCTTCAAATAAAACGGTATTTTCTTTTGGTTTGCCTAATAATTGTAATGCCGCAATAAAAATATCGGGTTCAGTCTTGGTGTTTCCAATTTCAGGTGAAGTCAGTATGCCTGAAAAATAATCAAAAAACCCATGTTTTTTCATCGCGCCTTCGCAGAGAAAACGTTCATTTGAGGTAGCTATGACCATAGGAATGCCGGATTGTTTCAAATATTCCAAGGTTTCTTTGGCATATTGCTTAGGCTTGATTTCGTTAATATAAATATCTGTTTGGTAATCCAGCATTTTTTGATATAACTGCTCCGGAGAATACTGCAAATTATATTGTTTAATCATGTAATCAATTCCGGTTTCAAAAGTTTCGGCAAATAAAATCTGACCTAAGTTCGGATCCGGTTCAATCCCTAACTTTTGCAAAAGAATTGACGGCAGAGCATTCAGGCTTGGCATGCTATCCAGTAAAACCCCGTCAACATCAAATATTACAGCTTCAATTTTACTGTTCATTAACAATCACCTTAACAATCACCTTTAATATCTTATGATTTCTTATGGTTGCTTAACCATAAGCCTGATTTTTTATACTGTCGGATGAAATTAATAAGTTAATTATCCGTTTAATCGATCAATAATCGTATTGTAACCGTCACTGCCGTATTCCAGGGCTCGTCTGACGCGGGAAATGGTGGCACTGGAAGCACCGGTAATCTGTTCGATTTCAGAATAGGTTTTACCTTGTTTAATCAGAGTTGCAACCTGAAATCTTTGTTTTAAGGCAATGATTTCATTAGCTGTGCAGAGATCATCAAAAAATTGATAACATTCTTCGATTGTCTTTAATGCAAGTATACCGTTAAACAAATTGTCCAAAGTTTTGTCTTTTAAACTATCTATATGCATTATATTCTCCTGAATTACTTGAGTCGGTTATTTTTGCTTGAAACTGATAAAAAAGTTTGTTATTATCTTTGACATCATCGCTTTAGCGTAGTAAAGTATTGAAGTATTATAAATCATATATCATATTTAAAATAATTTCAATTAAAACAATATGAGGTAGCAAAATGTCTAATCAGGAACTTTTAAATAGAATATCACTGGGTTATCAATATACAAAACTCATGGCTGATCAGGGTTATAAATTGATTGATTTGAATATGATCGAGCCTTTCAGAATTGAAGATAAGAAGTTTCAGCCGAGCAGCATTGTCTTTGAACGTGATGAACGGATGTATGCAATTCGCAGTGACTGGACCAGATCATTATTAAATTTCAATGAAGCATATTTTTTAGCGGACCGCCGGTTTTGCTATTATGGTCCGGTCATCAGAAATTATCGTTCTTTTTATCAAGCCGGTGTCGAATTATATCAGCCCGGTACAGATGAGATTGTCAGCAGTATCAAGCTGCATCTGGATTTTATTCAGGAACAGGCCGAACAGCAAAATCGGGTTTTGCGCTCATTAGTTGCGAATAATGATTATCTGATTGATCTGTATCTGGAAAAATACTCCCTGGATAATGAAATCAGATTTTTGATCTATGACAAAAATCTGAGTGAATTAAAAGAAAAACTTGGTGTCACTCATCCTCTGTGCAAAATATTATCTACTCGGGTCAGTCAGCAATTTGATCTGATTCAGCAGGAATTTTCCGATAATATAAGCATGAAATTAATCAATAAGATCAAAAAGATTGCAGAACAACATCAGATTAAGTTTGTATTGGATCTGTCGTTCAGATCACCTCAAGGTTATTACAACGGCTTATACTTTCAAGTGTTTTTGAATTTTGACAAACCTCTGTTAAGCGGCGGTGAGTATAATGAGAGTGCATTCGGTATTGCTCTTAATCTGGAGGACGGAGGTTTGGTATGAAGAGTATTTATGCAGATGAATTTGTTTATTTCTGTAATTGTCTGAAAGTCATCAGCGGAGGTTTAATATGATTACGGTTGCATTGCCGAAGGGTCGTTTGTTGAGCGATTTTATGAATTATTTAGAGCAGCAGGGTTTGGATAAGTATTCGAAAGGTTTAGATGCTAAATCGCGCTCTTTATATACGATTGTTAATGATGTAAAATTTATTTATGCCAAAGGCCGAGATGTTCCGATTTATGTTAAAAACGGCAGTGCCGATATCGGAATTATCGGTTTGGATATTATTACGGAAAATGAATTCGATATCATGAATGTTTCTCGCCTGCCGTTCGGCGAATGTCATTTTGCGATTTGCGGTTTGCCGGGAGTTGAGCGTTTTCGCACGGTTGCAACAACATTCAGAAATATTGCTTTTCAATATTTTAAAGCAAAACGCCAGCAGGTTTCGTTGATTCATCTTAACGGTTCCGTAGAATTGGCACCGTTACTCGGTTTGGCAGACGGTATTGTGGATATCGTTGAAACAGGAAGCACATTGCGTGCCAACGGTTTGATAGAATATGAGAAAATAATGGATGTACACGCACGTTTGATTGCTAATCGCCAAACTTTTTATACAAAAGAGGATGAGATTTATCCGTTTTTGAAAGAAATCGGGGTTTTCGAATGATTTTTCATGGTGAAAAACGGAGTGTTAAACAGTAAGGTATTACGAGAGAACTGTTTATAGTTTTTAAGTGATGAAAATGGAGTTTTGCCTAATGATTGAATTAAAACCGATTTACGGTTGTGAAGATTTTAAGTCAGTATTTAATGAGGTTACATCAGAAACAAACCTTGAGCAAACTGAACAAGTAATGCAGATTTTACAAACTGTCCGTAAGAATAAAGATCAGGCTTTACGTGAATATACGGCTATGTATGATCAGCAGGATATTACAGATTTCAGGGTTCCGGCCGAATTGTTAAAAGCCAGTTACGATGCTTTGGAACCGAGTCTGCAGGATGCTTTACAATTTATTAAACAGCGAATTGAAGCCTATGAAATACAGATCAAACATCAAAATCTTGATCTGGGCGAATTCCGATATGTCTATCATCCTTTGGAAAAAGTAGGGTTCTATGTTCCGGGCGGACAAGCTTTATATCCTTCTTCGGTGTTGATGAGTATCATCGGTGCTAAAGTTGCCGGTGTTCCGGAAATCCATGTAGTTACTCCGACCTATACCGAGAATAATATTACCTTTGCAACTTTATATGTTTGCGGTGTGGAAAATGTGTATACAGTCGGCGGGGCACAGGCGATTGCCGCACTGGCATATGGTACGGAAACAATTCCCAAAGTGGATAAAATTGTCGGTCCCGGCAACAGTTTTGTAGCTAATGCCAAACGTTTGGTGTTCGGTGAAACAGGTATTGATATGATAGCCGGACCAAGCGAAATTTTGGTTTATCTGGATCAGTCTGCCGATCCTGATGCAGTGGTTTTTGATTTATTTGCTCAAGCCGAGCATGATCCGGAAGCCAGAACTTTCTTGATGGCAGAGTCTTCAGATTTGCTGGAGACAGTGCGTGCTAAAGCTTTGGCAGCTTTGTCCGCACAAGTCAGAGCTGAAATAATTGCTGAATCTTTACAAAATAATCATTATTCAATTGCCGGCAACAGAGAAGATCTGATTAGTGTCATCAACTATATTGCACCGGAACACGTTTCGATTCAGCATCAGGCAGCAGCAGAAATTGTTCCGCAAATCAAATATGCCGGAGCGGTTTTTCAAGGGAATTATTCACCGGAAGCTGTCGGCGATTATGTGGCAGGTCCGTCACATGTCTTGCCGACCAACAGGAGTGCGAGATTCAGTCATGGTTTGAATGTCAATGATTTTTTGACCAGTCATGCGATTATCAATATCGGGCAAGCTACTTTTCAAAAAATTGTTGATCCGGCAATTAAGGTTGCCGAAGCAGAAGGTTTATTCTGCCATGCGGAAAGTTTGAAAATTCGTAAAGACAAGTTGTAAAATGGAATGTGGTTTCAATATTGCAGAAACTAAGTAATAAGTATTGAATTGAAATAAACGCCGGCATTATAATTGACGGTTAACCACAAATAACCAAGAGTTAAAATTTGAAAATAATAAAACATAGAGAGTTTAAGCAATCTAACATTGGAGAAAAATATGATCATAATGAATCGCAATACCAGTCCGCTGAAACCGTTGAGTGAAGAACAAATTATCAAAGTTGTTCAAAACACGAATTATAATCAATATCCTGACCGGGAAAGACAACGCTTTATTGATATTTATGCAGAAGCTTATGATTTGGATCCTTCAGAAGTTGAAGTGGCAAACGGTTCGGACGAGTGGATTCAAAAAGTTATAATGACTCTCGGTCAGAATGGTGTCATGACTTTGAATCCTGATTTTGTGATGTATAAAGTATACACGGAACAAGTTTTGCCGGAGATGTTAACTGTTGATTGTGAACCGGATTTTTCTTTTGATTTTGCTAAAGTTGTACAGGCAATTAAAGAGCAGAAGCCATCTCTGTTTTTGATTTCTAATCCGCATAATCCGACAGGTGTAATGTTTAAAACAGAAGAATTACAACTCTTGGTGGATACAATGGCCGAGGTTGGCGGCTATTTGGTTTTAGATGAATGTTATATAGATTTTGCTGTGGATTATGAAAGACCGCGAGGTGACAATATTGTATTTTTGCGGACTTTAAGCAAAGTATATGGTATGGCAGGTTTAAGAATCGGTTTGGCAATAGCTGAAGGTGAAACATTTACCAAAATTAACAGCATTAATCACCCGTATCCTTTGAATTCCCTGTCTTTGAATTTAGCGAGTGAATTATTTTCAGAGAAGGAAAAATTAGATAAGTACAAAAATTATCAATTCGAAAGTAAAAGACAATTGGAAAAAGCTTTGGCTCAAGTTGAGGATCTGATAACAATCAAGCCGTCTTTTGCCAACTATATTTTTACTTATGGTGATTTAGCCGTTGATTTAGCAGAGTTTTTGATCGGCAAAGGGTTTTTGCCCCGGACATATGACAACCCGGTTTTGAAAAACGCAGCACGTTATTCGATTATTAAACTTGATGATTACCCTGCATTAAATCAAGCTATTATGGAATGGAAAGAAAAACATTGATACTAATAATATGAAATGGAGATGTAATGTAAAATGTTAACAAAAAAGCGCGCTACTTTGGAAACCAGAATAGAAGTTAGTTTAGCAGAAGATCGATTGGCTGCTGAATCGAAAATCAATACCGGAATCGGATTTTTTGACCATATGCTGACCTTGTTCAGTTTCCATTCGGATTTATATTTGGAAGTGATTGCTGACGGGGATTTGGAAGTCGATTTTCACCATACGGTGGAAGATATCGGAATTGTTCTTGGCCAATTGATCCGCGAACTTTATACTGCGAAAAAATCTTATCAAAGATACGGTTTCTTCTATTTACCGATGGATGAGTCATTGGCAAGAGTTGTTCTGGATTTATCCGGCAGACCGCATCTGAATTTTCAGGCAGATTTTTCCAAGGCGAAAGTCGGTGATTTTGATGTTGAATTGGTTGAGGAGTTTTTCAATGCCGTCGCGATGAATAGCCGAATGACTTTGCATATAGATTTGCTGAAAAAAGGCAATACGCATCATGAAATCGAAGCTGTTTTCAAAGCTTTTGCTCGCAGTTTAAGGATCGCTCTCAGTGAAACCGCTGGCGGAGTTCCCTCATCTAAAGGGGTTATCGAATAATATTTGATTTGTATTAATTTTCTGAATAATACGAAAGGATTATTGAATGATAAAAATTATTCCGGCTATTGATTTAATTGACGGTCAAAACGTGCGTCTGAGGCAGGGCGATTATGAGCAAAAATCTTTGATGCAGCGGACACCGCAAGAAGCGATTGATTTTTACAGTAAATTTCAACAAGTTGCAAGAATTCATATAATTGATTTAATCGGAGCAAAAGCACAAGAAACGCGGGAAATGCAATTGATTTCCGAGTTGAAAACTTTGACGGATTTGCCTTTGCAAATCGGCGGCGGTTTGCGTGATGCGGAATCTATTGCACGTTATGCAAAGCAAGGCATCGATTATTTTATTCTCGGGACCCGGGCAATCACGGACCTGGAATGGCTTCAGGAGATGACAGTTCTTTATCCCGCAAGAATATTTGTCGGTCTAGATGCGAGGATTGATCAGATTTATATCAACGGATGGACCGAAGATAGCGGGATGACTGTTGATCAATATTTACCATTGGTTGAAAATCTTTCTTTAGCAGGTATCATTTATACGGATATTAATAAAGACGGGATGGATCAGGGGCCGAATTTTACGAATACGGCGAGAATTAATCGCCTGACACGGCACAAAGTCATTGCCAGTGGCGGTGTACGTGACAAAGATGATCTGGACCGATTATTCCAACTGGGCATAACAGAAGCTGTGGTGGGGAAAGCCGGTCATAAACCGAATTTTTGGGATAATATCATTTAGTTAAATCTGAAGATTGATCCCTTGATCTGAAACACAGCAAAACAGATCATGAAATTTAAATATTGGCAGGTAGTCTTATCTTCCGCCGGCCAATAAGTAATAACATAGAGTAGCAGAGACGGAGAGTAATAAAAAACTATGAAAACAGAAGCTGATATCCGCAAAATAATTCCTTGTTTGGATTTGAAAGACGGTAAAGTTGTCAAAGGTACGAATTTTGTCGGTTTAAGAGAAATGGGCGATCCTTTGACCATGGCGAAGCATTATTGTGCTACCGGTGCTGATGAATTGGCGGTATTGGATATTTCAAAAACTCAAACCGGTGCAGATTTCAATATTGATTTAATCTATGCGATTTCTTCCGCAATTGATATTAAATTGATTGTAGGCGGAGGTATTGCTTCTCTGGCGGATGTTGCCAGAATTCTTCAAGCCGGTGCCGACAAGGTGAGTATTGCCAGTGCAGCTTTGAGTAATCCGCTTTTTATCAAAGAAGCCGCTGCAAAATTCGGTTCGGAAAAAATCATAGTTGCTTTTGATATCCAACAGGATTCTGAATCCGGTAATTATTATATTTATACTCATGGCGGTACCAGAAAATCGGATTGGGAAGTTTTCAGGGCATTGGAAAAATTTACCGAATCGGGAGTAGGCGAATTCTTAATAACCGGAATTGATTTCGACGGTGCAAAACAAGGCTTTGATTTAGAGTTTTTTAAAGAAGCGGTAAAGTATACGGACAAACCGCTAATTGCCAGCGGCGGTGCCGGTAAGATAGAAGATTTTGTCGAATTGTTCAAACAGACATCTGTCAAATCCGGGTTGGCTGCCTCAATTTTTCATCAAAATGAAGTTGAAATACCGGAATTAAAAAGGGTTCTTACCGAAGCCGGTATTGAAGTTCGGCTATAGAAATGCAGATATGAACTAAAATAAGAAAAGAAATGAGATTCTGAATTATGCAACCTGATTTTTCAAAAAACAACGGCTTACTTTCGGTGATTTTGCAAGATTATGATACCGGCCAGGTCTTAATGAATGGTTTTATGAATGAGGAGGCCTATGATTTAACAGTGCGGGAGCAAGTGGTTTGGTTTTATTCAAGATCCAGACAGGAGTTATGGAAAAAAGGTGAAACCAGCGGTAATTATCAACATGTGATCAGCATGTGTCTTGATTGTGATCAAGATGCATTATTAATCAGGGTCAAACCTGACGGACCTACTTGTCATTTGGGTAATGTCAGCTGTTTTGATGATTATTATTTCACATTGGAGATTTTGGAAAAAACAATCCAGGATCGTATGGCGAATCCCCGGGAAGGCTCTTATACCAAGTATTTGATCGAGCAAGGGATTGATAAAATTCTCAAAAAAACCAGCGAGGAAATGACTGAAACTGTGATTGCCGTCAAAAACTATAATAAGGCAGAAATTGTTAATGAAGCAGGTGATTTACTCTATCATTTAATATTGCTGCTTAATCAAAGTGATGTGACTTTAGCGGATATCAAAGATAATTTAGCTGAACGACATGGTCTTAAGCAAAAATATAAGCAACGTAAAGAAATCGATCAATGGTAGAACAGACAAGTAATATTTTAATGCGGCAATTTATTGAATTAATAACAGAAATTGAACAGATAAAAATCCGGCAATTTAACAGACAATAAATTCGACGTGACAATAAGACGAGACAATAAAAGGAGAAATAAATGAATAATCAATCATTATTCTTGAGTGTGCTCAATCGGGGCAAGGCGGAGCAAGTCTTGAGTGAAATGAGGATATTAGGTTTGAAGGGTGGCGTAGTTTTGCTTGGTGAGGGAACGGTTTCCAATAAATTTTTGAAGATTCTCGGTTTGGAGGAAACTCAAAAGGAAATCATTTTTTTACCGATTGAGTCAAGATTTGAAGATGCTATTCATGAAATGATGCTTGAAAGTTTTAATATACAGCGCAAACGACACGGAATTGCTTTTTCGATTCCGATCAGCCGTTTCGGCCGTTCGAGCAATCTTGCGGAAAATGAGAGATTTGATCCGCATTGCTTTGATAATCAATGTATTTTTGTAGTCGTAAATGAAGGACAAGGCAGGATAGTGATGGATAATGTCCGGAGAATAGGAGAATTCGGCGGTACGATTATTCATGGACGCGGTGCAGGTGTTCCTGCCGAGTCATTTTTCCCGATCAATATTGAACCGCAAAAAGACATTGTGATGCTCCTGGTCAAGAATGAATCGGTCAAACCGATTAAAGAATGTCTGGTCAATGAAATGGATCTTGATGAACCGAGCAAAGGTATCATTTTTGTTTTGCCTGTTTCGCGTATAACCGGCGCTTATTGAGCTTAGGAGGAGTTACATGAATATTTTGCAATCTAAAACTAAAGAAGTATCACAATCTTTAATTCCGATCGTAATTTTTGTAGCGGTCTTGGGCTTGACATTTATTCCGATTGATATTCCGGTTATGCAAAGATTTTTTGTCGGGGCATTTCTGGTTTTTGCCGGACTTTCAATTTTTCTCTGGGGTGTAGATCAGAGTATGGAGCCGATCGGCTACCATATGGCACGTGAAATAGCGACAAGCAGAAGTCTGATTAAAACAATTCTTCTCAGCTTCGCGCTTGGTTTTTTAATAACGATTGCCGAGCCTGATATCTTAATTCTCGGCGATCAGGTAGAAAGTGCTTCCGGCGGAACGTTGGATGCAGGTTTTTTGGTAACAATGATTTCTGTCGGTGTCGGTGTGCTGATTTCAATTGCTTCAATCAGAATTCTCAGTAATTTTAAATATAATGTAATGATGACATTGGTCTATCTGGTAATTTTGGTTTTAGGCACTCAGGTTTCAGAAGAATTTTTGGCGATTTCATTTGATGCATCGGGTGCAACAACCGGTGCTTTGACTACACCGTTTGTATTGGCAATTTCAATAGGTTTATCACGAACTAAAGGTGGAAAAACGGCGGAAGAAGATTCTTTCGGAATGGTTGGCGCGATGAGTGCCGGACCGATTTTAGCGGTCATGCTGATTTCAGTTCTTACCGGACAACAACATATTCATGGAGAAACAGCGGAGTTTGTTACTTCAACTGAGGTATGGGCTCCGATTTTCTCTGCACTGCAAAATACTTTAATTGAATCTCTGAAGGCTTTAGCTCCGATTGCAGGTTTATTCTTTATTTTTAACTTTTTTAAATTTAAAGTTAAACGTAAAGAGATGGTTCGAATTATACGCGGTCTAATCTATACGATTATCGGTTTGACTTTGTTCCTGGTCGGAGCGAATGAAGGATTTATGGATATGGGACGCATTCTCGGTACAGGGTTAGCAGACAGATACTTCGAGATGCTTCCTGTTTTGGGGCTTGCATTAGGCATGATGGTAGTTTTGGCTGAACCTGCTGTTCACGTCTTAGGAGAACAGGTTGAAGATGTAACTGCGGGTAATATTCCGGTGAAAGTTTTGAAAGGTACTCTTTCAATTGGTGTCGGAATAGCAATTGCATTATCAATGGTCAAAATCATGTCACCTCAAGTTCAGTTATGGTTCTTCTTATTACCCGGTTTTGCAATAGCGATTGCACTGTCATATTTTGTTGATCCGATCTTTGTAGGTATTGCCTTTGATGCGGGTGGAGTTGCATCGGGTCCGATGAGTGCAACATTTGTTTTGGCGTTTGCCCAAGGTGTGGCAGACAGTATTCCTACAGCGGATGTTTTGCGTGACGGTTTCGGGATTATTGCGATGATTGCGATGACGCCGGTTTTAAGTATTATGGTTTTGGGTTCGATCAATAAAATTCAAACAATGCGTTCCAAACATCCGGTACAAGAAGTTACTCCTACTGATCAAAAAGAAATTTGTGCAATTGCAGCTGATCAGATTTCAGGTGAGCATAAAGATTTGATCTTTTGTGTTGTAGAACGAGGCTATACTGAAGAAGTTATTGCTTTAGCAAGATCTGCCGGTTCAACCGGTGCGACAATTCTCCATGGTCGTGATGCAAGATCCGGAACCTGGCTTAGTAAATCGATGCGACTTCAGCCGGAAAAAGAAGTGCTTTGGCTTTTGGTTGATGCTGATATTACATTAAAAGTCAGTCAGACATTACTGGATGCTTCAGATCAACAAGGCAGCCATATTGTCGCAATTTATGCTTTGCCTGTAACTGATGCGGACGGGCTTACCGCCGATGAAGATCTGTTTCAAGCAAGTGTGGAAAAGTAAAAATAGTCTATGCAGAAGAAAAACCGGGTCGAAATCAGTAAAGCACAGTTTTGGACTAAACCGTTTGTTTGGGTAACTGCTACAATTATTTGTGTGATTCTTTGGGGCAGTACTTTCCCGATAGTTAAGACCTGTTACAGATTGTTTCAAATTGATAATTCTGCTCCGAATGTAGTACCCTCTTCGATTTTGTTTGGCGGTACCAGATTCTTTATTACAGGATTACTCATGATTTTGTTTACTGCAGTTACGGAAAAGATCAATCCGTTTCCGCAAAACAAAGTACAATGGCGTGATTCTTTTATTCTTGCCATACCATTGACAATTTTTCAATACGGTTTTTATTTTGTCGGAATTGCCAATACTTCCGGAGCGGTCGGTTCGATTATGGCTTCAACTTCTTCGTTTATGGAAGTTGTTTTAGCAGGTTTATTATTTGCTGATGAAAAGCTGAATTTCTCAAAAATAATTGGCTGTATCATCGGTTTTATCGGTGTGATTATATTGAATATCAGGGGAGACATGGTTGTGAAATTTAATTGGTTAGGTGACGGTCTGATATTACTTTCATCATTTTCAACATCAATTGGAACAACGACTAATAAAGTTTTCTTGAAACGTAATCATCCGCGTTTGCTGAATGGCTGGAATTTTATTTTGGGCAGTTCGGTATTAATAATTATCGGTTTAAGTTTTGGCGGATCACTGAATTCCCGAAATAACACGGCTTGGTTTCTTTTGCTTTGTTTGAGTGTTTTAGGGGCAATAGCTTTCGCATTATGGACAACAATGTTAAAATATCATTCTGTTTCAAAACTGAGTGTATTTAAAAGTCTGATCCCTGTAGTCGGAACAATCGGCTCAGCTGTTATTTTGAAAGAGAATGTTTTGCAAATTAATTTAATTGTTGCCTTGGTTGTAGTAGTGGTGGGAATTTATTTAGTAAATTATAATAAAAAAAACAATTGTTGAATCAATCAAGTATCAGATATTTGAATTTAGCTTAATTTTATGGATGAAATTATGATAGATTAAGACAGAAGAAAAATGATAAAATCAGATTGTTTTAAAATTCTGATGACTTGATACGGTAAATAAAAGTGGGGATGAAAAATGAAAGTTACAAAATTCGGCGGAACATCGTGTGCTGATGCTTCTCAGTTCAAAAAAGTAAAATCGATTATTACGGCAGACAGCGAAAGGAAGATTGTAGTTGTGTCTGCTCCCGGCAAACGTTTTTCTGATGATCATAAGATTACCGATATGTTGTATTTATGCCATCAATTAATGGAAATCGGGATAGGCGGAGAAGAAGTTTTTGCTTCAATAAAAGAACGCTTTTTGTCAATTCAAAATGATTTGAATTTGATGATCGATCTTGAACCTGAATTGAACGAAGTTGAACAAAAGCTGATTGCGGGAGCATCCAGAGATTATGCAGCCAGCCGTGGTGAGTATTTTTCGGCAAAATTAATGGCAGCATATCTCGGCTATCAATTTATCGATGCTGCAGAGATTATTCGTTTTGATCAAAATGGAAAATATGATGAAAATCTGACCCGGATTTTAATTAAAGATAACATTAAAGATGAATGTTTTGTAATTCCGGGATTCTACGGTGCTCAGGAGAACGGCTCTATTATCACTTTTTCCAGAGGTGGCTCGGATATTACAGGCTCAATTGTAGCTTCCGCACTTTCGGTTGAAAAATATGAAAACTGGACAGATGTTTCAGGCTTTTTAGCTGCTGACCCGAGAATAGTTGATAATCCGATGCCTTTACATATTGTAACCTATGATGAATTACGTGAATTGAGTTACATGGGTGCTGCGGTTTTACATCATGAGGCTATTTTCCCCGCCAGACAAAGAGGGATTCCGATCCATATTCTTAACACCAATGCGCCGAACGATCCGGGGACGCTGATTTTGCCGAAAGCCAAAAGAACAAAAGATGATCCGATTTTAACCGGAGTAGCCGGTGTCAAAGATTTTATGGTTATAGATGTGGAAAAATACCGGATGACCGAAGATGTGAGTTTTTTCCGAAAATTATGCTCAGTATTTGAAACCAATGGAATTCAAATTCACCACATGCCTTCTTCAATTGATACAGTGTCGCTAATTGTACGTGAAGAGAGTATGCGCGGCAAAGAAAGAAAAATGCTGGAAGAAATCGATATATATTGTTCGCCTGATCGTATTGAAATAACACCCGGCTTGGCCTTGTTAGCAGTTGTAGGTGAGAATATGGCGATGCGTGCCGGTGTTTCGGCAAGAGTCTTCGGAGCGTTAGCCAGCTCAGGAATTAACATTCGTATGATTTCTCAGGGCTCAAGCGAATTTAATATTATTGTAGGTATTGCCAACAATGATTTTGAAAATGCAGTATCAACAATTTATAATGAGTTTTTCCGGAAATCTCCCGACGAGCCTGCGAGTCGGTAGATTTTCGGAGGCAAGAACTGTGCGGTGAGTGCCAAAGCAAGCAAGGCATGTACAAACCCGCAGGCTTACTGCTAAGCAACATATCGATATATGAGGATAAAATGAAATATCATAGTACCAGAAATAAAAATGATTTATTTTCACCTTCTGAGGCGGTTTTACAAGGTTTAGCGCCGGACGGCGGGCTTTTTGTACCTCAGGAATTAGCGAAAATTGATTTTATCAGATGGCTTGGTTCTGATTATCAGACTATTGGCAAAAGAATTTTTAAAATATTCTTTTCAGATTTATCCGATCAAGTTATTACGGAAATAGTTGATGCTGCTTATGGCGATAATTTCGATGATCCGCAAATTGTTCCGGTCCATCGAATTAATGAACAGACCGGTTTTTTAGAATTATGGCATGGGCCGACTCTTGCATTCAAAGATTTAGCTCTTCAATTTTTGCCGCATTTGATGCAGGCTGCCAAGAAACAGCTGAACTTCGAACAGGATATTTTAATTTTAACCGCAACTTCGGGTGATACAGGTAAAGCTGCGATGGAAGGTTTTGCCGGCGTAGAGCATTTTAAAGTTATCGTTTTTTATCCGCATAACGGTGTCAGTTCTTTTCAGAAAAGACAGATGTTATGTCGTGAACACGATAATGTACGAGCCATTGCTTTACAAGGTGATTTTGATGATTGTCAGCGTGGTGTAAAACAATTGTTTTCCGATCAGAATTTTTCTGCCGAGGTGGCAACAGCCGGTTATGCTTTATCTTCTGCCAATTCAATCAATATCGGCCGCCTGATTCCCCAGATGGTTTACTATATTAACAGCTATTTACAAGCTGTTGCGGCAAATTACTTGTCATATGGTGATCCGGTTTCAGTTGTAGTTCCGACAGGCAATTTCGGTAATATTTTAGCTGCTTGTTATGCTAAAGCAATGGGTTTACCTTTGGGCAGAATTCATTTAGCAGCAAACCGAAATAATGTTTTGGCTGATTTTCTGCAAACCGGAATTTATGACAGTAATCGTAATTTGGTAAAAACTTCATCACCTTCGATGGACATTTTGGTTGCCAGCAATTTGGAACGTTATTTATATTTAAAAAATCCGGATAGTGAATGGCTGAAATCATTAATGCATGATTTGAATGTTTCCGGCAGATTCCAAATCGATACAGATCTTTTGGATTTAACCGCTTCTTGGACAGATGAAAATGAAACTTCAGCTGCGATTAATCAGGTTTATCAGAAATATGACTATTTGATTGATCCGCACACTGCTGTTGCCTATTCAGCGCTGGCTAAAGCCGGATTAACCGATTTGACATTAGTTGCGAGTACGGCAAGTCCATATAAGTTTATGGAAAAAATATTGTCAGCTTTAGATAAAGACATTCCGCCGGATGATTGGCAATCGATTGAAATTATTGCTGAATTATCCGGGCAGGAAATTCCGCAAACGGTCAGTAAATTATGGCAATTGACTCAGGATCAGGAAATAATAATTAAGGCTGATCAAATGTCACAAGCAGTGCTTGATAACATTTAATGTTATTTGCTAAATGGATATAATAGCTTTTGTTAAATAGTGTAGTTTAATGATTACTGCAGAAGCGATGTAATAGCGATATAATTTTGAATAATTAATTCTTTGAATAGTGTGAGGATATAATAGAGGAATAGCATGAAACAGTATACAGTAAGAGTCCCTGCCACCAGTGCAAACATAGGTCCGGGTTTTGATTGTTTAGGCGTAGCATTTAAGTTATATAATTGGTTTACTTTTACTTGGGACAATCCCGATCAACCGGTGAGTTATCAAGAACAGATAAAGTGGCTTGCTACAAGAACCGCAGCTCAAATGCCTATGTTGGAGGCTTATGTACAATATTGCCGTCTGTTCGATGTTGAATTGCCTATTCCGACCAAGGTTGAATGTATCGAAAATGATGTTCCGGTAGCCAAAGGTTTAGGATCTTCAGCAACTTGTTATGTTGCAGGTGCCGGAGCTGCCCAGTGGATTGCCGGACAGCTTTATTCTGCTGATCAAATTGAATCAAGTTTTAATAAGCACAATGTAAATCCTTTTTCGAAAGATGCAATTTTAGCGATTGCTTCAACAATTGAGCAGCATCCGGATAATCTCAGTCCCGCAGTTTTCGGCGGTATGCAATTGGCGGCAATTTTAGATGCGGATAATCTGCCGCAAGTTGTTACTCAAGAGTTTAGTGTGAATTCAGATGTCAGCTTTATTATCAGTATTCCGAATTTCAGTTTGAAAACGGCTAAAGCCAGAGGTATTCTGCCTGCAGAAGTAGCACGTGCCGATGCAATTTTCAATATCAGGGCATTGGGTTATTTGATCAAAGGTATGTCCGATGCAAATCATGAGTTATTGAGTTTAGGTCTGCAGGATAAATTGCATCAGCCTTATCGGGCCGGCTTAATTCCCAATTTTTATGAAATACTGAATATCGGCATACAATCCGGAGCATGCGGCAGTGTTCTTTCAGGTGCGGGACCGTCAATTTTGACTGTTACCTCTTACTCACAGGCTGATCCGGAGGAAATAAAAAACAATATTCAAACCTGCTTAGGCAATACTTGGGAAGTAAGAATTCTCGAACTTGATCATGAAGGTATGGTAGGACATGAAGGAAAAACAATATTCTGATATTATAAATAATTCTAAATCCCATCTGCAAGATTACACAGAAAAGATCAGAGATAAGTCAGATAAGGAATTCTATGCCTTGTTGAGTCAAATGATTATTAATCGTTTGGAACATAATCATTTTGCCAATGAATTAGGTGCAAAAATGGAGACGGTTAAGCATCAGAAATCTGTGGTGTCATTATTGGTTGGCGAACAACATCTGAACCCCAACGGAACGGTACATGGTGGTGTAGTGATGACTTTAGCCGACACCGCGGCCGGAGCCTGTTTGCTTTATCTCGGCCAGCCCTCGGCCACAATTGATCTCAGTTATCGCTTTTTGAAGCCTGTTTTTGAAGGTGATTTGTTAGTAGCAAAAGCAAGAGTTATTCAATCAGGTAAAACGGTTATTGTAGTTGAAGTCGATTTATATGTAATCCAGCAGTCTGAATATGATAATATTGCTGATCTGATTGACATTTCCTCAGAAAATCTGAATCAAAAATTAATCGGTGCCGCAACAGCTTCATTTGTTCGTCGCGACCGTCATCTTCCGGAATTGCCGCCGGAAATTCTGGATCTTGCTGACCAGTTTATTCAAGATTATATTGCGGAAAAATCAAAATAATCGGCTCTGCAAGCCATAATCCACAAAACTGAACTTTTTGACACCTATTTATCTGTTGTTCAGCAATCCTATGTCAAAAAAGCCGACTCTGTGGTTTGAGATCCACAAAACTGAACTTTTTGACACCTATTTATCTGTTGTTCAGCAATCCTGTGTCAAAAAAGCCGACCCTGAACTGTCCCCCAAAAAGTGGAGAAAAATTATACAATAGAATTAGAAGCTTGAGGGAGGACAGAATGGATCACAAGAAATATAGTCGTTTGTACAAGATACAGGTGGCAAAAGAGGCACTATCGCCAGGTTATGATGGCATGGAGTATCTATTGGCTGAAAAATATGGTGTAAAGACAAAAACAATTATTTATTGGAAGAACATCTACAAAGAATATGGAGAGCAAGGTTTCAATCGAGTTCGGGGGAACCGACGTGGTCTGACACGATATGAATTAGAAAAAGAAAATGAAGAAGCTAGTAAACGTATTGCGGAATTAGAGGAAGAGGTGCAAATCTTAAAAAAAGCCGCGGCCTTTCTAGCAAAGATAGACCGAGAGTAATATATGCATTTATGTATGCCAATCGTCAGGAACATAGCATAATTAGAATGGCCGGTTGTTTAAATGTCTCGGAAAGTGGATATTACAAATGGTTAAAGAAAAAAGAAGACTGGTTGTTAACAAAGCGAGAAGAAGAAAACATTCAATTGACGGAAGAGATCCGATCCTTATTCTTCAAATATCGAGGTATTTTTGGAGTTAGAAAGATTACGAATTTGATTAATAAGAATCGCAAGAAAAAGTTAAATCACAAGCGTGTAGAGCGTTTAATGAGAGAGCAAGGCCTTCGTTCACGTACTAAGAAGAAGTATGTATCAACGACAAATTCTAATCATCAAGAGCCTATAGCAGAAGATTTATTAAAAAGAGATTTTACAGCCAAAGGACCAAAAGAGAAACTTGTCAGCGATACGACTTATATTCAAACGGAAGAAGGAACATTCTATGCAGCAGTAATTTTAGATCTCTATGGCAGAATGCCCTTGGGTCTACATATGAGTTTGAATAATGATCGTTTTCTTGTGATTGGAGCATTGAAAGATATGATAACACGTAATATAGGTCCGAAGAGTTTTTTAGATTGTATTTGTCATTCAGATCAAGGTTCGACCTATGCCTCCAAAGATTATAGAGATCTTTTAGAGCAACATGGTCTTATCTGTAGTATGTGCCGAGTAGGAGATCCTTGGGACAACGCACCAATGGAAAGTTTCTTTGGAAAAATGAAAACAGAGTGGCTTGACAAAAGATATAAAACAATAGAACATGCCGCTAGAGAGGTTTTAGAGTACACATGGGACTTTTATCCTAAACTAAGACCTCATCAATCTAACAATTATTTAACACCTATGGAATACTATTACTTAAACAAAACTGTTTAGCAAAATAAAACTCCACTTTTTGGGGGACACCTCACCCTGTGGGTTGAGATCCACAAAACTGAATTTTTTGACACCTATTTATCTGTTGTTCAGCAATCCTGTGTCAAAAAAGCCGACTCTGTGGTTTGAGATCCACAAAACTGAATTTATTGACACATCAAATATGGAATAATACAAAGTTCGAATCTGAATATTAAAATAATTCATCATTAATTATTAGTAATTTAGTAATGATAAATTATTGGTTGTTGGTTATTAAGTTATCAATAATTGATGAATATTAATTCAACGAAAGCGTTTCTTCCGATGCTGGTAACGTTATTAAGTTATCAATAATTGATGAATAATAATTCTAAAGAATTTTCGACAGGAATTGTTGGGTGCGTTCTTCTTGAGGATTGTCGAAAAAGTCGTTCGGATCAAAACTTTCTTCAACAACTATACCTTCATCAATAAATAAAATCCGATTTGCAACTTGGCGGGCGAATCCCATTTCATGTGTTACAACAGCCATAGTCATACCGGCTTCAGCTAATTCAGTCATCAATTCTAATACTTCGCCAACCATTTCAGGATCAAGAGCGGAAGTCGGTTCATCGAATAATAATAAGTCGGGATCCATCATTAACGCACGGGCGATAGCAATTCTTTGTTGCTGACCTCCTGATAATTGATTGGGATAGTTGTTTACTTTCTCAGGTAAACCGATGCGTTTTAATAATTCCATAGCTTTAGTTTCGGCTTCATCTTTACTCAAACGGTGACGCATGACCGGAGCCAGAGTTAAATTCCCCATAACATTGAGATTAGAAAAAAGATTAAATTGTTGAAAGACCATGCCCATGTTTTCTCTGACTTTGTTAATGTCAACGTGGCTATGATTAATAACCTGATCTTTAAAAATTATTTCACCGGAAGTCGGCTTTTCCAATAAATTCATACAACGCAACATAGTTGATTTCCCGGAACCTGAAGGTCCGATAATAACAACTTTCTCACTGGGTTCAATTTCTAAATTGACACCGCGCAGGACTTCAAGATCACCAAAGTTTTTATATAGATTACGGATTTTAATCATGGGATACTCTTCTTTCTATAGCATGGAAAATCTGTTCAAGAATCAGCACGATAGTTAAATAAATCAGTGCTGAAGCAAAATATGGCGGTGCTGCCCGAAAGGTTTTGCTGATTAAAATTCCTGCTCCGCGTGTCAAGTCGACTAAACCGATGAAACCACTGATCGAAGTCTCTTTGAATAAGGTAATGACTTCATTGCCGAAAGAAGGTAAACAATTGCGAAAAGCCTGTGGCATCACAATTTTTGACATGGTCTGCATATAACTTAAACCTAGAGATCTTGCAGCCTCTTTTTCACCAGTGCTGACCGCTTGAATGCCGCTGCGGAATATTTCAGCCATATAAGCTGCTGAATTTAACCCGAAAGTTAAGATGGCTACAATTTTTAAATTATGTAAATTAACCAAAATTACGTTGAACATGATTAAAAGCTGAACGGTGGTAGGTGTTCCTCGAATAATCGTGATATAGATATTAGATAATTTGTTTAAAAAATTAAGTATAAATCCGGAAGGAGTTTTCCAACTCCGGTTTAAATCTTTACAAGCTACTCTGATTATTGCCAGAAAAACTCCTAATCCAAAACCGATCAAAAATGCAAAAAAAGTAACTTGAAGTGTTACAGAAAAACCGTTAGTCAGATACTTCCAATAATCATCTTTGATAAAGTTGTTTTGAATAAAATCTACTATTACTTGGAGGGATACTATCATGAACGTCTCCTCATATCATTTGAATCCTGACCACCAATGAGCTGACATATTTTTATTTAGTTCTTTTCGTTCGTCAATTCACCGGGACATCCGATAAAGAATTTGCCGATTTTTCTATAATAAGAAAATCGGCAAATATCTGAAGTTATAATCTATGTTTAATCAGCTTTGATATATTTATCAATAATTTCTTGTAGTTTTCCGTTTTCTTCGAGAGCTGCCAAAGCTTCATTAACTTCTTCTAAAAGAGCATCATTGGTTTTAGTTAAAGCAATAGCATAATCTTCAACTGCATAGTCAGTTTCGAGGACTTTCAAATTATCATTTGCGGCAGTAAAACTTTTTGCCGGCTCATTGTCAATGATAACTGCATCAACTTTACCGGAGTTGAGTGCAACAACGGCATCAGCTCCTTTATCAAAAGATTGGACATTTTCTTCACCGAAATCATCTTGAGCATAAAAGTCACCGGTTGTACCGAATTGAGTTCCGATTTTCTTGCCTTCGAGATCATCAGGACCTTCAATGTCGGAATCCAGGGTTACAATAATTGATTGAATACCGGTAGCATATGAATCTGAAAAGTTTACGCTTTCTAAACGTTCTTCCGTAACGGTCATACCTGCGATTCCGCCGTCAACTTTTCCGCTTTCGATAGAAGCGATTATATTAGCAAATTCCATGTCGTGGATTTTCAGTTCATAGCCTAAATAATCGGCAACAGCTTTAGCGATTTCAGGGTCAATACCGACAATTTCTTCACCTTCATAAAATTCATATGGCGGGAACGCGGCATTGGTACCGAGATCGAGTACTCCGTCTTCCAGTGCTTTGCCGGTTTCGGCATCAGCGGATTCTTCTTCTGCATCAGATTTTTCGTCTGCTTCAGCTGCTTTTTCTGTTTCAGCTGCTTTTTCTGTTTCTGCTGCTTTTTCTGCTTCTGTTTCTTTTTCTGTTTCTTTTTCAGCTTCGGTTTCAGCTGCTTTTTCAGCTTCGGTTTCTTTTGCCGTATCTTTCTTATTGCTGCAGGCCACAACGCTCAGCATCAGCAGAATTGCTAAAAGTACGGATAAGATTGATTTTTTGTTAATTGTTTTTTTCATTGTTTTCTCCTGTTTTTATGTATTTAATCTTTAATTATAATGATTTTTTTATTGAATCTTATATGTTTTTATTTTTCTTATTTAATTTTCTTAATTTCAGATGATTAATACTAGCAAAAATCATCCGGTATTTATACTGAATAAATTTGTAATTGTTGTTTAACCCAGGTTATTTGACGTTTAACTTCTGTCGGAGCGGGTCCGCCGAAAGATTTTTTGGCGTTAACGATATTTTTCATATCGATTACCTCGAAAAGATCGGCTTCAAATGCATGTGATATCTCGCGATAAACTTTCAACGGAAGCTCTGCAAGAGTTTTTCCTTCCTTATCGGCTATTCCGACCAATTGGGCAATCAGATGATGGGCATCCCGGAACGGAATATCTTTTTTGACCAAATAATCTGCTAAATCGGTAGCTGCCAGGAAACCGAGTTCAGTTGCGCGCAACATTTTGTCTTCATTAACCTTTAAGGTTAAAAGCATATTTGCCATTATTTCGAGACAAATTTTTACAGTGTCAACAGAATCAAAAATTGATTCCTTGTCTTCTTGCATATCTTTGGAATAGGCAAGCGGTAAACCTTTGATCATAGTTAAGCTTTGGATTAAATTACCTGAAACTCTGCCTGATTTGCCACGAATTAATTCTGCCATGTCCGGATTTTTTTTCTGGGGCATTATTGAAGAACCGGTTGAGAATTCATCGGCTATCCTGATAAAGCTGTAAGGTTGCGAACTCCAGATAATCAGTTCTTCAGCTTGCCGGGAAAGGTGGATGGCGATAATAGCCAAAACACCGTTTAATTCAAGAATAAAATCACGATCACTGACTGCATCCATGCTGTTTTGCATTACAGATTCAAAATCCAACAGCTCGGCAGTTAATTGACGATCAATCGGATAACTCGTACCTGCCAAGGCACATGCACCCAGAGGTGATTGATTGAGTCTTTTCCGACAATCATTGAGTCTGTCTAAATCGCGCAAAGCCATCATGCAATACGCTGACAGATGATGAGCGAATGTAACCGGTTGTGCTGCCTGCAAGTGAGTATATCCGGGCATAATAGTTGTCAAGTTTTGCTCGGCGATTTCACACATTGCCGTAATGTACTTTTGCAGGAGTTTTGCGATTTGAACAATCTCTGAGCGTAAATTAAGTCTGATGTCCGTTGCAACCTGATCATTTCTTGAACGGGCAGTGTGAAGTTTTTTACCTGCTTCGCCGATACGTTTGGTCAATTCATTTTCGATAAAAGTGTGAACATCTTCAGCCTGCGGATCAAGTTGTAATAAATCATTTTCCAAATCGTTTTTAATCTCTTTAAGACCGGCAATAATTTGTTCAGCGTCATTTTGTGACAGAATCCCGGTTTGTCCGAGCATCGTGGCATGAGCAATGGATCCGTCAATATCTTGACAGATCATTCTTTTATCAATTGCAAAAGAAGCATTGAATTCTTCCGCTTTCTGATTTAGCTCCCCTGAGAGCATGCCTTGCCACAATTTCATTTTAATCCTCTGACTAAGCTCTGATTAATCTCCATAGCTGATCTTGGTATATTTCGTGTATTGTATTTCATAGTAATGCTTAATATTGCTTAATATTGCTATTATTTATGATCCTGTAACATTGCCTGAAGCTTATTGGATAAGCCGAACAATTTGATAAAGCCGCTGGCATCACCGTGGTCATATACTTCAGCATGTTCAAATGTTGCATAGCCTTCATCATATAACGAGTAAGGAGAAGTCAGACCTGCCGGTTGCATACTTCCTTTATACAGTTTTATCTTTACGGTTCCGGTCACAAACTTCTGAGTTTCCGCTACAAAAGCAGCGAGTGCTTTACGCAAAGAGCTTTCCCATTTGCCGTTATAAACCAGTTCTGCATATTTGTGAGCAATTGACAATTTGAAATGCAAGGTATCTGCTTCAACTGTCAGAGTTTCGAGTTTATGGTGGGCAAAATAGAGAATTGAGCCTGCCGGGTTTTCATAGATACCGCGACTTTTCATTCCGACCAGACGACTTTCGACGATATCATCGATACCGATTCCGTGTTTTCCGCCGATTTCGTTTAATGCATTTACTAAATCGACCGAATTCATTTTTTTGCCATTGAGACCAACCGGTTTGCCCTGTAAGAATTCAATCTCGACAATTTCCGCCTGATCCGGAGCTTTTTCCGGAGGAGTGATCCAATGCAGGATTTTGTCTAAATTTGCAGCATTTGCAGGATTTTCCAAGTCCAAACCTTCATGCGAAAGATGCCAGATATTTTCATCCATCGAATAGTCTTCTTCGCGCGAAAATTCCAATTGAATATTGTGAGCTTCCGCATAATCAATTTCTTCGGAACGGCCTTTAAGATCCCAGAATCTCCAGGGAGCGACAACTTTTATTTCAGGTGCCAAAGCGTTGATCGTCAATTCAAATCTGACTTGATCATTGCCTTTGCCCGTACATCCGTGCACGATTACATCGGTATTCTCTTTTCTGGCAACTTCGACCAATCCCTTGGCAATAATCGGTCTGGCAACTGATGTGCCAAGTAAATATACATTTTCGTACTTTGCTCCGGCTTGCATCGTCGGGAAAATATAATCATCTAAAAACTCTTCTGTTTGCTCCAAACAATAGAATTTGCTGGCTCCGGTCTTAAGAGCTCTTGCTTCCAAAGCTTTCGGATCGGAAATTTGACCGACGTTAGCGGCAACACAAATAACTTCGGCAACCCCATGTTCTTTTAGCCAGGCAACCAAAACCGAAGTATCTAAGCCACCGGAATAAGCGAGTACAACCTTTTGAGTATTTTTTAATAAATCGTATGGATTTTGCATAAAACCTCCAAAAACATTAATAAATATGTAAAATATAAGAATAAAAAATCTTCTGAAACAATTTTCAGAAGTACACTCAAATACTCTTAATATACATTATAGTAAAAAATATTCTTTATGAATGTTTCATATTATATTTATAGGGTTTTTAATTGTCAAAAAATAATACCTGAATAATGCAGTTCTGTGAAAAAAACATGCAAAGAACAATGAACCAACGTAATATTCTCTGAAAATTGGGCAATCTGCAATCTCATATTTATACATTAGGGTATATAAAACAGAATGTAACAAACGTTTGTAATTGACAAAAAGGATATTTAGAACTTATCATTATATTTTGCATATTAATTATCAATTGATCCTATTTAACTCAAATTGTAATATATATTGATATTTAGTTAGAGTTTAAGCTGCAATGTGAGTTAATGTATGAACAATTCAGATTAAATGCAATTGTTGCGGTTAATATTTAATCCATATTAAGAAATCTTTCGTTTAGAATGTTGTAAAAAGGATATAAGATTAACAGATTAAAGTATCAGGAGGCTTATAATGACCAAACGTAAAACAATAATGCAGATCTTTTTGGTAATTTTGTCATTGGTATTATTGATAACAGCATGTGGTAAAAAAGATAAAGATAAAACTGATGAAAAGGCAGAACGAAGCGATCAAGTTGCAAATGAAGATGAGTTAGATAAAGCTGATGAGTCGCCGGATGAGCCGAAAGAGCCTCAACAAGGCGGTTCAGTTATTGTGGGTATCACTCAGGAATTAGATTCTTTGGATCCGTATTTAGCGGCTGCAGCCGGGACAAAAGAAGTTATTTACAATTTCTTTGACGGCTTGGTTAAATTGATGCCCGACGGTACCTTTGAACCTGCTTTAGCTGAATCGTATGATTTTTCTGATGATGCGACTGAATTTACTTTCAAAATCCGATCCGGCGTCAAATTTCACAATGGTGAGGATTTATCGGTTGATGATGTAGTTTACTCTTTACAGAGAGCTGCCGGCCTTTTACCGGATAGCGAAGCACCGTTAATTCCTCAATTGGCCATAATTGAATCGGTTGCGGGAGATGCGGAAACTGATAAGGTGACAGTGAAATTGAAAGAATCCGACGCTGATTTTATTACTTATATGACATTGGCGATTATACCGCAAGACTATACGGAGCAAGCACAAAAACCGATCGGAACCGGACCTTTTATTTTTACGGAATATAAAACTCAAACACATTTGAAAATGAAACGTAATCCTGATTATTGGCGTGACCGTCCGGCATATTTGGACGAAGTCACATTTATGATTGTTTCAGATGCAGATGCGGCAATTATGGATTTGCAAGAAGGCAATTTTGATATATTTCCGTATTTGACAATGGACAAAGCCGATTTATTAAAAGATAAATATGATTTTATTGCTGCTGATTCCAATATGGTTCAAATCTGGGGTTTAAATAATCAGCGGGCACCTTTTGATGATCCTGTCGTACGTAAAGCTATTAATATGGCAATAGATAAAAAAATGCTGATTGATGCCGTTACCTTCGGTGAAGGCAGTGCTTTGGAATCAGGTATGGCTCCGCCGATGCAAGATTATTACAATGCAGATTTAACAAGCCCGTACAATCCGGAAGAGGCAAAGAAAGTGCTGGAAGAAGCAGGTTATCAAGATCTGAAAATTGAGATTACAGTTCCCGGTGATTATGTGATTCATGTTCAGACAGCAGAAGTTTTGGCAGAACAATTAAAACAAATAGGTGTAACTGCCGAAGTGAAAACTGTTGATTGGGGCACTTGGCTTTCAGATGTCTATATGGGACGTAATTTTGATTCGACCGTAATTGCATTAACTTTTGATTATGTAGCTCCGGCCACGGTTTTAAGACATTATTATTCAAAATCCGACAATAACTTCATTAATTTTGCCAATGCGGAATTTGACGAATTATATGAAATGGCACTGAGTGAAACTGATCATGCCAAACGGGTTGAACTTTATCATCAAATGCAAAAAATACTGCAAGATGATGCTGCATCGGTATTTTTGCAAAATCCGGGAACTCAGACTGCTGTAATTAAAACACTTGGCGGCTACACAACATATCCGCAATATGTCCAAGACATGTATACCGTGTACTATAAATAGGTTTTGATTTTGCTTAACGCCAAAAAATGAGCAGATTCTGTGGTCGGGATCCCTGTTTCTGCTCAGAATTTGGAGCTGTTCCATATTTGTTAATGTAAATTATTTCAGATCTATACTTTCTGCATTGTACCAAAGAAAACCGTTTTCTGAACAATAGGTATCGATTTTCTTTGCAAGAGATTGGTCCGTATCGCAGAAAACTCTGATGGTTCGATTACCACAAGTTTATATTGATCCAGTTTGTCAGATTCTTTCTCATCCAGGCCGAGGAACACACCATACTCGTATGGCGGTTTAGTTGTACATCCGACAACAAATATAAAAATGCAAAATATAGCGAAGGATAGTCGTCTTTTCATATTGGTATTTCTCTTAGTATATTCCGGCAATTCTTTACAAAATTATTATACATCTCCAAGAGCATAATCATTTCTTAATTTAGAATCATTTAGGGTATTATGTTAAAATATTATTCAAATCTTTTCATATGAACTGTTATTGGATAAGGACTGTTATGGCAAGATATATATTGAAAAAAGCCGGTCAAATGCTGATTACATTGTTGTTAATCATTTTGCTGGTCTTTATCATGTTCGAATTAATTCCGGGCAATCCGGCAAGAATTATGCTGGGTATGAATGCCGGTAAAGAGCAGGTAGCTGCTTTGGAATCGGAATTGGGGATAAATGATCCCTTACCGCTGAAAATTAAGAATTATCTTGTCGGTTTGATGCAAGGAGATTTAGGTCGTTCGATCCGTTTTGATAAGCCTGTCGGTGAATTAATCGGCGAAGCCGCCCCGATAACTTTTTCTTTGGCAATTTATGCTTTTATTTTAATCATTGTTTTGTCGGTACCTTTGGCATTGTCAGCTGCAAGAAAACAAGGATCTTTTTTGGATAATTCAATCCGTTTTGTTACTGAAACGACTTTGGCAATTCCGCCTTTTTTTATGGCGATTATTTTGATGTTGATTTTCCGAACCACACAATTGGGATTGGGTGCCGGACGAAGTAATTTAACGTCACCCGGTTTTTTGCGGCAATTTCTGATGCCGGCATTGGCAGTCGCATTATCAAGAGTTGCGATGGCACTGGAATTTTTGCGTGATGCAATCGTCGAACAAAAGAAAATGTTTTATACCAAAACGGCAATCGGTAAGGGAGCATCTAAATCCCGAATTGTATTTTTCCATGTGCTCAGAAATAGTCTTGTTCCTTTTGTAACTGTTTTAGGCTTGATTTTAGCTGAAGTTTTCGGCGGCAGTATCATTATCGAGCAAGTTTTTCTTTTACCGGGTTTAGGAAGATTGTTGGTAACCGCAGTTGAAGCACGTGATTTTCCGTTAACTCAAGGTATTATTATTTTAATTGCAATTGTTGTTATTGTTGTGAATTTTTTAGTTGATTTGATCAATCAGTTCATTGATCCGCGACTGAGATCATCCGATGTCAAATCCGGTAAATCAAATTTTTGGCTGAAACTTGGCTACAAGCTTAAATTTCGGAGAGATGTTAAATGATGAAATTTAAGCATAAAGATCAAAATAATCAAATTCCTTATGCATCAACTGCGCAGCGTGTTTTTTACAGAACAAGTTCAATCAATCATGGTGCTAAAATTCAATTCAGAATCGGTTTTGTCTTGTTGGCAATTCCGCTTGTATTATTCTTAATTAGTTTTTTTTACCAACCTTACGATACGACCGCAATGAATATGGCAGAGCGTTTTGCAGCGCCCGGTTCCGAGCATTGGTTCGGTACGGATAACTACGGACGTGATATTTTTACCCGAGTGATGAGCGGTTTGCCGTTAACTATAATCATATCGATCGGGATTAATTTGATCGGCAGTTTAAGCGGTTTGGTAATAGGTGCATTGAGCGGTTATTATGGCGGGGTAGTTGACTATTGGGGCAATCGGTTCAGTGATGCCTTGTTATCAATTCCGGCAATTTTAATGGGAATGCTGTTTGTTGCCACTTTCGGCAATGGCATTTGGCAAGTGATTGTCGCTTTGGGTATTATGTTTATTCCGTCTTATATGCGAGTTATCCGCAGCGGTTTTCTGGAGTATCGTCAGAGAAATTTTGTTAAAAGATTACAATTACTCGGAGCTTCATCCGCCAGGATAATTTGGCGACATTTATTTCCGCAGATCAGAACTCGCTTGATGTCGGCAATTGCTTTAGGTTTTGCTAATGCCATTTTGGCAGAATCATCATTAAGTTTTTTAGGACTTGGTGTTCCGCCGTCACAGATTACTTGGGGCAGAATGCTCAAAGATGCTCAAGGCTTTCTATTTCAAGCACCATGGTCGGCAATTGCTCCGGGTTTAATGATTGTGACATTGGTTTTAGGCAGTTTTTTTATCAGTAACGGTTTGAAACAGATTTCTCAACAAAGGATTTTGGCTTGATGCAACAGGATTTTTTAAAATCTGAATATATCTTAGATGTTGAACATCTGAAAGTTGTGTCGGTACGTGGCGCAGAATTAGTGCGTGACGTTTCGTTGAAAATTAAACCGGGAGAAATTGTGGGTTTAGTCGGTGAATCCGGCAGCGGGAAAAGTATCAGTACAATGGCGATTGTAGGTATTTTGCCGGAAGGAATTTCAATAGCTCAAGGAAATATATTTTTCAACGGTCAAGATATTACACGAATTTCCGCTCAGGAAAGATGCAAAATCAACGGCAATAAACTGGGGATTATTTATCAGGATGCAAGTCAGTCTTTGAATCCTTTGATTCGTATTGGTAAACAAATAGATGAAGTCTTAAAAATCCATACTGATCTGAATCCGCAAGAACGACGGAACAGAGTTTACGGTACGATGCGGGCGGTTAATTTGCCGGATGTTAAAAATTTAGCGAAGCGTTATCCGCATGAATTGTCCGGCGGTCAAAGACAAAGAGTCCTGATAGCTATGGCAATAATTAATAATCCAGAATTGTTAATTGCCGATGAACCGACAACTGCGCTTGATGTTTCAGTCAAAGTCCAAATTATCGAATTGATTAAATTGATTAATTTCAGCAGGAAAACATCAGTTTTGTATATTTCCCATGACTTTTCAACGGTCAAAAAATTATGTGATCGGGTTTATGTTTTGTATCAAGGCATACCGGTTGAAGTCGGTGAAACTATGCAAATAATTGAGCAGCCTCAACATATGTATACTAAACTCTTATTAGAGTCGATTCCGACACCGGAAAAAAGAGGGCAGCAATTATTGACGATGAAAGCCAGAACAAAAGATTATCGCGGACCGGCCACAAATTGTCTGTTTGCCGATCGTTGTCCCAAAGTGTTTGAGCGTTGTCGCCGGGAATTACCGGATATGTACGAGGTAAACAACGGTCATCAGGCGGCTTGTTTTTTACTTGATAAATAGTTGTTAAGAGGAGAAATGTGGAACGGATAAATTTTGTTTAGGCATCAATTAAATCGGATTGTTAAAAACAAAAAAGCACTGAAAAAATGAAAGACAAATCAGACAATATCTTGGAAATTAATAATGTTTATGCCGGTTATTCTGCTTCTTTACGCAAATTGGAGTATGTTTTAGCGGGTTTATCTCTGGAATTGAAACCCGGTGAGTGTTTGGGTTTGGTTGGAGAGTCAGGCTCCGGGAAAACAACTTTGGCGAATTTAATTACCGGTTTTATTAAACCGGTTTCAGGCAAAATTTATTTTCGTGGTCAAGAGATTCAACATTTGTCTTTAAAGCAGAGAAACAAACAATTTAATTGCGGTATTCAAATGGTTTTTCAGGACCCGTACAGTTCTTTTAATCCGAGAATTACGATCGGCAAACAATTGATGGAACCTCTGGAAATCCGAAAATCTCTCAGTGAGTCTGAAATACAAGAAAAAGCAAGTTATGTATTAGAACAAGTGGGGCTGTCCGGGGATTATTTTTCAAGATATCCGCATCAGCTATCAGGTGGTCAATTACAGAGAGTTGCTCTGGGCTGTGCTTTGATTGTTGAACCTTGCCTTTTGATCGCCGACGAACCGGTGTCATCTCTTGATGTTTCGGTGCAAGCACAGGTTCTTGATTTAATTGTAAATTTGCGAAAAAGATTTGATTTCTCATGCTTATTTATTTCTCATGATTTAGCGGTTGTATATCATCTGTGTGATACGGTCGCTGTTTTGGACCGAGGTATTATAGCAGAACAGGGAAATGTTGAAGATGTTTTCCGCAAACCGCAAAATGTGTATACTAAACAATTAATTTCCGATTCCGGATATGGCGGTTTAATACGAGATTTAACATGAGGTTATGTTAAAATTGCCAAAAACAGATATTTGAAACGAGGTTGAACATGAAGTTGCATGGCACAATGAGAATTGCGAATAATCAATTGCTGATCGGTGATGTTTCAGTCGAACAATTGCGAGCGGAATACGGCACTCCTCTGTATATTATCGACCAAAAACATTTTACGGATCAGGCAAACATTTTTTTAACAAATTTTCGTTCGGATAAATTTCAGACACATATTTCTTATGCTTCAAAAGCTTTCAGTAATTTATTTGTTTTAGGCTTGGCAAAAGAGCTTGGTTTGTTTTTGGATGTCGTGAGTGGAGGCGAACTCTATACGGCACTTGCCGCAGGTTATGATCCTGAAAAAATTTCATTGCACGGCAATAATAAATTGCCGGAAGAATTGGAAATGGCTTTGGACAACAATATCGGCAGAATTATTGTCGATCACCGTACGGAATACTCGGTTTTATCGGCATTAGCCGCGCAACGGCAAAGAAAGGTCAAAGTGCTGTTGCGGGTCAATCCGGGCATAGAAGCGGATACTCATAAATATATTCAAACGACGAAAGAAGATTCAAAATTCGGTATGAGTATCTCCGATCCGGAAACTTATTTGCTGTTAAATGATATGAATTCGGATTCTTGGCTTGAACTTGAGGGTATTCATTGTCATATAGGCTCACAGATTTTGGATAAGAATTTCTTTTTTCAGGAAGCTGAGGCAATGTTTTCTTTTGCCCGTAAATTGTCGGATGATTATTCAATTAAGCTTAAAGAAGTAAATCTCGGAGGCGGTTTCGGGGTTTACTATACCGAGGCCGATCAGCCTTTTGACTATGCTGAATTTTTAGCGGAATATATCGTTGAAATTGAACGAATTATTACTCAACTTAAGTTAGCAATCGAAATTGTCAGTATTGAACCGGGACGTTCCTTGATCAATGCAAGCGGCAGTACGCTCTATACAGTAGGAGCAGTCAAACAACCCTATCAGGGAAAACCGTTTGTTTTTGTCGACGGCGGTATGACCGACAATCCCAGACCGGCACTATATCAGGCGAAGTATGAGGCATGTTTGGCGAATCGAATGCAGGATGAACCGACTGATAATTACCGGATTGCCGGTAAATGTTGTGAGACAGGAGATATTTTAATTGAGGATGTAGCTTTGCCGAAAGCCGAACCGGGTGATCTGTTGTTGATTCCGGGAACCGGAGCATATAATTATGCAATGAGTTCAAACTATAATCGTATTCCCAGACCGGCAGTTGTTTTTGTTGAAGATGGACAAAGTTATCTTGCCGTAAAAAGAGAAACCTATGAGGATTTAATTCGCAATGATCAAAAATATTTATGATTTCTTCCGATTATAAAACGGTTTTGATTCGGGTGCTGCAGGATTTATATCAAAAATATTTATGATTTATTCCGATTAGAAAACTCTGTTGTAATTGTAGTGATATAATATATTGTAAAGATTAAGAGATTGTAATGGTAAAGATATGAAGAGATTAGTTATGAAATTCGGTGGTACATCGGTTGCCACCACAGACAAGATCAAACAAGTATGTCAGTTGATTTTGCGCAGAAAAGAACAATATCCCGATCTTGTAGTCGTTGTATCCGCAATGGGCAAAACAACGGATAATCTGCTGAATTTGGCATATGAGGTGAGCGCGCGTCCAATTGCCAGAGAAGTTGATGTTTTATTATCGAGCGGTGAATTAATATCCGCATCACTTTTAGCATTGTGCTTAAATGATTTAGGTTATCCTGCAGAAAGCTTTACCGGATTTCAAGCGGGATTCAGAACCAAAGGCTCACATCGCAAAAGCAAAATTGAAGACTTGGATCCGAAGTTGATCAAATCTGCTTTAAAGCGCGGTGAGATTGCTGTAGTTGCGGGATTTCAAGGGATGAATAAGGCCGGAGACATTACCACTTTAGGTCGCGGCGGTTCTGATACTTCGGCAGTTGCATTGGCTGCAAAATTAGGCGCAAAATGTGAAATTTATACTGATGTAGACGGTATTTATAGTGTGGATCCGAGAATTCGTCCGCAAGCTAAAAAAATTGATCGTATCAATTACGAAGAAGTTGTTGAGATGGCTCATCAGGGTGCGCGAGTTATTGAAGCACGCAGTGTTGAATTAGCGGCCAAATATCATGTTCCTCTGTATATTGCATTGAACACCGGAGAAGTTGAAGGTACGTATATTTCGGATTTTACAGAACAAACTGGAGATAAAAAAATGGAAGATTTTAAGTTAACTAATGTTTCGGCAATTGAAAATATTTTGTTGGTCAGTATTCAGGGTTTGCCCAATTTAAGCTTTGAATCATCAAAATGTTTTACGGAATTAGCAGCGGCTGATGTTAATGTGGATATTTTGAATCAAGTTATTATTGACCAAAACAATTCGGCATTTTCTTTTACTTCTGATATGGATTCGAAGGATGAAATTATTGAAGTTCTGGATCGTATGAAACTTGATTATACTTTTGTTGAAAATTTGAATAAAGTTTCAATTATCGGCAGTGCAATGCGCAACCAGGTCGGTGTAGCGGCAAAAGCATTCAATGTGTTTATTGAACAAAACATCCCGTTCTATATGGTTTCAACTTCCGATATCAGTATTTCATATGTTGTCAAAGCTGAAGACAAAAATACAATCATCAATGCCTTAGCAGATGCTTTCGGTTTGTAGACAACGATTTAAGAACAATTTTTTCCTTGGTTTGTATTCAGGTAACTTTTAGATATTTATTCTATCTCAAATTTTTCCGAGCAACTTTTTGAGAATTGATTCATAAACAAACAAATTAGTGTATAATTAATTACATTATCGATTATTGAACAAACTGCTCAGAGAACCGGATTAATCCGGATGATTTGATGTACTTCGGCAAAGATAGAAATCTGAAGTCAGGATTTAGGCTTTGTTCGGTTTTAATCGATAAAATACAACAGCAATAAATAATAAGGAGGATTTTCTATGTTATTTACAGGTTCCGGTGTTGCTATTGTCACACCTTTTAAAGAAAATGGAGAAATTGATTATCCGGGTTTCGATAAATTGGTCGATTTTCATTTAAAAAACAAAACCGATGCTATTATCGTAATGGGAACAACAGGAGAAGCCTCAACCGCTTCCGATCCGGAGCAGATTGCAGCGATTGATTATGTTGTGAAGAGAGTCGGCGGCAAGATTCCGGTTATCGCCGGTACCGGTATCAATCATACGGATCACGCTGTCGAACTCAGTATTGAAGCGGAAAAAACCGGTGTTGATGCTCTGTTAATCGTTACACCTTACTACAATAAAGCTACAAAACGCGGTTTGTATGAACATTATAAAACAATTGCCGGTAGTGTAAAAATTCCTTTGGTTCTTTATACGGTTCCCGGCCGTACCGCGGTTGAAATTCCGGTTGATCTGGTCAAGGAATTGGCTGAAATCGACAACATCGTCGGCATTAAAGATGCAACTGGTAATTTAGCTTATACAGCTGCTCTCAAACATGCAGTACCTGAAGATTTTGCCATCTATTCAGGCAATGATGATGTAGTTGTTCCTTTAATGTCGGTTGGCGGTCACGGAGTTATTTCGGTATTCGCCAATGCTTTACCGCTTGAAATGCATAATATGGTTCAAGCTTGCTTGGACGGTGATTTCAAAACTGCCGGTGAGATGCAGGTCAAATATTTGCCCTTAATTAAAGCAATGTTTGCAGAAGTAAATCCCGTACCGATAAAGAGTGCAATGGAATTATTAGGTCTGCCTGCCGGTGGCTTGCGTCTGCCACTGACCAGAGCATCTGAAGCAACAGTTGAATTATTGCGCAAAGAATTGACTGCTCTGAATTTATTATAATTTTTTGAGAATGTTTCGAATCAGGTAAATCTGAAATGCATAAAGTATAATTAACAAAGCTATCTCAAACTAAGATTAATCGACAAATGATACTGTGATGTAAAAGCGTTAAAAATGACAAGAAATGATAAGGAAGGATAAGCTGATGAAAATTTTGTTATCCGGTGCTACCGGGAAAATGGGTCATATGATTACCGATTTACTGAAAACTTCCGAGCAGCATCAGATTGTTGCCGGTTTTGCAGCTGAATTGGGTCCTGATTTACCATATCCGGTTTATCTTGATTTAGCTGATGTTGAAAATCCTGAACAAATAGATGTAATTATTGATTTTTCCAATCCGGCAAGCTTGAGTGCTTTGCTGGATTTCGGAATTAATAATAATTTACCGATGGTGATCGCCTCAACCGGTTATTCCGATGAACAAGAATCTGCAATCAGAACGGCTTCTGAAAAAATCGCGATTCTTCATGCGAAAAACATGAGCCTTGGTGTGAATGTCATGGAAATCATGGTAGAACAGTTGGCTTCAATGCTGAAAAGTTTTGATATTGAAATCATTGAAAAACATCATCGTTATAAAGTGGATTCACCGAGCGGAACGGCAAAAATGCTGTTCGATGCTGCGAATAAAGGTCGCGCCTCTGCACTCCATGCCTTAAACGGTCGTGCCGGAATTTATGACGGTCGTGATAAAAATGAAATCGGAATTGCTGCGATCAGAGGTGGTACGATTGTCGGTGAACATTCAGTTGTCTTTGCCGGCGAAGATGAAATTGTTGAAATCAAACACATTGCTAACTCACGCAAAGTTTTTGCCAACGGAGCAATTCAGGCAGCCGAATTTATAGTTGAGCAACCGGCAGGTTTTTACGATATGGATGATGTTTTACAAAAGTAACAGTTCGTTTTTATTGTTAACTCAACTTTTGATAATTACAAATAATTAAATATTATTATTATGAATGATTATGACAAGGATAATAAATGACGAAAATAAAAATAGGTATTGCAGGTTATGGTAATTTAGGCCGGGGTATTGAAACGGCTTTAACAAACAGTTCCGATATGGAACTGTTTGCTATTTTTACGCGCCGTGATCCGCGCACTCTGGTTTCCGCTTCGCGAGTAGAATCCTACAATAATCTGATAAAATTTAAAAATGAAATTGATGTTTTAATTTTAGCAGGCGGTTCACAAAAAGATATTCCGAAACAAGGACCGGAGTTGGCAGCCGATTTTAATACGGTAGATTGCTTTGACACCCATTCGGCAATTGCGGATTATTTTGCAGAAATGAATGACATAGCGCTAAAGCACAAACATGTTTCGACCGTTGCGATCGGTTGGGACCCCGGGCTTTTTTCTTTACAAAGAATGATTTCTGAGGCAATTCTACCGGTCGGCAATACGTATACATTTTGGGGAAAAGGTCTCAGTCAAGGGCACAGTGATGTTGTTCGCCGAGTGCCCGGTGTGAAAAACGGTGTGCAATATACAATTCCCGATCAGACAATGATTTCTCAAATTAAAGAAGGTAAAGCCGTTGAATATACTTCTGCCAAAGCTCATCAAAGGGTTGTTTATGTTGTGGCGGAGCCGGATGCTGATCAAGAAATAATTGCAAATGAAATCAAAAACATGCCGGATTATTTTGCACCTTATCAGACTGAAGTACACTTTATTTCTCAAGCCGAATTTTTGCAAAATCATCAGGGCATGCCGCATGGCGGCACAGTTATCAGGCAAGGTGAAACTGGCCCTGAGACTAAAGCGGTTTTTGAGTTTAATTTAAATCTGGAGAGTAATCCGCAATATACTGCTGCAATCAGTGTGGCTTTTGCCAGAGCAACATATAGATTATACAAAGCTGAACAATATGGTGCGAAAACAATTTTTGACATTCCGCTCGGCTTATTGTCAAATAGAGATTCAGAAGATTTATTGCATAATATTATTTGATTGCCGTGAATTGCAATATTTTTAAACAGCGATGCCAGGAGAGATATTATACAATAAACATTGTACCGAAAAGACATATGGAGCGAAAAACATATGGAGGAGGAATTGCCATGACTCGATTTGAATTGGTCAAAGAATTTGGTAAAGATTTATTCGGAAAGTCAGTGATGAAAGATCGCTTGCCTAAACCCGTATATTACGCTTGGGAGCAAGCAATTTTCCAGAATCAGCCGATTAATCGGGAAGTTGCCGATGCGATTGCCCATGCGATGAAAGTCTGGGCAATGGAGAGAGGTGCAACACATTTTTGTCATTGGTTCCAACCTTTAACCGGTAAAACTGCCGAAAAACATGTTTCATTTCTCCAAGAGGGCAAAGACGGATCGCCGATCTCAAGATTGTCGGGTAAATCTCTGATGCGCGGTGAAACCGACGGTTCAGCTTTTCCGCATGGCGGGTTGCGTGACACCTTTGAAGCGCGCGGTTATACTTATTGGGATGTTTCTTCATCGGCTTTTGTCAGAAAAAACGTTCTTTATATTCCGAGTGTTTTTATCAGTTATACGGGTGCCAAACTTGATATGAAAATGCCTTTAATCAATGCCCGGGAAGCTTTGAGCAAACAAGCGACCAGAGTGTTAAATCTTTTAGGCAAAACGGACGTTGAATTCGTCCGTCCGATGGTCGGTCTGGAACAAGAGTATTTCTTGGTTTATAAAGACAAAGCGATGCAACGACCTGATTTGAGATTTTGCGAAAAAGCATTGTTTTCAGCTGAGATGCCGCGTGGCGGAGATTATGAAGATCCCTATTTCAGCTCGATGAGTGAAAATGTTCAGGATTTCATGGAAGAAGTAAATCGTGAATGCTGGGCGTTAGGTATTTATGCGGAAATTGAACATAATGAAGTAGCTCCGGGTCAATATGAACTGGTATCATCTTTTGCCGATGTCACGACTACCATCGACCAAAATATGTTGATTATGGATATTTTGAAAAAGGTTGCCAGACGTCACGGTTTTGAATGTTTATTAACTGAAAAGCCATTTGGCGGTTTGAACGGTTCCGGTAAACATAACAATATTTCTTTACAAGCTTCAAATGGCGATAATTTATTCGATCCGGGTGATCGTGCTCCGGAAGACTTGCAATTTATCGTATTTCTTTCGGCTTTTATTCAAACTGTCGACAGATATCAGGTTTTATTAAGAATGGCATCTTCGAATGAGGGGAACGACCACCGTTTAGGAAGACAAGAGGCACCGCCCAGTGTGCTTTCTATTTATCTCGGAGATAAACTGCATGACTTATTTGTGCAGTTAGCAGAAACAACGGAAATAACGCCGGTTGAATTGACTCATTTAACAGCTCCGCTGGTCAGTCTGGCTGCTCAAAGCATTGATGCCACGGATCGTAACCGCACAGCTCCGATCAGTTTCAGCGGCAATAAGTTTGAAATAAGAACTTTGGGTGCATCTTTGAACGCATCTCCGCTCAACACATTCCTCTTTGCAGGTATGGCGGAAAGTCTGAAAGATATTGCCGACCGCTTAGAAGCAAGCTTGCAATCAGATAATTCTGAAACATCTGCTTCGGATAATCTTAATAAATTGAAAAATGAAAACATACAAAGACCGGAAGCGGATTCTTTACATAAAACAGTCATGCAAATTACACATGATATTTTGAGGAAACATCATGCGATATTGTTTACCGGTAACGGTTATGGAGAAAGTTGGAAAACAGAAGCTGAAAAACGCGGTCTCAAACATTATGAAAACTATATTGATACTGTAGAAATTTTACGAGATCGTTCGACGATCGAATTATTGGAAAAATTTGATGTCTTGAATGCTCAGGAACTTGAGGCTCGATATCAAGTTCTGGTTAAAGATTTTATTCATTCGGTTAAAACCCAAACCAGAATTATCACCAGAATGGGTCAGGAAGGTGTCTATCCGGCATTAATTGATTATCAGGCAAGATTGGAACAAGTAGCCGGTACCGGATATAGCAAATCTGCTGTTGAGCGTGCAAAGTTCAATGCCGGTTTATTAGATCGGCTGGATGAAAAAACCAAGGAAATCGACAATATGATTAATCAAGTTATTGAACCGGAAGACCCGAGTAAAGTAATCCGTTCAATGGTTGACAAACTGCGTCCTGCCATGGAACAACTTGCTGCTCTCTTACGTGAAATAGAACTATATACTCCTTACGAGGTTTTTCCTTATCCGTCGCAAGAAGAGCTGATTGTGCTGTAATTAGTCTGTTCATCCTGAGGTTGTTTTTTGTTGGAAAGTTTTCTTGTTTGCAAGAATACCGGATCATTATGGAAGCAAGTATATTTTCTTAAACATATTTTATGGAGCGGGATACGGGATTCGAACCCGCGACTTTCAGCTTGGGAAGCTAACACTCTACCACTGAGTTAATCCCGCATGAATTGCTAAAGATATTCTACATCTTTTTGAATATTTGCACCATTAATATTTAAAATGATGTTGATGTCAGTACAGAGAAAAATTAAAGAAGAACTGCAAAATACAAAATGTAAATGAATTTAATTATCCGGAATGAATCAAAAAAATCAGGATGAGTCTTAGCTTAAAATGAAAAATGATTTGGAAACCAAAGTAGACATAAAAAGAATGATTTTATCAATGGTTGTCTTGCTTGCAACGGTTATTTTATTTGCACTTTTATATAACAATTTTATTTCAAAAGATGAAATACAAAATCATGAGTTAACAAAAGATGAAATACAAAATCATGAATTAACAGTGGAAGAACAAAACGAATAAGTACATTGCATTTAAACTGTAATATATTAGAATAATTAGATATAGTATTTTTTAATAAAAATTAGAATAGGGATGAATGATAATGATCGAAGATGTTTTACATCAAATTGTTCCGACTATTGCAGCAGGGATGGAATTAATAGCTGTTATAATTGCTGTTCTTGGAACTTTAAAGGCACTATTTCAATTTATACAAGGTGGTCTGAAGTTTGATAACAGAGAAGCCGGCTTGACTTTAGCTCATTGTCTTGCATTAAGTCTGCAAATTATGTTGATTGCTGAGATTTTAAAGACAATTGTTGTACAAAACCTGAACAGTTTTATCCTTTTAGCTGTCGTTGCCGCTTTACGAATAATTGTTACTTTTGTGGTTCACTGGGAAGCTACCGGCCTGGCTGAAACAAATCAGCCTGAAAAAACCGAGGAAGACCAAAACTCTTAAAAAAATAATATTTTACGTTTGCAAATACGAAATCATTGTGATATAGTGCTTTCTGTAATTTAATATTTAAGGCTATGAGAAGGAAGAAGTTTTTGTTCCGAATTGAATGATTTTAGTTTTCAGCTGAAATCCGAAGTGAGAAAGCGATATAAGCAATCTGTTTTGAGCTGGTATTTCACTTCAGACTATTTGGAAGAGACGAGCCGCCTTTGAGCCGCGGACCGAACAGGAATCAACTAAGTAAGCTCCGCCGTAAATCCTGACGAAACAGGGATAAAGTATGAAAATACTTAGTGAGTGCGATCTGCTGTGAAGCTGATCGAATTTAGGTGGTACCACGGACTACGTTCGCCCTAAACAGAAGAATCTGTTTAGGCGTTTTTTATTTTATAGGAGGTTTTTATGCGAACTTTTCAGAAATCTTCAAAGCTGTTTAATGTAGCTTATGATGTAAGAGGACCTGCGCTGGATGAAGCGATGCGCATGGAAAATGAAGGAATTGAAATTTTAAAATTGAATATCGGAAATCCCGGACCTTTCGGTTTTCAAGCACCGCAAGAGGTTTTGAACATTGTTACTGACGGTATAAGAAAAGCTCAAGGCTATTCCGATTCAAAAGGCATGTATGAAGCCCGGGAAGCAATTGTCGCTTACCATCTGAAAAATGGCATTGAAGGTGTCACACCTGATGATGTATACACCGGCAACGGTGTTTCGGAGTTAATCCAGATCTGTATGCAAGGTCTTTTAGATGACGGTGATGAAATTTTAATTCCGGCACCGGATTATCCTTTGTGGACGGCGATGGCAACTTTAGCCGGCGGTACGGTCAGACATTATATTTGTGATGAAAAATCGAATTGGCAGCCGGATATAGCAGATATGCGTGCTAAAATTAACGATAAAACCAAAGCTATTGTCGTAATTAATCCGAACAATCCGACCGGAGTAGTCTATTCCGAAGAAATTCTGATGCAAATTGTTGAATTAGCTCGTGAACATGAACTTATTATTTTTTCCGATGAAATTTATGATCGTCTGGTGATGGATGATCTTAAATTTACCTCAATTGCATCCTTGGCTCCTGATTTGTTTTGTATTACTTTGAACGGACTTTCTAAATCTCATTTGATTGCAGGGTTTCGTATCGGCTGGATGTGTCTCTCAGGTCCCAAAGTTGGTGTGAGAAGTTATATAGAAGGCTTGAACATGTTGTCGTCGATGCGACTTTGTTCGAATGCCCCTGCTCAACTTGCAGTGCCGACAGCTCTTGCAACAACGGAAGAAACAAAAGCGATGATCAGTCCCGGCGGCAGGGTATACGAACAAAGAGAAGCTGTATGCAATGCCTTGGATAAAATAGAGGGTTTGTCATATGTTCGCCCGCAGGCAGCTTTTTATGTTTTCCCGAAACTTGATATTGAACGTTTCGGCATAACCAGTGATGAAAGATTTATTTTTGATTTTCTGAGAGAACAACACGTTTTATTGGTTAGAGGCGGCGGTTTTCATTGGCCGGAACCTGATCATTTCAGAATCGTGTTCTTACCTGAAACGAAAGTGTTGACAGAAGCGGTCGGAAGATTGGAGGCTTTTTTAATAAACTATCGTCAAGATCATACAGACCAACATCTGATATTTAAACATCAGTGATGGAATAGGTATACTATCATTGATTTTGTGTCAAAAATTACGTTCCTGTGGGTTCACTACCGATTCAAATTTGCAGGAGCGTCTTTTTTGGCACAAACTCATGTGTAAATAGGTTTTATATGTCAAAAATTACGTTCCTGTGGGTTCACTACCGATTCAAATTTGCAGGAGCGTCTTTTTTGGCACAAACTCATGTGTAAATAGGTTTTATATGTCAAAAATTACGTTCCTGTGGGTTCACTACCGATTCAAACTTGCAGGAGCGTCTTTTTTGGCACAAAACCATATATAAATAGGTATGATGTGTCAAAAATTACGTTCCTGTGGGTTCACTACCGATTCAAATTTGCAGGAGCGTCTTTTTTGGCACAAAACCATATGCAAACAGGTCAAACTCATATGCAAACAGGTCAAATTCATTTGCAAACAGGTTTGACACACCAAGCTGACTTTGCCTGAAAATCAGGTTCTTAAAGCTTCTAATACCGATAATTTCATAGCACGGCGAGCAGGCAATACTCCTGCCAACATTCCGATGATTGTTGCAAAACCGATGGCTCCTGCAACCAGCCAGAGCGGAATGATCGAAAGAGAACTTCCGTTTGCACCTGCACCATATATACCGAGTGCTTCCATACCTTGACCCGATGCATTATTCAAGATTGCAGAAACGATGAAGCTCAGACCGATTCCTAAGATGCCTCCGATTAAACCTAAAAGACATGCTTCAGCTAAGAAGATGTTGCGGATGTTCTTTAGACTGCATCCTAAAACTTTAAAGATACCTATTTCTTTAATTCTTTCATAGACGGCCATCATCATGGTATTGGCAATTCCGATTGCAGCGACAAAGAGAGAAATACCGCCGATCCCGCCGAGAACCATTTGTTGGTTAGCCGATTGCTTGCGCATTGAATCAATGAATTCGATGTTTGATTCAACCTGAAAGCCCATCTCGCGGATTTGCTCCATGATTTCTTTGGTATGTTTCAAATCGGTTGAGCCGACAATGATACTGTTATAAATGACTTCACCCAGAGGTTTGCCGCTTTTGGATTTTTGTTGTCCCGGCCAAGCTTTACCCTTGAAAGTCTGATGTAAAAAATCTTCCAGCTGCCCGATTTCCGTATAGGCAGAATACAGATTCGGTGACCATTGTTGTTCATCTGCTGATCCCATAATTCCGTCAACATGTAACAGATGTTTTTTGGGAGATGTGCCTTCACCGCCTTGGGCATTGTAATAAGCATCCGTATCCCAAGTTGCAAAACTCGGTTTGTTAATCAAATCGACTTCTGCAGGTTCCCAATCGTAAGAATTAGGATTGTAAAATTGATTAGCAATATCTTGACCGATGATTAAAGGCAATTGATTTTGTTTTTTTGTGAAATCAGGCAGTTCGCCTTCAACAATATGGATTTTTTTCGTAGCCAGCGCTTCTGCAGTCATGCCTTCGATATTAATATAGTTCTCATAAACACCTTGTTGAACACGAATCATAATACTGAGAACAGGTGATGCATATTTAACATTCGGCAATTGTCTGATTTCATTTACGGTTTCCATATTTAATTTCTTTTTTGCGGCCTCAATTTTACTCATATTGCCGCTTGAATCAATCATCATGCCGCCATCTTCATTTCTTACGATAACAGTGGTCAAATCAGATGACTGATCAATCATGTCCATCATTGCCTTGCTTTGACCTAAACCGATCGAAAGCATAGTTACGATTGATGCGGTACCTATAATAACTCCGAGCAAAGTTAAAAAAGACCGCAATTTACGACGCCATAAATTGGTTAAACTTAATCTGAGCAGATCATACCATTTCATCGATTTCCGCCTGTTCTTTTTTTGCCTTACGGATTCGTACAATTTTTACAATAATACCTATCAAAATGAGTCCGCCTGCTCCGATTGAAGCCCAGCCCCACCAAGGAAATTTTGTCGTTTTTTCATTCATCATATATGACTCTTCGCCCATCGGAAATTCGCCTTCGGGAAATTCGCCTGGGAATTCTTCCATATAACCGCCACTTTCATTGATGGTTAATTCAAAAGCCTTATCTACTGTAGTCACTTTGCCTACCGCATCTTCAAATGTAATTTGGAAGGGAATTTCACTGTCAAATGTAGCTTGACTGGCCTTTACCATAAAATCAACATCTTTAGAATTTCCTGATTCCAGATTTCCGATAAAGATTTCATTTTTTTCCAAAACACCTTCGGGAATTACAATGGTTAAGTTATACAGTGTTGCTTTGCCTTTATTGAATACACTGAACATGATATTGGCATCATCTCCGACTTCCAAAGTATCCGGCATAATTTCCATTTTGCCTAAATCGAAACGTAATTCCTGATAGACCATAATCGAAATGGATTCTTCGGCAGTGTAAGGGTTACCTTTGGCATCTTCATATTCAAATTTTAATTCGAGCGGATAAGCCTTTTGTTCGATCGTAGCATTAGTTTTCAGTTTAACTTCTTGTTCGATTTCCGTATCTTTTTCAATATTTTCGATGTAAATTGTGGAGGCTCCGCTGACAGGCATAAAGACAGCCGCATTTTCACCCATGCTGCTCAAAGTGATTCTGATATTTTTTACATCGGAAATTTTTGAGGTGTTTTTCAATTTAATTTTTGCAGTAAATTCAGTACCGCCGAGCACATTTTCCGGATTAGTAGTGAAACCGGTACTCATTATGCGGGGAATCGATTTGTTTTCTTCTTCTGAACCGGATATACCGCTGATATAGCTGCCTTCTGAAAATACGCCGGGATCGATGCTGTTATCCGGATCAAGTTCGGGTTCCTCCATGTTGTTGTCGGGTTGTTCAGGATTGGTGATTTTTAGAAAGAAATACCGTTCGACAGTTTTACCGGAAGCATTTTCATCACTGAAGGTAATTTCAAAATTAACACGATAATAACCGGAATCTAAATCTTCTTTGATTTTCAGATTGCCGAATTTGAGAATTCTGGATGCGGCTGCAATATTCGTGAAATTGTCTTGATCGATTAATTCACTGATACTGGCGAATCTGTTTGTTAATGATGCATTATAGACTGTTTTTTGGATTTTGAAAGGGAAAATATCATCTTTACTGTCAATTTTCAATGTCGCAGAAACATCGTATGCATAGCCCGAACCTACATTGATTACAGGAATTTCTACCGGGATTGTATCACCGGTCTTACCATCGATCATCGGCTTTTCACCTACCAGAAGATGAGCTCTTTTGGCTTGACGCGTCGGCTCGGAACTTGGTTTAGTAGTCTGGTCGGAAGTAGATTTGGTAGTTGAATCAGGAGTTTGATCCGGAGTCTGCTCAGGAGTAGATTGCGGAGTCTGCTCAGGAGCAGATTGCGGGGTCTGTTCAGGAGTAGATTGCGGGGTCTGTTCAGGAGTAGACTCGGGGGTCTGTACAGGAGTAGACTCGGGGGTCTGTACAGGAGTAGATGCGGGGGTCTGTACAGGAGTAGATGCGGGAGTCTGTGCAGGAGTAGGTGCGGGAGTCTGTGCGGGAGTAGGTGAGGGAGTCAAAGGAGATGATCCGGTATCTGAAGAATCGGTATCTGATATAATTACTTCAGGAGTTTTATCGGATTCATCAATTTCTCCGGCAAATATTGTTTGCTTGTAGCCTGGAGTGATAATACTCATCAGAATAAAAATTCCTAAAAATAAGCTAATAAATATTTTTGATTTTTTTGTTTTTGATTTTATGTTATTCATATGTGCTTTGATCCCTTCTCAATGCCTGTTATTTTACCGTCTGATATGTGGAAAATGCGGTCTGCATAATTAGCTAAATGCTCATCATGAGTGACCATAATTAAAGTTTGATTATTCTCACGCGAGATTTGCTGGATTAGTTGCATGATTTCCGCACTGGTAGTTGAATCAAGATTTCCTGTAGGTTCATCGGCAAAAACGATTGCCGGATTTGAAATCAGAGCTCTTGCAATGCCTACACGTTGCTGTTGGCCGCCGGATAATTCATTCGGTTTATGATAAATATGGGTTTTCAGACCTAATTTATTGAGCATTTCAATTGCAGCTTTTTTGCGTCTGCCGATCGGCGTACCGCGGAAAATCAGCGGTAATGCTACATTTTCCCAAGCCGTCATAGTCTGAATCAGATTAAAAGATTGAAAAACAAAGCCCACCTGATCTCGCCTGAAATCAACCAATCTTTTTTCGCTTAAACCGACAATCGGCAATTTGTTTATAATGATCCTGCCTTTGCTCGGTGGTTCAAGACCCGCCAGCATGTTGAGCAAGGTAGATTTTCCGGAACCGGATGTACCGACCATCGAACAAAATTCACCGCGTTCAATTTCGAAAGATACCCCGTTCAAAGCAAAAACAGGCTGCTTTCCTACTCGATAAACTTTTTTTAAATTGTCAACTTTAATGACAATATCTTGCTTTCTTTTATTTGCATCCGCAGAATTATCTTGAGAAATCAACTCGGCTTGATCATTGATTACAGAAATATCGGTCATTCTTATACCTCGCTTATACCAACCCATTATACGTTAAGCCTGTCAAATCAAACAATCAGCAAAGTTTAGGATTTTATTAACATAAAGATCGGCGTTTTTAATTTTTCTTAAACTTTAACTTTTTCCTTCAGCAAACACCGGATTAATGAATCGGTGAATTGTACTTCATTGCAAACAACCACTATTAGTGATACTCTTTTATCAATACATTTTGTCAGATGACTGTAAAAATATCGCCTTAATAATCATTAATAAATTTATCCGGAAAGTGAGTCAACAATGAACAGAACAATACTTTATGATGAGCATCTCGCGCTTAATGCGAAAATGGTTGATTTTGCCGGCTGGGAAATGCCGGTACAGTATACCGGCATCAAAGATGAGACTTTGGCTGTACGTGAAGCGCAAGGAATGTTCGATGTTTCTCATATGGGAGAAATCAGAGTTTCAGGATCCGGATCCGGTAAGTTTCTGGATTATGTTCTATCGCGCAAAATAAGTCATAGAAATCCCGAATTAACCAACTACGCATTTCTCTGTTATGCAGATGGCGGTGTCGTCGATGATTTAATGGTTTATCAATTGGAAACAGAGGATTATTGGTTAGTTGTCAATGCTGCAAATACGGATAAAGATTTTGCTCATTTACAGGAAATGCTGGCAAAGTATGAACAACAAAACGAGATTTCAATAAACAATGAAACGGTTAGTTACGGCTTAATCGCAATTCAGGGGACGGGCAGCCTGAATCCGGTTCTGAATGCATTAACACCGATCTATCCGGATTTAGATATTGCAAAGCACATTGAGAATTTAAAGAGATTCAGACAGGTGAATTTTCCGTTAAATGATCAGCGATTGGTAGTTTCCCGAACCGGTTATACCGGTGAAGACGGTTATGAAGTGTATTTACCTGTTGCCGATACGGTCAAGCTTTGGCAAAACTTGTTAGCGGAAAATATCAAACCTTGCGGTTTGGGAGCACGTGATGCTTTAAGATTGGAAGCAGGATTGCCTTTATACGGGCATGAATTGGGTTCGGAAATAAATCCGTTAGAAGCCGGCTTGGGCAAATTTGTCGAGCTGGAGCGTGATTTCATCGGCAAAGCAATGGCAGACAAACAACACAGGAAGTTGATTGCTCTGATCTCTGAAGACAAATCGATACCGCGCGACGGTTATCCGGTTTTCGTTCAAAATCAAGAAATTGGCTATGTCACATCCGGCAGTTTTTCGCCGACTTTGAACAAAGGTATAGCTTTTGCCTTAGTCACAGCGGATTTAGCGGAAGATATCACAGAAGTTGAAATTGAAATCAGACGTAAAAATCACACGTATAAAATTACATCAACACCTTTCGTATGAAAAATTCAGTTTAATATTTATTAATACTCAGACTTTAATAGTAAATTGATAGTTTTGGAGGGATAATATGGCAGAGTACAGAGACGATCGTTATTATGTAGATTCACATGAATGGATTTTGTTAGACGGAGATACCGCAACAATCGGAATTTCGGATTTTGCCCAAGAAGAGCTGGGTGATATTGTTTATGTTGAAGTAGATTCAGTTGGTGAAAATTTAGAAAAAGGTGAAATTTTCGGCAGTGTCGAATCAGTCAAAGTTGCATCGGATCTTTACATGCCGGTTGACGGAGAAGTTTTGGAATTTAATGCCGATCTGGAGGAAGAACCGGAGTTGATCAATGAAGATGCTTATGCTGCTTGGATTATCAAAATAAAAGTATCCGATCCTGCACAGATCGAAGATTTGTTGGATGCTAAAAAATATCAGGAAATTGCTGAATAAATTATACCCGGTATGACGCATTGATTTGTTAAGTTAAATTAAATAACAGTATGACGCATTGATTTGTTAAGTTAAATTAAAGAACAGTATGACGCATTGATTTGTTAAGTTAAATTAAAGAACAGTATGACGCATTGATTTGTTAAGTTAATTTAAAGAACTTTTCCGGTTTCAGTAATTTTGCTTAACAGAACATTCATTATCGATCGGAGAAATATATGAGCGGTTATATACCTATTAGCAGAGAGAAACGTGCTGAACTTTTAAAGTCGGTCGGGCTGAAATTAGATACTTTATTTGAGGTAATTCCGGATGAAATCAAACTCAAAGATAAGGGTTTTTCCGGATTGAATGCTCAAGGCTTAAGCGAACAGGAAATTATTGCTCAATTAACAAATTTAGCTGAACGCAATCAAAGAGTTGATCAATACGATTCATATTTAGGTGCAGGTTTTTACGATCATTACTCTCCTGCAGTGATTGATCATATAATCGGCAGACAAGAATTTTTAACTTCTTATACACCGTATCAGGCGGAAATATCGCAAGGAACCCTGCAGGCAATCTTTGAATGGCAAAGCTATATCTGTCGCTTAACCGGACTTGATGTTTCAAATTCATCCATATATGATGGTGCTTCGGCAGCGGCTGAAGCTTTGCTTTTAACTTGTCGTCAGACAAAAAAAGATAAAGTCTGGATTTCCGAAGGTCTGAATCCGGAATATTTAGCAACAATCAAAACATATTTCCATGCTGCCGGTTTGGAAGTTGAGATAGGTGCATTAAATGAGCAAGGAACAGCGGCAGGAACATATCCTTCCGGTGATGATTATGCCGGATTCCTGATTCAGAGTCCGAATTTCTTCGGTATCGTCGAAGACATGAGGGAGTTAGTTAAAAAAGCGGAACAAAATCAGGCTTTATCTGTTGTTTCCTGTGATTTAATCAGTCTTGCAATGTTTAAATCACCCGGAGAAGTCGGAGTGGATATTGCCTGTGGTGAAGCACAACCGTTAGGAATTCCTTTGAATTTCGGCGGACCTGCAGTCGGTTTCCTGGCTGCAAAACAAAAGCTGATGCGTAAGATGCCGGGCCGAATTGCCGGTCAGACTACGGATACAGAAGGAAAAATTGCTTATGTTCTGACGATGCAAGCGCGTGAACAGCATATTCGTCGTGAAAAAGCCACGTCCAATATCTGTACAAGCCAGGCTTTGCTGGCAACTGCAGCTACCATTTATTTGGCTCTTAACGGAAGATCCGGTTTAAAGGAAGTCGCGGAACAATCCGCAGCCAAAGCGATTTATTTGCACAATAAATTAATTCAGACAGGTTTATTTGAAGCGGTTTATAATAAACCGTTTTTCAGAGAATTTGCAGTCAAATCAAGATATGGCGGTTCGCTTGACGTATTAAATAAAAAGTTATTGGAACATCGGGTAATCGGAGGTTTAGCATTGTCTGACAATGTATGGCTTTTAGCAGTAACTGAGAAAAAATCGAAAAAAGCGATGGATGATTTTGTTGCCTTGGTAGCGAATTTGATTCGACATGAAAACGTATTGGGAGGCTGAAATGAAATATCAAACAAATTTAATTTTCGATCTGCCGCAAACCGGAGATAACGTCAATCGCATTTTGAAAAAATGCGATGTGATTAAGCCGAATTTTGCAGATTTTTACGGTGAACATCTCTTGCGGGAAGAAGATCTGGATATACCGAATTTATCTGAAATTCAAGTGCTGCGCCATTATACCAATATGTCCGCTAAAAATTTCGGTGTTGAAAACGGTCCTTATCCTTTAGGTTCCTGTACGATGAAATATAATCCGAAAGTCAATGAGAACATGGCGAATTTACCCGGGTTCAGAAATACGCATCCGCTCCAGCCGACAGAAACAGTGCAAGGTAATTTAACTTTGCTTTACAATCTGGAACAACAACTTAATGACATTTTTGGTATGGATCATTTTACTTTTCAACCTTCAGCAGGAGCCCACGGCGAATTAACCGGAATTATGATGATCAAAGCTTACCATGAAGCAAACGGAGATTTTGAACGGACAGTGATGTTAATTCCCGATTCTGCACATGGAACCAATCCGGCATCTGCTGCCATGGCGGAATTTGAGATCAGAGAAATCAAATCAAATGCTGACGGTCTGGTGGATGTTGAAGATTTGAAACAAAAAATTGATGATAAAATTGCAGGTATCATGTTGACTAATCCCAATACTTTAGGCTTGTTTGAAAAAGAGGTAAAAGAGATTACAAGCTTAATTCATGGTGCCGGAGGATTGTGTTATTACGACGGTGCCAATGCCAATGCAATCTTGATGCAAACCCGACCCGGTGATATGGGCTTTGATGTTGTGCATCTCAATGTACATAAAACATTCGGCACACCGCATGGCGGAGGCGGACCCGGTGCCGGTCCGGTCGGAATCAAGAAAATTTTGGAACCTTTTTTACCGAAACCGGTGATCAAAAGATTAGACAATAAGGATCAGGCAAAATACATTCTGGACTATGACCGTCCGCAGTCAATCGGCAAAGTTAGGGCATTCAGCGGATCTTTTTCGGTCTGTGTCAAAACATATGCTTATATTTTAGCTTATGGCAAGCAAGGTTTGGCGGAAGTTTCGGAAGCGGCTGTTGCCAATGCGCGATACCTTTTGGAACGTGTGCGGGATTCATATCACGTTCCTTATCAGGAACCGGCAATGCATGAATTTATTATTACCGCAGCCCGGCAAAAAGAGAAATACGGCGTGACTACAACGGATATTGCAAAACGTTTGATTGATTACGGCTATCATCCGCCTACGGTTTATTTTCCTTTGATTGTTCCGGAAGCGATGATGGTTGAGCCTACAGATACGGAAACTGTAGAGGGGCTGGAAGGCCTGGCAGATGCATTCAATGCTATTGCGGCAGAAGCTGCTGAAAATCCTGATCTCTTGAAATATGCGCCGCATGATATGCCGATTACCAGACCGGATGAAACCAAAGCAGCCCGCAAGCCGATTTTAAAAGTCTGATTCTCTATGTGCCGTGCACACTATTTAAGGTTGAACCACAGATTTCTCGGATAAGCTTAAAAAGTGTGCATCTTTGATTTGAAATAGCCTGATTTTCTATGTATCATGCACACTATTTAAGGTTGAACCACAGATTTCTCGGATAAGCTTAAAAAGTGTGCATCTTTGATTTGAAATAGCCTGATTTTCTATGTGCCATGCACACTATTTAAGGTTGAGCCGCCAGATTCTCGAATAAGTTTAAAAAGTGTGCAAACAAAGAATCATTCCAAGAAATATAGAAATTAAACTTCGCAATTGTAAAATAGTTTGAAAAGCAATGCATAATCAGGTAGAATTAGTAAGGTTAATATCATAAGATTGAAATAATGTTTAGCATTATTTTTATGAAGAATTAGGAGGAATATTTAATGGCAATTAAAGTAGGTATAAATGGTTTTGGTCGTATTGGACGTATGGTTTTCCAGGCAATTTGCGAGCAAGGATTGTTAGGCAATGAAATTGACATTGTAGCAGTTTCTGATATTACTACAGATGCGAAATATTTTGCTTATCAGTTAAAGTATGATTCTACACAAGGTAAATTCCAATTTGAACTCGATACAGAGAAATCAGATCCTAGTTTGGAAGAAGATGACATCATTATTGTAGACGGTACACATAAAACAAAATGTATAATGGCTACAAGAGAACCAAGTGGTTTACCGTGGAAAGAATTAGGCGTAGATTATGTCATTGAATCAACCGGTTTATTTACTCATTCGGATCAAGCCAAAGGCCACTTGGAAGCAGGTGCGAAAAAAGTTATTATTTCAGCTCCTGGAAAAGGTGAAGTTAAATTAATGGTTGTCGGCGTTAATGAAAACGAATATGATTCCGCAAAACATGATTTGGTTTCCAATGCTTCATGTACAACAAACTGTTTAGCTCCGGTAGTTAAAGTTATATTGGAAGAAGGAATAGGCATCGAAAAGGGCTTGATGACTACAATCCATTCTTATACTGCTACTCAAAAAGTTGTTGACGGTCCTTCCAAGAAAGACTGGCGTGGCGGACGTGCTGCAGCTATTAATATTATTCCTTCCACAACCGGTGCTGCAAAAGCTGTCGGTCAGGTAATTCCGGAAGTTAACGGCATTATGACCGGAATGAGTTTCCGTGTTCCTACACCTACAGTATCAGTTGTAGATTTAACATTCACAGCTAAACGCGATACCTCAATCGAAGAAATCGATGCATTGATAAAAAAAGCTTCAGAAACTTATCTAGACGGTATCCTGGGATATTGTGATGAAGAAGTTGTTTCAACTGACTTTATCGGTGATTCACGTTCTTCAATCTATGATTCACTTGCTACATTGCAAAATAATCTACCGGGCGAAAAACGTTTCTTCAAAGTCGTATCTTGGTATGATAATGAATGGGGTTATTCAAACCGTACAGTTGATCTCTTAATGCACATGGCAAAAGCAGACGGCAATCTGTAAAATCATTATTTAATAAGATCCTGAAAGGATATATTGTTTATTAAATAAAACATCAAAAGTAAATATCCAAGTAACATTAAAAGGGAGAATCCGTGAAGAATCTCCCTTTTTTGATTTTTAAAAATAAGATAACCAAATTAATTGATTTAATGACCAAATAGATGCCGAAATTTTTATAAGAATGTCCGAAAAAACGAAACAATCACATATAATCATTTACAATGATTAAATAATCAAGTACTATGGTTGAAATTGAACATATAAGTTTCAATATTCATTTATTTTTTAATTCATTTAACAAAACGTTGTCTATGCAAGTGAGGTAATTATGACAAAGATCAAAGTTGGTGTATCAGGTTATGGAGTAATAGGACAGAGATTGGCAGACGGAGTTGCTCGCCAAAAAGATATGGAACTTGTAGGTATTGCCGATATAGCTCCTACTTTATCAGTCAGAGCGTTAAAAGAAAAAGGCATGCCTTATGACTTATATCTTGTAGAGGGTGCAGATAAAAGTAAATTTGAAGAACTGGGCATACCGGTATCAGGAACATTTGAAGAATTAGTAAACAAAGTAGATATAATGCTGGACTCATCTCCGGGCGGTGTCGGTATCAAAAATAAGAAGATATACGAAGCGAACAAAACGAAAGCGATTTTCCAAGGCGGAGAATCCAATGAAATAGCGGATGTATTTTTCCATGGATATGCAAATTATGAAAAAGGTATCGGCAAAGATTATTTAAAATTAACATCATGTAATACGACAGGTGTAATCCGTGCGGTAGATTGTTTAGACCGGGAATTCGGCATAGAGAAAGTAGCAATGACAATAATACGCAGGGTGGCAGATCCGGGAGATTATCACAGAGGTTTGACGAACGCATTACAGATGGATAAAGCCCCTAGTCATCAGGCAGTAGATTTAATGACAATAATGCCGCATATCGAAGCGACAGGGATCCTGGTTCATACCCCGGTAACCCATGGTCATATAATAACCGTGGTGGCTACCGGTAAGGAAAAAATAAGCAGAGATCAGGCCTTGGCAGCTTTCCGGGCGCATCCGAGAATTCGCATAGTCAGAATAGATGACGGTTTCAAAGGTAATGCCTCGTTGTTCCGTTATGCCAGAGATCTGGGAAATCCCCGGGGTGATATGTATGAGATAGCGGTTTGGGAAGACAGCATAGTGGAATCGGGAGATGACATCATGTTTGCGATCAATATACCGCAAGAGGCAGTAACGATACCTGAAACGATAGATGCAATAAGAGCGGCGATGGGTTTGCAGGATAACCGGGAAGACGGAACAAATGCAACCAATGAAAATTTGGGGATAGGAAAATGGAAATGAAAATTCATTCTTATAAAGAAGTCAATTATGAGGACAAAAATGTACTCTTAAGGTTAGATATTAATTCTCCGCTTGATCCGGAAACCAAGAAGATTACTAATTTTACAAGGCTTGAACGCAGTGTTCCTACACTAAAAAACATTTTGGAACAAGGAGCAAAAGTTGCCATTATTGCGCATCAAGGAGATACACTGGATTATCATAATCTTTACCCTCTGGCAGAGCATGCTGAAATTCTGAGTAATTTGTTAGATAGAAAAGTTGATTATATTGATGATGTGTGCGGACCTGCTGCAATAAATGCTGTCAAGAAATTAAATTCAGGCGAGGCGATCATCTTGGGAAATCTGCGATATTTAACCGAAGAAGTCAGCGTATTTGAAACAGTTGTTGATTTAACTCCGCAACAGATGACTAAAACTTGGCTGATCAGACAACTTGCTCCTCTGTTCGATGTGTATATCAATGAAGCATTTTCAGCAGCACATAGATATTGTCCGTCCATGGTAGCTTTTCAGGAAGTATTACCGTCAGCTGCAGGTGAATTATTCTTTCAGGAATATTCAGTTCTGTCTACTGTTTTGCACAATGCGAAAAAACCGAGTGTTTTTGTATTAGGAGGAGCGAAAATATCTGATGCTTTCGGCATGATGGAACAAGTTTTGGCAAAAGGAACGGCTGACAAGATTTTAACAACCGGTGTTGTAGGTCAGGTTATGCTGATGGCTAAGGGAATCGAACCCGGTAAACAATATACTTCATTTTTGAAGAATAAAGATTTTCTCCAATTTGTTGAACCTGCCAAAAAGTATTTGGCAGATTTTCCGGGAAAGATAGAGGTTCCTTTGGATGTTGCCTATGCCCAAAACGGTCAAAGAATAGAAACACCGGTAGAAAATTTACCGATAGATGATGCTTCTTTCTCGGACATCGGTGAAAAAACCATGAAATATTACGGTTCAATTATTGAATCGGCAGGCACATTGTTCTGTAATGGACCGGCAGGAGTCTACGAAGATCAATTATTTGAGGCAGGTACGCGCAGTATTATGGAAAAAGTTGCTGCGGCTGAAGGATTTTCCGTTATTGGAGGCGGCGATTCGGTACAAGCAGCAGGAAAATATATCGATCTTAAAGATATTGATTACGTTTGTACAGCAGGCGGAGCAATGGTGCGTTTCATGACAGGAGAAACTTTGGCTTTAGTTCGTGCAATGGAATCTAATGTTGATAAATTCGATTCTATGCAATAAAACAGTAAAGGTTAGAATATGATGCTTATTGACATTAATATAGGGGACAGATCACAGAGTGTGGAAATTGCAGATAACGTTCTGTTAGATGTATTGCAAGAAAATGTGGTTGAACATGTGAGAACAGGTGTTGATGCAGTCGAATACTCTTTGGATAATCCGATTGGCACAGCGCGACTCGAAGATATTGTTAAACCTCATGAGAAAATTGTAATTATTACTTCTGACATAACCAGACCGGTTCCTTCACATCAAATAATTCCTTCTATATTGAAACGTTTGCGTAAAGCCGGTGTTGCATACTCCGATATAAAAATTGTTTTTGCTCTGGGTTCGCATAGATTTCAGACTGAAGAAGAAAAAAAGAAATTAGTCGGTAATGAAGTTTATGGACAAGTTGAATGTATAGATGGAGATAATTCGGATTTGGTTCACATGGGTAAAACCGCTCTCGGTACACCGATAGATATTTGTCGCTCGGTAGCTGAGGCAGATCGCAGAATTTGTATTGCTAATATTGAATATCATTATTTTGCAGGTTACAGTGGCGGTGCAAAAGCCATTATGCCGGGGGTTTCCACCAGAGAAGCAATTCAGTCTAATCACAGTATGATGACACATGCCAAAGCTTGTGCCGGTAATGTAGATAATAATCCGGTACGTGATGATTTGGAAGATGCGATCAAGTACTGTAATATCGATTTCATATGCAACGTAGTTCTTGATGCGCATAAAAATATTGTCGATTCGGTTGCCGGACATTATATTGAAGCGCATCGAGCAGGTTGCAAAATTTTGGATAAAATGTATTCAAAACCGATAGAAGAAAAAGCAGACATAGTAATTGTTTCTCAAGGTGGCAAACCCAAAGATCTGAATATGTATCAAACGCAAAAAGCTTTAGACAATGCAAAATATGCTGTAAAAGACGGCGGGATAATTATTCTGGTGGGATCATGTGCCGAAGGTATGGGTGAATCTGTATTTGAAGAATGGATGTTAAGTGCTGAAAAGCCTTCAGATTTAATTGAAAGAATAGAAAATGATTTTCAATTAGGCGGGCATAAAGCCGCTGCCATAGCTTTGGTTATGGCAAAGGCAGAAATTTTTCTTGTTTCGGATATGCCGGTTGATTTGGTGAAAGAAATCTTTATGCAACCTTTCTCAGATGTCCAGACCGCATATAATGCTGCAAAGGCAAAACTTGGGGAAAATGCGACAGTAATAGTGATGCCTTTCGGCGGATCTACTTTACCGGTAGTTCGGTAAAATAGATTATTTAAAATAAAATGGAAAAGACATGTCAAATAATTTAGTAAATGAATTGCAAGAATTTGCAGCGGAGATAAGACTGGAAACAGTAAAAGCAATGGCAAATCTGGGGTTTGGACATTTAGGCGGCTCCCTTTCCATCGTTGATGCTTTAGCAGTATTGTATGGGTATGAAATGCGATATGATCCTGAAAATCCGCAATGGGAGGATCGGGATCTCTGCATTGTTTCCAAAGGACATGCAGGACCTGCCCTTTATGCGACACTTGCATTGAAAGGTTTTTTTCCGCCGGATTGGTTAAAAACATTAAATAAACCCGGAACAAGATTACCCAGTCATTGTGATCGACAATTAACGCCCGGCGTAGACATGACGACCGGTTCTTTAGGTCAAGGAGTTTCAACAGCTATTGGTATGACTTTAGGAAATCAATTAGCGAACAAAGATTCCTATACCTATCTTTTTGTAGGTGACGGAGAGGCAAATGAGGGTCAAGTATGGGAAGGTGCAATGTTTACCGGACAACAAAAACTTGATCATATGATCTGGTTTATTGATTATAACAAGAAACAATTAGACGGGTATATGAAGGATATAGTTGATATAGCTCCTGTTGCAGATAAATTTAAAGCGTTTAATTTCCATGTCCAGGAAATTGACGGACATGACATATCTGCTATTTTAGAAGCAATAAGAAAATGCAAAGAAACTGCAGAAAAACCGCATTGTATTATTTTGGATACAATTAAGGGTAAAGGAATTCCTGAACTGGAAGAACTGTTATTGAATCACCATGTCAGATTGACGGAAGATTTTTCCCGAAGAGCGATTTCTTATCTTCAAGAGCACTTGAATTCAATTAGAGGAAATGAATGATATGTTTAAAGTAATATATGACGGTGAAATTGAATTAAAAGACCACAAAACTGTTTTTGCAAAAACTCTTGAAAGCTTGGCCAAAGAAGATCCGCGAATAATTTATCTGGATGCTGATCTCATGAATTCAATAGGAACATACAAGTTTTGGCAAGAGAATCCTCAAGTTGCAATTAATATTGGAGTGGCTGAGGCTAACATGATGGGGATTGCCGGCGGATTATCTGCTGTCGGGAGAATACCCTATGTGCATACATTCGGACCATTTGCATCAAGAAGAAGTTATGATCAAATTTTTCTTTCGATCGGATATGCGGGAAATAGTGTCAGAATATTCGGTTCTGATCCCGGCGTAACAGCCGCTTTTAACGGAGGAACCCATATGCCTTTTGAAGATATGGCTTTAATGCGTGCTATTCCGGGAGCCGGTGTTTTTGATCCTGCCGATGGTGTGCAGTTAGCGTGGTTACTAAAAGAATTGAAAGATCGAAAAGGGGTTTCCTATTTCCGTAGTCCGCGAAAAGCTACAAAAAGGATTTATGATGAAGGATCAACTTTTACATTAGGCAAAGGAAATATTCTTCGTGAAGGAAAAGATTTGACAATAATTGCTTGTGGCATAATGGTTGGAGAAGCTTTAAGAGCTGCTGAAATACTGAAACAAGATGGGATTTCAGCCAGAGTTGTAGATATGTTTACTGTAAAGCCGTTGGACGATGAATTGGTCTATAAATGTGCTGAAGAAACAGGAGCCATTGTAACAGCAGAAAACCATAATGTAATTGGCGGATTAGGTGATGCAGTAGCATCTGCTTTAGCACAAGGAAAATATGCTCCTCTCGTAAAACATGGTGTACAAGATTGCTTCGGTCAGGTCGGACCGGAGGATTTTCTGATGAAAGAATATGGTCTGACTGCTGAAGATTTGGTAAGCAGTTGTAATAAAATATTTGAACGTAAAAAATCCAACTGACATTTTCTGATGATAATTGGTGACAATTGACGATATAATCTATTGAATAATAATCTTATTATTCAATAGATTTCACTGACTTAAGATAACATCTAATCCATTATCTGCCATGACTTTTAATTGTTTTTGAACTAATTCATCATCAGATGAGTTTGTGATAATCCCTGTGAAGTTGTCGGTATAGTTTGCAAATACGTATAAATTAGCTGAATAAAATTTATTGCTGTCAAAAACGATATAAGGTTTTCTTGAAGACATAATTAATTGTTTCTTAAAATCGTACTGTAAAGGAGATGATGTTGTGAAACCTTTATCTACTCTAATACCTGTTGCACCGATAAAACCGATATCAACTTCAATTTTTTCAATAAAAATATTTGCATCTCTGCCCAAAAAACACATATGCCTGTTTTCAAGGATACCGCCGGTACAAATAACTTTAATATTTGTCGAGGCCAGAGTTGAACATATTTCAATTGAATTGGTAACTACTGTTATTTCCTTATCCATAATGGCCAAAGCAATTGCAAGACAAGTGGATCCTGAATCTAAGATAACCGTCATGCCTGGTTGAACTAATTCAGCGGCTTTTATTGCTATTTGTTCTTTTTCTGAAGCGGCTATGATTTTTCTGTTAAATAGAGGTAAAACAGAATCATCTTTGTCTACAACATGAATAAATCCGTGTGAGCGAGATATCAGACCTTCATTATGTAAAGTGGAAATATCGCGACGTATAGTTGCAGGTGATGCGGAAATTATATCAATTAATTCATTTACAGATATTTCTCCCCTGTCCTGTACACAATCTAATATTTGTTGTTGTCTTTTTTTGATATTGATAATAATCTCCTCCTACTAGTTAGAAATATTAATAATTATTATAGCAAATATTATTCCGAAACATATAATTATAATTTTTAATTGATTTAATCACCAAAGTGATGTCGAAATTTTTATAAGAATGTCCGAAAAAACCAAACAATCACATATACTCATTGATAATGATTATATAATCAAATACAATAAGAATCAATCATGTGGGTTGAGTTTTCTTGTATTTTTTATCAAACATAAGTTGAAAACAGATCCAAATTTATTAAATTTGAAATTAAGAAAGGGTATTTTATGTCAAAAAAAGTAATCATAGCCGGAACAGCCAGAACAGCGATCGGTTCAATGGGAGGTAGTTTGAGTACCGTACCTGTTGCTAAATTAGGAGAAATTGTGATTAGAGAAGCTGTAAAAAGAGCGGGAATTAAACCTGAAGATGTGGATATGGTTTATATGGGCTCCGTGTTACAAGCTGCACAAGGTCAAAATGTTGCGAGGCAAGCAGCGATACATGCAGGATTGCCGGTGGAAACGCCTGCCATGACAGTCAATATAGTTTGCGGATCAGGTCTGGAAGCGGTTAACATGGCAGCTCGTTTAGTAAAATACGGCGAAGCGGATATCGTAATTGCCGGCGGTATGGAAAATATGTCGAATGCGCCCTATGCACTGACCAAAGCCCGCTATGGTTACCGCATGGGCGATGCTCAAATTCACGATACGATGACCTATGACGGTTTAACCGACATTTTCAATAATTATCATATGGGGATTACGGCAGAAAATGTAGCAGAAAAATATGGTTTGACCAGGGAAGAGTTGGATGAGTTTGCAGCCAATAGCCAGCAAAAAGCAGCTCAAGCTCAAGCAGACGGTAAATTCAAAGATGAAATTGTTGCAGTAGAAGTTAAGCAACGCAAAGACACAGTGATTTTTGATCAAGATGAGGGTATTCGTGCCGGAACAACTGTTGAAGGATTGGCTAGATTACGTCCTGCTTTCAAAAAAGACGGTATAGTCACAGCCGGTAATTCATCAACTATCAATGATAGTGCTGCTGCGGTAGTTGTGATGAGCGAAGAAAAAGCCAAAGAACTCGGTGTAACGCCGGAGGCGGAATGGATTGATAGTGCTTTAGGTGGTGTAGATCCTGCTTTGATGGGACTTGGACCGATTTATGCAACCAGAAATCTGATGGAAAAAGCAGATTTCGGAATTCAGGATTTTGATTTGATCGAAGCAAATGAAGCCTTTGCTTCACAGTCGCTTGCTGTTTTGCGTGATTTGGAATTAGATCCGGCCAAAGTCAATGTAAATGGTGGCGCAATAGCTTTAGGTCATCCGATCGGTGCATCAGGCACACGTATTTTGATTACTTTAATACATGAAATGAATCGTCGTGAAGATGCTGAACTCGGTTTAGCAACCTTATGTATCGGTGGCGGAATGGGTTGTGCCACTGCAATCAGAAAATACAAATAAATGCCATGCAATTTGATATATGAAAAGAAGGAACAGACAGCTGCTGAGATCATGAAAGAGAACAGCAACCGTACACTGCAAATAATAAGATTGAAGAAAAGATCGAATAAAAGGGGGAAAAAATGGAATTTGTAAAAGTTAGTTTAAATGAAGCGGTAGCAACGATTACAATTGATCGGCCCAAAGCACTGAATGCATTAAATACCCAGGTTTTGCAAGAAATTGCCTCAGCTTTTGCCGGTTTGGATCTTGAAACAGTACGATGTGTAATCCTGACAGGTGCAGGTGACAGATCTTTTGTCGCTGGTGCGGATATCGGCGAAATGGTAGATATGGATTCCGCAGCGGGTAAAGAATTAGGTATTACCGGTAATAAAGTCATGCGCGATATTGAGAACTTTCCGATTCCGGTTATTGCAGCAATTAATGGTTATTCATTAGGCGGCGGCAATGAATTGGCAATGAGTTGTGATATTCGTTTAGCAAGTGATAATGCCATTTTCGGTCAACCTGAAGTCGGTCTCGGAATTACAGCGGGATTCGGCGGTACTCAAAGATTGGCTCGTGTAATCGGTTCACTTTCCAAAGCAAAAGAAATTCTCTACACAGGCAGAAATATTAAAGCTGATCAAGCCTTGGAGATCGGTCTGGTAAGTGCAGTGTATCCGCAAGAAGAATTGATGGCGCAAGCTGAAAAAATGGCTGCGATAATTGCTGCCAATGCTCCGATTGCCGTACGTTATACAAAAGAAGCAATCGATCGCGGGTTGCAAACCGATATTGATTCGGCAATTGCAATCGAAGTTGATTTATTCGGAGCATGTTTTGATTCAGCCGATCAAAAAGAAGGCATGAATGCATTCTTGGAAAAGCGCAAAGAAAAGAATTTTGTAAATAAATAATATATTTTATCAGTATTATCAGATGTCAGTAATTTTGCTCAGTTACTCAGTTAACAGTTTAGACGAATGGAAAAATACAGGGCAAAATGAGCGGGTTTGATAGGGGTTACTCAGTTAACAGTTTAGACGAATGGTGAATTACTATTTTTAATTCGAAAGAAAGGAACAAATATGAAAATAGGAGTTATCGGTGCAGGTACAATGGGAAGCGGCATTGCTCAAACTTTTGCTCAAACGGAAGGTTACGAGGTGATGCTTTCAGATATAAATCTTGAATTGGCGGAAGCCGGCAAAGCAAGAATTGCTAAAGGATTGGCCAGATTGGTTGACCGGGGCAGAATGGAACAGGATAGAGCAGATGCGATTGTAGCAAATATCACACCCTGCTTAAACAAAGACTTGGCTGATTGTGATTTAATAGTTGAGGCCGCTCTTGAAAATATGGAGATCAAAAAAGCAACTTTCAAAGAATTGGATGGAATTTGTAAAGCGGATACAATGTTTGCCACCAATACTTCATCACTCTCCATTACGGAAATCGGCAACGGCTTAACTCGTCCGCTGATCGGTTTACATTTCTTTAATCCGGCTCCGGTTATGAAATTAGTTGAAGTTATTCCGGGTCTCAATACACCGGATGAACTGGTCGAAAAAATTACAAAAATTTCTGAAGAAATCGGCAAGACACCGGTTAAAGTAAATGAGAATGCAGGTTTTGTCGTAAACAGAGTTCTGATTCCGATGATCAATGAAGCGGTCGGACTTGTCGCGGAAGATGTAGCGAGTGCCGAAGGTGTGGATACAGCGATGAAACTCGGTGCCAACCATCCGATGGGACCGTTGGAATTAGGGGATTTGATCGGTTTGGATGTTTGCCTGGCAATTATGGAAGTTTTGTATGCTGAAACCGGTGATTCAAAATATCGTCCGCATCCTCTGCTCCGTAAAATGGTTCGCGGCGGCAAATTAGGCCGCAAAACCGGCAAAGGATTTTATGACTACAGCAGATA
>JBMNJV010000002.1:0-199602 GCA_050951845.1 Saccharofermentanales bacterium
CCCCATCGCCGGATCGCAAATAATATCTTCCGGTGTGGGCTTAACCAAATTTATCATCATGTTAATAATATGACGTGGTGTTCGGAACTGCCCGTTAGTTCCTGATTGAGATAATTTGCTTAATAAATGTTCGTAAATATCACCTTTTAAATCTCTGTCATCCGTTGGCAGTTCATCGATGGCAGTTACTACTTTTTGCAAAGTACTAGGTTTATTAATTTGAAATATAGCATCCTTCATATATCTGGAAAAAGAAGTTTTGCCATCTTCGCCCTGTAAGTTTTTAATAAAAGGAAAGATTCTATCACGCATCAGAAGAAACATTTCTTCCGCAGTACCTAATTCTTTGAATTTATGCCAGCGAAATTCCGGTTTGCCCTCCGGGAAGATAGATACGTGAGGAATCCCTAAAAGATTAGCATCTTGTTCCTTGACCAATTCAGTTTGATCCAGACTCTTCATAAATATTAAATAAGTAATTTGTTCGATATTAGTTAACGGATTGGTGCTACCCTCATTCCAAAGGGTAGTCCAGATTGCATCTACTTTATTTCTTAATTCGCCTGTTAACATGGAATTCCTCCGAATGTATAATAGATAAAGTTTACATGATTCAGAAAGATGTTACAAAACCAGAATTTTAAAAGACAACTAGATTTTGTTTACCAGTCGTCTTTTATGGGATGTTTACATTAAAGATTATAATCAATATCTAATGAAATAATTTTGCGAATAACTTTTTGTAATAATTTTAGTTCTGTTATCATTATCGTTCCTTACGTGAAGATTGATGCATCTAAGAAATGACCAAACGAAATAAATGTGTTAAGTCCGTTTACGCAACCGTATTTTGGTTTTTCTAAGTCAGTTGTGAACAGATCATTTAAACATTTAATTAGATTGTCATGGCATATTGCTTCAAACTGAAGTAAATATAATCCAGGTAATAAGTGTAAATTGTTTTCGCTTTTGTTCATATCTTACAAGTATTTATCGCCACTAACAATTATTTACGCTTTTTCTTTCTAACAGATTGAATTATATCGTTAACATCTTTTTCAACATAACCAACAGATGCAGCCCAATCAGCAGCTTCATCTAAGCCTAAGATAAAATCCTCTTCTGTCGGAAGATCTATGCGTTTAAGCATGATGATATCTCCGGACACAAAAGCAGCATGATATTCTGGAGTTATTACACAGAAGAAGAAAAAAATCAACGAATTATCTTCCAGAATCCGGACTTATGATTGCCGATTCTTTCAATATATTTTTTTTCAACGAGCGATGCCACAGTTCGTGAAACAGTTCTCCGTGAAATTCCAATCTCTGATGCCAACTGATTGTATGTGTATTTCGGATTTTTAATTAACTCCAGGATTAGTTTCTTCTCAGTATCAGATAAATCCTCGTTCAAACGAATATCCTTATTATCGGTGTCATCATCGGTGCCAATCTGTGGCATCGATGCCAAAACAGCCTGATTAAAAGGCAGCGTGACATCAATATAGTTCTGATGTATATCAAAAGCTTCCCTACCGTATTTTTCAACAATCATCGGTATTCCATGCCCTGTGTGTTCAACAATTCCAAGGTTTAAGAATACCCGCATCAACACAGCATTTCGCGGACGGCTCACTCCGCTATAGAATTCTTCTTCAGTCATTCCATGCGGAATTCCGCCGTGTGATGTAAATACCACGCGATCCGAATAAAAGGATACTTGCGGTTCCGTGATTGTCCAATCGTTATGAACGAACATATTTACGAGTGCCTCGTTAGCACAATCTATATCATAAAGATACTCATCTATCCTTGGACGAATCGTAGTATCCGTTTTACATATGTTTTCCGCAATCAGTCTGTCTTTCATCTTTTGGTATCCAAGCAGTAAACTCTGCCCGCCATAATCGCTTCTATGAGAAATCGAAGCCTTATTTGTTCCGATGAACTTTACAAATATTAACGGCAACATGTTTTGGTCAGCCAAAATTTCTGCCAGCAGATTATATGTACCATCATTTCTTCTTAGATTAAATGACGCCTCAAATGAATTTTCGTTGATATGAAATCCCCGACTCGTAAGTAATATTTTCATCATATTAAACGAAAGGGGCGCATATTTTGATGGAGCTAACAACATATAATCCTCATTGATAAATTGAGATTTATAGCGGAACTGAATTTCCTCTGATGACATTTCCTTACATGTCGTCCCTATCCGAACAAGACAGCCTTTTGAAGAAAATCCATATTTTTTGATACAATAGAGCGGTTTAATTCCCTTTTTTACATGAACAGCTATAATTGACCGGTTTTCTTCATGTATCATCTCGCTAGTCACTTCTCCCCGTGGACTCGGCTCAATTTGGTCAGTGATACAATCAGAAATATTTTTTAATGTATTATCTATATTATTAACACCGATTACGCTGCCGTCGTTTTGAATCCCAATGTATATAATGCCTCCCTCGGCGTTTAAAAAAGACACAAGTTCTCGTGCGAACGTATCTGCATACTTAGCTTTCAATTCAACGGTTTCCGACTCAATATATTGATTCATTTTCTGCACCTCCTTCAGATGTGATTATATTCTATCGGTGCCAAATAATCAATATTAGTGCCAATATTGGTGCCAACATCGGTGCCTTTAATCCTAAAATAACTCAAAGAAATACACCAATTTTCGAATTTCTCTATATATCCTGATTCAATTAATGTTTCAAGTAGTTCTAATACTTTATTTTTTCCAAACCTCTTTATTTCCGATAATGAAGAACTTGCTAATTCTTTGTTTTCTAATGCACTGTATACAAGATTTTGATCATCAGTTAGTTCTTCTAGTCCTGAAATGACTGCTCTAAATCTTCGTCATACTTCATATGATTTTCCTATCCATAAAATTATTTTATCGGACTGTGTAAGGATAAATTCAATTTTCAACTGCATTCCTAATCCTTTCGCCAATCTCTTAACCGTGTTAAGACTTGGATTTCTTGTTCCGTTTTCAATGCGGCTAATATCTGCCTGAGTAATGCCTGTTCGCTCAGACAATTCTTTTTGCGTAATATTCAAGTAATTTCTTGCATCAATCATTGCTTGAATAATATCATACTCAGGTTGCAACGTATCATATTCAGCTTTAACTTCAGGATTTTCAACTTTAAAACAACAACGGCACATTCCCATACATCAAGATACGTAAAATTCCAATGATAATCAGATGCAGCGGATAATAGATGTAGAAAAACATTTTCATCCAGCCGGCTTTCCCTTTTTCACCGTTATATATTTTTAACAACGGATAAACCATCAGAACACCGACCAGCACAAGTGCGTATACTTTACTGACAAAGAAAAATGATATTACCCCATAGAAAAACACCCAAAATACAATTGCTGTCATCTGTCCTTTTACATCTCCGCGCTTTCTATACATATGCTGTATTGCCAAAACTGCTATACAGCTCCAGTCAGCCGGAAAAGCACTCCAAATAAGCACAAAAACAATTGCAAATTTCAAATATTTGTTCATACTTTTTTCTTCATATTGCAACCATAATATTACTACAGAAATAAACAGCGGATACATGACACTCGTCTGATTAAATATTCCGGTACTGAACGGAATCGGATTAATACCGAATGCAAAACAATAGGCAAAATGTGAAATTACCGCAAATATAAACATTCGAAGCATATATTTTTTAATATTTCTCGTGTAATGAAATCCCTCACAGACAAAGAACCACATAATCGGAGCTGTCAGCCGGCCGATCAAATGCAATGCAATCGGCAAAGGCTGTGCCGGAAATCCCGGATAAAAGAGATCTGCAATATGGTCTATTGTCATCGCAATAATTGCTATTAATTTTAGCTGGTTTGCATTAAGTGTTGTTTTATTCATCTCCTGCCTCGCCAAATTCTAATTTATAAGTTTCGTTTCACAAATTTGAATTTACATTCCACATAAATGAAAGATAAATGCCGGGATAGCTGCCATCATCGGAGATATTATTATAGTACCAAGCCACTTTATTATAAGTGTCTTCCTGGGAATGTATGGTTTTAAATCTTCAGTACCTTCTATCTCCCATGCTTTAGTATGGCCAACCCAATACCAATCGATAAAAAATCTGTCAAAAAGATTGATGATTAAATATATACATGTCATCTGGGTAAACCCATCCCAAAATCCTCTTGTACCATTAACAAAATACACAAGTACCGGGACAACTATCAAAGTAGGAATGTAAATTGCAAGAATCGTTATAATTGTATCTTTCTTGATTTTATCCGTTGTTGTCAGGCCTAATTCGATTACTCTGTCTTGTACATCCTGCTCATAGAAAAAAACCAAGCCTACCGGTCCGTTTGCTATACCTACAACACATATAAGCAAAAGCCAAAATGACATTACCAAACCTTCTAAAATCACCATTTGCCAAACCTCCGCAAATTCTATTTTTTCCGGATCGATTCTACCTGTGCCTGTCTACATATCCGCTTTGTGTTAGTTAAAAATGACTCTACACCTCTAATACTTTAGAACATCCTTAAGCAGAAATCTTTTTGTAAAAGTAAAATAATAATAATTTCAGTATATTTTTTTAAATAGAAAAGCCGGTTATTTAGTTGTTTTAATATATACATTTTATAAAACAGGGTTTTTCTGCATATGTCATTTGATTAATTTCAAAAAATCCGATTCATTAAGATGTTACATTGTTAGAATTAAACAGACGATTAGATTCTGATTTCTAATCGTCAGTCCGCAACGGGTACATTCGTCCCATCTGCTTCCGCTTTCATAATCCCTGTGATCGATTACATTATCAATATGGATGAAATCATGGTTTTCTGCTTTGCATTGAGAGCAAATGCAGGAGATAGTATGCCCGTTATCCGGCCAGTTTTCCGCACCACATAAGGTACAGATATAACCGCCCAATTTCTTAAAAGCCATTCGCTTCACTTTAGTGTTTTTTGCTTGATGTGCAATAGTTGCAAGCGCATCTTTATCGGAAATTAAAAGTATTGCATCTTCAGAACTGATCTTATCTCCCAAAGCAATCTCCACCGGAACGGATTGGTCAGTTAACTTTTCCATCGCTCTTTGCCGTACAAAAGAATCCAGATCATTAATTGCAACGTCCAGTATCATGCTTTGGTTCGATAATTTATTCCTCAACCGAAAGATTGCTCTTCCACATTACATCATTTTGGTATGCAAACTTCACATCCGCAATCAGTTGAATTATACCGCCGTCTGCTGCATCGAAGCGAAAAGGCTCTTCAATATTGGGCTTCTTATAACCTCCATAGGTACCTCGGCCATAGCCCAACAGAGTGTTGTGTTTTACATTCGTTATCAGTTCCATTTCACCGCCGAGAATAGTAAAGACGGGTGGCTGTCCGTTCAGAGAAAACCCGTAACGCCAGGGACCACCAATCTGCGTACTCACGTTGTTGTTCACTTTAATATGGATTATACATGGCGATCTTAATGGCTCGTTATTATCCATGACATTCGATGCTTTCAACAAGACTTCCTTTTCGCCTTTCTTCTTTGCGAACTTGTATACCAGATAGCTAATCAGAAACAGAACGCATATTATAAACACTATAGGTCCTCCCATATATAATATCTTCCTCTTTTATTATTTTGAGCACCTTGCCGCATCGTGCAGGAATGGGCAAGGATTACTTCGTCCATGGTAAAATTATTGTTATTATTACCTCGTTTTGTGATAGTAGATTACATTTCTATCATACTTTCATAGATATTGGTTTACCTTCCGCAATGTCCGCAAGTGTAACGGTTAAGTATAGCTTCATAAATATTCTTCTTTATTCTTTTTTTATTATGATAATTCTAAAACGATGCCTGATTGTCTGCAAAAAGCATACAAATTGATTCTTGCATTATTAATGCAGATATTATGTGCGGCTTTTTTCATATATAGAATAAAATGTCTTTTATTTTTATTAATTGATTGCGCAAATTCTCCCAAACAAAAAAGTATGTCACTTTTTTCCTTGAAATACTAAGCGTTACAATCATAAGGAAAATATAATTGTGTTAATAAAACAACAAAAAATGCTGTATGATAAAAATCAACACAATTTGGTTTTTATCATAAATCTTTAAACATGTTATAAACACAATATAAAACAAGGAAGAAATCTATGAAAAAAAAGCAAACGAAACTCTGGCTGACAGTCGTACTGTTCGGTCTGGCGGGTCAAATCGCCTGGACGGTGGAAAATATGTACTTCAACATTTTTCTTTATAACACTGTTACAACAAATCCCGATGCCATTGCAACGATGGTAGGTGTAAGTGCGATTGTCGCAACCGTAACGACTGTTCTGACCGGTGCCTTGTCGGATAAGCTCGGCAAAAGAAAACCTTTCATGGTTTGGGGATATATTCTCTGGGGACTATCTACCATGAGCTTTGCTTTTATCAGTACAAGTTCCTTATCTGTAATTTTTCCGAAAGCCAATGATATTGTCGCATTGACAACATTTGCCGTTATCTTTATGGATTGTGTCATGACCTTTTTCGGTTCCAGTGCCAATGATGCTGCATTTAATGCTTATGTCACGGAAAATGCCCCTCAAAACAAAAGAACTATGATTGAAGGACTGCTCAGTGCATTCCCGCTTGTCTCCATGCTGATTATTTTCGGTATTTTGGATCCTCTGACCCGGGCAGGCAGGTGGAAAGATTTCTTCATCTATATTAGCATCAGTATCATTTTGACAGGAATTACCGGATTCTTCATCGTCCCGCAAGACAAACTTAAACCAGGTAAAGACTTTCGTATGACGGATGTCATATACGGTTTCAGACCGAAAGTCTTAGTCAAAAACCCGCCGCTACTGCTTGCCTTATTATTACTTTTACTTGTTTCAATCGCATTTCAGATTTATTTACCTTATCTCCTGATTTATGTACAACATTACCTGGCTTTTGATAACTATGTTCCGCTATTGGGCATTGTCTTAATCGGTGCTTCTGTTTTCTCCGTTTTAGGTGGTCGACTGGCTGACAAAACCGGCAAAATCAAACTGTTTCCTTACACGATCATTCTCGGTATAACGGGCTTAGTTTTTATGTATTATTCAAGACAATATTTTGCATGTACTCTGGCGGCCCTGATTTTCATGACGGGTGCATTATTGAGTCAAAGCATAACTACGGCCATGGTCAGAGAAAATATACCCGAAGGTATGGCAGGACGCTTCCAAGGTGTGCGTATGTTTTTTGCCGTATTATTACCAATGTTGATCGGACCGTTTATAGGTGCAAAAATTATTTCCAAGCAAAGTCAAACCTATACGGATTTAGGACAAGTAAAGCAAGTACCCGGTCCGGAAATCTTTTTAGGCGCAGCCATTTTTTTACTTATCCCTCTTGCTGCCTCATTGCTGTCGAAAAAACGGATAGAAAGGACAAGGAAAAATGACTAATACTTTATACACAAAATATGGCGAAGCTTTATTAGAGAATTTGGAAAAGAATCCTGATTATGAAATTTTCCCTGAATACCCCAGACCACAATTGAAACGTGAAGGACCCTGGTTAAATCTGAACGGATATTGGGAATATGCCATAGAGAAATCTGAAGGAATTTTTGATCCTATTATAAATATCCCTGTTTTATCGGAAGATATCAGCAAACCTATCTGTTCGTATAAGAATTTTACGAGTCAGGGCAAAATCCTCGTACCCTTTTCGCCTGAAACAGCTTTGTCCGGTGTAAACAGAACTGTTGAACCGGACGAGGTATTATGGTACAGACGAATATTCAGCGTAAAGACTTTGGAAGATAAAGGAAAGTATATATTACATTTCGGTGCGGCAGATCAAACTTGCAGCGTTTTTATTAACGGAGAATATGTCGGCTCCCACAGAGACGGATATTTACCTTTTTCTTTTGAGATAACTGATCAGATTGAAAAGTCGCAAGAAGAACAAGAACTGGTTATTGCTGTCATCGATCCGCAAGACAAGGGACAACTTCCCTTCGGCAAACAAAGTTCCGATCCTGAAATGATTTGGTATAGGCCAAGTTCCGGAATCTGGCAAAGTGTCTGGATTGAATCCGTTCCTGAGACTTATCTGAAAAATGTAAAAATCACTCCGTCATTTGCCGGCTCATCTGTAGTTTTTAAAATTGATGTACAATATTCTGATTACATCGACGACGGGAAATCTAACATAATTACAAATTCCGATATTTTAAGAAAATCGGAAAACATATATGTTGTGGCAGAAGTCTTTGCCAAAGGAAAATCTCAAGGCAAACAAATTTATAATCTAAGAGGCCAAGATTTGAATCTGAAAGGCGAAATCAATTTTCTCTTAAAAGATATCATTGCCTGGACTCCGGACAACCCTTTTCTATACGACTGGACAATTAATATCTATCGAAATTCCAAGAATAACTCTATTGAAGATGCTCTGCTACTCGATTCAGCAAGCGGTTATTTCGGCTTGCGGGATGTCAGCATCGGTAAAGACAAAGACGGATATCCATGCATCTTGCTGAACGGTGAAGTCTTGCGTCACATCGGTGTTCTGGATCAAGGTTACTGGAGCGACGGTCTCTATACACCTGCAAGTGACAGAGCTTTTATTGATGACATTCTCTTCGTAAAATCTCTCGGTTATAATATGATCAGAAAACATATAAAAATTGAACCTCAACGATGGTATTATCACTGTGATCGTTTAGGTGTACTGGTCTGGCAAGATATGGTAAATGGCGGCAGTGACTACATACGTTTCTTTGTTAACATATTACCTTTTATCGGTCTGAACATGAAAGATACAACCGGAAAACTCTTCGGCAGATCAGGTCCAAAGAAAAAAGGTATCAGCAAAAAGGCCGGACTTGCTATTGCTGAAAAAGGTAAAGCGGCTCACTTGGAGATTATGAAAGAAGCGGTTGATGTCTTGTACAATCACCCTTCCATTGTCTGCTGGGTTCCTTTTAATGAAGGCTGGGGACAATTTAACGCTTTGGATGTTGCAAATAACTTCCGTATTTGGGATCCTACTCGTTTAATTGACCATGCAAGCGGCTGGCATGATCAAAACGGTCCGGACTTCGAAAGCAAGCATAAATATTTTCTGAAATTCCGAGGTCAGGCAAAGCAAAACGCAAGGCCTTTTGCCCTGAGTGAATTTGGAGGTTATACCTTCCCTGTATCAGGCCATACTCTTGATATGGCACAATTCGGTTATGGTACTTATAAAAGCCAAATCGAATATAATGAGGCTGTAATCCGCTTACACGAAAAACAAATTACCAAAGATAAACATTTAGCCGCTACAGTCTACACGCAGCTCAGCGATGTCGAAGGCGAAACTAACGGACTTATTACTTATGACAGAAAGTTTGACAAATGGTCAATACAGGAAAAACGAGATAAGTTTATTGAAATCAACAGAAACTTACAAAAATGAAGAGGAAAGGTTTGTTTACGCTTTCCTATCTTTCGTTCTTATCTTTCATAAAATCCACCATGATCATCAAGGCTAACAGTTCCTCTTCGAAAGTCGGATCATACGTGACTGCCGTCCGGTTTTGTAACATGTATCGTTTTACCCCAAAATTTAAATTCTTCATCTACCAAATAAACAGTGTTATTATAGGAATCTATGACGGGATAATGATCTGTAATTTTAAAAACTTTCTGCCTGATATATAACTGACGCATCCCCAAGTCTCCTTCATACAATCTGATCATTTCCGTTAAAAATATGGATATAACAATATTTTTCATTAACTACACAAAAATCGCATTCTGCATAAGTTTATTATTTATAAAATCCGGAACAAATTATGAGAAAACATAAGTAAATAATATATATTAATAAAGTAAAACCACTGATACTCTTATGTATCAGTGGTTTTACTTTGGTGATCCACCGGAGGATCGAACTCCGGACCCCTTGATTAAAAGTCAAGTGCTCTACCTGCTGAGCTAGTGGATCGTATGGCTGGGATGGCAGGATTCGAACCTACGAATGCGGGAGTCAAAGTCCCGTGCCTTACCGCTTGGCTACATCCCAATATTATTTATTGCATCTTTTTAATATGGGGTGGAATATGGGAATCGAACCCACGACCTCCAGAGCCACAATCTGGCACTCTAACCAACTGAGCTAATTCCACCATATTAAACCTCTTTTCAATCGCCCTGTAAAAAGGCACATCACGAATTATATGGATGGCAAAATCTTTTGTCAAGCTTTTCCGTATAATTTAACGACTTTTCTTATAAATTGCTTACTGTCCTGTTATTAAGCAAATATTTCCGATTAAAAGAAGTAGCTGATATTATCAGTTATTTATTAAAAATTAAGAATAAACGATTAAATTATTTTGAACAAAAAATTAATTTTAACTTTTATATTATATTTTGACCCAAAGTTGCAAGATATCTGTTAATATAGTTGTGCATTTTATTATTCATTTAATAAGAAAAGAGACTATATGAAGACAAATTTTCCAAAAATCTTTAATGGACCCGTCAAAATTAATCGGGGTGGCATTCACTTAAATAATCAAAAAATTACCGATTTCGCTGAAAAAATAAGAACACTGTCACCGGAAAAAGTGCGCATACCTTTGAATATGCATATCGGAGCCGAATGTGAGCCTGTTGTAAAAGTTCGTGATCAGGTTAAAGTCGGTCAATTAATCGCCGATTCCGAGGCATTTGTTTCCAGTCCGATCCACGCTTCAATTTCCGGTATTGTAAAATCCGTACAAGTGGCCGATGAGAATAACAGCGGCTCAAAAACCAAGATAATTGAAATCGTATCGGACGGTGAAATGAGTCCTTATGAAAATTTGGCCGCACCGCAGATCAATTCGAAAGATGAGTTTCTGCAGGAAGTTCGTAAAAGCGGTCTGGTCGGTTTAGGCGGAGCCGGCTTCCCTGCTTCCGTTAAGTTAACACTTAAGGACGGTGAAGTTGATACATTAATAGCCAACGGTGCGGAATGTGAACCTTATATAACGGTTGACGATTACAATATGAGGTTTTGTCAGGAAGATATTTTGGATGCCATGATCACAATCATGAAATGGATCGGCATTCCGAATGGCATCATTGCTATCGAAGATAACAAAATGGAAGCTGCCAATCTCCTTTTAGATAAAATTAATAATGAACCGGACAAATACGGTAAAATCGAAATTGTTATTATGAATTCGGTTTATCCGAAAGGCATGGAGAAACTAGTTATTTATAATGCTACAGGCAGAATTGTACCGACCGGCAAATTACCGAAAGATGTCGGCTGTGTTGTTATGAGCACAACATCTTTAGCCGAACTCGGAAAATATTTACGGACAGGAATGCCTTTAGTCAGTAAGTTAATCACAGTGGAAGGCAGTGCTGTAGCAAATCCGCAAAATGTAAATGTTCCTATCGGTTCTCTTATTTCAGATCTGTTAGATTTTGTAGATTTAAAAAGCAATCCTGACCTGGTTATGATGGGAGGACCAATGATGGGTATCACACTATCCAGTTTAGAAAATCCGGTCCTTAAACAGAATAATGCGATTATTGCCATGATGGAAAACGAATTTCAATTAGCAAATGAAAGTGCCTGTATTCGTTGTGCAAAATGCATTGATGTTTGTCCGATGCGGTTACAACCCACCAGTCTTGTTAAATTGATCAAGAAAAATCAAATTGCCAAAGCTAAAGAAGAGGGTTTGTTAACTTGTATGGAATGTGGCAGTTGTGATTTTATTTGTCCGGCAAAAATTCCTTTAGTCCAATATCTGCGTTTCGGAAAAAGTAAATGAGGAAATATAAGATCTATTTTGAGGTAAAATTATGTCGAAAAAATCAACAGAACAAAAACAATTGATCATAGCTTCCAGCCCGCATTTACGATGTCACAGCACAACAACCAAGGTAATGGGAGACGTCTTAATCGCATTATTGCCGATTGTCATTGCCACTGCATTTATCTACGGCAGTCGTGTACTCTTGTCAATTGCAGTTGCTTCTTTTACTGCAATTTTGTCAGAATTTCTGATTCAAAAGGCTATGAAACGAGAGCAAACAATACAAAATCTTTCTTGTATTGTAACCGCTGTTATCTTAGTGTTGAATCTGCCCGTTGACTTCCCTTTATGGCAGTTAATCATCGGTACTATCTTCGCCATTGTTGTTGTCAAAGCTGCTTTCGGCGGAATTGGCCAAAACTTCGCCAATCCTGCAGTTACAACACGAATTGTCATGGTTTCGGCCTTCGCATCATCTTTTGCTAAAAACACCGAACCTTTAGCCAGAGCTTTGCTCTTGAGTAATTCAACGCCCGATCCGGTTATCAGCATGTCAATGGATTCTTATTCCAGTGCAACTATTTTGGTTTTATTAAAATCCGGAATTGAGCCTGATAAATTACGTACATTACGTGATTTGATTTTAGGTATTCAAAAAACGACTGCCATTGGTGAAACATGTGCTATAGCAATATTGATCGGCGGTTTGTACCTGCTGTTCAAAAAAATTATCAAATGGCATATCCCGATTACATATATCGGAACTGTGGCGGTTCTTTCTTTCCTGTTTGGCGGATTCAATACACAATACATGCTTTATCATATCTTCAGCGGCGGCTTATTGTTCGGTGCCTTTTTTATGGCAACCGATTATGCGACCAGTCCGTTAACCGATAAAGGAAAAATAATTTTCGGAATCAGCTTAGGATTATTAACATCGATTATTCGCTTTTGGAGTAATTTACCGGAAGGTGTTTCGTTTTCAATTTTAACGATGAATATATTGACACCTCATATTGATCGTTTTACCAAAGAAAAACCATTTGGTGCAGAAGCAAAACAACAAGCAGAAGCTAATCAATAAATGTAAAACGACAGATAAAATATAAAATTGATCAGGTGTTTTATGGAAAAGAAAAATACAAATATAATGCAAATTCTCAGACCCATTATCGTATTAGGTTTAATCTGTTTTGTCACGGCTTTACTTTTAGCTTTGGTTAACAGTATCACTGCAGAACCGATTAAAGCACAAGAATTAGCACGGGAAAACGAAGCAAAACAAATAGTTATGCCTGAAGGTGTTGATTTTGTTGAAAAAGAATTCACTGCTGATAAACATTTCCGATACAACGAAGCTTACGATCAGAACGGAGATCTCGTCGGTTATATTTTCAAGAATGGAAATCATGGCTATGGCGGTCCTGTTGTCGTAAATGTCGGTGTTGACCCGGATGGGTATATTACCGGTGTTAAAGCTCTTGATTTGTCGGAAACACCGGGTATCGGAACCAAAGTTGAGGATCCGGCTTTCACGGATCAATTTATCGGAAAGACGGTCGGATTACGTGTCGTTTCCGGCACTAACATAGATGATAATACAATTCAGGCAATTTCCGGAGCTACCACCAGCTCAAATGCTTTTATTGAATCGGTTCAAAAGAGTTTGGAACAATTTCGCCTGATCTCCGGAGGTAATAATGAATAAATCAAAAGAAGTGTTTTTTCAAGGATTTATCAAGGAGAATCCTATATTTCGTTTAGTTTTGGGAATTTGTTCTTCTTTAGCTGTTTCCAGCACAATGATTGCTTCATTAGGCATGGGTATGTCAGTTATTTTTGTTTTGGTTTTGTCTAATATTGTTATATCATCTTTGAGGAAAATCATTCCCGATATGGTTAGAATTCCTGCATTCATCACAGTTATAGCCGGTTTTGTAACAATAGTACAATTATTATTGAAGGCTTATTTGTTGGAAATCAATGACATGCTCGGTGTTTACTTGCCTTTGATCGTTGTCAATTGTATTATACTCGGACGTGCTGAGGCATTTGCCGCTAAAAATTCCATCGGTTATGCTGCATTAGATGGTTTAGGCATGGGTCTCGGATATACCGTCGCCCTGCTGTCTATCGCTTTTATCCGGGAATTATTCGGTTTCGGTTCACTATTCGGTTTTCAAATAATTCCCGAGGAATACACAATTTTAATCTTCACCTTACCTACCGGCGGTTTTCTCGTTCTTGGTTTTTTAATGGCAGTCTGGAACAAACTAGCTGCTTTAAAAGGCAAACCTAAAGCTGAATTAAATTGTCAGACCTGTCCTGTTGCCGGTTTTTGCGGTCAGGATTTAATAAGATTAAAAAAGGATGATGAGATAGTTACTGAATCCGGGTCCGGAATTAATAAAGATTCTCTGTCTGATACTGAAAAGGAGACAAATTGATGAATACAAATTTATTTTACATACTATTTGTTGCCATTCTCGTTGAAAATTATGTCTATGTGCAATTTCTTGGTATTTGTCCCTTTCTGGGAGTTTCCAAAAACTTAAAAACAGCTATGGGAATGAGCGTTGCTGTTATCTTTGTCATGGTGCTGGCAACTGCAGTTACATGGCCGATTAATCATTTCATTTTAGAATCTTATAATTTGGAATATTTGCAAACTTTAGTTTTCATTTTAATTATTGCCGCTCTGGTTCAGTTAGTTGAGACTTTTATGAAGCGTTATATGGTTCCTTTATATAATGCACTGGGTATATATTTACCGTTGATTACGACTAATTGTATTGTATTGGGTGTTGTTTTATTGAATGTCCAATCCGGTTATAATTTTATCGAATCTATGGTCAATTCAATCGGCGGAGGTGTAGGGTTTCTGCTTGCCATGTTTATGTTTTCCGGAATTCGCTCACGAATTGACGAATCGGATGTTCCTGATTTCCTGTCCGGTTTACCGATCACCTTAATTGCTGCCGGTATTGCCGCTCTTGCCTTTCAAGGTTTCGTCGGGATTGCGGAAAATTTATTCATGTAGGAGGATGTCATGAATGATATATTGTTTGCCAGTTTAATCATAGGCGTAGCCGGGATCATTTTAGGTGTTATCTTAGCTGTTTTTTCTAAAATAATGGCAGTTGAAGTAGATGAAAAAGAAGAAATGATCAGAGCTATGCTGCCGGGTGCCAATTGCGGGGCTTGCGGATATACAGGTTGTGACGGCTTTGCTCAGGCTTTAGCGAATGGTTCAGAAAAAGACATAACATTATGCAAACCAGGCGGACAACAGACAGTTGACCAAATCTCCGCCTATTTGGGAATTGAAGCCGCGAAATTAAGTAAAACAACTGCCGTGGTAATGTGTCAGGGAAATTCTCATAATACGCAAAACAGAGCTGATTATTCCGGTGCAAAATCCTGTCAGATGGCCAGTCTGGTAGCCGGTGGCGACAGCCAATGCGGATATGGTTGTTTAGGCTACGGAGATTGTGTTTCAGTTTGTAAATATGATGCCATTAAGATCATTGACGGGGTTGCTTTTATTGATCCGACTAAATGTACTTCATGTATGGAATGTATCAAAACATGTCCGCGAAACATTATTGAACTGATGCCTTTGGAAAAAAGTTACTCTATTGTTTTTTGTCACAACGAAGATCGGGGTCCTGTTGCCAATAAAGTTTGCCGGGTATCTTGTATCGCCTGCAGGCGTTGCGTAAGTGCTTGCCCTGAAAATTGTATTACAATCAGGAATAATCTGGCAGTTATCGATCATGAAAAATGCACCAATTGCGGAGCCTGTCAGCAAGTCTGCCCTCATCAATGCATTCTCTCTCTTTATCCCGCTGAGGAATTGTTGACCAAAGTATAATTGCACCATAGATTATGACATGACTCTTCTCGACAAGGCTTCATGCTTATTACTAAATAAATTAAAAAGATGACAGCTGTCATTGTGTACAGCCATCATCTTTTTTATTACAGATTAATTTATAACTCAGATTGATTTTTACAGGTAGATTTCATCTTCGGTTTTTTCCAAAATCTTTTCTGCTTCGCGAATGAAGGTTTCAAGAACTTTAACTCTGGCATGTTTTTTATCTTCACTTGATACAACTGTCCATGGAGCAATTTCCGTACTTGTTTGTGCAATCATTTCATCAATTGCCTCAACATACACATCCCATTTTTCCCGATTGCGCCAATCTTCATCAGTTATTTTATAAGGTTTATTAATCTGTCTTGCTTCAAAGCGTCTTTTTTGTTCATCTTTTGAGATTACTAAAAAGAATTTCAATAAAAGCATACCGTCATCATATAATTCTTCTTCCATATTGCGAATTTCAGTATAAGCTCTTGACCATTCCGCTTCAGTCGCAAAACCTTCCACACGCTCTACCATGACTCTGCCGTACCAGGAGCGATCAAAAATTGCAATATGCCCGTCACGCGGGAAGTTATTATAGAATCTCCAAAGGTAATGATGATCTTTTTCCAAGTCCGAAGGTGCAGATGTCGGGTTAATATCATAAAGTCTGGCATCCATTTGATCAATCAAACGTCTGATTGCACCGCCTTTTCCGGCAGCATCCATACCCTCAAATACCATAACTGTAGGGATATTGGCTTTAGCCAAAGCGAAAGCCAACGCACCGGCACGATCTTTTAATTCATCAATGACATTTCTGTAATCTTCCTCACTTATAGTCGAGGATAAATCAAAATCTTCTATCGATTTTTCTATTTTAACCGGTTGATGTTTATACTGTTTCTCTTCTTCACGCCTTTTCATAATGCGTTTTATTTCTTCTTTAATAATCTCCGCTGAAGTTCCCATTATATGTTTGGAAGCCAATTTACGATTCGCCGAAGGTACTATTTGCCATGGTGCAATTTCAGAATCCGTTTTCTTTAACACATCATCAAAATGCCTGAGATATTCATCATATTTTTTGTTTTGCATTATGTCCTTTTTGCTTACTAAAATATCTCTGTAAGGATCCCATTGATGGGTGTCAATAATTATCTTTTGTTGTTCTTTGGTTTGGTGCAAGAAAAACTTAATCAGAATAATTTCATCGTCATATAAAGTTTGTTCTAAATTCTTGATGTGGCGAATCCATTTCTGTTGTTCTTCATCCGACAAATCTAATCGGTTAAAGAGATGGTAGTACATACTACGGTCAAAAATACCGAAATCACCCATTGCAGGTTTGTGTTTCCAAAATTGGTATGTATATAAATAGTCTTTTTCTTTGCTATATTCTTCGAATACGGCTACTCTTGATGCTCTGGCATCTAATACCCGAGCCAAATTATTAATAACCAGACCCTTACCGGAAGACTCCCAACCGTCAACCATAATGATGACGGATATATCCTCCTCTATACATTCTCTTTGTAATTCCGCCAATTTTTCTCCTAAAACTGATCTGCTTTGATTGGCGAAAGGACTATTGAATTCTTTTGTGTAAACACTCTCTAACATGACGCTACTCCTCCTTATTACTATTCGACATAATTGATTCAATGTTTGAAAATCTATATTTTAAATAAATAATTTATAAGAAATATAATCATTCTTACTTTCTATAAATTATTAAAATTCAATGCATATTATTTCTGTAGAATAGTAAATCCCGATACCATCTTCTACTTCAGATATTAAGATTATTTTATTTTACCTGATCTGCCGATAAACTCCAAGTCTAAAAGATGTCCTTTCAGTTTAACTCCACCGCCGAATCCGGTTAAAGACTTGTCTTTACCGATGACCCGATGACAAGGAATAATAATCCCTAAAGGATTTTTTCCGCAGGCAGATCCTACCGCTCTTGCATAAACTCGTGCTTTAGCCGGGTTGTCCAGCAGTTGTTCAGCTACTTCTTCATAAGAATAAACTGCACCGTAAGGTATCTGACTCAGGACTTGCCATACTTTACGCTGAAATTCGGTACCGGTATGAATTGCATAAGGTAAATCGAATTCAGTTAATTCACCTGCAAAATAATCCGTAAACTGTTGAATTATCTTATTTGAAAGTTGCGGCATAATCGGGTCTCTCCGCGATGAAATCTCGATAATTTTATTTTCCTGTTTTATTTCACCCGTATCTGTCAATATTCTTCGTTTAATAAGAGCTTTTCGTAAATTTTTATCGCTCACAATTTGTTGTGGCTGAATAAAATCTACTTGAATTATTTGGTTAGCTTTAATGTATACAACAATATTGTGCTTATGAAATGAAAAAATCAGATAACTGACCGGATCAAAATCAGATGCTGCAAACCGTTTGGTTTGAAAGCGATTCGGATATACGGAATCTCCCAAAAAGATTGCCGGTTCAGTGCCGGGAATAGCTTGTCGGCTGCGATCCGGTATTTGTAAAATCAGTTGTTCAAAATCGATTTTGAAGTCGTATAAGGCCATACCGACCTGATCTAAAAACTGATCATTAATTAATTCTTCAGAAAACGGCAGATCGAGCAAAATCAAATTACCTGTCAATGTTCTAAGATCTAAAAAAATTGATTCAACAAAAAGCAATGCTAAAATCTGATTATTATCAGAAAATACAAGATATACTTCAGCTTGTTTCAGTTTGCGATATTGATTAATCATTTGACGCATATGAGTTTTATTGCGGAACAAGTTAATGCTCAGACCAATTTGATCAATTTGATCCGCATCAATATTCCGCCAAACTTGCAACGTCATTTTAGACATTATTCTCTCCGATAGCTAATTTTTATTTTAACAAATATAAAACTCCGATTTTAATTTGATTTTTATATTTGGCGTTGATTAATTTTCTTTGAAAATTCTTTGATAATGCAAATAACAAAACTTCAAATTATTTTTCGTATCTGTCAGCCAATCGGATTGATTGACCAGTTCCCACTCATCATCAGTATCCAAATTCGGGAAATAACTGTCTGCCGGTAATTCCTGATCAATTCTCGTCACATGGCAATCAGTACAAAACGGCATCAATAATTTGTAAATGCTTTCCCCGCCTACTACAATGAAATCATCATCTTGGAAATCACAGTCCTTTTTCAGTTCTTCTACCGTTTCCAATAAATTATCCACAGAGTCTGCCAAGTATGCTCCGGCCATTTCGGGCCGCGGGTTACGTGTTAAAATAATATTCGTCCTATTTGGAAGAGGTTTGCCTTGCGGATAGGTTTGCATGGTTTTTGAGCCATATATAATAACCTTACCGACGGTCATCTTCTTAAATCTCTGCAAATCTTGTGAGATATGAACTTGCAATGCTCCTGCTTTGCCAATTCCCCATTTTGGATCAGTATTAACAATTGCTATCATAGATTTTCCTTAAATCAATTTCTAACAGATTATAAAATTACTTTTTATTATAGCAAAATTGATTATTACAATACTATATTGCTACCGGAATTCGTTTAACTGCAGAACCATGTTGATAATTTTCAAATGTAAAATCCTCAACCGTAAATTCATAAAAATTCTTAACATTTTTATTAATTTTCAAGTTTGGTGCAGGATAAGATTGTCGGGTGATTAATTCCTCTATAATCGAAAAATGCCGATCATATATATGAGCATCGGATATCACATGAATAAATTCACCGGCTTCGAAACCGCTGACCCGGGCAAACATATGAACTAAAATTGAATACTGAACCACATTCCAATTATTTGCAACCAGCATATCTTGTGATCTTTGATTGAGAATTGCATTAAGCTTATTATCCGTGACGTTGAAAGTCATACTGTAAGCACACGGATATAATGCCATATCATGTAAATCATCAAAATTATACATAGAAGTCAGGATACGGCGTGAAGACGGGTTGTTTTTTAAGTCGAATAACACACGATCAACTTGATCAAACATTCCTTCCTTATATTGATGTTTAACTTGCATCTGATAACCGTACGCTTTACCGATAGTGTTATCTTCACGTGCCCATTGGTTCCATATTTTACTATTTAAATCATTGATATTATTAGATTTTTTCTGCCAGATCCATAAAATTTCATCAATTGCAGCTCGGTAATTAATCGGTCTCAGAGTTAATAACGGAAATTCACGACTCAGATCATAACGATTAACAATTCCGAAACACTTTTTGGTATATGCCGGAGTACCGTCCTCCCAATGAGGTCTTACTTCTTCACCGGTTTGATCAAAACCGTGGTCTAAAATCATGCGACAATTTTCAATAAATAATCTATCCGCAACACTCATTGTTCTTTATACCCCACGTTCTAAATAATTTTAAATTATTTTAACACTGTAAGTACTTTTTGACAAAAAATGTTACATAAACGGATTATTTTAATATTTTAATTGTTACCAATTAAAATAATCCTGAAGATTTAATTGATACCGGCATTACTATTTTTACCGGTATTTCATTGATCAATCAATTGACTACTATCCGGTCTTTTATTTTAGCAAATCCGGCCTCTTTAATTCCGGGTACCGACATTAATTCTTCAATAGTTTTAAATTTACCGTTTTGCTCTCTGAAATCTAAAATTGCTTGTGCTTTGACCGGGCCGATTCCGGTTAAAGTTTGCAGTAATTCATAATCCGCGGTATTGATATTTACTTTATTCGATCTTTCGCTAGCGGATTTACTCTCAAAAAGATCCGTTTTCGAATTGAAAGTCATTTCATATCTGAGTAAATCTTGCTCGATTTCCGCTGTATTGGGAATATATATTTTTGTATTTGGCTGAACCGGTTGAGCTAAATTAATCAACAATAAATCTGCATCGGTATTTAAGCCTCCGGACAATTCTATAACATCCTGAATAATCATACCGGCATTCGCCTGATAAACTCCGGGCTGCTTGACTGCTCCCATAATATGAACCGGAAAAGTTAAAGAATTTTCCGTACAACCGTCTGCGGCTGATTGTTCAGAATTCATGGATTCTGCTGAATGTGCATCTGAACCAGCTTTACGCTTTACTGTATTTTTGTCCGAATTCAGGATTTGCGCAGAATCAGCAGGCCAATTATCAATTTCGCAGGAATTTTGTTCTAACGAATAATGTTCTGCTGAGTCATTTTCAGATGTATCACGTCTGAGATTATTTAAAGACGTCGCTTTCAGTTTGGGTTGGGCAATAAATTTATAAAACGCAAATAAAAGCAACAGACAAACAATAAAAACAAGTATTTTTATATTGCGTTGACGGTTCATATTCACCTCCCGGAGAACATTGTTATTCTCTTAAGTTAACGACTGAAAAGAGATTCTAAATAAATTCTTCATCTTTACCTGATAGAATTTAAGCTAAAATCAGTTTAACCCATCTGCAAATTTAATTTACTTGTTTTAATTGTAAACACTGATAATAATGGTAAAATCAATATTTTTTTACTGCTTCTGCCGTAAAAAGCAAAATAGCTGCATTAATTTGCTATATTATTCATCCACCACATCGACCGATAAAGGTCCGTGCCATAGTTTTTCTAATTGATAAAATTCTCGATCCTCATGATAGAAAATATGTACGACAATATCACGATAATCTAAAATGTTCCAACGGTTACCTGAATCATTTTCAACTTGATGAGGCTTTATACCATATTTCTCTGAAATTTCGAACAACACATCTTCTACCAAAGCTTTAACTTGAGTATTTGAACTGCCGCTTGCAATAATAAAATAATCTGCAAGCATTGTTTTTTCTGCTACTTTGATTGTTTCAATATCCAGGGCTTTTTTGTTTTCTAAAACTGTTACAATATCATCTTTCAAACTTTCAATATTCAATTCGACCTCCTTTTGTTAATGACTTTCAATATATTTTGTAGCGGCTAATGTTATCGGATGACCTTTTTTCGAACGTCGCCTCAATGCTAATCTGACTTCTGTCAGACATAATCTCATCGCAAAATTCAAATCTGTCTCTGCAGCTTCTCTAATCAGATCCAAATTAGGAAAAGGTCTGCCATATTCGATTTTATCTGCCAGATAGATAATCTGATCCAATTTTGTCATCTTTTTTCTTGATGTTGTATGAAAAATCAATGCGTCAAGAATTTCGCGGTCAGTAATACCTAAATAGCGGTGAATATACCAGGCACCGGCAGGACCATGCGCAATGTTTTTATTAAGAGGCTTCAATTTACCCGTTTTCTTCGCAAAACGATATTGTTTCTCAATATTCATTGATTTTGCAATATCATGCAAAATTCCGGTTACGGCAGCTTTCATCAAATCATAATCATGTTTAGTTGCAAGATGTACCGCATATTGCATTACATTTAAAGAATGATTGAGTCTGGAACGTGATACGTTTTTCCTCACTTCTTTTTCATATACGGCAAGTTGAATTAATTGTTCCCTGCTTAATTGTGCCATCTCATCATTGAAGACATAAATTTTATTATTTTTAATAAATTGACAGACTGCCGGCGGTATTTTGTTCTTTTGTTTTTTATCCTGCTTAAGTTTTTCACGCAATTCAGTTGATGAAATATCGGTTTCTTCTATATCAAAAAAATCAATATCAGCCTGATATTTAGTTCTTAAATAATCCGCCCGTTCATTCATATGTTTGGAATCTTCGGAACCCCGACGACAAATTAGCAAATCGGCTTTCTTCATAATTCGTTCCGGCTCATACCAATTCTCAATCGTATCCAAGGCATCCGAACCGTAAACCAAAGTTATTTTCACCTTAACATTATGTAAATTTTTTAGGCTTACGGCATCCGTTTTATATTTAGTTTTTTTACCTCTGGGAACTCTTAGTTTGCTGAGTTTCTTTAACTCTTCATTAATATATTCGTTATAGATTTTTTGCTTATAATAATCTATGGTATCGACAGTATACGAATATTGCCCCGGACGGTTAATTTCATAATCACTCAGAGTTAATCCCGGTAAATCCTTAATGCCTAATCTTGTCATTTCATAACGATAGCCGGAAGGAGTCATATATTTATCTTTATGTGGTGCCAATCCTAATGGCATAACAATTATCTGATCGAATTTATTTAACTTGAGCAAGCCCTCCAGAACGTTTTTATGTCCATTATGAAACGGATCGAATGATCCTCCGTATATTGCTATTTTAATTTTATTAGCCAAGTAACGTTTAACCTCATTTCATTAAATTCTATTTTGCTTAATGCTTGAAGTGCCTTGCCCCCGTAAAAATCATCGGAATGTTGTGTTGATCACAAAAATCAACGGAATCCTGATCTCTCAAAGATCCCCCCGGTTGAATGATCCCTTTCACACCTGCTTTATATGCGGCTTCTACCGTATCCGCAAACGGGAAAAAAGCATCTGAACCCATGATTGATCCCCGGGCAAGTTCTCCGGCTTGCTTAATCGCAAGCTTGGCCGAAGTTATGCGATTCGGCTGACCGGGACCGATACCAACCGTCTGTTCATTTTTAACCAAAACTATCGCATTTGATTTTACATGTTTTACCACTTTCATTGCAAAATAATAATCCTGCAAATCGGCTTGATCCGGTTTGGCTTTGGTCACAACTTGATGTTCTTCTGTTTCAATCGGTTTTTGATCATAGTCTTGCAACAAAATACCACCAAAGATTTCTTTTACCATTTGTGTTCCGGCAGGATACGGCTCTGCCAAGCCCCTCAATTCCAACAAACGAATATTTTTCTTTTGCCTTAATATTTCCAGGGCATCCGGTTCAAATGCGGGTGCCAAAATTACTTCCAAAAAGATTTTTGCCATCTCTTCAGCTTCAATTCGGGTCACCGGCCGGTTTTGCACAATGATCCCGCCGAATATCGAAACCGGATCGGCTTGATAAGCTTTCCGCCAGGCTTCTTCTATTGAATCTGCCGATGCTATGCCGCAAGGATTGCTGTGTTTAACCGCAACAACTGTCGGTCGGGAAAACTCTTTAAGCATCGACATTGCCGCATCCGTGTCCGCATAGTTATTATAGGAAAGCTCTTTACCATGCAATTGCTTAGCCGCAACCAAACTGTTTGCAACCGGTATTGCATTACTGTAAACGGTAGCTTTTTGTGCCGGATTCTCACCATATCGCAAATCGGCAATTTTAAGATAAGACAAAGTTAAATTGGAAGTGGCTTTAATTGATTCCGATTTTCCGACTTCTGATTTGCTTTTCAGATATTCTGCTATCAAGCTGTCATAATATGCTGTTTGCGCAAATACTTTAGCTGCTAAACGTAATTTGCTTTCATCCGATACTTCGCCTTGAGTTTCCAATTCGTAAATCACAGCCTGATAATCGGCAATATCGGTCACTACTGCAACCGAATTAAAATTTTTGGCAGCGGATCTTAACATTGCCGGTCCGCCAATATCTATCTGCTCAATACATGCCGCCAGATTATCGCCTTGCTTGAGCATTGTTTCCGCAAAAGGATATAGATTGACAACAACCAGATCAATCATCGGAATGTCAAGTTCTAAGGCCGCTTGCATATGATCTTCCAAATCTCTGCGTGCCAATAAACCGCCGTGAATTTTCGGATGCAGAGTTTTTACTCTGCCGTCAAAACATTCAGGAAATCCGGTAATTTCTTCGACAGCAGTAACAGCTAAATTATGTTCCAGTAGATATTTTGCCGTGCCGCCGGTTGAAATTATTTCATAATCCATATTAAGCAAACTTTGTGCTAAATCTGCCAGACCGGTTTTGTCCGATACACTGATTAAAGCTTTTTTCTTTATCACCTTGATCTCCTTCTATAAACTTGTTTAATAATCATTATTTTATATAATCAAAAACATATCATTTTTAAAATTTTTCAATAAATATCATTTTGCCTGTTCAATTAAATAAGCATTAATAAAGCCGTCAAGCTCACCATCCATCACCGCTCCGACATCACCCATTTCATAGTCGGTGCGATGATCTTTGACTTTTGTATAAGGCATAAACACATATGAGCGAATTTGACTTCCCCAACCGATTTCCAGTTGATCGCCTTTCAAATCTTCAATTCTTTCCGTTTGTGCCTGTATAGCCAAAGTGAAAAGCTTGGATTTTAACATATTCATTGCAGTATCTCTGTTTTGTTTCTGCGAGCGTTCAGTCTGACAAGAAACAACCACACCTGTCGGCAGATGAGTAATTCTCACAGCGGAAGAAGTTTTATTGACATGTTGACCGCCTGCACCGGAAGCACGGTAATAATCGGTTCTTAAATCATCCGGATCAATATCTACTTCAATTGAATCGTCCAGTTCCGGAATAACTTCAACCGATGCAAAAGAAGTATGTCTTCGTCCGGAAGAGTCAAAAGGAGATATTCTCACTAAACGGTGAACACCTGCTTCCGATTTTAAATATCCGTATGCATTCTCACCGGAAATTCTGAAACTGACACTTTTAATACCGGCTTCATCACCGTCTAAATAATCTAAGATTTCCAAGCTGTAATCATGTTGTTCCGCCCAACGCGAATACATGCGAAATAGCATCTGAGTCCAGTCCTGAGCTTCCGTACCTCCTGCTCCCGGATGTAAAGTCAACAATGCATTAAATTTATCGTATTCACCGGTAAACAAGGTCTCCATTTTCAATTGATCAAACTGCTGTTTATACAATTCATAACCATGTTCAATTTCGGCCAGCACTGATTTGTCTTCTTCAGATATTCCCAGTTCACATAATATTTGTAAATTTTCCAAAGTTTCCGCAGTCGTATTAAATCTGGTTTGTTTCTTTTTTAATGTTGTAATTTCTTGTTGTATTTTTTGAGCATGCTCGACATCATCCCAGAAACCTGGTTCGGAAGAATGCAATTCAAGTTCCGAAATACGCCTGGTCGCTTCATCTAAATGCAATGATTGGCGTAACAATTCCAACGGTTCATTCTCTTTTGCCAATTCTTGTTGTAGTTGTTCCAGTTCAACCATAAAATCCCTACTTTTAACATTAAACCGTGTATGGCTGGCGCAATGCCAAAATCTGATAAAACAAGCCGAATAATCTTGCCATTGCAAATACGCGGATCGCATAAATAACTGCTTCAATAATTAAATAACTATAATAAAAGTCTGCCAGAATAAATTTACATAAACTGTTAATAAAATTCAGAATCATATTCTGCACGACAAAACTGACAAACATCGTTAACTTAGCCCCTTTTGTCTGGGCATAACTCAGTTCCATCGAACGTGGCAAATTGTTTTGCGTATACATATGGTTTAGCGGTGTAAATAATAAAACAAACAAGACCACAAAAAACGGAATCATTAATAAAGTTGAAGAAATTAACAGCACCAGCAGCAATAAAAGAATCAGCACCAGCATGCTCGGTATGAAGCGCAGCAAATCTCTGAAGGCAGTTCTGACATAAGGCAGCTTTTGTTCAGTTTTATCCTGATCTGTTGTAAAACGTTTAAATCGCGAGGGAAAAAATGTATTTTTGACATATACTGTTAATTGTTCCATATCCTGTATGCTATCTTTACCGACATTTCTGACCGGGATCATAAAAATATCTTTTGCACCTAAACGAATCCGATCCTTTCTTAATCTTTCATTTTCGAGAGTAAATACTTCGGAATAGATCAAACCTATACAGATTGCCAAAAAAGTTCCGATGCAATATAAACCGATTATAATCAAATTACCGGTTGTCGGTAAAACCAGAGATCTGCTCTTGAAAAAATCGCCGCTTAAATAATAAGACAAAAAGGTAAATTTGCGATCACCGATTGGTGACATTGTAACAGCACATCTGATCAAGATTAGCAAAACCAACCATAGTTTAACTGCTTTATCCGATTTTAATTTATAAAATCTAAATGACTCAACAATAATTTTTAAACTCATTTAACAACCTTTACTAAGCAATTGATTTTAGATTAGCACAGTGAATAATGATTGTCACATAAATATTATAATCGATAAAATAAAGATCAGCCACGAATTGCATTGTGATTGACTTGAATAATGCCATTAATTTTTTGCAGACCTCGTATTATTTTACCGGATCTGGCTTCTATTAAATTTCGGCAAATAATCTGAATTGTACTCATTCCTCTGGTTACCGGAGATTGCTGAATGCTGATGATTTTTGCAGAATTATTGTCGAAAATCAGTAATACATCCAGCGGAGAAACCAAATCCACTTCGCTGATAATATTAAAAATATCAACTGAATCCAAATCCGAACCTTGATAAGTATAAATTGATTTATGATATTTGTAATAAGCACTGCGGGATATTCCAACTTCTTTTACCGCCTGATTAATTGACGGATATTTTTTTTTGCGAATACCGTCTTTTACTTCAATCACTTTTCGAAACACTTCAGGACAAGTACTTTCTTCAATCAAATAAAACTTTTCTTTACGTTTATCGGTCATAATTCCCCTGAATATTGTTCCTGCAAGAAATCATTAAATTTTGCAAAAGCCAGAGCACGATGGCTAATCATATTTTTCAACTGCGGATCCATTTCCGCCGTTGTCATTTGATATTCTGCCATATAAAAAATCGGATCATAGCCAAAGCCGTTTTCACCACGCATTTCCGAAATAATCCTACCCTTACATTCTCCTGAAAATATATATTCTTTTCCCTGAGGATCAATAAATGCCAATGCGCAATGAAAAGCCGCAGTCCATTGTTCTTCCGGATAACCGGCAAGTAATTGCCATAAATTTTGTATCTTATCAGGATATGAAGCATGTTCACCGGCAAATCGTGCAGAATAAATACCCGGATATCCGTCCAATAAATCTACTGAAAGACCCGAATCATCCGCTAAAACGAAACCGCCAAGTTGAGCATGAGCATGACGTGCTTTAATTAAAGCATTTTCCGAATACGTTGTTCCGGTTTCATCTACATCTGCTGTAATACCTGCGTCCGACAAGGAACGCAACTTTACATCCGGCAATTTGACCATTGCCGATATTTCTTTAAGTTTATCCTGATTATGTGTAGCTAAAATAATTTCCATGATCGAATCATAGCATAAAACACAATAAAATAATCAGACTTATTGTTGATTATCGTATAGAATATATTAATTTAATAAAATAATAACCCCGCTTTTTCTATAAGAATTGCGTATACTATAAATGAGGAAAGAATAATGCAAAATGAACATGAAATTGTCCGACAAGTTTATGCTGCCAAAGAAGACAATTTTGCTGCTGATGATTTTATCGAAAGTTACAGACCTTTCATAAAAGCAGAAACGGCTAAATTCTTGAAAAGGCCTCCGAATGATCAAGATGACGAATTAAGTGTTGCGATGATTGCTTTCTATGAAGCTATCAATCAATACTCTCACCTTAAAGGATCGTTTATTAACTTTGCCTCAAGAATGATCAGAAATCGTCTGATTGATTACTGGCGTAAAATCAAACGTCATACAGGACTGGTTGAACTTGATGCGCCGATTGCCGATGAAGAAGAAACTGCCTTGATTGATAAAATGGCTGATCAACATAACAAAACCGAAGAATTGATCTATCGTGAAGCCACCGTAGAAGAAATCAAGGAATTATCCCGGCAAATGTCCGTGTTCAATGTTTCTCTTTCCGATGTTGCCGACAATAATCCGCGGCAAAAAAGAACGCTGGCAGCTTGCCAGAAAGCTGTTGCTGCAGCAATAAAAGATGAAAAAGCGATGACTCAGTTTTTCAGAAACAGAAAATTACCGATTACCAGAATTTCCGAATTGAGTCAGGTCGCAAAAAAGACTCTGGAAAGACATCGCGATTATATTATTGCTTTATTGATTATATATAGTAACGGTTATGATTTGATTCGCAATCATCTCGCTCAAGTAAAAATCGTGAAAGGAGAACACTAAAATGAAATATATTGTGATCGAACAATGTAAAACCTATTCGGTTCTGCTTAGTGAAAACGGTCAGTTTTATAAAGCTGCCGATCTCAATTATGAATTAGGTGAAACTGTTGAAAATCCGGTTTTAATGAATAATAAGCTATCATCAAGTTTAGATCTCAAATGGTATGAATTTAAGAATAAATTACGTTATTCCAAAATGCGATCCGTTTTAGTCAGTTTGGCCTTGGTTGTATTACTTGTGATCGGAGGATTCAGCGGTCTGTATTATCGGGATAATTATCTGTTAACCAAGTCATCAATCATTATGCAGATTAATCCTCGGGTCGAACTTGACCTCAATGCGAAAGGTTCTGTCATTAAATTAACCGGCTTGAATCCGGATGGAGAAACTTTACTGAAAGATTATAAACTACCTAGCAAAGACAAAATAGAAGTTACTAATGATTTAATTAAAAGAGCCCGGGATTTGAATTTTCTTAAGGCAGGCGGTAAAGTAACTCTCGGAATCAAGACAAAAGATGAGCAAACTTTTACAGAATTGGGAATTGAATTACGCGAAAAAATTAATCCGAGCCAAATTGTAATTGAAATTGTTAAAGCAGAAAACTTACCGGAGACCGAATCGGATTACCAAACAATTCCGGAAAATTTCATAACGGAAATAACGATAAAACAAAAAGAATCTGAACAAACTACCTCGGATGAGGATATATCTTCAGATCAAACAAACGCTCCAAACAGAACAAAAAATACAAGCCCTACAACAGCTACCGGCAGAACAACAACATCTACCGGCAGTACGACAACGCCTGCCGGCAGTGCAACAACACCGAATGTTTCCGACAGGAAAACAACAACTACATCATCCGTGACTACAAAACCTACGGTGAATGTAACTACTACAACCGTCGTTCAGCATACAACAACCGGTTATGCTGATTCAAATTACGGAGATTCTGATTACGGTAATGTTGATGATATCGATTATCTCGAAAATGATGATGATAGCGATTATCTCGAAAATGATGATGAGTTTGATGACGATTGAGACAGGGATTCTCTGTGCAAGATAATGATTAGTCTATAGTCTATAAGCGCAGAATATCACAGGCTGTAAAAGATGCTCTGCGAATCGTGTCCAGCTCGAATGGTGAAGAAAAACCGCTAATCAGAAGCCTTTTAATAAAAGGCAGATCAGTATTCGAGGTTAACAGTTTATTCAACTTAGTCTCTAACCTATTGCGTTTGTCCCGATGCGGTATTTCTGCCAATACTACGACCAAAGCTAAAGCTCGATTAAGGGCACTGAAAGGTTTGTCGAAAATTCGCTGAACTAATTGCCAGGAATTCCCTTCAGAAAAAAAACCGTCAGCGCCATAATCATAATTAATGTTCAAATTCTGTTCAATTTGTTTCCATAAATCTGCAAAATTGAGATCTGTATCGGATTCAGACGAATAAACTGTTGATTCAAAAGTATCAACAGCCATCGCTTTAGGAATTTTCAGCAATTCATAGCTCAAACTTAAATCATTAAACAATTCCGCATTTTCACCTGCAAATAATTCAGTTTTACGCGAACTCAAAAATACCATTGCCAAACCGGAAATCTTACGCACTAAATCTGATTGTACATATCCTGCTATTCCCCTGAAATTGATCATCGCACTAAGATCAGCCAGTGCTTTTCCGATACTGTAAAAATCATCTTCTAAGATAAAGGCAGGTCGCGAAAAAGATAACGTTAAATAAACTGAATTCCATTTCGGTAACAAAGTAACATCACGCTCTAATTCTCTGCGTAAACGCGGATCAGACGTCCAAAATCTGCCGCTGATCAAATTATCAACATATGAACCTTCATCTCCGATAATCTGGCGAATCGTGTCGGCAAATACATTTTTAACCGATATATCTTTATCAATTAAATTTAAGCGACTTTCCGGTAATAACTTCAAATGATCATAATACAGGAAATTTTCCTGATGTAAACGCTGATTACGTAAATCTAATATTTCCTCAATTACCGGTAAAAAATATTCTTGTAAATATTTTTTGAACAACACTAATTGCTTTCTTGTATATCCGTAACCCTTGTTTTTTGCTGTAACAAAATCATAATATGTTTGATTGCTTTGGATGGCTTGTTGTTTACGATTAACAACCAGTTTCCGAAATTGTTGTTCACGTTCCTCCGCATAAGGAAACAATTTCTGACTGAAATTATGATAAATCTGGACTCTGGTATCTGCATCTGCCAATCTGAGCCAATTATTCAGTTCTTCAACATAAATCTCATATGATTTCGGTTTCTGACGTTCCGGGTACGAAAAATTCCCGGGTTCGACAGTTTCAATATTTATCGCAATACTTTTGATAAAATCACGATTCGAATCAATCAACTGATGTTCCTGATCAAGTAAATCTTTATCCACTTTTGCCTCGGTTAAAGCAATTCTGCGTGCTTCATTGATGATCGAAGCATGAGTTAAAGGATCCTCTGCAAAATTCAGATTAAGATCCGTTATCATCGCAAATATGTCATTATAACATTTTTGCAATTTAAAAATATTATCTGATAACAGCGCAAATTCAGCTGAATAATCAACAGAATCATCCCCGATATAGCGTAAAATCGCGCACAAATTATACATAGAGATAAAATTCAGATATTCTTCCGAGAATTGTTCAAAAAGCAATTTAATTTTTTCCGGGTTAGGTACAAATCTTTTCAATTGCTTGCGTAATTCGCGGCAAACACGGGAAATTTGCGCAAAATCGGGCCTGATATATTTCAGATCTGAAAATTTCTCCGTCATTAAACTACATCCGTTCTACCGGATTAATCCCTGCCAGTATCAGTCCGTTTTTAAGAACTATACTGACAGCAAAAACCAATGCCAATCTGGCATGACGCAAAGCAATATTTTCCGTTTTCAGAATAGGTGTATTATGATAAAAGCGATTAAAATTGCGAGCCAGTTGAGAAATCTTCCGCAATAAGATACTTGGTTCAAATTCTTCTGCTGCTTGAATCAAAACTTCCGGATATTGATACATATTTTTAATCAATCCGAATTCATCATCTTCCGTCAACAAATAAAAATCTGAATTATTCAGGTTATTACCGGCAAAATCGGCTTTTTGCAAAATGCTTTTTGCTCTGGCATATGTATACATCAAATAAGGAGCAGTATCACCTTCGAAATCGAGAATTTCATCCCAATCAAACATAATATCGTGCTCTCGACCGTTTTTGAGGTAAGTATATTTAACTGCCGCCAAACCGACTGTTTCCGCAGTTTGTTCAACTTCCGCCTGACTCATCTCGGGATTGTTTTTCACAATAATTTCTTTCGTTTTAGCCACACTTTGATCTAAAAGGTCTTCCAGTAAAATAATATTGCCTTTACGCGTCGAAAAATCGCCATCTTTAAACTTCACTGAACCGAATCCGATATGGATATTCTGATCGGCTTTAGCAAAACCTGCTTTTTTCAAAACGGCAAAAACCTGTTGAAAATGATTGGTTTGCGGCAGACCTACAACATAGATATTTTTATAAAAATCATAAGTCCGGTCCCGATAAAGAATAGCTGCAATATCACGCGACGCATAAATTGTAGTACCGTCCGATTTCAGGATAATACACGGATTTAAGTCAAATTCTTCTAAATCAACAACTTGAGCTCCTCTGCTCTCATGTAATAAGCCTTTGTCTTCCAACATTTTGACAACTTCAGGAATCAGATCGGAATAAAAACTTTCTCCGTTAAAATTATCAAAACTAATTCCCAATCTCTCATACAGACGATTAAATTCCAACAAACTGCAATCTCTGAATTTCTGCCATAATTCAACTTCAGCCGGTTCTTTATCTTCCAGTCGTTTGAATGCTTCCCGAGCCTGATCTTCCAACTCCGGTTGTTCTTCAAGCAGCGAGTGAAATTTGACATATACTCTGGTCAATTCGGTGATCGGCTCTTTTGCCAATGCTGTATCGTCGCCCCATAAACGCCAGGCAATAATCAGTTTGCCGAATTGCGTACCGTAATCACCGAGATGATTCATGCGGATCGTATTGAACCCCAGCGCATCATAAATATTGCCGATCACCTGACCCAGAATAGTCGTATAAGCATGACCGACATGAAACGGTTTGGCAATATTCGGCGAAGAATACTCGACAATGACGTTTCTTTGCTGACCGATCTGTGATTTGCCGAAATCATCCGACTCGGTAATTACAGTTTTCAAGACTTGTGATGCATAATAACCGCGATTTAAATAAAAATTCAAATATGGACCGACTGCTTCGGTTCGTTCCAGCCACTGCGGAACTTCACTGTTTATTTTCTCGCTGAACTCGGCAGCAATTTGAGCCGGATTTTTCTTTAATTCTTTAGCCAATCGGAAACATGGAAAAGCATAATCGCCCATGTCTTCTTTCGGCGGTATTTCGATCAGAGTTGAAATTTCATTAATCTCAAGCTCTGTTTGGTTAACAATAATTTCTGCTACTGCTAAACGAAAATCAAACATTAAGCCTCCCATAAAGGACTTGAATAGACTCCTCTGTCTATCAGTTTTCGGATTTCATGCTCTACTTGCGGTTTATCTTCTTTATAGGTAACCCCGTGCCATTGATCAGGGCTGGTTTTAACAACAACTTCAACTTTATCATCTATAATTAATTCTGCAATAGATGTAGGTAACAAAAATTCCGCTTTTAACGGATTTTCAGGCAAAGCCTGATCTAAAAAAGGCGGAAATTGTGCTTTAAGATAATTGATCAACGAAACATCAAATCCCCAGAAATTCATTGATGCAGTACTGTTTCGCGGAATTTCCTCCCAGGTCTGACCGTCATCTTCCGTCATAAAAGCCCGGTTATCGCGCTCGACAATCTTGGTTCGTTCAACAATATAAATTAACTTATTCTGCGAATCTACTTCACAAATTCCTCTTGCCACATGACCGTGTTTGCTTAAAGTTTTCATTAATTCATAACCGACCATTAAATATTGAGGTCTGGATCCGACCGGTTTTTCTTCAAGATTAACCAAAAAATCAAAAACAATTTTAAATGCTTCCCGACCATAATAATCATCAGCATTAATTACACAAAACGGTGCATCGATGATATCGCGAGCCGCCAATAAAGCATGTGATGTTCCCCACGGTTTCTCTCGTGTTTGAGGATTGTGATATCCGGCAGGCAGATCATTTACATCCTGAAAAGCATATTGAACCGAATAGTATTGTGCAATTCTTTTACCGATAATTTCATCGAATTCTTGTTCTATTTCCTTTTTAATAATAAAAACAACTCTTCTGAAACCTGCCTGATAAGCGTCATACAGAGAGTAATCAATAATAATTTCTCCATTCGGTCCGACCGGTTCTATTTGTTTGAGGCCGCCGAAACGCGAGCCTATACCGGCTGCTAAAATTACGAGAATAGGTTGTTTTGACATAATAATCCTCCAATCAAATTATTAATTAATTGTAATAATATTATAGATAAAGCTTTCAGATTTGCAAAATTATTGGTTTTCAATTTTGTAAACTCAGCAATAATTAATAATTTGATTTATCATTTTTATAATATTTTAATTTGTTAAAAATTCTCAGGTGCCGATAACGGTTCATAGTGATTAAAATTCATCGGTCGTTGACGAACTTGTTCGGCTGCCTGCAACGCCGATTGCATTAAAGCAATTTGTGAGTCAACTCGTTCATCTGCAGGAATCTGATCCCTGAATCTGACATATGAGCCGTCACCTTGCATAATTCTCGCACGATCCGTATCCATCATTTGATAAATCAGAACTTCTAAAACACGTTCACGACATAATTCATCTTCGATCGGAAATAAAATTTCAACACGTCGATCCAAATTGCGCGGCATCCAATCGGCACTGGAAAGGAAAATATCCTCGTTCCCGTCATTATAATAATAAAAGATTCTGCTGTGTTCTAAAAACCTGCCGACCAAACTGCGCACTTCGATATTTTCCGATAAGCCTTTAACACCGGCTTTTAACCCACAGATACCCCGTACGATCAAACAGATTTTAACACCTGCCTGAGAAGCTGAATATAATGCTTCAATGATCTCGGAATCAATCAGAGAATTTATTTTTGCAACAATTATAGCCTGACGTCCGGCTTCGGCATGCTTTTGTTCTTGTTTAATTCTGGCAAGCGTTTCTTTGCGCAACCAACGCGGTGCCGGAATTATTTTACGCCATCCCATAGGTATTGAATAACCGGAAATCATATTAAAGAAATCCGTTGCATCCTGACCGATTTGTTCGGAAGCCGTCCAGAGACCGAAATCTGTATAAATTCTGGCAGTTATATCATTATAATTTCCGGTACCCAGATGTACATAGCGTTTGATCCCGGATTCTTCCCGTCTGACTATCAAGGTTATTTTGCTATGAGTCTTCAGACCTTTCAGGCCGTAAATTACATGACAACCTGCTCTTTCCAGACGCCGAGCCCAATGAATATTACTTTCTTCATCGAATCTGGCTTTTAATTCCAGTAAAACCATAACATGCTTGCCGTTTTCTGCGGCTTCAGCCAACGCTTTAACAATCGGAGAATTTCCGCTGACTCTGTATAGTGTTTGTTTGATAGCCAACACATCAGGATCTTGTGCTGCCTGTTGGATAACTTTGATCGTCGGATCAAATGATTCGAAAGGATGATGCAGAATAAGGTCATTATCTCTAATAATCTCAAAAGTATCGGGATCCCGCTCGGAACCGAAGGCAGGAGTTATTTGACCGTTGAATTTTTTATAACGTAAATCAGAATCGGGATATAAATCTCTTATCTCATCCACAAATTTCAAATCTATCGGACCTCTTATTCTGAAAACAGCCTGGTCAGAAACATCCATCATTGTTTGCAGAGTATTGAGAATTTTTTTACCGGCATCTTTTTCAATTTCAAGACGAATAATACTGCCGCGTTCACGTTTCCACAATATTCCTTCCATTTCAATCATCAGATCGGAAATCTCTTCGTCATCCAATTCATAATCCGCATTACGCATTACTCTGAAACATGCAGTTGATTCAATTTCCTGATTATAGAAAAGCTGATTAAGAAATTCCGCAATTACCGCTTCAATTAAAACAAAGCGTTTCTCTTCACCCGGTAATTTGATTAGTCGCGGGAGGATTGAAGGTACTTCAACAATTGCAAAATACGTTGAAACTAAAGTATCTGTTTGTTCTTCCTGGTTTCCGAAAGTAACAAAAAGATTTAAATTCTGATTCGGAATTAAAGGAAAAGGTCTGCCCGCATCAACCGCCAACGGAGTCAAAACAGGATAGATATTGTTTTCAAAATATTTCGCCAAATAATCATAATCAACATCAGAGATTTGATCGATAGTCAAATAATGAATATTTTCGGCTTGTAATTCCGGCATAATTTGTTTATTAAATGTTCTGTATTGATCCTTATAAAACTCATGACAACGAGCCATTAATGCTTCCAATTGTTCTGAAGGAGTCAAATTTGCCGAATCTTTTTTTTCCGAACCGGCTTCAATTAAATTATATAATGAAGCAACTCTGACCATAAAATGTTCATCTAAATTCGAACAAGTTATCGCCAGGAAATTCAGCCGTTCATAAAGCGGATTGCTTGAATCCTGAGCTTCTTCCAGGACTCTTTGATTGAATTCCATCCAACTCAGTTCACGATTTATTATGCGTTCACCTTCTAATTCCGGATATTCTTTTTTATCGGAAAACTTTTGATCGATAATTTCAATAATTGTCGGCAACATTTTTTTACTCCTTGAATCATTATTTTAGTTTTTATCATTTTCAGGAATTACTGACATTCTTAACTCTGTACCGTAAATCTCCTGAAAATATTTTGCAGGTTTTTGAAAACTCCATGTTTCTAAGGTTAAATCCTGATTTGATTCAAGAATAACCTTAATATGCCGCTTTCGAACTTCTGACGTGATTTTTTTAATTTTGCTTTTATGCCCTGTATCCAGAGCATTTGCCATACTTAGTAACACCGCCAGTTTAACAAAATTCAATTGTTCCTGAGATGTTAAATATATTTCTTCATAATTCAAAGTGAATAAATTATCCGCATGGTGCTTAACTAAGAGGGCAATCAATTCTATTTCCTGATTGGTTAAACCGATTAAATCGGAAGATTTAATCATTTCATAAGCAATTTCTCCATCCTGTTTTACGGTGAAAAATTTACCTATATTGTGCAAAATGGCCGCTACTCTTAAAATAAAGCGATATCGTCGATCGAGTCCGTGTTGATCCTGAAACTGATCATATAACTGCATCGCCAGAAATTCAACTTGTTCCAGATGTTTCAAATTTGTATGGTTTCTTTTGGCTATTTGTTTAGCGAAACTCAAAGTATCATTGAGCGGTCTTTGATCTTTTTCGATCAAATTCAATTGTTCAGCCTTCTTTGCAATTAAACCGTCAGCTAAAATAACATCAGGTAAGATAATTTTATCCAAACCGGTGAACTCAAACATTTCTTTGATCACCATCGAAACCGGCAACAAAAGACTTGCCTGCTCCTGATTAATATCAAATATCCTAATCAATTCAAAAGTAGACTTATGAATTATCAAATCGAATAACTCATCAAACTTTTTAACTGAAAGCTCAGCTGTTCCGATTAAAGGTAAATCTGCTAAATAGCGCCAAGTATCCAAATCATTACCTACAAGAACAAAATTTTTATAATTTGTCTTCTTCGGAACAAAAGAACGATAATAATCCAAATCACCGGAAATATATTCGCGCATTAATTCAATAAAATCGGCTGTATGTTTTTCCAGGATAGAAAGCCGATCACGAACACGTAAAGATCCTAATAATATATTTTGAGTAAAAGTCAATTCTTTTTTATCGAACAGTGTCAATTGGGTACTGCCGGCACCTATATCAAGAAACAAAGTGGGCTCTTCGGTTAATTGATCAAAACTCGGCATTTTTAAACGAATCGCTCTGAGCATTCCGGCAATATCAAGGCGATTTGAATAAACCAATATTTCAAATCCGGTTTGACGATAAATCTGATCAATTACAAACAAACTGTTGTTTGCTTCACGTATGGCAGAAGTACAGGCCGCAGTAACTTCAACAGCGGGATATGCGGAAATTATTTTTTTGAAATCTTTTAATGTTTCAATTAAGGTTGCGATATTATCACCGGTAATATAACCCAGGCGATAACTGTCAGAACCGAGATTAATTGTTCTCGACATAGATTCGATATCCGAGATTTCTCCACCGGGCAATATTTCGGCGATTTTTAAGATCACTTCATGTGATCCTACTTCAATGGCCGCAATAAATGACACTTTATTTTCCATACTCATCTCCTTTTCAGTAGACAAATTCAGTAAAAAACTGAAATCAATAATATAAGTATACAATTAATTGCCGATGATTAATCTCCGAAGAAAATTCCCATTTGACGAGCAGCCAAAAATAGCGGATCCTCTAAAGAAACCCGTTTGGGAATTCCCGCAACTTCTTCCAAAGGAACGCGAACCATGTTTTGACCCGCTATCCCGATCATTTTGCCGAAATCACCTTCGATCACGGCATTTGCAGCTTCAACTCCCAATTTTGTGGTCAGAACTCTGTCAAATGCCGACGGCGTGCCGCCACGCTGGAAGTGACCCGGTACACAAACTCTGATTTCCTGAATCATTAATTCTTCAAGTTGGTTTTGTAAATGATATGCCACGGAATGTGTGTTTTTTCTGTATTCTTTCAGATAATCTTCATCCATATCAATTTCATCAATTGATCTGGCACCTTCGGCAACCGCAATGATCGAGAAACGTTTTTTGTTTTTTTCACGAGACTGCAAGGCCTGAACAACTTTGATCGGATTATATGGTATCTCCGGAATCAAAATAACATCGGCACCTGAGGCAACTCCTGCATGCAGTGCAAGCCAGCCTACTTTGTTGCCCATTAACTCAACTATAAAAACCCTGCCGTGCGAAGTCGCCGTAGTATGGATTCCGTCAATAACTTCGGTTGCAATATTGACGGCACTTTGAAAACCGAAACTCAAATCGGTTCCGGATAAGTCATTATCAATCGTTTTCGGCAAATGGATTACATTACAACCGCCTAAGCTCAACAGATTGGCGGTTTTTTGTGTTCCGCCGCCGCCCAAAACAACCAGAGCATCGAGAGAAAGATCATTATATGTCTGAATCATGGCTTCTAATCTGGTTATGCCCTCCGGCTGGTCATCATACAAAGGGTCATTGACAATAGTAAACGGTTGACGTGAAGTTCCGAGAATTGTCCCGCCCAAAGTTAAAATTCCGGAAAAATCGTAATCATGCATATGGCGATAGCTGCTGTGCATTAAACCGTAATATCCGTTAAGAAATCCGTAAATATCAATATTCGGATCATAATTCCATAACGCTCTGCTCAACCCGCGCATCGTTGAATTTAAACCTTGAGCATCTCCTCCGCTGGTCAACATCCCCACTTTTAAAGCCATAAAATCCTCCTCTTTGAAATAAATTTGGTATATTCAGTCAAATTTAATAATATATTAGATTATACATTATTACTTCGTTTTTGTGTGTTAATATGATATATAACCAAACAAGATTTCGTTAATTATGTTAAATTATTTATATTAAATTACTTTAAACAATATTTTGAAGGTGAATATGGAAAAAAAGCAAAATCAACAAGATATACGTATGGCAGTTTTGATTGATGCCGACAACATCTCTCATCACTATATTAAAGGCATGATGGAAGAGATTGCCCGATATGGCAATCCGACCATCAAAAGAATTTACGGTGATTGGACTAAACCTAATTTAAGCGGCTGGAAAAATCATCTTCTGGATTACGCAATCAGTCCGGTTCAGCAATTCAGTTATACCACAGGAAAAAATGCAACCGATTCGGCCATGACGATTGATGCAATGGATATTCTGTTTTCTGAAACAGTCGATGCATTTTGTCTGGTCTCTTCAGACAGTGATTTCACAAAATTGGCCACCCGCCTGCGTGAATCCGGTAAAACCGTTTACGGAATCGGTGAAGAAAAAACTCCTAACCCTTTCATAGCTGCTTGTGACCGTTTTATTTATCTGGAAATTCTGGATGAAGATGAAGAAGAAACCGATGGTGAATTAGTGGATTCGGAATCCGCAAGTTGTAAAGATAAAGTCAAAAAAAATACCGGTACATCCAAAACCGGATTCACTAAAACAACAAAGAAAAAACGTGCTTTACAAAATCTCAATCGTAAAACGATTGCATTTATTATTCAGACAATTAAAGACGTTGAAGATGAAAACGGTTGGGCTTATTTAGGTGAAGTGGGAAATTTATTAGTAAAAAAACAACCCTCTTTTGATCCCAGAAATTTCGGTTTTAATAAATTAACCAATATGCTTGAATCGATCGATCAGGTTGAACTTGACATCAGAGATGCAAATATCGGTGCACCGAACTCTAAACATGTTTATGTGAGGGTTAAAAGTACAAATAAACCCAGAACTACACATTTTTAATTATTTTTATTTTTAAGATTGATGCAAAAACCGGGAAAGCAAATTATTTTTCTTTGATTATTGTTTCCCGAACTTTTTGGATTATTGAATAAAGTATAAAAGCTATAATATTGCAGATAACAATGCTTGCGCCGGTCGGAGTTGAATATCCATAAGATAAAATCAGACCCAGCCATAAGCAAATAATTGAGATTAAAGCGGAATTCAGAGTTACCGTAAAGAATCTTTTTGCCAGGCGCATAGCGGTTAATGGCGGAAATACAATTAAACTGGTAATCAGCAATGCTCCCATCAGACGCATTCCCAAAACAATTACCAATGCTGTTAAAAAAGCAATAATCATATTGAAGCCCTGTGTATTAATACCGGTAGCTTTGGCAAAATTTTCATCAAAAGTAACTGCAAAAATCCTGTTATAAAACAAAACAAATAAAAGGATGACCACAGCAGAAAGACCAAGACTTAAGACCACATCGCTTTGTGACATACTGAGAATACTGCCGAATAAATAATTGTTCACGTCCGTATTCATTCCGGAACTCAAAGAAATAACCATTACGCCGATCGCCAGCGAACCGGTTGAAATCAGGGAAATCGCCGCATCGCCTTTAATTTTGCTGTTTTCGCTCAAACGTAATAATAGGAAAGCAGCGATAACCACAATCGGAATTGATACAATCATCGGTGAAGCATTCAGAGCTGCCGCCACAGCCAATGCACCAAATCCGACATGAGATAATCCGTCACCGATCATCGCATATCTTTTCAAAACCAAACTTACACCCAGCAAGGAGGCACATAAAGCTATCAGAGTTCCTACTAAAAATGCCCGTAACATAAACGGATAAGAAAACATTTCACTTAATAAATCAAACATTTAATTCACCTAAAAATTTTTGTCCTACTTTACTTTGCAAATACTCTTTTGTTGTACCGAAGAACAATTGTGTATTATGTAAATGCAAAATATGACTCGCATATTTGATCGCAGCCTGGATATCATGAGAAACCATCACTATTGTTATTTTATGAACCTGATTAATATGCTCAATTATCTCATACAACTCTTGCGTCACAACCGGATCAAGGCCTGCTACAGGTTCATCCAAAACAATAATCTTTTTTGTGGCACAAAGAGCCCTGGCCAAAAGCACTCGTTGTTGTTGGCCACCGGACAGATCACAATAACAGGCATTTTTTATCGGCAAAATACCCAGCTTATCCATATTGTTTTTTGCGATATTTATTTCCTTTCTGGTAAAGAACGGTTTAAATTTCAAGCTATTTAAACAACCCGATAAAACCACTTCATAAACGCTTGCCGGAAATTCTTTTTGCGCAGGAGTTTGTTGAGGTAAATATCCGATTGTGTCGGCCGATAATTGATCATGATAAATTATTTCACCTTGAAAAGGTTTTTTCAGGTATAACAACCCTTTAATCAAAGTGCTTTTACCCGTACCGTTTTCACCGACTACACATAAGTAATCTCCATCCGATACACTGAAATTGATATCTTTTATTGCCGGGACACCGTCATATTCAAATGATAAATTTTTACAGGTGATTAAACTCATTAATTCCTCTCTTTATCAATTCAAAGCCTTTTCCAAAACTTCTATATTTTTTTCCATCAATGAAAGATATGTTTCATGAGCAGCCAGTTCTTCGACAGATAAATTATGAATTGAATGAAAAGTAAGTTTTTCTGCAGCAGTAGCTTCAACAATTGAATCGGCAATTTTCTCATTTGAAAATTCGATAGAAAAAACTACAGGCAGGTGAAGTTCATTCACTTTATCTATCAAAAATGCAACAGTTGCGGCGCTTGCTTCGGTATCCGCCGAACATCCCGTAAATGCAGCATAATACTCTAAATTATATTCATCAGCGAAATAACGGAACGGGAAACGATCACCGAATAATAAAATTTTACGTTCAGCATGCTCAACAACATCTTTAATTTGTTGATCAAGAGCTTCTAATTGCTCAATATAAGCCATACTGTTTGCTGAAAAGAATTCTGCATTAGACGGATCTTTTTCACTCAATACATCCGTAATCTGTTCTACAATCAGGATTGCATTAATCGGTGATGTCCAAACATGTTCATCTACTTCATGCACATGTTCATTATTTTTTTCATTTTCCGGGTCTGCCACTTGATCATGATCTTCTGAATGATCGTAATTTTCTTGATGATCATCCCCCTCAGTTTGATCAGTATGATCATAATCTTCGCCATGCTCATGATCTTCGCCATGCTCATGATCTTCGCCATGCTCGTGATTCTCTTGACAATCATGATCATTCGCATGATTGTGCTGCATTCCCTCAATAATTTCTTCATCTACCGTATTAACCAAATCAATTAATTTCATTGTTTCAGGGGCATTATCACCCATAGACTCAATTATACCGTCAACCCAGGTGTCATTTTCTCCACCTGTATAGATAAATAAATCACTTGTTTGGATAGTTTTAATATCTTGCGGTGTCGGTTCATATGAATGACCGTCTAAACCGGGCTTTAACAGCATTGTCACATCAGCTTTATCTCCGACAATTTGTCGGGTAAAATCGTATTGCGGAAAAATCGTAGTAACAATCGATAATTTATTATTAATTGCCCCATCGGTATTTTCAGTATTATTGTTTTCAGTTGCAGAGTGTTCCGTTTGATCCTGCTTTACTCCTGCATTATTTGTAGTAGATTGATCTTCGATCGTTTTATCATCATTTTCCGCAGTAACATTATTTTTCGTACATGATGTTACTAATGACAAAATCATTATCAAGCTTGCAATAACAGCTATTATTTTTTTCATATATTTATTCTTTCTAAATTTTAATATTATTAATATATCTAAATATCCAACAGCAAAATAAGATACGATACGTTAATCATTACTTATAATTTGCCGCTTTTATCATGTTTGTTTGTTGATCGGATCATTCAAAATCTGATCTTTTTCCTGAGCATTAAAACATTTTTCGCAAATTCCGTAAAAAACAGTTCTGACCGGATCAATGATAAATCCATGTTCGGCTTTGACATGCTTCTGCAGTTCCGTCACTTCTTTACATTGAAAATGAATCAATTGATCACAATTTTCACATTTAAGATGAAAATGATCCTGAACCGGATTCTCGCAATTATGATCAACAAATTCAAAACATGAACCTGATATTTCATCAATAAAATATTTTTTTACATGACCGCTATCAACTAATTTGTTTAATTGACGATAAATTGTAGTAACACCGATTTGAACACCAATTTCAGAAAAGTATTCAATAATCTGATTTACCGTTACATGTTTTCCTTTCATCGATTCCAAATAGGACATTAATTCAGTTTTTTGTTGAGTTTTATATCCGCCTGTCATATATTCTCACCTAAATTATTAAAAAATTTGAATTTCATACTTCTTTATTATTATTATTTAAAGCAAAATGAAAACCATTATCAAATTGAATTTGAAAACGATTTTCATTTTAAGCAAACAAATCAGATTTGTCAAAATATTTTTTTGTAAATTAGTAATTCTCAGAAATCAGATTTCTGAAAATCAGAAACAGATCGGGTTGATCTTTTTATTACCTGAACAAGTCGAGGAAACGATCCCAAATATTTTTATCGGGTTCAGCCTCTATCACAGGCTCAGGTTCGGCTTTTTTCGGAATCGGTTCGCTCATGATCACAAATTGAACTTTTGCCGGAGTCGGGTTCTTGGATGATGCGAAAGAAGGCATCGCTTCGCTGCTTTGATAGTCAGCCAGCAATTCATCCACCATTTCATTGATATTTTCATCCATTGTCAGAGTGCCTTTATACAATTCTTCCGCACCGTCAGCCAATTCATCACTGCCTGTTTCTAATTGATCTATACCATCACCGAATTCAGTAAAACCGGTCGAAAATTCGTTCAGACCGGAGGAAAGTTCGCCTGTACCGTCTGTGTACTCCTGGACACCACTGCTCAAATTAAGCGAATTTTCCGCTATAGTATCAACACCGTCGGTATAACTTGAAATACCGGAAGATAGTCCTGAAAGACCTTCGCTTAATGTGGCTAAACCGCTGCCTAACTGTTCATACCCGGCAGTAAGAGCCGTCGTATCCTTTAATTGAGCACCTCCATCCGACAATTCCGAACTACCCGCGGTAATCTGACCGATTCCCGCCAGATATTGAGTTAAACCGTCATAAAAATCAGGCTGAGCCGGATCGTCATTCTTATAGCCATAGCTTAATTGATTTACTCCGTCAACATAAGAACTCAATCCGGTATTAAAAGTCGAATATTGATTATTCAAACTGTTGATACCGATTGCCAGATCCAAAAGACCTGCAAGCTGACCGATTTGAGACATTGATGCCAAACTGCCTTCAATAGTAGCCAGGCTATCCGTATTGATATTATCTTTGATCGCAGTCAAATTGTTGATCAGCAAGGTTAAATTTGTTCTCGGCCCTTGCTCATGTTCAAGATATGCAAAAATACTTTGAACCATCGGATCAGTATTAATTTGATCTGCACTGAAAGTCAGGCCCTGCAGATATCCGGTAAGAGCTTCTGAACCGATAGAATCATTGACTGCCGTTAAGCCGCCGATTATTTCCGTTAACCCGGTTTTTAAATTTGTCATTTGTTCGGAAAAAGTTGCAAGATCCGTGCTGAATTGTTCGATCTGCGCAGTCAGAGCCAGAAGCTGTTCTTTAAGTAAAGTTATTTCTTCGTCAGTACCAAGTTGACTCACCCCATCCGACATAGCTTTGATTCCTGCAGCAATTTCATTTGAGCCGGCTTTCAATTCGTTGCCGGCACTTAGTCCCGAGAAACCCCCGGCAATCAGGTCGGCACCGTCAATAATATCTTGAGCGGCTTCATTAAGTTGCGGTAATCCGGCAATAAGCTGATTAACTCCGTCAATATATGAACCCACTCCTTGTGTATATTCGGTAAGTCCCAGATTGGCAGTGTATAATCCGCCGGATAATTCAGATGCACCGGTTGCAGAATCTTGAGCGCCGGTACGTAAAGCAGCACTGTTTATTGCCAATTCCGAAACACCCGATGTATATTCATTGACACCGGATGTCAAATCCTGACCGCCTGTTGCAAGATCGGTTCCCCCCTGATTAATCAATTTGAGGGCATCTTCCAGCTCTGTTGCTCCGGTATTTAATTCCTGAATACCGTCAGCCAATTCACGACTACCCTCCGAAAGCAATTTAGTAGCATCCTGTAAAGTTATTAATTCTTCATTTTCACTAAAGTCAGGCATTTCAAAAGCAAACATTTCCTCTGAGAAAGGCGTTGCCGCAATTTGCATTGAAGGTAAATAGAAATCAACAATCTCCGCCTCAACACTGAAATCAGAAGATTCCGCATTCGGTAAAATCATAAAATTTATTACCTGATTACTGCCTGCTTCAGCTACCATTCCGTTCTCGACCGTAATATTTTCTGCAACACTGTCAGCCAAAGTCAATGAGATTTGAATTAATGAGTTTTTGGCCCATGCATTAGCACCGGAAACTTTCGACCAATAGTCTACAGCCGGAGAATCCGTTTTCGGATAATTCGGTTTAACATTAATTGCGAGTTCCCACTTGCCTGAAGCTCCGGACAACTCGGAAGGATTGATTTCTTCACCGTTCAGTTTATGTGTAAAACTGAATTCCCAGGGCAGCTGATTGCTTTGAAGCTTGCCTTTATAGTAAAAATTTTCACTTCCTTTAGTAATTTCAACTTTATCCTCATCCTGCTTTACACTCCCGTACATGGTCAAACTTTGGATTGAGCTATAATCACCGTAATCAGTCAACTCGCTGTTGCTTTGCGCGGCAAAACGATTTACGACATAGATTTCTTTAACGGAACCGTCAGAATTTAAACTTGCATAGATAACTTCAGACTTTTCATCCGCGGCATTCAGATCAGAGGTAGAAACAGATTGAGCAGATTCTGTTTGTTCCGCATCTTTTTCAGCAGAAACAGAATTCGGCAAGACAAAACTTAACAAAATCCCGAAAATGCAAAGCAAACTAATTCCTTGTCTAATTTTTCGTTTTGTCCTTTTATTATTCATCATTAAATTTCCTCCAAATTTTGTTCTGTATTTTCAGGTTGATCTTTTCTTAAAAATGTTCGTTTATAACTGGTTTTTTCAACTATTTTATCAAATAAATAAAGTAAACCGGGCAGGAAGAAAACTACCATAAACAAAGATAAAATCGCTCCGCGTCCCAATACTAATCCTAATTCCTGAACAATTGTCAATGTTGAGGTATAGTACAGGGCAAAACCGGCCAAAGTTAAAATAAGTGCCGGAGGTAATAATGACGGGACTGATTCACGAATACTCTGAATCAAGGCGTTTTGTTTATGAAGTTTGATTCGATTATCTAAATAATGTTCCGTATATAAAATCGCATAATCAACCGTCGCTCCGAGTTGGACCGTACTGATAATCAAATATCCGATATAACTCAGTGAAGAACCGGTAAAATACGGTATGGAAAGATTAATCCAGATCGCAATTTCAATTGTCAAAACTAAAATAATCGGTAAACTGAAAGATCGGAAAGCCAACATAATAACCAAGGCAATTGCCAGGATCGCCAGACCGTTAACAACAATATCGTCGGCTTCAATCGTATTTTTCATATCGAGCATGGCAACATTTTCGCCAACCAGATAATATTGGTCACCATATGCTTCTTCCCCTATTTGACGCACTTTCTCAACTAATTCAAATGAAGCTTTTCCTTCTGAAGCCACTTCGCCGGTTATAATAAATTGGGTGTTATCTTCCGATACAAGCATCTCTAATGACGGATCATCGATCACTTCAGGCGGAATAGCTTTATCAACCGTACTGACATAAGAAATCACAGATAAAACATTTTCCGTATTCTCCAAATCATTCTGGATCTTCAATTCTTTTTGAATATCTCCTTTCGGTACAAGCAAAGCCATTTGTTGTTGGATTCCGAATTCCTCTTCAATCGCGGCCTTATCCTGTTCCATTTTGGATCCTTTCGGCAAACCACCCATACCGTAAATAAAATCATTAGCCCTGCTTCCCAAAAAACCCGGTATTGCAATCAGCAGGGCCATGATTACTAAAGGAACTTTTACTTTATTGACAAACTTTCCCAAAAACTTGAAATCTGGCAATAATGGTCTGTGAGTGGTTTTATCAATCAATTTATATAAAGCCAGTAAAACGGCAGGCATAAAAACCATAACCGAAAAGAACGATAAAACTATGCCTTTAGCCATTACGATCCCCAGATCGGACCCGATTCTGAAACGCATAAAGATCAGTGCCAGGAAACCGAAAACAGTAGTCAATGCTGAAGAGGCTATTGCCGTTAGTGCTTTTCGCATTGCCATAGCCATTGCGGTTTCAGTTGAGTAACCTTGTTTGCGATTTTCATTAAAACGATTGAGCAGGAAAATAGCATAATCCATTGAAACTGCTAATTGGAGAACAGCTGCAACAGCTTGAGTTATGAAAGATACTCCACCTAAAAAGAAATTTGAACCCATATTGAGAACAATTCCGACACCGATCGTAAGTAAAAATATAAAAGGTTCAATCCATGAATGAGTGCCGATAATCAGAATTATCAGGACAAACGGCGCCATAACGGAGACAATTTTGATCATCTCGGACTGAACTGCGTTTTGAGCATTGGCCAGATCTGTTAATTGACCATAAACTGCAACTTCAGGATCAAGTTCATATATTCCTTCCAAGATCTCAACCGCATTATCTGTCTCGGCAGTCAATTGAAAAAGCGCTTTTTCACCCGTATAAAATGCTTCAACCAGATCCTGATCCTGAAGTTCAAGCGGTACGGTCAAGTCTACAGAATCATCAAGCCACAAAACCTGAGTTATTCCTTTGCTTTCTTTCAGTTTTTCTTTGATCGATAATGCTTGCTGTAAAGAATCAACCGGAAAAGCCGCTCTGGCATTCGGTATGGAGTAATCATATGAATCTTCCAATACATGCAAAGCTTTGGTCGAAGGAACATCTTCCGGCAGATATTCCTGTAAATTGTAATTGACTTTCACCTGTATCATCAAAATTCCCATAAAAATGGTTAAGAGAATAAAGATAACTAATACCGATTTATGATGTTTGATAATCCAATTTATTATTCTTTGCATAAAGACCTCTTGAAATTCGATATCAGTTCAGATCAGAAGTTTAGATCTGCAATATGAATTTTTTAAGAACGCAAAAATATATTAACGAAAATATATTTAAGCATTTTTAAGTAAGTAAATTTATTCAATTGTTTAAATTATATAGTTTATAAAATTAATTTGTTCAACATTTTTAAATTATTTGTTGATTAAATTCAAGATTTTTAGTAGTATCCATTAATAGTTGGTAAATTCTGAATTTGAAGAGGATTTTTGTTGTGTTTGATCAAACTGCATTATTTAACAGTATAAAAACCGATGATCCAAGAATTTTACGTACGAAAAAATCTTTATACAAAAGCTTATGTTCTCTTTTGAAAGAAAAACCGCTTTCTCAGATAACAATCAGTGAGATTACGGAAAAAGCTAAAATTAATCGTTCAACCTTTTATCTTCACTATACAAATTTGCTCGATTTACAAAATGAAATTGAAGATAATCTGCTTTATATATATAAAAATTCACTGGATGAATATTTGACCAGCTTAATTTCACAGCCAAACAACACTCTGAACGAAGAATTCGGCAAATTCAAAATGATTGACCTGACGCCTGAAATCAACTTATATGAGAACACCTTCCGCTTTTTACAAAAATACAAACAATATGCTCCTATTTTATTAGCGGAATCTCCGAATAACAAATTATTGGAAAATATCATTGCTCTCGGGTTTGAAATCTACTTTGCCAAATGGGAAGCAGCTATTACGGCAACTGATCCGCTATATTTCAAATATAGCTATCCCTATATTGTCAACGGACTGATAGCAGTATGTAAATTATGGTTACGTGACGGTATGAAAGAGAGCCCCGCTCAAATGGCGGAATTTGCCATTCAGTTCTCTGCTAAAAACATGAGATAATTTAACTGCGTATATAAATTAACCAGAACAGGAAAATTAAAAGGACACCGATTGCCAAGCCAATACCGTAACTCTTCAGAAAAAGCAGCAAGCCTTGCATAAATTTTGAACGAGACTGATCTTCTTCAGCAAAGCCGGATTCCTGATTCACATTATCTGATTCAAAATCTTCATCATATTCAGTATATTCAGCATGATCATCATAAACATCAAAATAATTGCTGTTTTTTTCCGCAGTATAATCCGTTTCCGATAAATAATCGAACTTTTGCCAGGCGGCTTTTTTAACATCGGAAATATTAATCGGTTCAGTAGGCTGATCAGTTGTAAGGTGATCCATGATTTGAATACTGTTTGTTTCCAGAACTTTCAAGCCTAAAATCGTACAGTCATCATGCACTTGTTTCGAACTTAAATAGTTATCAAAATTATTAATTACTTTAACAAAAGAAGAATCACTCAGACATAAGTCTAATATTTCCGTATCAGTCAACAGATCATAAATTCCGTCCGATAACAATAAAATCATATCATCAGGTTTCAAAACCAATTTGTTTAAATTCTCCGGTTCGATCTTTATATTACCCGGATGATTTCCGAAGTATTTAAGAGGTTTACCGATACCGTCAACAACAGATCTGTGTTCTTTGACCATCGAATAAATTTTTTGATTTCGGATTAAATAAATGCGATTTGTACCGATCGACATTGTATACGCCATTGAACCGTTAACCAGCAAAAACGCCAGAGAACAGCCAACCTCTTGTCCTTTATAGCGAGCTAGTCTTTCTGCTAATTTTTCTTTTGCCAAGTCGATAAACTGATAAGAAAAATCTACTACGTCAAAAGTTTGCGGATCAAGCTCACCTAAAAAAGCAACTTCCTGGATCAGAGTTTCCTGCACCATACGCCCCGACAAATCGCCGATACCGGAACCACCCATACCGTCAGTAATACTGTAGACTTGCCAATGATCTTCCGATTGTCCTGATTGAATTTCAAATTTATCCAAAGTATCAGGATAAATTCTGGTCATACAATGGAAGGAATCTTCATTTATATTTTTATCAGAACCGGCTTTCGTTAAACCGACTGCAAGAATCTTACTAATTGAGATTCACCTCTTTACAATTCTTTGTAATCTATTTAAAAATATTGATAACTTGATTATTGTACATTATCCGGCAATTCTAAATCAACTAATTTTCTATCCTTCTGCGAATTTGCTGCTCAAGTTCACGTGTTTTTAAGTCTTGACGCTTATCGTAGGATTTTTTTCCACGCGCTACAGCAATCTCTATTTTGACCAAACTGCCTTTAAAATAAAGTCTGGTCGGCACAAGTGTCAAACCTTTTTGCTGAATATCGTTTTGAATTTTCCTTATTTCTCTTTTATGCAGTAATAATTTTCGTTTGCGTTCGGGATCAGCCTTGAATTGTCCTGCTTGTTTATATGGACTGATATGCATTCCTATAATCCATACTTCACCGTCAATTACTTGTGCATAGGTATCCGCCAAACTTACTTTATTCTGCCTGATCGACTTTACTTCCATACCGTATAATTCCACACCTGCCTCATATGATTCCAGCAGATGGTAGTCATGCCTGGCTTTACGATTGACAGCGATATTTTTAATAGCAACTTGACTCATTTAAACCTGTTTCACCTGATTCTATATTTAATCGTTCTATTACAAAATTATAACATATGCAATACAGTAATGTTGCAATTTCCTGTTTTAATAACATTATTAACATAGTTATTAACTTCTTCCGGATGGAAAACACGCTTATAGCGGTGGATATTGAGGTTATCAACACTATTAACATTTTTGTTTTTAACATAAACGTAACAAGAATTCATCAATTCAGTTATTCCATGTCCAGCATTGCATAAGCGTTTAATGTCAAGGTTTCAGGTTGTTGTTCCCGATATGCATAATAACCTTGTGCGGCAATCATAGCAGCATTGTCCGTGCAATATTGTAATTCAGGTAAATAAAGCTCAAGCGAAAGTTGTTCTGCTGCTGTTTGAAATTGTGATCTCAGTTCACTGTTGGCTGCCACGCCTCCTGCCAATACTAATTTGTTTTGTCGGGTCAGCTTAATCGCTTCCATTGTACGATCCAATAAATTCTTAATTATTGCGGACTGAAAAGTCGCAACAAAATCGGCTTTATTTACCAGTTCCTCCCACGGTTGATCTAACAAGTCGGCTTTTTGTTTGATTTGGTTTAATTTATTTAAGGTAGCAGTCTTTACGCCGGAAAAGGAAAAATCCAAACTGTCCTCGAACTTAGGTTGCGGTAAATTATAAATATTATCGGTACCCTGTTTGGCCAGAGAATCTATAAGCGGACCGCCGGGATAACCGAGATTAAGTTCACGTGCAATTTTATCAAATACTTCCCCCGGTGCATCATCCCTGGTTCTGGCAATAATTTCAAATTCCGAATAAGATTTGACTAAGACTATATGGCTATGAGCACCTGAAACAATTAATGATAAAAAAGGCGGCTCAAGTTCCGGATAAGTCAAATAATTGGCAGCAATGTGCCCCGTCAAATGATGAATTCCATACAGCGGTTTTTGCCAAATTAAAGCTAAAGCTTTCGCTGCAGAAACTCCGACTAAAAGTGAACCGACAAGTCCAGGTCCCTTAGTTACGGCGACAGCTGCAATCTGATCACGCGTAACTGCAGCTTCCTTCAGCGCCTGATCCAAAACATAGGGCATAACTTCAGCATGTTTACGTGAAGCAATTTCCGGCACTACGCCACCGTAAATTTTGTGCAAATCCGCAGAACTGAAAATAATGTTTGAAATAACATCTCTTCCATTAGCTACAATTGCTGCTGCCGTTTCATCACAGCTTGATTCTATTCCTAAAATATATGTATTTTGTAAATTTTTAAGCATATCTCATTTCCTTTATTTGCTTTATTATTATGCATTTTTTATACTTGCTTTAGCAAATCCTATGAGGTGAAAATGAATTCTTATCCAAATTTAGCAAAAATTCAAAAAGATAAAAAGAAATTCAAAATTCTGCCGATTCTGATCGCGATAATATTTCTGGCTTCACTGGTTACGGTTATCTTAACTGCGGTCAAAGTATATCGTCAGGCAAATCAATTGGTGCGAGTGCCATCCGATCCCTTTCCCGATGTGGCAGAAAATACTATGCCTGTCTATACGGAAACCAGCTTTAAGTCATTGGATAATCTGACTACATTATCCGGCTGGTATTTCTCACATCAGGCAGAACATTTCCGCGGCAATGTTATTCTGGTACATCATAACCATGCTGATCGGGTTCAATTCGGCTTAGATACTGCTGATCTTTTTTCCGCTTTAATCCAATCCGGTTTCAATGTATTGGCTTTCGACCTCAGGCATTCCGGCAGATCGCAAGGTGAAATTTCCAGTTACGGCTTTTCGGAATATGAAGATGTCATTGCAGCCATGAATGCTATGCGCAACATTAACGGCAAAACCGATTTTATTTTATTCGGTGTCGGTACCGGAACTGTTGCAAGTTTGTTGGCTTGGGATTATTTGCCGACTCAAGATACTGTTGAAAAAGAGATACCGGGCAATATCAGAGAACTGGAATTAACTCGTGATGATATTATAGGTTTTATTTTAGACACTCCCACTGCTTCAGCCAATGATTACATTTGTGCAGATTTACCGAACCAATCTTTTTATGACAAACATATTGCATGTCGTTTTGTACCCTCTGCCGTCAAAGCTACCTCCGGTTCAAATCGTAATGCCAATATGATTGCGATTATTACCAAAATCCAATTACCGATCTTAATTACGCGTAATTTACCTGATACTAAACTGGAACCTGCAACAATTGACACATTGATTGATGAACGTTTGCGTTTACATCCCGATACGACCAAAGTTTTTGAAATTGCAGAACCCGGTCATTTGGAAGGTTTTAATTTGCAAAGTACGGAATACCTTGCAAACCTGAATCGTTTTCTGGATATTTGGTTTCCCGATCCGAAAAATATTATAATTCCCGCCGAAACTTCTGACGCTATACCTGCTGAAAATCCCGATCAAACTTCCGGTGAAACGGCAGGCAAATCACCGGCAGAGACTATTGAGGAAAATCCGGATGAAACCTCTGAGGATAATTAGATAATTAAATATATCTTTTATGCTTAAATTCCTGACAATAATCAAGCATTGCCGGTTGAGCCGAAACCTCCTCCGCGATCAGTACCGATTGCTGTAACATCCTGAACAATTTCAAATTGCGGCAAACAGTATTTTGCAACAATCATCTGAGCAAACCTCTCACCTTTTTTTAACTTGATTGTGCCGAACGGATAACCGCTTTGATCAAGATAAACTGTAATCTCCGTTAATTGTTTTTTCAGATCTGCAGAAACCATTTCACGCAAACTGATATTCGAGTTATTATTTGTAAAATAAGTCCACCCGTCAATCATTGTATATTCATTCAAATGTTCGGCAATTTCCGGATTAAATAAAATTAAGTTAACGAGATCGGTAATTCTGAATGTATTTTGGGCAATAACTTTTATCTCATCTCGGTAATCCGAATCGATTGTACCCGGACTATTCGGAATACGTAATGAGGTCCGTAAAGATAAGCCGCTGCGCGGTCGGATTTGTATTTCATAACCGATCGGAATTGCCGTCTTAATACCTGTAGCAATCAACTTGGTCTGTCCGGGCAAAATTACACAGTCTTCTGCGACGATCAAATCCCGGCCTGCAGCCCCTGAGGAACCGCTTTGCGGAATATTGGTTTCCGAGCTTGTTTCCAAATAAACTTTTACTTGTTCCATATTCATTTCCTATCTTGCTGAACATATTCTATCGTTGATAATTTTCTATCTTTGATACTTTGCCTGTCTCTTATAATTTACCTGTCTTTGATAATTCTGCCAATTATTCTGAAATATGACTATCCTTGATAACTACGGCAACCCTTCTTTTAGTTTTAACTTATGTATAATTACAATTTAAATCAGAAATCCTTCTGCTGACTCTTTGCTTATTGAAGGCTGATAAATCGTGCCATTGCTGATTATCAAATGAGGTCGTGAAAATGTGACTGATACAACTAACCGGATAAGTGACTAAATGATGTTCCGTAAATGGTGCCTGATCAGTCTTCAGACGATAAGTCCGCGACAAATATGCATCCGCATCGGTAATACATTTTTTACAATTATCAATGTTTTTTCCGACCGGACAATAATTTAAAAACATTTCCGGTATCAGATAATTATATGGTATATAAATCCTGGCACATTCAACATCGGATAAATTTGTTAAAACTTGATTTAAACCGGAGTCATTCCATTCCGGACTGATACTGATTCCTGCCTCATTATTGCGCATAATTAATTGCAAAGCTTTACTGTTGATTATATTTGCCTGTTCATTAACGTGCAGCAGTTTCGAAGTCTGATTATTCAGCTCATACAATTCCGGTTTGAGAATTGATAAACCGCTTGCACTAAAACCTACATTCAATTGATTTTCAAACAATAATAATAATTTCCTGAACAATTCATTTTGCTGAGCCTGCATAATTTCCGGCAAACGAATTAAGATTTCCAATTCCGGATTTTGTTGTTGCATTTGTACGATTATTTTTTGCCCAAAAGATAAATTGCTTAAAAACAACAAGGATATTTCAACTTGATCAACTGATCCTAAATTCAGTTGTTCCAATCTTTGTAAACTTTCCGGCAGTATGATACTCAATAAGGTCTTCGGCCCGGCATGTATCGATGTTTTTGATTCTGTCTTTGTTTCCGAATCGGTGTTCTTTTTGATGTTTCTCAATAATTCCGGATCAGGTTTGAATTTTACTTGATTGTTCTGCAACGTCCGTGCAATCTCTGTCTGAAGTAATTCGATAGTTTCCCTTCTGATCTGATTGATCGAGGAAACTCTGAGCGCAGGCAAATCGTTGTTTGATGAATCGGAACGTGAAATATAATTAATCTGTCCGACTTGAAAAATTGTTTGACCGGTTTTACGCAGCTGTTTTGACCAACGCTCTTGCGGTAGACTTTGATCTAATAAATCATAATCTGATAAACTATATTTTCTTGCAACAGAAACATCTTGCCTGCCTATTTCAGTTGATGCTTTAACGATAAAATAGTCAGCAAATATTGTTATTTGATAATCCAAATTCAATTTATACGAGCTATGATCAGCCAATTGATTTTCCAATTCATAATTGCGTAACAGAAAAACCTCATCACCGGAACGCATTAATCGGATTTTTTGCGGATGAAAACCTTTGATCTGCCATTGATTTTTCTTTTCCTCAACTACACCGACCGGTGCCGTCGCAATTTGTTTATTCTCCAGGCGAACGGCTATTTGATCTTTCGGTGACAAGCTGTGAAAAAACTGAGCCGACTTTTGTACGGTAATACTCCCCTGATTGGGAGCAGTTCGGACAATTTGACCTAAAGCAATACCATGGCTGCCGACAAAATCGCCGGTCGTATGCTGCCGTGCATCACCCGAACAAAAAGATCTTTTAGTGAAAGCTCCGCCGCGGTTAAACACTTGCAAAAGCCTCTGTTCTTGTTCCCCGGCAAATTCCGCAAATTGCACCGGATCCTGATGTTCGGCCCAGAAATCAACCGCTTGACGATATGCCGCTGTTGTCGCTCTGACATAAGCAGCATCTTTCATGCGACCCTCTATTTTCAAGGAATCAACTTTTAATTCGGAAAAAATCGGAATCTGAGTAATTAATGACTGATCTTTAGCACTTAACAATGCACCTTGTTCTAGCAAATTCTCTTGTTTTCCGCTGCGGGAATAAAGTTGATAAGCCAAACGACAAGCTTGAGCGCAAGCTCCCCGATTTGCACTTCTGCCACCTTGGGCAAAACTCATCTGACAGCGACCGGAAACAGCCATACAGACAGCACCGTGAACAAAAAACTCCGTTGATAAACCTAATTCTTGTGCCTGCTTGGTCCAAAGTCTAAGTTGCGCTGACGAAGTTTCGCGAGGCAATACAACTCTGTTATATCCGAGCTTTGCTGCTGCAGCAATATCCAAGTCTGAATGAATATTCATTTGAGTTGATGCATGAAGCTCAAGAGGCGGACAGAGTTCACTGAATAATTGCAACCAGTATAAATCTTGAGTAATAATTGCATCGACTCCGGCAGTTACACATAAGTCCAGATATGATCCGGCGTGTACCAATTCATCTTCATACAAAATCGTATTGAGTGTAACATAACAACGAACGCCCTGGCGATGCAAGTCGTCAACCAGGGTTGCCAGGACTTGCGGTTCAATATTGGTTGCAGCCTGTCTGGCAGAAAAATTTTGCAAACCGAAATATACTGCATCAGCACCTGCCTCTGCAGCAAAATAAGCTCGCTCGGCATCACCTGCCGGAGCTAAAACTTCAGGTTTAAAGATATGTGATTTATTCATCAGCGGAACCGGCCTGAATTTCGGCAAAACTTGTTTGTAATTTGTCCAGCGGTCTTTGCTCAGGTTTAACTCCGTCAAGCTTATAGCCGGATTTTTCCGCATAAGAAATTTGATTCAGTTCATCAATACGCTCTTCATAAACTTCGCATAAGTTTTTATAGTACAGCAATTCTTTTTTGAGTTCCCAGCAGGTTTCGCGCAAGTTAAGGACAGCAGCATTCAACTGATTGTTTTTTTCATAATATTCTTCAGCATTTTCCGCTAATTTCGAATTATTAAGTTCATCTTTGGCTTTTTTGTCCAAGGCGTTAACTAAAGCTAAAATCGCAATATTTGTAGTACTGAGTTCAGGATTTTTTTCGCGAATTTCACTGATCAAACGATCTGCTTCCTGTGCAATATCTTCAATATATTGGGAATTTTCCTCAGCAGATAAATGATAAGTCATTTGACCGATCTTGACTGCCACAGTTTTTTTCTGTTTCACTTCCGCCTCCCTTAAACTTTATCTTTATAGTTTGCCACATACTGATATAATTGCCAAAATTTTTTTGCGCTGATTTGTTCAGGACGAAAATTCAAATTAACAATATTCAATTGTTCGATTTCTGCTAAATTCCGGACGGAGAGTTTTGGTCTTAAACAGTTTTTTAAATTATTACGGATTGTCTTTCTGCGTTGAGCAAAACATTGCTGTAAAAACTGCTTAAATTCCAACAAATCGATTTTTTCACAATTTGGAAAAAAGACCGAATCAGGATCTCTGGTAATTTTAATGACTTGTGAAGTGATTCCCGGTTGCGGATAAAAACAGGATGGGGCAACTTTAATCCGCTCAGTTATTTTGCCGTATAATTGAATCAGAATAGCGGTCGGACCGTAACGACTGTCATCAGGACCCAGGCTGATTCTTTCAACTGCTTCTTTCTGTAACATCAGAGTCATACTCGTTGCATTAGGAACTTCAGTCATTAATTTTTCAATAATATCGGTCGATATATAATACGGTAAATTCGCAATAACCTGAAAATCAGACTCTTCAGCATAGAGAGCACGTAAATCAGCTTTCAGTATGTCTTGCCGATAAAGCAGCAGATTCGCTTTATCTCGCAGGCGGTACTCCAATACCGAGATCATTTTTTTGTCAATTTCATAAGCTGAAACCTGAGCTGCCAGCTCAAGCAGAGCAGCAGTCAAAGCCCCTAATCCGGGACCGATTTCCAAAACATGACTCTGCTTTGAAACATCACTGATTCCAACAATTCTCTCAACAACAGATTGAGAAATTAAAAAATTCTGCCCCAGCGATTGCCGGGGCAAAACATTAAATTCATTCAGGATTTTTTTAGTAGCAGATAAATCTAACATCAATCGGTTGCTAAAATATATACTCTGCCGGTTGTTCTTCCGGGATCAATCCCTGCAGCCAATTCACCGTCATAATAGCAAACATCAAGCCAGCTGGAATCAACTGCTCCCATGCCGTTATAGTCGGCAACTACGACTAATCCGTACCCCTCTATAAAAAGAACTGTTCCGAAAGGATATCCGCCAAACTGGGGAAAAACCGTAGCCGCCAGACCACGTGTAGTCGCTAAACCGCTGGCTGTCTTATTAGGAATATTTGTACCGGAACATTCCAGGCCGTCGTAGCCGGTTATCGTACTGTAATTTGTACCTGTATAGGCAAATGTGTAACCGTCAACTGTAATTGTTCCGTCACCGTTGTCGCTGAAACTGTTATAAGATGCCTTGCCGTTGGCTTTAATCAAGCCGGCAATCAAACTATGATTTGTCGCTGCAGCTGAAACCGAGCCGGGACTGACAAATCGGATGCTTTGACCTGCCGGCGCAACAGGCGCTTCGGTCGGCGCTTCAGTCGGAGCTTCAGTCGGCGCTTCGGTTGGCGCTTCAGTCAGAGCTTCAGTCGGTGCCTCGGTCGGAGCTTCGGTCGGTGCCTCGGTCGGAGCTTCAGTAGGTGCTTCAGTCGGTGCTTCAGTTTGAACGATCGCTTCAGTCGGAGCTTCGGTCGGAGCTTCGGTCGGGACCTCGGTTTGAACGATCGCTTCGGTCGGTGCTTCAGTCGGAACTTCAGTCTGAACGATCGTTTCGGTCCATATTTCATCCGATATTTCAGCAGCAATCTCAGGTTCAATCCATTCTTCATCATATGATTCAACCATAATCGGTTGCTCTGTTACATCTGTATTATCTTCTGCAGTTTGACCCGGATCAACTGTTTCCTCATTACGGTCGACAATTAAATCCGTACCGGACTCATCTTTTTTGTTTTCGGATTCCCCCGCTATGTCGCTACTATCAGCAGTGCTGCTTTCCGAAATCTCAGACAGCCCGTTTAGCGAACGGTTAAAATTATCAGCATATAAATCACTCAAAGAATCCAACTTGATTGAATCGGGATTCGGCATCTCCTTGAGATCCGAATCAGCAACTGAATGATCATAATTTGTTTTATCTGCGGGTAAGAAGGCCGTTGATTTTATTTGATTGTCAGAACGGAAAAAATACACAGAAACAACCGTCAGCACTAAAGCTAACGTAACTGCTCCCAATATCCGTTCCAATTTGTTTTTCAACATATTTACTCCTACGTTTACCGTTAAAAATAATCATAAAATATGAAATAATAATTAAATTATATTTACTTATTTTGGAGTCGGTCAACAAAAAGCCTTCGTTGCAAGGATTTTCAATACAAAACACAATAAATTTAATAAATTATTAAACTTTTTGCACAAATACTCTAAAACACTTTATATGCTCTTATCTTTAAGTTTCCGCACAAAACGCTCGAAAAATTCTGAATCCCGGTTTTGCGGCCGATTGATTATTTGAGAACCGGTGAATTCGGGATGAGTAAGCCTGCCCAATATTTTGCCTTCCGGACAAGTCAGAGAATCAATAAATTCTTGATTTTCCGTTTTGAATTTAGTCAGAATTAAATTATGTTCGATACAGAAATCCCATAACCCCGGTGGCATATCCAAATGCCAATAATCTGCAATAACCGGAGATAGAAATGCAGTGTTTTCTTCAGGATACCAATTACCGGTATTGCTGACCACTTCCAGCTCAACCATTCTATTGTTTCCGAAATATTCTTGATAGGCGGCAAAATAAGCCTGTTTATCGCCCCATTCTCTATATCTGCCGTAGGGAAGCAAACCGCAGGCAACTAAAGCCTGAAAACCGTTACCGATACCCAATATTTTCCCATTTCTGGCTAATAATTCATTGATCGATTTTTTTACCGGATCTTGCTCCAAAATCAAGCTGAGAAATTTTGCCACACCGTCAGGTTGATCCTTCAGATCATAACCTCCCGGCAGCACTATGGCATCCGCATCATTAATCTTTTCAGCAAAATTTCGGATTGATTTCTTAGTCGCTTCTTCCAAACCGGAACAAAAAATAAAACATTCCGCTTCCGCACCGGCAGCCATTAAAACTTGTTGCAAAAGTCTGACACCGACTGAAGATTCAAATTCAGGAATCAAAACTTTCGGTACAGGCATCTTTTTTCGTGATTTTTTCCGCGATGATTGCTCCTGTCCAAGTGCAGATTGCATATCAGAATTATTACCACCTGCCTGAATTTCTGCCTCTTCACCCGGTAAAAACGCACATGGTTTTTCCGCCGGATAGATAGCAGAAAGTCCGGTTTCGGATAAAGAGTATAATTCTGCCAAATCCAGGCTTATATTACGCCGTTTAATTATTCCTGTTGCCGTTGTCTTTCCCAGATAAGTCAAGCTTATTTTTCGGCGTAAGATCTCTGCATTGTCCTGATCGGTAAAAACAATCAGTCTGCCGTAATTATCTTGCAGCAGATCCTGATTCAATAATTTGGCATCAAATTCAAAGCCCAGACCTTCCCCAAAGCAAGCTTTCGTTATTTCAGTGGTAATATCCTGTTCACTGAATAAAACATGTTTGATCCTGTCTTGATTGATTAAACTATAAAGCAGAGACAATACAGATTTCATTTTAGTTTTGCTGATTTTCTCTTGAGGATTATTGATTGAATCTACCAGATAAGCTTGTAAATCCGGTTCTGATAAAGTTGCAGTTGTAAATTTTTTCTTATTCTTAGTGTTTAAGCTAAAACCGATTATCAGCGGTAAATTTTTACGGGCATTACTTTTTGCATTTTTTACCGATTCGGCAGTATTTTCAGATACGGATTTTTGCACAGAGTTAACTGCAGTGTCAGATCTTAAACCGGATTCAATTGTATTATCATCAGACGCAAGAAATTCGGTTTGCAGTTTAATTAACGGCAAATCAAAATCCTTTTGAGCCTGATAAGCTCCCAGCAACGCACTGTAATAATTACCCCAGTCTTGATCTTGCTGCGGTTCGCGCATCCCGATCAAAAGCCTGAGAGTCACAGTCTTCGGATTGCCGCCCAGAGTGATATTTTTGAGATAAGAATTCAATACTGCCTGATAAGCTCCATGATACGGGCTTTGACTGATTATTTCCGGATAATAGCAATGAGTAATCAATAAATACAATTCAGTTACTTTCGACTTGCTCCGATCAACTTTATTGCTTGTACTTTGACTATCAATCGGGTAATAATCCGGGTCAATTCGGGTAATCATACCCGATTCGGGAGAACTTGCAAATTTGCCGCCTAATTGAGCCAAAATATTATTGCCTCCGAGATAAGCAGCAAAATTATTTATCAATCCTCTTTGAACAGCAACATTCGGGCTTTTGATCTTATCTTTCATATTTTTTGCAAAAGAAGATTTTTTTGCATCTTTATTTTCCAATATGCCTAATTCTATCTTGGGATTTACGTTCAGTGTTCGCTGCGAAAAATCAAATATCATTTTCGGCAAATCAATGATTGTTTGTCCCCGGAAATTAACAATGATCCTGTCATCCGAATTTATCTTGCCGATTACCGTAGCTTCCAGATCATTAGCCTGAGCAGTACTGATAAATTTGTGACGATGCTCAACTCCGACTATCGCCAAGACTCGATCATCCGTTTTGGAAAAAGCTATATCCATCCCGGAAAGACCGCCCTGAGCTAACGGCATCACATCTAAATTCAACATAATGCCTTGATCCAGTTTGGCTGCAGCCGGAACTAAGCCATCCTGATCCGGAACCGATGTTTGTTTCAACATGGTTTGCGTTTGCGGATCAAGCAGGAATCTTTGCAATAGTTTATTACGCTCGGCATCCGAGCCTGTATTGTTTTCCGGCAAATCCGTGCGTGAACCGAGAATAATCACAAGATCACCCGGTATCAGTCTTTGCCGATCAGCTGATTCCGGAGATTTATATGTTAAAAGACCGGCAATTTCATATCCTTGCGCGGTAAATTGATCGGAATAATATTCTTTTACATAGCTTAGCGATAAATCGGACTTTTTCGTATAAAGCGATACCTGTTTTGTTTGTTCACGCAGAACATTGATCCGTTTTATATTTTTCAAAATTTCAGTTTGTTGTTTCTGCGATATTCTTGATGATTTTACCGGGATTTTTAGAGTAGAACGGGTTGTCAAGCGCATTGCCTTGATCGGTTTTTCTCCTTTAACCATACTTGCTTTAATCAATCCGGCAAACGTACCCGGATCTCCGATTTCAGTCCTATCGGTAAGGGTACCGATTTGTAAAGTAAAATTCCAATTTAAAGAATCAGGATCATCGGCGTTTACAATTTGTTCGAGATATTCAGACAAACTCATATTGTTGAACTCAGCTGTAAACCGGTCATGACTTGCTTTAATTTGAGGATCAAGATCGTGTGCAAACGTAACTTCACCCAAATCGGTTTTAATGTTCTTGTTTTCTGCTGACCAAATTCGATCCAGTAAATAAAGCTCGCTTTCCAATAAGTTGCGTTTTTCCTTTTTAAATGCTTTCCGGAATTTTTGCAATTCTTCACAATCGATTTTCAGCTTATATTTTTCTTTGAATCCTGCTAATTCTTTTACTGATAATTCGGTAAAACCGGTAATTTCCGGAATTCGGTCCGGTTGTTGAAGTACATTCACCAGATTATCAACCGGTCTTAATTTCGAGATGCTCAAGTTAGCTTGATCTATCAGCAATTCTTGTATTAATTGTTTTTCCGAATCTGAAACCGGTTGCGTAAACACCAATATTTCCGAACTTCGTACAAACAAATCGCGATAAGGATAATAAAACTTTAACAAACGCAAACCGCTGGCGGCTTTCAAATCATATTTTTGATGACTTGGGGTTAAAGGTAATATATAATCCTGATCAAACAATTCGGTCGGATCAACAACATAGTCCAATCCCAAGGTAGAGAAGACTTGATAATTAACACGCCAAACTTCTTCTATGGTCAAACCCTGTACTTCAAAACGAGAAAAACGGCGCATTCCGGATGCTGCTTTTATACCTAAATTCGTATCCAATTCACGCTTGATCGCTTGTAAACGCACATCATAAAGCGGTTCACGCTCAATGAAAATCGTTGAAATTTTATTCTCTTCCATTTGAGCCTCTCTCTGTCGACTTAAAAGCAAATTGTGCACTCGATTCTAAAAATTCTATAAATTCCGTTCCTTTTAGGCTGCCCTGACCTAATTTAGCTAATTTTAAGAAATAACTGATTAAATCCAGCGCCTGATCCTGATTTAAATTTTCCAGACGCTCCAATAGCGGTTGATCCGTATTCACGATCAAAGAGGGTTTATTATCTTCTTTTTCCAACATTTGTTTAATAGATTCGAGCATTTGTTCATCACCTGATCTTTCGACTTGATCCAAAAGATCTTTCATCCGTCTCAGCTCCTCGCTTTCGCGAATCAATAAAGGCAGACTGTTCGCACCGCTTGCTTGGTATTTAATTTCATATTGATCCACATCAAGTGATCGCAAGAGGTCCGTCAAAATAGTTTTTTGTTCCTGAGCAATCTCTTCTGCATGTTTGCCCGTTTGTTCCGTAGCCGCTTCCGCATCTACCCTGACAAATTTAAATTTGCCTTGTGAATTAAATTCGACATAGGACATCCATTGCAAATCAATATCTTGATCCAAAACGTAGACTGTTTTGCCTTGTTTCTGTGCCATTGCAGTATAAGCCGATAATTCATTTTCGCCCGGAGTGTAGTACACATTACCTTCGCTGATATCTTTCAAAGCTGTGTATTCACCGGTTACATCCTTAATTAAAGCAATATCCTGAACGCGTTCCGAAAAATTCCGATCGCTCATCATACCGTATTTGACAAACACTTGGAGATACTGCCACCATTCTTGATATTGATCAGGTTCCTTACGTTTTACTTCCAACAAACGATCTGCAACTTTTTTCACAATATGCGAAGATAGTTTTCTTACATATTGATCATCCTGCAAAAAGCTGCGTGAAACGTTAAGCGGTAAATCCGGACAATCAATACAGCCCCTTAACAGGAAGAGAAATTCCGGAATAATCTCCGGGATATTATCAGCAACATAGACTTGATTATAGAAAACCTTGATTCTGCCCTCCAGTCTTTCATATTGCAGATCAAGTTTCGGAAAATATAGTATCCCTTTAACTCGGAAAGGATAATCTAAATTGAGATGAACCCAGAATAAAGGTTCTTTGCCATCGGGAAATACTTCATAATAAAAATCTTTATATTCCTGTTGTTCAACCTGAGCCGGTCGTTTATTCCATAACGGATCAGGATTGTTGATCGGTTTTTCCGTTTCCTGTTCAGTTGCAGTTGCCTCAAGATTGTCATCTGTTTTTTCAGTTTCATCTTTTTCTTTGAGCAGATTAAAATAGATCGGATATTGCATAAACTGACAATATTTTCTGAGGATCGCCCGCAATTCAAATTCGGTATATTGCCGGACAGCATCATCAGTCAAATGCATGATGATGTCAGTTCCTGCCGTCTCACGCTGCCCCTGAGTCATTTCAAATTCGATTCCCTCTTCACTTTGCCAATGCACTGCCGGTTGATCCTCAAAGCAACTCTTAGTCTGGATTTCTACTTTATCCGCTACCATAAAAGCGGAATAAAATCCCAAACCGAAATGACCGATAATTTGGGATTTCGGATCTCCCTCATCTTGATATTTTTCTACAAAATCCACTAAACCGGAATAAGCGATTTCATTGATGTAATTATCTACTTCTTCCGCAGTCATACCGATTCCGTTATCTGAAACTGTCAAGGTCCGATTTTTCTGATCCAAAACAATATCTATCCGAGGATTGGCAAATTCATCAACTTGACCTAAATTTGCCAAATGTTGGCGTTTAATAATTGCATCAACTCCGTTAGACACAATTTCACGCAAGAAAATGTCTTGTGAAGAATAAAGCCATTGTCTGATTATCGGAAAAATATTTTCTGTTGTTACTGAAATCTTACCTTTTTTGTTCATTAAATATACCCCCTTGAAATAACACATTTATAAGATAACACAAATCATTATTTACTGACAGATTCTTTGTGCAATCGATGGGAGCTTATCTTAATAACGAGGCATATATATAGCCTGTTTTACCCGAATATGTGAATTTGACCCAGTTACCTACTAACACTCCGCTTACCTGCCTGTTTGCCGGTAAGGAACCTATCACACTGCCGTTCGGGGCATTTCTTACGTTGACAGAACTTTTCGTATAGCCCGTTACAGGCGGATTTGTTGTCGTGGTTACACTCATGGCTGCATAGGCTGTACTTCCGTTGTACGTGAACTTCAGCCAGCTTCCTTCGATTGTGCCGCTCACCAGGATCGGCATTTTGAGTGTTGTTATTATATTGCCGTTCGGAGAGCTTCTGATGATCGAATTCGCTACTATATAACGTGTCACTTTGACCGGCGTTGACTGTAACAATGAAGCATAGATATAACCGGTCTTGTTGTTATAGGTAAATCTCACCATATTTCCTACCAGAACTCCTTTTACCTGACGTCCGATCGGAATTGTCCCGATAACGGATCCACCGGGAGCATTTCTTACATTAACTGCACTTTTAGCATAACCGGTAATTGCCGGATTGTTAGTCGTAGTTAAGCCGGTTGCCACATAGGCGGGGTTGCCGTTATAGCTGAACTTCAGCCAGGCTCCTTCCAGTGTCCCGTTTACCAGGATCGGCATTTTGAGCGTTGTTATTATATTGCCGTTCGGAGAACTCCTGATAATCGAATTAGCTACTATATAGCGTGTTACATTTACAGGATCCGCCTGCAGCATGGGTGCATAGACATAACCGGTTGTACCGGAATAAGTAAATCTGACCCAATTAACTTCTAAGGTCCCGCTTACTTTGTGACCTCTGAGCAGTGTGCCGGTTACTGATCCGTGAGGGCTATTTCGTATATTTGTTGTACTCCCGGCATAGCCCGTAAGCGGCGGTGAGACACGTATACTTGTTATACAATTCGGATCTGCGTAGGCATTTTGTCCTTTATACGTAAATTCGAAACAATTTCCTATAAGTGTTCCTCTTACATGGATCGGCATTTTTAACGTTTCGATTATTTGTCCATCGGACATTCTTCTGATATTAGAATACGCTTTGACATATTGATTGCCCAGTAAAGATGCATCAGGTTCAAAACAATGTTCTCTGATTTGTGCAATGTTCGGATCTATGGCAATGGTATTGTTATCGCCGTCAATAATTTCCTGAATACTGTCAGGAATAGATGCTTGGACTACACCACAGTTCATAAAGCAGCCCATTCCGATATGCGTGACATTCTCCAAAATCGTGACCTGTGTAAGGGACGGGTTGAAGGCAAAAGCATGTGCTTCAATTCGGGTGACACTGTCCGGAATGATTACACTCGTGAGCAGATTGGCATAAAAGGCTTCCCTTTGGATTTCTGTGACACTGTCCGGGATGGTGACCTTCGTGAGATCATTCCAATAAAACGCCTCACTACCTATTGTAGTAACTCCGTAAGGTATTGTTACGCTGGTAAGTTGCTTTGTGTAAAAAGCATTATCCCCGATGTGTTCCACTTGTACATTGTTTATACTGGGAGGAATGCTGACGTCTTTGCTCTCTCCTGTGTAATCCATGATGGTTCCGGTCACAGGATCAAATTGAAAATCTCCCTCCGGTGTATAGTTTTTTGCCCCCGTACCTTGCTTTGCAGAGGACAAAGTATGATCGGTGACTTGATCGTCTGTCTTGCCTTTCAACGTATCCGTTAATTGTTCCGCTTCGTCTGCAGGATCAAGTGCTGACTCGTCCGGCGTTTCTGCAACAACTTCTTCCGACTCTTGTCCCGCTTCAACTGTTTCAACATCTTCGTCAGTTGTTTCAATCACTTCGTCTAAAGCAGATGATGTGTCAGTTTTTTCTGCTTGTTCAAAGGTTGGTTCAGATGTTTCAGGAATCGGGTCAGACGGTAGTTCAGGCAAATTTCCATCTGGTTCAAGTGCCGTTTCTATTGATGTATCTATTGTTGTTTCAGCTAGGACCTGCTGAGGGACAATAACTGACGTAATCAATATGAGCGATATCATAAGAATTAACATCTGGATTCTCAAGTACAATTTCTTCATAAGCCGGACTCCTTTATCCTCATCGAAAAATAATTTGGTTTTGAAATTTTTAAAAGATGTTTACGGGTTTCAGCAATAATTTGCGATGTTTTGATAAGTTTTCGTGTTTATAAGAAATAAGTTTCAGTTGATATTGCAATTAATATATTTTCCGGATTTATATGATATTATGATAAATCATTAGAAATTCCCGGTCAATTAAGAGCAAATAATTTTAAAAACAGATTTCTCAAACATAAATCGCAGAATGAGAAATCTGTTATAAAATTGCAGCAAAAGAATAATTGTCAGTAATTTGCACTGCAGAATTACTTTAATAATGACGAATGTACATAGCCGGTTCCGCCCGAATATGTGAATTTAACCCAGTTACCTTCCAAGGTTCCGGTAATTTTATGATCTGCGGATAACGAACCGATTACGCTGCCGTTCGGTTCACTTCTCACATTTACTTTGCTTTTGGTATGACCGGTAATAGAGGGCGATGTAGTTGTTGTTACGCTCAGATGAACATATGCCGTTTTATCTGCATACGTAAATTTGAGGTTGTCTCCTTCAATTGTACCCGTTACATAGATCGGCATTTTCAGTTTTTCAACTACAGCTCCGCCGGGAGCACTTCTGATATTGGAACCGGTTTTGATGTAACATGTTGATTTGACAGGATCTGCTTGCAGTAACGAAGCAGCCACATAGCCTGTTTTATCTGAATAATCAAATTTAATCCAATTACCTTCCAACGTTCCGCTTATTTCCTGACCTACAGATAACGTACCCAACACATTGCCATCCGGGGCATTTCTTACATTAGCAGAACTGTTGATATAACCGTTAATTGATGGTGATGTGGTTGTTGTTACACTAAGATCTGCATATACCGTTTTATCATTGTGCGTAAACTTGAAGTAATCACCTTCAATTGTTCCGGTAGCATAAATCGGAATTTTCAGTGTTTCAACAACTTCTCCGTCGGGTGCACTTCTGATATCGGAACCTGCATTTAGATAAAAACTGTCGCTTAAGGATACTCCGGAACCAAAACAATGTTCAAGAATTTGTGTAGTGCTCGGATTGGCAACAAGTACAAATATGTCTCCATCTGAATCGATGTCGGTAATTGCCACAATACTATCGGGAATTGAAGCAGAACTTACCGTATTTTGCTTAAAAGCTTTTTTTGCAATACTGGTGACGGAATCCGGAATTTTGATTGTCGTAAGGGACGAACAGTCGATAAATGCTTCATAACCGATACTCGTTACCGATAATCCGTCAATTTCCCGCGGAACATTCAAAGAAGTTTCATTCACGGTAACATCAGCAATCTCAATTGTATTGTCGGTAAAAATATGATAAACATACCCTGCGGGATCTTGTGATTTTATATCTCGTTCTTTATATTCTTTTACGGCTGCATGCATATCAGCTTCAGCTTTTGCGGTTCCGTCACTCACATTCCCTTCTGCATCTTCAAGTTTTGCCATATCCTTTTGATTGTCCGGATCAACTGCTTCATAGGAAAGTTTCCCCTGCTCGTTAGTCATAAGCTTTTTACCCGTAATTCCTGAGAAAAAAATCAAATAGATTCCTGCGGCAAGTACCACCACCAGAACAGGGATTAAAATCGCTAAAAGCTTGCGTTTTTTACGAACATTCGGTTTTTGATAAGGTTCTTCAGTAACTGCCGGTTGATGTGTAGACGGATAAGAAAAATTATTTTGTGTTTGCTGCCACGGATATGCATAGGATACACCCTGTGAATCAGGTTGTTGCTGAGCAGGCGATACTGATGACGGATAGCCCGCAGTTTGTTTTCCGTCCGGAACATAATGGCCTCCTTTCAGAGGACTCCCGCAATTTTCACAAAAGTCAAGATCTTTTTCACCCAGATCGAAATTACATATTGGACAAAACATATTCGCACCTCTAAAATTATAGCCAAATTATTATCATGTCGTTTAATGTTACAGGTTATTTATATAAAATACTTTATTAATAAATTATATCATCATTTGAACATAAGAGAAAAGAATACAAATAAAACCATAATGTCTCAAATTCCACTTTCCTCTCAATTTATCTTTCGGCATGATTGTTTCTTCTTTTCATCACTATAATAATGAGGTAAATATTTCCGTTTTACCAAATAAGTAAATTCGACCCGGATGCTTACATTGTCTATTAGATTTTCTGCTTATTTCATAATATTAATGTCTCTTCTCTACTCCATTCGAATTATTAGATTAATATTGCTTTATTTAACAGGATCCTTTTGCAGTAAAGAAGCATAGACATAACTTGTTTTGCCGTTGTAGGTAAACCTGACCATGTTACCGACCAGCACTCCGCTTACTTTGGATCCCCTCGGAATAGTTCCCACGACACTTCCGTTAGGTGTATTTCTTACATAAAGTTTCTGTTTGGCATAGCCGGTCATCGCAGGATTACCCGTCGTAGTCAAACTCATTGCCACATAAGCCGTTCTGTTGTTATAAGTAAACTTGAGCCAGGCTCCTTCGATTGTCCCGCTGACCAACAGCGGACGCCACGTTCTGATAATTATGCTGCCGTTAGGTGCACTTCTGATGATTGAATTGGCGATGATATAGCGCGTTACTTTAACCGGGGTTGCTTGCAACAAGGAAGCAGAGATATAGCCGGTTCTGTTGTTATAGGTGAATCGCACCATGTTACCGACCAGAACACCTTTTACCTGACGTCCGATCGGAATTTTGCCGATCACCGATCCGCCCGGAGCATTCCTTACATTAATTGCACTCTTCGCATAACCGGTAATCGGCGGATTATTGGTCGTGGTTAAACTGCTTGCAACATAAGCGGTTTTGCCGTTATAAGTGAACTTGAGCCAGGCGCCCTCTAATGTACCGTTTACCAGCAAAGGTCGCCACAATTTGGTGATCATACTGCCGTTCGGAGCACTTCTGATGATTGAATTGGCATAAATATAGCGCGTTACCTTGACCGGATCCGGTTGTAACATTGATGCATGGAAATATCCTGTATGTCCTGAATAGTTGAACATGACCCAATTACCGACTAAATGTCCGCTTACTTTGCGACCAATAGGCAAAGTGCCGCTCACGTTACCACGAGGTGCATTTCTTACATTTACTGTACTTTTAACATAACCGGTAATCGGCGGAGGATCAATTGATGTCACACTCAAATGTACATAGGCTATTTTGCCTTTATAAGTGAATTTAAGAAAGTCGCCTTCAATTGTACCGATTACATGTATCGGCATTCTTAGCTTGTCGACAATTGCTCCTGTAGGCGTTCTTCTGATATTAGATCCTGCTGCGATGTATCCTGAAGTATCAAAGCAATACAACCCAATTTTATCAATGTTCGGATTCGGGAAAGAGTCAACGTTAAAATGATCTGAAATCTTACTAATACTGTCAGGTATTGAAACGTAGCAGATCGGGTTGTTTTTAAAAGCTTTGATTCCGATTCGCGTGACACTATTTGGAATTATTACTCTTGTAAGCTGATTGTCTGAGAATGAATCAGCTCTGACTTCCGTAACGCTGTTCGGGATAGTGACGCTGGTAAGCTGATTATTGTGAAATGCCCAGTTTCCAATACTTGTAACACTGCCCGGAATCACTAAATTCGTGAGTTTGTTATTACAAAAAGCACTCGAATTGATTTTGGTTACTCCATGTGCGATTGTAACCTTAGTCAGTTCATTATTGGCAAAACCGGATAGTGTCTTTACGTTACCGGGTATTGAAATACTCTTGAGTTTGTTGAAAGAAAAGGCATACATTGCAATTTCCTCGACACCTTTGCCAAGCGAAACATTCGTCAGCTGATTATCTTCAAAGGCACTAAAATCAATAAATTTGATGTTGTCGGGAATTGTAACGCTATTCAGTAGATTTTCTTGGAATGCTTCTTCGCCAATAGTTTGGACACCGCTGCCTAATGAAAGATTGACGAGCTTATTGTATTTAAATGTCTGTTTTTCAATGGTTGTGATACCGCTTCCAATCGTTAATGTAGCGAGTTGATTGTTACAAAACGCCCTTTTCCCGATACTTGTTACATTATTCGGAATTGTGAGACCGGTAATTTGATTTGATGAAAATGCTTCTTCTCCGATAATTTTTACATTATTCGGAATTGTAAGACTCGTAATTCTATTGACATTGAACGCATAGGGACCGATGTTGGTAATACTATTCGGGAGTTCGATGCTCTCAATTTCATTAAAACAGAATGTATCTGTTCCGATGGTTTTTAAATTTTTGGGAAGCGTAACGCTGGTGAGATCATTAAAAGCAAACGCTGAATTTCCGATACTTGTAACACTGTCCGGTATAACCACACTTTTAAGTTTACTCTGTGAAAACGCGTTACTCCCGATGGTTTTGACAGTACTCGGAATCGTGACCCTTGTAATGTCTTTCCAATAAAATGCACTGTCTCCGATACAGGTAACGGTTACTCCGCCAATTTTTGCCGGAATAATTACTTCCTTTTCATTTGCCAAATATTTCGTAATTGTTCCCGTTGTCGCATTAAAAACAAAATCGCTCTCAGGTGCAGCAACTCTGGCATTTTTGCTTGCTTCAGCCGGATCATTCTCTGTAACATTTAGGTTTTGATCGTTGGTACTATTTTGAGTATCACTCTCTTCATTTTGTTCCGTACCGGTCGATTCAATTGACGGTTCAGTTTTATCTTGAGTATTTACTTCTGTATCTGTATTTACTTCTGTCGCCGGCTCAGCTTCAGTCGATCTAATTGATGGCACCGCTTGATCTTTGGTGTTTTCTTCTGTAACCGCATTTTCTTCTGTCACCGGCTCAGCTTCAGTCGATTTAATTGACGGCTCAGTCTCATTATTAGTATCATCTGACTTTTCGTCATCACTTTTTGTTACTTGATTGTCACGCCCGGAGGTACTGTCAGTTGATGACAAATCTGCAGCAGATGTATCAGAATCATTGGTTTCGATTACCTTGTCAACAACAGATGTCGGTTCAGTTTGGGGAACTTGATCAATAGCTTGTTCCGATGATGTCTCGTGGTAATTCAAATCCGTTTCAATTGTATTGTTTTCGACTTCTGCCGGATTAGCTGATTCAGGAATGGAGACATCAATTTCGGATTCCGAATCTGCCTGCTCTGATTCACTTTGATCTTCCGATCCATTTGCAGAAGGTATCGACTCTTGATCGGCACTTTCCTGTATGGAATCTTCGTAATCTGTAATTATAGGGTCTGCTTGAGCCTGCTGTGGTGAGATGACAAATGAGGTCAATATAATCAACAGCACCAGGATAAATGTCTGAATTCTCAGATACGTCTTCTTCATTTTATTACTCCTTCCGGAATTAAATATTATGATTATTCATTTATAATATAAAATTAAAAGTCACGTATGATGTATGCACAGAGCATACAAATAATAGATTATTAAAAAATAATGTAATGTTAAAAAAATAACAGATTTCACACTCAAAATTCATTGAATGAAAAATCTGTTATGAGTTATCCGTTTTTGAGTAAAATCATTCCCTTACTCTAAGATTATCTTAATAAATGGCTTAAACATTTCTGAATCGGAAATATCCGGTCACCTCAAACAAATGATTTTTTATATACTATTGACCTGTTCCCTATATACTCTGTTTATTTGCTTTATTTAACAGGATCCTTTTGCAGTAAAGAAGCATAGACATAACTTGTTTTGCCGTTGTAGGTAAACCTGACCATGTTACCGACCAGCACTCCGCTTACTTTGGATCCCCTCGGAATAGTTCCCACGACACTTCCGTTAGGTGTATTTCTTACATAAAGTTTCTGTTTGGCATAGCCGGTCATCGCAGGATTACCCGTCGTAGTCAAACTCATTGCCACATAAGCCGTTCTGCTGTTATAAGTAAACTTGAGCCAGGCTCCTTCGATTGTCCCGCTGACCAACAGCGGGCGCCACGTTCTGATGATTATGCTGCCGTTAGGTGCACTTCTGATGATCGAATTGGCAATTATATAGCGCGTTACTTTAACCGGGGTTGCTTGCAACAAGGAAGCAGAGACATAACCTGTTCTGTTGTTATAGGTAAATCGCACCATGTTACCAACCAGAACACCTTTTACCTGACGTCCGATCGGAATTGTGCCGATCACCGATCCGCCCGGAGCATTCCTTACATTAATTGCACTCTTCGCATAACCGGTAATCGGCGGATTATTGGTCGTGGTTAAACTGCTTGCTACATAGGCGGTTTTGCCGTTATAGGTAAACTTAGTCCAGGCTCCCTCCAGTGTGCCGTTGATCAGCAGCGGACGCCACAATTTGGTGATCATACTGCCGTTCGGAGCACTTCTGATGATTGAATTGGCATAAATATAGCGCGTTACCTTAATCGGATCTGCCTGCAGCATAGATGAATAGACATAGCAGGTTTTTCCCGAATAAGTAAATCTGACCCAGTTACCTACTAAGGTTCCGCTTACTTTGTGACCTCTGAGGATTGTGCCGGTTACCGATCCGTTCGGGCTGTTGCGTACATTAGCCGTACTTTTGGCATAGCCGGTGAACGGTGGTGAATTGTTTGTCAAATCGCTGTAATGAACATAAACAGTTTGACCTTTATAGGTGAATTTAAGATCTTCGCCTTCAAATGTACCTTTTACATAGATCGGCAATTTCAGGGTTTCGATGACCGTTCCGTCGGGTGCGCTTTTGATATTTGAACCGGCTTTGACATAACTGAGTAACGCTACTCCGGGATCAAAACAGCTTTTAACAATATAGGGGAGATCAGGGAAAAGATGAATCTCTTCATAATATGCTCCCTGAGGAATATAAAGTCTCTCAATGTTGTCGGGAACCGAGGCTGTTATAACCGGATTTTGCTGAAAACAACCGCCGCCAATTTCAGTAACACTATTCGGGATGGTCACTCTTATTATTTGATTATTAAAAAATGCATTAGAACCAATTCTCGTAACTTTGTTCGGAATGGTAATACTTGTCAATTTGTTATGAGCCAATAACTCATTGGAAATTAATTTGAGGTTCTGCGGCAACTTGAAATTCGTAATTTGGTTGCGTTTAAAAGCTCCAGTCCCGATATCCGTAACATTGTTCAATATTGTCACATTTTTGATCTCATTCCAGGCAAAGGCATGATCACCAATAGAAGTTACATTGTTGGGGATCGTAACGCTCTCAAGTTTATTACCATAAAAAACTGAGTCGTCAATACTTGTAACTCCATCAGGAATTTTTATATTCGTCAACTTGTTGTTCCTAAAAACTCCGAATTCCAGTTTAGTAAGTCCGCTAGGTATATTAATACTCGTCAGTTCATTATCGTCGAATACACACCATCCCATGCTGGTGATAGTATCCGGAAGCTTTACATTGGTAAGTTTATTATTATAAAACGCATGATCCCCGATTGTTTTAATATTATTTCCAAGCTTGAGATAAGTAAGTCTGCTGTCATAAAACGCATCTTTTCCGATTTCTGTAACACTGTCCGGTATGGTTACACTCGTAGTCTTCATTTTCCACATGAATGCACCTCCTCCGATCCGGGTAACAGGAACACCGTTTATTGAAGGCGGAATATTAACCACCGGATCATCTTTCTTATAAGACTTAATAGTTCCGGTCTCTGGAATAAATGTAAAATCCTCTTCAGGTGTATAAGTTATTGTGCGGTTTTTATCCTCAGCAGCAGTTTCCGTATCGTCAGCATCTAGAGCATCTGAAATATCTGTAATAATTTCCTGCTCTGTTTGTTCTGCAGCTACTTCCTGTTCTGTTTGTTCCGCAACAACATCACTTGATGTTTGTTCCGTTTCGGATAAAACATCAGATAGCGGATCCGTTTCGTCAATTTGTTCAAAACTTCGTTCAGCCGGTGATTCAGCAGGATTTTCATCTTCCTTATCTGCCATATCTGATTCATTTTGGTGTTCCTGATTACTTTCAGGTGTTGTAAAGCTTTCATCTGTAACAAACTCTGTTGCAGATGAACCTTCTGCAACCTGCGAGCTTTTTTCGTCTCCAATACTTGTAGTGTCAGCTTGAACCTGCTGAGGTGTGATCACAAAGCCGGTCAAAATAAGCAATAATACCAGAACAAATGCCTGTATTCTTAGATACAATTTTTTCTTCATTGGTTTCTCCTTTCCGGAATTTCCTTAAAATAACAATTTGTCTTATAACTATATTAATTCGTGAATACGGATATGTTTTCTATCAAACTCTGTGGTTCTTAATAGAATCAAATTATTTCCCGGGTAATAAAACAAATTTGTTGTATTAGACAGGATCCTTTTGGAGTAGTGAAGCATAGACATAACTTGTTTTGCCGTTGTAGGTAAATCTGACCATGTTACCGACCAGCACTCCGCTTACTTTGTATCCTCTCGGAATAGTTCCCACGACACTTCCGTTAGGTGTATTTCTTACATAGAGTTTCTGTTTGGCATAGCCAGTCATCGCAGGATTACCCGTCGTAGTCAAACTCATTGCCACATAAGCCGTTCTGTTGTTATAAGTAAACTTGAGCCAGGCTCCTTCGATTGTCCCGCTGACCAACAGCGGACGCCACGTTCTGATAATTATGCTGCCGTTAGGTGCACTTCTGATGATTGAATTGGCGATGATATAGCGCGTTACTTTAACCGGGGTTGCTTGTAACAAGGAAGCAGAGATATAACCGGTTCTGTTGTTATAGGTAAATCGCACCATGTTACCGACCAGGACTCCCTTTACCTGACGTCCGATCGGAATTGTGCCGATCACCGATCCGCCCGGAGCATTCCTTACATTAATTGCACTCTTCGCATAACCGGTAATCGGTGGATTAGTAGTCGTGGTTAAACTGCTTGCAACATATGCCGGATAACCTTCGTAAATAAACCTGAACCAGGCTCCTTCCAATGTGCCGTTGACCAGTAACGGGCGCCACAACTTGGTTATGATGCCACCGTTCGGTGAAGTTCTGATAAGTGAATTAGCTTTGATATAAGTTGTTACCATAATCGGATCAGCCTGCAGCATAGATGAATAGACATAGCAGGTTTTTCCCGAATAAGTAAATCTGACCCAGTTACCTACTAAGGTTCCGCTTACTTTGTGACCTCTGAGTATTGTGCCGGTTACCGATCCGTTCGGGCTGCTGCGTACATTAGCCGTACTTTTGGCATATCCGGTAAGCGCCGGTGAATTACCTGTTGTTACGCTCAGATCTACATAAGCATTTTGACCTTTATACGTGAATTTGAGGTAATTTAGATTAACGTCGTCGATTATGCCTGTTACATAGATCGGCATTTTTAAGGTTTCGATTATTTGTCTATCAGATGTTCTTCTGATATTGGAACCGGCTTTGATATAACGCAGTACTGATACCCCGGGATCAAAACAGTGTTCAAGAATTTGTGCAACGCTGGGGAGAGTAATATACATCCATGAATCAGAATTGTTATAAAGATACCACAGAGTAATAATGCTGTCGGGAATCAATGCTGTATTAAGCGGATTACTCTTAAATGCAGAATCTTCAATATCGGTAACACTTTCAGGGATCGTCACACTTGTCAGCCGATTATTAAAAAAAGCTTTCATCATTAGATCTTTAACACTGTTCGGAATAATGATCTTGGTTAATTTGTTATGAGAAAATGCATCCACGCCAATAGTCGAAACACTATTTGGTATCGTGATACTCGTCAGTTGGTTATTGTTGAAACCGGATAATGTTTCTACAGAGCCGGGTATTGTGACATTCGAAAGCTTATTATTGCCAAAGGCATAATCTCCAATTGTCGTGACGCTATCTGATATTGTGACACCAGTTAGCAGGTTATGACTGAAAGCACCTTCTCCAATTGAAGTAATATTATCCGGTATCGTAACATCAGTGAGTTTGTTATTCGAAAACACATAATTTTCAATTTTTGTAATGCTGCTTGGTATGGTTACACTCGTAAGCAGATTATTCTCAAACACAGAATAGCCCATCTCCGTTATACTGTTCGAAAGCGTTACAGTAGTGAGCTGGTTATCGGAAAATGCATGACCTCCAATCTCAGTTACACCAAACGGTATGCTCAGACTTGTCAGTTTGTTATTAGAAAATGCCCAACCTCCGATCTTCGTAACCTTCTTCGGTATCGTGATATTAGTCAATAGATTATTCTGAAATGCACAGAATCCGATTTCCGTGACAGTGTCCGGAATCGTTATTCTGGTACGCTTGTACTCATCAGAAACAAATGAATCCAATTTGAATGCATAATCTCCGATCTTTCTAACTGTAACCCCGCCAATAGTGGACGGAATATCAACTTCTTGATCCGAGCCGATGTATTTCGTGATCGTTCCGGTTGCAACGTCAAATCTAAAATATTCCTCAGGCGTAAAAGCTCTTGTGGCATTTCCTACCTTATTTTCTATTTCAGGAAGATCTCGCGTTGTAATATCAGGATTTTGATCGTTTATGTTCTCCTCAGCAATATTTTCCGCTATCTGCTCAGAATCCGCCGACTCAACAGAAGACTCGATATCAGCATTGGCATTGTCGGATTTGTCGGCCTCAGGCTCAGTTGTCTGACTATAATTTTCAGACGTACTTTCAGTTGATTCGATTGCCTGATTCTTATGTTCGGGCAGACTTTCAATTGGCTCGGTTGCCTGACCGTCATGTTCAGGCAGACTTTCAGCCGGTTCCGTTTGCGTTAATCCGACAGTATCTGAACCAATTTTTTCAGATTCAAGCATTGCTTCATCGGCAGATGAAGGCTCCGTTTCGTCAGTTTGATCATAAATTGAGTCGGACTGTGATTCCGCAGGATTTATATCTGTTTTAATAACTGCTTCATCTGCTGTTTTTGATGATTCATCAGTAGCAATGATATCTGTTCCCTCTGCACTAACCTGTGGTGAAATGTAATCTGCGGCAGACGTTATTAAATCATCATCGTCCGCAACCTGCTGAGAATCTTCATCACCGGTAATTATTGTTTCTGCTTTAGCCTGCTGCGGTGTGATGACAAATGTAGTCAAGATCATTAATAACACCATAACTAATGCCTGAACTCTCAAATACAGTTTTTTCTTCATAGTTCCAGCCCTTTCCGATATTTTTTTAATGATGATTAATTTTAAATATATATTAAATTGCGGATAGTTTGTATGCAGAGAGCATACAAAAAAATATATAATTTTATTTGATAATTGATAATGTAAATTATTTAAAATGCATAAAATAACAGATTAATCAAATTCGGATTTAATTACAGATTTGCTTCACCTTTTAAGATTCGCTTTAATTTTTTTCTTTTAGGTTATATCATGTTTATGATAAACCGCAAAAATATTTGAGGTTTTCATAAATGCTACAGAAAAATTGAGGTTGTAATGAATTCATCAAATCAGTCTGATTCACAAAAAGATCCAGGGACACCGATTTCTTCCGATTCGCTGCAAACGGAAAAGCCTTTAAATAAGAAAAAGCAAAAGAAGAAGAAACCGATTATCATCATCTTGGATATCTTAATTGTAGCTTGTTTGTTGGGTGCGGCATATTTTTTCTTCGAACCTAAAATTCGCTCAAAAAGACAATCTGATATTGAACAATCTGCCGTTGCCGAGGTTGAAGCTGCTTTAGAGTTGTCTGTAGCTGATGCTGATGATATTGATGAAACTGGTGACGGGAGTGAACAAATGATTTCTCCTGTTACAATTGCTGTAAATCCCAATGCGAATAAAGTTCCCGGAGAAGGCTACGAAGATTACGGACACGATGAAAATATCGAAGTTGAAGATCCGATTCTCGATCAAAACGGAAATGTTGTGATTAATTTCATCGGAACATTGAGAATTCCCAAGATTGATTTAATTACACCGATTGCAGACAATGATTCCCTGATTGCTTTAAGATACGGTGCCGGTCATACTCCCGGGTCCGCTAAAATAGGTCAGCCGGGAAGAGCTTTGATTTTCGGACACTGGTTTGATGAGTATGGCAGGGTTTTCAATCGTTTAAATGAAATAGAAGTCGGTGATCAGTTTACGATAGACTTACTGGAAACCAAAACCCGTTATCATTATAAAGTTCATCAAATGCTGGAAATTGAAGATTTCCAACTATACGAATATCTCTTTGAAAGAGAACCTGAAGTTGATAACGAAGTGGTATTAGTCAGTTGTAAGGTGGAAAACAGAATGTGGTGGAGTTCCACAGGTCGTTATTTAGCTTGTGGTGAGCTGATTAAATCCGAATATCTCGGCCGGCAAAAAAAGAATCCCGTTCGTCAATTAACAGAATGACTTTGTTTGTGTCTTAGTTATTCTTAAAAATATTTTCAATTAATACATATTCTATTAATTTTTGGTATAATTTGAATTTGAAATGCAATTTTAGAAATTTTTTTGCATAAAAATTAATTTCTGGCTTTGCAACATATTAATCAGAACTGATAAGTCAGATTAATTAAAATAATTAAATAAATTTATAAATACGTTGATCGGATCTTTTGTTGATCGGATCTTTTAAAGATTAGAATAGATAAGTGATAACATATGTCGCGAAAAGATTGGTTTGCAGGCTTCAAAAAAATTGTATATGTAATGTTGAGTTATATACCGCTCGGACTGGCTTGCGGTATTGCTTTGGATAAAGCCGGTTTTTCACCTTTCAGTGTAATGATTATGAGTTTGTTAGTCTTTGCCGGCGCAGGACAATTTATGATTGCCCAATTGGTTTCTGTAGGAAGTTCACCGATCTCGATTATTGTAACAATTTTCTTTGTTAATTCGAGACATCTCCTGATGTCATCCGGTTTAGCCCAATATCTCAAGGGCAAATCAATCGGATTTTATCTGCTGTTTGCTCAAACTATCGTCGATGAAACTTTCGGCACCAATATCACACAATTCACGACAAATCCCGAGTGGACACCAAGCAAAGCTTTAACAACAAATATTTTAGCCCATGTTTCCTGGATTATCAGCAGTTTATGCGGTGCTCTGATCGGTCAGAATGTCAATATACCTCTTACTGTTGTTAATTATGTGCTGGTTGCGATGTTTATAGCCATGCTTGTCGAACAGATTTTATCAAAAATTCATCTGATTGCCGCTATCGCTGCCGGGATCCTGTCAATCATCCTTAAATTACTTTTGAGAAATAATATATCTTTGGTAATAGCCGCTGTAATTGCTTCAACAATCGGCTTTATAATCAGTGGTAAAACTCAGATAAAACTGAATTCTGTAAAAGGTGAAACTTTAAGAGGTGAAACTTTAAGAGGTGAAACTGTAAGAGGTGAAACTGTAAGAGGTGAAACTTTAAGAGGTGAAGCTGTAAGAGGTAAAACTGTAAGAGGTGAACATGACAACTGATCGCTGGCTTATCATATTCGGTGCAGCAATTGCAACTTTTATTCCCCGGGTAATTCCGATGCTGTTTTTCAAGAATAAAGAAATACCGCCAAAGGTAACTCAATGGCTATCCTTTATCCCTGTTACCATCTTCTCTGCCCTGGTTTTTTCCGATCTGGTTTTCTGGGAAAACAATTTAAGTTTCAACCCGCTGGTTAATCTGAAGATGATTCCCTCTTTAATCGTTTTTTTCATTGCCTATAAAACAAAAAATATTTTCATCTCAATGATCATCGGGATCGTGGCAATTTCTTTGATGTTATTGTTTTTTTAATTTTACTTTCTAAGATTAATTTTATATATTCAAATTTGTTTAATTCAGAAAATTTGAATAATCTTTTAACTCTTGCCCTGTTTTAGGATTACACCTCTCTGCTCGGGCTCTATTATTTGTCATCAGCATGATAACATCAAAAAAAGTAGTGATAGGCACAATAACCGGCATATCACTACTACATTATCAACAGATAATAATTACATTTGTTTTATTTTTCAGGACTTATTCCTTTACGTTTTGCTGTTTTATTGGCCCAGATTGTGATGAGCATTGCGACAACAGCAGCTGCCAGCATCGCTACAACTAATTGGATCGGTTTCTCATTAGTTAGGCCAGGTGCTACAAAAGTAGGAACATAGGCTGTACTTTTAACATTAAATAAGCCAACTAATGCACCACCCACTGCTCCGGCAAATATAGCTCCGCCGAATACCATTTTGTCACCGAACATATAGGGATATGCCGCCTCGACAAAAGTGCCGAAGAAGATATTAACTAAAAAGCCGGGGAATGCAGCCGTTCTTCCACCTTTCTCTCTCGGTAAAATAACATTTCCCAAAGTAATGCCGGCGGATACACAAACCAGACATACTAAGTCAACGGCACCGAGAAAACTGAAACCTGCCGCTTCCATCTCTATGAGAACGATAGGCAGAATAGCTGCATGATAAACACCGCCGATAATAGCAAACCAAATCAACGCACCTGCAATCAGACCTGCAAGAACAGAATTAAATGCCAAAACCTGGTCAATTAAATTTCTGATTCCATTACCTAAAAATGCAGCGATCGGAGATATTAAATACATGCCGACAAAGCCTGCCAGTAAGCCACCTAATGCACCGGATAAAAGATTCGTCGTGGTTCCGGGAACTCTGTTTTTCAAAGCCCAGGTAGCTACATAATAAACGATAACACCTGCTAAAATACCTGTTACAATTCCGCCGATAACGCCGCCGTTGGTAGACATTGCTCCTGCAATAATACCGGCTACCACACCGATTTCATCAAACCCGGAAACTTGTTTTGCGGCAATAGCTGCAAGGATTACGGGCAATAAGCCGATGATTGTATTTGCGATAGAGGAAAAAGATGCTGATTAATTACCGGTTACCGAGACTATCCAGGAATTCAAACTCTCAATCTGCCCCAAGGCAATCATAATCGCCATAGCTATAAATGCCGGCATTGCTGTAAACATAATTCCTCGTATATTGATCCTTTGTGTCACCGTTGTAGATTGGTCACTTGAATTTGCTGAGGAAGTTAGTACGGCTCTGTATTTATGTCCATGTGCTTTTGCTAAAGCAGAAATATAAGCAACCGCTCTCGTTCTGTCAGTTGTACCTGTCGTCCCGGTTGAAGATACAACATTGCAACCCATTTGTTCATATTCAGCCATAGCAGAACCGCCGGAACCGGCAACCGGAATTTGCTTATTCTTAGCTGCTTCAGCTGAAACTTTATTATTGGCTTTAGGATCAGCGCTGATAACAACTAAGCCATCGATTTCTTCATTTTCTATTTGTTCAGCCAAATTTTCATCCAGAGTTTTAACCGTTAGATTAACAGTTGATAATTCCCCTTGCTCGGACAATGTCAAATCACCATTGGAATCTAAAGTATATAAACTGACGATAGAATCCTCTTTAATATTATCCAAAGATGTTGTTGCCGCAACAAATTGTACATAAGCAACCTCGAAATCTGCTGCCTTTGCCTGAGTCATAACCTCACCTAACAGCTTTTGCGGATTATTTCCACCTTGTGAATAAAGATTACCTCCACTACTGCCTACAATTGCTATTTTCTTCATAACACACTCCTCTAATATATAATTATAAATAATATTATATAATTATACATCCTACCAGTTTACAGAAATTATTGAAAGACTGCCCGGGGTTTTAGTGAAATTTCCAATTTATCCCTACACTTTACATTTAGAGTTTAGTCATATATTAAAAGCAAAAGTGACAGAGTAAAACCTCTTAAATTACTATACTTTTATAAAAAAACTAAAAGGACCATCTCAAAATATTGAAACAGTCCTTATTAGATCATTTTAAATTTAATAATGTAATTATTTAGGCTTCAGATTCGAATAATTCATCTAAATTAATTTCGTTAAGTATTTCCCGTAAAATTGAAGCTTCCTCATAACTTAAGGAGACACCTTTGCTCATTTTAGCATGTTCCGGTGCCCAGTCCCGAATATCTAATTTTGCCGGATTTTCATTCCAACTGACCATATTCACTTCACGATTCCAACCGGAACGTCCGGTACTTAATATTCCGACATTATGTTTTACTTCATATTTAAATTCAGCCATTTTCTTCTCCTTTATTTGTCTAACTGCAGCCTATAATTAAATAAGTTCGTTTAAACAGATTAATTTTAGCCATAACTCAAGCTCTATTATTCTATTGGTCGCGGATCGATTTTCCAAATTTCTTCGGCATATTGTTCAATCGTTCTGTCTGAGCTGAATTGACCACTGTTACAAATGTTCCGCCAGCACATTTTTGCCCAAGCAGCTTGATCTTTATATGCTTCAAAAGCATCCTGACGACGTTTTTTGTAATCTTTAAAATCACCTAAAACATAGTAAATATCAGCTTTTTCCCAATTCGAACCAGACAATAAGCTGTTGTGTAATTCACGGAACATACCGGTATCATCATCATTAAACGTACCGTTAATTAATGAGTCAACAATACGTTTTAGTCCCGGAATGTTTCCATATTGCCATTGTGAATTATAGAAATCCAAAGTTGCAGGGAAATTTTCTAAACTGCAGCCAAACATGAAGTTATTCTCTTCACCTGCATATTCAACTATTTCAATATTTGCGCCGTCATAAGTTCCCAGAGTCAAAGCTCCGTTCATCATAAATTTCATATTACCTGTACCGGAAGCTTCTTTACCGACAGTCGAAATTTGTTCGGACAGATCGGCTGCCGGGAATATTTTTTCAGCATATGATACATTATAGTTTTGAACAAAGACAACTTTCATTTGATCATTAACATCCGGATCGTTATTAACTTTTTTCGCAATTTCATTGATGAATTTAATCACAGCTTTTGCCCGGAAATAGCCCGGAGCAGATTTACCGCCGAAAATATAAGTGACCGGAGTAATTTTAGCTCCCGGATTGTCTTTCAGGTAAAAATACTGGTCAAGAATTGCAAAGGCATTGAGCAATTGACGTTTATACTCATGAATCCGTTTAACCTGAACATCAAAGACGGAATCCGGATCAATAATTACACCTTCATTTTTTTCAATATATTTTGCTAAAGCAACTTTGTTCTCACGTTTAATATCCATCAAACGCTTCATTACTTGTTCATCATTTTCGTATGGTAATAATTTTTTCAACAGAGAAAGATTAGTGACCCAATCTTCACTGCCTGATAATTCAGTTAACAAAGCTGATAATTTGGGATTGCATGTTCTGAGCCAGCGTCTCGGTGTAACTCCGTTAGTTTTATTATTGAATTTTTCCGGCCAAATTTTGAAATAACAACTAAAAGTTGTATCTTGCAAAATATTAGTATGGATTCTGGCGACTCCGTTTACTGAATACGACATATAAACTGCCATATTTGCCATATGAACCATCCCGTCATGGATGATCGAATTCTTTTCGATTTGATGTGAATTGAAATGACAATCACGTAATTCATTACGTAATTGGGAATCAATTCTTTGGATTATTTCCAGAATTCTCGGGAATAAGAATTGGAATATGCTGATTTCCCATTTTTCCAAAGCTTCAGCCAAGGTTGTATGATTGGTAAAAGCAAATGTTTTTCTGGTTATGGCAAAGGCTTGATCCCATTCAACACCTTTTTCATCGACTAACAGTCTGATTAATTCAGGAATTCCCAGAACAGGATGGGTATCGTTCAATTGAATGCTGTTAAAATCGGCAAATTTACTGTAATCCGTTCCATGTTCTCTTTCAAATATCTTAATTATGTTTTGGAGAGAAGCCGACACAAAGAAATACTGTTGTCTCACTCTCAGAACTTTACCGTCATAAGATGTATCGTTCGGATAAAGAACACGGAAAATATCACTAACCCGGTTTCTTTCGATAACTGCATCATCAAAACGTTGTGAGTTAAATAAATTAAAGTCAAAAGCTTCTGCCGGTTCAGGTTTCCATAAACGAAGAACGTTAACATTTTTCGTGCCGAAACCTGTCACAGGCAAATCATAAGGTTCTGCAATAACATCTAAGTCTTGGTAACGAACCATTACTCTGTCTTCGGATCTTTTTACATTAAAAGGATAGGGATATTCCATCCATTCATCCGGATATTCCTTTTGGAATCCGTTTTCAAACAATTGTTTGAGCAGACCGTAACGATAGAGAATGCCGAAACCGGTAACCGGATAATTAAGTGTTGTACTGGAATCTAAGAAACAGGCGGCTAAACGTCCCAGACCACCATTACCGAGTCCCGGATCCGTTTCTTGTTCTTCTAAATCATTTAAATCAAAGCCTAATTCCTGAACTGCTTGTTGGACTTCATCATATATCCCCAGATTTACAATATTGTTCAGCAAGCTGCGACCGACCAAAAATTCAGCGGAAAAATAAAAGGCTTGTTTACCTTTGCGATAAGTTTCGCGCGTATCCTCCCAATTCTCCGTTAAGACTTGCATAATTGATCGCGATAAAGATTGCCAAATTTCCGTTTCAGTAGCGTGTTTTAAGTTTTTACCGTATTCAGCAGCTAAATTAGCTTTAATGCTGTTTACTAACTGATCTTTCATAAAAGCTCTCCTACTAAGAAATAATAATTTCAATTAATGATCTATTCTAATTCCAGAAAAATATATCTGAAATTCCATAAATTTTCAATAACCTTTACTATGTTACCAAATTTATCATTTTTTACCAAAAAAACAATCTATTTATTATAAACTTGTCTGATATCCTATATTTATGAATATTTTTATCAATCTGTTTTGCTTTTTGCCTTTTTTGCGTTTTACTTATACGGATTTACGTTGGCAAAAAGTTTATAACAAAGAATTATGTTTAGCTTGGTTGATTATTTCAGGAATCAAAATTACAGTTTGTACTTTACAGCAAATTGCTTTGAATTTTCTGGGATCAGTTGGCATCTTGCTGATTCTGCTTTTTACGGTATTAATTACTGAATTGATATGGGATAAGTATTTGTTCGGTGGTGGTGACATCAAACTGATCGCTTTATCAGTCTGGGCTTTCGGCTTCTCTACCATTTTATTCACCATTTGGTTCGCTTGTAGTTTTGCATTCGTATTTATATTACTTACAAAATATTTTGCAAATTCAAAAACAAACAGCATTCCTTTCTCGCCATTTTTGACAGCAGGACTTCTGTTTACGCTACTCTTGCAACATCTTTTTCTATTAAGTAAAATATGAAATAATTATTGAGGTAAAAGAATGTGGATGATAAACAAAACAACAATATTCGACCAGTCAATAAGCTGAGATCTGAAAACACGATCAGACCTACTAAGATCAGGATAGTTAATCCGACTCCTAAAACCAGCCAAACACTGGTTCAGCAAGCAAATAAAAATTCAAAATGGCAAAAGAATTTAAATTTGTTGTTTTTTATTGTTTTAGGTTGCTTGATTTTTTTCATGTTGTATTTGCTTAAAATCCGGCAAAAAATATTTGCAGGCAATTTAACTTGGAAAAGTTTAACCTTAAGCCAAATTGTATTTTTATTTTTAGTTTTTGTTTTACCGAGCATTATTTATATCTTTATTAAGCCGCAATTTGCTGTAACTATCAATTTAGCTGTCAATCCTCTCTCCGGATTGTTAAGTTTCCTGATCGGTTTTCCTTTCGCTTATATTATGGCATTGTTAAACTTGTCTTTATCGATTCTGCTGAAAAGAATCGGTATTTTGGATAATATCGTTTTATTCGGCAAACAAATTCAATGGTTTCCTGTCAATGAAACTGTCTATTTACTCGTTTATTTGCTGATTATTTGTCTGTTACCGGCAATCCTGACAGAAGTTTCTTTGCGCGGTATCGTTTTGGAAGAGTTATTGCTTCAGAAAAAACAAAATCGTGCCATTTTCTTTTGCGCTGCTGTAACAGGACTATTGAGCTTTCAGGTTCAGGAATTCTTACCTTATTTCGGTTTAGGCTTGTTGTTGTCATTGCTGTATATTTACCATCAATCCATAATAGCAACAACACTTTGTCACTTGTCTTTCAATCTTACTTATCACTATTTGATTATCAAAATATCCGTTCTGAACTTGAATCTCACAAACAGTTCCGCAATTTTCATTGAAGATCTGATGCCTATAATTATTAAAGGACTGATTGCAACTACCCTATTTATTCCTTTATTTGTCGTCTTAAGTCAAACAAAAAAAATCAATCCGCTTTTAGACTCAGATAAAATCATCGAGCGACATTCCAAGAAAAAAGCACCCGGAAACAAATTCTTCAATCTCTCTTTTATTGCACTGATAATCTTATTTGTTATTAATGTAATTATTTGATATGCATGTCTTACGGATAAAATAGCTCTTAAAAAAATAAATTTGCACACTATTTAAGGTTGTGCCGCTAAATTACTGAATAAGCTTAAATAATGTGTAAGCTAAATTAGAAAAAGCCGGATATGTTGAATAAATTGCACACTATTTAAGGTTGTGCTGCTAAATTACTGAATAAGCTTAAATAATGTGTAAGCTAAATTAGAAAAAGCCGGTTTTATTGACGAATTTGCACACTATTTAAGGTTGTGCCGCTAAATTACTGAATAAGCTTAAATAATGTGTAAGCTAAATTAAAATAAACCGGGTTTTAATATAGAACTTGTTTCAAGTAAGAACCTTGCGGGATTTCTTCAGCATTTTCATAAGGAATCAAAAACAACATCCGTGCATGGGGCGTCGATTCAATCGGTTGACGGTTCAGATCGAATAATTCATTTAACTGTAAATCAATTGTATCGCGGTTCGGCATAATAAGTTCAACTTTAGCACCGCGCTCAATTTTATTTTTTTGTTCCAAAACTAAATAGTTGTTTTCCAGATTGTCTCTGACTTCAGCAATTACTTTAGCTTGTTTATACATGGTTTTTTCGGCATGAATTTTTGATTCTTGTTCCGCCAAAGGTTTAGCGGTATCCTGAAAAAAGAATCCGGTATCAAAATGGCGGTGGACGGTTTGTTCTAAAGCTTCGAGCCAGGCAGGATCGACCTGGTAATTATCAGGATCGTCCAGATAAGTATCCAAAGCTTGGCGATACGTTTTCACTACAACCGAGGCATAGAAAGCACTCTTCGTTCTGCCTTCTATTTTCAGACTGGTTATTCCCGCCTCAATTAATTGCGGAATATATTCAATCATGCAAAGATCTGATGAGCTCAAAAGATATGATCCGTGCTGATCTTGTTCTAATATTATGGGTTTATCGGGATGCCCTTTTTCCTTTAAGATCAAGCAGTCGGTTTGATAATTCCAGCGGCAAGGCTGAGTGCAAGCTCCCCGATTGCCGGAGCGTGCATTGAAATAATCGGATAGAATACAACGACCGGAATATGACATGCACATCGCACCGTGGACGAAAGCTTCCAATTCTAGGTCATCCGGTATTTGTTGACGCATAGTTCTGATATCTGCTAAAGAAAGTTCACGTGCCAAAATGATTCTGGTAACTCCCTGATCGTACCAAAATTTCGCGGTTTGCGAATTCAAAACACTGCTCTGTGTGCTGATGTGAATAGCAAGTTCAGGTGCGTATTTACGAACTGTTTGTAAAACACCGGGATCAGAGACAATCACCGCATCAATACCTGTTGCGGGTAAAGCTTTGATCACGGTTTCCAGGTCGGCAAAATCATGATCCCGGGCCAAACTGTTTAAAGTAAGATATGCTTTGACCTTATTTTGATGTGCCAGCTCTACTGCTTGCGGTAATTGATCATGAAGATTGAAATTTCCGCCGGCAGCTCGTAAATTAAACTGATTCAGTCCCAGATAGACAGCATCCGCACCATATTGAATAACTTTACTCAATTTTTCAAAATCACCGGCAGGAGCTAATAATTCAATCATCAATCTTCCTCATTTTTAGAACGATAAAACTCAACGTTTTCTTGTTGTTCTTCATAAGTTTTGGCAAATACATTATTGCCTTTACCATCTGCACAGAAATAATAATAATCCAAAGCTTCAGGCCAAGTTCTTTCTGTCGCCGGCCAGAGCACACCTTCAATTGCAGCCAATCCCGGATTATTGATCGGGCCGGGAGGTAAACCGTCATAAGCATATGTATTATAAGGATTATACTGAAAACGATCCAGATCGGTTTGTTGCACCCAGAAAACCGGTTTTTCATTGTTTTCCAAACGCAAATAATTGATGGTTGCACATGATTCAAGCTTCATTTGTGAATCTAATCGATTAAGGAACACTCTGCCTATTTTATACATTTCTGCTGATGTTCCTTCAGTTTGGACAATCGAAGCCAAAGTCATTACTTGATCCATTGTCAGTCCCATTTCAGCAGCTCGTTCTTCATAATTGCCTGTTGTCAATTTATTATTAGTATTATTCAAAAACATGCGTAAGATGTCATTTTCATCCATACTCGGATCAAAACGATAGGTATCCGGCCACAGATATCCTTGCAGCATCCATGTCCGCTGTTCATGTACCTGAATGTTTCTGACGAAAGGATAGTCAATGAAAGCATTTGGCCGTTTGACCAGTTCATCCATATATTCGACATCTATATTGAGTCCGGAATCAATTAATCTTTGCTGCATTTGTTTATAGGTAAAACCTTCGGGAATCGTGATCACGATCGCTTCCGGCTGATGAGTCAACAGATACATCATTTCGTCATAACTCAGTTCCGGTGTCAAATAATGGGTTCCGGCTTGATATTTGCCGTCAAATCCGTTGAACTTGGACAATATCTTAAATGAAAACGGACTGCCGATTAATTTTTTATCCTTGAGAATATTCGCAATGTCATCACTGGTCGCAGCTCGCGGTATTGTAACTTCGACAGCACCCGGCGTATACTCGGTGATCGGCGAACTGCCTTTTTCTTCAAATCTTTGTTGTAAATTCGTCAATCGTTCATCCTGGGCTTTAACATATTCGAAGCCGTTAATAAATCCCACAAAAGCAACCAGAATTAAAAAGGCTATACAGGCAAAAATTATTATGATTTTGAATATTTTAGATGACATTTAACAGCTCCGTTGATTAACATTATTATAGTTAAGCTATTCGTTAAATTAATTTGGCATTCTGTTATTTAGAGCAATCAAAAACCGGTATCTCAACATTAATTCATGAAGTTTTTGTTTTATTTGCTCGTAATCTTTGGGAATGATCCAGAATTTTCTTTCTTACTCTGATATTTTTCGGTGTTATTTCAATCCATTCATCATCTGCCACAAATTCCAGATACTGTTCCAAACTAAATTGCAATTGCGGAGTTAATTTCAAAGTATCATCACTGCCGGCAGCTCTGATATTTGTAGCATGTTTGCGGCGGCAAACATTTACAGTTACATCTTCTTTTTGCATCGTTCGTCCGATGACCTGACCTTGATAAACTTCTGTTCCGGGTGCAATGAACAGCTCACCTCTGGCTTGTGCATTATGCAAACCGTACGTAACCGCGATACCGGTTTCATAAGATATCAAAACACCGTGATTCCTGCTTTCAATATCGCCTTTCCACGGCACAAAACCGTCGATAATGCTATTGATTATACCATTGCCCCTGGTGTCGGTCAAAAACTCTGAGCGATATCCGATCAATCCGCGTGCCGGAATTTTGAACTCCATTCTGGTATAACCGCGTAACGGCGGTGACATCCTGATCAGTTCGGCTTTTCGCCGATTAAGTTTTTCAATTACTACACCGGAAAAATCATTCGGGACATCGATCATGACCAGTTCCTCCGGTTCAAATAATTTGCCGTCAATCTCTTTAACTATTATTTGCGGTTTTGAAACTTGAAATTCATAACCTTCACGCCGCATAGTTTCAATCAGAACTGATAAATGTAATTCACCTCTGCCTTTGACAATGAATTGTTCAGTCGTTCGGGTATCTTCCATTTGCATGGAAATATTGGTGTAAATTTCACGCTCAAGTCTGGCCCTTAAATGGCGGCTTGTTACATATTCACCTTCTCTGCCTGCGAACGGACTGTCATTTACCGCAAAAGTCATTGCAATGGTCGGTTCATCGATTTTGACAAAAGGTAAAGCATCCGGTTTTTCCGGATCACAGATCGTATCACCGATCAATAAATGATCAAGACCTGTCACGGCAACTATTTCACCAACTTCAGCCTGCGAGATTTCTTTACGTTCCAGCCCCTGAAAAATCATCAATTTCCCGATTTTACCTGTAACCTTTTTTGTAGGATCATGATGATTTACGATTACAACTTCTTGTTTGTTATGAACAAAACCGTTTTCTATTTTTCCGATTGCAATTCTGCCTAAATAAGGATCATAGTCGATATTTGAAACAAGCATTTGAAAATCCGCCTCCGGCGATCCCTGCGGTTCCGGAATACATTCAACTATTGTCTGAAATATCGGCTCAACCGAGCCGCCGGCAATTAAGTCGGGTGTTATTTCTTGCGGTAATTCGCTGAATGCCGCCCCGCCTTTAGCCGATGCATATAAAACGGGAAATTCAATCTGCTCATCCGTCGCATCTAATTCGATAAATAGTTCATAAACCAAATCAAGAACTTCGGACGGTCTGGCATTCGGACGGTCAATTTTGTTGATGATGACAATCGGTTGGAGATGTTTTTCCAAGGTTTTCCGCAAGACAAAACGGGTTTGCGGCATCGGTCCGTCAAAAGCATCAACTATAAGTAAAACGCCGTCGACCATTTTCAAAACGCGTTCGACTTCTCCGCCGAAATCAGCATGTCCCGGAGTATCGACTATATTGATATGATAATCTTTGTATTGAACTGCCGTGTTTTTTGCCAGGATTGTAATACCGCGTTCTCTTTCCAAATCATTGGAATCCATAACTTGCTCAATTACAGTCTGATGTTCGCCAAATATTCCGCTCTGTTGTAAAAGGGCATCGACCAAAGTCGTTTTGCCATGATCAACATGTGCGATAATTGCTATATTACGAATCTTTTTCATCAATGTTTATGCTTTCTGTTCAATTAAATTAAACCAAGTCTTTTTATGTCTCAACAAATTAAGTTTCATTATATCTGCCCAATCGCCTGATCAATTATCCGCCTGAAAGACTTTTAATTTCCGTCTTAAAGCCTTTCCGTTATCCGCCTGAAAGACTTTCAATTATCTTTAATCTCTTTGTCTGAACAAATCAGTTAATTCTTCATTTCTTTTGCGATTACGCCAGATAAAGAAAATCGGTGTCCCGTCAAAACCGAAATTCAAGCGGAATTGGTTTTCAAGATAGCGTTCATAAGAAAAATGCAATAAGTCTTTATTGTTGACAAAAAATACAAATTGTGGCGGACCGACAGCAACCTGAGTTGCATAGAGGATTTTCAGACGGCGTCCTTTGTCCTGCGGTGTAGGATTCATAGCCATCGCTTCCGCCAAAACCTCATTGATGACCGTAGTTGATAAGCGCTTGTTCGCTTCTTGGTATACTTCAATAATCAAATCAAAAATCTTATCAATACGCTGTCCGGTCCTGGCTGAAACAAAAATCAACGGCGCATAACTCATAAAACTGAATCGATGTTTAATATCCGCAGTTATCTCCGACATCAGTTCTTGTTTATTCTCAATTAAATCCCACTTATTGATGACAAAAATCACAGCTTTACCGTTATTGTGTGCCAATCCGGCAATTTTTGTATCCTGTTCGGTAATACCGTCAAGAGCATCAATCATGATCAAACAGACATCAGAGCGCTTGATTGCCGCTTCGGTCCGTAAATTGCTGTATTTTTCAATTTTATCTTTTATTCTGCTTTTACGACGTAAACCGGCAGTATCAATTAAACGATAGGAACCGGTCGGATGTTCAAAAAAAATATCGATTGCATCACGGGTTGTACCGGCTTGATCGGAGACAATTGTCCGCTCTTCCTGCAGCAAATGGTTAATTAATGATGATTTGCCGACATTCGGTTTGCCGATCACCGCAACCGCAATTCTCTGATCAGCTTGTTCGACAAATGTCCGCTCAGGCAGATTGGCAAGCACCCGGTCCAGGACATCGGTAAAACCGAGTCGATGGGACGCCGATACAGGAATGAATTCACCTAAACCTAACTGATAAAAGTCGTATATTTCTGGCGGCAAATTTGCCAGTTGATCCACTTTATTAATTACAAGAATCACCGGTTTTCCGGATTTACGAAGCATGGTTGCAATCTCAAAATCCGCAGGCAACAGACCTGTTTTCAGATCACACATAAAAATGATAACATCTGCCGTATCAATCGCAATTTCGGCCTGATTACGCATTGCAGACAAAATATCATCCGAAACATCCGGTTCGATACCTCCGGTATCTATGAAAGTCATTTCCTGGCCAAGCCATTCAGTATCAGCATAGATTCGGTCACGCGTAACACCCGGCGTATCATCCACAATGGAAATTCTCTCGCCGATAATTGCGTTAAAAAATGTTGATTTACCGACATTCGGTCTGCCTATGACTGCCACAATCGGTTTTAACATGTCCTTTTTCCACTTTCAATCGTTTTTATTCAGTCTTCCAAGTTACTCACGTAAAAAGCAGCGAGTTTTATAAATTGTCCCGCTGCTTCATAACATTCATCTAAAACAAGAATTCAAGAAATCTATGCTTCTTGTTCGATTATTTCACGACCATCATAATAGCCACAATTTTTGCAAACTCGATGACTCATTCTTAACTCGTGGCATTGCGGGCATTCCACAAGACCGGGTGACTTTACTTTCCAATTTGAACGGGAACGTCTTGATCTTGCTTTCGACCATCTTCTCTTTGGAACTGCCATATATATCAACCTCCATCTAGAACCTAAATCATTAACACCAAAGAATTATGATATAAAATATCAACTGTGTCAAGTCTTTGGTGCAACAGTTAAATTTAATTTAGTGCTGATTTTTTCTTGTTGCGGAACATTCATTGAATAGCCTAAACTCAATTCACCGCCTTGCTCCGAAAGGTTACCCTTTACTTCATTAGTTAAGATTGAAATGTCCAACAAACCGAACGGTGTTTCCATTTGAGAAATAAAATGATTCCCGGTTTCAAAGAGAACATCCATTTGAACCGAACCGGTTCTCAGAAAATGAACATGTCCTTCTTTGGTCAGTCTCAAACTGGTCTTGGTTCCGGTCATACCGGTTGCCTCGCTCTCATCATAACTGACAGTCCATTCATTCGTTTTTTCATCATGGGTTAACAGACCGGTTGTCATGAACTTCATCGGTTCAAGAACTTCACCGGTCACCCATTGTTCACTAACTATATTAATAATTACCGGTTGCGATTTATTCATTGTATTGATAAATCTTCTCTCTAACACTACGTATTTTGTACTAACGTCCTCAGCAATACATTCAATTAATTCTTAATAAATGATATTACTTTAATGCTGCTGTTTCCTGTGCTATTTTCAACTCTTCATTTGTGCGAATGACATATACTTTGACTTTTGAATTATCTGTTGAAATCAATTGATAATCACCGATTTCCCCGTAATTTAATTCTTTATCTAATTCAATACCCAAATAACCCAATTTACTCAGCATATCTTCACGCAAGTGCGGAGTATTTTCACCGATTCCGGCAGTAAATACGATAGCATCAACACCGCCCAAAGCTGCTGTATATGCGCCGATGTATTTGCTGCAATTATATGTGAACATCCGAAGCGCTAATTCTGCTCTTTCATTTCCGGCATCAGCTGCTGCCTGTAAATCACGACAATCTGAACTGACTCCGGAAATACCGAAGAAACCGCTTTCTTTATTCATTAAACTGTCAATTTCTTCCGGACCCAGATTTTCATGCTTAGCTAAATATGTTACAACTGCCGGATCCAGATCACCGCTTCTTGTACCCATAGGTACACCTGCCAAAGGTGTCATACCCATTGAAGTATCAATCGACTTTCCTGCATCAATTGCTGCAATTGAAGATCCGTTACCTAAGTGGCAAGTAATAATTTTAGCATTCGGATTATCCATCAATTGCATGGCTTTCTCCGACACAAAAGCATGTGATGTGCCATGGAATCCGTAACGGCGAATTGCATGTTTTTTGTAAAATTCGTAAGGTAAAGCATACATGTATGCTTTGCCGGGAATCGTCTGATGGAAAGCAGTATCAAAAACCGCTACCTGGCTGATACCCGGCATGGCTTTTTCACAAGCTTCAATCCCCATAATATTTGCCGGATTATGTAAGGGTGCCAAAGGATAGCACTCTTTAATCGCATTTTTGACTTCTTCATCAATGATTACAGAACTGGCAAACTTTTCACCGCCGTGAACAACTCTGTGCCCGACTGCGTCAACTTCGGATAAATCGGAAAGAACACCATGTTCCGGCGAAAGTAATGCATTAATCACCAATTTGACCGCAACAGTATGATCCGGAATATCAACTTCTGCACTATACTCTCTACCGTCTCCGGTTTCATGCTGTATATTTGAACCGTCAATTCCGATTCTTTCACAAATCCCGCTTGCTAAGACGACACGTTTGTCTGATTCTAAACCGAATAACTGATATTTTAAGGATGAACTCCCAGCATTAACAACTAAAATCTTCATAAAAACTCCTGATGTTTCTAATTTATTATTATTCCTTTTGAGCCTGAACCGCAGTAATTGCTACAACACCTACGATATCATTGACCGAACAACCGCGCGAAAGATCATTAACCGGCTTGGCAATACCTTGTAATAACGGACCATATGCCTCTGCTCCGGCAAGATATTGAACCAATTTATAAGCAATATTGCCTGTATTAAGATCAGGGAACACCAAAATATTGGCTTTTCCCCCGACTTTATTACCGGGTGCTTTCTTCTCGCTCGTTACAGGTGATAATGCTGCATCGATTTGCAATTCCCCGTCCAATAATAAATCCGGAGCTTTCTCTTTGGCTAATTCGGTAGCCTGAACGACTTTATCAATCATTGCGCTTGATGCACTGCCGAAACTGGAATAGGAAGTCATTGCTACAACCGGCTCTCCCCCAATCAGTTCACGGAATGACTGAGCAGAAGAAATTGCAATTTCCGATAATTGGTCAGCATCAGGATCTTCATTCAAACCACAGTCGGCAAAAACAAAAGTTCCGTTAGAACCATAATCTGTGTCTGTCACCATCACAAAGAAGGCAGATACTAATTTGGTACCCGGTTTAGTACGTAATATCTGCAAGGCAGGCCGTAAAACATTAGCGGTGCTGTTGACTGCACCGGCTACCAAACCATCTGCAATTCCTTGATGTACAAGCATCATGCCAAAGTAAACCGGATCAAGCATTTTCTTTTGGGCTTCAAGCAGACTGACCCCTCTTCTTTTACGCATTTCGAAGAAAATTTGGACAAATTCATCATATTTTTCGTAAGATGCAGGATCAATATATTCAGCACCCTCTAAAGAATACTCAGGAGTCACTAATTTTATTCTGTTTTCACCGCCGATTAAAATTATATCGGCAATGCCTTCTTTGATAATCCTTGAAGCTGCCTCTGTTACTCTAGGATCATCAGTTTCCGGCAAAACAATTTTTTTGCGATTTTTCTTAGCTAATTCAAAAATCCCATTAATAAAATCTGACATTTCACACCTCTTTCAACTATTATTATTTATGTATTTAATAAAATCATGAAAATTTTCTTAAACATGCAAATTAATATAGGATATTATAATACAAGCCAATATTTCATTCAATTAAATAAGTTATCCAAACCACCTGATTTGAATAACTTATTTTTCAATATGAAATTTATGAAATTATCTTGGTTTATTTAACAAGCAACTGCGGTTGCCCTAAAGCAAATCCGCCAACAGAACGAATTTGAACTATGTGACAACTGTTTTCACCTAAAGCTGAATCGATTTGTTTTTGAAATTCAGCTACTTTTGCCAGAGGTACAAAAGCCTGGACTGTTCCGGCAAATCCGCCTCCATGTACTCTGACCGCACCTGTACCATTTAAGATATGTTTTGCCAATGCGATTGCAATACCCATTTCCTGATGTTTAACCGCACCGGTTGGTGAAATGTTTTGCAGATAGCACCACGAAGATTCACCCGAATCGTTAATCAATCGAAGAAATCCGGCAAAATCACCTTTTTTCAGGTTTTTCGCAGCCGCAGTAACCCGATCATTTTCAGCAAAAAAATGCATTGCACGCAAAACTGACCGATCACCCAGTTCGTGCCGAATTGAATCAATTTCAGCAAAAAATTTATCCTGATTTGCTGCGCGCAGAACTTCAACACCGAGTTTTTCAGCAACTGCAAACATTTCTCGGGTAATTGCCGCATATTCATCAGTCAGATCGGCGTGATCAGCTCCTGAATCGATAATACATAAGGCATAACCTTCTTCTTCCAGATTCAGTGCCAACGGTTCAATCTTCGGTACAAGCTGATTTTTGAAATCGATATATACTGCCTGACCGACTGCCGATGCCATTTGGTCCATTAAGCCTGACGGTTTACCGAAAAACTTATTCTCAGCTATTTGTCCCATTTTTGCCCAAGTTTCTGCATTTTCCTGATCGCTTGCCCAGAAATGATTCAAAATAACGGCAAACAGAACTTCGATCGATGCCGAAGATGACAGCCCTGAACCGGGTAATACGGTTGATTGGCTATAAATATCGATACCTGCGGAATCATAACCTTTTTCAACGTAACAAGCGGCAACACCCTTGAGCAAAGCATCGGTCGTACCATATTCAGCTTCCCGAGGCTGCCAATCCTGCATATCTACTTCAACCGTCGGCCAACCATATGAGGCATAACGTAGCTTGCCGATCTTATTCGGTGCGGCAAAAGCCCAGACATCCATATTGACGGCAGCTGCTAATACCTGACCTTGTTGATGATCGGTATGATTGCCGATCAGTTCCGTACGTCCCGGAGCAGAAAAAAACGCTACTTCCGGATCAGATGATTCAAGATCATCCGGATCTGTGAAAGCATCAATAAATCCCTGCATAACATTCAAAAATCTTTCTTTCAGATTTTGCGGGATCGGATTTCCGCCTGGAATTACAGCAAGCTTTCTGATCGTATTATCCAGTTTGCCCGCTTCCAGCGCTCGTTTCCATTCAGATGTTTTAACCATGGGTTCTCCTCTCGAATAAAATTTATAATTGATTCCATTTCAAAAATACATTAAACATTATACATTTGTATTGATTTTTTTAAAATAAAAGTCTCACAAATGCGAGACTTTTATAATGCGATGTACTGAGAAATGTATTTGTCTTATTTTTTCCGCATTGTTTTTCTGATATCCAGAGCAACGGCAGCAACAATTACGATGCCTTGGAATATATTTGTAAATTCCGGCGGTACTCCGAGAAATTGCAAACAGGACTTTAATAACTCAAATACCAGAACACCCAGAAAGACTCCGGGTACCGTACCGATACCCCCGGAAGTTGAAACACCGCCAATTGTTGCAGCAGCTATTGCTTCTAATTCATAACCGGTACCGGCACCGACAGCAGATGAACCTGTTTTTGCAGTCAACAGGAAACCTGCTAAACCATATAAAGCTCCCGCTAAAGCAAAGATCATTATTTTGGTTTTTGAGGTATTAACTCCGGAAACTTCGGCCGCAACTTCATTTCCGCCGATAGCATACATGTACTTTCCGTGACGTGTACGTTTATAAAGAACATTCATAAAAAAGCTCACAAAAGCCGCTACGAAAAACAACCAAGGCAGAATCAGCGGTCCCAGTTTCAGACCGGAACGACCGAAATCCGCATAACTTTCATTCAAAGAACCGATCGGAACATTTTGTGAAAGCAGCATATTAAGGCCGTAAATCGCTATTTGAGTACCCAGTGTAGCAATAAACGCAGGTACTTTCAGCAAAGCGATGATCGTACCGTTAATCAGACCGAAAACCAAACCGAGAGCAATTGAAGCAAGTAATGCGGCAATGATCGGCGAACCTGCTAAACCAGGATAAAGTATTTGGCTGGCAGCATCAGGTCTTTGCAACATTAAGGCAGAAAGAACCGAAGTAATGCCGACGATACGACCGGCTGAAAGATCTGTCCCTCTTATGATTAAGCAACCTGAAACTCCAAGTGCAATAACTGCTCTCAAAGACGTATTGGCCACAACATTTTTCAAATTATCAAAAGTTAAAAAATTGTCTGCAAAAATTGCTGTAACAATTACCATTATTAATGCAACAAATATCAAAGCATTATTTATCAAAAAAGCTCCGATATTATTTTTTGTTAAAGATTTACTATCACTCATTCTTGCATCTCCTTATGAATCCGGTTCTTCCTGATTTTTCACCATGAATTTAGTTGCCAGAGCCATTACTTTCTCTTGGCTGGCCTCTTCAGCATCCAGGAAACCGGCTATTTTGCCCTCACACATAACCATAATACGATCGGATAATCCCAATAATTCCGCCATTTCTGAAGTAATCATGATGACACTCTTACCTTCTTCGACTAAGCGACCGATAATTTCATAGATTTCATATTTTGCACCTACATCAATACCTCGGGTAGGCTCATCTAAAATCAAAATGTCGGGTGCATTGGCTAACCAACGAGCAAGAATTGCTTTTTGCTGATTTCCGCCGGACAAACTTCCGATTGGTGTTTTATGCGTCGGGGTTTTGATCGATAATTTTTCGATACTCTTTTCAACTATTTCATCAATTTCTTTTAAATTGAGCAAAGGACCGTGTCTGTATTGATCAACGGAAGCTATTGCTACATTATCCGAAACTGAAAGCACAGCAAAAATTCCTGAATCACGTCTGTCTTCAGTTACCAAAGCAATACCGTTTTTGATTGCGTCTTGCGGACGATTTATCGTGATTTCAACATTATCTTTTTTAATGCAGCCACCAGGTTGATGTAAACGAATACCGTAAATTGCCTCCATTAATTCAGTACGCTGCGCACCGACCAAACCGCCGACACCTAAAATTTCACCTTTTTTTAATGAAAAAGAACAATTTTTAAAAGATAAAGCTGCAGGAGAGCTGAAATTACTGATTTCTAAAATTGTTTCATCTTGTGCCATACTTGTACGAGGCGGAAACATTGAAACTAATTCACGGCCTACCATGTATTTAATAATTTTATCGGTGTCCAGTTCGGAAGCAGCCCATGTACCGACATATTGCCCATCTCGTAAAATCGTAACTTCGTCGGATATTTCTAAAATTTCTTTCATTTTATGAGAAATATAGATTATTGCAATATTCTGTGATCTGAGGTCATTAATAATGTCAAACAACTTAGCCACTTCCGTTTCGGTCAACGAAGAAGTCGGTTCATCCATAATTACGACTTTAGCATTATGCGAAATAGCTTTAGCAATTTCAACGGACTGCATTTGAGAAACAGTCAAATCATTCAACAGAGTTTTCGGATCAACTGCTAAACCTACATCTTCTAAATAAGTTACCGTTTCTTTATACATTTTATCGTGATCTACTAAACCCAGTTTAGTAAGCGGATAATTACCGAGAAAAATATTTTCGCCAACCGTCATCATTCGGATCGGTTGTAATTCTTGATGAATCATGGCAACCCCATGATCAAGAGCTTCTTTTGAATCTTTAAAATTTACGGTATCGCCATCAAGAATAATTTGCCCGCTATCTGCAAAATACATACCATACAGACATTTCATCAATGTCGATTTTCCTGCGCCATTTTCTCCCATCAAAGCATGAACAGTTCCAGGTCTTACTTTGAGTTGAGCATTGTCTAAAGCTTTAACCCCGGGAAAGGATTTATTAATATCAATCATTTCAAGAATATATTCGCTCATGAACCATTCCTTTCAAAAACACATCAAGCATGCAAAGATTTGCATACTTGATGATAATACTGATAAAAAAACAATAACGATATTAATTATTCTTCGTATTCCGCCAATCTGGCCTCATAGTCTGCAATACTTTCAGCACGCCATTCTTTGCGTTCTAATTCAGAATCCTCCACTTTAGTTACTTTCACATAATCATGCCAGTAGAATGGTTCAACATCTTCACCGTTCAATAGTTTAACTGCGATTTCAGCAGCCGTATGGGCTTGATTAAAATGGTCATTCAGAACTGTTCCCGTAAATTTGCCATTACCGATCGCTTCAACAACTTCCGGTAATGCGTCTACACCAACAAGATAAATATCTTCACCCACTATACGGCCTGCACCTTCGATAGCCTGCATGGCACCCAACGCCATACCGTCATTATTCGAGAAAACAACTTCGAGTTTATCGCCATATTGTGTCAAGGCATTTGCTGTAATTTCCTGACCTTTGGTTTGATCCCAGTTACCGCGCTGAGCTTCACCTAAAATTTCAGTTTTGATTGTTTTTTCAAGAGTTTTTACAGAAAATTCTGTACGTTGTTCAGCATCAACGTTACCGGCATCACCCATAATCATGATATAATTCACAACACCGTCACCGTTGAAATCACCTTTATTCGGAGTTTCAGCAATTATTTCACCCTGATAGATACCTGATTGACGGGCGTCCACGCCGACATATGTTGTTTTTCCGGGCCAAATTTCCATTGTGGAAAGTTCTTTCGGCTCTCGATTGATTAAAACAACAGGAATATCAGCGGCTTGTGCATCCTTGAGAAATTGATCGGCACCGGTTGTTTCTACTAAGTTGGCAATGATTAAATCTTTCTTTTGAGCAATAAAGTTGTTTAATTGGTCATTCTGAGTATTTTGGTCGTTTTTGCCGTCCTGGAATTCAACTTCATAGGTGTTTCCGTCAGCAGCACCCAACTCGCCGAAATATTTTTCTAATTCATTGCGATAGAGTGTCATAAAATTATCACTATATTGATAAATCGTAACACCTATTTTATACGTTTTTCCCTCACCGGACGATTCACCGGAATCAACTGCCTCGCTATCTTTTACATCTTCAGCATCTTCGGTATCTTTTGCCGCATCGTCTTTTTTGTCACCGCAGGCAACAAGTCCAATAACCATAATTATTGCAATTAATATTGCTAACAATCTTTTCATGTTTTTCCTCCATATTTTCGTTTCGTTTCAAAATCTTTTGACCTATTTGTTGTGTTAACTAAATATGAACAAACATTAAATTTTTTTCTTCGAAATAGCAATCTTTTTATTAAGAGATAGCAATATATTATAAATTTCTATTTTTTAAATAAAATCCGGCTGCTAAATCGTCTAATATAAGAGAAAAAACAACAAAAAAGTAACAACGTAACAACTCATACTGAAAAAATAAAAAAGTTGTTATGTTGTTACTCTCGAAAAGTTATAATTGTTTGGAATTTCAGACTACTTAATTATACCGCTGACCAAAACATACAACTGATCTGTGGCAAGAAAAAGCGTTTTATTATCAATAGTTGTATAAAACAAATTATTAAGTGAGCTTAAATTATCTTTGTATTGATTAGTTGATAATCCTGCCCGAATCGATGCTAATATTTCAGAATTCGCATAATTACTGGGTTCAGAGAAATTTTTCACAATGTGATTGCCGAATAAAGCCATAGCTTGAATATCCGTTTGTTCACTCATCTTTTGTCCGGTTGCGATATTATATATCTGATAAAGATTATTTGTCTGCAAAATCTGGCGATTTAAAAAACCTTCAGTATTTGAATTTTGCTGTTCATCGTTTAGTTGATATACAATTTTCATTGTATCCAAAGTCGTAACGGCAAATGCCGTTTCCGCTGTAGGCACATAATTTTGCTCATCCGGCATAATACCGAAAGGATAAAAGACTGATTCCGAATCAATTGAATCGGTAATCAGTTCGGACCAATGTTCATAAACTTGCTGCCACTGCTGATCCAGCAAACTGAAAGACTCCAAAACATAGAGATTAACATCAGAAAGCCTGATCATACTCGCATCACGATACGGATTAATTAACTCCGGATTTTCAGTCGGCCGATCTGTTGAAGAAGTTTCAGGATAGAAAATTCGTTCCACTTCGGATTGATAATTCGGAGTTAATTCTTCAGCGGAAAAATATGGCCGAACTCTTGCCATAATCTGCTCAAGCTGTTTCTGCAAATCACGTCCCGGATTGCGGTTAAATGCTGTTAACAAAACTTCCGCATATTGTAAATCATATGGCCAGGTTACCTCGGTTTGTGCAAGCACTTCACCATTTTGATTAATTTGGATTACCCAAGCCTGATCTTTCAGATAAAGTTCCGAAATCATCTCTTGCCAGGCCTTAAATTCTTTTACTTCACCTATCAATGCCAGATATTTTCCCCAAAGCAATTGATCGGTCAAATCAAAAGTTGTTTCTCTTATAATTTGATCATTCTTAGTCAACTCAACTTTTGTAATAATACCTTGAAAAGATTTCTTGCTGTCGGTCAATTCAAAATCAACAAGAAAGTTCTCCCGAAAAGCCTGTTCGACTTTACGATCGGCAGGTTTCAGCTTTTCTATGATTCCTTTATCATCCCAAATTGAATAATGTCGATTCACGAGAGGCTCAACACCGTAGGAATCTGACAGAAAACCGGGATAAATAAATAAAAGGATGATAATAGTTATGATTAAAACCACCGGTACAATTAATTTCAAAAATTTCGGTATTTGTTTACCCTTCATCAAAATGACTACCTCACTTCAGTCTTACACATTCCGTTAAGTAAAAAACAAATCAATATTTAAACACATTTGCCCTCTTATGTTATTATCTTAGAATATACCGTTGATTTAATAAAGTTCGCTTTAAACTATTTTCAGCAAGCATCTGTTTTATAAAACAATCGCTGTTTTAGTAAAAAAGCAACGTATTTCATTTAATTACAGAAGACAGGAACATTGGTTTTATGAATATAACCGGAATCATCGCCGAATATAATCCGTTTCATAACGGTCATTATTATCAGATCAAGCAAATCAGAAATTTGAGTCAAAGACCTTTTCTGGTTGCGATAATTTCCGGATATTTCTGTCAAAGAGGTGAACCGGCAATAATTTCACCGAGAATCAGAACAAAAATCGCCTTAGAGAACGGGATAGATCTGGTTTTACAAATGCCGACCTATTCAGCCGTCGGTTCAGCTGAACTTTTCGCATCTGTTGCCGCAATCATCCTGGACCGAACCGGTATTTGTAAAAACATCGCTTTCGGGGCGGAGCAAAATCGTTTGAGTGAACTGGAACAAATAGCTTCTCTTCTGGTTAATCAGGAGAACGAGTTATGGCAATATATAGATATAAAATTAAAACTTGGAATATCATATGCGGAAGCCCGTGAACATTTTGTTGCAGAAAAACTAAATCCGAAGATTGCTGCACTCCTGCAGCAATCAAATCAGATATTGGCAATCGAATATCTCAAAGCTATTTATAAAAATAAATTAAATTTAAAGCCCTGGCTGATTATACGACAAGGCAGTGAATACTTAAATCCCGATTTGAATTGTATTACCGGCAACAATAGTTTCGCTCAGAGTCCTGCTGAATCAAGTTTTGCCTCGGCTTTGGCCATCCGTAATCAGATTGCAAAATCATCCGATGAACCGGGTTTTCCGGCTAATTTAATTGAAAAACTGATGTCGGTTATTCCGCGTAAAGCTTTGGCAACATTACTTGACAATGTTGCACGACACAAAGCAATCAATATGGAACACTTTGCTGATTTATATTATTATGCACTTGAGAATACACAAGTACCCTTGACACGTTACTTGGATGAAGCTCTATTCAATCGTTTGAAAAAAATCGTGCGATTTACCGGTCATCATTATCCGCCGATCGAAGATTTGGTAGAACAAAGCAAAACCAAACAATTACCTGCAACGCGCGTTAAACGTGCTTTAACTAATTTATTGCTGAATATTCAGGAAGAACCGGATTACGCTCCGGGTTATATTCAGGTTTTAGGCTTTAATAAACAAGGTCGTTATTTATTAAAACGTATGGCAAAATCCGCACAATTACCGATCATAACCAATTTCAGCGAATTAAGTTCAGTCTTGACTCCGGACAATATGTGGCAAGCGGATTTGGAGCTGCGTACCGCCAGAATTTGGTTACAACAAGCAGGCAGATCATTGAATGAATTATTTGACAGTCCCGTAATAGTTTAAAAATTGCCCTTAACAAAAAAGATTGATTAGTCTAAAATATTGATTCAGCAATTGATGTTACCTGATCGACTTATTAATTGATTAACTATCGACTGATTTTTTGATTATGAGTAACTCTCAGATAGATGGAGGCATTTAATGACAAATGTATATGACACATTGATCGAACGTGGCTATTTTGCTCAAGCAACACATCCGGAAGAAACCAGAGAATTTCTTGCCGAACCCGGTGCAGTTTTTTATATAGGTTTCGACCCTACCGCCGACAGTTTACACATCGGACATTTAACACAAATGATGGTTATGGCTCATATGCAAAAAGCCGGCCATATCCCTATCGCATTGATGGGCGGCGGTACCGGTATGATCGGCGATCCGTCAGGCCGTTCCGATATGCGCCAATTAATGACTCCCGAAACGATTCAGCACAATGTTGATAAATTCAAAGAACAAATGTCACGATTGCTCGATTTTTCGGACGATAAGGCCATCATGGTAAATAATGCGGATTGGCTGCTTGATATTAATTATGTTGATTTTTTACGTGAAATAGGTGTGAATTTTTCAGTAAATAAGATGCTGGCTACCGATATTTATAAAAATCGTCTGGAAGAAGGTTTGACTTATTTCGAATTCAGTTATATTCTTTTGCAATCCTATGATTTTCTGGAACTGTATCGTCGTTACGGCTGTCGTTTGCAAATGGGCGGTAACGATCAATGGGCTAATATTATTTCCGGCGTTGATCTGATTCGCCGCAAAGAACAGGGCGAAGCTTACGGTATGACTTTTAATTTGCTGACGGACTCAGAAGGCAACAAAATGGGCAAAACTCAAAAAGGTGCTTTATGGCTTGATGCCGACAAACTTTCACCTTTTGAATTTTATCAGTATTTCAGAAACTTGGAAGACGATTCAATTATCAAAACGATGAAAACTTTAACCTTCCTGCCAATGAGCGAAATCGCAGAATATGCAAAATTGGAAGGTCAGGCAATCAATCAGGCAAAAGAAGTATTAGCCTTTGAAGTAACAAAAATTGTTCACGGTGAAACAGCCGCCCTATCAGCTCAAAAACAAGCTCATCAATTATTTTCCGGTTCAGGCAGATCGGACGATATGCCGACTACGGAACTGACTCACGATGTTGCCTATAATACTCCGATTTTGGATTTGTTGGCCGACAGCGGAATTGTGCCCTCCAAGAGCGAAGGTCGCAGATTAATCAAGCAAGGCGGTGTTTATCTGAATGATGAAGCAATTTCAGACGCTGCTTATTTATTACAGCCCGACGATTTTGTTGAAGGTGAAGCAATCATCCGCCGCGGCAAGAAAAACTTTTTCCGTTTAGTGTTAGTTTAAAATCTGCTCATTTTCGAGTTGTGCAAATCAAAATTTGCACAACTCGAAAATTTGAACAATCCTGCATCCATTGTTGCTTAATATTTCTATAATCAATAAAGTAAATGCTCTGAAATTTAAACGGAACTCAGCCTTTGGTCATAAAGACCTTGTAGGCCCGATAGGTATTATATACATCAATTTTTGAAGTAATTTCAAAACAGGAATGCATTGCAAACATACAGACACCGCAATCAATAACATTCATCCCCGTGGTTGCAAAATATTTGGCAATAGTGCCGCCGCCACCGGCATCAACTTTGCCCATATCCGAGATTTGATACGGTATTTCATTCGCATCCAGCAAATTAGTTAAACAGGCAACAAACTCCGCATTGGCATCGTTCGTGCCGTACTTGCCGGCATGACCGGTATATTTGTTGATTGACATGCCTTTTGAAAGGTAGGAGCTGTTTACCGGATCGGATACTTCAGCATAGATCGGATCATAGGCATTCGTAACATCGGATGACAGCAAATTCGTATTCAGATAAAATTGCTGAATCTCTTGCATGCTCGGTTCGCGACCGATAATCTTTTCATGTAATGTGTTCAAAAGATATTGAAAAACTTGTGATTGAGCACCGGTATTGCCGTCACTGCCTATTTCTTCTTTGTCTGCAAATAGAATCACTGCTGTTTTAGTGACCGATTCTGTATCGAGCAAAGCTTGTAAGGATGTATAAGCACATACTCTGTCATCCTGACCATAAGCGCCGATCATCGAGCGGTCAAAACCGACATCTCTGGCAAAATGAGCCGGTACAACTTCGATTTCAGCCCGATTGAAATCCGCTTCTTTAATACCATATTTCTCATTTAACAGATTTAGAATACCCAGCTTAAAACGTTCGCTGATATCTTTGTCCGGATAGGGAATGCTTCCGATCAGAACCTGAAGTTTCTCACCTTCAACATATTCCGTAATCTTTTTATTTGCCCGATGATAATCAAGATGAGGTAATAAATCGGTTACGGTAAATACCGGGTCTTCAGGATCATCACCTACATTAATCTCGACTCTTTTTCCGTCACTCAAATAGATCACCCCATGCAGTGCCAATTGAGTCGAAAGCCAATGGTATTTTTTGATTCCGCCATAATAATGTGTTTTGAAGTAGACGAGTTCATTCTCTTCAATCAGAGGATTGGGTTTCAAATCTAAGCGGGGTGAATCAATATGTGATGCTACAATATTAAACCCGTTCTTCGGTACTTCCGTTCCGATTAAAGCTGCAACTAAAATTTTATCATGTATTGTGGCATATACTTTATTGCCATTTTCTATTTTTTCAAATTCAGTAAGATGCTTAAAGCCGGCAATTTCTAATTGTTCGACTGTATATTGGATAAAACGCCGCTCGGTCTTTCCATAATTCAAAGCTTTTTTATAGCCTTCTGCAAATTCAAATATCTTATCTTGATCTTCGCTTTGAATATCCCAACAGTTTTCTTTTTTTACAAATAACTGATTTTTTAATACTTCCGCTTCATTATCTGCTTTTTTATCCGCTTTATTATTTGTATTTATATTATCTTTTATCTTTGTCATTATATTTCCTTCTAATCGCCGGGTAATTATAATATATCAATTTGTAATTCTTCTGATAATTTTTCAGAAAAATGCAGATTTCCCTCTTGATCCAAAAAAACAGCATGGATATTGTCCTGACTATTAATTAATTCCATACCTTTCTCTAATCCTAAGACAAAACATGCCGTACTTAAGGCATCGCCCGTAACACTTTGTTCACTGATAATTGTTACAGATGCTAAGTCGTTATTTACAGGCATCCCTGTCTCGGAATCCAAAATATGATGATAAAAATGCCCGTCTTTTTCGAAGAATCTTTCATAAATGCCCGATGTCACTACCGATTGATAAAAATCATTTAAATGTACGGCAGCAACATATCCTTCTTTGAACGGCTTTTGAATGCCTATCGTAAAACCTGTATTATCCGCTTTTGTTCCGATACACAGAACATTGCCGCCCAGATTAATGATTGCACTTTTAACGCCTTTTTCTACTAAACAGGCTTTCATTTGATCTGCGATGTACCCTTTCGCAATAGCCCCCAAGTCAATTTTCGTGTCAGCATTTGTAAAGCTGACTTGATTATCATTCACTTGAATATTTTTATAATTTACAGTTTTTAATGCTTTTTGTATGCTTTCTGCAGAAGGAACTATTTCAGAGCCAGAAGTAAAATCCCATAAATCAGTTACGGAGCCAATTGATATATCCAGAGCTCCGGCTGATATTTCCGAATATTTTAATGCCTCTTGTAACAAATTTGCAGTACTGTCCGAAACTTGATTAATTATTCTATTATTTAACTGTGAAACTTCACTATCAGGAATTGTCCAGGACAATTGATTTTCATATTCTCTGCATAATTCAAATGTATCATTTATTAAATCCTGATCGGTTTCGTTATAAAGAATAATTTCACAATGTGTATTGAGCAGAAAAGCGGAGCCTATCAGCTTATTATCCTGTTGTTCTATATAAACAGGTAACTCCGGCTGCTGTTCTTCACCATGAACAGAAGACTCCTGCTCATTTTCTGAAATACGAACAGAAGATTTATCCTGTTCTTTTTCATGAACAAAGGTTTCCTGATCATTTGCTGAAATATCGGATTGTTGAACGAGTTGATCCTCAGGGATATTCTGCTGAGAATTTTTTGAATCACATCCGCTTAAGATGCTCAAGTTAAAAATCAGAAAAAAAGCTGCAATTTTGTTAAAGATTTTACTTTTCATAAGCTACCTTTTCATTTAAATCGCTTGATAGTATAATACAAAATCATGCTTTAGTAAATTTGGATATGAGTGCCATCGTGAAATTAAAACGCAACGATCTTATTTTAATAATTGCTTTATTAATCATTGCCGTTATCTCGTTTTTTTTAATTCAATCTATGAAAAAAGTAGGTGGAACTGTTTCAGTTCTTCGCGATAATCAAGAGATTTATAATTTACCATTGAATCAAGATCTTAATCTGATGATTGAATCGAATGGACAATATAATGAATTGATTATTCAAGATCGTAAAGTTTGGATAGAAAGTGCCAATTGTTCGAATCAAATCTGTGTTAGGCATCCCAAGATACGATACTCCGGCGAAACAATCATTTGTCTGCCCCATCGCTTGGTCATTACTATTGTTGACGGGGAACCGATTTTTGATTCGTTCAGTTATTGAATGAGTAAATTATGAAAACGAAACATATGACTTTGCTTGCAATGCTGATCGCTATTTCTATGATCCTCAGTTATTTAGAATCATTATTACCGCAAATTTATATCGTGCCTGGTATTAAATTGGGATTGGCAAATATTCCGGTAATGTTCGCTGTTTTTAAATTAAAACCGGCCGATGCTTTATTAATTTCCGGTATTCGTATCTTTTTGTTATCTATGTTGTTCAGAAGTTTTCTCTCATTTATCTTCAGCATAACGGGCGGACTGATAAGTGTTGCTTTGATGTTGCTTTTCAAAAAAATCAACACATTCTCAATCCTGGGAATCAGTGTGATAGGCGGTGTTGCACATAATTTAGGTCAGATATTGATTGCAGCATTTATTGTTAATACACCGGGGCTTTTATTTTATTTACCGATTTTAATCATAGCCGGTACTCTTGCCGGAATTGCAATTGGTGTGATCTGTAATTTATTGGTGAATCGTATTCAATTGCCGTTTTCAGATTAAATGTTCTGATTCCGGTTTATTCCAGCGATTCCAAAAACTCTAACCATGATTTGATTTTTGCTTCGTATCCTTGTTCCGATGGTTGATAATATTTATTATTTTTAATTTGTTCCGGCAAAAATTGCATCTTTACATAATGATGCGGAAAATCATGTGCATATTTATAACCTTGAGAATAACCGTGTTTTTTCATTTCATCGATCGGCGCATTGCGCAAATGATACGGAATCTCACCGGTTCTTCGATTTTTCACATCTGCCAGAGCCGCATCAATTCCCAAGTATGTCGTATTAGATTTAGGTGAAGTCGCAACCAAAACAGCCGCTTCAGCCAGGATTATTCTCGCTTCCGGCATACCGATCATTTTGGTTGCCTGATATGCGGCAACAGCAATCGAAAGTATTTGCGGATTTGCCAAACCGACATCCTCGGCAGCACAAATTACGATTCTCCGTGCAAGAAATTCTATATCTTCTCCGCCATGTAAAGCCCGGGCCAAATAAAACAAAGTAGCATCCGGATCACTGCCGCGCATTGATTTGATAAAAGCACTGATTGTATCATAATGAGCCTCTCCGCCTTTATCAAAAGCCGGACTGCGTTTTTGCATACAGTCTTTGATCGTCGGCAGGTCTATTACGATTTTCCCTTGCTGATTCGGATGTGTAGTCAAAACCGCCAGTTCCAAACCGTTCAAAGCAATTCGCGCATCACCGTTTGATAAGTCGCTGATGAATTCTTTTGCTTTCGATTCAATTTCAATATCCAAACCGCCGTAACCATATACCGGATCAGTTAGTGCCCGCTCTACAATTAGTGTAATATTCTCTTTGGTTAAAGGTTTGAGTTGAAATACCGTAGATCTTGAAATCAATGCTTTATTAACTTCAAAATAGGGATTTTCGGTTGTGGCACCGATCAGAATCAGAGTACCGTCTTCAACCTGGGGCAATAAAGCATCTTGTTGAGCTTTGTTGAAACGATGAATTTCATCAATAAACAATACCGTTCTGCCTTGCGGAGTTAAAATCAGATTTTGTGTATCACTGATCACCTGTTTGATATCTTTGACACCTGAAGTGACCGCATTGAGTTGCTTAAATCCTATTTCGGTTGTCGCGGCTATTACTCTGGCCAAACTCGTCTTGCCTGTACCGGGAGGACCGAACAGAATAATAGAACTCAGACGATCCGCTTCAATCATTCTGCGCAGCATTTTCCCTTCAGCCAAAATATGTTCCTGACCGACAAATTCTTCTAATTTGCGCGGAACCATACGGTAGGCTAAAGGTTGTTTATGCTGTGTAAAATTTATATTTTTCATTTGTAGTCAGAATAAAGCGGATATTTCTCACACAAACCGGCAACTCTTGATAGAATTTGCGGCTTGTTTTTTTCAAAATCAAAGATTGCCAGTGAAATCAGTTCGGCAATTTCTTCCATGTCCTTTTCGACAAATCCTCTTGTTGTCAAAGCCGGTGTTCCAAGTCTGAGACCACTGGTCACTGTCGGTTTTTCCGTGTCATAAGGAATTGTGTTTTTATTCGTCGTAATATTGACCGATTCTAAACGCTTTTCCAACTCACGTCCGGTGATCCCGGTTTCACGCAGATTTATCAAAATCAAATGATTGTCCGTACCGCCCGAAACCAAATTAACATTATGTGCCTGCAAACCGTTCGCTAAAGCTTGTGCATTATTGATAATCTGTTGAGAATAGATCTTGAATTCAGGTTGTAAAGCTTCGCCGAAAGCAACCGCTTTTGCCGCAATTATATGCATCAGAGGTCCGCCTTGTGTTCCGGGGAAAACTGCGGAATCTATTTGTCTGGCATATTGTTCTTTACACATAATTAATCCGCCGCGCGGACCGCGCAAAGTCTTATGGGTAGTTGTCGTGACAAAATCCGCGTAAGGTATCGGACTCATATGTAAACCCGCTGCAACTAAACCTGCAATATGAGCCATATCCACTAATAATAATGCTCCGACTTCATCTGCTATTTCACGGAATTTAGCAAAATCGATTTTTCTCGGATAGGCGCTTGCCCCGGCAACAATCAATTTCGGTTGAACTTCTTTAGCTGTTTGATAAAGTGCATCATAATCAATTTGATGGGTTTGCGGATCAACTTTGTAGCCATGAGCTTCAAAATATTTACCGGAGAAGTTAATTTTCATACCGTGTGTTAAATGGCCGCCCTGATCCAAATCCATGCCTAAAATTTTATCACCGTAATTTAACATTTTAAAATATACTGCCGCATTGGCTTGAGCGCCGGAATGAGGCTGAACGTTGACATGTTCCGCACCGAACAATTCTTTTGCCCTGTTAATAGCAAGATCTTCCGCAACATCAACAAATTCACATCCGCCATAATAACGGCGCCCGGGATAACCCTCTGCATATTTGTTGGTCAGGACTGAACCTTGAGCTGCCAATACCGCTTCGCTGACAAAGTTTTCCGAAGCGATTAATTCCAGATGATCTTTTTGTCTTTGCAATTCATCATTCAGAGCCTGATACAGCTCCGGGTCTTGTTGTTTAATGATTTCGTAGGGCATTTTATATATTCCTCCAATTATTATTGTTTATTAATAAATATTCATGAAGCAGTTCAGCAAATCATGAATTCCGATATTGTCGCCTGATTTCAGACAATGATTGTTTCTATCTTATTTAAACCTTGTTCAACCAATAGCTCAATAGCCAAATCCTGCTCCGCCTGTTCACAATCTATCCGGTTCGGATTAATTTTCGGATGTTTGGCAACAAAAATCGTACAACAATCTTCGTAAGGTAAAATTGAAGTTTCATAAGTATCAATTTCACGTGCCAATTTGATTGTATCATTTTTATCAATACCGATTAAAGGGCGGAAAACCGGTCGGTCAACCACGGAATTAGTACATCTCAGGGCCTCAACCGTCTGACTTGCCACTTGCCCCAAACTTTCACCCGTAATCAGACAATTTATCTTATTTTTTTCCGCCAAACGATCAGCTATCCGCATCATCATTCTGCGCATGATTACGGTCAACATTTCTCCCGGTACTTTTTGATTAAGTTCCAATTGAATATCGGTAAAATCCACGATATGTAAAGGTAATCTGCCGCAAAAATCACTTAATCTGCCTGCCAGATCAATCACTTTTTGTTTTGCCTGATCTCCGGTATAAGGAAATGTATGAAAATAAATCGCCTCTAACTGCAGACCGCGTGATGCCATTTGAAAACCGGCGACCGGACTGTCAATACCGCCTGAAAGCAGCAACATTCCCGTTCCGCTGGTACCTACCGGTAAACCGCTGTATGCCGGTTGAATTTCATGATATAAATATATTTCCTGACGTATTTCAATTTGAAACAAAAAATCCGGATTGTGTACATCAACTGTGGCTTGTTCCGGATATGTCAGTAATACTTTTTCACCTAAGTCGCAATTTAATTGATAAGAATTTAAAGGAAAATTTTTATCAATCCGGCGAGTTTCGAATTTGAAACTATGTTCAGCACCGTCAGCATATAATTCGGCAACATAAGCCTTAACCTGAGCGAATAAAAGATCTTTATCATTGGCAAATCGCCTGACCGGACTGGCGGAAACATAACCGAATACATCTTTGATACGCTTAAGAATTTCCCCGGTCGGAAAATCGAACTGATCCTGCTGTCGTTTTTCAATATATACTCTTGATTGATCCTGATATATTTTAAATTTACCCAGATCACGCAAACGATAGCGCAAATTGGAAATTAAGCGTGTTTCAAATTTATGTCTATTCAAGCCTTTGAGAGCAATTTCTCCCAAACGAATTAAAATCAGCTCCTGATAATCTATTTTAATCCCTCTTTCATTTTAAACTATAAATTTAAACTATTAACAAACAAACTTTAGTTTACCGATTATACGGCATATTTATCAAGTGCTGTTTTGATAATTCTAACTAAATCACAAATTTCCGCCTGAGAATTACTTTTATCTAAACTAATTCGTAAAACATATTGATCAAGACCCTGAGGCAGATTAATTTGCCGGAGGACCCGGCTGCGCTCGGATTTCTTGCTTGAGCAGGCAGAACCGATCGATACTTGCATGCCTTCTTTCGCTAAAATATTGAGCAATGTTTCGGCACGTAATTCAGGAAAAGCAATTGAGATAATATGAGGTACCGCTTCATCCGGTGAAATCACCTGATGTTTGATTTTCTCCAGTTTTAATTGTTCAAGCAAAAACAACTTAAGATCAGCAACTAACCGATTATCCTGTTCAAAATTTTTGTGCATACGTTCAATCACATATGCCGTTGTCGCAATCAAAGCAGGATTCTCCGTACCGGAACGCAGATTATTCTGCTGTCCGCCACCATGTATTAACGGTTCAATCCGTGTATCTTTGTTCTTTAATAAAATACCGATACCTTTCGGGCCGCCAAGCTTATGCAGAGAAAATGAAGCCAGCTCAATCTCCGACTCGCTGAAATTAAAAGGAATCTTACCAAGGGTTTGTACCGCATCCAGATGTATCGGTAAATCAGGCTGATACTTATTACGTAATTTAACAATTTGTTCAAGCGGATTTACACTGCCCAATTCATTGTTCACATGAATCAAAGTCAGTAAATCATATTGATTGATTGCCAAAAACGACTCCAACTGTACCAAATCAACTTCACCTTTGCCATTGAGCGGACAATAATCAATCGCATAGTCGAGTTGCCGGGCAATAAATTTCAGCGTTTCAGTAGTTGCCGGATGTTCGCCCGCACCGGTTAAGATTCTTTTGTGTTTCGGATTCGGGGCGAAAACAATACCTTTCAAAGCTGTATTAATCGATTCCGTCGCCCCTGAAGTAAAAATCACTTCTTGCGCTTCGGCGCCGAGAATTTCAGCAATTTTTTCAGTCGACTCCGCAATTGAAGCGGCTGCCTCAATACCTGAAGTATAGCGGGCAGCCGGATTATAATTATTCTGTAGCAATTGTTCAGCTAAAAAATCTATGACCTCCTGCTCAACAAACCTGGTAGCAGTATGATCAAAATAATTTTTCATGTTTTAATTCATCTCCAATTGAACTAAATCCGGACGTAAAGCAACACGTAAAACTTCACAAACATGACCGCTGCGTGAGAATAAAGGTCCTTCTATCGCCAAGATGAATGTTCTGCGCGGAATGTTCAAGGCTTTTGCTTCTTTGTTTTTAGCAGGTCGTGCCAAAACATTTAAGCTGCCTTTTTGCGGAAGCATCGCATATTTATTGGATTTAATATCAACCATTCTTTTGCCGGCAGAGATACTTTGACCCAATTCAGGAAAAATCTGAACAGGAACATATGATGAGCAGATTCCCAAAATCTCATGATCTATTTGGAGCGGCCATTCCACCAACCAATAGCCCGGATGCGGTTTTTCCGGAGGATACTTAAACATACGATCCAGTTCCGGATCCGGTTCCATCAGTTTTATCGGTTTTAATCCTACTCCTTCATAAGTATCAAAATTCAAAAATGAAAAAGTTAAGGCATTGAAATGTTCAATCACAATTCTTTCGGGTTCTTTAGCAACAAAAGTTCCTTTGCCCTTTTCAATTACTAAAATTCCGTCTGCAACTAAATCTGCTATGGCTTGTCTAACTGTGGGACGACTTAGATCAAGTTCTTCACATAAAGTTAATTCGGAAGGAATTCGATCTCCCGGTTTATAGTGTCCGTCTTGAATTTGCTCAACTAACAATTCTCTGAGCTGTGCGTATAAAGGTATACTGCTATGTTTATCTAATCGCATATCAAAACTCCTTAATCATTTAGTTGTTGTTACATCTTATCATAAAATTAATGGATTTATTCACAATTTGCAAGCTTGTAATTACAACGTAATAGAAACATCTGAAATACACAGAAATAGTAAGCCTGTTCTTGATATCTATTCATAAATATTACTTCTTCAGCATCTCACAGAGATAATTCGGATAATATTTATTAATAAAGATTATTAAGCTGAAGATTATTTCTTAATGGATTCTTTTTCTGTAATAACCTTACAAATAAGTTAAAAATCATATAATTTGATTTTTTCGATTTGATTATTTGAATTAAGTTTGCAGGCTGCCAAAAGGAATATCATTTCCTCAAAATCTATCTTGCGGGATATTGCATAGTATTCAGCCAATTTTTTAATACGCCATTTCTTATCAGCATCCAGCGCTCCCATTGCTTTTTCCTCATAATCTGAGCCTTGTCTGGACTTTACTTCAACAACACATAAACGCTTGTCTTTTTGTAAGATTAAGTCTATCTCACCAAACGGACGCAGCCAATAATTTTGTTCCAGAACTTGATAGCCGCTCTTAATCAGATTATTCGCTACTTGATTTTCAGCAGAATAACCTATATTTATTGACGATACACTGGTTCCAAGAACATCTAATTCTTGATTATTCTGTTTTCCAACACAATTCATATCTGCTTGTGATTTTGTTTTACCTAAACGCAATTTATGTAGAAAGCTTAAACGATGCAATTCACAAATTCCGTGTTTTTCAATTGCGGCATAATGATCTGCCGTTGCATAACCTTTATGTTTGGCAAATTGATATTCCGGATAGATTTCATCCATTGCAACCATAAAATCATCCCTGCTGACCTTTGCCAGAACAGACGCAGCAGCAATACTGTTTGAAATTGCATCACCGTGTTTAAGACTTCGCTGAGCCGGCAATCTCTCATCTTGCAGACGTTCCGCATCTATTAACAGCAAATCGGGTTGCGGACTTAAGCCTAAAACAGCTTCAATCATACCTGTTTTAGTGGCACCCAGAATATTCTTGTTTTCAATCTCTTCCGGTGAAACAGAAACAATTTTATATGCTAAAGCTTGTTCCTTAATTACTTCGAATAAATAGTTTCTTCTTTTTTCAGTTAATTTTTTTGAGTCATTTAAACCATAAATCGGTTGCTGCGGATCCAGAATACAAGCTGCACAAAATACAGGACCTGCCAAAGGGCCTCTGCCCGCTTCATCAATACCGGCGATAATCTGATAACCCTCATTATAAAATTTGTTTTCGATTTCCGACATTTGAGCAAAACGCTTATAATCTTGTTCTGTTAAGCGGAATTTATATTCTTTAGCCATCTTAATTTCTGCTCATTAAACTTTTCTAAAAAACTAAATCTTTGTTCAAAAGTAATTATGATTATTGTATTTATTCCGTTTTTTCATTTTTATAATGAAGCAGGAAATACTATTGATTGATCGGGAATTTCCAAGCTGAAACGCCCCAGTTTCCCCTGACGATATTCTGTGAGTAATCTGCGGGCCGTTCTCTCTAAATCAGGAAGCCCGCCACTTTTAATGATGTTTAAGTGCAAAGCAATCTTTTCCAGCAGTTCATGGGAAGTCAGCCAAGTACTGTAATCAGCTGCATTACTCAGTTTAATTTTATATAAATCCGTAAAATATTGCGGATATAGTTGTGCCAGAATTAAGACCAAGCCGCAAGCTACTTCAATTAAAGGCAGAACATCATCTTTAATCGCGCCGCTGATGCCTAATTTAATTTGCTCGGCAACTGTTTCCAGTTTCGGCATCAGTATACCCGGTGTATCCAACAATTCAAATTTTGTTCCCGCCCGCAACCAATTTAAGGAACGAGTCACTCCGGGACGATTTGAAACTTGAGCAGATTTCTTACCGATCAAACTGTTGATCAAAGTGGATTTTCCGGTATTCGGAATACCGTTAATCATGATGCGAATCGGTTTAATACGGCGCCCTCTTGACTTTGCCCGATCAATAATATGTTGATTATCTTCCAAAGCTTTTGCTCTGATTTTATTTATTTCAGATTTATTCAAAGAGTTTACCGCCATCACGGAAACTAAATTATCCGTTTTTTGCTTTACAAAAAAATCAATCCATTTGGCAGTTTGTACCGGATCAGCCAAATCGCTCTTCGTCAGCAGTAACATATATTTCTTGTTCTGCAAAACTTTATTCAGTTGAGGATTACGGGAAGATAAAGGCAATCTCGCATCACACGTTTCAATGACATAGTCACAAGCTGAAACACTATTTTTCAATTGTTTCAGACTCTTAGCCATATGTCCGGGAAACCAGTTGATTTTTGCCATAATCCTCACCTTTCATTGTTTATTAAAAAACCGCTGCAACTTATTTGCTGAGCGGCTTTTGTTTATGATTATTCTTTTTCGTACATAGCGCGTTCTTCTCTGCTCATAAGTCTTTCTCTGACTCTAGCAGCTTTACCGACCCGCTTGCGAATGTAATAAAGTTTAGCTCTGCGTACTCTACCTTTGCGTACAATTTCAATTCTGGCAACGCGTGGTGAGTGTAACGGGAAAACACGTTCAATACCCACACCGTAAGAAATACGGCGTACTGTAATAGTTTCACTTAAACCGCTGCCTTTACGGGCAATAACAGTTCCTTCATAAATCTGAATACGTTCACGTGTTCCTTCTTTAATTTGGAGATGTACCTTAACATGATCACCGACTGAAACATGTTTATGAGCTTTTTTGATTTGTTGTTGTTCAACAGCTTTTATCAAGTCCATATTGCGTTCCTCCTCTCTTTGCAGGTGTTCTTGCACGCAATTGCAGCGGACCACCGATATTTAACCTAAAAGATTGTATCAATTGTTTTTCAAACTGTCAATTAAGAAAAGCCAATCTTGTTCCGATAATTTTTCGGACACATTATTGTCCCGAGCTGCCGATTTCTTTTGTAAAAGATCCGGTCTTTTTTTATATGTTTCAAGTAAACTTTTGCTCTTCCGAAAGTTTTCAATGTTTGCTTGATGACCGGATAGTAAAATATCCGGTACCTTTAAACCATGCCAATTTGCAGGTCTGGTATATTGCGGTTCTTCCAGCAGACCGGCGGAATGTGAATCAGCCTGATGTGCTTCCTTATTGGGTAAAACTCCCGGAATCAAGCGACTGATTGCATCTATCATTACAACAAGTGCAGGTTCACCTCCGGTCAAAACAAAATCACCCAAAGATACTTCTTCTACTTGTAAAACATCCAGAATTCTTTGGTCAACACCCTCATAATGACCACAAAGAAAAACCAGATGTTCTTCTTGCGCAAGCTCTTGTGCCATTTGTTGATTAAAAATTTTACCTTTAGGACTGAGATAAATAATCCGATCTTGACTGACTTCTTTAATTTTTTGCTGCCAATCGCTGAGGCTTATCTCTTCTGCAGGCTGCTTTATTATTGATGATTCTGTCGATTCTGAAAGCTGTACCAGAAATTTTTGCGGATCCGTTTGATAGATACTGAGCCATGCTGCCAAAACAGGTTCCGGCATCATTAACATACCGGTACCTCCGCCATACAGCTTGTCATCGACTTGTCCGTAATTATTTACCGCAAAATCTCTGATATTAATCAGATTGAGTTCAATCAATCGATCTGCAATTGCTCTGCCGGTAATGCTATAATTCAAACCTTGTGCAATTATTTCCGGAAATAATGTTAATACTGAAAATTTATTCATAGATGATCATAAAATCTTCCGTGGTTATCGGTAAATTTCGTATAGACCCGGCGGTAAAACAACGTCTATTCTACGTTTATCAAGCTCAATCCGTTGCACCACGCTCCGCAAATTCGGATACAGTAAATCTTTTTCACCTGATTTTCGTACAATTGCCACATCATGGGCAGAGCTCTTTTGAATTTGAGAAATATTTCCGAGATAACCGTGGTTTTGATCGTACACTTCACAACCGATTAAATCCGCCACAAAATATTCATCTTCTGCCAGGTCAATCGCTTCCGAACGTGCCACACTGATAAATTGATTTTTCAGTTTTTCAGCAAGATCACGTGTATCATAATTTTTGAATGTAATACTTACTTGATCATGCACAATCCTGCATTTATCAATTTGAAGTTCAGCCAGGATATTTTCCCGGTGATCTTCCAGATAGCATAACTTTAAGTTACGGAAACGTTCAATATCATCGGTCAAAGGAAAAACTCGTAATTCACCCTTTAAACCACGAGGTTTTCCTATACGTCCAATAACAAATCGTTCTGTTAAAATCGCCATAATTGTTAAGCTTATTCCGGGTCAACGATATCTACGATAATTCGTTTGTTTTCCAGTTTTGCTTTGGCACGCATGACTGAACGGATCGCTTGAGCCCTGCGACCACGGCGTCCGATTATGCGTCCCATATCTTCAGGATTAACTCTGACTTCTAAAACTACGGTATTACCCCGATCTATTTGATCAATGCGTACATCATCTATATTATCAACCAAAGGCTCTACTAATGTTTTTAAGAGATTTATCATTTATTATTCACCTGTTTTCTCTTTTGTGCCAGAAGCTTGTGTATTCGGCTCAGCTTGTTTAGCTTTGTTGATTAAAGCTCTGACTGTATCGGTCGGTTGAGCACCGTTTTTCATCCATTGATCAACCTTTTCCAAATCGAGTCTGATATCTGCAGGCTCAACCAGCGGATTGTAAAAACCGATTTCTTCGATAAATCTGCCATCTCTGGGTGATCTTGAATCTGCAACAACCACACGATAAGAAGGTTGTTTTTTTGCTCCGATACGTTTTAAACGAATTTTTACTGCCATTGTATTTCCTCCATATATACAATATTTGTTTTTTATTTTTAGAACGGAAGATCTCCGCCGCCGAATTGTTGCATCATGCGACGTTGTTTACCTCTTCCCATTCGAGTAAACTGTTTCATCATCTTTTGCATTTCATTGTATTGCTTGATTAATTGATTGACATCCGAAACCTGAACGCCGCTGCCTGCGGCAATTCTTTTGCGACGACTGGCATTCAGTATTTTCGGCATTGCCCGTTCTTTAGGCGTCATCGATTTTATGATTGCGGCAGTCCTCTGCATTCTTTTATCATCTACTGAATCTGTATCTATTTTTTTACCTACACCGGGCAACATCGATAAAATACTCTGTATACCGCCCATTTTATTCATTTGCTCAAATTGTTCAAGCATATCATCCAGCGTAAATTGATTCTTGCGCATTCTTTCATATGCTTCCTGGGCTTTTTTCTCATCTATTGCAGCACTGGCTTTTTCGATCAGAGTCAAAACATCACCCATGCCGAGAATTCTTGAAGCCATGCGCTCCGGATGAAATTCTTCCAATGCGTCAAGCTTTTCACCGGTAGCAATCATTTTGATAGGTTTACCGGTCATATGTCTGATTGAGAGAGCTGCACCTCCTCGCGCATCACCGTCAAGTTTGGTCATAATAAAACCGTCGATACCGATTTCTTTTTCAAATTCCAGAGCTATATTCACCGCTTCCTGACCGATCATTGCATCAACAATCAGCAGACGTTCTGTAGGTTTTACCGTTTCATTTATTTCTCTTAATTCCTGCATCAATTCAGGATCGACCGTCATTCGACCTGCAGTATCCACAATCAGCGTATCACACATCAGATATTTGGCCCGTTCGATTGCGCTGCGAGCAATTCTGGGAGCCGCTTTTTCTTGCGGATTAATATGATAAGGAACATCGATTTGTTCTGCCAAAACAACCAATTGTTCTTGAGCTGCCGGACGATGTACGTCAACGGAAGTTAAAAAAGGTTTTTTGCCGTTGTTTTTCAAAAGACGAGCTAATTTAGCAGCAGTTGTGGTTTTTCCTGAACCTTGTAAACCATAAAGCATTATTACGGTAAAACCGTCAGGTGAAACTTCCAATTTGGTATTTTCTTTACCGAAAATATCGATCAAAGCTTCATGGACTACTTTAACTACCTGTTGACCCGGGGTTAAGCTTTCCATTACATCGGCACCTTTTGCTTTGACAGAAATTTCATCTACCAGTTCTTTCACAACTTTGAAATGAACATCAGCTTCCAAAAGAGCCAGCCTTATTTCACGCATCATATCTTTGATATCTTTTTCCGTAACACGCATTTTACCTTGCATACGGTCGGTAATTGATTTTAATTTGTCAGATAAACTACTGAAAAGTGCCATATATATCCTCTCGTTTTATAAAATCGTTCTTCCAAAGCTTCTGTGCTTATATATTTCTATACGTCTTCTATACGCTTTACAGAATAATAAATATTTATTCTGCTAAGCGTTTTATAAAATCATCGCTTTTAATTCTTCCAATTCACAAATAATCTCAGGTTCTTGATCAAATCCATAATTGCTTAAGATATGATCTACTTTACTTACCAAACTCTGGTCTTTAAGAACCATACCCAGATTAGATTCATATTGTTTAAGTTGTTCAACAGCTTGCTGAATATTATCATGAACTGCTTGTCGGGAAATATTCAGTGTTTCTGCAATCTCCGAAAGTGACATATCATCCTCTAATGACATGTTTAAGATTTGTTGTCTCCTAGGAGTCAACAAACTTCCGTAATAGTCTAAAAGAATGCATAAATAATTATGTTGTTTTACCAGCTTTTTTCCTGACATAAATAACAGAATATCAGTTTTAAAACATCTGTCAAGTTAAAAAGCTTGACAGTCATATTAAGCTTGCACACTTTTTAAGTTTGTACAAAAATCCGGCCGTACAGCCTTAAATAATGTGCAAATTTTTAAAATAATCAGCTTTTCTACGTGAGATTCGCACACTTTTTAAGTTTGTACAGCTATTTAACGGTACGACCTTAAATAATGTGCAAATTTTTAAAATAATCAGCTTTTCTACGTGAGATTCGCACACTTTTTAAGTTTGTTCAAAAATCCGGCTGTACAACCTTAAATAGTGTGCAAGGATTTCAAAAAAATGACTTTTTCCATTTAATAAGTGACAACATAACAGCTTTTGTCAGAATCTTTTAGCATAAGTTACATCGTTGTCACCGTTACCTGATGATTATTTTTTTAAAGATTCCGGATCCGGCAATAAGGAATCGACGAATATTTCAGAGTCGAAATCTTGTAAATCATCTTCGCTTTCACCGAGTCCGGCAAGTTTAACTGAGAGATTTGTTTCTTTTACTACAGCCAGAGCAACCCCTCCTTTGGCATTTCCGTCAAGTTTTGTGATGATTAATCCTGTTACATCGGTAGCTTCGGCAAACGCATTCGCTTGGACTATTGCATTTTGACCGGTAGTCGCATCTATGACCAGCAAGGTCTCCAAATTTGCATCCGGTGCTTCCCGACCGATAATACGACGAATCTTAGCCAATTCATCCATCAGATTTTGTTTCGTATGTAAACGACCTGCCGTATCAATTATCAGAACATCAGTATTTCTTGCTTTTGCCGCATCTATCGCATCAAAAACTACAGCTGACGGATCTGAACCGATTTTGTGAGCAATAACTGATGTAGCAGTTCTTTCGCCCCATATTTTAATTTGTTCAATTGCGGCAGCTCTGAAGGTATCCGCCGCTGCCATTAAAACACGTTTGCCCTGATCACGATAACGTTTGGCTAACTTGCCGGAAGTAGTGGTTTTACCTGTACCGTTTACACCGACCATCAATAAAATATTTAATCGATTCGGATCTAACTCCAAAGGTTGAACATCTTTTAACATATCCAGCATACCTTCCCGTAAAACATTCAGAACGGTTTCTACTGACGAATCGCCCGTGCGTTTAATATGTTCCCGGATACTATCTGTTAATTCAGTAGCACATTCAATACCGCAATCAGCCTGTACTAAAACCATTTCAAGCTCATCCAACATATCCTCGTCAAAATAACCTAAGTTGGCAGCTATTCTATTAAAACTTTCAGTAACGAAGTCACGGGTTTTTTGCAGACCCCGTTTAAATTTATCAAATATACTCATAAACCTATAAGCCCTCTTTCATATTATGTTTTATTATTTTCAATGACTCTGATCATATTCCGGATTTTAAGATCAATCCGTTAATGACGTTTATTATTTAATCTTCAGTTTTTCAATTTTCAAATACTCAATGAATATACTTCATTAATTCGGTTTAAAATAATCAATGGATGTACTTCATTAATCCGGTTTCAAATAATCAATGAATTTACTTCATTGATCCGGAGTTAAACTTTCTATGTATCAATCATATCAGCATCTGTCAGTTCAAGCGATAACACTTTGGAAACTCCTCGTTCTTTCATAGTTATACCATATAAACGTTCGGATGCTTCCATTGTACCTTTACGATGGGTAACCAGGACGAATTGTGATTCATCGGTATATTTTCTGAGATATTCGGTAAATCGGATAATATTGGTTTCATCTAAGGCGGATTCAACTTCATCCAGGACACAGAACGGAGCAGGCCTTAATTTGAAGATTGCCAATAGTAAAGCTATTGCAGTTAATGATCTCTCACCACCTGATAACAAACTCAAATTCTGCAGTCTTTTTCCTGGCGGTTGAGCTTTAATTACGATACCCGAGGTTAAAGGATCAGCAGTTTCCAGATCAAGTTCCGCTTCGCCTCCACTGAAAAGAGCAGAAAATACTTCTTTAAAATTTTGATTGATTTGGGCAAAGTTTTCTATAAATTGCTCCGACATTGCAAGTTCCAGATCGCGGATCACATTGATCAGTTTTTCTTTTGATAATTCGATATCCGCTTTTTGAGTAATCATGAAATCGTGACGTTCAAACACTTCATTATACTCTTCAATCGCATTCGGATTAATCGGACCCAAATCTCTGATTTTCTGACGTATTTGTTTCAAAACTTCTCGTGCCGCTGTAATATTATCAATCGGATAAGCCTCCGGTTTAAGTTCAATGTAAGTAAGTTCGTAGTTTTCCCAAATATGATTCTTGGCTGAAGCTATGCTTTGCTCCAATCTCTCTGTTCTTTGACGAGAACGTTCAAGTTGCAATTGTAAGCTTGAAACCTGATCCGCTTGCAGTTCCACTTTAGTAAAAAGATCATGTTGCTGTTTTTCAATTTGATTTCTTTCCAGTTGATGATGATCAATATTTTCCAATAAATATGAAAGCTCCTCTTCCATATTTCGGTACCTGTTTTCATATTCAACGGTTTGCGCAGATAGTTTTTCCAATTCATCTTCTAAATCTTGTGTCTGTTTAACAAGGGTCTGTTGTTTACTTTTTTGGGTAGTAAAATCAAGCTTTGCCTGTTCCGCCAAAGCAGTGAAATTTGCCAATGATTCTTTTTTTGTCTGCAAAGAAATATTCAAGGCGATCATTTGATCTTGAAGTTCTTGAAACTCGTGATTGGCATCTGACTGCGATCGATGTAACTCTTCCAGTTTTTCAGATAATTTACTGTGATTATTTTCTGCTTGCATTAAATCAGTTTCAGTTTCGAGTTTTTTTCGTGTTGCATCTTCTGTGCGAACTTGATATTTAGTTAAGGTGTCGGTTTTGTTGTTCAATTCATGTTTTACTTGTTCAAGCTCATGCATAATTTGTTCTGTCAGTGTTGTCAGCTGATAGAGATACTTTTCTTTTTCCAGATAGCTTTTTTCCAAGTCGGCTTGAATTTGTGCCTGTACAATCAGTTGCGATGTTTTTCTTTCGATAACTGAATTCTGAGAATTGATTTCATGATTCAATTTGCTTATTTTCTCTTGATATTCAACTATTTCACGATTTCTGCGCAGTAAACCCTGGGATTGCTTTTTGTCCTGACCGCCGGTCATTGAACCGCCGATTTGAACAATATCACCTGCCAAGGTAACAATTTTATATTTTTGCCGAACTGCCGCTGAAATCTTCAGAGCTTGCTCCAGATTTTCCGCAATAATTACTCTGCTCAATAACTGTCCTATAATTTCAGTATATTCTTCAGAATAATCTACTATTGTAGAAGCTATGTTTAAGAAACCCGGCAAATGTTCAATTTGTTTGAGATCATGGTCAGGAATATTGCGAGCTCTGATTGTATCCAACGGTAAAAATGTTTCACGACCGGATCTTGTCTGTTTAAGCCATTCGATCATCCTTGAAGCATCTGTTTTAGTTGAAGTAACAATATTATGTAAAGCAGCACCCAATGTAACTTCAATTGCTTTTTCATATTTTTGCGGTACGTGGATTAATTCAGCTAACGGACCGTGAATACCTGCACCAAATTCGGGTTCACTTTCAGCTTTTTGCATAATGGCTTTTACAGCCTGATGGAATCCTTCCCGAGCGGCTTCAAGTTCCTGTAAAGTTTTTAGGCGATATTGAGAATTATTCAGTTCATTCGTTAATTGCTGTTTCTTCTGATCCAGATCAGACAGTTCTGTTCTGATTTTTTCTACATCCTGACGGATACTCAACAGATCCGAATTTGTTAATTCAAAAGACTTTTGTTCAGCCAGATGCAATTGATTTTTTTTCTGATATTCATTCTGAATTTCAAGCTTTTTTATATTTAAGTTATCAATTTCCGCTTCAAGCAATGCGAGTTGTTCTGCTACTATATTAATCTCCTGAGTATATGAAGTGGCGGAATTCTTTAAATCAAAAATTTGTCTCTGTTTTTGATTTAACTCATCGGTAATTTTTGCAATTTGAGCGTTGAGCTTATTCAGCTCTTGATTCTGATCGGCAATGACTTTAGTTACAGCTTCATAACTTTCAGTTATTTCCGCAACTTCTTCAGCCAATTTGCTGCTCTGAATTCTTTTCTGCTCAAGATCTCCGTCTAACAGACGTTCTTCAATTTTCAGTTCTGATTGTTGAGCTAAATTTGATTCTATTTGCAGTTTAAGAGAGCGCTTGCGTTCTTTGGCAATTGCTCTTTTTTCACCCAATTCGGCCAAATCCGCATTCCGGACAGATTGTTGCAAACGTTTTGTTTCAATTTCCTGATCCAAATCTGCCAAATTCTTTTCATACTTCTGATAATCATTTTTCAGCTTTTGTGATAAATTTCTGGCAGCTTGCAAATCTTGGGAAAGATCATCTGAAACCTGTTCGCTCTTTTCATATTCAAGCTGATTTCGCTTAATATCATAAAGAGTCAAACCGATATCCGTATCCCGCATTTCATGTGAAAGCTTTTGAAATGTTTTGGTCTTCTCTGCTTGTTTTTCTAAAGGTTCAAGACGTTGAGCAAGTTCCCGGACAATATCGTCAATGCGCACCAGATTCTGCTCAGTTCTCTCCAACTTACGCTCAGCATCTCTTTTGCGCATTTTAAATTTAACAATTCCGGCCGCCTCATCAAAAACTTTGCGTCGTTCTTCCGAATTATCACTCAGAATTTGATCAATTCTGCCTTGACCTATAATTGAATATCCGTCACGACCGATTCCCGTATCAAGGAATAATTCTCGTATATCTTTTAATCTGCATTGAACTTTATTAATTAAATATTCACTGTCACCCGAGCGATAATAACGTCTGGTGACTTCGACCGTTTCATAATCTAAAGGAATATGATGATCTGTATTGTCGAAGGTAATTGTAACTTCAGCAAATCCAAGTTGACGTCGGGTTTCAGTTCCGTTAAAAATAACATCTTCCATACGTGAACCGCGCAAAGTTTTAACACTTTGCTCACCTAATACCCAACGAATAGCATCGGTTATATTAGATTTACCGGAACCGTTCGGTCCGACTATTGCAGTTATTCCCGGATGAAATTCAATTAATGTCTGATCCGGGAAGGATTTAAATCCTTGCATACTGAGGGATTTAAGATACACCTGTTACAAATCCTATTTCTAATTATTTCTTGTCAGAAGATATAAATCTTCTTCATTTTCGTTTGCTTAGAACTCCGGCGCTTCAGCTGTATCTTCAATCAGATAACAACCGTCTTCATCACAGGATAATAATTGTAATGCTTCTTTCGCTGCCGCCTGTTCCGCCAGTTTCTTACTCGGACCTTGCCCGACAGCTACTTTTTGCTCATCAACATTCACTGCAGCAGTATAAGTCCTGTCATGAACCGGGCCTTCTTCGGCTATAATTTCAAAATTCATAGTGCTGACACCTTTGGTTGCCTGAACCATTTCCAGTAATTTACTTTTGAAATCATAAACCATCCTGCCCGAAACAGCTAAATCAATATAATCCTGCAATAATTCGATTATTTTGGTTTGAACGTAAACAAATCCCTGATCCAAATATAATGCACCGAAAACTGCTTCCAAAGCATTCGACAAATTTGATGCTTTCTCACGGCCTCCGGTCATTTCTTCACCTTTGCCCAGATAAAGATAATCTCCTAAGTTTATATCTTCAGCAACTTGGGCTAATGTGTCTTCACAAACTATCAGCGCTCTGTACTTGGTCATCAAACCTTCATCAAGTGACGGTTTCAACTGAAATAATGCATCACTGATTGTTAACTGCAATACCGCATCGCCTAAAAATTCCAAACGTTCATTATCATATTTGACTTCTTCACTATTTTCATAAGCATAAGTTGAATGAGTCAAAGCGGATTTTATTAACTTCTCATTCTTAATGGTAATCTTATTATTTTCACAAAACTTTCTTTGTTTTTCCATATTGTTCCCCCGACCAATTACAGAAAAAAGGGATACAAAAGTATCCCTGATTTGACTAAACATTATTCATGTTTATTTGCTTTGACAATAGTTATACTTTATTCAGCATTTTCTACTATGAAATCTACCGCATCACCTACGGTTTTCAAACGCTGTGCATCTTCATCAGGAATAGAAATATCATATTCGGATTCTAAAGTAATAATTAAATCAACAATATCCAATGAATCGGCATTTAAATCATCGATAAAATCGGAATCCATTGAAATAGAATCTTCATCTACGCCTAACTGATCAACTAAAAGTTGTTTTACCTGTTCAAAAATATCTTCAGTAGACATATTTACCTCCACATTTAATTTTATAATTTATATTACGAATATATTTGTAAACAAAAATACCGGCGGTGTCAAGTTTATTATGAGTTAATCTTCAAATCTCTGAAACATCACATGGTTAGTTAAAGGCAACTTAACTAGTTACCGATAAAACCCAGCTGTTTCCGGTTAAATTAAGAAAACATATTTGGCTGATTCGGTTGACAACATCTGAATTTGTCAAATTATGCCTGTTTCAGGATTTGTTTGTTTTTTAATAAATAATCTAAACCGCTGACCACGGTTAAAATCACAGAAAGCAAAACTAAAACATCACCGATTATTCTCAATGTATGAGATGCTGCTGTCACAGGGCCGGCCATATATATTATAGGTTCAAGCATCAGCCAAATAATTGCAATGATCTGGGTAGTCGTTTTGGCTTTCCCCCAAGGACCTGCAGCAATTACTTTCCCTTGTTCCACTGCTAACAGCCGAAGTCCGGTTACAATTAATTCGCGTGCCAGAACAATTACAACAACGAAAGAATGTATCCGGTTGAGTTGTACTAAGGCTACAAATGTTGAAATAACCAATAGTTTATCTGCAATCGGATCTAAAAATTTCCCCATGTTAGTAACCAGATCATATTTTCGGGAAATACGTCCGTCAAGAAAATCGGTTAACGAAGCTATGCAAAATAATATTATAGCAATAATATGTGCAGCTTGGCTTGCAACAAATTCATTCCAAAATGTCCAACCGCCGATCGGTAACATAAACAAAATCACGAACGGTACGAGGATCATCCTCAAAATTGTTAAACGATTAGGTAAATTCATGAACACTAACTCCTGTTAAATCATAATCATCTGCATCAATAATTTTCACATTGACAATATCACCGATATTGATATCTGTTGTTTGAGCCAATACATAAATGCTCGGATCAATTCCCGGTGCTTCACCATAACTGCGCCCGACATAAAATAATCCGTCCGAACTGACATCTTCAAGTAAAACCTGATAGATTTTTCCTATCCGCTCTTGGTTTTTCGCCAAAGAAATTGTCTTCTGCAAATTCATAATCTGATTATATCTTGCCTCAGCAATTTCCCGCGGCGGCAGGTCGGACATTTTATATGCCCGGGTACCTTCTTCCGGAGAAAAAACAAAGCAACCTAAACGATCAAATCTGATATCTTCGATAAATTTCTTCAATTCACTGAAGTTTTGCTCCGTCTCACCCGGAAATCCAACTAAAACAGTAGTTCTAATAATCAAATTATGAATCTTTGAGCGCAATTTGGCAATTAATTCTCTTAATTGATTATTAGTATCTCTTCTACCCATAGATTTCAATATTTTATCAGACGCATGCTGAATAGGTAAATCAATATACGCCGCTATTTGCCGATGCTCTGCAATAAATTCAATCAATTGATCCGAAAATACATCTCCATAAACGTACATTAAACGTATTAATCCGATATCCGGAATCTCAACCAATCTTTGCAAAAGTTCCAATAACCGCGGTTCACCATATATATCTTGACCGTAACGTGTCGTATCCTGTGCTATCAAAATTATCTCTTTAAACCCGCGTTCAGTTAAAACTTCAGCTTCAGCAACAACATCCTCCAGCGGCCGTGAAAGTAAAGGTCCTCTGATGCCCGGAATAGCACAAAAAGCACAATGATTGGAACAACCTTCTGCGATTTTCAAGTAGGCATACGCCCTGTCCGCTGCCGCCTGTTCACCTTTAAATAAATGTTTAATGCTGCCCGGTCTGCCCGGTAGTGTGTCGCGTAAGAATTCACCCTGCCTGAGACGTTGAGCGGAATCGACTATCAGATCATATTGAGCCGTACCTAATACCAGATCAACTTCCGGAAATTCCTGATATATTTCAGATGCATATCTCTGACTTAAACATCCGGTAACAATTAAAAAAACCGGTTTTTTTTTCTTCAGATTAAACTCTTTAATTTCAGCCAAATCCAAAATTGCTGAAATCGCCTCTTCTTTAGCAGGTTCTATGAAACCGCAGGTATTGACAATTAAAAAGTTGGCTGTTCTCGGATCATCTGTAAAATTGAAAGACGCATTACGTAGTGCATAACTCATGGATTCAGCATCTACTTCATTTTTCGGACAACCTAAAGACAATATATAAAAATTATTCATTTTTTCTGATTTCATCTAACCATTTTCGCACAATTTCCCGGCAGATACCAGTAGAATATCCTCTGGAAGCTAAATGACGCATTACTTTTTCCGGTTGAGATATATTCCATTCTGTCTGCTTAAGTATTCTATACGCTTCAGCAGTCTCTCGATCATCTTCGATTTCCAAGACCAAATCCGAGATAGTCTGTTCACTGATACCTTGGCGCAACATTATTTGCTCTATATATTCTTTCGACTTCTGAGCCCGCCCCGAGTGCCTTTTAATTATTCTTCTGCCGCACAAATATTCATCCAAGTATTGCTCATCGATTAAATCCTGAATTACTTGATCTACAAGCTGCGGATTTAAAACAGCTTCTTCCGGAAAAGAATTTTCCAAAATATTTTTTACTTGACCATAAGACCTCCCACGATCAATACCGATATATTTAATTGCCCGCTGACGCAGGGTTAAATAAGCCTCTTGATGCTTGGTGGAAACATCAGAGGCTTGGTTTTTTCCTTTTTCCGGAAAATTTTTATGGAGTTGTGAAACTATTTCTTGCGCTTTAGCCAAACGCTTGCGAAAAGAATCGTCCTGGTTCATTTTAATATTGCCGGTATCATTAAGCCTTTATTTCAAATCAGTTATTTAATATTGTCCTTCATCTATCGGCAGATTCGATTAAGTCTCAAATTGTTGCCGCGAATTATTATATATCCAAGTTCAGTAATTCATCCAAATCATCATCTGAAGATTTTATATCCGTAGCATCTGTAGCATCTTCGGTTTGATCTTGTTCAACTGATTCAGAAATGTCTTCATCTTCTTCCGGTTCATAATATTCGCGAACTTTGGCATCGATTTCAGCCATAATTTCCGGATTGTCAACCAACCATTGACGTGCATTATCTCTGCCTTGTCCGATTCTGGTATCACCATAGGAGTACCAGGAACCGCTTTTATTCACAATATCAATATCAGAGGCTAAATCTAAAATACAGCCTTCCTGAGAAATACCTTCTCCGTATATAATATCAAATTCGGCTTCTCTGAACGGCGGTGCTACTTTATTTTTTACTACTTTCACTCTGGTGCGCGAACCGATAATATCTTGTCCGTCACGCAACGTTTCAATTTTTCTGATATCGAGTCTGACCGATGCATAGAATTTGAGAGCCCGGCCGCCGGTTGTAGTTTCCGGATTGCCGAACATAATTCCGATCTTTTCCCGTAATTGATTGATGAAGATAATCATAGTATTTGATTTGTGCAAAACGCCCGATAATTTACGCAGAGCTTGTGACATCAATCTTGCCTGTACGCCCATTGATGCATCACCCATTTCACCTTCAATTTCAGAACGCGGAACTAATGCTGCAACCGAGTCAACAACTATAACATCGATCGCTCCGCTGCGTGCCAAAGCCTCAGCGACTTCTAAAGCTTCTTCACCGTTATCCGGTTGAGAGATGATCAGATTATCAATATCGACTCCGATTTTATCTGCATATGTGGGATCAAGAGCATGTTCAGCATCTACAAAAGCAGCAATTCCTCCTGCTTTTTGGGCCTCTGCAATTACATGGAGAGCAACCGTCGTTTTCCCCGAGGATTCCGGACCGAAGATTTCGATAACTCTTCCTTTCGGCAAACCGCCGATACCTAAAGCAAGATCCAAAGACAGAGCACCTGTCGGCACGGTTTCGATTTCCAAATCGTAGTCATCATCTCCTAAGAGCATTACTGCACCCTTGCCCATTTCTTTTTCTATTTTTGCCAGAGCAATCCTCAGTGCTTCCTGGCGTTCCGTTTCGGATTGCGGTTTAGAAATCTGTTTGCCTTTTGCTTGTTTACGCCGTTTTGCCATATAGTCCTCCTAATAGAACAATTGTTTGTTTTCTATTATATCAAAACTTTTTCACAGGTCAAGCATATCCACTTTAATCATCATTTTATTTTTCGGAAAAAGTGATAATAATTGTAAAAATATAATTTACCGAATACAACCTCCGTATCGGTACTTAGATAAAAACATCGGTACTTAGATAAAAACAAAGGAATCAGTTATCTGATTTTTCTTTCAAACATCGCCATGCCAGGTGAAAGGCACGTAAGGAAGCTACGGTGCGAATTCTCTCGCGATTGCCTCTGAGCATATGTTTTTCAAAAGTTAGTTGTCCCTGATAGTCGGCTCCCAAATAAATTGTTCCGACCGGTTTGTCCGGAGTACCGCCATCCGGTCCGGCAATTCCCGTAACCGCTATTGCCAAATCGGTATTTAATGCTTTTCTGACACCGCTTGCCATAGCTTCCGCACATTCTCTGCTCACAGCACCATATTTTTGTAAAATTACTGAAGGTACACCTAAGATTTGTTCTTTGACACTGTTGCCGTATGAAACAACACCCCCGGCAAAAACTTCGGATACACCGGCCAGTGCCCCGAATTTAGCTGAAATCAGCCCTGCCGTACAAGATTCGGCAAAACTGATTGTTTGTTTTTTCTCTTTCAATAATGCAAATACAATCTCGGGTAAAGTTCTTTCTCCGTCCTCGTAAATATATTGACCCAGACGATTTTTGATTTCTGCGACTACCGGAGAAATTAAATCAGTTTCAGTATGATCACGCAACTTTCTTTGTGTTATCCTGAAACATACTTCTCCCGGTGAAGCATAAGGAGCAATGGTCGGATTTGTCTGGCGTTCAATTAAATCTCTGATCTCCAATTCGGCATTGGATTCACCAATACCCATCATATGCAAAAACCGATGTTCAAATTCATAATTGACTCTTTGCTCCAGCCAGGGTTTCAATGACTGTTCAAACATTAATTCCAGTTCACTGGGCGGTCCCGGCAGACATGCAATTGCTTTCTTTTTACCTGCATAATCAAAAACTAAAATTGCTCCGGGCGCAGTTCCGTTATTATTGGGCATGGTTAATGCACCTTGCGGCATCATGGCTTGTTTCCAATTATTTTCGGATACCGTTCTGCCGATTCCGGTAAAATAAGCTTCAATGCTTTGTTTACTGACCGGATCCAAAACCAGTTTTTTATCCGCCGCTTTAGCTATTAACTCCATTGTGACATCATCGGCGGTAGGACCTAAGCCGCCGCTGGTAATTACCAAATCAGCCCTTGCTAATGCAGTATGCAGCATTCCTAACAAACGTTCCGGATTATCTCCTACAACTGATTGATAATATGAATTTATACCAAGCAAGGTCAGTTGATTTGCTAAATAATAAGTATTGGTATTCAAGGTTTGACCGATTAATAGTTCGGTTCCGACAGCAACAATTTCCGCTGATTCGATCAGAATATCATTTGATCGGCTTAAAATCTTATTAGTTTTTTCCATAGTTGTATTTTTCCGGCTTCATATTTAAGTTTCTAATGATTATCTGTGATTTGTATTTTTCCCGGAGTTGTCCGCGCTATTATTAATAAAAAAAATTCTCCTGTCTTTTAACAGCCTTTCATCTCCAGATGATTGCGATAAGCAAGCAGAGTGTTTTCAAGCAAAACAGCTATTGTCATCGGACCGACACCGCCGGGAACCGGGCTGATCGCCTTAACCAGAGGTTCAACACTGGCAAAATCCACATCCCCTACTACTTTCCCGTCTGCATTGCGATTAATTGAAACATCGATGATTACCTGCTCCGGATTAGTAAATTCTGGTGTTATAAAATTTGCTTTTCCCGCCGAAGTAACCAGGAGATCTGCCTGACGACTCAATTCTGCTATATTTTGCGTTTTTGAATGTGCAATGGTGACAGTACAATTTTCATTTAAGAGCAAAATCGCTGTCGGCTTGCCCACAATATTACTTCGTCCGATAACTAAAGCCTTTTTACCGGTAAACTGATAATCGATGCTCTGCAACATTTTCACGATACCTGCAGCCGTACAGGGTAATAAAGATTTAATACCGGAAAATAAACGTCCGGAATTTTCAGGATGAAAACCGTCGACATCTTTACCGGGGTCGATCGCTTCAATCACTTCTTGTTTCGGCAAATGATCAGGTAGAGGTAATTGACAAAGAATTCCGTCAACTGAGGAATCCCGGTTTAATTTTAAAATCAGGTCCAGCAAATCCTCTTTGGCAATATCCGCACGAAGTTTATAGATCGTTGATTCAAAACCAACTTCTTCACATGCTTTGCCTTTGTTACGCACATATATTTGTGAAGCGGGATCATTTCCGACTAAAATTACGGATAATCCCGGTTTGCGTAGACCTTGTCCAACATATTGCTCAACTTGTTTGCGAATATTCTGTCGCAAATTATTCGCGATTAATTTACCGTCAATTATTTGTGCCATGCATATTCCTTTACTTTCGGATTAATTCTAAACGCTTGAGTTTAAATTAAATCATCTTCCGGCAATGCTGCAAAATACTCTTGTGGTGTTATCAAAACCTTACGCGGTTTACTGCCTTCAAAAGGTCCGATAATATTTAATTCATACAGCCGATCGATAATCCTTGCAGCTCTGGGATAACCGATGCTTAATCTTCGCTGCAATAATGAGATAGAGGCATATTCCGCTTCGATCACCAACTTAATTGCATCTTCAAGTAATTCATCCTCTTCAGAGTCCTGATTTAAAGCAGCCGCAGGTCCCGAACCGCCGGAACTGACATTCTCAATTGCTTCTGCCACAGATTCATCATAAGCAGTTTCATATATGCCTTTCAAATAGCGGATTACGCGTTCAACTTCCGCATCAGTTACAAATCCGCCCTGTCCGCGTTGAGGTTTAGAAGCACTTTGCGGATAATAAAGCATATCTCCCTTACCTAACAATTTTTCTGCTCCGCCCATATCCAAAATTGTGCGGGAATCCACTTGTGAAGCTACTGTAAATGCTATTCTTGAGGGAATATTCGCCTTAATTACTCCCGTAATAACATCTACCGACGGCCTTTGCGTTGCAATTATCAAATGAATACCGGCAGCCCTTGCCATTGCGGTCAGTCTGGCAATAGCTTCTTCAACTTCAGTCGGAGTCGTTGCCATTAAATCACTTAATTCGTCAATTATGATCAGAATATACGAGAGTTTTTCACCTTCAATTTGACCTGATTCGATTAAGGTATTATATGCAGTAAAATCCCGGACTGAATTTTCCGCAAATTTTTCATAGCGTTTTTCCATTTCCGTAACTGCCCAATTCAATGCACCGTAAGCTTTCTTCGGATCGGTTACCACAGGTTGCAGCAAATGCGGAATTCCGTTATAAATATTCAGTTCAACTACTTTCGGATCAATCATAATCATTCTCAGATCAGCGGGACCGGAACGATAAAGTAATGAAATAATAATTGCGTTAAGGCAAACGGATTTCCCCGAGCCGGTTGCACCGGCTATTAAGAGATGAGGCATTTTTTGCAAATCACACAATATTTCATTGCCTTGAATATCTCTTCCGATACCTGCAGTCAATTTCGACTCAGCTGTTTTGAAGGCAGACGATTCAATAATTCCCCGGAGAAGAACCGGTTGAGTTTCTTTGTTCGGAATTTCAATACCTATCGCCGATTTACCCGGTATCGGTGCTTCAATTCTCACACCGATCGCAGCCAATGCTAAAGCAATATCATCAGCTAAATTAGTAATTCTGGATACTTTGACACCGGGACCGGGAGATAATTCAAAGCGAGTTATCGTAGGTCCGGTAGTATAGTTTATCACCTTGGCATCTACACCGAAATCGGTCAGGGTTTGCTCCAATCTGGCTCCCAATCTGCGAATTTCGTTCACATTTGTAGAATCTTGTCCGTTTTTCGGATCCGCATTTAACAAATTAATCGGCGGAGCAATATATTTATCGGTCAAAGCAATTTGCTTTTGTTTTCTGAAGCTCGGTTTCGGAATATTCACCTTAGCCAAATTCTCACTGCGATCTTCCCAATGCGCTCTGCCTTGCTCTTCAACATGATCAAGTTCAGCTTCAGTGATTTCAATTGATTGTTCAGCAGGTCGAATTGTTTTAGAATCCTTTTCCGATGCAGGTACAGGTACGGAATGCTCAACTTGCGGCGTTTCGGACAGAGCCGATACATAGTCGGTTCTGCCGGTTGTTTGATCAACATGTGGCATGGGGAAATCAACTTTGTCAGGCTCAATTTGCTTGTTTTCAAATTTATTATATGAAGTTATTGTATAATCGATATTATGTTTTGCTGCAACTGGGTTCTGATCCGATGCGGCAACTGACCAAGAACCTTCAGGCAAATCAAAGCTTATCTGCGGGGGTTCTTCATAGATTTCACCACGCTCCCGGGCTAAGTCCTTTTTAATCCATTCAGCAGAAACTTCCCGTCTGTCATGCCCGGCTGTTGCTTTTGTCAAATCAAAACCGAATTCCGGTTCATCTTCCAAATCTGAAACAAAGTCAGAGCCGTCTGTTACTGAAAAATCTTGTTGCATTTGAGCAGAATTTATATCCTCTGCACCATATATTGCATCCGCTTCATATGTATCATAATAATCGGGCTCTGATTGCTCATTTTCCAAAGCCATCCTCTCCGCACGCAATCTTCTTTTTTCTTCATATTTCTTTCGTTTCGCCTGAAATGCATTTGCCGATTTTCGAACATAATGTGTATACGAAACATTGAATACAACCACTATCAATGCCAAGATCATTGCAATTAAAATAATTATCGATCCGGTTTTTCCGGCGACGACCGATAATGCAAGACCGCAGATTCCACCGATCAAACCGCCGCTCCAAGTCATGGATTGAGCTACTAAGGACGGTTTCAAACCGGATTTCCAAAATAAAGGAATCGATTTTAATACAGTGGATTTATTATTTACAGTTGTCGCCTGTAACACTTTTGGCAGATCTAACGTTATAGCTGAAATTAAAATTACCGCACATAAAAAAAGTAACACCGTGCAGTTTTTTCGCGCTTGTGATACTTTCTTGGTTTTAGATATAATCCGATCCAAACCGATTAATAATAATACAACAGGAAAAATCACGGCTAATGTACCGAAAAAACCGTAACCGATCTGTTTGAAAATCTTTCCGAGAATCCCGGTCATGCTCCCTGGTGCCCAAAACATAAAGCCTAAAAGAATTGCTGAGGCAATAATAAATACAGAGATTATCTCATAACTCTTGTTAACTTTTTTTACGCCATTACTTGTCATGAGTTTTAATTCCTATTCTTCTGATCCAGTTTGAGCTTCCTCACGTAATTTTTGCGCAGTCAACAAGATCCCTAACATTGTTTTGCTATCCTTGATTTGATTGGTCATTACCATGTTCAATGCCTGATCCAATTTATACTCTTTCACCCGCAAAAATTCGCCCGGATCCAAGCTCGATTTACCATGGGTTAAATCTCTTGCCAAAAATATATGGATAACTTCACTGCAATAGCCCGGTGTAGGATAAAACCTGGTCAATAGTTCCCACTTTTCAGCGGTAATGCCGATTTCTTCCTTTAATTCTCTTTTTGCACAGATCAGATGCTCTTCCCCGAATTCGATCTTGCCGGCAGGTATCTCCAAAATAGTTTCCTCAACGGAAATTCTATATTGTTCTACAAAGTAAATTGTCTGATCGTAATCTAAAGCAACTATACATGCACCGCCAAGATGATCGATAATTTCCCGAAAAGATCCGCTGCCGTCAATTAACTCCACCTCAGCAACCCGCACATCAAAAACCTTGCCCTGAAACATTTGCTTGCTAGCTGTAATTGTTTCCGTAAAGTCCTTTTGCATTTTTTCCGCCATCATCTTATCCTCTGAATATAATTTGTATACTCATTAAAATCAGCAGCTTTTCCGAATTACAATATTCTGAATCTTTTTCACAGAAGCTGCGCTGCTTATCTTTAAATGATCAAATATTTATGTATTCTGCTTGATTTCCTGTACTGCCAACTCATCACAACGATTATTATAGGGATTATCTCCATGTCCTTTTACCCAAATCCAATTAATATCATGCTGAGCCGCAATGCTTAACAATTGTTGCCACAAATCACTATTGCTTACCGGTTGTTTCGCAGCATTACGCCAACCGTTTTTCTGCCAATTTTCAAGCCAATTTTCATTGAAAGCTTTGACTAAATATGCTGAATCGCTATACAAATTTACCTTACACGGTCTGTTCAATTCAGACAAACCTTTAATCGCAGCGATTAATTCCATACGATTATTTGTTGTATCAGGTTCAAAACCCGAAATTTCTTTTTCAAAGGATCCGAACTTCAAAATGGCCGCCCAACCGCCCGGACCGGGATTGCCTGAACAGGCACCGTCCGTATAAATATCAACCTGTGATTGTTCAGCCATAGTATTCTCCCCTGTTTAAATCAACAATATAATAACATATTTGTAATCTTGATTGAGTTAGGATTTTATTACAAAAATGAAAATTAAAAAGTGATGTGTTAATTAATCTCCTGCGACAAAGGTTCAAATGAATCTCTAACAATGATCTTAAAACATCACTTTAAAATTAATATTTAACGAAACTGCCAAGTACGGCTAATTATTTGCCGCGTTCACTTAACATAATTTCGATCTCATCTTCGTTAATACCGACCATAGCTTCGCCCAGATTCTCACTGATTGTTGCCAGACGTTCCGCATCATCATAATATTTAACTGCTTCTACAATGGCTTTAGCTCTCTTGGCAGGATCACCCGATTTAAAAATGCCGGAACCGACAAATACACCGTCAGCACCCAATTGAACCATCAGTGCGGCATCTGCCGGAGTTGCCACACCACCGGCTGAGAAATTCAATACCGGAAGTTCGCCGTTTTCATGAACATATTTCAGCATTTCATAAGAAACCTGTAAATCTCTTGCCGCAACACCCAATTCATCCGCCCGCAAAGCTTGTACAGCCTTGATATCACCCATGATTTGCCTCATATGAGTAACAGCTTGAACAACATCACCCGTACCGGGTTCACCTTTTGTTCTGATTAAAGACGCCCCTTCCTGAATGCGGCGTAAAGCTTCGCCAAGATCTCGCGCACCACAAACAAACGGCACATCGAATTTAGTCTTATCTATATGGTATACATTATCTGCAGGTGATAAAACTTCGGATTCATCAACCATATCTACACCGATTGCTTGCAGAATTTGTGCTTCTACCAAATGTCCGATCCGAACTTTTGCCATGACCGGAATTTTAACTGTTGCCATAATTTCTTTAATCATGGCAGGATCACTCATACGGGAAATTCCGCCTGCTACTCTGATATCAGCCGGAACTTTTTCTAAAGCCATGACTGCTACAGCACCTGCGTCTTCCGCAATCCGAGCTTGCTCCGCATTTACTACATCCATGATTACGCCGCCTTTCAGCGACTCAGCTAATTGTTTATTAAATCTCATTAGCCATCCCTCCTTATAACTTACTCAAAGTACGAACATAAATATAAGCTTATTTTGAATAATAATCAATTTATTATCTTTACTCTACAACTTGTACTTTCTTCCTGCAAGTATCTTCAGCTATTGTAAGGGCATAATTTAGCCAAAATCACAATAAGCTTCCGGATAATGAGATTATGTTATTATTAGTTTCCGATTTATATTTTACATAAAATCACAATAAGCTTCAGGATAAACTTAGATTCTGTTCTTCTTGGTTTCCAATATAAATTTTAAACAAGATCACATTGTTTTTCCAAAGCTTTCTTATATTGGATTTTTTTTACTTGTTTATTCGCTTTATATAGGGTTATAATATTTATATTTAAACTGTATATTTAAGGAGCAAAAATATGACACGCTATGTCGGAACTATCGCACGCGGAATCAGAGCACCTATCTTTAAAAACGGAGATAAGCTTTCTGAAATCGTACCTCAATTAATAGTAGATGCAGCAAATGGCGAAGGATATGCTATTCGCGATCGTGATGTAATTGCTATGACCGAATCGATCGTTGCACGCACCCAGGGTAATTACGCATCATTTAAAGATATCAAAAATGATCTGCTTATAAAACTTGATGGACGTGAAGAAATCGGTTTAACCTTACCCATCCTCTCACGTAACAGATTTTCGCTTCTGTTAAAGGGAATTGCTGCCGCTGTAAAGAAAGTCACCATTCAGTTAAGTTTTCCTGCAGATGAAGTCGGCAACAGACTATTTGACGACAATCTCTTAATCGGTACAAATATCAATCCCTGGAACGATGTGCTGGATGAGTCTTCATTTTTGAAACATTTCGGTAAATCTGTTCATCAATTTACAGGCATAGATTATGTTGAATTCTATCGTGAAATTGTTGAAGGTGTCGGAGCGGAATGTCAAATTATTTTTGCCAATGATTGCCGGAAAATTCTTAATTATACCAAAAATGTTATCGCATGTGATATTCATACCAGGGAGCAAAGCATTGCTAAATTAAAAGCTTCCGGAGCTGATTTTGTAATCGGCTTAGTCGACATCTTGAACACACCTACAAATAAACATGGTTATAACGAACAATACGGTCTGTTGGGGTCTAATAAAGCAACCGAAACTGAAATTAAATTATTTCCGCGCGATTGTCAAAATGTTACCGATAAAATCGCTGAAAAAATGTATGAATTAACCGGAAAAAAGGTTGAAGTCATGGTATACGGTGACGGTGCATTCAAAGATCCGGTGGGCAAAATCTGGGAATTAGCCGATCCTGTTGTATCACCTGCATACACTCCGGGTTTAAAAGGCACTCCGAATGAATTAAAACTGAAATATATTGCGGACAATGAATACAAAGATCTCTCCAGCGAAGAACAAAAAAAGTTGATTACCGAACGCATCAAACAGAAATCAGTGACAGATCAGGCAATCGATTCCAAAGGTTCTGAAGGAACTACACCGCGACAAATTACCGATTTATTAGGTTCTTTATCCGATTTAGTCTCAGGCAGCGGAGATAAAGGAACACCGATCGTCTACATCCAAGGATATTTCGACAGTTACGCCGATTAAATCCGACAGCATTCGGATCAGAATCCTTCAATCCAGCCAACAATAAAGGATGGTTTGTTGTTCTTATATATTAAAAAACTGATGGAAACAGAAAAAATAACGCGCTTTGAATATAGAGCGATTCGCACGGTGAAAAAAACTTAGACATCATACAGCAAAGCGTGTAAATCCTAAAAAACAGGTAGACAAGATACTATTTTGACCTGCTTTTTTTATATCGAACTATCCACATGAAACCCATACTGGCTACACGAAACCTCTGTCCTGTCAACGCTTCAGGGCATAAAAAAAAGACGACTCATGATTGTATTCGTTTTGTCGTCTTTTTTGGTGGGAGAAGCTGGATTTGAACCAACGAAGTCGAACGACAACAGATTTACAGTCTGCCCCCTTTGGCCACTTGGGTATTCTCCCGAATAAAAGATGCGCTATTTGGTTATCAAGGTCTTGCATAACTTGGTGGGCCATCAGGGACTTGAACCCCGGACAAACCGGTTATGAGCCGGTGGCTCTGACCAACTGAGCTAATGGCCCGTACAATTTATGCAACGTAAGTGATTATACTAATCAAAAAAAGAGATGTCAAGCCTAAACATAAAAATCAGTCACAGATGAGAGTGTTTTTATTTTCCGCTTAAACTAAAAAAGAGCCGGCAACTGACTGTGCCGGCTTTTTCAATCATCAGAAAATTTACATTACTTCATGCGCTTCATGCTGTAATCTTCGAACGTCAGTGTATCATCTTTAAGCGTATAGGGCGTACCGTCGAGTGACGGGAAGGTCGGATCATCACTTTTGAGGGTGAGTTTTCCGTCTTTGGCCTCATAGGTCAGCTCAATTTGGCTGTACATCTCATTCATGAGTGCATCAATTTCTTCGTTGCCGGTATCCATGGAGATCTTCAGTTTACCGTCATCGGTGAATTCATAGATCATTTTTCCTTCCACGCCGGCCTCCGACACTTCAAATGCCCACTTACCGACAATGCTGTCTTTGCCGCTTTTTCCGCAGGCAACTAGTCCGAGGCTGATAATCAGGACGAGGGTGATTACAATTATTTTCTTCATATTTACTGTTCCCTTCTCTTTTTTATGATGAGGTATGTATTCACATCGTACAGTTAATATATCTTATTGAATGCAAAAGAACAAGATTTAACAGATTCTGTATTTGATTTCCCATGCTTAAGTATTCATATTCTCAGTCAGACAGGACCGGTTGTCTTTGCTTCTTGCACAGTATTTCCGGCAAAATCAAAACTGCCGGCTAAGCCGGCAGTTTTAATTAGTAATAATCTGCTTCAGCATCAGGCAAATAAATCTAATGGCGGGGCAAAGAAACCTGAGATACCGCTCAATGCTTGATACAGTAATACTGCAATAAGAGAGCCGATGATCGGACCTATTACCGGTACCCAGGCATATCCCCAGTCAGCATCTTTTTCTTTGAAAGGCAGAACTGCATAAGCAATTCGCGGACCGAGGTCACGTGCAGGATTGATTGCATAACCGGTCAATCCGCCTAAAGACATACCGATTGATACGATAATTCCGAATACGAACAGATTGCCGACTCCCGGAACAATATTAGCCGGAACGCCTTTGATTGCAAAGACCAGGACAAATGTGCCGACAATTTCACTGATTAAGTTGAATAAAGGACTTCTGATTGACGGACCCGTGCAGAATACACCTCTTTGAGCTCCGACATCCGGAGTTTCATCGAATTGTTTTTTGAACAGAATGTAGACTAAGACTGCACCGATGAAAGCACCGGCAAATTGTCCCGCAATATAGGTAGGTACTTTGTCCCAGCCGATTGTACCGTCTACTGCTAAACCTATTGTAAGGGCAGGATTAAAATGTGCTCCTGAAGCATTGCCGAATATAAATGCCGGCAGCAGAACGGCAAGACCCCAGGCAAATGTAATTTGAATTGAACCGGCCCCCTTCATTCCTGACTTGTTCAAACTGACATTGGCTACAACAGCGTCACCCAAAAGGACTAACATCATTGTTCCAAGAAGTTCCGCGATAAAAATCGTCATAATAATCTCCTTTTCATTTTTGCGATCTGTTAAGCGAAACTTAACAATTCACTTAACAGATCAATTTTTTTGCATCATTTTCGTAATCTGTGAAATTCACTTCTTACACTACTAATTACTTACACTACTATATAATCTATCAATTATTATTCCGGCAAAAAACAGCCGGTAACTATTAGTACATTTATTTTGCAATCAGCTGAAGTGATTATTCATCTTTTGCCCAGTCAAAAGCTCTCTTAACTGCTTTTTTCCAGCCTTTGATTCTGCTCAGACGATCTTCTTCCGCCATTGCAGGTTCGAATTCACGATCAATTGCCCAGTTAGCCAGGACATCATCCTGACCTTTCCAGAAACCTGTTGCGATACCGGCAAGGTATGCCGCACCCATAGCAGTGGTCTCCGTATTGCTCGGACGTAAAACAGGACCGCCGTTGATATCGGATTGGAATTGCATTAAGAAATTATTATTGGAGGCACCTCCGTCAACTTTAAGGGCTTTCAGTTCAATGCCTGAATCTTGCTGCATTGCTTCAAGAACATCCAATGTTTGATAACCTAAGGATTCCAAAGTAGCTCTGACGAGATGTTTCTTATTGACACCACGCGTAATACCTACAATTGTGCCTCTTGCATATTGATCCCAATATGGTGCACCCAAGCCGACGAATGCGGGAACCACATAGCAGCCGTTGGTATCATCAACTTGACTGGCAATATATTCAGAATCCGGTGATGAATCGATTATTCTCAATTCATCTCTTAACCATTGAATTGCAGCGCCTGCTACGAAGATTGATCCTTCAAGAGCATATTCAACTTTATCACCGACACCCCAGGCAATAGTTGTTACTAAGCCGTTTTTACTGAATACCGGTTTCTCTCCTGTATTCATTAATAAGAAACAGCCTGTTCCGTAAGTGTTTTTAGCCTCACCCGGCGAGAAGCAAGCTTGACCGAATAATGCTGATTGTTGATCACCTGCTGCTCCGGCAATCGGAATCGGTTTACCGAAATATTGCGGATCTGTTTCGCCATATACTGCACTTGACGGTTTTACTTCCGGCAACATACATTTAGGAATATTCAGGATTTCCAGAATTTCATCATCCCATTTCAGATCAATGATATTATAGAGCATTGTTCTTGATGCATTGGAATAATCAGTGACATGAACTCTGCCGTTGGTTAATTTCCAAATCAACCAGGTATCGACTGTTCCAAACAGTAATTCACCTTTTTCCGCACGCTCTTGAGCTCCTTCTACATTATCCAAAATCCATCTTACTTTGGTTCCGCTGAAATATGCATCGATTACCAATCCAGTTTTCTCACGGAATTTGTCTGTATAGCCTTGTTCTTTAAGTTTGTCACAAAGATCGGCCGTTCTACGACATTGCCATACAATAGCATTATATATTGGTCTACCGGTATCTTTCTCCCAAACAATCGTTGTTTCACGCTGATTGGTAATACCGATGGCAGCAATATCATCAGCTTTCGCATTAATTCTGTTGATTGCTTCAGTTGCTACACCGATTTGCGTTGACCAAATCTCGTTTGCATCATGCTCAACCCATCCTGCTTTCGGATAAATTTGAGTAAATTCATTTTGTGCCAGCGACATGGTCTCGCCTTTTTCATTGAATAAGATACAACGATTACTGGTTGTACCTGAGTCTAATGCCATTACATATTTTGCCATAATATCCTCCTATACTTTCTGGCTTGATAAAACTTCGAGTAACCTCCATTCAACTTACGACTGCTACACCTCCCTTAATAATTCTGATATTTTATTTTTTAACAATCTTTTATCCAGATGAATATTATCATCTGATTTTAAACATGAAACTTAACCGATGTCGCGGCAAACCACTAAATTAGCCTCGGTATCCAATAATCCTGCGATTATTACATCTCCGACTTTAACCGGAGCCTCTAAAGTCACTGCATTGATCAATTCCATAACCTCGTACATCTTGGCTTTGGGTACCGGCAGATCGGTTTTTACCGGACATCTCGTGAGGTCGGCACCTTTAATCCTGACAGTTGACGTAATGACTCTGGTCGGATTTTTCAGTTCGGCTTTGCCGTAAGGAATACCTCTGGGACATGCATTGCCGGTCACTTCATAATCTTTTTCCGGATCTACTTTCAGATGGCAGCCTCGCGGGCAAACAATACAAATTATTTCTTGAACCATTTTTTATCCCTCCACAGAAACCGTTAATTCTGTTCCTGAAATTTTTTCCAAGAGCTGACGCGGTAAATTCACATTTTCCATTTCAGCAGGGAACATAAACGGACGCTTAAATGATGCTATTTCACCATTTGATTGATCACGGAATACAATTCTGCTCGGTTCCCTGAAGATTTTTCTGACCCGGAAAAATACGCGAACCGCTTTTTCGACATCATCAATTCTGATCTGTTGCGGTACGGTATAGCCGATATTCGCATCAGTTTTCAAAGAAATGATTTTTGCATCTTCCGTTACGCAACCTCCATCCTGAACAAAGCATGCAGCTGCATGACCGGCACTTTCAGCCTCTTCCGTTACAAAGTCAACCAAATCATGAACATGCAGAACATTGCCGCAAGCAAATATTCCTTTTGCCCGAGTTTCCTTGTTTTCATAGACTATCGGTCCGGAAGTACGCGGATCAATTTCTACGCCTGCTTCACGGCTCAACTCATTCTCCGGAATTAAACCGACAGATAAAAGAACTGTATCCACATCATAATAAATTTCCGTGCCTGCTATCGGTTTGCCGGATTGATCAACTTCTTGTACCGTAACTTGTTCTACTCTGTTATGCCCTTTAATATCGGTAATTGTATGAGAAAGATATAACGGAATATTGAAATCTTGCAGACATTGAACAATATTGCGATTAAGTCCGCCTGGATATGGCATTACTTCTACACAAGCAACGACTTCCGCACCTTCCAAAGTCATACGACGCGCCATTATCAAACCGACGTCACCTGAACCCAGAATAATCACTTTCTTGCCTACCATATAGCCTTCTAGATTTACATATAACTGAGCCTGACCGGCGTTGAAGATACCGGCTGCTCTGGTTCCCGGAATTTGAATATTCATTCTGGTACGTTCGCGGCAGCCCATAGCCAAAATTACGGCTTTACTGCGTAAAATACGATAACCGTCTGCACTGCTCATCACATGAACATAACGCCAATCTTCCGTATTTTCCAGATTAAGTGCCATGGTATCAAGAGCTACTTCAATCTGATAATCAGCTAATAAGTCGATGAAGCGTTTTGAGTATTCCGGACCGGTCAACTCTTCTTTGAAATAATGTAAACCAAAACCGTTATGAATACATTGATTTAAAATTCCACCCAGATATTTATCCCGTTCAATGATCAATATCTCGCTTAAACCGCTTTTAGCGGCACTGATAGCTGCTGCTAAACCGGCAGGACCTCCGCCTATTATAATTAATTGATAATCTTTAATATTTTGCATTAATCTCACCTCATCTAAGCTTCCGTTTCGGCATTTTTCGTCTGATCAACCAAAATATAACTACCTGTTTTATTAAGCAGAATGTCCAAAGGTGAAATACCGGTTTCCCGTGCAATAATTTCCTGAACTCTGGGCCCGCAAAAACCGCCTTGACAACGTCCTAAGCCTGAACCTGCTCTGCGCTTGATCGCATCAAGTGAAAATATCGGCAATCCTCTGCGTATTGCTGCAATAATTTCACCTTCCGTAACATGCTCACAACGACAAATAATACGACCATATTCAGGATTATCTTTTATAAAATCTGCTCGTTCAGTTTCCGGAATCTCTTTGAACCGGATAATCTTTCGGGTACCGTCCCAATTATCCTTTTTTTTCAGTTCAAGACCTTCTTCTTCCAACAGTTTGATTCCTTCTTCCGCAATTATCGGTGCGCAAGTCAAACCCGGCGACTTGATTGCTGCCAGATCCAAAAAATTCGGTGCACTGATTTTAACAAAGAAATCATTATAATCACTATTTGCTCTGACCCCTGAATAATTTCTGATATTATTTCTGAAATTAAGAGACGGTACGGATCTTCGGGCTTGTTCAGCTATCAGATCAAGAACTTCTCTGGTTGTTGAAGTATTTTCCGGATCAGAAATTGTCTCTGCATCAGGACCGACTAAAATATTATCATGTACGGTAGGCGAAACCAGAATTCCTTTAGTCAATTCGGTAGGGCACGGAAAGATTACCGATTTAACCGTTTCACCGGCCGATCTGTCTAAAAGAAAATACTGTCCGCGAGTCGGTTTGATTTTAAAAGCAGGTTCTGCAACCATATTATGAATTTGATCACTATGGACACCGGCTGCATTTACAACATATTTTGATTGAAATTGATCCGTTTCAGTCTTTACCAGATAATATTCAGGTTTTCTTTCAATCTCTACAACCTTTTGATTTAACTCCAGTTTTACACCTTCCCGAACTGCAACTTCCGCCATTGAAATCGTAAATTCCCAAGGATTAATCACACCTGATTCCGGAATCCAAAGTGCACCGATTACTTCTTCCGACAGATTGGGTTCACGTCTGTGCGTTTCCTCACCATCCAGCATTTCCATTCCTTCTACTCCATTGAGCAGACCACGATCGTAATACTTGTCCAGCGTTTTGAGATCATTCTCATCCAGGGCAATGATTAAGGAACCGGTCTTTCTGAATTCAACATCCAAAGTTTTGACCAATTCTATACAGCGCTTAGCTCCTTTTACATTGTACTTACCCATAAGGGTTGCGGGATCAGGATCATAACCACCGTGAACAATTGCAGTATTGGCACGAGATGCGCCGAGAGAAACATCGTTTTCTTTATCGAGCAGCAGTACATTCAGATCGAATTGAGATAATTCATAAGCTGTCGCACAACCTATAATGCCTGCTCCGATAATTATTACATCAAACATATCAAACTCCTTAACTATAAATGATCTGCTCAGGAGACCGCTTGCTTGATATAGATAATCATAAAAAAAAAGCATACGACTCCTGCTCAACATAGGAACCTCTGCTCAAAATCTCACGGTTTATTATCGAGTTGTTATAATTTTATCACATACAAATTGCATTAGCAAACTTTATTTTAGGCATTTTTCACAATTATTTACACTTTTCTCAAAATTTCCCATAAAATATTATATTGATAAAATAAAGCTTGATGTTCAAAATATTTCCTTGCTTTTTAAAAATAGAATAAATTGCTTTTATATATTCAGATTTCTTGAAATTATAAAAAACATATTATAATATTAATTTTCTAAAAATGAAAATGAATATATCGATAATTGAATATTTGGTTATTTATTATTATGGTTTAATAGTTAAATCTGTGGAATAATAAATAAAAAACTATTTCGTATTTTGAAATGTATTTTGAAAGGTATCTTCAGCAAAATGAAAGTTAATGTTTTACGTAAACATCTGAGAAAGTCACCTGTAATCTTGGCAGTTAAAGATGAAAAATCTCTGAAAAAAGCTTTGGCCAGTGATTGTAAAATAATTTTTTTGTTATTCGGAAACATCTGCACGATTGAACAATATACCAAATCAGCAAAACAACATGACAAATATGTTTTTGTTCACTTAGATTTGGTTGACGGCATCAGTAATCGCGAGATAGCTATTGATTTTATTAATCAATATACACAAGCTGACGGTGTTATTTCAACCAGACCCCGCTTGCTCAAATACGCAAAAAAATTTGATTTAATTACGGTTTTAAGGATTTTTATGTTGGACTCTATGGCTCTGGAAAACGGTTACCATAATATAGACTATTCAAATCCGGACATGATTGAAATCCTGCCCGGCATCGCAACTAAAGCATTCCCTCTGATCAAGGAATATTGTAATATTCCGATTATTGCCGGCGGCTTGATCCGAACCAAACAAGATATCCTGCAAGCTCTGACTGACGGTGCCACGGCAATTTCTTCAAGTCGCTTTGAATTAAACGAAGTTAATGAAATAATGCATGACTTTATCGTGAATAAAAGCTGATCATTGTATAATGTCATTTTAAAATGCATCCATTCAGGTACGAGTGGATGCATTTCATCGGATTAAAAATGTTAAGCATCTAAATATAACTACGATAATTTATGAATAAAAAGACCGCTGCGCAATTTAGGTTCAAACCAAGTTGATTTGGGCGGCATCAATTCATTGGCATCTGCAACATCGAACAATTCGGAAATCGATGTAGGATACATTGCAAATGCTAATTTCATTTCACCATTATCCACTCTGCGTTCAAGTTCGCCCAGCCCTCTGATTCCACTGACAAAATCAATTCTTTGATCCGTGCGGGGATCTTCAATGCCCAGAACAGGTTGCAAAAGATTGTTTTGGATGATCGCAACGTCTAATGAATTAACAGGATCATCAGGATCAAAGGTACCGGGTTTGGCCGTTAATTTATACCAATTGCTTTGATAATACATGCCGAATTCAGCCTTTGCCTGAGGATGATATGTTTGATCTCCGGTATTTTCAATATCAAATTTTTCTTTTACTCTTTCAAAGAATTCATCTTCCGACAAGCCATTCAAGTCTTTAACTAAACGATTATAATCCAAAATTTTCAATTCATGATCAGAAAAAACTACTGCCAAGAAGTAATTGAATTCTTCATCGCCTGAATAGTCCGGATTCTCCGCTCTGCGCTTCTTGGCAACTTCTACACCGGAAGCACACCGATGATGCCCATCAGCAATATAAAGCGCATCCAATTTCTCAAATTCATCCGTTAATTGTTGTATTACGTTTTGATCGTTAATTACCCAGATACGATGTGTTACGTCATCCGGTGTAGTAAAATCGGATTCCGGATGATTTTTTTTGTATTGTTCAACAATTGTCTTGATTGTCTCTTGTTTTTTATATGCCAGAAAGATCGGACCGGTATTTGCATCTAATACATCGACATGTTTTATCCGATCGGCCAATTTATCCGCTCTTGTTTTTTCGTGTTTTTTAATTGTTTCATTTAAATATTCATCAACCGAAGCACAACAAACCACACCGGTTTGACTCCTGCCGTTCATGGTCAATTCATACAGATAAAGATTAGCAGTGGGATCTTGCTTCATGATTCCACGTTCAATTAAAGAATTCATATTGAGAATAGCTTGTTGATAAACTCGCTCATCGTAAATGTCAATACTCTTATCCAAAGTCGTTTCCGGCCGGTCAACTCGCATAAAACTGTTCGGTTTACCCTGAATTTCAAGACGAGCTTCCGCACTGCTCATTACATCGTACGGAAGTGCCGCTACTTCGGATGCATATTCCGCAACCGGACGAACTGCCTTAAAGGCTCTGATTTTTGCCATATTGTTCCTTTGCTATCTTTAAGTTAAATCAATTGCTGTCTTTTAATTAAATCTGTTTATCTCAAACTTAAACTTCAATCACTAGTCTTATTCGAGTGCTCCGATAAGTTTTCTTACGCGTACCACACCGTCAATGGCTTTAATCTTGTTGATGGTTTCAAAATCAACTTCATCATCTACATCCAGCATTGTATATGCCCATGTTTCTTTATGACGATTACTCAAGCGTGCAATATTTTTATCTGCCAAAATTTTTGTGATTTGGTTGATCATATTCGGAACGTTTTTGTGAAGTACTGTAATTCTGTTATGTCCGTTACAAACGCCGAAATCAAAATTCGGAAAATTAACGGAATTGTGAATATTGCCGTTCTTAATGTAATCCAGCATTTGCTCAACGGCCATTTTAGCAGCATTGAATTCACTTTCCGGAGTTGATGCTCCTAAATGCGGAATATTAATTGTACGGTCCAACTTCAAGGTCTCTTCATCAGGAAAATCTACAACGTAGTGAGAAACTATATTGTTGTCAATCGCCTTTTTCATAGCTTTGACATCAACCAAACCGCCACGTGCCAAATTGACCACAATTAGCCCCGGTTTAGCATTCATCAATAAATTTTCATTTACAAAATTATCTGTATCTTTGTTATATGGAATATGAATGGTAATAATATCACAGATTTGGAACAGAGTATCTAGATCATTTGACCTTTGAATACAGCTATTCAATGCCCAGGCATGCTTTACCGTCAAGAACGGATCGTAACCGTAGACATTCATACCGAAATCAACACACATATTGGCTACCAACGCACCGATTTCACCTAAACCGATAACACCGACAGTTTTGCCATAGAGTTCCGGACCGACAAATTCTTTTTTACCTGATTCTACTTTGGTAATAACCTCACCGTCAGCATCCAGTTCAGCTGTCCATTTCAGAGCTTCAGCAACATTTCTTGATGCCATAATCATAGCCAAGGCAACTAATTCTTTAACCCCGTTTGCATTTGCTCCGGGAGAATTACAGACAACAATTCCTTGTTCAGAACATTTGTCCAAAGGAATATTATTAACACCCGAACCTGCACGTCCGATAAATTTCAATTCCGGTCCGAATTCCATATTGTGCATGTCTTTACTTCTGACAATAATTGCATCAGGATTGTCGATTTCACTATCCACTACATAATGTTTCGGAATTTGGCTCAAAGCTGTTTCATCAATATTATTTAAAGTCAAAATTTTGTAATTTTTCATTTTATCCTTCCAAAAAATAATCTAAATCTGAATTTGTTTTACAATAATTTCTAAAAATTTCAGCCGTTTTGTTTGGCAAATTCTTGCATGAAAGAAATCAGAGCATCAATGCCTTCAAGCGACATTGCATTATAAATACTTGCTCTCATACCGCCAACAGATCTGTGTCCTTTTAAGTTTTGTAAACCTCTGGCCGTTGCCTGTTTAATAAACTCCGCACTTAATTCATCGTTGCTGCAAATGAAAGGTACATTCATCAAGGAACGATACTCTTTTTCCGCAGTACCGCGATAAAAATCACTATTGTCTATATAGTCGTATAATTTTTGAGCTTTTGCTTTGTTAATTTCTTCTATTGCGGAAACTCCGCCTAATTTATCCAGCCATTCATAAACCAATTTACATATGTAAATATTGTAGCAAGGAGGTGTATTATACATCGAACCATTGTCTGCATGAATTTTATAATCCAGCATGGTCGGAGTAAATTTCATCGCATTACCGAGCAAATCATCACGAATAATTACAACAGTAACACCGGCCGGTCCCATATTTTTTTGTGCTCCTGCGTAAATTACTGCAAATTTATTCACATCATAGACTTCGGATAGAATATTTGAGGACATGTCCGCAACCAAATCCACTGCTCCGATATCCGGAAGATTGTCAGGCGCAATCCTCGTACCGTAAATTGTATTATTTGTACAAATATGCACATAATCAGCATCCGGGTTAAAATCGGCCCTGGTCGTTTGCGGAATATAGGAATATGTTTTATCTTTTGAAGATGCAACAATTCTCGCTTCACCATAACGCGCAGCCTCTTGTTGAGCTTTGCTCGCCCAATTACCCGTAATCAGATAATCAGCCGTATTGTTCTTATTCATCAAATTGAGCGGAATCATCGCAAATTGAGTGGAAGCACCGCCTTGTAAGAACAGCACATGGTAATTATCGGGAATATTCATTAATTTTCTCAGAAGCTGTTCCGTTTCATCTTGAATATCACTATAAACTTTTGAACGATGACTCATTTCCATTACAGATAAGCCGTAATCATGATAATTCATCATTTCCTCACCGGCTTTACGCAATACTTCAGCCGGCAATACAGACGGTCCGGCCGAAAAATTAAAAATTTGATTCATATTATCCCCTTGTCCCTCAATAATAGAGTGTCACTTAAAAATAATCATTAAAATGAATTTATATTCACTCGAGATTAACATTATCAATTATGTTTTTCTTAAGCAATTCTATGTATAGAATATTAGCATTTTTTTAAATTTATCCGCTATAAGCAAACAATTTATGTATATATTGCTAAGCAGGCAAACATACAACTATTAGACTCAATAAAACTTCTCTTAATTAACCTTTTACGGAAACATAATTAATGTAAGCGTCAAACCTATCGGCGTCTAGTCACCGGAGCACAACCCAGTTAGACTATCCAAAACTGGATGTCTTAAGACGTCTAAAAATGAATAGTATAGGAGTGTCTTGAAATGGGTGGTAAACTTGTAGAGCTAAAAACCAATGCCAAATTAAACAGTTGGTATATGGATATCCAATCACAAAAACAGAGCGGTTTAACCGTAGACGAGTGGTGTGAGGAAGCCGGAATGACTCGTTCCACTTATTACTATCGTTACAAAATAGTGATGAAAGCATTAGAAAATCGTCTCGCTGCTGAAGCAGGCAAAACAGTTCAGTTCGAAGCTTTACCGGCTCCTGCTCCTGTTAATGAATCTAAGGAAGAAAGCATCCGCATCCGGCTCGGTGATCTGGAAGTAGAGATACCATCCGGAGCCAGCTCAGAGAATATTCAAGCTGTAATCGAGGCATTGAAATGTTAAAAGATTACCGGACAAAAGGGAAAATTTATCTGGCCTTAGGTTATACAGATCTTCGCAAAGGTATAGATGGTCTATGTGCTCTCGTCCAAGAAAACTATGGCAAAGACCTGAAGACTCATGATCTGTTTTTATTTTGTGGTCGGCGCACTGATCGGATTAAAGGATTATTGTGGGAAGGGGACGGTTTTCTTCTGCTGTACAAACGTTTGGAAGCCGGTCGTTTCCAATGGCCAAGAACCCCGACAGAATTATCAGAGATTACGCCAGAACAATACAACTTTCTGATGCGTGGTATGCAGGTAATCGCCCCTAAAATCCCACAACGAAAAACAGCACCTAAAATCGTCTGAAAGCACTGAGATAAAGGCTTTTCAGCTTGTTTTATTTTCCCTGAAATGGTAAAATAAAGGCATGAAAACAGTCACTATTTCCCAGGAAGAATACAACAAATTCAAGGCGCAAGAGCAATATATTAGTGAGCTTGAACAACGAGAAAAATGGCTCAAGGAACAGATCCTTTTGCTGAAAAAAGCTCAGTTTGGCTCTAAGAGTGAACGTGCTACATATCTCAAACAATTAAGCATCGATAATCTTTTTGATGAGGCAGAAGTCTTCAGTGATCCTGAACAAGAAGAACCTAAATTTGAAGAAGTAATAAATGTTCCGGCTCATACCCGTAAGAAAAAATCTGTCATAGAACGTCTTCCTGAAGATATCCCTGTCGTTGAACGTCACCACTATGTAGATGCAGAGGGACGTACCTGCCCTCATTGTTCTGCAGAGATGGAAGAAATAGGTACAGAAACAAGAAGTACTCTTGGTATGGCACCAGCTAAAGTATTTGAGATCCGCGATATTTGTCATGTTTATGCTTGTAAAGCTTGTGACAAAGAAGCAGAACCGGTGACGGTTCGTAAAGCAACCTTTCCTGCTGCTGTGATCCCTGGTGGTATAGCTAGTCCGGAAGCAATTGCTAATGTGATCAATGACAAATTTGTTCAGGGAACACCACTCTACCGCCAGGAACAGTATTGGCAACGAGTCGGTGTGATGCTCTCCAGACAGACGATGTCAAACTGGCTGATGTACTCAGTAGAACATTACTTGAGATATATTTACGATAAACTTCACCAAGATCTACTTCAAGAAGACATCCTGCACGCTGATGAAACAGAATTACAGGTTCTGCAAGAAGAAGGGAAAAGTCCGCAAAGCAAAAGTTACATGTGGCTGTACCGTACAGGAGTAACAGCTGCCAATCCGATTGTTCTCTTTCATTACGAGCGTGACCGCAGGCATTGCCGTCCACAAGAATTCCTGGAAGGATTTCAGGGATATCTGCACAGTGATGGTTACGAAGCCTACCATAAATTAGAAAATGTCAGGTCAGTGGGATGCTTTGTCCATGTCAGAAGAAAGTTTGTTGAAGCAGCAGAAACTGCCTCGAAAAACAAAGGCAGCCTTAACCTTGCCGGCAAGGCAGTTGAAGATATCCGTCAAATATTCGCTTGGGAAGACTTCTGTGCCAAGATGTCCGCTGAGGAACGCTACGAGAAACGACTTGCAAAACAAAAACCACTCATGGAAAAATTCTTTGAATGGCTGGAAGATATTGTTGTGTCAGAGAAGTCAGCTTTAGGCATTGCCAGAAAGTATGCCTTAGGGCAGAAGGATTATATTCTCAATGTCTACCTGGATGGACGACTTGAGTTAAACAACAACCGTGCGGAGCGAAGCATAAAACCATTCGTAATCGGCAGGAAGAATTTTCTATTCGCCAACACACCCAGAGGAGCTACTGCCAGTGCCATTCTCTACTCTCTCGTTGAGACAGCCAAAGAGACGGGAGTTGATCCTTACAGTTACTTGGTTTATACCCTGACAGAAGCAGCAAAACTACGTGATACCGATGAATTCGAGAAAATTGCCGAACTGACGCCCGCATATTTTAAAAATCTCGGATAAATCTGATTGGAACGCCGATAGGTTTGACGCTCACTAATTAATAAAATACGTTTTGTTTTTAAATCAAAAATAGTCCCGCTGAAAAGCTTCGGACTATTAATGACTGGTCGAGGTGACAGGACTTGAACCTGCGACCCCCTGTTCCCAAAACAGGTGCGCTACCAACTGCGCTACACCTCGATTAAATCAGCATTAACAATAATAGTTTCTAATTGCTTTAATGTCAAGCAAACCGTTTTTTATAATAATTATTTATAAAAAGTAATAACAAATAGCAACAAAACTGTTTACGGCAAAATTGTCTGATGATTGTTTGCATAAGTTATTAGATTGTCCTTATTCGTTTGCGAAAATATGCTGAAATTAAAAACTCCGCAACAGACGACATCACGGAGTTTTTGATTGGTCGAGGTGACAGGACTTGAACCTGCGACTTCCTGCTCCCGAAGCAGGCACGCTACCGACTGCGCTACACCTCGTTGTCAAAGGATGAAGAAAAGCTTATCCTTTTGTTTTATACAGTTTTACATTATCCTTTTGCAATACAAAATTGTCAAGTCTTAATTAATACTTATTCTTTAATCGCTATTTAGAACAATAACTCTCAAGAATTTTCTCCACAGCGGGCAAAGCGTATTTTTCCGTATAAGCTTCAAGCATATTATTATATTCCGGACTTAATCTGTTTACATTATTATCAAAATCATGCGAACGGAATAATTGTTCACTGAATTGGCGCAAGACTATACTGATATTGTTGCAATGATCAGATATTCGCTCAAAACATGTGTAGATTTCGACGATCGTCATTCCGTTCTCAATCCGGCAAATATTGTTTTTCAAACGTTCTATATGGCGATCATACAAAATTTTATTGATCTCATCAATTCTGTCTTCCAAAGGCGATATTTTTTCTGCCAGATCAAGATCTATATTGATAAAAGCATCTTGCGTCATCTGCATAATATCGGTTACTGCTTCGGTATAAAGCTTCAATTCAAGCATCGCTTGTTCCGAGAACGAATTCTCCGCCTGATGCTTGATTTTCGCTTGATCTGCAATGGTAATTGCATGGTCACTGATCCTCTCTATATCATTAAGAGAATGCATGATGATGGTCAGTTTGCGGTTGTCGGCTTGATTTAGACTGCCGGCAGTAATTCCCATCGTATATTCCATTAAAGCATCTTCATACTGATCTACCTGATTTTCCAGGGCTTCAACATGTAAATATTCTTCATGTTCAAAATCATAAAGCAATTCGGTCGCGGCATTCAGCGCAGCTGTCGCAGTTTCAATCATTTTGCAGGTTACCGTATATGCTTGTTCAACTGCAAAACCCGGACGTTCAAGGAATCTCGGATCCAAGAGTCTTAAATTGGTAGTAATTTCGTCTTTTTTAATTTTCGGCTCTTTACGAGGCAGAACGATTTTCGAAAAATTAACCAATTGATTACTAAACGGAAATAAAAGAATAGTGGTAAACACATTAAAGATTGTATGAATCAAGGCAATATTGACTTCATTAACCACGTCTCCCATGAACGGAAAAGGCCAGAAAAAGTTGATCGCATAGAAAGCAATCATAAAGCAAATTGTTCCGATTACATTAAAGCTCAAATGAATAAAAGCCGCACGTTTAGCATTTCGACCGGCACCAATCGAAGCTAAGGCAGCGGTAATGCAGGTACCGATATTCTGACCCATGATCAGAGGTATAACCGAACCGAATGTAATTGCTCCGGTCGTACTCAAAGCCTGCAATATACCGGTAAAAGCAGAAGAAGATTGTATTATAGCTGTCAGAATTGCCCCTACAAGTACACCGACCAGAGGATTGGTAAAAACTTGGAACATATTTCTGAATTCAGGCTCACCCTGGAGCGGAGCAACCGAACCGGACATCACTTCCATGCCGAACATCAGAACGGCAAAACCCAATAAGGCATGTCCGGTAGCCTTTCTGCCCTCAGTTTTAGCAGTAAAAATCAGAACAATCCCTATCGCCGCCAGAATAGGCGTAAAGGAACTTGGTTTCAACATCTGAATGAACAAACTTTCACCGGAGATTCCGCTTAAGCTTAAGATCCAGCCGGTAACGGTTGTACCGATATTCGCTCCCATAATTACCGGAACGGCCTGAACCAACTTCATTACTCCTGAGTTAACCAGAGCAACAACCATAACAGTTGTTGCTGATGATGATTGGATAACCCCCGTTACCAAAAGACCTAACAACAAACCGCGAATTTTTGTAGAACATAACCTACCAAGAATCGTTTCCATTTTTCCGCCGGAAATCGTAGTTAAGCTATCGCCCAAAATAGACATACCGAATAGAAACAGACAAAGACCGCCTATCAATTCCAAGATATTAAAGATTGTCATTTATCAAATCAAAACGTTGTAACATAATCATATATATCATTACTAGCTGATGTTTAATTCATCAAGCGAAAAAACAATAACAAAATCAAACAATCAGAAGCAATCTGTTTAATGCAATTTACGATAAATATGAGCAATAATGATACAACGTTTTCTCCCCCCGTAATATACGTAAATTTTACATTACTCTAACATTTTCTTAACATTTAATAAAGATTCGGAGATATAATATTTTGAATATTTATTTGAAACTTAATCAATCTTAGTTATAATTCGACAGAATAATTCAACGGAATTATGTTTTCTTCAGTTCAAGATGAAATTATTTTTTTAAGATAATTAATAATAACTTGATGCTTAAAAATAATTCTGTTATTATCAGATTGCTAAAACGGCCCTATGGTCAAGCGGTCAAGACGCCGCCCTCTCACGGCGGAATCAGGGGTTCGATTCCCCTTAGGGTCACCATTTAGTTTTAAAGTCAAAGGAAATAGGGTTTCTCTTCTGCAAATCAAAACTTACAAGAAAAATGATTAATGATGAATAACTTATGCATGATTATTTGTCGGTTTTATGTTTTTTCTTCTTTGCTGCTCAAGTAAGTCATTCAAGTTTAAGGTTTATATGTTATAATATAAGTGATAATAACAAATAGATAAACAACCATTTTCGCCATTATTTTTTATATCAATTCGGAATGATTTTACATGAATAGTAAAAGGCGGTGATGTAATGAAACCACGTAAACAAGCAAGCGAAACAGCTCAGGCAATTATGATGTGGATAGGCGTCCCGTTGGCTGTATTCGGAGGGATATTCCTGTTTTTCCTCAAGATATACCTTGTTATAGGCTTATTTGTATTAGGGTTCTTTGTAGGTATGTTAAAAGGGTTACTGAAAAGAAAATAACTTAATACAAATTAGACGCTAATACCTAAAAGTGATATTTCTATATTAATAATTAACATCATTCATTGTATAAAAAAGACTTGAATCTATAGATAGACAAGTCTTTTAATTTGTTTTCCAAATCATACGGATTTATATTTTTGTCAGTCGTTAAAGATCTTTATTATAATTATCATCCATTTCCAGTTCTTAAATTCGATATTCCACGTAACGATCCAGCTCTACCATTAATTCATTCGAAACAGTATGGATTACCTTCTCAAACACTTCCAGTTCTTCCGGTTTGAATTCACGTTGAAGTCTTCTGTAGAGAATGTCTAAATATCTTTCACTGGTTCCGAGAAGTTCTTTTGTTTTTTCTGTGACTCTTAAATAAAAAATTCTGCCGTCTTCAGCCGATTGTTCTTTCGTTAAATATCCTTTTTTCTCAAGACTGTTCAACTTATATGTCGCATTCGGCATTGAAACATTGATATATCTGGCAAATTCAGTTTGAGTCGGATTCTCCATTCCTTGGATTAAATCCAGGCTAAGTACTTCAAGCGCTGTTAAAGAATCTTCCTCTTTGGTGGTTATCTTACGAAATATTCTATGGAAAGTGTACAATTTTACTTTTCGATAAATTTCATAAAGATCTTGAGCAATATTATCTCTATATTCAGTATTACGCATTTTAACAGCCCTCATTTATCTGTTTTTATATTTATTTAGGTGTTTATTTGTTTTCTTCTTTAACTAATTTTATTATATGGTTTTATCTGAAAATACCTAATCAGACTTGGTCGGCATCAACTATGGAAAACTGCATTTCGGCTTTGCACACGAGTTGATCCCCGGAGCGAATTTCTCCCTTGGCAAAACCGATGTTTAATTTTTTGCCGGTAAATTCCGTACGAATAGTCAGTGTATCACCGGGCAAGACCGGTTTTGCAAAACGTGCGTTTTTTACACCGGCAAACAGAGCCAATTTTCCTTGGTTTTCCGGTAATCCGAGAAACGCGACCCCGCCGACTTGTGCCATTGCTTCCAGTTGCAAAACACCGGGCATGATCGGCTTTCCGGGAAAGTGTCCGTCAAAGAACCATTCATTACGAGTTACCTGTTTGATGCCTACCGCAAATTCACCCCACTCTCCGTCTATAATCCGATCTACTAAAAGAAAGGGATAACGATGTGGTAAGATTTTCTCAATTTCATAATTTTCTAAATTTATCGACATTTTTTCTCCTGATAAAAATCAAACATCTTTAAGCCGGTTGTCTGTTTTATATTTCCTCTTGTTTTTGCTGAACTTTTTTCTTATTCACTCACTTTATTTGCCTTATGGTTCTATACTTTGTCTTATAGCTTTATAAAATTTCTTTCAGTTGAATAATTATTCCGGCTGATTGATTATTCACTGAATTTTTTGATTGCAATACAGGCATTATGTCCGCCGAAACCGAGTGAATTGCTGATTGCAGTGTTTACTTGATACGCTTGTCCTTTGCCCGGTACATAGTCTAAATCACATTGCGGATCAGCTGCTTTTAAGCCCATGGTCGGATGGACAAATTGATCACGGATTGAGAGAGCGGTGACCGCAAGCTCTATGCCGCCGCTGCCGCCCAAAGCGTGCCCCAGCATGGATTTGGTGGATGAAATTTTCACATTGTAGGCATGTTCGCCCAGTGCATTTTTGATAACTTGAGTTTCAATTGTATCATTTAATGGTGTCGAAGTCCCATGTGCATTCACATAATCAATATCTGTCGGTTCAAGACCGGCAGAACTTAAACATTCTCGCATTGCTCTGGTTGCTTGCGTTGCTTCAGGATCAGGCGCTGTCATATGATACGCATCGCTGGTTGTAGCATAACTGACAATTTCAGCAATAATCGGTGCTTTTCTCGCCAATGCATGATCTAACGATTCAAGAACCAAAATTCCTGCTCCTTCACTCGGAACAAAACCGTCACGATCTATGTCGAAAGGCCTTGAAGCTGATAACGGATCTTTGGATGTGGATAAAGCCCGCATTGCGGCAAATCCGCCGATACATAAAGGGGTAATTGTCGCTTCCGTACCTCCGGTAATTGCAACATCCATATAACCATGCTTAATCTGGCGGTATGATTCACCGATAGCATCGGTACCGCCGGCACAGGCAGTAATAATAGATGAAGAATGACCGTGCAGACCGAATTCCATAGAAATAGCTGCTGAAGCCATGTTGGCTATAGCCATTGGAATAAAGAAAGGCGATATCCGGTTATAACCTTTTTCTTCGCCCATCACTTTATTGGCTTCTAAGGTAATGATCCCGCCGATACCGGTGGAAACTATAACATTCGCCCGGTCGCGATTGAATTCGACATCGTTCAGTTCGCTTTGTTCAAAAGCTTCTCTGGCAGCTACTATCGCATATTGTGTAAAAGGATCCATACGACGTGCTGTTCGATGATCTAAATAATCTTTTGCTACAAAGTCATGAATCTGACCTGCTACGTATACATCAATTTCCGGCGCACTGAATTTAGTAAGTTCGGTAATTCCTACTTTTCCGTCTTTGAGATTCTGCCATGTTGTTTCACGATCAAGTCCCAGCGGGGTCAGTAAACCGATACCTGTTATAACTACTCTGTTTTCCATATTTGCCTTCCTTTTACATATTCATGCCGCCATCAACAGAAATACTTTGCCCTGTGATGTAGTCGGCTTCTTTACTGGCTAAAAATTTCACAGCATAAGCAACTTCTTTCGGTTCTCCGGTTCTTTGCAACGGAATCTGACTGAGAATTGCATCCTTAACCTGATCGGTTAATTCTTCCGTCATAGCCGTATTGATATAGCCCGGCGCAACACAATTAACTGTAATATTTCTTGTGGCTAATTCCTGAGCCAAAGATTTACTCATAGCAAAAACTGCTGATTTGGCTGCCGCATAGTTGATTTGTCCTGCATTACCGCGTAAACCGACGACACTGCTGATATTGATAATTTTACCTTTACGTTGCCGCATCATTAATTTACTTGCTTCACGCATCGTAACGAACACCGCTTTTTGATTTACTCTGATCACATCATCATACATTTGATCTGACATCCGAACAGCCAATCCGTCTTTGGTAATCCCAGCATTATTGACCAGAATATCCAAACGCCCTGATTGTTTTTTGATCTTTTGAATCATCGCAGAAATTTGTTCACTGTCATTAAGATCAGCTTGAATAATTTCACCTGATCCGCCCCGGGCTTCAACCAAACTCAAAGTGTGTTCGGCACCCTTTTGTGAACCTCCGTAATGTATATATATGTGTCGATCAGGATTTGCCAATTGCTCGCAAATAGCTTGACCGATACCTGTTCCGCCACCTGTGACTAATGCAATTTCTTTTTCCATTTCAGCTAACCTTTCTAGATTGTTTGTAAGAACTCTTTCAATTGTTCTGCTGAATTGATCTGGACAGTTGGAATATTCTTTAAGTATTTCCTTAACATACCGGCAATAACCGGTTTTGCAGATATTTCCACAGCCAGATCGAATTGTTCAGAACTCTCCGCTTGATCAGTAGCACCGTTTGTTTCATCCGCAGCAATCTCAGCTTTAGTTTGATCCGCGAACAATTTTTCACCGCATTGATAAAACCGGACCGGTGAAATCATCTGTTCAGACATCCAGAGTTGAATATTCTTTTTTTGCTGATCTTCTGAAATCGCAATGGCCGATAAAGGCTCGGCATTACGATTAAAGTAAAATTCTTTTTGCGGAACGCTTAACGGATATTGTTCGATGATCTGCAACAATTCTTTTTGTTCAGCAGCGAAGATAGGCGTGTGAAAAGCTCCCTCAACGGCTAAGGGTACAATTCTGCGTGCCCCTGCTTGTTTAAGCTCTGATTCGAGTTCAACCAATTGTTCTATTTGACCGCTGATCACTACTTGTTTTTCATCGTTGATATTCGTAATCCAAAGTTGATCATATTTTTCGAGTAAAGGTGAAATTATCGTTTCAGTCAAACCCAGTACCGCATGCATACCGTCTGAAAACCCCTCCGCTTTCCGCTTACTTAAGCGTTCTGCCATCAGACTGCCGCGTGCCGATGCAATTTTGATCATATCAGTTAACGACCAAACACCAAGTCCTGCAAGAGCAGGATATTCACCGATGCTTGAACCGATTGCCGCATCCGCTGCAATGCCGTTTTCCTGCAAGACTTGAATTATTGCTGCACCGAACAGAGCGATTGCCGTTTGAGTGAATCCGGTCTGATTAATATCTTCCGATTCACTGTGCAAAACTTGCTCTAAATCCGGATTCACACTGAATGCAGTTTGAAAAAGTTGTTCGGTTTGAGAAAACTCTTGACGAACATCCAGTGCCATTCCGGGCAATTGACTACCTTGACCGCCAAAAAGAAAAACTATTTTCATGCCAAAATATCCTCAGTTTTAATTCTGCTATATACGGCTTCGGCTTCGGCAAACAAATCAGCCAATACTTTTTCCATCGGTTTGATTTCATCAATTAAAGAAGCTGACAATCCCATCATGAAACAACCTTCATTTTTATCACCGGAGAAGACCGCTTTTTTCAAAGCACCATTCATAATTTCCTCATAGTCTTCTTTTGGTCTGTTTTCTTTTTCAAATTGAATATATTTTCTTGCTAAAGGATTTTTCATGATTCTGGTCGGCAAACCGCCGCCGGCACGACCTACTACTGTTATTTGCGAATCTCGTGCTTTAATTAATTGTTCACGGAAACCGTCATGGATCGGACATTCTTCTGCCGAAAGCAGCAAAGTACCCAACTGAAAACCCTGAACTCCCAATGCACGGCCGGCAACAATATGACTGCCCAGTGCCACACCTCCGGCACCGATTACCGGAATGTCAAGATTTTTCGTTAATAAAGGCCACAGTACCATTGAAGTCGAGTCGCCGATATGTCCGCCGGCTTCCTGACCTTCACCGACTACAGCATCAACTCCCAGTTTTTGCATACGTTCACCTTGCGAGAGTGAAGAAATGACCGGAATCACGGAAATTCCCGCTGCATGCCATTTTTCCACATAAGGAGCGGGATTACCGGCACCGGTTGTGACAACTTTAATTCCTTCTTCGATCACAACATCTGAAACTTCATCCGAATAAGGATTCATCAACATTAAGTTGACGCCGAAAGTTTTGTCGGTCAACTCTCTTGCTTTTCTGATTTCTGCCCGAACCTGATCCGCAGTCCAGGCACCTGTACCGATCATTCCGAGAGCACCGGCATTGCTGACTGCAGCTGCAAAAACCGCAGTGCTGATATTTGCCATGCCGCCGGATATAACAGGGTATTTTAAATTAAATTTTTCATTTAACCACATATTGTCCGTTTCCTTTCAATAAAACAATTCCTAAACTTAGTCCGGCACCGAATCCGGCTAAAACAACATTTTTAGCTTTCTGTAATCTGTTTTCATCCATCAGTTGGGTCATCAAAATCGGTATACTCGGTGATGAAGTATTACCGATATTTTGATATCTGACCGGGAATTTTTCATCATCTATTTTCAATTTACGCGCCACCGATTCAACTATTCGTCCATTCGCTTGATGTAAAAGGAACAAATCAACATCTTCAATCGCAACATTGCCTTTTGTACAGACTTCTTCAATCAGACCCGGCAATGTGCCCACCGCAAATTTAAATATTTCCGCTCCGTTCATATGAACGTATTTCCCTTCACGGTAAAGGACTTCCGGATTAGTTATGGTTTGATTGATTGAGTAATAATCCGTTTCTTCCGAATATTCCCATAATGTTGCTGCAGCACCGTCACCAAACAAAATACAAGTTCCGCGATCCGTATAGTCAATATAATCGCTTAATTTATCCGAAGATACGATCAAAGCATAATCTCCCGGTTCGGTTAAAAATCTTTCAACTGTATTCAAAGCATAGATGAAAGTTGTACATCCTGCATTTAAATCATAAGCTAAAATATCCTTATTTAAGCCCAACGGTTCAACAATAGTTGCCGCTACATGTGGTACAACTTGCAAATAAGAAGCTGTGGTCAAAATCAAAACCTTAATCTTTTCTTTGATTTCCGGAGCTACATTATGCAAACATTTTGCACCGGCTTTGATTGCCATATCGGCAATCGTTTCATCTTCGGCAATTGTCCGGGAAATAAGACCGGTTCTTTGCTGAATCCACTCATCACTGGTTTCAACCATTTTTTCCAAATCAAAATTGGTTAAAGTGCCCTTCGGTAAATATCTCGCTGCACTTATTAAACTAATACCCATTGTATCCTCTTTTCTTACATCAATTGTTCAGACTCTTCTTGCATCAATTGATTAATTTTTTCTTATCTGTTCATCTATTGATTCGATTTTTCTTTGATTAACTGATTGAACGTATCTGCTATTGCCTGTTTCAATCCTGTTAAATCATCCGGGAAAATCTGATCACATACTTTTAATTCATACATATCTTGAGCGGTTAAACGCATGTTGGCAGATGCTTCTTCAACTTTTGAAACATCTTTCCAGAGAATTGTGGCGAAACCTTCAGGAGATAAAATCGTATATACCGCATTTTCAAGCATAAATAATCTATCCGTACATGCCAGAGCGATCGCTCCGCCACTGCCGGCTTCACCGCTGATTAAAGCTATACTCGGTGTCTTCAAAGCTGACATAAATCGCAGATTCTGAGCAATCGCTTCACCCATTCCCCGGTTTTCCGAACCTATACCCGGATATGCTCCCGGAGTGTCGATTATTGTCAAAATCGGCCGGCCGAAATTATCAGCTTCTTGCATTAAACGTCTGGCTTTTCTATATCCCTCGGGATGCGGCATTCCGAAATTCAATTTAATCCGGCTTTCCAAATCATCACCTTTTCGGGTATAGATGTAGGTTATCGGCAAGCCGCCAAGGGTGGCCAGTCCGCCGCAAATAGTCGGATCATCACCATACAGACGATCGCCTCGTAATTCAAAAATATCTGAACAGAGAAATTCTAATATTTGTTCGGGGCTGATCCGATCCGGATCACGTGCTATTTTCACTCGTTCAAAAGCTGTTAAACTGCCGATTTTTTGTTTAGCCGATTGCGGATCGGTTGTCGAACATATCGTTTTCTGCAAGTCTGATTCAGAAAATTTCACTTTATCCTGCTTGCTGTTATGCATTTTTAATAATTCAGCCAATGATTTTTTCAAATCTTTACGATCGATAATCCGGTCCACAAAACCACGTTTTTCCAAATGTTCTGCAGTTTGAAAACCTTCAGGTAATTCCTCTTTAATTGTATCGCGAATAACCCGCGGTCCTGCAAAAGCAATCAAGGTACCCGGTTCTGTCAAAATTATATTGCCCAAAGAGGCATAGCTCGCAGTAACTCCACCTGTCGTCGGATCAGTCATCACCGTGATATATAGTCCGCCTGCACGTTGGAATTTGCCTACAGCGGCAGAAACAAGACGCATTTGCATTAAACTGATAATCGCTTCTTGCATCCTTGCACCGCCACTTGCGGTGAAGATTATCACCGGTAATTTTTCCCGGGTTGCCAGTGCTAATGCTTTAATAATTCTTTCTCCGACTATACTGCCCAATGAACCCATCAGAAAATTAGTATCCATTACACCGACAATACAAGGTTGTTCAGCAATTGCTCCTTTAACAAAAACGACCGCTTCATCAGCATCGGTATTATCGTATGCGTTACGCCACTTTTCTTCATACCCCGGAAAATCGATCGGATTACGGAATTCAGACGGCTCATCAATAAACTCATAATTCTCATCCATAATTAGATTCAGACGGGATCTAACACCTAATCTTAGATGTTTATTACATTCCGGACATACATAAAGATTTTCAGACCAGACCTGATGCGTAAAGGATTTTGCACATGCGGGACATCCCATAAAAACATTTGCCGGAATTTCCTTTTTCTTTGCCGGAGCTCTTAAACGCGTCAATTTATCCATTTTTTCTAATTGATTACGCCTTTTATCAAAAAATCCTTTCATTGTTCAGTTACCTTTCTCAGCCGAATATCATTTCTTTTCTTCAACATTAATTTCCGTATCTGTAGGAAGATGAAAGACTTTTGCATATGTTAATAAATCCTCTAATTTGTTTTCTAAAGTGGAAGTATCATAGGTACCACGGATCATTGATTGTTCAAACAGTGAAACATAAAGCAAGGCGGCATTGGTTTCCACTCCGTCTATTATCAATTCTTCTAAACAACGCCGCATGCGTCTGATGGCGTGGCTGCGGTTATTGCCGTGAACAATGATTTTCGCCACCATTGAATCGTAAAACGGACTGATCTCATATTCGGGATAAATTGCCGAGTCGATTCTGACCGAACGACCGCCGGGCATAATATAGTTGTTTATTTTCCCCGGACTCGGTCTGAAATTCTCTGAGGGTTTTTCCGCATTGATACGACATTCAATTGCATGACCGCGTATCTGCATTTCATCTTGCGTTATCGGTAAACTTGCACCGTTAGCAATCCGAATTTGTTCACGCACAATATCGATCCCGGTTACCATTTCAGTAATCGGATGTTCAACTTGAATTCGGGTATTTACTTCTATGAAATAATAATTTTGCTGACTATCCAAAACAAATTCAACAGTACCGGCACCTTCATAATCAACAGATTTAATTGCCCGAATCGCCGCTTCGCCCATTTCGTTTCTTAAATCGTCGGATAATCTGGCACATGGTGTTTCTTCAATGACCTTTTGTTTGCGCCTTTGCCAGGAACAATCCCGATCGCCGAGATGAATTACATTGCCTTGTTGATCAGCCAAAATCTGAAATTCAATATGTTTCGGATTTTCAATTAATTTTTCCAGATAAAGAGATCCGTCACCGAATGCACTTTGTGCTTCCAGAGTTGCTTCATTAAACGCTTGCGCCATTTGTTCCGCATTATCGACGCGACGCATACCGCGACCGCCACCTCCGGCAGATGCTTTAATTAATACCGGATAGCCGATCTTATCTGCAATTTCGACAGTTTCCTGAACATCTTTTAAAATTCCGTCAGAACCGGGAGGTACAGGCACTCCGGCTTTTTTCATCAAACGTCTGGCATTGGCTTTATCTCCCAATGCATCAATTGTTTTGCCGGAAGGACCGATAAATTTCAAACCGACTGCTTCAACCATATCGGCAAAATCAGCATTTTCCGATAAAAGACCATAACCGGGATGAATTGCTTCACAACCGGTTTCCAAAGCTACGGTCAGAATCGCCTGCATATTGAGGTAGCTGTCTTTCGGTGCCGGTCCGCCGATGCAATAAGCTTCCATAGCCATTTGAACATGCAACGCATTTTTATCCGCAGTCGAATAAACCGCAACCGTGTCAATTCCCATTTCACGGCATGAACGCATAATCCGAACCGCTATTTCTCCCCGATTGGCAATTAAAATCTTACGAAACATTTTCGGTGTCCAAAATCATTAATAATGAGTCAAATTCAATTAGTTCACCATCTTCAGCATGAATGCTGACAACTTTACCGGCAACGGGTGCAGGAATTTCATTCATTGTTTTCATTACATCTATTATGCAGATAATCTGACCGGCTTTAACTTGATCTCCGACTTCAACATAAGGCTTACCGCCCGCTTCAGCTGAAGCAAAAAAAGTTCCGACCATCGGTGCTTTGACTTCAAACAGATTGCTTTGTTCAGCTTGTTTTTCATCAGAATCTGCAGTTGCTGCCTGAGCTGTTCTTTGTACAAAGCTTGTCATATCCGCCTGAGCAAGATCAAAAGTAATCTCTTTGCTGAAACTCAAATTAAAATCCTTATTTTTTAATTTAAATTTGGTCAGAGAACTATGATCAAATTGTTCCATTAATTCTTTTATATCTTGTTTATCCATAATTTATACCGTTCTGTATATTTTGTTTTTTCTCTTTTATATGCCGGACATCGCTTGCAGCTATATCCTTTATTTGTTCTTTTAATAATTATTTTTTCAACTGTGTTGCTTAATGTAATCTACGATATCGCCGACTGTTTGCATTTTAAGGATATCGTCATCCTCGATTTCAATCTTGAATTCATCTTGTAATGCAATCGATATTTCAACTGCATCTAATGAATCCGCACCTAAATCGTTAATCAGATATGCACTTTCAACTACATCTGCTTCGGCTACACCCATTACTTCGATTAAAACAGCTTTGACTTTATTAAATATCATTTAATGTCCTTTCAGATACAAATATAATACTTTGAATATTTTAATTAAAAATACTTAACTAAATAGAATGTACTGAATTCAGGTATAACTGTCAATAAGCAAATGATTTTTTAATAAATGCACATTATTTGAGATTGAATTTGAGTTTGATTCTCTTTAATTGACAAAGCCAAGTCTTATAGACAGGTAAGAGAAAAATAACAGTCGAGAGTGCATGACTGATATTGAAGGGAACCCCTAAAAGATAAGAAGCCAGGATGTTTTTAGAATTTAAGGGTTGAACAAAACCTAAAATATTCCAGGTATCCATAAATAAACCGAAACCGAAACTTGCCAGAATACCATACACAAAGATCGACCATGGTTTAACTAAAATGTTTTTCTCGGATAAAATCCCGGCAATGAAGCCGATCATGCCCCAAGCCAACATTTGCCATGGCGTCCACGGACCCTGACCGAAAAATAAATTACTGACTAAACCGGACAATGCTCCGGTCATAAATCCGCTTTCCGGACCGAAAGCCATACCTGTAATTATCACAATTGCAGTCGTCGGCTTAAAATTCGGCAACGCTGCAAACAGAATTCTGCCGCCAACTGCTAAAGCTGACAATACAACTACCGGCATCAAGTCACGCGGTTTCGGTTTTTTTTGTTCATAAGAAATAAAAAAAGGAATTATTGCAACAACTGCTGCAAAAAAGGTAAATAAAGCCGTTTGCTCGATTCGCAGGAGAGTACAAATCACCATCGCGGCAATCAAACTGATTATTGCCAACCAACTCCATTTACGCATCAGACAATTCTCCGTCTCTGTGATTGTCCAGTTTTTGCTGTAAATGATCGAAAATAACACATCCCGGAATGATGTCTCTGGTTAAACGATAAGTCGTTGTTGTGAAGTAAGAATTTTTTTGAAAAAAATCCATTGTAGATGCTTGTGCAATTACCCTCCGGTTAAAAATCATCGCACAGCGATCTGCAATTTCAGCAATCAAATCAACATCATGTGTCACTATTACAATTGACATTTTTTGTTTTAATGCCGACAATATTTGCTTGATTTTCTGTTTATTGATTACATCCAGACTTTTGAAAGGTTCATCGAGTAATAAAATATCAGGTTTAATTAACAAAACTTTTGCTAAAGCCAGTTTTTGTTTTTCACCTCCGCTCAAATCATAAGGATGACGTTGTAAGAAATCACGCAAATCAAATAAATCGATCATGTCGCTGATTTCCTGCTCGGTATTTGCAAAACGCTGTTTAAATTCGGTAAGCACCTGGAGCACCGTATCCTGAGCAAAAACAGCTTCCGGATTTTGGCCTAACATTGCAATTCTTTTTTGATCCGTACTTTTAATTCTGCCTTTAAAAGGTTTCAATGCTCTGCTTATTAAATACAGTAAAGTGCTTTTGCCGCTGCCATTACCGCCCATAATAACAAAAATCTCATTTTTATATATATTGAGACTGGCTTCTTTAAGAACTAAATCATCATCCGGATTATAGCGATACCAAATCCGGTCCGCCGTAAGAATTTCAGGCATCCGCTCTGTCAGGGAATTTGAGTTTTTAAGCGGATCAGCTGAAATATTGATTTTATCATCAGAAATATCAGCTTCATGATTTGTGCTTCCAAACAGATTATCGAAAGTATTATCTTTATCCTCAATAAAATTTGCGGCGGTTTGATGTCGTAAAGTACGACTTAATAAATCACGACCTTGTTTGATGCTGAGCGGACGATTTGTCCGGTTTTTCATTATCGGATTTACACCAGGCAAAAAACTGGTTTGAGTTGCCAGTGGCAATACAGTTTTATACGGATGATCATTATTGAACAGATAATCTGTTAAACCGCTTGCTGAACCTGAAAAATCCAGTTTACCTTTATTTAAGAAAAAAACATGATCGGTATTTTCCAATAAATCATTGAGATTATGTTCGGAAAGCACTATTGAAATTCCGGTTTCCGAATGTACATAAAACAACATTTGCAGAAAATCCCGTCTCGCAATCGGATCTAACTGAGCAGTCGGTTCATCCAGAACCAGCAAATCCGGCTGTAAAATCATATTTGATGCCAAATTCAAAATTTGTTTTTCACCGCCGGATAATTCTGCTACTTTTTTCTCGATCCAGTTTTCGATTCCGAAAAAAATTGCAATTTCAGCTATTCGGCGTTCGATTTCCCGGACTTTTAATCCTTGGTTTTCTAAACCGAATGCTAATTCATGCCAGACTGAATCCATGATTATTTGATTGGACGGATTTTGCATGACAAAAGCAATTTTTTGCCGGTTGTGCAAATCATCCCGGGATCGTAAACTCTCTGCAAAAATCACTTCACCCGCTTTTTTCCCCGCCGGACTTAATTCCGGCTTCAAGTGACGCAAGAGGGTTGTTTTTCCGCTGCCGCTCATTCCGCAAAGTAAAGTCAGATCACCGGTTTTAATTCGTAAGTTAATATCTTGTAAAGCCGGTAATCCTTCACCCGTAGGATAAGTAAAAGAATAATTCCGAAATTCAATCAGTGTTTGCTGTTCATTCATATATTATAATTCCGTCAATAATTTGTTGTTGCGTTGTTTGTTCTTGTTTAAGAATTCTCTGCCACTTAAATCGATTAATTATATCTAAAAACAAAGGAAAGACCAAAATCAAACCTAAACTTAACAGCGAGAGAATCAGTATAATCCGATCCGTTGCCAAACCGCTCCACTTGAGAAACGGATAGTAGGCAAATTTAATCGGACCTGAAAATGCACAAATCAAATGTCCCGACAGCAAAATTATCATTGTTGAAATCAAACCGGTATCGGCAGAATTGAAGTGTTCTCTGCCGTAATTGATCCGCTTTCTGCCGGGATAACCCTTAGCTAACATGCTGTCCGCAGTTTCCAATGAATTTTCCATACTCCAGCTGAGTAATATGGTGAGCATACGAGCGGCAAATTTCAATTTCTGCTTACCGGTCAGTTTTTGTTTACCGAGCATCGCTTTTTGATTTAATAAAATCTCTCTGCCCTGCTTAATAGTATCCGGAATAAATTTAATGATCATCGCCAAACTTAAACCGATCGTCGGAAAACGTTTCCCCATAATTGTCAAAATTTGATCAGAGGTCAAAAGTGAATTGAAACAAACAAACCATAAAAGTATTGTAAATAAAGCTGATCCGCTGATCACACCATAAGTCAGATTCTCAACAGTGACCGGACTGCCCTTGCCTATATAAAACAGAACTGTAAGTCCCAAGCTGTTAAAATAGCTGTTCATGAAAACGATAAAAAATAACATCGGCAGAAAATAGAGAAATTGGAACAGAAAATGTCTGACGCCTTTAATTTGAATTGCATAAATGGCCGCAAAAATCAAACAAAGCAAAACCCAAATCGGATTCCTGGTTATCATGCTGCAAGTTAAGACACAAATAAAATAAACGAAACTGACGATCGGATGATAATCTTTTAAGCTTAGCATCAGAGATCACCCAAATTAACCGTATAACTGAATTGGACAATGTCTCCGGGCTGCAGAATATAGGAATCAACTCCGACTAACGGCATTGTGCCGTTCACAGTGTAAATCCAACCGCCATTCCCGTCTACTGCAAATTCTGCTAATGACTGAATCGAATAGACGTATATACCGAGATTTGTAGAAGTTGAACCGACAACCAAACCGGTCGCCATTAACAAATCATAAACTGTAGAATTTTTCGGCATTTCGTAGATTGTTCCGCCCAAAATCCACCCGTCGGAGGAAATCGCCTGCGCAATTTCATTACCGGCTTGATATGCATTGATGCACTCAACACTGATTTGCACCCTGATCGTATCAGGAACGGCCTCTGTAGTAATCGCCGGTGTTGTAGTTGCTATCGGTGTTGTTGTTGCCCTTGGTGTTGTTGCTCCGGAAGTCGTTACTGCGGAAGTTGTTGCTGCCGGAGTTGTTCTTGTTTCGGCAGCTGTTTCAGTTTGACCTGAGGTTGCTTTCTGGGTAGCTGAAGTTCTGCTGCCTGAAGTAAGGTCATGTGAAGTTGTTGGCTGTTTAGCCGGTTCAGTATCTGATGAACTTTCTTTTAACGTTGCATCACTTGAACTGCTATGTGTTACGGCAATTGTATTTTCCGGATTAACTGTCGGATTTTCAATTAATGTTGACTGCGAAGAAGTATTTTCTTTGTCTTCTCCGGCAGTTCCTGTTTGCTTTGAATCTGCTGAATCTGATGATGCTTCAACTTGTAAATTTTCGTTCTGTTCATTGCTCTGTTCGGATATATTTTCAGTCTCAGCTGTTTGTTCAGAATTATTTTTCAGCTCATTGTCAGATTTAAGGTTTTCCGTTTGCTTAATCTGATTATCAGTTTTTTGAGCCGGTGTCAGCTCCGGTTCAATTTTATCTTGTTTTAAATCTTCAGAAACGATTGCCTGTTTTTTTTCAAGATTTGCGCTTTCAGCAGAACCGCAACTACAACCGGCAAGACCTGCCAGCAAGCTGAAACTCAATAATATTCCTATCAAATATCGTAATCTATGCATTCTTTACCTGTCTTATTAAAGCCCTCAGACTACATAACCCTTGAACTCATATTTATTAATCCGCAACAGCCGATGTCTTTAAAGACTTTACTATTTACTAAAAGTTTAAGCAAATCTCTGAAATAAGCAAATCACTGCTGATTTAAAAGTTCAAATAAATCCCGTAATTCAGGTTTAGTAATATTGCGATACATACCTTGCGGCAAATTTCCCAAAGTTATATTCATAATACGAATCCTTTGCAGAAACACCACCCGATAACCAAGCGCATCACACATCCGTCGAATCTGACGATTAAGACCTTGAGTCAGAATCAGTTGAAACTTCGTCCCGCTCAACGGAATCACTTGCGTCGGATTAGTCATCTGATCCGAGATGCGTACACCTTTTTTCATCGACTCGACAAAAAACTGATCATAGGGACGATCTACTTCCACAATATATTCTTTTTCATTTTCATATTCGGCTCTGACAATTTTATTAAAAATAGAACCGTCATTAGTTAAAAGGATTAATCCCTCTGAATTCTTATCTAAGCGTCCGATAGTGAAAATTCTTTGCGGATAATTGATAAAATCAATAATATTGTTTTTCACTTCCGGATTGGCAGTGCAAACTATCCCCTGAGGCTTATTGAATGCTAAATATATTAAATCGTCTGTTGTTTGTGCAACAATTACCTTGCCTTCAATTTCAACTTTATCTCCGGGCATGACCAAAGTTCCCAATTCAGCAATTGATCCGTTCAGAAAAACTTTATTCTGAGCTATCAGCTGATCGGCTTGACGCCGGCTGCAATATCCGGCAGCAGCAATATATTTATTTAAGCGAACACCTTTATTCTTCATGTTTAATTACTTTTCAACAACTTTTTCATAAATTAAGTTGCTATATTAAGATCCATCATTCATGTTCAATATCACTCTCATAAACATCTTTCAGATGAGGTTCAGATTTCATTACATCTCTGGCAAAAGGCATTCTAAGTGAAAAAGTTGAACCTTCGCCCTCAGCACTGGTCACTTCTAAAGTATGTCCCATCTGTTCGGCTAACTCAGCAGCAATTGATAAACCGAGTCCTGTTCCCCGCTCATTATGTGCCTTATCTGCTTTATAAAATCTTTCAAAAACATGCGGTAAGTCTTCAAGTGAAATACCCGGACCGTTATCACTGATTGATACGGTCAATCCGGTTACATCTTCGACTATTGACATTACAATCTTACCGCCTTCATGGGTAAACTTTACGGCATTCTCCATAATTGTTGAAAGAATCTGGATTATCCGATCCGCTTTACCCCATACTGTAGACCATTGTTCCTGAGATTCATGCATTTCAAAAGTAATATGTTTTTGATCTGCCAGAACTTCAAAGCGAACTGCCAAATCCAGCAGATCATTTTTCAAGTATACCGGTTCCAGATTGATAATTTTTTCCGAAGTTTGGATACGTGACAGTTCAAGCATATCATCAATCAAATCTGATAAACGTTTAGTTTCACGTAATAAAATCGCATAATATTTTTGCCGATTCTCCTCATTTTTGACCAGGCCGTCATTTAACGGTTCAAGCAATCCGCGCATTGCAGTGATCGGTGTTCTCAGTTCATGAGACACATTGGCAACATATTCACGTCTGGTTTCTTCCAGTTTTTCCGATTCGGTAACGTCTCTGAACAAACCTACCGCCCCGTACAGAACATTTTCCTGATCAAGCAAGGGAGAAATCAAACAATTAATTAAATCGTTGCCGGATTCCTTAATTTCAACAACTATTCTTTGTTCACTCAAACAAATCTCAAATAATTGATCTAAACCGGTAATTTTCAGCAATTCATCAGAAGTGAAAAGACGCGTATTCTGGTGAAACAAATGCCAGACCATATCATTGTTCTGGGTAACCTCTCCCTCACTATCGACCGCAATAATACCTTCGGCAATACCGTCAATGATATGTTGCAATTGATTACGTTCATTGGTCAGCTTTGAGATATTGGAATCCAATTCACTTGCTAAATGATTAAAAGCATTGATCAGATAGGATATTTCATTATCTTCTTCAATCGGCTCCAATCTTTGTGAAAAATCTCCCCTGACCATTGCAGCCGCTGCTTCCCGCATTTCGGTTAAAGGCTGTACGACTTTACTTGCAAAAAATACGATCGGAATTGCAACCAGCAAACCGACAATAATCGTCGAAATCAACAAGGCCGAGTTCAGGCTCGAATAGCTTGCCTGAAGTTCATCAACCGTTTGTACTATAACAACCGAACCCATCAGATAGCTTTTGTTTTCAACCGTTTTAATAATCGGTACTCCGACAAAAATCAAATCTTTGTTCAGCCTTTCAGAGAATACAATCATTGACTGACGTGATTTCAATGACAAAATATCATTCACAAAATAATTGAATTCATGGTCGATACCTTCTAAAAAATAATCAGGTATATCTTGAGGATATTTACTGATTAAAGTCATTCCGGTTTCATCGGAAATGAAGACACCGGATTCATAAAACCGAATTGACAAAGTCAACAGTTGAATGACATCATCGGTAACGATCTGATCGCCTTCCGATGCCACAAAAGAAATTGTTCTGGCTTGATTATACAAGTCTTCAGATTTTAAATTGCGAAAAATCGGACGGGCAATTCTGAGGTAAACTATGCTGGTTAAAATTGACCATAAAACGATAGCCAGCAGCAATAAAAATAAAATTCGACGTAAAATAAAGTTTTTCTGCATAAATTTTCGCTAATCGATTATTCATTGACCGGGTTCGAATTTATATCCTACACCGTAAACTGTAAGCAACGCATATTTATGATTATCACTGTCGATTTTTTGCCTGATTCTCTTAATATGAGTGTCCACGGTTCTGGTATCTCCGAAATAATCATAACCCCAAACTTTAGAAAGTATTTGTTCGCGATCCATAACCTGACCCGGATTCGAAGCTAAAAGATGCAATATCTCAACTTCCTTCGGTGTAAAAGCTACAGAAACTCCATCAACCAATACTTCATAATTATCGATATTAATTTCCAAACCGTCAAAACGTAGAATAGAAGAAGATTTACCGGTTTCCGGATCATTAGCTCTGCGCAGAACAGCCTTGACTCTCGCTACGACTTCACGCGGACTGAACGGTTTCACGATATAATCATCAGCACCCAGTTCCAGACCCAAAATCCGATCAATTTCTTCACCTTTTGCAGTCAGCATAATAATCGGTACATTGCTCGTTTTTCTGATTTCTTTGCATACATCCATCCCCGACATTTTGGGCATCATTAAATCTAAAATAATTAAATCGGGCTGTTTTTCTTTAAATGCTGTCAAGGCAGCTTCTCCGTCATATACTGAAATATATTGATAATTTTCTTCGTTTAAGTAAATACTTAAAGCTTCATGAACGACCGGATCATCGTCACTGATTAAAATAAGAGGTATATTGCCCATATTATTCTCCTTCGGATATCAATGTAATATAGTTAAGATAAAACAAATAGCCGCTTAATACAAATATTTACCGTATCCGGACAGCGTTTTAATTGCATCTGTCATTGCAGTCAGACAAACAGAAAAATCAGATATTGATCAATTTTCAAAATTTCTGTTTTCATATTCGTTCATTGTCATTCCGTTATGATTATCCATAAAAGACTGACGTTTTTTTGCTCTGTATTTGACCATTTTGTTTTTGAATAATTCAGCATTAGTCGGAGGTGTCCAGCTGATGGCATTAGCTCCGGCATCAATAGCTTCCTGAATGGTTTCATCTGTAGGACCGCCGGTGGCTATGATCGGAACTTCCGGATACCGCTTACGAATCCATTTCACAAGATTAGGTGTATTTTTACCGTCTGCTACATTCAAAATATCAGCTCCGGCCTTTAGTTTACTTTCAATATCATCATAATGTGAAACAATCGTAGCTACAATCGGGCACTCTACCGAAATATCAAGTAAGCTGATGGTCTCTGTCGTAGTCGGAGAATTAACTACTATCCCCATTGCTCCTCTCGCTTCGGCAAATTCAGCAACATAAGCACTGCGCTTACCGCCTGTCGTTCCGCCGCCAACACCTGCGAATACCGGTTGGCTTGCAACAGCAGTAATCGCTTCAACAATCGCCGGATGTGGTGTCTGGGGATAAACTGCCAGAATTGCATCCGCATCTGAATAATTAATAGTCGCAACATCGGTCGTAAAAATAAATGATTTAATTCTTCGGTTATAAATTTTGATTCCGCTCGAATTACGAATCACCGAAGGTGTGACAATTATCGAATCATCTTTTAAACCGGATCTGACCTCCGGTACAAATTTTCTGTCTTTTTCCAACATATTGTTCTCCCAAATAATATTTCAGGTCTGTTCATTAAACCTTAAATTTATTCAACAGTAACTATTCTAAAAAGAATGCTGTCCATAAATCACATTTGAAATAGAATTCTAATTAATCTAACAGAAAAAGATGTAATTTGTATTAAGAATTTGTATTATTTCTGCGAAACAGGTTTTTCGGTAAATTATTCAGGATATTAATTAATAAAATAGCGACTACACCACTGGCAAATCCGTTGTTGTATAAAACAAATCCGCCATGAAAATCCGAACTGATTCTCGTAATGGCATAGTGCATGAAACCTGCAACAATCCCCGGAATTATTCCATAATCCCCGCACAGCGGTGCAAGAGCAGTGCCGAAAAGTCCGATCATGACAAAACCGGAACTTGATAAATCAGCACCTGCCGCCAATCCGCTCAAAGTCACTCCGAGAATAACCGGAATAATATTGAACGGATGTTTACCTAGTGCCGCATAGCCCATTACAGAAAGGATACCTCCGATAACAGGACCTGTTAACGGAGTTCCCATTGCTAAAGAAAATCCGGTTACTAACAACCCCGTAATTCCCATATTGATGTAGGCATTTGCTGCCCCGCAACACTCGTAAAAAACTTCTCCGTATCCGGTGCGTTTCAGAAGTTTGAAATAAGATCCTGATTTTTCTGAAATATCTGAATCTGATTTCTTCGAAAGGAAAAGACCCAATAAAAGAATATAGACAGAAAATGCTATTAAGAAAATCGCAAAAGGTAGTGAGGTTTTCTCCAGCAAGATATCAGGTCTGGCTACTTCAATCTTGAAAATTCCCAAAAGCGCTATAGTCAAAATACCTATGAAACCTCCGGCAAACCCCGTATTGTATAATGTATATCCCCGGTGAAGCTTGGAACAATTTGCAGCAAAAGTTATGCCGAAGAATCCAATTAATGCACCATATACAATAGCTAAAGGTACAGAAAAATAATAAGGCAATCCGCTATGCAAACCGATAAAACTGACTATAGGACCCATACAACCGAAATTAAAAGCATTGGTGATATACTTGCTGAATGGCTGTTTATGTCTTTTGGCATATATATATACCCCTAAATAAAACGGTAAAACATTCAGAACATTCATACCGAAAAATGCAAAACCTACCGGCATGAAAATATTTACCATAATGAATCCGGTCAATTTTGTTTTGCTTAGCAAAACTACCGTCAGAAGCATAATCAAAAAACAAGCATTATGCATTAAAGCTCCGCCGACACCGCCAACCACAAAATAATCAGTCGTTAAGACAGAAGAACTCGAAACAATCCTGATGATTCCATTCCATAAATTACCGGGTGTGTCCAGAGCAAGACCTAAAATTATAAATGCCGCAAGCATTGTCAGGCAGATTAACCAATTATATTTAATATGTTTATCCGAATTCGTACTTAAATCAGATTTTTCTTGCGCTGTTAAATCAGACTTTTTCTGTTTTTTGTCATTCTGTATTTGCATGTTTTGTTGAAATTTTTCTTTTCGCATATTTCTATATTCCTTTGTCTTTTTTAACATTATAGCTAATTTTCATAATTAGTTATACGATTTCTTTGTTTAATTGTTGACACATTATGTTTTCTCAAGAAAAACCGGTTTTTAAGTGCTAATATTAGATATATTTCAATCTTAATAATGAATTGTTCTTAAATTTACGACAATAGCTTAAAGGAATAAAATGACAAAAATTAATTATCAAAATCAAGAATATAATATTCCGATTGTTTTCGAAGATAATCATTTAATTGTTGTGGAAAAACCTGTCGGTTTGCTTTCACAAGAAGATCAAAGCGGTGATCCTGATCTCTTAAACATAATCAAAGAATATTTACGCGTTAAGTATAATAAACCGGGTGCCGCCTGGTTAGGTTTAGTCCATCGTCTGGATCGTCCGGTCGGCGGTTTAATGGCTTTTGCCAAAACATCAAAAGCTGCATCAAGACTATCCGCCCAAATCAGAGAACATCAATTTGTCAGAAAATACGAAGCAGTAATTTACGGACAGCCTGAACCGCAAAATGCTGTTTGGTCGGATTATATTTCTCGCGATAAAGTACACGGGAAATATATCGTAACTAATCAGCCCGGAAAATCACACCTTAACAAGTATCAGAAATGCGAATTAAGTTATCAGGTGCAGAAATATTTACCTCAAACAGATCTGAGTTTGGTCGAAGTAGACTTAAAAACCGGACGCAGCCATCAGATCAGGGCACAGATGAAAGCGCATAATCATCCTTTGGTCGGTGACAGATTATACGGAAAAATCACCGATCTGGATCGCAGCACGGACGGTCCGGCATTATATGCCACATTTCTTCAATTCAAACATCCGACCAAAGACGAGATTTGTATTTTTAAAAGTCAATCGCAACAAAAACCTTTTGACTTATTCAGGTAATTAATGTCGAATAAATTAAGATATAATATTTCAAGTAAAAAATCGGATTTATCAATTTCTAATTTTAATAACGGAGTAAACGGTAAACTATGTTAAAAACAAAAGATTTAATCTCATATCAAGGAACCCTGGCAGAAAAGCTATTAGAACAAGTAGAATATCCTTGGCAGGCTCTGCCCTTGATCAATCAATACATCTTAGAAACAGGACCCGGTTTGCCAAAATCGGAATATAGTCAAATCAAAGATGATATTTGGATTCATCACACTGCACAAATCGCTGAATCCGCTCTGCTCAACGGACCGCTGATCATCGGACCAGATAATGAAATCAGACATAATGCATTTATCAGAGGCGGCGTAATTGTCGGAGATTCCTGTGTAGTAGGCAATTCAACGGAGTTGAAAAACTGTATTTTGGTTTCTCATGTCGAAGCTCCGCATTTCAATTACGTCGGCGACTCAATTCTCGGCAGATACAGTCATCTCGGTGCCGGTTCAATAACATCGAATATTAAGGCTAATCGCAGTAATGTAATTCTTAATTATCAAAATGAATTAATCGAAACCGGTTTAAGAAAATTCGGTGCAATTGTCGGTGATCACGTAGAAGTCGGCTGCAATGCAGTACTTAATCCGGGAGTTATTATCGGCAAAAACACCATCATCTATCCTCTTTCAATGGTCAGAGGTATTATTGAAGCTAATATAATTTACAAAAACCAAAATGAAATTGCCGAATTAAAATAAAGATAAATTCCGGTAAAGAGGAGCAGAATCAATATTCAGCTCCTCTTATCTGATAGGGTACAGCAAAATCCCTCCGGTGATTTATTTGATCTCGTTATTAAATTATTCTTCGACTAATCAAGCATACAGATCGGATCATTGAAAGGAGCCACCCAGGAGGTGCGGGCTGCATCATAGTTTTCCGCTGCATATTCAGCGAGAAAGACATTCCAAGGGACCACCCGGATGTCCATCGTGATACCGTACCGGGCAAAGCCTTGTTGTAAGTCATCAGTCACGGAATCATCAACAGATGTCAGAAATTCAAAACGAAGTGGTGTATCCGCGGAAAGCACACCGTCTTCAAAGATATATCCTGCACCCTCAAGTAGTCCGATGGCTTTCGCTTCATCCGCACCTGTCTGAAAGTAACCATCTTCCACCGGATAAGTGTAGTCTTGATCATTTGTTTTAAAGATACCGCCGTGTCCGTCAGACATCCCCGCCGGAACGATAGAGGTTGCAATCGTCTGTCCTGTTCCCTCACCTGACATAAAAATTGATTCACGATCAATCAAGAGTGAGAGAGCTTGTCTTATGTCTTTTGCCTGCTGCACGGTTTTACCGGCAAAAAGCCCGGACTTTTCGTTAAGATAAATGCAATCGATAGTTAAACTTTCAATCTCATATAAATCAGGTCGCCCGATCAGGTCCGGTATTTCAGAACGCGGTAACCTGTTGGCGAAGTCCAGCTCACCGGTTTCATACATCGCCAGGACGGTATCTGCATCTTCATTCAGAATAAATTCGAGTGATTCCAGTGTTACTTCATCAGCACGATGGTAATTCGGATTCTTGACATACTTCATACTTTCATTATGTTTCCACTCTGCAAGCGTGAATGCACCGTTCGAGACGAAACCGGATTCCAGCGCCCAGGCCCCGGCATCCGGGATTTTGCCATCAGTATCCTTGTAGCCCTCAGCACCTTCAACAGTCGCCTGATGTACCGGCAGAAATGCTGATTTGCAGATTAAATTCAAGAAGTATGCGTTCGGTATATCCAGAACCACAGTCAAAGTCCGTCCGTCTTCAGACGCTTTAACATTGAGTTTATCCGGATAACCTTCGATAACATTCAGAGCCGAGGAATTGCAGATGGCAGCTGCACGTTTCCAGGACCATTCGAAGTCGGCGGCGGTAAGTTTACTGCCGTCAGACCATTTCAGATTCGGTTTCAGTGTAAAAGTGTAAGTTAATCCGTCTTTTGAAATCTCAACACCTTCCGCTAAGTCCGGCACCAACTCACCGTTTTTATCATAAGTATAAAGACCGGCAAAAGTGTGCAAAGCTAAAATCCCGCCATCAGTCGAAATAATCAGTGCCGGATCAAGACGAGCAGGTTCACCAATCAGATTAATACGTAAAGATTCAGCATCACCCTTACTTGCAAACATAAAGTACCTCTCTCCGGACAGCGTCGCGTATACACCTTCAACATCATCTTTCATCAGGTAGAAGTTATTGAAATTAGTGAGAGGAGCATATATACCTGTTTCCATCAGCATATCCTCGGCTTTATGCATCAGCTGTTCACGCACAACCGGATCGGATTCCTCTTTAATGTCAGCAATCAGCTTATCATAGGGAGCCCAGTCGATGGCAACAACTCTGTTTTCGAGTACTTCTTGTTCAGATTCCGGATCTTCAGTTTTATCCGATGTATCCGTTGCTTGCGGTTCTTCAGTTTCTTTCGGTTCATCTGTCTCTTTTTGTGTATCTGCTTTGTTTGATAAGTCCGTTTCTTTCGAGATATCTGTCTGCTCCGGTTCGGTTTTATCTTTGGTTTCAGCAGTCGATGTTGTATTTGTCTGCTCAGTATGAGCTATCGTTGTATCACTTTCTTTTTTTGTCTCAGCGGCCTGCAGAGCAGCTGATTGTTCAGCAGGAGTTTCTGTTGTTTTATTCTCCGTTTTCGTCTCTTTAGATCCGCAAGCGGTGAACAGACCAACGGCCATTGCCAGGGTCAAAAGCAGAGCAAGTAATTTTGTCGACTTTTCCATTCTTTTCTCCTAATGTTTTTTATTAGATAAATAATCTACTTTAATCCTAATCAGACATCGTCGGATTAAAATCAGTTTAACAAGGTAAAAGATTCAAAAATCCGCATCGCCTGATTGTAGTAGGAAGGCACACCCTCATGTTCGATTTCTTCCCAGTATATAAGTGCAAATGTATCGGCGTGATTTCCCTGGATTGCAATAATAATCATATCGGCAATTATTTCGGATCCGTTATAAATATCGTAAGTAAGCGTCAGCGCACCTGGAAATGCGTCATAATGGGCATCTCCTGCGAAAATAAGATCGGAACCCGTTGCCCAGTCGCCCTCCAGCCACGCATCGACATATTCCTGGTAAACCTCAGAGAAATCAATCAGCGGAATCGGAATGTTTTCGATCATAATACCTTGGCGGTCATCACCTTCCGGAATAAAGCGACCATACGTATCTCCACTGGTTTCTTCATCATAAAACCACTCATCATATAACATGATCGAAAATGATCCGCACGCCCAGTTAAATAATGGTGGTTCGTCGGCAGGTGCGTTCAGATCAATCTCGATATCTGTATTCGGACTAGTTGCAGTAGGCGCAGCCGAACTCGTTGCAGTGGTTATAATCGGACTTGTTGCAGTGGTTGTACTCGTACTTGGTGTAGTCGTTGTACCCGGACTTGTTGCAGCGGTTGTACTCGTACTTGGTGTGGCGGTTGTAACCGGACTTGTTGCAGCGGTTGTACTCGTACTTGGTGTGGCGGTTGTAACCGGACTTGTTGCAGCGGTTGTACTCGTACTTGGTGTGGTGGTTGTAACCGGACTTGTTGAAGCAGTTGTACTCGTACTTGGTGTGGTGGTTGGATTCGAATTAATTACAATGGTTGGATTCGAAATGATTACCGGATCTGTTTTTTCATTATTGTCGATTATCGATAATGAACCGTTATCTGCGGTTTTACCACAGGCAGAGACAGCCAATAATAACAGCAATGTTAACGCAAAACTCAACAACTTGCACTTTATATTTCTGTTTGTATTCTTCATTTTTAATACCTCTTTAATCAATGAATTGTATTTTTTACTTAAGTCAGTTTTTTAATATCGACATCGATACACGGAAAACAGTAGTATGTATCAGTGTCGGAAATCACATCCAATGCAGAGAGCAGCCCGGACCGCCCTGATCTATATATAGTTTTTACGGGTAAACCGGTAAATCATTAATGAACGTATAATCACTGCGGGAATCGCTGATCAGATTAACCGTGACACTAAAATCTTTAAGAGTGTCAATATTATAATTAGCTTTCAGCTGAATGCTGCTTAAGTAGATTTCTAAGATTCCCTTACAACTCACGGGAATATCCGCATAAAAGCCATAACCTCCTATCTCGACTCCGTTAAGAATAAAATCGGAAACAGAGGCGGAAATTTCTTCGCTACTTTTATTTTCAACAAACATAGTACATTTAATGCCGTCCTCATTTTGTACAGTTTTGATCAGGGTTATCCTCACCTCCTCATTATCTGCCAGTACTCGTTCTTCTTTCTGTGGTTGGATATTTCTGTCATCTTCTTTAAACGGAACAGTCAATCTGGGAAGGACATAAAGATCTTCCCAGGTCTCATCGTTGACAAGGGTCATCTCAATTTCGACAGAGGAGATATCAGTAATTTGAGCCTTTTCCAGTTCATATGTAGTTAATTCCAGGCTAGCCTGATTTGTAGTGTGAGGATCCACGATGCCGCCAAAAACGCTTAGGTTGAGAACTATTCCGTTCACAATAATATAATCGTCTGAAAAATTCAGAGTAAGATCACTTTTATTTTCGTAACTGAACAGGATTTCCGAGTAACCGTAGCCTTGTGCTATCTCCAATCCGTCTACGCTGATTTTCACCAATTCGTCCTCGTATATTATCCCGGGCTGTAGCAGGGCAAAGGTAACTTCTTGCTGTTCATCACTGCTCGCCGTGGATTCCGGCAGTTCATTTTGTAAATCCGGCTTTGTTGTAGTACCTGATTCCTTTACTTGAGATTTTGTCGTTGTCGTACCTGATTCCCGTGCTTGAGATTCAGAAGGATCCTCTGTCCGGGAGCTATCCGTCTGAGAGCTGTCCGTCTGAGAGATATCTGTCCGGGAGCTATCAGTCCGGGAGCTATCCGTCTGAGAGCTGTTATCCGATTTGGAGTTGGTTTCAAGTGAAGTCTCACTTTCCTGCTGCTCATCTTGTTTTTCCGGCTTTACCTTAGCGGCACAAGAGGAAATTGAAAACAGAATAATCAGAGTTAACAGCAGAAAAGCTCCTTTTCGAATAATCCCTTTTTTCATGGTATTTCTCCTTTCGTTTTTATCAGAACGAGGAATTAAATATAATTAAATGCTTATCTTCTTACTGATTTATCGCATAATCTGCGTGCACACAGTTCAATGCTTTGTATCCAGCGAAACACCGATCAAATCAAGTTGTTTAGAAACAACATCTGTGTTTGTCTCATCATAAAAACCTTCTAACGCAAAGATTCTTGAACCCAGCTGCACAACATGAATTGTTCCGTGCATGAGTTTTTCGTCTACGTCGTCATTATAGGTAAAGTCGAGGAAAATACTGCAAATTTGCTTTTTACCTAGGGTATAAATATCCGTACCTTGCGGTTCGCCGCTAACCGTAGCAAAAGCCTGAAATTGGTCATTTAAAAACAACACAGCATCTTCAATCGTGGAAGCTTTATCGGAAATGTCGAAAACATTGATCGAAGCACTGCCTGTGCTGAATTGCGACTCATCAAAATACATGTGGAACAGTTCACCGTTTTCAATACCGGTCGGTATCGCGTAATAGCTGTCGTAAACCATTTGCATATTCGCTGTTTGAGCCTCGACAATAACTTGATCAGATTGAGGAACAGCAAACAGTGTTAGACCGGACAGGCAGTTTTCCAGCTGTTCTTTATGTGCTATATAATCCGGATCTTTTGTATCTTGGCCGACTAGTAAGAAGTAACAACCGGGTCCGGAACTTGGGGCAAAACCATAGAGCGACCATTCAGCTGTATTACCGGCACAGGTAAAATCAGCTTTAATCGCAGGGATAGAACCTAACATCACAGATTCTGTTTTTTGCAGACTGGGTATAACGTCAAGATAAAAATAATCTAGTGTATAGGGCAGGATTTCAGCAATGTTTTGCTGAAAATCTTCCAGATTATACATCGGTGCACCGCAGGCATAAGCGAAAGAGCAAGCAACAGTAGTATAGTTTGCGCGGTTGGCAATGAAATAGGATAAGGAGTCGCTGTTATCAATGCTTAAGTCAGACGGCAGAGAAATCTGGATGCCCAGAGCATCATTGCGCAATAACTTAAGCTCTGTATTCTCTGCTGCTGTGTCTGTAATCGGAACAGTGGTTACGGAGCTGCCCGGAGTAGTATCTTCCGGTTCAAATGCAGTCGTGTCAGGCACAGAACTGTTTGGAGTATCGGTTTCCGGCTTAAATGCAGTACCGGTCGGACTAATACCCGCAGCTGTCGCTTCTGTTGTCTCTTTTTGGATATTTGCAATTACATTTTGATTATTTCCGCCGACTCCTCCCGGAGTTTCTTTATGTTTTTTCCCGCCCGATAAGCTCAGCGGTAAAATAATTGCCAACAACACAACAGCTATGCCTGCACCCAACCAAGGCCAATTACGTTTGTCACGCAATTTTGCCAAAACATTATTTGCTCCCTTTCCGGTAGCATTGTCCGCAACAAAAATTTCACCGGATCCGGAAGTTCCGCCAACACCATAGGCAAGACCCTCTTCCGCAGTATAAGGAGGCATGATAATGGCATTACTTTCGCTTTGTGTACCAACCAGGGCCAAAACAAAGGATGACATATTGGGAAAACGATCATCTGCTTTTACTGCAAGACCCTTGAGTAATGCGGCTTCGGTCCGTGCTTTGATTTTACAACCCAATTGCGAAGGGGGTATAAGATTGTCGTGATGTACTCGTTCCAGTGCGTCCGGCGGCAAAACCCCGCTTATCGCATAATAGATCGTTGCACTTATGGCATAGACATCAGTCCAGGGACCTTGATTACCATGTGTCCGGTATTGTTCTTCCGGTGCAAAACCTTGTTTCAAAATGACCGAAAAGCTTTTGTCATTGCTTAAGGCAAAACGCGCCGCTCCAAAATCCAGCAGCATACTTTCACCTTTGTCAGTAATATAGATGTTATCCGGGCTGATATCACGATGTAAAAGCCCCTGTGCATGTACCTCTCCCAATGCATTCATAACAGGCAAGAGTATGGTTAAGGCATTTTCAATACTGATATGACCTCCCTGTTGTTTGAGATAATCTTTCAATGAGAGACCATCCACATACTCCATGGCAAAATAGGCACTGCCGTTTTCCTTAAAGAAATTGTAAACGGAAACGATGTGCTCTGTGTCTTTGAGCTTTGCCAGAATACGTGCTTCCTCCAGAAATTTGCTCTCACCGCTCTCAAAACTGGCTATCTCTTTTGCGGAAACAGCTGAAACAGTGTATCGATCACTTTCACGTGTTGCTATCCCGGTCGGCATGTATTCTTTAATGGCAACTTTCTGCTCGAGAATTAAATCCAAAGCCAGGTAGGTGATACCGAAGCCGCCTATACCCAGAACTTTACCAACCAAATAGCGGCCGTTGAGTATTGCGCCGATGGGCAAGGCAATTGTCGGGCGAGACTCGGTCGTCGGCCGAAAGCCGCAGTAAGGGCAAACCTCACCGCTTAACTCACGAAAACAGCCATAGCAATAACGTTTATTTTCCATTTTTCGAGTCCTCCCTTACGAATGTTTCTTGATCTTTTACGGATGACGAATAGAGACAAGTAAGCATGCTCACATTATCACCATCCAGGAGGGAACGTTGTATACAACGCAATAAAAGTCGCTCAAGCCAGTCTTGTGCCGAAGTTGCTTTCAGCCATTCGATAAATATTTCTGTTTCAAATACATAGCTCCACAATCCGTCACTGCACAGCAAAAGACCGTCCCCGTCTTTGAGATAAAACTCATCCACATGCGCCTTATTCACTTCCGGATCATAAGATGCGCAAAGTGCGGCGCTGAGATGGCTGCGTTCTTTTTGTAAGCGAATGTCTTCATACGCCAAACTACCACGCTTATAGTCTGCATAGGCAGGTGAATCATCGACACTGATATGAGCTATATCTCTGCCGGAAAGATGGTATATGCGGCTGTCTCCGAGGTTTGCCCAAGTGACTTTGCCCTGTTCCAGACGTAAAACAGCAATGGTGCTGGCAGCAGTACGCAATTCTTGCTCTCTCTGCTGTGCTTTTTGCAAGGCTTGACCCGCTAGAACCACTGCGGTTTCCACATTAGCTCCTGCTGTCAAAGCCTCCAGGGATGCAGTCGAACAAATCTGAGCTGCCATATCGCCGCCGCGGCTGCCGTTAAGTCCGTCACACAGCACTGCTATGAGTCGCTCTGTCCCCGGTTTATGTTCATATACAAGGCGGTCATTTTGTTGATTCTGACCGGCACAATGGGTAAATTCAGCAATATCTAACATTTTTATCCTCAATAAATATCAATTAATTTGAATTAACTGTCAGCACTGGCATTTTGCTAATACTTATAATTTGCTAAGCATAAAACGATTATTAGGATCACCCAGATAGAAACTGTCACCTGTATATAGTTTTTCCGGAACATTAGCAGAAAGCTTTCGTCCATTCCCTAAGAATGTACCGAATGATGAACCCAGATCGGTGAGTATAAAACTGTCTTCTGCAGGGTCATAGCTTACTGAACAGTGAACCGCAGATATACCCGGTGTTGAGGCATCATATACAATATTGCATTTTGTCGGATCGCGTCCCAGTAAAAGTTTGTGCTCTAAACTGAAGCTGGCTTGTGCAAATTTTCCGCTGATACCGCGCAACTGCACAAAATAACTGTCACGCATTGCGCCAAGCTGATTCTCTTTCCCTTCCGCTTTATCTGATGAGGCAACACCGGAGACCGGAGCACTTTTCAGTATACGCAGTTTATTTAACCCGAAGGCCAAAATCAGCAGACTCAAAGCCGCAAGCGGTCCGAAAGTGTAAATCATCCAGTTTTTATAAGTGCTGATTCTGTATGGTATACCCTCTTCCTTCAAGACGCGGCTGAGCTGATCGATGACGGAAGCATAAAATACGTTACCTTTGCTGAGCTCAACCGTATCCGTCAATTGTGTAACCAGTCCTAAAGTATTGACACCTAAGACAAAACCTTTTGAATCTACCAGAGGTCCTCCGGAGTTGCCATGATTGATCGTTGTATCCATTTGAAATGCCTCATATTCGGTTCCTCTAATTGCCACACGCTTACTGATAATGCCTTGAGTCATGGTGATATCCTTAGTGTCATAGCGTATATCGGACTGGAGTTCATCTGAAACACCCGGGTAGCCAAGGGCAAAAACTTCTTCACCGGAGTCAACAGTACCCGAGGGACGTAAGACTAAAGCATCCCTTTTTGCAGTGGGACTGGGCAGCTTGAGAATGGCCAAATCTTTTTTGTTAGCTTGCGAAAAGTATACAACCTGACCGTCAACCGCATCGCCTTCTGCAGCTGAAAAAATAACCTTAATGAAACCGTTGGTACCATCAATGCCCTGTTGAGCGTTATATGCATCATGTACCACATGGCCGTTTGTGACAATGTATTGCACCGGCTCGCCGGGGACACCTATCGCCCAGCCGGTTCCTGACGCTCCGAACGTCTGACCCAGCAGATCGCTCCATTGTGTATAGATATAGACCACACCGTTACGGGCCTCCTGAGGAGAGGTTCCGAACGTCGCTTTAATGCCGATAACTAAAAATATCACACTGCAAATAAGCAGCAGGCTTGTGACTGCTATAACGGCCAGCCAGACTTTTTTTCTTTTTCCTGTATTTTTCTGTGTCATAAAATAATCTCCTTAAAATATTTGCGTAAATTTTGTTTAATCCGTAATGCTCGCCTCTGCTAAAACCTGATTAACAGCAATCAGTATGGCGGTGTAATTATCTTGGTTCACTTTATTCTGTTTGAGGATTTCTGCCTCAACTTCCGACAAAACAGCTCCTTTTCTCAGATTGAGACAATCTGTAAGCTGCTGATGACTAAGCGTATCGCTGACACCGTCCGAACAGAGTAAAAGGCGATCGTCACTTTGCAGTGAAAACGTGCGCTGACAATAATCACAGCGGATCTTGTACCTGCCCATAAAGTGACTGAGTGCAGCTGCTTGCGGATCTTGTACAACCTCTGTCAGAGAGCTGCCTGAATATGCCGCATCCAGATAAAGTGTATTGATATACTCATGGCGCAAGTTCAGCGCATAGAGCCGCTGATTGCGCAGTAAAAATAAATCACTGTCACCTACAGACCAAAAGAGCAAATTGTTTTGATACAGATAGACCTGGATTAACGTGCTGCCACCTTTATCACCATGCTTTGCGTGAATTACTTCGCTAAGCTGTTCCAGATGCTTTACCCAGAGTTCTGCCAAAACACTTACGTCTCCATCTTGTGATATGGCATTTGCAAAATCCGTTGCAGGAAAGATTGAACGAATCTTCTTAGAGAGCTCATCGGCAATCAGCGCACCATCCTCCAATCCTCCCATGCCGTCACAAATTAATGCTAAAAAACCTTGTTCGGCAAAATTATCCAACGGCGAAAGAGTGAACCGATCCTGCTGTTCCTCACGTGAGCCCAGTCCCTGAAGATTGAAGACCTCGAGGGAGTCCTTATTTTCAGCTTCATTATCAAGCTGAACTGCAGAATTGAATGTAATATTCGATAATCCGTCAATATGCTTGCAGTTATTCTGTTGATATTGCTTTTTGTGCTTAGCTCTCATCCGTAAAGCAACCAAAACAAAAAACAGCAAAATCAGTAAAATAAAGATTGTCCAGCGCGGCAATTTAAAATCTTCTGCAATCGGTTTCTGCAGCCATTCATACCAGATAACAAGCACACAGATGCTCATTCCTCATCATTCTCCCATTTAAAATGTTCACCGCATAAAGGCAAAAAAAGCAAAACTGTTTGCCCTAATTCAATGCGATCATAAGCTTTCAGTTCCAGTGTCGCTTCAACAGGCTCACCGTTCAGATATGTAATACCTCGGCTCATTCCGGGAACAAGCGTGAAGCGGCCGCTCTTTGAGTCATAAGTAATCAAGCAATGGTTTTCCCGTGATACAGTATCATCATCAGGCAATGAAACATCCATAGCTGCACTGCGACCGATAAAATTGCGTCCGGAACAAAGACGGAAATCACTTCCTCTGTGGATACCTCTGATACATACGACAAAAGCAACTGCCGGATTAATGCCCAGGTCCTTCTTGATCAAAGCAACCGTCTTACCTGTATCTGCCTGTACTTGGGCAGGATTGTTCTGCAAAGGCATGGTTTTACCGAGATCAACCACCCCTGCCGTTTTCCCGATATTCTGTCCCGGGTTGCAATAAGGACAGTTTTCATAGCGTTCCTCATCAAAGAAATGTCCGTTTTCACACTGTTTCATGTATTTTCCTCCTAAATAATTTATATGAACTGTTGTCGTCAATCTGATTTAAATTTATGAGCTGCAAGTTTTTCAAAATGTTCAGTATGTTAAATCTTTCAGATGCTTTTTGCTTCATATTTACTGATAAGAATTTCCGGTGATATAATATTTACAGTATTAATTGATCCTTTTGACGTTAACAGGACGTGGTTCAGGAGGTGTAAAATTCGATGAAAAACTTTAAATTTGTAGCTTGTTTCGGATTGAGTTTTTTTTGCCGCTACATGATTATTATTTTTAGCGATTATCGTTTAGACGAATTTCCTGCATTGGTTACCAACATCTACCTCTCGTTTATTAACTATAGCCTGATCGCCTTCGGCATCCTGCTTTTTTATGTCTACAGGCAATTTATCTATAAAGCAGATCAAATGTTTCCGGTTTCTTTTGTGTTTTTCTTACTGGGCAGTCTCAGTCTGGTAGGTATGGCCTTCATTCAGAACACCTTCCTTTATACTCTGAATCTTGGTCTTGTCCATTTACTTATGGGAGTCCAAACTGCCTTTTGCATTTATTTGTTGTTCCGCTGCATGCGCGAGGGTCTCAGGACCGGTTTAATTGTGGCAGGTTCAGGCACGTTAGGTATTCTTATGTTTGTCATGGTGAACATATTACTTTCACTTTGGCCTGAGAGTACCCACTTAATAATGACTTTAGGAACTCTGTTGCCTTTTTTAATACTAGCTTGGTTAATCATTTTCTCTTTTCCTGTCAATGTTCTTTTCGAAAATGAGAGCGACATCTTTCACTCACTTAACATACCGAACCCCCTGAAATTTCCCGGTTTATGGAGTACCGCGATCAGCATAGTTTTACTGTCTTTTGCCTTAGGTTTTTTTGAGAACAATGTGTACATGACTTATGCCTTTAAAAGTTATGACTCATTCAACTGGCTGCTCATCATCTTTACGTTAGGTTATATGCTGGCAGCATACCTGGCTGACTTACGACAGAGTTTCTTTCTTTCCGTATTGACCTTTTTTTCCGCGCTGCTCTGTTTACCTTTTCTCCCTGCCTGGGATCTTACTAATTTACGACTATATAATATTGGACCTATCATTTTCTGTGCCGGTATTGCCAATATTTTCATCATGATTTCTCTGGTTCGAATCGGACATCGAGCAAAGAATGTGCTGTTTACGATTTGTCTTTCCGGTATCCTCTACAACATGGCACTGGGCATAGGAACCAGCCTTTCCTTCAGCCTTGGTGATTATTCCAAACTCGACATTCGCCTGTTTCTCGGTCTATTTGTTCTGATTATTGCCTCCTTGGCGATGCAGATATATCTTAATTACGCAAATGTCTCGGCTAAGGTAACTGACCGGAGTAACGATGAACCGCAACTTCGGCTTAAGGAGGTCATCGACAGCTACGGTTTCAGCCAAAGGGAGCGCGAAGTTCTGGAGCAAGTACTGGTCGGTCACTCTGTCAAAGAAATTGCACAAATATTATTCATTTCTCAAAGTACTGTAAAATATTACATCAGTCGTTTGCTTTCACATTGTAATGTCAAAAATCGCATTGAATTATTGGCAAAGTTAAATCAAGAAGCGGGAGAATCCGTTCCGAATTCCGCCGGACGATGAACCGCCGGAATAGTTTTAACTATCGGACGTCTCACTGCAAATTTTCTCCTCTCTTTACTCATTAACCATTTCATCCTTTCATGTTCATTACACTGAACTTGTCTGATGTTTTGATTGTATTCTCTCTGCGGCAATTGTCTATTGGCCAAAGGTCTAATTCTCAAAAAGCTGATCTATCGGCATTTTCAAAGTATTAGCCATATAGCTAATACCTGAATATTATTCAATTAAAATGTTAATGAAATCGAATAATATACAAAATAAAGAACTATTAATGAATATAAATACTAAATGTGTATTCTAAAGAAAATGAGATATAACCATTCAAAACTGTTTAATAAAATAGCAGTTAGCAATCATCTGATTTTTAATAAAATAGCAGTTAGCAATCATCTGTCGTGCCGTAATTGTCAGAGAAGAGACTTCATACTTCATACTTCATACTTCATACTTCATACTTCATACTTCATACTTCATATTTCATATTTCATACTTCATACTTCTATATCGTTCCCATCTTATATTTCTTTATTTTTTATGTTTGTATGCTAAGATATTTTGAAAGATATATTTTAAAAAGCATTGAAAGTGATAATAATACTATGAAGCAAATTAAAACTGTCAGCTTAATCGGTCTTGGGGCCCTCGGTCTCCTCTTTTCCGAGTCATTTGCCTCTGCCGCTTCTCCCGGCGGCTTTCGTGTCATAGCAGATGAGTTTCGCCAGACAAAATATCGTAAAGAGGGGCTTTACAATAATGATAAAGCTCTGAGTTTTAAGATGCTGCGACCGGATGAACCGTGTGAGCCGGCTGACCTTTTGATTTTTGCCGTCAAGTATGGTCAATTACCCCAAGCGATCGCAGATACTGCACTTCACGTTGGAAATCAGACGATTATACTTTCTCTTCTCAACGGCATCAGCAGCGAAGAGGATATACGCGCCGTGTACGGTGATAAGGTTATTGGTTGTACGGTTCAGGGCATGGATGCTACTAAAGAGGGCAATCGGCTCTATTGGAAAAACATGGGTAATTTTACAGTGGGTGAGCTCTGCTCAGATCAGATTACGCCCCGCCTTTTACTCGTGTCAAATTATCTCAAGCGGGCAAAACTACCACATACTCTTGTGACTGATATGCGTGATCGCATGTGGGGCAAGTTTATGCTCAATGTAGGGATCAATCAAGTCGTCAGTGTTTGTGAAGGCAATTACGGTTCAGTTCAACGTGAAGGCCCGGAGCGAGAACGTATGATTGCCGCCATGCAGGAGGTCATCACGCTGGCAAAAGCGGAAGGTGTAAAACTCGATCATAACGATCTCTTGTATTGGCTGAATGTCATAAAACCCCTTGCTGCAGAGGGTATGCCCTCGATGCGTCAAGACCTTCTGCAAGGACGCAAAACGGAAGTTGATCTCTTCGCCGGCACCGTCGTCAAATTAGGTCAAAAACACGGCATAGCTACCCCTGTTAATCAAGCCCTCTTGGAGGAAATCCTTGCTCTCGAAAAGAATTTACGTTAACCATTGCCGTGAAAAAATCTGCAATTAAGTTTGAATTTTCAGACACTTACGAGAAAGCCATCATATTTCAACTGAAAATAAATAAGAAAAATATTGATTTAGATTAAACAACCATAGGAGCTGAGGAAAAAAACCGCGTGCGGTTATTTGATCAGGAGGACTTCATGAACCAAAACGACCAGATCAAACTCGGTATTCTTTTGACTTGTACAGTTTATCTCATTAATATATTAAATAGTATACTACCGGGAATTAACAGAGCATTATTTTTTTGCTAAGTTTTTCCGGGTTATACAAAAAAATGATATGAAAAGATGGATAAATATGATTACTGAAAATATTCTTGATATTATCGGCAATACGCCGATCATCAGCCTGAAAAAAGCTACAGGACTAAATATTTTTGCAAAGGCTGAGTATTTGAATCCCGGTGGCAGCATCAAAGACCGGGTGGCCAAATATATGATTGAGCAGGCTGAAGCTGAAGGTAAATTAAAGCCGGGTATGACGATTATGGAGCCCACCTCGGGCAATACCGGTATTGGTCTGGCATTAGTCGGTGTGCAAAAGGGCTACCGGGTAGTAATTGTCATGCCGGAAAATATGAGTGAGGAAAGAAAAAAGATCATCCGCGCTCTGGGTGCCGAGCTGATCCTGACTGATGCCAAGGAAAGCATCGGTGGAGCAGTCACAGAGGTAGAACGACAACAAGCTGCTGACGTGAATATTTTTGTTCCGCAACAGTTTGAAAATATGCATAATCCCCGTGTCCATTACTTAACCACAGCGGCGGAAATATGGGAACAAATGGATGGCAGAGTAGATGTCTTTGTTTCCGGTCTGGGAAGCGGTGGAACATTGACGGGAGTTGGCCGCTTTATTAAAGAAAAGAATCCACAGGCCAAGATCATCGCAGTGGAGCCGAAAAATGTTTCTGCGCTATTAGGACACGAGCCGGGATTTCACAAGATTCAGGGTATTGGTGACGGGTTTATCCCCGGCGTGCTTGATGTCGGCCTGATTAGCGAGGTTGTTGAGGTAACGGATGAAGATGCCTTTATAACTACAAGAACTTTGGCAAGCGGTCAGGGTCTTTTAGTTGGTACTTCGGCCGGAGCCAATGTCTGGGCATCTATTCAGATATCGCAAAAATATGGTCAGGATAAAAACATCGTCACCGTTCTGCCTGACAGGGTGGAAAGATATTTCAGTACAGCATTAATTTAAACTTTATGAATAATCAAAATGAACGAGGAGCTGAAATCAATCGGCTCCTCTTCTGACTTGAAAACGTTGCTTCTGATACACACAATTCATACTTATCTTACAAAATTTCCCGCATTTATTGCCACAAAAGTATTTGACTATACCTAGTATGAAGGCATCGCTGTTGAAACGGTTGCCATTGTTTTTTGTGGATGTAGGACAGTAGCAATCAATTTTTAAATATTAGCGATTGACTTTATCGACCTAAGTGCTAGAATATTTTTTGTGGTTATATCATTTGATTCGATTCCACATTTTTTACTACCTGCGAAAGGAGAATTCAAGGTGAAAACTACAAGTCCTATGAGTGATGTTCGATCTGACGACCCGCGACCTAGATTGTGTTTTGTTGAGCGGAATTCCTCCTTCGCATCTCTCTTTGCCTAATAATAATTCAACAGATTTTTTCTTTGAAATTTTTCTTTATTTAGCAAGTTTCTTGTGAAGCTTTCTGCTCTGATTTCGGTTGTTCGCGTTCCGTCCCGAATCACTCTTGGCAAGAACAGGAGGATCAGATAATGAAAAATTTAGAATTACTTAACAAAGTTAATGTAAAAATGGAAGCGGGAGATTATGGCGCATTGCAGCGCTTGCTTAAAAGTGCTTATCCTGCGGACATTGCCGATTTTATCGAGGGACTGGATTTTAATCATTTTGCACTGGTCTTTCGTTTGCTGGCAAAAGACCAAGCTGCGGAAGTCTTCGCCGAATTGGAAGTGGAGTCACGTCAAAAACTACTGGAAGCTTTTACAGACAACGAAGTACGTGAAATTATAGAGAAGCTTAGAACCGACGATGCGGTAGATTTTCTCGAAGAGCTTCCGGCTTCTGTCGTCCCACGTATTTTAAAACTTGCTACGCCCGAAACTCGCCAGCAATTAAATCAGTTCTTACAGTATCCTGAAAATACGGCAGGTAGTGTGATGACCCCCGAGTTTATGCTTCTGAAAAAAGAGTGGACAGTTTCTCATGCACTTGAGCGTATTCGGAAAGATGGAAAGGAATGTGAGACGGTCTATACACTTTATGTCACGGATGCCAATCGCATTCTGCAAGGAGTGGTCTCCATCAGTGACCTGCTTTTCTCGCGTGATGACAAACGAATAGAAGCACTAATGGATACAGCTTATGTCAGTGTTGAAGTACACATTGATCAAGAAGAAACCATTCATTTTTTCCGTGATTATGATTTGCTCAGTTTACCGGTCGTTGACAGTGAAGGACGATTAGTAGGCATCATAACGGTTGACGACGTACTCGATGTCTCTCAGGAAGAGGTTGAAGAAGACTTCTCAAAAATGGCTCTCATCACACCACAAGATAGACCTTACCTGCAAGAGAGTGTTTGGAAACATGCAAAAAGTCGAGGTGTCTGGCTTCTTTTACTTATGTTGTCCGGTTTTTTAAACGGCATAATACTTGAACAGTATGAGCACGCTTTTGTTGCTTTGCCTGTATTAGTGACCTTCATTCCGATGCTTACGGATACAGGCGGAAACGCCGGTTCACAAAGCAGCACTACGGTTATTCGTAGTATGGCTCTCGGTGACTTGTCATTTAAAGATTTTTGGTCCGTTGTTTGGAAAGAATTCAGAATCAGTCTCTTGGTAGGCATAGTAATGGCAGGGGTAAATTTACTTCGAATGTTTCTCATGCATGACGGAAATACGTTGGTCGGACTTACCGTATCAATCTCTCTGATAGTCATCGTGTCCCTATCTAAAATAATTGGCGGAGCATTACCTTTGTTGGCAAAAAAACTTGGACTGGACCCTGCAATTATGGCGGCACCTTTGATTACAACTATAGTAGATGCGGTCGGCTTAGTCATCTATTTTAATGTTGCAATCAGTTTGCTTGATTTTTAATTTGCAGCAGATTAATCTTTATAAAATATGAAAGTACACCTATGTTCCTTTCAAGACATCGATTGAGTGAAGGCTGATCTGTTATTGAGACGCAACTCAATCTCGGGAAGTATGAAACCCGCTGACCGCAATGGCTTGCGGTCAGCGGGTTTCATGGATTTTGG
>JBMNJV010000003.1:0-285642 GCA_050951845.1 Saccharofermentanales bacterium
TGTCGCTGGTATGGGTTTCGTGTAGCCAGTTAAAAGTTTCGTGTGGATAGTTCGATTTTGGGTATATAATATTTTGAAAATATATTTCTTGGAGATTGTCTTGTTTGCTGAAAATATTATGATTTAATATAATCAGCATATACATTTCAATAGACGAGGTGAGCGATGATTATTTTTGCATAATTTAATTCGTTAAATCAATATTTAAGGAGCTCTGTTATGCAATTATTATCGCTGAAGAATTTTGATGTGTCCGTCAGCGGACATTTTTTATTTCATATCCATCAATTGAATATAGAATCCGGTGAGAAAATTGGTCTGCTTGGTGCCAATGCCTCCGGTAAATCGACGTTTCTCAAAACAATCCTTTCTTCTGAAGGATATAAATCTGGTGAGATGTTTATGCGAAATGGCCTATGGTCATACTTTGAACAAAAAAGTTCTATTCTCCCGGAGATTTATCATCCTGAATATATTAGCAGATGGGGTGTTCAGGACTTAGCTTATCGAACTGACAAAAACTTTTCCGGAGGTGAAGAAGCTCGGATTAAACTTGCCAAAGCCTTCTCAGAACCTCATGATATTTTGGTTTTGGATGAACCAAGCGCTCATTTAGATGTAGTGGCTTTACGAGAACTAGAGCGGCAACTTCATTATGAAAACACTTATATTGTAGTATCTCATGACCGGCACTTCCTTAATAAATTCTGCACAAGAATCTTGGCAATACAAGATAAGCAATTGATAGACTTTCCCGGTAATTATGATGAGTGGAAAAGTTGGAATGAGCTGGATAAACAAAAGCAGTGGAATGAATACGAAAAAGCTAAACATGAAAAACAACGACTTTTATCCGTTGTTCAGGAACAAAAGAGAAAGGCTGCAAACACGCAAAGAAAACCCAAGAATTTAAGTCGCTCTGAGTTAAAAGCGAGGGATTTTGGTGCTGTTGGGAAATCGATAGGCGGCAAGCAGAAGAGTTTATCCGCAGCTGCCAAAAATACAGAGAAAAGGATTGAACGATTGGGTGATATTAAAAAACCGGTTTCTTTACCAAAGATTAGACCTGATTTTAGTATTACTGATCCACCTCAAAATAAAGTAATCGTGGAAATTAAGGGTTTGAATTTTGCTTATCAGAATTCGGATTATCTTTTTGACGAGTTGGATTTTTGTTTGAAGAGGAATACCAGGACAGCTCTCATTGGTGAAAACGGTGTAGGAAAATCTACAATGCTAAAATTGATTATGCAAGGTCACCCTGATATTAGAGTGGTTCCAAAGGCGAAGTTCGGATATTTTGACCAATCTTTTAATAACATCAATTTTGAAAAATCTATCCTTGAAAACATTCATAGTTCAAGTATTCAGCATGAAAGCATTAATCGTAATGTGCTTGCACGCATGGGTTTCCCTGCAAATGTTTTAGGGAAAAAGGCAAGTGTTCTTTCAGGTGGGGAACTTACAAAATTAAGTTTTGCAAAGTTGTTTGTATCGGATTTTAATGTTTTGCTGATAGATGAGCCAAGCAACTACTTGGATATTCCATCTTATGAAGCAATTGAATCTCTCTTACTGGATTTTGAGGGGTCAATGCTTTTTTGCAGTCATGATTCTTATTTTGTAAAAGCTATTGCTGAGGAAGTTTGGGAATTGCAAAATAAAAAAATACGACAAGTTAGAGGTTTGTATGGATTATAGAATAAGAAAATTAGAGCAAAGTGAAGTGAAGATATTAGATACATTTTTATATGAAGCTATTTTTATTCCTGAAGGTTTCGAAGCGCCTTCAAGAGAGATTATAAAACATCCTGATTTGCATATATATTTCGGATTTTGGTAAAGAGAGTGATGTATGTTATGTTGCAGAAGTTGATGGACATAAAGATAAATTACGCAGTGCGTATGTACGAGAAAGTTGGATTTGAAATTGCTCGTGAAAATGAAGACGATTACATTATGATTTGTAAACTTTAATTTCTACAAATCTTAGTTTAAAGAACACAGCGGGTTTTTATAGAGTTCTTAGTAAGCTCGTTAAAAGTTTCGTGAGGATAGTTTAATATAGCGGCTTAAAAAGCCACTTTGAATCAGAGGGAAAAAGATAATTTGTCTAGGATGTTTTCCATTACTTCGCCGTTCCTAAGATGGAAGATGAGCTTTCTCTCATCACCTTCAGGAACGCTAACGTAATCAACAAGGCTACACCAGTGTTCCTCGCTAAATTTCACCTCGGTGATAGTTTCAAGTCTCTTCATAAAAAAGCTGACGCTGAATTGCCTGTCTTCTTTATCGGCAATTTCTTCTTTCAGCCTTTGTGCCTTATCCTTTTTAAGTTCGTACTTTTGGATGGCTATATCGTTTTCTTTCTCGGTAGCATCGCTTGTACGGCCACTACTTCGAAGAAGTGCGGTTAGTTTCTCGTAGTCACAGTCGATTTCATCTTCCGGTTTCTTCAAATTCTCCTTATCGGCTGTGGGATCAAGAACATTCATCACTGCATTTTGGCAAAGGTCGATGATGTTTTGTCTGGTAGGAAGAATCTCAGCCATCATGCTCTCGAAAGCACTGATGATTTCTTCCTCGAAAACAATCCTGATTCTATTATCAAGGAATAACATTTCATCAAAACAATTCTAATGATAAGATTGCAAAACGTGTATTAATATCGCGGTATAGTTTTGCATAACGTGTTAATTTTTATTATGAAAGTTTTGCAGATCGTGTGAAGATCGTATATAGTAGGGGTATATAAACTGAAAATTTATCCATTAGCTTCAAGAAAGTTCAGAGGATGTACCGTGCTCAAACGAAAAGCCTACGACAAACTACTCGAGTGGAAACATAATACACATGGAAAAACCGCGATGTTAATAGAAGGTGCACGGCGTGTTGGCAAAAGCACATTGGCTGAAACGTTCGGTAAAAATGAATACAGCTCCTACCTTGTTATCGATTTCTTCCAAGCGCCGACTGAAGTAAGAAGTTACTTTGAAGACTATCGTACGGACTTTGATACCTTGTTTTTATATCTTCAGGCATTTTATGGTGTCACTTTAGTTAAAGGTGACTCCCTGGTGGTATTTGATGAAGTGCAAATGTTTCCTCAAGCGCGTGGTCTGATAAAATATTTGGTTGCCGATGGCCGTTATGACTATATTGAGACGGGATCTTTACTTTCTATCAAGCAAAACATTGATAAAATCGTTCTTCCTTCTGAAGAGGAGACGTTAGCACTGGAACCGCTTGACTTTGAAGAATTTCTTTGGGCTATGGGCGAGGAGAATTTGGCAACTCTGATTCGTAAGCAATTTAAAGAGCTTAAACCATTGCCGGAAGGTTTGCACAGACGTGCCTCAGGACTGTTGCGTGAATATATGCTGGTAGGTGGTATGCCAAAAGTTGTGGCAACGTATATTGAAAAAAGGGATTTCTCGCTTGTCGATCAAGAAAAGAGGCAAATCCTTACCCTGTATAGAAATGATGTTGCCAGATTTGCCAAAGGCTACGAGTTCAAAGTTGTATCCGTACTCGATAATATTCCGGGGCAATTGTCTAAGCGAGAAAAGAAATTTACACTGGCATCTTTAGACAAAAATGCACGCATGAGAGATTATGAGGAATCTTTCTTCTGGCTTGCAGATGCTCGCATAAGTAATATCTGTTATGCATCTACTGATCCCATCGTGGGACTTTCATTAAATAAAGAGTACAGATCACTTAAGTCCTACATGGCAGACACAGGACTTCTTGTCACACTGGCTTTTGCGGATAAGGATGCCACTGACGCAATGGTTTATCGCTCTGTTTTAAGGGGCAATATTGGAATAAATGAAGGTATGCTGGTAGAAAATCTTGTAGCCCAAATGCTCGTTGCTAGCGGCCATAAGCTCTTTTTCTACTCTCAATCGGGGCATAAAGAGGGTGAAGAACGCATGGAAATTGATTTTCTGATCACTCGTCCTTATGCCGATGCAGCCGGTAAGCCGCGAATTAGCCCCATCGAAGTGAAGTCTCCTCGCCAATATGGTACTATTTCCTTGGACAGGTTTAAGGATAAGTTTGGAAAGCGAATTGGAACACAATATGTCTTGCACCCGAAACAGATGCACGTTGAAAATGACCGGATATATCTGCCCTTGTATATGGGCTGGTGTTTATAAGCTATATATCCGGAACACTCAGAACAATCTATATCCCCTTTAGCATGGCGTGCACCCAGTTTTAAATTTGCACCCAAATGCATCCAAGCAACATTTCTGAGTGGATTGTATTCGTTTTACTGTACGATGCCAACTCAGAACTCAGTGGTTGATACGAAATCGACTATTGAGTTTTTTTATTGCCTCGACGTTTCGGTGCTTCAACCTCTATCTCGCTGCCATCCTTAAAGCGATAAACCATCCTGCCATCGCTGTAAACCGTGACAATATCCACAGTGGACATCCATAGTGTTTCCGTGAATTCAATCGGCAATTCATCCAGCTCGGCAAGCGTAAACATAAAGCTGCTGATAATGATGCTTTGTTGTTTCTTCTCGTCAATAATGGCCGCTATGGTATTGGCCTGTTGTTCAAGCTTCTCGTAGCGCTCGACCTGAAGATTGTAGCGTTTCTGATAGTCTGTTTGATCCGGCGCACGAGTTGCGTTTTCATTGACAAGACGTCTGATGAGCTCTGCGACAACCTCCATCTCTTGATTAAGTTCCTCTAGCTCTTGCTCTTCTTTAACACAGTCCGTCAGCCTGTTTTTAATGAGGCGGCAATCTGCCAGCAGTTTTTTCTTGTCTGTCCAAAGCAGGCTGAAGGCTTTTAGGAATCCCTCTTGTATCTCTGCTTCATATAGGAATAATTACCTTGACCACGAGACTCCTCTCCCATTCTGAATTTCTTGAGCCAATTATGTAATGTGTTCTCATTAACACCAAGATTCCTGGCACATTGAACTACTGATAACTCCGGGTGTGTTTGTACATAAACTACCGCATATTGCTTAAAGTCTTTGCTGTACTGCTGTCTCATAACTGATTTCTCCTTTGATTCTTTATATTAGATAAAACCGTTTTTTCAGTTGTTCTTTTTTTATTCTGGTGGAGTTATAATTATAAAAGATAATATGTGCGATTTATCGAGAGTTGCTGAATTTAGTTAAAGAGGGTGTAGTGTAAGATAAAATTTGATAAACAGCTTAGATTTAAGTAGGAATTATCAAAGCATTCTATCAAAGCATTCTATCAAAGCATTCTTTATCAAGGCATTCTATCAAAGCATTCTAAATAAACGGATATGGGGGGAAGTAATGAAGGAAAAATTTTTTGCTCAAGCATTACCGATAGTCATGATTTTAAGCCTTTTACTTCAAGTCGTGACTCTTGTATATGCAGAAGACATTACAGCGGATACGGCTGTGGAAACGCAAAGCTTTGCCTCTGAGAGTTCTGGGATTGAAGAGGCTACGGACGTGTCTACGTTAACAACGCCAAGCGAAGAAGAGCGATCATATCCGTCTTGGTCCTATGAATACGCGGATCCGGACAGCGAAGTGAGCGTTAAGATTGAAGCTCCGGAAGGCGCTTTTTCTGAAGAGATACAAGTCAGTATAACGAAAGTCTCTTCCGCTAAACTGGTGGATGCCATCAAGAAGGCTTCTGAATCTGAGGACGTCACCGCCGAAGATATCGTCGCTTTTGATTTCGACTTCTACAAAAACGATGTACATCAGATTGAACCGAAGAAACCCATAGTGGTTAGTTTCGAGAACCTTTCTATTGAGAACGATGCGAAAGTCTCTGCCTATCATCTGGAGGATGAGGACGCATCAGCCACGAAAGTCACAGTGGACAGCGCTGATACGTCTGAAGGCACCGTAGAGTTTAAAGCGGATACCTTCACCATCTGCGCGATTTGGGCCAACTCTCCGCAAACGGATGGCGGCCGGAACTATCCTGACGACCCGACGAATTCAGCAACGTCTCTAGGTTTTGCGGGCTGGTATTATACCGACACAAACGGTACAGAGCAGGAGTTTACCGAAATGACGCCGGTTAACACTAATCTGACTGTGAAAGCTAAGTGGCTTCCTCAGCAGAAGGCACCTGCAATCCCACCGGTTGCCACGACGGGACCTACAACCCCACCGACGGCCCCGCCGGAACCTACAACCCCACCGGCGACCACGCCGGCACCTACAATCCCACCGGTGGCCACGACGGAACCAACAACTACGTCAACGGCTACGACCACACCCGCATCGACGACTACAACCACTGCTACGACCACACCCGCATCGACGACTACAACCACGCCGACAACCACAACCACTGCTACGACCACACCCGCATCGACGACTACAACGACGCCGACAACCACAACCACTGCCACGACCACACCCGTATCGACGACTACAACCACGCCGACAACCACAACCACGACCACGACCACACCCACATCGACGACCACACCCACGCCGACGACCATAACCACGCCGACGACCATAACCACGCCGACGACCACACCCACGCCGACGACCATAACCACGCCGACGACCATAACCACGCCGACGACCATAACCACGCCGACGACCATAACCACGCCGACGACCATAACCACGCCGACGACCACACCCACATCGACGACTACAACCACGCCGACGACCACAACTACGCCGACGACCACAACTACGCCGACGACCACACCCACATCGACGACTACAACCACGCCGACGACCACAACCACGTCTACGACCACAACCACATCTGCGACCACAACCACGCCCACAACCACACCGACGGTCACGACCGCACCTACAACCACGTCTACGACCACACCGACACCAACGCCTACGTCCGGAACTGATCCGACACAGCATGGTCCGACTGGGTCTGATGAAAACAAAATAATTCAACAACCACCGGCATGGACTAAAGGTTCGAACGAGTCTGCCAGCTTCACGTCGGATGCTGATTTCAAAGACTTCTTATATGTCAGGGTGGACGGAAAAGTGGTAGATAAATCCAACTATGAGGCTAAAGAAGGCTCGACGATTGTTACCTTCAAACCCTCATTCCTGGAAACCCTGTCTGTTGGGAAGCACCCCGTAGAAATTGTTTCTGCATCAGGTTCCGGCCATGGTACAGTTTCTGCTCATGGTACAATTGAAATCAAAGCACAAGTAGATCCGAAAGAGGTTCAAGTAACTAAATCGAACGATTCTACAACTAAATCGAGTGATGCTACACCGAAAACCGGAGAGAATAGCGGAATATATTTGTGGTCAAGTTTTATTTTCGTAGCTGCTGGCGGAATACTGTTAGCACTTCTCAAGAAAAAATCTAGGCAAAGAGATTAGATCAAAGCCGACTGTTAAGAGCAGTCATTGATAAGGGGGAGCTGAAGATTGATTCGGCTCCCCTTGTTGATTACTATCCGCTGGGGTCATACACCTTGTTGGAACATCGCATGCGCCCAAAACTTAGCGGTGTACCCGATTTTTAGAAATGCATCCGAATTAATAATTTGCGCCCAAATGAACCCATGACATACTTTCGAGTGAATTGTATTCGTTCGTGAAGCCAACTACAAGAAACTTGGAGTTTCGTATCGCTCGTTTAGTTTCATGTCGCCGGTATGGGTTTCGTGTGGATAGTTAGAAATGGCGACATAAACAATTTCTGAATTATTGCTTGACTTGTGCTAAGGTACGACCTTTATGAGTAGCGGTTCATTTGAAAAGTTTATCTCATCATAAATAAGCTGATGTTAAATAGACTGTCTTCTTTGTCAGCAATTTCCTCGCTGACCAGAATCAAGATATTGTCCCCAGGTCAGTTTACGGTAACCGATTCATATGCTTTTCTTCCCTTATTTTATTGTTCTTTCCCTTATATTCGGGCAAAATTTAAGGGAAAATTGGAGGTGAGATAATGAGAACATTTAATTACTCAGAACTAAAAAATCAAAAATGGGATACTGAAGTTCTAGCCTTAATCGCTGCCATTTATAAGGGAGCCGGAAAGCAGGAAATATACCTTAAGCAACGTCCGGAAGAACTCGAAAAATTAGTCGAGATTGCAAAGATACAAAGCACGGAAGCATCGAATGCGATTGAGGGAATTGTAACAACAAGTGCTCGTATCAGACAGTTAGTAGAAGAGAAAACAACTCCCGGAAATCGTAATGAACAAGCAATTGCAGGCTACCGTGATGTACTCAATATAATCCATGAGAGTTTTGACACGATTCCCATTTCTCGAAACTATATCCTGCAATTCCATAAGATTTTATATAGTTACATGAATAATCCGATGGCAGGTAAAATAAAGAATGTACAGAATTATATCAGTGCAACTTATCCGGACGGTCAAGCAAAAACAATATTTACTCCGTTAGCACCATATGAAACGCCGGAGGTATTAGATAGAATTTGCGAAGAGTATAACCACGTAATTGGCAATATGGAAGTAGAACCTTTGATGGTAAGGCGTGCCTCAATGAATAAAATAGGTCGTTTTACCAAGCAGGATATCCGGGAACTTTGTCCCTCACTCAGCATAAGTTCTACTGAAGGAGCTCTTCGGAAATTGGTGGCATCCGGCGAACTGGAAAGAGGAGGGGTCGGGAGGAGTACTTACTATGTTCGGATAAATTAATTCCCGACAATCATTTGCAACGTGTTACAAAATATTTTACAGTGACAAGGATAAAAAGGAAATTGATTTAATCATTGAGGAATCAGGTTTTCTCTACCCAATAGAAATTAAGCAGGCAGCTATTCCGAACATACGCATGCCAAGACATATGTCCGTGCTGGAAAAAGCGAAAGGATTTAAAATGGGGACTAAGACGATTCTTGCACAGGTGGATCGTTATTATTTGCTTGAGGAAGATTCTCTAGTTTGTCCTATAAAGGATATATAGTATGGCTTAATATGACTGTTGAATGACAATATTACTGTCAACATGATTTCCGGCTCCTCTTCCATTGACAAAAAAATGCGGAATCCGCAATAATATTTGACAGGGTTGCATACTTATGAAAAAAGTATTGCAAAACGTGGATAAATTGCTCGCTATAGTTTTACAGTACGTATTAATTTATTTGGAAAAGATTTTTGGCACAACCGGCTCTATTTTAGGATAGTTTCGTGTGGATTGAAGCAATTGACATATTTACGTGTGCAGCTTCCAAAAGAGGATTTAATCCTCAAGGGGTTTTAAAGAATCAAGCGCTTTCAATTTTATATCCGTCTTTGACGAGAACTTCAATAGCTCTATCGAAATTTTCTTTTTTCGTGAGAACATAGTCGGTATTAAAGGTCGAAATTGCAAAAATTCCGATTTTATTCTCTGCCAATATGCCGGTAATTTTAGATAAAATACCTACCAATGAGAAATCCAAAGTTCCCTCGATGCGAAAAGCTTTCCAGCCATCATCCCTTTCCGTCACATTGGACGGCACATCGCTCGAGATACATACAAGCGAATTCTCTTCATCTGTTTTTCCCGTAAAGCAGAACTCTTTATTCAAATCGACAAGTGAATAATCCGCAACTTTACAAATCGAGAAATCATATTTAATCTTTTTTAATTTCATAACAAAATCACCATAATAAAATCACTACAATAAAATCACCATAATAAAATCACTATAATAAAAAAACTATAATTTGACCGGCTAGAAAAAGTCAACAAAGAAAGTAAAAGATTTTAGTAACTAACAAAAAAAGAAAAAATGAATAGAACCATGAAAATTGAATAGGAGGTTTAATTTTTTTATCCCATCAGATTAATTTTTCATATTCACTTACTTCACAGAAAAAGCGCTTTCCACAGGAACGAAGTTTTTGGCATATCCTGCCGATTTTCAAATGGTTTTGTGTCAAAAAATCCGCTTCTGCAAATCTCAATCGGTAGCGCACCCACAGGAACGAATTTTTTGGCATATCAGTTCTGTTTTCGGATGGTTTTGTGTCAAAAAATCCGCTTCTGCAAATCTCAATCGGTAGCGCACCCACAGGAACGAAGTTTTTGGCATATCAGTTCTGTTTTCGGATGGTTCTGTGTCAAAAAATCCGCTTCTGCAAATCTCAATCGTTAGCGCACCCACAGGAACGAAGTTTTTGGCACATCAGTTCTGTTTTCAGGAGAATTTCGTGTTAAATCCGGCGCAACTAATTTGCAAAAATGGACTAATACTTTCTTAGGTTTTTGAGGAGGATGACAAAAAAACTTTCAAGCGGATTGTATTCGTTTTGCTGTAAAATACCCTAAAAAGACGACAAAACAGATACAATCCTGAGTCGTCTTTTGAGTCGTCTTTTGAGTCGTCTTTTGAGTCGTCTTTTTTATTCTGGCCCAGGCTCTTTTAAGCTGTACTTTTCATAATATCAAGAATTCTTGAAGGTTAGATCCATTAAAACGGAAATAACGGAAAAAACTCAAATTTTAATGTTGAGTTATTTTGTTTTACTGAAATACATCCGGGATTCCGTCAGAGTCAGCATCCTCTAAATCAAACCCGGAAAGGCCACCGGAGACCTCCCTTACAAGATTTCTCTTTCGAGCTTCTTCTACGAGTTGTGAAAGCATCTCTTTTACATCAAAGGATAACTTAATGTTTTTCAGAACAATGGTGGGTTGAGTTTGCTCAGTAGTTATGAGTTGTATATCTCCTGTACGAAAGATTTTATGTCTTAATTTTCTTATAAGCTTGATATCTCTAATACGATAAAGTTGGGTCTCATCATAATGAGTGGTGAAAAGCCCTGCTTCTATAAAAAGTCGATTTTCGGTCAATTTATAGCGGGTAAAACTCCAAGGAAACCACATAAAGTGCTTCTTGTCTTGCCAAATAACTTTTTCAGTCATAAAAATACTCCTATCTAAAATGTTTTTCTTGTTTTTTAACTTAGTAAAAAATGATTGAGCTGAAATACTTTGGCGCGGATTTTGTGCACTGTTGAGCAACTGTTGGCAGCTGTCCCTTATCTATAAGTGTCAAACTCCTTCCACCAATAAATCGAGGCTTCAAATATATTATATCTATTTTACTTGAGTTGCCACTCAGAAGTAAACATAATTAGATTCCGGGACGCAAATTTGGCGTACTATTCCTTTACTAACACCATATTTTTCAAACAGGATGTGGAAATTTTTCAAAGTGGAATTTTTTTGTTATATCCGTCAGAATGCTTATCAGTGGATAATTTAGATTTTGAGGCGATAAAATATTGAACATAAGAGAATTTTGGCAAGATGTACTGAAACGGAATATAGGAAAGCCAATTCGCTGAATTAGAATTGCAGAGGTTAGAAGTATGAACTTTGAGCGACTACTGCTCTCGGATAAAGACAAAATTACAGAAATGTCGGAGATGGCAACGGAAATAGTACGGGAGCACTTTGATCCAATCATCGGAAAAGCCCAGAATGACTATATGATTGAAAAATTTCAGACGGTGGATGCTATTCGGGGTCAGCTGGAGCAAGGCTGCCAATATTATTTTGTAAGTGAGAAGGGAAGCAGAATCGGATTTCTTGCGTTCTACCCCCAAGCGTGTTGCATGTACTTGAGTAAGATATACCTGTATAAGGGAGAGCGAGGGAAAGGCTATTTTGAGAAGATGTTGGATTTTATAATCATGAAAGCACAAGAGGAGGAATTAACGTCTATAGAACTGAATGTTAATAAGAACAACAGCGCCGTTTTTGCTTATGAAAAGCTTGGATTCAAAATCATCAGAAGTGAAAAGAATGATATCGGCGAAGGGTATTACATGGATGATTATGTTTATCGTTTGGAGATTTGATTATTTGTTATTATAATAAATATGAGAGGGAACAGAAAAAAAGCATAATAAAAATGCGCCGGACTGAAACGCAAAGCTTGGTTTTGGAGGGGGATCGTGCAATATAGTCTTATATTATCAATGATGTTTTATATTTGCGGTTGTTTTTATATGATTTTCGGCGCATACACAATCGTTGCTAACGCAAAAAGCTATGTGAACAGACTATTTGTGCTTCTGACAAGTTCAATGGCGGTTTGGTCATTTGCATATTCTATTTCAAATTCAGCATCTACAGCGGAAGTAAGTGCTTTTTGGAGATCTTTCTCCGCTTTCGGCTGGGGAGTTTTTTACAGCATCTTACTTCACTTTGTACTGCTTCTGACAAAAACGGAAATACGATTAAATAAGCGAATTATGCTTGCGATAATCTATTTGCCGGCTGTCATAAATATCATTCTTTTTGCGCCCTTCGGATATCTGGCAGACAGACAATATAACATGACCCGGACCGAGTTTGGTTGGGTAAACGATATTCCCGTCGATATTTGGGAAATTTGGTTTATCGTATACTACGCTGTATTTTTGATTGCAAGTATTCTGTTACTTATTCGCTGGTGGCTAAAAATTGAATCCGATACCCGCCTGAAGCGGCAGGCAACACATTTCTTATTGTCTGCACTCATTCCGATTTTCTTGGGCATAGCGACGGAAACTCTGCCCGCGCTCCTTGGAATTAACTATTTTCCCAAACTGGTCATTGTATTTATGATTTTTCCCGTAACAACATTGTATTTAGCATCGAGAAAATTCGGGTTGCTTCTTGAAAGTAAAAAGAAAATAACCTTGCCTCTGGAAACTGCACAGTTCCAAAACATAGACCGATTGCGTTTGTTTCAAACGGCAGCGGCTATATATACGTTAGGTGCTGCACTATCCTTTTTAGTAGGATATTTCAGTATGAGATATACATTAAATAATGAGTTGCTCCTCGCCGCATTCATACTGTTTATCGGGCTGTTAACAAGATTGATACCTGTTCTGACAAAAAATCATACTGCTCAGAATACCATGTTCCTGATAGCAAGCACATCAGGAATGTTGTTTTTCATGCTGACACACACTAATACAGGAACGATAACAATATGGGCAATATACATATTATTCCTTCTGTTTACCGTTATACTTGACAGCAAAATTCATGCTGCTGTCTTTACTATTTTAATGGTGGCAATTCAAATTATTTTCTGGATGGTTTATCCGGAAGTATCAGTCACCATCGGCGGGCGAGAGTATATAACAAGAATCTTTATTATTGTACTTTCCTTTATGGCTGTGCGATATCTGACAGCTGAATATGCTTCAAAGATAGAAGCATATCAGAGGTTTGGAACGGAACAGACAGTGCTTGAAAAAATTTCATCCAGTTTTATTTCTATTAGTAAAGAAAACGCTGAAGAAAAAATTGATGAAATGCTGGAGATGTCTGCTGAAATACTTGATTTCAGCCATGCTTGTTTAGTCGAATTCAGCAAGGATTACAAAGATGCAACAATTCTTAATACGTATGTGAAAAACGTTGAGAGCGAATCATTTCCTTTTCAGCCGGGAATGAAAGTTAAGACTGCCACTTTGCCCATGGCTCAATCTCTGATCGAACGAAACACACCGATAATGTGTGAAGACATCACAATTGTTACGGCTGACGAATCCGAAGAGCGAAGAGATTTTTTTCTGTCAAGAGGAGTAAATTCCTTTTTTGCACTGCCGGTAACGCTTGATGAAAAAACAATAGGAATGCTTATTACTGAATACTCTGACCGGTGCGACACAAATTTCAGAGAAAGCCGGTTAAACTTTTTAAAAATTGTTGCAAATATATTGGGCGACGCAAGAAAAAAGACCTTGTATGAAGAAATGCTATATAATTTCGCATATTTTGATGAAACCACAAAATTGGCGAACAGAAATATGCTGAAAAAAAGGCTGGAGCAAATTATAGATGCCAGAAAAGAGTCAGAGAAAATCGCCGTCGTAGGTATTGAAATAGAGAACCTCAGGATGATAAAGGATACGTTCGGTCACGATACAGGGGAACAGATCATGATAGAGGCGGCGAAAAACCTTGATAATCTGCTGGAGAACTGTTGTGATATCTCACGTAAAGCAGAAGGAGAGTTTGTTGTTGTTCTGCCAACAGTAAAGAATACCGAGCAGATAGAAGAGTGTGTACAAAGACTGCTTGATTCTTTTTCTCATCCTGTATCAACCAGGACGGGAATAGAAGCATTATTTGTTGTTGTTCATATGGGCATATCCGTATATCCGGACGATGGAAGAGATGCGGATACTCTCTTAAAGAATGCCGATCTGGCAGTCTATCAAGCGAAAAATACGAATGAGGATATTGTTTTCTATACAGAACTCCTGGAAAACAATATTGCGGAAACTACATTGTTCACGAACAGGCTATTCAAATCGTTGCAAAACGAAGAGTTTTTCCTGGAGTTTCAACCTCAGATTAACTGTGAAACGGGACAAATAGTCGGGATTGAAGCCTTGCTCAGATGGACGATTGACGGTAGCAAGCGGGTACCGCCGGACAGATTTATCCCCATACTGGAGCACACGGGACTGATTTACGATGTGGGTCTCTGGGTGCTGGAACAAGCGCTTCAAGAGCATAACAGACTCATAGCCAAGGGATATCCGCCACTTCGCGTTTCCGTAAACTTATCGGTTGTGCAATTCCAAAGAGAAGAATTTATTCCTGATTTTGCGAAAATTATAGAGGAAAGCGGAGCGGACCCGAAGTATATTGAGCTGGAGATTACGGAAAGCTTGTTCTCTAAGGATCCTGAGGACGTACTTGCTAAAATATACAAATTGAAAGAGTTGGGAGTCAGGATTGCCATAGATGATTTCGGCAAAGGCTACTCCTCATTAAGCCGATTGAAAATAGTGCCTTTTGACAGAATAAAAATAGACAAAGAGATCATAGATTATATCGATTTAGAAAGAAAACTAGCACCTTTAACTGAGATTATAATTTTATTAGCCAGAACCTTCAAAGCGGGTATTACAGCCGAAGGTGTTGAGACAAGGGAGCAGGCTGATTTTCTGAAAAGCATAGATTGTGATGAAATACAAGGCTACTATTATTCAAGACCTCTGTCGATGCAAGCACTGGAAGAATTTATTATGAGGTAGGATCGTGAAATACAGTCTCATTTTGTCAATAGTTTATTATATTTGCGGTTGTTTTTACATGATTTTTGGTGCGTATGCATTATCTTCCAATACCAAAAGCAATGCCAACAGACTATTTTTATTGACAACAAGCTCGCTGGCGATTTGGTCATTTACCTATTCCGTTGCAAATTCGGCACCGACGGCGGAGTCGAGTGCTTTCTGGAGATGTATGTCCGTTTTCGGTTGGAGTTTTTTTCATGTTCTTTTACTGCACTTTGCGTTAATCCTGACAAAGCATAAATTTCAATTAAATAAACCAATCAACATAGTAATCTTATATTTGCCTGCCTTGATAAATGTACTTCTGTTTGCGCCCTTCGGATATCTTGCGGAAAAACAGTACAAAATGGCGCCGAGCGACTTCGGATGGAGGAATTTACTTCCCGCAAATATCGGTCAGTATTGGATTAACATTTATTACATCGTATACACGGTTATTACTTTTATTTTACTTGTCCGCTGGTGGAAAAAACTTGAACCTCACACTCCTCTGAAGCGACAGGTAACATATTTCCTGATATCCATACTGCTTCCTTTTATTGCGGGATCGATGACGGATATTTTGCCCGGTGTTTTGGGATTAACACAGATTCCCAGACTTACACTTATCTTTATGATGCTTCCCACAATATTTTTGTATAGAATCTTGAAAAAACACGGTATTCTTATTGAAAAAGCCAGGATAGTATATATACCTTCGGATTCCGTTATTTTGCCGGAAGAGAGCCGGTTGCGTTTGTTTGAAACGGCATCAGTAATATTTATGATAGGTGCTGTGGGATCCTTTTTTACAGCATACTTAATTGCGGGAGGAAATTTGAAAAAAGAGCTTTCGCTGGCATTTGTCGTGTTTGTTTTTGGTGTATTTTTAAGGTATATGCCGTATTTAACAAAAAACAATACGATTCAGAATACCCTCTTCCTGATAACGAGCGTAATCGGCATGTCTTTTTTCATAATTACAACCATTGAGTCGGGAGCAGTGACAGTATGGGCAATTTATACAGTATTTCTTCTGTTTACTGTTGTTTTGAATAGTGATATTCATGCATTTATCTTTTTAGTTGCAACGATGATAACTCAAGTTGTTATTTGGATAATTTACCCGAAAGTCTATACGGTTATCGACAGTGCTCAGTATATGAAAAGAATTTTTATTATTGTACTTTCGTTTTATGCTGTGCGATATCTGGCGAATGAATATTCTTCAAAGCTGCAAGGGTATCAAAGATTTGCAAAAGAACAAGAATTACTCGAAATAATTTCAGCCAACTTTATTTCGATCAATAGAGAAAATATTAAAGAGAAAATCGATGAAATGATGGAAATCTCTGCAGAAATACTTAAATTTGACAATGCATATTTATTCGAGTTCGACGCAGATTATGAAAATGCAACGATTTTTAATATGTATGAAAAAGATATAGAGATTAAATCATCTCACTTTCATCCGGGAATGAAGTTTAAGACTGCAGATTTTCCCGAAGTTGAAACACTAATAACTCAGAACACACCTTTATTGTGTGAAGATGTCACAAGTATTCCCGCAGATGAAGCCGAAGATCAAAGAAATTTTTTCCTGTCAAGAGGAATCAATTCTTTCTTTGCACTACCGATAACAATCGACGAAAAAACAGTTGGATTATTTGTCATTGAATACATTGACCGAAGTGATAAAAGATTCACGGAAAGCCGATTACATTTTTTGAAAATCATAGCGAATATATTGGGAGATGCAAGGAAAAAGATTTTCTATGAAGAAAGGTTATATTATTTCGCTTATTTTGATCAAGCTACAAAATTAGCGAACAGGAATCTGCTGAAAAAAAGGTTAGAGATTATTTTATATAACAGAAAAGAATCAGAGAAAGTAGCAATATTGGATATTGAAATTGAGAATCTGAGGATGCTCAAAGATACCTTCGGTAATGATATAGGAGAGCAGATAATGATAAAAACGGCAATGATTCTCAATAACCTGTTTGAAGAATGCTGCGAAATCTCAAGAACAGGTGAAGGCGACTTTGTTGTTGTTCTGCCTAATGTGAAAAATACTAAGCAAATAGAGGAGTGTGTTAATAGCATAGTCGAATCTTTTTTTCATCCGGTATCGATCGAAATTGGAATAGAAGCATTATTTGTTATGGTCCGTATCGGAATATCCGTTTATCCGGATGACGGAACAGATGCAGATACTCTTTTGAAGAATGCCGATTTGGCCGGGTATGAAGCGAGAAACGCTGATAAAAGGTTTCTCTTCTATAATAATCAAATGGAAAAAGATATTGCAGAAAACACCCTGTTTACGAATAGGCTGTTCAATTCGTTAAAAAATGAAGAATTTTCTCTGGAGTTCCAACCTCAGGTTAGCTGTGAGACTGGAAAAACAGTCGGAATTGAAGCCTTGCTCAGATGGACGACTGAAGACAATCAAAGAGTACCACCCGATAGATTTATACCTATGCTCGAGCAAACAGGATTGATTTATGATGTCGGTCTCTGGGTGCTGGAACAAGCGCTTCAAGAGCTTTACAGGCTTCAAGCGAAAGGATTTTCTCCTCTTCGCATTTCCGTAAATTTATCGGTTGTACAATTCGAAGGAAAAGATTTTATTCCCGATTTTACAAGAATCATAAAAGAAAGCAGAGTAGATCCGAAGTATATCGAGCTGGAGATAACGGAAAGCGTGTTCTCTGAAAAACCTGAGAACACCCTTGAAAAACTTCATAAATTAAAAGAGTTGGGAGTGAAAATTGCCATAGATGATTTCGGCAGCGGTTACTCATCGTTAAATCGTTTAAAATTGGTACCTTTTGACAGGATAAAAATAGATAAGGATATAATAGATCATATCGATTTATATGAAAAAAGTGCTCCTGTAACGGAGGTCATTATCATGCTGGCCAGAGCCTTCCGGGCAAGTGTTACTGCTGAAGGAGTCGAAACAAAGGAACAGGTGAATTTTCTGAAAACCATTTACTGTGATGAAATACAAGGGTACTATTTTTCAAGGCCTCTGTCGTCTGAAGCACTGGAAGAATTTCTCAAAAAGGAATGATCCAAGCACTTTGACTAATTGCTTAGCCGCTATCTATTATAGAGAGGGGAATTACTATCCGATTTAATATTACAGCAAAATACAGCAAAACCTGATATTGCCAAAAATCAATTCTGCAGCTATGCTCAGGTTTATATGATAGAATGAAAACAGTTTTTCAAAGCCGGAAGAAATTTGGTTTGTCATTATGCATGCCATCGCAAACATGAGAAAAACAAAAAACACTTAAAAATTGAAAAAAGCTGAAAAAACAGATGAAATTTGCGATAGGCGGCAACTAAAGACTCTACCTTGGAGGTTAGGGACGTGAAATATAGTCTCATCTTATCAATATTATTTTATATTTGCGGTTGTTTTTATATGATTTTCGGCGCATATATAGTAGTTGCCAATGTAAAAAGTAATGTTAATAAGCTGTTTGTATTTATGACAAGTACATTGGCAGTTTGGTCATTTGCATTCTCCTTTTCAACCTCGGCTCCTACAGCGGAATCAAGTGCATTTTGGGGATGTGTCTCCGTTTTCGGCTGGGGAGTTTTTTACAGCGTTATGTTCCGCTTTGTGCTGATTCTGACAAAAGCCAGGCGCCGATTAAACAAGTGGGTTAGACTTGCTGTAATCTATGTGCCAGCTCTTATAAATATCATCCTGTTTGCACCCTTCGGATTTCTCGGGACAAAACAATTCCGATTGGTGCAAAGCGATTTCGGATGGGTAAATACACTTCCCATCAATATGGGGAATATTTGGTTTATCGTATACTACTCTGTTTTCACGATTGGAATTCTTATATTGATTATTCGCTGGATAAAAAGAATTGAGCCTGATAACCCTCTGAAGCGGCAGGCAATATATTTCTTAATATCTGCAATGTTCCCCCTCTTCATGGGAGTATCAACGGAGACAATACCCGACCTTCTCGGCATAACCTCTCTTCCCAAGTTGACCGTTATATTTTTGATGGTTCCCGTGATATCACTGTTTTCATTGTTGAAAAAAATCAATATGCTCATCGAAAAAAGCAGGGAAAAAACCGTGTTTCGGGAATCTGAAGAATTGCTGGAAGAAGAGAGACTACGCTTGTTTCAAACGGTAGCGGCGGTATTTACAATTGGTGCTGCAATAACCTTTTTAGTTAGATATTTCGGTGTGAAAAAACCGTTGACCGATGAGCTTTTGCTCGCTGCTGTTTTATTATCATCCGGAATACTTGTAAGAATTATACCGTATATAACGAAAAAGCATACTATTCAGAATGCCTTGTTTCAAACAGTAAGCACGTTAAGCATTTTGTTTTTTTTGAAGGCAAACACTGATACAGGAGCGTTGACGATATGGTCGATATATATATTGTTCCTCCTGTTCACTGTTGTTCTTGATAGTAAAATTCATGCCATTGTCTTTACTATATTGATGGTAATAATTCAGATTGTTTTCTGGATATTTTATCCGGAAGTAGCTGTCACCATCGATGGAAATGAATATATATCAAGAGTTGCTATTATTATCCTTTCTTATTTCGCTGTGCGGTATCTTACAGCCGAATACGCTTCAAAAGTAGAGGCATACAAAAAGTTTGCAAAAGAACAGGAAGTGCTTGAACAAATTTCTACCAATTTTATTTCAGTTAATAGAGAAAATGCTAAAGAGAAAATAGAGGAAATGTTCAAGATGTCGGTTGAGACACTTGGATTTGATAATGCATATTTAATCGGATTCAGCGAGGATTTTGAAGATGCCAACGTTTTCAGTACATATACGAAAGAATATGCGGATGGGTCATTTCCCTATTATTCGGGAATGAAAATTAAGATGGCCACTTTACCCGTGGCCAAAGCTCTGATTGCTCAGGGCACACCCTTAATATGTGAAGACATCAAAAATACTTTCCGCGATGGATGTGGAGAGGCAAGAAACTTCCTAATCTCAAGAGGAATTAACTCTTTTTATGCACTGCCGTTAACAATAGGAGAAGAACAGCCAATAGATGGAATGCTTGTCATTGAATATTATGAGCGGAGTAAAGAAAGCCTTAGAGAAAGTCGGTTATACTTTTTAAACATAATTGTAAATATGTTGAGAGATACAAGGCAAAAGATCTTGTACGAAGAAATGCTATATAATTTCGCATATTTTGATGAAACCACAAAATTGGCGAACAGGAATATGCTGAAAAAAAGGCTGGAGCAAATCATAGATGCCAGAAAAGGGTCAGAGAAAATCGCCGTTTTAGGTATTGAGATAGAGAACCTCAGGATGATAAAGGATACGTTCGGTCACGATACAGGGGAACAGATCATGATAGAGGCGGCGAAAAATCTTGATAATCTGCTGGAGAACTGTTGTGATATCTCACGGAAAGCTGAAGGAGAGTTTGTTGTTGTTCTGCCTGATGCAGAAAATACTAAACAAATAAAGAAGTGTGCAAAAAGACTGCTTGATTCTTTTTCTCATCCTGTATCAACCAGGACGGGAATAGAAGCATTATTTGTTGTTGTTCATATGGGCATATCCATATATCCGGATGATGGAAGAGATGCTGATACTCTCTTGAAGAATACCGATCTGGCAGTCTATCAAGCGAAAAATACGAATGAGGATATTGTTTTCTATACAGAACTCCTGGAAAACAATATTGCGGAAACTACATTGTTCACGAACAGGTTATTCAAATCGTTGCAAAACGAAGAGTTTTTCCTGGAGTTTCAACCTCAGATTAACTGTGAAACGGGGCAAATAGTCGGGATTGAAGCTTTGCTCAGATGGACGATTGACGGTACTGAGCGGGTACCGCCGGACAGATTTATCCCCATACTGGAGCACACGGGACTGATTTATGATGTGGGTCTCTGGGTGCTGGAACAAGCGCTTCAAGAGCATAACAGACTCATAGCCAAGGGTTTTCCGCCACTTCGCGTTTCCGTAAACTTATCGGTTGTACAATTCCAAAGAGAAGAATTCATTCCTGATTTTGCAAAAATTATAGAGGAAAGCGGGGCAGATCCGAAGTATATTGAGCTGGAGATTACGGAAAGCTTGTTCTCTAAGGATCCTGAAGATGTACTTAATAAAATATATAAATTGAAAGAGTTGGGAATAAGTATTGCCATCGATGATTTCGGCAAAGGCTACTCCTCATTAAACCGGTTGAAATTAGTGCCTTTTGACAGATTAAAAATAGATAAAGAGATCATAGATTATATCGATATAGACAGAAAAACAGCTCCCTTAACTGAAATTATAATTTTATTAGCCCGAACCTTCAAGGCGGGTATTACCGCCGAAGGTGTGGAGATAAAGGAGCAGGCTGATTTTCTGAAGAGCATAGATTGCGATGAAATACAAGGCTACTATTATTCAAGGCCTCTGTCGTCTGAAGCACTGGAAGAATTCCTGAAAAACGAGACCAATAATCCCGACTTAACGCAAAATACGATCCGATGAAAAGACCTGACCGGTTCTATAATTCACCGGTTGTTTTGTCAGTATTGTCTCCTGTTTAAGTTATTTATTGAAGAGATGAAACATACAATAGGAACAGCATATATGGTTTTAAGAAAAATGTTTACAAGAAAAATGTTTACAAAAAAAATGTTTACAAAAATTATCTGTTTTCTGTGTTTGTTGTGTCTTATAGGATGTACAGACAAAACGGCCGGCACAGATTACACGGATAAACAGACAACAAACAAGGACAGCTTAACAACCAAACAGACGACATCAAATAAGGAAAGCTTAACAACCAAACAGAAGACAACAAACCGGGAAAGTCTAACATCTGACAAGGAAAGCATAACAACCAAACAGACAACAACAAACAAGGAAAATGTAACAACCAATAAGGAAAGCTTAACAAAAATGATTAAAATTAATAATACAGGAGACGGTGTTATTGTTGATGATCTTTTGGAGTGTGTTGAAATGCTTGGTAAAACAGCTGCAGATATAGGTATTCCAAGCAAAGTTATCAACGATGAAAGCAAATACTACATCAAGACATACATTGATGGAAATATTTTTGGCACAGAAGATTACGGGATATTGCATTTTGATGATATGGGAAGTACGAAGGATGATTATCTTGCGAAAAGCATCTGGATACATGTCAAAAATGTAGGATATGAAGAATGCAAAAGACAACTCTCTATAAAATTCGGCAACCCGATTGAAGAGGGTGAGAACCCTTTTGTTGAAGTCGATGGGGGAGCAGTGACGTGGGCCTTGTATAAGTTTCAGGACATTGAGATAAGACTCTCTTCTGCCAGTCAAAGAGACTATATCGAAATAGATATAGAAAAATTTACAGATTAATTACGACTGAAGACAAGAGCCGAGCAATACGGTTTGGAAATCGTTGTTTTCGAGGGTGAGTAAAGTAATAACAGAATAGAGTGTTGTTCAATAATATGAATAAATTGCTCATCATCTCCCAAATTAATAGTATCGTATGAATGGAAAACTAATGGGTAGAAACTTTAATTTGAGAAAGCTGTGTCTGGTTTAAATCTAAATCTTTAAGAGTGTTTTTTTACTATTGTGGTCGCAGGTGAAAATAAATGATAAATAAGTTTATGAAGAAATTCAGTGAAAAAGCATATTTAAAAGATATAGCCAGAATTGATTTATCTAAATTTGATAGCAATATAAAAGCATTAAAAGATGTCAGCTATATAAACGATAACTCAATTGAACATAAATTAGATATTTTTTATAAAAATAATAATGAATTAAAACCGATTCTAATTGATATACACGGTGGCGGATTTATATCCGGCTCTAAAGAAATGGATTCTTTATTTGCCAATTATCTTGCTCAAAGAGGCTTTGTGGTTTTTACTTTAAACTACAGGCTGGCATATCCGGCTATTACTGTATTTGATCAAATAAAAGATATATCTGATGCAGTTAAATGGATTATTTCGAATGCTGAAAAATATGAAGGTAATATTGATGCAATGTATATAGCCGGTCATTCAGCCGGCGGAGTTTTGGCAATTGCAGAATCATTATTATGTAATGATAAAAACATGCGAGCTGATTTTAATTTAGACGATAGAAATTATAAATATAACGGTATTATTCTTGATTGTGGTGCAATGCATTTTTATGTCAAAAATATTGCATATTGGGGAATGAGAAATATGGTATTCCCAAAAGGCTATAAAAAAATGGATAAATATCAATATTTGATTTTTGAAAAGAATAGTAAATTGTCAACTTTACCTGAAACTGTCTTGTTAACAAATGAAAAAGATGAATTAAAGAAAATGACATATTATTTTAAAAAAGTTCTAGATAATAATTATGTTGATAATAGATTATTTGATATTGGAACTGCTGGCCATATGGGAATAATTTTTGAACCATATACTGATGAAAATCAAGAAGTAATAGATAATATTCAAGAATATTTTGGAATTAAATAAAAACAAGAAAATTTACGGAATAAACTTGTTCGCATAAATAATCTCCTGGTTTGTGTGATAACGCTATTACTATATAAGTCAAATTTTTGACACCTCAAAGACGGTTTACAGCCGTTTTTGCTCCGAGCTGTGCCAGAAATGACGGCGCTGTGAAACGAAATCCGCACAGCTGCAATTTTTGACACCTCAAAGACGGTATACAGTCGTTTTTGCTTCGGGCTGTGCCAGAAATGACAGCGCTGTGAAACGAAGTCCGCACAGCCGCAATTTTTGACACATCGGAGTCGGTTTACAGCCGTTTTTATTCCGAGCTGTGCCAGAAATGACGGTGCTGTGAAACGAAATCCGCACAGCTGGAAATATTGGCATCACAAAAGCCGCAGAAGCGGAAATATTGGCATCACCAATTTCAAAAAGAAGCATAAATCAGAAAAGTAAGATATTGGTGAGAATTTTATTATGATAGTGCCAAATATGGAGTTTTAGGGGAAGAGTGGTAGCTTTTATTCTTTATTTACATCAAAATATATACATAATTAAAGTTTAGAATGGAGTTGATGATATGGAAAGGATCAGATCTTTAGGCCGTTACCAAAAGGGAGTCTTGCTCATTGTGATTGTCATGATTCTGATTTTTACCGTGATTTATCCGATAACTTCAGCTCGCGAAGGTTTTGCATACAAGGGTACCATCCTTATCCCGAATCAGGAAAATGGTAATACTATTTATTCCGGAAAGATCCAAGGTAAGCAAGCCCGCTTTTTCGTGTATGAAGATAAGACTGTCGAATTCCAATATGGTGATAAAACCTACGGTCCCTATACTGCCAAAGAGGACCAAACTGCAATCCCGAAGGATCTTGAGATGAGAGAGGAGATGACTGGTGTAGAACTTCGTCAAGGAGAGAAAATTCTCTTTCGCGGGGGTGTGGAGAAGAATGGTGACGTCCGTATGCTGTTCAATGAAGATGGCAGTATTGAAGATATAAGTATTTCGGCGACAACAGATGATGGAATTGAATCGGACGGAAACGGGAATGTAAATGACCCGGTTGAGCCTCCCGTTTCTGCCATACTTGACTTGATGGCCGGTCCCGAGCTGACTAATAAAGGTGAATGGTATGCATGGTTTGTCGGTGTATTCCTCTGCTTTGTCACAGCGATTTCTATTTTGTTTGCAGACAAGTTGTTTCGTTGGAATTTGATTTTTCTGATTCGCAATGCAGATCAGGCAGAACCATCAGGGTGGGAAATTATTCGTCGTCATGTCGTCTGGACTATATTTCCTATTATAGCAATGATAGTATTTATCGCCGGTCTGCAATAACATAAATCCGGTTGTAGAAGTAAGCTTTTATCAGCTGATTTTCAGCAGGATAAAGTAAAATATAGAATTTTTTTCTGCAGTCTTTAAGGTGTTCTACTCTGACGACTTTTACAGAGGAAAAAATATGCGTGCGAAAGAAGAAACGTTAATTCCGTGATTGAAATCGAAAACTCCCAATAGTAAAATTATAAATAAAGTGACGAGTTGCAACTTAAACGCATGAACCGCTTACTTCAGCCGGATATTCCCAATAGATGAACTGCTTCGGATCGGGACTTTGAGTTTATAAAGCACTTTGTCTAAGAGCGATGTGTGAATGCAAGTTTTCAGACGAGATAGGATCTTGTTCTTGATTTGCAGGGAATAGCTTTTACTCAGTTTACGATGATCATAGACTGACTTTGTTCTATACTCTATCTAATAAACAATTTTTGAGTTGGCTATGCAATGTTTTAGCTATATAATTTTCTTAAAAGAAAGAGGAATAAGGAGGACTTATGGCTATAAAATGCCCTTCATGCGGCGGTAAAATGGCTTTCAATGTGCCCACTCAAGCCTTGAAATGCGGTCACTGCGATACAGACATGCAAGTTGCTGATTACGATCTTGCGAACGAAGCGGAAGTAAATAAAGACACATATACAGTAACGGTATATACATGCCCGAACTGTGGAGCCGAGCTTTCCGCTCCGGATGACCAGACAGTGGCTTATTGCTCATACTGCGGCGGTGAGTCCAATCTGACGATGAAACAGGAAGAGGCGATAAAACCTGAGCGGATAATTCCGTTTAAAATTTCCAAAGAAAAGGCCGTCAAAACTTATGAGGATGCCCTGAGCAAGAGCATCTATGTTCCGAAAGAACTTAAAGAGGGCGAACATCTCGATAGTTTCAGAGGGATATACATGCCCTATCTGAGTTATGAGGTTGATATTCCGGATAATGCTTTAAATTTGAAGGGAACAAAGAGATATACAAGTGGTAAATGGGATTACTATGAGGAGTATGAGATTGATGCTGAAATAGGCGGAGCTATAAAAGGCATGAGCTTCGATGCATCAGCTTCGTTCGATGACAGCATCGCCAGAGAGATTGCTCCTTTTGATATATCAGAAGAGAAAGACTTCAGAGAAGCTTATGTCGCCGGATTTTATTCGGATAAACTGACAACTCCTCCGGAAACCTACGGTGATATAGTGGAGGATATAGCCATAGATGCTGTCTACAAAGGCATCGGTGAAAGAGCCGGGGATGTCAGAGTGATTGCTCCGGAAGATTTTTCGGAGAAGAAAAGGCAGCTGGGAGTTGCCGGATACAGGCACAGGGTGGATCTGTTTCCGGTTTGGTTTCTGACCTGGAAGAACGAAGAAAGGGTGGCATATTCCGTGATGAACGGCCAAACGGGAAAACTTTCGATGGATATCCCGGTGGACAAAAAAGCATTTTTCAGGGGTTCGGGAATCGCGACAGTTGTATTATTTGTAATTTTATCGCTGATCCCGATGTTTATACTGCCTAAGACAATCTCATGGCTGGCCGCGGTTTTCCTAATGATATCTTCTATTGTATTTTCAAATGAAATTTCGAAAATCTACTATCGAGAGAATCACATTTTTGATATTGGAAACGTGAATGTCAAGAAAGGAAAACAGAAAAGGAAAAAAGCGGAAACTGCCAAATGGAAGAGAGTTATATTTGGAATACTGTTGGGAATCATCATATTTGTAGTGACCGTGTTTTTCACATTACTGATAATTCTGGGCGGCGGCGGGAGCATGATTAACCCGGTAGTATACGCTGTCACTTTGCTTATCCAGATTATACTCTTCATAAAGACGACAGCAAGAGCCGTGAAAATTGAAAAAAAGACTGCTTTCATACCGATGCTGATTGGGATAATTGTTCTTGGAATAGGGCTGTTTATAGTAGCAAAGAATCCTGTATACGATTATTGGTATTACGGAATGGCTATTCTCTGTTTGCTTGGAATGCTGGGGAATATGGTTTCAATGATAAACTATTTGGACTATCTGACTACCAGACCGGTGCCGGACTTCTTCAGAAGGGAGGGCGCGGATCATGGGAAGTAAAAAAAGATCTGTTACAATAATTTTGCTCTCATTTATGCTTGTGTTTCTTTCTGCAATGCCCGCTTTCGCGTCCGGAGAGACAATTATAGAGTACACCGCCGATAACGGTAACAAGGCCGTGATCAATGATTATGCAGAGCTTCTCAGCGAAGGGGAAAAGGAGCGCTTGCTCGAAAACATGAAAACCGTGACTGAATACGGACATGCCGCCTTTATTACCGTCGAAGAAAATCAGGATCCGGCGAAGAAATACGCAAAGAGCAGTTACTTCACACTTTTCGGTGAGCAGTCGGGGACGCTTTTTCTGATAGACATGGATAACAGAATGATTCAGTTCTACTCGGACGGTAAGTTTGCCGGGATAATAAATAACACAAGATCTAATGAAATTACGGATAATATATATAAATACGCTACCGACGAGAAGTATTTTGAATGTGCAAACGAGGCTTTCAATCAAGTTATCATACTCCTGAGGGGCGGAAAGATATCCACACCGATGAAGCATGTGACAAATGCACTCATGGCTGTATGCCTCGCTCTTTTGTTGAACTTTTTGCGAGTGTTATTCAACAGAAGGAGAAAGGTTTCGCTAAAGGAAATTGACAAAAAGCAGGTAGTTGAAGGTATCGGTATCAGGGAAAGAGCCGGTTTTATCAAAAAAGTAAATTCAAAGATGATATCGCAAAAAAAGAAACGCCACTCCGATTCATCATCCGACAGCGGAAGCAGCGGAGGCGGCGGAGGTGGAGGAGGCGGCGGGAGCTCCGGCGGTCACTCGTTCTAACGCTAACCGAATTTATTTACAACTTGCAAATAATAAATAATACTGTGCAAAAAACTTGGAATGCTTTTTAGATCAATGATGCACGGACTCTCCAAACTTTTTCTTTGATTGGACTCAACGTACTTGTCGGGCATATTACGCCAATTAAGAGAGGAGTTTGAAAACGCTCGAAAAATAAGTCCGGACTGAATCGGGCTAAGTTTCTCAAAGCCGGGTCATCAAGGCTGACTACATTCTTCCTTCTTTCTTTAAATGCAGCAAAAGAGTACTCTTACCTACTTGTCGAAGATCGGTAAGTAAAATTGCAGGATAAAAATGTGTTTCCTGTACAAAATATGTTTCAATTTGCCTTCTGCGATATGGAATCAACTTGACGAACCGCTTTTCTTACTTAATGTTATTTTAGGATTAGTTTTATGAAAATCAAGGATTATTTCCATGAAAAACAGGGATCAAATTCTTGGAAAACATATTAGTGTAGTTATGGGAAAACAGTTGAAATACATACAACCTGATATTAATAATATTTGATTGATTAATCAGCAATTTCCTGAAAAGATAGATTTTTGAAATAATTTCTGTCAAAATTCTTAGTTATAGACAATAGAAATTTGGAGTAAAATTAAATGGCAAGGGCAAAATACCAGGTAGGTATAAGTTGACCGTGATAAGAAGGAGTTACAATACCAACTGAAGTATTGATCTAGATATATGACAGAGTTTAGAAAAGGCCTGGATTCAGATAGAGAACAGATAGCAGAGTGTATTGCTGAAGCATTTAAAAAGGATTTCTCCGCTATATGTAAAGACGTACAAATTGTTTCCAAGGCTTTAGAAAATGGTATTCAAACAGAGCGTTTTTATGTTGCGGTTGAGAATGAAACAATTGTCGGGGTATTAGCAATCTCGGATTGTTATGGAAGAAGTGTATTAACTGATTCAAAAGCATTTAGAAAGCATTTTGGATTGGTAAAGGGAATGATTGCTGCAATTGTCATGAAAGAAGAATTCGGAAAGCAACTTGAGTATCCGGACACAGTAGGATACATCGAATTTGTAGCTGTTCTGGAGAACTATAGAAGAAGAGGTATAACAACACAATTATTATCATACGCAATAGCGAATGAAAAATACTCCAGGTATGAATTGGATGTTACAAATATAAATCAGGGTGCCATCAATTGCTATAAAAAATTTGGATTCACAGAGTATAGAAGAGAAAAGGTCAGTCATGCTAAACAAAAAGGTTTTAGTGAAAAGATATACATGAAATATGAAACCGGTTATTGAACGGATCTGATTTTTTACAGAGATGGATGAACTAATGAAAGAAAAAAAACATATAACAGATTCAGGCACCATTCACTACTGGATTAATTATATCGATCATGCAAAACATAGCTTGATTTTTCTGCCCGGCTTGACTGCAGATCATCGTTTATTTGACAAGCAAATCGAATATTTGAATAAGCACTGTAATGTGTTTGTATGGGATGCACCGGGCCATGGCTTGTCATGGCCTTTCAAGTTTGACTATGATCTCGAGGACAAGGCTAAATGGCTCTATAGTATTTTAGAACAGGAAAAATTGATTAATCCCGTGATTATCGGCCAGTCTATGGGTGGTCATCTAGGACAGGCCTTTGCAGAACTTTACCCCGATTATCTTAAAGGCTTTATTGCGATCAACTCTGCCCCGCTCCCTAAAAAATATACAAACTCCCGGGAACTTTGGTTTCTTAAGAGAATGAAGACCATCTACCGTCTCTATCCTTGGAAGTCTATGTTAAAGGTTGCGAGCAAAGGGGTTGCAGTGACTTCTTATGGTCAAAAGCTCATGCACGATATGATGATGATTTACGATGGAGACCATGCCCGTAATATCCAAGTGGCCGGTCACGGTTTCAAAATGCTTGCCGATGCCATCGAAAAAGACCTGGCCTATGACCTGAAGTGTCCTGCCCTGCTCATTTGTGGCGAGGCGGATAAGATAAGTTCAATTAAGAGATATAATAAACTCTGGCACCAAGAAACTCACATTCCTCTCCATTGGGTAAAAAATGCCGGTCATAATGCCAATACAGATCAGCCTGAAATCGTCAATAACTTGATCGAGATTTTTGTCAAAGATTTAGAGAAAACACCAGGTTTATAGGTGGAATTATTTTTATTGAAACAATAGAGGATTTAGCGCTCAGTAATTGTAAATCCTTATTGCCTGGAAGCTCTGTAAAAGATTTGTTACAATTTACTTAGTTGCATAAATATCAATTAATTTTAATTTTTATTTGAAGGAGGAATCCCATGATTATTTACTTAACGAGCAATCTATTTACCCCGGATTTAACAGCCCTTAATCCTGAAAACGGACTTTTAGATTCACTTCGTCAGGATACAAAGAATGAAGCAAGCAATTACCTGATTATTGCTGCCGATCCTGATAATAGTGAACAGAATGACCAAATGCTGGAGTTAACCAAGAAATCTTTTCTGGAAAAAGATTTTGCCATCAAAGAAATGGTATTCATGGATAAAAGAAATTGCCTGGATGCTGAAAGTCTGATAAACGAGGCGGATGTAATAATCCTCTTTGGTGGTCATGTCCCGACTCAAAACAAATTTTTCCAAGATATTAATTTGAAGGATCTATTAGCAGATAAGAACAAAATCGTTATGGGTATCAGCGCGGGATCCATGAACATGGCGTCAGAAGTATATGCCCTGCCGGAATTAGAAGGTGAGGCGGTTGACCCAGATTACAAGCGTTTCCTGTCCGGACTGGGTCTGGTCGAAGAAAGAGTGATTCCACATGCGCAGATACTGAAGGATGTCAAGGTAGACGAGATGCTGATGATTGATGAAATTGCCAAAGGTGACAGTTTTGGTAATGAGTTTTACGTTATTCCCGATGGTACCTATCTCTATGTCAATCATGGTGAAAAAGAATGGCGCGGGAAAGTGGAGCTTTTGACGGACGGCACCTTTAGTGACTTTAATTAATGAACTTTAATTACCCTGTCAGAGATAGACATAAAATCCATCTTTTTTCCGGACTTCAATTAATGAACTTTAATTAGCCTGTTCTAGGCCTGCATTTCGGATTAAAGTTTTCCGGGTTGCAGCTAAGTAAAAGAAAAGGCTGCCTCAAAATCGCTGAATAACAGCGAGGAAGAGACAGCCTTTTTTCCTGCCTTAATAAGAGGGATTTAGTTGTTAGTCACCAAAGTCAATATCTAAATATTGCTGACCATCGTCCTCATCTTTCTGCAACTTGGGCAGGTTCAGTTTGAGTATGCCGTCCTTGTAGGAGCCGCTGATCTTATCCTTGTCGACACCCCTGATGTCAAAGCTCCGGTTGAACTTATATGCTCGTCTCTCTTGCAGGACATAATTCTCCTTCTTTTCCTCCCTTTCCCTCTGCTGGTCTACAGCGATAGTCATGGTATTGTTGTCAATAGAGATTTTAATGTCTTCCTTCTCGAGACCGGGCAACTCACATGTAAGTTCATACTGATCGCCTTTGTCTACAATATCGGTAGACATGTTATTCTCGAAGACATCAAAAAATCGGTCAAAATTACGGTTAAAACTATCCATCAGCCTGCGGTTTCTGCGTTCCATTGGTACTAAATTAAACATATCTTACCTCCTAAGTGTGTTTTTTTATCTGTCTGTATTATAACCTTAGACTTTGACTATCTTTGACTATTAAAATGAAAGAATGTGAAAGAATATGACATATTTTGCCTGTGCAGTCCTAAACTATCAGGAATCCGTACATCGCTGAAGATGCAGATAGTTGTATTGTGAAATGGCATATCGGAACGTAAAGTGGCAAGAGAATCAGGAAATAGCATATTTTAACGGAGATTTAATAATAATAATTGCAATTTTTGAACTAATGAAATAATATTAAAATACTATGAATAATAGTAGCAACATTTGTATGGGATCGATCCGGTTTATTTATTTTCAGAAACACTGTAAATATTACAGATATGGTAAAACAACAATTCAAATTTGGTAAAAATAAATATATTTATATAAATATGATGTATAAATATAAGGTATAATTGATTTTTATGATTTAAAATAAATCAAAAAATCTTAATTGTTCTTTCCGCAGAGGTGCTCAATTCTTTAATGACCCCGTTTTTTCATAAGGGTTTCCGTAATCTATCTACATAAGAGAGATTGAAACTGTTGAATGGAGAATACATGTAAGGGGAAACTATCATGAAAAATATAAAATCCATATTGTTTATATCAGTACTGGTGCTCACTCTTATTCTTACCGGAGTTTCAGTATCTGCATCTGCCACATCGACCAGACCCAGGCCTGTTCAGAATCTAAAAGTAGTGGGCAATGGAGTTACTGCCAGATTATCCTGGGATAAGCAGGATGCAGATATCTACTTTATCCGACGCCTTACAGGCGGTCAGTATAAAAATATCGGTTACACAACATATAATACATTTGTTGATAATGATATGAACCAAAATGATTATAACTACTACTGGGTCATCCCGGCTAACAAGGTAGGAAATATTTATTCAGTCGGTTCATGCATCAATCATGTCCAAGCACCGGGTAAGAACGTTCCTAAACCGGATCGATATAAAACCGATCCTGCATGGAACTATAAGGTCGCCGGTCTGGTTAATAATCATAGAATTGCTAATCGTTTAAGACCTTTAGTTCATGTGACCGGTGGTTCTATGTTTAACGGAACAAACGTGAGGGCAAAAGAATTGATGAGCTCATTCAGTCATACCAGACCCAATGGTACAGATTGTTGGACAGCTTATATGGAAAACGGATTTCAATTTGAGGGTGCTGCCGCTGAAAATATTGCTATAGTTCATCAATCAGCGGGTGGTATGGCTGCAGCGATCAGAGGCTTTAACTTACTTAAAGCATCGCCCGGACACAATAGAAATATGTTGAAGCCGGATATAACGCATATGAGTTTCGGATTAATTTATGATACCCAAACAGGATATATGTACATAGTACATTTCTTTGCCAAACCTGCCAAATAACTATCCGACTGTTGTTCCGCTATATAAGTTGTATGATTTTATCATTTTAACTATCATTTCAACTCTCCTTTTTGTTTAATAGAGTCTTCAGTTTTTATTAAAAACTATCCTCTTTAGCATATCTATGTTTTTGTGTTTGAAGTTAAGCTTGCTGTAATCGAGCACTCCGCATGTGATCTGACAGAGAAGATAATTCTTCCTGAATTCATCGGGCGTAGTGTTCTGTGCGCCGTAGAGCGAACGATAAAGGATTAAAGACTTCATAAGGCCTCTTGAATAGGTAACATATTACCTATATAATAAAAATTAACGTTTAAGTTATTGATGAGCTGCGATTAAATATATATAAGTTAAAAAAGGAAGCTACATATCTTTTAGAAAAATTATTCAAAGTTTTGCAGGAGAATCCATGAAGAAAATCATTGAAACATTTGAATTAACCAAATTCTATAAAAAACATCTGGGAATAAAAGATATTAATCTTTCCGTAGATGAAGGAGAAATTTTTGGTTTTATCGGATCGAATGGTGCAGGGAAGAGTACGACGATCAGAACTTTATTGGGCTTGATTAAAGCCAGTTCCGGTGGGGCTGAAATATTCGGCAAGGAGATTTCTGAAAATAAGGAGTTCATTCTTTCTCATATCGGCTATATGCCGTCAGAATCGAATTTTTATGGTGATATGAGGGTGGGAGAACTTATTAAATATTCGGCTCAATTGCGAAAATTAAATTGTGATGAGGAAGCAAAAAAGCTGGTAAACAGATTCGAACTAGACACAAAGAAAAAAATCAGTGAATTATCTTTAGGAAATCGTAAAAAGGTAAATATTGTTTGTGCTATGCAACATAAGCCGAAACTTTATATTTTCGATGAACCGACCAGTGGTTTGGATCCTCTGATGCAGAGAGAATTTTGGGATTTGGTGAAGGAGAGAAATCAAGAAGGTGCGACAGTCTTTTTATCATCTCATATCTTGTCAGAAGTTCAACATTATTGTCATCGTGCTGCTATTATAAGTAACGGCTCTTTGCTAATGACATCCGCTATTTCTGAAATAATAAAGAGTATGGCGAAAAGGATAGTAATTACCGGTCTGAGCTCTGATTTTTATGTAGAGGGTATCAAAAATTTAAAAGTAAATGGTGAAGTAGTTTCCTTTTTATATAGTGGAGATATCAATATGATATTACATGAATTATCAAAGACCGAGATTAAAGATTTGATTATTACAGAACCGGATTTGGATGAAATATTTATGCATTACTATGAAAGGAGCGAAACAAGATGAAGGTCTTTTTCAGAGAACTTAAAAGCGGATTTAAAAGCTTTTCTATTTGGACTTTATCGATTGCTTTCTTTGTAGGGATTGTAATGCTAATGTTTCCTGAAATGTCCGGCAATATGGGTGCTTTGGACGAAAGCTTTGCCAATATGGGTGGTTTCACGGATGCTTTCGGTCTTGATGTTTTGAAGATGACTACAGCTATGGGATTTTACGGTATTGAGAGCGGCAACATAGTCGGAATAGGCACTGCCATGTTTGCAGCGTTGCTGGGAATAAACTCTTTAGCTAAAGAGGAAGGCAAACATACTGCCGAGTTTTTAATTTCTCATCCGATAAAGCGTTCGCAAATTGTTACTGAAAAATTCTTGGCAGTATTATTTCAAATAATATTGATGAATTTTATTATTGCAGGGGTAGCGGTTTTATCTTTTCAATTAATAGGTGAAGAGATACACATGGAGCAATTTATAAAACTTCATCTCTCTACCGTCTTCATGAATATTCAGCTTGCATCTGTTAGTTTTATGATATCAGCATTCTTAAAAGGCGGAGGTGCAGGCATAGGCTTAGGATTGGCGTTATTTATGTATTTCCTGGGAATTATTGCAAATATTACAGATGTGGCAAAGGATTTAAAATATATTACACCATTCAAATATGCAGAAGCAGCTCAGATTTTTTCGGAAAATAAATTACTATGGGATTTAATAGGAATAGGAATGACAGTAAGTATGATCTGTATTTTCATTGCCTATTGGAAATTCACAAGAAAGGACATAGCAGTTTAAACAATTAAAAAATATAGAGGTTTCTATGAGATAGTGGGCCGTAACCTCACCGCTTAAAGTCTGAACAATTAAAATATATAGAGGTTTTTATGAGAAAGAAAACGATCGTTAAAACCACCTTGCTCCAAGCTGATAAGAAAGTTGTGTACCAAAAGCTGAAAAGTTTGAAAACCCTGCAATATATTGCTGCACCGTATGCCAGGTTCATCCCGTTGCAAAATAACCAAAACATTGAATGGAAAGAAGGTTCGTCGTTTTCTTTTCGCTTTTATTTATTTGGCATAATTCCCTTTGGTATTCACACAATTAATGTTCTTTCATTCAACGAAGATACCGGTCTCAACACCAACGAGTACAATAAATATGTTCCTGTTTGGAATCATCGGATTTATCTTGAATATGTCGATCAGAAAACGACACGCTATACAGATGAGGTAGAAATTGTGGCCGGGTGGAAGACACCATTCGTAGCTCTCTGGGCAAAAGCATTCTATACTCACCGACAACGAAAATGGCAGAAACTTCTATCGTATGTACATAGCTGACCACATACAATTTCATTTGATACAGAAAAACTTGATAAGATTGATATAATATCTGTGTAAGATGATCAAATATTGTAAGATGATTAAATGTCTTTCTGAGAGGGAATAAGATTAAGAAAGAATATTTTGAAAGAGGACAACTATGAAAGCTTTAATTATTGTAGATGAGCAAGTGGATTTTTGTGAAGGCGGAAGTCTTGCAGTCAATGGCGGTGCTGAAGTAGTTAAGAAAACTACGGAATTTTTAAAAGAGAATGCCGCTGATTATGATCTGATTCTTGCTACCCGCGACTGGCATTTACCGGACAACAGTAATGGCGGCCATATCAGTGATTCGCCGGATTATCTGGATACTTGGCCGGCACATTGTGTCCGTGAGACACCCGGTGCGGAATATCATGCGAACTTGGATACCGATTTTATTCAAATCCATATTGTTAAAGGCATGGGGCGCCCCGATTATAGCGGATTCCAGGGTGAAGATTCAGAAAGCGGGAAGTCTCTTGATGAAATTTTAAGAGAAAATGAAATATCTGAACTTGATATTATTGGCATTGCGGAAGATCATTGTGTGAGAGCCACTGCTCTCGATGGACTCACTTTGGGTTATCAGGTGCGGGTATTTAAAGATTTGACTGCACCGGTGACTCCGGGTTCAGGTGCACTTGAAGAGGTAGCAAGCAAGGGTGGCTTAATTATTTAATCTTAATTATTTAATCTTAATTATTTAATCGAATTATATTATTTTAATTAAATAATCTCTTATACGTTAAGCAATAGATTATATGAGGGAATAAGTCAACATACTCTTCAGTTTACAATCATTATAACCACAAGTTAATATTTTTAAACAATAGCCATAGAAAATATATCTGAGAAAAAATAGATTATAATCAACAATTAACATCATGGTGATAAAATAAACTTAAATTCTATGCAGGAGAACAAAAATGAAATGTGTTGTGATAAACGGTACAGAACAAAAGGGATGTACCTATAATCTGAAAGAGTTGTTCCTTGATGAATTAAAACCAAAGCAACTTACAGAATTTTATTTTCCCGAAGATGCTCCGAACTATTGTACGGGATGTAAAACTTGTTTTGTTAAGAGTGAAACACTTTGTCCGCATTATCAAAAAGTCGATCCGATCTGGCAGGCTATGTTAGAGGCAGACTTAATTGTTTTTGCTTATCCTGTCTATGTTCTCAGAGCACCCGGTCATGTGAAAAGCTTTCTGGATCATTTAGGTGTTCATTGGTTTGCTCATCGTCCTGATCCGAGAATGTTTGATAAAACGGCGGTGATAATAACGCAGAGTATAGGTGCGCCAAATAAATATGCACAAAAAGATGTGAAAACGAGTTTGAATTGGTTAGGTGTATCAAGGGTTAAAAAAATTGGTTTCGGTATGATGGAAGGTGTTTTCTGGAATGAGATTTCAAAAGCGAGACGAGATAAATTTGAAAGAAAAATTCGTAAATTCGCCGGACAATTTCACAATATAAAACCGGCAAATCAGAGTTTGAGAATAAAATTTATTTTTCAGATGTGTAAGATGATGCAAACTTCACTTTCGAAAAAGACTCCTGAAGGGCAAGAGCTGAGCCCTGATTTACAATATTGGATTGATCATGGCTGGGTTATTCGAAAATAAACAATATATAGATAAAACGGTTTTGGGTAATTTGTGATATCCGATTAATTAGAATTTGCTGAAACGACGAAGAGTGAGCAGATTTCAGGGTTGAGGTGCCGGTTTCTGCTCAGAATTTGGAGCTGTGCAAATTCTGATTTGCTGAACACCAAAAAGTGAGCAGATTTCAGGGCTGAGACCTGGTAATATGACCCGGCGATTATCTGGTTTACGGGGAAGACCTTCAAACATGTGGGGCACATCATGAAAGGTGGTTTTCTGACTATTGTGTTCGTACATCGCTAAACTCTAAAAGCTTACGGTTTTATTTTTTCAAGATTCTCTGTTTCATTTCAATTAATTTTGCACTATATTTGCTCGCGTGAATTATTCCCACGACCAAGGCAACAATAACAAATCCGTCGCAGAAACCTGCAACAAAATCAAACCCCTTTCCTGCTAATCCAAGTCTGTTTAAAACTATCCTCAGTATTGAAAAAATCAAAGCAAATACAAAAAGTCTGATCACTGTTCTGCTGAAGATATTTCTTTCCTCGTTACTATACTGTGCTGCTTGTAAGACAGAGTCTTTGACATCTGCATCCATTTTTTTGTCCTTCCTTTCTCCGTTTAAGATTTCTCTGAGATCAAGGTCATAGAATTCGGCTATTTCTATCAGAATGACAATGTCCGGCAAATTCCTGCCTGTTTCCCAACGTGAAACGGTTCTTCTTGCCACACTAAAAATTTCTGCGAAATTTTCCTGTGAGAGTCCTCTCTCATTACGTAATTCTTTTAAAAATTGTCCGATTTTCTTCAAGTCCATAAATGACCTCCCTGTATCTTATATTAGAAAGGTTTTTGGTATTCTGACAGGACATAAAAGGACCGGAAGCAATTAATTTGTCTTGAGACATTGCATGTCCTCTGTCTGATGCCAGCTTTTGTCATGCCTGAATCAATTTTGTATCATTTAATTTTCTCTATACTTTACTATACATTTTACATGGAGCATTCATTTTTGAAAATTACATTGTATATAATTAAGTTATTTAATAAGAGGAGCATAAACAATGCGGAAGTTGATAAGAAACCCGGCGGTGATAGCACCGCCGGTAATCATCCTGTTGGGTTTTCTGATGGCACTGACAGCAAACACCTTGATTGGTGCCTGGGCATTTATTCCCCTTGCACTGATGTATTGGATTTCGATTATCTGTGTAGTGAAACCGGACAAGGCGATTTTTTTTGAATTGATGAAAAAACCTGATGGTAGTTTGATGTGGCGATTCTTAGCTTATATTCCGGCGATGTTTACTTTGGTGGCTTTTGTCATGGGCCTGCAAGTTATTACAATAACACCGCTGCTCACAGCATTGTCCGTGGTTTTTATCCTTGTGAATCCCATGCTGGAAGAACTGTTCTGGCGGGCGTGGTTGTTACCTCGACTACCATGGGGGCAGATTGCCAATATAGCTTATTCCACCTTGATGTTCACCCTCAGTCACTATTTTATGTGGGGTGTGTTTTCCGTCACTATTCGAAGTAGCATAATGCTCATGCCTCTTATTATTATGGGAATACTTTGGTCGATTTCCTTTCTTAAATCAGGCAGCCTGCGGCACTGTATCATTGCCCATGCTTTGGTTGACACTTTTAATTTGTCAGTTTGGGTATTTCTCAACTTGTTTATTCCCCCGATGGTTTAAGCTGATTTAATGTTGAATTCAATCTATAATATAGTTCTTTTTCAGACTTTATGATATTCTCGCAATATGTAATGAGATAGCTGAACAGTGTAACGATTTCTTAATGTCATCTTTTATTGTTTTCTTTAATACATTTTACAGATGGCTTTGAGTTGTGAGGGAGGAGCAAATGAATCCGTTTCTAACGAGTAAAGTGAAAGAAAGATCCAGATCCAGAAAAATCTACCTTGGTTTTTGTGCTTTTATGGAGGTAGTCATGATTATGGCGATAGTTGATCTCTTAAAAGACGGAAATTGGGGAGCTGCCTTATTAGGATTATTATTTATACTTGGCTTTGGCAGACCCATTGTTCGAGAAATAATAATGGAGAAGGATTTGAAAAATGCTAAAGAAATTGCCTCTTATTTGAATGGTATACCTTCAGAGTCAATAAAAATATCAGAAATTAATCAAAAAATCCGGATTGCTGATCCGGTAAAGCAAATAGATAGACTGCTTAAAAAAGGATATTTGACGAATATACATTTGGATTGGGAGAAAGATTTAGTGGTGCTTCTGGCACTGGGAAGCAGCAATCGATATGTAGAAATATCATGTCCGAATTGTGGAGCAAAAACAATAATTTTACAAGGACGTGTCAAAAAATGCGAATATTGTGGCGGCACTCTGCTCGGAAAGAAGTCGGAATAATAATCAGAAATCGTAATTAGAAGTCATAATTAGAAGTTATAATTAGAAGTTATTGGGGAGTTTAAATGAAACAATATATTGGTGCCCACCTTTCTGTAGGTAAGGGATATGAAGATATGGTTGACAGAGCAGTTGCGCTGGGAGCAAATACATTTGCTTTCTTTCTGCGAAATCCGCGAGGCGGTTCGGCACGAGCACTTGATGTGGAAGATTTAGAAAAAGCTCGTGAAAAACTTGAAAATAATGAATTTGGTCCGCTCGTTGCCCATGCTCCTTATACGATGAATCCTGCGGGGAGCAAAGAATCTGTTCTGGCATTTGCCGATCTTGCGATGAGTGAAGATTTGGATCGTCTGGAATATTTACCCGGCAGCTATTATAATTTCCATCCCGGTTCACATGTAGGTCAGGGAATCGAAAAAGGGATTATCTTAATTTCAGATTATTTAAAAAGGATGCTTGATCGTCCTCTGAAATCAACGGTTCTTTTAGAGACGATGGCCGGAAAAGGAACTGAAGTCGGGAGGAGTTTTGAAGAGCTTGCGACTATTATCCGAAATGTTGATCGTGACGAAAATTTAGGCGTTTGCCTCGATACTTGCCATATTCACGAAGCAGGTTATGATTTGGAAAATATAGACGGGGTCCTGCAAGAATTTGATGAGGTGATCGGGCTTCAATATCTTAAAGCAATTCACTTAAACGATAGTAAAAATCCTCGTGGTGCCGGTAAAGACAGGCATGAATTACTTGGTGAGGGTGAAATAGGCTGGGATACTATTATGAGTGTACTGACCCATCCGAAACTTCGACATTTACCTTTTGTTCTGGAAACACCCCAGAAAACGGAAAAAGGCTATGGTGATGAAATCGCCGAACTCAGAGAACGCAGTTTTCACATAATCTGAAATAATACTGTATGAAATAACTCATAAAATGATAACAAATAGTATAATCCTAATCGCAGGATGATCTTAGAGGTCCCTCAGCCAAATAACGACTGAGGTCCTACCCGATCGTAAATATTTTTTGGAATACCTGAATTATCTACACTTTTGAATAATTAAAAACACATAAAAAACATAATAAAATCCTTTTTTTGACAAATAAGCTGTCCATACTGAGGTCATAATCAAAATAAAGGAGAACATAATAATGAAAAAAATATCTCAATTACTAATTGTTGGAATATTGACTTTAACTATGGTTTTCAGTTTAGCGGAACCCGTAAAGGCTTTAAGCCAAACTGAACTTGTTGATCTTGTAGAAGAAGAAATGACCGCGGAATATCTATATACTGAGTTATATAAAAAGTATCCGGAAAACCAATTATTTTCAAACTTAGCGGAATCGGAAAATAGACATTCAAATGCTTTAATGAAAGTCATATCAAGGCTGGGTATGTCCACGGAAGATGCGAAGATTCAAGATGTTGAAATTCCTGAGACCAAAGAAGAGGCCTTAGAATTTGCCATGGCTTTTGAAAAAGAAGATATTGAAATGTTGGAAAATTTGCTTGAAAGTGTTGAAAATAACAGATTGGAAAGAGTTCTGAGAAATTTGTTAAAAGGTTCGACACAACATTATGAAACGCTTCAGAAAGCTCTTGAAGAAGGAATTGACAATCTGACTTGTAATGAAGGCAGAAGCGAACAAAACAAGAATCGGAATCGCTAATTCTTACTTTGGCAAGATCCGCATGAATTATGATTTCCCGGATATGCAATATAATTTACCGGATATGCAATGTGATTTACCGGATATGCAATATAAGAGAAAATACAAATAAGAAGAAACTGTTTTAAATCCGTAAAATTTGAAGCAGTTTTTTTCTTGTGTCAAAAAAGCCGGCTCTGTGAATCGAAATCTGCAATGCACCCACAGGACCGTAAATTTTGACATGACTGACTTGTTTTAAGGATGATCTGTGTCAAAAAAGCCGGCTCTGTGAATCGAAATCTGCAATGCACCCACAGGACCGTAAATTTTGACATGACTGACTTGTTTTAAGGATGATCTGTGTCAAAAAAGCCGGCTCTGTGAATCGAAATCTGCAATGCACCCACAGGACCGTAAATTTTGACATGACTGACTTGTTTTAAGGATGATCTGTGTCAAAAAAGCTGGCTCTGTGAACTGAAATCCGCAATGCACCCACAGGACCGTAATTTTTGACATGACTGACTTGTTTTAAGGATGATCTGTGTCAAAAAAGCCGGCTCTGTGAACTGAAATCTGCAATGCACCCACAGGACCGTTAATTTTGCCATGACTGACTTCTAGATTGGTATTTAGGTATTTGATCCCGGATCCTCTTGGTTTTAGCTCAAAACCTAAATTGAATTTTAGTTTTGACAATGCTACGATGATTTTAAGCTTATCAGGTGACAGTATGCGCTTGGAAGATCAATTTTGGGAAGGTAGCAGTATGATTAATATTTATATTGATTGCAAAATGATCAGAGGCATGATTGAGCCGGATGAAAATGAGCAAAATGCGGATACTTTATGTGTCGGCAAAGCTGAGACCAGAGAACAAACCTTAAAGGAGTTCAGTGTTAGCGATGGGTCGAAAATCAAGTACGAAAATACCTGCTTTGAAAGCCACAAGGATTTTGACTATCTTTATTTCCTCGTACCAAGTGAAGATTTAACAGATCCGAAGTCTGAACGAATTGAGATTTATCTTGCCGCAAAAATAATGCTTTTGTTTTATGAAGATAAGTCTCTTGTCGTTGAAACATGGCTCGAAAACATGCTGTCAGAAGATGAGAGAACAGTTAGTTTGCAAAAGGCATTCCTCAGCCTTCTGAGTTTACTGAATACCCGGTATCTTGTTTATTTTGATCAGATCGAGGATAAAATTACCGATTTAGAGGACACTTTGGCCAATGAAGAAGACAAAGACTATGTCAGCGAAATCAGTGTATTGCGCAAACAGCTGCTGACTCTGAGGCGATATTATGAAAGTATGCTGGCTGTTATGGAAGATTTGGAGGAAAATCGTAACGGGTTACTTAATGATGATGATCTGCGTCTGCTCCACTTTCAGACTCAGAAAGCAGAACGCCTCTATCATAACACGTTGAATCTTCGTGATTATTTAACTCAGGTAAGAGAGGCTTATCAGGCTCTTTTAGATATTGAAGCAAATAAGGTGATGAAACTGTTTACGGTGATTACCTCCATCTTCTTACCTCTTACTCTATTGGTGGGCTGGTATGGTATGAATTTGATGATGCCGGAGATAACTTTTCGCTATGCTTACCCTGTTGTCATCTTAGTTTCAGTTACTATTGTCGTGGGATTAATCATCTACTTTAAACGTAATCGCTGGTTTTAGTAACTTGCTATGTAAAAGTTAATTTGTTGCAGTATGAAAGAAGTAATCATGACAAAAAGAAAGATGTATATTTGTCCCGGGCTATCCTGATCATTGCACGATTAACAGTTGGTGTTATTCTATTGTGGTGTGTGCCTGATACACCATAAAATTAAAAATCCTGACAGCCGGATCCGATTTATGCAGATCTTATTAGAGAAGGATATAAAAAGGAAGTGAATCCAGATTATGATGAAAGTGAAAGCAGACAGGAATAAAACAATCGATACTGGTCTTGCTGAAGGCTGCCGGTATTTAGAACGTTGTATTTCCGTAAATGACTATGTTAAAAATATATTTTCTGTTTTAGATAAAACAATTTTAGGTGATTCATTTGAAATTCTCGGTTATTTGCCGCCGGAAAGTGTTGACTTAATTATTATAGACCCGCCATATAACTTGACCAAAACATTCAATAAAAAAACATTTTCCAAGAAGTCTCAATCGGAATATGAAGAGTACACTCACAAGTGGTTAAATTTGGCAGCTCCTATTTTGAAAACTGACGGATCCATATATATTTGCTGTGATTGGGAAACCAGTATAATCATGGGAAATATTTTAGGTGATTATTTTAAAATTCAAAATAGAATTACCTGGCAAAGAGAAAAGGGCAGAGGAGCAAAAGCAAATTGGAAAAACGGCATGGAGGATATCTGGTTTGCAACGAAAGGAGATCAATATACTTTCAATCTTGATGCTGTCAAAACACGTAAAAAAGTTGTTGCACCCTACCGTGTCAACGGGAAACCGAAGGATTGGCAAGAATCGGAAAGTGGCAATTACCGAGATACACATCCCTCAAATTTTTGGGATGATATAACGATTCCTTTTTGGTCAATGCCGGAAAACACCGCTCATCCGACCCAAAAACCGGAGAAATTAATAGCCAAAATGATTTTAGCCAGTTCGAATGAAAATGATATTGTGCTGGATCCTTTCTTAGGTTCCGGAACTACAAGTGTCGTGGCAAAAAAATTGAAACGTCGCTATGTAGGTATAGAAGCAGACAAACAGTATTGTTTATGGGCGGAACAAAGACTTGAAACAGCAGATACTGACAGAGATATTCAGGGATACTTTAACGGGGTATTCTGGGAAAGAAATTCACTTGCTGAACAAAATGCTGAAAAAATCAAAGCGAATAAAGGAAATAAAGGAAATAAAAAGGATAAATAAATTTATATTAACACGGGGTATAATTTAGTTTGACAAATTAAAAATCCGGTGATAGTATGGTTAAGCACTAAAGAGAGCAAGCCAAACGCTCGTGTGGCGGAACTGGCAGACGCAACGGACTTAAAATCCGTCGAACTAAACATTCGTGCCGGTTCGAGTCCGGCCACGAGCACCAAATGTAGTTTGTTCTCAGCAGTGATAATGAAACATGCAGATACCGCGGAGTGGAGCAGCTGGTAGCTTGTCGGGCTCATAACCCGGAGGTCGCAGGTTCGAATCCTGCCTCCGCAACCATTTTGAAACAGCCGTTGATACAACTTTCAGTATTGACGGCTGTTTCTTTGCTTTTCAGAACCTGTTTCCACTTCTGATACAACTTACCTGTCTGAAATCAAATTCTTCCGGTTCGGGACGCTGTTAAAGCTGTCAACAACGGGCAGATTGTTGTTGATGTTGATTGCAGGTCAGGTGCAGAGGTTAAACAGGTTTAGCATAATATAATCTGTTGGAATTTTAATAAAAACCGAATGGACATTTTTACAATAAATCAATTGTCAGATATGTTATTTTGTACTTGTTTTACCTCCAAATAGACTTATTCCATCAAAAAATGTTAAAATTAACATGTAACAGTGTATAGATTATTTAACTAACTGCTACATATTTTTCAAGTTAAATAATTTATATTTAAGCTGTTATTGAGTGCTTTTAGAAAAATAATTCCCATTAACTTAAATATCAAAATATTAAAAAGATCAGTATATTTTCGTTTAAAAGAGTGTAGTAATTGATTCAAAGAATGTATAGGTGATTAATATGAAAATTACAGTTATAGGTGCAGGTAATTCGGGTTTAGCAATGGCGGGGCAATTGGCAATCGCCGGACATGATGTAATCCTTTGGAACCGTACAGATAATGCCATTAATAAAATTATGCAAACCAAAACAATCTATATGGAGGGTGTGATTGAAGGCAAAGCAATTCTCCAAGATGTAACTTCAGATTTGAGTTTGGCTTTGACTGAACCGGAACTAGTTATGATCACTCCGCCTGCTTTTGCCCATAAGGAATTGGCGATTTCTTTCAGTGAATACTTACAGAGTGAACCTTTGATTATTCTCAGTCCGGGACGTACTTGCGGAGCAATTGAATTCAGACATTATTATAATCTGGGGAATAATCCGAATCGGCCGTTGATTGCGGAAGCTCAAACGGTAATTCATACTTGTCGTAAACTTTCGGATGATCTTGTGTATTTATATGCCATTAAAGATGCTGTTTATTTATCCGGTCTGGGTATTGTGAGTAATGAAGAAATTTATAATATACTGCCACCTGATTTGAAACTAAATTTCCGGCCTGCAGATTCGATGATTCAAACTTCGATCGGTAATGTGGGAATGATCTTGCATTGTGCACCCCTGTTGTTAAATAGCGGCAGAACCGAGGATCAGTATTCGGATTATCTTTATTATCACGAGGGAATTACCCCGCGGATTGCCGAATATCTGGAAGGAATGGATCGGGAGAGAATGCAAGTTGCCCTGGCATTGGATTATGAAGTTGAGAGTACGAGTGATTGGCTTGAACGCAGTTATCAGTCTCCCGGCAGCAATCTGTATGAGAAGATTCAAAATACTCATGCCTATTCAGAAATCTTAGCTCCGTCAACCTTGAAGCATCGCTATATTTTCGAAGATATTCCTTATGGATTGGTGCCTTTGGAAGCTTTGGGTCATATGTTTGATATTGATATGAGTTATACAAGCTTGATAATTGATTTGGGTTCAAAACTGATGCATGAAAATTTCCGTGAAAACGGCAGAAATTTACGACAGATAGATTTTGTAGATTTTTTCCAGAGGCTTGTGCGCAAAGATGATGCGGAAGAGATATTCTGATTTAAGTTGTTTGTCTGGCGGTTCGTCAGAGATGCGAAAGGATTATGCGGATGATATCTTCTGATTTGAGAGCTGTATACGGTTTGCTTAAACCTGCCAATGATGCACATACGATCGGTTTGCAGACCGCCGGTGAATTGCTGACGGAATGTGGTTTCCGAGTTGTTATCGCTGATGAAAAAGTGCAGGAAGCCTTGAGTTATTATCATGATCATACGGCAAGAGCGGAAGTTATTAACTGGATCCGAGTCAATCAGATAAATCGTTTGGGAATCAGCTACCGACTTGATCATACAGATGCAGTCAATATGTTGGGTTATCTTTTAGAAGAACTTAAACAACAAAGAATGCTCAAATTTCAAGACGGAAATATTGATTTCTTGTTTTTTGGCGGTCTGCCTAAAACTTGTCGGGAAGTTGAGCGAGAGTTTTCCGGAATTTATACATGCTTTCAAGGCGGAGAAACAATTGGTGAAACACTATCATTAATGCAAGTTCCGTCATATTTGATTCCGCAGGATATGCTGGAAGTCAGCCAATATGATGATATGCTGTATCAATTCGGCAAAGAAATAATTGAGTCCGGCGAATACCATTCATATAATGTTAAATCTGCTACCGACTATCAGGGTTTCGGTACCGATCAGGATACTTTATTAAAAAGACTGAATGCTACCGCAAATAATTGCGGCAACAATGTCAGACCTTTGGTCAGAGCACATGTCGGGCCTTATCATTCTGGTCAAAAAAGAGAAGAAGCGGTAATTGAATGCGGTTCATGGGTGAAGCAGCTGGCGGAGCGCGGTTTGCTGGATATTTTGTCTTTAGGAACTTCCCAGTTGTCACAATCAAATTTTTCGGAAAATTGGGCAGGCAGAATGAACGGTGGAGGAGTTCCGGTTAATTCGGAAGCGGATTATCGTTATTTATATGAACAGTCCAGACCGCTTTTGATGCGGACATATGCAGGCACAAAAAACATTCCGCAATTGGCGAGAATGTATGAAAATACGATAAATATCGCCTGGCATGCTCTGTCTTTATGGTGGTTCAATCAATTGGATGATCGCGGACCATATGATTTATATACCAATTTACAAGAACACTTTAAAACCATCGACTATATTGCAACTACTGATAAGCCGTTAGAGGCTAATGTATCACATCATTTCGCATTCAGAGGTTCCGATGATATAACTTACATTGCAGTTACATATTTGGCAGCCAAGCTGGCCAAAAAACATGGTATCAAAACTTTTGTTTTACAAAACATGCTGAATACACCGCGCAGTACATGGGGCGTGCAGGATTTAGCAAAATCAAGAGCGTTATTGAAATTAGTCCGGTCCCTGGAAGATGATAATTTTAAAATAGTATTCCAGCCGCGAGCCGGTCTTGATTTTTTCAAACCGGATCTCCATGAGGCTAAGATTCAATTAGCTTCAGTCAGTTGTCTGATGGATGATATAGAGCCGCATAATAAGAAAAGTCCTGATGTTATTCATGTTGTAAGTTATTCGGAAGCTTCGCATTTGGCAACTCCGGATATAATTAATGAAAGTATCCAAATTACTCTTCATACCATAAAAAAATATCGTGAAGCTCGTACTAAAGGCTTGATTGATGATATGAGCAGAAATCCGGAAGTCAAACAGCGGGAACAGGAGCTCTATGCGAATTCACGTATATTGCTCAAAACATTAGAAGATAATATAAGAGATCTTTATACCCCGGAAGGCTTTTTCTTAGCTTTTGCTGCCGGATTTTTTCCTGTACCTTATCTTTGGGGCGAACAGGATAAATTTTCTTCAGCTATAGATTGGCAGACAAAAATAATACGCGGTTCAATGCAAGTAGTAGATGAAAAAGGAGTTGCTCTTGATATGTCAGAACGCATGAATCAAGCGATAGCGAATCTTAAGCATGCGCAGAGATTACTGTAGTATTATTATGAATCTGATCACATTACCCGGTGTTACCGGTTCTCCGGCTCGCGATGAGTGCCGGCAGATAAAATTCATCTGATCATGTTATCCGCTGTTAACAGTTCTCTGACTGAAATTTCAGGAATATGCTGTAAATTATGCTGAAATTATGGTTAAATTTGCCAAATTCAGTTTGTACAACAATGATAAATGTTTTTACTTTGTACAAAAATCATTGATTAGTTTAGTTAGTGCCTATATAATCTAACATAGTCGAAACAGATGTTAATTCTATTAACTTCAATTTATAAATCTATAATAAAATTAATAAAATTGATATCTGGTGCAAGTAGACAAAATATTTTTATTCTTAAATTTGCGAAAGGAAAAACAACATGTTTGATTACACAGGAAGAGTAGTAGTATTATCAGGAGCTTCATCAGGTCTCGGAAAGCAAATGGCACTTGCTTATGCGGATCAAGGTGCTGACATGGTTATCATGGCGAGAAGATTGGAAAGACTTGAAGAATTAGCAAAAGAAATAGAGGCAAAGGGTGTTAAATGTGTAGCAATTCGTTGCGATGTTACAGATGTTGACAGTGTAAATGCTGCAGCAGCTGAAGCAAAAGAAAAAATGGGTAGAATTGATGTAATCGTTAACTGTGCAGGCGCAGCTGCCAATGCCGGCGTTTTAGAAATGACAGATGAAGAATGGGACTTTACGATTGAAACCGATATGACCAGTGTGTTCTATGTAACCCGTGCTTTTGGTAAATACATGAAAGAAGCCAATTATGGCCGTATTATCAATATTTCTTCAATGTACGGTTTAGTAGGTAACACAGCGATCGATACGGTTGCTTATCATACTTCAAAAGGTGGTGTTGTAAACTTCACACGTGCAGTTGCTGCTGAATTGGCAAAATATAATATTACATGTAATTGTATTTGCCCGGGTTACTTCGAAACTGAATTGACAACTGATACCTTAAATACAGACGATTTCACAGCTTACATGAAAGCAACAGTGCCTCTGGGCCGCTATGGTAAAAGTGGTGAGTTAGATGCCAGCGCGATCTTCTTAGGCAGTGAAGAAGCTTCATACGTAACCGGCGTTATCTTACCGGTTGACGGTGGTTATACCTGCGTATAATATAACCGTAGGTTTTTGAAATCTTCTTGATTTCATTGAGCTTATTTATTTTTAATATATGAAAAGCCTGTTTGAACAAGATCTTCGAAACAGGCTTTTTTAATTCTTTTTATATTATCACGTTATTTCTTGAAATCTCTTAATGCAGTATTGGTGAGTATTTATATTCAGATGTTAAATGGATATTATTTTTGAAACTGACTAATTTATTTGAAACCGATTTTCAATTAAGGGAAATTCTGTTTTTTGAAGAGTTATAAATCCAGACAGACATGATAATCCAAGTGATAAAAGTTGTAAATATAAAGCCGATACCGATAAGCATAATCTGATTACTAGGAGTACTGAATAATTTATTAATTTCAGAAAACATGCTTTCAAAGACAATTTTGAATTGAAAATCGGTCTCGAAATTGTCAGGCAATCTGATTGAAATCGGAATATACAACATACTGATTAAGGTTATGATTTGGAGAGCGATGTAGTGTAAAAAATATACTAAAACAGGACCGCCGATGCCAAGTCTTTTTAATCCGGCTTGAGAACCGATGGTGATCGCAAACATCATAGAGATAATGAGTTCGATTCCGGTATAAACTACAAAAAATATAATCAAACCTATAACTTTCGATCGGAGAACAAAATCTTTAATTATACTGAATGCGACATTAAACGGTAACATCATGTTTATTGCAGTATCTGAGATGATAAATACTGCTAAACCGATCACAAAGAGTAAAACGGTAATAAAATAATAAGTACAATAATATGCTGCTCGTGAACCGAAAATGGCTGATTCTTTCGCAGGTATTGAACGAAAGAAATATGAACGTTTACCTTGTTGATTCTGATAATCGTATATTATAATAAATATGATACTTGCTATACCGCTAAGAAGAAAACCTATCATAGATAATGAATTAACAAATTGGATAACACCGGGAATTCTTGTTGCTGAAACTAAAAAACTAAGTAAAACTGTTCCGAGCATAGCAACATAGAAATAACGTGCGATATACCATAATTCTTTAACCTGATATTTATATAATTTAGAAAACATTGAAAACTCCTTGTCTGTTATTAAATTATTTTTGATTTATGTTACTGAAATATTTGCTCAAATAATTCATTGAGACTTTTTCCGTATTGTTCACGCAAATCATCAGTCGAACCTTTGATTTTGATCTGACCGGAGTCGAGAAAGATAACGGAATCAATGATATTTTCTATATCATTTAACAGATGTGTAGATACAATCATCAGAGCATCTTCTGAAAATCCTTCAATCATGCTGCGTAAGATGATTTTTCTGGAAGCCGGATCAACACCTGAAATCGGTTCATCAAGAATATATATTTTTGCATCACGTGACATGGTAAGCAATACTTGAACTTTTTCTCCCATGCCTTTTGACATTTCCACCAGTTTTTGTTCAGGTTTTAATTTAAATAATTCAAGCATCTTGAAAGCTTTTTCTTGGTTAAAATCAGGGAAAAAACCATCATATAATTTGATGATTTGTTCAGCTCTTAAGTTTTCACTGATATAAGGCCTGTCAGCTAAATAAGAAACAATTTTTCTGCTCTCCGGTCCCGGCTTAAGATCGTTAATCAGAACTTCACCGGAATATGCCATGTCAAAAGCGCCGAGAATTCTCAGCAAACTGCTTTTGCCGGATCCGTTCGGCCCGACCAAACCGATTATCTGACCGGTATCAAGCTCTAAACTCAGATTGTTAATTGCTTGAAATCTTCCGTAACTCTTACATAAATTATTAATTTGAATAAATGCCATATTCTTATTACTCCTAGCTTTTACGAATTTAACACCGATTAAAAATAAATGATCTTCAGATTTTTAATGTTTATTTTTCTTCTGAATTTAAACAGCGTCGGACCAAATCCAAGATTTCCTTTTGCTCAATGTCGATTGCCAGCATCTGCAAAACAAAATCATGCGTTTTATTCTCTGCCATTTCATGTTTTAAATTTTTTATTAATTCTTGATTTTGCGTAATGAACCTGCCGGTCGTTCTTTGACTGTAAACTAAACCGGTACTCTCCAACTCAACCAACGCTCGTTGAACCGTATTGGGGTTCACAGCGAAATCCAAAGCCAAATTTCTCACACTGTCAATTTTTTCTCCTGCCTTCCAAGTACCATTTGCAATATTTGTCTTGAATATTTCAATTAATTGCAAATAGATTGGTTGACTTTCGTCAAATTTATACGTCATTCAGTTATACTCCCATTTTTATCTTGAAAAATGTTAATGCAATAATTCCGCTGTATTATTGTATTAATCGATTAATACAAAAATACAGCATTGATTGTTACAAAGTCAAGAAAAAATAATGTAATTTTTCAAGAATCTTCACAATACTTCACTTTCAAACTATTTTTATTTCAAAAGTTACTGTTAATATATATACACGTTGATAAACGTAGTCGCAAAAGAGGCGACTAAAAACAAACACCTCTTCATACGTCTCCTCATGATCAAGGTCCCTTCTCCGGGATCTTGATCTCTTTTAAACCATTGAAAACCCCTTTTCAATCAATATTTAGCTGATAATAAAATATATATACACAATGACAAACTGTTCCCATAGATTATTTTTGATATATTTGAAAATCATTTCTGAGTAGGTCAATAACCGTATTGATGTTTTTGTGTGATACAATAAGCCGCAGAACAGGTTTATATGTAAATAAATATTTTAAATAGTCTGAAAAAAATGATTGTAATTATATAGGTGGAAGCTGATGTTTCATTTATGGTATGAACGACAGATGGATCGGGAATTGAATATTCAAACACGAATTATGCGTGAATGGACGGAACTGGAGGACTTGCTCTTGTATAATCGTTTGGAATCCACTCCGTATCAAGCAATAGATAAGCTTTTCGAATTTAATGAATTGGGTTCGGATTCGAATTTTGTTGATTTTGGTTGCGGCAGCGGCAGAGTAGCTTTTTATGTACATAATCGTTTCAATATTCCGGTAACCGGAATTGAACTTAACATGGAAACGTATTATGAATTAGAAGATAATCTGGCTTCATATCTTAAAGCCAATCCGAAAGTAGATTTTGCCGAAAATATTGCTTCATACCAAAAAGTAGAACAACATAATCGGACAGATAAAAAGCATGATTATGATTTTTATCCTCATTATGATTTTAATACTGAAACAATTAAAAAAAGAAAAAGCAAGAAAATCAAACAAAACCGGGCTCCGATTAACTTTGTCCGGGAATATGCAGAACAGTATCAGATTCGAAACACTCAGAATGTTTTCTATTTTTTTAATCCTTTTACCGTAAGAATTTTTGCCCAAGTTGTCCGCAATATCGAGCAAAGCTTATTTGACAGTCCGCGTGCAGCAGAAATAATTTTGTACTACCCGATGGATGATTATCAAGAATTCATGGAAAGAAAGACCGTTTTTCAAAGAGAAGGTTCAATCAGCTTGAACATGTTGGAAGATGAATTTGAAAAATTTATCATTTACCGCTATGATCCGATATCAGATAATTAAGTCAGACAAATCCAATCAGAATTATGCTGTTGACTTGTGGGATAGAGGTCGCTATAATGATGTTTGCTGAAAAGTCGCCCATTTAGCTCAGTAGGTAGAGCGCATCCATGGTAAGGATGAGGTCGCCGGTTCAATTCCGGCAATGGGCTCCATTCAATAAAAGAACGTCAAAACGGATAAAATCCGGGGCGTTCTTTTTTTCTGAACAAAAGCGGATTATTTCAAGAAAATAGTGAATATGCTATCATAAGATAAAACTAGAAGGAATACTTTGATGATCTTAAACAGAGGGTTATTTATAACTTTTGAAGGGATCGACGGTTCCGGAAAAACACTGCAATTGGAACTTTTAACGGCTGATTTGAAAAAAGCTGATTTAAAGTATTTATTGCTGAGGGAACCCGGTGGAACTTTAATTAGTGAGCAAATACGTAAAATCTTATTAGACCGCAAGAATACTGAGATGTCGGACGCAACGGAACTTCTGCTGTTTGCAGCGGCCAGAGCACAATTGGTAAATCAGATAGTGAAACCGGCTCTTGCTGCAAAAACAATTGTAATTTCAGATCGTTTTTTTGATTCGACAACCGCTTACCAAGGTTATGGTCGTGATATGGATGTTGATTTCATTCAAAACTTGAATGATTTTGCGACACAGGGCTTGCGGCCGGATTTGACTTTTTATTTTGATATTTCTGTCGCTGTTGCTCTTGACAGGTTGAAAAGCAGGATTGAAAAGACCGATCGCATTGATCTGGAAAGCCGGAATTTTATGGAAAAAACCCGTGCGGGATATTTACAGATTGCTGAGCGGAATCCGGATCGGGTTCGAGTAATTGATGCCGAGAGAACGCCGGAGGAAATATATCAAGATTTGAAATTTCAATTTGAGCAAGTCATTAATTCTGTAAAATGTTTATAGAGACAGTCGGGTTTTTTAATAAACGATGAACAGATGATCGATTTAGCGCAGTCTTGAGGATAGGATCGGACAATTGATAATTAATTGTGAAAGTTTGAAACAGTATAAAAGTGGTTAGTTTTGGAGGTAGTATAAATGAAATTAATTTTAGCTATTGTAAACGATGAAGATACTTCACGTCTGGTATCGGAATTAAATAAGGCACAATTCCGTGTGACCAAGCTGAGTAGTACGGGAGGTTTTTTGCGTTCCGGAAATACTACTTTGTTAATCGGAGTCGATGAACCTGAATTGAATACGGCTTTAGATATTGTACGAAAAAACTCCAGCAGCAGAAAAGCCACAATTAATACTTCAATGACACCGACCGGTATGGGAACTTCATCATACTTGCCGTATCCTGTTGAAGTTAATATCGGGGGTGCGACAGTATTTGTGCTGGATGTTGATCATTACGAGAGAATGTGATTTGTCTACTGATACGTTAATAGGACAAGTTAATCTGAAAGTCAGATTGCAGGATTCGCTTGATGCAGGAAGTCCTGTTCAGCATGCTTTTTTATTTGTCGGAGACAACGGTATGGGGAAAAGGTCTTTTGCACTTCATTTTGCTCAGATGATACTCTGTCAAAACAATAAGCTTCAGAGAACAAATAATTCAATATCTGATTTTGTTGATTTATCGGGTCAAGCTGAGCTTGATTCCGATAATCAGTCTGATGCCTTAAGTGCTGATAATTCACGGAGTAAAAGTCATCCTGCTTGTCAGCAGTGTGATGCATGTCGTTTTTTTTCGGCAGGAACTCATCCTGATTTCAAGCTGATTGACCGTGGCGATGAACGTATCATCAAAGTTGATCGCATAAGACGTGAAGTAGTGGCAGATATTCAAACCAAACCTCAAATCAGTGCATATAAAGTGTATATGATCAATATGGACGACTTAAATGAACAGGGTCAAAATGCTTTGTTGAAATCTTTGGAAGAACCTCCTGAATATGTAGTTTTTTTGCTTATGACTTCATTGCAGGATAATTTGTTACCGACAATTCTCTCAAGGGTTGCAATATTTAATTTCCAAAGATATAAAGATGCTGAAATAAAAAAAATACTGAAACAAAATGAAATTACTGCTGATTTGGATTTTATCGTCCAATATGCTTCCGGTAATCCGGGCAATGCATTACAAATAGCAATAGATGAAGATTTCAAAAAAATACGTCAAACGGCAAATGATCTGTTCTTTAAGTTTCCCACAACGAACCGGACTGAACTTTTATCGTCCGGTATAGATTATTTTAAAAACAATCAGGAGTATGCCGATCTGGTCTTTGATTTATGGCAAGGTTTAATCAGAGATTTATTAGTTATTTTGCGTGACCGGAATTCTGAACAATTGAAACAATCTGATTTAAGAGCACGTATTTTGAGATTGGCTCAGGCATATTTGACTAAATCGGCTGATACCGGGCAAGATTATATTAAGAATCTATTGCATGCTTTTGATGCAATTACGGAAGTTCGCCGGGCGAGCAAAGTAAATGCAAGTTTTGAAGGGATGATCGGACAATTATTATTGACACTGAGAAAGGATTTACATATAGATTAAGAGCAACTTTGATAATTTAATATAATATGTAAGCATATGATATGTATTTATCAAGAGTAAGCCTCGGGAAAGGATTTATATATAGATGACAAATGTAGTTAGCATTCGTTTACACGGACGTGGAAAAGTATATTATTTTGATCCGCAGGATTTGGAATTGCATACAAATGATGCGGTAATCGTTGAAACATCACAAGGAGTGGATTTAGGATTTTGTACCGGCGAGATTTCCGGTATAGATATCAGCAAGTTTGAACATGAGTTAAAGCCTGTTATGCGTAAAGCGACTGAAGAAGATCTGGAGCATTTTGCGGAAAATCTGAAAATAGAAGCAGAAGCATTCGAAATTGCCAAACAAAAAATTATGGAACATGAACTGAATATGCGTTTGGTGGATGTGGAATGCATGTTTGATAATCAACGTATTATTTTCTATTTTACAGCTGATGGCCGAATTGATTTTCGTGATTTGGTCAAAGATTTGGCCAGTGTTTTTCGCCTGCGGATTGAACTCAGACAAATCGGTGTACGGGATGAAGCTCGTTTGATCGGCGGACTCGGTGTTTGCGGACAAGAATTATGTTGTTGCTCATTTTTGCAGGATTTTTATCCGGTTTCAATCAAAATGGCAAAACAGCAAAATCTGGCAATGAATCCTGCGAAAATTTCAGGCGCTTGCGGCAGATTATTATGTTGTTTGCAATATGAACATGATGCTTATGTCGATGCATATAAAAGGATGCCTAAAATCGGGCAAATTGTTCAAACGCCTTTAGGACAGGGCAAAGTAGCTTCTGTTAATTTACTGAAAGAAACGGCACGTGTTTATTTGGAAATAGATGGTGATACGGAAACAAAAACCTTCAAATATGAAGAACTTAATCAAGGTCAGAACAATTGCAGGTGTTCGCAGCGACTTGACAGAGATTAGTAGATGACAAAGAAATATTAAAAATATAGTGATTATATGAAATTACAAAGTGAGATTCAAATATATTTTCAGAGGTAGTATTTTGCAAGCTGTTATTTCTCAATTAAGCAATACATTTAAAATAGCCCCGTCTAATGCCGAACAGATTATAAATCTTTTATCTGACGGTAATACAGTACCTTTTATTGCCCGCTATCGCAAACAGGAAACGGGAGATTTGGATGATCAGACATTGCGCAAATTTGAAACTGAATGGCAAAGGTTGCTTAATTTAAAAGAAAGAAAAAATGAAGTTTTACGTTTAATAACCGAAAGAGGCAAACTAACACCGGAACTTGAAGCCAAAATTATTGCAGCGTCTAATCTGGCTGCAGTCGAAGATCTTTACCGGCCATATAAAATCAAGAAACAAACCAGAGCAAGCAAAGCGATTGAACAAGGTTTACAGCCGCTGGCAGATTATATGCTGTCAATAAATGCAACCGAGCAAGGCTTATCAGAGAGAGCTCAGGCGTTTCTTGCCAAGGTCGACATCCCGGAACTGAAATCTGTTGAATCAGTAATTCAAGGCGGTTTGGACATTCTGGCGGAAGATTTGTCGGATAAACCCGATGTCAGAAGAGGTTTACGCAAACTATTGCTGAAGCAAGGTCTTATTCAGACAAAACAGAAGACGGATTCGGATAGCGTTTACCGCATGTATTATGATTATCAGGAAAAAATTGAAACAATGGAAGCTCATCGTTGGCTTGCGATTCAGAGAGGTGAACGGGAAGGTTTTCTCAGAGTGAGTTTAATTTGTCCTGATTCACAAATTGTTTCGCTGCTGAGTCGCTGGTATATTCCGGAACATTCCAAACTTTATTCCAGATTATTCGCCATGTGTGAAGACAGTTGGAAACGCTTGTTATTTCCTTCTTTGCGCAACGATTTATTCAAAATGAAAAGTGAAATTGCCGAAGATGAATCCATTGAAATGTTTGCAAAAAATTTGCGCAATTTATTGCTGCAACCTCCGATTAAAGATTGCAATATTCTTGGCTGGGACCCCGGATATACACACGGATGTAAATTAGCTTTGATTGATCAAAGAGGTGAAGTAGTCGAGATTAATACAATCTATCCTTTCGAATCAAAACAAGATTCTTTGCTGGCAGAACAACAATTATCGGCAATGTTGTCAGAACATCGTATTGACATTGTAGCAATAGGGAACGGCACTGCTTCCAGAGAATCGGAATTATGGATTGCTGAATTTGTCGAACGTCATAAGTTAAACTTAAAGTGGCTGATTGTTTCGGAAGCCGGGGCATCGGTTTATTCTGCATCTCAGGTTGCGGCTGAGGAATTTCCCGCAATGGATGTCAATCTCAGATCTGCAGTATCAATTGCCAGGCGTGTGCAAGATCCTTTAGCTGAATTGGTCAAGATTGAACCGAAAGCAATCGGGGTCGGACAATACCAGCATGATCTGAATGAGAAAAAATTAGAAAAAGCATTAGCCGATGTTGTGGAAGATTGCGTCAATCAGGTGGGCGTTGATTTGAATACTGCATCGCCCCATGTCTTGTCTTATGTTGCCGGATTAACTCCGCGTATTGCGGCTGAAATTGTTGCAACCAGAAAGGAACTATCCGGATTTACATCAAGAGAACAATTAAAACAAGTTAAATTCTTGGGACCGAAAACTTTTGAACAGGCAGCAGGATTTTTAAGAATTTCCGATGCAGCGTTATTTTTGGATCAAACCGCAGTACATCCTGAATCATATGAAGTGACGCAAAACATGGCTGATTATTTCAATTTACCGGTATCTTCGGAATTAGGGCAAAGACTGGCGGAACAAGATGAAGCTGAAATATGTGAGAGTTTTGCTCTGGATGTTTTTACCTTAAGAGAAATAATTGCCAGTTTACTTAAACCGAATCGTGATCCGAGAGAAAATTTCGCTCAACCTGTTTTGAAATCGGATATTCTCAAAGGATCCGATCTGAAACCGGGTATGGTACTTGACGGAGTTGTACGCAATGTAGTGGCATTCGGTGCCTTTGTAGATGTTGGCATAGAACATGACGGCTTGGTCCATGTTTCGAAGATGGCTGATCATTATGTCAAAGATCCTTTCAAAATAGTTGCAGTCGGTCAGAATGTGAAAGTAGAAGTAGAGTCTTATGATCCGAAGTCACAGCGTTTGGCATTGAGTATGAAATTAAAAAATGAAGCAAATACAAAATAAAGGACAAAGTAAAGAAGCATTATAAGGTAAATAATAAAATATTTAATAATTAAAATATTTAATTATTAATGGTTAAATTTAAATGGCGAGGAATTAGATTTGAATATTGATAACAGACCGATCGGAGTTTTTGATTCAGGTCTCGGCGGATTAACTTCTTTGAAACGAATAAAGGCACTGTTGCCGAATGAAAACATCATTTATTTCGGTGATACGGCACGCACACCATACGGATCGAAATCGATCGATACGATTAATCGATTCTCTCAGCAAATTACGGATTTTCTTTTGACGCGTGATGTGAAGATTATTGCGATAGCTTGTAATACGGTGAGTGCCGCCAGTTTGGATTCTTTAAAGCGAAATTATCCGCACATTCCTTTTATAGGTATAATTGAGCCGATGGTTGCAAGTCTGCCGGATTTGGTCCGGGATAATTCCACAGTGGCTGTGATCGGTACGGAAGTAACAATTAAGAGTAAAACATATGAAAAAGCGATCCGGCAAAAATTACCGAAAACCAAAGTGGTTTCTCAGGCATGTCCGTTATTTGTTACGTTAATCGAAGAAGGTTTGCAGGATGCACCTGTGATGGATGCTCATATCCATTATTATCTGGATGATTTTATTGCGAAGAATCAGCCTGATTATTTGATTTTAGGTTGTACACATTACCCTCTGATTAAACATAAACTTGCAAGTATATATCCGGGAATTGTCTTGTTGGATCCGGCTTTTTCTCAGGCGGAAAAAATTGAAGAACTTTTAGTCAGCTTGAATCTGAGAGCTGATCCTCAGCAAAAAGCGATCTATAAGTTTTACGCAAGTGATCTCTCAAAAACTTTCAGACAAATGATAGGTACAATTATGCTGGATGAACAATATTCCCTCAAATTTACGGAATTAAAAATTTAACATTCCATTAAGGTGACAACGTTGCACCTAAGCCGGAAAATCATGACGAAAGCTGTTATGTTGTCACGTTTTAAGCTGTAAAAGGTCAATCGGTGACAACGTAGCAACTAATGACGAAAAATCACGATAAAAACTGTTATGTTGTCACGTTTCAAATAAATAAATTATGTTCAAATGTTAAAAAATAATTTAAGAACCTGATCTAAATAATAAATATCTTTAACTCCGGCAGTTTCCCGGATTGAATGCATTCCCCAAATAGCATTGCCGATATCAACTGTGGTAAGCGGCATTACTGCTGAAACAAGAGATCCGATCGTGGAACCGCCTCTAAGGTCACTGCGATTGACAAACCATTGATAGGGAACATTCGCTGCTTGGCAAAGCTCAATAAAAAATCCGGCAGATTTACTGTCTGTCGCATATGATAAATTAGCAGCAAGTTTAATAACCGGTCCGCCATTGATTTTTGGTCTGTGATCGGGATCTGCATATTCACTGTAATTCGGATGTACTGCATGTGCTTGATCCGCCGAAATCATAATTGAACTATCAAAAATGTTCAGAAAATCTTGCCTGGTTCCGCCCGAATTCAGACAAATACTTTCGAGGACATCACGCTGAAACATTCCTCTTGCACCTTGTTTACTCAGAGAACCGACTTCTTCATTGTTGGTATATAGCAACACGTTTATACCGTTAAACTGATGTTCCGAAGGTGAATTGATCATTGCATTTAAGCCGCTGAAACACATGCCCAGATTGTCAATCCGACCCGCTGAGATAAAATCCTGATTAATCCCGACAATACATCCCGGTGTTGTATCATACACGAATAAGTCGTAATCCAAAATCTGATCCGGAGCAAGCCTGAGCTGATCGGCAATCAATTGCTCAAACCAATCCGGATTAAGCTCTTGTTCATCACAGATTGCAATAAAAGGTAAAAGATGTTGATTAGCTTTTATTTCAACCCCGCGATTAACCTCCCGATTTATGTGAATTGCCGCATTCGGCAGGATCAGGATCGGCTTTTTGAAATCAAGCAATCTTGTTTCCGGACGAAATCTGTCTTGCCCTTTAATTGTTACTCTGCCGGCAAGTGACAGAGGACGATCAAACCAGGTATTGAGAATCGGATTGCCGTAAACTTCGGTGTTCAGACGAATTATATTTTCCTTAATTGAGATTGCCTGCGGCTTGATCCGCAATGAAGGAGAATCCGTATGAGCACCGAATATTTTAAAGCCGCCGGCTAATGGCTTATTACCGATTTCAAAGATGATGATTGCGGAATCATCCTTGACATAAAAATAACGATCTCCTGTGTTCAATTGAGTTGTTTGATTCAGTTTATAAGGTAAAAAATTATGTTCCAAAAGTATGTTCTTGATATTATCCACGGCTTGATAGGCGGTTGGACTTTGATCGATAAAATTAATTAATCTATCTGCGTATTTTTTATAATTATTCATTTTTCTACCATATTGCTTCATATAATCTTTAATTATTATCAGAGTGTCTCTTTAATTATTTCCGTTTGATTTACAATTAACCAGTATAACATTAAAGCTGAACAAGTAGTATTTAATTGAATGAATATCGAGAAGTGACATAGTAGAGGCATCTTACATCCTGACAGATTAACACTACCTTTTTTTTCTTGAAAGACAGGCCGAAAATGCTCGAATATGGTATAATATTGAAGATGTCCGAAGCTAGATTTGCCGGTCAGTTGAATGTAATTTCAATTATTGTGAATGTAATATTTCGTTACGGCAATCTATATTATGAAAGGAAATTAGATGATAGAATCACATGAAATAATTACTGTTGACGGTATACGTTATATCAGGATCCCGGAGCTTTTACAAGCCGGATTGAATCATGTTTTTACAACTTCAGATTTAAATATGCGACCTGAAGGTTCAAAAATGAATCAGCGTTTTGCAGATAATTTAGAAGAAATATATCATGCTATGGAAATAGAACCCGACCAATTCTATTTTATGGAACAAGAACACTCTGATTGGGTTTCAATAGTTGACGAGAAAGAACTCGGGCGAAGATATCCTTTTGGTCATCGTGCGATGGGGATTGATGCATTAGTTACAAGTCAAAGATATTTTGTCTTATGTTCAACTGTGGCGGACTGTGCCCCGGTGTTATTATTTGATCCTGTGCAAAAAGTCCAAGCCAACATTCATTCCGGCTGGAAAGGAACACTTGCAAAAATTGCTTCAAAAGCCGTGAAAAATATGGTGATGCGTTATCAAACCGATCCTGCGGATATAATTGTCGGCATCGGTCCTCATATCGAACGTGAAAATTATGAAATTCAGGATGATGTCGTAGAACTCTTTTATGGAGGATTTGCCAACTACGAAGAAATAATTTTCAGGGATGAAAACGGCAAGCGTACGCTGGATTTACGCAAGGCTATCGCCAGCTCTTTAGTTAAAGACGGTGTACTAAAAGATAACATCTATTATGTCGGTCTTTCTACTTTTGCCGAAAATGAGCTGTTCCATTCATATCGTCGTGACGGTGAAGACTATGGAGCGAATTCCGCGGTCAGTTCGATGATGTTGCCGGGAGAATTAATTGATGATCCTGATGCAGATGAAGAAGAGGAGTAGTTCTGTTTACTGCAAATGTGACGGAAATTAATTTCCTGTAATTTAGAGCAATCCGGTCTTAATGCTGCTTATAGTAAGTGATTGCTAATTGAGTCCGATCCCTTAAATTTAATTTTTCCAGGATGGTTGAGAGATAGTTGCGGATAGTACCTTCACTAAAGTGTAAAGCTTCCGCAATCTCTCGATTATTTTTGCCCTCGGCAATCAATTCCACAATCGTATATTCTGTTTCTGATAATATTGCGAAGACATTGTCTTTGGCTTGATTGTCTGTTTTATGTTTTGCAGCTTTATCTAATAAAGGCGGTAATTTTTCTATGATCTCATCGCCGAATACTCTCTGACCGCGTTCAATTGCATAAAGTGCCGGCAAAACATTTTTTACACTCGATTTCATCAAATAACCTTTGGCACCGATACGCAGAGCCTGCATGATATATTCTTCGTCTAAAAAGGTCGTCAGATAAAGAATTTTCGCTTCAGGATGATTTGCCAAAATAATTTTACCTGCTTCCAGTCCGTCCAATCCCGGCATTCTGATATCTAACAAAACTATATCCGGACGGTATTTGTCATATAGTTCAACTGCTGCTTGTCCGTCATGTCCGATTGCCAATACCTCAATCGGTTCTGTGCCTTGCTGAATAGATCCCTGTACGGCAATCGTAGCTAAGCTTTCACAGACTAAGGCATCATCATCAATAATAATTATTTTCATAAAATTTTTCCTTTATCCAAACTATTATTAATCGGCAGACGAACAAAAATCCGAAAACCGTTTTCAGTAGAAAAATTTGCAATTCCTCCGAGCAGAATTGCCCGTTCTTCAATATTGAACAAACCGAGACCGCTCTTATTTTCAATATTACCTGTTTTTCCGTTGTCTATAATTAATAAAATATAATTGTTTGCGACTTGGCTTAAACTGATTCTGATTAAATCCGCATCGGAATGCTTGGCCGTATTGGCTAACGCTTCCCGGGTGATCGACATAATTGCCCGGATTGTATTGTTGTCCGGCTCTTTTTCGATTTTTACACTCAAGTCAACTTTACAGAATTTGTAATTGTCAGCTAAATTATGCAGAATGCTTTCGATTGAAATTGATTCACGATGTAAATTATGCACACTCTCACGAATTTGCTCCATTGCCTCATCCAATGTTGCATGCAGAACTTTAATTTCAGATTGCTCATCTTCCGCCATTGTATATTCCAAAGCTCCGATTTGCACGAGTGCGCTGGTCAATTTATGCCCTACATTATCGTGGATTTCCCGGGCAATTCGATTGCGCTCTTCCAATATGCTGTTTTCTTTTTCGATTTCTTGTTGTTCCAAAAGATATTTGTTTTGCCGGCGCAAGGTCCGGGTTGTTAAAGTGTTTTGGTCTACTGTATCAATAAAAATCCGGCTTAAACTGAGATAAGAAGTGGTTAAATTCTTTAATAATATAGAAAAACCGCAATTAATCAACATCAGACAAAAAGCATATATGTTGTAATTTGGTGCGCTGAAAATCAGGAAACAACTGAACAAAATCCAAAGTTGATCCCAGCGCGTGTAATAGTAGACGATTAAAGGTAATCCGGCGAAAGTTGCAGGCAAGATAAAATCAAGACCGATTAAAGCCAGAAAAAACAGATAACTTAAAGGTAAAGCAAAACGGGCAAATTTTTGATTTTTATGCTCACCGATTAAATATAGAACTGAATAAAAAAACAAAGCCAGAAAAATTGAAAAAACAATTAATTCATTGGTTTTTGCAATCAGAGCGGTTATTATTGCACAGCAGGTTATTAATGTCAGATTGATAAAATTTTTCATTACTTCAAGTATTTCCGAATTTCCTATTTTCAGCTTTCGATAATGTATGAACTTTCAAATGATTTCAAAATTCAATTATTGCTGATCAGTTGATGACATTTGTCATTTCAGATTGTGACAGTTTTCAATATGCAACTTTGATTACATGTTTTAAGCTATATTCAGACTTGAGCGGAACCTGATTGAACTAAGTCTGATCAAAGCAAAAACAATCAGGATGTGAAGTCGGTTAACTATAAACATATAATAACAAATTTAAGAGAATAGCAAACAAGAATACGCACAATAAAATAGCGAAACCATGCAGCAGGAGGTGAACAAATGAAAACAAAGCAAGAAACAGCAGTAAAAGTTGATAATTTAGTGAAACGCTATAAAGAATTAGTAGCAATAGATCATTTGAGTCTGGAAATTTATGAAGGTGAAATCTTCGGTTTATTAGGACCGAACGGATCAGGCAAATCGACCTTAATCAACAGCATTTTGTCATTATTAAAGTACGATCAGGGTGAGGTGGAAATATTCGGTCAAAAAATGAAGCCGACCGCATATGATTTAAAACAACAAATCGGCTTAGTACCGCAGGAACCAACTGTATATGAAGAATTAACGGTATATGGCAATATAGATTATTTTTGCGGTTTATATATTAAAGATAAAGCAGAACGACAGACATTGGTTGAAGAAGCGATAGATTTTGCCGGTTTACATGATTTTGTTAAATTTAATCCTTCGAAATTATCAGGCGGTTTGTTGCGCAGATTGAATTTAGCCTGCGGGATTGCTCATAAGCCGAAATTAATTTTTTTAGATGAACCTACTGTAGCGGTAGATCCTCAGTCGCGCAACCGGATTTTGGAGGGTGTTAAAGAATTACGGGCCCAAGGTTCAACTATAGTTTATACGACACACTATATGGAAGAAGTCGAGATTGTATGTGACAGATTATCAATTCTGGATAAGGGTAATGTTTTGGTTACCGGCACCAGTGCGGAAATTATTTCAATGTCTGCTTTGGATGAAAGTATTGACCTTGAAATATTCGGTATGCCCGACCGCATCTTACTCGAATTAAAAGAAAATTCAGACATCTCACATCTGGATTATCAAGACGGCAGATTAGCTATTAAAACCAAACAAGGCGGAATCGGTCTTTTGGGAATTCTTCATTTACTGGAAGAAAATGATTTGACACCGATTTCTGTTTCAAGCAAAAAGCCGACTCTGAATGATGTTTTCTTAGAAATAACCGGGAAGGAGTTAAAGGACAATGTTTAGACATTTATTAAAATATTCTTTTAAAATATATTTTTATAACAAAGCTAATATAATGTGGAATTTTATTTTTCCTTTTGTTTTTATTTCAGTGTTTTTTCTGGCATTGGGCAATTTCTCAGATCCTGCTGCTGAGTTTTCGAAAGATCCGGTTAAATTGGCGATTGTAGCCTCGGATCAGCAGGAAGCAGATAATTTAGCAGAGTTCTTAGACAATTTCGGTGAAGAGGGTATTGCAGAGCAGACAAAGTCGGAGGAAACATCGCCAGATGATGTGTTTATAAAATATCAGTTAACTGATGCTGAAAATGCGGAGAAATTGCTGGCAGATCAAGCCGTACACGTTGTTGTCAAGGCAGGTAATCCGGTTGAAATACTGGCTTATAATGATTTAAGCAAAGTTAAATCGAGTTTGCTGGATCAATTTCTTGAATCATATGAAAGTATACGCAAGACAACGACTATGATCGGCGATCGATATGCTGATGAAAAATTCTCAGATTTGGAAAGTTTTGCCGGCTCTCAGCTAAGTGAACAAGAATTTAATGCGATCATGGAGCAGACAAAAACCGATATTCTGGCAAAGCATGAGGAAACTGTTGATTTATTTTCCGATGAGTCTGAATCAACGGAACTTTCAACCAGCCCTCTCCTGATCTACTTTTTCGCTTGTCTTGCCTATATAGCATTCTATCCGCTCAATACAGGGGTTACTACTTTGACGGAAATAACGGCAAATCAAACCGGGGTAGGATTGAGAAATTCTGCAACACCTATTTCTAAAACCAAAATGTTTTTTGCAGTTTTTATTCCGCGCTGGATTATTCATTGCATTTTTACATTGGTGATTTATCTGTATGTAAATTTACTCGGTGTTAATTTAGGGACTGACTATTTGCAAATCATAGTATTGTTAATACTTGGTACAACCAGTGCTGTACTGACCGGGACTGCAATAGGTGCATTATTTAATTTCAATACCGGTTTGAAAATGGGCCTTTCGATTGCTTTACCGTTAGTATTCGGTTTTGCTTCCGGCATGATGTATAACGGAATGCCGCGAATTATTGCTCAGTATGTTCCGTGGTTTAATAATATGAATCCGATCGGCATTATTTCCAAAGGATTATATATGCTTTATTCCGATCCGACTTTTACCAGATTTAATCAACAAATCTTTAATCTTTTGATAATAATCGGCATAACGTTTATTGTGACCATTTTCGGTTTAAGGAGAAACAGCTATGAAAGTATTTAAATTATTTTTGCAGATAATATATAAACATAAAGGCTTTGCAATCATGTATATCATGATAATGGTTTTGATCATCTCAATTATCGGTGGTCAGGTTACTGCCCAAAATGGTGAGTTCACAATGAATGAAGCAGCGGTAGCCGTGATCGATCATGAGCAATCAGAATTTTCAGCTCATTTCAAAGAATATCTCTTGCAAGGCAATCATCAGGTAGAAGTGCCGGATGATCGTGATGTGATAGCAGACAAATTTTATGATGAAAGTTTGGACTATCTGGTAATTATACCGCAGGATTTCTCGGAATCTTTTGCCAAAGACCCGAATTCACTGGATTTACAAACAAATTCAATGCTTGATCGACAAGTTGCAATGACCTTTGAAAATAAAATCAATAACTATTTGAATATTTGGAATCAATACAGGATTCTTTATGACAATAACATTCCTGCGGACAAAATTTCCGGAATTATTTCAGAAGTTGACCAAATTATGATGCCTTCAGTCAAAGTTGCTGCTCAGGAAAAACAACAAAGTGAAAGTTATAAGGTCTTTTCTTACATAATAAGTCAAATAAATTATGTAGCAATTGTATTATGTTTTTCGATAATCGGTTATTCTTTTTTAGTAATGGAAGCTTCGCTGATTAAAAAACGTGAATTGGTCAGTGGTTATCCGGAAGGCAAACGAACCAAAGAATTATTTCTGGCTTCATTTACGGTAATGATCGTTATCTGGTTGTTATTACTGCTGGTAGCTCTGATATTTACCGGATTTGAAAATCTGACAATTAAGGTAAGTCAATTTTTGATATTTTCCAATTTTGTTCATCTGATTGCTATAACAGCTTTAGTATTGTTTGTTTGTCATCTTTATCCGAAAAAAGACAGCAGCACTTTTCTCGGGAATATGGTGGGATTATCAATTTCCTTTACAACCGGTATCTTTATCACGCGAGATTTTGTGAATGAAGTTTTATTAAAGATATCAAGTATCACTCCGACCTATTGGGATGTCAGCAATGCCTATCATGTTCAGTCGAATATGCTTAATAAAATCGACTATGGCTATATGTTCCAAAATATCCTGGTGATGTTGATCATGGCAGCAGTTTTTGTTTTACTGACTTTTGTCCTGCGCAGAATGAAATTAAAAGAAGGAATATAGTTATATTAAGATAAGTTAAAAAATTAAGTGTTATCAAGTGAAATAAATTAATGCTATAATAGACCGATGTTAAAGAAGAAAAACCATAAAATAATTGCTGTTGTATTGTTTGTTGTTTATCTTGCGGCATTGGTCTATATCTTATTGTTTAAGGCAGATTCCGGGTTTTCACCGCAAGATTATACGGCAATACACCAAATAACCAATCAGAAGCCGAGTAACTATAACTTAATTCCCTTAAAAACAATCAGATTATTTCTCAATTCGTTTTTGCGTAATCAAAATTTGCCGTCTCTGCTCAATATTTTGGGGAATATTATGATCTTTGTGCCTTTCGGAATATTTATTCCTTTATTTTGGCCTGATCGAAATAGTTTTTTAATTACTTTTTTATCCGGAAGTTTAATTATTCTTTTGATTGAGTTTGTTCAATTGATTACAGTATGGGGGATCATGGATATTGACGATTATTTATTGAATATTCTTGGTGTTATTCTTGGTTGGTTGCTGAGCAGATTATTGATAAAGTAAGTACAAAACAATTTTTTTTGCTGTTCGGAATTTTTAATTCTTAAGAATAATAACAATTTATAGCTGAGAATATATGGTGATGAATTGTAAATATTAATCAAAATCCAGCGGGAAATGCTGATAAAAAATTAGCGAGGTTAAGACAAAAATGCAGTGGATAGAAGTTTTTAAAGCGGTTTTATTCGGAATTATTGAGGGGATCACCGAATGGTTACCGGTCAGCAGTACAGGACATATGATACTTTTGGATGAATTTGTCACCTTGAATCTTTCTGAACAATTCAAATCATTATTTATTGTTGTGATTCAATTGGGTGCTATTTTTGCCGTTGTTCTTTTATTCTGGCAAAAAATCTGGCCTTTTCCCCGAAAGCTGAATCCGGTTACAGGTAAAAAGCAAATAACTGTTGACAAATCAATCATTGATTTATGGATAAAAATACTGGTGGGCTGTGTTCCGGCAGGGATAGTCGGTTTATTGTTTGATGAACAAATCGATGCTCTCTTCTATAACTATCTGACGGTTGCAATAATGTTAATTCTGGTTGGCATAGCCTTTATTATCATTGAAAATCATAATAAAAATCGCAAGCCTAAAGTTGTGCGTTCAGATCAAATCTCGTATAAAATTGCCCTGATTATCGGCGTGTTTCAATTAATTGCCGCCGTATTTCCGGGAACATCAAGATCCGGTGCAACCATTCTCGGGGGTATTTTAATCGGTATGTCAAGAACTCTGGCCGCGGAATTTACTTTCTACCTCGCAATTCCGGTTATGTTCGGCGCCTCTGCTTTGAAAATGCTGAAAATGGATTACAGTCTGATGGGAGCGGTGGAATGGACAACACTTCTGGTAGGAATGTTGGTCGCTTTTGCCGTATCTTATTTGATAATCAATTTCTTGATGAATTATATCCGAAAACATGATTTCAAAGTTTTCGGTTATTATCGCATTGTTCTTGGCGGATTAGTTTTACTTTATTTCGGTTTAATTGCTTGAGCAATCAGATCGGAATTAATTTTCAAATTATATTGACTTTGGTGTTAGCGTATGCTAACATGGTGAACAGATAGAGAATATCTAAATAGTTTCTCTCCTTACCTTACACATAAAGAGTCCTCCCCGGGACTCTTTATTAATTTATCGGAAGATAATTAATAATTAAATTCCGTGCTTATTTTACTTGAATCAATCAGATTGAATAGCTAAACTATTAACATCATAATTTCATCAGATATCAGATCTAAAGGAGACAAACGATGCAATACAGATCTTTTTTTATCAATTTAAAAAATAAATCGTGTTTTGTGATCGGCGGCAATAAATCGGCAGCCCAAATCAGTTCGTCCTTGATGGCAGACGGAGCTTTGGTCACGGTGTGGAGTGAAGATTTTGCCGAAGATTTTTTGACGCTTGGTAAAAAATATCCCAAACAACTTAATTTATTACAGGCAGAATTTACGCTGGAGGTGGCAACTCATTACTGTTCAGCCCGGGTAAAGCCGTTTATCGTGATCACTGTTCTTGCAGATCCGGAAATCAATCAGGCGATTTGTGACATCTGTATCAGCAATAATGTTTTAAGTGCAAATCCGGCTGCATTGGAAAGTGAAGTTATTATTGCGGATAATTATTCGGCAGATCCGGTTGAAATTGCTGTTATAGCAAAAGGATATCCGGTTTTGACCAAATATCTTCAAGAAAAATTCGGTAAATACATGGATAAAACATGGCTGGAATCCGTGAAAGCATATTCTGATTATGCCAACAGTGAAGAGGCAGGTCAGCTCAGTCTGCCTGAAAAGAGAATTTTTTTCAGACGTTTAGCGGAAGAGATCATTAAATCGGAAGGCGACTTTGAGCAGGCATTACAAGTGACCAAAGCCTATTATGAAAATTTACAGGCTCAGGATGATTTACTGATTGAATTAGCGGGCGAACGTTATTTGATGGATTAATGAATAATATCCTGGAATTTTGGCAAATTTTTAATTATCTCTTTCCAAAACAAAGTTTACCTTTTGTTTTATTGATCGGTTTAATTTTAAGTTTAATTATTGAATCCGATCCGATCAGCATCTTGAATTTTGCACGACAGAGCAAATTCGTTATTTTCAATAATCCCGGTTTAAGGAAAATATATCTTGTCTATCCGTCCGGGTTAACTTATTTCTGGATTTTGACCGTTTCGGTTTTAATTGCCGTTTTCAGCTATTTTTTATTTAATTTAAGCCGCTTGGTTGCTATACCGCTTGCCTTAATCATCCAAGTCATGTTTGCCTGGCAAGCTTTTCCGACCCGACGTTATGTTAAACCGTTAATGCGGGCAAGTGATGTTTTCAAACAAGAGGGAACTATGGCAGGATTGGCCCAATTGCGTACCAATTTGTACGGTGAGGCGGAATCCGCTCCGGTCCGGCAATTATTCAGTTCAACTTTGAGTGATCATCTGATGCAAGTAACCCTCTGCTGGTTAATACCGTTGCTGGCTTTATTATGTGGATTTTGGCCGTTAACTTTCTTTTATCTGACATTCATCATTCAGTATAAAGAGTATAATTTGCGCAATAAAGTTATTGATCAGATTTTAAGACTGCCTCATTTCGTGACCGTTGCGCTGATGCGATGTTTGTTCTTATTTTGCCGGGGGTCACAAGAAGAGAAAAATGAATTTAAAGCAGAATATCTTAACTTTAATCAGTTATTTGCGTCTGAACAACATGCAGTGCAAAATACTGATTCCGGACAAAAACATAATAGTTCCGAAATAAACGAACATGATTTTGATCAGGTTGCCGGAAATATTTCCGGCAATGACAGATTAACAATCTCAAATCAAGATCAAATAATAAAGACAAAATATCGGCCAATCAATTTACATTATGTAAAATTTGTTGAGGTTCTTTGTCTCGGAGCTATGACTGTTATCATGGGTTTCGGTTTGTTGGTTTCTTATGTAAGAGCATTTTTTTAGAACATAGTTAAGTGCAAATCTTAAATAGTGAGCTTTAAAAAATAAACAATATTAAGATTTTGAATTTACAAGATAACGCGAAAGATTAAATTCGACTTGGCGGATAAGAATCAATATAATTTTGATTATAGCTTTTAAATTTTTTCTGGCGCAAGACAGATTCAGAAAAGACGAATTTATAAAAAAGGAATCATAGACAATGGTAAAGTGGCTGGCTTTTATTCTGATGTTAATAGATCATATCGGATTTTTTTTATTTGATATGGTTCCGCCGATTGTCTACGATTTAATGCGCGGATTAGGGCGACTTGCAATGCCGCTCTTTGCATTTTCTCTGGCTTACGGTTTTACTAAAAGTGAAAATTGGTTAAAATATTTAATCAGATTATTATTTACTGCTATAGTTTCCGAATTTGTGATAATTAAATGCTATGCTTTGCTCGGTTTTCATCGTTCTCTGATCAATATAGTTTTTATGTTCAGCTGCAGTCTGGTTTTCCTGATAGCTTTGAAGATTTTACTGAATTCAGGATATGATTTATTAGTAAGAATGCAACCGGTAGGCTCTACCGGCATACCGGAAAATGACCTTTCATACGATTTCAGAGTTAATCTGGGCGGAATCGAACTTCCGCCGATCCTCGGTCTTATTTTGGGTTTGATTTTTATGCTGATCTCCTCCTGGCTGATTATCAAATATGACATGGAATACGGCATATATGGTCTGCTTACAGTGGTTGCATTTTATATAGTTTTAATTACAAGACCGAAACATCCTCTGATTTTGGGAATTATCTTGCTGATAGTTGTGAATTTGATTTTTCAAATAGGTTATCTTTTGAATCTGGGATCAGTATTTGAATATAACTCTTTACAGTGGCTGACAGTTGCTGCTGTTCCGTTTTGTTTTTATAAAGAAGAAGAGCGAGTACCGGCGAAATGGCAAAAATATTTTTTCTACATTGCATATCCTGTCCAATATATCATCTTAACTTTAATCAGGTATTTATTGACAGCATAGGTAAGTTGTAAAAAAACAACTTTAGTTGTATTCTGTATGACAGTATTTTATTTATAATGAATATATTAATGAATAATCCCGAATAGTATGAGGTGTTAAATGAATTATTCAACTGAAATAGATCGCAAATGGCAAAAACACTGGCATGAAATTAATATAGCGAAATTTGATGAAACAAGAATTGATCAGAAATTGTATGTTCTGGAGATGTTTTCCTATCCTTCCGGTGCTAATTTGCATGTAGGGCATTGGTATAATTACGGTTTGTCCGATAGTTGGGCACGTATGAAAAAAATGCAGGGTTATGAAATTTTTCAACCGATGGGTTTTGATGCTTTCGGTTTGCCGGCAGAGAATTATGCCATAGAAACAGGTATTCATCCTAAAGACAGTACGGAATCCAATATTACCAAGATGGAAGAACAACTCAAATCAATGGGCGGTCTTTTTAACTGGGATCATGAACTGGCAACTTGTCGTCCGGAATATTATCGTTGGAATCAGTATCTGTTCCTGCAATTATTCAAACAAGGTTTGGCTTATCGGAAAAAGGCGCCTGTCAATTGGTGTCCGCACTGTAATACGGTTTTGGCGAATGAACAAGTTCAGGCAGACCATACTTGTGAGCGTTGCGGTACAGTTGTAACCAAGAAAAATCTCACTCAATGGTTTTTTAAGATTACTGATTATGCGGAGGAATTACTTGATAAATTAGCTGATTTAGATTGGCCGGAAACGACCAAGAAAAATCAGGAAAACTGGATCGGTCGTTCAGAGGGTGCTGAAATAACCTTCAAAGCTATTCGGAATGATCAGGATATAATTGATGAAAACGGCGAACCTTTAAAATTAAAAACATTTACGACCAGAGTGGACACGCTTTACGGTGTGGTGGCATTAGTTGTAGCACCGGAAAGTGATCTCTGTGAATTGCTGACGACTCCCGAACAGGCAGCTGAAGTTAAAGCTTATCAGGCAAAAACTCTTTTGCTGAGTGATATAGACCGTACATCAACTGTTTTGGAAAAAACCGGTGTATTCACCGGATCATATGCCGTTAATCCGATCAATAATCGGAAAATTCCGATTTGGACTTCGGATTATGTTATTGCCGGTTACGGAACGGGTTGTGTGATGGTTGTTCCCGGTCATGATGAAAGAGATTATGAATTCTGTACCAAGTTTGATTTGCCGATTATTCCGGTCATTGCAGATCCTGAGGATCCGGAAAATACCGAATTACCTTATATTAAATACGGAATTTTAGTCAATAGCGGAGACCATACCGGACAGACTTCCGAAGAAGCAATGCAAGAAATAGTTGCCGAATTGGCAATGGATAATTTAGCCGAAGAACAGATTAATTATCGTTTGCGTGATTGGCTGGTTTCCCGTCAGCGTTATTGGGGAACTCCGATTCCGATCGTTTACTGTGATCAATGCGGGGTGGTACCAGTACCGGAAGCTGATTTGCCGGTCGAATTGCCTTATGATGTCGATTTCACACCTGACGGTGAATCACCGCTTTCAAAGCATGCAGGTTTTATGAATACGACGTGTCCTGTCTGCGGCGGTCCTGCCAAAAGAGATCCCGATACTTTGGATACTTTCGTCTGTTCTTCCTGGTATCAATTCCGATTTGTCGATAATATGAATGATCAGGTAATGTTTGACAGGGCAAAAGTTAATAAGATGTGTCCGGTTGATCATTATATCGGCGGGGCGGAGCATACAACAATGCATTTATTGTATTCCAGATTTATAACCAAAGCACTGCGCGATATGGGGTATCTGGATTTTGATGAACCGTTCCAGGCATTGACCCATCAGGGAACGATCCTGGGGGCTGACGGCAGAAAAATGTCTAAATCTATAGGAAATACAATTTCGCCGGATGCTTATATCAATAAATATGGTTCCGATACATTGCGTTTGTTCCTGGCATTTGCTTTTTCTTATGTCGATGGCGGTCCGTGGAATGATGATACTTTAATAGCAATCACGAAATATATGGGCAGAATTGAACGTTTTGTGGCAGAATTGATTGAACAGATAGAGCAAAAAGATCAATCATTGTTAGGTAGATGGGCAGCCGATGCGAATTTTGATCCTTGGCACAGCACTGATTTGACTAAAGCTGAAAAAGAATTAAATCGGGTCAAAAACTATACGATCAAAGAAGTTACACGTGATGCGGACAAATTCCAATTCAACACATCAATTGCACGTTTAATGGAACTGCTCAATGCTCTGCAGGACTATGTCAAAGAAGATGGTGTCAAATTGGATCTGGTTTATCAGACAGTTTCCGATTATTTAAGATTGTTAGCTCCGTTTGCTCCTCATTTCAGTGAAGAATTGTGGGAAAGCTTAGGTCATGAAAATACGAGTGTTTTCTACGAAAAATGGCCGGAATATGATGAAAATGCATTGGTCATGGATACAGTAGAGATTGCTATTCAATTCAACGGACAATTAAAAGGGCGTATCAGTATAGCCAATGATGCAAAACAACCGGAGGTTGAAGAACAATTAAAAGCCATGCCTGAATTTACAACATGGCTTGCCGGCAGAACTGTCAGAAAAATCATTTATGTTCCCGGCAGAATCGTTAATGTTGTTGCTAATTAGAAAAAGCATGATTTTGTCAATGACAAAAGCTGCCAATTTAATTTTTATGGCATAATTAGTTACTCCAGCTGCCGGAATTTAATATAATAAAAGATACCGTAGTACAATTAAATATAATAAAAGATACCGGAGAACAAGATAACATAATTAAATCATAATTAAAATAAGTTTAAATATAATACAAATTCAGCATCATAAAATTTACAGTGTTTACAGTTCGTGAGAATTGATGAGGACTAAGAAAATTCAGCTATGAGGAAGCAGTCGGCTTGCAAGGAGAAATATATGAAACAAACAAGTTTAGCAGCTTCGGCAGCGCTTAGAAGAATAATCTGTTTTACTTTGATTTTAGTTTTGCTTTGTTCGGTATCCTGTAAAAAAGATGACAAGGCAGAATTCAGCAAAAGGACTCAAACTGCATCATCCGCAAGGACAAACAAATCATGGAATAAAGTAGTATTTACACAATCAGAACAAGCTTCTGAAAGTACTTCCGGTACTCCGGAAATGTCACAAACGAATGGTCAGACAAGTGAAACCGTTAATGAAGGTACAAGCACCTCAACGGGTCAGACAACAGATGAGTCTGCGGTTGAAACGACAAATGAAACAACAGGTCAAACGACATCCGCAACAACTACTGTGCCGACTACCGGCTCAACGACTGCAGCAACAACCCAGCCTGCAACGACAATTGCCCCGACGACTGCAGCAACAACCCAGCCTGCTCCGACAACTGCTCCGACGACTGCAGCAACTACCCAGCCTGCGCCGACAACTGCTCCGACAACTGCAGCAACTACCGGTTCTCAAGGCGGATTAACACCGGACCAGATTACCGGAAACTGGGAAGCCTATTTAACTGTAAATTTTTATTCGGAAATTAATGAACCGGGAGTATTAGACAATATTTGGTCCGAAGAATTTGTTTTTGCGATGACTCTGACGCATATATCAGGAAACAGGTACACAGTTTCATTAACTCCTACAAAATATAGTATAGATTATGAAGAAGCTTCCATGGAGGGTATCCGCCAGGGACCGCTAAATTATGAAGCTGAATTAAATGACGGCAAATTATCTTTTTCAGTAGAATCTGAAGCTTTTGGTTTTGAAGGTTTCGAGGAAAAAGGATTTATAAAACCTTTAAATTTAGACATTCTGCTAAATACTGAACAATATTTATCAGGCATTATATATATTAGTAAAGATACTACAATAAATGGTTTGCCTTCTGTGGTGAACGTATCGTTTTACATTATGAAAGTCTGAGCATCTGATACCTTATGATATCTTAAACAGGCATTTCGAAAACGAACAAAATTAAAGAGGGGAATTATCAATTTTATTTCCGGATAATCAGCATTGTTTTCCGAGTAGAAACTTAAGGGATATGTATGAGTAAACCCGGTATTTTTAAAACAAAAATTATGCCGACGCTCGTAGCAGCGATACTTCTCTTAGCTGCTGTGATCCAGATCTTTGTGCCTTTGTTGGGAAAAGAAACAAGTGCCAGAGAAATTGAACGTGACATAATAGAGCGAGATCATGATGAGCATCCGGAACTTCAATTTAAGTGGGAAATCCGCTATGAGTATACTGATTCTCAAGGAAAGAAACATACAGGAATTTACAACCAAAAAGGAAATGCAACCGGAAGCAATGTTGCCTCTCCGAGGAGAGTTTACTATCTAGCTTTTTTGCCGAGTTTTAATGTGACCAAGACTAATGAAGGAGCGGGTAATCTATTGAGTGGTCTGGTCTTTTTATTTGTCGGAATTTTGATCTTAGTTTCCGTTTATAAAAAAGGTGGCAAAAAGAAGAAAGCCAAAGTTCAGACAAAACAGAATCTACAGCCGCTTCCGGGAGACTACCCTAATCAGGCAAGCTATTCAAATCAAACTGTTTATCCGAATCAGATTGTGAACTCCCGATACGTTAATAACAATCAATATTCTGCAGGATTTTCCAATCAACAAGCACAATACAGTCAAATGCAATTTAACCAAGCACAATATAAGCAAACACATTCTAACCAAGCGCCATATAATCAAATGCCATATAATCAAGCGCCATATAATCAAGCACCATATAATCAAGCGCCATATAACCAAGCGCCATATAACCAAATACAATGTAATCAAGCATATGATAATCCAACACAATCTGCTCAAGTCCCTAAAAAACAATGGCAGTGTCCGAGATGTCAAAGAATCAATCAGGGAAACTTCTGTGGTAGTTGCGGTTTTCCGAATTAAGTTTAACGTTATTTTCATCCGGGGAAAAGTATGTCCGTTGCAACTCAAAAAACAAGCCTCTTTTAAATCTGAAATTATTTCACAAATCATCTGTCCGGTTATTTGCTTAATAATATTTCATATGCTAAACTTATTTCCGTTGAATAAATTTCAACTCAAGATTAATGGAGAGTTGGCCGAGCTGGCTGAAGGCGCACGATTGGAAATCGTGTTTACGTTAATAGCGTAACGGGGGTTCAAATCCCCCACTCTCCGCCATAAAATTATTCTGTTACTGTGTCATATTGCCAGTCAATAATTCCGCCGAACTCTTTAACATTTGTATAGCCAAGTTCCGAAAGTTCACTTGCAGCGTTTTTGCTTCTTCGGCCACTGCGGCAATAAACAAGTATAAGGGCATCTTTGTCCGTAAGTATGGATTCTGCAGTTGTTTCTATTTCATAATCCGGAATCAGAATAGCGCCTTTAATATGTTCAGCGTCATATTCGTCCTGCGTACGAACATCCAGAATAATATATGAATCTTCGTTGTCCATGATATATTTTGCTTCTTCCGGGGTAATTTGTTCGTAAGTATTCTGCAATGTGCTATTGCCTGTTTTTTCAGTTGTGACTAATGAGCAGCCCGTAAGTACTGACAGGAATAACATAAATGTTAAACATAGGGTAAGTATGCGTTTCATTTCAATAATTCAGCAAAATGGCTTTTTCGGCCTATAGCCGCCTTGCTTTCTCCTTTTCATCCAGGTATACAATTAGCATCGGGATGCCGACCAACTTGCATTTTAAAGAAAGGGAGAAGCTTTCGTCAATATATACCAACTTTTTAGCTGTACCGGAAAGGTGAGCAGATCAGTCATAATACTGAAGAAAATGTCTGAAACACTAATATAATTGTATTATACCCTATTCTTTTGTAGAGAATTAAGACTGAAAATATAATAATAAACAGTTAGAATAGAAACAGAAATAAATTTAATTACAAGGAGATAGCATGTTATTAATTTGTTATAAAAAATGTGGAACTTGCCGAAATGTGGAAAAGATCTTGCAAGAGAAAAATATGGAGTATGAATACAGAAATATTGATACTGAAAATCCTACGGCTGATGAGTTGAAGGCATGGCATGAAAAATCGGAGCTGGCAATTCAGAAATTTTTTAATACAAGCGGTATGGTTTATCGCGCACAAAAACTGAAAGATAAGCTTCCGAATATGTCGCTTGAAGAAAAATATGAATTGCTTGCTACAGATGGTATGTTAGTGAAAAGACCGATTCTTTTATATCTTGATCAAGTTTATGTCGGCCCGCAGGTGAAAACATTTGTTGAAAGTCTTTGATCCCGGGTGCGAAATCTCAGACCCGTAATTACTCCGCTAGTTTTGAGTAACGTGCGGCTGAAAAATTTGCCGCTATATTCTAGTTGTCTGAGCAAAGCAGATTTATTTAGCAATTAGCCGGAATACGACTGACAAAACTAATTCTAGTTGTCTGAGCAAAACAGATTTATTTAGCAAGTTGATTAAATTGTTCGATCAAATAGACAGATCAAGTTTTGTTTTAAGCGAATATAAGTTAAGATATATTTAATCAGTACTATCATGAAAAATAGAATATTGCGGATTGTTTTTGTCCTGAAGTTTGTTAACAGGCAGATCAAGATGAAGCGAAAAACATTTTGTTTGTGAAACTACAATATGTGGAGGTTGTTATGGCTCTGAAAGATTTATTTAAAAGTAAAAATTGTGATGTTTGCGGTGAGAAAATCAAGTTGTTAGGTAATCGAAAATTGGAAGATGGAAATATATGCAGTAATTGTGCAAAAAAATTGTCACCCTTTTTCAGCGAACGTCGCAGATCAACTTTGGCTGAGATTAATGAACAATTGCGGTATCGGGCAGAAAACGAACAGCAGCTGAATAGTTTTACACCTTCCAGAATCTTTGGAAATAACACAAAAATCATGATTGATGAAACCGGTCGTAAGTTTATAGTAACCGGCAGAAAAAACTGGCAAGAATACAACCCGGATTTGATCAGTTTAGATCAGATTACCTATTGTAATATAAAAGTCGATGAAGATAAAAGAGAAATATATCGCGAAAACAAAGAAGGCAAACGAGTCAGTTATGAGCCTCGTCGCTATGAATACAAGTATGCTTTTTGGGTAGAAATGGGTATTCAGTCACCTTGGTTTGATGAAATTCGTTTTGAATTATCCGAGATTCGGCCGCAGAATCGTCATGACAGATCTTTCAAAGAATATGAAAGACAAGGTGAAGAGATTAGAGAATATATGACTAACAGAGGACAATTGCATAATCAATCAGGTGTTGATGTCCGACAAGCAACTTCTTCGACAAGTACCGGTCCGGTTACGGATACTTCTCCGGCAGCCGGTGTGGTAACCGGAACCCCCGCAGGTACTCAAAGCGCAGTACCGGTCGGAACTCCTGCAACAGCACAGGCGAGTCTTCCGAAATTCTGTCCGAATTGCGGTACGGATCTTGCTGCGATGCCTGAAACAACCCGTTTTTGTCCGGGATGCGGATCGGCTTTAATTTAATTAATTCTTATTCTTTTTAAGGATCGGTTTCAGCGTGTTGTAAAAGACGATTTCCGCAAAACGCATTTCTCTGTTTTAAACAGTCGCTGACAGCTTGCCGGTAGCCGCTGATATTATCATAGCCGTTAAGATCCGGAACACTGCAACTCGTGCCGATTATGGCTAGTAGCCGATGATATTATCATAGCCGTTAAGCCAGTCTGCCATTCCGGTGATGAAAGCGGAATTGAGGACTAATACATCATTGATTCCTTTTTCGCTGATAAAAGGCAGAATCGGATCAGTCATGTATCTCGGATCAACGGAATAGATGTTTTCGTAATTGTCCATTAAAAAAGGTAAAAATGCGTTGCCGAAAGAATCCTTGAGTACCAGAATAGATTTTCCGTTATTGATGTCGCTTTTGATTAAACTTAAAGCGACATCGCCACCTGAATAAAGAATATACTGCGAATCAATTTCGCTTTCCGAATCCAAGAGCATTGTCGGGACTCCGTCGGACATGCTTGTATCACTATATACGGTATTGGTACCTGAATGTTTGGGCAGAAAGATTTCAGCTTGATCCTTGGACTTTTCGAGCAGAGGGTTATTTCCGGTAAAACTGTATAATGATCCGAGAAATTCATAGTCCGGTTTGGTCAGCTTCATATCTCCCAGAGCGGTTGCAGTTTGTCCTGTGTAGAAACAAAATGCCTGATATGCATAATAAGCACCACGACCCGTCCAGTGATGGTCTGTATTGAAATAAATATATTCATCGGCATGTTTGGCAATGTTTGTAATCGCATCAACTTTGATAATAGAATCATTTTCAGCTTGATAGATTTGATCAATTGCCTGATAGACAATTTTACTTTCGGCCTCTAATTCTTCCATACCGTTAAAAGCAATTGCCGGTGGTGCAATCAAGTGAATCAATCTGACTTGACCCGGCAGACTGTCACGCAAATAATTTATTCTGTTTGCATAAGCTTCGGCATTTTCCGGCAAATAGCCGAATAATTCCATAGCTTTACCGTCAACAATAATGTTGCTGGTATCACTGTATTGCAATTCGCGGTTTTGATTTTTTTCTTTTTTATTTTCTTCGACATTTTTTTCCGGATTATCGCCTGTTTCATTATTGTTTTTTTCTTTTATTATATTTTCGAGATTTGTTTCTGACTTTTTATTTGGTTCAACCTGATTGTTTGTGTCCTGATTTTTTGTTTGGGGATCATTTGCCGGAAGCGTATCACCAGGTTGATTTTTTGATGCCGTGACTAAATGAATTTTTTGTTTTCCGCCCGGGATAGAATTCATCAGACTGACCAGTGATTTATAAAAACCCATAAATTGCTCCCGCATCGGAAATTGGTCTGCATAATATGCTTCAATCTCTTTGCCGTATTCTCCGCTGAATAATCTTTCAGAGGTAAGTTTGGGTTTTTGTTGCAATGTTCTTTTCTCCGTTTCAGAAATATCTTGTTTTTTCCAAATCATAAAAAGCAGTCCGAAAACAACCAGAAAAATAAAAAAACTGATGAAAATAATACCGTCATTTTTAATAGCTTGTGGTCTGTACGGATTAGGCTTTTTTCTCTGAGGCTTTCTCTCCCTTGACCTAAATTCGGAACGTTTTTGATTTAAATTATATTTTTCTATTTCCATTTTTCACCTTTTCATAAATGATTGCTTTTACATTACTTGAATACTTGAATCGTCCGTTAAAATCTGAAATAAAGGAATGGATTAAAACTGTCTCCGACCAAGGATGCGGTACTGATTAATAGTAATAATAATATTGAAACGGTTGACCCGATAACATAAAACTTTGTTGCTCTGAATCTGTAACTTCGCAAACCGGGCAAACGTTTCCTGATTTCCGGCACAATCGGCATTGATGCAATCCAGGAGAAAATAAAAAATACCAGATTTTGATTAAATAATAATTTCCCTTTCAGATTGATGAAATCATTACCGGCGAAAGTGAACAACCGGCTGAGAAATATTCCGAGATCGGGGATTGAAGTAAAATAGAAGATTGCAAAACCGAGCATCGTTACAATACTCATCGGTATCCACATGATGGCACGCGGTATTTTGTCCGTATATTTTAAGGTTAAATATTTTTCGATTTGGAGAATCGCAAAATAATACAAACCCCAAAAAATAAAATTCCAACCTGCACCATGCCAAAAACCGGTTAAAATCCAGACAATAAAGGCATTGCGTAATCTGTTATGTCTGTTTCCGCCCAAAGGAATATAAACATAGTCGCGGAAGAAAGTGCCGAGTGAAATATGCCATCTGCGCCAGAATTCAGTAACCGATTTAGAAAAATAAGGATATTCAAAATTTTCTTTAAAATCAAAGCCGAACATGTGACCTAAACCGATAGCCATATCCGAATAACCGGAAAAGTCAAAATAAATTTGAATTGTGAACGCAATAATTCCTACCAGGCATTCAATGCCGGATAGTGTATTCAAATTGATGCTGCCGATAGTCTGAGCGACCAAAGTTCCGGCATAGTTGGCAATCAGAGTCTTTTTCGCCAAACCGATGATGAATCTTTTTGTGCCGTCTGCCAGACCTCTGATCGTAGTTCTGCGTTCCTGCAATTGTTGCTCAATATCGCTGTAGCGAACGATCGGACCTGCGATCAGTTGTGGAAACAATGTCTGATAAAGCAAAAAGTCCGGCAGAAATTTTTGAACTTTACATTGTCCCCGGTAGAGATCAATCAGATAGCTTAAAATTTGGAATGTATAAAAGGATATACCGATCGGCATTGTCCATCGGGGAAGAGGAATATTGATCAGAGGGAGTACATTAATAATACCGATGAAAAAACCTGCATATTTAAAAACGAACAAAGGCAATAATGCTCCGACCGTACCGATGGTTAAAACAGTTTTATGTATGGCAGGATCATGTTTATAGCGTTCCGATGCCAAGCCCGCAAGAAAAACCCAGACACCCGATATAAGCATCTGAATAATCCAGAAAGGTTCACCCCAGGCATAAAAGAAAAGAGAGAAAGCCAATAAGATAAGATTTTTGAACTTTAGACTTCGCGGTATCTGATAAACAATTAAACATAAAGGCAAAAATGCATATAAAAAAAACAGACTGGAAAAAACCATAAATACCTGCCTCTGTAGAAAAAATTTCAAAAATAATTAAAATTAAAAATTTTTGCAGTGTTCAATACTTATTTATGATAATATCATAATTGAAACATAATTGAATCATGATTCAATCATGAAAGTTGTTTGATCTCAGATTTTTTTATTTTATTCGAACGATAAGACTATTAATAAAACATGAATAGGAGAAACAAATGGGTTTAATAAAGGCTATTGCAGGTGCCGTCGGAGGTACCTTGGCTGATCAATGGAAAGAATTTTTTTATTGTGAAGCCTTAGAGAATGATGTTTTGGTAAGAAAAGGTCAGAAGGTAATTGGCGGTCGTTCATCCAATACCAAGGGTAGCGACAATATCATTTCAAACGGTTCAGGTATTGCGGTTGCCGATGGTCAATGCATGATTATTGTAGATCAGGGTAAAGTTGTTGATGTTTGTGCAGAGCCCGGTGAATACACATATGATACTTCCAGTGAGCCCAGTATTTTTGCAGGTAAATTCGGTGACAGTCTGCTCTCGACGTTCAAAACAATAGGCAGACGTTTTACTTTCGGTGGTGATACGGGGAAAGATCAGAGAATTTATTATTTTAATACAAAAGAGATTTTAGATAATAAATTCGGTACACCGAATCCGATTCCGTTTCGTGTTGTAGATCGCAATATCGGCTTGGATATTGATGTTGCTGTCAGATGTTCCGGTATTTATTCATATGAAATTTCCGATCCGATTCTTTTTTATACCAACGTTACAGGTAATGTTCAATCAGAATACACAAGAGATCAGATTGACAATCAGCTGAAAACAGAATTTGTCAGTGCGTTGCAGCCGGCTTTTGCTGAAATATCAACCATGCAGGTCAGACCGAGCGAATTGCCGGGTCATGCAGGTAAACTTGCAGATCTGATGAATATAGAATTAACTAAAAAATGGTCTGAGTTAAGAGGCTTGAAGATCGTTTCAGTTGCCTTGAATCCGATTACCTTACCGGAAGAAGATGCCGAATTGATCAAACAGGCACAAAGAGCAGGAATGTTACGCGATCCTTCAATGGCCGGTGCAACTTTAGTCGGAGCACAAGCAGATGCAATGAAAGCTGCTGCATCGAATGAAGCCGGGGCAATGACCGGTTTTATGGGTTTCGGTATGGCTCAGCAAGCAGGTGGTGTTCAGGCGAGAGATCTGTTTGCGATGGGACAGCAGAATCAACAAAATGCTCAAGCTGCTCCCCAACAGGCAGCTGGCGGTCAGACTTCAGTTGATTCATGGACATGTCCGAAGTGTGGTAATGTAGCAAGCGGCAAATTCTGTACGGAATGCGGCGGATCAAAACCGCAGCAAGGTTGGCAATGCACATGCGGTACAGTCAATCAAGGCAAATTCTGCCATAATTGCGGTAAACCCAAACCTGAAGGAGCACCTCTTTATAAATGTGATAAATGCGGTTACGAGCCGAAAGATCCGCAAAACCCGCCCAAGTTTTGCCCTGAATGCGGTGATCCTTTTGATGAGAAAGATATCCGCTAAACCGATATGATAACCGATGATAAGGGGTAGATTATGGCTCAATTATTAGAATTTAAATGTCCTTCCTGTGGCGGAGCGATAAATTATGACAGCCAGGCTCAAAAAATGAAGTGTCCTTATTGTGATACGGAATTTGAGATGGATGCCGTAATGCAATATGAAGAAGCGATCCAAAGTGAACAACAAAAAGATGACTTTACCTGGGATGTACAATCCGACAACAACTGGCAGTCCGATGAACTTAATAATTTTGCAGCATATGTTTGCATGTCCTGCGGCGGTCAGATTGTAGGTGATATCACAACTTCTGCAACCAGTTGTCCTTATTGTGATAATCCGGTGGTAATTGCAGGTAACATATCCGGCGACATGCGGCCTGACTATATTATTCCTTTCAAACTGACCAAGGAACAGGCAAAAGAGGGTTTGCGCAATCATGTGAAAGGCAAACGTCTGTTGCCCAAACAATTCAAAGATGAAAATCATATCGATAAAATCCGCGGGATGTATGTGCCGTTTTGGCTTTTCGACACAAAAGCCGATGCTAATTTCAGATACAAAGCTACAACGACAAGCACATGGAGCGATAGTGATTATGTTTATACCAAAACCAGTTATTATTCGATTTTGCGCAGCGGTAATATTGACTTCAGCAGTGTTCCGGTTGATGCATCTTCAAAGATGCCGGACGATCTGATGGAATCGATTGAACCTTATAATGTTGCCGAATTAACGAATTTTAATGCCGGTTTTTTAGCCGGATATTTAGCCGATCGTTATGATGTTCCGGCAGATGATTGTATTGAGCGGGCAAATCATCGCGTGCGTCAAAGCACGGAAAATAAGTTCAGATCAACAGTACAGGGCTATTCGACAGTCACTCAGGAAAACAGTAATATTCAACTATCCGACGGCAAAGCAAATTATGTTTTATATCCGGTTTGGGTCTTAAATACTTCGTGGCAAGGCGAGCAATTTACCTTTGCCATGAACGGTCAAACCGGACGTTTCATCGGAGATCTGCCTTTGGATAAAAAAGCTTACTGGAAATGGTTCGGTCTGATAGCCTTAATTGTTGCAGTGATAGCCTATGCAGCAGCCTGGCTGTTTTTGCGTTGAGCAAAACGTTGAACAAATGGAGATAATTATGAAACAGAAAAAACATCTCAAAACAATAGCTCTTTTGATCAGCGTGATCCTGACGGTCTTAATGATTCCCCTCAAATCTTCGGCTCAGACGATTCCGGATCAGAGATTATTACCAAGATTAATTGATAATGCAGATTTGTTAACTGATTCCGAAGAAGGAAAATTGCTTGATAAACTGGACTCGATTAGTGAACAATACAAAACAGATGTAGTTATTGTCACGGTATATTCTCTGGAAGGAAAAACCGCAACGGAGTTTGCGGATGATTTCTTTGATTATAACGGTTATGGCTTCAGACCGGATCGTGACGGGATATTATTCCTGATCAGTATGGAGTACAGAGATTGGGCGATTTCAACTCACGGTTCAGGGATATATGCATTTACTGATGCCGGTCAGAAATATATGACAGATCAGTTTTTGTCATATATAAGTGATGCAAAATATGCCAAGGGCTTCGATAAATTTGCAGATTTATCTGAACAGTTTTTGAAACAAGCTGCAAAAGGCAAACCATATGACTATGGAAATTTACCGAAGAAACCGTTAGCCTGGTATTGGCTGCCCGCGGCAATCGGACTCGGTTTGATTGTTGCCTTCAGTGTTGTGAACGGTATGAAAGCAAATCTTAAATCTGTACGCAGACGGGTCGGTGCAGATGATTATGTCGCGGCAAACAGCTTTGTCTTGACCGATCAACGAGATCTCTATCTGTATAGTCATGTTTCGCGAAAGGTTAAGCCGAAGCAGAGTTCTTCCGGCGGTGGCCGGGGTGGCGGATCAAGAACACACACTTCGTCTTCCGGATCAAGGCATGGCGGATCCAGCGGAAAATTCTAAATTAAATTCTGAAATGATGCTCACCTGTTGTGAATCTGCAAGGGGTGAGCATTTTGAAATAATTCAGCAACAATATATTTAAACAAATGTTAAGACTAAGCCTTGTATTTTGTTTGCGAAAATAATATATATATTGTATGATTTAACCACTGACTATTCTGAAATAATTCCTTCGAGATACAGTTGATTTATTTTTGATAGTTTTTAATTTAGATTAATTCGTTTTTTATATAGATTTTCGAGGTAACATCCATGGGTTTAGGCATGAACATGGGCATTGATTTAGGTACTTCCAGTGTCCTGATTTATGTTCGCGGAAAGGGAATAGTACTCCGTGAACCTTCAGTTGTAGCAATTAATTCGCGTACAGGAAAAGTATTGGCAGTTGGTGAAAGTGCCAGTTTAATGTTAGGGAGAACTCCCGAAATGGTCGAAGCTGTCCGACCGTTAAAAGACGGCGTAATTTCAGACTTTAAAGTGACCGAGGTTATGCTCAAAGCTTTTATCAGCAGAGTTTCAACCGGATTTTTAGCGAGATATTTCAAACCGACGATAGTAGTTTGTGTTCCGACTGTTATTACCCAAGTCGAACAAAAAGCGGTAGAAGATGCGTGCAGACGTGCCGGGGCAAAAGATGTCTATTTAATTCGGGAGCCGATCGCCGCAGCAATCGGAGCAGGTATAGATATTACTCAGGCAAACGGTTCGATGATTTTGGATATCGGCGGAGGAACTACGGACATAGCGGTCATCTCAATGTGTCAGCCGGTTGTTGAAGAATCGTTAAAGGTAGCCGGTGATGCATTTGATCAAGCTATCATTAAATATGTCAGACGTAAACATAATATATTAATCGGTGAACAAACGGCGGAAGATTTAAAAATTAATATAGGTTGTGCATATCCGCGAGATGAAGAATTAAGTATGGAAGTCAGAGGAAGAAATTTAATTACCGGAATGCCCGCGACCCTGACATTGACCTCTACCGAAATGCTGGAAGCTCTGGAAGAACCGGTTAATCAGATTTTTGAAGGAGTTCACAGTGTATTGGAACGTACACCGCCTGAATTAATGGCAGATATTTCACAAAGAGGAATTATGATGACCGGTGGCGGAACATTATTGTACGGTATTGATCGGATGTTGGAAGCAAAAGTGGGCGTGGAAATACTGATTGCAGAAGATCCGATTTCATGTGTAGCTGTCGGAACCGGGCTGGCTCTGAATATTATGGATAAATTTGATGCTCTGAGCGGCTGATTAAAATAAGTGATTGCGGATTGCCGGATTATAATTAATCAGACAATCCGCGATTGATTAAACAATCCGGGGTGGATTGCTGTTACAAACATATTGGATTGCTGCTGCAAACATTTAGCAGAAAAATTTATTCATGACAGTTAATTAAATCTTGACCGCAAGAAAAAAATATTATATTATTCAATCTATTCCAAACAATTCTAAATATACCCAATTAATTATCATTTTATATATAAATTAATTACAAGAACAAACATCGACAAGAGGAGAATTTTATGTCGTCATCAAAACTCAAGGGTAAAACCAAGAGAGATCTAGTAGAGATTGCTCATTTATCAGGCTTGCTTACTCCGAAAGAAACGAATCGCATGACTAAGGCCCAGATTTTAGATTTTTTACAAAAAATGGAAGAAGCATCCGCAGCGGAATCGAAAACAGAACAAAGTGAATTTGTTGATCAGCCATCCGAAACTGAGCAGGAAAAACCGAACGGAAAAAGAATAACCGTCACAAAAAAGCAAACCGAGGTCGTTTCCGAAGATGTGGAAAATGATACTCAAACGGATTTTGCGTTGCAGGATGAACTTGGTCTGACGGAATCTTCTGAAAAAATTGCTGAAGAAGCTGAACATGATCCGGAGCTTACGGAAGATGCTGAACAGAAAACATCTGACGAAGATTTGCCGGAAGCAGACGAGGAACAAGCTGACGAGAACCCGGAAGATAATGAAGAACTGTCTGAAGATAATTCACAAGTTACAGCTGAAGATGATGCGCAAGACGAAAACAACAAGACAAAAACAAAAAAGAGAACCAGAACCCGGCGGACCAAAGCAACTGATAAAAAAATCATCGAATTGAAAGCAGATTCTTCTGAACAAAAAAATAAGCCGGATTCCAAGAAATCTCAGACAAATGAATCTAAAGAACAAACGACTGCAGAATCCAAAGAAAAGGAAGAATTGGAAACTGTTTCCGGGATTCTGGAAATTATGCCTGATAATTACGGTTTCCTCAGAGTTGAGAATTATCTGCAAAGCAGCAATGATGTTTATGTCCCGCCACAATTTATCAGACGCTTTAATCTGCGGGACGGTGATGAAATAACGGGACCGTGTAAAGTACAGCGTGATGCCGATCGTTATCGGGCCTTAACGTATATCGATTTAATCAACGGTGTCTCTCCTGAACAAATCTATCAAAGAAAATTCTTTGATCGCTTAACGCCTATTTATCCCAATGAAAGATATACCCTGGAAACTGAAACAAAAGAGCTTTCTACCCGGATGATTGATTTGGTGTCGCCAATCGGTAAAGGACAAAGAGGCATGATTGTTTCACCTCCGAAAGCAGGAAAGACAATTCTGTTGCAAAAAATTGCAAATGCGATCAGTATCAATAATCCTGATACAAAATTATTTGTACTCCTGATTGACGAACGTCCGGAAGAAGTTACCGACATGCAAAGATCTATCAATGGAGAAGTAGTTTATTCCACCTTTGACAAAACACCGGAAAATCATGTTAAGGTTACGGAATTGGTTTTGGCAAGGGCAATGCGTTTAGTAGAAATGGGCAAAGATGTCGTTATCTTATTGGATAGTATTACCAGAATGTCCCGGGCCTATAACTTGACAATTAATCCTACCGGCAGAACCCTTTCCGGCGGTTTGGATCCGGGTGCATTATACGGACCGAAACGCTTTTTCGGAGCTGCGAGAAATATAGAAAACGGCGGCAGTTTAACTATTATTGCGACAGCTCTGGTTGAAACAGGTTCACGTATGGATGAAGTTATCTTTGAGGAATTCAAAGGTACGGGTAATATGGAAGTGTACCTGGATCGCAAGCTGGCGGAAAGAAGAATCTTCCCTGCAATTGATTTAAATCGTTCCAGTACGAGAAGAGAAGAATTGCTGATGAAAACTCAAGAATTAAATACAGTTTGGGCAATGCGTAAAGCCTTCTCATCTTTGGAAACTGCTGCAGTTACTGAAACTATGATCAGTTTATTACTCAAGACCAAAAACAATGAACAATTTACCAATTCAATCAGTATATCACTGAAAGATCAAGATTTATTTGAAGCGATGCGCGGTTCAATGCCGAAAGGTAATGATAATAACGGAAACAATAAATTAGGATAAAGTCATAATAGGAAAATAATTTTTAAACCTGATGCTCAAGAATTATGTTGAATCAGCAGAAGAATAAAAAAATCGCCATCAATGGCGATTTTTTTACTTAAACGGTTTTATTAATCTGAATTATCTGGTTAATAAGTAAAGTACAATGGTGAGAATTGCAAAAAGTGAAGCAGCAATTGCTGTTAATCTTTTTTGTAATTGTTCTTTACTTTTGGCTTGTCCGGTTCCGAAGAAAGTATCAGAGCCGCCTTGAATTGAACGTCCCATTCCCTGAGAATTTCCTTCTTGTGAAATGACCAAAATCACTAAAATAATTGCTATGATGATATCTACTACTGCTAAAATTGTAATCAAAACGCCCATCGAAAACTCCTAATTTATTAATATTGCTGTTAGCATTGATTATAACAATATCTATTAAAAATCCTGAATCAGGATTTTCAGTTACATCAAAGTATTATAAGGATTATTTATCATCATTGCAAGGCTGAAATTTACCGTATGACAAATGATGGTAATAAAACTACCTTAAACAACTATTGTCAAAGAAACCAAATGCTTTCAAGCAATTTATTCTTAAGAATCCGGTTAATAAAGCTTAAAATTTGTCAACGTTTTTTTGGCTTTCAACCAAATCACATGCTTCTTCAATCGTACTTCCGGCTTGAATTGCAGATGCTGCAACAATTGTTCCTTCAACCATCGGGGCGTTCTGCATAATATATTTTTTATCAGGTTCAATTTCCAAAGCCATTTCAGTACTCATTACAGCACTTCCGAGATCCATAAAAATCATTACACCGTCACCTTGATCAACTTCAATAAGTGCGGAATATATTTTTTCGATATCTGTGCCGGGACTTCCGTCCGGTAATCCGCCTACAGCTATGATCGGAACTGCGGGAGCGATCATTTCAGCCAAATCCTTTACACCGTCTGCCAAACTTTGAACATGCGACACAAGTAAAATCCCTACCATTTGATACTCCGCTCTATTGAATGACCTCGGCAATTGATTGCAGCAGGATTAAAGATGAAGCTGCACCGGGATCCATATGACCGATACTCCGCTCGCCGATATAACTTGCTCTGCCTTTAGTTGCTTTGATTGTTTTTGTATATTCAGCACCTGCTTCACATGCATCAAGCATTGCGTTAATTGCTTCGTCAGAATTGCTGCCACCGGCTAAAGCTTCTTCTAACGCAGTTTTGGCAGGAATCAGAGCATCAAGCATAGTTTTTTCATTTTGTTCGGCTTTACCCCGCATTTGAATTCCGCCAATTCCGGCAGCCAAAAGGGCAGGCAAATCCTCAAGCACAATTTCATCTTTGCCCTTAAGTACATCGCTTGCTTTCATAAAAGCCGTACCATACAAAGGACCTGATGCACCGCCGACCTTAAAAGCCAAAGTCATACCGGTAGTTCTCAGGATTCCCGCCAAATCCTGATTTTTCATTTCATCCATCTTCTTCATTACTTCCTGAAAACCGCGATCCATGTTAATACCATGGTCACCGTCGCCGATTTCACGATCTAAATCGGAAAGATATGATCTGTTCTCGGTAATGTTTTTTTGCATACATTCAATAATATTTAATAGAATTTCTTTATTAACGCTCATGTGATTTTCCTTTAATACAATAATTAATAGTTGATATTTTTCTGCCGGCAGTTTAAGACTGACCGGCAGATAATAAATGATAATATGTTAAAAATTTTGAAGATTAAATTACTGTGAGCGCAGGAGTGTCTGCTTTTGCATCCAGTAATTCTTTCATTTCGGCATCTAATTTGAGTAAGCTGATTGAGAAGCCTGCCATCTCGATTGAAGTCATATAGTCACCGACAAAACTCTTATAAATCTTAACATCTTTTGCTTCCAAAACATCTGCAACATGATTCATAATAATGAACAGTTCCATCAGAGGAGTTCCGCCGGAACCGTTAATCATTACAGCAACTTCACTGCCTGCATAATCCAGATCCGCTAAGATTTTTTCTAATAAATGGTCAACAATTTCATTGACCGGTGTGACTGTTTCACGATGCGTACCCGGTTCGCCGTGGATACCGATGCCGATTTCCATTTCATCTTCAGCCAGTTCAAAACCCGGTTTGCCGTTTGCCGGCACTGTGCACGGAGTAATGGCGACGCCCATGGATCGTACGTTATCGCATACTCTTTGAGCTGTTGCCTGAACATCATCAAGTGAAGCACCGGTTTCTGCCTTGGCACCTGCGATTTTATGCACGAAAATTGTTCCGGCAATTCCGCGTCTGCCGACAGTCCAGGTACTGTCTTCAACAGCAACGTCATCTTCAACAATAACTTGTTTAACATTGACGCCTTCACCCTGAGCCATGTCACTTGCCATTTCGAAGTTCATAACGTCACCGGTATAGTTTTTTATTACTAAAAGCACACCTTCATCTGTGGCAACTTCTTTGATGGCTTCATATACCGCATCAGGAGTCGGGGAGGTGAAGACCGCACCCGGCACAGCAGCATCGAGCATGCCGTATCCGACGAATCCGGCATGTGCCGGTTCGTGACCGCTGCCGCCGCCGCTGACCAATGCAACTTTACCTTCTTTTGCATCTTTGCGAACCAAAACATGGCTGTCATCAAGCTTTCTGAGATATTGAGGATATGCTTTAACGAGACCTGAGATCATTTCATTTTCAACATTTTCTACATCATTAATAAATTTTTTCATTGCTTACCTCCTGAGTTTCTATAATTTGAATTATTGTACTCTGATGTTTTAAGTATGTTTACAAGACATTTACTGCTAAAGATTCAATATTAAAATAGTAAACTATGAATCTTTGACGAAGGTTCAATTTCAAAAATGTTTTCAAAAAAGTATTTTAAGGAAAATACTTTCGAAAAAAATATATTGAAAAAACGATTTTTCTGCTGTTCCGGGTAAAAAACTGAAAACAACCTCCTTTAGACTAAAGATAATCATCGATTTTTACAGATGTTGCTAATCAATGAAAAAGTTTGATAATTACTGATTGTTAAAAATAAAATATACTGTATCTAGTATATCATAAGTCGACAAAATATTAGTGTAAAATGTAGATTGTTTCTGACAAATAATAAACTACATGACGTACTGAAATTGTGGATAAGAGGATTCATCTTATTTCTATATCAGACTGTATTTTACTTCGCAATTAATTATTTTTCAGATTATTTGTAAAATAATTTGACAATAGGAATTCGCTTTGATAATATGTTCAAGCATTCAAAAGAATGTAAAACTTGGCGCAGTAGTTCAGTTGGTTAGAATGCCAGCCTGTCACGCTGGAGGTCGAGGGTTCGAGCCCCTTCTGCGTCGCCATCAAGCCGGTCATCTGGAACAAGAGACCGGCTTGCACTTTAAGCCTGGTTAGCTCAGTCGGTAGAGCAGGGGACTGAAAATCCCCGTGTCGTTGGTTCGATTCCGACACCAGGCACCATATACGGGAGTTTAGCTCAGCTGGGAGAGCATCTGCCTTACAAGCAGGGGGTCACAGGTTCAAGTCCTGTAACTCCCACCAAACGATATAAAACAGCCGTCGATACAAGTTTCTGTATTGACGGCTGTTTTATATCGTTTGCAATTCATAGTTGTTTAATTGATGATTCAGTAAAACTTTTTAAAAACTCTTACTAGTTGCAATATGTAAGATATGATAAGATTACCGGAATATTGTTTTAACTGAATGAGGCAAAAACTTTTTTAATTGATTTCGTATAGTTTAAACAACGAGTGTGTGACTGAAGTCAAATTATGAAGAGGAAGTATGGATCAATATGTACAGACAAGAATTTCAACAACGGCTTAATCGTGATGAAAAGATTGACATAATTCTCAAAGACATTTTGAAATTAAGTGATCAAGAGACTCGGACATTAATTATCAATAGCAAAGCAGAGATAATACAATTCCCTGAAAGAAAATTCATCGTAAATGAAGGAGATCGACAATCTCAAGTGTTTTTTCTATTGAGCGGCGTTGTGCACGGATTCAAAACGGATGAGGATGGAAACGAGCTAAGTGACTGTATTGCGGATGCCCCCGGTCAACCGCTTTTATCTGTAAAAGGAATTGAATCCCAAGATGCACAGCTTAGCTTCAAAATGCTCATGAAAGGGGAAGTTCTGTCTGTCCCTTATTCTTTGGTCAAGGAACTGGCGTACCACAATGAGCATGTGCAAAAACGAATAAACTATTATATGAATGAAGCGATTTGCTATCATAACGAGCTGAAAAATATTTACCGTAAAAAACATGAAGAACGCTGGGAATGGTTTTGCCAAAGACACAGCACTCTATGTGATGAAACTTCTCAGAGTCTGAGGATATCCCAAGATGTAGTTGCCAGATACTTAAATATGTCTCTCAATACACTCCGGAAATGTCTCGCGAAACAGTAAATCCATAGTATAAAATATTAACATTTAGTTGTTTTAACTATATTGAAACCTTAATTATACCATTGTTAATGAGAATTACAATGTCAATATGCCATTTAACCTCCTTTCGGCAAGTGATAGTATACTGATTAACCACCATCATCGGTTAAGTGTATAAACGAAGAAAAGCAGCGTAAACGCTGTAAATCATTGAATCTTGAAAAGCTAATACAAAGTGACAGACTAAGTTTTTCTGAGGATAAATTTTAGTAAAACAACTTTAAATAATTCAAATTGATTGGATTAAAGTTTGTATAAGGAGACCAGCTATTAAAAGTCAAGCGAAAATTTGTAAACAAAAGATAGCAGGTTGACAGTCTGAAGAACAGACAAAATTGTACTTTGACAACAGAATATTGAACAAAAAGAGTATGCGAACGAGCCCCTGAAGGAAGAGGGGCGAAAAATCAGCAACAAGGAATTTCTCAAAAAGACGTTATTCTATGGTGTCCAGTCGTATCTCATAAGGTTTATTTGCCTTAAGAACAGCATGGATGGTGTAAAGTAACTTCCTGGCAACCGCCCCGATAGCTGTCCCATGTGCTTTACCTTCCCGTCGTTTTTTCTCATAGAAAGCCTTAAAGACAGGGTCAGATCGCGAAGCAACAACAGCTGATATCCAAACAGCCCGTCTGAGATAGGGCGAACCTTTCTTGGACAAACGATTGTTGGTACCGGTAAAGTTGCCTGACTGGAAAGCTGTTGGGTCTATACCGGCAAAAGCAACCAGCTTTTTAGGATTAGAGAAACGGTTAATATCGCCTATTTCACCGAGAATGATAGCTCCTGTAGCGGGTCCTATACCAGGAATGGTAAGGATAACGGAATTCAGCTTTTTCAGTTGTTTTTCAATCCTTTTCTCGATTTCCTTGATTTGCTTTTCTGTAAACTCAATTTCCTCAATCAGGATTTTGATTTGGAAAGCAAAGGCATCGGAACAAAGAGTTACCCCAACGGAACGAGCTGCTAATGATTTAATTTCTCTAGCTTTGGTTGTACTATGACGACCTTTGCTTGCTTTTCTTAGTAAGCTAGCAAGTGATTTGGTGTTAACATCAATGACTTGTTCAGGTGTACCATATGTTTTAAGGAAGGCTTTTGAACTTTCTCCAAAGACATTAGAAAAGAGCTGATCATATTCCGGGAAGATTTGATCCAAAACTGTAATGACTTGGCGTTTATAGTTGGCACAAGAGTCTTTGAGAGATTCACGGAAGCGAGCAAGATTACGCAAAACGAGAATGTCTTCGTCAGCTAACTTAGTTTCTGCAAAATTTCCGAAGCGGATGACTTCTGCAACAAGAAAGCAGTCAACAGAATCCATCTTTTGCTGACGGATATGGAAGTTTCTCAAACTGTCCGATTGGATGGGATTAATGACATGGATGACAAAACCTTGATCTAACAAGAATGAGTAAAGGGCTAACCAGTAATGTCCGGTAGCTTCCATGCCAATAGAAAAGGATTCTTCTTCTGGAAGTCGGTTTTCAATAAAACTGATGAGCGATTGAAAACCTTCCTCTGTATTAGCAAACCGTAGGGATTTACCGACATGGTTTCCGTTATCTTTGATGAACCCTGCTTCGTGATGGTTCTTTCCAATGTCAATACCAAGATAGTACATGAGTCACCTCGTTAAAAATATATTTGTAGGTGAATTCCTCACGCATCCTGCGGCTCACAACCTCCTTGGACAGACGGAGTAGACATTAGTCTCAACATCCAGCTCATTCGTGAACTGCCGCAAGAGGTGAGGCACCACTCTCCTTAACGAGGAATAACCTCAAGGTTTAAAACGGCGACACTCACACTACATGCTGACATTATCGCAGATTGTTTTTGTTCAATAAACTGTTAACAAGTGCAATAACATTATTCTAGGAGGTTATGATATGCACAATACAAAAAGAGGCAGAAATAAAATTAAAAAAACTGCTATATCATTTATCATGATCGTCATGATTGTGATGGGAATCGCGCCGATTCCCGGTATAACACAAAGAGATGAAGTATCAGCTGCAACTTACGAGCTCGGAGTATACACGCCCCGTGATAGTGACGGACTCAATCTCAGAGCAGGAAGAGGTACAAGCTACAGGGTTCTTACTGCAATACCTTATGGAAGAACCTTTAAAGTAACCGAAATAAAAAATGGTTGGGGTAAAACAACTTATAACAATCGAACCGGTTATGTTTCAATGACATATGCCAGATTCGTGAGAGCGAATACGGTCAAAACTAATACAACCAATACTACTACGACTAAGACTACAGATTTACGTTGGCCATTGTCCAATAACGCTAATAAAATAACGAGTTTATATGGTTATAGAAATGATGTACCGGGATCTACATGGCATTCAGGAATCGATATCATGACGCCGAAACCCGGTGAGACCAAGGTTTATGCTGTAGCTGACGGCACGGTTAGACGTGTATTGCGTGGATACAATGGTGGCTATGGAAATATGATTGAGCTTCAGATAAGTCTAAACGGTAAAAGCATTTACGTACGTTATTGTCACTTATCTGAAATCAGAGTTAAAAAAGGTGATACTGTTAAAGCGGGAGGATTTATCGGACGACCCGGCAATACCGGATACTCTTTTGGTGCTCACCTACATATAGATTTCAGATATGCCAAAAACGGAGAATATTTAAATCCACTTTCTCTATTCAAGCCGACTCAGTACATAATTACGAAAGAAGCAAAAGATGGTGCTAAACGCTATTAACCGAACAGGTTCAGAAATTTAAACAAGAGTAACTCAAGGATTATTACGAGATCAACTTAGATTTGTTCGTAGGACAGAAACAAAAAAGAGAGTGTCTCAAAAAATGGTGTGCACCCCGTCAAGAAGACATTGAATAACAAAAAGTTTTTCGGAACCGTCAGTGGTTATACCACTGGCGGTTCTCTTTAGGTGCGAGATAGTAAGGTGTGTTGAATTCCAATAGGTGTCATCAGTTAAAGTCCGAGTTGGATTCATTTTGTGTTGTAGTAGTCAATCTATCGTTCAATGGTCTGTACGAGTGTTGTTTGACTTTAGCAGAGTAATTCTTGTAGGTTTTATTTTTTACTGCCCTACTTGGGGGGAGCATAGCAAGAAAAATATCAATCGGATTTTCTGCTTAATTGTTTCATAAGTGACAAATGAAGCTTGAAAGCAGACATATCTAATAGATATGTTATTGTGTAATAACATATCTATTAGATATGTTGCTATATCACTAATTCTATCTTTTGTCTTAAATGTCGGTAACACAAAAGATATGGGCGGAAGCTTCAAGTTATTAATTAAAATTATACAGATACTGAATAAATAAAGGAGGGAACTATCTTGTCAACAAAATATGCATTATTGGGTCTGTTGAACATAAGAAAAATGTCAGCTTATGATCTGGCGAAATTTGCCAAAGAATCTATCGGCTATTTTTGGAATGAGTCTTACAGCAATGTCCACCGGACTTTAAAAATACTGGTAGATGAAAAACTAATAAAAAAGTTGCCGGAAAAAGGCAGCAGAAATAAAAACATTTATGAAATTACCGAACAAGGTAAGGAAACTTTATCGGAATGGTTATCAAATCATCAACATACGACCATTTATCGGGATGAGCTGTTACTAAAGCTATTTGTCAGCAAAAGCAAGGATTATCCGGCTATATTGAAGGATTTGAAAAATGTTCTTAATGAATTGCTTGTGCAACGACAAATTTATTCCGAATTACAGGAATTCATTTCGACCAAACCGGACAACCTTTCATATGACCTTGTTTTGGATTACGGGATCGTAGAAAATGCGGCAACTATCGAGTGGCTGAAAAAAACAATAAAAAGAATCGAGGAAGCAATATGAAAAAGATTTACACTAATTTTGTTATTACTATATTAATCGTAGGATTAATGATAGCGAGCATTCTCTATCTTATGAAAAACTCGCTTTTCACCTTCAATTTGTTCAGTACAAACTATCTTAACAGAACTACGGTATATCAGACGACCACGCTTGTTTTGAGTTTAGTGATTGTATTGATAACTGCCTTGCAAACCAAGTTTCAATCCATTCGTCTTTTATCAATAAAAAAAATCGATGGTGAAGTTGTTCCTGAACCGTGGATCGGAATTACAAAAAAGAATAAAGATTCCTGGAAGAAATTAGGTTTAAACTTCACGATAATTATATCGATTGTGACTGCAATAACCATCTATTTTCAAATTTTCAAAAACGGAGTTATTCAAACGTTTAGTTTAACGAGTGTTTTACTGATTATCTTATTTGCTCTCAACAACAGTTTTGTCGAAGAGGTAACGTTTCGTCACACCTTTGCAAGTATTGTCGAATACCATAAACTCAATCCTTATATTTCTAAAGCATTATCAGCTATTATCTTCGGGGGAGTTCATTATTTCGGTACACCGGGGAAAATACCGGGAGTGATCTTGGCAGGATTTCTCGGTTGGTTCTTATCAAAAAGTATCCACGAAACGAAAGGATTCTTCTGGGCTTGGTTGATTCATTTTGTACAAGATGTGATTATTATGACAGGCTTATTCCTGACTTCAGACTAGTCAGGAATACGAGTGGCAATCTTTGAAGCAAGAACATTAGTAAACGAATGAAATATTAGTATTTAAAATAATATATTTAACAATAAATGCTGTTTTATACAATTCAACAACTAAATGAGATGATTATATCAATAGTTCAGTTAGTCGGCAGGTTGACTTTTTCTCATATAATCTTCAAAATAAATTAATATTTAATTGTATCGATGTATGTTTAGACAGTGTCGTACATGTTTAAACTGTATCGAATGCTTAAATAATATCATATAAATCTATTGCGAGGAGAAGAAAAACAAATGAAACGTAATTTTTATTTAACTTTTATAGTTGCTCTGGTACTCTGTCTGGCTATGCTGGCAGGGTGCGCTGACAAAGGCAAAGATAAAACTGACACCGACAAATCAGCGGCACCGGCCGAAAAGGAAACAGAAGCAGCTGAAGAGAAAGAAGCTGAAAAAGAAACAGAAGCAGCTGAAGAAAAAGAAGCTGAAAAAGCCGAAACATCCGGTGATACAGCACCGATCAAATTGGGCGGTATCGGACCTACTTCCGGTGCTGCAGCTGTGTACGGTATTGCTGTGCAGAACGGTGCTAAGATTGCCGTCGAAGAAATCAATGCTTTGGGCGGAATGCAGTTTGAATTAAACTTTCAGGATGATGAACATGATGCGGAAAAATCGGTCAATGCTTATAACAGTTTGAAGGACTGGGGCATGCAAATATTGGTTGGTACCGTTACCACCGGACCCTGTCTTGATGTAGGAGCAGAAAGTTACAACGACCGTATTTTCACACTGACACCGTCCGCTTCATCACCTCAGGTTGTCGAAGGAAAGGATAACGTCTACCAAATGTGTTTCAGTGACCTGAATCAAGGTATTGCTTCAGCACAGTACATTCAGGAGAAAGAATTAGGCACAAAAGTTGCTATTATCTACAACAATGCCGATGCTTATTCTACAGGCATTTATGAGAAGTTTATCAGTGAAGCTGAGGCAAAAGATCTTGAAGTTGTCAGCACTACCACTTTTACGGATGATACGGCAAACGATTTCTCAGTTCAGTTGACAGAAGCACAAAATGCCGGAGCCGATTTAATTTTCCTGCCGATCTATTATCAACCTGCTTCACTCATTTTGGCACAAGCCAAAGAGATGAGCTATGAGCCGACATTCTTCGGCGTTGACGGTATGGATGGTATTTTGACACTGGAAAATTTCGACACCGAACTGGCTGAAGGCGTCATGCTTCTGACCCCCTTCGTTGCGGATGCAACAGATGATCTGACAGTCGCATTTGTCGAAAAATACGATGAACTATACGGCGAAGTACCGAATCAGTTTGCAGCAGACGGTTATGATTCAGTTTATGCTATTTATGAGGCGCTTAAAGATCGTGATGTCACAGCTGAAACACCTGCCGGTGATTTATGCGATCTGCTTATTGAAGTATTCAGCAGTGACGATTTCGTATTCAATGGACTTACCGGTGATAATATGACTTGGTCAGCAACGGGTGAAGTATCTAAGGCTCCCAAGGGCATGATTATCGAGAACGGTGTTTACGTCGGGATGGATTAATTAATCATGCATCAGCAGCAATCTGCGTCAGAAAGATGTCAACATCTTTCTGACGCGGTTTTTATACGTTAGGATATCTTATGACCTTTTTGACCTATTTAATTTCAGGCATAAGCCTCGGCAGCATCTATGCAATCATTGCCCTCGGTTATACGATGGTTTACGGTATTGCCAAGATGCTTAACTTTGCCCACGGCGATGTGATCATGGTAGGCGGTTATATGTCGTTTATAGCAATGATCAATTTCGGCTGGTCACCGTTTTTTGCCGTTTTATTTGCTATATTCGTTTGTACAGTACTCGGCATTCTGATCGAACAACTTGCTTACAAACCGTTACGGGCTGCACCGCCCCTTGCTGTTCTGATTACGGCGATCGGAGTTAGCTATTTTCTGCAAAATGCAGCTCTTCTGATCTTTTCAGCCAATCCGAAAAGTTATTCTTCAGTCGTGCCCTTTGATTCATTACGTTTATTTAATGGTCAGTTGACTATTTCAGGCACGACCATCGTCACAATTATCGCTTGCATCGTTATTATTCTGGCTCTGAATACCATAGTCAACAAAACAAAAATAGGCAAAGCCATGCGTGCGGTTTCTGAAGACAAAGACGCCGCACAGCTCATGGGCATCAGTGTGAATAAGACAATTTCTGTAACCTTCGCTATCGGCAGTTCTCTTGCCGCTGTGGCAGGTGTCCTGCTTTGTTCCGCTTACCCGATCCTCATGCCTACGACGGGAGCGATGCCCGGTATCAAAGCTTTTACGGCAGCCGTTTTCGGCGGGATCGGTTCAATTCCCGGCGCTTTTCTCGGCGGTATTTTACTCGGCATTATTGAAATACTTGGTAAAGCATATATCTCAACTCAGTTATCGGATGCAATCGTCTTCGCCGTGTTGATCATTATCTTGCTCGTTAAACCGACCGGTCTCCTCGGCAAAAAAGTATTAGTAAAGGTATAGCTATGAGAGGTTTACGTCTACGAACTGACATTGACAATTTGCTAACATATGGTCTCGTTGTCGTCGCTTATATTGTTATGCGCATACTCATCGCCGGCGGTAACATCTCATCTGCCCTGCAAGGTCAGCTCGTCCCGATTACAGCTTACATTGTGATGGCTATATCGTTAAATCTGACTGTAGGTGTGCTCGGAGAATTGAGTCTCGGCCATGCGGGTTTTATGAGTGTAGGTGCTTTCAGCGGTGTCATTACGGCAACCTTACTGACAGATGCTATACCAATGACCTGGCTGCGCCTTGCCTTGGCTATGTTTGTCGGCGGCTTGATTGCCGGGATTTTCGGCTTTCTGATCGGCATCCCTGTTCTGCGACTGCAAGGTGATTATCTCGCGATTGTCACCCTTGCTTTCGGAGAGATTATCAAAAACGTAATGAACACCATTTACCTCGGTTACGACGCAAACGGTCTCCGGATCAGCGTACAAAGCGGCAATGCGCTTCAACTTGCCGAAGGCGGAAAAGTAATCCTGAACGGCCCGATGGGCGCAATCGGTATTACAAAGCTCTCTACGTTCAATGCCGGTTTCGTACTGATTTTAATTTCCTTATTTGTTGTTCTGAACCTGATCAACAGCAAGTCGGGACGTGCGATCAAGGCGGTCAGAGATGATAAGATAGCAGCTGAATCAGTTGGAATCTCCATCTGGCGCTACCGTATGATGGCCTTTGTAACCTCTGCTACGCTGGCCGGTGCAGCCGGTGCCTTATATGCTCTCAACTTCACCACGGTTGTCTCGCGTAAATTTGACTTTAACACGTCTATTCTCGTACTTGTTTTCGTCGTTTTAGGCGGTATGGGTAACATACGCGGGTCAATCATTGCAGCAACAGTCCTGACTGTTTTACCTGAGGTGTTACGCGCTTTTAATGAAGTACGTATGCTTGTTTACGCAATTATATTAATCCTGGTTATGTTGGTTAAGAACAATACAAATCTTCGCCAGTTTTTTCGCAAAAACGGTTCAAAACGTAAAAATACTTTGTCTGCCGGTAAGGAAGGAGAAGATACATGAGCAAGACAAGAGAAAAGACAAAAATGGTGCCGCTGCCAAGTCAGTCTATCGTCCCCGAGCGTGATGTAGAACAAAAACCTATTCTTGAAGTCAGCCGGCTTGGTATAAATTTCGGCGGTCTTGCGGCTGTAGAAGATTTTAATATTGCAGTCGGTCCCACAGAAATTTCCGGCATAATCGGTCCGAACGGCGCCGGTAAAACGACCATTTTCAACCTGCTTACAAAAGTATACCAACCTACGAGCGGTGCGATCCTGCTGGATGGCCAAGACACAGCCAACATGAATACGGTACAGATCAATCAGGCGGGGATCGCCCGCACGTTTCAAAACATCCGGCTCTTTCCCTCTTTGTCAGTCGAAGATAATGTCAAAATCGGCTTGCACAACCAAATCGGCTATAATATGGCCAGTGGCATCTTACGCCTTCCGGCTTTCTTTTCAGGTGAACGCCGGGCAAGGAAGCGTGCGATGGAGCTACTCGATATCTTCGATATGACTCATCTCGCATCTCACCGTGCCGGTTCACTCCCGTACGGTGCGCAGCGTCGCCTTGAATTAATTCGCGCATTGGCAACTAACCCCAAACTTCTCTTGTTAGATGAACCTGCTGCAGGCATGAATCCTTCCGAGACGGAAGAATTGATGAGTAACATCGAAAAAATTCGTGATAGCTTTCAGATCGCAATTATGCTGATCGAGCATGACATGCGACTCGTCATGGGTATTTGCGAAGGCATTGCCGTAATCAATTACGGCAAAATTATTGCTAAAGGCACACCGGAGGAAATTCAAAAAAATCCACTCGTGATTGAAGCATACCTCGGCAAAAAGAAAGGGGAAATCCATGCTAAACGTGACCGGGATCCAGGTCTTTTACAGTAGTATTCATGCTATCAAGGATGTCAGCTTTTATGTTAATGAAGGTGAAATTGTCACCTTAATCGGTGCAAATGGTGCAGGCAAGTCCACAATCCTGAAAACAATATCCGGCTTAATCCGGCCTGTTGCCGGTACAATCAAGTTTTTCGACCAAAGTATTGTCAACCTTGCACCGCATAAAATCGTACACAAAGGACTGGTGCATTGTCCTGAAGGACGCCGTCTCTTCTTACAGATGAGTGTGGAAGAGAACCTTGAAATGGGTGCATATGTACGTGGAGACATCGACATTGAAGCAGAAATTGCCGATGTCTACCAACGCTTTCCCCGTCTTAAAGAACGCCGTAAGCAGCTGGCAGGTTCGCTATCCGGCGGTGAACAGCAAATGCTGGCAATAGGACGTGCGATGATGGCAAAACCATCGCTGCTGATGCTTGACGAACCGTCGATGGGTCTGGCACCTATCCTGGTTGAACAGATTTTTGAGATGATCGGCGGATTAAACAAGGCCGGTACAACAATTCTGCTTGTCGAACAAAACGCACAGATGGCACTCTCAATCGCAGATCGTGGCTACGTTCTGGAAACAGGCTCAATCGTTACAACCGGAAATTGTGCTGATCTTCTGAATAACGAACGAGTAAAGAAAGCGTATCTCGGCGGTTAATCTCAATACACCGAATTTACCGATACACCGGATATACCCGGGATACCGATGACGAATTAATCAACCCGAAAAATTAATGTTTCCCGGGATAGATGTTTTATCTTTTTCAAATTACTTTATTAACTCAATAAATGCCGGAGTCGTAAGTGGGTGATTTGTGGAGTCCGTGTGGAATTAATGAAACTCCGTAAATCCGATATAATTCGGAAACCGTGACAAAACGATAACCTTGTTCGTATAGAATCGGTAAACTTTTTTCCAAAGCTTCAAGTGTTTCAGGGTATAAGGAATGCATGAGAATTACAGATCCGGCTTTAGCATCCTCTAAAGATTGACTGATTAAATCTGCATTTTGTAAACTCCAGTCTTCGGTATCATGATTCCAATTAACGAAGGGATAGGGTAAAACTTCCAGAACGAAATCGTTATAGGCTCCGTACGGCGGACGTATCAAAGCAGGAGTAATACCTGTACATTGTTGAATTAATTCATTAGTCAGATTAATCTCAGCTAACAACTCTTCATAAGATATTTTTGTTAAATTTTTATGATTATATGAATGATTAGCCAATTCAGAACCTTGTTCGGCAATTGCTTTTACCGTATCGGGATAAGTATCGATTCGACCTCCGAGCAAGAAAAATGTGGCATGTCCTTCATATTTATTTAATAAATCCAAAATTCCCAAATCAACTTTATCGTAAGGGCCGTCATCAAATGTCAGAGCAATATATTTGAAGTCACCTGAAGGATGCATTGCTATTTCTGAAGCAGGAGGTTTGGTTGTTTCAGCGGGTTGATCTCGTTCAGAATCCGCAATGCCGGCATCAGAATCGGTATCGGTATCAGGATCGGTATCGGCATTTTCAGAATTTTTTGAGCCGGATTCATCCGTTTTACCTGAATCAGGATCTGATCTTTCTGATTTTTCGGAATCAGCAAGTTCGGCAAGTTCAATTACACGAATCGAATTTTCCGTTTGTTCGGGTGAATCGTTATTTTCAGAATTATTATTCAATAATTCAAGGCTTAAATGTTGATTGGTATTGTCCGGAGATTTGCTTTGATTTTGGTGATCCGGGGAATTTTGTTGATTTGCCGGATCTGTTTGCTTATTCTGAGCGGCTTGTTTTGAGTTTTCTCCGGATAGTGAGTCCGATATATATTGTGCGATGAATTTAGTTGAAGATTTAGTTTTTTGTGAAATCAAAACAACCAAACAAATAATTGTGACAACTAACAAACCTATAAGCACTAAAGCAACTATTTTGGGGATATTTCTTTCTTGACTGACTTTATTCATCTTTCAATCCTGTTTTACAATATTATAATAACTATATGTTAAAATAAAAAAGCTGAACTGTTAAGTGAAAAAATAAAATGTAAGCAAATCGTAAGAAGTTATTATGATTTGCTCAAGGAGAATCAGATGAACGTATTGGTAGGAGTATTACGCCAAAACGGCAAGCATGGAATTGTTGAATTGGATCGTAAAGATAATGAGCTGGGTGTGCGGATCAAGATACCGCGAAAATTTCTGAACGGTGCTCCGTTCAATATGAAAGTAGTATGCGAGTATAAAGGAGCGGACTCTTCCGGCGAACCATGGGGTTCGGTAATTGAAGTTCTGGGAGAAGAAGGGAATCCGGATGCTGCGATTTTAGGGATAATCAAACATTATGATTTACCCTTGGAATTTCCCGCCGAAGTTCTTCAACAAGCGGAATCTTTGGGCAACAGAATATCGGAACAGGAAATTACTGAAGAAATTCAACGGGGCAGAATTGATTTACGTGATTTGCCCACGCTTACGATTGACGGTGAAGATGCGAAAGATTTGGATGACGCAATTGATCTGCAGAAACTGGAGAACGGTAATTATTTGCTTTATGTTCATATTGCGGATGTATCGCATTATGTAAAAGATAAATCTGCATTGGATCGGGAAGCTTTCAAAAGAGGTAATAGTGTATATCTGGTTGATCGGGTAATCCCGATGTATCCGCCGCAATTATCTAATGGAATTTGCAGTTTGAATCCGGATCAGGATCGTTTTGCCTTTACCGCGGAAATGGAGATTAATCATCGCGGAAAAATAGTTAAAGGAAAACTATATCCTTCAATTATTCGCAGCAAAGTCAGAACTTCATATAATGAAACTCAATCGGTTCTGAACGGTGAAGAGGTCGGAGAGGACCGCCCGGACTGGTTCAGAGATCAATTATTTTTAATGTGTGAATTGACCGATATTCTGCAAGCAATGCGTAAGAGACGCGGAGCTTTGGAATTTGAATTTCCTGAAATAAAAGTTGAATTGGATAAAGCCGGCAATCCGACGGATATTTATCCGGAACCGGATCTGTATACCAATCATATGATTGAATCTTTTATGATTGCGGCAAATGAATATGTGGGAGATTTAGCTCAAAAACACAAAATTCCGATAGTATATCGGGTTCATGAATTGCCCGATCCGGAAAAGTTGAATATTTTTGCCGCTTTAGCCAAACGGTTTAATATCAGACTGCAGATAGATTATGAAAAACCGGAACCGCTGGAATTGGCAAAAGCGCTTGAAGCGATGAAAGGTGAACCGTACGGCCTCACTCTTTCAACGATGTTGTTGCGTTCATTGGCCAAAGCCCGTTATAGTGAGAAAAACCTGGGTCATTTCGGTTTGGCTTCAAAAAATTATTGCCATTTCACAGCACCGATCAGAAGATATTCAGATACTTATACTCACCGAAGTCTGAAACGCTGGTTGGCGGAGCAAAGCAAATCAGGTAAAGATTCTTTGAAACGTGCCAATCAAATTGGCGATCATGTTTCAGATACGGAAAGAATAGCAATTGATGCGGAACGCGATACAGTTGATCAGAAAGCGGCAGAGTATTATGCTGACAAAATCGGTGAAATATTTGAAGGAAAAATTTCCGGGTTCACACCGTCAAGTCTGTTTGTCCAATTAGAATCTTTAGTTGAAGGTGCAGTCTTTTTCCGAAGCCTTGACGGCTATTACGATTACGATCCGAGTCTGTTTGTTGCAGTAAACAGAGATACCGGAGATGTATTATCTTTAGGTCAGAAAGTTAAAGTGCAAATTGCCGCAGTTGATACAAATCGCCGTTTCATTGATTTCAATTTATTAGAATACGTTTCCTCTAATACAAATGACTATGTACAAAATAGTAATTCCAAAAATCACCGGAATTATAAATTGAATAAGAATCGAAGAACCGGGACGAAAGCACATAGCAAAGGCAGGAAGAGCAAATCGGCACAGAATTATTCTGAATACAATCCTTATTCAAGAAGAAGCAAACGCTCAAAAGTTAAAAAAATGCGTAAGGGAAGAAGGAGATAATTTTGCCGAAATTATATATACATACTTTGGGTTGTAAAACCAATCATTATGAAAATCAGGCATTGGTTCAACAATTATCGGAACATAATTTTGAAGTAGTTGAAAAAATGGATGATGCTGATGTCGGAATCTTAAATACTTGTACGGTAACTGCTGAAGCAGGCCGGAAATCCAGACAATTCCTGCGCAGAATGAAAAAACAGAATCCGGTAGCCCTGATTGTTGCAATGGGTTGTTACTCTCAATTATATGATGTTTCAGATGAGTGTGATATTGCGGTCGGAACTGCTCGGAGAAATTCAATTGTTGATCTGATTTTGCATGAATTGACAGTTCGCGATCAAAAAAAATCTGATTGTATCCTGTCAGATCGAACAGATCAAAAGCATGATTTAAATGTGAAGGCTCGCAAGATAGAGCAATCTGAAGTAATATCTTTAGGCACAAAAAGTTATGAAACCGAATATGAAGAATTGGGAATTGTTGATCGTCAGCTGGATACCAGAGCATTGATTAAAATTCAGGATGGCTGCAATGAATTCTGTGCTTATTGTGCAATTCCTTTAGCGCGGGGCCGGATTCGTAGCCGAACCAGACAAAACATTATAAAAGAAGCACAAAGACTGGTTGAGAACGGTTATAAAGAAATTGTCCTGACGGGTATACATATCTGTTCATTTGAAAGAGAATTCGGTCGCAACAGTGATGCTTTAGCAGAACTTTGTCTGGAATTAAACAGTATTGCAGGCTTAGCGAGAATCAGATTAGGTTCTCTGGAACCTCTGTCAATCACAAAGTCGTTTCTCAGTATTTTGCGTCAGGCAAATAAAGTATGCCCGCATTTTCATCTTTCATTACAATCCGGAAGTGATAATGTGCTAAAAAGAATGCGCAGAAAATATAGTTCCGAACAATTTGGGTCCAGAGTTCAGCTTTTGCGTGAAATTTATACCGATCCTGCTATCACTACGGATATCATGGCAGGTTTTCCGGAAGAAACGGATGAGGAATTTGAACAGAGTCTGGCATTTGTTAAAAAGATTAATTTCAGCAGGATTCATGTGTTTCCGTATTCGCTCAGGCCGGATACCCCGGCAGCCCGAATGCGGCAAGTTCCGCGAGATATTGTTAAAGCCAGAGTACAACAAATGTTGACAGCGGGTGATATATTAGCTGCAAGATATGCTGAACGATTCAGAAATAAAACAGTCGAAGTTTTACTGGAAGATGAAATTGAATCGTTTATCAGGGGGTATACGCAACACTATTTACGTACACTGATTCCGAAAAACCAGGGCAAAACCGGAGAAATTAAAAAGGTTTTAATATTCGATACACAAAATGATGAATTAATTGGTCGGATTGTGTGATAAGATATAATTTACAGTTAGTAGAAAAGAAAGAGGTAATCCAATGGCTAATCAAGAAACGGCAAGATTTGTTACCAGTGTCAACCGTAAAGCGGAAGCTGCGGACATCATGACACAAGTTATGGCAGCACTGAAAGAAAAAGGGTACAATCCGAAGAACCAATTGGTAGGCTATTTTATCTCCGGTGACCCTACTTACATTACGAATCATCAAGGAGCAAGAGCAATCATCGGTAAAATGGAACGTGATGAACTGTTAGAGGTTATTCTGACAGATTATTTGGATAACCTTGAACAACGATCATAATAGCTAAAGGTGATTGTAATGCAAAGGTATCTTGCGATTGATTATGGGTCAGTCCGTGTAGGTTTGGCAATAAGTGATCCGTTAGGTTTGATTGCAACGGGATTTAAAACTCTTAATCATAAAGCAAAAACGATGTCTGAAATAGCATTTGAAATTGCTGAAATAGTCGAAAAACAAGATGTTACCGTTTTAATCCTGGGTTTGCCGAAACGCACAGATGGTATAATTGGCGAGAAAGAACAATTGACCAGAGAATTTGCTGCAATACTTGAGAATGTGACAGGATTAAAGCCGGTTCTGTATGATGAGCGATATACCACGGCGATTGCACATCAATTCATGAACAAAACAGGTGTCAGACCTAAACGTAAAAGAGAGATAGTAGATCAGGTTGCCGCTGAAATTCTTTTGCAAAATTATTTGGACAAACATTCAAAATGTTTTTTTGAATAATATTTGCATATCAGATATTTTTAAATAATAATATGCAAACGAAAATAAAAAAGAATTCAAATAAAATGGAGGATTTATGTATACAAATAGATTATTTTTTCATCATGCTGAAACTGATGCAGGTTGTGCCTGCGGACATGATCATAACCATAATCATACCGGCGATTGTTCTGAATACGATGAATTTGACGGATATGATGAAGATGAAGATTATGAATTTGATGAAGATGCGATAATAGAAATAATAGACCCTGATACAGATGAAATATATCAATTTTATCTGGGAGATGAGTTTGACTATCAGGGTGATCTTTATTATGTGCTGGTAACAGTGGATGATGATCCTGTTTACGTCATAGCCCGTGTGGTTGAACAAGATGGTGAAGTTTATCTTGAAACCTTGAATGATGACGAAAACGAAAAAATCTATGAGGTTTACGATAAGATTTTAGAAGATATTTTTGAAGATGAGGAATGATCAGTCGCAAAAACCATTACAAGGTGTAGATCCCGGATCTTATCCGATAAGAAAAAAGCCTGTTTCTCAGAAAAATGCCGCCCGGGATAAGCAACTGCCTGCATCAAGGAGTAAAAAAGGATCTCGGACCGGTTCGAAGAAAAAAACTGCTAAGAAAAGCGGTGCAGATTCCCTGAGTGATGAAATGCTCGGAATTATTGTGGACGAGCGCAGCGGGCAGACATTCTACATTTCTTTAATCGATAATTTTGTTTATAAGGGAAAAGAATATGCAGTGATGTATCATTATCGGGTTGAGGACGGTGTTGACAGTATGCCCGAGATGGTCATTATGCGCTCTTATCGTGATAAAGATAAACAATATTTTACCTCAATACGTGACAAACATGAATTAAATACGATTTTTGATGTTTTTTACGATCGTTTCCAACAGTTAGTATAGCGGAGGACTCATGGATTTTTATTCGCTTCAGCCTTTCACAATAGAACAGGCTGAATTATATACAAATTATTTCAAGCAGAGCAAGACCAGATTAGCAGATGCTTGCCCGAATAGCAGATTTGCCTGGAATGTCGGTTATGAATATCGATATATAATCTTGGAAGATTGCTTTTGTTTAATTTCTGATGGCGGTATTTTTACTGAACCGCATTTTTCTTTACCTTTAGGTAAATTAACTTCTGAAAAACTGCAAGCCATTCTTGAACAAATTGAATTAATTTTTGAACAGGAAAATTGGCGTCTTGTCGGTATGTTTATAGATGAGAAATATACAGATTTATTTTCGGAACTTGCGGCATACAACATAGAAATTTCATATGAAGAAGATTTTGCCGATTATGTTTATCGTACTTCCGACTTGGCAAACTTAAAAGGTAAGAAATATCGTGCTAAACGCAATCACGTCAATCGTTTTATCAGAGATTATGCGGAATTTGAGTATAAGACTTTAGCTAAATCCGATCAGGAAAAAGCGGTGGAATTGGTCAGAACATGGTGCCAGGATAAAGAAGTTGATTGTTCGGATCCTTTGGCAAGTGATTGCGGGCCGATTAATAATTTGTTTGATTATTGGGATGATCTGGATGTACGTGGCGGTGCTGTCTATTATAATTCTGATTTAATTGCATTTTCGATGGGATCGCTTATCAGAGATGATCAGGAAGCGGTAATTCATTTTGAAAAAGCCCATCCTGATTATGAAGGACTTTATTCTGTAATTAATCAACTGACCGTAATCAATGAATTTTCCGAAACGGAATTGATCAATCGTGAGGAAGATATGGGTGAAGAAGGTATCAGGATTGCCAAAGAATCTTATTTACCTATAGAAAAATTAAAAAAATACAGAATAGGTTTAAAAAGAAAATAAACACAATTTGAGAAAGATATTGTTTATGCAGAATAATGAACCGATGCCGCAACAGAATAAGCCTTCAGAATCTCGGGAACAGCCGCAATTTCCCATACAGCCGCAGTACCGATATCAATCTGATCAGCAACCGTTTGCGGCAGCATCTGTCCAATATATCCATAAGCAACAAATGCAAAATCAGACATTTGATCCGAATGTACATAAGCGAGTTTCGTTCTGGAGAATCTGGCTTATTTCATTTGCTTTTATGGCAATTCACCTGGTCGCATTGAGTTTAGGCGGAATAATCGGAACTTTGATCAAAATCACAACTAATCCGGTGAGAACACAAGAAGAGATAATCAATCTTTTGATGAATTCTGATGTTCAAAATTGGGCGTGCGTTATTATGGGAGCAATCTGCATCCCGATTTACATTGTGTTTCTGAAGAAACGAAACAATAAGTTTATCGGAAGTCTGGGCCGGCATAAATTGAAAGCAGGCTCCGTTTCAAGTATGTCAATAGCTGCATTCGGATCATTGGGCATGGTTACAGGTCTGCTTTTATTGCTGCAGGAATTAGGCAAGAATGTAAGCTATATTAATCAAAAATTGTATGAATATCAGGAATTGTCGGAATCGATTGTATCTGAAGAAAGCGGTATAGTCTTACAAATTGTTGCTACGGTCATTATTGTGCCGATTGCGGAAGAACTTTTATTCAGAGGAATTGTATTGGGCGAACTAAATTTGCGCTACTCTCCTCGTACGGTTGTCTTGATTCAAGCTGTATTGTTCGGTTTATTTCATATGAATTTTGTGCAATCGCTGTATACGTTTATTCCGGGCTTGCTTTTAGGAATTGCTTATTACTACACCGGTAATATTATTGTACCGATCATCATGCATATGGTATTCAATTTATTCGGAGGTGTTTTATCCGTCTTTTTGCCGGAAAATATCTTAAATTATCTGAGTTATATTGAGTGGGCTGTCAGTCTGTTTTCGCTGATCACAATAATTGTTTTCTTTATTAAAGCAAAACCTGATGCAAAGCATAAACTTCAATGGGAGCATTATAATTTGTACAATGTTTAAGCAAAGATACGGTAGAATCAAAAAAAGAAATTTTGTTGTCTTGGCTATCTGTCTGATAGCTGTTTTGATTCCCGTCTTAGCGTTGTATTTGTTTTCAGCCGAAAGAGTTGAATCCGGCAATATAGCCGATTTTTCAGTCGGCGATCAGGCATCGCGTCAGGTCGTACAAGGCTTAGGCTTTGATATCTCCGCAATTGATGACGGTAATCTGGTGAAAAACAATTCTTTTGAACCATTAGTATACAGACAGAACTTGCTGATCGATTCAGGGGATGATGAACTTATTAAGGTTGCAATGCCTAATGATTCGACAATCAGATTTTTTGCGGAAAACTTTTTTGTCAATGCGAATGCTGAAGTTTTTGCAACTGATTCTGAAGGTCATCGCACATTGAAAAAGAGCGGTAAGGTGAGCCAATATTTATCTGATCAAATTGATGATTTTCAGCCGCTGGGTTTACCGCCTGATTTACCGCAGAATATTCGGTGGAACTGTATTGTTGAATCGGATGAAAAAGTGGTTTTAGGCGGAACCAGAGGATATATCCTCAGTATAGATTCATTTTCGAATACCACATTAAGTCGCATACCAAGTGAAGCAAAAGTAATTGGTATTTGTGTTTTTGCCGACTACTTTCTGGCTCTCGATGAAAATGGCGGTTTTTATAAATCTTCCGATTCGCTTAAATGGGAATTGCTTTTCCGGGCTGCTGATCAATTTTTTCCGGCAACAGCAGAAGACAATTTGAATGCTGAGTCAGGAGTATCGCCAAGCACAAGCGAAACGGTTAATCAGGAAACACCTGTGAGCGAAACACATCACGCTGAATCAGAAGCCGGAGAAACCTTGATCAGCAAAACAGATGACAGCATCATCTCAGAGACTGACAAATCAACAGGTGAAACAGCGGCTGATGTAACGGATCAAACTGAAATTGAAGCAAAGTCATCAGAAAATATCAAATGGTCGGGTCTGAGTTCAAGAGTTGACGATCAAGGTGATTCCCTGTTTATGGCAGTAGGCGAAAATGGTTATGTCTTATATGGAAATTCAGAAGAATATCATATAAAACAACTTAAAAATTCCCGCAATATTAATGCGGTGACTTCAAATGCCGACGGTTTTTATCTGGTCGGCGACAATTCCTTGGCATTTTATTCACATGACGGCGAGAACTATCGATATTTGGATGTTTCGCAAAAAGCAAATTGGCAAACGGTTTCTTCACTTGGTAATCAGGTTATGATTGCCGGTGATCAGGGTCAGGTGGTTTTCAGTAAAGACGGTTATTCTTTTAATTCTCTGAATAATGAGACAATCAACAAACTTTCCTTGCAATATTCGGAACAAAGCTACGGAGATCAGGATATCATCGTGATTAAGCCTCGTTTTATGTCTTGCAGCATTTTGAGCCATGATCAATTCGTCTTGCTCGATTCACGCGGGATGTTGTTCTTTTCCGATAATTTGGGAGAAACTTGGAAAAGCTTAGATGATCTTGCGGCAAGCAGATTTAATCTTGTGCAAAGACTTCCGAGCGGAAGATTGATCATGACGGGATTTGACGGCAGTGTTGAATATGCCATTATGGGTTTGGTAATCAAACTTGACAGTAAGCTGGAGCAAGGAGAATATGAAAACGGTGATTCTTTGGTATTAGAACAGATTTCGGCTTTACCGGTTATCCAACCGAAGACAGAAGAATCAGAAACGTTGAGCGGTGATTGGTATATAAGCAATCCTTCCGCTGCTAAAATACAAATAAATCATAACGCGCCGGGCGGAGGTAAAGCTGCTCTTGAAATAGATTTAGCTCAGACAACGGATTCAGAAAATACACTGACAGGCTTATTTAGTCAACAAACCATCGAGCAACAAATTCCGCAAAATTCGGGTTTGATTATTCAGCAAAAATTGGATGATACTGCATATTCAAGTATTAAAAACAATACTATTTTTAATTTTGAATTTTGGGCAAAATCCGTTACTGATGACTCAACTAACCTGAACCTTTCATTTGCGGGATTAAATCTGCAAATTGAACAGATTAATAAAACCATCTCCGGTGACTGGAAAAAATATCAAGGCTTTTTTGTGCTTCCCAAGAATTCAATCAGAGATGACAAACCGCTCTGGTTACAAATTGAACTTAACGGTTCCGGAAAAATCTATTTAGATAATATATGGTTCGGTACAGCAGATAATTCAGGGAAAAATGTACTGGCCAATTTATCGGAAGATTTCCCCAAGAGTTCGATTCTGCGCTTAAATTTTATTCAGATCGGCAGTAAAGAATACCATTCCGAAAGTTGGTTATCTTCAGAAAAATATTACACTGCCTATTATCAGACTAAAACCGAAACTAAGCTGCAAGGACAAGCCAATTTGGCAAAAAGCATGGAACTTTGCAATTCGTTTAATGCCAATCCGTGGCTGGTTATTGATTCTCAAGCATCAGATAGCGAATTAAAACATTTGATGCAATATTTATTCGGTCAGCAGAATACACCTCTGGGGGAATTGCGTACCGAACACGGTGCTCTGAGCCGTTACAGTGATATTTTTAACCAAATATATCTTGAAATCGGCGATCAGAACGGAATTTTTGAAAATGATTGGCAACGCAAATCATATGTAGATTGGGTTGTCCAAGTTTTGTCAGAAACACCGGAATATGCGCAAGTAAAGAAAAAATTGATTTTTGTAGACGGAATGCAATATAAGGATGATATCATTTTATCTGATGCGGATTATCATGCTTCGGATTTTAATATAGATTATCCAATTAATAATTTAACAGATTTAGAACGTTTTAATTCCGATTTCAGCGAATTGTTGCCCAGAGATCCGGGCCGGGGAAAAGCAATTCGTTCTGAACTGATTCGTCAGACCAATCAAAACTTCGCGGAAATCAGATTAGCCGATGTGATTGTAACCGCTTTAAGCATGATGGGTGATGAAATTGATGCAACCTTGTTGAATCTTGATTTAACTGCAGATTCTGCAATAAATCCTTATGCTCATTGCTATGGCAATATCGGCCGGGCTATTTCGAATATGAATCCGTATACCTTGAATTCCGGCATTGAACAGGAAAATATAGCAGCATATGCCTATGGTTCAGGCAATAAACGGATTATTATTTTGATCAATTTATCTGAAATATCCGCGAGCTGTCAGATTCTCAATATTGATCTGAAAGGATTTACGCAAACGATTTATGATGAAAGAGGTACGGTACTTGAACAATCCGAGGTCAGACATCGCAAATCGGTATATTCGCTTTTACCCGGGGGAATTATTGTGCTTGAAGGTATGTTGCAAAAAGATTAATAAACAAATGGATGAGGTGAGATAATGGTTGATAATTTTGCACAACTGTATTATTCGGATTCATATCAAAGCGAATTTACTGCGGAAGTAACAGAGGTCAGATCAGAAAACAACAAACTTTGGATGTCTTTATCGCAGACTTGCTTTTATCCGGAAGGCGGAGGTCAACCGGGTGATCAGGGGATTTTACAAGTGATCCGGCCGAATGAACAGAATAGGCAAATAGTAAAAGTCTTGGATACAATTCTGCATGATACTGTGATTTGGCATCAGGTTGATCAATTATTGCCGCAAGGTTCTGCGGTTGTCGGACAAATTGATTTTGCCAGGCGCTATGATTTAATGCAACAACATAGCGGTGAACATATTTTTTCCGGCATCGTAAATCGTGAATACGGATATTCAAATGTGGGTTTCAATATCAATTCGACCGAAATGACTTTTGATTTTGACGGCGATTTAACCTGGGCCCAGATTGCCCGGGTGGAACAAGAAGCAAATCAGGCTATCTGCGAGAACATCCCGATTGAAATTCGCTATATAACTCGATCGGAACAAGATAAATGGACCTATCGGAGCAAATTGCAACTTGATCAAAATATCAGATTGGTTATTATTCCCGGTTATGATACGTGTGCATGTGCCGGTACCCATCTAGCCCGAACCGGAGAAATCGGTCAAATCAAGATTATCAAACGTGAGTCTTATAAGGGTGGAGTTCGCTTAACAGCTCTTTGCGGAGCAAGAGCTTTGTCATATTTTCAAAATATTCTTCAAATCATGCGTGATGTAGGAGAAATAATGTCCGCCAATCCTTATAATCTGTTTGACAAAGCTAAAAATCAACAGGCGGAAATTTCCAATCTTAAATTGGAAATAAACAAAAAGAACAGAGCATGGTTGGATCTGTTCGTACAAAAACTGCAACCTGATCCCAAAAGAATTATTTTAACCGATCCCGAATTCAGTAAACAGGAATGGAAATATGTATGCCAATACCTGATCAGATACATAAGCGATTTTGTCGGTATTTTAACATCGCAGAAGGACCACAAGCATACTCTGTTTTTGTATTCCGAATCGGTCGACTTAAGAACAATTATTCCGGAGTTAAAAGAAAAATTTAATTTCCGGGGCGGAGGAAATCAAAATTTAATCCAGGGTACATTACAGGGGCAAATATCAATAATTAAAGATTTTTTTAACGAAATAGCTTAAAAACAATATGTAAAGAAAAATCATTTATACAAACAGCACAATGAAATTTAATATTTATAATCATTTCACCAATTTTTTTAAAATGATGAATTTTCACTTGACCTGAATCAAGACTGTGAATATACTTGAATCAAGCTTCAGGGAATTCTAAAAATACCTTGATCGAAACCTAACACCATGAAAATGGTTCGGGATGGCAGTAACTTGATAACTGAACATTTGGCTGGCAAAGAAGGATTAAAATACCTAAAGGTAAAATGATCTGATAAGAGTAACAAATGGTATGAATAACAATTACTATTTACTGTTAATTAACTAATAATGAAAATGACAACAGTTAGAAACAGTAGAATGAATAGTAAAATAAATAAAAGATTATCAGATACCAAATATCAGATTTACACTCTCAAGAACATAGATCATAAAATATAGGTAGATCATTGATTGATCAGAAACACAATGATTAAATGATAGAAATAAATTGCCGGCCGGAACGACTATCATTAAGAAGTAATAAATAAGTGAATGTTAAGTTGCGTATCGTAAATGGGAAGTTAGAAAGAGTATTGCAAGTCAAACAATTGAATAAAGACATAGGGTTCGACAGAATACGAGAATGTGTAAAAAACGTCAGAAGTACTGTTGGTAAAATGAAAAGCATAGCCTGGAATGTTATAAGTTCAAACGTTGGATAAAAAAAGTTCCGTTAATGAAAAAGGAGTAACGATCAAATATAGCAGGTTCGCTGAAGCTTTTTAATTGCTTAATAATTAATACTAATGATAATGCAGTACAGAACTGACCCCCAGAAGCCTGATAATTTGGAGGTCAGTTTTTATGTGAATATCATGTGTTGCTGTTTTTAACGTAAAAAATTGAATTATGATTCTATTCAGCCAGTTTTATTATATAACCGAGATTACGATATTGTTCTTTATAATCAAGTCCGTATCCTACCACTCTGGTATAATCGATTTCGAATCCGATATAGTTCAGAGGAAGGTTGATCATTAATTGATCAGGATTGGCCAACAAAGCAACTAAATTGATACTGGCAGGATTAAATTTTTCTAAATGCTCAAACATGTAATGAGTAGTCAGTCCGGAACGGACAATTTCTTCAACAACTAAAACGTCATTTCCTGCAATATCGATTTCTATGTCCCGGGTAACTTGAACAATATCTGTCGGCGATTTTACCTGGCTGATTGCCATGAAATCGAATTTGAGCGGCAGCTTAATTGCACGTGTAAGATCTGCTAAAAAATAAGTTGATCCTTTGAGCATTGCAATCACACTGAAAGGTCTGTCAGATTCCTGATAATCCTGAGTGATTTGTTGTCCGAGCTCGATAATTCTTTTAGCGATTTGTTGTTCGGTAAACAAAATATCATTATTTTCCTGCATAAAAACTCCTTATTCGAAACGTTGAATCAGTGATAAGAAATCCCGCCGGTAGATGATTTTAACATTAATTCCCGGATATAACTCTTCCAGCTTTTTAAGTTTTTTCCTTTTGGCGCTGACATAACGCTGATTCATTGTAGTTAATTCCAAATATATATCATACTTGGGCAAATAGAAGTCAGGACTGAAAGCCATGGTTACTCTGTTTTCTTCATCCCATTCAACCGGGAAAAATTTGGGTTCATATCGCCATTCAACTTGGTATAGATTAAGTAAGCGGGCAAATTCTTTTTCCGACTCGTTTTTGAAGTCAGGCAAATTGGTATTTTGCATAATTGCTTGATCACTATTGCCTTGTTTTGCCAAATGACGATTGATTTCATAATCTTCAATTAAAGCATGGCTTAAACTCAAACAAGCATCTAAAGATAATTTATCCGTATTCAATATCAAATGAAAAGAATCGAATTGATTATCATCAGCTTGAAATAAAGTACTGACGAAACGACGATATTGACGATCGATTCTTTGAGTCAGATCGCCGGGCGCTATCTCTGCAATTTGAGTGGCAGGAATAAATTTTTCCATGAATTTCAATTCGTGCAAAGAATCGATTGATGTGGAAAACTCTTTGTTATTTTTCTGATATTGTAAATAATTTCGATATTGTTCTTGGGAAATTTCGATTCGCCGTTCGCGAATTTCCAAAGGTGAAACGGTTCGCAAATGAATTGCCCGCGGATGATCTTTCAAAAAATAATTGGCACCGCAACCGAGTAATATGGCATTATGATTTTTTGCCCAATCATTGATTGAACCTTCCAAATACGCTTTGAAATTCATTTGCTGATCTGTGTTAATCGGCTCGAAAAAATACTTGGCACTTACTTCAAGCATCTGTTTTTCATGGTCACTGGCTATCGGCTTGAGAAATATTTCGATCATTTGATCAAAATCGATTAGAGTATATCCGGTTTTATTGGATAAGCGTTCAGCGAATTCATCTCCAAAACTGCCGGCCTCTCTGGAAATAGTTATTATCGGCACTTGAACCTCTTTTCAGAAATGATCAGAAACTATAAAATATTATATCATGAAACGTATTTTGATTGAACTGAAACTGAAGAATTTATTAATTAAAGTTTCCACATTTTAGAGTCGATTTCGACAGTTAATTGCGTGAAGTGTGTGTGAATCAAAACAATAAGGAGTTTCATTACATTTTGCAACTAGCTGAATTCAAGGAGGCTGAGATGAATAAAAAAAGTATTATTAAATCGGGTCTTGTGGGGTATCCGCTGAACTATTCTATTTCACCTGATATTCATAAATTTTTGTATGAGCAGGCAGGCAGACAAGGTGAGTATAAGGAGTTCCGGGTTCCGCCTGAAGCATTCGCCGAAAGAATTGAAACTATTATGAAGGAATATCCGTATTTGAATGTTACGATTCCATATAAAAAAGAAATAATTTCACACTTACAAGGCACCTCCGACAATGCGAGAATTCTGGGGGTTGTCAATTCTGTTGCTTGTGAATTAGGTTATAATACCGACGGTATGGGGCTGGAATTAGCTTTGTCGGAATGGCCGAAACCCGATCATGCAATGATCATCGGAGCAGGTAATACCTCACGAACAGCACTGTACACTTTGCTTGATCTGGAAATACCGAACATTTCTTTAATTCACAGGAATATGGATACTCTGAACAGATTAAAAACGGAATTTGTTGAAATATTTAATGTGAAAGCACTTTCTGCAGGAATATTTGAAAGTATCCCGACCGGCCAAACAATTACGTTTTTGAATACTCCGGAAGATATTTTTGATTTTGATCAAAAAATTGATTTGTTAATTAATACAACTTCAGCCGGTATGTATCCCGAGCTTGAGCAAATTCCTTTGCCGCAAGAGATTCTTCAACATATTATGCTTGAATCTCAGCCGAATGTCTTTGATGTTATCTATAATCCGATTCGTACCAAATTATTGAAAATGGCGGAAAAAAGAGGATTGGCAACTAAAAACGGGCTTTCAATGTTATTTTATCAAGCATATGCTTCCCATTCAATTTGGTTTGAAGAGGATTATTCTATTGAAAAAGCACAGAAACTTTGGAAGATTTTTGTGAAAAAATTTGATCCGGAAAAATTTATTATGGAAAATTGGCAGATTGAAGAAAATTAATCTTTTTTACGGATTAGCTTAAATAATTTGTTAAAATAAAATTTCAGTTCCCGCAACATGCCCTTAAGGAAATTTCGCAAGTTAAATTTCCGAGGAAAAAATTGTGCTTTGTTTTTGACATAGGCACGAATCAACATTGCAATTTCCTGAGCATGAACTTGAGTATTGTAATGCATCATATAATCTTGTGTACCCGGTGCAGCATAGAAGAAACGATACCAGGCATCATATGCATCACCGATGCCGAACAGATGACCGGCTTCATGTGCTGAAATTTGTCTCAGACGATGTGAATTGCGAAGATCATTGATCACTGCAAAACCCGGAAAATTTCGGCTCCAATTATACCCGAAACTTTCAATTTGACCGGTGCGAAAAAATCCCCAAAATCTGCGGAATAATCCGCTGGCAACATGTGACGGCAAAATGCGGGGCTTTTTGACAAAAATAGGTATCGGTCTTTGTTTGCCGTGGAATAATCGTTTGAGGAAAACGATTCTCGGATTTTGCAGTCCGGATAGAATATCTTCATGCAGCTTTACATGAAAAGGTAATTCTCTCAGGTGCAGTTCGGACAGGTGAAAGGATGTTTCTTCTGATTTCTTAAAACCGGATAAGTCAGTTGCATCTTGTTCGGAAAAACGTCGTCTCGTTTTCTGCCATAAGAAAAAATCCTCACAGGCTTGTTTGAGTTCGGAATTCATCGGATACCTGCCGGACCAATTTCGTTCAATCCCCTCAATCACATTCGACTTAAAGGTTTTATTCCGGGTGAAACAATTGAGAGAAGCCTTGTTAAAAGTGACATATACCGATAAATGATAACCGCTGTGCGCATCATAACTCAATTGCAGGGGGGAACGGCTCATAATTAATTCGGAGAAATCAATTTGGTTTAATATTGTTCTTTAACCAGGATTTCAAACTGATTAAATTGAATTTCCTGGCCAGACGTTTATACCACGGAAACAAGGAAATATCCTGAGGGTAAAATAGATGGGCATGATTCATATCAAGAAAAACCGGATAGAGATAAAAGGTTTGTTCAGTACTGACATAATTAACGATTCCCGCTCCGGCAGAGAGAATTTCTTCTTCATTCTTCATGTCCGTAATCAAAATTAAATTGTTTTGCGTGACCGGCTTATTCGGGTTTTCCGCTTCAACAAATCGCAAAGTTTCCGACAGAATATTATCGATAATCAGAACATTGAGCAGCGGACGATAAAGCAAAAATATCCGATGATGTTTACTCTGAAATTTGTGATTAATGAAATTGGTCTTTTTTTCAAAAATCAGACCCAGACGATGTTTGGCAACTTGTTGATAATTTTGCCGGTCAAGCCAGTCGATGATCAGCTGTACAATATTTCCCTGTTGACTGAGTTGCTTAACCAAGGTGGGGTTGAGTTTGTATTTTTTTACTTTTGCCAATTTGGCCAGACTTTTGGGATCGGCAGGATTATAGGGCTGAATTATGTGATTAGCGATCATAGTATTGATACTGCTGACACAAAGAAAGAAATATAAAATTGCTAAAACGGCAAAAATTAAATTGAGCCATTTCATTGCGATTAAAGGTTCTAAGTGTTGTATATTGCTCCGGATCCAGAGCAGAGCAAATCCGAGCAATAGCAGAATAAGAACTTGATTAATAATGTTGCGGATTTTCCAATGCTTTTGTATCACACTTAACTCCTGATTTTTTTCTCATTGTATCACTAAAGAAAACATTTTCAAACTTAAGTGCAAATCCGGTGGAAAATCTCATTTTTTGCTAAAATATTAAATTACCGGAAGTTTTCAAAAAAATATATTATTAATCGTTTTCCGCAGAATAAGGATTAGCAATATCAGCTACTCCCAAAGTGTTTTCCTGAAATTCCGGAAAGGTCTGATCAAAGTCGTTTCCGATCAGAGTGTCAAGACTGATCTTAAAGTAAGAACTGATTTTTTTGGCAACAGCCAGACTGGGGGTTCTTTCCGCATTTTCATAATGTGAAATTAAACTGCGGGAGATGCCTAGTTCCTTCGACAACATTAATTGAGTTAAATGATTTTGTTTACGTAATTGTCTGAGGTTATTTGAAAAATCCGTCATATGAACCACCTGAACTAAAAGAAAATAATGTTACAATCAGCAACTGTTTCATATTGTAACATATTTTTTGTAATAAGTAGTTAATCAGTTACAGAGAAGATAAAATTTATTAAAAAACTGAACTTAAAAAGGAAATCATTTTAATTTAAGATGAAGAATATAGAAATTCGTGATACAATAAGTAACATTAAATTATTATTAATAATACAAGGAGTAATAAGATGCGTGATTGGTTAAAAGAGCTCCGTTTAGCATCAGGTTATACTCAGACCGATATTGCGAATTATTTGAAAATTTCCCGTTCTTACTATACTCAAATAGAGTTGGGAAATAGAAATCCCTCGCCTAAAATTGCAATTGAATTAGGCAGATTTTTAGCTTTCGATTGGACTCGTTTTTTTGAATCATAGCTATAATTGTTCAGTAATCAAAACTTATTGCTAACTTTATTTCACAATTGTTCATTTTAAAGTCTTGAAGATGTTTGTGAGGATGCTATAATAGTTTTGAAAGTCAAAGAAAGTCAAAGTCGAAAACGCTGTTAATGAGAATAAGCTAGTGTATAGAAAACAGCACAATATAAAAACAATGACATTAATATAAATTAATTTAATTCAGCAAAATTCGATGAAACAGGTAAAGGAGTGAGGTTAGTGTCAAGGATAAGTGATTCAATTGAAGCGATTTTGAAGCAAATGTTGGATGAAAATGAGGGAATTGCAGAATTTACCCGTAATGAGTTGGCGGAAAAAATGAATTGTGTACCTTCTCAAATAACTTATGTTCTCCAGACGAGATTTACCAACGGTATGGGTTATCTCAAAGAGAGTAAACGCGGAGGCGGAGGGTCGATAACGATCAGAAGAGTAGAATTTTCTTCGCCTAAACAACAACTTGCACAGCAAATACAATCCATACCCAAGAGTCTAAGTCAACAAAAAGCATTTTTGATTTTGGACAATTTAAGTGAACAAGATGTTCTTGATGAGAGAATTTCGAAAATAATCAAATCTGCAGTTTCACATCAGGCTTTACATAAAGTGCCTAATAATATTGTTGATCAAGTTCGTTCGGATCTTTTTGTAAATATCTTGCTGGCTCTGTATCAACAAAGAAATGTAGGAGGAAATATATAATGTTATGTGATAAATGTCAAAAAAATGAAGCGAATATTTCAGTTCAAACGATGGTTAACGGTGTAGCAAAAACCTATCATCTTTGTTCCGAATGTGCTCAAAAGCAAGGATTTTTCCAATCAGGATTTGATTTTGAGAATTTTCCGATGGCAAATTTTTTAGGTAAAGCATTATTTAATTTTCCGTTTGCTTCCTTGAGCAATCAGCCTGCAACTATTGGAACTAATATTAAAAAGTCCGTACGGTGTCCCGGCTGCGGTCAGGATTTTGCCGATTTGAGAAAAGCCGGTCTGTTCGGTTGTCCTGAATGTTATACAACATTTCATGATGTAATTCGTTCAATGTTGGATCAGATTCATGGCGGACATATCCATGATGCCGCGCAAGTTGTACCGGAAAAGATTGAATTTGAGCAAACTCAACCTCTTACGGAAATTGAGAAATTACGATCTGAATTACAGAAGAAAATTCAATTGGAACAATATGAAGAAGCTGCTTTGCTCAGAGACAAAATCAAGGATTTAACTGCTGCCCAAGCAGATGAAACTGCAAATAATAATAAGACTGAAGGAGAAGCAAAATAATATGAGTTGGTACGAAGATTACGGACCTGATCAAGACGTGGTAATAAGTACGCGAGTACGTTTTGCCCGTAATATTAAGGGTTATAAATTTCCTCATTTACTTGGCGGAGAAGAAACTTCAGAATTGATAAAGAAAATTGTTGAAGCTGTACAAAGGCTTGACCCTAAATCTTTTCGTTTAGTCGAGTTGAATAGTCTGAATCTCACTGATAAACAAAGTTTAGCGGAAAGACATTTAATCAGTCCGCAACTGATCAATTCTCAACAAAATAAATGTTTACTAATCAATCGGGAAGAGTATCTGAGCGTCTTGATATTAGATGAAGATCATCTGAGAATTCAAGCTATCAATGCCGGGTTTAATCCTGATCAGGCTTTTGAACAAGCAAAAAACTTGGCGGTTGCTTTGGAAAGTGTTTTAGAAATAGTCTACGATCAAGAATTTGGTTACTTGACGGCTTGTCCGACCAATGTAGGTACGGGACTTAGGATTTCTGCTCTCTTACACGTCCCCGGTTTAGCTCATTTGAATCAATTAAAATATCTGATTGAATCTTTGCGCAGATCCGGTTTTACGGTTAGAGGTTATTATGGTGAAGGCAGTTCCGAACAAGGTCAAATGCTGCAAATTTCAAATCAGATTACATTAGGTAAAACAGATCAGGATCTGGTAAAACAATTTAAGACGATCTTGAGTGTTTTTATAAAGCAAGAACGTGATGCCAGGAAGCATTGGTATGAAAAAGAACAGATTAAATTGCAAGATAAAATCTATCGCTCTAAAGCAATTTTAAGTAGTGCCTATTTGATTGGACATGAAGAGGCATTCAATTGTTTAAGCGATGTACGTTTGGGTCGTGCTTTGGATTTTCCCGGATTTCCGGATTATACCGATATTTTAAGTCTGATGTATTTAATCGGTGTAGGGTCTATACAAAAAAAAGAAGGTGAAATCTTAAACAGCGAACAAAGAGACATCGCCAGAGCAAAACTGATCAAAAAATATTTTGAAAATTAAACAATAATCAACAAAATAATTTTAAAAGAAATGGTATGGAATTAATCTTTAGAATAATTCAGAAATTCTAAATTAAATAATTAATAATAAACGAAATTGGAGGAAATATATATGATGATAAGATTATCCGAACGTTCCGGTAATGTACTTACCGAAGCATATAAAACAGCAAATTCTTACGGTGTAGAATATATAGGAACTGAGCATATATTAAAGGGAATTTTGGTGGAAGGCGGTAAAGCCGGTCAAATTCTGAATAAATATAATTTAACTGCTGAAAATGTGACCGAAGTCTTGAATCAGTTTAATAATCAAGAACCGCAAGATTTCTCAGGTGACAGCAATATAAGTGCCGATCAAATATACCAAATGATGACACCCAGAACGAAGCAAGTTCTGAACTTGGCAGCTAGAGAAGCAAATGCAAGGAATTCACCTGCGGTAGAACCTGAACATCTGTTATTGGGTATTTTAAGAGAAGGTGATAGTGTTGCAGTAAGAATTCTGCGGAGTGCCAATATCAGCATTCAAAAACTATATGCCGAAATCATTCAAAGTTTTGGCGGTTCTTTATTCGGCAGTTTCTTCGGTCAACCCGGAAGCAATGCCGAAGAACCGGATTTAGCGGGTAAAGGAAGTCCGTCAGGACAAGCCGGTTCAAATAAGAGTTCAACACCGACCCTGGATCAATTCGGTATTGATTTTACGGAAGTAGCCAGAAATGACGGCTTCGATCCGATTATCGGACGTGACGAAGAAATTATGCGTTCAATGCAAATTCTTTGCCGCAGAACCAAAAACAATCCCGTGTTGATCGGTGAACCGGGTGTAGGCAAAACGGCTATTGCAGAAGGCTTAGCTCAAAAAATTGCTGCAGATGATGTACCTGATCTTCTGAAAAACAAACGTCTCTTTTCGCTTGATCTTTCCGGTATGCTGGCAGGTGCAAAATACAGGGGTGAATTTGAAGAACGTCTGAAAAACGGTATTGATGAGGCAGTAAAAGCCGGAGATGTAATTTTGTTTATCGATGAATTACATACGATTATCGGTGCCGGAGCATCAGAGGGTGCAATGGACGCTTCTAACATCTTGAAGCCGATGCTGGCAAGAGGTGAAATGCAGGTAATCGGAGCAACAACAATTGATGAATACAGAAAGAACTTGGAAAAAGATGCCGCTTTAGCCAGAAGATTCCAACCTGTGATGATCGATGAACCGACCGAAGAAGAATCAATCCGCATTTTGAGCGGTTTAAGAAAAAAATATGAGGACCATCATAAAGTTGTAATTACTGATGCAGCAATTGAAGAAGCGGTGAAATTATCCAGCCGATACATTACGGATCGATTTTTACCTGATAAGGCAATTGACTTGATTGATGAAGCTTCGTCAAAAGTCAGAATGGCTATTTCGGAAGAACCGCAAGATTTGAAAGATAAAGAAGAAGCTTTGGCGAAGATTATTCAGGATAAAGAAACAGCGGTAAAGAAAGAAGAATTTGAACAGGCAGCGGTACTTCTGAAAGAAGAAAATAAATTAACGGAAGAGATAAATGCGGCGAAAGCTGAAAAAGATGATGCAGAATCAGCAGAACGACCGGAAATCAGTGTTGAAGACATTGCGGAAATTGTTGCCTCCTGGACCGGTATTCCTGTAATGAAATTAACCGAAGATGATCATGAGAAAATGAAAAATCTGGAAGCTGAACTGAAAAAACGAGTGATCGGTCAAGACGAAGCGGTGACTGCTGTTGCCAAAGCAATCCGCCGTGGCAGACTGGGCTTGAAAAATCCGAATCGTCCGACAGGCTCTTTCGTTTTCCTGGGTACGACCGGTGTCGGCAAAACCGAACTGGCAAAAGCCTTGGCAGACACAATGTTCGGTGATGAAAATGCCATGGTCAGAATCGATATGTCGGAATATATGGAAAAATTTGATGTATCAAAGCTGATCGGATCTCCTCCCGGTTATGTCGGCTATGATGAAGGCGGACAGCTAACGGAAAAAGTCAGAAGAAGACCTTACACGGTAATTTTATTTGATGAAATTGAAAAAGCCCATCCGGACGTATTTAACGTTTTATTACAAGTTTTGGAAGACGGTCGTTTAACGGACGGTCAAGGTCGTACGGTAGATTTTAAGAATACGATCATTATCATGACATCGAACATCGGAGCACGTCTTTTGACTTCAGGCAGCGGCGGCAAGATCGGTTTTGCAGCACCTGTAAGTGATGAACAAGCGGACGATGCTCAAATTGACCAAAATTTATATGGTGGCAGAAGCTATGAAGAAGCTAAAGAATTAATCATGACAGAAGTTAAAAATACATTTGCTCCTGAATTCCTGAACAGAATTGATGAGATGATTTTCTTTACGATGTTGACCAAAGAAGCTTTGTTGCAAATTGTAAATATAATGCTGAGACAGCTTGAAAAAAGAATTGCCGATATCGGTATCCAAATTGAAGTAACCGATGAGGCAAAAGATTGGCTGGTCAAAAACGGTTATGAACCGCAATACGGTGCCAGACCGTTGCGTCGTTTGATACAATCCTCAGTTGAAGATAAATTCTCGGAAGCAATGCTGGATGATATCATTGCAGAAGGAGATACGGCATTAATTGATGTGCAGGATGATCAAATCGTAATCAGCAAAAAATAATGTTAAAACGATAAAATATAAACTATAAAATCGTTGAATAATTAGTTGAATAAATAAATGTGAATTTATACCCTGATCTTTATTAAAAATTAAAACGATTAAGAAAAAATTGTCTCGAAAATTTGAGTTCTGTAAATTTAATATACTCAATCTCGATTTTTGAGACATTTTTTATTTTAAATACCTCTTTTTGCCACTGCTCTTTATTGACCCGGAATATAGTTTATTTTATTATTTAAATATCAAATATCATAATACCCTCAGATTAATCGCCACTTAAATTTAACTATTGAGAAACGAAAACCATCAAAACTATCAAAAGCAGAATAACGGTCATAAAGAAAAATCAATCCGAATTTTCGACCTTACGAAACAATGCAAAAACTATAAAACAAAATCAAGATATAGCGGTTCGCTTAACGTATTAAACTTTCGCAACAATGCAAAAACTGTTAAACAAAATCCCAATTCTGTAATTTAAAATTAAACTATCCGGGCTAAGGATAAAGGAGAAGCTTATGAAGAAGAATTTGTATTTAAGAATCCGGGTATTAATCCTGGTATTTTTGCTCATTTTAAGCACCTTAATAATCGTCCCTGAGCAGGTTCTGGCTGATACGGAAGTTACTGCGGACGAAGAAACGAATCAAGTTGCTGCGGATGAAGAAACACATCAAGTTGATGCAGATGAAGAAATGCCGCAAATTACTGTGGACGAAAAAGTGACACCGGATGTAAGCGATACGGAAGATCAGCATGATGTAGAGCAGCCGGACAATGAAGCAGTATCTGAAACCGATACCGATCTCACAGATGGATTACAGGAGATGCCGGATGAATCGGCAACAGAAACGGAAACATCGTCCGGCATTGAAGAAGTGGTTAGAATGCCTGAAGCGGAACAAGTGGCGGAAGAAGCAGTTACAGATAATCCGGCTGACCAAGATGATAATGTTGCGGTACCGGATAACGCTGAGCACAGCAGAGGCACAAGAGAATATACACCGGAGGGGGATTTTTTATTTGATCCTAGAACCGGAACCATCACGGGTTACATTGGAGAAAGCAAGAATGTTAATATCCCGCCCAAAATAAATGAAGTTGATGTTAAGCATATCGGAGACGTCGCATTTCAAGACAAAAGTCTCGAGAGCGTAACGATACCGGAGGGAGTCGAAACAATTGGAGAATATGCATTTAATCTAAATAATCTGGAGAGAGTAACCATACCGGACGGAGTCAGAATAATTGGAAGATCGGCCTTTTATATGAACGGGCTCATGGAAATCGGGATTTCGGACAGTGTCACAGAGATAGGGTATTCCGCATTTGCATGTAATGGATTAACCAGTGTAATAATCCCTGATTCCATAACAAGTATAGGTATTGCAGCATTTAAACACAACAATCTAACGTACGTTAAAATTCCGGACGGTGTCGAGAGTATCGGGGAAGATGCCTTTATATTGAATTCAGTGATCCTGGCTACAATTCCTGAGGGTATCGGATCAATTGTATTAAAAGAAGGTGACCCGATTACCAATCCGACCATTGAAGAAGTGGGATCTCATTGTTTTGACTCCGGGATATATTTAAATACATTTTACATCGAAGCGAATTATAACATTCACGCGACACCCAATGGTGAAGTAATTACTAAGCTTTGGCGACCACTATATGTAACAGGTACAAACGTAGTCAAAAATAACGACGATTACTGGCTTGAGTTCACCTATAACGGAAACCCGGCATATGTAATAAAGGAAGCAACTACAAATACACCACCGGAAATCACCGGATATGCAACAGGAATATTAAATTTGAGATTTCAACCTGGCGGACCAATTATCGATACAATTCCGATGGGGTATCAAGTTAATGGTCTACTTGTCAAGAATATGGTAGAGACAACGTATAACGGTAAAATCGGTTATGTATATGCTTCGTTATTGCAAAAGGATCCGGTTCAAGTAACACGATATATTAAGGCAGGTTCTAACATCAGAAAAACACCCGGCGGAACAATCATTGAAACGTTAAAAATGCCGATTTTTGTATCAGGTACAATTACAGGCAACTATCTCAGATTCACGTATAAAGGTCAAACAGCCTATGTGCCAATGAGTTTAACCACGACTCAAAATCCGCCGATTACCGGTTATGCCAAAAGTAATGTCAACGTAAGAAGTTCCCCAAATGGAGGAGTAATCGGTTCTTTATCAATAGGTCGGAAAGTCAGCGGAACCTTGACAGGTAACTGGGTCAGATTCACTTATGCGGGCAAAACCGGTTATGTCTATAGTTCACTCCTGCAAGCCGATCCGGTTAACTTAACCTGTTATGTAAAGGCCGGTTCTAACCTCAGGAGTGCGCCCGGCGGAACAATCATCGCAACATTAAAGATGCCGATCTTTGTAACAGGTACAAATCAAGGAAGTTATCTTAAGTTCACCTATAAAGGTCAAACAGCCTATGTGGCAATGGGTTTAACAACGACCACATCACCTCCGATTACGGGATATACCAAAAGTGCAGTCAATGTGAGAAGTTCTCCCGGCGGCAGTGTAATCGGTACATTACCTGCCAACAGAAAAGTCAGCGGAACCTTGGTGGGTAACTGGGTCAAATTCAACTATTCGGGCAAAACCGGGTATATCTATGCTTCACTATTAAAGTGACCAATAGTTAATAATTAAATTTCTTGTTGTATATCTTATTGTATTGCTATGACATAACAGATTTCTCTTTCAACCTGGTCTGATTGAGAAATCTGCTATATATTTCTTGCTTTCAGAACTACATAAATTATTTGTTAAAACTGTATTTCTATACTATTTAAGTAAATCATTGATCGGGTTATAGCTTGAGATTTATAAAAAACGTAATTATTAATATAGGAAGACACTGTCCTGAACTAGGTACTGAAAAATGTCGAGGTGTTTTTTCATACAAGATTGGCAAATTGATTGAAAAACCCTTGAAATCTGCAAAAAAGTTAAAAATCGTGACAGATTGTCACTCTGCAAAAACATTATTCTTTAATATAATCAGGTTGAAGATATATACCTTCTCAAAGAAGACTAATTAAATCTAAAGACAACCTGATTTGAGAGGGAAGAGCTTGGGCTGACTGTGTTTTATAAGTGAGTACAGGCAATGGCAATCCGCTCACCTTTAGTATGAAGCTGAAGATTATCACGTATCGCTTCGGAGCGTTCTTCGGTCCCGCTATCTTGACGTTATGGCTACGGAAGGAAGTTTCGTTCATCGGTACAAAGAAGGATTTTGAGAAATCAAAAATATGATATTTAGATAAACAAAAAGGAGAAGCTTATGAATAAAAAACTACATTTGAGAATTCAGGCATTGGTCCTGGTATTTTTGCTCATCTTAAGCACCTTAATAATCGTCCCTGAACAGGTTCTGGCTGATACGGAAGTTACTGCGGATGAAGAAACGCCGCAAATTACTGAGGACGAAGAAACGAAGCAAACTGCTTCGGACGATGGAGTGATACCGGATGTAAGCGATACGGAAGATAAGAATGATGTAGAGCTGCCGGTCAATGAAGCAGTATCTGAAATCGATACTGATGTCACAGATGGATCACAGGAGATGCCGGATGAATCGGCAACAGAAACGGATATAGAAAAAGAAATAGATGTAGAAACGGAAACGGAAACGGAAACGGAAACGGAAACAGAAACAGAAACAGAAACAGAAACAGAAACAGATTCAACTGACTTACTGTCTGAACCAATTCCTGAATCATCTGAGCCAACCAAATCAATTTCTGAATCATTGGAATCAATCCTTGAACAAATTGATGATAGAGATGCATCGTCAGGTTTTGAAGAAGTGGTTGGAATGCTTGAAGCGGAACAAGTGGCGGAAGAAGCAGTTGCAGATAATGCGGATGACCATGATGACGATCTTGCGGTGCCGAATAACGCTGAACGTAGCAGAGGTATAAGAGAATATACACCGGAAGGAGATTTTAACTTTGATCCCGGAACCGGAACCATTACGGGTTACAGTGGAGCAAGCAAGGATGTTAATATACCGCCCAAGATAAATGAAGTTGATGTTAAGCATATCGGAGACAGTGCATTTGAATTTAAAAATCTGAAGAGCGTAACGATACCGGAGGGAGTCGAAACAATTGGAGATGTGGCATTTTTTTATAACGATCTCATGGAAATCGTGATTCCGGACAGTGTCACAGATATAGGGAATAATGCATTTTCATATAATGATTTAACCGGTGTAATAATTCCTGATTCCGTAACAAGTATAGGTTATGCGGCGTTTAGAATCAACGAACTCAAGAGCGTCACGATTTCAAATGAAATCACAACGATTGGAGTAGAGGCATTTGGTAACAACCAACTCAGGTACGTTAAAATTCCGGACAGTGTCGAGAGTATAGGGAAATATGCCTTTGGGGGTAATCCAATGATCCTGGCCACAATTCCTGATGGTATCGGATCAATTGTAGATTATGAAGGTGACCCGATTACTAATCCGACTATCGAAGAAATAGGTCAGTATTGTTTTGATGTCGGGGTATATTTAAATACATTTTACATCAAAGCGGATTATAACATTCACGCGACACCCAATGGTGAAGTAATTACTAAGCTTTGGCGACCACTATATGTAACAGGTACAAACGTAGTCAAAAATAACGACGATTACTGGCTTGAGTTCACCTATAACGGAAACCCGGCATATGTAATAAAGGAAGCAACTACAAATACACCACCGGAAATCACCGGATATGCAACAGGAATATTAAATTTGAGATTTCAACCTGGCGGACCAATTATCGATACAATTCCGATGGGGTATCAAGTTAATGGTCTACTTGTCAAGAATATGGTAGAGACAACGTATAACGGTAAAATCGGTTATGTATATGCTTCGTTATTGCAAAAGGATCCGGTTCAAGTAACACGATATATTAAGGCAGGTTCTAACATCAGAAAAACACCCGGCGGAACAATCATTGAAACGTTAAAAATGCCGATTTTTGTATCAGGTATAATTACAGGCAACTATCTCAGATTCACGTATAAAGGTCAACCAGCCTATGTGCCAATGAGTTTAACCACGACTCAAAATCCGCCGATTGTCGGTTATGCCAAACAAAAAATAAATGTGAGAAGTTCCCCGAATGGCAGCGTAATCGGTTCTTTGACGATAGGTCGGAAAGTCAGCGGAACCTTGGTAGGTAACTGGGTCAGATTCACTTATGCGGGAAAAACCGGATATGTCTATAGTTCACTCCTGCAAGCCGATCCGGTTAACTTAACCTGTTATGTAAAGGCCGGTTCCAACATCAGGAGTTCACCCGGCGGAACAATCATCGCAACATTAAAGATGCCGATCTATGTATCTGGTACAATTCAAGGAAGTTGTCTTAAGTTCACCTATAAAGGTAAAACAGCCTATGTGGGTATAAGTTTAATAACAACCAATCCGCCCCCGATTACCGGATATACCAAAAGTGCAGTCAATGTGAGAAGTTCTCCCGGCGGCAGTGTAATCGGTACATTACCTGCTAACAGAAAAGTCAGCGGAACCTTGGTAGGTAACTGGGTCAAATTCAACTATTCGGGCAAAACCGGGTATATCTATGCTTCGCTATTAAAGTGACCAATAGTTAATAATTAATTAAATTTCTTGTTGTATATCTTAGTATTGCTATGACATAACAGATTTCTCTTTCGACTTTAACTTTCGATCAGTCGAAAAAATGTAAAAACTGTTTAATAAAATCTCTTTATTTGATTCGAAAATAATTGATCCGGAGTAATAGGATAAGGAAAAAGGAGAAGCTTATGAAGAAGAAACTGCACGTGAGAATTCAGACATTGGTCCTGGTATTGTTGCTTGCTTTGGGAACCTTTGTTATTGCTCCTGAGCAGGCTCTGGCTGATACGGAAGTTGTTACGGACGAAGAAATACCGCAAGTTGCTACTTACGAAGAAGTAACGGACGAAGAAATGCCGCAAGTTGCTACTTACGAAGAAGTAACGGACGAAGAAATGCCGCAAGTTGCTACTTACGAAGAAGTAATACCGGATGTAAGCGTAACGGAAGATCAGAATGATGTTGAGCTGCCGGTCAATGAAGCAGTATCTGAAACCGATACTGATATTACAGACGAACCACAGGAGATGCCGGCAGTTGCCGATAATCCGGATGACCAAGATGACGATCTTGCGGTACCGGATAACGCTGAGTACAGCAGAAGTACGAGAGACTATACTCCGGAGGGGGATTTTTCCTTTGATCCCGGAACCGGAACTATCACGGGATACAGTGGAGCAAGCAAGAATGTTAATATCCCGCCCAGTATGAACAGCGTCGATGTTAAGCATATCGGAGACAGTGCATTTGAATTTAAAAATCTTGAGAGTGTAACGATACCGGAGGGAGTCACAATGATAGGAATAGAGGCATTTGCTAACAACGATCTCACGTACGTTAAAATTCCGGACAGTGTCGAGAGTATCGGGCAATATGCTTTTAGAGGAAATCCCATGATTCTGGCTGCAATCCCTGACGATATTAGATCCATTGTACTTGGAGCAGGTGTAATTACAGATCCGACCATTGAAAATATAGGTCTATATTGTTTTGACGTCGGGACATATTTAAATACATTTTACATCGAAGCTAATTATAACATTCTTGCGACACCCAATGGTGCAGTAATTACTAAGCTTTGGCGCCCATTATATGTAACCGGAACAAACGTAGTCAATAATAACAACAATTACTGGCTTGAGTTCACCTATAACGGGAACCCGGCATATGTAACAAAAGTTGCAACTATAAAAAATTCACCGGAAATCACCGGATATGCAACAGGAATATTAAATTTAAGAGATGAACCCGGCGGATCAATTATCGATACAATTCCAATGGGGTATGAAGTTAATGGTCTACTTGTCAAGAATATGGTAGAGACAACGTATAACGGAAAAACCGGTTATGTGTATGCTTCGTTATTGCAAAAGGATCCGGTTCAAGTTACACGATATATTAAGACAGGTTCAAATATCAGGAGTACGCCCGGCGGAGCAATTATCGAAACGTTAAAAATGCCGATCTATGTAACGGGTATAATTGAAGGCAGTTACCTCAAATTTACATATAATGGCAAAACCGCCTATGTTCATCTGGGTGTGACAACCACTCAATCACAACCGATTACCGGTTATGTCAAAAGTAAGGTCAACGTAAGAAGTTCCCCGAATGGAGGAGTAATCGGTTCTTTATCAATAGGTAGTAAAGTAAGCGGAACCTTGACAGGCAACTGGGTCAGATTCACTTATGCGGGCAAAACCGGTTATGTCTATAGCTCGCTCCTGCAAGCCGATCCGGTTAACTTAACCTGTTATGTAAAGGCCGGCTCCAATATCAGGAGTGCACCCGGCGGAACAATCATCACAACGTTAAAGATGCCGATTTTTGTAACGGGTACAATTCAAGGAAGTTATCTTAAGTTTATCTATAATGGTAAAGCAGCCTATGTGGCAATAGGTTTAACAACGACCACCTCACCTCCGATTACGGGATATACCAAAAGTGCAGTCAATGTGAGAAGTTCGCCCGGCGGCAGTGTAATCGGTTCATTACCTGCCAACAGAAAAGTCAGCGGAACCTTGGTGGGCAACTGGGTCAAATTCACCTATTCAGGAAAAACCGGGTACATCTATGCTTTACTATTAAAGTAACCAATAGTTAATAATTAAATTTCTTGTTGTATTGCTATAACATAACAGATTTCTCTTTCAATCTATCGTGATTGAGAAATCTGCTATATATTTCTTGCTTCAGAACTACATAAATTATTTGTTAAAACTGTATTTCTATACTATTTAAGCAAATCATTGATCGGGTTATAACTTGAGATTTATAAAAAAAACTTATTATTGATATAGAAAGACACTGTCCTGAACTAGGTACTGAAAAAATGTCGAGGTATTTTGCATACAAGATTGTCAAATTGATTGAAAAACCCTTGAAATCTGCAAAAAAGTTAAAAATCGTGACAGATTGTCACTCTGCAAAAACATTATTCTTTAATATAATCAGGTTGAAGATTTATACCTTCTCTAGGAAGACTATTTAAATCTAAAGACAACCTGATTTGAGAGAGAAGAGCTTGGGCTGACTGTGTTTTAAAAGTGAGTACAGGCAATGGCAATCCGCTCACCTTTAGTATGAAGCTGAAGATTATCACGTATCGCTTCGGAGCGTTCTTCGGTCCCGCTATCTTGACGATATGGCTACGGAAGGAAGTTTCGTTCATCGGTACAAAGAAGGATTTTGAGAAATCAAAAATATGATGTTTAGATAAACAAACAAGGAGAAGCTTATGAATAAAAAACTACATTTGAGAATTCAGGCATTGGTCCTGGTGTTGTTACTTGCCTTGGGAACCTTTGTTATTGCTCCTGAGCAGGTTCTGGCTGATACGGAAGTTACTGCGGATGAAGAAACTAAACAAGTTGCTGCAGATGAAGAAGTGACGGAAGTTACTGCGGATGAAGAAATGCCGCAAATTACTGAGGACGAAGAAACGAAGCAAACTACTTCGGTCGATGGAGTGACACCGGATGTAAGTGATACGGAAGATCGGGATGATGTTGAGCAGCCGGACAATGAAGTAGTATCTGAAATCGATACCGATCTCACAGATGGATCACAGGAGATGCCGGATGAATCGGCAACAGCAACAGAAACAGCAACAGAAACATCATCCGATATTGAAGAAGTGGTTGAAACGCCTGAAGCGGAACAAGTGGCGGAAGAAGCAGTTGCAGATAATCCGGCTGACCAAGATGATAATGTTGCGGTACCGGATAACGCTGAGCACAGCAGAGGCACAAGAGAATATTCACCGGAGGAAGACTTTGTTTTTGATCCTGAAACCGGAACCATCACGGGTTACACAGGAACGAGCAAGATTGTTAATATCCCGCCCGCTATAAACAACGTTGATGTTAAGCATATCAAAGACTTTGCTTTTATGCGTAAAGCTCTCGAGAGCGTAACCATTCCATACGGAGTCGAAACAATTGGAAATGGGGCATTTTGGATGAGCTGGCTCATGGAAATCGTGATTCCGGACAGTGTTACAGATATAGGAGAAGAAGCATTTATTTATAATAATTTAACCGATGTAATAATTCCTGATTCCGTAACAAGTATAGGTAACAAAGCATTTGCCAACAACCAACTCACAAGTGTCAGGATTTCAAATGAAATCACAACGATAGGTGATGAGATGTTTGCCAATAATAAACTCTCGAGCGTTATTATACCGAACAAGGTCACAGTGATAGGAACAAATGCATTTTATCAAAACGACCTTACGAGTGTTACGATACCGAGCAATGTCACGACTATAAGCAATTATGCTTTTAGTAAAAACAAACTCACGAGTGTTAATATTTTAAACGGCGTCACAACGATAGGAGTAGAAGCATTTTATGAAAACCAACTCATGAGCGTCACGATTCCTGACAGTGTAGAGAATATAGGGCATAATGTCTTTAAGAGTAATCCGATAATCCTGGCCGCAGTCCCTGAAGATATTGCATCAATTGTATTTCTTGAAGGTGACCCAATTGTCAACCCTAACCTCGCAAAAATAATGGAAAAGTGTTTTGACTACGGGGTACATTTATTATATTTAAGCGAATTTTATATCAAAGCGAATTATAACATTCGTGCGACACCCAATGGTGAAATAATTACGAATCTCTGGCGACCATTATATATAACCGGCACAAAAATAGTCGAAAATAGATGGCTTGAGTTCACCTATAACGGAAACCCTGCATATGTAGAAAAGACAGCAACTACAAATGTTTCAACGGAGATAACCGGATATGCAACAGGAATATTAAATTTCAGAGATGAAGCTGACGGAACAATTATCGGTACAATTCCGATGGGGTATAAAATAAATGAAGATTCTTTTGTCAAGAATTTGGTATTTTTAGAATATAACGGTAAATACGGTTATATATATGCCTCATTATTGCAAAAAGATCCTGTCCAAATAACACGATATGTTAAGACAGGTTCCAATATCAGGAGTACGCCCGGCGGAACAATCATTGAAAAATTAAAGATGCCGATCTATGTAACGGGTATAATTGAAGGCAGTTACCTCAAATTTACATATAATGGCAAAACCGCCTATGTTCATCTGGGTGTGACAACCACTCAATCACAACCGATTACGGGCTATGTCAAAAGTAAGGTCAACGTAAGAAGTGCCCCTAATGGAGGAGTAATCGGTTCTTTGACGATAGGTAGTAAAGTAAGCGGAACCTTGACAGGCAACTGGGTCAGATTCACTTATGCGGGCAAAACCGGATATGTCTATAGTTCACTCCTGCAAGCCGATCCTGTAAAATTAACCTGTTATGTAAAGGCCGGCTCCAATATCAGGAGTGCGCCCGGCGGAACAATCATCGCAACATTAAAGATGCCGATCTTTGTAACGGGTACAATTCAAGGAAGTTATCTTAAGTTTATCTATAATGGTAAAACAGCCTATGTGGCAATGGGTTTAACAACGACTACATCACCCCCGATCACGGGATATACCAAAAGTGCAGTCAATGTGAGAAGTTCGCCGAATGGCAGTGTAATCGGTTCATTACCTGCCAACAGAAAAGTCAGCGGAACCTTGGTGGGCAACTGGGTCAAATTCATCTATTCGGGAAAAACCGGGTATATCTATGCTTCACTATTAAAGTGACCAATAGTTAATAATTAAATTTCTTATTGTATTGCTATGACATAACAGATTTCTCTTTCGACTTGGCATGATTGAGAAATCTGTTTATTTTACCGGTAAGGCAAAACAGGACTTTTTTGATAAACAACGTAATATTGCAATTTGCCGGCAGAATACAATAATTTAATTAATTTAAGAATTTGTGAAACCTAAATTTTACTTAATATTTTTTATTTAATTAAATGTTGTGCTATTATTACTTAGATACTTCTCAAAAAAAAGAGGAGGTTAAGGTGAGTATAGATTATATTCAAAAGATAAAAGAGGCGGAACTTCAAGCCGAACATATAATTCAGGCAGCGGAACGAGATGCAAAAAGTAAGATTGAGCATACAAATCGTGATTTGACGAAGCAGCTTGATAAGGCACGTAGCGAAGCAGATCAAAGCTTACGTACTGCCAGAAGCGATGCCGAAAAAAGTTAGATCAGGATTTAGAGCGTAGTTTAGCGAATCTTGATTTGCCTGAAATAAGTTCTGAAGAGAAAAGTCGGGTAGCCGATCAGGTTTTAGAAGGGATCGTGAATTTACTTGGCAATTCTTAAAATGGACAAAATCAAAATATTGGGTTTGCGCAAAGATAAAGCTTCTGTTTTACAATTTATGCAAAAACGGGGCGTGGTCGAATTAATTGAAACCGGTGCTTCCGAATCTGAATTACCGATCCGGACCGATCAACCTGAACAAGGTCTGATCTCGCAAACAAAAGAAGCGGATATTTTGAGAAATCAAACTCGACTTAATTCTGCAATTCAAACTCTTGAAACTAAATATGCCAATATCCCGCAGGAATCGACAGATCTGAAGATATCTGCACAAGATTTGTTGTCGGTTAAAGAGCGTGAAAAAGAAATTTTGGATTTGCTTGATCTGATGAATTCGACTGAAGAACGCCAGATGGATTTGGCAGCTGAACGCGAACAAATTCAACGTGAACAGGATATTTTATATGACTGGCGTATGGTCGAAATTGATTTACATCAAACTTCCACTAAACGCACTTTGATTTTTTTGGGACGAATGGAAAAATCTGCTCTGGCGGAATTAGAACAAGAGTTAAATGAACTTGATTTGGCAGAGACGGCAATAATTACTTTGGAATCGGGTGATACCTTTGATTTGACAGCAGTTGTAGCTTTACGTGAACATGAATTGGCTATTAATCAATTGCTTAAACAGTATGATTTCAATTATTTACCGATCACAAAATCAGGTACACCGAATCAGATTTACCGATCTAATGAACGAAAAATTAACAATATTGATATTACCGCAGGTAAGCTTGAAGCCAAGATGAAATCAATAGCTGCCAAGCGTTTGGATTTTTATTTGTTATCGGATTATTACACAACAATTTTAGAATATTATTCTGCCAGCAAAATTCCGGAAGATACTCTTTATACCTTTTTTCTGGAAGGATTTATTCCCCGCAAAGTATCACGCGAAGTCGAGCAAAAACTTGAAGATGATTTCACGATTTTTGTTGAAGTAATTGAACTTGAACCGGAGGATGAATATCCGATTTTATTGAAAAACAAACCTTTTGCCGGATCTTTTCAAACTATTCTTGAAATGTTCGGTGCTCCGTCAACCCGGGAAATTGATCCGACACCGGGTCTTGCTCCTTTTACTTTTATGTTTTTCGGCATGATGCTGAGCGATGTCGGTTACGGTTTGCTTTTAACTATCTGTTGTGCCTATTTAATTTGGAAAAAGAAAATTGATACTTCGACTGAAAGCGGCCAGTTGGTAAGAATGTTATTTCTGTGCGGAATCTCATCAACGCTGTGGGGATTTGTTTTCGGCGGATTCTTCGGCGATATGCTGACTTTGATGAGCAATAATAAAATCACATTCCCTTGTCTATGGTTCAATCCGATGGAAGAACCGCAAAAATTATTGATTTGGAGCATGATTTTCGGAGTGATTCATCTGTTTGGCGGTATGGTGATGAAAATCATCAATGAAATTAAATTCGGAAAAATTTCAAATATCTTTTTTGATACTATACCTTGGTTTTTTATAATTATCGGATTAGGTCTTATGTTAGGAGGATCTTCTCTCAACATCGCGGCATTTGATATCGGTGAAATCGGTAAATGGCTGGCAATCGTCGGAGCTGCAATCGTATTGTTGTTTGCCGGCAGAGCGAAGAAAAACATCTTTTCGCGTTTGATTACCGGAATCGGCGGACTGTACGGAGTTATCAATTATCTTGGTGATATTTTATCTTATACCAGGGTTTTAGCTTTGGTACTTGCGACCAGTGTAATTGCAACAGTTGTCAATTTTCTGGCGAGTATGGTATCGGGCGGCATTATCGGCTGGATTTTTGCCGTAGTTATTTTAATCGGAGGGCATATCCTGAATTTGGCTCTTTCAGGGCTTTCAGCATATGTACACTCGAGCCGCTTGCAATATGTAGAATTCTTCGGACAATTTTTTGAAGGTGGCGGACGTTTTTTCAAGCCGTTAAAATATAAAACAAATTATCTGAAGATTAAAGAAGAAGAATAACTAATAAACAATGCTGATTAAACAGCTGAGTGAAGTAGTTATAAATAAATTAACAGTATACATATAATTTTGGAGGTTATTATGGATGTCTTAGATAAATTAGGACCGTTTTTCACACTGTTAGGTGCAGCGTTGGCCGCTTTTCTGCCGGGTTACGGTTCTGCGAAGTCGGTTGGCCGATTGGGGCAAGCAATCAACGGAGTTCTTACTGAACAGCCTGAACTGTTTGGCCGGGCCTTGATTTTACAGGCTTTGCCGGGAACACAGGGCATTTACGGACTGCTGACATTCTTTTTGATTTTGACTCGTTCCGGCTTAATGGAATCAGGTTTTTCAGCCAACATTACCTGGTATCAAGGTTTGCTTTGGATTGCTGCAGCTTTACCGATCACGATTGTCGGCTATCTTTCAGCAATTGATCAGGCAAAAGTTTGTGAAACAGGTGTTGCTTTGATAGCCAAGCGCAGTGATCAACATGCAAGAGTCATCGTTTTAGCGGTCGTTGTTGAAACATATGCGATTTTTGCTCTGTTGGCTTCCGTCTTAGCTGTTTTCAGCCTGTCTTAATCCGGAGGACATATGGATAAGATAGATAAAATAATTGAAGTAATCTTATCTGAAGCTCAGGATCAGGCCGATCTGATTTTGCAAAGAGCAGATCAGGAAATTGCTCGGAAAAGATCGGAAATTAAAGTTGAGATTGAGAAAATCAATTTGTTAACGGATCAAACGATTACATCTGAACAGAAATCAATTAAAATCCGAACTGAAAGTTTGATTGAAACCAGACTGCGTCAGGAAAAACTGGAGCATAGACAACGCTTAATTGCGGAAGTCATTGATTTAGCGTTGGATAAGTTTAATGCACAATCGAACCGGGAAAAAATCAAGTTTTATTCTGATCTGATTAAAGCTAAAGGGATACAATCAGGTGAGATAAGTTTGAATCAGGCAGAGCAAGATTTGTTGGAACCGCTTTTAACACAGCTGGGTTCCGGATTTTCGGCAGGGGAAATTGCGGATATATCGGGTGGTATGATAGTAAAACATGACCGAATTGAAGAGAATCTCAGTCTTGATCTGATCATCCGGGATAACCGGGCGAAGTTATCGGTTATAGTGGCTAATGAATTATTTCCTGATTTATAATAATTATGAGTGAACGAGTTAATTACAAATTAAATCTTAAAAAGGATGCCGGCGGATCATGGCTCTATGCGTATGGCTTATTAGCCGGACGTGAGAAGCTGTTCTTTGACGAGTCACAATTACAACAATTAATAAATACCCATTCAGAAGCAGAATTTCTTAATCTTATTCAAAGTGCAAATTATTCAGGCGAAACCGTTGAAGAAGCATTAATTAATTCTCAACAGGCAGATTTGGATTTAATTTGTTCGATAGTCCCGGATTATGCTTTGCTCGAATTATTTTTGCAATTTAATGATGCGCACAATTTGAAAGTTTTTTTAAGAACTATCTTGCCGGCACAGGAATCGATTTTAATTAAAGATATTGAATATTTATTTTTGCGACCGTATTTGACGGAACCGCAAGACATTTTATCTGCTGTGCGTAATTTTTCGAAGAATTCATATACGGATTCCGGGTTAATCACAGATTTTGACATAAAGGATCTGCAAGTACCGGATTGGTTTGAAGAAACCATTCAACAGGCGGAAAAGATATATCTTGAAACTTATGACATGGGCAGAGTCGACTTGGTAGTAGAGCAAGCTTTGTGGCAAGAATTGGTTAAACGGTTATCTGAAATCAAGTCAGATTGGCTGACCGAATATTATCTGCTGAAAGCGGATTTAATTAATTTGGAAATCCTGCTGCGCTGCAAAAATATCAGTTTAAGCAAAGAGTTTTTTCAGCGTTCAATTTTATCACAAGGAAATCTTAGTCAAACCCAATGGTTGGATTTATTTTCTTTTGATAATTTAAAGTTAGCAGGCAAAATAAAATTATCGGGATTTGGTGATTTTTCCGAAATAGCGGAAATCTATCATCAACCGGGGTCTGCTTCAATCTTTTCTCAACTGGCGGATTGTCGTTTGATGCAAAAAATTAAAGAAACAAAGTATTTTGCGTCCGGTATTGAAAAAGTTGCGGCATATTATTTGGTCAGAGAAATGGAACGCAGGAATATTCGTTTGATCAGAGCATGTCATCTTAATTCAATACCACATGAACGTGCTTATCAAATAATAAGACCTTCATATGCGGGAGTTTAACAATGCATTTAGTAAAAGTGGCAGTTATCGGTGATATTGACAGTGTACTGGGTTTTCGCGGTTTAGGCATGACTGTTATTACAACTGATGATCCGGTTGAAGCATACAGAAAGATTGAAGAATTAGTCAAAAAGCAATACGGTGTGATTTTTGTCACAGAAGATTTGGCTGAACAAAATCCGGCAATTATTGAAGATTACAAAGAAAAAATTGAACCTGCAATCATTTTGATTCCTTCAAGTCGCAGTCGTGAGCAATTCGCAATGCACTATTTGCATGAAATGGTTAACAAAGCTATCGGCATAGACCTGTTAAAAGAAGAGAATACATAGCCAGGATATTTATTTTGCTGACAGTGCCGGGATATTAATCCTGATGGCAGTCAGGGCTAAGCCGGAAATAATTATAAAAATAATTGAGAACAATAATCCGGTAAGAGTAACGTTAAATATATATTTATAAATTTTCATTTAATAGAGGGCAACAATTATGAGTACGAATAATAGTACGAACCAAGGCAGAATTATTAAAGTATCGGGACCGCTGGTCGTGGCAAGCGGTATGCGCGATGCAAATATGTTTGATATTGTGCGTGTTTCCGATAAAAACTTAATTGGCGAGATCATTGAAATGCATGGAGATCAAGCGTCTATTCAAGTTTATGAAGAGACGGCAGGCCTGGCACCGGGCGAACAAGTTATCTCACAACACGAACCTCTTTCGGTTGAGTTAGGTCCGGGATTAATTGGTCAGATTTATGACGGAATTCAGAGACCTCTGGAAGAGTTAGTCAAAATAGAAGGCACCAATATCAAACGTGGTGCAATGATCAAAGCTCTGGATCGGACAAAAACCTGGAATTTCAGACCGCGGGTTGCAATCGGTGATCAGGTTACAGCCGGAGATATTTTGGGAGAGGTGAAGGAAACTGAGATTTTGCTGCACAAGATAATGGTTCCTCCGAATATTTCCGGTACGGTCAAAGAAATTAAAGAGGGTGTCTGCAAGATTGAAGATACAATAGCTGTAATTGTTGACTCGAAAGAACAGGAACATCCGATTTCCATGATACAAAAATGGCCGGTGCGCATAGGAAGGCCATATCGGCAAAAATTTTCACCGGGTGAACCTTTGATCACGGGCCAGCGTTCAATAGATACGTTTTTCCCGGTTGCCAAAGGGGGAACAGCTGCTGTTCCGGGACCTTTCGGCAGCGGCAAGACCGTAATTCAACATCAGTTGGCAAAATGGGCTGCGGCTGATGTTGTCGTCTACATCGGCTGCGGTGAACGCGGTAATGAGATGACTGATGTTCTTAATGAATTTCCTAAATTGGATGATCCGAATTCAGGTCGTCCGCTGATGGAGAGAACCATCTTGATAGCAAATACTTCCGATATGCCGGTTGCCGCACGTGAAGCATCAATTTATACCGGTATTACCATTGCCGAATATTTCAGAGATATGGGGTATTCCGTATCGATTATGGCGGATTCGACATCACGTTGGGCTGAAGCTTTGCGTGAAATGTCCGGCCGTTTGGAGGAAATGCCCGGTGAAGAGGGCTATCCGGCTTATCTCGGTTCCAGACTGGCTCAATTCTACGAAAGAGCCGGTATGGTACAGTGCTTAGGCAGTGATCGGCGCACGGGTGTTTTGACCGCAATCGGTGCGGTATCACCTCCCGGTGGCGACTTATCCGATCCGGTTGCTCAATCCACCTTACGGATAGTTCAGGTTTTTTGGAGTTTGGATTCGGCTTTGGCGTATCAGAGGCATTTCCCGGCTATCAATTGGTTGTCCAGTTATTCTTTATATAGCGAAAAAATTGACAATTGGATGGACGAACAGATTTCTGCTTCTTGGTCGAAATTGCGTAAAGATGCAATGGTTTTGTTGCAGGAAGAATCAGAATTACAGGAAATTGTGCGCTTAGTCGGACACGATTCACTTTCTTTCTTGGACAGATTGAAGTTGGAGGCTGCCCGTTCGATCAGAGAAGATTTTTTGCACCAGAATTCATTTCATGAAATAGACACCTATACTTCATTAATGAAACAATTTTATATGTTGAACAGTTTAATGAGTTTTTATTATCAAGCTGTGGATGCTTTAAGCAAGAATGCGGATTACAATAAAATTATCACTTTGCCGATTCGAGATGAGTTAGCCAGAATGAAATATATACCCGAAGAAACAATCAAAGAAAGCTACAAAAAGCTGATTGCAAGAGTACACTCCGAGATTGCTGAAAGTATTCCCCGGGAGGTTTAAGCAGAATGTCGAAAGAATATCGTACGATAGAAGAAATAGCCGGTCCTTTGATGCTGGTACAGAATGTAGAGAATGTTGCCTATGATGAATTAGGCGAAATTATTTTGCCGAACGGAGAAATCAGACGCTGTCAAGTTCTGGAAGTAAATGGTACCGATGCATTGGTTCAGCTTTTTGAGAGCTCTTTAGGAATCAATGTAGATCACAGTAAAGTCCGCTTTTTGGGTCACGGTATGGAATTGCCGGTTTCTCCGGATATGCTGGGCCGGGTTTTTGACGGTTTGGGCACGCCGATTGACGGCGGACCCGAGATCATTCCCGTCGCTACAATGGATACCAACGGTTTGCCGATGAATCCGGCAGCCAGAGAATATCCGGATGAATTTATTCAAACCGGTATTTCAGCAATCGACGGTTTGAATACTTTGGTGCGCGGTCAAAAATTGCCGATCTTTTCAGGATCCGGTTTACCGCATAATAATCTTGCTTCACAAATTGCCAGACAGGCAAGAGTGCTGGATGATTCCGAAAAATTTGCAGTTGTTTTTGCCGCAATGGGCATAACCTTTGAAGATGCAAATTTCTTTATTGAAGATTTACGTGAGACAGGAGCGATTTCCAGATCGGTAATGTATATCAATTTAGCAAATGATCCGGCGATCGAAAGAATTGCAACACCCAGAGTTGCTCTGACGACAGCGGAATATCTGGCATTTGAATTAGACATGCATGTTTTGGTTATTTTGACCGATATTACCTATTATGCCGAAGCTTTGCGCGAAGTTTCAGCAGCGAAAAAAGAAGTTCCCGGCCGCCGTGGTTATCCCGGTTATTTATATACCGACTTAGCTCAAATTTATGAACGTGCCGGACGCTTAAAAGGTAAGGGCGGTTCAATCACGATGATGCCGATTTTGACCATGCCGGATGATGATAAAACACATCCGATTCCGGATTTGACCGGTTATATTACTGAAGGTCAGATTATCCTGAATCGTGATTTGCACAATAAAGCGATTCAGCCGCCGATTGACGTTTTACCGTCTTTATCAAGATTGAAGGACGAAGCGATCGGTGAAGGTAAAACCCGTTCCGATCATGCCGATACGATGAATCAATTATTTGCAGCTTATTCAAGAGGCAAAGAGGCGAAAGAACTTGAAATTATTCTTGGTGAAGAAGCTTTGAGTGATATGGATCGGATCTATGCCCGCTTTTCCGATGAATTTGAAGCGAATTATATTTCTCAAGGTTTTGCTGTCAATCGCAGCATTGAAGAAACCTTGGAATTAGGCTGGGATTTGCTTTCTATCTTACCGAAAAACGAATTGACCAGAATTGATGAGAAATTTATTGATCGTTATTATCGTGCTGAAATCTATGAACGTTTCAGAATGTGAGTAAATGAAATTGATAAAACCGATAAAACCAATAAAATCGATAAAACCAAGATAATGAATCAAATTGATCCGATCAAATAAATTAACAAACTAAAAATTAAACAAAAATTAAACAAATTATTAACTGATTGTGAACAAATAAGCTAATTTAAATCTTTTATGTAGTATAATTAAATTATGATGATATCAGTGGAGAGATAAATGGCGGTAATGCGAGTAAATCCGAATCGAATGGAGTTGATGCGTCTTCGCGGACAATTGAATGTTGCCCGCCGGGGACATAAGTTGCTCAAAGATAAACGTGATGAGCTGATGCGACAGTTTATTTCACTGGTTAAACGTAATCAGAAATTACGTTTGGAGGTGGATGAATTACTCCGCGAGTATAACCGTGAAATGGTTCTGGCACGTGCCGTAATGCCGGAACAAGTCATTGAAACGGCACTGTACTCAGGTTATGACAATTTGATATTGCAAGCGAGAAGAAAAAATCTTATGAGTGTGCAAGTACCGGAATATTTTGTTCATGATCAAACTATGCTCGAAGATCATGCTGCTGAAAAGACGAAAAAAACAGCTAAAGCTCAAAAAAGATCAAAAACTTATATTCCTTACGGTTTTTCCGGTGTTTCAGGTGAATTGGACCTGGCCATTCTGACGTTGCGCAAAGTATTACCGGTGATGATTGAACTTGCAACTGTGGAGAAAACCACTCAATTATTGGCTGGAGAGATAGCAAAAACGAGACGAAGAGTAAATTCCTTGGAACATAGAATGATTCCCGATCTGGAAGATACGATTCGTTCAATCACAATGAAGATGGAAGAAAACGAAAGAGCAAACACTACAAGACTGATGAAAGTAAAAGATTTAATCTTAGAAAAAGAAATTCGTGAGCGGAGGAGTAGAAATGAACAACTATTCGGGAAAAACTGAATCACCTAACCAAATTAAAAAAACAGGTGTTATCTTAAATATAATTATGATCCTGTGTATAGCTTTAAGTGTAATAGGCTGCGGCAGTTCGGCAAGAAAAGATGCTTCAGATTCAGGCAACTATAAAAGCGATACTCCGATGGAGGCTTATGATGAATATGACAGCATAGCCGCAGAACCGGCTGAACAGGAGAGCTTAAGCGGTTCTCCCGGAGCAGGATCAAAAGAAGCAGCGTCGAATCAAAGAAAACTTATCAAAAACGGCAGCATTGAATTGCGTTGTGAAGATGTTGATAAAAGTTATAAAAATGTACTTGACCTGGTTGAAAAATACGAAGGCTTCGCAACAAATCTGAATCGTAACGAAACGGATTCAATGCTCGAAATAAATGCTGATTTCGGCATTCCTGCAGAAAAGCTGGATAAATTTGTTGAAGAACTTTCGGATACGGAAATCGTTAATTATATTAATATTAATGCGCAAGATATTACCGATGACTATTATGATACAACGATCAGACTCGATACCGCTGAAAAGTCATTAGAAAAATACTACGAGTTTTTGCTTGATGCAAAGAAAATGGAAGACATTGTCTACATTCAAGGTGAAATAGACCGTTTAACCCAAGAAATTGAATTACTTAAAGGATCGATCAAGAGATGGGATTCTCAGGTTGATTATTCTTATGTATCCATAGAATTCTTGCAAAAGCAGGCACCGCTATCAGGTAAAAGAGAAATTGAATTTTCTGCAATGACCTGGGATGATTTTAAGTATTGGGTAAATAGCGGCTGGAATTCAGTGCTCAGTGCAATTGTATCGTTTTTCCAATGGTTGGCGATTGCACTTCTGGTATCTGCACCGGTCCTTATTCCGATCTTAATTCTGATTTTCGTAATTTTGGCAGTTTATCGCAAACGCAAGAAAGCTCGCTTGAAAAAACAGGAAGCTGCAGCAATGATTATGGCTGAAAGTCCTCAAACAGTTGCATATAATCAAAATATGTATCAAGATATGTATCAGGATAATCAACAATATTTAATTCAGAATGCTGATCAACCGAAGAATCAGGAATCTGAACAAGAGGAAATTCAAAACAACCGGGACTCAGAGCAAAACTCAAGTCAAAATGAATAGAATTTGTACAAGACAAATCAAAATGAATAGAATTTGCACAAGACAAGTCAATATGAATAGAACATGTACAAGACAAAACAGAAATATATATAGGGTGGTTTGAAATGCAAGGCAAAGGTTATATCAGGTCTTTACCATGTGTCACAATCGATAGCAAAAAGTTAAAATATAATCTTGAAATTATTCAGGAATTGATTGCGGAAAAAGGGATGAAAGCACATTATGCCACACAAGGTATCTGTGCTTATGAGCCTTTGCTCAAATTGATGGCAGAAGTCGGAGTTCGTAATTTTGCAGATTCCCGTGTGGATAATCTGATTAAAGCCAAACCCTATGCCGATTCAACCTTATTAACCAGGATTCCGATGATTTCCGAAGCGAGAGAAATAGTTAACAAAGTTGATATTTCTTTTAATTCCGCATTAGATTCAATTTTTGCATTATCAGATGCTGCCGTAGTGGAAAGAAAAGTTCACGGTATCATTTTGCAAGTGGAATTGGGTGATCTGGGAGCCGGGATTTTGCCGGAAGATTTATTGAGTACTGTCCACCAGATTCTAAATTTGCGCGGTGTTAAATTAAGAGGAATCGTTGCCGGTTTTAATTATTTTTCCGGTTCAATTGCTACATTGGAAAAATTACAGGAGTTTGCTTCATTGATCGGCCAAATTGAATCAAGATTCGGTATTGAGCTGGAGTATGTATCAGGCGGAAATTCGGGAACAATTCCTGTTTTGGACTCGGAAGATTTCCCGTCGCAAGTGAATCATTTGGTTTTAGGTAAAGCTTGGTTATTGGGCAAAGAAACATCTTACGGGCATCGGATAAAAAATCTGCATCAGGATGTATTCAGCTTAAGTAGTGAAATAATTGAAAATCAACGCAAAAATTCTCAGCCGACCGGACCCGTCGGGCAAAATTATCAAGATCAGATTTTGGAGTTTGAGGATATCGGCATAATACGTCGGATTATTCTGGCGCTCGGATCGCAAGATGTTGATTTCAGCGGAATTACGCCTCAAGAAAAAGGTATTGACTACATCGGTTCAACACCGGATATTTCAATTTTTGATATATCGAAATATAATCGCGATCTGGTTGTGGGTGATAAGATTAGTTTTTCATTAAACTATTCTGCTTTGAATCGGACTTTTGCCTCAGATTATGTCAACAAGGTATTAATATAATGAAACCGGATTCGCTTAATTTCAAATTCGTCAGAATTGTCTAAGGTGTTGGTTAATGAATTCAGATTCAATAGATCTCAAAACTCAGCGCAGTTGGTGTGAGTTATCGAGAGCGGCATTAAACCATAATATTAAACAAATATCCCGTAATTTGCCTGCTGGCACAGGTAAAATGGCCGTGGTTAAAGCAGATGCTTATGGTCATGGTGCAATTTGGGTAGCAAAACAGGCTTTGGCTGCAGGTTGTACTTATTTGGCTGTAGCAACGATCGAAGAGGCTGTAGTTTTGCGTCAAGCCGAAATAACAGCTCCGATTTTAGTATTATCTCCTTATCACAGCGGTTTGATAGATATTATTGCTGAACATAAATTAACTCAAACCGTCGCTTCTGAATTTGATGCCCAGGCTTTGCTCGATGATCTGGAAACTTATCTGATCAAGGAAAACCTGCCGAGATTAGCTGATCAGATCAAAATTCATATAAAAATAGATACCGGCATGAATAGAATCGGCTTTTCGGTAAAAGACAATATCTCGCCTGAATTGGTTTCTTCCGTAATCAAACTTGCAGCAAATGACAATTTGGATTTAGAGGGCATATTTACTCATTTTGCCGTTGCGGACGAACCGCAAAAAGATTTTACACAAATACAGTTTGAGCGTTTTTGCAAAGCAATTGATAAATTGGAAACTAAAAACATTCTTTTTAACATTAAGCATTGTTCCAACAGTGTCGCTGCGATTGTTTTGCCGGAGGTTGCTCTGGATTATGTGCGTATAGGGATTACAATGTACGGTTGGTGTTCTAATTTAGAGATTAAGGAAAAACTTCAACTGAAACCTGTGATGAGCTTTTTCTCGAGAATTTCAGGGATTCATCCGACATCGGTCAATGAAACTGTCGGATACGGTCAAACATATACCACACAAAGACAAACTCTGATCGGTACAATTGAAACCGGTTATGCAGATGGTCTTAATCGACATCTTTCAAATACCGGAACCGTCTTAATTAAAGGTAATTCTGTGCCGATTATCGGACGGGTTTGCATGGATCGGACAATGCTGGATTTAACGGATATACCGCAAACGGCGATCGGTGATAAAGTCTTGATTTTCGGTCAGGATAAATACGGAAATTATCGGGATTTAGATGATTTAGCCGAGCAGGCCGGCACGATTTCTTATGAAATCTTATGTGGAATTTCGCAGAGAATTCCTAAAATTATTATAGATTAATGATCAGTAAACAATCATAATTTTATATATAACGGAGAATACATAATGGAAAATATTTTACAAAATTTATATCGCATGGTAAAAGATCGTCGCAAGAATCCTGTGGTGGCTTCTTATACAAATTACTTGCAAGATAAAGGCGATGATTACATTGCACGCAAAATCGGAGAAGAAACGATCGAACTGGTTATCGCACTCAAAGATAAAGAAAAGGCCGCGATTATCCATGAAACTGCGGACATCCTGTATCATCTGACAGTAGCTATCGAAAATATGGGAATCACTTGGGAAGAGATCGCAATTGAATTAGGCACCAGAAGAATTACAGGATTCCATTAAGCATCCGATTTAATTTTCTGATTTAACAATTAGACAACGCTTTTAATAATTAGACAACGCTAATCTTTTGATTTTGACTTGTTTAGAGAGATGGAGTTTGTTAAAATAAAATCGTGTTAAGCGTAAGGAGGAAAACTATATGGCTCATGTAATTTCAGATCAATGCATCATGTGTGGTGCTTGTGCAGATGAGTGTCCGGTAAGCTGTATCTCCGCTGGTGATACTATATATGTTATTGATCCGGACGCATGTATAGATTGTGGCGCTTGTGCTGCAGTATGCCCGGTTGGTGCAATAGATCAAGAATAATATCAAAAGTAGTATCAAAAACATAATTAATTAAAGCAAAAAGAGCTATCTCAAATGGATTAGCTCTTTTTTGTTGGAGAAACGGGTTAGCTTTTTTATGGGTGCTTTACAGGTGTTTCGGGCATGGTTATCAAATAATTTCGTGCGAAAAACAACGGCTCTGCGAATTTGAATTATCTGCTGACACACTCACGTAATTATTGGCACCGCAAGTATGGTTATCCGCTGTTTCGAGCTTGAATCGTGTCAAAAAAGCCGATGCTGTGGGTCGCAATCCGCAGGAACGTAATTATTGGCACCGCAAGTATGATTTTCAGCTGTTTCGAGTTTGAATCGTGCCAAAAAAGCCGATGCTGTGGGTCGCAATCCGCAGGAACGTAATTATTGGCACCGCAAGTATGATTATCAACTGTTTCGAGCTTGAATCATGTCAAAAAAGCCGATGCTGCGGGTAGCAATCCGCAGGAACGTAATTATTGGCACACACATCAATATAGTCTAAAAAGCTTTTGTTCAATTATTTACTCTTAGTTGCCATTCATTCTCAAAAAACAGATAATTATTGTAATCTGATTTTTATATTTAGATATTCAGGTCGATTCAGAAAGATTAATTATGAAAGGTCGATTCAGATAGAGAGATTGAGGAAGGTCGATTGAGCAATGTCGATTGAGCAATGTCGATTGAGTAAGGTCGATTCAGATAGAGCGATTTTAAAAAAGCCATTGAGAAAAAGCAATTGAGAAAAAGCGATTGAGTAAGAGCGATCTGAAAAACAGGAAAAAGAGGATTTATATGGCAAGAGGGAAGTTGTATTTAGTTCCGGTACCGATTGGAAATATAGCTGACATTACGTACAGAGCAATTGAAATTTTAAGATTCGTTGATTTGATTTTGGCGGAAGATACTAGAACATCAGGAATTTTATTGGCAGAGTACGGGATCAAAACTTCTTTAATGAGTTATCATCAACATAATGAACAAAGCAGAACTGAACAGATCATAGCAAGCCTTGAATCAGGAGAAAATGTTGCTTTGATTTCGGATGCCGGTATGCCTTGTATTTCTGATCCGGGTTCAATAGTCGTAAAAAATCTCATTGCAGAGAAAATAGAAATTGTTGTTTTACCCGGAGCAAATGCCGCTTTAACTTGCCTTGCCGGATCAGGCTTAAATACTGATTATTTTACTTTTTTCGGTTTTTTATCGGTTAAAGGTAAAGAACGTGCTGATCAATTGAAAAAAATAACAGATCATGAATTTTCAATGATACTTTATGAAGCACCGCATCGGATTTTGAAAACGCTCAAAGATTTGACGGACCAGGGGCTTGGTAAAAGAAGAATAGTTATCGGCCGTGAACTTACCAAAAAATATGAAACTTATGTCCGTGATACAGTCGAGAATGTTTATCAGCATTATCAACAAGAAAAACCGCGTGGCGAATTTGTTTTGGTTTTGGAGGGACGAGCGGAGTTTGTTGCTGAAAATAAGCAAGCAGCAGCGGATTATGAATTGATCATTGAACAACAAGCGACTGCTGACCTGGAACAATTATTGCTTGGCGGAATGAAAACAAAATCTGCAGTCAGTTTTTTAGCAGAGAAATATACAATCAATAAAAACAAATTGTATCAAATTGCACTTGAATTCAAAGATAATTAAATTTGCGAGTTGTAAAATGAACTGAAAAATATTTTCAGTAAGAGTTACAAATTAAACGGATTGCGGCTCACAACACCGGCTTTTTTGGCACGATTCAAGCTCGAAACAGCTGATAACCACCCTTGCGGTGCCAAAAATTACGTTCCTGCAGATTAAATTGAAATTTGAATTGATCAATTGAAATTCCCGAACATCCCTAAATATGCTAACATAGATAGGATTTAACTTAAGAATTATCTGCAGTTAAACAATTTCTCATTATGAAAATTGAAGGAGGAATTATGTCCAGATTATTATTGATTGGTGCCGGCGGGGTTGCCAGAGTTGCTGCTTATAAGTGTGTACAGAATTCGGATGTTTTCCGGGAAATGTGTATTGCCAGCAGAACACTTGAAAAATGTGAAGAGCTGAAAGCTGAATTAGAAGGTAGGGGTACCGAGATTACAACAGCTCAGGTAGATGCTGATAATGTTGAAGAATTGATTGAATTACTCAACAGTTATAAACCGGATCTCGTTTTGCATCTGGCTTTACCTTATCAAAACTTAGCTATAATGGATGCTTGTTTAGCAACGGGAACGGATTATATTGATACTGCCAATTATGAACCGCGCGATACTGCTAAATTCGAATATAAATGGCAATGGGCTTACCATGAACGCTTCAAAGAAGCGGGTATTACAGCTGTGTTGGGCAGCGGTTTTGATCCCGGAGTAACAGGTGTGTTTTCCGCCTATGCATTGAAGCATTATTTTGATGAAATAAATTATATTGACATTTTGGATTGTAATGGCGGCGATCACGGTTATCCTTTTGCAACCAACTTTAATCCGGAAATCAATATCCGTGAAGTTTCGGCGAAAGGTCGTTATTGGGAAAACGGTGAATTCATTGAAACTGAGCCGATGGAAATCAAACGTGAATATGATTTTGAAGAAGTCGGGCAGAAAGATATGTATCTGTTATACCATGAAGAATTGGAATCTCTGGCAAAATTTATGCCCGGAATTAAACGCATCAGATTCTTCATGACTTTCGGCGAGAGTTATCTGACTCACTTGAAATGTCTGGAAAATGTCGGTATGACCTCAATTGAACCGATTAATTATGAAGGCAAAGCAATTATTCCCTTACAATTCTTAAAAGCGGTTCTGCCTGATCCTGCAAGTTTAGGTCCGCGCACGGTCGGCAAAACCAATATCGGTGTAATTTTCCGAGGCAAAAAAGACGGAAAAGACAAAGTCTATCGTCTTTACAATATTTGCGATCATCAAGAGGCTTATAAAGAGACCGGTGCACAAGCCGTATCCTATACTACAGGCGTTCCGGCAATGATCGGTGCAAAGATGATTCTGGAAGGCAAATGGAAAAAACCGGGTGTGTTCAATGTTGAACAAATGGATCCTGATCCGTTCATGGCAGATTTGAACAGTAACGGTTTACCGTGGATTGAAGATTTTGATCCGGTACTTGTGGACTGATATAGAGTTGAGTTTGGTTGGAATATTTGTGGAGTTTTTTGAGTACTTCAGAATATATTTAAGGCAGTGATTAATTATTACAGAGGTGTAAATGCGGCAATTACCGAATCCGAAAAATTTGCTGTCACAGCAAACCAGAACTTCTTGTATTAAACCGGCGTTTCATGAAATTGAAACGCCTGCTTATATTTTTGATCTTGAGCTATTGACCGATAATTTAAATTATTTACACCAACTAGCCGAAGCTTTAGATGTTAAAATAATTTTCGCACAGAAATCATATTCTTTATATTCAACTTATCTTTTGATCAGCAAATATTTGAGCGGCAGCACAGCCAGCGGTCTGTATGAAGCGATTTTAGCTCATGAAGAATTTCCCGGAGAAATCCATGTGTATTCACCTGCCTATAAAACGGATGATCTGATTAAATTGCTGGAATTTGCTGATTTTGTTTATTTTAATTCATTTGGCCAATGGCAAAAACATCTTGCTGCAATTAATCAGGCAAAAAAATCCGGCAGAAAAATTCAAGTCGGATTAAGAGTTAATCCGGAATACTCAGAAACCAAACATGATCTTTACAATCCTGCAGGAAGATTTTCCCGTTTGGGCATTACGGCTCAAGTTTTTGAACAAGGTGTCGCAGAGTATGGTTTAGAGGGAATTGACGGTTTACACATTCATGCACTGTGTGAAGAGAATGCTGATTCCTTGGCTAAGGTTTTAACAAGTTTTGAAAACAATTTTTCTGCATATATCGGACAGATGTCGTGGCTCAATTTCGGGGGCGGACATCATTTTACGAGAGCGGATTATCAGGTTGATTTGTTAGCCGATATTCTACGGAATTTCCGGCTGAAATATCCGAATCAAACAATTTATTTTGAACCGGGTGAAGCAATATCTCTGGACACAGGTTACTTGGTTTGTGAGGTTCTGGATATTGTGCAGAATGAAATAAATATTGCAATTGTAGATACCTCGGCAACCTGTCATATGCCTGATGTATTGGAAATGCCATATACGCCGAGAGTTTTTCTTTTGGATGAAAAGTATTGTGAAGGTGATTTCTATATCGAAGCGGAAGCAATTACCGATGCAGATTTAACAAATCCGGAAGGTGCCAAAACGCATAACCTTTATCGGCTTGGTGCTCCGACTTGTTTGGCGGGAGATATTATCGGTAATTATAAATTTCCGCGTCCTTTGCAAATTAATGACCGTTTGGTATTTTGTGATATGGCTTTATATGCACATGTGAAAACCAATACTTTTAACGGTATGCCTTTGCCGGATTTAGTAACCTTGAAATCACCGGAAAGATTTGAAGTTGAACGCAAAGCAACCTATTTTGACTTCAAAAACCGGCTGGGCTCACATGGTCAAGACGCTTTTTAATTTTAAATAAGGCGGATTTCTTTAAAAACGGGCTGAGCTCATATGGTGTTAAGACAAGATCAGAAAATGAATAAATGTTTTATAACAGATGAGTATTTTGATGTAATTTTAAAATATTAAGAATACATATAATGTAAAAATATGTCATAATAGTTAAGAGGTAAGACAAGTTATTTTTCAGATCAGTTTATTAGGAGATTTTTATGAGAAAGACAAAAATTATTTGTACTATCGGACCTGCGACTTCCGATGAAGAGATGTTACGTCAATTAATGCTGAACGGTATGAACGTAGCCCGGCTCAATTTTTCACATGGTACTCATGCTGAACATCTGGAAAAAGTCAATTTAATTAAAAAATTAAGACAAGAATTGGGTTTAGCAGTTGCAATCTTAATGGACACCAGAGGTCCTGAAATTCGTACCCACAAATTTGAAAATGACCGTATTAAACTTGTTACCGGCGAAGAAGTAAGAATAGTTAAAGAAGATGTTTTGGGTAATGCTGAACGCTTCAGTATTACGTATAAAGATATCAGTCAGGATTTGTCGGAAGGATCACGTATTTTGATTGATGACGGTCTGATATCATTGCGGGTCAAAGGCTTTGATGCAGGTGATTTAATCTGTGAAGTAACCAACGGTGGTGAGCTTTCAAATAATAAAAGCATCAATTTGCCCGGTGTATCCCTGAATTTACCTTCACTGACCGATCGTGATGTGGCTGATATTGAATTTGCAGTTGAGAATGAGTTTGATTTTATTGCTGCTTCGTTCGTCAGAAAGCCGAATGATGTTTTAGCCATCAGACGCGTACTTAACAGATTAAATTGCAGATCGATCAATATTATTTCAAAAATTGAAAATCATGAAGGCGTCGAGAATTTTGAAAAAATCCTTGAAGTTTCCGACGGTGTAATGGTTGCACGAGGCGATTTAGGAGTAGAAATTCCGGAATATGAAGTTCCGACAATTCAAAAGCAACTTATTAAATTGACATATCAGAGCGGTAAAGTAGGGATTACCGCTACGGAAATGCTGGATTCAATGATTCGTAATCCCAGACCGACCAGGGCGGAAGTCAGCGATGTTGCCAATGCTGTTCTGGATGGAACGTCTGCAATTATGTTGTCGGGAGAAACTGCAATGGGTAAATACCCCATACAATCTCTCCGTACCATGGCTAATATTGCTCTCCATACCGAACAAAAATTTGATTATTGGGAAGCATTTAAAAAATTTGATACAGATGTTTCAATTAATGTTGCTGATGCTGTCAGCCACGCTTGTTGTTCGGCAGCTTATGAATTGGATGCCAAAGCAATTGTTGCAATAACTCATGGCGGCAGAACGGCAAGGCTTGTATCGCGTTTCAGACCGGGTTGTCCCATATTGGCACCGACCGTTTCCGCATCTGCTCGTTATCGTCTGGCAATGTCCTGGGGTGTATATCCGTTCTTGATAGATGAACTTGAAACTACAGATGATCTGTTTGATATTTCTGAAATATTGGCTAAAGAATCAGGATATGCTCAGGACGGTGATACAATTATCATTTCATGCGGTACACCTGTCGGGATGAGCGGTACGACCAATACGATGAAAGTCGCTACGGTCGGTTCAGCCTTTACTCGCGGTATAGGAGTTAAGGTTAGAGGTTCAAGAAAAGATAAGGTATCCGGAGATGTTATGAATTTAGGCTCATTTTCCGGTGAGGATATCAACAAGCTTCTTGAAGATCCTGATTGTTACGGACGACAGAAAGAATTGATTTTGGTTTGCGAGTCGACAAATCCTGATTTGCTGCCGTTAATTCGCACAGCTAAGGCTGTAGTTGTAGAAGATCCCGATCCGGAAAGTCATGCGGTAACAGTCTGTCAGGCCTTACAGATTCCTTTGATTTATGCGGCGGAAAATGCAACCAGATTATTAAAAACGGGTCAAGTTATTGTCTTGGATTTAAAATCCGGTTTAATTACCTGATCAGTGAATTATAATCTGAAAAGCAATTTGCGTTTAATATGGTTACTTGTTCATTAAAGTAACCTGTTTATGAGATTGTGTTAAGATAAACAGATCAATATTAAAAATGATTAAAAAGGTTATTAAAATGAAATAATACTTATAACTTCAGTATGGATATTTTTAGGAGTGAAGTGTATGAAAATTTATATAGGTGCAGATCAGGGCGGCATCGATTTGAAAAATGAACTGTATAATTACTTAAAGGAAAATGCCTATCAGGTTGAAGATTTGGGAATTTATGACCATGCGAGCATTGATTATCCGGATAAAGCAGTTGAGGTGTGTAATGCCGTCTTGCAGAGTGAGGCGGAAGATCCGGTAGGTATTATAATTTGCGGTACGGGAATCGGAGTTTCGATATCCGCAAATAAGGTTAAAGGCATCCGGGCTGCTCTGGTAACGGATTGTTTTTCGGCGAAAATGGCACGTCAGCATAATAATGCGAATGTGATCACAATGGGGGGTCGTACAGTCGGAGTTGAATTGGCTATTGAAATTATGTTGAGTTTTTTGAATGCCGAATTTGAAGGCGGTCGCCATGCACGCCGAGTTGAAAAAATTGATCAGATTATGAATGATTAGAACTCCGGAAAACAGGAATAATTAATGACACAAAAGAATTCACAAGATAACACTATTATTGAGGTGCCGGTAATTCCGCTGCGTGGAATTGTTGCTTATCCGAAACTTACCTTAGCTTTTGATGCAGGTCGGGCAGGTACTTTGTCTGCTCTGGATAAAGCTTTGAAATCCGATCGCAAGGTTTTGTTACTGGCACAAAAAGATTTGGAAACAGAAGATCCGAAAGCCGGTGATTTATACCGGGTTGGTACGGTTGCCGATATTATTCAGGTTTTGGAAGTAAAAAACGATTATTTTAAAATTCTCACTGAAGGTGTATATCGGGCAAGAGTGGACCGTTTAGTCCGCAGAGGAAAAGGATATTATACGGCGGAAATCCTTGAATATCCGCGTGTACCTTTTCATATTTCATCCAAACAAATTGATGAGTTGCAACTTGAAGCTATCCATCGTGAAATTATCAGTCTGTTTGAGACATATGCAATTGAAACCGGGCTGATACCTCCGGATGCGATATCTTTTGCGAAGACCCTGAAAAATTATGATCAATTAATCGATCTGGTCAGCGTTCATGTTAATTTTAAACATGAAAACAAACAGGCTTTACTTGAAGAACAAGATTTGGCGAAAAGATTAGAACAGATCATTTTATATTTAAGTCAAGAATTAAAATTATTTCAATACGGTCAGGAAATCGATCGTAAAGTAAAAAAGTCGATTGACAAGCAGCAACGCGATTATTATTTGCGTGAACAAATTCGGACAATTGAAGATGAATTATCCGGAGCTCGCAGTGAATTATCCGAAGCCGATCGGCTCAGAGAATTATTATCAGAAAGCAATATTCCGGAAGAATATCGGGAAAAAGTTGAACGTGAAATAGACCGCGTGGCACGAATGCCTGCCAATTTTCCGGAAGCAGCTGTTCAAATCAATTGGCTTGAAATGGTCCTGAAATTGCCTTTTGGTAAAACAGATCAGGAAAAACTGGATTTACAGCTTGCCAGAAAAATTCTGGACCGGGATCATTACGGTCTGAAAGACGTTAAACAACGGATTATTGAATATTTGGCCGTCCGCAAACTGAAAATTGAACAAGGTATCAAGACAGTTAAAGGCCCGATTCTCTGTTTGGTGGGGCCTCCCGGTGTCGGTAAGACTTCAATTGCCAAGTCAATTGCTGAAGCTGTCGGGCGCAAGTACATCAGGATGTCGCTTGGGGGCATCAGAGATGAATCTGAAATAAGAGGTCATCGCAGAACATATGTCGGAGCAATGGCCGGCAGGATTATGCAAGGCATCAGTCATATCAATATCGACAATCCGCTGTTTTTACTGGATGAAATTGATAAGCTGGGCAATGATTTTCGCGGTGATCCTTCATCGGCTTTACTTGAAGTATTGGATCCGGAACAAAATGATAATTTCCGAGATCACTATGTAGAGATACCGTATGATCTGTCTAATGTCTTGTTTATTACTACGGCAAATTCAATCGAAGGAATACCGGGACCATTATTTGATCGTATGGAATTAATCAGACTTTCCGGATATACGGATGTTGAAAAACTCGAAATAGCCAAAAGACATCTTTTACCGAAACAAATTGTTGCCAACGGTTTGAATCTCAAACAATTGAGTATGACGGACGGTGCTTTGTCCGGCTTGATCGGCTGGTACACGGCGGAAGCCGGTGTGCGTCAGCTGGAACGTGAATTGGCCAGGGTGTGCCGCAGAGTGGCAATCAAAATTGCGGAAAATCAGGTAGAGTGTTATCGTGTCAGACAAACCGATCTCGAAGATTTACTCGGAAAACGCAAGTATACCTTTGATCTGGCGGAAAAAGAAGATTTGATCGGCAGTGCAACCGGTTTGGCCTGGACTTATGCCGGCGGGGATACTCTAATTATTGAAGTTAACATTCTGCCGGGCAGCGGTAAACTTGATTTGACCGGACAGTTGGGTAATGTGATGAAAGAGAGTGCGAAAGCGGCTTTGACTTATTGCCGCAGTCGTTCAGAAGATTTAGGTATGGCAGAAGATTTTATAACGAAACATGATATTCATATTCATGTTCCGGCAGGTGCCGTGCCGAAAGACGGACCGTCAGCCGGTATAACCATTGCTACCGCTTTGGCATCTGCAATCAGCGGCAAAAAAGTACGTCGTGATTTGGCGATGACCGGTGAGATATCTTTACGCGGAAGGGTGTTGCCGATAGGCGGCTTGAAAGAAAAATCGGTAGCGGCTCATCGGGCAAAAATCAAAGAAATTCTGATTCCGAAAGAAAATGAACGTGATCTGGACGATATTCCGGAATCTGTCAGCAAACATTTGAAAATAACAGCGGTTCAAACAATGGATGAAGTGTTGAAAATAGCTTTAATTTGAGGGCTGAAATGCGAATAGAGGCTGAAATGCGATTGGAAGGAAAAATATTTACAGGTGATCATGTTGCGAAGATAGCTGTTAAACCGATTCAAATCCGGGAGAATGTGCCTTTTACAAAATCTCTGGATGTTGCTTTGGTTGAGTTATGCCATGAGTTAAATTTGCCTAATCTGATGTGGCTTTCGAAAAATACACGGGAATTTGCCAAGTTCAGACAAACAATTTTCTTTCCTGAGCAATTTTCCGAAACAACCGATTTTACTCAATTTCAGATCAAATTAATCGAAGATGTCAGAACCGAATAATCAATAAACCCGGAATTGCCGGACCGTATACAACCGGTCGGCAAATGGTGCAATTCCGGGATTGACTGTTACAGTCAAATATTAGAAAGCAATAAAATGCAAGATAGATCTCAGAGAACAAAGGATAATTTGAAAGAAAAATATTCCGTACTTAAAGATAATTACAGTTGGCAGGAATTGGTAGAAATATTTTATTTTTTACGCAGTGATCAAGGTTGCCCTTGGGATCAAAAACAGACTCATCAAAGTTTACGATCGAATATGATTGAAGAAGCTTATGAAGCAGTAGAAGCGATCGATGATCAATCTTCTGAACGTCTGAAAGATGAACTGGGCGATGTATTACTGCAAGTAATCTTTCACGCTCAAATTTCTGCTGAAAAAAACGAATTTACGATTCAGGATATTATAGATAATCTTGCCAAAAAACTGATCAGACGTCATACGCATATTTTCGGCAATGATTCTGCAACAAATGTTCAAGATGCTTTGAGTACTTGGCAAAATAATAAACGCAAAGAAAAAGGTCAGCAATCAATTGCCGATTCGGTAGAGGATATCCCGCAAAGCTTCCCTGCTTTAAGCAAAGCGTTTAAAGTTCAGAAAAGAGCGGCTAAAGCCGGATTTGATTGGGAAAAAGCCGATGATACATTGTTTAAGATTAAAGAAGAATTAGCGGAAGTTGATGCAGCAAAAAACAGATTGTCGGAAATTCAAAAGCAAATCATTGATTCAGACAAAACAAATCCGGTCAATCTGACTGAAAATCTTAATCAGGCGCGAAATATAGCCGAATTAAATCTTGAGCTGGAAGCCGGAGATCTCTTATTTGCGGTAGTAAATTATTTGCGTCATTTGAATATTGATCCTGAAATTGCCTTGAATCGTTCAACTAAAAAATTTCAAAAGCGTTTTCGCGTAGTTGAAGAATTGATCAGGCAAGATAGCTTGAACATGGAGAATTTGAATATAGAAGAATTGGATAAATATTGGGATCAGGCGAAATGTGAAATTTGAGAAAGGAGACACTATGCGACTTGATAAATTTCTGAAAGTTTCACGCTTAATCAAAAGGCGCACCGTAGCCAATGATCTGGCAAGCGCAGGCAGAGTCATGGTTAATGATCGAATTGCCAAACCCGGTACCAAACTCCAAGTAGGCGACATTATTACATTCAGTTTCGGTGAACAACAAACCAGAGTAGAGGTAATTAAACTGGCAAACACTGTGCGTAAAGAAGAAGCTGAAACAATGTATCAGATGCTTTGAATATTTATTGTTACAACAAGATTACAGAAAACTAACTATTTGTTAAAGATGACAACAATAGTATGTTTTAGGCGGGTATTTTGTTGTAATCTAAACTATCTCTGAGTAAAATATATTCAGATATTTCTGATTTATATTTGAGAAAGGCATAGTTGTGAGCTCCGGAAGAATTCTTTCTTATTCTAAACAAGAACGTCATCGGGAAAAGAAAACTGAACGCGGAATTGTCGGCAAGATTTTATTCGGTTTAGTCTTTGTCTTAGCATTGGCTGTTGCTTTTTCTATCTTGATCAAACAAAACAAAGAAATGGAAAGGCTGCAATTAAAAGAAAGAGATCTCAGAGCTGAATTGGAATTAGCCAAACTTGAACAATTAGAAATCATGGATTTGAGTAATAAGGCAGGTTCAAGTGAATTTGTCGAAAGAATTGCGAGAGATGAATTGGGGCTGGTAACAGCCGATGAATATATTTTTATTGAAGATTAATCCGGCTGCCGAGCCGGATTTTTTATTAACAGTTCAATATTTTTGAGAATCGGGTTTTCAGAGTTCCTGTCTGCCTTCAAAAGCTTTGGCCAAAGTAATTTCATCCGCATATTCCAGATCACCGCCCATGGGTAAGCCGGACGCAATACGGCTTATTTTTATGCCTGAAGGCTTTAATAATCGGGACAGATAGACAGCCGTTGCTTCACCGTTTACTGTCGGATTTGTAGCTAAGACAATTTCTTCCACTTCATTATGTTGCTGCAGACGAATTAATAGTTCCCGCAACTTAATATCTTCCGGACCGATGTTATCGATCGGGGAAATTGCGCCGTGCAGAACATGATATAGACCGTCATATTCATTCATGCGTTCCATTGCCGCAACATCACGCGGCTGCTCGACAATACAAATCATGGTCCGGTTTCTTTTGGCGGAACTGCAAATCGGGCACGGATCAACTTCGGTTAAATTACAGCAAACGGAACAAAGAGTGGTTGATTTTTTTGCCGTAATTATTGCCTCGGATAAATCACTCACTGCTTGCTCATTGAGAGAAAGAATGTGAAAAGCAAGGCGTTGAGCTGTCTTTGAACCGATTCCGGGCAGTTTTCCCAATTCTTGAATCAGTTTTGCAATTGCGGTCGGAAACTGTTGCATATTTAAAGACCGAACATACCCAAGTTACCGGCACCGCCTGTAGCTTTTGCCATGTGTTCTTCAACTTTTTCATCGAGTACACGATTGGCTTCATTTACTGCAGCAATAAACAAATCCTGCAACATTTCAGGATCTTCGGGATCAATAACCATCGGATCGATTTTTAATTCGGTAATTTGATGATTGCTGTTAACTTTAACTTCAATCATTCCGCCTCCGACCGTTGCTTCACCGGTCATTTCAGCAGCTTCTTCCTGTGCTTTTTCAATGTCACGCTGCATTTTTTGAGCTTGTTGCATTAAATGATTCATATTCGGGGCACCGCCACCGTGGAATCCTCCTCTACGTTTTGCCATATTAATCCTCCGTTTTTATGGGAATATCTAAATCATGTGCCATTTTTCTGACTTCCTGCATCCAAGCAGGCTCTTCAGGATTCAGATTATCTTCAATAACTTCCTCTTCATCAATCAAACAAATGTCAAGCCTGATTTTATTATTACCGCAGGCACTTTGTAAAGCTTGTTCGATTAAAGCTTTATTCTCTTTGGTGCCGACAGTTTTGCAATGACTTTTCAAATTCGCCTGATATGATATTTTCCAATATTCATTATTAGATTCAACTGTAGCAGGTGAGAGCAACATCTTCAAATCAATACGATGTTCTTTGACTAAATACTCCAGAGCCTGCTGCCATTGATTTTTTTGTATAGATTTCTCATCAGTAATTTTTTTAGTATTCTCTTCAAAAACATTTTCTGCAGTCTCAGCAACATTTTCTGCAGACTCTGCAACAATGTTTTCTGCAGTTTCTTCAATAACGTTTTCTATATTCTCAGCAACAATGTTTTCCGCAGTCTCTGCAACAACATCTTTTCCGGTATCTGCAATTGTTTCCGTGATACCGTAAGATTTAATCGGTTTAGTTACAGAATTGACTTGTTGGATTCGTTCGCATACGGATTCATCAGGTTCAGGTTCGGATTCTAATTCGGATTCGAATTCGGATTCAGGTTCAGGTTCAGGTTCAGATTCAAGTTCAGGTTCAGATTCAAGTTCAGGTTCAGATGCGGATTCAATTTTGTTTGATTCGCCTGAGCGCTTAACCTGATTGAGAATCTTAATTAAACCGACTTCAATCGCGATCCGAATATCGCCTGTATATCTTAAATCGGCAGCTAATCTGGAGATGCTTTCAATCCAATTCAAAAGGGTTCTTTCAGTAATGTGAGCGGCTAAAACATTAACATGCTCAAGATCTTGCTGATTGAAACCGAACCATTCTTCATTGTTGCCGGTGATTTTGGTAACCAGAAGATTCCTTAAAAATTGAGCGAATTCCGTAACAAAACGTTCAAGATCTCTGCCTGACATAACTAATTTATCAATCAGTTCCAAGACTTCCTGCAAATCCTGATTGAGCAGAGCCGTAGTAAGTTTCAACATAAATTGATCTTGTACGATACCTACCAAATCAAAGAGTTTTTCTTTGGTAATCCGGGATTCAATGCCGGAACCTGCCTGATCCAACAATGAGATTGCATCGCGCAAAGCACCGTCTGAAAGCTGTGCAATTGCCAGAATAGCCAGATCATCAATTTCGATATCACTTTGTTCTGCAATTTCGGTAAGCTTTTCGATAATTGAATCCTGAGGGATCCGGCGAAAATCAAAACGCTGACAACGCGAGGTGACAGTTGCCGGAATACGATAAGGTTCCGTGGTAGCCAAGATAAAAATAGCATGTTCCGGAGGTTCTTCAAGGGTTTTCAAGAGTGCATTGAAAGCACCGGTTGACAGCATATGAACTTCATCAATAATATACACTTTGTATTTTGCCCGGGTCGGCATGAATACAATTTCATCGGTAATGCGACGGATATTATCTACACTGTTATTCGAAGCCGCATCGATTTCCATGACGTCAAGCAACGAACCGGAATTAATTGCCTGGCAAATTTCGCATTGATTACAGGGATTGCCTTGTTCCGGATTTAAACAATTGACTGCTTTGGCAAAAATCTTTGCAACAGAGGTTTTACCTGTTCCGCGTGTCCCGCTGAATAAATAAGCATGTCCGATTTCACCATTGATAATTGATTGCTTCAAAGGATAGACAACTTGTTTTTGGGCTACAACATCGGAAAAAGTCTGAGGACGCCATTCACGGTAAAGGGCAATGTGACTCATAAAACCTCCTGAAAAAGAGTTCGTCACAATTGGTCTGCAACCGGTGCAGATCGACCCATGGCACATGTCAGGATCCGCTTACCGCTGCTTCCTTCCGAACCTGACGGGGTTCACGAGCTGACATTGCACGGAATCCACAGTCGGCCGCAGACCGATTGTGACGATTAACGAAAACCATTATAACAAAAATGCGACATATTTTCACCTCATCTTATGCTATAATTGCTAATTGCTATTATAAGATAAATTATCTGTCTGTATTAACAATCTGAGAGGTCAAGGAGTATGTTAAGGAAAACGGCGAAATATTACAAGGGTTTTATGCTTTTCGTAGTTCTGACGCCAATATTAATGATTTTAGAGGTTATTGCAGATGTCATAATTCCCACACTGATGGGTAATACAATAAATGACGGCGTGCTCGCCGGCAAGTTAGATTTGGTATATAAAAACGGTATATATATGATAATAATTGCTGTCCTGGCATTTATTTTCGGCGGACTCAGCACCTATTGCGGTGCAAAAGCCGGTCAGGGTTTGGGAAAAAATTTGCGATTGAGGGTGTTTGAAAAAATTCAGACTTTTTCTTTTGCCGGTTTGGATAAATTTGAAGTTTCATCACTGATTACCCGTTTGACCAATGATATTGTCGTTGTTTCGAATATAGCCAGAATGGCATTGCGTATTTCGGTCAGGGCACCATTTATGTTTGTTTTGGCGACAATTATGGCGATAAGGATTAATCTGAGATTGTCGCTGGTTTTTTTAATTGCTTTGCCTGTAATGATGGCAGGGATAATGCTGACAATGAAATTCGGCATACCTAAATTCAGAAAATTCCAAACAAAGATTGATCGTATAAATGCCAGGACTCAGGAAAATCTTACAGGAATCAGAGTAGTTAAAGCTTTTTCCAGAGAAGAATTTGAAAAGGAAAAATTTGCCGGACAAAATCAGGATTTGGTAAAAACAGCTTTAAATGCTTTGAATCTGATGGTCTTAATCATGCCGTTTATGATGCTGGTTATGTATGCAGTTATTGTTGCAGTACTGTGGTTCGGCGGGAATTTTATGCTTCAGGGCGGTATGCAGGCAGGAGATTTATTCAGCTTTATAATGTATGTCGGTCAGATCTTGATATCGGTCATGAATCTGGCAATGGTTATGATGAATTTTTCCCGGGCAAAAGCATCGCTTGAAAGAATTTTTGAAGTTCTGGAAACTGAATCGGAATTTGTTGAGTCGGTCGAACAAGGAATATCCGAGGTTGTTAACGGTGAAATTGTTTTTGACAATGTTTCATTCAAATATCCCGGCAATCAGCATTTCAGTCTGCAAAATATTAATCTGAAGATTCCTTCAGGCTCAACCGTGGCACTGATCGGTTCAACCGGTTCCGCAAAATCTACTCTGGTTCACCTGATTCCCCGTCTGTATGATGTTTTTGAAGGTGAGATCCGTGTAGGCGGTATTCCGATTAAGGATTATCGTCTGACAACTCTGCGGGATCAGGTTGCGATTGTTTTGCAGGAAAACACACTATTCTCGGGTACGATCAGATCGAATATGCAATGGGGTAATCCCCGAGCTTCGGATCAGGAGATTATCCGGGCTCTTGAGATAAGCCAGGCAGCAGATTTTGTTCTGAATCGACCGGATGGTTTAGCCGCAAAAGTTGAAAGAGGCGGAGCTAATTTCTCGGGTGGTCAGAAACAAAGATTGTGTATTGCCAGAACTTTACTTAAAAACCCGAAGATTCTGATATTCGACGATTCCACTTCAGCTGTTGATATGACAACCGAAGCCAAAATCAGAACGGAACTCAATAAGTTTAATCCTGATTTAACCAAAATAATCATAGCTCAGCGCATTTCATCAATTCAGAATGCCGATCAGATCATTGTCCTGGATAATGGCAGAATATCCGGCAGCGGAACTCATGCTGAATTATTGAAAGCTAATCGTATTTATCAGGAAATCTATGAATCACAACAAAAAGGGATGGCGGCAGGATGAATAAACGTATGAAGCCACGCAGTACATATAGTACAATCAAAAGGCTGTTTCAATATATGAATAAATATCGCGTGTATTTAATCATTGCGATTATTATCATAGGTCTGGCATCCCTTGGTTCTATTTTCGGCAACTATATGATCAAACCGATTATTAACTCTTTGGTTGCAGGCGAGGGTGTTAAAACATTAGCTAAACAAGTTTTGCTTACCGGAGTGGTTTATTTGTTATCGGTAATCAGTCATTATATTTCAGCTCGTTTATTTGTTTATTGTGCGGAAAATACGACTGCCAATATAAGACATGATCTTTTCAGCCATATTCAGACCTTACCCGTCAGTTATTTTGACAGTAGAGAACATGGTGATTTAATGTCCGCCATGACCAATGATGTTGATAATGTTGCAGTTGCTCTTGCCCAATCCTTATCCAATATTGTTCGCGAAAGTTTAATGTTTTTCGGAACAATTGTCATGATGTTTATTTTAAGTCCGATGTTATCTGCCATTAATGTTATTTTACTCGGTCTTTTATATTTTGCCGTAAAAATTGTGGCAGGCAGAAGTTCAAGAGCTTTCAGATCGAGGCAAGCTACCTTGGCCGATCTGAACGGTTTTATAGAAGAATATATGAGCGGTCAAAAAGTTATCAAAGTATTTAACCGCGAAAAAGAAACAATTGAAGATTTTTCCGAACATAATGAAAAGTTGTTTGAAGATTCAACTATAGCCGATACATATGCTACTTTGATGTTTCCTTTAACCGGAAATCTGACTTATGTCGTATTCAGCATTATTGCAATGATCGGATCATATATGACAATTAACGGTATCTTTGCGATGGATATCGGTACACTCGCATCTTATCTGAATTTCACACGCAACGTATCGCGACCGGTCACTAATATTGCCAATCAGTTCAATATGATTGTTGCAGCACTTGCAGGTGCCGAGAGAATATTCGATATTCTGGATGAAGAACCGGAAATAGACAAAGGTCAGGTTAAACTTGTTACCGATCGAAAAGGTCAATGCTATTGGCATGTTCCGACCGCACTTTATGATTGCCGGGCAATCATAAAGCGTACAGAGCAAATGCGTCGGACAGATCTGCCGGATCCGGAATTTGCCGGACGCTATCCCGGATGTCTGGTACCTTTACGTGGAGATTTGCGCTTTGTCAATGTTTCTTTCGGCTATGAGAAATCACATGATCCGGTTCTGAAAGATGTTTCATTTTACGCCAAACCCGGACAACGCCTGGCATTTGTCGGAACTACCGGTGCAGGTAAAACCACCATCATTAATTTAATTAACCGTTTTTACGAAATAGATAACGGCCATATTTATTTTGACGGAATTGATATCCGTGATATTAATAAACAAGATTTACGTCATCAATTAGGTACAGTTTTGCAGGATGTTCATCTCTTTGAAGATACGATCAGGGAGAATATTCGTTATGGTCGTTTAGATGCAACGGATGAGGAAATTGTCGCAGCTGCTAAAGCGGCAAATGCTCATGATTTAATTATGCAGCTGAATGATGGCTATGACACGATGTTGACGACAGATGGATTAAATTTATCCCAAGGTCAAAGACAATTGATTTCGATTGCCAGAGCTGCAGTCAATGATCCGCCGATTCTGATTCTGGATGAAGCGACCAGCTCGGTTGACACCAGAACTGAAAGTTTAATCGGTCAGGGCATGGACGAAATTATGCAGGAGCGAACAGTCTTTGCAATTGCCCACAGACTTTCTACCGTTCGCCATTCCAATGCGATTTTAGTTTTGGAGAACGGCTTAATCATCGAAAGAGGCGAACACCATGAATTAATGGAGCTTAAGGGACGTTATTACGAATTCAACACAGGTGTGATTGAGTTGGAATAGTTGTCATAATTAAATAGTATATGATTACTTTAATGTTGCAGGAGAAAGAACTGACGAAGGAAATTAATAAAGATTAGATTATTGAAAAAATCCATATCTTCGGCTAAAATAAGATTGCATCTTGAATCAGCCGAAGGAGTTGTTTATGTATATAAACAGAACAATTGAAAAAATATTAACAAAAACTTCAAAGCATTATCCGGTTATACTTATAACAGGACCAAGGCAAGTTGGTAAAACGACAGTCTTGAAAGTGTTTGCTAAAGACAGCCATCAATATATTTCTATGGATGATTTGCTGCAACGTGATTTACTTGAAAATGATCCGCATTTGTTTTTTAAAAACAATCAAGGTCCGTTAATACTTGATGAGATTCAATATGTACTGGGTTCTTTTCAAACAATTAAGAAAAATGTTGATGAAATTGGTCAGCCGGGTTTTTATTTTTTGACAGGTTCGCAGTCTTTTCATTTGATGCAAAATGTCTCAGAAACTTTAGCCGGGAGAATTGCTATTTTTCAATTACAAGGACTATCTCTCAGAGAGAGATTTAAGATTGATTTTTCTGATTCTTTTATTCCAAACGAATCATATCTGTTAAACCGTAAAAGAGAATTAAAAACATATAACGATTTATGGAATTGTATTCATAGAGGATCTATGCCAAAGCTTTTTACAACTCCGGATATGGATTGGGATATTTTTTATCAATCTTATATACAAACCTATATTGAAAGAGATGTCAGACAATTAACTCAAATCGGTGATGAGAAATCCTTTATGAACTTCATGATCTCTTTAGCAGCGAGGTCAGGTGAGCTTTTGAATTATCAATCTATTGCAAAAGATATAGGTGTCAGTTCAGACACGATCAAGCGTTGGACTTCAGTCCTGGAAACATCAGGGATTATTTATTTACTTTATCCATATTTCAATAATCATTTAACAAGAGTGATTAAAACCCCTAAAGTATATTTTATGGATACCGGCTTGTTAGCGTACTTAACACGTTGGTTAACGGCTGAAACTTTGCAAGTAGGAGCTGCTTCCGGAAATGTATATGAAACATTTGTAATTACTGAAATCATTAAAAGTTTTTTGAATACAGGAAATAGCCTGCCGCCGATATATTATTACAGAGACCGTGATGGCAGAGAAATTGATCTGGTAATTGAAGATGGTCATGATATTTATCCGGTAGAAATTAAAAAGACTGCGAGACCGGAAGCTAAAATGGCAAAGAATTTCTCTGTATTACAAGGTATTCCGAATAAAAATCTGAAAGCCGGGGTAATAATATGCCAATATGACCAACTTACCTGGTTAAAAGATGATTTATTGGCTCTCCCGATAGAATATATTTAAATTAATCAAATTGTCCTTTTGGTTAACTAGATAGTTTTAGCCGTATCTAAGTGCTCCACAATATCGCAAATGAAATCTGCAACGATCCCGGCGGTTTTTTTGCCTGTATCAATTACATCCTGACCTGATTGCAGATCAGATGTGACACCTGCTGCCATATTTGTAATCATTGACAATCCGAGTACGTCGATACCGCAATGAGCAGCAGTTAAAGTTTCGGTTACGGTAGACATGCCGACGGCATCACCGCCCAGAATACGAATGGCACGGATTTCAGCAGGAGTTTCAAAATTCGGTCCGGCAGAGAAGTAGTAAACTCCTTGTTGCAGGATATGTTTTAAATCCAGTGCCTGAGCTCTGCTTCTGGCTAAAGCGAGTAAATCCGGTTTGTAAATATATGTACAATCAAAGAAACGGGGACCAAGCTCATCAATATTCGGACCGCGCATCGGACTATGACCGTTTAACATAATATGATCTTCAATCAACATGATGTCGCCGACTTTATAGTCAAGATTAACGGCACCGGCGGCATTGGTTACGATTAATGTTTCGATTCCCAATAATTTCATAATTCTGACGGGACCTGCAAGTTGCTCAAAAGTATAACCTTCATAATGATGAAAACGTCCGGAGGCAATGATAACCGATTGTTGACCGATATTTCCGAAAACATATTCGCCCTTATGTGCAGGCGCAGTAGATTGCAGCATATTCGGAATATCCTGATAAGATATTGTGATTTTATTTTCAACCCGGTCGGCAACTCCACCCAAAGCTGAACCTAAAATAATCGCAATTTTCGGATGCTCGTTAATCCGTTCCAAGATGTAATTGGCACTTTTCTGATAAAATTCAAGAGTATATTTTTCCATTTATATTTCCTCCGGGATATTTTGATTAGCACATGCTACTGCTTTTTCCATTATCTTATTTTAATTTTACGAGGCTGACAACTCAGCAACTTTTGCCGTGACTTTTCAGCTTAAGCTGCAACGTTGACACAAAATCACAAATAATCAATATTAATTTTCATTCCAAACCTTAAAAAATGCTTAGCTGTTTTTAACTTAAATATAATTTATTATAGGGTATAATAATTTTGTTTGAAACAAGAATTGTGTGAAACAAAATTAAAAATATTTTTTGGGGAAAGAGCATGAAAAAAGCAAAAAGATATTTAGTGCTGTTCGTCAGTACGATTTTTATCTTAATGAATTTGAGCAGCTGTAAAAGTGCAATTAACGAGTTGCAGGAAATCAGCGAAGTTCTTGAAAGCATTATTTCTTCTCCGGAAACAGAAACGACAAGTGAACAAACGACAAAAGATAAAATACAACAAGTAGCAGAGGAAACGAATAAAGGTACTTCAGAAACAGAAAGCGTTTTTGTTCCCGATATAAATAATACGACGAAACCTGATGAGTCCGTTTCACTTGCAGTGACAGAAGAAAATGAAGAAATAAATTCCGGTACTACTGAAAAAACAACGGAAGCGACAACTGTAACTGCCTCTGTGTCAACCGCGCAAAGCGATGAGTTGTTGAAAGCTGAGAGTTTTACCAGAGAAGACATTATTGAGAATGGACCGCTATATAATCGTCGCCATCAATTCGATCCTCAATTTATTGAAGATGCTTTGGAATATTTTCCGGAAATAGCCGGTGGAAATGAATTTGATCCTACTGTCCCGACAGTTTTAAATCGTTGGGATACAGCAAAGCCGATAAAAATAGGTACTTTCGGTAAGCCTGCCGCAGCCGACTTTGACAGATTGGATCTGATTATTCCCGCTGTTGAAACTTTGACCGGTCTCGATATTCAATATGCTGAAGCCGGTTCAACCGATTATAATTTTGAATTCCATATTACGCCGTTAGCTGAGTTTGAAGATATCTTTGAAGAATATTATGTCAAAGATAATTGGGGTTTAGTGGTGCATTGGCAAGATGATGACGGATACAATTATTACGCACGGATGGCGGTATCCGATGATTATCCGAATCGTGAAGAAATGAATCATCTTATTATGGAAGAGTTTATTCAGGCACTGGGATTACCGAATGATTCTTATCGTTATCAGGACAGTTTATTTCAACAAAACTGGACATCGACTCAGGAGTTGATGCCGATAGACTGGTTGCTTTTAGAATTTGTTTATCGACCGGAATTAAAGCCGAACATGGATGTATATAAATGTGTTGAAATCCTGCGAGATGTATATCTGGATTAAATCAGGTATACATTTAATAAAATAAATGTTTAATAATTTGATTTTTCAAAAATGAGAGACTATAGCAAATGAATCCATATGGATGATTTTTGTTCAGAGTGAAGAAAACAAACGTTATGACGGAACATGTTTTAGAAATATTTGATTTGACCGACCAAGGTGACGGTCTGGCTAAAACGCAACAAGGACAAGTTGTTTTTGTTCCGCATTCTGTTCCCGGTGATCTTATCAAAGCTGAAACAGTTCCGCTGAAAAAGAATATCCGGCAGGCAAAAATCGTTGTTCTCGTTGAAAAATCGGTTAATCGGCAAAGCGTACCTTGTCCGTATTTTTCTGACGGATTAACAGAAACAGCAGATGAAGCTGCTTCTCAAGATTTACCGGAAAAATCAGGCTGCGGCGGTTGTCAGGTGCAAGCCTTAAAATACGCTGATTTGATTTCGGTCAAAGAAAATATCTTACGCAGTCAATTGGAACGCATTGCGCAAATCGATTTGACCGAAATTGATTTCAAGCCGATTATCGGTATGCAAAATCCCTGGTATTACCGCAACAATGTTCAATTAAAAGTTCAATACAATGTAATAACTGAACAATTTGAATTCGGTTTTTTTGCCCGAAAATCTAACGAGATTATTGTGCATCAGAAATGTTTGATTTCACAACCTACTGATAGTATTATTTGCCGGGTAATCATTCAGAAACTGGCGCAAGCAGAACCTGAATTGCAAAAAAATCTAATCGAATATTGGGATGAATTGATTATTCGCACGGGTGAGAATAGTAAAGAAATCCTGGTCGCTTTGAGCTTTAGCAAAGTTAACAATTCTTTATTTATTGCCGGATATAAATCTGTTTGGCAAGAAATATTTGATGCTGTAAACTCCGAATTATCCGGATTATCAGAAAACTATACTCTGCGAAGCTTGTGGTTTCTGGATCAGGAAAACAGTCGCAATGACAAACATCTTTTAGGTGAAGAATTTTTTACCGAAATTATATCGGGGAAACATTTTCAAATCTATCCGCGATCTTTCTTCCAGGTAAATACCAAACAAACTGAAGTAATGTTTCGCACAATACGTGAATTTGTGGTCAAGGCTTTGCAAAATAAGTACTATTCTCCAGATGATTCCTTAAACAAGTTGCAGAATGATTTTCTTAATCAACAAGAATATGATAAATTTCAGAAAAACCCGGCAACTTTATATGATCTCTATTGCGGAACAGGTACCATCGGTATAATTTTATCTGATCTTTTTCAGAAAATAAAAGGTGTGGAAAGTTTTCCGAGTTCAGTGCAAAATGCCAAACAAAACGCCCGATTGAATTCAATCAACAACGCTGAATATTTTACGGACAAAGCAGAAGATTGGCTCGGCGGACAACAGATTTCAGAGCAGGATTTTATAGTTGTTGATCCGCCGCGTAAAGGACTGGACAAAACCCTGATTAAGACTTTGAACCAAAGTAAAGCATCTGATCTGATTTATGTATCCTGCCATCCGGGAACTCTCTCGCGTGACCTTAAACTGCTCAAAGATGAATGGCAAATCAAAATAATCCAACCGGTAGATATGTTTCCCTGGACTATGCATATCGAGACGGTCGTTTCATTGTCCAAACCGGATGTCAATGGTGATGAGAGGTTAAACAGATCGTACTCCGAACATTATTAATATGTCTGTTCGGCAGAAATCAGAATGACAATCGATGATGTTATGATAAGTAACACTGTAGTTACGGAAAAATGATTGAACTGGCGACATAGGTTGAGTATGGTGAAATCAAAAAAGGGAGGTCACGATTATGACTTTTGGAGAAAAACTACAGGATGCAAGAAAGAGAGCAGGGCTGTCACAGGAACAGCTTGCTGAAAAATTGTCGGTGTCCCGCAGTGCAGTGGCAAAATGGGAGAATAACAACGGTATGCCGGACATCGATAATTTAAAGGCAATAGCCCAATTACTGGATGTGAGCATTGATTATCTGTTGGCCAACGGAAGCACGCTCGAGTTTGAGGTGATGCGTGAGCCTATTGACATCAACTCATTTGAAAAATCGAAGAAGCGTAAATCTCGTTATGATACGGTTGTACAGTCTAAATTCCCGGATGCTGATTCTATTATCCCGTTGTGGCGTGAAAAAAAGCTCAGTAAATGGGAACAGGCTTTTGAGTGGATATTGTCTCCTGTTTTCGGTGTGTTTGATTTTATGGACAAGGTTGACAATTACGGTTACTACTACCTGATGGAAAAGAAAGGTCAGCAGTATTTAGTCAACGTAAGCAAGGAGTTTGTAACATCATCAATGCTGGCCAGGCGAATAACTGAAAAGAAATTTACCATCGGTAAGCACAGATTTAAGAGACTGGATCCGCAGGAGCTGGTGGAAAAGGTATAGGAAAAGCTAATTATGGAAAAAGAGGGGTTGTATATTACTCATTGAGGTGAGTGAATCGATGAAGGTAAACAGACTTTTTGAAATCATATATATACTTCTTGATAAAGAGAGAGTTACCGCAAAAGAATTGTAAAAATGAATAAATGAAGAGGGAAGAGTTATGGCGTTTGACTTTAAGAAAGAGTATAAGGAGTTTTATCTCCCCAAAAATAAACCTGAAATTGTCACTGTTCCGAAGATGAATTACATTGCAGTTCGCGGAAAGGGCGATCCTAACGAGGAGGGTGGTGCGTATCAGCAGGCTGTTGGAGTTTTGTATGCGGTGGCGTATACATTACGGATGAGTTATAAGTCTGATTATAAAATTGACGGTTTCTTTGAATATGTTGTTCCGCCTCTTGAGGGTTTTTGGTGGCAGGATGGCGTTAAGGGTGTCGATTATTCTGACAAATCCTCTTTTAATTGGATTTCGGTAATCCGCCTCCCTGATTTTGTTACGGAAAAAGACTTTGCATGGGCTGTAGAAACTGCGTCTAAAAAGAAAAAAATGGATTGTTCATCGGCGGAATTTCTCACCATAGACGAGGGATTGTGCGTTCAGATTATTCATATCGGTTCTTATGATGATGAACCTGCAAGTGTAAATCTGATGCATGATTTTATAAAAGAAAAAGCTTATAAATTAGATATAAATCAAAAAAGACTTCATCACGAAATATATCTTTCAGACCCGAGAAAATGTAAGGCTGAAAACTTGAAAACGGTCATACGACATCCGATTAAGAAGCGGTGAAATGTGCATTCCGGATACTGCTGCCGAAATTGCGCAGGGGGCATTAAGCATATTGTTTCAATACATGTGGAAATGGTCGTATTGATGTCAAAAACAGTAAATGAAATAAGAGGTGAATTAAGTGCGTGCATACACCTGGGATGAATATCATAAAAAATTCTATGAAAGGGCAGAAAGTACGTAATCTATATGTCTTAACTTCTCTCGGATCTGCTGATGAGTTCGGTAAAATTATAAATGAACTGTGGAAAAACAAAAGTGCGTCTAATCGGCTTTGAGAAAAGCGGTGGAAGCAAAACTGGAGTTTTCTGTCAGTGATTTGATTGAATTTCTCAACTACAACGATATGGCAGATGGTATTACGGCAAAGGCATACTGAAGGTTGCGAGTTTGTCGGCAATTGTGGTGACGTAGGATTATAACCTCAAACGGGCGAAGAGAATCCCGGTAAATAGGCAGGAGTTTAATAGAACAAATCCTAGTGAAACGATATAATAATGCTATATTAATTATATATTTTCCGGGAGGTAAAAACATGAGTGAAAAGGTACAAAAAGCACGAGAGTTACATGAAAGTGGTTTTAATTGTTCACAGTCTGTTCTTGGTTCATTTTGTGACCGGTTTGGAATTGATGAACAGATCTTGATGAAACTTGCCTGTGGATTTGGCGGCGGTATTCAGTGTGGTGAGGTTTGCGGTGCAGTTTCCGGTGCAATTATGGTAGTGGGTCTTAAGTACGGGCAATCTGTTGCGGGTGATCAAGATTCCAAGAAAAAATGTTATGAAATCACATTGGAATTTATGGAAGAATACTCAAAAAGAAAAGGAACTGTCCTTTGTCGTGAACTGCTGGGGTATGACATCCGGGATGCAGAAGCTAAAGCTAAGTTTCCGGATAGACAAAAACAAATATGTCCCAAAGCAATTGAAACAGCGGTATTGATTCTCGAAGAAATGGGATTTTAACCCATTGAGATGTTGCCAACTGACATGAGCTTATTAAACCCGCTGACTTCATGTACCGGTTGAATTCTCTACCCTCGAAACCGGACTTACGGTCGAATAATAATCGCATTTGTCTGCTCGGAGCATACAAACGCACATCACCTTTAGTTTATAATAATTGACAGAGTATGGCAGAAGCGGTCAGGGAGCATGGCAGAAGCGGTCAGGCAAACTGACAGTGCAAGCTTTTCTGGAAGATAGCGGATATGATAAACGAAATTCGAAGGAGGCAGGGAGATGTATTGTTCAAATTGTGGTCAACAACTACCAGAGGATGCAGAATTTTGCCCTTTCTGCGGAGAGAAAAATGATATAGAGGAGGAACTACTTGTTGAAGTGAATTCCCCGGGCAATCTGCAGCCACCGTATTCGGATAGTCCACTCTATATTCCGACAACGAATGAAGAGGTTGCGAAGCGAAGTCATATACCAAAATGGGTTTTAATCGTACTCAGTATCGCAGGATGCTTGATAATATTCCTGATAGCTTGGTTGGGTGTACGTTCCATAAAGAAGTTATCCGACAACAAAACACCTTCTGATCTAAAAGTTTCCGTGCCTGATAAAGAAGCTTTCGCTACACAAACTTCGACCGCGGGTAAAGAGACGGCACAATATACGACACAAGAGTCGGCACAAAATACGGCACAAGATCCGGCACAAAATACTCAAGATACTACACAAGAGGCGGCACAAGATACGACACAAGAGGCGGCACAAGAGCCGGATGCTGTCAAACTGGAAGAAGGTGAATATCTTTATGTAGGAAATACTTCTTTTTTTGATATTGAAGATTTCGAGTTAAGTTTTATTCTTTCGGCAGATAAAACTTATATCCGTGATTTTTCCATCCGAATAACAAATTTGAATACCAGTTTTGATAGGGGAAATGTGCGGACGGAGCTTTCCTTAGCTAAAGCCACACAAATATTTCCCGGCACGTACCCGATTGATTTTGACGGGTCAAATCATGATATTTTGCTTGGGAAAAGTATAATAACCGGCCTGTATTTTAACGACGAAACAGCTTATGTAGAAATGGAATATACATATGTTGATAGTAGTACAGGACCGGACGGACAGGAGATAGAAATACCTTTAGGACCGGCTTGGATTGATTTATGTGCTTACGATAATGTTGAAGAAGCAAAGAGAAACGAAGAAACGTTTACCGATATGTCTGAAGAAGAAATAAAAGAAGCAGAAACCCCGGTATATGCAACTACAGAAATACGGCACACGGTATTTGACGAGTCTCTCTTAAAAAACTGGAATGATCAGGCTATGCAAGAAGCCTTCGGAGTGGACAGTATTTTCGAATTTACTCCAAGTAATCCCCAACCCATGCATTATATAGTTTCTACCGACGGGGTATACGACCCGGTTACCGGTAAAGAATCCATGGGAGGATATACCAGGAATTTTTCACGTCATTGTCCCATTAGTGCAAACACCTTAATCCGTGTATCCGGAGAATTAAAGGAAGGCGGGTTGACATTGACGGATGATCCGAACCGGGCCACTTTTGCACTCGTTTTGCATTTCAGTTATACGGACGATATCGGCACTTACAGATATGAAGACGGTTCAATAATCGACCAGTATCACTCCACCTTACGGGCGGAATTAGTAAACCTTGTGACAGATAAGGTTCTCGAATCCGAAGTTAGAAAAGCCCAAGCCACCTATACCTATGAGAGTGTATATACATCGATGTTAGATGCAGCCAAAGGAAAACAATTATACGGTGATGCTCCTTTTTTGTGTGCGGAAGATTTTCCGGGTTATTGGAACTTTGTCAATAAATGACAGTTTTTACTTAAGTAAGTTTAAGAAAGGATATTAACTGCAGTAAATGCATTGAGTATGTGCACGTTAACTCATATAAAATGTTCCTGAAAGATGGTTATAAAATTGATAATTTGCCGTAAAAGTGATATATTATTCGTGATTCAGCAGGAAGCTGGACAGGGACACTGAAGTGTCAAAAATATTGACAAATCTTTAATAAAACAAAGGTGGATTATGTGTGCCAGGAAGGTATGCGATTTCTCAGAAGAGAAGTGGCAGACCTTTTTTTGTATACTGCTACCTGAAAAATTAGGAGGTACATATTTATGGCCTGTTTTCTTGTTCCTGCTGCTGAAGCAGTCATTACAACTGTCGCTGCAAAGATAATAAAATCCAAGGAAAAGGAAGAGTCTGTCAAGGTTTCCCTTTCTGATGGTTCCGTTGAGGAAGCAGCTAAAATCCCGTTTTCCACCAAACTTGGATGGCTGAACAAACTGCTTTGGGGTGGCTCCGCCTTGCTTGCTTTTGAGCATTTATGGCATGGTGAAGTTGTTCCGTTTTTCCCGTTCCTGACTGCGATCGAAAGTGGTGAAACTGCTGAAATGCTTGCAGAAATGGGTAGTGCCGGTGCAATGATGGCAGTCCTCGTCACAGCTGTGTGGGTCGGTATGCTTGCAGTTTCCTCTGTTGTGGAAAAAAGAGCGCTTCGTGCTCCTGAAATGGCAGAGGAGGATGTATAAAAATGACTTTGTTAACAACAATTTTTGCAGCAATTATCTCCACAATTATCTGGTACAAGGGTGCTCCCGAAAGTGAGATGAAAGTCAGCCCTCTCTGCTGGATGTATTGGGGTGCTTCTCTCATGTGGTTTGTCGATGCGATCTTTGAATATTCCGAACTTGGAGCAGAGTACTTTACTCCGGATCCTGTTGATATGCTTAATGATTTCTATCTCGGATTGTCCGTTGTAGCTCTGGGCCTTATCATCTGGCTTATCATTCTGCTTGTGAAAGATCCGAAGGGCGTTGTTAAGGCAACCCTGTTCAAGAAAAAATAAGAGATAGCAGATAGGCGGTTCTGTACTTCTTGCAGAACCGTCTTTTTTTCTTATCAAGATCCCCTATGAAGTCCAATACCAAGACCCCGTATGAAGTCATAACCAAGACCCCGTAAGAAGTCATAACCAAGAACCCGTATGAAGTCAATACCAAAACTCCGTATGAAGTCAATTGATTAATTTATGGAGCATCCCCGAGTTACAATCGCATTTTTTTAAGGCGACACAAACCGGAACAGAGGAATATAGGAAGAGACCGGAACAGAGGGATTTAAGTAACAATGTTGGGATATTACGTAAGGACAGGAGTCAATTCTTAATAACCTAATGTTTTTTTAATTGTTTAGAGTTATGCGAATTTGCTTATCTGATGTTAATATTATAGGGAAAATTCATTGCTGACTGAGGAAAGGGAATTATTATGCCGTTTACCATTGTTCGCCAGGATATAACAAAAATGAAAGTTGATGCCATAGTTAATGCCGCCAACACAGGGCTGCGAATGGGCGGCGGAGTTTGCGGAGCTATTTTCAGAGCTGCCGGAGCAGCCAAACTGCAAGCCGCCTGTGACAAGCTTGCACCGATTAAAACAGGGGAGGCGGTTATCACTCCCGGATTCGGCTTGCCGTCCAGGTTTGTCATTCATACGGCAGGTCCTGTTTATCAAAATCAGAATCCCGAGGAAAGTGAAAGACTCCTGCGTTCCGCCTACACGGAATCTCTCCGGGTTGCAATTGAAAATGAATGCAAAAGTATTGCTTTCCCACTTATTTCAAGCGGAATTTACGGTTATCCTAAAGACGAAGCCCTTCAAGTTGCGACTTCTGCAATTCGAGATTTTCTGAAGGAATATGATATTGAAGTATATCTTGCGCTGTTTGATTAATCAGCCTTTGTCGTATTTAAGTATATCTTGCGCTGTTTGATTAATCAGCCTTTGTCGTATTTAAGTATATCTTGCGCTGTTTGATTAATCAGCCTTTGTCGTATTTAAGTATATCTTGCAGTGTTTGATTAATCAGCCTTTGTCGTATTGAAGAATTTCTGGTGTTGCTTTAGTAATTGCCTTTGATGATACGGATTTCGATCTGCAGCGGCGGCTTTTTTGGCACGATTAAAGCTTGAAACAGCTGAAAACCATACTTGCGGTGCCAGAAATTACGATCCTGCGGATAGCGGCCTGAAGTGAACCCGCAGAGCTGGCTTTTTTGGCACAGTTCAAGCTCGAAACAGCAGAAAACCATACTTGCGGTGCCAAAAATTACGATCCTGCGGATTGCGACCCGAAGTGAACCCGCAGAGCTGGCTTTTTTGACACGATTCAAGCTCGAAACAGCAGAAAACTATACTTGCGGTGCCAGAAATTACGATCCTGCGGATTGCAGCCCGCAGCTCCGGCTTTTTTGACACGATTCAAACTCGAAACGGCTGAAAACCATACTTGCGGTGCCAAAAATTACGATCCTGCGGATTGTGACCTGAAGCGAACCCGCAGCGCCGGCTTTTTTGACACAATTCAAGCAAGAATCAGATGAAGCAGATCAGAAAGTCGTGGAAAGAAATCTGCGATAATAAGCTACAAGCCACCGGGTGTTTTTTAAAAGTTTAGAATAACCCTAGATGCCAAACGATTATAAGCAGCAAGTTACAGGATGTTTTCGAAAGCTGTCTCGTGTATTGCCGTGTATGTCAGTTTACCGGCGATTCGTTCCGATTTCATGAGTTCGATTTTATAAATTGTTTGTCCGAATTCTTCGAATGTGCGAGGAGAAGCTTTCGTGATGATCTCTCTACCTAGTGTAATATGCGGACTGAATTTGCGTTTTTCTATATGAAAACCGGATTCAGTCAGTTTGTTTGTAAGATTGTCGTACAGTGTTGTCAACTTTTTACTGTCGCTCACGCCTGCCCACCATATGTCTCCGCCTCTTCGTCTGAAACAGCCGGTACAGCCGATATTAATTGCAAACGGTTGAAATTCGACCACATCCATCGCAGTCTTTGCAGCTGCCGCCTGTTTTTCATCGCATTCTCCTAGAAAGGCGAGTGTCAAGTGTAAGTTTTCAGGTAGGCTGAAGCGTCCTTTTGTCGAGTCATTACGCAACTCTTCGCATAGTTTGACTAATCGCGATCGTATTTCCTTATTAAAGTTTATGGCTATAAAAAGCCTCATTTAGCAGTTCCTTCTGAATTATGTGCGATTTCCCATTGTTTCAGTTTTATAATATTATTGAAAGCAGGAGAAATCAATGAATAACAGAATAATTATCACTTACGGTCAAGATTTACAAAAAATGACGCGAGATGTTCTTCAAAAGTCGGAATTGGAGAGGATCATACCTAAAGGCTCTAATATAGGAATAAAGCCGAACCTGGTGCTGGCTAAACCTGCATCCTCGGGTGCAACAACCTCTCCTGTTATTGTCTCGGCGCTGATTGAATACCTTAATGAACACGGGCATGACAATATTATTATCTTAGAGAGTTCGTGGGTGGGGGACAGCACTGAAAGATCTTTTAAAGTCTGCGGTTACGAAGCAATATCTGAAAAATATAATGTACCGCTTTTTGATATTAAGCAGGATACATATACAATCAAATCTTTTGCCGGTATGGAGATGGAAATAAGCGACAAGCTGCTTTCACTGGATTTTCTGATTAATATACCGGTTTTAAAGGGGCACTGTCAGACATTAGTGACAGGGGCTCTGAAGAACATGAAAGGTTGTCTTTCTGATCGGGAAAAACGGAGATTTCATACCCGTGGTCTTCATAAGCCTATTGCTTATTTAAACAAGGTAATCAAGCAGGATTATATTTTGGTTGACGGTATATGCGGCGACCTTGACTTTGAAGAAGGCGGAAATCCGGTACAAATGAATCGTATTTTCTGCGGTACAGATCCTGTGTTAATTGATTCATATATAGCGGAAAATGTAGGTTATAGACCTCATGATGTCGATTATATAAAAATTGCAAATGATATCGGAGTCGGAAGTTCCGACATTGATAATGCAGAGATTATCGTATTAAGCAAAGATAAAAGCATTGCAAAACCGTCATCTTCACGAAAAGTACAAAAGCTTGCACAATATGTCAATGCCAAAGATGCATGCTCGGCATGCTATGCCAATCTGATACGGGCTCTGGCAAGACTTGATGACGAGGGATTATTATATCGATCCGAGAGTCCCGTTCTGATCGGACAAGGTTATAAGAATATAGAAGGCAGCGGGATCGGTATAGGACAATGCACCTCGGGTATATGTAAAAACATTGCCGGATGCCCGCCGTCTACGCCGGAGATTCTTGATTTCCTTAAGTCACATTTTTGAGCTGTAAATAAATATTTAACTATAGTGAGAATTAACTTTTTACTGTATACTTTGCAAAAAGAACTAAATCTAAAAAGTAAATGCAGAAAGAACTCAGTGGATAAACAATCATTGAATAAAAGCAACTTGTTGAAAGCTTTTTAAAAGGAGTTTTTTGTATGGAGAGGATAGTTGGATGTTAATATTTATTTTATTTTTATTGTTGATAGGAGCTTCATTTTGTGCAGCTACTGAAATCAGCTATTCTTCCATCAATAAAATCAGACTGAAAAATTATGCAGATAATGGGGACAAAAGTGCGTTGACAGCAACATATATTTTGGATAATTTTGACAGTGCCCTGGTCACCTTGCTGATAGGTAACAATCTGACTCATAACGGATTTGCAGCAATTGCCACCCTGCTCGCGACAAGACATTTTGGAACTGAATATCTTACCCTTACAACAGTTTTATCCACACTGATAGTTTTTTTATTTAGTGAAATGATACCTAAAAGTTACGGCAAGTCCAATTTCTATTATGCTTTGAATGTAGCATCCTTTTTGAAATTTCTGATAAAAATACTAAAACCGTTCAGTTTATTTTTTATGGGTATTTCAGCTATAGTATCTAAACTTTTTCCTGAAAACAAAGAACCTGAAATTAATGAGGAAGAATTTTTTCAAATTGTCAAAAATGTCGGTGAAGAAGGAGTCATTAGTGAGAGAGATCACCAACTGATGTCTTCTGCTTTAAACTTTGACAGAAAAAAAGCAATTGATATTTATACGCCAATGGAAAACGTCGTTTCACTCGATCTTAACAGCGATAAAAAAGAAATAGGCAGAATTATTAAAGATGCCGGTTTTTCCAGATATCCCGTTTACAACAGAGATGAGAGAAATATTGTAGGAGTCCTACAAACGAAGGAATTTTACAAGAATTGCTTTAAAAATAAAGAATTTAATCTGAAAAACATACTGTTCAAACCCTACTATGCAAAAACGGAGATGTTGATTGACGATTTAATGAACGAATTGAGTATCAACAAAATCCATTTTTCCATAGTAGTTGATGATTCAGGCAATAAAATAGGTATCGTGACACTTACTGATATTTTGGAAGAACTGATCGGAGAAATAAAAGATAAGCCCGGAGAAAACCCGGAAAGAGAAGGGATATAGATATGACGGAAGTTAGTATATTTCATTATATAGGTATAGGAATCTGTATATTGTTATCCGCCTTTTTCTCTGCTTCGGAAATAGCCTTTTCTTCTGTGAATATGATGAGACTGAAAAGCAAAGCGGAAAAAGGCAATATGCCTGCACGTCTCGCTGTTTATATTGTTGAAAATTTTGACAATACACTATCCACGATCTTGATCGGAAATAATCTGGTTAATATTGCCGCAACTTCTATCTCAACGGTTTTAGTTATCGCTTTAGTGGGTGAAAAAGGAACCTTATTAGCCACACTTATAATTACCGTGATTATACTGATATTTGGAGAAATCACCCCGAAAATCATTGCAAAAAAAATACCTTTCCAATTTGCATTGTTTGCATCTTTGCCCGTCAGAGTTCTGATGCTGATTCTTTCTCCGGTCATCAAAGTTGTTGTGGCAATAGTAGGACTATTCTCTAAAAGATGGAAGAACGATGAAGACGAAAAAATGACTGTAGAAGAATTGACTACAATCATAGAGCATATTGAAGACGATGGCATTATAGACAAAGATAAGTCGGATCTGCTGCAACTAACTCTGGAATTTTCAGACATCAGCGCATCCGAGATCATAACTCCGAGACGGGATTTGGTAGCTATAGACATCGATGACGACCGGGATGAAATTATGGATATCATACTTAATACACCTTTTACCAGACTTCCTGTATATAAGGACAATTTGGATAATATTATCGGCATACTTCATGTCGGTCGTTTCCTGGAAAAGTTGATAGATGATGGCGTTGCCGGATACTCGGGAAAATTGAATGATAATGCTGATGACGATTACTCGGAGATAGACAAATTGATTATGGAGTTGATGAGAAAACCGATATTTATCTTCGAATCCAAAAAACTGCCTGAAACATTTAATATGCTCAATGCGAAAAAAACGCCTATGGCAATAATTGTTGATGAATATGGCGGTACGACCGGCTGCCTGACTGTAGAAGATATAGTTGAAGAATTAGTCGGAGAAATATGGGATGAATATGACACTATCCGTAACTACATCCGGAAGATTGATGAAGATACTTACGAAGTGAGCGGAGATTTAGGTCTGAGAGAATTTGCACTGGAGCTTGATATAGACCGTAAATTGGTTGATAGCGAATTTAATACGATCAGCGGCTGGCTGATCGACAGATTTAACGGACTTCCGGAAGTTGGGGATGACTTCAGAATTGATAATATTTACATTAAAGTTCTTGCGGTTGATGAATATAGAGTAGATAATATTTTGGTCAGTGTACTGGATTTTGATCCGGAAGAAGAATGAGACAATATAATCACTTTATATTTTTTTGATGAGAAAAATCATCGAGAAAGTGCAAGGAGGCAAAATGAAAATACGTTTTATTTCTGATCTGCATTATATGGATCCGACATTATTCTCAGCAGCCCAGGCGAAAGCACATGATTTTTATATCAAATTTGTGTTGGATCAATTATTTAGTAAATCTGCCGATCTTTATATATCTCTGGGAGATCTGATTAATACCGGGACTGAGTTAGAAATAAAAAACAGCTATGCCTGGATTGCTGAACATCCGGAGGCGGCAACTAAATTTCATCATATATCCGGGAATCATGATTTATTGTTATATGATCGGTCAGAATGGCCGGATACATATTATAAAGGAAACTACTTCCAATCTTTTTCCGGTTTTCATATTTTGTATTTGGAAACATCACGCATTAAGAATGTTGAAAATTATGGCGGTTATATTCCTCCTGAGACTATTTCATGGCTGGCAGGAATAATTGAGCAAACCGCTGATGAGCCGCTGCTTATTTTTGCCCATCATCCGCTTAAGAATACATCGCGTTTATCCTGGGAAACAATGATGCATGTTGATGAAGATAGCAATTTACAAACGGTTTTAACAAAGAAAAAGGGACCTGTTTTCTATATCAGTGCACATAATCATTGTGATTCAATCATACGATCGGGACAATGGACCTACATACAATCTGCTTGTGAAGTGGAATATCCGGCAATTAAAAACATAGAGATTGATGCTGAGCATTTGTCTTTTTATTATGAAGATCTTGAAACTGCGGATTTAGCTGCGGCCAGAGCTGAGTTTATATCGGACATGCCGTTGTTTTCACCCTATGGGGCTCTTGCCAGAGGCAGTATTCTGGAACGTCAATTGGTTGTGAAATTTTAAACGGATGTGAATTCTCTGAATTTAGAATGCAACAACTAATTATGCAATAACATCTTATTGCATAATTGATTTTTGCATATTATAATATCTTCGAGGTGATCAAAATGACATTTGTTGGCAGAAGCTACGAGTTAACAGAACTGAATAAAGAATTCTCCAATGATAAGTTTGCAATGTCTGTAATTTATGGAAGACGCAGAGTTGGTAAAACTTATCTGATCCAAAAATTCATTGAAGATAAGAAAGGTTCTTATTTTGTTGCCTTGGAGTCAAATGATATAGTTAATTTAAATTTACTATCTAAAGCGATATATCATGCTTGTGGAAATATTAGCGGGTTGCCGGATTTTACAAATTTTGAGAATGCCTTCAGATTTTTATTTGAATACAGTGTAGCTGACAGAATAGTATTTGTTATTGATGAATATCCCTATTTGGCAATGTCTACACCTCATATATCTTCACTATTGCAAAAACTCATAGACGAATATAAAGATAAAAGTCATTTGTTTTTAATTCTATGCGGATCATCCATGAGCTTTATGGAAGAACAAGTATTAGGCTATCAGAGTCCGCTTTACGGTAGACGAACAAGCCAATTTAAGATCAATCCGTTTAATTATTTAGATTCAGCAAAATTTGTTGAATCCTATTCTGACAGGGAAAAAGCTATAGTTTTCGGACTTACAGGCGGAATAGCTGAATACTTAACGTTCTTTAATCCGAAAATTTCTTTAAAGGAAAATATTATTAACAATTTCTTAAAAACAAGTGGCAGGCTATATGAGGAACCGTCTAATTTGTTAAAACAAGAATTGAGGGAGCCGAAAACATATAATGATATACTGTTTGCAATATCATCAGGCGCGAGTAAATTAAATGAAATTGCGACAAAACTCAATGTGCCTTCAGGCGGATTGAGTCACTATATCAATTCTCTGATATCTCTGGGAATTATTGAAAGAAAAACCCCTGTATTAAACCGAAAAACAAAAAGGCCTGTCTATGCAATAAAAGATACAATGTTTATATTTTGGTACAAATTTGTTCAAGCGAATTTAAATATGATTAATCTGGATTTGGGCGAATTGGTTTACGAAAAGTATGTTGCTGACTTTTTGAATCATTATATGGGGACAGTTTTTGAAAAAATAACGATTGAATATTTCGAAGAAAGGCTCAAACAATCTAATATTCCGTTGATACCTCTGGACTATGGAAATTGGTGGGGGAACGATCAAAGATTAAAAAAAGAATCTGAAATAGATATGATTGCATATAATAGTGAAAATGAGTATCTCTTTGTTGAAGCAAAATGGCATAACAGTAAGGTAAAACAAACTATATTAGATGAACTGATAGAAAAGTCTTTGAATTTTCAATTCGACAAGGCAACTTATTGGTTAACCAGCCTTTCGGGATTTGAAAAGATAACTCGTGAAAATAATGTAGAACTCATCGAATTGAGTGATATGTATAATTAATATGAATTAGAATCTATATTGTCATTATAAAAATCAAATGTATGCAGATCTATTATGATATAATTATTTAAAATAAATTTATCAAAATCTTAATGACTAAATTTATTTCTATTGTTGGACATTTCATATTTTTCATAAAGCGAGGTGTAACTAAAATGAAAGAAGTGGAACAAGTTCAGGTAAGTCTTACACCTTATGAAAAAGAAGCAATTAATACCTACCACGATCTCGATAGAATCATATTTGATTTAGACAGTCAGATTGAATTACTTTCAAGCCAAGCAGATAAATTAGACTATCTGGTTTCGATTGCCTCCGGTTTGATTTGTGGCGCATTGGATATTTTATGGGTTGGGGATTTTGATCTTGAACGAGGAAGAGATTTTGCAAGTGATAAAATAGATGGATTTGTTAAAAAAACTGCAAAGATACTTGGTTGCAAAGATGATGATTTAGAGTCTTGTGTTAAGTTCTTAGAGAAGAAGTTTCCGATTCCCGCAGACGGAAACACACCTGATTTTGGTGGGGGCTTACAACATCATTTGCGTGATTTCGCACATCATCCCACCTTAGTAGGATTGATATTTTCATTACTCACACAGTTTACTTATAAGTCGTATGGAACAGATGTAAATGGCATTTTTCTTGTTGCTGATGTACCGGAAAAAAGCAAAAAATTTATCGGAAAAGATGTTCCTACCAAAATATTTTATGGAACAATCATATGGTTTTTCCATTTGGTAAGTGATGTTGCAGGATCAAGTAGTACGACCGGCAAGAGCGGTGGGACAGGAATACCTGGACCAATTCTTGCCTTAGCAAAGGAACTTTCAGTTCTTCCGGTTTTCAAAAGCATATCCATCGGTGAGAACTCCCTTTCCAAATTCCTGTCAAAGCTCTTCAATGGCACTTTACTTGCTAAACGTGATAAATACGGTAAAATCATCAAAGAAAGCGTTTTGAAATTTGATCTGCGTGGTGAACTAGGTTTAGCTGTAGAGTTAGGAAGGCAAGCAGTTCCGGTTATTGCAAATGACTGTATTGTGCGATGTTTCTACTTTATTCGCCGTCTTGCCGTAGAAATTAGAGTAAACGATGTACGTTCACTTGATGATATGAGGCAAATATCCTGGGATACAGTTAAGCCGTTAAATAATCCCACTATTGCAAGAATGCTTACAATTGCAACGGGAGTTTTTACAACTGTTGATGTCGGTGCGGCTATTATCAGTCAAAAGTACTGGGTATCTGTTAATTATGTAGGAGTTGGACGTTTTTCCGTTGCCATTGGTCAAGATGTAGCATGGTGTTTAAAAGCACGAAATGTTAAGAAGATTAAACAAATGTATGAAGACATAAAACGTTTTGCTTATGTGAAAGAAGATGACAATTTATATAAAAGGATAGGTAGCGATATGTTGGATATAGATAGGTTCGGTTTAACTCTTGAACAGACAGTAATATTATATAATCTTGAATACCATAAAACTCGTAATGATATTGAACTAACAAAATTGCCGATCGGAAATGAGGCAATCAAACTGCTTAAACAAGACTGGCTTAGTGAGTGGAAAAAATATATGACTGAAAATTTTGCCGGTTTTATCCAAGTAAGCGGCGCAGAATTAAATTGGTATTCTGAACATGAACTTCTAGAAAAAATTGAAGAAAATGATCCTGAAGACACTTGGTTCAGGTTGGTTTTACTTGAAACAATGTTGTTTGAACCATATTACCCATTAAGCCTTGAAAAAGATAAGAAGGGCAATGATATACCAAGCAAAAAATATAAAGATCTGCAAAATGCGATCAGCGGATATAAAAAGAGTGATGGTGATGATTATCTGGATAAGCTTTTTGCAGAAAAGCATTACTATGCCAAAGGTTATATAAAACGACTTCGAAAGTGTTTTGATAAAGTTATTCGCAAATTAAATGAAGTTCTAAAAACAGTCATCACTTCTTTGTCTGTTACAGCGATAATCGCTATTATCGCTATTGCGACAGCCGGTGCTTTTGCACCTTCAATAGCTGTTGCATTGGTTGGATCCAATTTTGCAGGACTAAATGGAGCTGCCCTGACAAGTGCTTGTCTTGCTTATCTTGGGGGAGGTGCGATTGCAGTAGGTGGTGCAGGAATGGCCGGAGGTACCATGGCAATAGTTGGTGGCAGTGTTGTTTTGGGTCTTGGTGTGGGTGCCGGTGTTGGTGGTGCAATAGGAGCTGTAAGCCTACTCGATAAGAAAAATACAATTTTACAATCTGCAAAATTACTTGTATCAATTAGAGAAATATTTCTCAATGATGAACATGACCTTACATACTCAAACAGCATCTATGAGAAATATGTTCAAAACATTATAGAAGTAGAAAAAGGCATAGTAGAACTAAAGGTTCAAGCGGATGTAGCAAGCGATAAAGAAAAGAAAGAACTAAAAGCAAAAATTAAAAAAGCCGAAGAATCTGTCCAAGCTATGAAAATTGCCAGAAAGAGCATGATCAAGTATATTTCTTCTTTTGAGGTGGGGCTTAAACAAGAACAATCTAATTCAGATGAAAATTGAAACTCTTGTGACTTGTAATGAGTTAAAATAGTACTCATTCTTTATAAATTAAAAAGACACAAAACCAGATTAAAAAACGTTTGGTTTTGTGTTTGTAATAATAGAGAAGATATCAAATTCTATTTCACTTTAATCACTGAAGATTTTAACAAGAGTGTTCCGAAACCATCAACTCTGCCTTGAATATCATGGTCATTTTCCGGAAATTCCAAAATTGTGATTCCTTTGACTTTTGTTCCTTGCTTTATGGTTTGGGTTCCTAGTTTTAAGTCCATTGCAATAGTCGCTTCAGCTCCTTCAGTTATTTCATTTCCAACTGAATCTCTGAGCTTAGCGGCTTCTTCTGCCGCTTTCAGACTTTCTTCTGTCCATTCGTGGAAGCACATCGGGCAGACAAACAAAGAGCCTGACTGATAAGTATAGGATTCATTACATTTTGGGCAATTAGGTAAAGACATTCATTACTCCTTTAAGTTTTATGCATATTGAGTATAGCATAATTTAAAAAGACATAACAAAAATCAAAATCTATTCATATTTATGTTATCTTAGTATTAGATTTTTTATTTAACGGAAAAACAACGAATGATGTTTTCAGCCGGAATTTGCATGATATACTGACTGAAATCCGAAACAGAAGTATGTTCCTGCAGAGATAAGAAAGTGTGTTCGGGAAGAGATAAGAAAGTAATTCGGGAAGAGATAAGAAAGTAGTTCGGGAAGAGATAAGAAAGTAGTTCGGGAAGAGATAAGAAAGTAGTTCGGGAAGAGGAAAAAAAGCAATTCCGGCGGAGACCAGGAGGGAAAATGGCTCATACATTTTCAATGACAATTGATCCTAAGGAGTATGATCAATTCGTAAAATATCATAAACACAGTAATCTGTTGCAATCGTCTTCATGGGGTAAGGTGAAAGATACTTGGGGACATCATTTAACAGGTTTGAAAAATATAAATGGTGAATTAACAGCTGCAGCTTTAGTTCTGGTCAGACCGGTTAAGTTCGGCTGGAGTGTTTGGTATATCCCGCACGGTCCGATCATGGATTATCAGGATAATGACATTGTTAAAGAATTTTTTACATGTTTAAAAACGGAGGCCAAAAAGAACAGATGCGCGTTCTTAAAAATTGATCCGCCGGTATTTGCTCATGCTGATTTATATGAAAAATTTGAAGATGTTGTCGATCAAGATTCTTTAACAATAAAGGATTTATTAACAAGTATCGGTTTTATCCATCAAGGATTTTCTGCTCAAATGCATGATACGATTCAGCCGAGATATCAGGCAATTACCTTTCAAAATGAAACAGATATTAAAGATCGTTTATCCAAGAGAGCAAAAAAAGAGGTAAGAGATTCTGTTAAAAAAATGGTTGAAATTGAAAGAGTTCGACATGAAGGGTTAGATGAATTCTGCTACCTGATCGGTAAAACGGAAGAAGCAAAAGATATTAATTTACGGAATAAAGAATATTTTGAGAATATCTTAAATATATATGGTGAGGATTGCTTTATTTATATAGCTTCGATTGACCTGGCTGAAGCAATTGTGAAGTACGAGAAACTGAAAGATCAAGCAGAACAGGAAATCATTGCAATCGGCGATTCAGCTCCCAAAAAAATGCATAATTTAAAAGAGCAATTGGCTTCTTACACCAAACATTTGGAATTGTATTCGGAAATGAGAGAGAAAAATGGTGATAAAGCATTAATTGCCGCCGCTTTAAGCATTCTTTACGGACACTCTTTTGATATTTTATATGCAGGATTCAACAGAGACTTCAGAGGAATACCGGGTCAGGATCCCGTTTTCCTGAAATCAATGGAAGAAGCATTTGCTCACGGAGCAAAATATGTCAATATGGGCGGGGTTGAGAATAATTTGCAGGACGGCTTGATGGAATACAAAAAGAATTTTGATCCTCATGTTGTATCTTATCTGGGTGAATTTGATTTACCGGTTAATAAATTATTATATAAAGCATATAGGCTGTTAAGAAAAATATTAACTTAAAATTGCCTGATACTAACTTGTTCCCGCTAAGCAATGAGCAAGATGAAGCCGACCTCGGCTTAAAGCCGGGTCAAAAAGTCCGGCCGATATTGTTCAGACTATCTCAATTATTTGCAATAATTATCTCAATTCCTTTATTGCTGATCTGATTTAAGTATTCCGAATCGGAATTTTTATCGGTAATTAAACAAGTGACATTTTCGATTGGCGAAAAAATATAATTATGATTGACGCCGATCTTTCTGTTATCTGCGACCACGATGACATGACCCAAACAACTGTTAATCATTTCACGATTTACGGTGAGTTCACTGATTACTGCAGTTGAAAGTCCTTTATCTTCAGTAATTCCGCTGATACCTATAATACACTTGTTGGCTAAAATGTTATTGATCAGAGATATTGCATAATCTCCGGTAGTACACATTTTGCTGCTTTTATAAACGGTATTTTGCATAACTTCGCCGCCGATCAGAATCAATTTTACTTTCGGATTGACCGGTTCCAATAAGCAACGGGCATTGTTAGTGACAATTGTAACAAAATCCTGGTCGACATATTTTATAACTCGCAGGGCGGTCGAACTGGAATTAATAAAAACCACATCACCGGATTCAATCATTTTTGCAGCTTGTTTTGCAATAGCTTCTTTTTCTTCAATATTGGTATTAGAGAAAATATCACTGTCGAATTCCGGCAAAATATCTTTTTGAATTCCGGTATCGGTAATTTTATAAGATGTATAAATCTTTTTTTGACTATCTAAGAATTTCAGATCACGCCGAATAGTAGCTTCGGAAACCTTTAATTGTTTTGACAGATTACTGATTGAAACATTGGAATCATCTTGCAAGATCTGGACCAGATTTGCCCGGCGCTCTTTAATGTTAATATCTGAATTTCTCATAATATTTCTCCGTTATGAATTATCAATGAATTATCGCGAATTTTTTAAAACTCCGACCGGACGACTAGTGCTATTTGAGTTTTTACTGATAAGGGCAAAGTATATCTAATATTGAATACACTAAAAGTAAAAAATTGCCTTGTTTTATCTTAGAAAAACTGCAAATGTTTTCAATTAATTTTAATTATATGCCAATTTTCATATAAATCAAATTATATGCAAAATAAAGATTTGTTGCACATTCTTTCATTAAAAAAATCGATGTTTTGTAAATTGTCATAAAAACGTGAATCGATTATGATTAAATCATGCAAAAACCTTTCGTATATGCTGATTTATGCAAAAATGCATAATTAGTATCAGGATATACGGAAATGAAAAAATGATGCAAAACAAATTCCGTATTTGTAATTATTATTGATTGCAATATGTATGTATTTGTTTAAATTTGTGATGGAACGACCCGGGAGTATATTAAAAAATTAAAGAGGAGAAAGCACATGAAACACATTAAAGTTGCGAGAACGTTTACTCGTGGTATAGCGGAAGCGGAAGCATATGTTTATGAAAAAGAAGAATTGACAGCAGCAAAACATCTGATTAGCAGCGAAGCGGAAATTTCTGAAAATATTGAGTCTTTTGAAAAAGCAGTCGAAGCAGTTTCAAAGGACTTAAGTGAATTAGCTGAAGATTCTGCAATTTTCGCCGGTCATTTGAGTATCGCAAATGATTTTGCTTTGAGAGAAATGGTTTTAAGCAAAATCAAAGATGAAAAGCAAAACGTTGAGCTGGCTGTGGAAAATGCAATTGGCGAATTGAGTGCAATGATGGCCGGAATTGATGATGCGTATATGCAGGAAAGAGCTGTTGATATTCTTGATGTCGGATCTCGTTTCATGGCTGCTCTGCAAGGTAAAGAATTTGCCGGATTGAACCATATTCAAAAAGAAGTAATTGTCATTGCTAATGACCTCACTCCTTCGGATACATCAAGCATGAATTTCGATTATATCAAAGGTTTTATCACTGAAAAAGGCGGCGTTACTTCTCACGTTTCGATTATCGCCAGGAGTTTAGGTTTACCGGCGTTAGTCGGAGCCAGCACAATTCTGGAAAATGTAAAAAGCGGCGATAAAATTTTATTTGATGCTGAAAGCGGCGATATCTATATTAATCCCGATCAGCAAATCAGAGATGATTTGATTGAAAAAGCAAAAGCTGATGCCGAATTAAAGGCTCAAATTGAAGCAAAAATGGATTTGCCGGCGATAACTGAGGATGGTAAGACTTTAAAGGTTTATGCCAATGTCGGTGGTGCTGAAGAAATAAAACAAGCGATGAAATATAAAATAAACGGTGTCGGTCTGTTCCGTACAGAATTTCTTTTCATGGATAATACGGATTTCCCCTCCGAAGAGGAACAGTTCAATGCCTATAAAGATGCTATAGAAGCGTTGAACGGAGAATTGATTATCCGCACTCTTGATATCGGCGGTGATAAATCATTACCGTACTTCGAATTTGATCATGAAGAAAATCCGTTCTTAGGTTGGCGGGCAGTCAGAATGTGTTTGGAAAAATCCGATATTTTCAAAACACAGTTGAAAGCATTGTTGAGAGCTGCTGTATACGGACCGATCAGAATTATGATTCCGATGATAATTTCAGTTAATGAAGTAAATCAAGTAAAAGAATTGATAGCAGAATGTAAAGCAGAGCTGAAAGCAGCGGGTATCGAATATGCGGACGATGTTCCGGTAGGAATCATGATCGAAACACCGGCAGCGGTAATGATGGCAGATGCTCTGGCCGAAGTTGTTGACTTTTTCAGTATCGGAACCAATGATCTGACTCAATATGTATTGGCGGTTGATCGTGACAATAAACGAATTGAACATTTATATGATTCATATAATCCGGCTGTTTTAAGAGCAATCAATAAAGTAATCAAAGCTGCCAATAATGCCGGAATTGAAGTGGGGATGTGTGGTGAATTCGCTTCTGATGCCAATATCACAGAAGTGCTGCTCGGATTCGGTATGGACGAGTATAGTATGGCTGCCGGCGAAACTCCGATCATCAAAGAAAAAATCAGAAATCTGAATTATGCAAAAGCTCAGGAATTAGCAAATAAAGTCTTAAAATGTGCAACTACAGAAGAAGTGTATCAGTTGTTGGGAATAAAACAGTAACAGCCTGAGAATCAGAAAAAGATTACGCGATAAATGGAAAAACATAAATAGTTTTTATAAAACATAAAATAATATAAAGAAACAGGAGAAGACATTATGGTTGAAACAACAATTTATGTAAGAAACAAAACAGGTTTACATTTAAGACCTGCAACAGAGTTATCACAATTATGCTCTAAAATGGATTCCGACATTAAGCTGATTTTCGGAGAAAAAACGATTAATCCGAAAAGTGTTTTAATGTTAATGGGAGCAGGTATCAAACAAGGATCAAAGCTTGAAATTAAAGTTGACGGTCCTAATGAAGCTGAGCATTTACAAGCAATAATAGATGCAATAAACGGCGGTTTCGGCGAAGAAATGATTCCTTTGGAAGATATCGTAAAAGAGTAGGCTGAATTTATCAAATGAATGATGATTTCGAAAAATTCATTTGATTAATTATAAAAGTCAAGTATCCGCTGAAAAAAATTCAGTGGATACTAAATAAAGCAAAGAGAGACGAAATGAAAAAATATCAATTAGGTTTATATGAAAAAGCTCTTCCGAACGAATTAACTTGGGAAGAAAGATTTGCAATAGCAAAAGAAGCCGGTTTTGATTATATAGAATTCAGTATAGATGAAACTGATGCCAGGCTGGCTCGTCTTGATTGGACATTGGCTGAACGACAGGAAATGGTGAGGCTGACTCAAGCTGCCGGAGTTCCGTTACGTTCGATTTGTTTATCCGGACATCGTAAATATCCGCTGGGCAGTAAAGATCCCAAAATTCAAGAAAAAAGCATGGATATCGCGTATAAAGCCATTGATTTAGCAGGAGATATGGGAATTCGTTTGATTCAATTAGCCGGCTACGATGTTTATTATGATGAAGGCGATGCCGAAACAGAAGAAAATTTTGCAGAAAACCTTAAAGTTGTTACCGATTATGCTGCCTCGCGTGAAGTTGCTTTAGGCTTTGAAACGATGGAAACACCATTCATGGATACAGTTGAAAAATCCATGTATTACGTAGACCAGATCAATAGTCCGTGGCTTGGTGTTTATCCGGATATCGGCAACTTGACGAATGCATCTTTAATATACGGAAATACGGTCAATGCCGATTTGAAAAAAGGCACCGGACATATTTTTGCGGCACATCTCAAAGAAACCAAACCAGGACATTATCGTGAAATTCCCTTTAGCACGGGACATACTGATTTTGTTTCAAATATCAAATGCTTGCGTGAATTAGGGGTTCATTCTTTTGTCGGTGAATTCTGGTATGTCGGTCAAGATAATTGGCGGGAAGATGTTGAGTTTGCAGCAGAATTTTTGAGAGCTAAATTAGATCAGGTGTTTAAATAATTAATTGGATCAAAAAATTTAGATTGCAGCGATTAAAGGTTATAGCCGAATTTCGATTTGATTTTAACCTCTAGTTAAGTTTAGAAAAAATGAGGATAAATTATGCTTACAGTACAAAAAAAATCAATTGCCGAATTAAAATTATGCTATGCCATAGGTCAGATTAATTCGGGCTCAGATCGATCTTTCGTAGTAGCTACTGAAAAATTGGGTGAATGTCAAAGATATGATCTTGAAGGAAATTATTTGGAAACAATTTGGACAGAACCGGGCGGAGTTATGACTTTACTTCAAGTTCCGGATAGCAACGGCGAATTTCTTTCGACCCATAAGTTCTTTTCGCCTAATGATTCGGCGGAAGCATGTTTGATTTTAGCGACACCGGTTGATCCTGAAGGAAATCCGGTTAAAGATTTAACAGAAGATCATACTTGGAAAATTACCGAATTAGCGAAAATTCCGTTTTTACATCGGTTTGATATCTTAACCAGAAATGGTAAAAGCTATATTATTGCTTGTGCCTTGAAATCTGATCATGAATTCAGAGATGATTGGAATCATCCGGGCACAATCAGTGTTTGTGAGTTGCCGTCTGATTTATCCCTGTATGACGCAAATCAGGGCAAACCCTTGGAATTCAAAGTAATCAAAGAAGGATTAACGAAAAATCACGGTTACTGCAGACAAGTATATAACGGAGTAGAAACCAGTTTGGTTGCAGCTGAACAAGGCATTTATCGCGTAACACCGCCGGCAGATGATACTGATGATTGGCGGGTGGAGCAGTTGATCGATATGGCGAGCAGTGATGTAAGAGCTTATGACATCGACGGTGACGGTAAACTTGAGTATATGGTCTTTGCACCGTTCCATGGTAAAGATTTGTATGTTTTCAGAGAAGAAGCGGATGGTTGGCAAGAAATTTATCATCATGATGCTGAATTACCGTTTTTACATTCATTATGGGCGGGCGAACTCGGCGGAATTCCGACTTTCCTGGTCGGTAACCGGCAAGGTGATCGGGATCTCTACGCAATGACCTGGGATCAGGCCGAAGAAAAATTTGTTTTGCAGCAGCTGGATCATGATTGCGGACCGACTAATGTAGATATTTATCATCATGAAGGAAATGACTATATTATCGCCACGAATCGCGAAATTAACGAAGTAGCGTTATATAAGGTAAATCCTTAAATATAGAATAATAGAAAACAGTAATTAAGAATCCATTCAAATGGAACAATCTAGGAGGACTTATGACAAAGATTGACGAAATTACAAGAGAGAGTTGGATTTTGGGTGCTTTCCCTGAATGGGGAACATGGCTTAATGAAGAAATCGACAACACAGTTGTTGAAAAAGGTACATTTGCCATGTGGTGGCTCGGAGTAGTAGGTTGTTGGTTTAAAACGGAAAATGATACCAATATCGCAATCGATTTGTGGTTCGGAAACGGAAAACGCACACAAAAAGTTGCCGATATGAAACCGTATCATCAAATGCGCAACATGATGGGTGTAAAAAAATTACAACCGAATTTACGTGCATATCCGATCGTATATGATCCGTTTGCAGTGACAAAATGTGATGCCGTGTTCTCAACACATTATCATAATGATCATATCGATCCGTTTTTTGCGAAAGCTGTCTTGGATAACTGCGGACCCGATGTTCCGTTCATCGGACCGAAAGAGTGTATTAAAAAATGGCGCGGCTGGGGTGTACCTGAAGATCGTTTGCAAGAAGTAAAACCGGGCGATGTTGTAAAAATTAAAGATACTGAAGTTATCGTTTTAGATTCATATGACCGTACCTGTCTGGTAACAACAGAAGTCGGTGAAGATCTTGACGGTGTCTGCCCGACCAACATGGACGAAAAAGCAGTAAACTATTTGTTTAAGTTCCCTGCAGGTACTGTTTATCATTCAGGTGACTCGCATTACAGCATCCGCTACAGAGAAATCGGCAAAAAGTATGATATTGACATTTCGTTCGGTTCTTATGGTGAAAATCCTCCGGGATGCCAAGACAAAATGTCCTCGGTAGATATGCTGCGTATGGCAGAGGCTACAAATTGTAAAGTTGTAATTCCGCTGCATTATGATGTCTGGTCGAACTTTAAAGCAGATCCGAAAGAAATCACATATTTATATAATTATAAAAAGGATGCACTGCAATATAAGTTCCATCCTTTCATCTGGGATGTCGGTGGAAAATATGTCTGGCCACAAGATAAAGATTTGAAAGAATACCATTATCGTCGCGGTTTCGAAGACTGCTTCGAAGACGAGCCGAACGTACCGTTCAAATCAATTCTTTAATTATTAATTATTCCGGTTGCTCATCCCGGAGGTGAGCAACTGAATTTAGATTGTTTAAAGATCAAGGAGAAATAATGAAATATAAAGAATTAAGACAAAGAGTTTATGAAACGAATATGCTTTTACCGAAATTGGATCTGGTCGTTTTTACATGGGGCAATGTAAGCGAAGCAGATCGTGAGGCTGGCGTATTTGCAATTAAACCGAGTGGTGTTGAATATGACAATCTTAAACCGGAAGACATTGTGGTTGTATCTCTTGAAACAGGTGAAACTGTTGCTGGTAGAATGAATCCTTCAAGCGATACTGCAACCCACCTGGTGCTTTACCGGAATTTCCCCAATATCGGCGGTGTAGTTCATACACATTCGCCCTGGGCGGTAAGTTGGGCGCAAGCGGCCAGAGAATTACCGGCATACGGTACAACCCATGCGGATACTTTTTATGGCAATGTGCCTTGTACCAGAAAATTGACTGATCAGGAAATCAAAGAAGAGTATGAGAAAAATACCGGATTAGTGATCGTGGAAACATTTGAAAAAAATCAAATCGATCCTGATGCAGTACCGGGTGTTTTAGTTGCCGGACATGGTCCTTTTACTTGGGGACCTGAATCCTTTAAGGCTGTTGAAAACTCTAAAGTACTGGAAGAGTGCTGCAAAATGGCATACAGAACAGAAGCGATTAATCCTGAAATCTCGAGAATTGAACAAGGCTTGTTAGATAAGCATTATCTCCGTAAACACGGAAAAGATGCTTATTACGGCCAGTAAAATATCAAAAACATAAAAAAGAAGGAGGAAAAATGTTACTAAAGGATATTCATGATAAAGGGCATTTTTCATTTCATGAATCTGCAGCAGATTGGCGTGAAGCAATTCGTATGAGTTGTCAGCCGATGGAAGCGGATGGAACTACAGATGCAAGATATGCTCAGGCAATGATTGATTGTGTGGAAAAGCATGGACCGTATATTGTTATATTACCGGGTGTAGCCATGCCGCATTCTACAGAAAATGCAGAAGGTGCTTTCAATACAACAATCGGTTTCATGAAATTGGAAAACCCGGTGTCTTTTGAAGAAGGCAACCCTGAAAAAGATGCTTCATTGTTTTTTACATTAGTTTCAACTAATGCGGACGAGCATATGGAAAACATGCAACGTCTATATTCAGTTTTAACCAATGAAGCTGTTTTGGAAGAATTAAATAAAGCAACATCAGCTGAGGATTTATTAAGAATTGATGCAATGCTTGAATAAGAGGAGATTATTATGTTAAATGTTTTATCAACTATTTGGGAATTTTTCGTAAATAACTTCCTGACAGTACCGGCATATTTTATCGGTCTGTTGGTTGTTTTAGGATATGCTCTATTGAAAAAACCCTGGTATGACGTACTTGCAGGATTTATTAAAGCCACAATCGGTTTCTTTATCTTACAAGTAGGTTCAGGTGGATTGACCAGTAACTTCCGTCCGATTCTGGTCGGTTTAAAAGATAAATTTAATTTAGATGCGATGGTTATCGATCCGTATTTCGGACAAAATGCGGTTCAAGCCGGTATGGAAAAAGAATTAGGCAGAACATTCTCTGATGTTATGATTCTGCTTCTGATTGCTTTTATCTTTAACATTGTATTGGTTGCCTTGAAAAAAGTGACCAAACTCAGAGCTCTTTTCACAACCGGTCACGTTCAGATGCAACAAGCGGCAACAGCATTCTGGTTAATCCTTTTTGCTATTCCGTCTTTGAAAAACAGCAACATCGGAATTCTGATTGTCATGGGTTTGCTTTTAGGTCTTTACTGGGCAGTCGGTTCCAATTTAATCGTCGGTCAGTCACAGAGCTTAACCGATGGTGCCGGATTTACCATTGCTCATCAACAGATGTTCGGTATCGGTCTCTCAACCTGGTTAGCTGAAAAAATGGCTAAAAAGAGCAAAAAAGAGACCAAACGTCTGGATGATATTAAGCTTCCGGGCTGGTTGAGAATTTTCAATGAGAACATGGTAGCGACAGCTATTTTGATGACATTGTTCTTCGGAATTATTTTGTTAATCCTGGGTAAACCGTACTTAGTTGAAAAAGAATTCATGAAAGAAACTCAAAACTTTGTATTCTATATCATGACAACTTCATTCCACTTCGGTGTATACCTGGCAATCCTGCAATTAGGTGTTCGTACATTCGTTACAGAATTAACCAATTCATTCCAGGGTATTTCCAGAAAATTGCTTCCGGGTGCTGTTCCCGGTGTTGACTGTGCCGTTGCATTCGGTTTCGGATCACAAAATGCCGTTACAATCGGATTTATCTTCGGTGCTTTAGGTCAATTCTTGGCAATTATTGCCTTAGTCTTGTTGAAGAGCCCGACTCTGGTTGTTGCCGGATTCGTACCGGTATTCTTCGATAACGCAATTATCGCAGTATATGCTGATAATAAAGGTGGTGCAAAAGCAGCAATGATCTTCCCGTTCTTGTCCGGTTTGGCTCAGGTATTCGGTTCAGCTTTCATTGCTTCATTCGTAGGCTTAGCTCAATACGGCGGTTACCTCGGTATGTGGGACTGGGCAGTTGTCTGGCCGGTATTCACGGTTGTGATGAAATATTTAAGCTATATCGGTGTAGCTCTGGTTGTTATTGCTTTAATTGCAATTCCGCAAATTCAATACAGATTGAAGAAGGATACCTACTTCTTAGAAACTGAAGATTGGGAAGAATGCAAACGCATTCGCGAAGAACAACAAGCAGTAAAATAATTTTTAACAATCTTAAAAAATGTTTATAAATTACGTAAAAACATAGTATAATTTTATCAGGTGCTTAACCTTAATAATTAAGAAAGAGAGATTAGAGAATGGTAAAAATTTTAGTTGCATGTGCAAACGGAGCAGGATCTAGTTTGATGATGAAAATGGCAGCGGAAAGAGCATTCAAAAAAATGGATATTCCTGTACAAGAGATTCATCACTGTGCTCTAGCAGAAGGTGTCAGTTCAGCAAATCAATTTGATCTAGTCTTTGTAGCACAAAATTTCTTGAACATGTACGATAATGCAATCAAACAAGGTGCAAAAGTAATCGGCTTACGTAATATAATGAGTGATAAAGAAATGATTGAAAAAATCAAAGAAGCAGGATACGACAAATTGTTTAAGTAGTTATTAATTAATTGATTGATTAAACTTAAATCCGGATTGTTGCTGAGATTCATTAAGAAATTATGCAGGATCCGGATTTTTCTTATTCAGACAAACTAATAAACTAAGAATTACTAACAAAATGAATATAAAATGAATATAAAATTAAAATACAGTAAATTTTAAATAAATGTATAGTGAATATATAAAAATAATATTGGGTAAGGATATATGAAAAGAATACCGATAAAAATGCTTGTCTTAGATTTGGACGGTACATTACTGAATGATAATAAAATTATTACCGAACGGAATAAACAAGCTCTGGCTGCCTTGAAAAACCAAGGAGTAATTATTGTTTTTGCTTCAGGCCGAACAAATTTCATGATGAGTTTTTTTCAAGAGCCCTATGTAGTATGCGATTATCATCTGTCATTTAACGGCAGTATGGCGGAAGATTTATCTGAAAATAAAGTGCTGTATCAAGTGACAATAGATCAGACTGTGACCAAAGAGATTTGGCAATTCTTAGCTGACTATGCAAATGCTTATACAGCTTATAGTCGGAAAATGATGTATTTTTATGATCAGACTCAAAAGATGATCAGAAATAAACTATCCGAGTATCTGGATTTAGCAGCTTCGGAACAGATTTATTTGGCACCGGCTTTTACCGAGTTGAATTACGGTGAAATTGCATCTGAGTCCGATTTGAGAATTCTGAAATTTGTTGCTTATGAAGATGATCCGGATCGTATTGCTCGGATCAAACATTATTTGGCACAATATCCCCAGATAAAAACGGAAGCAACAGGCTACGGCATTACGGGAATTTTTGCCGGTCATGTATCAAAAGGTACAGCAGTAGGTAAACTGCGTGATTTGTTAAATTTCTCGAAAGAGGATGTCTGTGTGATCGGAGATTACGATAATGATCTCAGCATGTTTAATGAAGCAGGTATTAAGGTGGCTATGGCAAATGCTGCCCAGGGCTTAAAGGCACATGCCGATTATATTTGTCCGGACAATAATCATGACGGAGTTGCTTGTTTCATCGAGGACTATTTAATCTGCCAAGCTTAACAGATACCCGGATAGTCTCTTTAAGCTATATTGTTAATGTGTTATGTTGAATTAAATACTCTGCCATCAGAGTCAAGGAGGGTGTTATGCAAGTTACTTATTTGAACCATAGTTCGTTTTTTTTCGAGTATAGTGATAAAGCGATTTTAATTGATTACGGTATATTACCGCAAAGACCGAAACAGGGTGAAATATCGGAAGGTGTCTTTGAATTGGCAAAACATAAGTCGAAATATTCTGAATTGTTCGGATATTCTTCGCATCGTCATGAAGATCATTATGATCCGGGTATAGTGCAGCAGTTTCTGGCTGACGGTTTATTGTATATTCTTTCCGATGAACCGGAATTGGAGTTTGAAGAATATATGAATAACCGGAATTTCTGCCGGCTGTATCCGCAAACAACTGCAAACATTCAGATCCTGAATTTTGCCAATGCCGGTTCGACCGATCAGGGCGGAGCTGTTTTATTCCAAGATTGCAATGAAAATTTTTCAATATATTATGGCGGTGATTTGGCAGTGTGGGATGACTTGCCTGAATTTTATGAGGGTTTTGCCAAAGAATTTACCTGGTTAAAAGATCAAGTTGCCAAATTTGCTCCTGTAAAAATTGCATTTTTACCTTGCGGTACAAGTGACGGCTATCAGGAAGAACCGTTGCTGAATGGTTCAAAAGAGTTGATTGAACTGTTGAAACCGCGAATTGTTGTCCCGATGCACGGATTCGGTTATGAGCATTTCTACAAATCATTTGCTGAGGAAATGCAACAGAGATTGACCGGAAATCAGGTTGAAATTACAAATTTTACATCTTTTGCCGAGCAGAAATTTGCTAATAATAGTATAATCTTATCCTATGCAGAAAATCCCGGTGACAGCATAGTTTTCAGCTGAAGTGCTGTAAATTATGGCATCGGCAAAACGGCAATATAATTAATCGGTCAATAGTCGCATTAAATAAAAAAGAATGTATAATGTCAATTCAGACGTTTTCAAGATCGATATTGATAAAGATATTTAACAGCAGAGGACTATACTATGCAGGTTGAATACAGATAAAATATAAACTTATAGAATTAATAAAGGACAGGCGATGGCAGAATTAGGAAAAATCAAATTGATTACAATCGGTGATTTGGAAAGAAAGCTCGGCACTACTAAATTTCCCCGCTTTATTGAAGAGTGTGAACAAGGATTTAAAACACAAGTTCAGGAGATAGCGGATTATGTTTTAGCTCATCAGGAAATTTCTTTTGTGTTTTTATCGGGGCCTACTTCTTCCGGCAAAACGACTTTTTCAACTTTATTTTCCCGAAAATTAACGGAAAGCGGCAAGCAAACTCATTTGATTTCAATGGACGACTATTACAGCAGTAAACCTCTGGCATATGATGAACAAGGTCGCCCTGACTATGAGAGCATTGAAGCATTGGATTTGGATTTATTACATCGCGATTTGAAAGCATTGGAGAACATGCAAGCAGTTAATATACCGACTTTTGATTTTAAAAGCAGATCGCGGATAATGGAAGAACATAAAATAATTAATCCGCGACAGGGCGATACTTTTATGATTGAAGGACTGCACGGTTTGTCTGAAGAATTGAGAAAAAATTTAGATAAAGAACGTTCAGTCGGGATTTTTATTATGCCGTATGCCACTTTGCTGGCGGATAACAGAATTTTAGATCATGTGGATATGAGAATGCTGAGACGCTTGAGCAGAGACGTTTTTCATCGTGGTGCCACAGCATTATCGACCATTGATTTTTGGCCGATGATTGCCAGAGCGGAACAAGAATTTGTTCCGGTCTATTTGAAATCTGCGGATTTTTATGTTAATTCTGCCTTGGAATATGAATATTCAGTAATAGTACCGAAAGCCAGAGAACAATTAAAAATATCGATTAATCAATATATGGAAGGTGAATTACTGCCATCAAATAATGTTAAAGCAGGTTATTTCTACGCCGACCTGAATCTGGCAATTAAACAGGCAAAACGTTTAATCAGGGCATGTAATAAAATTCCGCGTGTTGATCCGATTGTGGTTCCCGAGGATTCGATCTTACAGGAATTCATCTGAATTATGCGTAAGATATTAGGTGTCATCTGTTACAAATAAATATGCACTTATGGCATATAATGAAAACGTAAATAAATTAATAAACACATTTTGGAGGTGTATTATGGCTTTAGAAGTTACAGTAGATAATTTTGAAAGAGAAGTAATTGAGAGTGATTTACCGGTATTGGTAGATTTTTGGGCTGCATGGTGCGGTCCATGCCGTATGGTGGGTCCGGTTGTTGATAAAATCGGAGAAACATATCAAGGCAAAGCGAAAGTATGTAAGATTAATGTTGATGAACAAGGTGCATTAGCCGAACGTTTTCGTGTATTGTCAATTCCGACGATCTATATTTTCAAAGACGGAGAAATTGTTGAAAAAATGATCGGAGCAAGACCTTACGAAGAATTAACCGCGGCTTTGGATAAACATCTTAATTAATATTTGAAAGCAGAGGTTGTCTGAATGATTGAGGAAAATTAGTTTTCCGGATTTAAGACAGCCTCTTTGTTTTTTGCATAAACAAATGAAAATTTTAGAAAATTCATTACCAACGATTAATTCAGCAAGTCAAAAGTATTTAGATCAAGCTTTTGTTGTTGAGTTTGATTTGCCAAGCATTATATTGATGGAACAGGCAGCTGCCGCTGTGACCGAATTAATTGTTCGCTTGGGCAAGAGCGGACAAAAAGTTTTGTTTTTGGCGGGAGCAGGGAATAACGGCGGTGATGCCTGGGCCGCTGCCAGACAACTTGCAGCCTATGGTTTTGAAGTCAGCGTATTAGATTTATTTCCGGAAAAATCACTACCGCCCGATGCTGCACAAAATAAAGCTGCTTATCTAAAATCTTCGGACCGTATAAGCAGCCGGGTATTACACTTTGATCGCAATCACTTTGAAGAAGATGCAGAATCTTTTGATTATATAATCGACGGGATTATGGGTACAGGCTTTAATTTGGCACGACCATTAACTCAAGATATTTTATTTGTGTTAAAGATTGTCAATTCTTGTACAAATGCTTGCCGGATTGCAATCGATATCCCTACAGGTATTGATAGTGCAACCGGTGCTTGTGATCAGGAAGTTTTCTCTGCTGATTACACGGTAACGTTCAGTGCACTCAAAACAGGTTTGGCGGCAGAACCGGGTTGTGCCTATAGTGGTGAAATAATTGCAGCACCGCTCAGTATGCAAAGGTCCTGGCTGGAAACCAAATTGCTCGATTATTTTAAGGAATCCGATCCGGGCGTATTTTCGCCGCGGGTTTTAACTCTGGATACTGTTAAACATTTTGAACTGGAACGTTCCGCATTATCACATAAAGGTACTTACGGCAAAACGTTATTGATCGGCGGCTCAGACGGAATGAGCGGCGCGATCATTCTCGCTCTGCAAGCTGCCCATGCAACGGGTGTGGGGTATACCTATGTCAGAACACCTCAAACTATAGTTGCGGATTTGCTTAAAATTTCTCCGGAAAGCTTAATTGCAGAAATACCGGTTATTGCTTTGCCTGATGGTAAGGTCGTTGTTGCCGATCAGAATAATACGGATAAAATTCAAAACTGGAAAAAGTTGATTGCCGAGGTTGATAGTATCGGTTTAGGACCGGGAGCAGGTCAGGCGGAATGGTTGAAAGATAATTTGCCATATATTTGTTCAGCGGCAAAGAGATTGATAATCGATGCTGACGGATTAAATTATTTAGCAAAAATCGAGGATTGGCAGCAGATGTTCCGAGACAGATCAGCCGGCGGGATGCAACCGGCTGTTTTAACGCCCCATCCGGGAGAGTTTAAGCGTTTGGCACCCGATTTGGCTGAGCTTTTGGATCAGGATCGCCAGGCTGCAGCGGCTGAACTTGCAAAACGCAGTTCAACATATATAGTGTTAAAAGGTCATGCAACAGTGCTTGCATTACCGACAGGTCAGATATATATTAATTCAAGCGGTAATCAAAGCTTGGCAAAAGCCGGATCAGGTGATGTCTTGACCGGTTTGCTCAGCGGCTTTACAGCCCAAATGCCAAATCTGACGGAAGCAGTTGCACTGGCTGTCTTTTTCCATGGCTTATTGGCAGATATAGCAGTTGCCGATTTAGGTATCAGAGGAGTATTGCCCGGAAAGTTATCGGATTATGCAGCAGATGCCTACAAAAAATTAGATTGGAAAAATTAGAGCTGCCACTTTAAATTTTAGCGTTTATTGAATGACAATTCATTTACCGGCGTTAAAAAGGTGAAGGCTCTTTACTTTGTAATAAAATAGGAGTAAGTATAAGGTATGTGGAAAGAATTTAAAGAGTTTATTGCGCGAGGCAATGTGATAGATATGGCAGTCGGTATTGTTTTAGGTACTGCTTTCAAGGCAATCATCGATAGTTTTGTCGCTGATATTATTATGCCGCTGGTCGGTTTATTACTCAATAATATCTCTTTAGCAGATATGAAATATGTTTTTAAGCCGGCAGTTGTAGAAGCAGGCGAAGTGATAAAACCTGAATTGGCACTGAATTACGGTAATTTGATTCAAATGATCGTCAATTTTCTGATTATTGCCTTATGTGTATTCATAGTCATCAAAGGCATGAACAAAATGCGGACAATGTTTGCGAAGAAAGACGAGGAAGAATCTGAACAAGCTGAAGAAGAAGCTAAAGCAGATGAAGTTCTCTTATTGGAAGAAATTCGTGATCTTTTGGCTAAATAAGAATAGGATTGTTTTCGGTAACTAAAGAGATATGAAAAATATTTTTAAGAATATATCTGACAAAATCAGTAATTTAAGCTTGAATCCACCCTTGGTTTTATTGATCGGATTTGCTTTGCTGATTTTAAGCGGGGCCTGTCTGCTCAATCTGGGTGCCGTAACCCGGTCAGGTGAATCGATCGGGTTTATTAATGCTTTGTTTACGGCAGGATCTGCATCTTGTGTTACAGGTTTGGTAGTTGTAAATACTGCTTATCATTGGAATCTTGCCGGGCAGATAATTATTATATCCTTAATTCAAATCGGCGGACTGGGTATTATGACTTTGGCAACAATGTTTCCGCTCGTTTTGCGCAAGAGGATCGGTTTACAAAGCAGACAAATCCTTAAAGAACAATTAAATCTGGATACTTTCAGCGGAATTATCCGTTTATTGAAGTATGTTATTGCTTTTACATTCACGGTTGAGGGAATCGGTGCTTTGCTTTTGGCAACAAGATTTATTCCCCGCTTCGGTTGGATCAGAGGTATATGGTATTCAATATTTCAATCAATTTCAGCTTTTTGTAACGCCGGTTTTGATAATTTGGGCGACTCAATTTATCCCTGGCGTGAAGATCCCGTAGTCAATATCACAATTATGGCCTTAGTAGCGATCGGCGGTTTGGGATTTTTAGTAACTCAGGAAATTTTACAAAAAAGAAAATTTAAACTTCTTTCTGTACATGGCAAATTAGTTTTAACAATATCCGGATTATTGATTTTTCTTGGTGCTTTGTTCTTTTTTATCCTGGAATATTCAAATCCGGAGACTATAGGCAATGAAAGTTTTCCGGTACAGGTCGGACAATCGTTCTTCCAATCAGTTATATCCAGAACAGCAGGTTTTTATTCAGTTCCGTTAGCAGGTCTGAGAGATTCTTCAGCTTTTCTCTTAATCATTCTGATGTTTATCGGCGGTTCCCCCGGGTCGACAGCAGGCGGTTTAAAAACTACGACCTTCGGTGTGCTGATTATTACAACTATTTCCACCATCAAAGGTGAAACGGATCCGGTTGTTTTCCGTAAACAAATCGGTTCAAGCACAATCCGCAAAGCATTGGCATTGGTAGTAGTCGGTCTGATTTTGATCATATCTGTTTCCTTTTTGCTGACGATTACTGAAAAAGCCTCATTTATTGATTTGGTTTTTGAAACGGTTTCGGCATATGGAACAGTTGGTTTATCCAAAGGGATTTCCCCGGATTTAACCTCTTTCGGTAAGTTCATGATTACATTAACAATGTATTCGGGCAGAGTAGGACCTCTGACTCTTGGGTTCGCGATCAGTAATCGTACCAGTCCGAGCAAACTGCATTATCCGGAATCGAATATTGCAATCGGTTAATATATTTTAAACTAAAGATTCTTAATGAGAGGATTATTAATATGAATACAAATTTATCAGTTGTTGTGCTTGGTGCCGGTATGTTCGGATCTTCATTAGCCAAGAAACTATTTGAACTTAATGTTGAGGTAATGGCAGTCGACAGTGACTTTGACGTAATCAATGAACTTGCAAATGAAGTAACAGCTGCAGTGCAATGTGATTTGTTTGATGAAAAAGCTGTTGAGGAGTTAGGGCTATCCAATTTTGATGTTGCAATAATCGGAATCGGTGATGATTTGGAATCATCAATTATTGCGACTCTGGCTGCAAAAGATCATAATATACCGCGCATAATTGCTAAGGCAAATTCACATATGCAAGCCAGAATTTTGGAAAAACTGGGGGCTACTCAGATTATCTTTCCGGAAATCGATATGGGCGAGCGTCTTGCCCGCAGCATATCCGGCAGTAACTTTATGGAATATCTCCATTTTAGTGATGAATATACTATAATGGAAATCCAGGCAGTAGATTCTTGGATAGGAAAAGATTTAATTGAAATAAATTTTTCCAATAAATACAATATGATGGTAGTTGCTTTCAGAAGAAACGGAGAAACTATACTTTCTAATATAGCGCGAGTTAAAATCCAAATGGGTGATTACCTGATTTTGCTTGGCAAGTATGAAGATGCTGAGAAACTCGAGGGCATATCATAGAAGATTGCTTGAGGAAATCTGTCAACTGTGCAATTTATCGAATGACAAGAGAAAATCGAATGGCAAGAGAAAATCGAATGGCAAGAGAAAATCGAATGACAAGAGAAAATCGAATGGCAAGAGAAAATCGAATGACAAGAGAAAATCGAATGGCAAGAGGTAAATATGAGATTATTCATGGTTAGACATGGTGAAACACAATGGAACAAACTACATAAAATACAAGGTCAAGTCAATATCCCGTTAAATGAAACCGGTGAAGCTGAGGCTGAAAAATTGGCCGCAATTTTACGAAATAAAAAATTTGATGCTATTTATTCGAGTCCGTTAAATCGAAGCAAAGACACTGCGGAAATTGTATTCGGACATGAGGCGGATATTATACTTGAACCTTTGATAATTGAAATGGCTTTCGGAATCTATGAAGGATTTAGTTATGCCGACTTGGATATCGATGAGGATCATGACTTATACAGCTATTTCTACGATCGGGCGAACTATGTTCCGGTTAAAGGCGGAGAATCGATACAACAAGTAGCAGATCGGGCAAAAACTTTTCTCGGCAACATGCTTACTCAGCACCGTGACGAAACAGTAATTGCTTTTTCACACGGTGCATTAATCCACTATGCGATTACCGTTACCCGCAATCTGATTCCGCCTCGGCAAGAATTAATCAGATCGGTCAGCAATTGTTCGGTTACTGTTTTTAATAATGATTCCGGTCAACTTGCAGTAGAACAAGAAGCAATTGATGTAATCAGAGGTGAAAAGCTGATTTTATAAGATGCTGATTTTAGAAGATCCGGTTTCGTTAATTAATATTATTAAATATATATTTTGAATTTTAAAAGAATAAATCCTCAGGTATAACAGCAGACAATGAGCCGGATTAATAAATATATAATTTGATAAGATTGTAATATATAATTTGACAAGATTTTATTTTATGGTATTATAACTAAGCTAAAACGAAAATGCTTGCTTAGCTCAGTTGGTAGAGCAGCTGATTTGTAATCAGCAGGTCGGGGGTTCGAGTCCGTCAGCAAGCTCCAACAGTAAAACCCTTGATACGACAGTGTTTCAGGGGTTTTGTGTTTTGAATAATAATTCTTTCTTAAAACTTCTCTTGTTATGCAAATATTTTTTAATACTATGGGGTTTACTGTCTTTAATAATTTGCTCTTAACATTTTTCTTATGAAAAACATTATTCATCTGTTTAGGTTATAATAATATCACTGAGTCGTAGTATAGATGACAAAAAGTTGAAAACAGTAAACAGTGAAGATTTAGCTAAGTTAAAATTTATCAATATTCTTAAAATATAAAATATAGAATAATCTTAAAGATATTAATAAATAATAAAAATGGAGGTATGACATGATATTGCAAAACGTAGATTGGAAACATCTTCAAAATGGCAGTGATATCAGAGGTGTTGCTTTGGATGGAGTTGCCGGAGAAAGTGTTAATTTAACTGTTGAGGTTGCCTATGCGATCGGACAAGCATTTGCTTGTTGGTTAGAAAAGAAAACCGGTACCGAAATGTCTTCTTTAAACGTTTCGGTCGGCCGGGATTCGCGATTGTCCGGAGAAACTCTTGAAAACGCATTAATGTCAGGTCTTGCAAGTAAAGGAGTTAAATTGACCGATTTCGGAATTGCTTCAACACCTGCCATGTTTATGTCGACTGTACAAGAAGAGAATGCTTTTGATGGAGCGATAATGATAACAGCCAGCCATTTGCCATTCAATCGCAATGGTTTTAAATTCTTTACTGCAGAAGGCGGTTTAGAAAAAGAGGATATTACGGATATTTTGGAGTTAGCTGCAAAAGTTGATGTGCCTGATAAAATCGAAGATGTTTCAGCGGATTATCTTGATTATATTTCAATTTACGCAGATGGTTTAGTGGATGTAATACGCCGCGGAGCAGCTGATCCGGATAATTATGATAAGCCTTTGCAGGGTTTGCGGATTTTGGTAGATGCAGGCAACGGTGCGGGAGGTTTCTTCGCAGATAAAGTGTTGGAACCGCTAGGTGCAGATACTACGGGAAGTCAATTTTTAGAACCTGACGGTTCTTTTCCGAATCACATACCGAATCCTGAAGATAAAGAGGCAATGGAAAGTGTTCGTCAAGCAGTAATTAGTAACAATGCGGATTTAGGAATTATCTTCGATACGGATGTTGATCGTTCGTCTGCAGTTGATGCAACAGGAAAAGAGATCAATCGTAATCGTATCATAGCCCTGATGTCGGCAATAGTTTTAGAAGAACATCCCGGTACTACAATAGTTACCGATTCGATAACTTCTGATGAGCTCAAAATATTCATTGAGAGTTTGGGTGGTGTTCATCATCGTTTTAAACGTGGATATCGTAATGTTATCAATGAATCAATCAGGCTCAATAATCAAGGAATTGATAGTCAATTAGCTATTGAAACATCCGGTCACGGTGCTTTGAAAGAGAATTATTTTTTAGATGACGGTGCATATTTGATTGCTAAGATCTTGATCAAAACTGCTCACCTGAAGCGTGAAGGCAAAACGATCGACAGCATGTTGGCTACATTGAAAGATCCTGCAGAAGCGATAGAATATCGTCTTAATATCACTGAAACTGATTTTCAGTCTGCAGGCAAAAAAATTCTTGAGGCAGTTGAACAAGCCAGTACTTCAAAACAAGGTTGGCAAATTGTTCCTGAAAATTATGAAGGTGTACGTGTTTCATTTGATCAAGAAAACGGAGACGGTTGGTTTTTAATTCGGATGTCTTTGCATGACCCTATTTTGCCGTTAAACATAGAATCAAGAAAACAGGGCGGAGTAAAAGAAATAACCGCCAAAATCTATGATTTGCTTAAAGACATGTCAGGAGTTGACTTATCGTTGCTGGAAAAAGCCCTGAATTAATTTTAATTAAGATGAACCGGATTAATAACTATATCCTAATTGTCTAATCTGATATATCATTCAGTGTGACAAACTAAAAGCCATGATTTTGTTTATCTTAAAATCATGGCTTTATCATATTCATAATTTCTGATTTGTTATTAACCTGAATTAATTCAGCGTATAACTTTTTTTACATTGTCGGGCATTGCATCAGGATTATCGCTAATAGTAATAATGAATTTGGCTGCCAGATTTTTGGTAAGATCCTCCAAGTCATCAAAAAACGCTTCCAGTTCGATCCGATCTTCAGAGTGAGCAATCTTATATAAGCTGTCAATGTAAAAATGAGTAATATCGTGATCCTTAGCACTGACTCCTGCGATGAATGTCAGTAATTCACGATAATTTCTGACCGGATATTCTGTTATATCAATCAAACGTACCTGATAAGGAATGTATTGATTAAATCGCTTACCATATTCTATACAAACCACATTTGTATCTTTCGTATTAGCAATGTTAGTAATCTCATCGACCATTATTGATGTTTTTCCTGAACCTTTAGATCCGACAATGGCTTCAATCATAAATTAATTCTCCTTTAATATCTTTTTTATCTCGTTTTTATATCGTTTTAATCATAATTTAATCTTAACTTGATTACTTGTAATTGTACAATATTTTAAATTGTTTGAAAAACTTGCAAATCAACGTTTTAATTGTTATATTAGTTTCACATCTTGAAGTTTTTCTGAAAAGAGTGGGCTTGCCCACTCTTTGTTTTTGAGAAAGATTTAATTGAAATTTAAGATGATAGTTAACAGACAGATTAGTTGATATTTTACAGGTAGGGAAAAATGGCAAAAAGAGATGCGCGTTGTCAACAGATATTTGATGCTTTGGAACCGACAATTCAAAACATGGGTTTCGAATTGATTGATGTGCTTTATATCAGAGAAAACGGCAAAATTATTTTGCGTTTATTAGTAGACAAACGTGGCGGTATAAATATTGATGAATGTGAATTGATCAGCGGAACTGTGGATCCGCTGATTGAACATAAATTGCAATTGCGTAATCATGATTATTTTGAAGTTTCTTCACCCGGTTTGGAAAGACCGTTAACCGAAGTTAAAGAATTTGATTTATATGCAGGGCAAAAAGTTGAGGTGAAACTATATCAGAAAAGAGATAATAAAAAAGTTTTTACCGGAGAATTGCTGAATGGTACTGATCAGACTTTAACGATCAGAGATGAAACAAATGGTGAAACAGTAAAATTTGAGTTAAAAGATGTAGCCAAAATTGCCAGGACGATAAATTTTGATTGAAATAAGGAGAAAAATTGATGAATGCTGAATTGATTGATTCTTTGAAATTGTTATCCAAAGAACGAGGCGTTGAGGAAGAAGAACTTTTTGAATATGTAGAAGAAGCTCTGGTCGCAGCATATAAGAGGGAATTTAATCCCAAATCCACGGATAATGTCAGAGCGGAAGTAGATCGTGAAACCGGTGATATGAGAGTTTTTATTACTCGCACTGTTGTGGAAGAAATATCAGATCCGAACTCGGAAGTATCTTTAGCAGAAGCAAAAGCCTTATCGGAAGATTTTGAAATAGGTGATATGTTGGAGTATCAAATCAGCCCTCAGGATTTCGGACGCTTAGCCGCTCAACAATCAAAGAGTGTGATCAATCAAAAATTAGGTCAGGCCGAAAAAGAAAGAATCCATCAGGAATTCAGTGACCGGATCGGCGAATTGGCGTACGGTGTCGTGCAACGTATGGATAGAAGAGAGGTTGTTGTTGACATCGGACGTGCTGAAGCGGTTTTGACCCGTAATGAACAATCGCGCCTGGATAATTATGAGTTTAATCAAAAAATGCGTTTTTATATTTTACGGGTTGATGAAAGGCATAATCGACCGATGGTTCTGGTATCCCGCAGTCATCCCAATATGGTCAGACGTTTATTTGAACAGGAAGTTCCTGAAATCGGCACTGATGTGGTTGAAATTGTGTCTGTTGCCCGTGAAGCCGGTTCGCGCACAAAAATTTCCGTGCGTTCATTCGATCCCAATGTCGATGCAGTGGGGTCATGTGTCGGACAACGCGGTATGAGAGTTCAAAATGTGATTGATGAATTACATGGTGAAAAAATTGATGTTGTCGAATGGCATGAAGATCCGGTTATCTTTATCAGTAATGCTCTCAGTCCGGCAAAAGTATTACGGGTTGATCTTTATGATGATGAATCTGCCCGGGTTGTTGTACCTGATCATCAACTTTCATTGGCAATCGGCAGATCCGGTCAAAATGCAAGATTAGCGGCACGTTTAACCGGTTGGAAAATTGATATTAAGAGTGAAAGTCAGCAAAGAGAAGAAGTTGAACATGAATTGTTAATGCATTTTGATGATGTTCTGGATCAGGATTTTGATTATGAAGATGATGAGCACGATGATTATTCGGCAGATTTAACAAATGAACATTCCGTTGAATTGGAAAGTGATGTTTTCAATGATAATGAGGAAGTATTTGAAATAGAAGAAACTGACAATGAAGAGCAAATAAATACCGATAATTTAGCTGATTCGACAGATCTCGCAGAAGATGAAACAGAATGATAGTTATGATAATACAGTATGATAGTATAGTATGTGAATATTAGATTTGATTTGTTTTGAGTTAGGAGAATATATGGCGCAAATTAAAAGAGAATCGGATTCAGGTTTAAGAGCAGGATTTATCCGTGAGGATGATGTTAAAAAAACAGCTCAGGTGTCCAAAGATCGTGAATCTTCGGTCAATGAAACTGATAATAAGGCTGAAACTGCAAAAGAGAACTTGGAATCGGATGTAAAATCGGAAAAGGCAGAAGAGGTTAAAACTCCACCCGAAATAAAAAGACCTGAATTTAAGAAACCTGAAGGTCCCAAAGTCAGTTTGCAAGGGATTTCCGGTCGTGAAATTACGGGTGTGGTTAAAGTTGTAAAAAAAGTACCTGCCGCTCCGGCCAAGCACCAGCCGGAAACTGTTACAGAACCTGAGCAAGCTGATGCCAAGACAACAGTTCAGGCTGTACGTAAAGCAGAACAAACTCCGGGAAAAGCAAAATCTGAAATTCCGATTGTTCCGGAAGAAATTAAACCTGTAGATGTGACAGCAAGTTCCGAAAGTGCGCCGACGGAATCTGTTACTGATACTGAAGTTACACCTGAAAAAATGATTCCTGCAAGCCCGGAAAAAATTGAAGCTGCTAAGAAAAGTGCGGTCACCGAACAAGTTGTTGCTAAAACTGAAGAGGTAACTGCAAAAACTGAATCGACCGAGTCGCATCAAGTACCGGCTTCTGTTGAATCTGTTGCAGCGGATAGAAAACCGGTAAAAGCAAGCAAGGATTCATCAATTACAGAATCTTCCAAAGTTTCAGATGCTGAATTCAGCAAGCCGAAAACTGATAAAAAGCCGGTTGACAAAGCTGCAGTGAAGAAATCCGAACCGCGCAAACCAAAATTAATTGTTGATCGCGGTATTACGGAATCCAGTTTTGATGGACCGCGCATCAGACCGCAAAAAGGGAATTATGTAGGTAAAAACAGAGAAGTTCCTGTTGCCGATCAGCGCAGAACAAGATCGGGTGACGGTCAGGGCAGAACTACATATCAACCGCGTGGGGAGCGTTTACAAAGAGGCGATTATCAGCCGCGGGGAGAACGTTCACGTCCGCAGCAAAGAGACGGTGAATATCAACCGCGGGGAGAACGTCCGCAAAGAAGCGAATATCAATCCAGAGGAGCGCGTACTTCATCTGACTATCGCAGACAACCGGATGTCAGACGCAGTGGCGGTACCGGTTTTGTACAGGATAAAGACAGAGAAGAAGCACCACGTATAAGCAGATCACCACGTCAAAAAAGACAAGATCCGCGTTATGAAGTTCAATTGAATCCGGAAATTACGGAAAACGCCAAAGTGGATTTCCGTAAGCAACATGATAAACGTGCTTCGGGTGCGAAAACACGCAGACAATCTGATTACGAACGCAGACGTGAAGCTCGTGACCGCAGTTTGGAACAGGAAAGACTGAAAGAAACACGCAGACAGAGGCGTGAAAATCAACAACGTCCCCAAGTTGCTCAAACTACCAATGTTAAATTACCGGAAGTTTTAACTGTTCGTGAGTTGGCAGAATTGTTAAAAAAGACAACTGCTGATGTTATTTCAAAATTGATGACTTACGGTGTCATGGCTACCTTGAATCAAGAAATTGACTATGGCACGGCGGAAGTGATTGCAAATGATTTTGGCATTAAAGCGGAAAAAATAATTGAAGTAACTGAAGAAGATATTCTTTTTGATGATTCGGAAGATGCCGAGGAAGATCTTGAAACAAGACCTCCCGTTGTCGTTGTAATGGGCCATGTCGATCACGGAAAAACTTCAATTTTAGATTATATAAGGGATGCCAGGGTTACAGAAGGCGAAGCAGGCGGTATTACCCAACATATCGGAGCGTATACGGTGGATGTAGACGGACAACCGATTACCTTCCTGGATACACCGGGACATGAGGCTTTTACCACCATGCGTGCCAGAGGTGCCCAGGTTACGGATATTGCTGTTTTGGTTGTAGCTGCGGATGACGGCGTTATGCCGCAGACGGTTGAGGCAATCCACCATGCCAGAGCAGCCGATACGGAAATTATTGTCGCTATCAATAAAATTGATAAACAGGGAATTAATCTTGATCGTGTTAAACAGGAATTGGCGCAACATGAACTGATTACGGAAGATTGGGGCGGTTCAACTACTATGGTGGAAGTTTCCGCCAAAACCGGTCAGAATATGGATGAACTTTTGGAAATGATTGTTCTGACAGCTCAAGTTATGGATTTGAAAGCTAATCCGAATCGTCAGGCCAAAGGTACGGTTATTGAGTCGAAATTAGACAGAGGACGCGGACCGGTTGCTACAATCCTGGTGCAAAGAGGAACACTCAAAGTAGGTGATACAGTTGTGGTAGGCTCAACAATCGGCAATATCAGAGCGATGACAGATGACCGCGGCCATCAGGTTGAACAAGCCGGACCTTCAATTCCTGTTGAAATTTTAGGTTTACCCGATGTGCCGGAAAGCGGCGATATTTTCTATGCAGTTAAAGATGATAAAATTGCTCGTAGTTTGGCTGCCAGACGACAGGAAGAAGAACGCGAAGCTGCATTGCGTAAAACATCAAGGATGTCTCTGGATAACCTTTTTGCTCAGATTGAACAGGGCGAAGTCAAAGACTTTAATTTAATTGTTAAAGGTGACGTCCAGGGCAGTGTTGAAGCAGTTCAGCAATCGTTAGAAAAATTGTCGAATGAAGAAGTGAAAATCCGGGTTATTCACGGTGCTGTCGGTGCGATTACGGAAAGTGACGTCCGTTTAGCCGAAGTATCAAATGCTGTAATTATCGGTTTTAATGTAAGACCTGCTGCCGGAGTTCAGGACATGGCAAATCAGGCAAATGTTGATCTGAGAATGTATCGTGTAATTTATGATGCGATTAACGATATTGAAGATGCAATGAAAGGAATGCTTGATCCGAAATTTAAAGAAGTTGTTTTGGGTCATGCTGAAGTCCGCGAAACTTTTAATGTTTCAGGTCTCGGCACAATCGGCGGATGTTATGTAACAGACGGGACCGTCAGTCGTGCAGTATCTGTCAGAATCGTACGTGACGGAGTGGTTATTCATGAAGGCAAAATTTCATCTTTACGACGTTTCAAAGATGATGTACGTGAAGTAAGTCATGGTTATGAATGCGGTATAGGTATTGAAAGATACAACGATATCAAAATCGGTGACCAGATTGAAGCATATGAAATGCAAGAGGTTGCACGAGTTTAAAGCAACTTAGAAAAGAGGCATTATGTTACGTTCAGATCGTGTAGGGGAAGAAATAAAGAAGGTAGTTGCCGAACTCATTCAAAATGAAATTGAGGATCCCAGATTACCTGATTTCACAACGGTAACCGCAGTTGAAGTGACACGTGATCTGTCATATGCCACGATTTATGTAAGTGCTTTAGGCGACGGAGAACAAATCACGGCTACCTTAAATGTAATGGAAAGTGCAAAAAAATTCATTCGTTACCGGATAGGTCAAGAAATTCGTTTGCGCAATGTACCGGAAATCAGATTTAAATATGACAATTCGATCGCCGAAGGTAATCGTATGTCAAAGATCATAGATGAAGTTATTGCCAGAGATAATCTCCAACGGCAATTAAAAGAATAATGTAGAAATATGGAAAAAATCGGTTCAATCAATAATGTTTTTAATGTGCTGTCCGACTCTTCGATACAGCACATTCTTATCTTGCCGCATGTAAGAGCTGATGCGGATGCAATAGGTTCAGCTGTCGGTTTAGCTCGCGGAATTGAGCAATCAGGTATTAAGTCCGTGATTCTGGTCGATGAGGAAATACCTGTATATTTGGATTTTATTATAGCCGGTTATCCGGTTAATGTTTATACGGATGAGATTTTGACTACAGTTCAAAAACCGGATTTGATTATCTTGCTTGACCATCATGAAATTGAGCGCCTCAATCAGAGAAAAGCAATTTTGAAAAAATTCAGCGATGTACCTATTTTGATCATTGATCATCATCAAACCCAAGCAGAAACGGAAGATGATTTTTTCCGAAATTCCGGGTTTACTTCAGCTGTAACAATTTGGCTGGAATCGGATCGTTCTTCGGTATCTGAAATGATAGCCGAACTTTTTCTCCGTAACGGTGAAAGATATAGTTTGTCCGGTTCCGTAGCGACATCTTTAATGGGCGGTATTTATGGTGATACAGGTGGTTTGCGTTACGCTAATTCCGGGATCAGAACCTTTGAAATATGTGCTTCTTTAATGAAGCAAAATGTTGCAATCAACCGGATCAGCGATAAGCTTTTCGGTGAAAAACCGTTGAATCAACTGCGTTTAATCGGTGAGGTTTTTACCAATGCCAAACTCAATCAAAACGGCAATATTATTTGGTTTATAGTTAAACCGGAGTTATTAGACAAATATCAAGTAACACAAGATGATCTTGAGGGCTTGTGTTCTCAGATGCGCGATGTGGAAAATATTGATTTGGCAATTTTGATCAGAAAAATTTCAGATAATGAAATCAGAGTAAATCTGCGTTCAAACCAGGCAATTGACGTAAGTGAATTGGCAAGTAAATATGGCGGCGGCGGTCATGCCCGAGCTGCCGGAATTACGCTTGAAGGTTGTCATGATTTGCAGATGTTCGAAGCTGATTTGATCAGGCAGGCGGAGTTAATGATCTGTGCGGAATAAAACGGAATTCAACGGTTTATTATTAATAGATAAACATTCTGACATTACTTCTTTCGGTGTTATTTCTCGTTTGAGGGCTTTGACCGGTATCAAAAAGATCGGGCATTGCGGAACTCTCGATCCTTTTGCAACCGGCATGCTGCCCGTATTATTCGGCAGATATACGAAACTTGCTCAATATCTGGAATCTGCCGATAAAGTATATCACGTTGAATTTGTATTGGGAGCTGCTACCGATACGCAGGATAAAACCGGAGAAATTGTCAATTCGGTTGATCCGGCGGAATTGCAGCAGCGAATTGAATCCGGTGAATTGGACCGGACTTTACGTGAGATTGTTGTATCTGATTTGACCGGCGAGATTGAGCAGATTCCGCCGATGTATTCCGCCGTCAAAATTGCCGGCAAACCTCTCTACCGATATGCCAGAGATGGTCAGGATATTGCCAGACAAGCCAGAATCATCCGGATATATCAAGCTGAGCTTTCCAGGATCGCGTTTCAAGACGGACAGTGGCTCTGTGCAGCGACAATTTCTTGTTCCAAAGGCACCTATATCAGAACTTGGATTGATGATTTAGGCAGGAAAGCAAAATGTTTTGCTTATGCGAAATCGTTGTCCAGACAAAAATGCGGAAATCTCGAATTGGGTCAGAATTCGGTAACCTTAGCCGAGTTATTTCAGAAAAAAGAAGAATTTGCATCTGATCAAAGTAAAATGCGCAATGAAATTGAGCAAAAATATTTTTATCCGATTGAAAAAGCTCTGTCCGATTTTCCTCAATATCATTTAAGCAGAATTGAAGCTGAGAAAGTTGTTCATGGAAAAAATTTGCAATTAATTAATTTTTCCGGGCCGGATTCAGCATCCTTAATCCAATTGTTATATAATAATAAATTGTTGGCGATAGTGAGTTTGGATAAGACAAATCAAGTTCACTATCAGCGGGTAATGGCAGATAAGGTGTAACATGAAGATATATCGGGACTATCCATTTCAAATATCAAATCAACCGCGGGCAATTGCTTTAGGTTTTTTTGACGGAGTTCATTTAGGTCATCAAAGATTGATCAAAGAGATGATTGCGATCAGTCAAGTCAGAAATTTGATTCCTACGGTATTTACTTTCGGTGATCATCCGCATAGTAATTTCAACAATTCTTTTAAATTTTCCGGTTTGATCCTGAAATCCGAAGGCCGTCTGGCAAGAATTGCCGAACTCAATGTGCGAGAAACAATTCTTGCACCGATGATAAATCAGGTAAAAATGATTTCTGCCAGTGATTTTTTTCACGAATATTTAGTGAATAAATTCGGTATGCAAGCTTTGATTGTGGGTAAAGATGCCCGTTTCGGCTATGGCGGGCAGGGCAATGTGGAATTACTCGTCCAATGGTCGCGCCAAACCGGTACCGATTTGCTTATTGTAGGTGATGTAAAATTAGGTGATTGCAGAATTTCCTCGACCCTGATCAGAGAATTGATTGAGCAAGGTAACATTAAACAGGCTAATCGCTGTTTAGGGTATGAGTATCGTATCCAAGGCGAAGTTGTCCATGGCAAAAAACTGGGGAGAACGCTGGGTTTTCCAACTCTGAATATTATTTTCGATGCTGATTTAGTGAAACCGCGATTCGGAGTTTACGCTTCACAGGTGAAATTTGAGAATAAGACCCTGTCTGCAATTACATCAATCGGTACTAATCCTACAGTCAGTAACGATGATCAGATTAAAGTTGAAACATATATTTATGATAAGAATATAGATTTATATAACAAAGAAGTTACAGTAGTTTTATTGGATTTTGTGCGTGATGAGATGATTTTCAAATCGGTTGATATGATGAAAAAACGTATTCTTTTCGATTTGGATTTAGTAAAAAAAATGCACGAGCAAGATAATTTTAAGAAATAATACTTTCATTTTATGAATAATGTTTTAATATATGCTAGAGTTATATTTTACTAATTGAGAATTTTTACAGAAATATAGCATAACTTTTGGAGGTTTACATGGAAACGCTACATGTTTCATTTCCCGGTTTGGGTATATATAATTTGCCGGTGGATCGAATTGCTTTTTCCTTTAATTTGGGTAATCGGGAATTTAACATATATTGGTATGGGATTATTATTGCTGTGGCATTTTTGGTTTGCTTTTTGCTTTCAGTAAAGCAAGCACCTAAATATGGTATTAAAAGTGATCACATAGTCGATGCTTTTCTTTTGATCATGATTTTGGCAATAGTCGGAGCAAGACTTTATTATGTGATTTTTTCATGGGACGAGTTCTCGGATAATTTGATTAAAATATTTCAAACGAGGCATGGCGGACTGGCATTTTACGGAGGTCTGATCGGCGGTATTATTGCGGTAATTATTACGGCAAAACACAAGAAAATCAATTTAATTGATCTGATTGATTTTCTGGCTGTTTATGTACCCCTGGGTCACGCAATCGGTCGTTGGGGTAATTTTTTCAATCAAGAAGCTTTCGGAATCAATACCGATTTACCATGGGGTATGTTCAGTAAACAAACATATGAATATCTTGCGCAGTATGGTGATAAGTATGCTCCGCTATCTCCGGTTCATCCTACATTTCTCTATGAGAGTATTGCGAATATTGTAATTTTTATAATTTTGTATCAAATCAGAAAAAATTCAAAGAAACGCGGAGAAACAATTTCTTGGTATTTTATCCTTTACGGTTTAGTTCGATTCGGAGTGGAAGGTTTACGTACAGATTCATTATTTATCGGTAATACAAGTATTCGAGTATCACAGGCACTTTCTTTGCTGTTAGTTATATTCGGAATAGCAACACTGGTATATATCTCTCGTCGCAAACAGATTGAGATGACAGAAGAAACTGACGTGATCAGCGATTCGGAAATTACTGCTACAGAACTTGCAAGTGATTTCGTTCCGCTCCATACGCTTAATTCTTCACATGAAGAAAATATTACGGACAAAACTTCAAATTCTGAACAATAATTTAAATGGCAAAGATCTGATTGAGAAAGTGACTTAACAGATTGAATCCGGTAATTTATGAGAGTAAACAGTGCATAAACGTCAACAATTAAATATGAGGGTAAACAGTGCATAAACGTCAACAATTAAATATGAGGGGAAACAGTGCATAAACGTCAACAATTAAAATCGAAATCCGAATCATATTTTAAGCTTTTAGATTATTGGCTGATCATTCCTGTTCTCTTAATGACGATTATCGGGCTTTATGTATTAAATCAGGTATTTCAAGCAGGTTACGGGGCAGGTGAATATCCGGGAAATTTAATTAAACAAATCGGTGCGGTAATGATCGGCGTTCTTTTGGCATTATTAATTTCTCTGGCGGATTTACCGGTTATCGGCCTAATTGGCTATATTACTTATTTTATCAGTATCGTTTTGCTGGTTATCGTACATATAGACGGGTTTTCGATGTATGATCTGACCGGAGCCGACAGCTGGATTCGTTTTCCGATCTTCGGCACGTTTCAACCTTCTGAATTGGCAAAGGTCGCAATAGCTATGCTGCTAGGCACATACCTGGCAAAAATCAAAAAAGAAGAAATCAGTTTGTGGCAAGGTTCTCTTTATATTGCTTGTATTTCAGGTATACCGATGTTTCTGATTGCAATGGAGCCTGACTTCGGTACATTTTTTGTAATTTTCTTAATGATTTTAGTAATGATTTTTGTCTATGGCCTGAAATGGCGTTATATTATTGCCGGAGGTCTGACCGGTATTATAGCGATCCCGCTTGCCTGGAATTATTATCTGGATGAATATCAAAAGAATAGGATTATGACGTTTCTTTTTCCCGGACATGATCCCAACTCAAATTATCATATCGAACAATCTTTGAAAGCAGTTGCTTCCGGCGGTATTACCGGACGTGAAGGCAACATTGATATTCCGGTACCGGTTAAAGAGTCCGATTTTATTTTTTCAGCTATTTCCGAATATACCGGTTTTATCGGAACAACTCTGCTTATTATCTTGATTGTGATTTTCTTGTTCAGAGCAATTTATATTGCAAGCAAAATGACGGAATATGATTTAGGATCTTCCTATATGATGATGGGTTTAGTAGCTGTTCAGGGATTTCATTTTGTTGAAAATATCGGTATGAATGTCGGAGTTTTACCGATTACGGGTATCCCTTTGCCATATATAAGCAGCGGCGGAAGTTCTATGGTTGTAAATTATTTTATGTTCGGTCTGATGTTGAATGTATCGATTAATTATCAGCTGATGCAACAGAGCGATTTATAATTTTCTGTTCAGAAATATGAGAGCTGCAAATCGAAACCGTTAGTGCACCCCCATGCCGTAATTTTTGACACATCTGACTTATTTTCCTGATGATCTGTGTCAAAAAAGCCGGCGCTGCAAATTGAAACCGCTAGTGTACCCCCCATGCCCGTAATTTTTGACACATCTGACTTATTTTCCGGATGATTTGTGTCAAAAAAGCCGGCGCTGCAAATCGAAACCGCTAGTACACCCCCATGCCCGTAATTTTTGACACATCTGACTTGTTTTCCGGATGACTTGTGTCAAAAAAGCCGGCGCTGCAAATCGAAACCGCTAGTGCACCCCCATGCCCGTATTTTTTGACACGATTTCGATTAAAGTTGCGATAATCTCAATGGCAGAGATGGGCTTAATTGGAAATATTTGATTTATTTTCTCGCCATTGCTGAAGAAAGAATGTACTATGTATTTCATTGAGTAATGCAAATATTATTCTTAGACTTCATTAGGAAAAATAAAGCGATGGGAAAGTTAAAAAAAATCTGTCAAACTCTGAGTTCTCACTACGGCGATCTCGGGTGGTGGCCTGCCGACACGCCTTTTGAGGTGATGATCGGCGCAGTTCTCACACAGAATACTGCCTGGACTAATGTAGAAAAAGCGATCAAGCGGTTTGACGGGAATTTATCACCTGAGCGAATCATTGCCTTGCCCATAGAGGAGCTTCAGGAAATTATCTGTCCGACAGGTTTTTACAGGCAAAAGGCACAATATCTGAAAGCTGTCACCGAATGGTTTCTGAGCTATGACTGCGATATCGATTTAATAAAAGAACGTCCTCTTCCGGACATTCGTTACGAACTTTTGCAGGTTCGGGGAGTTGGCAATGAGACGGCTGACTCGATCCTTCTCTATGCTTTTGATTTTCCGACTTTTGTAGTAGATGCTTATACAATGAGATTATTCAGGCGTTTTCCGATAGATGCCGGAAAAACGTATCCGGAAGTGAAAAGCTTCTGTGAAAGTGAGCTTCCTCCGGATGTGGAGGTTTATAACCATTTTCATGCCCTGATTGTACATAACGGCAAGAGGCACTGTAAAAAGAAAATGGATTGTATAGGTTGTCCCTTAGAGAAGTATTGCGAAAAGATATTATCTTAAATATTTATCATGTAGTATTTCTGATCACAAAAGTTTCATTTATAAGTGAAAAATAAAAACATATTTAACTGCCCTAATGGGGTCTTTTTAATATGTCCGAGAGTATTTCCAAAAGATTTTTAAGTTAATTTTTGTTCGCAGTTTATTATTTCAGATTATTTAAAAACAATTTTCAATTTTCAATCAAAATCAGCGTTTTTATTTGTGTTTTTAGTTGCATAAGCGATGAAAATAGTCTAAAATGCAATTTAAGTGGAGGAAAGTAGCTAATTTATCATATATAGTGGTGGAAAGTGGTGAATTTAGTTACTTAGTGAACGCAAATGGCACGCTATACACATACAGTTGATAAAAAAGGTCGTGTTATTGTACCGGCAAGATTAAGAGAAAACCTTGACGGCGTTCTTTTTGTGACTCTGAGTTTAGATGAAAACTATTTATCGGCCTACACTCCTGAACAATTTAATTTGATACGTGAACAAATCTCAAGCCTATCCGGTACGGATCCTGATGTTCGTCTGTTAAAGAGAGCAATCATCGGTGAAGCTATTGAATGTCAATTTGATTCTCAAGGCAGAATCAGTCTGACAGACAATCTTTGGCAATGGATAGGGGTAGAGGCCGGTGAAGAAATCTGCTTCATTGACATGTATGACAAAGTAGATATTTGTTCAAAAGAATTCTATGAGAAATCGCTGGCAGATATCAGTTCATTGAGTGATTTGGATTTAACGAGATTCAATGTTCAAGGACTTTGATTATCACATACCAGTTCTCTTAACAGAAGTGTTGGAGACTTTGTTAATAAAGCCAAATGGTATTTATGTAGATTGCACTGCCGGTGGCGGTGGCCATAGTTTAGAAATTTTAAAGCGACTGTCTTCCACAGGAGTACTAATCTCAATAGATCAAGACCCGGCGGCCTTAACGGCGACGAAACTGAAACTTGAAAGTTTAAATCATAAGAATGCTCATTTTATCCTGGTAAATAACCGGTTTTCGCACTTGCGAGAAATCTTGGATGATTTGAATATCGATGGAGTTGACGGTGTATTGGCAGATTTGGGTGTATCATCGCATCAAATCGATACTGCTGAACGCGGATTTTCATTTCAAAAAGATGGAAATCTTGATATGAGAATGGATCCTGCCAATCCTGCAAATGCTGCGGATATTGTAAATAACTCAAGTGCAGAAGAACTTAACTATATTTTTCGAGTATACGGTGAAGAAAAATATTCCCTTAAAATAGCAGCTGCAATAGTAGCCGAACGTAAGAAAAAAAAGTTCAGTTCAACTTTTGATCTGGTGGATCTGATAAAGAAAGTTGTTCCTGCTAAAAGCAGAAGGGATAAACATCCGGCGAAAAGAGTTTTTCAGGCCCTGAGAATTGCAGTTAATCAAGAATTGCAAGAATTGGAAAGGTTATTGCAAGTTCTACCGCAATGTGTTAAATCCGGCGGAAGAATAGCTTTAATTTCTTTTCATTCTTTGGAAGACAGATTAATCAAACATAAATTTCAAGAGTGGGAAAATCCCTGTACCTGTCCCGATGATTTCCCGATTTGTGTTTGCGGTAATATTCCGCTGGGTAAGGTAGTAGGCAGAAAAGGAATTACTGCTACAGATAGTGAGATTGCTGAGAATAGTAGAGCACGCAGTGCAAGATTGCGAGTATTTGAAATGATTTAAACTAATTGCATATGAAATGAGACAATTATGAATAATCGTCAAACTACTAACTTAGTATATAAATTATCTGACAGAGATTTTTATGATCGTTATTATATTAATAACGGATCTAATGCAGTTCCGAAAATTCCTCGCGAAATACCGTCTGAATGGCGAAAAGAAGAATTTGAACGAGAGCAGCGTAAACGCAGAATTAAAGAGCGCCAAATAGCACTTCGCATGCGTTCAATTCATCGTGCGTTCGGTATTGAACGTGCAAAAAGCATTTTCGGTATTTTAGCAATGATTCTGATCATTGCCGGTTTATTTACTTTTCTTATGGTACGTCAATCTCGGATCGTTGAACAAAATTTTGCCAATACAAGATTAGCAAATGAAGTAAATCAATTGAATGCTGCTAATTTTGATAATTATGAGAAATTACTGTCAGAGCTGGATTTGAATAATATCGAACAACAGGCATATCAAATGCATGGTCTGAGAAAACCTGCACAATCACAAAGAATTCATATGAAACTACCTGAGATTGATAGAGTCGTGCGTTATAACAATGATCGAACAGAGATTAATAATGAATCGATTGAGTCTGAGGTGGATATAATAACATTCGATGCTACCCAGATTGAAATGTATATGAAGAAACTTAGGTTGCAGGAATAATAGAGATGAGTGACAGACCAAATAAAAAAAATCCTCAACATAATGATATAAATAATAAAAGGATGCGAAAAAAAAGATCTTCAGATCAAAATCATCAAGTCTTTAATTCAAGTCGTAATAATTTTGATTATAATGAGTCGTCAAATCAACAGATCAACAAATTAAATAATAACGACAGAATGTCTAGTCGTAAAAATAATAAAAAAACAAATTTTTTAAAACAAAATATAAACATACATAAAGATGTAAATACAACATATAAAAATACTGGAAATTCTTACAGGCAAAACAAATTACATGCCAATGCTGCAGGCAATAGTTCTCACAAACAAAGTAACGGGAACAATTCAAAAGTTAAGAGAGTTCCTTATCGAATAAGAGTTAATCGAATAGGAATTGTAATAATCTCCACTTTAATCTTGTTCGTTATTATTTATCTCTCAACTGTTTTATATGATTTTCAGATCAATAAACATGATGAAATGTCGAAATTGGCGAACGATCAATATTACAGGAAAATTAAAACACCGCCGAGACGAGGTGATATTTATGATCGTAACGGTAAAATTTTAGCGACTACAACCAATATTTACCGGATCGGTATTACACCGAAACATGTGTATTCTTTAATCAATACACAAACCGAAAATGAAATAGCTCAAAGTATAGCCGGCGTTTTGAATCTTGAAGCAGATACGGTAAAAGCAGAATTACAAAAAAAAGATCAGACATATATTCAGTTAGCGAAGAATGTATCACAGGAAAAAGCGGAACTTTTGGATCAATATTTAAGCATCAACAAAATAGGCGGAGTTCGCCTGGATGCTGAACCTGAAAGAGTCTTTTTCAATGATAATGTAGGAAGTCAGATTATCGGATTTTCCAGTTTGAATGGTGATGTGTTAGAAGGAAGATTGGGGATAGAGTATGAACTGGACAGTATTCTGTCAGGTCAGGCAGGTTTCTCTTTTGGAGCCAGAGATAATTATGCCAATGCGGGCTTATTGCCTTTTTCTGAATCTACCGAGAAGTCAACCAAGGACGGTTATAATGTGACATTAACACTTGACTATGAGATAACCAAGCAATTGCAGGATTATCTTGAACGTACATTGATTTCGCTTGAGGCGAAAAATGCAGGCATGGGACTGATAATGAACGTTCAAACCGGAGAAATTCTGGCTCTGGCTTCCTATCCGTTTTTTTCAAGTTCCGATCCGACTGCGAAAGTAACCGGGATTAAATACAAAGAAGAGTGGGATCCGACCGGACAGGAAACAATCAATTATTTGATGGAAGATGTTTGGCGAAATAAAGCTGTTTCTGATTTATTTGAAGTCGGTTCTACATTCAAGATGATTACAACGGCAATGGGAATAGAAGAAAATATCACTCACGAAGAAAAATATTATAATGATGACCCGATTGATGTTTTAGATTATACGATCAGTTGTTTTACCGGTGACGGACATGGCACGGAAACTCTGGAAGAAGCTTTTACCAGATCATGCAACCCGCCGTTTGTCCAGATCGCTTTAGATGTAGGAATTGAAAAATTTTATAAATATGTTGATGCATTCGGTTTTAATCAAACTTCAGGCATTCAATTGCCGGCCGAAGCAAAAAATTTAATCCATAAAGATCCGTCTTTGATCGATCTGGCAACTTTATCATTCGGTGAACAATCCGGCTTTAATTTGGTAAGTTATTCAAAAGGTTTGGCAGCTGTAGTTAATGGAGGTAACCTGATTACACCGACAATTATCAAAAGTATCAGTGACCAACAAGGTCGAACCGTAAAAACTTATGAACCGCAAATTGAGCGCCGGGTGATTTCAGAAAGCACATCGCAGAGAATAAATAAAATGTTGCAAAAAAATGATGTAATGCAAGGTTTTAATAAAGTCAGCACCGGTTATTCCTTAGGCGGAAAAACGTCGACATCGGTCGATGAAATAACCGATGAACTCACAATGTCTTATGTCAGTTTTGCACCGATTGATAATCCGCAAATTATGACAATCATTGTTGCGCAGAATATTGGAAAACAAGATTCTTTCAGCACCGATTTAATCAATCCGGTTTCCGGATTAACGAATTGGGTACTTGATTATCTGAATATTGGGAGAAATTACACAGATAATCAGTTGCAAATTATGCAAGAAACAGTTGCAATGCCGGATATTTACGGTCAAACTTTAGAAGAAGCAACATATAACTTAAACTATGATTCGATTATCGTTAAGCCGGGTGTGAAAGATATGAAACCGGATGATCAGATTATGGCATTTGTTCCGGAGATAGGAACTGCTTTACACAACGGATCGACGATTTTTGTTTATCCGCAAGCGGAAATAGCAGAAGATTTGGTGGCAGTACCTGATTTTACCGGTAAAAATTTTAATGAATGTATGTTAGCAGCTGAAAGTGCCGGAATAGTCGTTCAATTTGAAGGTGATTTTGCCGGATTGGCAGTCAGTCAATCTATCCCGCAATCAGGCGATATTAAAATAAAGGATCCGGATCAAACGGATTCGGATATAATTGATCAGGTTGGAACAGATTCCGAAATTCAGGATCCGGATCAAACGATTTTATCCGCAACGGAAACAGAAACAGATACGGCTTCAGAACCGGAAATTGACGAAGTAACAGAAGAAATAATTGAGAATAATCAAGGTGAGGAAAAAATGACTGATGAGGATCAGAATGTGAATTATGTGCAAAGAGGCAGCGTAATCAAAGTTGTACTCGGATCCGCGTCTTCGGAATAATGAGGAGGGAACATGGCGAGATTTATACCTGCCCAATTACAGACATGGACTGACGGGCTACTCTTACAAACACCTGAAGCCCAACACCATAGTGAGAGATTTTATCGCGGCATCTCGACGGACACAAGAACTTTGCGTTCGGGAGAAGCCTTCTTGGCATTGAAAGGTGAAAACTTTGACGGTCATAAATTTGTAGATCAAGCAATTGCCAAAGGTTGCAAAATGTTGGTTCTGAATGAAAAGAGCGAACAAGCAATGCAGCTTTATTATGATTTGCGGCAAGGAATAGATATACCTGATTTACTTCTGGTTCAGGATACTTTGAAAGCTTATCAAAAAATAGCGGAAGGATACCGGTCGACTTTGCTTGCACCGGTGATCGGAATAACCGGAAGTGTCGGAAAAACTACTACGCGAAGAATGGTCGGAGCAATTTTGGGTACTCAGATGAAGCTGCATCAGACTTCGAAAAATGAAAACAACCAGATCGGTTTACCTTTAACCATACTGGAAGCTGATGATGAGGACGAAGTAATACTTGCTGAAATGGGTATGGACCGTCGCGGAGAAATAAAAATATTAAGCGAAGTTGCACATCCTGATATAGCGATAATTACCGGTGTCGGTTATAGCCATTCGGAATACTTAGGCAGCAGAAAAAACATTTTAGAAGAAAAAACCGATATAATCAGCGGCATGAAAAGCAACGGAATCGTACTGATTAATGGTCAGGATACTCATCTCAATGCTTGGGCAATGGCTTTCAAAGGTACAACAACTGTTTGGCGTATCTGTAATGAATTTGAGGAAATAGGTTCGGATTTTGAAAATTTTCCTGTGTTTTGGGCGGAAGATTTGAAAATAGAAACCGGCGGAACATCGTTTATTGCAAAAACAACTTTAGATCCTGAAGTAGCCTGGCCGGTGAAAATAAAAGCACCCGGTAAATACTTGATCCGGGCAGCTTTGTTCGGTTTAGCAAGTGCGTACGCCCTAGGTCTGGATATGGATATAGCGGTTGGAGGTTGTCTCAAATTTACCAATACCGGAAACAGACAAAGAATAGTGCAAAAGGACGGTTTAATTTTAATCGATGATTCTTATAATTCATCGCCTGAGTCAAACACAGCAGCTTTGGATACTTTGTCCATGATTGCCGGCAACAGAAGAAAAATTGCCTGTATAAGTGCGATGCGCGAACTGGGGCAATATGCTGAAGATTTACATACTAACATAGGTTATAAAATTGCCGATTTGGGAATTGATATCCTATATTTGGTTGGTGAAGAAACCAAGTGGATTGCAGCCGGTGTAAAACAAATAAATCCCGGATTGAAAATAAAAACTTTTCCGGATTCCGCTTCAATCGCTGAAGATATTATAGACATTATTGAACCGGGAGATTGTATCTTGGTTAAAGGTTCCAGAAGTTATGCTATGGAGAAGATTTCTCAAAAGATTGAGATACAGGAGTTTAAGTTTTGAATAATCTGATTTGGCTCAATGCAATATTTATTCTTTTGCTGACATTATTTTCAGGCAAATTCGGTTTACCTTATTTGCAAAAACTGCAATTAAGGCAAACTGTGCGTTCTGACGGACCGACAACTCATTTTGTCAAAAGCGGCACACCTACTTTCGGAGGTTTGTTTTTTTTGATACCGCTGACAATTTCTGCAATTGTTTTGCCGTTTGTTAATCGGAATTGGATCAGCTACAGCGCAATTATTGTTTTAATGCTGCTCTTCGGTCTGGTCGGATTTTTAGACGATTATGTAAAAGTTAAAGTAACAAAGGAAGGACTTTCGGTAAGTCAGAAAACAATAGGTTTAACCATAATTTGTATAATGTTTGCAATTTGGCTGCTCTGGTTTTCGGATTTCGAACCGTTCATTTATATTCCTTTCCTTAAACACCAGATATTGATCGTAGGCAACTGGAAATACCTTTACTTGATTTTTATTGTGCTTTATTTGTTCTTCATGTCAAATGCGGTTAATATTACGGACGGTCTGGACGGACTTGCTTCAAGCTTAATGACAGTTTCCTCATTGTCATTAGGCCTGAGCATTTATCTTGTTTATCGAAATGATCTGACAATGAATCCGATGATTGGCGGATGTCTTGCAATTGCTGCAGGATCGGTCGGTTTTTTAGTTTACAATTATCATCCGGCAAAAGTTTTTATGGGAGATACCGGCTCACAAGCTCTGGGAGTCGGCTTCGGAGCAATTGCCTTGGCAGTAGGAATGCCTTGGCTGATGTTGATTACCGGTTTAGTATATATTGTAGAAGCTTTATCAACTATGCTGCAAGTTTTATATTTTAAAGCAACCGGCGGTAAAAGATTATTTAAGATGGCTCCGCTACATCATCATTTCGAATTAAAAGGTTGGCAAGAAAAAAAAGTTGTCACTGTTTTTGTATTTGCCGGGTTTATTTGCGGAATACTCGGAGTACTGGTAGTTATTTAACTTGTATCAACGCTTGGTCGTTAATAGGGAATTATTGACAGACAGTTATTGGCAAAGATTGATAAACTATAACCTGTGAGGATGCTATGAGAAGAATACAAAGAAATGTAAAGAATAAATATGATCTGACTTTGAGAAAATCTGATGAAAATCCGGAAGAAGACACGGATTTTTTGGGTGAATTGGGAAAATTTCGCAGATTGAATGCACCTTTACTGATTATTACGATCGTTTTAGTTTGTTTTGGTTTGATTATGTTATTCTCTGCCAGCATGAGTACCAGTTTCGCAACTCAAGGTGATGACTCCAAATATTATTTTATTCGTCAGGCAGGTATGGTGGCATTAGGTTTGGGTATAGGATTAGTTTTTGCAACTTTTTTTGAGATTAAAAGTATCAATAACAAAAGGATAGTATTGGGCATGTATATCCTTACTACACTTCTTTTAGTTTTGGTAATTCTTAAAGGCAGAAGCGAAATGGGTGCAACCAGATGGATCAATATCGGACCGTTCGGTTTTCAACCGTCCGAATTGGCAAAATTCACATCTGTATTGTTTTTGGCCCATTATTTTTCTTTCACTAAAGGTGAGAGAGCAAAAGGGAATTTTCGTGCGAAAAGTCCTTCCGGGCAATTTTGGCTGGACGGTCGGATAGATTTTCTGTTTCCGGTCTTGATTTTGGGATTATGGTTGATCTTAATTGTGATTCAGCCTCATTTATCAGGTGCTATAATTTTTCTTACTCTCTGTTTTGCAGTTTTTCTGGCAGCCCGGATTCCCTGGAGATCTTGGCTGAGCGGAATTATTCAATTATTACCGATTCTTTTAATCGGTATAGTTTTGACTGCATTGATTTTACCTGCAACAAAAGGTGTAACTTTGACTGAGTTCGTTGAGAGTAAATTTGCTCATTCAGCCAAACGAATTGAAACATTTGAAGCGGAAGATGAAGTTTCCGAAGATCAGAGTTATCAGATCCGACAGGCTGAAATAGCAATGGGTACCGGAGGCTTGACCGGAGTCGGACTGGGCCAGGGCAGACAAAAATTCAATTATTTACCTCAAGTTCACAATGATTATATTTTTCCGGCAATTGCTGAAGAATTGGGTTATATAGGTACGATGAGTGTTTTGATTTTATTTGCAGTCCAGTTTTTTATAGGTGTAAGAATTGCTTTGAATGCGAATTCAGTTTTCGCTTGCTTAATAGCTTGGGGCTACTCTTTTTTAATTATTCTTCAGGTTCTATTAAATGTAGCGGTTGCGACTGAAGTTATACCGGCGACCGGAATAACTCTCCCGTTTTTCAGTTATGGCGGAACATCAAATATTGTATTTTTAATTGAAATTGGTATGGTATTATGTGTATCACGTACAGGTCAAACGGCAAATAAAGTATTGATTAAACATTTAGCACCCGCATCGGAGAACGGCAGATGAAACAAAGATTGTATTATATTGTAGGAGGAGGAACCAGCGGTCATGTCAATCCGGCTTTATCCATCGCGGAATCAATTAAAGACCGGGATCCGGACAGCAAAATAGTTTTTTTTGTGACAAAAGATGGTGTCGAATACGGGATGATCAAAAAGGCCGGTTTTCCGTTTCAGGTTATTGAGGCAAGTCGTTTGCCGAATTCTGTCAAACAAATATTTTCATTTACCAAATCTTCTTGTTCCGGCTATCGAAATTCCATGCGGATTTTAAATGAAAATCGTCCTGCTGCTGTGATCGGAACAGGTGGTTTTGTCTGTGCTCCGTTACTGCTGGCTGCGATGCGTTTAAAAATTCCCTATCTTATCCATGAACAGAATGCGTTTCCCGGTAAAGCGAATCGTTTTTTTGCAAAAAAAGCAAAAGCGGTTTGTATTTCGTTTAATTCTTCCAAAGAACATTTCAAAAATGTTTCAGCTATTCATCTTACCGGAAATCCGGTGCGTAAGGTTTTCTTCGAGATGACTTCGGAAGAAGCGAGAAAACGCCTTGAAATTTCTTCGGAAAAATTTATAGTACTGATCATGGGTGGCAGTCTGGGAGCTAATTCAATTAATCAAGCAATTATAGATTTATTTGAATCAAATATGTGGCAAGAATTGAAGACTGAATTTCCTGAATTAATGCTTATTATGAGTACCGGAAGTCGCAATTATAACGATTTGAAAAACTCATTGGCGGCTTATGAAAATGAAGATTTTGTTATGAATTCTTATCTGGATACTACACTTTGGCTGCCGGCATCTGATTTATATATCGGGAGATCAGGTGCTTCCGCATGTTTTGAAGCTGCTGCTACATCGACACCTGCAATTTTTATACCGTATGCCAATGCTGCAGATAATCATCAGTTCTTTAATGCCAAATCTTTTGCGGATCAGGATGCTGCCAGATTGATTGATGAGAAAGATTTCAATGCGAATATTTTGGTTGAGCAAATCAAATATCTGATTGAAAATCGTCAGGTTTTATACGGTATGAGTAAACAGGCAAAAAGTCTGGCTAAACCGGATGCAGCTTCCGACATTGTTGATATATTGGAAAATTTTGTTTCTGCAAATTAAGATTAGTGAATCACTTAAAATAAAAATGCAACAGAAAAAACAGGGCAAAATCAAATTTAACAAGTACCATAAACTTATTATTATCGTGATGTGTTTTGTTATTTTGATTGCGTTGTTTTTCTTACTTCCGGTCTTTCGTATTCAAACAATCGAAATAAAAAATGCAGATTTTATCGCTCCGGAAAAAATTCTGCAAGCTGCCCGAATTAATCAAAATCAGCATTTTTTACAAGAAATGGGTGGTACATTATCTGACTTTTTTAACGGACGTTATACAAAAGCCGAACAGAGAGTGCTCAAAGAACTTCCTCAAGTTGCTGATATTGAGATAAGCTATTCTTTTCCGAATAAGATAGTATTTGATGTAGATGAAAGAATTGCGATCGGCTGGATTAAAATACCGGACGGATTTTGTACAATTGACGGTCAGGGAGTCGTGATTGAAATCCTGGATCAGGAGCCGCAAGATTTACCGATCATCAAAGGTATTACGATTACTAATCTCGCTCTGGGTAAACGGATAGAAGTTGAACAGACGGAATATCTGGAGAATGCTATGTTTACAATGTCGGCTTTAATTGAAGCTGATTTGGATTATCAAGGTGAAAAATTGCTGAATCAAATAAATGTTATAGAGCCGACAATTAACAATAATATTTATTTAAGACTGAACGTGGAGGACCAAAAATTGTTAATCATCTGTGATAAGTCACGTGAATTAAAAAATAATTTTATGTGGCTGAAACAAGTGCTAAGTAGTAATGTTATTGCAGATAAAGGTTCAGGTACGATAGATTTACGCGGCGAAACCAGAACCTTTAAACCTGATCTGAACGGAGGAAAATGATGATACCCTTAATCGGTTTGATTATCGGATTAATTATCGGTTTATTGCTGAATGTGCCGATACCGCAGGCATATGGTATGTATATTGCTGTTTTGGTAATTTCTGCTTTTACATCCCTGACTGCTACAATCGGAGATTCTCTGGAAAATATTTATAATAATAAACTGGTTGTAGTATCTTTCCTGGGCAATACTTTGATTGCTGTAGTGCTGACTGCTTTAGGCCAGCAGATAAATATTCCTTTGAATTATGTTGTGTATTTCGGTTTAGGAACTCAGATTTTCAAAAATTTGAATAGAATTTGGCGCCAATTAATAATTATTGTTGACGAGAAGAAAAAGAAAGTTAATAAAAAATAGAAATACAGATGATAGCTTGCAAAAGTTTAGTTGTTTATAGTAAATTATGTTAAGAGTAAAGTTGTAAGGACTACAAAATAAAGTTGTAATAACTGCAATGAAAACGTAACAAATTCAGTTGTTGTAGGAATTTGTTTAGTGTAAAATTAAAAAAGAATATATTAATTAAAGAATTAATAAAATTAATAAATGGATAAAACAATATAAGAAGTTAACTTGTCATTACATGTTAATTTCGAAAGGAGTTGTTCTCTTGGTGGATTATAGTATGGGATTTGGAATGGAAGACAGCCAAGGCGCAATAATTAGAGTTATTGGTGTTGGTGGCGGTGGATGCAATGCTGTTGATCGGATGATCGAAAATGCGGTTCAAGGGATTGAGTTTATTGCTGTGAACACAGATGTTCAAGCTTTACAGAGATCAAAAGCTCAGATACCGATTCAGATAGGTGAAAAAGTTACCCGCGGTTTAGGTGCCGGTGCGAATCCCGAAGTGGGACAGAAAGCTGCCGAAGAATCGGCGGAAGAAATCGAACAAGCGATTGAGGGTTCTGATATGCTTTTTGTAACGGCCGGTATGGGAGGCGGAACCGGTACGGGTGCCGCTCCGGTTGTGGCGCAAATTGCCAGAAAATTAGGTATTTTAACGGTAGGTGTTGTAACACGTCCTTTCCGTTTTGAAGGAGCCAGACGCTCGCAAAATGCCGAACGCGGAATCAGAGAATTGGAACAATATGTTGATTCTCTGGTAATTGTGCCGAATGATAAATTGCTTGATATAGCCAGCGAAGATACAACCGTCAATGAGGCTTTCGGTTTGGCCGATCGCGTGTTACGTTTCGGTGTAACAGGTATTTCCGACTTAATCGCAGTTCCGGGATTAATTAACCTGGACTTGGCTGATGTGCGAAGAGTTATGACTAATGCCGGTATTTGCCATATGGGTATCGGTTCGGCAACCGGTGAGAGCAGAGCTGCTACTGCAATTCGTCAGGCTATTAACAGTCCTTTACTCGATACAACAATTGACGGTGCAAACGGTGTTATCGTAAATGTTACCGGCGGTATGGATATGCGAATCAAAGAAATTGATGAAGCTGTTTCTCAAGTCAGAGATTCGGCATCACCTGATGCAGATATTATTTTCGGTGCAGTTATTGATGAAAACATGCAGGATGAAATGATGATCACGGTTATTGCCAGCGGTTTTTCCAATACCGGCGGCGGAAGCGGCAGGATGACTCAACAACCGAGTTTTGCAGGTTTAGAGAAAAAAAGAAATTTCCCGGAATCAAAGAGAGCCGATTCCGCAAGTGCCTTTGACGGTGACGGTTTAGATTTTTTGAAAACGGCTGAAAGAAGAGACCAACTCAATCGTCAAAAAATTCAACCGGTTGAGGAACGTGAGGATGGCGGATTCGGATTACCCAGTATGAATCAGAATTACGCAAGTAATGTTACTCCTTCAACCGATCAGAATTTTAATCCGGATAAGGGTTTTAGACCGGCTCCTTCCCGCGATAAAGAAGCGGTAGCTGATTTGGTACATCAAGTTTCTGCTGACACTCTCAGATCCGGAACCGACCGTACGGAATCGCTGGACGATTCAGGTAAAGATCGTTCCAGAAAGCAAGACAGGTCAGATAAATCATCACGCGGCGGCAGAATCTTGCCGTGGATTTTACAAGATGATGATGATTTTGATGAATAAGATGCATTATTGATTAGATAATTGACTATGCAATTATACAATTTATTCTGCCGGTCGGGAGATTTGTCTTGACCGGCTTTTTGACTTTTGCGGAGGTTTGTTATGAAATGTCCATTTTGCGGTTATACGGAAGACAGGGTGAGTGATTCACGTCAGGTAGATGACGGAGAGAGTATTCGCAGAAGACGTGAATGCTTGAGGTGTAAACAGCGATTTACAACATATGAGAGAGTTGAAGATGTCAAACTTGTCGTGATAAAAAAAGATGGTAGCCGACAGCAATTTGATCGTGATAAACTGATTCAAGGGATCTTAAAAAGTTGTATTAAACGCCCGGTTACTTTGGAGCAGATTGAAAATATCGTATTTAAGATTGAAAATCAAAACAGCAATTTATTGCGTAAGGAAATTCCTTCAACTGAAATTGGCGAACAGGTTATGTCTCAGTTAAAAGAAATAGATGAAGTGGCATATATCAGATTTGCTTCAGTATATAAAGATTTTGATGATTTGCAATCATTTATAAATGAGCTGCATTATATAATGGAACCGGAAAATGAGATTTGAAAAGGAAGTATTATGACTAAAATATTGATTGTTGATGACGATCCGCATATTAATGAATTGGTTAAGCTGTATTTTGATGCAGATGGTTTCGATACTTACACATGTCTTGACGGAGAAAATGCTTTGATCAAATTGGAAGAAATCCAACCGGATTTATTGATATTGGATTTAATGTTACCGGGACAAAGCGGTTTTGATGTTTTGCGTGAATTGCGTAAAACATCGGATATTCCTGTAATTATGCTGACTGCCAGAAGTGATACTCTGGATCAGGTTGTCGGTTTGGAATTGGGGGCGGATGATTATGTCACAAAACCTTTTGAGCCGAAAGAACTGATTGCCAGAGCAAAAGCCATTCTGCGCAGGGTCAGCGGTGCCTTAGGCAAAAAAAATGTTAAAAAGAAACAAGACGATAATGTAATCGAATACCCGGACTTTATTCTGAATAAAAATAATTACACTTTGCATTTGGCGGATAAAACCTATTCTTTACCGCCGAAAGAAATGGAGTTATTATATTTTCTTGCAAAAAATCCGAATCGCGTTTTTACCAGGGAACAGTTGCTGGAAAATATCTGGGGCTTTGACTATTTAGGTGAATCACGTACGGTTGACGTTCATGTTAAGCGTTTACGCGAAAAACTGGACAATTCCCGGCATGATGCATGGGACTTGGTAACTGTGTGGAGTGTAGGGTATAAATTTGAAGTAAGACAATAATGGCTAAACAAACCGGCAAACCTTTTCATAAATTAAGCATTTATCGTAAAACTCTGTTCTGGATGATTTTTATGATTTTAATTGTTTTTATTATTTTGGCTGCCATTTATGCTTTTTTGTATTCCAGGGCAAAAATTGAACAAATGGAAATTCAATTGTTAAGTTCTGCTCAAGCTGCCGCCGAACGAGTTGAAAACAATATGGATGAAAATAATATCAGTCTGAATTCGGCACGTGAACAAAGTTATCTGGCGTTTACGGCCAAATCAACTGAGAGTATTGTTTGGTTAGTCAACAGCAAAGGGCAGATCATCTATTATTCTGCAATGCCGAAAACTGCAAGAGATAATTTGCGGCTAGACGAAAACAATAATTTAACTTTGAGCAAAGATATGCTTAATACAAGTGCAATCAATGTCGACGGATTTACTGTCGTCGGCAATTTTAATGATCTATTACCCGTAAATCAGCAATGGATTACGGTTTCATATCCTTTGTCAGGCGGCTATGGGTACAGCGGTGAAGTTTTACTGCATTATTCGATCGGAGAAAGTCAGTATTCATTCATTTTAGCTGAAAAGAGTCTTTGGATTTCATTTTTAATTGCTTTTATAATTGCGATCGGAATCATTGTAATCTTATCCAGAAATGTAACCAGGCCGATCAGTAAGGTGGTTAAGACTGCTGAGGATGTCTATCACGGTGATCTCCAGGCCAGGGTTATTCTTGATAAAGAAAAAAAGCCTTTTTATATTCATGAATCGATTGATCGCCGGGAAGATGACATTATGATTTTGGTTCGCACAATGAATACTTTGATTTCAAAATGGGAGAAACAGGAAAATGAGCGCGATGAATTCACTGCTTCAATTTCCCATGATCTGCGAACGCCGCTCACCTCAATCAAAGGTTTTTTAGGTGCGATTCAGGACGGTACAATTCCGGCGGAAAGCAGACAGTATTATCTGAATATAGTATTTCAGGAAGTAGATCGTTTACAAAAATTAATTGACAACTTATTTGATACGATAACGATAGATCAACAGAAGACTTTACATAAAGAAGTTTTTAATGTTGAATTGCTGATAGAGGAAGTAATTTCAAGTTTGATGTCGATGATTAATCAGAAGTCGATTCATATTAACCTCGATTGTCAGCTCAGTGATGCCGAATTATCCGTTGTGGCTGACCGTGATGCAATTCAAAGAGTAATATATAATATTCTCAGCAATGCGATTCGTTTTACCCCCGAGCAAGGTTTCATACGGATTGGCATTTTACCGAAAAGCGATGAGAAAATTACGATTTCGATCGAAGATGACGGTGAAGGGATCGCGCGGGAAGATCGCAAACATATTTTTGAAAGATTTTACAAAGTCAGCAAAAGCAGAAACTCCGAAGGGTCGGGAATGGGACTTTATATTGCTCGTAATTTGCTTTCAATGCATGAACAAAGTATTTTTGTAGGTGAAAGTTCTCTGGGTGGTGCCCGTTTTACTTTTACCTTAGATAAGACTAAAGCCAGAAAAATTTAATTAGGACGGTATAAACAATGCAATCTTTTTATCGAAATACTGAAAAATATATTGTTTATTTAATTGCTCTGTTATTAAGCTTCTCTTTTGTTTTGCTCTATCCTGAGCATAAAGCATCTGCGTCGGATCTTGAAGAATCGCCGTCCGGTCCTGAACAGGACAGTACGAATCAATTAAGTGATATTATTGAGCAAACTGCTGATGAACAAAATACAGATGAACAGAAAACAGATGAGCAAACTGATTCAACTGAGTCTTTAACTGAAGTTACGCCTGAGGTCGAACAGACCGATCAGAGCCAAACTGAAGAACAAGGACAAATCGAAACCTATACTCAGGAATATCAGATGTCGGAAGAAAAACGCATATTATTACGGGAATTTCCTTTTGAATCGGTTGTCGGTTTTTCCTGGTCGATTTATTCAGAGCGCCCGTTAAGTGAATTGTATGCGGAATTTTCATCAAAAACAGGTGCTATCTTATCCGGAAAAGTATCTTCTGGTCAAGATTCGATTATATATAAAGTTATTGCAAACGGATTTTTTATTAATTCTGATGGTTATTTTTTAACTACCTATCAAAGGATTAAAGATGTTTTTACGAATCTGAATCAAATTGAACCTAACATTGAATTAAAGCTACAGACTCATCATAGTTTGCAATTACTGGATTTAGATTTAATTGCCGTTGATCCGGAAGGAGATTTGGCCGTTTTTCAGGCGGACCTTAACAGTATCGGCCTGAGCGAAGTTTCATATGTTGAATTTGCCAATTATCATCCTGCAATGGGACAAGCCGTGTTCGGAGTCGGTTTCCCGGATAAGTTTGCGGTTGAAGGAGGTTTGTTTCCCGGTTTTGTGACCCAGATAGGTACGACGGAAATGCTTGAATCAGGCTACGGTATAACTGAGATTCAAACAAATGCTTCAATTCCCAATACCTCAAACGGATGTTTAATCGTTAACTCGGGTGGACAGGCAATCGGTATTTCGACTTCTGCCGGCATCCGTTCCGTAAGTGATCGTTTTAGTTTTTTTTATCCGTCTAATCAAATAACAATGCGCTTGGATTATCTCCTTTCAGGTAAAATTTATGAAGAGACAGTCTGGACCGGTATAACTTTATTGTCGGATGCGGACTATAACAATTTAGCTCAGACTTATAATTTACCGACCGGAGCTTATGTGATTGATGTGTTTTTGGACGGACCTGCTTATGTCTGTGACATCAGAAAAGATGATGTTATCCTTGCTATAGGTGATTATGCTATTAGTTCGGGCAGTGAATTTCGGACACAGATTCTTAATTATTTACCGGGTGATGCTTTGCGCATCAGAATTTATCGTCCGAATTTAGATAAAGAGTTCGTTAAAACCTTGTATATAGATTCGAAATAATATTAGAGATTGAGGAGAAAAGATGGCAAGGCTTTCTTTGCAAGCAAAAAAAGAATTAGCTTTGAATTTAATCAGTGCTTTAGAAGAGGCATATCCCGATTTAGAAATGACCTTGAATTATCGCGATGCATGGGAGTTGTTGGTTGGCGGAATACTCGGAGCACAAACTACGGATGAACAGGTAAATCGTGTAACTGCCACACTGTTTGCGGATTATCCGACGGTTTATGATTTTGCTGCAGCCTCTGCGGAACAGATTACGGAAGCGATTCGTACGGTCGGACTGTATCGTAATAAAGCCAAGGCGTTATCCGGCAGTGCAAAAATCATCGTCGAAAAACATGACGGTATAGTGCCTCAATCAAGAGAAGAACTCCTCGCTTTGCCCGGAGTGGGACCCAAGGTTGCAAGTCTGGTTCGCGGTGATTATTATCAAATTCCTGCTGTTGTGGTAGATACGCATTGCGGCAGAATCAGTCAACTCCTGGGTCTTGCAGATAAAAAAGATCCGCGCAATATCGAATTGGAATTGATGAAAGTGCTGCCGCAAACAGATTGGATCAGATGGGGACACTTTATGGTGACTCATGGCAGAGAATACTGTAAAGCACGCTGCCGCAATTGCTTGGCATGCCCTTTAGCAGAACTATGTCAATATCCGAAACGCAGCAAAGTAAAAAAAGAGTTAGTTGTGGCACGTCTGAATAATCAGGAAGATGGTTGTTTTTGATGGATTTCAAACAGAGCAGGTTGACAAAACTAAGCGGGATTTCCGAAAAACGCTCGGCGCTTTTTGCAAAATTAGATATTAAGAATCTTGAAGATTTATTGTTGTTTTTTCCGCGTGACTATGAAGACTGGACTGAGATTACACCTTTACATCTTGTTGAGGACGGAGCTGTGGTCACGGTACAGGCAAAAATTGTTGCTGCACCGACAATGCAGTATAAAGGCAGATTATCATGGCTCAGAACTTCACTGACTGATGGTGTAACCGTTATTTCGGTTATCTGGTTTAATCAACCCTGGCTGGCGAAAAAATTACAAGCTGGTTTTGAATATTTTTTTCATGGTAAAGTTCAACGTCAGGGCAATAAATTTTCTCTGCAGAATCCGCTGTTTTTCGATCAAACGGAATATGACAAACAGAAAATTCAAGCAATCTATCCTCTGACAGCAGGATTAACCCAAAATATTGTACGTAATTCAGTTGATCAAGTGCTCGCACTTTATGACAATTATCTGATAGATCCCTTGCCTGATCAGATAAGGAAAGACCATCAATTATGCACCCTGAATTATGCTTTGGAAAAAATTCATCAACCGCAAACTCAACATGAACATCAGATTGCCAGAATACGTTTGGCCTTTGAAGAATTGTTTTTGATCCGTTCTGCTCTTTATGTTTTAAAACGAAAGCATCAAGCGGAATCGCAAGCCGAAGCTTTATTGCCCTCGGAAACCGTCAAACAACAGATGGATGCTTTGCGCTGCAGTTTGCCTTTCACTTTAACTGATGCTCAGATTGAGGCGATTAATGATATTCTGCGAGATCTGCGACAACCGAAACCGATGAACAGATTACTGCAGGGTGATGTCGGCTCCGGCAAGACTATGGTAGCGGCATTTGCTCTTGCCTATGCTGTCTGGTCGGGTGGTCAGGGGATATTTATGGCACCGACTTCCATCTTGGCTCGTCAGCATATGGATACTTTAACTTCACTATTAGCGCCGGCAGGAATCAAAATAGAGTTATTAACCGGACAGACTGCCGGTAAAAAAAGACGTGATATTCTCGAAGCTGCAAAAAAACAAGAAGTGGATGTGATCGTAGGAACTCATGCAGTTTTAGAGAAAGATTTGGTTTTAAAAACACCTGTATTAACAATTACCGATGAACAACATCGTTTCGGTGTTGCCCAGCGATCTGCTTTAGCGGATTATGAAAAACCGGATTACTTACCGCACCGCTTGGTAATGTCTGCTACACCAATCCCGAGAACTTTGGGTTTAATTCTGTATGGTGACTTGGATTTGTCAATTATGGATGAATTACCTCTTGGCAGAAAACCGATTAAAACATATACAGCTACTTCACAAGACAAACCCAGAATATACAAGCTGATGCGTAAAACCGCCGAACGCGGCGAACAAATATACGTGGTCTGTCCTTTGATCGAAGATTCCGAATTATCGGATTTGGAATCGGCAGAAACAACCTATGAAAAACTATCGCAAGCTATTTTTCCGGATTTAAGAATCGGCTTAATCCACGGTTCGTTGAAATCAGATGCAAAAGATCAGGTGATGGAAGACTTTATTGACGGAAAAATTGATATTTTGGTCAGCACTACAGTGATAGAAGTAGGTGTAGATAATCCCCGGGCGACCTTGATGTTGATTCAAAATGCTGAACGGTTCGGTTTAGCCCAACTTCACCAGTTAAGAGGCAGAATCGGACGAAGCGATCTGGATTCTGTCTGTATTTTACTGAGCGATTCGGAAGAGGAATTGGCAAAGGAACGTCTCAGAACTCTTTGCCGGACACAAAACGGCTTCGAATTGGCTGAACAAGACTTGAAGTTACGTGGTCCCGGTGACTTTTTCGGTACGAAACAACATGGTTTGCCGCAATTCAAGTTAATTAATTTATACGAAGATCACCGGATCATTCAAACTGTGAATGATTCGTTTATGAAAATAGTTCAAGAGGATCCCGGACTTAGTTTTCCGGATAATCAAAATATTGTTAAAGCTATTAAACAGCGTTATCCTGAAATCTTAAGCGGAATTACTTTATAATTTGGAGTTTTTATGCCTAGAATAATTACCGGAACAGCCGGAGGAATTCATTTAGTAACTAATCAGCATGAATTGATGCGACCGACCACGGATCGCTTAAAAGAAGCAGTTTTTTCCAGTCTGCAAGGTAAGCTGGAATCCGGCAGCTTGAACAATTTTTTAGATTTGTTTTCCGGCTGCGGACAGATCGGTTTGGAAGCAAAGAGCAGAGGTGTGGAAAATGTAGTTTTAGTGGAACAAAACAAACAAGCTGTCAATATAATCAGAAAAAACATGGAAAAAACCGGCTTAACTGTAAAACTGCTGCCTTTTAACGTCAAAAGAGCATTACGACAATTGTCGAATCAAGACCGACAATTTGATATAATTTACTTTGATCCTCCGTGGCGGGAACTGAATGATTTTTGGTGGGAAGAAGAGTTTAAGATTCATGACTTATTAGAAGATGACGGCCTGGTGATGATTGAACACTCGAAAAAAATTGAGCCGCTGATCAATCCGCAATTATGGTCGGTAGTTAAACATAAAAATTACGGACAGAACACGTTATTAGTATTGGAGCAAAAGAAAGTTTAGTATGCAAAAGCAGAGAATATGGCTATTTAGCGGAACCTTTGACCCGTTTACCACAGGGCATTTGGATATTGTGAATCGGGCTGCCCGGTTATGTGATAAATTAGTGATCAGTGTATATAGTGCAGAAGGTAAAAATACGTTTTTTTCAATACAGGAAAGAATGGAAATGATTTTACTTGCTACAGCACACTGTGATAATATCGAAGTTATAAGTTTTCAAGGTATGATAGCCGATGTTTATGATCAAGTTGACGCAAATGCAATTGTCAGAGGAATTCGCGACAGTCGGGATTTCAGCTATGAATCGCCGATGGCGGAAATTAATCATCGTCTAAACAATAAACTGGAAACGGTATTTCTATTATGCCGTAATGAACTGAATCACATCAGTTCTTCAAATGTACGCGAACTTGGCAGATTGGGAGATAATTTACTTGAGATGATCCCGAATTGCAATTTGGAGTTTGTCCGAAACAGATTTGCGGAATTGAGATAATAGAGCTTCGAAACAGCGTAGGAGGAATTTTATGGACAATCAAAACCAGATGAATTATCGATCCGGGAATTTGAGCCCAAGAGATAATGTGCGAAATTACGATCAGGATTATTCTGAACCTGCTCCGAGAGAACGCAGAGCAAGTTTGGGTCAGAATCGTAAAAGGACGGATCAACTGATCGATAACAGCATTGAAGATGTTTTGGTGAAGCTTGAAGAAACTTTGCATGCTGCAAGAAAAGTTCCGCTATCGGATCAATGCATGGTTGATCGGGAGGAAATTTTATTTCTTTTAGACTTGTTACGCGAACAATTACCGGAAGAGCTGAGACAAGCCAAATGGCTATTGCAACAAAACCGCCAGTTAATTGCGGAAGCCAGAAAAGAAGCTGAATCTATTTTGCATGAAGCTGAAATTCAAATGTCGCGGATGATTGATGAGCATGAAATAACTCAACAAGCAAAAATTGAAGCACAACGGATTGTTGATGATGCAAATACGCAAAGTCGTCAGATTCAGACCAGCACGATGGAGTATGTAAAAAATAATCTGGATGATTTGGAAGATCAATTGACGGAGATGTTAGTTTACATTCAAAAGAACAAAAAAGATTTAGAATACTGAATATGGCTTAACAGTCAGAATCAGTTGTGAGTTTTTGTGAATAAAACTCGATACCTGTTTAGTATTGATAAAGGAAAACAAATGGATATTAGTCAGACAAAGATTTGTGTACTTTTCGGCGGACAAAGTAATGAACACGAAATTTCTTGCCAATCAGCTTCTTATATTATCAGTGTTCTGCAACAGTCCGCCGTTAAAGCCTTACACTTAATCGGAATTACCAAAAACGGTGAATTTATATATTATCAGGGATCGACTGATTTGATTTTAAACGGGACCTGGTCGGAGCATGAATCGAATAAAGAAGTATTGTTCAAGCCGGGATATCAAGGTCAGGGTTTTTATATTCGTAATCGATTTGAACCGGAAACTCAAAACAATTCCCTGAACAATATGGAATTAACATGGATTGAAACAGATGTTTTCTTTCCTGTGCTTCATGGCAAAATGGGTGAAGACGGAACTGTACAGGGTTTATTTGAATTACTCAATACACCTTTTGTCGGTTGCGGAGTTCTGGCAAGTTCAATTGCAATGGACAAGGTAGCTTCACGCAAGATGTTTGATACTGCCGGAATACCTCAGGCAAAGTGGACTTGGTTAAAAAAGAGAAAATTTCAGGCGGACCCGAAAACCGCCATTGCAAAAATCAAGGAAGTAATGACTTATCCGATGTTTGTAAAGCCGGCAAATGCAGGTTCTTCAGTTGGAATAACCAAAGCCGGTTCGGATCGGGAATTACTCGAATCTTTGACAATAGCATTTGAACATGATGATAAAGCTGTTATGGAACAGGCAATTGTCGGCAGAGAAATTGAAGTAGCGGTTCTGGAATTAACTGATTCCGATCGCAATTTATTTGTTTCCGTTCCCGGTGAGATTATTCCGGATCGGGAATTTTATGATTATGAGTCGAAATATATTTCCGAAGGTTCAAAATTGATCGTACCGGTTGAACTTGAACCGCAGCATATTGAAAAAATCAATCAATATGCAAAACTGGCTTTTCGTACAGTAGACGGAAAAGGTCTGTGCAGAGCGGATTTTTTCCTGGAGAAATCGAGCGGCCGCATCTTGCTGAATGAAATAAACACAATGCCCGGATTTACCGGTATCAGCATGTATCCGAAATTGATGGCTGAATCGGAATATCCCTCACTGAAATTAGTTGAAGCCCTGATAGCTTCAGCATTTTAACGAATTATTGTATCCTGACTGATTTTTGAAAAGGAGATACACGGTGAAAAGACGATTTCTTTTATATTTTTTTATAATTATATTGTTATTCGGTTTAGTAGCCTGTGACAGTTTGAATATGTTCGGCAGCAGTTCAGACAAGAAAAAGACTGAGCATCAGGAAACAGAGGACAGTTCTTCAAACAACGGAGTGAATCAGGTGAACCAAACCGGACCGGTAACTGAGATTTCCGATTCAAAAACCCAGGTAGATCGGATAATTGAATTGATTCAAGATGACGATCCTGAGTTACTTATGGAATGGGTTCATCCGAACGCCATAGAAAAATATGGCAGAGAACAGATTGTTGAAAGAAATAATAAAGTCCATGAAGGGATTGGATTACAAACTATTGAATTATCGAATTTCAACGCTCTGGGTAATACTGAAAAAGAAGGTACCGTTTCTTATCAGGGCACTGCGATCTATAAAACGTTATATGGCGATATTGAAAAACGGGTAACTTATAATTTTATTTTTCATCCGAATGCTAATCGCTGGCAATTAGACTGGACTCCAAGTGTCATATTACCCGGTTTGCATGATCAGGGTCTTGTCCAAGTTCAACCGGTACGTGCGACACGTGGCAATATATATGATCGTGAAGGCAATCCTTTAGCGATTCGAGGCTACATTAACCGCATAGGTATTGTACCCGAGAATCTCAAAGACGCGAATATCCCGGTAATTGAAGAATTGTACGAACTTCCCGAAGGCTTTATTCAAAGCCAGCTCGAATTGGAATGGGTAAAAGATGACACATTTGTTCCGTTGAAAACACTGACTGTTTTATCAGAAGAACAGAAGACCGGGGCAGCCGATCTGGGAGTGCGAATAGAGCCGGTAGAAACCAGATCTTATCCTTTAGGTGAAGCTGCAGCCCATTTGATCGGTTATGTGGGTTATGTAACGGCTGAAGATTTGGAAAAAGAAGAATATGCCGGGATGACCGGTCAGGATTATATAGGAAAAACCGGCATAGAAGCGATCTACGATGAAGAATTACGTGGTGAACATGGTTTCAGATTAGTGGTAACCGGCGATTATGAACAAATTCTCTTGGAGAAAGAGGTAGTAAACGGTAAGGACTTATATTTAACTATTGACTCAACACTTCAACAAACCATTTATGAAGCTGCCAAAGATAAAGATGCAACTTTCAGTGCCTTAGATCCCCGTAACGGAGATATTCTTGCTTTAGTCAGCACACCTTCTTATGATCCGCATGATTTTGTTTTAGGTATCAGTAATGAGAAATACCAGGAATTATTGGATAATCCGCTGAATCCTTTATATGGCAAATTTAATCAGGCTATGATTCCGGGTTCCGCCGAGAAAATTGTTACGGCAATTGCCGGCTTAAATGCCGGAACATTAACCTTGAACACAACCTATGATATTCAGGGTAAAGGATGGACTTATGATGAATCTTGGGGTCTTTATCAGGTTATCCGTTATCAGACAATTAACGGGATTATGGATTTAGATAATGCAATTGTTACTTCGGATAACATATACTTTGCCCGAGTAGCTTTGGACATGGGTTTCGATGCTTTTAACGAGCAGATGAGCAATTTGCTGTTCGGCGAATCCATTGCCAAGGATTATCCTTTCGGAATTGCCCAAGTTACCAATGACGGACCGGTCGATAATACTATCCTGTTAGCTGACGCAGGTTATGGTCAGGGTGAATTATTAATCAGTCCGATCCATTTGTGCTCGATTTACGGCGCAGTAGCAAATGACGGTATTTGGTACAGACCGCGTATTTTACTTACCACCGAACCGGAACTAATTACGCAAAATATCACCGACCATAATAACATCCGTTATCTTGATAACAGTTTACGTTCGGTTGTTACAAGAACTTATACGGATCTTATTCTGCCTAATGTAAATATTGCCGGTAAAACAGGTACAGCCGAAGTAGGCGAAGATCTTGAATTAGGTCGCATGAAAGAAAACAGCTGGCTTGTTTCATATGACCAAAATCAGCGTAATATGGTATTGTGTACGATTGATTTCAATTCGCATTATTATGGAGTAGGATACGGTACCTTAACCACAAAAATGATGTACGAAACGATCTATGCTGACGGTGCTTATTCACCTCCTGAAGCAGTGGATCCGAATCAAACGAGTACAATTGAATAAAAGGAGCTGCTAAATTTCTACGATGTTATGAGGTAATCATGAAAAGAACACAACACTTGGTTAATATTATAGTAATTCTGAGTTTAATATTGTGTTTAACAGCTTGCGGAAAATCCGAAAAAAAAGCAGCAGACCGGACTGATATTTTATCGGGAGCTGACCTGAAAACCGATTCTTCAGAACAAGTTTCTACGAATAACTTATCAGAAAACGACGATCTTGCTGAAAAAGCGACTGAAAACAAAACAAAACAAAGCAGCGATTCGACAAATCCGGAAAGCACCCTGATTCCGGCTCCTGATTTTGATTATGAAGAAGAGCCGGACAGTCCGTTAAAAGATATTACGATTTCTCAGGCGGAGCAAGGGGTTGCTGAACGACAAGCAATGCGTTTTTTTGAGAATTTTTCGACTGTTCCGGTATATTATGCATATAAATCGACAATTCTGCCTGAAAATAAGGTGCAGGAAGTTATTATTGCAATTGATGAAAACGGCCGGACCTATACAAAGATTAAAAGTGAATCCGATAGTGTAGAGATAGTCTCAACGGCTAAAGATGTATATTACGAGTTAGATCGTGAAAATAAAGTTGCAAATCCTATTTCTAAAGAGGTTGCTCAAGGCGACATTATTTCAAAAGATGTATTTGAGCAGATATCAGAGCAAGCCGAATTACTTTATTATGTCGGTTCCGGAAAAGCGTTTTTTAAAAATCTTGAAGTCGAATTCGAAGAATATACCAAAGATAATAAAAATTTTGTACGTTATTATTTTGATCAAAACTCTGTCTACGGTCACAGAACTTTCGAGAACAATCAACTGAAATCTCAAGTCGTAATTACTGCTTTGAAAAATTATTTTCCCGATCAGATGGATATTTTTGAGATTCCGGATGATTATACAATTAATTAATCGGTTTTATTCAAGGATATTATCTTCGCTACCGATACCAAGGAAGCTTTGCCAGGAAAACTTTTCATTTTGCAGTTTGAATTGATATTCGATTCGCTCAACTTCATAATTTGCTTTTAAAGCTTCACCGAGTGCTAAATCATCATAAATGGCATATTCGCTGAATAATTTTTCAAGACTGATCTCGTTTTGCAAGAGATAGTTGAGCACATTATTCATAAAACGCCTGCTGTCCGGCATACTGATTTCAGAAATCAATCTGATTTCCGGCCAATTAAAATGGGGATAAGGTAAAATGCTGATTTCTTTTTGAGTTCGTTTTGAAGGATCAGATAATTTATGTTGAGCGGGAAACTTTTGTTCAGATAATACTTTACATAATTCGGCAAGGGTTTTAGCTAAACGGTTATCAGGGTAAATGAATTGCCATGTCAGCCAACCGTGAAAATATAAAGTCTTATTAGCTCTTAATAAAATCAGTGTTTTCAGTTTATTGCGGGTTGAGGGTTTGTTTGTAGTAGCCAGTACGGGAAACAGTAATGACAATTCCTTATGATTGAGCCTGAAAGCTAAATTGAGTAATTGATCTTCACTTTTTGTTTTGCGTAGTTGAGCAATTAACCAATTGCGATGAGTCGGATTGATTTTCATTTGTCTTTCAAGCGGTAAGACATGAAGTTCTTTAGCTTTATCTGCTAATTGACTTAAGTTCAAATTGCTTAATCTTTCGTAAGTGGTTTTTGACGTATAAACTTTTGCAGGCCGTCTTAAATTGGTATTCCTTTTCTTAAGTGATTGTATTCTTCTGACATTTAAAGCAAATTCCGGATTGGTACCGGATTCTTCATGTTCAGCCGATCCTTCCGGATTATCCGTATCAATTACTTGACCGATGTTTACGGGTCGAATAGATTTCGGAATCTTATTTGTAATCTCAATCGATCTTATCGAATTAACCGCATTGACAGAATTGACAGAATCTATCGTATCAACAGAATCTATCGTATCAACAGAATCCATCGTATCAACAGAATCCATCGTATCAACAGAATTAACTGCGCCGACAACATCAAGCGCATCAACAGAACCGACATAATCAGCAGAAGCTGCAGAATCAGCATAATCAGCAGAAGCAGCATAATCAGCAGAATCAGCAGAGTCAGCAGAATCAGCAGAGTCAGCAGAAGCAGCAGAAGCAGCAGAATCAGCAGAATCAGCAGAATCAACGGATTTATCGAAATCTTCTTGATCAAAATCTCCGGGTAAATTAATTGTTCTAATCGACATATTATTTATCTTTTCTTAAATCAGTGCTGAGAGCAATAGGTAAAGCTTCAACTGCATCTCTGATTTCCGCCGTGGTGTAAATCAGGCGTTCCACAATATTGGCCAAAGCGGATTCAAATTCAGATAGCGATTTTTGAACTTTTTGATCGGATTTTTCGTTAAAGATTGTAGCAGAGGTATTAATTGAAGTTTCAATCCTGCCCAGATCTTCAATAACGGAATTCAATTTTGCGATCAATTGTTCAGATTGATTTGCTTGTTCATTGCGCAACTTATCGCTTAAAGCGATAGTTGTCTGTGATTGTTCAATACTTCTGTTAATTGTTGTCAATGAATTGTTTAAGGCTCCTTCCAAGCTGTTGATTTGTTCTTTGAGACTGGCATCTTCACCGGCATAAACCGAAGTCATTCTTTCGGTTACACTTGAAATTACTTCGAGATTATCAGCCATTTTAGCCATATCATTGGCGATATCATTTTTGGCGACAGTCATCAGTTCAATCGATTCTGAAACTTCACGACTTAAGAGGATATTTTGTTGACGCGAATTTTCCAAAATAGCGATTGAATCCTGAATAAAATTCCTTGTATCATCCATCAATAAATTAAAAGAATTGAGTTCAGTTTGTATTGACTGAAAATTATTTTTCATTGCAATTGTTAATTCATCGGAGAAGTTTTTGGCTAAGACGGCCATTCCGTCATTTTGCTTATTACTTAAAGATTCGGCTAAATCTGACAGCATTTCACTGGATTTGTTAATTGGCGGTACAATGTCATTTTGCATTACAGTTTTGATGGTTGTACTGAGATTCTTGTTGAAATCTTCCGAAACAAAATTATCCAAATTCGTATTGAACTTATCCAAGGCTTCGCTGATCGAATTTTCGTGTTCGGACATTTCATTGACCAACAGGGCAAGACCGGATTTGTCGGTATATACGGGAACATAACGCTCGGTTTTCTTAATTAAACGTTCAATCATGCGGGTGGAACTTTGTAACAGAATATTACGCTGATTTAATAAGAAAAGGCTAACCAGGATACTTACAATTAAGGGAATCCCCATCATAAATATGTTGATCTGAAATTGGAGCGGGTTGATTTCCGGAGCAATAGCCAAGACTAAACTTGCGATAATACCACAGGTTAAGACAAGAATACTTAAAGTATACTGAAAACAAGTTTTCAGTTGAGGCTCGGCTAAATTTTCCAAATTGAATTCACTGTCCAGGTTCGGCAACCATTTGCCATCGTATTTTTCTTGACTGTCCTCAATCAGATTATGCACACTTTCTTTAAGTTGTTCGGAATCGGATTCATCGGCATAAATCTCCAATTCTGCAGTATGACTGATTTTACAACCTTGCAGGAGATCCAGTTTTTTAATGAATTCATCCAATGCGTATTTAAGGTTGTTTAATTGTTTATTGCTGATTATGATATAAATAATCCCGATTAAAACTAAAAGAGCGGGTACTCCGGCTAAGAAAACCCATTCGAAAAGAGATAAAGAGATATTGCTGATTATGATCTGCATTATTTGCCTCCAAAAAAGAAATTCTAATTTTTACATACCAACATGATACTAAATTGACATAGTTAAAGGCAATAATTAGAATAATGAAATGAATTGAAACATTTATCTATCAGATAAGGAGTATATATGGCTGTAAAATACATTTTTGTAACCGGAGGGGTTGTGTCGGGTCTTGGTAAAGGAATTACCGCTGCAGCATTGGGAGCTTTATTAAAAGCACGCGGCTTAAGTGTTGTAACCCAGAAATTTGATCCGTATATCAATGTGGATCCGGCTTTGATGAGCCCTACTCAACATGGTGAAAAATTTATTACCGAAGACGGTGCGGAAACCGATCTGGATATCGGACATTATGAAAGATTTACCGATATTAATTTAACAGCGGAATCAGATATCACATCAGGTCAAATATATCAAGCTGTAATCAAGCGCGAGCGCGAAGGCGGCTATAATGGCGGTACGGTTCAAGTTGTACCGCATATCATTAATGAAATTAAAGATCATATGTTCCGGATTTCCCGCAATGAACCGACAGATGTCGTGATTGCCGAAATCGGCGGAACAATCGGTGATATGGAGAGTACACCGTTTATTGAGGCTATCCGCCAGGTCAGTTATCGAGTCGGCCGCGAGAATTGTCTTCTTATCCATGTGACTCTTTTACCGTATCTGAAGAATCCGGGTGAAATCAAAACCAAGCCTACTCAACATAGTGTGCTGACTTTATTATCTTATGGTGTTCAACCGGATATTTTGGTTTGCAGAACGGAAGTACCTTTGGATGAATCGATCAGGAGCAAGATTGCTCTGTATTGTAATGTAAAGCACGAAAATGTAATCGAAAATCGTGATGTGGCAACAGTTTATGAATTACCTCTGTATTTTGAAAAACAGGGCTTAGCAAAGGTTGTCTGCAAACAACTCGGTATTGCCCAGTTTGTTGAACCGGATTTGTCGTTGTGGCAACGCTTGAATGAACAAATCAAATATACTACACGTAAATTGAAAATTGCTTTAGTCGGAAAATATGTTTCGTTACAAGATGCATATTATTCGGTATTGGAAGCAATTGATCATGCTTCAATTGAAAACGGAGCTTTGCCGGAAATAATATGGGTAGACAGTGATCCTCTAGAAGAAGTTTCCGAATCAGAGTTAAATGCAACTTTTGCCGATGTTGATGCAATGATCATTCCCGGCGGTTTCGGTCCGCGCGGTATGGAAGGAATGATCAGATCGGCTGAATATGCACGTGTAAACAACTTGCCGTTTTTCGGTATCGGTTTGGGTATGCAAATGGGTGTAGTTGAAATTGCGCGTAATTTAGCAGATATTAAAGATGCACATACGGATGAATTTGAGAAACCCTGTTCGGATATTTTTTACTATGCAGGTTTAAACGATGAACAGACTACAACATTGTCGGAAATACCTTTGCCGGATCAGCCGATGCGGCTGGGTGCATATCCTATGCAAATCAAAGAGAATTCAAAATTACATAGGATTTATCGGAGTACGGAAGCTTCTGAACGCCATCATCATCGCAGAGAGTTTAATTTGACATGGCAGGGGCCATTGTTACAAACAGGTTTGGTCTTCAGTGCAACGTCACCGGACGGAAAATGGATTGAAGCGGTAGAATTGCCGGATCATCCGTTCTATATCGGTATTATTTCCCATCCCGAGTTCAAATCACGTCCGATCAAACCGCATCCGCTCTTCAATGCATTTATTGAAGCAGCATTAAAATACAAAAAATCAAAACCGAGTGAATAAAAGGAGGCAGATATGGCATTTATTTATGAAGAATTATCCCGCACATTCAGTGAATATCTATTAGTACCCAATTTGACAGAAAGAACATGTGTACCGGCAAATGTTTCCTTGAAAACACCTTTGATCAGATATCGTAAAGGTGAAGAAGAAAGTCCGATCAGTTTAAATATTCCTTATACTTCGGCGATCATGCAATCCGTTTCCGATGACAAAATGGCGATTGCTCTGGCCAGAGAGGGTGGTTTGTCTTTCATCTTCGGTTCCCAAACGATTGAGAATCAGGCTGAAATGATCCGCAATGTTAAAAAGTTCAAAGCCGGTTTTGTACCGAGTGACAGCAATTTGCCGCCGGAAGCGACCTTGACCGATGTAATTAAATTAAAACAAAAAACCGGTCATTCGACTGTGCCGATTACCTCGGACGGAAGTTCAACCGGTAAGCTCCTGGGTATCATCACCAGCAGAGATTATCGCATTTCGAGGATCCGGGGAGATGAGAAAGTTAAAGACTTTATGACTCCGATTGATCAGGTTATTTATGCCGAAGAAGGTATAACGTTAAGTGAAGCAAATGACATAATCTGGGATCACAAATTGAATCAATTGCCGATTGTCGATAAAAAAGGCAGATTGACCAGTTTGGTCTTCCGCAAAGATTATGATGAACATAAACAAAATCCGTATGAGATGCTTGATCAGCGTAAGCGCCTGATGGTTGGTGCCGGGATCAATACCCGTGACTACGAACAAAGAATTCCGGCTTTGATTGATGCCGGTGTCGACGTGTTATGTATCGATTCATCCGATGGATTTTCCGAATGGCAATCAGATACAATTAAATGGGTCAGAGATAATTATGGTGAAGATGTATACATCGGTGCAGGTAATGTAATTGACCGGGAAGGCTTCCGTTATTTGGTGGAAGCGGGTGCTGATTTCATCAAAGTCGGTATCGGTGGCGGATCGATCTGTATTACACGCGAACAAAAAGGAATCGGGCGCGGGCAAGCTTCAGCAGTAATTACGGTAGCAGAAGCTCGTGATGAATATTTCAAAGAAACCGGAATTTATATACCGATTTGTTCGGATGGCGGTATAGTATATGACTATCATATGACTTTAGCCTTGGCAATGGGTGCAGACTTCTTAATGTTAGGACGTTACTTTGCCAGATTTGATGAAAGTCCGACAAGACGACTTGTGGTTAACGGCAATTATGTTAAAGAATATTGGGGCGAAGGTTCGAATCGGGCACGCAATTGGCAAAGATATGATGACGGTGGAGATGAAGGCAAGATGCTTTTTGAAGAAGGCGTTGATTCTTATGTACCATATGCCGGAAAACTGAAAGACAATCTGGGAACGTCTATTGCCAAAATGAAAGCTACCATGTGTTCATGCGGTTCGTTAACCCTTGATGAATTTAAGGAAAAAGCCCGCCTGGTTGTTGTTTCTCCGACCAGTATTGTTGAAGGCGGAGCGCACGATGTTATTCGCAAAGAAAGTGATCGCTCTTGATAGCTAAGTGACAATATTATTAATAAAACTTGCAGTATTATGCTTTTTCTTATATAAAGGATAGCTATATCAGCTAAATCTATTATTGCGATGCTGTAACAATAATTAACCATGAAAAGAGGATGTACAAAGTGTCACAAAAAGTTTATGAAATGACTTATGAAGGAATTAAAGAACTACAGGATGAGCTTGAATATCGTAAAACTGAACTTTCTATTGAAATTGCAGAAAGACTGAAAGAAGCTCGTGCCTTAGGTGATCTCTCCGAAAATTCAGAATATGATGATGCCAAAGATGCTCAAGCCAAAAATGAAGTGAGAATTGCTGACATCGAGGTTATCCTGAAAAATGCCAAGGTGATTGAAGATACTGAAATTTCAAGTGATCAAGTAACTTTAGGGTCAAAAGTTAAACTGTTAGATGTGGAATATAATGAGGAATTGGTATATACGATTGTCAGTTCTCTGGAAGAGGATATTTTCAAAAATAAAATATCGAATGAATCTCCGGTCGGCAATGCAATTATGGGCTGTAAAGCCGGTGATACTGTTAGAGTCAGATCTTTAGCCGGTGAATTGGAATACAAAATATTAGAAATTTACAAATAGCCGGTGAAGCGATCAATAATAAACAAATAATGCATAACTTAAACTGATTAACAAGAGAAATAGAGGAGTCTATGAATTACGAGGCAAATAATCCTCAGATCAATCAAAATCAAGAGCAGAAACTGCTGCAACAAAAACAAAACAAGCATGAAACCAAACAGCAAGACCGAGATAAGCAACCGAATCAAAATCAACCAAAGAAAAATCCGGCTGCTGCAAAAATTGATGTTCAGGAACAAGTCCTGAACAGATTAAACAAATTAGAAGAATTAGAACAAGCCGGTCAAAATCCGTTCTGGGTAACAACTGCCGAGCAGACGGAGCATAGTCAGGAAATAATTGACAACTATGCCGTGTTCGAAGGTAAAGAAGTTTCTGTAGCAGGCCGGATAATGGCGAAACGCGGTATGGGAAAAGTCAGTTTTGTAGATTTGCATGATCGGCAAGGCAATATTCAGATTTTCACCAAGTTTGATGCACTTGCGGACGAGGATTATCAAGCCTGGCAGAATCTCGATTTAGGAGACTTGGTCAGTGTTAAAGGAGAAGTTTTCACCACGCAAAAAGGAGAGATTTCTATCCGGAATCAAGGCTATCAATTACTTGCCAAGTGTTTGCGCCCTTTACCGGAAAAATTTCACGGTCTGACAGATACAGACACCAGATACCGTAAGCGTTATCTGGATTTAATTGTTAATCCTGAAATCAAAGAAGTATTTGAAAAACGCAGCAAAATAATTACTACGCTCAGACATGAATTGGAGAAACTCGATTTTATAGAAGTAGAAACACCGCTGCTTAACTTAATAGCCGGCGGCGCAGCTGCCAGACCATTTGTGACTCATCACAATACATTGGATCTGAATTTGTTTTTAAGAATTTCACCGGAATTATATTTGAAACGTTTGATTGTCGGCGGCTTTGAAAAAGTCTATGAAATAGGGCGTAATTTCAGAAATGAAGGCATGTCAACCAAGCATAATCCGGAATTTACGATGATTGAGCTTTATCAGGCATACACGGATTATTACGGCATGATGGAAATTTCTGAACATTTGATCAGTTCAGCTTGTATGGCGGTCAACGGAACTTTGCAAATCAAATTCGGTGAACATCAACTTGATTTGACACCGCCATTTGCCAGAATGACAATGGTGGAAGCTGTAACAAAATATACCGGCATTGATTTTGATACTATCGAAGATGACGCTGCTGCACAAATTGTTGCTCAAGAAAAAGGCATCGGTGAATTGACAGCAGGTAAAACCAGAGGTGAAATAATTAACATCTTCTTCGAAGAGTTTTGCGAAGAACAACTGATTCAGCCCACTTTCATCTATGATTATCCGATTGAAATTTCGCCTTTAACCAAAAAGAAGAAATCTGATCCGCGGATGACGGAACGTTTTGAAATTATCATCTGCGGTGCGGAATACGGCAATGCCTATTCGGAGCTGAACGATCCCAGAGATCAGCGTGAGCGTTTTATCGAACAACAAAAACAGCGGGAAGCGGGTGATGAAGAAGCCAATATCCCGGATCTTGATTTTGTTGAGGCTTTGGAATACGGTTTGCCCCCGACCGGCGGTCTGGGTATCGGTATTGATCGCCTGGTTATGCTCTTAACCGACTCAGCCTCAATTCGTGATGTATTACTCTTCCCGACAATGCGTCCTTTAAGCAGTCAAACAGCTGAAAATGAATCTGACAATCAGGAAGATTCTGATACTTTTGATCCGATTTCAACAGAAATTGAAAAGCTGGACCTTTCTAAAGTAAAGGTTGAACCATTATTTGAAGATTTGGTTGATTTTGAAACATTCTCAAAATCCGACTTCAGAGTGGTTAAAGTATTAAATTGTGAAGAAGTTCCGAAAAGCAAGAAGCTTCTGAAATTTACCTTGGATGACGGTTCAGGCAATGAAAGAACTATACTTTCAGGAATCAAAGAGTACTACAAGGCTGAAGACCTGATCGGTAAAACTTTAGCAGCAATTACTAACTTACCGGAAAGAAAAATGATGGGTCTGCCATCGCAAGGAATGATCATCTCGGCAGTCTATGAGTATGATGGAGCTGAAGGATTAGATCTTTTGATCTTGGATGACAATATTCCTGCCGGCGCAAAATTATATTAAATAATATACTAATCTTGAGTCTGCTCATCATATCTTATATCACGGACAAGGAAGAAAAAATTCTGGAGAATCAACAAGTTATCAAAATTCCTGTTGTTCGTAACGGCCGCCGGGCTACTGTAGGTTATCAGCCGGAAATTTGGCAGGTTTGGCAATGATAAATATTGTAAGATTTTTAGAAAGCATATTATGATTAACAAACGATCTGAGCTGGAGAAATTCATCAAATTTTCTAATGAAATAGGGAAAAGGAACGACTATGTTCAAGGCGGAGGCGGCAATACTTCTTTTAAGCCTGATGCGGAAAGAATGATCATAAAAGCTTCCGGCTATTTTTTATCTCAAGTGAAAGAAGATGACGGGTATGTAGTCTTATCCTATCCGGAAATTGAACATTTTTTTTACTCTGAGGAAGCCGGACTGGCAAAAGATATTGAAAGTATCGGTTCGCAAAAAGTTCGATCAGCCATTATCGATGGGGAAACACTGCCCCGGCTCCGTCCTTCTGTAGAAGCAGGATTCCATTCATTACTAAGTGCCTGGGTGGCACATACACATAGTGTATACATTAATATTATTTTATGCAGCAAATCAGCAAAAGAACTTTTAACAGATATTTTTTACGATATTGACTATATGTATATTCCTTATGTAAATCCTGGTTCACGCTTAACTCTTGAGATAGTTAATGAGATTAATAAACATCTGAATAATCATCCGGAAGTTCCGGAAATAATTTTTCTGGAAAATCACGGAGTTATTGTTCATGCGGAAGATATGCAAAAATGTTTAAGTTTACATCAGGAAGTTAATGCCAGAATTTGTAAATATTTTTCGCTCAGCGAATCGGAATATCCTTTAGCAAATGTAAAAGAAATAAATCAGGACGTTTATATATCGGATACGGATTATCTGATTAATGTTTTGAAAACTGAAGAGTTTACTTCTGAAACATTACTCTCAAATCCTTTATATCCTGATCAAATGGTTTATTTAGCGGACACGCTGGATACTACGGCTTTTATCGATCATAAGTCCGGAAAAACAACTTATCATATGCCTTATAAACAGGCTTTATTGTTAGAGCAAATTATTACTGCAATAATATTTATTATGAAAAATATTAAATCCAATAATCTGGAAATTCAATTTATGAGTAAAGCAGATCAGGAATTCATTAAAAAATGGGAAAGTGAATCTTATCGCAAGAAGATTTCAAAGGAATGAGGATATCGTGAAAACAGTAAATGTATTAGCATTTGATTTAGGTGCTTCAAATGGACGGGCAATTATCGGTCATTTTAACGGGGAAAAAATAACAACAGAGGAAGTTCATCGTTTTCCGAATAATTATGTAATGATCAATGAACGACCTCATTGGGATTTTGATAATTTGTCAGAAAACTTGAAACAAGGTTTTAGAAAATCTGATAACACTGCGGTTAGTTTCGGTATTGATTCCTGGGGTGTCGATTACGGATTATTGGACAAAGAGGGAAATTTGATTTCAAATCCCAGATCTTACCGTGGTTCTACGGATTTTCCCACTCAAGACTTATGGGAAATAATAGGCAAAAGAGAGTTGTTTGACCGTTCAGGAATAGCTTTTCTTAACTTTAACACTGTCTATCAGCTGTTCGAAAGAGTCCAAGAAGCTGACAGATGTTTAGACAAAGCGGAAACCTTATTGATGTTACCGGACCTATTGGCTTATTTTTTTACCGGAGATAAAATGAGCGAATATACAAATGTGACTTCAAGCAATTTATTTAATGTCGAAACACGAAACTGGGACTTCGAAGTAATCAAGAAACTGAAGATCCCTCATAAGATTTTTACTGAAATTGATTATCCGGGTCATATTCGCAGCAAGATAAAACCTGAGCTTGCCGGAGAATTAAATATTGACAGGATACCTTTAATAGCAGTAGGCACACATGATACGGCATCAGCTGTGGCAGCTATTCCGTTAAAGGAAGATTATGCTTTCTGCTCCAGCGGAACATGGTCTTTGTGCGGGATAGAAACAGATTCCGCTGTAGTCAGTGATTTAGTCTACGATCTGAATTTATCAAATGAAGGTACCGTTCAGGGTGGTTGCCGTCCGTTAAAAAATATTATGGGAATGTGGATTATACAGGAATGTCATCGTCAATGGGGACAAGATTACAGTTGGGGTCAAATTACATATGAAGCAGAAAAAGCCAAGCCTTTTCAGAGTTTAATAAATCCGAATGATAATTTGTTCTTTTCCGGCGGACAGATGATTGAAAGAATTCAGCAGTATTGCGAAGATACGAATCAACCGATTCCTCAAAGTATAGGAGAAATTGCCCGTGCGATTTATGAGTCTCTTGCTCTAAAGTATACGATTGTCTTAGAGTCTTTATCTGAAATAAAAGGCAAGCAGATTAAAGGTCTGAATATTACAGGTGGCGGGATACGCAATCGCTTCCTGAACCAGCTGATTGCTGATAGTCTGGGCTTGCCTGTAGTCACCGGTCCGATCGAAGGAGCGGCATTGGGTAATATAATTGTTCAATTAATCGGATTAGGTGAAATTAAAGATATTTCAGAAGGTCGTTCAATTATTGCGAATTCGGTAGAAATGCAGACATATGAGCCGAATCATACTTCTGAGTGGGATGAAGCATATCACAGAATGCTTGAAATACTGAAACAGTAAACATAGATAACAATATTTCAGTTATGAAATATCATTAACTGAAATCATCAGCCTCAGGCCTTGAAATTATAGATCGGTTTCATGACTTCTATGATATCAACAGATTCTTGAATTGCATCAATGATATCTTCCAATGCTTTATATGCCATCGGAGCCTCATCAAGTGTAGAAGCTTTCACGGAAGTCGTAAAAATTCCCTGCATTTCTCGTTCGAAGTCTGCTAAAGAAATGTCGGATTTTGCTCTGGTTCGCGACATAATTCTTCCGGCACCGTGCGGGGCTGAGAAATTCCATTCCGGGTTGCCTTTGCCTGTTGCCAAGATACTGCCGTCTCTCATATTGATCGGTATCAGAACTTTTTCTCCTTTTTTGGCAGAAATTGCTCCTTTGCGTAAAATCATTTCTTTTGTGTCAATGTAATTATGGATTGTGTGAAAACCGTCTGTGCCGGCAAGACCGGCATTATCCAAAATGATCTCTGCCATTCTTTCCCGGTTTCTTATTGCATAAGCTTGGCAGATTTCAACGTCGTGTAAATAGTCATCCATATATCCGCCATACAAGAAACATAGATCTTCAGGAATAGTAGCATCTTTTTTTGTCCAGTGTAATTGTTTAAGTGCAGCCTGGATTTCTTTGCGTCTGCCCTGGGATTTATAGAATTCGATGATTTCATCTCTTTGTTTAAAGTAAGCTTCTTTTCCTTGATTCAAATCAATGGCAAGTTTTTGATAAAGATCAGCAACTTGTTTGCCGAGGTTTCTGCTGCCACTGTGAATTACTAAGTAATTAGTTCCGTCTTCAGCCCGGTCAATTTCAATAAAATGGTTGCCGCCGCCAAGAGTACCGATACTGCGTATAATTCTTTTAGTATCGTTTAATTCCCGGTAGCATCGCATAGAGGTTAAATCGAACCTTTCAGTGCTGCTCGGCCAGACATTTTTACCTGAAGGAATATAATGTGCTATTTTATCAATTTTTTTCAAATTAATATCATTTTTACCCAAATTGACCGTATACATACCGCAGCCGATATCTACTCCGACCACATTAGGAACAACTTTGTCTTTGATAGTCATTGTAGTGCCGACTGTACATCCTTTGCCGAAATGTGCATCAGGCATAATTCTTATTTTGCTGCCTTTGGTAAATTCGTAATCGCACATTCTTTGAATCTGCAGAATTGCATCTTTTTCGATTACTTTGGCAAAACTTATTGCTGTATTATATTTTCCTTTGATTTCTCTCATGATTTCTCTGCTTTATCTTAAATTTGGAATTATTTGATGTGTCATGCAATATATCACAGAAAAAACCCGTTGTCACCTCGGCACTGCTCTTCAGTTTGCCAAATGATCTGATAAATTGCAGCTGATATATGTTTTGCAGTATACCGTATAAAAACAGATGAACTGATAAATATAATTTATATTCGCTGAAGTTTGCTTTGTAAATGAATAAAGATAAAATGGAGTTCAGATAAAAATTCGGAATTAAGTTATAAGAAATATGTAACATAAGAATTAAGTAATTTAAATAGAATATATAATATTAAAGAATCAACATAAGAATACAGTAAGTGCAATGGGAATGAATAAAGAAAAATGGAACGTATAGATAAAATTTTGGCGAAATCCGGTTACGGAACGCGTAAAGAAGTTAAACGATTGCTTAAAGAGGGCAGAGTCGAATTAGCAGGTGAAGTTGTAACTGATGCCGGTTTGAAAATTTCGCTCGAATCTCTTAAGCAAATATCTGTTGACGGTTATGCAGCAGAAATTTTCGATTCATTGACTTTTATGCTCAACAAACCGCCGGGTTTTATCACAGCTTTGTCTGATACACGTCATGATACGATAGCGGAGTTTATTCCGCCGAAATGGCAAAACAAAGGTCTTGTGCCGATCGGTCGTTTGGATAAAGATACCGAGGGCTTACTGTTACTAACCAATGACGGTCAATTGTCACATCGGATATGTTCACCGAAATGGAGAATTGAAAAAGAATATCATTTGATAACTCAGGGTCGTCCGTTTAACCAGCAGGATGTTGAAAAGTTTGCTCTTGGTTTTAAAACACTTGACGGAACTGAATTCAAACCTGCCAGACTGAAATTGGTAGATGGGTTTGAGGCTTATCTTACAGTCTGCGAGGGACAATACCATCAGGTAAAAAGAATGGCGAAGTCCACCGGACGTGAAGTCAAATATTTGAAACGAATTCGCATTGCCGATTTAGTACTTGATCCTGACTTACAGCCGGGTGAAATCCGCATGCTGACTGAAGAAGAACGGGTTGAATTATATTCAGCCTGCCAACTTACAGATTAAAAAATTTGATATCAGTCAAATTTTTTTTACCCTTATTACACTAACCGATAATAAACTCAATTAGCTCTGCAAAAACTAAGACAGATCCAAACCGAATTACCCGAAAAGGAAGATTATTTAATAATCAATCTTGATTTTTCCTGTGATTATACCAAAATAAACATCCGGTGTTATTTTTGAATCTTCAAGTTGAGAAATAGCATTATGTAACGAATTGACCCCGATTAAAGCAAATAATTGTGTTGGCTTACTGAAATCAAGCTGCCAACCTTTGTCATTGTATTTACTAACGGTGAATCCGCTGATGAAATATTCATTTCCTTGTTTCAACAAAGCTAAAAATTCTTCACGTTCAATCGCGCCGTCAATTTGCATGATGTCATATTTATTTTTATAATAATTTTTATTTGAAAGAATCTCATAATAAGGAGTTAATTCAGCAGTGGATGTCAGTTGAATCAATTCAAGACCTTTAACATAGACTTCAGGGTTAAAAAACATTTCAAATTCATGAACAGTATGATCAAGAATAAGGATTTCTTCGTTATATGGAGCTGAAGTTACACGAGTGATAGTTTTATCAAATTCAGGAATATTCCTTTGAATCGTTAAATCAAATATCAAATTTGAAAAATCAGATTGAGCAATGGCTGAATTTTTGAGTGCAGCAATTTCCCCGGCTTTTTCTGTAGAGTTAGGCAAGGGCGTATGATAATAATGATATCCTTGTACACGCTTCAAATATGCTTTAAGATCATGTTTCTCCGCTTTTGAAGTTGTTGCATAAGTTGCCATTGCATTTTCAAAATTAAGGTCAGATAATTGGCTCACAAAATATTCACAACACTCTTCCGGGGTCTTGAAATATTTTTCTCTTATGCCTTGAGCCATAGGAAAAACAAAAATATTTAAAAGTAAAGCAGCGGACAACAAAACACATAAAATCGCTAAAACAATCGTCAGTACCGGCTTTTTCTTTTTTGTCTTTACCTTGGAAGTTTGCAATTTATCTTGCTTCTCGAATTGTGCATCGTGCAATTGATTATCCGGTTTAGAATATGGAGCCGTATTCAGCTTTTGCATTTCGGATTGTGAAATAAAATGTTGGTTTTGTTGTTCAAGTTGCGGGTCTGCAGAATTCTGTGTTCCGTTTTCTAAAAGAGCTCCGCATAAACGACAAAAATGATCATTCTCTTTGGCCTGATGGCCACAAATAGGACAATTCATATTTTCTCCTTACATCATTTATTGTTCTGTTAACTTAAATTTAAATAGATATTTGAACATCTTTCTTGTTCAGTTAACCGGCTTTTGCAAACGATTTTTCCTGAAAATTGTTTACAGTCAGAATCAAAAATAATCTTAATTATTTCAGTATTAAAGTATATAAATAACATAAATAATATAACACGAATATATCAACAGTATTAACTAAGAATTTCCGTTTTTATAAAAATATAAAAATATAAGATAAAGCTATCTGAAAAGAGCTAAACTTTGAACAAAATATTTTTAATTAAATCATAAAAATTGTATGTTTCAGCAAAAAAAATCAACGGCAACTCACTTTACACGGATTTTACAATAGTTTTATCTTGTAATAACAAACTCTAGATAAGCTATTGATTGTTATGGAAGATAAAAAAGAGTGAAATTATAAGAACATATATTTCTGTTTAATCTATCTGTAATAAAGAAACAGTTTACCATAATGAGTAATTAGTCAGATATATAAATCAATAAAACTACTTATTATCAAGTAAAACAAGTTAAAAATAACTATCTGGAGGTAGAAAATGAAAAAAATTAAAAAAATCGCTGTTTTAGTTCTTGCTTTAGTCATGATGATTTCAGTTGTTACTGCTTGTGGCGGCGACAAAAAAGATGAAAAAGAAACAGAAAAAGCAGAAGAAACTGAAGCTAAGAAAGAAACTGAAAAAGCTACAGAAAAAGAAACCGAAAAAGCTACGGAAAAAGAAACTGAAGCTGCAAAAGAGACAGAAGCTGCAACAGAAAAAGAAACCGAGAAAGAAACTGAAGCTGAAGTTGAAGTAGAAGAAACTGAAACTGCCGACGGTGGCGCAATGACCGGTCAAATAAATGTTTATACCCGTGATGCCGCATCAGGAACTCGTGAAGGTTTTGAAGGTGTTGTAGGTTTCAAAGATCAATTAACCGACAAAGCTAATGAAGTTGCTTCAAACGGTGAAATGGCTACTCAAGTTGGCGGAGACGTTCAAGGTATCGGTTATGTTTCATTAACAACTGACTTTGAAGCTAACAATCTGCATCCGGCAGAATATGAAGGAGTAGAACCTTCAGTTGAAAACGTAATTAACGGTACGTATCTCCTGAGTCGTCCTTTCTGCTACACCACACGTGCTGAAGGTGACTATGCAAGTGACGAATTAGAACAATTAGTTAAAGCTTTTATCGTTTTCATGACTGAATCAACAGAAGGTAAAGAAGCAGTTTTAAGTGCAGGCGGAATCGTTGATGTGGAAGACAGCAAATCTTGGGACGAACTGAAAGCTGATCATCCGATCGTAGATCAGGATAATTCAGGTCTTACCATTACAACCGGTGGTTCAACATCAGTTGAAAAATCATTGAAAGCTGCTTTGGAAGCATTCCAACCTTTAGCAGGTAACTTTGATATGGTTGTAAACCAAACAGGTTCAGGTGACGGCTGGAAACGTACATTAGGCGATGATAAAGACGGTCCTAACGCTTCAGATATCGGATTTGCTTCACGTAATTTCAAAGATGAAGAGCCCACAGACAATGCAATCAGTGCAAACAAATATTGTGATGATGCTATCGTAGTTGTCATTGAAAAGAATAATCCGGTAAAGAACTTCACACAACAAAATTTATTTGATATCTTTACAGGTGCAGTTACCAATTGGGAAGATATTGCTGAATAATACAATTTAGCTAAGAAAGTTTTATTAATAATATAAGTTTCAGTAATTACTGAAACAACAAGATTAACGTGAGTTTCTATAGTTTCTGAAGTTTCTGAAACTATAGAAACTATAAATAAAATAAGTTGAGAAGTTGAGGTGGGTTTTATCTATCACCACTTAAACAGAATAATAAAAGTGAGTTTCTATGACTACTGAACAACAAAACAAAAGTAAAACTTTAATCAGAGAACGGTCTGCAAAGCGCCGTTCTCTTTACAAGTCTGTAGATCGAACCATGCAATTTATTTTTCGCTTATGCGGATTGATTGCTGCATTGATGATTATCCTGATTGTATTTTTCGTAGCTGCACGCGGTATTCAGGTTTTCTTACCGGGCTACGAGAATCCTGTGTCCTTGGGCGAATTCCTGACAGGCATGAGATGGCGTAGTGATCAAGGTGTTTACGGAGTATTCTTTATTGTAATCAATACAATTATCACGGCCTTTTTTGCCGGACTAATTGCTTTCCCGCTATCGGTCTTATCAGCATTAATGATCGTGAAAATTGCTCCGAAAAGATTAAGCAATGCTTTAACAACAGTTGTTGAATTGTTAGCGGCAATACCGTCAGTAGTTTACGGTGTTTTTGCCTCGGGTGCTATTACCGGTATTGTTGAAAAAATGGCCGGTTGGTTTAACTACACTACGTTTGGCGGTAACTCAATGCTGGCAGTTATTCTTTTGTTGGCAATCATGATTTACCCGACCATTACATCAATGGCAGTAGTTGCTATACGTGCAGTTCCGGAAAGTCATGAGCTTGGTTCTTTGGCACTTGGTGCCTCCAGGACACAAACCAACTTTAAGGTTGTGCTGTCATCTGCGAAATCGGGTATCTTTGCCGGGCTTATCCTTGGTTTAGGGCGGGCATTCGGTGAAGCTACAGCTGTTTCAATGGTTGCAGGTAATGCTTTTATCGGTCCGACCTGGAACCCGTTTGATCTGACCAGAACATTAACGACGACAATGCTATCAGGCTTACATGAAACAGTTGGTGTCGATTATGACGTACGTTTCTCGGTCGGTATTGTGTTAATGATTATTATTCTGATCAGCAATCTGGCAATCAATGCATTACGCAGAAAAATGGAGTCGGGAGATTAATCGGTTCTTAACCTGAGTATAGAAATATGAGTTAAAACTATGAATAGAATAAGAATAATAAAAGATAAAATAGCTGAAGGCTTTACTTGGTTGTCATCCGGTATTTCCGCTCTTGTGCTGATTGCGATATTCGTGTTTATTTTTAAACGCGGCTGGTCTACTTTGAACTGGGATTTATTGAAAAACAATTACAATTCAGAAAATCTGATGGCAGGTTATGATCATATAGATTGGGATGAACATGGTGCTTTCACGGCTCCCGATTCACTTCCCGAGGATTCATTCTTTTCGGAAAAATACGGTGTGGCTTTTACAGACAGCGTCAGTGCGGCTAAAGAAGCACAGATGGAAGTTGTTTTTCTCGATCCGGAATCACCTTTACAAGATGGTAAAATCACAACTGCCGGACCCAGACAAGGTGAAAAATTCGGTTTAACAGAAGGTTTGTTTTTGAAAAAAATATCCTATATCAATCTTGAAGGTGATAAGAAATCTGCCGGTTTAACCGCAACCCAAGGTAAAACTTCCGAGGAATTAGTTAGTGTCTTAGACGCTGATTCGCAGGAAGTAGTTGATTTTTATGCTCAAACAGAAGGTGGCGGACTTAAAGGTTCGATCATTACAACCTTGATATTGATTGGACTTACCTTGGTTATTGCTTTGCCGATCGGTGTTTTTGCTGCAATTTATTTGCATGAATTAGCACCGAAAAACAAAGTTACTGCTTGGATCAGATCTTCAATTGAATTATTGTCGGGTGTTCCGAGCGTTATTTTCGGTTTAATGGGTATGACAATGTTATTCCAGGTTACTCGTTTAATGGGTATAACCGGACAAAGTACGATGCTGGGTGCACTTACTTTAGCCGTAATTCTTTTGCCTGTAATAATCAGGCAGACCGAGGAAGCTTTGATCAATGTTCCGGACGGATATAGAATGGCAAGTTTGTCCATGGGTGCCACTCAATTTCAGACTATATATAAAATTATAATTCCGAATGCTATGCCGGGTATCTTAAGTGCAACCCTTTTGTCAATCAGCCGGATCATCGGTGAATCGGCTGCTCTGATTTTCACTATGGGCACAGCGATTATGGATAATCCTGCCTGGAATTCACGCGGTACTTCTTTGGCAGTACATATCTGGACTGTTATGAGCGGAGAACAACCTAACTTTGAACTTGCTTCAGCAATATCAATTGTAATTTTGATTATTGTTTTGATTTTGAATGTAAGTGTGAAATTTATCACTTATCATATGACAAAAGATAAAGATGATCAGAAAAAGAAAAATGTAAAAGCAAAAGCTGCAACTGAAACATAGTTTAGCTTAATGTTTAGCTTAATAAGGTATTCTGAAATAATAAAGAAGAGGTTAATACGATAATAGAGAGTGCTTTAGCGGTCAATCCGGAGTCAGTCTAGAATCGTTATTGAAGGAGTAAGAATTTAAATGACACAACAAACACAAGTAAAAACCGATTATGCATTCGATGTAAAAGATTTGGATCTTTTCTATACTGATTTTCATGCTTTGAAAAAAATCAATATGCAGATTCCTTTGAATAAAGTAACTGCCTTTATCGGCCCGTCAGGTTGCGGCAAGTCAACCTTAATCCGTTGCTTTAATCGTATGAATGATTTGATTGAGGGTGTAAGAATAGAGGGTGAAATTTTTCATCACGATGTTGAAATTCATAGTAAGGAAGTTGATGTTGTTCAATTGAGAACTGAAGTCGGAATGGTCTTCCAACAACCCAACCCTTTCCCGATGTCAATATACGATAATGTCGCTTACGGACTGCGTTGTCAAGGTGTTAAGGATCGCAGAATATTGGATGAAGTTGTTGAAACTTCGCTCAAACAGGCAGCACTTTGGGATGAAGTTAAAGACCATCTCAATCGTAATGCGACAAAGCTTTCCGGCGGCCAGCAACAAAGGTTATGTATTGCCCGGGCGATTTCGCTGACACCGGAGGTCATTCTGATGGATGAACCGACTTCGGCTCTGGATCCGATTGCGACAAATAAAATTGAAGATTTGATTACAGAATTGAAAGAATCGTATACAATAATAATTGTGACGCACTCGATGAGTCAGGCTGCGCGTGTAAGCGACATGACGGCATTTTTCCTCTTAGGAGATATGATCGAATATGACGTTACGGAAAAAGTTTTTCATAATCCGAGAGATAAGCGAACTGAAGATTATATTTCCGGAAAATTCGGTTGATTTCCGAATTATACAGAGAATGAAAAACAGGAGAAAGGAATAATAATATGACTCAACGTGTAAATTATCAAAAAGAATTGGAGAATTTACATCAAAGTATGATCCGTATGGGTTCTGATGTTGAAGAATCCATCCATTCTGCAGTGCATGCTTTAACTGAGAATGATGTTGAATTGGCAACAAAAGTAATTGATCGTGATGATGCAATTGATGATCAGGAACGGAAGATCACTCATGAATGCATTTTATTAATAGCCCGTCAACAACCGGTGGCGAGTGATTTACGCAGTATTACTGCCAACATGAAGCTGGTTACCGATCTGGAAAGAGTAGCCGATCATGCTGAAGATATTGCCGAGCATGTTATTTTTTTGAATGACAAAAATTATAGCGTTATTGTACCGCATGATGTTGTAAAATTAACAGATCATATATTGAAAATGATTCATTTGGTTTTAGATGCCTATGTCGAAAGTGACTTGGATAAAGCAAAACAAGTGGTTATGATGGATATCCGGGTCAATGCACTGTATGGTAAATTGAAAAAGTATCTTGTGCGCCAAATGAAACTGGATCCGAACGATGCTCCGGCAATGGTTGAAATGTTGCTGGTTTGCAAGCATTTGGAACGTATAGGTGATCATGCGAAGAATATCGCTGAATGGATTGTTTATTTTATCGAAGGAGAATATGTAACGTCTTCCGAATTGCGTAAAGAAATAGAAGCAAGTGAAGTAGACAAGGGGTAACAGTGGTTGAACAATCATTTGTCGTTGTTGTAGAAGATGATCAGTCAATAGCCGAATTAATCCGTTATAATCTTGAAAGTGAAGCTTATCAAGTTTTACATGTTGAATCGGGCGATGAATTGTTCCAAAAATTAAGCCGGGAAAAAAGAAATGTCGATTTGTTTATTCTGGATGTGATGTTGCCCGGTATGGACGGCTTCGAGATTTGTCAAACTCTGAGAAAAAACAAGCGACATTCCTGGTCTTCGTTTTTATTTCTGACTGCACGTTCAACGGAAAAAGATAAATTGGCAGGATTTAATGCCGGAGCAGATGATTTTTTAACCAAACCTTTCGGTATGAGAGAGTTGTTAGCGAGAGTCAAACTTCTGGTTAAACGAAGCCAGGAAAGAGTAGCTTTAAGCGAAGGCAAGACTTTTAAATCTGATCGGCTTACCGGTGAAACCGAGTTGGCGGATAATGATATCATTCGTATCGGCGAGATTACTTTAGATGATGCAAGACATCGTGTTTATGCAAATGATCTTGAAGTTGAAATGACTCATCGTGAATATGAATTGCTGAAATTTTTGATGCAAAATAGTGGTTTGGCTTTTACCAGAGACGATTTGCTGAATCATGTCTGGGGATATGAATATAGCGGAGAAACCAGAACTGTTGATGTTCATATTCGCCAATTACGACGTAAAATTGAGCAAGATTCATCAAAACCGATCTATATCCAAACGGTGCGGGGCGTCGGATATCGTTTTGCTGAAAGTGATGAGAGTTAAGATGAGAGTTAATCAGATATTCCAAGAGAGCTTTCCATGAAAAAACGCTTAATAATATTGGGTAATATTGTAATCATTTTAACAATAATCATAGTTTCAGCTTTGAATTACCGCGAATTAAGAGCAAAACACATTCAAAGTTTCGAGTATTATTTAGCTAATGTTACAGCATATTTTGACCGGGCCTTGAGTCATAATTTGACAAAATTGAGTCAAACTGATGATTTTTTATCAATTGCCGGGGCAGATGAGGCGAAGCGAACCAATCCGGATAATAATACGAAACAAATCATTTCTGAAGATAATTATGTGACCCAAGATCTGCTGGAACAAACAATCGACGAAACAATTGAAACCTTTAATGTCTTGGCCTCAGATTTAAGAATCACTGTAATGGACGAAACAGGCAAAGTCCTTATAGACAGCAGTTTTGCCGGCGATGAATTGAATAATCACCGGGCCAGACCGGAAGTCTGGGGTGTTATTTCGGGCGAAGAAACCCACTCTAATGTGCGTTTTTCGAATACAGAATCTGTCGAACGTTTATATTTTTCGGCCAGATCAAAACACGATAATATGATTGTCAGAGCTGCAGTGTTAATGGACACTTTAATTGATGCCGGATCGACAATTAAACAATATGCTTTAATCATTGGTATTATTATTTTGGCGGCATTCAATGTGATTATGAGCTTGCTGTTCAGAAAACAAGATAAACATCAAGCCGATTTAGTACAAACGTTAGCAAAAATTGAGGCAGGAGATTTATCTGCCCGAATGGAAGAAGACCGCTATACTTTTGCTGATTATCGAAAATTTTCTGAAAACTTTAATCTGACCGTAGCCAATTTTGAACAGAGTTTTCTGGAAATGCAGGCAGGACGTGCATGGCTGGATGCAATGGTCAATTCCCTGATGGAACCGCTGGTAGTCGTGAATCGGGATTTGCAAATAGTGTTTGCCAATAAATATGCCAAAACTTTATTCAATCGGGATATAGATCCCGAAATAAATCCTTATCCGTTTGTACTGCTGACGCATGACGATAAATTAGACGATCTCTGTGAACAAGTCTTTGCTAACGGGAAATCTGTGCGCGGTGAATTTAAATTGCAGGTAACCGGACGCTACAATGCTTTCCAAGTTATGATTTCACCGGTAGATGCGGATCATGTGGTAGTATTGTTCAATGATATTTCCTATGAATATGAAGCGCGTAAATTGCGTTCAAGTTTTGTGGCAAATGTGACTCATGAATTAAAAACACCGTTGACATCAATTCGCGGTTTTGTTGAAACTTTGCGTAATCGCAACAATACCACACCTGAACAGGCAAATAATTTCCTGGAGATTATCGATGTTGAAGCAGCAAGGCTTGAACGCTTAATCAATGATATTTTGCGGCTGTCTGATATAGAACGCTTAAATAATGATTCGGAATTGGAAGATTTTGATTTGGTTGAATTGTTGGATGAATGTTTGGTTCAATTGGATGATCAAGCCAGTGAAAAACAGATTAATCTGATTCCGAAAGATGAACCGACTTTTTTACCGGTTAAAGCAAATCGTGACCGAATTAAGCAAGTGTTGTTGAATCTGCTGGAAAATGCGATTAAATATCATCGTATGCGTGGCAATGTTTGGATCAAATTGGAACGCCAAGGAAAATTTGTGACGATAAAAGTCAAAGATGACGGTTACGGTTTCGATGAACAATCTGCCAAAAGAGTCTTTGAGCGTTTTTATCGTGTGGATAAAAGTCGTTCCCGTATGCTGGGCGGTACCGGCTTAGGCCTGTCGATCGTCAAACATATTGCTTTATTATATGACGGTGAAGCCAGTGTTAAAAGCACACCGAATAAAGGCAGCACATTTAAAGTTATTTTGAAAATCTAGATTTATTTCTTATTAAAATTAAAAAGCATTTCCAAAGGAATTAATTTTAAGGGGGCGTCTCAAAATACTTATAAGTGAATAAGATGCCCTCATATTTCTTCTTCACGGGTCAGGAAATACGAAAAAATGATGATAAACAGTGTCAATAAAACAGCTTAAATCTGAGAAATTTCCAAATTTGATATACCTTTATTGACCCGAAAAAAGGTTTGTTTTATTATTTAAATATCAAATATCTGAACAATGTTTTATTAAATGCGAACTCGAATTGACCAGGACTTTTTGTGAAAAAATCTTATTACTATTGGAAATAATCAAAAGACTGATAAGCATAATAATGGTCAAAATATCAGAATCAATTCAAATTTTCGAGCTATCGAAACGATTACAAAAACTGTTTAACAAATTCCTTTCTACAATTAATAATTAAATCATCGAGTATAAGGATAAAGGAGAAGTCTATGGAGAAGAAACTGTACATGAGAATACGGGCATTTGTTCTGGTAATATTGCTTATTTTAACCACCTTAGTCATATATCCTGAGCAGGTTCTGGCAGATACAGAAGTTGCTGCGGACGAAGAAACTACGCAAGTTGCTGCGGACGAAGAAACGTCACAAGTTGCTGCTGACGAAGAAACGACGCAAGTTGCTGCGGACGAAGAAGTGACAGAGATAATAAGTAATTCAGAAAATCAAAATGATTCAGATCAGCCAGGTAACGAAGTAGAAACGGACACATCATCTGCTTTAGACGAAGTGATTGAAACAACTGACGAAGATGTTGAAACAGTTGAAGCGGGACAAGAGTCGGAAGAAGTTGTTGCAGAAACGCCGGACGAGACGGAACTTGATCCTGCAGACGAAGCTGAACAATTAACGGATACGTTGAAAGGCAAGACAAACGATCAAGTCCCCGATCATACTTTGTCCTCTGCAAAGCAAGGTACAGGGGCAAAAAATTATACACCGGAGGGAGATTTTGAATTTGATCCTGCGACCGGAACCATCACCGGTTATATAGGAGAGAGCAAAGATGTCAGCATTCCTCCCAGTATAAACAATGTAGAAGTAAAACACATCGGGGATTTTGCTTTTTCCTCAAAGCAACTTACCAGCGTAACAATACCTGACGGAGTCACTACAATAGGTAATAAGGCGTTTCGTTGGAATAAGCTCACGAATGTCACCATCCCGGACAGTGTCACAGACATCGGTGAGAGTGCGTTTTTTTCAAACGAGATCTCCGGCATAATTCTTTCGAACAATATTACCAAGCTCAAAGAAGATGTACTTAGGGCCAATCTACTAACAGATGTGAAGATCCCGGACAATGTCACAGAAATCCAACCGGGAGCCTTTAATGACAATCAGCTCACGAGTGTAATCATTCCGGACAGTGTCACCCGAATTGAAGCACATGCTTTTGGCTTCAACCCGCAACTTACACAGGTCACGATTCCGGCTAGTGTCACACATATCGGAATGGACTGCTTTTGGGGCACTGGTGAAATCCAAACTTCTATTCCTGACAGTATTCAGAAAATTATTAATGCCGAAAACCAGACCATTGTCCTGGATCCGAGCATTGCACAAATCAGAGAACATTGCTTTGAACCTAATGCATCTTTACTGGGAAATCAATATGTCAAAGCGTATTCTAATATCAGAAGAATGTCCGATGGACAAATAATCGAAATGTTAAAAATGCCGATCCATGTAAGAGGAACACTTAAAGGAAACCGTTTCGAATTTACGTATAAAGGACAAAATGCTTATGCAGATTCGAATTGTATAACAAGTATACGTATCTCACCGCCGCTTACGGGCTATGCCGGGAGTACAACAAATATACGAAATAGCCCTCACGGATCAGTAACCGGCACACTGCTCAGGGGTCACAAAGTAAGCGGGACCTTGGAAGTTAATTGGGTCAGATTTACTTATTCCGGTACAACCGGTTATGTCTATGCACCCATGCTGCAGGCGGATCCTGTAAATGTAACACGCTATATAGTAGCTAATTCGATTATCAGGAGTTCTCCGAACGGCAATATAATAACAACGCTCAAAATGCCGATCCTGGTAAACGGGACACTGGAAGGAGCCTGGCTGAAGTTCAGCTATAACGGCAACCCCGCCTATGTGGCAACCGGTTTAACTACGACTAACAATCCGGCAATTACCGGTTATGCTAAAAGTGCAGTTAATGTAAGAAATGCTCCCGGTGGATCTGTTATCGGGACAATTCCGATCGGACGTCAGGTAAATGGCGTTCTGGTAGGAAATATGGTGCGATTTACCTATAACAACAAGACCGGTTATATCTATGCTTCATTGTTACAGTCAACGCCGGTCAAAGTGACACGTTATATAGTAGCGAATTCGATAATCAGAAGCTCACCGAACGGCAATATAATAACAACACTCAAAATGCCGATCCTGGTGAGCGGCACAATCGAAGGAAGCTGGCTGAAGTTCACGTACAACGGAAGTACAGCCTATGCAGCCATGAGTGTAACCACGACAACAAATCCGCCTGTAACGGGCTATACGAAAAGTTCTGTCAACGTAAGAAATGCCCCGAACGGCAGTGTGATCGGTTCCTTACCGGCAAACAGGCAGGTAAGCGGAGTGTTAGTAGGAAACTGGGTCAAATTCACATATTCGGGTAAAACAGGCTATATATACGCCTCGTTATTAAGATAAGCTGTCTAGCCGGCAAATTATTTTATGCAAATTTAATATAAAGATAATAACAGATTTCTCATTCATTCTTAGAAGTTTGAGAGATCTGTTATTTAGTACGGTTTAGATCTGGTGGAGTACATACAAGAAGCGATTTAATTAATATAAATTTATACCGTAATGATCTCTTTTCTTAACTTATCCGGCAAGATTTGATAAGATTGACAGAGAAAATTTAAGGTGGGTTAATGGATAATATGGATCAAATCGAATTGAATCTATCGGAAGCTATTCACAATGATCAAGATTTGTCGCAAGCACAAAAAGCATCTCACGAAAAAGCAATTGCGAATGAGATTCAGAGATTGACTACCGAGCTGGAGAAGCTTAATCAGGCATACTATGATCTGGATGCACCTTTAGTGTCGGATGCTGAGTATGATTTGCTCCTGAGACGTTTGCAGGACTTGGAAGCTAAGTATCCTGAGTTGGCTGTACCGGATTCGCCGACGCAGCATGTAGGGGGGCAGGTCGCAAGTCAATTTGCTTCGGCACAACATCGTTTTCCGATGCTTAGCTTAAATGATGTTTTTTCAACACAAGATGTTTTGAATTTTACACATAATATCAGAGAGCAATACCCGGATGCGATTTTTATCGTTGAACAAAAAATAGATGGTTTGTCAGTCAGTCTTGAATATCAGTCAGGCGTTTTAACTCAAGCCTTAACGCGTGGTGACGGAGTAACTTCAGGTGAAATAGTTACGGAAAATGTACGCCAAATTCAAACCGTTCCTCAGGTTTTGAAAGAACCCGTGAATGACTTGGTGCTTCGCGGGGAAATCTATATGACAAAACAACGATTTGCCCAAATAAATGAGCAACAAGTTGAAAAAGGAGAAAAGAAATTTGCTAATCCGCGCAATTCAGCAGCCGGAACTTTGCGTCAACTTGATCCGATTATAGTTAAAGAGCGTGGTCTGAGTATTTTTGTTTTCAATGTACAATACTGGGAAAACATTCCGGATTTAAGTCATCATGCAGCGCTGGAACACCTCAAAAAACTCGGTTTTCCGGTTAGCCCGGATTATTTTATCTGTCAAACTGATGAAGAGGTTTTAGCTGCAATTGAATCAATTAATCAAGCCCGACCGAACCTTGATTATGGAATTGACGGAGCTGTGATAAAGGTGGATTCTCTGAGCCAAAGAGAAGTCTTGGGCAGCACTTCTAAAGCTCCTCGCTGGGCAGTTGCCTATAAATATCCGCCTGAACAGCAACAGACAATAGTGCTTGATTTAATTGCCAATGTCGGACGTACGGGCAGGATTACTCCGATGGCAATCTTGGAACCTGTTGTAATTGATCAGACTACAGTTTCACGGGCGACACTGCATAATCAGGATTATATCAATACATTGGATATTCGGATCGGCGATACCGTAACCGTACAAAAAGGAGGCGATATAATACCGGGAGTTATTGGCGTAGATTATGCCAAACGTCAGCCCGGTGCTTTGCCGTTTGAATTGCCGCAACATTGTCCGGTCTGCGGTGCTCCCACCGAATATTTGGATGATGGAGCAAATCTGTATTGCACAGGCTCGGATTGTCCGGCGCAATTGGCACGAAAAATCGAATACTTTGCTTCAAAGAGTGCAATGGATATAGAAGGTCTTGGTGAATCGACCGTTGAACGTCTTTTGGAAAAAGGGCATTTAAATCATCTTTCTGATATTTACCGTTTGTTCGAAAAACGCGAGCAATTGATTAGTGAAGGTGATATCGGACGTACTAAACGAGTCGATAATTTGTTAAATGCAATTGAAAAATCGAAATTAAATACTTTTGATCGATTTGTAGCAGCCTTGGGGATTCATAATATCGGTCCGCAAACAGCAAAGAACATCATTGAATATTTTCCCGATATTGATTTACTGGCAAATGCAAAACAAGAGGATTTGCTGTCGGTTCCTGATGTAGGACCGACCAGTGCCCAAGCCATTGTAGATTATTTTGCTCAAGAGCAAACACGTGCCCTGATTGTCGAATTTAAAGAGTTAGGCTTAAATATGGCCTACGATACCTCTCAAAAAACATATGATAATCAGGTTTTGCAAAATTTGCGTTTTGTTTTAACCGGAACATTGCCGACAATGTCCCGTTCCGAAGCCCGGAAGATCATTGAAAATCATGGCGGTAATGTATCTTCGGCTGTTTCAACTAAAACAGATTATGTTGTTGCAGGTGAGAATGCAGGCAGCAAATTGACAAAAGCTCAGCAACTGAATATCAAAATTCTTACTGAAGCTGAATTATTGGCAATGTTGGAATAATATTATGCTGTGAGAATTATCGAATGATATTATGGTCCGGGATATTATGATATTATAATTATAATATACAGCAACAGCAGGAGCTTAAACATGCCTTTATATTTTTTGTTTTCATTAGGTGCCAGCCTGACATTAGCGATTGGTTTGCTTGCACTGTTAATCAACAGATTGCAGGTTAATTGGACAAGGCAAAACAAAGTGGGTATTTCTTTCTTACTGCCGGTCTTAATCACGATTATTTTTATCTTTGTCATATATCTTGATACTCAACCCAAGGTTTTGGATTTAATAAATTTATTTCAAGGTAATACGAAAACACTGGAAGTGCAAAGTGAGGATATTGAAGTACAGGGCAATAATTTGATAATCGATGATCAGATTTATCTCTTGAGTCCTTCGAGTGAAAAAATTTCTGATCAGAAAACTTATCGTTTCAGCTATTTGCCTCACACTAAAATTATTGTTTATCAGGAATATGATGATACTTTACCTAAAATTCTAGAAATCCCTGTCGGTGAAAATCCTGCCGATCCTGATCCTGGCGGACCTGATAATTTTGCTGATCTTCCGGATACTACTACTCCGGTTGAAATTGTAGAACCCTAAGAAAATATTGCTTCAACAGCTTCCTGATATATTGGCCTTTCAGCAGAATATAACTTTACAGAGTGTTTTAATTTTTTACTTGTTAATTCAGTTTTTATTGATATAATCTAAATACCAATTATTATTAATTTTATCTCAAATACTTTCAACTTTGGCTGGAGGTATTTTTTTATGGAAAAAGATCATAAAATAATTCTTGGTCAACCTGATTTGCATTTTTCAATTTGCAGTTCAAATAAAGAATTGTTTCTTAAATTTGAGCAAGTTATGAGAAAAGACGGAATGATCGGAATTCCCGATTTGCAAGGAAATTTACATTATATTGTCGATGCCCGCAAAGGATTTCAGACTGCGTACAATAAAGTAAAACAGACGACTTTGGAATTAATGGAGCAAAAATTCGAACAAAATGAAAATCGGATTTTAAGTTATGAAGAGATTGCTGAAAAATTAATTAATAAGTATGAATTTGATCGCAGTTTAATCGGTACCAAATTTTTGAGCTACATGATAATTCATTGTTTACTCGATAAATCTTTGATGGTTTCATTATCGAAAAAGCTTTATCCGGCTATTGCTCAGATCTTCTCCAGCACAGTCGATAAAGTTTGTTACAGTACCCGTTATGCACTACGTAAAATCGAGATTTTGGAAAATAAACAGAGACAAGAACATGTGAATAAAGATTATTTATTGCCGATAAATTCATCATACAGTAACAGTATCGTTTTACATAAACTGATTAATGAAGGTGAGTTAATGTTGCAAAATAATCAGTCAACGTATAGCAGAAACTAATGCAATATATACGTCAGAGGATTAGAAAGGATATGATGCGATGTTGTTTAAAATAAAAAAGGCTATCAATTACGACAGCCTTGCAAGTAAAGATGCAAAAGATTATGAATTAACACGATCTTTAAAGTTTTTGCCAGCTTTGAAAGCAGGTGATTTTGATGCAGGAATTTTGATAGGTTCTTTTGTAGCAGGATTTCTGCCCATACGCTCTGCACGATGACGAACTTCAAAAGTACCGAAACCGACTAAAGTTACTTTTTCATCTTTTTCAAGTTCTTCAATAATTGTTTCTAAAATTGCATTTACTGCTTTTTGGCTATCTTTTTTGCTTAAAAGTGTTTTTTCTGCAACAGCAGCGATTAATTCTGTTTTATTCATAGGAGCCTCCCTTTTTTATAATGCAATGAGTATTATGCTTTGTTTTGTAGGAATTTGTCAATAGTAAAATGGCTAAAAATCCCTATATATCAAGATATTTGCAACTCTTTTAAGTTAAAAACAGGATATTCTGAAATTAATCAGCAAAATTTATAAAAAACGCTTGATTTAATCAAATAGATAATTAGTTGCATAGTCAAAGATTTTTAGCTAAAATAGATTTCTGAAATCGGGGTGTAGCTCAGGTGGCTAGAGTGCGTGCTTGGGGTGCACGAGGTCGCAAGTTCAAGTCTTGTCACTCCGACCAATTTGTTTAAGGCTTTTCGCACAGTTCGCAAGTTGATACGGTTCGGAAAGCCTTTTATTATTTTAACAGCAACATACTAACGGAGGAGATTCACAATGAAAAAAAGAGAAAATTATATTTCATGGGATGAATATTTTATGGGAGTTGCATTGCTTTCAGCTCAACGCAGCAAGGATCCCAATACTCAAGTCGGTGCTTGCGTAGTCAATTCAGACAATAAAATTGTTTCCGTAGGGTATAACGGAATGCCCTTAGGAGTTTCAGATGATGATTTTCCGTGGGCCAGAGAAGGAGAATTTCTCGATACAAAATACCCGTATGTTTGCCATGCTGAACTGAATGCGATTTTGAATAATCCGGGCATGTCTTTGAAAAATTGCAGCATTTATGTGCCTTTGTTTCCTTGTAATGAGTGTTGTAAAGCAATAATTCAGTCCGGTATTCGTAATGTCATATATTTATCAGATAAATACGCCGCTACGGACGGCGTCAAAGCATCAAAAAGAATGATGGATGCAGCCGGAGTTGAGTACAGACAGTTAAAGACAAAGCTGGAAGAATTGACAATTTCATTTCGGGTAGAAGATGTTTGATTAATGTTTAATAAAAATAAGTAAAGAAGAGTCACTATTCATCATATAGATAATTAAATTAACGAAACTCAAATTTAAGAAAATTTTAATCCGACTTGCTATTAATATAAATTGTAATCTAACTGTAAACCGAACAAAGTTTTGTTTTCTTGACTTTAAGCAATGCAGATGTTAAATTATTAACAGAACAAACGTTCTGAAAGGTGATTAACATGATTACAATTTTGTTTTATATAAGTTTATTATCAGTTGCCGTATTAATTTATCTTCGCATGAAACAAGAAGTCCGGATAGAAAATATGTTACTGCAGGAGATGCTTGAGCTTCAGCAGGAATTGGATGACTATCACTCACAAGATTATTTGCTGCGACAAAATCAAATCAGAAAATCAGATATCCGGAAATACAAATTGAACAAATCCAAAGTTATTAATTTTCGGAAATATGCAAAACCGGAAACTATATCGCGCATAGAATTTGCTAAAGGTTCAGTTCAAGGTTTAATTCAAGATTCACTGGTAGATTCACTGCAAGGTTCACTGCAAGATTCAGTTCGGAATTCAGTGCACGATTCAGTCCGGAATTCAGTTAAGGGATCAGCTTTTTACCTTGAAGAAATAGATAAGATTGCTTAATTTTTTTTACTTCGTTATAATTCTAAAGCGGCTTCATTTATTAAATGGAAAAATATCGGATGTTAATTTGTTTACTGAGTATTTGATTATGCATATTCAGCATAAGGTATTAAGACTTAGTATAATAGACAAATAAAGTTTATATAGGGAAGCGTAGCGAAGATGGCCGTAACGCGCCGCACTCGAAATGCGGTTGTCCAGAGATGGGCACGTGGGTTCGAATCCCACCGCTTCC
>JBMNJV010000004.1:0-433051 GCA_050951845.1 Saccharofermentanales bacterium
CCGGAGGGATGTTCGTTCAGTCTGCGAAGTTTGTTGAAAATCATCAAGGTCGGATTAGAGGACTTTCTATTTATGGTCAAGAATCAAATGCCAATACCTGGAAATTAGCACAGATGAATTTGGCAATTCATGGACTGGAAGGCGACTTAGGACAAGGACATGCAGATACTTTCTTTAATGATTTACATTCATCAATGAGGGCGGACTTTATCTTGGCAAATCCGCCTTTTAATATGAAAGATTGGGGTGGCGATCGACTTATAGAAGATGCGAGATGGAAGTACGGTCTTCCTCCGGCGGGAAATGCCAACTATGCCTGGATGCAACATATGATTTATCATTTAGCACCAAAGGGAAAGCTGGGTTTAGTTTTAGCAAATGGTTCATTATCAGCTAGTGGCAGAGAGGGTGAGATTAGAGAAAACATCATCAGGGATGATTTAGTTGAATGTATTATTGCCATGCCGGACAGACTCTTCTATTCAACAGGGATTTCTGTTTGTCTATGGATTGTCAATAAAGATAAAAAGCAAAAAGGCAAAACCTTATTTTTAGATTGCAGAAATATAGGTCATATGGTAGATCGGGCTCACAGAGATTTATCGGAGGAAGATATTGATAGAATTTCCGGAACGTATAAAGAATTTGTGACCGGAAAAGATGTGGAAGAACCCGGCTATGCCCATGTTGCTGATCTTAAAGAAATCAAAGAAAACAATTTTGTTTTAACTCCCGGCAGATATGTGGGGCTTGAAGAAATAGAAGATGATGGTGAACCTTTTGAAGAAAAAATGGAGAGATTAACAATTGAGCTTTCTCAACTCTTTGCAGAATCTCATAGACTTGAAGATTTAATTAAAAAGAATCTTGGGGAGATTGGGTATGGAATATAAAAAAAATGTTATTGGTGAAATAGCAAAAATTAATAAGAATTCATACAATCAGAAGCTTAATTGGAATGAAGTATATTATCTTGACACTGGTAATATCACTGAAAACATAATTGACGAATTGAAGTTTTTTGATTTAAAAAAGGAAAAGCTACCATCACGAGCTAAAAGGATTCCATCCCAAAATAGCATTGTTTATTCAACTGTTCGACCAAATCAAAAACATTATGGTTTTATGGAAAAATCATATGATAATTTATTAGTATCTACAGGTTTTGCAGTTATAGATGTGAATACCAAAATAGCGAATCCTAGATATGTTTTTTATTTTCTAATTCAAGATCATATTACTGATTATTTACAAAAAATTGCAGAAGATTCAGTTTCAACTTATCCAGCTATAAGGTCCTCTGATCTAGAAGAATTGGAAATCAATATACCAAGTATTGATTTTCAAGATAAAGTTGTAAATATTTTATTCTCCTTAGATAAAAAAATAGAACTTAACAACAAAATCATTTCCAACTTGGAAGCTCAAGCCCAAGCCATTTTTAAATCTTGGTTTATTGATTTTGAACCATTTCAAGATGGAGAGTTTGTTGAAAGTGAATTAGGTTTGATTCCTGAGGGATGGAAGGTTAAAAAACTTGGAGAAATTATTGAATTGCTAGATTATAAAAGAATCCCTATTTCAAAAATTGACAGAGATAAAATGGATAAGAACTATCCTTACTATGGTGCTAATGGGATTATTGATTTTGTTGAAGATTATTTATTTGATGGAAAATACCTATTATTAGGAGAAGATGGAACTGTAAAAACACTTGAAGGCTACCCTGTATTGAATTATGTTCAAGGAAAATTTTGGGTCAGTAATCATGCTCATATACTTAAAGGGAAGAATGTATCTACAGAATTTATTTATGTGTCATTAAAAAAACGAAATGTTACTAACATGATTACGGGTGCTGTACAAGAGAAAATTAATCAATCTAATTTGAAATCAATAAATATGATAATTGCAGATAAAGAAACACAAGACAAATTTGAAAGGATAATACATTATAAACTTGAACATATTTTGTTACTCCAAGAACAAAACCAAACCCTCGCCCAACTCCGTGACACCCTACTCCCGAAACTCATGTCCGGAGAAATAGATGTAAGTAGCATAAGCGTATAGATACTAAGGAAAAAGACCATGGCTGAATTATACATTGAAGAAGGTTTTGAAAAATTATTTATAAAATATATTCAAGATTTAGGATATAAATACGTTCCTCATCAAGAGATTGTAAGGGACAGTATGCAATCTCCTATTGCCGTGGAAATTCTAAAAGATTCACTTGTTAAAATCAATCCCAATCTTCCTGTAGAAGTCATAGACCAAGCTATCTATCAAATAAAAAATATCGATGCCGGGCTTTTAGAAACCAGAAATGAAATCTTTTTTGAATACCTGCAAAATGGAATAGAAATTTCCTGCTACACAGATGATAGATTACAAACAGAAAGAGTTTATTTAGTAGATTATGGAAATATAGATAACAACTCATTTATAATCACCAACCAATTAACAATTATCGGCAAAGATACCAAAAGACCCGACATTATTTTATATATCAACGGCTTGCCTTTAGTTGTAATTGAACTGAAATCTCTGACGTCAGAATCAAATGATGTATCCAGTGCTTATCGGCAGATCAAAAATTATCAATACGATATTGAAGAATTGTTTGTTTATAATGCTTTCAATATTATTTCTGATTTTACGACAACTAAGGTCGGTACAATTACCGCTGATGAATCCTGGTACAAGGAATGGAAATCAATCGACGGTTCTTATGAATCGACTCAATATGCAGATTACAAAACACTTTTAGAAGGTATTTTAGAAAAAGAGCGTTTTATAGACATTATCAAGAATTTTATTCTGTTTGAACACAAAGATGATAAAACGCATAAGATACTGGCTCAATACCATCAATATTTTGCGGTTCATAAGGCTGTTAAATCAACTCTGAAAGCTATGCAAAGAGGTGATGGCAGAGGTGGTGTGTTTTGGCATACTCAAGGATCCGGTAAGTCCTTATCCATGGTTTTCTATACGGGCTATTTAATCAGAATATTGGAGCAACCGACGTTTGTAATTCTAACTGATAGAAATGATTTAGATGATCAATTATACGGCCAGTTTTCAAGAACTAAAAAGTTTTTACGCCAAGAACCTATTCAAGCGGAATCAAGGGAAAATCTGAATCAATTGTTAAATGACCGGAAATCGAACGGTATATTTTTCTCGACTATGCAGAAATTTGCTGAATCGGAAGAAGCCCTGACCGATAGAAATGATGTGATTGTGATAGCTGATGAAGCCCATCGTTCACAATATGGTTTAAGAGAAAGAATCAATAAAGATGGTCAAATTCAAAGCGGTATGGCAAGACTGGTTAGAAAATCGTTGCCAAATGCTACTTATATCGGTTTTACCGGAACACCCTTAAGTGTCAACGATAGAGATACCCGAGAAGTCTTCGGAGAATATATTGATGTTTACGATATGAGCCAATCTGTTGAAGATGGTGCTACAAAACCTGTTTTCTATGAAAATAGAGTTATCAATCTGGGTTTAAGAGAAGAAATTCTCAAAGAAATCGATAACAAGTATGAAGAACTTTCTGCAAATGCCAGTGAAAGGGATATTGAAGCCAGCAAGAGAGAGTTGAGCAGATTGGAACAAATCATCGGTTCCGATGAAGCAATCGATACTCTTGTTAATGACATTATTAATCATTATGAAGAAACAAGAGCTAATCTTTTGACCGGCAAAGCAATGATCGTTGCCTATAACAGACAGATTGCGATTAAGATATATAAGAAGATTTTAGAACTCCGTCCGGATTGGAATGAAAAAGTACAAGTGGTTGTAACAGCCAATAATAATGATCCGGAAGAGTGGAAAGCAATCATCGGTTCCAGAGCTGACAAAGAAGAATTGGTAAAAAAATTTAAAGACGATGAAGACCCGTTCAAGATAGCTATCGTTGTAGACATGTGGTTAACAGGTTTTGATGTTCCCAGTTTAGCAACCATGTATGTTTATAAACCGATGAAAGAACATAATCTGATGCAGGCGATAGCCAGAGTCAATCGAGTTTTCAAAGATAAAGCAGGCGGCTTAGTTGTTGACTATATTGGCATAGCTAATGCTTTGAAAGCAGCTATGCGGGATTATACAAAAGCAGATCAAAAAGCAATAGAGAATGCTGATATACGTGATTCTGCTTATCCCATGTTTCAAGAAAAACTGGAAGTTTGCCGAAATGTGTTTTTCTATAATTTTAATTACTCTCACATTTTCTCAGAAAGCATAGAGAATACGGAATTAGCAGATTTAATAACAGAAGGCTTAAATCATATATTTACTTTCTCGGAAAATAAACAAAATGAATTTAGAAAAGAAGCTTATGCCTTAAAACAGGCACATACCCTTTGTTCATCCATAACGACAAAATCTGAGCAAAGAGAAGCAGCATATTTTGAAGCTATCCGTACTAGCATAAACAGAATAACTTTGCCCGGAAGATTAAAGAAAGAAGATATCAATAAACAAATAGGTGAACTGTTGGAACAATCGATTCATAGTGATGGTGTTATTAATTTATTCCAGGACTTTGATAAGGGGTTTAGTATTTTTGATCCATTGTTTCTTGAGAAGATTGCTAAGATGAAACAGAAAAATCTTAGCATCGAACTTCTTAATAAATTACTTCAAGATGAAATCATCATCTATACCAGAGGGGACATAGTAAAAGGCAGGGAGTTTTCTGAAAGATTAAAAAATATCATGAAAAGATATCGGGAAAGCATGCTGGACAATGCAGAAAGTCTTGACCAGTTTTTAGGCTTAATTGATGGAGCTGCTGAACCATATCACTTAACTTCTGTCAGAGAATCATTATTAAATCTGGCTCAAGATATTGTAAAACTGGATGAAGAGAATCAAGCCTTAGGACTAAGCAAAAAAGAATTAGCTTTTTATCATGCGATCAGTAAGCCGGAGAATATTACCGACTTTTATACGAATGAAGAACTCATTAAATTCACTCAGAAACTCACAGAAACAATAGGCAAAGAAATGACACCTGACTGGATGATGCGAGAATCCGGCAGAGCGAATATGCGAAGAACCGTTAAGAGATTACTAAGCAAATTCAATTATCCGCCGGATGAAAGAAATAAAATAATAAAATTAATTGTAGAGCAAGCAGAGTTCTATCAGGGAATCGAGGGAGCGTAATGGCGATTTCTGATGATGAATGATTAGCATTTAATTATGCTTGAAAAATCCTAAGTTGTGGAGGATTTGTTTTTTAACTTAATTGTTTGTTTGGGGGAAGTGATTTGTTCTGGATTAGAATATTCTATCAACTGCCTTTGGATCATATCAGAAACAACTTCACTTAATGTAGAAGAAATGGAACGATAGCCAAGTTGTTTTGCAACTTCATTTGTTGATAATTCTCTATTATTTGAAAGGAGAAGCAAGATGTCTTGTTCCATTTCAGCTCTGGTTCTTCTTTTTCTTTTTCTTTGTTCTGCCGGAGCCAATTCATGAGTCTGCGTGCTTTCAAATGTCGGATGAATCTGTAGTGTTACCTCAAAAAAAGAGCGATCTTCATCTGTTTGAAATTTGGCAGGAGGAGATCCGTTTAGTTGCAAAGCATTTGCAACGGTGGGAATTCCGGTGTTTCGGCCTTCTACCAAACGTAGCTCTTTAAGAAAATCTCCAATACGACGGTTTCTATATCTTCTCCCCATCAAAGTACCACGCTTGATATCTTCATTAGTGATTGACTTTTCAGGACCTGGGAAACTGGTAATGACTATTTTTTGCGGGGTGATTCTAACGACTACCGGTTCGGGGATTTGATAGCTTTTGTGAAATACTGCATTTGTGAGTAATTCTTCAACAGCATTGAAAGGGTAATTGAAAATACGAATTGACTCTGGTTTGTCTTCAATCTTAATTATTTTTTCAGCGATGAAGGAGTTCTCAATGTACTGTAACGCTTGAACTAATTGTTCATTTAGCGGTCCTTTGAATGTTCGTTCAATCATTCCGGTTCCCGTCGGATTTGGAATATAGACGACTTCAATCCATGTATATCTAAAATATTTCTCCGGATTGTAGTTGAAGAACATCAAGCCCACGTTTAGCGGTTTCAAGTTCTCTGGTGGGCCGTCCAGTATTCGCATGTCTGATGACACTTCCTCGAGCGAACGATTTTCCAGATTAGCTAAGAGCGCACTGTTTGTCTCAGTTAGAAAACTTCTGATTAGGTTAATTTTTAAGTCGTCAGGTTCTGCCTCTAGGTTCAGACGATCATCATAGGGAATATTACTGCCAATGTCATGAAGTTCTTGCACATCTTTTCGACTAGCTTTGATCGTGTTGGACATTTTTCGGATATAGGATGACCTGCCGGCATTTTTGGAGATACTTTCCGGACAGTCATATGGTCTATCGTATCCACCAGGAGCCCAAATCAGAAGTAGGTTCTTACCTTCGTAAGTAACAGGTTCACAGATCGGCAGGTATTCCGGCTTTATTAGCTTTGATATTTGTAGAAGCTCTTTCATGGTGCTGTCGAGACTCTCTGTAGGCAGTCCGCTAGGTGGAAGAATTGGCTGCCCGCTTATTTCGGATAAGCCTATGACAATATATCCTCCTCCCCAGTTATCAATATCATTCGCAAAAGCACAGAGAGTATGTAGAACTGCCTGAGGATTCCAAGCTTTTTTATACTCGATTCGAGCCGATTCAACAACCGAACTTTCCAGTAGTTGGTATATTGTAATAGGAATTGCCATCATCCATCTCCGTTCTTTTTAATTACTAAAGCAATGTATGCATTATATCAGCTTTCGACTTAGCTTTCGACTTAACTTTCGATTTATCCTTCGACTTGATAATACATCAGTGTTTAACAAATAATTGTATTCTAAGCAAGAAAGTTAAACTTTATAAAGAAGATTCTCAACATATTAAAGATCATTATCTATCAAAAATTTTTCCTAAATTAGCAATTATTAAAAAAATATATAACGGTCGAAATAAATGGGAATATTTTTTTAAAGAACTTTCGCTTCTTATTGATAAAAACGAAAATTATATAAATATGAATTATTTAGGATTTCCTGAGTATTGGCGATATAAGCTTGATAAAATTAATCCTGAAACGGATTATAGAAATCTATAAAACATATGCTGCTTTTCACCGATGTTAACAGGAAGAATGTTCACAAGGGAAGAGAGTTTATAGAGAAGGGGATTTGGTTCAGTTCAGCCAATGGCCTTCCAAAGCGCTTTTTCCAATATATTGGTAAAAGGGAAAATAACAACATCAGATGTAGTGGATTTAACAGGCAGAAGTAAAGTAACAGCCATTAAACTTTTAAAAAAGTTAGTTGATAAAGATATTTTAAAATGGCATGGCAATAGTAGATATGACCCTAAACAATTTTATTCATTAGATTAGTTAGTTGGATGTTATTCAGAGATGGCGATTTATGGTATTAAACGGTAAATTTACAGTATTAAACGGTAACTTTACAGTACTGGAGAGTAACTAGAGAGTATTAGAGAGTAAATTGCTGAATCAGATGATTCTTTATGGGATTAAACAGCAATTTTAAAGTGTTAATAAGTTTTCAATTGCCCGTTGACAAGATGGAAAATCACGAGGATAATAAAATACAAATTTAATATTTTAAACCGTTGAAGCGGAGATAACGGCAATGATGCCTTTACAGAGAGCCTGCGATGCTGAGAATCAGGTAAGAAACAAGTTGTCAAATGGACCGCTGAGGGCGCAGTCAAATGAGTTAACTCAGAGTATTCTGCGACGTTGCAGGCAGACGTTATTTGCCGGGGATATGCAGGTATCCCGCTAAGCGTACAGGTCATGCTGTGAATCAAGGTGGCACCGCGGATAAGTGTTTTTATTCGTCCTTGACAGAGTGTTTATTTCTGTCGAGGGCGTTTTTGTTTTTATGAGACTCCTTTGACTGAGATATAACATCAAAGGAGTTTTTTCTTTGACTAGGAGGTTACGAAATGATTTTTGAAAAATGCTGGTGGCGCTCTGCGCCTGATAAAAAACAATAATAAACACAAATACAAATCAACGTAACTTTTTTATTTGGAGGTGCAGATAATGAAAATTCTGCCGACTTTAACTGAAGTTAAGAAAATTGCTTCAGATGCAAAATACAACGTGCTGCCGGTTAGCTGTGAGATTCTTTCCGACTTTACCACTCCTATTGAAACAATAAAGATACTGAAAAATGTATCCACACATTGTTATATGCTGGAATCCGCTCAGGCAAACGAAACATGGGGGCGTTATACGTTCCTTGGTTATGACCCTAAAATGGAGATTACTTGCCTGGACGGTGAAATGAAAATCGGGAATGTAAAAGTTAAAACGGAGCATCCTTCCGACTACCTTCGTCAAATACTTGCGGATTACAAAAGTCCTCGTTTCGAGTATCTTCCTTCATTTACAGGAGGCTTGGTCGGATACTTTTCCTACGATTATATCGGCTACTATGAGCCGACTGTGAAATGCAATGTTGAGGATACTGAAGATTTTAAAGATGTTGACCTGATGTTATTCGACAAAGTAATCGCTTTTGATCATCTCCGCCAGAAGATTATTCTCATTGTCAACATGTTGCTCGATGAGGTCGAAACAGGATATAACAAAGCGGTCATGGAGTTGAAACAGCTTGCGGAACTTCTGAGACACGGTGAAAAGAAAAATGAACCCTGCGGAAAACTGCTTGGCGAAGTGACACCGCTTTTTGACAAAGAACAGTTCTGCGATATGGTTGAGAAAGCAAAACATTATATTCGTGAAGGAGATATTTTCCAGATTGTGCTTTCCAACCGTCTGAGTGCTCCCTTTGAAGGAAGTCTGCTCAATACTTATCGCGTGCTTCGTACCATTAATCCTTCGCCGTATATGTTTTATTTTTCCGGGACCGATGTTGAAGTTGCAGGTGCTTCTCCTGAAACTTTAGTTAAGCTGGAAAACGGCGTACTTCATACTTTCCCGCTTGCAGGAACAAGACCGAGAGGTAAAAATACCGAAGAGGATCTGGCACTCGAAACGGAATTGCTTGCAGATGAAAAAGAACTTGCGGAACATAATATGTTGGTTGATCTGGGCAGAAATGATCTGGGAAAAATCAGTAAATTCGGTACGGTTCAAGTAGAAAAACTTCATTCGATTGAGCGGTTTTCCCATGTCATGCACATTGGATCTACTGTTCGTGGTGAGATATCCGATGATTACGATGCTTTGGATGCTGTTGAAGCAGTACTGCCTGCAGGAACGCTTTCCGGTGCTCCGAAAATCAGGGCTTGTCAGCTTATAGGAGAGCTTGAAAATAATAAGCGCGGCATTTACGGCGGTGCTATCGGGTACATTGACTTCACGGGAAATATGGATACCTGCATTGCCATCCGTATTGCTTATAAGAAAAACGGTAAGATTTTCGTGAGAAGCGGAGCGGGAATTGTGGCAGATTCTATACCTGAAAAAGAGTTTGAAGAATGTTTGAACAAAGCTAAATCTTCGCTGAAAGCTATGGAACTTGCGCAGGAGGCGGAATTATGATCTTACTCATTGATAATTATGACAGTTTTTCGTATAACCTTTTTCAGCTCGTCGGAGAGATTGATCCGGATATTAAGATCATTCGAAACGATGAAATGACAGTGGAACAAATCAGAGAATTAAACCCCGATCGAATTATTTTGTCGCCGGGACCCGGCAGACCGGAGGAAGCAGGCGTACTTATTGAAGTGGTTCAAACACTGGGAAAAGATATTCCGATTCTTGGTGTATGCCTCGGTCATCAGGCGATTTGTGCAGCTTTCGGTGCGACCGTAAGCTATGCCAAAGAACTGATGCACGGTAAACAGTCGAATGTCAGTTTTAACAAAGATTGTCCGTTATTCATGGACTGTCCTGAAACAGCTCCTGTTGCCCGGTACCACTCGCTTGCAGCTGATGCCGACACAATCCCGGAAGAACTGAAAATAACCGCCCTCACCACGGATGGTGAAGTAATGGCGGTACAACATAAGAATTATCCCATTTACGGTGTGCAGTTTCATCCTGAATCCATTATGACACCGGATGGAAAACAAATACTCAGAAATTTTATAGAGGAGATATGAATCATGATTAAAGAAGCTATTGTAAAAATTGTAAATAAAGAAGACCTTACCTATGATGAGGCATATACAGTAATGAATGAAATTATGAGCGGTGAAACAACCGCTACGCAAAATGCCGCTTTCCTGGCAGCTTTGTCTACCAAAAGTGCCAGAGCTGAAACCACGGACGAGATAGCAGGTTGCGCCGCTGCCATGAGAGCACACGCTACCAAAGTTGATACCGGCATGGAGCTTTTTGAAATCGTCGGAACGGGCGGAGATAATGCCCACAGTTTCAATATTTCCACAACCTCCGCTCTGGTGGCGGCGGCAGCGGGAATGAAAGTTGCAAAGCATGGAAACAGAGCCGCATCTTCTAAAAGCGGAACAGCGGATTGTCTGGAAGCTTTGGGTGTAAATATTCAGCAGAGTCCGGAAAAATGTATTGAACTGCTGAACAAAGTAGGTATGTGTTTCTTTTTCGCTCAGAAATACCATACCTCTATGAAATATGTAGGTGCTGTTCGTAAAGAGCTGGGTTTTCGCACAGTGTTCAACATTCTCGGTCCTCTTACCAATCCGGGAACACCTTCTCAGCAATTACTCGGCGTTTATGATGATTATCTGGTAGAACCGTTGGCTCAGGTACTTATCAATCTCGGAATTCAACGCGGTATGGTCGTGTACGGACAGGATAAGCTTGACGAAATATCCATGAGTTCGCCGACTACAATCTGTGAGATTCGTGACGGCTGGTTCAAATCTTCTGTCATCGCTCCCGAGGATTTCGGTTTTGAACGTTGTTCCAAAGAAGAGCTGAGAGGTGGTACACCGGAAGAAAATGCTCAGATTACTCTTGCCATTTTGAATGGAGAAAAGGGACCGAAGAGAGATGCAGTTCTTATGAACGCCGGAGCTTCTTTATATATCGGCGGTAAGGCTGACAACTTAAAAGATGGAATCTCTCTTGCCACCGAAAACATTGATTCCGGCAAAGCTCTTGCAACTCTGAATAAACTGATTGAAATCAGCAACTGTCCGGAGGTAGCAGTATGACAATATTGGATCAATTGGCGGATCATGCACGAAAACGTGTGGACGAAGCAAAAAGAAAGGTTTCTCTCGAAAAAATTAAACAAGAAGCCCTGTCCTTGCCCCAAGGCAGCTTTGCTTTTGAAAATGCACTGAGAAAGTCGGATATTTCATTTATTTGTGAATGCAAAAAAGCATCACCGTCCAAAGGTCTGATTGCAGCGGATTTTCCCTATGTGCAGATTGCCAAAGAATATGAAACGGCCGGTGCAGATTGCATTTCCGTGTTGACAGAGCCGAAATGGTTTTTAGGAAGTGACGAATATCTCAGGGAGATTGCTGAAGCTGTTTCCATTCCTTGTCTGCGTAAGGATTTTACTGTGGATGAGTATTTGATCTATGAAGCAAAGGTACTTGGAGCATCGGCAGTTCTTCTGATATGTTCCATTCTGACAGAGGAACAATTGAAGGATTATATTTCAATCTGTGATGAGCTCGGTCTTTCCGCTTTAGTCGAAGCGCATAATGAAAGTGAAGTCGGAACAGCAATCAAGAGCGGAGCACGTATGATCGGTATCAATAACCGCAACCTTAAGGATTTTTCCGTAGATACCGATAATAGTGCAAGACTTCGCAGACTGATTCCGCAGGAAGTGTTGTTTGTCGCTGAAAGCGGCGTTAACAATGCTGACGATGTGGCAAAACTTCGTGAAATCGGAGCAGATGCGGTGCTGATCGGTGAAGCGCTGATGCGATCGGCCGATAAAAAAGCAAAACTCGCAGAACTGCGGGGTACAGTATGACAAAAATAAAACTATGTGGTCTTTCGCGTCCTTGTGATATAGAAGTTGCAAACGAATTGAAACCGGAGTATGTCGGATTTGTATTTGCACAAAAAAGTAAACGTTATATTAAACCGGAAACAGCGGTGAAATTGAAACAATTACTTTCTCCTGAAATATTTGCGGTCGGTGTGTTTGTCAATGAATCTGCGGAAAAGATTGCTGAACTCTTAAATGACGGTGTAATCGATATTGCCCAGCTTCACGGAAATGAGGACGAAGACTACATAAGACAATTGAAACTGCTTACCGATAAGCCGATAATCAAGGCTTTCCGGATAGAAACGGCAAGCGATATTGCCGATGCGGAACAATGTTCTGCCGATTATATTTTGCTGGATTCCGGTGCGGGCACGGGAACAGTATTTGATTGGAACCTGACACAAGGTATGAACAGACCATATTTTCTTGCCGGAGGGCTGGGAATTGACAATGTGGAAAATGCGGTGAAACATTTAAATCCCTTTGGGGTAGATGTCAGTTCAGGTATTGAAACTGACGGACTGAAAGATAAAACAAAAATGGCGGTATTTGTTGCCGCTGTCAGAAAGGAAAAAGAACATGATAAATCTTAAGGGACGCTTCGGTATTCACGGCGGTCAGTATATCCCTGAGACTTTAATGAATGCAGTAATTGAGCTGGAAGAAGCATATGATTATTACAAAAATGACCCGGAATTTAACAAAGAGCTTAACGAGCTTTTCAACGAATATGCAGGCAGACCGTCCAGATTGTACTATGCTGAAAAAATGACAAAGGATCTCGGTGGTGCGAAAATCTATTTAAAGCGTGAGGACCTGAACCATACCGGTGCTCATAAAATCAACAATGTACTCGGTCAGGCGCTTCTGGCAAAGAAGATGGGGAAAACTCGCCTGATTGCCGAAACGGGAGCCGGTCAGCACGGTGTTGCCACAGCAACCGCTGCTGCTCTCATGGGTATGGAATGCGTAGTTTTTATGGGAGAAGAGGATATTGTCCGGCAGGCACTTAATGTGTATCGGATGCGGTTGCTCGGAGCGGAAGTTATTCCTGTTACCTCTGGAACAAAAACGTTGAAGGATGCCGTATCGGAAACCATGCGTGAATGGACCTCCCGTATTAGTGATACTCATTATTGTCTCGGTTCAGTAATGGGCCCTCATCCGTTTCCGACTATTGTCCGTGATTTTCAAGCTGTGATTTCTAAAGAGATTAAGGAACAGATTGTTGAAAAAGAGGGCAGATTGCCTGATGTTGTTATCGCCTGTGTGGGTGGCGGCTCTAATGCCATTGGCAGTTTCTATCACTTTATTGAAGATGAAAACGTTAAGCTGATCGGCTGTGAAGCTGCGGGCAGAGGTATTGATACCTTTGAAACAGCTGCAACCGTAAACACCGGACGGCTAGGTATTTTCCATGGGATGAAATCCTATTTCTGTCAAGATGAATATGGGCAAATTGCTCCGGTTTATTCGATTTCTGCAGGTCTTGACTATCCGGGTATCGGCCCCGAACATGCTCATCTGCATGATATCGGCAGAGCGGAATATGTACCGGTTACTGATGATGAAGCGGTAAACGCATTTGAATATCTGGCAAAGACCGAAGGTATCATTCCGGCAATCGAATCGGCACATGCCGTTGCTCACGCGTTGAAAATAGGACCGACAATGGATAAAGATAAAATCATCGTTATCACAATTTCCGGCAGAGGTGACAAAGACTGTGCCGCTGTTGCCCGCTACAGAGGGGAGGATATCCATGAGTAAGATTAAGAAAGCATTTGAAAACGGTAAGGCGTTTATTCCCTTTATTACCTGTGGTGATCCGGATCTGGAAACCACTGCTAAAGTGGTTCGGGCTTCTGTGGAAAACGGAGCAGACCTCATTGAACTGGGTATACCTTTTTCTGATCCTATCGCCGAAGGTCCCGTTATTCAAGGAGCCAATTTAAGAGCATTAAATGGTGGAGTGACAACCGATAAAATTTTCGAACTGGTGAAAGAACTTCGGAAAGATGTGACAGTACCGATGGTCTTCATGACCTACGCCAATGTGGTCTTTTCTTATGGCGCGGAAAAGTTTATTTCCGCTTGTAATAAAATCGGAATCGACGGTCTGATTTTGCCCGATCTTCCCTTTGAAGAGAAAAAAGAATTTGCACCTCTCTGCAAACAGTACAGAGTAGATTTAATTTCTCTGATTGCACCGACATCGGAAAATCGCATTGCCATGATTGCCGGAGAAGCGGAGGGTTTCATCTATATTGTTTCCAGTCTCGGAGTAACGGGTACACGAAGTGAAATCAAGACAGATCTGGCTTCTATTGTTAAGGTGGTCAGAGAAAATACAGATGTACCGTGTGCAATCGGCTTCGGTATTTCGACACCTGAACAAGCAAGAAAAATGGCAGAGATTTCTGACGGCGCCATTGTCGGTTCGGCAATTATTAAGTTACTGGACCAGTATGGTAAAGAAGCACCGAAGTATGTTGGAGAATATGTGAAGTCAATGAAGAACGCAATGAAATTTCTTTAATTTCTTTAATAAATAGAATGTTATTGTTAACAGATAAAGGATTATCTTACAAGCAATAATTTACAAATAAACAGTTAAGATTTATAAAATTAAGATTAAATTCATTGTTTTTAATTTTTGTCAATGAAAATGTTGCTATAATACCGTCAAGGAGGTGATTGAATTGGTGAAAAGTAAATTGAAAGACAATGAAACGTTCCTTATGTATAATTTGCGGTATTTAGTAACAAATAAATATGGCAGTCAAAAGGAGTTGGCGAATATTTTGGAGGTTTCTGAATCCTCTCTGACAAAGTATGTAAACGGAACCGGTGAGCCGCCGGTCCATGTTTTAATGAAAATCAAAGAATTACATAATATTCCTATAGATAAGTTGCTATATCAATGTGCAGATGAAAAAGATGAAGTAATAGTCGCAAAAGAGGTCGTTCCGGTTGAACAACCCTTATATGACAGGTTTATCGGTTTTTATCATGTTTATTATTTTAATACTAATAAAAACGATATGAATTCTATTTCATTAGATAAATCATTAAGCTACGGACTATTGCTGTTGTATAAGAAAACGAATGATCTTGGACTTTCATCGTATTATTCCATGGCTATGTTAGGGTTAACCGGAGATAAGTTAAATTATTATTCGTATTTAAAGCATAAGGAAGTCGAAGAAATCAAAGATGAATTTGTTAAAGGTTCTGCTAAAAGCGAGCATGTCTATTGTTATAAAGGTGTCTTTGATGTTATGGGAAGTGCAGTATATATAGATTTTGTAAATACTTCTAAAGATAAAGCAAATATCATTTTAGCTAATCCGAATAGTGATAAAAAATATATCGGTGGTCTTGGCACAATTAATTCTCTGTCAAGAGGCGGAGAACAAAATGCTTGTGTTCAGTTCATCGGTATTTCCAAGGAACTTATTATTGGCGCGGAAACTGAAATAGCTCAATATTTACTGATAAATAACGCTCAGTTCAATTTAAAAGAAGAATCTAAACTACTTATTGAAAAATTCAAATATTTTAACGGCAGTTCAGATGGTTACTTTGCTGTTGATAATCTGACAACACAGGAAAAGGAAGTACTGATGCAGCATAATCTTGAATTGCTTGTCAAGAAGATCTATGACAATCAGCGATTTAAAATCGGTTATGTAAGTAATAAGCAAGAAAAAATGTGGTACAAGTACATAAAAGAGTTTAACAGTAAAAACAGGAGGTAGTCAGTATGTGTCAGGAATTAGATAAACGTTTTAGAAATATGTTAAATTACATGAAATCAAATCAGTTTATTATCAATCCTTCGTTGTTAAAAATCGCATATAAAACTGCCAAAGAATGTCACAAGTTTCAAAAAAGAGAAAGCGGTGAGCCTTATTTGTCCCACACTTTATCAGTAGCAGAAATTCTTGCTTATCGAGGCTTTGAGACTAATATTATTGCTGCAGCCTTACTACATGATGTGGTAGAGGATGTTGAAGAGATCACGATTCAGGATATTTGTGAAAAAACAAACAGAGAAGTAGCCGACATTGTTGAGGCAGTAACAAAAATCAATAAAGAAGAGCTTGTTGGAGCAACCAAAGAAGAAATCGACAAAATCAGCTTTAATAAGTTTATTAATTTATCTTCTGAAAACAAGTATGGATTCTATGTAAAATTTGCGGACAGAATCCATAATCTCAGAACTATCGGTGGTAAAAAGGATCCGGAAAAGAGAATCCGGAAGGCGGAAGAAACAAGAAAATATTTATTGCCGATTGCTAAAGAATTAAATGCACATTCTTTTTATAACGAAATTGATAATTTGTGTTTTAAAATTCTCGATGCAATAAATTTTCAATTAATTCACGATAAATATAATGAGCACATCGATCTGCTTGGTAATCCTGTTAAAGAATTAGAGGCCTTACTTTCAGATATTTCAATTGAAAAAAATCCGGGAAGTTCTTACTCGTTTGAACACGAAATAATTACTGAAAGACAGTTGTATAACAGATTGATTAAAGTTACTGAAAATATAGATCATGATTTTTTAAAATCTATTCATGCATGTACAGTTCCGATCAAACACTATTTTGTCTTAATTAATTCAGACGAAAAAGATTGTATCCGTGCGTTTTATGATCTGTATATGGATTATTTATATAACAATGGCTATTACTGGGTTGCTGAAGAAAAATTTTGCGGCGTGGATAGTATAATCCTGGAGGATTCCTTAGAAAATCATTATCAATTTACGTTGTTGAAAAGAGAGGATTATCTTCAATTCCAAAACGGTACAACTGACGGAGTTCATATTAATTATATTGAAGACGATGATGTATATGAAGCTTTTTCAAAGAAAATCATTGTTTTTAAGAAGGATGGAGAAAGACTTGAAATTGAAGAAGGAGCTACCGTATTAGACTTTGCTTTCGCAATTCATGATGAATTGGGTTTATGTGCTCAATATGCTTATCTTAATAAAAATACAAACAGAGTTGATTTATCTACAAAGCTATGTGAAGGAGATCGAATTAATATTATTTCGAATACCGTCAAAGGAGAATATACAAATTATACTGCCGAAGTTCGCTGGTTTGAATTTGTAACTACTAAAAAAGCCAAAAAGAGTTTAATCAAGTACTTTGAGAGAAAATACAATATTTAGAAATCATACTAAATATATAAGTCATATCTATATTCTGTTTCCGTTTTAACATTCTTGCTTTTTCTTTTCAATAAATTGTTTTTAAATTGACATGGTAGTTGAAATAATAGCACACTTAATAAGTGTGTTTTTTATAGTGTGAAGGATATTCAAATATATCTTCTAATACTGAAAGCAAGGCGAGTTATATATCTGAAACGTAATAAAAAAAAGAGCAATTAACCCCAAAAATCAGCACGCATCTAGGCGAAGTAATGCCAGATATATAAAAAATTATTAGGAAAGAGGTGATGCAATTTGAGCAGACTGACTATTATTACGGAAAGTAAAGCGGAACAAACTGTAGATAATATCTGCCAAGATATTGAGAGAAGGATTGCAGCAAGTCCACCGGGATTATGTCCGATAGATTTGCTATGTTCATTTCTCAAGATGACTCATGCACAATCTTGCGGAAAGTGTGTGCCTTGCAGAGTAGGCTTGGGCAAGCTGGAAGAATTGCTGGATTCGGTGCTTGACGGCGAGGCCGACGAGGAGACACTGGACTTAATCGAGGAGACTGCAAAGGCGGTTTATTATTCTTCGGATTGTGCGATAGGCTGGGAATCCGGCAACATGGTTTTGAAAGCTCTGGATGGTTTCCGGGAAGATTTTGTTTCTCATATCACTGAAGGAAAGTGTATATCCGGACTGAATGAGCCTGTGCCTTGCAGAACGTTATGTCCTGCCGAGGTTGATATACCGGGTTATATGGCACTGGTTAATGAAGGAAGATATGCGGATGCGGTAAGACTAATCAGAAAGGATAATCCGTTCCCTGTAGTATGCGGATTGGTTTGCGAGCAACCGTGTGAGCATCGTTGCAGACGGACTATGATTGACTTTCCGCTTAATATTCGCGGTATCAAGCGGTTTGCCACGGAGTATTCGGGTGATGTTCCTGCTCCTGAAAACGCACCGGCAACCGGTAAGAAAATAGCCATAGTAGGCGGCGGTCCGAGCGGACTTACAGCGGCGTATTATCTTGCATTAATGGGACATGAAGTAGAAGTATTTGAAATGAGGAAGCACCTGGGAGGAATGCTGAGATATGGCATTCCGAACTACAGATTGCCCAATGACAGGTTGCAGAATGACATCGATGTAATCTTATCGACAGGTATCAAGGTACATACAGAGGTAGAAATAGGAAAAGATATTGAAATAGGCAAACTCAGAAATGATTTTGATGCTGTTTACATAGCGATCGGTGCCCAGATTGATAAAAAACTGAGATTAGAGGGAGCTGACGCGAAAGGTGTTTACTCGGCAGTAGAAGTTTTAGGTGAGATAGGTGACGACATTTATCCCGACTATACCGGTAAGAATGTTTCGGTAATAGGAGGCGGTAACGTTGCCATGGACGTTGCACGCACGGCTGTCCGGGCAAATGCCGCCAGAGTATCCGTGCTTTACAGAAGAAGGCAGGACGATATGACGGCACTTGAACATGAAATAGAAGGTGCAATAGCGGAGGGTTGTGAGATTTATGAACTTTATGCTCCTTTGGAAATCGAAAAGCATGAAGACGGCAGTATAAAATCTGTAATCACTAAACCGCAAATTATCAGTGAAATAAGAGGCGGACGTCCCGCACCTAAAGATGCGGACAAAGAGCCCGTAGCAATTCCCACAGATGTATTGATCATTGCCGTCGGACAAGATGTTGAATCCAAAGAATTCGAAAAATATGGCTTTTCCGTTAAGTGGGGCATGATTCCTGCTTTAGAAACAACCGCGGTTAAAGATATGGACGGGTTCTTCTCGGGAGGAGACGGCGAGTCCGGACCTGCTACAGTTATTCGTGCCATAGCGGCAGGTAAGGTTGCAGCAGCCAATATTGATCAATATTTAGGATTTAATCATTTGATTTCAGTGGATGTGGATATTCCGGAACCTAAACTGATTAATAAAACTCCTTGTGGTCGTGTAAATATGAGAGAAAAACCTGTCTTTGAAAGAATCGACAACTTTGATCTCGCTGAACTCGGTATGAGTGTGGAAGAAGCTGCTCAAGAGTCAGGAAGATGCCTGAGATGCGATTATTTCGGCTACGGTATATTTAAAGGCGGGAGGTGTGAAAGATGGTAAATATCACGATTAACGGAAAAAACTTTTCCGTCCCTGAGGGAACAACCATTATGGAAGCGGCAAAAAAAATTCATATCAGTATTCCGCATTTATGCTATTTAAAAGATATTAACGACATAGGCGCCTGTCGTGTATGCGTAGTAGAGGTGGACGGCTTAGACAGACTGGTGACCGCATGTAATACTGTTGTGGAAGAAGGCATGATTGTTCAGACCGACAGCCCTCTTGCGCGTAATGCACGCCGGGTAAATGCTGAGCTTTTGTTATCACAACATGATACGAATTGCGCTCTTTGCAATCGTTCGGGTAACTGCTCGTTGCAGACTCTGTCAAACGATTTGGGCATCACGGATACTTTATACGAGAGAGAACGTATTCTTGAAAAATGGAATAATAAATTTCCGTTAATCAGAGACGGCAGTAAATGTATAAAATGCATGAGATGTATCCGGATTTGTGACAAAGTCCAGAGTTTGAACGTCTGGGATGTCGCTAAGACCGGCGGAAGAACAACGGTCGGCGTATCCGGCAACAAAAGTATTGAAGAGGCAAATTGTTCTCTCTGCGGACAGTGTATCACTAATTGTCCGGTGGGAGCACTCAGCGAAAGAGATGATATTAAAAAAGTTATAGCTGCACTTTCAGATGATGAAAAGATAGTCGTAGTACAGGTTGCACCGGCCGTCCGTACGGCGTGGGCTGAGCATCTCGGCTTATCGGGCGAAAAAGCTACAGTGGGAAGAATGGTAGCGGCACTCAAAGCTATAGGCTTCGATTATGTCTTTGACACCACTTTTTCAGCAGATTTGACTATTATGGAGGAAGGCAGCGAATTTTTAGCTAAGCTTAAAAATGCTGAAAATGAATCATTTCCTATGTTCACATCTTGCTGTCCGGGTTGGGTAAGATTTATAAAATATCAGTATCCCGAATATGTTGCACAATTGTCATCTGCAAAATCACCGCAGCAGATGTTCGGTGCGGTCACAAAGACTTATTTTGCGGAAAAAGCGGGGATTAAACCTGAAAATATATATAACGTATCCATTATGCCCTGTACGGCGAAAAAATATGAATGCGGAGTAACGGAATTGCAAGATGCCGGATTCGGTCCTGATGTAGATGTAGTTCTTACTACGAGAGAGCTTGCAAGATTAATCAAAGCTGAGCATATAATGGTGGAGGATATTTCTGAAGAAAAATTCGATTCACCTCTGGGTGTAGGAAGCGGTGCGGGTGTACTCTTCGGAGTAACGGGCGGAGTTATGGAGGCTGCCCTCAGAACCGTATACCATGTTGTAAAAGGTGAGAATCCGGATCCTGATATGTTTGAAGGTGTAAGAGGTCTGGACGGTTGGAAAGAAGCAAGTGTTACGCTTGACGGTACTGAGATAAAGGTAGCCGTAGCAAGCGGACTTGGAAATGCCGACAAACTGATGAAGGCAATCAAGAGAGGCGAAGCTGACTATCACTTCGTTGAGATTATGGCTTGCCCCGGCGGCTGTTCTTGCGGCGGAGGTCAGCCTATACATGACGGTAAAAAAATGGCTGATCAAAGAACGCAGTATCTCTATGATTTGGACAAAAATGATGATTTAAGATTTTCTCATGAAAATCCTGAAATAATTAAATGCTACCAAGAATTTTTCGGAGCTCCGCTTTCGGAAAAAGCACATCATTTACTTCATACAGATCAGAAGTTATGGGATCTCTGAAATTTGTAAAAGATTATTACTGATTGTATGTGAAAACCCTCCTGATAAGTACTTTGTATTTTTAATCAAGAGGGTTTTTCCAATAAGTTGATAATTCCTTTTGAAAACCTATCTTCTATGCTTTAACAAAGTTTGTTTAAGTTCTTCTTCAATTAACAACAGGTCTTTTTCAGCTTGTTGTCTTTGATTATATCCTTCCTGGTGGATTTTTATTGTTTCTTCAATCGTATCGATTAAGTCGCGATTAGTCTTTTTGAGGGTTTCAATTTCAATGATTCCTCTTTCTGATTCTTTGGCTACTTCAATCGTGTTTTGTTTTAATTTTTCCGAATTCTTTAATAATAACTCATTAGTTGTGTCAGTTACTGATTTTTGTAATTGCAATGCCTTTTCTTGTCTGGCTAAACCCAAGGCAATAACAATCTGACTTTTCCATAAAGGAATAGTATTTAGGATGGCTGTTTGAATTTTATCAACTAAAACCTTATCGTTATTTTGAATTAATTTAATTTGCGGAGCTGTTTGCATTGCCATTGACTTGGATAATTTTAAATCGTGGACTTTTTTATCGAATCTGTTAACTGTTTCTTCAAAGTCAGAAACTAATTGAGCATTCATCGGATCTTCGGATTCCTGTGCTTCTGCTCTTAATTTAGGGATGGTAACGGTGGTCATTTCTTCAATAACTTCTTCACCGGCAATAATATATAAATTCAAGCTATGGAAATATTCTAAATTTTTACTATATAATTCATCATACATAGCAATATCTTTCATCATTTCAACTCTGGCATTATCCAATTGTCCTTCAATCCTGTCGATTTGAACTTCAACCGTTTCAAATTTATTTTTAAATCTTTCCAGTTTACGTTTCAGCCCTCCGGGTAAAAGGCCTAAAAGTCCTTTACTCTCTCCGATAGAATCAATTTCCATGTCTTTAACCTGAACCATTAAATCTGATAAGAGTTTACCGGCATCACCAATATCCTTATTTTTAACTTTGTCTAAAATGGTATCCGAAAATTGTGCCAGATTTCTTTGGGCACCAACACCGAAAGTAACAGTTTGATTGGAGTCCATGATATTTAAAGCATTTTTAATTTCATCTACTTTTTCTCTTTGTTCAGGGGAAAGTTCTGTTGCTCTTTCTGCCATATCTGCCTGAACTTCTTGTTTGATAAGTTCCGTATTTTGCGAAGGCTGGTTTAATACTTCTTTATTTTGTTGTAAATCTTTTAAACTAATTTCCGACATATAAATTCTCCTTATAAATTAATATTAATTAATAATTATTTAATTCTTCTATAATCATTTCCATAATCTTAAAATCGGGCATAGGCATCACTTTGTTTATTTGATTTGCTACACCTTGAACACCGAAAACAGAGGGGTCTTGTGCTCCTGAAACTCCCGTTCTGAAACCGTGTTTTTCCCATGCTAAATCTTGAATTTTACTGTCCATTAAAGCGGTAATGGTTTCTTCTCCTAATTCATCTAAAGCAATCATTACATGTGAAGAATAGACAGTAGGAGTAGGGTATATTATTACAATATCCTGACCGATTTTTTCCCAATCTTCCGGATTAGAAACAGCAAATTCCAAAATCTGATTTTCATAAGCAGCTATCATCGGATAAGCACCGACTCCCATTTTTAAAAACTGTTCGAACAGATCATGGGAAGAAGTGTCCATATAGCCCATTTTACCGAAAAAGTTTTTGACATCCGGAATGATTTTTTCAAAATCATCTTTACTGTCAACAACTCCTTTATTAATAGAGTTAGCAATTAATCCTGCAAACATGTTACCGGAATTTGATTTTGTCGGATCTGTAGTTTTAACTGAAATAGAACCGTATAATTCAGGTAAACCGATATCAGCCCAAGTTTTTCCTTCCAGAATAGCTCCTGAAAATTTCTCCATATCCATATACCAGGAACCGTTTTCTTCAATAACATATCCATGTTCAATGAATTTATCTTTGACATTTGAATGTGTATATAAAACCAATGGTGTATTTAAGATAATTTCAGATTTTTTAGGAGTACCGATTTCAGCTTTATATAATTCTAAAGCAGTTTGAGATGCAGGAAATAAATAATTCATATTTTCTTTATCTGCTCTGACCATATCTATGGACCCGGCTTTTTTATAATTGACATCCAAGCGATAATCTTTATTCATTATTGATTGAAATTCTTCATCTTCAAATAATCCTATTTTCTCGCCGCCTAAGTAGCCGTCTACTTTTTGTAAAGCCTTCGGTTTAAAAAACATAAATGCAATTACGGTAATTATCACTACTAACAGAACTCCTAAACCTATTATTTTAGATTTATTCATACATTACCTTCCTCCATTTTTACTGTCTGCGTTAACACTTTAACATCAGTTGAAATATCCATAATTTCTCCTTGCATTAAATGTTCAAATTGTTTATCAAAGGAATTTGTTAAGATATTAAGCCCGTTAATAACATCTTCTCTGGCCTTTGAAATACTTTCTCCTTTAACTCTTGATTTATGTAATTTATCGTATTTGGAAATTAAAGATGAAGCAGTTTCCAAATAGTAATTAATAAATCTCCTGGCTAAGGGGATTTTACCCGGATTTTCTTGTAAATGTTCAAAAATAGAAATTCCGGACTGATATAAGTGTTCAGACAAATTTTTAATTTCATTATCATAAGAAATTTTACTTCCGGCTTCTAAAACTTGAATATCATCGAAAGCATCAGACATCAGTTGTTTCATTTCTTCGCCGTTAGCTTCTTTCAATTTAATGGAACCTATTTTCAATTGTGGTTTACTGGCTAAATAGAATCCGATATACGCACCTACAGGTAAAGCTATTAACAATGGAATAGGCATAGAAAGAAATAATGTTATGGCAAATGTAATCAGCCCGCCTATGACTCCTGTTATTGTTTGTCTTATCTCACTTTTTTTCATCCTGAAAATCCTTGTTTAATTATATCCCTTTACACTTCTGAATGCTCCGGCTAAATCTTCTCTGCCGTCAAATACCCGAGCATTTGTATATTTTGCAATTTCGTCTAGTTGATCAGCATCCGACATGCCGAACATAATCGAAAATACAGGAATATCTTGTCCGAATTCATCATATTTAGTCATGAAATCAGAAAATCCTTCTTCACTTCTGCCATCCGTCATCAGAACAATCGCCGGGTTATATTGAGACAAATCATATTCGGCCAAAATATCTAATGCTTCATCCAATGCTCTATACATGTTTGTACCGCCACCAATGGATTGTTCTTGAACTATTTGATTTAAAATTGCTAAAGACTCCTGAGAACCGTCTTCAGCAAAAGCTGTATCAAGCACTTTGTCATCAAAGAAAATAACATGATTAATTTCTGATAGGTTAGCTTGAATATATAATGAGGAAGCTTTTTCCTGATCTAAAATTAAATCCATCGCTTCTTTTACTTGTTCTTCGCCGGTTCCTGACATAGAACCGGAAAAATCCAAACAATAAATTGTTAAAGAAGGTTTTCTGAAATCAGATTGATACAAGTTTAAAGCTTCATTTAATATCTCAGCTTTAGGTGTTTTAATAGGGGATAAGACTTTTTCCGTATCTAATCCCCAATCGGAATTAAACACATCTTTATTGTTATCAAATATTCCCTGATAACCTGTTCTTCTGCCTAATTTTTGTAATTTATCCTGAGTTTCATCAGAAGTAATATATTTTTGAAATTCTAAAAATAAATCTTCCTGTTTTTCATTTCCGGTATCTATATAACCTAAAGGAGAATCCGCAATGCTCATTCCATCGTAAGGATATACTACATATAAAGGTTCTTCGCCCCGGGAGACCAATTCTTGATTAGTAGTAATTATTAATGACTCATAATTGACCATGGCATCATATTCACCATTTAAGAATAAAGTCTTTAACCATTCAGATGAGCCGGAGGATCTGTCAACTCCTTGTAGTAATTTTGTTATGTTATTTTGCAGAGTTTCATCTTTTAAATGTTCTTCAGTGATTACTTCAGGACTTCCTGCTAAAGCGTTTAAAAATCCTAAATAAGCACTGGCGCCGGAATTTGATTGTGTTGCCGAGGTCATACAGAATTTTAATTTTCCGTTTTCAATAGCTTCCATAATATCTTTGATAGAAACTTCTTTTCCGACAAATCCTAATTCTTCAGCTAATGATTTTCTGATTCCGAATACTACCGGAGTAATTGTTGTAGATTCAATATGTTTGACTCTGTGAGAATTGTCGCCCATAGAAATCCAAATATTACTAGCCGGCCAAACAGCATCAAAATATTCTGTTTCTGCTTGAAGTTCTCTCATGATATCTATTGAACCCATATATGTCATTTCAATCTTAGCTTTATTTTTGTCAGCGAATTCTCTGATAATATCTTCTAATTCTTTATTTTCAGATCCGGATACAATTTTTAAGACTTTGTTTCCGGAACCGATTTCAGTAGTCTTATAAGATGATTTTCCCTGATTGGATGATTTTCCCTGATCAGAAGATTTTCTCTGATCAGAGGAGTCTTTACCGAAACATCCGGTTAAAATAAGGACTAATCCCAATATTAAAAGTAATATTCTTTTTTTCATTTAATATTTCTCTCCGTTTTTGATCAATTAATTATTTTTTTAATCTGATATTATATCTTTATTATAGTTCGCGAATTCCCATAGCTGATCTATACAACCTAACCTTTTGGAGAAATCTTATCATTTCTATGTAAAGTTCTTGTTAAATGTTAGATTAATTACTTCTTAAATATAAGAATATGAAAATGACCTTTTGCTCTTCTCAAAAAGCAAGCATTTTCTCAGGCACACCCGGTTCTCTCTTTCCCGCCATTCACAGAGCAGGCAGACAACCACAATTGTTTACGGATTCAGATAATTATAAATCTTGAGGGATAGATCTTGCATTAACAGATTAGCCTGATAAGTATCCGGTGAATCAGTCATGATGGTTAAAACATAGTCGCAATTGGGAGATTTGATGATAGCCGCATCGTGGCTGAATGATTCTTTTTCACCGGTTTTGTTGGCAGTAATTGCTTTATCCGGCAAAAGTGCAGGTATTTTCCAAGTGCGTTCCTGTCCCGATAATAATTCATACATTTTTTGTGAAGCTTCTGGATTGACCAATTTGCCCTGATAGACCATTGACATAAAATGCCCGACATCTTCGGCAGAAGTTTCGAAAACATAATCTGTCGGATATATAAAGTGCTCATATCCGGTGATTACAATCAAATTATGAATTGTAGTTTGAGTAAAGTTATTTTGTTTACAAAAGTCATCGACGAAATCAAACATATTTTTTTCGGGTACCGTATTTTGCAAGAAATAAAAAAGTCGATTGAAAGCTGCATTATCACTGATTGTGATCATTATTTGCAATTCATTGGCAATGTTATCATTATATTCAATAATTTCGTCTTCAATTGCCTGAAAAATCGTACCCATCAAAAACAGCTTCGCAAGACTGGCCGGATACATCGGTTCCTTCCGCGTAGCAAAAACCAGATCATGATCTAAGATTTCAAAATAGATGTCGATTTCACCGTTAAAAGAATCAATTGCGGGTTTAATTATATTATCAGTGATTTCAGAAAATATTTGCTCATTGATTTTTGAAGCTTCAATTGCGGAAGATTCAGAAGCTACAATTGCGGAAGATTCAGAAGCTTCAATTACGGAAGATTCAAAAGCTTTAATTTGAGATTTGCTTGAAGTCGGCTGAACCGGAGCGGCTAAAGTTTTTCTTGCTGTAGGTTTGGTCATTGCGGTTTGAGAACTTGTTATCAATTCATCTGAATTATTTCTTAAATTCGATTCCGGCGGAGCCGATTTTTGTTCTGTTTCTTCGTATGCTATGGGTGTTTCAGATGAATTATCAGCGTTTAATTGAACAGATTTATCGTTTTTTGAATTGATGCTGAGAAAAATATTAATACCTATTATCAGAACGATGATGCCGGTTAATACAGCTGCAATTAATTTTAAGGTTTTAGGATTCTTCATTATTCTTGCTCCAAGTGTCATCCGATCAAATCTCACGAATCAAGATCCGAAATAAGATTAAATGCGAAAAATATTTAATTCAATAAATATGATTCTGAAATTATTAAGCAATATAGAACTTTTAGTTGATTAATGCAAATAATTGATTGATCTGTTATTCGCTACAAATAATTACCTGATGTAATATAATATTATATATTTGAACATTATTCAGAAAAAATATTATTCAGAAAAGAGCGAAAGATGAGAGCAATTATTCAAAGAGTTTCACGAGCACAAGTTACAATTAATGCTGAAGTAACCGGGGAAATCGAACGGGGATTTGTTGTTTTTTTGGGTGTAGGTGCTGAAGACACTGAATCCGAAGCGGATTTGTTATGGCGAAAAATTTCCCGTATGAGAATTTTTGCTGATGATGCAGGCAAAACCAATCTGGATCTTAATACAGTCGGCGGTAATCTTTTGATAATATCTCAATTTACTCTTTATGCTGATTGTAAAAAGGGTAATCGGCCCAGTTTTATCAAAGCCGCTTCACCGGAATCGGGTAATGAACTATATGAATATTTTTTGGAACTGGCAAAAAAAGAGTTTCCCGATGTTCAAAGCGGTGAATTCGGGGCGAATATGTCAGTCAGTTTGATTAATGACGGACCTTTCACAATTATATTGGATACGGCAGAACTTTAATCAGGAAGTTTTCGGTTCAGATGAAGAATTGAGTCCCGGGAGTTGATTATCATTAACTAAATAATTGAACGGATTTTCCAGCGGACCGATTCTGCGAATCACATAGCTGAGTTTGATATATTTTCTGTTGCGCTGAGCATTATACCAAGACCTCTGGTAATTGAGCATTGCGCCGTAGAGCAGAATTTGAATTGTAAAATTTAACCAGAGCATTAATATAATAATATTGGCTAAGCCGCCGTAAAGGGTGGATAATGAAGCCCGGTTGGCAATATAAAATGAGTATACATAAGACAAGAGAATCCAACCGATCGTGGCGAACAATGCTCCGGGTGCGCTTGGAATATTACCGACCGAGCGTCTGGAATTAGTATAGTAAAGAATATAGAGAATACTGAAAATCAGGAAAAAGCTGAAGCCGTATGTGATTAAATCGATGACCCAGTTTTTAATATCAAGGAATTTCAAATTTTCATTGAGAAAATTAAAAACCACGCGTCCGAAACTCATGATAACAGTTGCAAGTGTCAGCAAAATAAAGAAAAAAATTGTAAAAACTATCCCGAATATTCTCGGAGGTAAAGGCAGGGTATTATCACGCGGCGGATATATTGTGGCAATACCGGTGAAAACCTGACCGATGCCGCGGCTGGCTGCCCACAAAGCCATGATGATTGTGACAATTAAAGAAATGGTTGAGAGAGGAGAGAGGATATTTACGGTTAATGATTCGATAATATGCAAAATCGGCTCGGGTAAGAAACTTCTGACTCTCTCAATTGTTTCAGGAGTTATTTCAATATTACGTCCTATGATAGTCACAAAAAACATCACCAGCATTAATAAAGGAACAAAAGCCAATAATAAATAATAAACAACTCCGGCTGCTTTATCACCGATTTTGTGATAAGAAATCATCTGAATGAAGTCAATTGAATAATCCCAGTACCTGCCTGCTCTTTTGCCGCGCCAGCTTTGCGGTCCGTTGATTATTATATCTTTAATAATGCGCACCCATGATTTTCTGCGAATTGCCTTTTGCTCTTTGTTCAATTCGGAATACTTATTATTAATTTTATTTTTATTATTCATTTTTCCACCTATATTAATTATTCAAATCTTACCCCGAACAGCCTGCGTTTACAAATAAAATATTTGAATCCGTTTTAGCATACAAATAACAACATGCGATCTGCTTTGGTTTCTAAATAATCTGATGAATCATATGTATTGTGAGAGAATCTATGTTAGAATAAGAACAAATGTTTGACAGGATATGTGGATAAAATATGATTATACTTGGAATTGATCCCGGTTATGCTATTACCGGTTATGCTTTAATTGATTATTCGGATCAGAAATTTAAAGTTCTGGATTACGGTTTAGTTACGACCAAAGCCAATTCATATTTTCCGGAGCGTTTGCTGTTGATCGAGCATAGCTTGGAAATGTTGATCAGCAAGTACAAGCCTGATGTAATGGCGATTGAAGAATTGTTTTTTAACAGGAATACGACAACGGCAATCGGTACGGCACAAGCCAGAGGTGTAGCTGTGGTTACAGGGGCCAGAAACAAAATACCGGTTTTTGAATATACTCCGAAACAAGTCAAACTGGCAGTTACCGGATATGGTAATTCCGATAAAATTCAAGTTCAGGAAATGGTTAAAGTACTGCTTAATTTAAATAAAATTCCTGAACCCGACGATGTGGCGGATGCACTTGCGGTAGCTTTATGTCATGCACACAGCGGAAACAGAAGTGCGGCTTTGGCGGTCGGAGGTTATCAATAATCTTTAATGTGTCAGATGAAAAGAAGACACATAGTTGAATTATTTTGAGGAGAAATAATGATTGCAGTTTTAACAGGTAAGATTATACAGAAGCATCCGGAAAACATGATAGTTACAGTTCAGGGGATCGGTTTTGAAATATTTTACGATTCTCTGATGGCTGATCAGTTTCCGGCAATCGGTGAAGAGGTCACGGTCTGGACGTATATGAATGTCAGAGAAAATGAAATGAGTCTGTACGGTTTTCCGAATCAGGAAATCAAAAAACTCTATGAGTTGTTAATTACCGTAAGCGGAATCGGACCGAAAGTGGCGAGCGGAATTGTCGGCGGCATGAGTCCGGAACGCTTTGCGATGGCTGTGCTGAATGACGATGTTAAAAGTTTAACTCAGATCAAAGGCATAGGGAACAAAGGAGCTCAAAGAATTATTTTAGAGTTGAAAGATAAAGTGAAAAAATCTTTGCCGGATTTGAGTAAGGCAGGTACTAAAACTCCAACGAGCAGCACGATTCCGGCGGATGGCAATTTGCTAAGTGTCGCTCAGGAATCTGTTGCAGCTTTAATTGTTTTAGGATATCAGGAATCAGAAGCTGAAAAAGCTTTGGAAAAAGCCTATTATGAATTGAAAGAAAAGGATATGGATATTGCAGTTGAGTCGCTTTTAAAGTATGCTCTCAGACATCTCTCCGTGCTATAATAAAAAATTATGAATGATTCCGGTTTTTATAGTATTTTTAATCAAGATTATGACATTGAACAAGAACCCCGTTTGGTTGATCGGGAGCTGCGTTCCGATGACAAATTTGAAGGTGCCTTAAGACCGAAGTCTTTTGAGCATTTTTACGGTCAGCAAAAAATCAAAGAGAATTTACAAATCTTTATTGAAGCTGCTAAAAGTCGTAATGAAGCTTTGGATCATGTATTGCTATATGGACCTCCGGGTCTGGGCAAAACGACTCTGGCAGGTATTATTGCTCAGAATATGAATTCGGATATCAGAATAACATCAGGACCGGCAATAGAACGGCAAGGCGATCTGGTGGCACTCTTAACCAATTTACAGGAACATGACATTTTATTCATTGATGAAATTCACCGTTTGAATTATCAAGTTGAAGAAATTCTCTATCCGGCAATGGAAGACTATATAGTGGATATTATTATCGGCAAAGGTCCCAGTGCCAGATCAATCAGACTGGATTTACCGCATTTTACTTTGATCGGGGCAACAACCAGAGCCGGTTTGCTCAGTGCACCATTGCGGGATCGTTTCGGCATGGTACATCGTTTGGAACTGTATCAACCGGATGAAGTGGCACAAATTATCGGACATAACGCCGAATTATTAAATGTCGGCATTGATGCGCAAGGTTTGGCAATGCTGTCTACACGTTGTCGCGGTACTCCGCGCATTGCGATCAGATTATTGCGCAGAATGCGGGATTTTGCACAGGTCAAAGGAAGGGGTCTGATAGATGCGGAAGTTGTTGAAGTCGGCTTGAAAGCATTGGAAATAGACGCTCAGGGGCTCGATAATACAGATCGCAATTTATTATCGGTTATGGCAAAAAGTTTTCGCGGCGGACCGGTAGGTTTAGATACTTTGGCAGCAATGACCGGAGAAGATCCGAAAACAATTGAAGATGTTTGTGAACCTTATCTGATGCAACTGGGTTTTATTGCCAAAACCCCGCGGGGCAGAATCTTGATGGAACAAGGCTGGCGTCATTTAAATTTGATTCCTCCGGCGGAGATTTTATCAAAAAGCGGTGCAAATGGTGCGGAAGATCTTACAGAAAAAGATGATGAAAATAAAATCGGAGTTAGTTTAAAACAAACTGAAGCAAGAGAATATACTCAACTTGGTTTTGACCAATTAGATTCAGATATTTAATAAAGGATAAGATATGCCTGAGAAAATGCTTTTACATCTATGTTGTGGTCCATGCGGCGAGTATCCGATCGAAATATTAAAGAGCATGGAAAAGTATGATATAACATTATATTTTTTTAATCCGAATATTCAACCGGAGAAAGAATGGTATCGTCGGCTGGAAGGTGCGTTGCGTTTAGCAGAACTGCGCAAATTACCGATTATTGTCGAAGAAGGTTGTGATCCGGAAACTTGGTGCCGGATCGGCAGAACTCCTGCCAGATGTGCTTATTGTTATGAATCGCGTCTGAAGAAGATTGCTGCATATGCCGGCGAAAATGATTTTGATATTATAACAACTTCATTATTGGTCAGTCCTTATCAGAATAAGCAGCTGATACATCAGGCAGGTCAGCGCCATGCCGCAAAAAATGCAATAGAATTTCTGGCTGCGGATTTCACGGAAGGCTATCGCAAAGGTCAGCAAATGGCAAGGGCGGACGGTCTTTATCGTCAGAAATATTGTGGTTGTATGATTTCTTTAGAAGATTCGGATTTTTTAACGAAAATAAAAAAAGATCAAGCTGAGTATATTATTCCGCCGGAACTCAGTGCGGCGTTGAAAGATAATACGGTCATTCACAAAGTTTTCGATTGATCTTAATAATAACTCGGCGGAGATTTGAGAAAGAACAGGATAATATATGCCTTTAGACGGTGTCAGTTCCCGGTTTTTAAGCAAAGAATTGAATTATGAATTGGCAAATGCAAGAGTTGATCGCATTTATCAGCCAAATCGTTTTACAATTCTGTTTATTTTTCATGTGAATCGGGTGCAGAAAAAACTTTTAATTTCTGCAAATCCGAGTTCTCCGCGGATTTATTTAACAACTGCTGAACTTAAGAACCCGAAAAGTCCGCCTGCTTTTTGCATGTTATTACGAAAATATTTGCTTGGAGCAAGGCTCCAGGAAATAATTCAACCGGAATATGAAAGAGTATTCAAGTTCAAATTTTCAACCATAAATGAATTAGGTGATCCTGATACAAAATACTTGATAGCGGAGATTATGGGCAGATACAGCAACATTATTTTTCTGAATCAGGATCAGAAAATTCATGATGCCCTGATTCATGTTGATCAGGATATTTCCAGTAAGCGTGAAGTCATGCCGGCCAGAACTTATCAATTACCGCCGACGCAAGATAAAAAATCTTTGGATTTTTATTATGACCAAAAACCGGCAATTTTGTCATTTTTGGCAAATGCTAAAGAAGCAAGCAGAATAGACAAGGTAATATTGAATAATGTGCAGGGATTTTCCCCGTTATTAGTACGCTCAATTATTGCTGCGAGCGGACTTGAATCCCGTTTACATGTAGATCAGCTGTCAGGCAATCAAAAACAGGAACTGAGCGATAAATTTTATAAAACATGTGAGATGATCAAAGCCAATGCCGATCAACCGACCTTGTACTTTCTTGCTGAACATGATCACAAGCCGTACGATTTTCATGCCTTTGAACTTAAATCATTGCCTTATCGGGAAAAAGTTTCGAATTTGTCAATTGCGATGGATGTTTTTTATAAACTACAAGATGAGGAAAGAAATTTTGAACAATTTAAACAGAAGCTGGAACGTAATTTGAATCAAGCAATCAGCCGTACTCAGAAAAAACTGGATTTACATCAGAGAGATTTTGCCGAAGGTCAAAAAGCGGAACAATATAAGCGCTTGGGAGAATTATTAAACTCCCAATTATATTTGGTTCAGGACCAGGCAACTGAAGTGGAGCTGATTGATTACTATGATCCTGAACAAAAAAAGATTAAAGTTCAATTGAAACCGAAATTAAGTCCGGCAGATAATGCGAAGATTTTGTTCAAAAAGTATCGCAAAGCACAAGCCAGATTCAAATCTGCCAAGCGGTTATTGGCACTGGATCAAGCTGAATTACTATGGCTCAATTCTTTATATACCGCACTTGAGCGATCCGAAGTTACGGAAGATTTACAAGCGATTAAAATAGAATTTGATTTATTTGAAAAACCGAACCACGATCAGCGTTCCGAGGCAAAAACGGTCCAGCCTCAGCAACATCTGATTAAAAACCGCTTGAATCCGGGTAAACCGGGCAAACGTAAAAAACAGTATCAACAAAACAAACAAAAAAACAAACAGAAAACCAAAAGCGAAGAATCTCTGCCACCCCGTAAATTTGAATTGGCGGAAGGAATAACCGTATATGCCGGGCGGAACAATATTCAGAATGATCAGCTGACTTTGCGCAAAGCGGCGGCGAATGATCTGTGGTTCCATGTGAAAGATTTAACCGGTACCCATGTTATTTTGACCGTGCAAAACGGTTATACTGCAGAGCCGCAGCATATCAAAAAGGCTGCACAGATTGCTGCCTGGTATTCCGAAGCCAATCAGGTCAAAACAAATCGCGGAGGAAAAATTGCAGTTGACAGCTGTTTGGCAAAACATGTAAGAAAACCGAAAGGTGCAAAACCGGGCATGGTCATATATGATCAGCATCAAACATATTATGTGTTACCGAAACTGCCCGGAGAAATCGATAATTGAATCATACTTTTATACCGGATTAACTCAAAGTATCCGACTCTTCCGACTCTTCCGACTCTTCCGAATCCTGACTTGAGTTGCGCCTGATTAAAAACCAAGTCCAGCCGGCAATCATAATAATTATTAATTCAATACCGGTGATCAAAGCAAATTTCTCCAAATCATTTGTCGCAAATAATGTATTCAGAATTAAGACTAAGGTAATCAGCAATACGATTGAAATGAACCGACCGATGATGTTATAGCGTAAAAAAGCCAACAAAGCATGAAATGAGGTTGTTCCCTGAACTATATCACTTTTATTCCGAATTTTTTCCTGAGATTTATTTGCCATTCTTCCTCTTTCTTTCATATTCTTTTTCTTTAATCTGAATTCAAAACAAACATTACTGATCAGTTGATTTATTTTTCAAGTTTACGTAAAAGATTATTAATTTTGGAGGTTGGAGAAATTAAGCTGGTCATTGAAGCATTATGATTCATTGCATCAATCAGTAAAGCAACAAATTTTGTCATGTCGGCGGAAACAAACCAGGGTGTCTCCAGAATTTCCTGAGGTGTATAAATTAAATTAGTGGCGATTACCCGATCAATAAAACCTTCTTCATAATATTTATTAAAAGAATCGATACCGTTTGCAAATAAAGCAAAAGTAACTGCGGCAAAAATGCGTTTTGCCCCCCTGGTTTTGAGTGATTTAGCCAGATCCAAGAGTGAATCGCCTGATGAAATCATATCGTCAACTATTAAAACATCATAACCTTCAACCGAATCACCGAGGAACTCATGGGCGATGATCGGATTCCTGCCATCAACAATACTGGAATAATCGCGTCTTTTGTAAAAAGTACCGAGCGGTAAGCCGAGCATTGAAGCGAAGTACATTGAACGTTGAATAGCACCTTCATCCGGACTGACGATCATCATCGATTCAGGTTTGATTACTATATCCGGTACTGACTTGATCAGAGCTTTTAAAATCTGATAAGTAGAAGGAATGGATTCAAAACTGGAAGTAGGCACAGCATTGGCGACTCTGTCGTCATGTGCATCAAAAGTGATGAAGTTACTGATTCCCAAATCAAAAATATCTTCCAGCATATACGCGCAATCGAGAGATTCCCGGGAGTTTCTGCGATGTTGTCTGCCTTCATACAGGAAAGGCATGATAACATTAATTCTGCGCGCTTTACCGGAAGCAGCAAGAATAATTCTTTTCAAATCCTGGTAATGATCATCCGGACTGAAATGATTGGTTAAGCCGCGCATTTTATAGGTGCAGCTGTAATTGGTCACGTCACAGATGATATAAAGGTCATGACCGCGAATGGTTTGAGCAATTACACCTTTGCCTTCTCCTGAAGAGAAGCGGATAGTTTCGGCATAAATGTTATAGTCATCACGCAGAAAACCGGCATTGCTGATGTCATCGGAAACATGATCCAGATATTCGTGTCTTCTTTTGACTAAGTATTTATTTACCTGATCACCGAACTGTTTTGCTCCGGTCAGGGAAATGATTCCTACCGGACCATGGGCAGGCATCGGATTATCACCATACTGATCGTATCGATAATAATTGATGTTATCACGATCTATTGCTCGCTTTTTTTTGGCCATTGTTTTCTCCTTTGAATGACTTCAATAATGCATGAATTCTTTCGGTCGGGTTAATTAATTTGGAAAGTGAAGCATCATGATTAATCCCGTCAATCAATAATGCCAAATATTTTGCCAGATTAACATCGCAAAACCACTCGGTTTCCAATAATTCCGGCGGTCGATAGGCGAGATTCGTGGCAAATATTTTATGAATTAAACCGTTATTATATGCTCGATTAAATTGTTCAATACCTTCGGAAAATTGTGCGAAAGAAACAGCTACGAACACTCTTCTTGCATCCTGAGCTTTAAGCTGTTCGGCACATTCCAAAACAGTATTGCCAGAATCAAGCATATCATCTACGATCAACATATCTTTTCCGGAGATATTATCACCGAGAAATTTCTTTTCCGCAGTTCTTTTAAGTTTTTGTAAAGTATATTCGCTTTTGTTTAATAATCTGGGATCGTATTTACGGTAAAAAATACCGAGCGGTACGCGCAGAACGGAAGCATAATATATGCAACGGCTGATTGCAGCTTCATCTGCACTGATAACCATAAAATGATCTTTATCAATTTGCAGGTCGGGACATTCACTGAGTAATGCTTCAATTAATTGAAACGATGTTGCCGCCGATTCAAAATTATAACGCGGAACAGCATTGGCAATTCGATCATCATGTGCGTCGAACGTCACAAAATTTGAGATGCCTAATTCGAAAAGACGATTCAGCATAACGGAACAGTCCAAAGACTCTCTGGATTCACGCCGATAGCGCCGACCCTGATAAAGATATGGCATTACAACGTTTACCCTTTTTGATACACCATGTGCAGCGGAAATCAAGCGGCATAAGTCCTCAAAATGTTCATCCGGACTGAGTGAAACGTCTTGGTTATATCTGATATAGCGCTGACCGTAATTCAAAACATCAGTAATGATAAACAGATCATGTCCCCGGACAGTATCTAAAATAGTAGCTTGCCCTTCACCGGAATTAAAACGTTTTAAACTGACCGGAATACGATACTCGGGCCGATAGTAACCGGCAAGTTGATTTTGTTCGGGATATCTGGCTATTGTTATTGCACGGCGATTACATAAGTGGAAATTGATTGCGTCAGAAAAAGATGGTTCTAATTGATGAGTGATAATTCCGACTGGACCGATCGGCTGAAGAATTCGTTCATCATAATTCCGGAGCACTAATGCTTCGGAACGTGAGACATGTTCTGGTTCATTTTTATTACTGGTCATATCTATCCATATAATTCTCTGTGCTTTGAGGCACCAAATAGCCTAAGCTATTTCAGCGGATTATTTACTTGTGAACTTAAATAATTAAAGATATTATATCAATGTTCGCGAAGGGATACAAAGAAATGAAAATAAATTATCAAAATACGAAATTAGCACAAGTGGCAGGATTCGTTGAGCAGTTTCCACAAAACAATTTGCCGCAAATTGTGATTTCCGGCAAATCAAATGTCGGTAAATCAAGTCTGATCAATTCTTTATGTAATAATAAAAACTTAGCACGTACGAGCAGCAGCCCGGGAAAGACCAGACAGGTATTTTTTTATTTAATTGATGAAAAATTTTATTTAGTAGATTTACCGGGTTACGGTTATGCGAAAACTTCTCATCGGGAAAAAGAAAAATTTTCTGATTTGACTAATCAATATCTGAATTCCGCAATGAATATAAATTTGATTATTCAGCTGATCGATATCCGGCATAAGCCCGGTCGTGAAGATCTGTTAATGCTAGAATGGATTAATCATTCAGGAATTCCGTATGTCATCGTATTAACCAAGGCAGATAAATTAAAACGCAGTCAGATAAAACCTCAGATAAATTTAATCAAGCAGAGTTTATTGCCGGAAATGGCGGAGTCTTTTCAACCGATCGTTACGTCTGCGATTAATCGGCAAGGAATTGACAGTTTAAAATCGGCAATTCAAACAATTATCTGATTTTCTGAAAAATACTAATATTTACCAAAAAAAACCGACTTGTCAATATTTCATTGTCGGATAATGTTGCTATGTTAATTATCAATCAAACTGAAATGGATTTCAGTTTAGCTTGCAACGTATACGGAAAAAATATTATGAAATTAATATTTCAACAAAGAATCATTGCTCTGCTTTTTAATGCCGAACGTTACGGTCTGAAATTCGGTTGTTTTTTGCTTTGTTTAATTACTTATTCAGCACGTGATTACTATTTATTCGGTTTAATTGTGATATTTGTCTGTTCACTTTTCTTGATTTTTGCTTATTCATTCATTTCACTGAGCAACCGGATTTTTTATTCAGTACTGCTGTGTTTATTGTTATGCCAGATGTGGCGTATTTCAGATGCTGCTTATCAAGCCCGGGAAATCAGGCAGAATATAGGGAAAACAGTTTATCAGGAACTTACTGCACAGAAAACTCTTTTTCAAACAAAAGGAGAAAATGAACTCAAGATCTATCAGAATAAAAATGGTGCAAAATTTGCCGTTTGGTTAACAGGAGAACAAAAATATTGGCACAAAATTGGCGGTTATTTCAGACCGGAAGATACACAAAAAGCCAGAAATCCGGGCGGTTTCGATCAGAAATCCTATTTGGCAAATCATAATTGCCATGCTGTTTTAGATTTACAGGATCCGAGTACTTCAATTGATCAGATTGCGATCAGAAAACCGGTGATCGATCGAAATAAGTTATTAATTGATTTTCGTAATTATCTTGGCTCAAGTTTTGATACTGACACGGCAAGTTTTTTGCTCAGCTTATGTTTCAATCAAAAGGAAAACCTGAGTCCGGATCTCAAACAAGATTTCCGGAATCTCGGTTTAAATCATATCTTAGCTGTTTCAGGATTTCACTTTGACTTATTTTTAATACCCTTACTGGAGGGATTTAAGGTAAAAAAACGGAATTTGAAAACGCAATTAGTTTTGTTATTACCTTTGATTTGCATCTACAATTGGCTTTGCGCTTATCCGGTCGGATTAGTCAGAGCCAGTTTGACCTACGGTATTTTTCTGATCGGCAAGTATTTCGGTCTGGGTTTTTCACGAAAAAACATCTTGTTAATCGTTACCCAGTTATTTTTGCTGATTAATCCCTGGCTGATTTTTCAAGTTGATTTCCAATTAAGTTTTGTGTCCGCCTTGACCATTTATTTTTATTTACCGCATTTAAATAAGTATAGAATTATGCGAAAATCAAAATTTATTCAGAGTTTAGCTTTATCTTTATTGATTCAAATGACCATTATGCCTTTTTTAATAAAAAATTTCGGTGTTTGGCAAATAGGAGTTATCTTACTTGGCGGCTTGCTGAATTTTCCCTTAACCGTGATTTATCTGACAGGCTTATTCAGTTTATATATTTATTTAATATTCGGATTTCTACACAATGTTTTGGTCTGGGATTCCATATTGATTAGTTTACCGGAAAAAATGATTGTAAAACTGCTTGAATTTTCAAATTGGCTGATAGGCAATGCATTAAATTTATTTTCTCGATTTGCTCGGGCTGATTTTTGGCTGAAATTGAAAAACAATCAAACTTCATTATTGACATGGTTGATTTTCGGATTGTTAATTTTAGGCCTCGGCATAACTTCAGGCAGATTTTTTAATAATCTTTTGCTCGAGAAACAAAGTATATCTTTAACTGTTAAACAGTACTTGCCCGGATTATTACTGATAATTATTTTGCTTTTTAATATTTTTCGCCCGCAACTCAATTGGCAGATCTGTTTTTTAGATGTCGGTCAAGGCGATTGCTGCCTGATAATTACACCTGCACGGGCCTGTATTTTGATTGACGGCGGCATTCCCGGGCAAGGTTATAAGACAATTATTCCGGCATTGAATTATTTCGGTATTACCAAGGTTGATTACGCCATAATCAGTCATCTTGACTCGGACCATTATGGCGGGATTGTTGATTTGCTCGAATTAAGGCGAATTAAACAACTTGTTTTTCCTGATTCTGATTGTACCGGAAGTGAGAATAATGTATATGACGGAAGCAACAAGGCAAATACGATGAACATTAAAGCCTTATCTGATTTATGCCTGGCGAATGGTGTAAAATATCAAAAGGTTAAACAGTCGGATGTTTTAGAACTGGAACCTTTAAGCAATAAGCTTGATATTTTAATGCCTGCTCCGCAATTAATCGGAAATGTTCGGGATCAAAACGAATACAGTTTATGCTTTGTTTTGGAAATAGAGGGACTTAATCTGATGTTCACCGGAGATATGAACAATCTGAATGAACAAATTTTAGTTTCTGAATATCAATTTGATAACATAGACATTCTTAAAGTTGCTCATCACGGTTCAAAATATTCAACTTCGGATAATTTTTTGAATGCTGTTAAACCGGAACTGGCAGTAATTTCTGTAGGAAATAACCAATATGGTCATCCTGCCCCGGAATTATTAGAGAGATTAACACAACACAATATTAAGATGAAACGTACAGATTTGAATGGTGCTATTATGTTAGAATTAATAAATAATCAATGGTATCTGACAACGTATATTGAATAAGATGAAAATGGCAAAGTATAATTTCAGAACAATAAAAAAAGAAATCGATCGGGATATCTGGCATAACGGCTATCTTATTTATGGTGAAGAGCATTATTTAATTAAGCAGATAATAGATTTAATCTGCAGAAAATTCATTGAACCGCAAATGCGGGATATTGATTTGGTCAAAATAAAAGTCGGATCAAAATTATCTTCCGAAGATATCGAACGTGTTAAACAGGAGTTGCAGACTCCGGCATTTATGTCCGAGCGCAAAGTAATCTTACTCGAAAAAACGGGAATTTTTGCAAGAGCCGCGCAAGGTCAAGCGGAAGTTCACAAAAAAAATCAGGAAGAATTTGCCCGGATTTTTTCTCTGTTAAATTCAGGCAGTTGTTTAATCTTTTATGAAGAAACCGTTGACGGTCGGCTCAAAAAGCATATCCGAAGCTGGCTGGAGGCAGGCGGGGTTCAGGTCGAAATAGGACGTGAAGAGATCAGTGTCTTGCGGCACTGGCTTCAAGTCAAGGCTCAACAAAAAAAATTGGGTTTAACGATTGAGGCCGCAGATAATTTAATTGATCGTTGTGAATCCGATATGACACAGCTTGAACAAGAGTTTAATAAAGCACTGTTATATGCGGAGTATGCCGGATTACCGGGAATTGATTTAGCCACTATTGATCTGGTTTGCAAATCGGATGTCAGAGGTACGGTTTTTGATTTAACCGATGCGGTTTCGGCAGGTAAAACTGATCAGGCATTGAATTTACTGGATACTCTGTTAATTTTAAAAGAGCCGTTACCTTTGATCAGATTTATGTTTACCCGCCATATTAAACAGTTAATCTGTGCCAAAGAACTGGGTAACGAACAACTCCTGATCAAGCAAATCGGCGTTTACCCCTTTGTTGCACGCAGATTGTTAAAGCAGGCGCGCAATATGTCACTCAATGATTTGGAGCATTTCTATCGCTTAGCTTTTGAATCGGATTGGAAAGTCAAGCGCGGTCATATGACTGATCGCTTGTCCTTTGAAACCCTGCTGATTGAAGCAAGTTTAACTTTTGCTAGCAAAGTTCGTTAATAGTAGCTAAAATATAGAATGTTTGAAAAATTATAATTTGATGGAAGGAATGAGAAAATGAGTTCATATCTTGAACAATGGAATGCAATGTTCCAAGATCAGCAAAGCCAGCAGCTGAATATGGCGGAAATTGACTTGTATTATCAATTGGAAACTGAAGCTTATGAAATTATTTTAGCTGAACCGCAAAAAGTATGGCAAGGAACGTTTGCCGATTTGAGAGAAAAATTCGGTTTTGGTAAAAAATCGGTGATTTTTACGGGATTTCTTGAAGGAATCAATTCAAGCCTGAAAGAAGAATTGGTTTTAGATAAAGTTGAAGATGATACCGAACTTAAAATCGACATTGATTTTGAAAAATTATTTATTGCAATGCATGAAGCAAAAGCTGATTGGTTATACGGTATCAAAGCATGGAATGATATTATTGAACCCGAAAAACAACAGGAAATGTTGTATGAATGGCGTCAAAGCAAAATTGTCCGGGTTGATAAAATCGGACGCAATGAGCCTTGTCCGTGCGGTAGCGGTAAAAAATATAAAAATTGCTGTGGCAAAAACTAGAGAGCTGTGACAAGACCGGAGGCAGCGGTAAAAAACTGGGAGGACAGGATGGCTTATACTTTAGTTCGTGATTTGTTTTGCGGTCCTGAAGAGTATACAGATCAAATTATTACGGTAGGCGGCTGGGTCAGAACGATCAGAGATCAAAAGAATTTCGGTTTCATTACTTTGAATGACGGCACTTTTTTCAAACCGTTGCAAATTGTTTTTGAACGGGAGTTTTTAGCAAATTTTGATGAAGTTGCAAAGATCGGTAACGGAGCGTCGATCACTGTCAAGGGTAAAATAGTTTTGACACCCGATGCCAAGCAACCTTTTGAGATGAAAGCTGAACAGATTATTCCGGAGGGACCTGCTCCGGAAGATTATCCTCTGCAGCCGAAAAGACATACACCCGAATTTTTACGAACCATCGCCCATTTACGTCCGCGGACTAATCTGTTTTCAGCTGTCTTCCGGGTTCGTTCAGAAGCATCTTATGCAATTCATAAGTTCTTTCATGATCGTAATTTTGTTTATGTCCATACTCCGATTATCACTGCAAGCGATGCGGAGGGAGCCGGGGAAATGTTTCGTGTATCGACCCTGGATCCGCATAATCCTCCATTGACTGACAATGGAAAAATTGATTATAAACAGGATTTTTTCGGCAAAGAAACTCATTTGACCGTCAGTGGACAATTGGCGGGAGAAGCCTTTGCTTTGGCTTTTCGTAATATTTATACGTTCGGACCCACTTTCAGAGCGGAAAATTCCAATACCGCACGTCATGCTGCCGAGTTTTGGATGATTGAACCGGAGATAGCTTTTGCCGATCTTTATGATTGTACTCAATTGGCAGAAGATATGATTAAAGCGATTATCAATCATGTTTTGGTCTCCTGTCCTGAAGAAATGGCATTTTTTAATCAGTTTGTGGATAAAGGTCTGCTGGCCAGACTTGATGCAGTGGTTAACAGCAGATTTGCTTATCTGACTTATACGGAAGCGATTGATGAATTGTTAAAAGCTGATCTTGATTTTGAATATCCGGTTAAATGGGGCAGTGATTTACAAACGGAACATGAACGCTATTTAACTGAAAAAGTATGTAAAGGCCCGGTTTTTGTTACGGATTATCCGAAAGACATCAAAGCGTTTTATATGAAGATGAATTCAGATGGTAAGACTGTGGCTGCGATGGACTGTCTGGTTCCGGGAATCGGTGAAATTGTCGGCGGAAGTCAAAGAGAAGATGATCCGGAAGTACTTAGAAAAAGAATTCTTGAAATCGGTTTAACGGAAGAGCAGTATGATTGGTATTTAGAACTGCGTGAATATGGTTCAATTCGTCATGCCGGTTATGGTTTGGGCTTTGAACGGATGATTATGTATCTGACGGGTGTTAATAATATCAGAGATGTCTTGCCGTTTCCGCGAACGGTCGGGCATGCTGAGTATTAAATGAAAAGCTGAGTAAGCTTTGTATTAAATGAATAATATTGAGTATCAGATCGAACGTTATTCATGAGTTTAAGTTCAATTTACTTTAATTCAATTTTCTACTGAAAAGAAAGGGTTAAAGTATGAACACGAAATTGACAATCCAGGAATGGCCGCTTGCTGACCGGCCATATGAAAAATTAGAACAGCTGGGAACCAAAGCTTTATCTGATGCGGAACTGGTGGCTGCGGTCATCTCAAGCGGTGTGAATGGAAAAACATCAGTTGAGCTTGCAATGCAATTGCTCACAATTTACGATAATATCGGATTTTTGCAAACGGCAAGTCCGGAAGAATTACAAAAAGTAGCAGGTATCGGACGTGTAAAGGCGATTAGGATTAAAGCCGCCGTTGAATTAGGTTATAGAGTAAGCAATTGCATAGCAAATCAGGAAAGGGAACAGTTGAACAGTTGTCAGAGAGCAATACTTTATTTTGAAAATCAATTAAGATTTTTACCGCGGGAAGAATTTCATCTGGCTTTGTTGAATATTAAACAGGAATTAATCAGAACAGTTCAAGTTTCGACAGGTGATATTAAATCGATTGAATTGGATGCCAGAGAGATTTTCCGGGAAGCGATCAGAAGCAATGCTGCAGGTGTGATCTTGGCCCATAATCATCCAAGCGGAGATCCGACACCTTCAGAAAGAGATATTGTTACGACCAAGAAAATATATGAGATCGGTAAACAATTAAATGTTCATATTTTGGATCATATTATTATCGGTGCAAAAGAATCGATCAGTTTGAAAGCCGCAGGCTATATTTAAATAAAGGATTATTAAGTTAAGAAAAATAATTTCAATCAGGTGAATTAAAGTGTCAAAGAATCGAAGGACAAGGATATTGATAGTTTTGGTAGTGACTATTGTAGTTTCAATTATGATGGTTTATTCAATTTTACCTGAAAGTTTTGCCAATAAAAGCACTAATCCGTTGTCTGCAATTTTTAAGCCGATTCAGAATCTTATCAGCAGTGTGAGAGAATCCGGGCAGAATTATTTTTTTACGACAAATTTGAATCGGGATTTATCCGATAAAATTACGGAACTTGAACGGGAAAACGTTGAACTCCGGCTTCAAGTAAAGGAAAATGAAGCTTTAGCCATTGAACATGATAAATTGAAACTGGCTTTCAATTTGTCATCAAAATATAATTATTCAATTATAGAAGCAGGCAGAATAACACAAAGACCGATCAACCAGGATACTTCTTTATTCCGGATTGACAAAGGCAAAAAAGCAGGAATCGATATGTCTGAAATTAAAGGATTTCCGGTAGTGAATGCCAATGCTCAGGTGTTTGGCAGAATTTACAATTCAGATGAATTCAGTGCAAAAGTGCTGCCTCTCACACATGAAGGATTTTCAGTCAGCTGTTATGCCGAAGATAATCGCGGTCAGACTTTTGTCTTGCGCGGTGATCCGGAATTGAAAAGCCGGAACTTATGTGTTTTAGATGAAATACCTGTAGGCACAGTAATCAATGTAAATGATCAAATCATTACCAGCGGTTTGGGCGGAATTTTTCCATACGGTCTGGAATTGGGTAAAGTCGTTGAAATTTTACCTGTTGATGAACGGGGATATCGCCGGGCTTTGGTAGAACCGGCGATCAATTATGCCGAAACGGATGTTGTGTTTGTAATGTCAGGTCTGGCAATAGATGATGCTGCCTACACCGGAGAAGAGTAATTGATGCCTAAGAAAAATCTGATAATCAATTTTTTAAAAATAATGTTATATTGTTTACTGGCTTTTATCTTTAATCAAATCAGCCAAGTTGCATTTCCGAGCTTAAAAGTTTATCCTAACTTCTTTTTCAGCTTAATATGGGTTTTTTCCTATTTGAATAACAGCATCTGGAGTTTGGCCGTAGGTTTGATCGCCGGATTTTTTCATGATTGGTTGTTCAGTCCGATTATCGGTGTCGGAATATTTATCGGTATGTTGACTTCAGTAATTTGTTCCGGTTTTTTACAATCTTTATGGCAACGCCGATCCGCATTTTTATTCGCACAGGCTTTAATTGCTTTAATTGTGACTAAGTTTCTGGAAGCATTATTCCATTTCATGTCTTCCGTTTTACAATATGAACTGACATTAAAATTTAACTATATCTGGCAAAATTTTGTGCGGGACTTACCTTTGTCTGTAGGTGTGAATTTACTTGCAACAGTATTGTGGTTTTTAATTTTACGTTTTATTATTCCGTATACAAAAACCAAACAGGGTCAAGAATTTGACAGTTTTTACAATGATACGCAGGAGGTTCTTTAAGTGGCACGCTCAGATTTTACTCCGATCAGAAGTAAAACCGGTTCTAATGTCAAAAGATCGGATAACCGTATTTTTAAGAATCGCAATATTTTAATCGGAATCTTTTTTATTTTGATGTTTTTGATTATCTTTTGGAGAACTACTGAATTGCAATTGAGTTCGGCAGATTCGGATCAGATTCCGGAGACTTATGGTAATCGGGCTCAAATGCAGGTTGAAGCTCCACGTGGCGATATCCTGGACAGTTCAGGCGAACCGATTGCATATTCAATAACTCAACCGATGCTGTATCTCAGCAATTCAGGCTTAAAAGGTACTGCTCTCAATGATATGTTGCTTGATTTGAGCGAGCTGATGCTCGAAAACGGTGTGAAATTACCGGAAAATCTGGTGAATTATTTTGATTATTCAAGCACCAGCAAAGAAAAAAGAGATAAAAGCAATGCGGAATTTGTGTTTAAAAAAGATTTGCAGGAAATCGAAAAATGGCAACAAAACACGGATCTGTTCGGTCTGAAAAAAACAGAAGATACAAAGAAACCTGAAGAACGCATTATAACCGATCCGCAGGATTTTTATGAATATTTGCTTTTTGATAAATTCGGTATTGAAGATCGGGATGCCGGCGGAGATTACCGCTATACGGTTGAAGAGGCATTTAATATCATTCAGATGCGTTATTTAATTCTCGAACACAATTGGCAATATACACAAGGCCAAGCTATTGAGATAGGCGGTCCGGTCAATCAAAAAATAATTACGGCGATCGAAGAACAGAATCAAAGATATGCCGGAGCATTAATTGCGGATAAGCCGCAAAGACAATATTCGGAAAACAGTTTTCTCTATTCTCATGTCTTAGGTTATACCGGACAAATATCGGAAACTGAATATCAGCAATTAAAAAATCTGAATTACGGTTTGAACGATATTATCGGCAAAAGCGGAGTTGAGCTTTCAGCAGAAAGATATCTGCATGGAGTTCCGGGAACTATTCCGTATAGTTATTGGAAAAAAACGGAGGACGGTGAAGAATTTGTTAAAGGTACCGGAGGTGTTGCACCTCAACCGGGAGCGACTGTACGTCTGACTATAGATCAGGATGTTCAAAGAGTGATGCTTGAAGCTTTTGCTGAACATATGGCTGAACTTAGAGATAAAGAGGATTCAGTTCCTGCTAAAGCAGCCAGCGGAGTTCTGATGAATGTAAAAACCGGGGCTGTAATAGCTATGGGCTCGATACCTTCGTTTAATCCTCAGGATTTTTTGATGGCTCAATTTGATGCCGAAGCGGCAGAAAGGGTTCAAGAATATTTTTCAGATAATGAAAATAAACCTATGTTAAATCGGGCTATTTCAGAAATATATCATCCCGGATCAACATTCAAACCGTTTACGGCGATTGCTGCCTTGGAAAACGGCATTATTTCTGAAACTGATCAAGTTTATAATTGTGCCGGAAAAGAAGAAATCGGCCACAGAATCTGGACTTGCTACGGTGAACCTGAACGGGGGCATGGCGATTTAACCTTACGCCGCGCAATGGCAACATCATGCAATTTATATTTTGCCAAATTGGGTATTGATACGACAATTGATAAGCTCTCTCCGATTTTTAAAAAGCTGGGTATGGGAGAGTATTCCGGAATTGATTTACCGGGTGAAGCAAAGGGTATCCGGCCCAGCAAAGAAGTTAAACGCAAGACCCGGGCTTTACCGGAAGATCAATTATGGTTTCCGGCTGATACGGCACAATCTTCAATCGGCCAATTTGACAATGCTTATACAATGATCCAATTAGCAAGAGGAGTCGGAGGCATTGCTACGGGAAAACTGGTGCAACCTCATGTAATCAAAGAAATTACCGGTCCGGACGGCGAGATAATCAAACCGGAAGTAATTGAAGTTGAAGATTTAGGTTTTGCCGAGAATTCAATCAATATGGTCAAAGATGCAATGAACGGTCTGCAACATGATATTGAATACAGCACTACATATTTGAATTTTCATAATTATCCTTTCGAAATGGGCATGAAAACCGGAACAGCAGAAGTTCAGGACAGTTCGAGCACCAATATATCTATTGATTCGTTATTTGTTTGTTTCGCACCTTTGGATGATCCGGAAGTTGTGTTTGCCGGAATTGTTGAAGACGCATCAATTGGTGCCGGTCTATCTACAGTTGCCAGAAAAGTATTTGATCAATATTTCGGAATCGAATCTCCGGAACCTGTTGCTGAACCTGTTCCCGAACTTGAACCTGTTCCGGAACTTGAACCTGCTCCGGATATTGTGCCTGAATTTGATCCTGAAACGGAGTCTGAGGCTGAGGTTTTACCGGAATTTGATTCGGGAATTGAACCTTGAATTATGCCTGACGGTTGAATCAAAAGTTGAGCCGGGATTGTCCGAATCTTTGCAAATTTTTAAGAATATCCGCATATGTTCTGTAAATAATATTTATGTTAGAATTTAATTTGTTTTTATTTTATTTACAATTCAAATATAGGTAAAATCTAGTAAAAAAACCTTGAAATGATTGGTTTTTTTAGTTATTATGTATAAAGTATATTTCGTTTTGATTATGATTTAGGAGGTGGCTGTGAACATAGTTCTCATTGCAGACACGAGAAAATATGACTTGTTAGTCAATTTCTGTATTGCTTACCGGCAAATTTTGGCACAACATCATTTGATTTCACTTTTTAATATCTCTCGTACAATCCATGAGAATACGGATTTGACTGTTGAAACGCTCACTACCGATATGGCGGCAGGTGTCGAACAGCTGGCATCCAAAGCGAACTATAATGAAATAGATGCCGTCGTATATTTAAGAGATCCGTTGCTTCGCACTTACGATGCCCCAAACTCTTTATTAAAAGCTTGTGATGTAAACAGTATTCCGTTAGCAACTAATGTTGCAACTGCGGAAATACTTGTTTTAGCTATTGATCGCGGAGATCTTGATTGGCGTGAATTAATTCGCTGATGTGAGAGTTAGATATGAAAAATAAAATTTCTTATATTCCGGAATCTTGGGAACATGCAAACTCTTATATAATTCATGGGGCAAAGGATTATTTAATTGATCCTTCAATTCCTTACGATCAAAAAATTGCAGACAATCTCAACGGTATAATTGCGACTCACTTTCATTATGATCATATAAGTCAAGTTGAAATATGGCGTGAAAAAACCGGCTTGGACTTTATGATGCCGGAAGGTGATATTCCGTTTCTTACAGATCCGGAAGCAAATTGTTCAGCAGCTTATGGTGAGCCTGTTAATTATTCTGCTGCTGATTATTATTATACGGATCAGGAGAAAATCCAACTGGAGCCTGATTTAAGATTAATTGTTTATCACACACCGGGACATACTCCCGGCTGTTCCTGCATTCTGTTGCAAATTCAAGAAAATGAAATTTATCAACCCTTAGCATTGATATCCGGCGATACATTGTTTTCCAACAGTATCGGGCGTACTGATCTCAAAGGAGGCAATCATGCCGATATGGAAAAATCGCTGATCAGATTAACGAAAATATTGCAGAATTTACCGCAGGATTTACCGGTCTTACCGGGACATGGTTCGCCGTTTTTAATCAGGGATGCTTTTCGCTTCAATCCTTTTATCAGACAATATTTATAAATCGTACCGTCTTTGTACTTGAATTTTTTACACAATATAACACAATTAAATCTCAGATCGTAAATCCGGTCAGAAACAATACACAAGTGATTATTAACCGTAAATTATAATCTGCTTTACGGATATTTTATAATTATTTGTGTGTTTTGTTTTTTGTTAGATTTTTTGTTCTGCCGGATTCGGAATTTTTTTCAATAAGTGTTATGATATGCAATGTTAATTTATTAGGAAAAAGTGGAGGGCTTATGGATCAGTTGTTATCTGAATTACAAGCGATTGAATATAAATTCCGGGCTGGTATTAATTCCGTTGCTAATCAACAGGAACTTGAAAACATCAGGGTTAAATTATTAGGCAAAAAAGGTGAAATAACCTCTATTATGAAAAATATGGGACGCCTTTCCGATGAGGATAAACCGAAGTTAGGGCAAGCTGCCAATAAAACACGTCAATTTGTTGAACGAATAATTGCGGAAAAACAGGCCGAATTGACAGCCCGGGCTGAACAGGCAAAGATTGCAAGTGAAATACTTGATATCAGTATGCCCGGCAAAGCGGTTAAAGTTGGCGGCAGACATCCTCTGACTTTAATGTCGGATGAAATTTGCGATACTTTTATCGGCTTAGGTTATACAATAGCTGAAGGACCGGATGTGGAACTGGATCTTTATAATTTTGAAATGCTGCGCTTACCCAAAGGTCATCCGGCACGCGATGAACAAGATACATTTTATCTTGATTATGAAAACGGTGTTTTGTTAAGATCTCAAACTTCTCCGGTGCAGATAAGGGTAATGAATCAACAAAAACCTCCTGTTTATATCGTTTGTCCGGGCAGGGTCTACCGGTCGGATACTGTGGATGCCACTCATTCACCGATTTTTCATCAGATTGAAGGTCTGGCGGTTGATGAAAATATCAGTATGACGGATTTGGTTGCTGCATTGGAGCTTTTTGCCAGAAACTTATTCGGTAAAGAAACTAAGATTCGTTTAAGACCACATCATTTCCCTTTTACTGAACCAAGCTGTGAAGTAGACATTTCATGCTGGACTTGCGGCGGCAACGATCCGAATTGTAAAACCTGCCGTGGCGAAGGCTATATCGAAATTTTAGGTGGCGGTATGGTACACCCGGAAGTTTTGGAAAATTGCGGAATTGATTCGCGGAAGTATTCCGGCTTTGCTTTCGGTATCGGTGTAGAACGCGTAGCTATGGGGCGATATGATGTAACCGATATCAGAAATTTCTATGAAAATGATTTGCGTTTCTTAGAACAATTCAGTAAGTGAGGTAGATTAATGAAAACTTCTTTAGAATGGATTAAAGATTTTACTGATTATCAAGGTGATGTAAATAGATTTGTTGACGGTATGACTATGTCCGGCACCAAGGTAGAATCGGTGGAGTATGAAGGCGCTGAGCTGAGAAACATTGTTGTCGGCTATGTTTTAGAAAAAAAACAACACCCGGATGCGGATCGTCTTTCAGTTTGTCAGGTTGATGTCGGTACGGATGTTTTACAAATAATATGCGGAGCACCTAATGTCGCTGCCGGACAAAAAGTTGTTGTGGCTTTGCCGGGAGCGATCTTGGCAGGTGGTTTCAAAATAAAAAAAGCAAAGATGCGCGGTGAAGTATCTAACGGTATGATTTGTTCGATTGATGAATTGGGTTTTTCAGTCCATGAATTCCCGGATGCAGTGTCAGACGGCATTTATGTTTTGCCGGATGATTCACTTATTGGCAGCAATGCGTTGGACGCTATCGGTATCGGTCAGGAAATCATTGAATTTGAAGTAACTTCCAATCGTCCGGATTGTTTATCAGTCGAAGGTTTAGCCAGAGAAACGGCTGTTGTTTTTGAGACCGGATTTACTGCGTTAGATAAAAAACCGAGTAATTTCTCCGGCTTAAAATCGGAAGATCTCGCTTCAATTGTGGTTGAAGCACCTGATTTATGTTCTGCTTTTATCGGTCGTGTTGTAACCGATGTAAAAATCGAGCAATCACCGATATGGATGCAAAAACGATTAAGAGCTGCAGGTATGAGGCCGATCAATAATATAGTTGATATTACTAACTTTGTGATGTTGAGTTTAGGTCAGCCGATGCATGCTTATGATTTGGATTTTCTCACCGATCATTCAATTATTGTGCGTCGCGCCAAAGAGCAAGAAGAAATGACATTGCTTGACGGAACGGAAATCAAAATGAATCCGGAAGACTTGGTAATTGCAGATACTGCGGGAGCAGTCGGTTTAGCCGGTGTTATGGGAGCTGAAAATTCGGAAGTCAGAGATTCGACCAAAGCAATTTTATTTGAGGCAGCAAACTTTTCTAAAACTGCGGTTCGCAAAACCGCAAAAGATTACAATCTGCGTTCAGAGGCTTCACTGCGCTTTGAAAAAGGGTTGCCGGCACAAAATGCACAACGTGCCATGGATTATGCATGCTATTTGATTGAGAAGTTGAATTGCGGTAAAGTTGCTTGTACTGAAATCAAGGTAGCTGAGCAATATCCCGACTTGCACAAAATAAAATATACAGCACAAGGCATCAATAAATTGATCGGTGTTGATTTAAGTATTGAACAAATTAATCAGATTCTGAGTAAACTGGAATTGGAAATTGAATCTGCTGAAGAACCCGCTGTATATTCCGCAACAATTCCTTATTTCAGGGATGACCTGAAATTAGAAGCTGATTTAGCTGAAGAAGTTGCCAGAATCTATGGTTACGATAAAATCGAAAGTCGTTTCAGTAAAGGAAATACACCGACCTTAGGCGGTCGCAGTGTAACTCAACTCGATATTCAAAAAATCCGCAGGGTTTTAGAAGCTTGCGGAGCCTATGAAGCATATACATATTCATTTGTTTCACCGACAGATGTGGTCAGACTCGGTTTAGATTCCGAGCATGCTTTGAGTCAACAACTGACAATTCTTAACCCTTTAGGTGAAGAGTATTCGAAAATGCGAACAACAATGTTGCCCAGTCTGTTGCGAGTTGTTGAATATAATTTAGCTCATGGCAATTCAAAAGGAGTTTTATACGAATTAGGCAAAACATATCATCCGCTGAATATTCTGCCGGATTACGGTCTGACAGCAGATTATCATGATCAGCACCTGCCCGATGAAAGAGAACATATTACGGTTGTTCTTTTCGATCAGAACTTAAAAGAAAGTTCCCAAGGTTACTTTGAATTAAAAGGCATCATGGAAGAACTTTTCCGACATCTGGGGATAGCTGAATTCAAAGTTGCCAGAATAGATCAGGATTATCCTCATTATCATCCGGGACAGACTGCCTTCGTTTATTTGCCGGATTATACCGATCCGATCGGTTTGATCGGAACAATTCATCCGCGCTTGGCAAAAGAATTCGGGGTTACACCTAATACCTATATTTTTGATCTGGAAGTAAAACCCTTATTACAGGCAAAACGTGAAAAAATTATTTTCCGGCCGTTGCCGAAATATCCTGCAATTACCAGAGACCTGGCCTTTGTGATGCCACGCAAAGATCTGGTATCTGAAATTGAAGCGGAAATTGCCGATCTGGCGGGAACGCTCCTGGAATCAATTAATATTTTCGATGTTTATCAGGGAAAAGGAATTGCTGAAGATAAAAAATCAGTAGCCTTTTCTCTTGTGTTCAGAGCAGCTGAACGCACTTTAAGTGATCAGGAAATCAATCCGATCATGCAGAAAATAATTGACAAAATGGCAGAACAGGACATTATCTTAAGAGGATAAGACAAAGTATATCTGAAATACAAATGTCTCGGAAATATAAGTCGGGAAAAATTCTGTTTTCTGACTTCCGATTTTTGAGACATTTTCTATTTTTAAAAATCGGTTTTGTCTCAGAACTTCCGGCTGTGTAAATTCCGATTCAGAAAGCTTCAATTTTTGATTTTCTGATAGATCGTTTTATCAACATTTACTGATTTTGTTATTTTTTCTCAAAAAATCTGATATCTTAATGCGAATAAATTATTATAATAAATCAAGCAATAAGAATTTTTGCGTGGAAATGGAATAAGAATCTTTGAAAGAAATATTTTTTTATTTATTCTGACTAAGTCAGCAATAACTATCTGAAATAAGTTTATTTTATCTGAATAAATCAAACTAAATTAAACTAATCCAAATATCATTTTATCCGATTTTTAATATTTTTCTTATTTACAATGTGTCAAGTTTAATTCATCTGGTTAATTAGAAGAAACTAATAACTGAAAAAGTTTCTCACACTTTCTGCTCAAAGGAGGATTTTATATGTTAAGCATGGAAGCAATTATATGTATTCCTTTATGTATGACGATTTTTGTTCAAGCAATTTTTTATGTTAAACCGATCGAATTGAGAATAGAACGACAAGCGATCATTATTGCACAAGAACGTATTACAGAACCTAAGAATCAACCGTTATATAAATTAGAAACTGAAAGCGCTGTTGTTAATTTGCAAGTAAATCCGCAAAAAGTAAAAGAAATATTATCACTGGGTCTGGATATTAAAAACAGCTTATGGGATCAGCAATCTGTGAAATCAACACAATAAAAACTGGCAGGGGCTTCAATATGAACGTACAAAATTCCAACCGGTTAAAAAAATTTAACTCAAACTCACTATATTTAATAAAGAACAAATTACAAGCAGAAGAAGCGAATATCAGCTTATTCTTTTTGATCTTGCTGCCGATTACATTATTAGTTCTGTTTTCAACTTTTGAAAACGCGCAATTGAGAAGAGAAGAACTTGATTTTGTGCGTTGTTGTGAAAACAACCTGGATCTTACTCTGGCAGATTATGATCGGCAGCTCTGGCATGAATTCGGATTGTGGGGAGTTGAAAGCAGTTTATTGAATCAACACAAAGCTGAACTTGAACAAAATTATTTTTCGAAGAAACATGCGGTGAGTATTGAACTTTCCGGTCTTCACAGCCTTGAGGAAACAGATCAGTTAAGGACGCAAATATTGCGTCATATGAGTGTGAGAGCTCCTTTCTTGGTAACTGAAGAAATAATTAACAGAGTCAGCAGTGCCGGTATTTTGGCTGAACAACTTAAGAATAGTTCTGCTTTAACGGAAATCACTGCACAAAGTGATTTGCTTGACCCGGAATCGATTATTGCCGATCCGGATTCAGTTTCAGGTGATTTGGCAAATTTGAATGTGGAAATAGAACAAGAAGATCAAGATAAATTAGCAGAAATGTCGGATGCTGAACGCAATGTTTTATCTGAAACTGCTTTGACAATATTGACTGATCTGACAGAAGAAGCCAAGACGATGATTATACCTATGTATGAATCCACCGGTAATCAAGTTCCGGCTAATCCGCTTGCACCTGGTTCACTTCAAAGCATTACAGATTTCTTCGATCAATTATTATTCAATTATGATATTCCGTTAATCAGTCGGTTACAGATTCAGGAATATATGTTGAATTATTATCCGATGCAAATTACGGAATTGGAAACGGCGGGAAATAAAACTCCGCTGCAAACACCTGACGGCAGGTTGCATTCGGACTTGCAAGCGGCAGGCAGAAAGAATGAAGTTGAACAGATTATTTTTAATACAGATAATCCCGATTCGGCAGCATCGAAAGCGAAATGGAGTATCGGAGGAATCTGCTTTACATATCATCTGATTGATAATTTTACAGATGAGGCAAAACAGTCTGTTTATATGCTGGAAGCTGCCGGGATCAGCACGATAATAGCTGTAGGCAGTTTAGGCCATATTGTAATCGATCCCCAATCTTTGGTTTATGTAATAACTTTGATTGATTCACTGTCCCAAGCTGTTGCAGATAGTGACCGGCTAGTGAAGGGAGAAGAAGTTTCTTTTGCTTTCGCCGAGACAGAGATCAAGCTGAACTATCGGGATTTTATGCGGGTATTTGCATTATGTAAAGGTGAAGATAATTTACTAAGGGGAATTAACGAAATGCGAAAAAAGACAGTGCCGGGAGATTTCATAACTGCGGTTCAGTTAGACGGAACTTTTCGTCAAAATTCACTTCAATTGTGCAGGGAATTTTCAGATCATATTCGGGAACAAGAATAAAACGTTGTTTTAAGATATTGCTCCGCTTAAACTCGGACTTGATAAGGAATAACAAAGATTATGTTAAAGAAGAAATATAATAGAACATATATCAATCAGAAACACAAGTCTAAGTTCCGTGAAGAAAATGGCGGTGTGGTTTTTGATGCAGCGATTATTATGCCGTTAATAATAATTATCTGTTATTTTATGCTCAGTGCGACATTGACCATACAACATGAATTGGTTATGCGTTATGCTCTGGATCAGACGGCGAAAGAATTGTCGTTGTTAATCCCGTTGGCCGAAGGTTTATATTCGGAAATTGACCATAGTTCAATCGATAAGTTGATCGATACATTCTTTCCCGAATCTGCTTCTGCATTTCGACAGGCTGCAGGCGATTTGGCCGGTTCGATTTTTTTACAAAACTTTCTCCAGACTCAAGTTGATAAATGGCTGATTGACGGTGCCGATCGATTGGGGATTAAAATACCGTCTGATCGCAGACAAATTATTTTGACCTCAGTTTCTGATCACAGTTTGCAACTGAAGATGGTATATCATGTTAAAACACCATGGACTACTACTGAAAAAAGCACAGTCAGTTATGTTCCGGTTTGGACCAAATACGACAGTACATATCAATTGGAAAACGAGGCAAATGATCAAAAGGATAAAATGGCTGACGATATTTGGTCAGAGCATAATTTTACACGCGGCAAATATTTCAGAGAGCAATACAAAGCGAATTTACCTTTCAATTATCCGATTATTTGCAGATATCAGGCAGGAGAAATAATGGCGGTAAGAAGTCTTGATTTGACTGCACCGAGTTATAGTTTACCTGAAGCCGTAAATATACAATTGGAACAAGAAATCAATAATCTGGCAAATTTCAGCGGTTCAGAACGTGATACCGGTCTGCCGTTAACCCGAATAACAGCAGACGATATCAAAGCGAGAAAACTTGTGATTGTCGTACCCGGAAACTCGGATTATGATTTGAGCTCCCCAATGTTTAAAAATCTTGAAACATTTGCTTCGAATTCCGGCGTTACAATGCAAATAGACGTCAGAGGCAACAGCTATCGTTATTTACCGAAACCGGAACCTGATAATTCTGATAAAAAAGAATAATGCTTTAATCAGCCGGAGCATTAATCAAACCGGTGAGATACAGTAACAAGAATTGGCTAATTGCAGTTTCAAACTGTTATTAACAAATGTTAAATAAGTTGTAATAATAAATTGCTTAATAAAAACTGATAAGATATCATTTAAGAGGATTTTTACTGGAATGAAAAACTATTAAGTTAAAACAAATAAATTATAGATAACTAAAGATGAATGTAGGAAGATTTAATATATGGGACTTTTTTCGAAAATATTCGGTACTTACTCAGAACGGGAAATTAAAAAAATAACTCCGCTGCAAAAGCAAGTTTTAGATTTGGCGGATAAATATAAAAATATGTCGGAGCAAGAATTACGCGGGCAGACAGAAATATTCAGAAAACGATTGAATCAAGGAGAAACTTTAGATGATCTTTTACCGGAAGCATTTGCTACGGTCAGAGAAGCTTCACGCAGAGTTCTTGGTATGTTTCATTTCCCGGTTCAAATCCTCGGCGGGATTATTCTGCACCAAGGCAGAATTGCAGAAATGAAAACCGGAGAAGGTAAAACTTTGGTGGCAACCTTACCGGTTTATCTCAATGCTTTAGCCGGCAAAGGGGTTCATGTTGTTACGGTTAACGACTATTTGGCAGAACGTGACAGCGAATGGATGGGCAAAATTTATCGTTATTTAGGTCTGAGTGTTGGCCTGGTAGTCCGCGGTCTTTCGAAAGCCGAGAAACAGAAAGCTTATAACAGCGACATTACTTATGGTACTAATAATGAATTCGGCTTTGATTATTTACGGGATAATATGGTAACTTCAGTTGAACAATTGGTTCAACGTGATTTGAATTATGCGATTATTGATGAGGTTGACAGTATTTTGGTTGATGAAGCCAGAACACCTTTGATTATTTCCGGTTCAAGCGGAGAATCGTCCGAATTATATGAAAAGGCTAATCAATTAATTGTGAGCCTTAAAGGTAAAACTTTTAAAGAAACAGATAGCAAACTATCCTATGAAGAAAGGGCAGAGCTGGAGGGTGATGCGGATTACATTGTTGACGAAAAAGCCAAAAGCTCAATTTTAACGCAACGTGGCGTGCAAAAAGCGGAAAAATTCTTCGGGTTGGATAATTTGACAGATCAAGAAAACTATTTGATAAATCATCATATAAACAATGCCTTGAAAGCTCATGGTACGATGTTTCGCGACCAGGACTATATTGTTGACGGCGGTGAAGTGATTATAGTTGACGACAATACCGGTCGTCTGATGCCCGGCAGACGTTATAGTAACGGTCTGCATCAGGCAATAGAGGCTAAAGAAGGAGTCAAAGTTGAACGTGAAAGCAGGACTTTAGCAACGATTACATTTCAGAATTATTTCAGAATGTATCGCAAATTATCCGGCATGACCGGTACTGCAATGACGGAAGAAGATGAATTTAAAGAAATATATGCTCTGGATGTTGTCGAGATTCCTACCAATGAACCGATGGTAAGAGAGGATTTATCTGATGCGGTTTACAAAACGGAAGCCGGAAAATATAATTCGCTGATAAAATCGGTTAAAGAGATTCATGCAACCGGTCAGCCGATTTTAGTCGGCACGATTTCTGTTGAAAAATCGGAAGTAATCTCTGCTTTGTTTACCAAAGCCGGAATAAAACACAATGTATTAAATGCAAAACATCATCAACGTGAAGCGGAAATTGTTGCACAAGCGGGGCGTTTAGGTGCTGTTACCATCTCGACGAATATGGCGGGGCGCGGTACGGATATTATGCTTGGCGGTAATGCCGAGCATATGGCAAAACAAGAAATGCGCAAACGGGGATATGATGAAGAATTAATTGAAGAAGCTGATTCATACAATATTACCGATGATCAAACAGTCCTTGATGCGAGAGCTCTTTTCCAGGATTTACAAGAACATTTCGAAGCATCAATAGCTGAAGAGAAACAACAAGTTATTTCCAGCGGGGGCTTATACATTATAGGTACTGAAAGGCATGAATCACGACGTATCGATAATCAGTTGCGCGGTCGGTCCGGACGTCAAGGTGATCCCGGTACCAGTAAATTTTATTTATCGCTGGAAGATGATTTATTGCGTTTGTTCGGCGGCGAACGGATGGAAGCAATTTTTAATACTTTCGGTATTGAAAGCGATATGGAAATTGAACATCCGATGCTTACCAGAACAATTGAGTCGGCACAGCGCAGAGTTGAAGCTCAGAACTTCAGTATCAGAAAAAATGTTTTACAATATGACGATGTTATGAATCAACAACGTGATTTGGTATATAAGCAAAGAAAAGAAGTCCTGCATGGTGAGAATGTTCATCCCTATTTTGTAAAATATATTCAGGATATTGTGACAATTAACGTGAATTCTTTAACAATGGGTTCCTCTGATACCGGTGAATGGGATGTCGGAACTTTAGTGTCTCGGTTACAAAATCTGTTAGGTGATTTACCGAGTATCAATCAATTAAAGAAGATCAGTGGTATTGTGTCACCGGCAGAAATAGCTGATCAAATAATTCGAGAAGCAGTGGACGTTCTGGAAAACAAAGCGGTCGATCTCGGTGCGGAAGAAATTTTATATCAAGCTGAACGCTATGTATTGCTCAATGCGGTTGACAATCACTGGATGGATCATATCGATGCAATGGATAACTTACGTGACAGCATCGGAATGCGGGGATATGCCCAACATGATCCGGTTGTTGAGTATAAACGTGAAGGTTATGACATGTTTGAAGCAATGACTTTGGGAATTCAGGAAGATGCCGTGCGTTTGATTATGCGAGCTCAAATTACAAGCGATCAGTCAAGAGAGATGAAAGGCAGAAAAGCTCCCGAAGAATTGAGTGAAGGACGAAAAGGATCGCAGAATACAGCATTCAATTTAGCCAGAGCTGCCGTCGGAGGAGGCGGTCAGAATAAACCTGCGGCACCCCCGAAACAGGCACCGGTTAAGAAAAAAGTTATTCCGGGCAGAAATGAACCTTGTTGGTGCGGCAGCGGCAAAAAGTACAAAAACTGCCATCTCCGCCAAGATGAAGCCGAAAACAGTTAATCGGCGGTCTGTAATAGATACTTGCTACTTATAATTGAGAACATATATGAAACAATTGATTAAAATAATTTAACGATAAAAGTTTCATAGGGACGCAGTTCACTATTTTTGATAAAGTCCTGCTGATTGCGATCGGGATAGTTGGAAATCAAAATTGTGCGATCTAAAGAATCAGGAACTTTAATATTGTATTCTTCAGCTTGCCGTAATAATTGCGTAGTACTGAATCCGATCACGTTTAATATCTCATCAGTTAAATTTGCTTCAATATAAAATGCATGATAATCGTCATAGCGGAAATAACGCAGAATACTGGTGTTATGTTTGCTGAGGATTTCCAGTTTGCCGTAAATCAAGGTGGCATAATGAGAGCGCAAGGATGTCAATGCCCGATAATAATTGAGAATTGAATGTGAATCATTGCCTTGTTCTGCAACGCTCATTTTCGGATCGGCAAAACAGTCGATCCAGGTTGTTTTGTTTTGTGAAAAATCTCCGTTGAGAAATTCATTATCCCAAACTATCGGAACCCGGGCATGATCGCGACTGCCGCGAATTATACGGTCAAGTGATCCGGAATTTTCTGCCAAAGTTAATTGTTCATTTAATTTTTCGTAACGTAACTGACTTTCAATATCTCTGATTTGTTCAATAGTATGAAACGGGGCATTGATCTGACCCAATTCTTGTCCTTGATATAACATGACCGTACCTTTGGCAGTCAATTGCAGAGTCGCTATCAATTTGGCGATTTGATTACGATAAAGATTATGATTTTGCATTCGGCTGATAATTCTCGGATGATTGGGATCTTCGCAGAACAATACCGGCCAAAATGAATTATCTGCCGACAATTGCATTTTTAACCAAATATTACTCAAATAGTCGAGTGACAGATAATTTGATTGAAAACGACGCTGACCCGGCTCTTCAAATTGATTATAAGTCAATCCGAGATCACTGCGATTTGTAGCATCACCGCTGATTAATCTGGTGTAGTTACTATGCATTATCAGACAATCGGCAATAATTAAAAAATCGGGTGAATCTTGTTTAAGAGCCAGATAAATTTCACTTAGCCAATCCAATAACTTGCATTGATAGATATAATTTTCAATTCCGGAAACACCGGTTAAGACGGCTAAGGATTTGCTGCCTTCGGCATATGCTTCGTTTTTGGCAATGATAGAAGCTGATTCAAGAAAAAGTCCGTCAATTCCGAAGTTTTTCCAATATCTCATGATATTAATCATTTCCTCACGCACATAATCCATATCCCAGTTCAAGTCTAATTGCTTTGAACTCTTTAAGTGCAAATAATACTTTTTTGCTGAACGTTGATAGAGCCACGCTGAATCACCATAAAAAGACTGCCAGTTGTTCGGTCCGTCGTTTACAATATAGAAATTTTTATTGTCGGCAATATGATTATTTTCAGAAGAAACATCAACTTTATCTTTCGAATTGTCAAACCAGGCATGCTGATCTGAAGTTTGACTTAATGGAAGTGTAAGAATTATCTTTAAGTTGTTTTGCTGACAAAGATTAATCAATTCTTTAAGATCTTTTTTGGATCCGAACAACGGGTTGATTTTGTAAAAATCCTTAATATCGTAACCTGCATCATACATCGGCGAATCAAAAATCGGACTTAACAAAATTGTATCGACATTTAAAGATATAATATGCTCGAAGCGTTCAATAATTCCTTTAAGATCACCGATGCCGTCATGATTAGCGTCCTGAAAGCTCGGGACAAAAATCTGATAAATAATACTGCTTTTCCACCATTTATGATTAAAAGAAATTTTATCGGGACAGAGATCTTGACGTTGTTCGTATTGATTCAGTTTGTCAATGATCCATGTTGTAATACGACGATCAAACATGATCCGGGTGAAACGTTGAATGATTGTATAGGATTTCAATTTAATTGAACGCAGATAAAATTTATTGAAATCCTCAACGCTTTTACCCGAATAGTAAGCGATAAATGCCAAGAGTTCATAACCGATAATTGAATCCAGTACATCTCCCAGTGTAGAATTTAAGGTCCATTTTTCGTTGTTTTGCTTCATACATACCTCAGTATTAAAATTATATTAAAAAAGCCGTACCTATATTTTGGTACGGCTTGCTTGATTAATCAAGTCATTTGTTATAGATTAGAGCAATTCTTTTGCAGCATCTAAAACAGCTTGTTTATTGATACCGAATTCTTCAAATAGAATACCGGCAGGTGCGGATGCTCCGAAATGATCAATACCTATTACTTTTCCGTTTGATCCGACTAAGCGATACCAAGGCATTGTTGCACCGGCTTCAATGGAGATTCTTTTGGTTACTGCCGCAGGTAAGACTTCTTCCTGATAAGCCGCATCTTGTTCCAAGAATGCATCCATACAAGGAATTGAAACAACACGTACTTTTTTGCCTTGTTCGGTTAATTCCTGTTGCGCTTCCAGAGCAGGTCTGACTTCAGAACCGCTTGCCATGATAATTAATTCCGGAGTGCCTTCACAATCTTGGAAAATATAACCTCCCTTGATTGCATCTATGCCTGATTGTTCATAAGTGGGCAGGTTTTGTCTGGTCAGAGCCAAGAAGGTCGGCTTTTTCTCTTTTAAATTAAAGAGGTAAGCGGCAGCCGTTTCTTTGCCGTCCGCAGGGCGGAATACGTATGTATTGGGAGTTGCCCTTAACATACTGAGTTGTTCAATCGGCTGATGAGTGGGACCATCTTCGCCGACACCGATACTGTCATGAGTCAGGATAAAGAGCGAGGGTACATTCATGATTGAAGACAGACGGAATGCAGGTTTCATATAGTCGGCAAAGACAAAGAAAGTTGCACCGAAAGCATGAACACCGCCGTGTAAAGTCATACCGTTAACAATACAAGCCATAGCAAATTCACGAATTCCGTAATGAATATTGCGCCCGCTGTAATTGTCAGCTGAAAAATAGCCCAAGCCCGGCATATCAGTATTGTTTGAAGGTGCCAGGTCAGCTGAACCGCCGATTAAGCCCGGCAAATGTTTAGCAACGACATTTAAGACACTGCCGCTGGTTTTTCTGGTAGCTTGCTCACCCGAGAAATCCCATAAAGCAGGATCGTTTTCCAGAGCCTCGAGATCAGGTTCCAAACATTCGGCAAATTCTTGAGCCAGTTCCGGATTAGCTTTTTGCCATGCCGCAAAAGTTTCATTCCAGGCTTTTTCATCTTCAGATAATCTGGCTTGAACATCAGTCATATAATCTTTTAAGGCTTGCGGGATTTCAAATGCCGGTAAATCAATATCCCAGCCCAGATATTCTTTGGTTTTGATGATGTTGTCATCGCCCAGAGGGCTGCCGTGTGTTGCTTCACTACCTGCTAACGGAGAACCGTAACCGATGTCACTGTGCAGAATAATCATTGTAGGTTGCTCTTTATTAGCTTTAGCTTCTGCAATTGCTTCGGCGATTGCAGCAGTATCATTGGCATCGGCTACGGATAGTACCTGCCAACCGTACGCTTTGTAACGAGCTGCTACATCTTCGGTGAAAGCCAGATCTGTCGAACCTTCAATGGTTATTTCATTACGATCATAGAAAAGAATTAACTTATCTAATTTTAAATGTCCTGCTAAAGAACAAGCTTCGCTGCTGACCCCTTCCATTAAGCATCCGTCACCGGACAATACATAGGTATAGTGATCAATGATTTTTTGTTCATCAGTATTGAAACGAGCTGCCAGATGAGCTTCTGCCATTGCAAAACCTACAGCTGAGGCAATGCCTTGACCTAAAGGACCGGTTGTCATTTCAACGCCTTCGGTATCCAAATATTCCGGATGACCCGGAGTCTTACTCTGCCATTGCCTGAATTGCGCAAGGTCTTCGGCTGTTAATCCGTAACCGAATAGATGTAATAACGAATACATCAGCATCGATGCATGGCCGGCACTTAAGACAAAGCGATCACGGTTAAACCAATCCGGATTGTTCGGATTATGTTTCATATGATTGGCCCATAGTTCAAAGGCTACCGGAGCTGCTCCCAAAGGCATTCCCGGATGTCCGGAATTTGCTTTTTGGATAGCATCGATCGACAATACACGTAAGGCATTAATACCCAGCAGTTCCATTTGCATATTATTTTTCATTTGTACCTCCGTAAATAGTTGTTTGTATTTCTAAATAACGATGTTATTTTAGTTTGCTTCTTAATTATCTGATCAACATATTGATTTTTGCTGAAATATTTTATTATTTGATTATTTCATTAATTATTCAGTATTCTATTCAGGTTAAAAACCATAGGATTATTGTAACATAAATAATTTGATAATATATTTATTATGTTTACTCTATACATTCCGGTTGTGTTAAACAGATGATCTTTTCATCTTAAAAAACAGATTTGTTTTTTATATGCTAAAATATGTTTTGACTGGGATTATTAATTTTTACTATAACTAATTTTTTTGATTATTAAAAGATTGATGAAGTAGGAGTTGTTTCTTGATAAGCTCAGAAGTGTAAAATAACAAACGAAAAACGAAAAACAAGAAAAAAATAAATTAAAAACGTACAATATACGCAAGATCAATAAGTATGAAGAGAAATATTAAAATATTACACACGGCGGATTTGCACCTCGGCTCTCCTTTTGGTTTTTTAGAACCTGTCAAACAAAAAGCAATGCGTTCAGAACAAGAAAAGGTCTTTTTCGAGATAATAGAGATTTGTCGCAAAGAAGCAGTGGATTTTTTGACAATAGGCGGGGACTTGTTTGACTCAAGTAATCCGAGTAAGGATTTGCTTGATCGGGTTTATCAAGGCTTTTCTGCAATTTCTCAAGTTGAGATTATAATAAATCCGGGTAATCATGATTACTGGCATCAAACAGGTTTTTGGCAAAGATTTTCCGATTTGCGGCATGTGCATATTTTTGAACCGCAAACAGATTTTTTTGAATTTGCCGATCAACGAATAACATTTTACGGAAAACCGTTCATCAGCCAATCAAGTCCTCAAGCTTTATGGCAGGGAATTGATTTAAAGCCGGATTCGGCATATTTCAATATTTTACTTCAACATGGAGATTTGCTGAATCATAGTTCCGAATCGAACTATAATCCGCTGCAATTATCCTGGATTGATCATAGCGGTTTTGATTTGGTTTTGCTGGGGCATATTCATAAATCGGATAAGGAAATTCTCAGCAAACAGGGTATACCTTGTTTATACAGCGGCTGTCCTTGCGGCAGGGGATTTGATGAAGATGGCAGCAAAGGGATTTTCTTGCTTGAACTGATTGAGGCAGCTGCAGTAGGACAGATTAGCTTTGTTCCGCTAAACGGACCTAAGTTTTTTAAAATCCGTCTGGATTTGACTTCAATAGATTTTGACAGCCAATTAGAACTGCAAGAAAAGATTATTGCCGCTTTAGAAAAACGAATGGCAGCTTATCGGATCAGATCAAAGTATGATTGTTGTCAACTCAAATTAATCGGCTATTTATCACAAAAAATTAATAGGGAACTTCTGTTGACAAAATTGAAAGAAATGTTCTTTTATTTTGAACTGACAGATGAAACAAGAATGAAAATCGATTTTACCGGCTTGATTGAAGAACATTCACTGCGAGGAGATGTTACGCGCTATGCGAAACAACTTGCAACCGGACCTGATTTATTAAATAAAGTATTGGAGGATCTCGGTTTGACGAATCTGAACGTTAAGCAGGCAAAGCAGGTAATCGAGCAGGGCTATTATTTCACAATGCAGGCAGCGGAACAGGATTTGGATATTTATGAAGATTGATCAAATATATATTGAAGCTTTTGGCGGTTTGGAAAACCTGAAAATCAACTTTAAGCCTGAAATGCAGATAGTATACGGGATTAATGAAAGCGGTAAAACGACGATTCAGAATTTTATTAAAGCTATGTTTTACGGTTTCGGAAAAATCGGACATTCTGTTGAAACCAATGCCCGTAAAAAATATAGTCCATGGTCAGGTAAAACAATGGGTGGTTACATTGTTTTCAGTCATCATGGTATAACTTATCGTTTAGTGAAAAGATTCGCTGAACGCAAAGCTCAAGATCAAACACTGCTTTCACTTGAAGCAAGCGGTGAACCGGTCAATTTGAAGAATCCGGAACAACCGGGACAGGAACTGTTTCAAATTTCGGAAATAGAATTTCTGAATACGGTTTTTGTAGAGCAGCCTCGTGTAGATTCGGAAAATCTATCTGAACTTGATCAAAAAATAAATCGTAAAGTCGGTTTATCAGAATATGATTGGTCTTATGAAGAGATCAATGCCAGATTGGAAAAAGCCCGCAAATATTATAAACCGGATCGCGGTGGCGAAGGATATTTAGCTAAGCTTGAACAAAAAACAGCCGACTTGAATTCGGAGCTGGAACAAGCCTTAATCAGAGATCGCCAGGTAGCTGATCTGAATCGTAATATTGAAGTTTTGGAAACAGAACTGACTGAACTCGCCATGAGAGAAAACTCGCTGCTTCTTCAAAATCAGCAACATCAAAAATTAAAATTGGCGGAACGCTTTGAAAAATATCAGAAACTTCAGGATTCATTGCACAGATATATGGATTCTGCCGGTAAAGTTTCGGAAGGTGTTCTGCGAAATAAATTAATTTCGGCCAAAGAATTGACTGAAATTGCTAATCAGCGTCAACAGACGGCACAAGCTTTAAGCGAATATGAAATAAGATTTAATTTGGCCGAACAGAGATCGTTTGAACAAGAAAATTATCGGAATGAAGCAAAGCGAACTGTATCCGAAATTGTTGCAGAGAGAAGTCGTTTGCAATATCTGCAACAAAAATCGGCGGAACAGAAACCGCAAACCTTTATAAAACCGAAGATTTCTTACTCATCTTTTATCCCTCTGGTTGTAGCAGAATTTTTCTGTCTGATCGGCGGCTTGGTTTTTCGTACGAGTAAACCTGTCTTGTCGGGAATTTTGATTGTCTTGGCTGTTTTATTACCGTTTATCATGGTGTTTATTTATTATTTTCTGCAACGCAAGCATGAAAATATGATTAAACAATATCATGAGAAAATTCGCAAACATGAAATTCGCACGTTGAAAATTGAAAACGGTTTGCAAAAACTGGAATGGGAACTTGAACAAATCGATCAACGGATCAAACAGCTTATTGCTGATCAGAAAAAAGCGGCAGATGCGGCAGAATATGCCGAACAACAGTATCAGAGAGAATTAACTAAACTGAAATATTTGATTAAACCATATTTTTCGGAATTGCCGGATGATGATCAGCTTGACCTTGCGATCCAAAGCTTACGTGAGCAAACAGTTAACAGTATTCAGAATGAAGAAGAAATCAAACGAATTAAAGAACAAATGAATGAACTTAAAGGTTCATATAGTTCGGCACAATTTTATCAAGCCTATCAGGATGCACAAAATTGGTTAAGTGAAAAACAAGTCGAACTGCGAACATTTCCTGAATTTTCGGAAAAATATATTGCTTCACAATTAACCGGAATCCAGGAGAATCGGATTATCTTACGCGAAAAATTAGCAACTGAAAAAACAAAGTTGAATCATTTGATCCAAAATCAAACAAATACGATTGAGTTGGAAACAGAACTTAACAGATTAAATACAGTGTATCAGCAAGCTGAACAGAACTACGCCGCACTGTTAATGTCGCTTCATCTTTTGCAACACAGTAAAGCGAAATTTGAACAGGATGTACGACCGTTGCTCAATCAGAAGGCTGCGGAATATTTATCCGCGATGACCGGATCACAATATCAAGATTTGAAAATAGATCAGGATTATGTTGTGCGATTACAGCCGGAAGCAAATAACGATTCCAATTACTATGAACAAGCTTTTTACAGTGCCGGTTTGAATGATCAGATTAACCTGGCTCTGCGTTTAGCCCTGACTGAATTGTTACAGGATGTGAGCAACAGTATTCCGTTGATTCTGGATGATCCTTTTATTCAATTAGATCAAAATCGCACAGCTTTATCGCTTGGATTGTTACATGACTTAAGCAAAAGTCAAAGCCGCCAGATTATTTTATTTACCAGTCAAAAATCATTAGTGAACTTAGTCGGTGAAACTATTGAATTGATCAATTTGTGATAAACGCTGTAAATAACGGACAGTTTTGTTAATAATTTATCTGTTTTATTTGATTTATCAGTAAAGTAATCAGCTTGTCAAGCAAATCTATATTTGATATATTTCTATCATCAAAGATCATAGAGATTTGTCTTTTGGCAATGATAGTATAATCGGCGTTAAAAGTCATATATTTAAGGAGGACAAGTCCAAGTGGACATGAGTCATTGTTGCACTAAGGTGCAACATTTTATTGTTAATGCGAACTCTGTCAGCGATTCAAATTCAGTTAAAGTTATTTTAATTAATGTAGTTATTATTTTTCTTTTGATTTTAATTAACGGTTTTTTTGCAGCTTCCGAGATGGCAATAGTCAGGCTGAATGAAACCAAGTTGCGTGCAAAAGCGGAAGAAGGTGACTCCGTTGCGAAAAAATTACTTCCTTTTATTAACAATCAAGGCGCATTTCTTGCTACAGTTCAAGTCGGCGTAACCTTTGCCGGATTTCTGTCTGCTGCTTTCGGTGCAAATCAAATTACACCCATTATTTACAATTGGTTAGATCCCGGTCAAACCAGAGGATATTTAGAAACGATTCTTACGATAGGAATCACTATAATCATTTCATATTTTTCTTTGGTTTTAGGTGAATTAGTACCGAAACAGATCGGTATGCGAGATCCTGAAAAATTTGCCAAGAGATTCGTCACTTTATTACGGATTTGGGAAATATTAGTAAATCCTTTCGCAAGATTTCTTAATGCATCTGCGAAGATCATTTGCCGTATGATCGGGATGGATTTAAGTAAAAACGAGATAGAAGTTACTGAAGAAGAAATACTTTTCATGGCACGGGCAGGCGATGAAAGCGGCGGTATTGACAGTGATGAAGCCAAAATGATCTATAATGTTTTTGATTTGGATGATACGGAAGTTTCGGAAATTATGACACCGCGTACCGCCATGATTACTTTACCTGCAGATTCGACATATAAAGAAGTTATTTTTGTTGCTGCCCATGAACGTTACAGCCGGATTCCGGTATATGAAGAAAGCGTTGATGACATTATCGGAATTCTTCATATCAAAGATTTATTAAGGATCACTGAGAATCAAAAAGAAAATTTTGATTTGCGTAAATATTTACGTGAAGCTCATTTTGTACCGGAAGGCAAATCAATTAATGTATTATTTCGGGAGATGCAGCAACAGAATATTTCCTTGGCAATTGTGATTGATGAATATGGCGGAACTGACGGTTTGATTGCGATAGAAGATATTCTGGAAGAAATTGTCGGCGATATTGCAGATGAATATGACGGTGCCGATCAGAGTGTCGTCAAAAATCCGGATGGCAGTTATATTCTGGATGGTTTGCTTTCACCGGAAGAAGTGGTTGAAAGAGTGCCGGAGGTTTCTGAATTAGACCAAGAAGACAGTATAGATTATGATACTTTGGCAGGTTTGGTGCTCAACAGATTGGAACGTATACCGGAACCTTTTGAGAATCCGTCGGTTATTGTAGACGGATTTAAGTTTACCGTACTCGAAATGGACGATAAACGAATTGCCCGGATCAAACTCGAATTTTTAGATAAGCAAAATGAAGGTGAATAAATGAAAGACATTTCTAATACTGATAATAATTTTTTGGACGGTGAACATTATCAATTATCAAGAAGAACGATAATTGAACGTCTTGATTCCGATCCCGTAACCGGTCTTGACTCAGCAGAAGCTGCACGGCGTCAAACAATTTTCGGAGCTAATGAACTGGAAGCTGAACAAGCGGTTCCGCTCTGGAAAAAATTTCTCGAGCAATTCAAAGACATTATGATTATTGTCCTGATCGTAGCAGCTATTATTTCAGGTATTATGGGTGAGCTGATTGATGCAATCTTAATTATAGCAATCGTTTTAATTAATGCGATTCTCGGTGTTTATCAGGAGGGTAAAGCCGAAAAAGCAATTGATGCATTGCAGAAGATGGCGGCTCCGGAAGCAAGGGTGTTGCGTGACGGTGAACAAACCATGATTAAAGCTGCGGACATCGTACCCGGTGATATTGTTATTTTGGAGGCGGGAGATATTGTTCCTGCAGATATCAGGTTATTGGAAAGCAGCAACTTACAGGCGGAAGAAGCTTCTTTAACCGGTGAATCGGTTCCGGTCGATAAAGACGCTGAATATTCCTGTGAAGGCGAGCTGGGTATCGGGGATCGTTCGAATATGATTTTTTCCAGCACTGCTTTAACTTATGGACGCGGTCGTGGAATTGTCGTCGAAATAGCCGAAAAAACGGAAGTGGGTAAAATTGCCAAACGACTTAAAGGTATTGAACAAGAAGCTACTCCGTTGCAAAAGAATTTGAACGGTTTGGGGAAAATTCTGGCAATTATTTGCTTAGCAGTCTGCGTAATTGTCTTTGTTGTCGGCTTATTCCAAGGCGGAGATCTGCTGGAATTATTTATGACTGCGGTTAGTCTGGCTGTAGCTGCAATTCCCGAAGGATTACCGGCCATAGTTACGATTGTATTGGCCTTAGGCATGAATCGGATGGCAAAGAAAAATGCAATTGTCAAACGTTTACTGGCAGTTGAAACCTTGGGAAGTGTCGATACAATTTGTTCGGATAAAACAGGTACTCTGACTCAAAATGAAATGACGGTGACCAGACTTTATGTTGCGGATAAACTATATGAAGTTTCCGGCACCGGATATGAACCCGAAGGAGAGATAACAGAATACAGTTCTGATCAGGTTGTAAAACAAAGCTCACCGGAATTGACCAGATTATTGGAAATCGCTGCTCTGTGTAATGAAGCCAGTCTGATCCGAAAAGACGATCAGAGCTGGACTGTCTTAGGCGATCCGACTGAGGGTGCATTGCTGACTTTAAGTGCCAAGCTGGATTTTCTGCCGGAAGTCTTAAAAGAAAAGTATCCTCGTTTGGGTGATCTGCCTTTTGATTCAAGTCGTAAAATGATGTCTGTCTTTCATGAGATTGATGGAGAATATATATCATTTACCAAGGGTGCCCCTGATATCGTTTTAGATCGTTGTACTCATATTTTAACCGAAGCGGGAATTACTGTGCTAACTGAATCGGCTAAGGCTAAAGTGTTGGAGGCAAATTCGGCATTTGCCAATTCGGCTCTCCGAGTTTTAGCATTTGCTTATAAATTGCATCCGGATCAGAATTTTTCAAATGCGGAACAAGATATGATTTTTGTAGGTCTTTCCGGCATGATCGATCCGGCGCGTCCGGAAGCTAAAGATGCGATAGCAGTTTGTCACGGTGCCGGTATCAGAGCGGTTATGATAACAGGTGACTATAAAGATACAGCGGTCGCAATAGCGAAAAACCTGAACTTAATGCAAGACGACGATTTGGTGCTGACCGGTGCAGAACTGGAAAAAATGTCCGATCCGGATTTAGAAAATGTATGTGATAAGGTTGCGGTTTATGCCAGAGTATCACCCGAACATAAAGTAAGAATCGTTACAGCTTTGAAAGCCAGGGCTCATATTGCTGCGATGACAGGTGACGGAGTCAATGATGCTCCCGCTCTCAAACAATCGGATATCGGAGTTGCGATGGGGATTACCGGTACTGAAGTTGCCAAGAGTTCAGCTGACATGATTTTGACCGATGACAACTTTGCGACAATTGTTACGGCAGTTGAGGAAGGCAGAATTATCTACAGCAATATCAGAAAATTTGTCAGTTTCTTGTTATCTTGTAATGTTGGTGAAATCCTGGTTGTATTTATTACCAATTTGGTTTTAGGACCGCAATTTACACCTTTGGCTCCGATCCAGTTATTGTGGTTAAATTTGGTTACGGACAGCTTCCCGGCTCTGGCTTTAGGCAGAGAGAAGGGAGAAAAGGATATCATGCTCCACCCGCCTCGGCAAAGCGATGAATCAATTATCAATCGTGAAATGATAGCTTCAATAATTACTCAGGCTGTTGCGATCTTCATTGCAGTCTTTTCAGCTTTCCAAATCGGACGTTTCTTTTATCCTGATATCATGCTCTCAGATCCGACAGTCCAGGCCTCATCATACAGTTTTATCGCTGCGACGGGATTCGGTCCTTCGCTGGGTGCCAGAACCTATGCATTTATCACCCTGATTTTTGCAGAATTGCTCAGAGCCTTTTCCAGTCGTTCAGAACACTATTCGGTGTTCCAATTAGGCTTTTTCAGCAATTCGACCATGAACAAATCGGTTCTGATTTCAGCAGCGCTCATGCTGGTTGTAGTTTACGTACCTTTGTTCCAGACATATTTCCATACGATCGCTTTGAGTGCCGGAGATTGGCTGGTAATTGGCGGTTTGGCGATTATACCGTTTGTAATCGGTGAAATCTTCAAACTGATTTACCACAAAGAAACTCGTGCCCAAGCGGGCTTAGTAAGCCGTACTTGAAGATGATAGCTGCTTCCCGGCTATTGAATTAAATATTAATTGAAAAACATTTTATTTAATTTTACAATTCTCCTTAGCTTTACTAATATAATAGTAAAAGTGACAGGAGAATTTTTACCATGTTGGAATTACGTGTTTTGACCATTAGCGAATTGATAATACGGTTACTCTTATCCTGTACAATAGGACTGATAATCGGTTTGGAACGTGGCAAAAAGAACATGGCTGCGGGGCTGAGAACCTACACGTTGGTTTGTTTAGGTTCAACAATTGTTATGATGACAAATCAATTAATTTATCAATCCGGATATGCCGGTGATATGACTCGGATGGGTGCTCAGGTAATTAGCGGAATCGGTTTTCTGGGGGCAGGATCTATTATCGTCACCAGAAGAAATCAAATAAAAGGTGTTACTACAGCAGCGGGATTATGGACATCAGCTTGTATAGGTTTAGCTGTAGGCATCGGTTTTTATGAGGTTGCGGTTGGTGGTGCCGTTTTAATAATCCTGATCATGACCCTGATGAGCAAAATTAATCAAATTACCAGAGAACGCAGTAATTCAGTTGATGTCTTTATGGAATTTAAAAGATTTAAATCGATGTCCACACTAGCGAAACATTTACGAAATCAGGGATTAATAATGCGAAATTTACAAGTTGAAGAAGGAGTGCCGACAGAACATAGTTTTGCTTTTCTGGTTACTATCAGCAGTATTAAAAAAAGATCCAGAGACAGTATACTTGAAGAACTTCATAATCTTCCGGATTTACTCTATTTAGAGGAGATTTGAAATTCTGTTTGAATGTATAAATACTTCTTCTATTTTGTTTAATTTAGCTTATGTGGATATGTTTTGTTCATAAAGATGTTCAGCCTGAAATGTCTGAATTCAGACCTCCCGGTTTTTTGTGATTTATAATGAATTTCTATTTCCGAATAGGATCTGAATAAAAATAACATTAAACCGTGAATTAAGATTTAAGAATTGTGATAGAATATAAATTCATGAAAATATTAATATGAGAGGTTTAACATGAAAAACAATATTCCTTATAAAACATATCTTACGGAAAAGGAAATCCCCGAATATTGGTATAATGTCAGGGCGGATATGCAGACCGATCATCGCCCGCTGCTAAATCCGGAAACCATACAACCGATGACGGTGGCAGATTTGAGTCCGGTATTTTGTGAAGAGCTGGCAAAACAGGAATTAAATGCAACGGATCGATATATTCCGATTCCTGAAGAAATTCGAAACTTCTATAAAATGTTCAGACCATCTCCCTTGATCAGAGCTTATTTTTTGGAAGAGGTTTTAGATACTCCTGCAGAGATTTATTATAAATATGAAGGCGGTAATACTTCAGGCAGTCATAAATTGAATTCGGCAATAGCTCAGGCATATTATGCCAAAGAACAAGGTTTGAAAGGTATTACCACGGAAACCGGTGCCGGTCAATGGGGTACTGCATTAGCGATGGCTTGCGGTTACTTTGATTTAGATTGCAAAGTCTATATGGTCAGAGTTTCTGCCGAGCAAAAACCGGACAGAGTTGCGATTATGCAAACTTATAATGCTGATGTTACGATGTCGCCGTCAGACACGACAGAAGTCGGTAAAATAATGTTGCAGGACCCGGCAAATCGTAACGGCAGTCTGGGTACTGCAATTTCGGAAGCAGTTGAATATGCCGTTTCGAATGAGGGTTATCGTTATACTTTAGGCTCGGTGTTGAACCAAGTCTTGATTCATCAGAGTATTATCGGCTTGGAAAGCAAATTGGCAATGGAGAAAATTGATCGCTATCCGGATCTCGTCATCGGTTGTGCCGGGGGTGGTTCTAATCTCGGCGGACTAATGAGTGCATTTATGGCTGATCGTCTTGCCGGCAAACAATCGCCGTATTTCATCGCGGTTGAACCGGCATCTTGTCCCAGTATGACTCGCGGCAAATTCGCTTATGATTTTTGTGATACAGGCAAAGTTACTCCTTTAGCCAAAATGTATACTTTGGGACATGGTTTTATTCCTCCCGCATCGCATGCCGGCGGCTTGCGTTTTCACGGAATGAGTCCGATTCTCTCACAACTGTATCATGATGGTCATTTGGATGAAGCAAGAAGTGTTACTCAAAAAGAGATTTTTGAAGTTGCCAGCCTCTTTGCTAAAGTTGAAGGTACACTTCCTGCGCCCGAATCCGCTCATGCAATTAAAGCAGCGATTGATGAAGCTCTGAAATGCAAAGAAACCGGTGAGAAGAAAGTAATTTTGTTCGGTTTAACCGGTACCGGATATTTTGATATGTCTGCATATCGACGTTATCGGGAAAATGATCTGGATGATACTCCGCCAACGGATGAATCGATAGCCAGAGGCTTGGCTGACTTGCCCGTTCAACCTGATTTTTAAAACAAAGAAATAGATAGCGGAGGCAGGCTGACTTGCAGCCTCAGCTATATTTCTGAAATAAGCAAAAATGAAAATGCACTATTTAATTTACGCAGACAAGTTTTTTTTTGAAAATGAGATTGCGGAAAAAGGTTATTTAGAAGTTGTTGACGGAGTTATCGGAAATTTCTACGAAACTTTGCCCGGCCGCACCGATTGGGAAATTCGCGATTTTTCGAATTTCTCAATTGCACCGGGATTAGTCGACACCCATATCCACGGTTTGATGAACCATGATTTTATGGATTTAGACAGAGAAAGTGTTCTGGAAATATCTGAATATTTACCGAGTACCGGCGTTACTTCTTTCTTGCCAACTTCATTAAGCGATTCAGTTGATAATATTGAAATGTTTTGTCGTGTCATTGCAGATAATGCTGCTTTGGCATCCGGAGCTAAGATCCAAGGTGTTTATCTGGAGGGTCCGTTTTTTACGCAAAGACACAAAGGTGCTCAAAATCCCAAGTTTTTTCTGGATCCTGATTTAGCAATATTTTCTAAATGGCAACTTGCGGCAAACGGTTTGATTAGAAAAATCGCTATAGCACCGGAGAGAAAAGGTTCTGTTAATTTTATCAAAGCATTAAAAAATCAGGGCATAGTTGTAGCACTCGGACATAGTGATGCCGGTTATGATCAGGCGGTTGCCGCAGTTGAAGCCGGTGCAAAAATATTTGTTCATTTATATAACGGAATGAGCGGTTTACATCATAGAAATCCGGGTATGGTCGGAGCTTGTTTTAATACGGATGACTCGATTGCCGAACTGATTTGTGACGGCTATCATGTACATCCGGGAGCTGTGCAAACAGCGATTAAAGTAAAAACAACTGACAGAATTGCTTTGATTACCGATAGTATGCGGGCAGGCGGTTTGCCGGAAGGTGATTATACTTTGGGTGAATTCCCCGTAAGATTGAAAGACGGTGCAGTTCGTTTAACCGACGGTTCAAATAGTTTGGCGGGTTCCTGTCTGAAATTGATTGATGCAGTGAATAACGTAATTAACTGGGGAATCGCAACTCCGCAACAGGCGCTTAAAATGGCGACCTTAATTCCGGCTGAAAGTTGCGGGATTGCCGATGTTTGCGGCAGAATCAGTAAAGGATATCCCGCTGATTTTATTGTGTTGGATCAGAATATGAACTTACGTGAAACCTATATTGACGGTATGAGTGTATATCAATCCAATTCTGCTTGAAGAGGCTTTTCATGGTGAAAAAGCGAATATAAAACCGAAATTATGACTAATTATCTGATGCAATGAAAGAATGATTTGTAATATGTAATAAAATTTTAATAATACGCTTATTACTATTGTATCGGATTTGCTATAATTTTATATTATTAAAAATTCAGTTTAAATAAAATACAATAAGGCATTTTATTTTAACTGACGGAGTCATTAGCATGGAGGATCAAAATGATTACGATCAAAGTATTTGAAAATTACGATGAAATGAGTGCTTATGCAGCAGAAATCGTAAAAGAAGTTATAAACTCAACGGAAAAACCGGTTTTAGGCCTTGCTACCGGTTCAACACCAATCGGTTTGTATAATAAATTGATTGAAATGAATAAAAACAATGAAGTGGATTTTAGTCAGGTAACTTCAATTAACTTAGATGAATATGTCGGATTGGCTGCTGACCATCCGCAGAGCTATTCTTATTTTATGAATGAATATCTTTTCAGACATATTAATATAGATAAAAATAATACTTTTGTACCTAATGGGCTGGCCGATGATTTGGAACAAGAATGTAAACTTTATGACCAAAGATTAAGAGATCTGGGTTATGCAGATATTCAAATTCTGGGAATCGGACAAAACGGTCATATCGGTTTTAATGAACCAGGTGCAAAATTAAATACAAATACCAATATTACAAACTTAACTCCAAAAACCATCAAAGATAATTCGCGTTTCTTCGATTCTTTGGAAGAAGTGCCAAAACAAGGCATTACACTTGGTTTGGAAGGAATTTTTAAAGCCAAGAAAATTGTTTTGGTAGCAAACGGTTTTAACAAATCAGAAGTCTGTAAATCTTTTGCTGACGAATACATTGATACTCAGGTACCTGCTTCCTTATTAAAACTCCATAAGGATATCGTTGTTTGTCTGGACAAAGAAGCTGCAAGCCTTCTTTGATTATAAAACAAGATGAATCAATATTAAGTTGAAGTGACAACAATGTATCTTATGTTTAAATTCTTGCTTGGATTATTAAGCAATGAAATATTGACAAGAGATGTTTTGTTGTCACCTTTGAATAGATATTTAAAAAGATTGTACGGGTTGACAAGATGGGATTTGGTCGGTATATTAGTCAGGTAACAAAAAGAAGATTCCATCTCACCTTAAGCATTTTGTGAAAAGGTTTATACAGAATAAAGACTGAAACGTCCTGTTATTGTGTTTGGAGAGCGGAATCAATCCGCTTTTTTTATGGCACGGATGTGGTGGCGGAGAGACGAACACAGAGAAGCGACAAATAATAAGGAGAACTGAATAGGAGGTGTCTTATCGCTAAATCAAACAAGCATAACCACACAATTAATGAGAATATTCGTGTGGATAATGTGCGCTTAATTGATGAACAAGGAAATCAAGTAGGGATTATCAATACAGATGAAGCATTGGATATGGCATATGCTAAAGATCTGGATTTGGTATTAATGTCGGACAATCCGGCGAACCCTGTTGCCCGCATGATGGATTACGGGAAATACGTCTACGAGCAATCCAAACGCGAACGTGAAGCAAGAAGAAATCAGCAAACGACCAGTCTGAAAGAAGTGCAACTAAAGCTGACGACCGAAGAACATGATACAAATGTAAAAGTCCGGGCAGCTCAACGCTTTTTGGAAAACGGTGACCGGGTTAAAGTAGTTATTCGTTTTCGGGGACGTGAAATGGCTTTCCAAAATCAAGGTTATGATGTAATGGAAGATTTTATTGAAAAAGTCGGAGATGTTTGTCAAGTTGACCGTGAACCTCGGCTTGAAGGCAGACACATGGTAATGTATCTCACGCCGCGTGGTGATGGTAGTAAATAAATTGAATTTCATTAAAGGAATTTGAATTAATAATAAACAGTGAAATTGAAGACAAGGGGGGTCTATATGGCAAAACAAAAAACACATAGTTCTTCAAAGAAAAGATTTAAAGTTACGGGTACCGGCAAGGTAAAACGTTCACAAGCTTATAAAAAACATATTCTGAATAAGAAGACAACAAAACGCAAACGCAAATTACGTCAAATTATTGTAGCCAGTGAGCCGGATACAAAGAGAATCAGACGTCTGATTCCGTACAAATAATTAAGCTGGAGGTAACCTATGACAAGAGTTAAGAGAGGCGTAAAAACGAGAAGACGCCATAAAAGAGTGTTAAAACAAGCAAAGGGCTATTTCGGCCGTAAGAGCAAATTATTCCGCGTAGCTCATCAACAAGTGATGAAGTCAGGCGTTTATGCATATAGAGATCGTCGTGCCAAAAAACGTGATTTCAGAAAACTCTGGATCAGCAGAATCAATGCTGCTGCCAGATTAAATGATATTTCCTACAGTCGTTTAATGCATGGTTTGAAATTATCGGATATTCAACTGGACAGAAAAATTTTAGCCGATATGGCTGTTAATGATAAAGCTGCATTTGCAGCAATCTGTGAAACTGCGAAAAAAGCTTTATAATATTCTGATCTAAGATTTTATTAAACATCAAATATTTTGAGCGGAATTTCAGGAAAAAATACGGGAGTAATTCACTTTAGAATTACTCCTTTTATTTCTCCGGTGAGCGTTATTATTAAACGATATATTTGATGTTTGGTTTAAAACTGTCGGCTGAATGGTTTATTAAATTCAAAGAGTTTTGTCAAACGGACCGGGATAGAATTCATGTTTATTGCGATATTGAGTCGGAGTTAATCCTGTTTTCTTTTTAAAAACCTGATTGAAATATGATTGAGAATTAAATCCCAGATTGTTGGCTATCTCATTCATGTTATAATCGGTATTGGTCAGTAGTTCCTTCGCTTTGGCAATTCTTTTTTGAGCTTGATACTCAATGGGACTGATCTTAAATGAGCGCTGAAACTCATGAACCAAATGGTATTTGGTGATATAACAAAGGGCAGCTAAATCATCTAACCTCAAAGTTCTGGTATAGTGGACATCAATGTAGTTTTTGATAAATTGCACCTGTTTGTTTTTAGCTGAGGATTTATTGTTTATAGAAATGTCCGATTCAAACTTACGCAAAAAACCGATGATTAAAATATGAAGCAATGCCTGAAGATAAAAGTTTTTGTATGTATTATTGCTTGAATATTCTTGAACCATATTAATGATAGAGTCTTTAATCCATGTTTCTTCCGGTTTTATACTATATAGATAAACAAAAGTTTTTAAAAAGAGAGATTTATCATCAGAATTTAAATCGGCGGAGTTCTGATCGGTCAGGGATAAATTTCTTTGGATTGTAATGCCGTCAATCCCCAAAACACAATATTCAAAAGGTATACCCGGCAGATAATCTTCCGTATGTCTTATACCGGAGCTGACAAAGAACAGATCATTTTGTTTCAGCCTGACGGCATCATCTTCCAGACACATGATCCCTTCACCTTCGGTAATGAAAAAGACTTCTGTAAAAGGATGGCTGTGCAGAATAGAATTCCAATTTTCATTACAACGTGATTTTCTTGCATAAAGCAACTTGATTTTTAGATCTTGCATTTTTATTTTTTTCCATAATTTAATATTTAACTAATGATTTGTTAAATATCTTGTTTAATTGTCCAATAAATTAATATATTTATTATCACTTATATAATGATTTAATAATTGTGTTTATGCTTAATATTATACATCCAAATAAGGTAAAACAATAATATATGTTTATAAAATACAATAATTATACTTATTACAATAATAAAAATCGATAATTTGTACAAATATAATAACGAGATCAGATCTGCGTTGGTGAACTTTACTATTTTTTAATGCGGAGAATCTGATACAGTTAAATCTTTATCAGGCAAATAGGATTTGGTAAATAACAGAAAAAAGATAGTCTGAAGAAGCATGCTCTGTATCATCTTGTCTTTTAATTATGCTGAAATCCGAATATACTTAAAACATGGATGAATTAATATTTGAAAGATTAACTTTGATCAGTGCCCGGCAAAATCCGCGTTTTAAAGATTGGAATCGATTAAATACAACACAAGGGATAAAAAAACAGGGACTTCTTGTTGTTGAAGGTCTGAGAGCTTGTCTTACCGCTGCCGAACATCAGGCGGAAATAGCAACAGTTCTTTTCAGTAATGATGATCTGGGTGAATATATCTTTACAAAAACAAAGAACTGGCTTCTGCAGGAAAAATTTAGTTTTAATCAAATCTTTCGTTTGGATTCTGATTTGTTCGGCTCGATAGCAGATACTAAAAATCCTCAAGGCATTATTTTTATTATAAAAAAACCTGATTTACAAGATTTAACAGAATGGTTAAGCAAAAATGCAGCGAAAATTAAAGCAAAAGGCAAGCAGATTAGCTTGGCTTTGTTTGATCAATTGGCTGATCCGGGCAATGTCGGAACCATGATCAGGACGGCACATGCTTTTGACTTTTCAGGAATTATTTTAAGTGAAGGAACAGCTGATCCTTATAATCCGAAATTTTTGCGATCTACAATGGGATCTCTGTTTGCTTTGGATTTAATCGGTCCAAATTCTTATACTGAATTGGTGAATTTGGCAAAACAATATCAATTGCAAATCTTAGTATCTGATCTGGATGGAGAGTTATTGCCTGAATTCAAACTTGATCGGGCAGCGGCAGGTTTTATTCTGGTAATCGGCAATGAAGCGCGTGGTCCGAGTGAAGCGCTTAAGCAGGTTGCCGATCACTGTTTAACCATACCGATGCCGGGCAATGCGGAATCTTTGAATGCGGCAATTGCATTTGGAATTATGGCTTATCAATTAAGTAAAAGTCATTAAAAAGGGGAATTTAAATAAGAATAATGGATGATAATTCTATTACGGAAAAATACTTAAAATACGAGCAAAATGATTTAGCAATATACGGAGCACGTGCCCATAATCTGAAAAATATTTCATTGAAAATACCACGGAATAAATTGACTGTTATTACCGGATTGTCAGGCAGCGGTAAATCTTCTCTGGCTTTTGACACAATTTATGCTGAAGGGCAAAGACGCTATGTTGAATCTTTATCCTCTTATGCCAGACAGTTTTTGGGACAGATGGAAAAACCTGATGTTGACCGGATTGAAGGCTTGTCCCCGGCAATTGCGATTGACCAAAAATCGACTTCGAATAATCCGCGTTCCACGGTCGGAACCGTAACTGAAATATATGATTATTTACGTTTGCTCTATGCCAGAGCCGGTACGGTACACTGTCCGCAATGCGGCAGAGTTATTGAACAACAGACGATTGATCAGATGATTGATCAGATTATGCAATATCCGGAAAAAAGCAAAATGATCTTATATGCGCCGATTGTACGAGAGCGTAAAGGAGAATTCAAAAATCAATTTGCTCATTTTCGCAAAGAAGGTTATGTGCGAATCAGAGTAGATGGTGAAATACTTTATTTAGACGATTTGCCTGAAGATTTTAAATTAGAAAAAAACAAAAAACACAATATTGAAGTAGTTGTAGATCGTTTGGTAATGCGTGAAGGAATCGAAAGCCGTTTAGCCGATTCTTTGGAAACCTGCCTTAATCTGAGTAACGGTTTGGCGTTAATTAATGTTTTGCAATCTGATTCCGAACAGACTGATTCCGAACCGGACTTGTCGGGTTGGCATTTGTATTCTCAACATTTCAGCTGTCCTGATTGTGATATCAGCATCAGTGAAATTTCACCCAGATCTTTTTCTTTTAATAATCCGGTCGGAGCCTGTCCCGGTTGTGACGGTTTAGGTGAGATGGCGGAAATAGATCCGGCCTTGGTGATTTATGATCCGAAGCTTTCTTTAAATGACGGAGCAATCCAAGCAATCGGCTGGAAGTTCTCTGATCGCAAAAGTTGGGCACGCGGTTTTATCGAAGCCCTGGCAAAACGTTATGATTTTTCTTTAGATATGCCATGGCAGGATTTACCGCAGAAAATCCGTGACATTATTCTATATGGCAATGACGGAGAGATTCTCTCGATTGATACGAGCAATAGTAAATATAATCGGGGTACGGAATATAAACGGGATTGGATCGGCGTGATTCCGAGCATGACCAAAAGATATACTGAGTCATCCGGCGATAGTCAGGAATATTATGAACGCTATGTTTCGGTTACACCTTGTCCGGTTTGTCATGGAGCACGCTTGAATCAGGAAAGTCTTTCTGTCAGAATCGGCGGTCTGAATATTTATGAATTGACACTTTTACCGATTACAGAGAGTAAAAATTTTTTAGATAACATTCAACTTGATTCCTATAAAAATCAAATTGCAATGCCGATTTTGCGCGAATTGTCCGGTCGCTTAAAATTTTTACTGGAAGTTGGTTTGGACTATCTTACTTTAGCCAGAGCTTCAGCAAGTTTATCCGGCGGTGAAGCTCAACGCATCCGTTTAGCCACTCAAATCGGTTCAGGTCTGACCGGAGTACTTTATGTGCTGGATGAGCCGAGTATCGGATTGCATCAAAGAGATAATTCGCGCTTGCTAAATACGCTGAAACACTTGCGTGATTTGGGCAATACCGTAATTGTCGTGGAACATGATGAAGAAACAATTTGGGAAGCCGATAATGTTGTAGATATCGGCCCGGGTGCCGGTGTGCATGGCGGAGAAGTTGTTGCTATGGGCAGGCCGGAAGATATTTTGGCTAATCCTAAATCAATAACCGGTCAATATTTGTCAGGAGTTAAAAGAATACCTATTCCGGAAAAACGTCGTCAATCAAATGGATATACCGTACAGCTTACAGGTTGTCATCAAAACAATTTGAAATATATTGATGTAAAAATTCCTTTAGGAATTTTTGTGTGTGTTACCGGAGTTTCCGGTTCCGGAAAAAGTTCCTTAATAAACGGAATTCTTTTGAAAAAAATGGCGGAAGTGTTAAATGGAGCACGTAAATTCAGCGGTCCGTTCAATTCAATTCGGGGTTTGGAACATTTGGATAAGGTTATAGCGATTGATCAATCGCCGATCGGAAGAACTCCGCGTTCCAACCCTGCAACCTATACCGGTGTTTTTACGGAGATTCGTGATCTGTTTGCCGAAACTAAAACCGCTAAAGCCAGAGGATACAAGAAAGGTCGTTTCAGTTTTAATGTAAAAGGCGGGCGTTGTGAAGCATGTAAAGGCGACGGTGTCAATCGAATTGAAATGCATTTTTTGCCGGATGTATATGTGACTTGTGAAGTCTGTAAAGGTAAGCGCTATAATCGGGAAACTTTGGAAGTTAAGTATAAAGATAAGAATATTGCAGATATTTTAGATATGACTGTAGAGGATGCGTATCATTTTTTTGAAAATGTACCGAAAATTTTTAACAAACTGCAAACAATGCTGGATGTCGGCTTAGGATATATTAAACTGGGGCAGCCTTCGACTCAGCTGTCAGGCGGCGAAGCGCAAAGAGTTAAATTAGCTGCCGAGCTTTCCCGCACAAGTACCGGCAAAACTTTTTATATTCTGGACGAACCGACCACCGGCTTGCATAGTGCCGATGTTCACCGTTTGGTCAATATCTTGCAGAGATTGACTGAAAAAGGAAATAGTGTTTTAGTTATTGAACATAATTTAGATGTAATCAAAACAGCTGACTATATCATCGATCTGGGACCTGAAGGCGGAGATGGAGGCGGTGAAATCGTAGCACAGGGTACACCGGAAGAAGTAGCGAAAAATTCCGGCTCATATACCGGAAAATATTTACAGCAGATATTACAACGTGAATATCCTGAATTGTGAGAATACCGATTGACCTGATTTTTCTCCGGAATTATAATGGACAATCGATAAAATGTAATAATTATCGTATACTGATATAAGAGGTAATAGTCAGACTTTAGATTTTTATAGATAGGAATGTAAAAATAAGATGTCCATATGCCAAATATGTAAAAATAACACAGCAGTGATTTATACTACGCGCATTGAAAACAATGAAACGGTTAGTGAGGGTATTTGTTTGAAATGTGCTTTTGATATGAATATCGGAGGACTTGAACCGTTGTTTAAAAAATCCGGTATCAATGAAGAAAACATTGATCAAATTCAGAACAGAATGAATTCCGTGATGGAACAGATGGGCGATACCAACCCGTTTGAAATGTTTAAATCATTCATGGATTCAGATGCTGATAATGAATTCGGTATGATGTTGGAAGGCTTGAATTTTGACGGTCTGGAAGATTTCGGTTTTGACGTTGGTGATTCGGATGACTCTGAAATTTCAGAAATTGATGACGGAGATCAGAGTAAAGTCGAATCGGATAACAAATCCGGCAGTTTGATGGCCGCCACAATTGACAGCAGTATCGGAGCCGATCAGGAAGGTACAGATACCAATGCCCAGAGTTCGAGATCACGAAGTACCGGACGCAGAACAAGACGTAATAAATTCCTCGATCAATTCGGGACGAATCTGACCGAGAAAGCCAAACATGGTGAAATTGACAGAATTATCGGTCGCGATCAAGAATTGAATCGGGTTATTCAAATATTAAACCGGAGGACTAAGAATAATCCGGCACTGATCGGTGAACCGGGTGTCGGTAAGACTGCAATTGCTGAAGGATTGGCGGTTAAAATAATCAGTAAAGAAGTTCCTGCTAAATTATTGGATAAACAGGTTTATCAGCTGGATATGACGACAATGGTAGCCGGTACACAATTCAGAGGTCAATTTGAAAGTCGCATGAAAGGTGTCGTGGAAGATGCCAAAAAAGACGGCAATGTTATTTTAGTGATCGACGAGCTGCATAATATTATGGGTGCCGGAGATGCGGAAGGCGCAATGAATGCAGCCAATATTCTGAAACCTGCTCTGGCAAAAGGTGATGTTTCGGTAATCGGCTCAACTACTCTGGATGAATATCGCAGATTTATCGAAAAAGATTCCGCTTTAGAGAGACGTTTTCAAAAGGTGATTATTGATGAACCGACCCAGGCGGAAGCTATAGAAATTCTGAACGGAGTCAGAGATTACTATGAGGAACATCACTTTGTGACTTATACCCAGGCTGCGATCAGAGCGGCAGTGCAATTATCTGACCGTTATATACACGAAAGGTATCTGCCGGACAAAGCGATTGATATTATTGATGAAGCCGGTTCCAGAGTTAATTTAGACAATAATTTATTAGTCGAACAAAAAGAATTGAATGATCGTCTGACTGAATTAAATGATGCTATTGCAACTTCTTATGAGAAATTAATTGAAAATTCGGATGAAGAAAAATCTTTGGAACTTTATGAAAAAGATGCTGAATTGCGATCCGAACAATTAAAGGTCAACCGCAGGTTAAAAGAAGTAACCGAATTGTTAAAACCGGTACAAATCGGCGTCAATGAAATTGCGGAAGTGGTGGAAATGTGGACAGGAATTCCGGTTCAGCAAATCACTGAAGCTGAAACGGAGAAGCTACTGCATTTGGAAGAACGCCTTCATGAACGGATTATCGGACAAGAAGATGCTGTAAATGCAGTTTCGCGCGCAATCCGCCGCAAAAGAGCCGGTTTCGGTTCAGTTAACAAACCCCCGTCATTCTTCTTTGTCGGTCCGACCGGAGTCGGTAAGACCGAATTGGTTAAAGCACTTGCGGTAACCTTGTTTGAAGAAAAAGATTCTTTAGTGCGACTGGATATGTCTGAATTTACCGAACCTCATACTGTAAGCAAATTGATCGGTTCCCCTCCGGGATATGTCGGATATGACGATGGTGGTCAATTGACGGAAAAAATCAGACGCAGACCATATAGTGTAGTTTTATTCGATGAAATCGAAAAAGCTCATCCGGATATTTACAATATTTTATTGCAGATTTTAGATGACGGACGTTTGACTGACAGTCAGGGCAGAGTAATAAATTTTGAAAATACGGTAATTATCATGACCTCAAATGCCGGCACAACACTGAAAGCTCATAGTATCGGTTTCGGTGATGATGGTCATGTAGCTATGGAAAGCAGGGTGCAGACTGCAATGCAGGACATTTTCCGTCCGGAATTTCTGAATAGAATAGATGAAATCATCGTATTCAAAGAATTGACGAAAACTGAAATCCGTCAGATCGTCGATTTGATGTTACAAGAGATTGAGGCTGATGTCAGAGGACACGGTATGGTAATTACCGTGACCGACGCTGCACGCGATGCCTTGGCTAAAGAAGGCTACAATCCTAAATATGGTGCAAGGCCTTTAAGAAAAGCGATTCAACGTAAAATAGAAGATCCTTTAGCCGACAAATTGTTGGCAGGAGATTTTGATAATGCTAAAGAAATAATTGTGACTTGGGATGAGGAAAACCAGTTTCTCATTTCGGCAAATTCCGAAAACAACACGAAAATTCCGGTAAATAATTCTGAATATTAATTTGTCAGGTTTATCCCGGCCCGGGTTTTCAGGAGATCAGGAGATCAGATGACTACAAAAGAAATTAAATCAAGAGCCAAAAACGCATTGAAAGAAGGCAGTTATTGGTCGGGATATGGTGTGAATATCACTACCGGTTTTATTAACAGTATTATAGAAACGATTTTGGGAATTTTCTTCAGTTTCGGAATGTTCGGTTCTATTTTCAATCTTGCTGCTAAGGCAACTCTAACCACCATCTTAACTGATGTTGAAGCAACTTTTAATCTGTTGCAATCTTTCCTCAATCAAATTAAGGTTTTGTTTTTGTCGGGATTGATTCTTTCTTTGCTCTTGTTTGTTGCAAAACTGCTGTTGACCAATGTTTTGACTGCCGGAAAATTGCTTTGGTTTTCCCGGAACAGGGAACAAGCTGCTGCTCCCGCTTTCTCATTACTGTTTAACGGATTTAAGAAAGGATCATACGGCGATCTCGTTAAAGGAATGGCTTGGCGTGATTTATGGCAGATAATCTGGCAAATTCCGATTTACATAGTCCAAACAATCAATCTGATTTACAGTTTTGTAATTCTTGAACGCATGTTAGAAGTATTACGGGAAAATCAATTCTATTTATCATCTTATAATTTGGAAAATAAAATTATTTATGAAATGATGGATGATTTGATAGTTTTATTAATTATCATGATCGTGGCAACTATAATCAGTATTGGTTTCGGAATTGTTGCCGTGATCAAACAATACAGTTATCGTGCCACAGCCTGGATATTGGCCGACAATCCGAATATCGGTCATCGTCGCGCATTACAATTATCAAAGGAAATGACTGAAGGATTTAAGGGGAAATGGTTTGTTTTAGATCTTTCTTTTATCGGCTGGTATTTGTTGCTGATTTTGACAGCCCCTGTAATGCTTTTTACAGCACCATTATTGGAAAATTATACTAATGCGAGTCATGCCGAATTTTATGCCTGGTTACGAGATCAAGCCGTGGGCAAAGGTTTAGTGACAATGGAAGAATTAGGTTATGTAGCAGTGCAAAACGATCCGTATCAATCTCCGGTCAGTGCGACTCAGTTTTACCAAACTCAAGAACAATTCGGACAACCTGTTCAAAAAGTACAGCCTGATAATTCGGCACAATCTGAAATTCCGGTGCAACCTGATACTACGGTGCAACCTGATACTGCAGTACAATCTGACACTACGGTGCAACCCGATGATATAGTGCAACCTGACAAGATGATCCAACCGGATAATTTAGAACAAGAACCTGATCTTAATGACAACAATTGATAATGCGAATTTTAACGAGCAGCCAATTTGATAAAACCGTTAACCTGATCAAAAGTCTGGTATTTATCACAATAACACTTTTGATTGTATATTTTGTGTTGCGATTATCATTAAGCTTTTTTCGCAAGAAAAACAATAAACTTAATCAACAACGTGACAACATTGTTAAAGGTCAGGTTTGCTATGTCTTTCAAAATGTCAGCCCGGGAAATGCGGGATATATTATTTGTGAAACCGAAGACGGTGTGCGTTTTTCCGAAGCGGTTGCTGATCTTGAGATTAAAGAGGGAACAGCTGTTGTCGTTATTTCAAGTCATAAAAATGTTTGTAAAATAAAACCGCTGGTTTCAAGAGTTAAACCTAAATAAACGGCAGAAAATGGCTAAAGTTGCTTTAATAGCTCTCAATTCAAGTTATAGTCATACCAATTTAGCTTTGAGATATATCAGAGAAAAATTGGCAGTTTTAGCGATTTCCGATCTGGAAATTGTTTTTTTGGAAAAAACGATCAATGATCAATGGTTAAATCTGTTTGATGAATTGATTGAGATAGCACCGGATATATATGCTTTTTCTTGTTATATCTGGAATCGTTCTTTAGTCGAATCATTATCATTTCATCTTAAACAAATCAGACCGGAGGCGGCAATAATTTGGGGCGGTCCGGATGTTTCATCTCAAGCCCGATCGATGTTGATTAATCATCCCTGGCTTGACGGTTTGATTCAGACAGAAGGTGATTCAGCAACGGTTGAGTGGATTCTGCGTCATTTGGGATATGAGAAATTCGCTGTTGAGAGATTGACCGGTGCCAGTGAAGAGCTGAACTGGAAATTTCCTTATACAGCAAGTGAATTGCAACAATTAAACGAACGGATTTTATATTATGAAGGCAGTCGCGGCTGTGCTTACAACTGTACCTACTGTTTGTCGAGTAATACATATCGAGTGCGGCATAAACCTCTCTCCGAAGTTTTTACTGAACTCAAATGGATTATGCAATTCAATCCCCGCCAGCTGAAATTTATTGACCGGACTTTCAATTCCGATCCGCAAAGAGCTTATGAAATTTGGCAATTTTTAATACGGCAAACCGAAAAATTAAAGACCAGAACGAATTTTCATTTTGAAATCGCAGCTGAGTTGATAACCGAAGAACAATTAACTTTATTGTCTGAGCTGAAACCGGGTTTATTTCAATTTGAAATCGGAGCTCAGACTACCAATTCCGAGGTTTTGCGGACGATACGCAGGCCTTATCGGGCTGATCATTATAGTAATATTGTCAAACGCTTGCGCAGCATGGAAAACATTCATTTACATTTGGACTTGATTGCAGGTTTGCCGGGTGAAAGTTTAGAGTCACAAATAAAATCTGCGAATGATTTATTGCGTTTACATCCGAATATGCTGCAAATGGGTTTTTTAAAGGTGTTGCCCGATACAAGAATGAAGATTGATTGTGACCAAAGGGCAATGATTTATCAGTCATCACCACCTTATGAAATTTTGCAATCGGATCGAATGAGTGCGGAAGATCTGATGTATTTACGTAAAGTAGAGCAGGTTTTGAATTTGTACTATAATAGCGGACATTATTTTTACAGTATTAATTATCTGATGCATTTAGCCGAACAACCTTTTACGGTGATTTTGGATTTATATGATTGGTTGCGACCGGAACTCGAGCAAGGATCTATTGCCAGATCGCGTCAGATCGAATTGTTTTATCAGTTCGGCATAAATTATTTAGCTGACAACAGTGTAGTTCAAGAATTGTCAAACCATCAGATTCTTTTTGGCGATTTGCTTAAATTGGATTATTTTTTACAAGGTTTAAAAGGTTATCCGGATTGGCTGACATCTCAGCAACATGCAGATCAGGAAATACTTGATGCAGCAACCGAAAGAGCAAAAGTTTTATATCGTGAAGCAGGATATCAGACCAGAGCAAGATTTGAGCATTTCCATTTCAGCTTAACAAAATTGCCGGGTTTTTGTTCCGATCATAATCAACAATTTTCCGGTGCGGGTGAAGTACAGCCTGGTCCGGACAGAGTGATCGCATATTTGAAAGAGCAAAACAAGGAAAAAGACAGCAAATTGTCGTCTTCATACATTTGTGCACTGCAATTAGGACAAGGTCCGGTTCAAGTAATTGCGGAATATCAATCAATTGATCTTCTGGAGCAGTCTGGATTATAATATAATAGTTATATTAATTTTTAACAAAGATAATAATAAGAAGAAAAAACGGAGGTATCATATGATTCGTATATGTGAAAATCACCTTAAACCCTTTGTGCAGGAGCATGAATTGGAGTATTTGGCAACTCAGTTAGCATTAGCCTTTGACAATGTTACCGAAAAAACCGGTCCGGGTAATGACTTTTTAGGCTGGGTAGATTTACCGATTAATTATGATAAGGAAGAGTTTGACCGAATTATCGATGCAGCTGAACGCATTCGTACACAAAGTGATGTCTTGCTGGTGGTTGGCATCGGCGGATCATATTTAGGTGCACGTGCAGTAATTGAAGCATTGAATCCGGCTTTTCGTAAACCGGGTGACTTGGAAATAATCTTTGCAGGTCATCAAATCAGCGGTGATTATTTAGCTGAATTGTTAGATTATATCGCTGACAAAGATGTTTCTCTGAACGTAATCTCAAAATCGGGAACCACAACTGAACCGGCGATTGCTTTCCGGATTTTACGCGAGTTTATGGAGAAAAAATATGGTGAAGAAAGTAATGATCGTATTTTCATTACTACCGATAAAGCGCGCGGAGCTTTAAAAGAATTGGCAAATCAAGTCGGTTATGAAACATTTGTTGTACCCGATGATATAGGCGGTCGCTATTCCGTTTTAACGGCTGTCGGATTATTGCCTATTGCCGCTGCCGGAATTTCAATTAAAGAATTGATGCAGGGTGCTGCTGAACAAAGAGAGCAAGCTTTGGATTTCAATTTAGAAAATAACGTTATTCTGAGATACGCAGGCTGGAGAAATATTTTGTTGCGTCGCGGCTATGACACTGAAATATTAGTCAATTATGAACCCGGTTTAATGTTCTTCACTGAATGGTGGAAACAACTATACGGAGAGAGTGAAGGTAAAGACGGCAAAGGTTTGTTCCCTGCCGGAGTTAATTTCACCTCGGATTTGCACTCGATGGGACAATTTATCCAAGACGGCAAGCGTAATTTATTTGAAACGGTCTTGGATTTCAAACAGACCAGAAAAGAAATTCACATTCCCGGTGATGAACAGAACCTGGATGAATTAAATTATCTGACCGGTAAGAGTCTGCAAGAAGTTAACCGGACCGCTTTAAGGGGTGTCATGTTGGCACATGAAGACGGCGGTACTCCGACGATTCGTTTGGAGATGGATCGCCTGGACGTCAAACATCTCGGTGCATTGATTTATTTCTTTGAATTCGGCTGTGGTATCAGCGGTTATCTATTAGGAGTCAATCCTTTCGATCAACCGGGAGTTGAAGCTTATAAACGCAATATGTTTGCTTTATTGGGTAAACCGGGTTATGAAGAATTAACCAAGGAATTAGAACAAAGACTTTAATGCAGAATAAATCACAGGATCTTTTTTACCCGAATCATGTCTTAAGACAGGTAGAAAAACCGGCACAATACTTAGGACATGAATGGAACATGATAGATAAAAGTGAATTGATGGATCATAGGCATCTGAAAATGCCTATGATCCGTTTTGGTTTTTGCTTTCCGGATATCTATGAAATCGGCATGTCCAATATGGCTCTGCGCATTATCTATAATTTGCTGAACAACAGAGAAGATACCTGGTGTGAGAGGATTTTCTCACCTGCAGGTGATATGCGTGAATTCATGCACGATCTGGATATTCCTCTTGTTTCTCTGGAATCTAAGACTTCGTTGGATCAATTCGATATTGTCGGATTTACCTTGCAATATGAAATGAGTTTTCCAACTATCTTGGATATGCTTGATCTGGGAAATATTCCGATTCATACTTCTGCGCGTAACAATAATGATCCGCTGATTGTGGCGGGCGGACCGATTGTTTATAATCCGGAACCTTTAGCTGATTTTATTGATTTATTTATGATCGGTGACGGTGAAGAATTATTGGGAGAATTGATCGAACTTTACAAAACCTGGGATCGAAAGCACGAAAACAGAGAGTCATTTCTTTTGCGTTGTGCAGAACTTGAGGGAGTTTACGTACCTGGTTTCTATGAATCTGAATATTATCCGGACGGAAAGTTTAAGCAGATTATTAAATTACATCCTGCTTTGCCGAGTCTGATCAAAAAGCGGGTAATTAAAGATCTCAATCAGGTATATTTTCCGACTGAACCGATTGTGCCGAATACGAAAATTGTTCATGATCGTGCATATCTGGAATTGTTTCGCGGTTGTCCGCGCGGTTGCCGTTTTTGTCAGGCGGGAATGGTTTATCGACCGGTTCGCGAGCGAACGGTTGAAATTTTAGTTGAACAAGCAAAACATTTAATTGAATCAACGGGTTATGATGAGCTTGGCTTGCTTTCTTTATCCACCGGTGATTATTCCGAATTGGAACAATTAGGTAATCAGCTTTTAGCGTTTTGTGCGGAACAGAATGTCAGTTTATCTTTGCCATCATTACGTTTAGATTCTTTCAGTTTTGATTTGATGTCCAAAGCCGGCAAAACCAGAAAGTCCGGTTTGACATTTGCACCTGAAGCAGGTAGTCAGCAGCTGCGGGATATCATCAACAAAGATATTAAAGAATCTGATTTGCTGGAAGCAGCTCAAATTGCTTTTAGCGGCGGCTGGAATCGGCTTAAATTTTATTTTATGTTGGGATTGCCTTTTGAAACTGAAGAAGATGTTTACAGTATTTCTGAATTAGCAAAGAAGGTTTTGCAGATTTACTCGGATCTGCCGTCTGAACAGAGAAGACGTAAACCGCAATTGACCATCAGTACTTCTTTCTTTATTCCGAAAGCTTGGACTCCGTTTCAATGGTGTAGTCAGATTGATCAGGTTCAAATGTTGGAAAAAAGAAGAATATTAATCGAAAACATGAGATTGAGTACGATCAGTTATCAATGGCATGAACCGGATTTGAGCGTGATTCAGGGGATCATTGCCAGAGGTGATCGCAAAATAGGCAAAGTAATTGAAGAAGTTTGGCGTAATGGCGGCTGGCTTGAATCATGGAATGAAAATTTTGTTTATGAACGTTGGAAAAATGCGATGAGTAAGTATGATTTGTCGATTGATTTTTATACTTCGCGACAGAGATCAGGTGATGAAACTTTTCCCTGGGATCATATCAGTTCAGGTGTATCAAAACAATTTTTATGGTCGGAATATCTGAAAGCTGAAGCCGGAGAATTGACCGCGGAATGTCGCGAACAATGTCATAATTGCGGTGCCTTACAATTTAAAACAGGATTATGTGTCAATCATGGCAAGTAAACAAAAAGTTAATTTTCGTTATCGATTAAAATATTCGCGTACAGGGGTTCCCGCTTGGATCGGACATCTCGATTTGATGCGCACGTTTCAATATAGTTGCAAACGTGCAAAATTACCATCGGCATTCACTGAGGGTTATAATCCGAGACCGATTATGGAATTTGGTCTGCCTGTAGGGGTCGGAATTGAAACCAGAGCTGATCCTCTGGATTTGGAATTAGTTGAAAGAATCCCTGTTCAAGCGATCATGCAACAATTAAACCTGAAATTACCGCAAGGGTTGCAGATTGAGACAGCAGAATATCTCGAATATCCGGAAAAGAATTTAATGAGTTTGGTAGAGGCAGCAGCCTATACAATAATAGCTGATGATCTGGGAGCTGCAGCTGAAAAAGTAATCTTATCCGATGATCACACTTTGGTTGTGGAAAGGATCCGCAAAGGTAAAAAGCGCATATATGATTTACGTGAATTAATCATTGATTTACAAGTTATTACTTCAAATCAAATCAAATTTTTGTGCAAAGCGGGAAGTATTGCAAATTTACGGCCTGATATGCTGTTAAAAGCTTTATATGAAGCGGAAGAAATTACAAAAACAAATGCATTAGGTGCTATAATTATCCGAGATCGAGTTTTCTTAAAAAACGAGAAATTAAGTTATTAAAAACTAAGAAGAAAAATCAGTTTTTATAGTACTAAAAACATGGAGGATAGAATTGTCTGTTATCAGTATCAGGCTTCCGGGCTACTTTAAAGACAATATGGTTTTACAGCAGGGATTAACGAACCAAATTTTTGGCCAAACCAAACCTAATTCGAAAATTGAGATTTTGTTAGAGAGATATCCGGGAAGTGAGTCTGCAAAAAATAAAGAATATGGTATTGTGTTTCAGAGTACGGAAGAATCTGATGCGCGCGGTTTATTCGGCTTCAAATTACCTGTGCTGGAAGCTTCATATGATTTTTATCGTTTGTCTTTAACTGTGGAAAACATTCGCTGTGTCATCGAAAACATTTTTTTCGGTGAAGTCTGGTTAGCCTTGGGCGAGTCAAATATGTCAATGCCGGCTCGTTATACCGATGTTAAAGATTTACTTCCTCAAATTTCCAAACAACAAAAACTGCGAATATTTACAATGGCTGAATATGGTTTGGCAGATGATGAAGAGATGTTTTTGTTTAAGCCGACGGCTCGTATCGTAAACGGACAATGGCTGACAGCGGACGCGGAAAACCTGTTGGATATATCTGCGACAGCTTTGGTTTTTGCTGCCAGATTACAGGAAAGTCTTAATATTCCGGTCGCAATCTATAATTTGGCTGCTGCGGATACAATGATTCATAGTTGGTTGCCCCGCGAGATTATAGAAACCAAACCGCACTTGAAACAGCATGTGCTGGATTCGGAACATTATCGGGATAAATCGAATTGGAATGATTTACCTTCCGAATCAACATCTTTCAGTCGGAAAAATCAACCGACTGTAATGTATAATCATAAACTTGCTCCGTTTATCGGTTTATCGATTCGCGGTGTTATTTTTTCACACGGTGAATCGGATGTTGATTATCCCGAGTATTATTTAGAGGCATTTAAAGAATTTTCGATAGTATTGTGTCGTAATTTTCATAGCTTCAAACGCGGTCCGTGCATGATTTACAGTCAATTGGCACCTTATTATTACAGTACAACTGATGATAAAATATTGGCATGTTTTAATGAAACTTTAACTATAGCCAGACGTCAGCTGAGAACTCCTGCCGGTATGATTACACTATATGATTTGCCATTAGATTATAATACAGAGGGTGAGCATATTTATGCCAGGCCGTTAAATCCGAGAGCTAAAGCTCAAATCGGTGAGCGGATGTGTGCGATTGCCAAAGGTCTGGTTTATCATGCTGATATGCCGACTTCGGCGCCTGAAGTTAAATATGCGGAATGGATTTCGGATAAATTAATCCTGAGTTTTGCCAATGTAGGCGAAGGATTAAAATTACCTGAAGGTGATTTAACTTTAAAAGGCTTTAATATTTGCGGTGAAACTTCAAATTATCTGCCGGCTCAAGCCAAAAAATTATTTGGTATTCGAACTTTGGTTTGGCATCCGGAAATTAAGAAACCCCAATCCTGTTCCTATGCTTTTTCCGGTTTTAATCAAGCTGCTAATTTATTGGGTGGTAATGAGATGCCGATAGTTCCTTTTCGTCTGGAAAGAGATTATCCGGAAAATTCATTAAGTCAAATTTGGATGTATTGCGATCAGCTTACGGGTTGGATCGTTCCGAAAAAAGAAACAAATTATTCAGAGATGCCTGAAGAGGACCTGCCGGGCTATTATCCTTTATGGCAGATCTCTTCCGGTAAAGGTGAATTGAGTCTGGAAAAAAATAATAAACGCAGCAGTTCGGCCGCTTTATACCTGGAATATACCAAAGCTGATCAAAAACCGATCATGTTTGAACCGATCCTGCATTATGCTTCACTCTATCCTCCGCTGAATTTGAGTTTCTGGCAGAGATTGACTATTGAGCTTTTTAATTCGGATCATCATGTTAAAAAAATCTTTTTGTTGTTGGAAGATGAAGATGGGAACTCCGCCAGATCAGTCCCTCATCAAATTAAAGATGTCTTGGCCTGGCAAAAAATTAGTTTTATAATTGACGAGATGCAGGTTGATTTAAGCAAAATCAAGCGTTTGCAGTTTATTTTACAATCAAGTTATTCAGACGGTAATTTAACGATCGATTCAGTATATGGTGAAGGCAGAAAAATTATCGTAAAGGAAGTTGAGGATATTAATGAAGAGAATTGATGCTATTGAAAAGAATTTTATACCGCAAGATCATGAAAACGAAATTTATACTTTGTGGCAGGACAGGGGATGTTTCACTGCTGATCCGCAATCGGGTAAAAAACCTTATACAATCGTCATGCCGCCGCCGAATATTACCGGTGTTCTTCATATGGGACATGCCTTGGATATGACTTTGCAGGATACGTTGATCAGATTCAGGAGAATGCAGGGTTATGAAGTTTTATGGCTGCCGGGAACCGATCATGCCTCCATTGCTACCGAAATGAAAATTGTTGAAGAAATGCGTGAAGAAAATCTGACCAAAGATGATTTGGGGCGTGAAAAATTTTTGATCAGGGCATGGGATTGGAAAGAACGTTTCGGTAATCAAATAGTTGAACAGATTAAACGTATGGGATCTTCCTGTGACTGGAGCCGTCTGCGTTTTACAATGGATGAAGGCTTATCACAAGCCGTGGAATATGTTTTTATTAATTTATATAAAAAAGGTTTGATCTATCGCGGTAATCGCATGATTAACTGGTGTCCGGTTTGTATGACTTCAATATCCGATGCTGAAGTTGAACATCAGGATCGTCAGGATCAGTTTTGGCACTTGAGATATCCTTTGACTGACGGAAGCGGTTCTTTGGAAGTTGCAACAACCAGACCGGAAACAATGCTGGGAGATACCGCAGTTGCGGTAAATCCCTCAGATGAACGTTATCGGGATCTTGTAGGCAAAACCGTAATCTTACCTTTGGTTAATCGTGAAATTCCGATTATTGCCGATGAGTATGTAGACCCTGAATTTGGCACAGGCGTTGTTAAAATTACTCCTGCCCATGATCCGAACGACTTTGAAGTAGGGTTGAGACATAATCTTGAAGTGATTGATGTCTTAAATGATGATGCAACAATAAATGAACTTGGTGGTAAATATCAAGGCTTAACCAGAGAAGATGCCCGGACAATAATAGTAGAAGATCTGACAAATGAAGGTTTTTTAGTGAAAACCGAAAACATCGGGCATGCAGTCGGAACTTGCTATCGCTGTAATACGGTAATTGAACCGAAGCTTTCCGAACAATGGTTTGTGGCTATGCAAGAACTGGCAGAACCTGCAATTGAAGCAGTGCGATCGGGGGAGATAGATTTTATTCCCGAGCGCTTCAATAAAACCTATTTTCATTGGATGGAGAACATCCGGGATTGGAATATCTCACGTCAACTATGGTGGGGGCATCGGATTCCTGCCTGGTATTGTGAGGATTGCGGTGAAATAACGGTTCCGCAAGAACCGGGACAGATTCCGACTCATTGTGATACTTGCGGGTGTTCGAAATTAAGACAAGATGAAGATACTTTAGATACCTGGTTCTCCTCGGCATTATGGCCTTTTTCAACTTTAGGCTGGCCGGAGCAAACTGAAGATTTAGAATTTTTCTATCCGACCGATGTTTTGGTAACCGGTTACGATATTATCACTTTCTGGGTATCTCGCATGATTTTTTCCGGAATTGAGCATACCGGAAAGATCCCGTTCCATGATGTTTTGATTCACGGTATTGTGCGTGATGAATTGGGACGCAAAATGTCAAAATCTTTGGGTAACGGTATCGATCCGCTTGAAGTAATCGACCAATACGGTGCAGATGCGCTGCGTTTTGCTTTAGTTGCCGGAGTTGCTGCGGGTAACGACTTACGCTATCAAACAGAAAGGATTGAAAACGGACGTAATTTTATTAATAAATTCTGGAATGCCTTTCGTTTTGTAATGCTGAATATTGAAAATGAAATCAGCTTTGCCGACTTGGATTTAGATTACAATGAGGCAGAATTAGCAATTGAAGATAAATGGATTTTGAGTAATTTACAAAATTTGATAAAAGAAGTTTCTTATAACATGGAACAATATGACCTGGGAATTGCTTTGACTAAAATTTACAATTTCTTATGGGACAATTTCTGTGACTGGTATATTGAAATGGTAAAAGCACGCCTGCAGGGTGAGGATGAACAATCGAAACTGATGGCTCAGTCAGTCCTCAACCATGTACTTTGTCAATGTATGGCACTATTACATCCGTACATGCCCTTTGTTACAGAAGAAATCTATAAATCACTTTTGCATAAAGACGGTTTGTTAATTAATCAAGCTTGGCCGGAAGTTGATGAAAATCTGATTTTTTCGCAAGATGCTGCCCAAATGGAACTTTTAATTGAGGTCATTCATGGAGTAAGAAACATTCGTGCCGAAATGAATGTTCCGCATAATCGCAAATCCGGTTTGCTGCTTGTTACGGAATCCGCCTCAGTACGCTCAACTTTTAATGATGCGGCACAGAGCTTGGCTAATTTGGCCGGTATTGATCAAATCACGATTCAAGCCGATAATTCGAATATACCGGAAACATCAATTACATTACCGTTCAGTGCAGGAACAGCTTATCTGCCTTTAGAAGATTTGATAGATCTGGAGGAAGAGAAAAAACGACTTGAAGGCGAATTGGAAAAATATCTGGCTGAAATAAAGAGAGCAGAAAATAAATTAGCGAATAAAAATTTTACTGATAAAGCACCGGAACAAGTGGTAGCTAAAGAACGGCAAAAACTGGAAGAATACCGTAATATGTATCAGCAAACCGAAATCCGCTTAAAAACTTTATAAACTGACGGGTAGGAATTGATAATTAACGACATAATAACGTAAGAATTGATCTTGAAAGATGAGTAATGATTGAAGAATTCATGTTTTAGTAATATAATTGTTATTGGTTCATAAGATATTTTTAATAACAAACAATTATTTAAAGGAGAATTAAAATGGCATTAGTAACAACAGAAAAAATGTTTAAAGATGCATATGACGGCGGCTATGCAATAGGTGCTTTCAATGTTAACAACATGGAAATTGTCCAGGGTATCACGGAAGCGGCAAATGAATTAAAATCACCTTTGATTTTGCAAGTCTCTTCCGGTGCCAGAAAATATGCAAATCATACATATTTGATGAAATTAGTAGAAGCAGCAGTTCTGGAAACGGATATTCCGATTGCCTTGCATTTGGACCACGGTGATACTTTCGAATTATGTAAAAGCTGTATCGATGGTGGCTTCACATCGGTTATGATCGACGGTTCACATTTAGACTATGAAGATAATATCGCTTTAACCAAACAGGTTGTTGAATATGCTCATGCAAACGGTGTTGTTGTTGAAGCGGAATTGGGACGTCTGGCAGGCATTGAAGATGAAGTTAATGTATCAGCTGAAGATTCAAGCTACACAGATCCGGCACAAGTTGAAGACTTTGTATCACGTACCGGCTGCGACTCATTGGCAATTGCGATCGGAACCAGCCATGGTGCTTATAAATTCAAACCCGGTACCGACATTAAATTAAGATTTGATATTCTGGATGATATATCAAGAAGACTTCCCGGTTTCCCGATTGTTTTACACGGTGCCAGCTCGGTAATTCCTGAGTTTGTTGAGATGATCAATGCAAACGGCGGTAATTTGGAAGATGCATTAGGCTGTCCGGAACCGATGCTCAGAGAAGCTGCACGCAAAGCTGTTTGCAAAATAAACATAGACTCCGATTTACGTCTGGCTATGACAGGTACAATCAGACGTATCTTCAACGAATCTCCTGCTGAGTTCGATCCGCGTAAATATTTAGGTCCTGCCCGTGATGCCATTCGTGAGCTGGTCAGACATAAAATTACCGCTGTTTTAGGTTCAGACGGCAAAGCATAATCATATTTTTCAAAACTGATTTTAACATAAGTAAAACAGAATTTTGATAAAAGAGGGAATGTTGCAGAACATTCCCTCTTTTACGTTCGGTTATTAGCTGTGCAGCTAATAAATAATATTCCTCCGGAGATTGCAGCTGTGGAAGAAAAAATGTGAGCGAAAGGTGAGCATCAAATCTATCCAGCGTCTAGCCACCGAAACCAACCCGGTTAGTCAATACAAACGATGGTATTGTTAAGAATTCAAATGATAATTTAATAATTCCGGAATAGAAAACCGCCTTCAACTTAATGATGAAAGCGGTTTTCTATAGAGGTAAGAATTTTAAGGATTATAGTGTGTAAGTGTTCTACCATACAATCAAAGAACGCGGTGCTTTAAAGATTTGGTAAATCAAGTCGGTTATGAAACATTACAACGTAAAAATTGATTTTGAAACATGAGGAATAATTGAAGAATTCAAGATTTAGCAATATAATTATTATTGGTTCATAAGCTTTATTAAATAACAAACAATTAGTTAAAGGAGAATTAAAATGGCATTAGTAACAACAGAAAAAATGTTTAAAGAAGCATATGACGGCGGCTATGCGATAGGTGCCTTCAATGTAGGTAACATGGAAATTATTCAAGGTATCGTAGAAGCGGCAAATGAATTAAAATCACCTTTGATTTTGCAAGTTTTACCCGGTGACAGAAAATATGCAAGTCATACATATTTGATGAAATTAGTAGAAGCAGCAGTTCTGGAAACGGATATTCCTATTGCTTTGCATTTGGACCACGGTGATACTTTCGAATTATGTAAAAGCTGTATCGATGGTGGCTTCACATCGGTTATGATCGACGGTTCACATTTAGCTTATGAAGATAATATTGCTTTAACCAGACAGGTTGTTGAATATGCCCATGCTAAAGGTGTTGTTGTAGAAGCGGAATTGGGACGTCTGGCAGGCATTGAAGATGAAGTTAATGTTTCAGCTGAAGATTCAAGCTACACAGATCCGGCACAAGTTGAAGACTTTGTATCACGTACCGGCTGCGACTCATTAGCAATTGCGATCGGAACCAGCCATGGTGCTTATAAGTTTAAACCCGGTACCGACATTAAATTAAGATTTGATATTCTGGATGAAATATCAAGAAGACTTCCCGGTTTCCCGATTGTTTTACACGGTGCCAGCTCGGTAATGCCTGAGTTTGTTAAGATGATCAATGCAAACGGCGGTGATTTGGAAGATGCATTAGGCTGTCCGGAACCGATGCTCAGGGAAGCTGCACGCAAAGCTGTTTGCAAAATAAACATAGACTCCGATATACGTCTGGCAATGACAGGTTCAATCAGACGTATCTTAAACGAATCTCCGGCTGAGTTCGACCCGCGTAAATATTTAGGACCTGCTCGTGATGCCATTCGTGAAATGGTCAGACATAAAATTACCGCTTTTTTAGGTTCAGACGGCAAAGCGTAAGCATTATTATTGAATATATATCTTTAATTATTTTACAAAAAGGGATGTATCAACTAGATTGTGGATACATCCTTTTTTAATCGTGGATAATTAATTTATTGGATTATTATAATAAAGTCCTGAATAACATATAACAATTAATGAAAAACACGCTTTGTGCTATGTGCACAAAAGAATATGAAATTATTTAAGAAAAAAGACAATTTGCTAAATATGTAAAATGTGTTAATTTATAATCACATTAGGTAAGGTGGTAATACCACTAATTTAGTTTAAAGAGTAGATATTATATGAAACAGAAATTAATAATCGATAAGAAAAGTGTAAGTCAACAAATAATTGATCATATTATACAAGAAATAATTGATGGCAGATTAAAGCTAGGTGACAGAATCTTAAATGAAAGAGAATTTGCTGAGCAATTAGGAGTTTCACGTGTACCGGTTAGAGAAGCGATTTCTGCACTATCTCTCCTTGGAATATTAACACCAAGGCAAGGTGAAGGTACCTTTGTAACTGAGTTTGACACAGAAAGATTTAGTAAAATAATATTTGCTAATGTCAAGCTTCAAAACATATCTCAAAAAGATATTTTTTATGTAAGAAAAGATTTTGAATGTAGTGCTGCAAAATATGCCGCTCAAAGTGCAACTAAAGAGGATATCGAAATAATAAAGCACAACTATATTCTACATAAAAATGCAATAGAGGAATATCTTACAGGAAAATGTGATTTTGGATTGGTGATACAAGCAGATATGCAATTTCATGATGCAATTGCATCGGCAGCAAACAATGTATTCTTTAAACAGTTTGTTGACGCTTTACACTATTCTATTAGATATTTTCATAAAGTATATAAACATAAAAGAGACGCAATTAAAAAGTTTCCTGCCGAGCATAAAATTATTCTGGAAGCAATTGAAGAGAGAAATCCTGACTTGGCTTATCAGAGAATGTTGGAACACCTAAATTTCAATATTAATATATAACATAAACATAACAAATTTTAAAAAATGGAATTATTAAAATAAAAATTATTAAACTAAAAATTTTTTGCACTTAATGGTAATACCATATTACCATTAAGTGGTTATAAAAATACATAAAGGAGGGTAGATACTAAAAACGGAAGTTATTTAAGGGAATAGGGAAATTGATTGTATAACAAATATAAGTTTGTGAGCAATGAGGATGAACACATTAAGTAATTAAGATTAAGGAGAATTAATTGTATGAAAAAAAGTATTTTTAAAAAAGTATTGAGCTTATTGTTAGTTAGCATTTTGTTATTTGCTATGGCTGCATGTAGTAAAAAAGAAACTAAAAAAGACGAGAAAAAAGAAGACATCAAAGAAGAATCAAAAGAAGAAGTAAAAGAAGAAGTAAAAGAAGATGATAAAGAAGATGTAAAAGAAGAATCGAAAGAAGAGGAAAAAGAAACAGAAGAAGCATCAGATTCAAAAGATAAATATCGAATTGTTTATGCTATTTGTGATAAAGAAACCACAACGGCGGTTGCTTCTGAGGATCGTATGAAAGAACTTGAAAAAGAATACGACAATATCGAGTTTACTTATATGGCAAACAGCAATGCCGATACGAATGTTGCTATCGAAAATGCACGTAATGTTATTACCTTGAAACCGGATTTGTATATTAATTACCTGGTCAGTGCAGCAAGTGAACAGGTCGGAGAAATGATGGCCGAAGCCGGTCAACCAATGCTTTCTGTCCAATCACGTTGTGGCGATACACCGCTCTGTGCAATAGACAACATCCAAATCGGTCATGATATGGCAGTGGCTCTTACCGATTATTATAAAGAAAACTGGGCAGATGAAGAAGATGTTCAAATCCTTTTTGCCAATATGCCTGACTCAGGTCAAATGTTCGTAGACAGACAAACCGGATCTGAGGAATACTTTGCTCAGGAAATTCCGGATCTTCCGCAGTCATTGATTAACGGACACGGCAACATGGAAACAAACAGACAGATGTTTGCTGATTTCTTAACAGCCCATCCCAATTCCAAAGTTTTAGTATGGGCTCATATTGATGAACCCGCATTCGGTATTTTAGCAGCAGCTGAAGCAGCTCACAGAACAGACGATATTGTAATTGTAAGTACAGGTGGTATAGCAGATTTTTATTCTGAAATGCAAGAAGAAGGCAGCCCGTTATTAGGAACAGTGGATTATTTTCCTGATAAATGGTCTGACACAATTTTGGAAGTAGCAATGGATATGCTTGAGGGCAAAGAAGTTCCATATACAACTGTACTTTATACAGAATTGGTTACATTAGAGAATTTGGCGGAATTGCGTCCTGAATATGTAAAAGATTAACGTTTTCTGCCTGTGAGGAGAGGATAACGCCATGAACATTATTGAAGCAAGGAAAATTTGTAAATCATTCGGCGGTATAAGCGCAGTAAGTGACGTTGATTTTAAATTACGAAAAGGCGAGATACATTCAATCATCGGTGAAAATGGTGCAGGGAAATCTACTTTTATAAAAATGATTTCCGGTGATCACATGGCAGATTCCGGGACAATAACATTTGAAGGGCGGCAAGTAAAACTAACCCGCCCGGAAGATGCGACGTCACTGGGGATCAGAACGATTTATCAGGAATTTAATTTGATTCCGACCATGAGTGTTGCAGAAAATATCTTTTTAGGTGATTTGCCGGTCAAAAACAAAGTTGTTTCTTGGCCGGAAATGTATCAAAAAGCACATGACTTATTAGCCAGACTGGGTTTAGATATTGATTCACGCATAAATGTCAGTGAACTCACGGTTGCAGAACAACAGATGGTAGAGATATGTAAAGCACTTTCAAAAGATATGAAGGTATTGATTCTTGATGAACCGACCGCTGCACTTAACGAAAATGAAAGCCAGAAATTATTTACATTAATCAGAACCTTATCATCCCAAGGGGTGAGCATTATATATATTTCACATTACTTGAATGAAATAATGGATATTTCCGAAAGAATATCTGTCTTCCGCGATGGCAGAAAAGTTACTACTGTAAATAAAGAAGACACGAAAGTGTCGGATTTGGTTACATATATTGTCGGTCACGAAATGGGGCATCAATATAAGGAGCGACAGATAGAGTTAGGTGAAACAATTTTAGACGTAAATTCAATTACTAATAATTACTTAACTGATGTTTCTTTTCAAGTAAAGAGTAAAGAAATTGTTGGACTATACGGTTTGTTAGGAGCAGGTCAACTGGAGATCTGTCGCACATTATTCGGTGATTTACCAATACGCAGTGGTGAAGTGAAAATCAACAATAAACCTGTTTCTATTTCGAGTCCGATTGATGCTATGAAAAATGGCATCGGTCTTGTTCCTTCAGACAGAAAAAATGAAGGTTTAATGATGAATATGTCTGTAGGAGTGAATTCTACATTCAGCGGAACATATTTGCGGTCGAAAAAAGGAATCATAGATTTTTCGAAAGAGAGAGAAATATTTGAGAAGTTAAAGCAAGATGTGCGAATCAAAACCACAGGATACAACCAAAACATAACAGATCTTTCCGGCGGCAATCAGCAAAAAACGTTGATATCGCGTTGGATGGATTATGATTCCAGCGTTTTGATCCTGGCAGACCCTACCCGTGGAGTAGACATAGGAGCAAAATCTGAAATATATGATCTTTTATATGATTTTTGTAATTTAGGTAAAGCTGTTCTGTTTATGTCATCTGATTTACCTGAAGTTTTAGGTGTTGCTGATAGACTGATTTTGTTTAGTGACGGTCGGATTCTGACTGAATGTAGTTGTAATGAAGTCAGTCAAGCAGATGTGTTGAATATGTTGAATACAAGCGAAGCAACTGTAGCTTCTTAAACAGAACGGAGGACAAAATGTCGAAGAAATTAGAAAATATTAAAGCAAGAATATCATCATCGGGTTCTGTGTTTGGTCTGCTTTTGGTTTATATTTTATTAGTAATATTACTTTCATTTTTATCAAAATATTTTTTCCAATTAAGTAATTTTGCAAACATCGGAATTTCGATTAGCGTTTATGGTATTGCTGCCCTGGGTGTTACGATGATTATTCTATCCGGCGGTCTGGATATGTCAGTAGCAGGCAACATGGCATTGTCAAATGTAATTTCTGTGCTGCTTTTAACGAAAACTGATCTTAGTCCATATCTGATAATGATAGTTTGTGTCTTGGTCGGATTAATTGTAGGAATAATAAACGGTCTTTTAGTTACCTCGTTTGAGCTTCATCCTACGATTGTAACGCTCGGAACCGCTGGAATAACCAGAGGAACTGCATTTGTAATGTGTGGCGGCATGTCAATGATGCACGATTCAAAAGAGATTAAATTTTTAGGCTCAGGGAAAATTATTGGTGTACCGGTAAGTCTGCTGTTTTTCGTAGTTATTTTGATAATTATGTTTCTGGTTCTGAAATATACTACTTTCGGTCGATCAGTTTATGCGATTGGCGGCAATAAAAGAGCCAGTCGTTTAGCAGGAATTTCAGTTAAGAAAACACAAATGTTAATTTTTTCTACATCAGGGCTGTTAGCCGGAATTGCTGCTCTGATCCTGACCGGTACTACCGGCGGTGGTGGCGGTAATACTGCAACCGGCTGGGAGAGTGATATCATTAGTGCCGTTCTTTTAGGAGGAACAAGTATCGCAGGTGGAAAAGGTACAGTGTTTGGTACCGCACTGGGTATTCTGTTTATCGGCACCTTAAATAACGGAATGTCATTACTTGGTACAAATTCATATGTACAAATGATTTTAAGAGGTTTGGTATTAATAATTGCGATTGTTATAGATAGTGTCAGAAATAGAAAAGCCATGGCTAAGTAAATCGATAAGTATTGTGAAATATTAATAGAAAGCAAAGGAGAATAAAAATGACAAAAGATTATTTTAAAAGAGTAAGTGCCAAAACCCCGACCCGTTTTTGGATAAACAATGTTACTGAAGAGCAAGCCCAATTGGCAATTGATGCCGGAGCTGTTAATTGCACCCAGAATCCGACATATCCGTCAAAAATATTAGGCAATCCTGTGTTAGGTGAGGAACCGGATATACTGTTAAAGAAATTGATGGAAGAAGATGCGAACGATGAATCTGTATTAACTAAATTTCAGCTTCTGTGGGTAAAGAAAATTTGTGATATCTTCTTACCGGTTTTTGAAGAATCAAAAGGCAGAGAAGGATATGTAACTATTCAATCAAGTCCGATTGATGAATCGTTTGAGAATATCGTAGCTTGTGCAGAAATGTACAAAGATATTGCACCTAACATTATGGTGAAAGTACCAGCAACCGAATCGGGTTTAGAAGCGATCCGTTATCTTTGTGAACAAGGGTATGCTGTTTTGGCTACTGAAGTAATGAGTGTAGCGCAAGCCATTGATGTATGTGAGATCTATGAAGACTGTTTAAAGAAAAACTCTGACGTAAAGACTTTTGCATTTGCACATATAGCAGGTATCTTCGACGAGGAATTGTCAGCTCAGGTAGAAGCGCAAAATATCAATGTAGACAGGGATGCTTTATGGCAAGCAGGAATCATTGTTGCTAAAAAGATCAGACGCATAATGGATGATCGCGGATATAAAGCAGAAATGCTTTCAGGCGGTGCGAGAGGCTTGCATCACTTTACCGAGATGGTAGGTGCCCGTTCAGGGGTTACCATTAATTGGCAGGGAACTGCTGACAAATTATTAGAATCAAACGGCGTCGTGATTGATCGCTTCTCTTGTGCACCTGCTCCTGATGTTATTGATGAATTATTAGAAAAAGTTCCCGATTTTAAACGAGCATATTTACGTGACGGATTAAAAGCAGAAGAATATGAAGATTTTGCTCCGGTGCGCAGATTTAGAAATCAGTTTGAAAATGGATGGAATAAAGCATTAGATTATATTGCTGCTCGAAGAAAGTAATTAAAGTAATAATTTTGTTTATATATTAGGAAAGGAACAGGTGAAAATTATGTCAGAGAATAATGTAGTAAAAGATGATGGTAGAGGAATATTGTCCGGTACCTGGGTATCAAGAGATCAAGATATTGATCGCGATCAATGGTTAAGAGATTGTTTTCCTGAATGGGGGACATTCTTAAATCAAGAAATAGAAAACTTTGAAGTACCGGTAGGTCAGGTAGCCTTATGGTGGTGCGGCGGGACATCATGGATTCTGAAAACTGATGCCGGCGGGATTTTCTGGATAGATCAATATTGCGGACCTTCAATATATACAGAGCGAGTAGGGAATTGCGGTGTTTGCAGACAAGGCGGTGCTGAGAGTATCAATTGGTTAAGATTAAATGTACAAGTTATTGATCCTTGGAAATTCAACAGAGTAGACGGTGTTTTCTGCACACACATGCATCAGGATCATACGGATCTTTATGCTGTTAAAGCAGCTTTGAAAACAACAGATGCTCCATTTTATGCGGCACCGAAAGCTGCTGAAAAATTGAGAGTGTTTAAGGTTCCGGAAGAACGCATCCATGTTGCGAGAGTGGGAGAATCCGTGCAAGTACCGGGAGCCGAGGTAGATTTCTTAGTTTGTTATGACGACACGGCTATTAGAACGACAGCCGGTGATGAACTGTTACCATATGAAGAAGCGGCTGTATCATTGTTGTTTAAGACTTCCGGAGGAAACATTTTATTTTTAGCCGATACTTGGTATAACGACGGTTATGTAGAAGTTGCTGCAAAATATGATATAGATGTAGCTCTGTTTAATATGGGCTTTAATCCTCCTGGAGCTACCGACAAGATGACACCATATGATGCTGCCAGATTAGGTCAAACTCTCAAAGCAAAACTTTTGATTCCGTATCACTATGATAATTGGGCTAATTGTACAGGCGATCCTGCAATGCTTACTCGTCAGTTGGAGTACATAGTTTCCGATTTAACTCCTGAAACAAAAACTGTGATTATGGCATGTGGCGGACGTTTCCTTTATCCCCAAGATCAGGATATTAAACGTTATAGATATCCTGATGGCAGTGAAGATTTCAAATATGAGCGTTCAGAACATTATAAGCGCAGAAAAAAATATGAAGATTCTCTGAAACAGGAGAAATAAAGGTAAATAAACCCTTTCCGGACAAGTACAATGAGGCACAGAAAAAGATTATGATTTCAATTGCTGATGAAGCACTTTGCAAGCACGAATATGATTTTAATTGCTGAACATCCTCTTTAATAGCCTATATGTGCTTCATTGTACTATGTCTAAACTGAAGTTGTTGATAAATAACAACACAAGGAGTGTTTAAATGAGTAAAAAAAGAAGAGAGAAAACAATTATTACTGCTTCCATTACAGGAGCAATTCATACGCCAAGCATGTCGCCGTACCTTCCTAAAGGGAAAGATGAGATTATTCAAAACGCTGTTGACGCGTGGAAAGCAGGAGCTGCAATTGTACATATTCATGCGAGAAAACCTGTAACGGGAGAACCGACTTCTGACTTGGATTACTTCAGAGAGATATTAAGCGGTATTAAAGAACAGTGTAATGCAGTTATTGGTATTACTACCGGTGGGGCATTGGGAATGACAGTAGAGGAACGATTTGCTGTTTTGTCTGAATTTAAACCGGAAATGGCAACTTGTAATGCAGGAACATCCAATTTTGTTTTGTCTGAATTGACAAAAACTTTCGATAAACCCCAATTTGAATGGGAAGAACCTTTTCTAACGAGAACATATGATAGCTTTTTTAAAAATACCTTTGCTGATATTGAACATGCTTTAACTCTGATGAATGAGCATCAAATCAGACCGGAATTCGAGGTTTTTGATCTTGGACAAATTAATACGGTTGCTTACTTCAGGCGCAAAGGGCTTGTAAAAGATCCGATATATATTCAGTTTGTACCGGGAACATTAGGAGGCATTCCTTTATCTAATGATAATATTACATTTATGATTAAAACGGCTCAACAGTTGTTAGGTTCTGATATTAGATATTCTTTAGTAGGATCAGGACGCAGAATGTTCCGAGCAGAAACTTTCCATGTTTTACAAGGCGGTAATGTTAGAGTCGGGATGGAAGATTCTTTATACATTAATATTCAAGGCGAACTTGCCCGTAATAATGCTGAACAAGTAACTAAAATTAAAAGTATTTTAGAATTACTTGATTATGAAATAGCCAGTTCAGATGAAGCCAGAGAAATGCTGCAGTTAAAAGGCATAGATAAGGTGAATTTTTAATGGGGAAAAATGAGAGGAACATGAACTTAGCGAGTGAAAAAGTATTACGCGGACCTGAGAGAGCACCTAATCGCAGTTTGTTCTATGCATTGGGTTATAGCGAAGAGCAATTACAACGTCCGTTGATCGGAGTTGTCAGTGCGTACAGTGAAATAGTCCCCGGTCACATGAACCTTGATAAATTAACCCAAAGTGTTAAAACCGGAGTTTTGATGAATGGCGGTACTCCGATCATGATTCCTTCGATCGGTGTTTGTGACGGAATTGCGATGGGGCATCAGGGAATGAAATATTCTTTGCCGAGCAGAGAATTGATTGCCGACAGTGTTGAGTCAATGGCAATTGCCCACGGTATCGATGCTCTGGTGTTAATTCCGAACTGCGACAAAATAGTTCCCGGAATGATCATGGGAGCTCTGAGACTGAATTTACCGACTATTTTAGTCAGCGGCGGTCCGATGTTGGCAGGGCAAAGTACTCAAGGTTCGATCAGTCTATCTAAAGTATTCGAAGCAGTCGGCAGCTATAAAGCAAATATGATTACGGCGGATGAGCTTTTGGAGTGTGAACAATCGGTATGTCCGAGTTGCGGCAGTTGTGCCGGCATGTATACGGCCAATTCGATGAATTGTCTGAGTGAAGCGATCGGTTTGGCCTTACCCGGCAACGGAACAATACCTGAACCTTTTTCAGCCAGACAGCGTTTGGCAAAAGAAACCGGCATGATGATTATGGAATTGTTGCGTAAAGATATTCGGATCAAAGATATTATTACTGCAGATTCGGTACGTAATGCAATTGCATCGGACATGGCACTGGGTTGTTCAACCAATACGGTATTACATCTCTTGGCAATCGCAACAGAAGCAGGAATTGAAGTAGACTTGAATATTTTTAATGAATTAAGTGAAAAGATTCCCAATCTTTGTCATTTGGCACCGGCCGGACCGACTCATATGGAAGATTTGTATTTTGCCGGCGGTGTTGGTGCTGTTCTCAAAGAATTGGCGAAAAAAGATTTGATTAATTTAGGTTTATTGACTGTTACGACCAAGACGGTAGGTGAAAATATAGCTAACATCAAAACACATGATAACGGTGCAATCAGGCCGATTGATAATCCTTACAGTGAAGTCGGCGGCCTCGCAATCTTATACGGAAATATTGCGGAAAAAGGAGCAGTAGTCAAGCGTTCAGCAGTAGCGCCCGAAATGTTAAAACATGAAGGCCCGGCAAGAGTATTTGATAGTGAAGATGATGCGATAGCGACGATTTATGCCGGAGAAATCAATCCGGGAGATGTAGTTGTCATTCGTTATGAAGGCCCTAAAGGCGGACCGGGTATGCGTGAAATGCTCAATCCGACATCGGCATTAACCGGTATGAAATTGGATAAGAGCGTTGCCTTAATAACTGATGGCAGATTCTCCGGTGCATCAAACGGAGCAGCAATCGGTCATGTGGCACCGGAAGCTGCATTAGGCGGTGCAATCGGAATAATTCAGGAAGGGGACATAATTGCAATCGATATTCCGAATTATGCGCTCAATCTGAAAATATCCGATACGGAATTTGCAGAGCGCATGGCGAATTTTGAACCGCAAGAAACGAATATTGTCGGCGGCTGGCTCAATCGTTATCGCAGATTGGTCACCAGTTCGGATAAAGGGGCTGTTTTAGAATGATATTAATCTAAAACAAAAATTATTATAAATTTAACTAATTAATAGTAAGTTAAAAATATAAAGACTATCTCAAAAAATCATTTTCTGAGATAGTCTTTGTCTCTTTTAAAATTAAAAAGGATTCAGAATTTTGAAAAATTCTAACCATCAAACCTGCTCACTTTTCGGCGTTGTGCAAATGAATTTTGAGCAGAAACTGTTGCTTTAACCATCAAACCTGCTCACTTTTCCACGTTGGACAAAATAAAATCTGCACAGCTCCGAATTTTGAGCAGAACCATTTTGTCTGTGCAATTCCAACAATTCCGTAAACGTTTAAGTTGTTAAAAACGACAAATAATACCATTGAAAACGCTTTTGTAAACGTTTACAATTATTAGCGAAAGTGTCCTGGTAGTCAGGAAGAAGGAGGATCATATGGATGCTGATAAAAGAAAAGTAATTACAAATGTCAGAGAATTAGAAGAAGCTTTAGCTCGCTTGAAAAAAGCACAGGAAGAATTTTCTGCTTTTTCTCAAGAAGAAGTGGATAAGATTTTCTTTGAGGCTGCCAGTGCAGCTAATAAGGCAAGGATTCCTCTGGCTATATTGGCAGTAGAAGAAACAGGCATGGGTATCGTAGAAGATAAAGTGATAAAAAATAATTATGCTTCTGAACATATATACAATGCTTATCGTGACACAAAAACATGTGGTATTATTTCAGAGAATCAGGCATTCGGCCATAGAATTATTGCGGAACCGGTAGGAGTTGTAGCGGCTGTCATACCTACTACGAATCCGACTTCAACAGCTATCTTCAAATGTTTGATCTCGTTAAAAACCAGAAATGCTATTATCATATCTCCGCATCCCAGAGCCAAGAACTGCACAATTGAAGCAGCTAAGATCGTATTAGAAGCTGCTGTAGCTGCAGGTGCTCCCGAAGGTATTATCGATTGGATTGATATTCCTTCTTTGGAATTGACTAATATGGTCATGAAAGAATCAGATATTATTCTGGCCACTGGCGGATCAGGCATGGTTAAGTCAGCCTATTCTTCCGGAAAACCGGCATTGGGAGTTGGTGCAGGAAATACACCGGCGATTATTGATAAATCAGCCGATATAAAATTAGCAGTTAATTCCATTATTCATTCTAAAACATTTGATAACGGAATGATCTGTGCATCCGAACAAGCAGTTATAGTAGCAAAAGAATTATATGATGAAGTAAGAACAGAATTTTCTAAACGCGGTTGCTATTTCTTGCAAGGCAAAGAAATAGATAAAGTTAGAAAAACTATTATTATCAATGGTGCTTTAAATGCGAAAATTGTAGGGCAATCCGCAGCAACAATCGCAGAAATAGCAGATGTAAAAGTTCCTCAGGGAACAAAAATATTGATTGGAGAAGTTGAATCTGTAGAATTGTCCGAAGAATTTGCTCATGAAAAATTATCACCTGTATTGGCCATGTACAAAGCAAAAGATGCAGAAGATGCATTCACTAAGGCAGAAGCCTTAATAGCTGATGGCGGATATGGTCATACTTCTTCAATTTATTTAAATGAATTAACTGAAAAAGCTACATTGAGAGAATTTGAACAAAGGATGAAAACTTGCCGCATTCTTGTCAATACTCCATCTTCTCATGGTGGGATCGGTGATTTATATAATTTCAAATTAACACCTTCTTTAACTTTAGGTTGCGGTTCTTGGGGTGGTAATTCAGTTAGTGAAAATGTCGGTGTTAAACATTTACTGAATATTAAAACTGTTGCTGAGAGGAGAGAAAATATGCTCTGGTTTAGAATTCCAGCCAAAATATATATTAAAAAAGGTTGCTTACCTGTTGCCTTACGCGAACTAAAAGAAGAAGAAAATAAAAAGCGAGCCTTTATTGTTACTGATGAATTCTTATATAAAAACGGTTTTACGAATGATATTGAAAAGCAATTAGATGAAATGGGCATTAGCCATCAAACATTCTTCAATGTCCAACCTGATCCGACTTTAGCATCTGTTTATGAAGGTACCGCACAAATGAATCAATTTCAGCCTGATACAATTATAGCTATCGGTGGCGGTTCCGCTATGGATGCTGCAAAAATTATGTGGGTACTCTATGAACATCCGGATGTGGATTTCAAAGATATGGCAATGCGGTTCATCGATATCAGAAAACGTGTTTATAAATTTCCGAAAATGGGTCAAAAAGCATATTTTGTTGCTATTCCGACTACAGCCGGCACAGGATCGGAAGTTACGCCTTTTTCAGTTATCACGGATGAAAAAACACAAATAAAATATCCGATTGCCGATTATGAATTATTACCTCAGATGGCAATCATTGATGTTGATTATCATATGACAGCACCGAAAAGCGTGACAGCCGCATCCGGTATCGATGTAGTAACGCATTGTATGGAAGCTTTAGCAGCTATGTTAGCTACAGATTACACTGATGGTATTGCTTTACATGCATTGAAAAATACATTCAAATACTTACCGCATTGCTATGATAACGGAGCAAATGATGTAGAAGCCCGTGAGAAGATGGCTAATGCAGCTTGTATGGCGGGAATGGCTTTCGGTAACGCTTTCTTGGGGATTTGTCATTCATTAGCACATAAACTGGGAGCCTATCATCATTTGCCGCATGGTGTTGCCAATGCTCTGTTATTAGAACAAGTAATTCGCTTTAACGCCAGTGAACAACCTGTAAAAATGGGTACATTCTCTCAATATCAATATCCTGATACGTTGCAAAAATATGCGGATGTAGCTGATTATTTAGGTTTAGGCGGAAATAATAATGAAGAAAAACTGGAGAATTTAATTGCTGAATTCAAAAAACTGAAAAAGCATATTGGAATCAAAGACTCCATTCAGGAATACGGAGTTGATGAAGAGGTATTCTTAAGTACATTAGATGAAATGGCAGAAAATGCTTTTGACGATCAATGTACCGGTGCAAATCCTCGTTATCCGTTAATGAGCGAAATGAAACAGATATATTTGAATGCATATTATGGTGAATCAACTTTCACCGAACCGAATATGCCTGATGAAACGCAATTAAAAAAGAAAACTAATTCAAAGAAAGCATAGGTGATGAAGATGAAATTTAATAATTTAATTGCAGAAAGAAATAATAAAAAAATCTATGAAGCAGACGGAAAAGTTTATAAAACATTCGATAAAAGTTTTTCTAAAGCAGATATACTGAATGAAGCCTTGAATACAGCCAGAGTAGAAGAAACAGGTTTGAATATTGCCGGCATACTGGGTGTGCAAATGAATGAAACGGATTCAGTTATTATTCTAAAATACATTGAAGGTGATAATTTACAAGATCTGATGGATGCAAATCCGGATAAAGAAGATGAATATTTGGAGTTGTTTGTCAATTTGCAAATAAAGGTTCATGCCCAAAAAGCACCGATGCTGAATAAAATAAAAGATAAAATGCATCGTAAAATTTCAGAAACCGATCTTGATGCAACGACCAGGTATGACTTGCATACTCGTCTGGAATCAATGCCCAAACATGATAAAGTTTGTCATGGTGACTTCAATCCATCTAATATAATCATAACAAAAGATGGAACACCGTATATTTTAGACTGGTCACATGTAACACAAGGAAATGCTTCCGCCGATGTGGCAAGAACCTATTTACTCTTTAAGTTAAAAGGTAAAGATGAATTAGCAGAAAAATATTTGGATTTATTTTGTAAAAAGGCAGATACAGCGAAACAATATGTACAATTATGGATGCCGATTGTAGCTGCCAGCCAATCCGTAAAAGGTAATCAAGAAGAAAGAGAGTTCTTATTGTCTTGGGTAGAAGTAGTAGATTATCAATAACATAAAGAAACATTATTATCTAATCAACAGCAATTAATTTGAAACTTTTTCCGGATCATTTTGCTTGCTGATTCAGATCATTATAATAATAAAATAATTCCGGAATAGAAAACCGCTTTCACCATTAAGGTGAAAGCGGTTTTCTATAGAGGTAAGTATTTTAAGGATTGTAGTGTGTAAGTGTTCTACCATACAATCTATTAAACAAATTCTTTTATAGTATAAAGATACCACAGATGTTTAGATTAATATAATATCTAATAATTATCTGTGTTTTTCAACAATAAACTTAAAGTTTATCTGCTATTTTACAATTTATAACAAGAAATCTAAAAAAATGACTAAATTTCTAAAAATAAAGAGTTCTTAATCAAATAGATTTTTCAATATAAAGTTTTCTGTCAATGGATTTACAATTAAAAAGGGAAAAGCTAAATTTGATTTATACTTACGGATAAACTTAAGCTGAAATATTTGCACTAATTTTCTTTGAAATGAATAATAATTAAGCAAAAATGATGAAATTGCAGTACCAACCCGAAGCTTTTTGCGTAATAATTTGTTAATTCGTATAAAAATGTATATCAGCTCTTTACATAACCATATTAAACAAGTAAATTTAACCTTAATTATCATTTTTGGAATTAAAAAGTTTAATGATCAATCAGATGATAAATTCCGGAGATGATCTGCAACTAGATTTTTCAGAGGAAACGCGTGATTTGTTGAAACCGTCAGAGAGGCAAGGCAGGTGGAAATTGCTGGCAGAGACTTATTGCTACTCAGTTCCTCGCATCAGATGTGATTTTCGATTTGAGAAAAGTTTAGAGAATCTTAAATAGTTAATCCGAGTAATTTCTTTTATACCTGGTCGAGAAATCAAAAGATCAGGATCACATTAAAAGTAAATTATTGAATGATAGAAAAATACCAGTTTAATAGATGAAGAGTGAATGAAAATAAAATTTCATTAATTTGGGTGGTACCGCGATAATTCGTCCCAGAGAGCAATCTCTGGGTTTTTTTATTTTAGCGGAATAGACGGATAACTGATCAGGAGGAAATATGATAAAAATATTTGATACAACGTTAAGAGATGGCGAACAATCACCCGGTTGTTCCATGAATTTACATGAAAAATTACAAATGGCAAGGCAACTTGAACGATTGGGCGTTGATATTATCGAAGCCGGTTTCCCGGCAGCTTCACAAGGAGATTTTGAATCCGTACAAGCGATCGCCGGCGTTTTGAAAAAGACGGTAGTTTGCGGTTTGGCTCGTTGTACAAAAAATGACATTGATGCTGCATATAATGCGATTAAAGATGCAAAAATGAAAAGAATTCATGTGTTCATTGCAACTTCGGATATTCATTTAAAATATAAACTGAAAAAAACCAGAGCGGAAGTTTTGGCGGATATTGCGGAATATGTAAGTTATGCCAAATCATTAGTTGATGATATTGAGTTTTCTTGTGAAGATGCTTCCCGTACGGATTTGGATTTCTTATGTGAAGCTGTCGATATAGCAATTCAAAATGGTGCAACAACGATTAATTTACCTGATACAGTAGGTTATGCCGTACCGGAAGAGTATGCCGCCATGATTAAGACTGTAATTGATAATGTACCGGATGCAGATAAGGTGGATATTTCTGTCCATTGCCATAATGATTTGGGTATGGCTGTGGCAAATTCATTAGCTGCGGTGAATGTCGGAGCGACTCAAGTTGAATGTACAATCAACGGAATCGGTGAACGAGCAGGTAATGCTGCATGTGAAGAAATTGTGATGGCGCTGAAAACCAGACATGATTATTACGGTAAAGATACTGCTATTAAGACTACTGAGATTATGCGTACTTCCAATCTGTTGGAACAAATCACCGCGAGTCGGGTAAGTCCGACCAAACCGATTGTCGGTAAAAATGTTTTCACCCATGAAGCGGGAATACATCAACATGGAGTTTTGCAGGAGAAATCAACTTATGAAATTATGGATCCGGCTATGATCGGTTTGGTCGAAACGGAAAATCTTGTTTTGGGTAAACATTCCGGTAAGCATGCTCTGCGCGCCAAACTTGAAGAACTGGGTTATGAAGTAGATGATGCTCAAATGGAAGAGGTTTTTGCTGACTTCAAGAACATTGCAGATTCCAAAAAACAAATCTATGATCGTGATATCCATGCATTGATGCTCAGAGAATATCAGAAAGTCAGCGGCGGTTACGAGTTGGTTGACTATTCTTCTTTTACCAGTAACGGCAAAGAATCAAAAACGATTATCAAGCTCAGCAATGGTAAGGAAACGATTGAAAGAGTCGGTTCGGGTGCCGGACCGGTGGATGCTGCCTTTGACTGTATGGCAAATATTGTCGGAGATAAATTCCAATTAGAAGATTTTGCGATTCATTCGGTGACCAGAGGCAAAGATGCTTTAGGCGAAACATTCTTAAGTTTGAGAAGTGATGATCAGGTGTTCAACGGTAAAGGTTTGAGCAATGACATTATCAAATCAAGCATTATTGCCTATGTAAATGCTGTAAATCAACACGCACATGGTCAAGATTAAATATTGGCGAGTATAATATTCAGAAGACTGAATGTCGGACTGCGGATATTTTGTATCAGAAATAACCAAATGACATATAGTAAGATGAAAAAATCAGGAGAGCGCTGAATGCAAAAAACTTTATTTGATAAAATTTGGGAAAAGCACGTTATTGTAACTAAAGATGATAAAGATTTGCTTTACATAGATTTACATTTGATTCACGAAGTAACTTCCCCTCAAGCTTTTGAAGGCTTACGCTTGAAAAATCGCAAATTGAGAAGACCCGATCGCACTTTTGCCACGATGGATCATAATACACCGACAATTGCTGCACATCGTGCTGTGGTCACTGATCAATTATCGGCAGAACAATTAAATAGCCTGGCTGCAAATTGTGCGGAATTCGGTGTAACCTTATTTGATATGGATTCGGAATATAACGGAATTGTTCATATGATCGGACCTGAATTAGGTTTAAGTTTACCCGGTAAAACGATTGTGTGCGGGGATTCTCACACTGCTACACATGGGGCATTGGGAGCTCTTGCTTTCGGGATCGGCACCAGTGAGGTTGAGGATGTTTTTGCAACTCAATGTATGTGGCAGACTAAACCGAAAACTATGGGGGTGAAAATTACCGGAAAACCGGCAGACAATGTTTTTGCCAAAGATATTATTTTAAAGTTAATAGCTGAAAACGGTGTTTCATTCGGTACCGGATATGCGATTGAGTATTACGGCGATACGATTGAAAATATGGACGTCGAAGAAAGGCTGAGCCTCTGTAATATGTCGATCGAAGGCGGTGCAAAATTCGGCATAATCAAACCTGATCAAAAGACTTTGGATTATGTTGAGGGCAGACTCTATACACCGAAAGGCGAAGAATTTGAAAAATTCAAAGAATCAATCAGTGACTTGTACACGGATGATGAAGCTCTGTTTGATAAGATAATAACTTTGGATGTAACAGACTTAAAACCTCAGGTCAGTTACGGTACGAATCCTGCCATGACCGTGGACGTCGACCGGGCATTTCCGGAAATCAAATCGCCGGAAGACCAAACTGCTTATCAATATATGGGGCTCAAACCCGGCATGAAAGCGGCAGATATACCGATAGAATTTGTTTTTATCGGTTCTTGTACCAACGGCAGAATTACCGACTTGCGCATTGCCGCGGAAGTGATGCAGGACAAAACCATAGCAGACAATATCACATGTGTGGTAGTTCCGGGTTCAATGCAAGTCCTGAAACAAGCGAAAGCGGAAGGATTGGTGGATATATTTGAACGGGCAGGTTGTGAAATGCGAATGCCGGGCTGTTCATATTGTCTGGCAATGAATGAAGACCGGATTGCTCCGGAAACGCATTGTGCTTCGACTTCAAATCGAAATTTTGAAGGCAGGCAGGGTGAACGTTCCAGAACTCATTTAATGAGTCCTTATTTAGCGGCAAAGACAGCAATCGAAGGGAGAATCAGCCTTGTATAAATTAGATATTGTAAAATCAAAAGCTACTGTAATTTTTAAAGACAATATTGATACAGATATTTTAATTCCTAAAAATTATCTGAAATCTACGAAACGCACCGGTTTTGCCGATGCTTTATTTGCCCCGTGGCGCTATGATGAAACCGGACAACCTGTTGAAGATTTTCCGTTAAATCAAGAGGTGAATAAGGGCAATCAGATTTTGATAGCCGGTGAAAACTTCGGTTGCGGTTCATCACGTGAACATGCAGCCTGGGCTTTACAGGATTTCGGTTTTAAAGTTGTGATTGCCGGCAGCTATTCACCGATTTTTTATATGAACTATTTAAATAATTTGAAGTTACCTTTGATTTTAGGCAGGTCGGAACGAAAAGCACTGATAAATGAAAATTCTGAAATTACGGTGAATCTGATCGATAAGACCGTGAGCTCCGGTGATTTATGCTTTGCTTTTGAAATTGAAAATGTATATCGGGAAAAACTGCTGAAAGGTCAAGATGGTATTGAAGAGATTCTGCAGTATATTAATTTAATAGAGGAACATGAGAAAAAGTATGAAAAATAATAAGATATTAGTTTTGAAGGGTGACGGTGTCGGCCCTGAAATTGTAGATTGTGCACTTGAGGTATTGAATGTCATATCTCAAAAATCGGGTAAGATATTCAATTTGATTTTCGGAGATATCGGCGGTGCAGCGATTGACAGGTATGGCAATCCTTTTCCGAAGGAGACTGAACGAAAACTGCAAGATGTTTCGGCTGTTCTTTTGGGAGCGGTTGGCGGTCCCGAATGGGATAATATTGATCCTGCAATCAGACCGGAAAAAGGTCTTCTGGCCTTACGTAAAGAGTTAGGTGTTTATGCAAATTTACGACCTTGCCGGATTTATCCCGGTTTAATTGATAATTCACCTTTAAAACCGGAATATCTGCAAAATGTTGATTTTGTAATTGTACGTGAATTGGTGGGCGGAATATATTTCGGTAAGCGTGATACATTCACGGAAAACGGTTTACGCACTGCTTTTGACGAAGAACGTTATAATGAAGCGGAAATTAAACGCATAGCTGTTTTTGCTTTTGAAACTGCGATGGGCCGTTCGAAAAAATTAACTTTGATCGATAAAGCCAATGTTTTAGATTCATCAAAATTATGGCGTGAAGTTGTCGGAGAAATTGCTTTAGATTATCCGCAAGTTGAATTGGATTTTCTGTATGTTGATAATGCCGCGATGCAATTGATTCGTCGGCCGAGCAGATTTGACGTTATTTTAACCAATAATATCTTCGGAGATATCTTATCGGATGAAGCAAGCCAAATTGCCGGTTCAATCGGTCTTTTGCCTTCGGCCAGTCTGGGCAATGATATCGGACTTTATGAACCGATTCACGGTTCAGCACCTCATCTTGCAGGACGAAATATTGCTAATCCTCTGGCGACAATTTTATCTTTGGCGATGCTTTTACGCTATTCTTTCGGTTTACATGATGAAGCGGAAAGAATTGAACAGGCCGTAACAAAAATTATAGCAGACGGTTATCGTACAAGAGATTTAGCACCGGAAAATTATTTGGGTACACGAGAGATTACTGATGAAGTAATTAAAAATTTATAAGAATTGTGGTCGAAAACTTTAGCAGAATTATTTTCAGATAAAAATAGAATTAACATTTATTAAAGAAAATTCTGCAAGACATATAAAATGTGTGAAGTTTAATGATAGAATATAAAAATGTTTCTTTTATCAGGAACGGCAATTTGTTAATTGACAATATAAGCTTCAAAATAGGTCAAAATGAGAATTGGGTTGTTTTAGGCCCGAACGGAGCCGGCAAGAGTATTTTATTTTCGATGCTGATGGCTTATAACATACCGACCAGAGGTGAGATTAAAGCTTTCGGCAAAACATTCGGCGAGTATAATTGGAATAAAATCAAATCGCGAATCGGTATTGTTTCATCGACTATGGCTCGTTTTGAATCGGTTCTGAATCGAATGCGTATCTTTGAGATTGTTCTTTCGGGCTTGAAGCGTTCAATCGGAATATACGAAAAAATTACCGAAGAAGAAAAAGAAATAACAGCACAATTTATTGCCCGATCTGATTTTGAAGCGATGCAATATAAAGATTATCGTAATCTGTCTGCCGGAGAAAAAAAGAAAACAATGATCCTGCGCAGCTTGATTACCGAACCGGATATATTAATCCTGGATGAACCGTGTTCTTCTTTGGATTTATTTCAAAAAGAACAGATCTTACGAACCTTGAGCAAGATAAAGAATACAAATATGATTTACATTACACATGATTTGACTGAAATCATTCCTGAATTTGATCATGTGATGATGTTGAAAGAAGGTAAAATATTAGCACAAGGTGATAAAAAAGATATTTTGAATAAGGAGAATATCCGGGCATTATATGGCTTGGATGTAGAAATTAATAATATTGATGATCGACCGACGATCAGAGTAATAAATTATTAATAAAAGATGGCAGATGATGTAAGATTCAGATTAATCAATCTTCATCTTAATAAAAATAATAGAAGCAAGAAAATATCTTTATACATATGAAAAAATAAAGATTGAGGAGGGATGAGATGAAATTAACAGGAGCGGAAATTATAATAAGAACACTGCTTGATGAGGGCGTAGATACCGTTTTCGGCTATCCGGGCGGCACAGTCATTGACATCTATAATGCGCTTTATGATTATCAAGATCAAATCAGACATATCAGACCGAGCCATGAACAAGGAGGTGTACATGCTGCAGACGGATATGCCAGAAGTACCGGTAAAACCGGTGTCTGCATAGCTACCAGCGGTCCCGGTGCTACGAATACGATTACCGGTATAGCTACAGCATATATGGACAGTATTCCTTTAGTTTGTCTTACAGGTAATGTTGCCAGCCATTTGATCGGAAAAGATGCTTTTCAGGAAATTGACATTTATGGTGTTACGATGTCAGTCACCAAACATAATTTCATGGTTAGTGATGTTGCTAAACTACAAGATACAATTCGCAAAGCGTTCAGTATAGCTAATTCAGGTCGTAAGGCGCCTGTTCTGATCGATATACAGAAAAATGTCATGCAGAGCGTGTATGAGTACGAGCCGAAACCAAGTTTGCCTTTAGTAGAAACACCACGATTCGAACTAAGTGCTATTGAAAAATTGGCTGAATATATCAATAATGCGGCTAAACCGATTATCTATGCCGGCGGAGGAGTTAATTCTTCGAATGCCAGTCCGGAATTACGTGAATTGATGAACAAAGCAAACATTCCTGCAGTAAATACGATTATGACGATCGGTGTTTTGGGGCCGCTGGACGAACTGAATCTTGGTATGGTAGGCATGCATGGTAAAAACAGTTCGAATTTTGCGATTGAGAACTCGGATTTAGTAATTGCTTTAGGTACCAGATTTTCCGATCGAGTTGCTCTGAATACAAAACATTTTGCGCCTGATGCAAAAATTGTTCAGGTCGATATTGATGCAAGTGAAATGAATAAAAATGTTCTGGTCGATTATGCCGTAGTCGGTGATGTTAAAGAAGTATTGACGGAATTACTGCCTTTTATCGAAGCAAAGAAACGTGAAGCCTGGCTGGAACAAATTGCCGAATTACAAAAAGATGATTATCAAGCCCCATGCTGTGAAGAACAAATTAAACCCCATCAATTGATTTCGTATGTTGTTAATGAACTGGGCGAAGATTTAATCGTAGTTACCGATGTCGGACAACATCAAATGTGGACAGCTCAATGTTGTGCCAGAACCAAACCGCGTACTTTCCTGACCAGTGGCGGATTGGGAACCATGGGTTTCGGTTTCGGTGCGTCAATCGGTGCCAAAGTCGGTAATCCTGACAAACCGGTTGTTTTGTTTACCGGCGACGGTTCATTTACAATGAACATGAATGAATTAAAGACTGCAGTTGATAATAATATCAAAACTACAACTATTATTCTGAACAATCACACTCTGGGTATGGTTCGTCAGTGGCAAAACCTGCTTTATAACAAGCGTTTCAGTCAAACCGACATCAATCATTCATTCGACTATGTAAAGTTAGCCGAAGCTTTCGGTGCAAAAGGTTATAGTTGTAAAACTGCAGACGAATTTAAAGCTGCTTTTGCCGATAGTCAAAAACAAGATGGTCCGGTCATTATCGAGGTAATAATAGATCAAGATGAATTAGTCTTGCCGATGATTCCCGCAGGTGGTACGGTAGAAGATATTATTATGGAGTAAGCTTATGAAAAAAATGAGAGTTTTAAGTATTTTAGTCAAAAATAATGCCGGAACCTTGACCAGAGTTGCCGGATTGTTTGCCAGAAGAGGGTACAATATTGATACTTTGACTGTTTCCGCAACCAAAGATCAGAAATTTTCAAAAATTACGTTAACAGCTGAATTGGATGATATTATGTTAGCGCAATTAATGAGTCAGACCGCTAAACTACAAGAAGTAGTCTCAATTGAAGAACTTTTTGATCACGATTCTGTTTTACGAGAAATCCTGTTGGTCAAAGTAGCCGTGACACATGAATGTCGCAGTAAACTGATTGAGATTGCAAATGTTTATAAGGGTGTTGTTGTTGATCTTTCCCAGGAAAGTATGATTATTGAACTGACGGGCAAGCCGCAGAAAATTGATGCGTTTATCAGTGTAATCGATAATTTTAATATTGTTAATTTTTGCAGAACGGGTGTAACAGCTGTTCAAAGATGATAGGAGTAAGAAAATGGTTGAAAAATTTTATGACAAAGATTGTAATTTAGATGTGTTAGCGGGAAAAACCGTAGCGATTATCGGTTTCGGCTCACAAGGACATGCTCACGCATTAAACTTGAAAGAGAGCGGCGTAAAAGTAGTTGTCGGTCTTGCACCGAATTCAAAAAGCAGAGTAACTGTTGAAGAATTCGGTCTGGAAGTTATGGATGTACCGGAAGCAGCCAAACGAGCCGATATAGTTATGATGCTGGTACCGGATGAAGTGTCCGCCGCTGTTTACAACAGTGAAGTAGCACCTTATATGGTTGCCGGAAATACTTTGATGTATGCTCATGGCTTTAACATTCATTATAATTTGGTTATTCCGGCAGACGACATTGATGTGATTATGGTTGCGCCGAAAGGTCCGGGTCATACCGTTCGCAGTGAATATGAAAGAGGCTTCGGTGTTCCTTCTTTAATCGCGGTTTATCAGGATGCTACCGGCAATGCCAAAGAAACTGCCTTAGCATACGCGTCAGCAATCGGTGCGGGCAGAGCGGGTATTCTGCAAACGACATTCAAAGAGGAAACCGAAACCGATCTGTTCGGTGAACAGGCAATTCTGTGTGGCGGCGTAACCTCATTGATGAAAGCAGGTTTTGAAACCTTGGTTGAAGCCGGTTATGAACCGGAAATGGCCTACTTTGAATGTATTCATGAGATGAAATTGATTATTGATATGGTTGTTGCCGGCGGTTTCAAAAACATGAGAAATTCTATTTCCAATACGGCAGAATATGGCGACTATGTCTCAGGTCCCAAAGTAATTGATCAATATGTTAAAGAAAATATGCGCGATATCCTGGAGGATATTCAAACCGGCAAATTTGCATCAGAATATATTCAAGAAATGTCATCCGGTAAAAAAATCCGTTTCTTAACTACCAGACGTAAAGAAGCAGAACATCAATTGGAAAAAGTCGGTGAAGAATTGCGCGGTATGATGCAAGGATTTGATAATTAGTAAGCAAATTTTAAAAATATCATTCATTCTGAAATCGAATGCGAATGAGTTTGCAGAAAAAATTATTAAAAACTTGGCGATATTGCCGATAAAGCAATCACACTGTCTGAGGGCTTCAGCCCGAGTTTGTGATTGCCAGGCAATAAGCCATTAGTTTTTATGATTTTTATCTGCCACTCTGAGTATACGATTTCAGAAGTGAATGTATAATTAACTCATTAGCTGATATGGTAAGTTAATTAATAAATTTCTGAATTTTAAGGGGGGAACATGAACTTAGCGAGTGAAAAAGTATTACGCGGACCTGAGAGAGCACCTAATCGCAGTTTGTTCTATGCATTGGGTTATAGCGAAGAGCAATTACAACGTCCGTTGATCGGAGTTGTCAGTGCGTACAGTGAAATAGTCCCCGGTCACATGAACCTTGATAAATTAACCCAAAGTGTTAAAACCGGAGTTTTGATGAATGGCGGTACTCCTATCATGATTCCTTCGATCGGTGTTTGTGACGGAATTGCGATGGGGCATCAGGGAATGAAATATTCTTTGCCGAGCAGGGAATTGATTGCCGACAGTGTAGAATCGATGGCGATTGCTCATGGTATCGATGCTCTGGTGTTAATTCCGAACTGCGACAAAATAGTTCCCGGAATGATCATGGGAGCTCTGAGACTGAATTTACCGACTGTTTTAGTCAGCGGCGGTCCGATGTTGGCAGGTCAGAACGACAAAGGTTCACTCAGCCTGTCTTCATTGTTTGAGGCAGTCGGCAGCTATAAAGCAAATATGATTACGGCGGAAGAACTGTTGGAATGTGAACAGTCGGCATGTCCGAGTTGCGGCAGTTGTGCCGGCATGTATACGGCCAATTCGATGAATTGTCTGAGTGAAGCAATCGGTTTGGCCTTACCGGGCAACGGAACAATACCTGAACCTTTTTCAGCCAGACAGCGTTTGGCAAAAGAAACCGGCATGATGATTATGGAATTGTTGCGTAAAGATATTCGGATCAAAGATATTATTACTGCAGATTCGGTACGTAATGCAATTGCATCGGACATGGCATTGGGTTGTTCGACGAATACGGTATTACATCTTTTGGCAATCGCGACAGAAGCAGGAATTGAAGTAGACTTGAATATTTTTAATGAATTAAGTGAAAAGATTCCCAATCTTTGTCATTTGGCACCGGCAGGCCCGACTCATATGGAAGATTTATATTTTGCCGGCGGGGTAGGTGCCGTTCTTAAAGAATTGGCGAAAAAAGATTTAATTAACACTGACTTATTGACTGTTACCACAAAGACAGTAGGTGAAAACATAGCCAATGTCAGAATTCGTGATAACGGTGCAATCAGGCCGATTGATAATCCTTACAGTAAAGTCGGCGGTCTTGCTATTTTATATGGTAATATTGCGGAAAAAGGAGCAGTAGTCAAACGCTCGGCTGTCGCACCTGAAATGTTAAAACATGAAGGTCCGGCCAGAGTATTCAACAGTGAAGATGATGCGATTGCGACGATTTATGCCGGAGAAATAAATCCGGGCGATGTAGTAGTTATTCGCTACGAAGGACCGAAAGGCGGACCGGGCATGCGTGAAATGCTCAATCCGACGTCTGCTTTAGCCGGCATGAAATTAGACAAGAGCGTTGCCTTAATTACTGACGGAAGATTTTCCGGGGCATCCAGAGGCGCATCAATCGGTCATGTTTCACCGGAAGCAGCCCTGGGCGGTGCGATCGGCATTATCCGAGAAGGTGACACGATTGCAATTGATATTCCGAATTATTCGCTTAATCTGAAAATATCCGATACGGAATTTGCAGAGCGCATGGCGAATTTTGAACCGCAAGAAACGAATATTGTCGGCGGCTGGCTCAATCGTTATCGCAGATTGGTCACCAGTTCGGATAAAGGAGCTGTTTTGGAATGAAACAGAGTAAAGTGACTTTAGATAACGTTTATCGGGCAGCACACAGAATTAAAGAGGTTGTGCGCAAAACCGACATGATCCAGGCACGGGCAATTTTTCCGAATGATGACGTCTATATGAAAACGGAAAACTTGCAAACGACAGGTTCTTTCAAAGTCAGAGGTGCTTATTTTAAAATTTCGCAATTGACAGATGAAGAAAAGTCGCGTGGTGTGGTTGCCTGTTCTGCAGGAAATCATGCTCAAGGTGTTGCTTTAGCTTGTAAACATTTAGGGATCGATTCTACAATCTTTATGCCGGAATCAGCACCCATTTCCAAAATAGAAGCCACCCGTTATTATGGTTCGGAGATTATCTTAGCCGGTGACAACTATGATGATTCTTATGAAGCTGCTCTCCGCTATATTGCCGAGCATGACAAGATCTTCATCCATCCGTTCGATGATGAAGAGGTGATCGTCGGTCAGGCGACAATCGGTCTGGAAATTCTGGAACAGATGCCTGATGTGGATATTATTGTGGTACCTGTCGGCGGCGGCGGTTTGCTCGGAGGGATTTCATATGTAATTAAAAGTCTGAAACCTGAATGTCAGGTTATAGGTGTAGAAGCTGCCAAAGCGCCCTCGATGGGTGTGTCTTTAGAAGAGGATAAAATAATCAGAATATCAAGTCAGGATACTTTTGCTGACGGTATTGCGGTGAAACAACCGGGACCGGCAACTTTTGAGTTAGCTAAAAAATACGTTGATCAAATGCTGACGGTCAGTGAAGACGAGATAGCCTATGCACTTTTATCTTTAATGGAAAAACAAAAATTGGTTTGTGAGGGAGCCGGTGCGGTTGCTTTTGCTGCGGTGGTTTTTAATAAGATTGATTTCAAAGATAAAAAAGTATGTGTTTTGTTAAGCGGTGGTAATATAGATGTGAATATTCTGGCGCGAGTTATCCAGCGCGGACTGTTGGTCAGCGGACGCAACACTGAACTCAGTATCAGTCTGACAGACAAACCCGGTCAGTTGCAGGCAGTAGCAACGGCTATTGCCGAGTTAGGTGCCAATGTAACTGAAGTGAATTATAATCCGGGCGGCGAAAATACGGCAATTGACAGTTGTGTTTTAAATTTGAAGCTTGAAACAAAAAACATGGACCATATTCGTCTGATTAAAACTGTTCTGCAAGAGAAAGGTTTCCACCTAATCAGTAAAGAAGAAGCACGTGGTTGTTTCGCGGAATAATAAATATGCAAGAGAATTAAATATTCGACAGGAGTAAATATGGAAATTAAAATTACATTAAGTGAAAACCTGAAAGAAAAGATTAAAGATGAGAGCAAATTAGGTTTCGGTAATTATTTCACCGATCATATGTTTCTTATGGATTATACGGAGGGCAAAGGCTGGCATGATCCGCGGATAGTTCCTTACCAATCGATCAGTGTAGATCCCTCTTGCTTGACATTCCACTATGGTCAAACTGTTTTCGAAGGCTTGAAAGCATACCGTTCAGCTGAAGATGAAATTTTGTTGTTCAGACCTCAAGAAAATTTTACGCGAATGAATTTATCATGCGACAGATTGTGTATACCGAGATTTGATGAGGAACTGGCTCTGGAAGCTCTCACTAAGTTGATAGATATCGATCGTGACTGGGTACCACATCAATCAGACTCATCTTTATATATCAGACCGTTTATTATTGCCGATGAAGAATTTCTCGGTGTCCATGTCAGTGAATCATATAAATTCATGATTATTTTAAGTCCGAGCGGACCTTATTATGCTTCCGGGCTGGATCCGGTCAAAATATATGTTGAAGAAAAGTATGTACGCGCTGTTCCGGGCGGCATGGGTGAAGCGAAAACCGGCGGTAATTATGCAGTCAGCTTAATCGGCCAGGCGGAAGCGGAGAAAAAAGGCTATTCACAAGTTTTGTGGTTGGACGGCATTGAAAGAAAATATATTGAAGAAGTCGGCGCCATGAATATTTTCTTTGTGATTGATGACGTAATAATTACACCGAAACTAAACGGATCGATTCTTTCCGGTATTACCCGAAAATCTGTCTTGGAATTGTTGCGCGGACAAGGTTCTGCCGTAGAAGAAAGAAAAATATCGATTGACGAATTAGTTGCTGCATATGAAGAAGGCAAATTGCAAGAAGTATTTGGAACCGGCACTGCGGCAGTTATTTCACCGGTTGGTGAATTAATGTATAAAAATAAAAAAATGATTATTAACAATAATCAGATCGGTCCTGTTTCACAAAGTCTGTATGATAATCTGACCGATATTCAATGGGGACGTCAACCGGGTCCGGCAGGCTGGAGCATTAAGGTCTAAATGCTTTTACATCATGCATTTTTCAATGATTATATTGTTTGATGTAAAGCGTTATTGAAGCTACATTGTTAAACATTTAAGTTTGCTTTATGAAAGAACCGTTGGTTAACAATCTGATTTTATCTGCAATTGAGGCAAGCAAGAAAAGCTACTCTCCCTATTCACAATATCGGGTCGGGGCAGCTTTGCTTGCTGAGAGCGGAAAGATATACACAGGTTGTAATGTGGAAAATGCATCTTACGGAGCAACGATTTGTGCTGAACAAACTGCTGTTGTCAAAGCAATTTCTGAAGGTGAGCGAAAATTTTCAGCTATAGCCATTCATGGCTCACCGCATCAACCGAAACCTGATCAAACATACTATGCCTGCCCTTGCGGTATTTGCCGGCAAATTTTAAGTGAATTTGCCGGATCTGACTTGACTGTTTTGATTGTTCATTCGGAGAACGAATATCTGGAAAGAACATTGGGAGAGTTATTGCCCGATAGTTTCGGTTCTGCTAACCTGGAATAAATTATTTTTTACTTCAAAGAAGTTGAAAATTATTGTATTTTAAACGACTCTGATTTTAAATACATGCATAACAGGTCATAGGTTGGAGGACTCAATGGATAAACTGTACCATATTCAATTAGATGATTCACATCAGGCAAAATATGCTCTGCTTCCGGGGGATCCCGCCAGAGTGGAAAAGATTGCACAATTCCTGGATAATCCTGAATTTATCGGTCGTAATCGCGAATATACAACCTGGCTCGGTCAGTTAGCGGGTGAAAATGTTTTAGTGATGTCGACCGGAATGGGCGGACCTTCAACAGCAATAGGTATTGAAGAACTCTTCCAGACCGGCGTGAGAAATTTTCTCAGAATAGGTACTTGCGGCGGCATCAAACTTGATGTAATGGGCGGTGATATTGTTATCGCAACCGGAGCAATCAGGATGGACGGTACTCCGGATGAATATGTGCCGAAAGAATTTCCGGCAGTCGCCGATTTTGATTTTACCGGCAGTTTGGTTCAGGCAGCGAAAAATCTAGATGTCAGATATCATACCGGGATCGTCCATTGCAAAGATTCATTTTACGGTCAGCATAGTCCGGACAGAATGCCGGTCGGTTACGAACTGGAAGCTAAATGGCAAGCTTGGTTCAAAGCTAATTGTTTGGCTTCGGAAATGGAGAGTTCAACCTTGTTTATCGTAAGTCAGATTCTCGGTGCCCGGGCGGCCTGTGTTTTAAATGTAGTATGGAATCAGGAGAGGGCTAAGCGCGGCTTATCCGATCCGCACCGGCATGATACGGAGCTTGCAGTCAGAGTGGCTGTTCAGGCGGTGCATGAGGATATCTTAAACCAAAAAAATAATCTCAGTTAGCAAAGGAAGCAGAATGGCGGATACAGGATTAAGTTTTCAGGATTTACCTCAAGCCTGGCAAGGTTTTTTACAGGCATGTCAATCGTGTAAGAATTGTGAATTATATCAAACACGTGACAATATCGTAATTTATCGCGGAAGTTTAACCGCACCGTTAATGCTGATCGGGGAAGGACCGGGAGCGGAAGAAGACCGACAAGGCATACCTTTTGTCGGCAGGTCGGGGAAGTTATTGGACAGTTTGTTGCAAGCTCAGGAATTTACCGCTCAGGATTTTCATATTTGCAATATTGTTAAATGCCGGCCCCCCGGAAATCGTGTACCGACCGAAGAGGAAGCACAAGCCTGCAAGCGTTTGCTGAGTGCACAATTCACCTTGGTTAAACCGAAAGTAATTGTACTTGTCGGTGCGACTGCTTACAGATATTTTACGAATCTGAATGATCCGATTTCCAAGGTCAGAGGACAATGGATTGAAAATAGCGGCTATTATATTATGCCTACTTTTCATCCTGCATATTTATTGCGCAATCCGAGTAAAAGACTTGAAATGTGGGATGATTTCAAAAAAGTCAGAACAAAGCTCGAAGAACTTAATTTAATACAGCCGATGCAGCAACCGTTCGAATCTGTGGAATGGTAAGGAATGCAATTAAATAATGCGGAATAAACGGTTCAAAATTGTATCTGATTACTCACCGAAAGGTGATCAGCCAACAGCTATTGATCAAATTGTTCAAGGGCTTGCAAGAGGTGATCGTGCCCAGACTTTAGTCGGTGTAACAGGTTCAGGTAAGACTTTTACGATGGCTAATGTTATTGAACGTACACAAAGACCGACTTTAGTCATTGCTCATAACAAAACTTTGGCCGGACAATTGGCAGCCGAATTCAAAGCCTTATTCCCGGAAAATGCGGTTGAGTATTTTGTCTCCTATTATGATTATTATCAACCGGAAGCATATCTGCCGGCAAGCGATACGTATATTGAAAAAGATTCTTCGATCAATGATGAAATCGATCGCTTACGGCATTCAGCAACAGCTTCTTTGTTTGAACGCAGAGATGTGATTGTGGTGGCTTCGGTTTCCTGTATTTACGGTTTGGGTTCGCCTGATTCTTATAAAAAAATGATGGTTCATTTAAGACCGGGTCAACAGAAATCACCGCAAGATGTAATTGAAGAATTAATTAATATTCAATATCTCAGAAATGACTTTGAGTTAAAGCGAGGTAATTTCCGAGTAAGAGGAGATGTAATTGATATCTTTCCTGCATCATCGGAAAATGTGATTACCAGAGTTGAGTTTTTCGGAGATGAAATAGATCGGATTACTGAGATAGATGCAATTACGGCACGCAGCATTCAAGGCAGAAATTATCAACAAATATATCCTGCCAGCCACTATACTACGACCGGAGAAAATACGAAACGTGCTGTAGGCGATATTTTGAATGAGCTGGAAGCCAGATTGGAACAGTTGAATAATGCCGGGAAGATAGTTGAAGCCTATCGGCTTGAACAGCGTACCAGATATGATATGGAACTGTTGCTGGAAACCGGGATCTGTAAGGGTATAGAAAATTATTCCAGGCATTTCGACGGCAGAGAGCCGGATGAACCGCCTTTTACTTTGCTTGATTTCTTTCCGGAAGATTATCTGTTGATGATTGATGAATCGCATGTAACTGTACCGCAAATCGGTGCAATGTATAACGGGGATCGCTCCAGAAAGCTCTCTTTGGTCGATTACGGTTTCAGACTGCCGTCCGCTTTGGATAACAGGCCGTTAAAATTTTCCGAATTTGAACAACGCATGGGTCAAACGATATTTGTCAGCGCGACACCGTCAAAATATGAAGCGAATCATTCAACGACCTATATTGAACAGGTCAATCGTCCGACCGGCTTGCTTGACCCGCTCATAGATATCCGGCCGGTTGAAGATCAAATTGCAGATCTTATTTTTGAAATAGAAGAAAACATTAAGGTCAATGAACGGACTTTAATATTAACTTTAACCAAAAGGATGGCGGAAGAACTGAGTGAATATTTGTCCGGCGAAGGGCTCAAAGTAAAATACTTGCATTCGGACATCAAAACTGTTGAACGTTTGCAGATTCTTAAAGAATTGCGTGAAGGTAAATTTGATGTATTGGTCGGAATTAATCTCTTGCGCGAAGGTCTGGATTTGCCGGAAGTATCGCTGATTGCTATTTTGGATGCGGATAAAGAAGGCTTTTTACGTTCTGCAACATCTTTAATTCAAATAATCGGCAGAGCTGCCCGCAATGAACGCGGCAGGATAATAATGTATGCCGACAATGTTACCGAATCGATGTATCAGGCTATTCAGGAAACCAAGCGCAGAAGAGAAATACAGAGTGAATTTAACCGCAAGCATGGAATTACACCCCGGACAATCAGAAAACAAGTTTTACAGATTGTCGATACGGCATATGATTTATCTGAGATCGAGCAATTAAGAGTAAGCGAATCGCTGACCGATTATTTAACCGAATCTGAAATAGCGGATCTGAGTGCAGCGGAAATCCAAACCATGATTATCAATATTGAAAAGAAAATGCGGGAGGCAGCTGCAAATCTCGCTTTTGAAGAAGCAGCCGATCTCAGAGATTATTTGATGATATTACGGGGAGAATTGAAACTCAAATGATTTTTCGTGATGATTTTGTACTTTTTTGAACAGTGTTCAGGCTCAATCAGACAGACGTGGAAAAACGAGAACAGTCTATAATTAAATTATATGCAAAATGTTCAAGAATTAATGCTATAATAAATAATAGTTGGATAAATTAATAATGACATTAATAAATTAATGCATTAAAAATATTAAATATTAAAAGAAAGTAGTGAAATTTTCAGGAGGTACGATATGAGTAATGCTCAACGCAAATATGAAGTTTGGTTAAATAATCCGGATTTTGACCAAGATACAAAGGATGAGTTGCAATCAATTAAAGATAATGTTGCCGAAATCGAGGATCGCTTTTATCAGGACTTAACATTCGGTACAGCCGGTTTAAGAGGTGTTCTGGGTGCGGGAACCAATCGTATGAATATCTATACGGTCGGCAGAGCAGCTGACGGCTTTGCCCGTTACTTCAAAGAACGCGGTGCGGATTACTGTGCAAGAGGACTTGCCATTTCTTATGATTCGCGTCATTTTTCACCTGAATTCGCTGAATTGGTAGCGAGAATATTTGTTTCTTACGGCATTAGAGTTGTACTCTCTGATGAATTGCGACCCACACCGATGTTATCATTTGCAGTCAGACACTTTAATTGTGCAGGTGGTGTCATGATTACTGCCAGCCATAATCCTAAAATGTACAACGGATTTAAGGCTTACGGTGAAGATGGCGGCCAACTGGGTGCTGAAGATGCGGATGCCGTTTTGCGAAAAATGAATGAACGTGATGACTTTACTGCAATTATTGATGCCGCATTACCCGTCGAAGAAGCAAGAAAATCCGAGTTTTGGAATGAAATGGGTGAAGAATTCGATCTGATCTACAATGACATGCTGCTTGATCTTGCAATCAATCCGGAAGCCTGTAAAAAACAAAAAGATCTGGCGATTGTCTATACTCCTTTATATGGTACAGGCTATAAACCGGTCATGCGTGTTTTAAAGAGTTTAGGCTTTGAGAATATCAAGGTTGTCGAAGAACAGGCGAAACCGGATGGTGATTTCCCGACAGCACCGTATCCGAATCCCGAAGAAAGAAAAGCGATGACTTTGGGAATTGAATTAGCCCAAAAAGAAAATGCCGATTTGCTTATTGCGACCGATCCGGATGCCGATCGTACCGGTGTAGCGGTCAGAACCAAAGATGGTGAGTTTATTATCTTAACCGGCAATCAAATCGGTCTGTTGATTATGGAGTATATCTTAGGTGAAAAAACCAAAAACGGAACTTTGCCGGAAAAATCATTCTGTGTAACAACTGTTGTTTCGACAAGATTAACTCGCAGGATTGCCAAAGCTTATGATTCCGATATAGCGAAAGTATTGACCGGTTTTAAAAACATTGCCGAACAAATTCTCAATCGTGATGAAAACGGCGATGAGCATTTCCAATTCGGTTTTGAAGAAAGTCTGGGATATCTGGCAGGAACCAACGTAAGGGATAAAGATGCGGTTGTCGCAACAATGTTAATTGCTGAGATGGCTGCTGTAGCTGCCGAACAGGGTAAGACTCTCTACGACAATCTGACAGAACTATATCAAAAATACGGTTATGGTGCGGAGAAAACAATTTCACTTGAGCGTACCGGTATGAGAGGTGCAGAGCAAATTAAAAATGCCATGGACAGTTTGCGGGCAGATAAAACCAAAGGAATCAGCGGTATTCCGATTACGGCGGTCAAAGACTTCCAGACTAATAAAATCACCGATGTAATAAGCGGTGAAACAAAAACCGGTGATTTACCACAAAGTAATGTACTGCTATACGAAGTCGGTGATGATTTGGACTGGATTGCAATCAGGCCTTCCGGTACGGAACCGAAAATTAAAATTTATGCAGGATTCTATACTGAATCTGAAGATGAAGCAAAAGCTGATTTGGCAAAATACAGCTCGACCATTGTTGAATATATCGAAGAATTATTAGATGCCTGAATCATTTAGTTTAATTAATTTTTTAGCAAATAAATACAACAAGCAGTATGTTGTTTAATTGCTTAGAATAATATTTTAGCGGATGAAATTTACGCATTTACATTTACATACGGAATATAGTTTATTAGACGGGGCAAATCGGATTTCCGATTTGGCTCCCCGTCTTCTTGCGTTAGGCATGGATTCCTGTGCAATCACCGATCATGGTGTAATGTACGGCGTTATTGATTTTTATCGCACGATGCAGGCAAACGGAATTAAACCGATCATCGGATGCGAAGTGTATGTTGCCAAAAGAGGTCGCGAGGATAAAATCAGCGGTATCGATAATCAATCTTATCACTTGGTGCTATTAGCCGAAAACAATCAGGGATATAAAAATCTGATGAAGCTGGTATCCTGTGGTTTTTTAGAAGGCTTTTATTATAAACCGCGAATTGATTTTTCCCTGCTGGAAAAATATCATGAAGGACTGATTTGTCTGAGTGCATGTCTGAGCAGTGAATTGGCCCGCACCTTTATGGAAAGAGGATACAAAGAAGCCAAACAGGTTGCCCTGAAGTATGATGCCTTATTCGGTCGCAATAATTATTTTTTGGAAGTTCAGGCTAACGATCTGCCTGATCAGTTGCAATATAATCAGGCGCTTATCCGCATGAGCCGTGAAACCGGTATACCGCTTGTAGCAACTAATGATTGCCATTATCCGACCAAAGAGTCTGCTTATGCACATGAAGTTCTGCTTTGTATGCAAACCGGCAAAAAATTAAAAGATGAAGATCGGCTGCACATGGATACCGATCATTTTTATATTAAATCGCCTGAAGAAATGGCAGCGGCATTTGCTGAAATACCTGAAGTGATTGAAAATACGCAACTTATAACTGAACGTTGTAATGTGGAAATTCCTTTCGGAAAAATGCATTTGCCTAAATTTGTGCCTGATGACGGATCAGATAGCGGCGAATATATCAGAAAATTAGCGTCGGAAGGTTTAGAGGAGCGGCTTAAATTTAAACAGAGTGATCATGCACCTGAAATATACTATGAACGTTTGGCAAGAGAATTAGATGTAATTGAAAATATGGGTTACATCGACTATTTCTTAATTGTATGGGATTTCGTGCGTTTTGCTCATGACAATAATATTATGGTCGGTCCCGGCAGGGGCTCGGGCGGCGGATCTTTGGTTGCTTATGCCCTGAAAATAACCAATATTGATCCCTTGCAATTTAATCTGTTATTTGAACGGTTTTTGAATCCGGAACGAGTCAGTATGCCGGATTTCGATTTGGATTTTTGTTATGAGAGACGCGGTGAATTAATTGAATATGTGACCGGGAAATACGGTTCGGATCATGTCTGCCAAATTATTACTTTCGGTACATTGGCGGCACGCCAATCAATCCGAGATGTAGCCAGAGTTTTGGATGTGTCTTTTGCAGAAACCAGTCGAATCGTCAAGATGATTCCTGAAATATTGAATATTACAATTGAGGATGCTTTGGCTAAAAGCAGCGACTTGAAATACGATTACGACAATAATGAACAAACTAAAGAAATTATCGATTTGGCACTGCAATTTGAAGGCATGCCGCGACATGCCTCAACTCACGCAGCCGGAGTGGTAATTGCTGATTGTCCGATTGTTGAAGTAGCGCCTTTATCACTGAATGATGAATCGGTGGTAGTCCAATTTGATAAAGATATCATCGAAGATATCGGTTTGATCAAAATGGATTTTTTAGGTCTGAGAACTTTGACCGTAATGCGAGATACGGTTGATATGGTTGAGGAAAATCATGGAATAAAGATTGATTTTGATCAGATTCCATTCGATGACGGCAATGTCTATAAAATGTTAAGTGACGGTGAAACCGCCGGTGTTTTTCAGTTAGAATCTCCCGGTATGACCGGCTTTATCAAAGAGATGAAACCGTCAAATTTAGAAGATATTATCGCAGGCATTTCTTTGTATCGTCCCGGTCCGATGGAACAGATTCCGAAATATGTTCGCTGTTTACATAATCCGCAGACTATTTTTTATGACCATCCTCTATTAATTCCCATTTTAAATATGACTTATGGATGTATTGTTTACCAAGAGCAGGTTATGCAGATAGTGCGTGAGCTTGCCGGATTTTCAATGGGGCAAGCCGATAATGTCAGACGTGCCATGTCTAAGAAAAAACCGGAAGAGATGGCAAAATATAAAGATTTATTTATTCATGGCGGAACTGATGAAAACGGTAAGCCGGTTGAAGGTGCTGTCAAAAACGGTGTTTCAGAAAAAATTGCGGATCAGATTTTCGAAGAAGTACAAGCCTTTGCCGGATATGCCTTCAATAAATCTCATGCGGCAGGCTATGCGGTTTTGGCTTATCAGACAGCTTGGTTGAAATATTATTATCCGGTAGAATTTATGGCGGCAATGTTAAATTCATTCTTGGGTAATTTAGACAAAGCTGCAAATTATCTGCGAGTTTGCGATAAAGCAAACATTCCGATTTTGCCTCCTGATATTAATAAAAGTCAAGCCAGATTTAAACCGGAGCAAAACGGAATCAGATTTGCTCTGGGCGGAATTAAGAATGTCGGAATTAAAGCGATTTCCCAAGTGATTGAAGAGCGCAATCTGAATGGTGACTTCAAAACTTTCGGTGATTTTATTTCCAGAATCAGCAATTATGACATTAATCGAAAAATTATCGAAAGCTTAATTAAATCATCGGCTTTAGATGTTTTCAAGATACCGCGGGTTCAGTTGATGGCTGTTCATGAAGATTTTATGAGCAGTGTTCAGCGCTCAAAACAACAATCGATGGCGGGACAGTTAAGTTTATTTGATTTTGATGTTACTTCCGATGCGAAGATTGTGGAACCTAAGTATCAGCCGACTTTACAGGAATACTCTCTGGCCAGACGACTGGCGATGGAAAAAGAAGTTTTAGGTGTCTATGTCAGCGGTCATCCTCTGGATGATTATCAAGCGGCGATCAATAATCTGGTTACTTTACAAAGTTCAAAACTTATGTTGAAAGAGAATTTGGATGAGCAGGCTGAACCAGCAGATGATTTTATGCTTGAACAACAGGTTTTAGCAGTAACCGATCGCCAGAAGGTCATTCTGGCAGGGATCATAGTTGCCAAGCAGGAATTATTGACCAGATCTAATGAAAAAATGGCTTTTGTAACGCTGGAGGATCTTGAAGGCACCTTTGAACTAGTTGTATTTCCGAAACTATTTGCCGATGTCAGGTTTTTATTAGTTGAAAATAAAGTATTACTGATTGCCGGGCAGGTTAGCTTAAGAGATGATCAAAATCCGAATATCATTGCGGACCAAATTATTGAACTGAATCCTGATCAAAAGCAATTACCGCCGGGCATGGATTCATATTTAAGGGGAATTAACGGTAATGCAGATTTGTCTAAATTTCGTAAGAGTGTTGAAGTAAATGACAACTTTAATTCAGATAACTGCCAAACCGAAATGATCATCGATCCTGATTTGCTTAACAACCAATTTAATGTTAAAACAGGCGAGGTAAACCTGAAGTTAGGTATTAAGTGGGAACAAGAATTGGATGCGGAAGCAACCAAAGCGCTTTTTGCGATGTTGGACTACTTTTCAGGTGATACTCCGGTTTATCTTTTTAATTCCGGAATCAAACGACCAATCAATCTTGATCAACCGAAATTTTTTGATTTGACTTATTTGGAACAATTAACCAAGCGTTACAATGCCGAGAGTTTTCTTATTATTTAACGGAAACATTAATATTAATTCAGTAAAAAATTGTATAATGATTATAAGAATAAATATGAATGACAATAATTGTTTAAATTAAAGGAGATACCGGAATGGATCAAACGAAAAAGATTGAAACAATAGGCATATTAACAAGCGGAGGTGATGCTCCCGGAATGAACGGAGTGATCCGTTCGGTTACCAGAACGGCGATCAATTACGGAATTAAGGTAGTGGGCATTCGCAGAGGTTATCAGGGATTATTGCGCGGTGATGTTGTTGACTTGGATGCCCGTTCCGTTTCGGATAAATCCCGAGTAGGCGGTACATTTTTAATGACTGCCCGCAGTCAAACATTTACAACTCCGGAAGGTATACAACAAGCTTGTAAGATGACACAGGTATTCGGTCTGGATGCATTAGTAACGATCGGCGGTGACGGTACTATGCGCGGAGCGATTGATCTGGCAAAACAGGAGGTACCGGTTATTCATATTCCGGCAACAATTGATAATGATGTCGGATGTACGGAATATACGATCGGTTTTGATTCTGCGCTTAATACTGCAATAAGTTGTGTGGATAAACTGCGTGATACTGCATCTTCACATGAAAGATGTTCGGTAATTGAAGTTATGGGACGTGAAGCAGGTTATTTGGCATTGCATGTCGGTATTGCCACCGGTGCAGAAATTATTTTGATTCCGGAGCAGCCTTTTGATCGTGACAAAGATGTTATCGGAAAAATATTATCAGCCAGGAATCGCGGAAAACAACATTATATTGTTGTGGTAGCCGAAGGTGCAGCCGGAGGTGAAGAGATAGCTCAATATATTGAAACTAATACCGGAATAGAAGCCAGAGCGACTGTATTAGGCTATTTGCAGCGCGGAGGAAGTCCGACTTATCAGGATCGCTATTTGGGATCGATGTTCGGTATCCAAGCCGTGAAAGCACTAATGGAGGATCGGGTAAATCGTGTGATCATATATGAACAAGGTGAAATCGGCGACGTTGATTTATTTGAGGCTTCCGAACAGACCAAAACGATCAACTCAGATGATATGAGAAAAGCAAATATGCTTTCAATTTAAGAACTGATGATTTTTACAACTAATGATTGAACAACATAGTTTAGAAGTTTTAGAATTTGTTAAGATAATTGAGCGATTGACAGCACAAGCACTTTCTGTTCCCGGTAAAGCACTGTGTTCCGCTTTGCAGCCGGCAAAAAGTTTTGAACAAATGCAAGCCGAATTGGCTGAAACCAGCGACCTGGTTTCATATTTGATCTACGAACCGGAATTCCCTTTGTCCGGTTTTGAAGAGATCAGACCATTGATTCGAAAAACGAGAAATGGAGCTGTACTTGAATTACGGGAATTGAATCGCTTTGTCCGATTTTTATCGTTAGTCGAATTAGTCAGGAAAAGATTACCTGATGTCCGTACGCGGCAGGAGCAGAAACATCTGTTCTTCAATCAGATTCAATATTTGGATGAATTGCCGAGTTTGGCAGGCAGATTACAGCAATGTATCGCCGGGGATGATGAGATTTTTGATCGTGCGACACCCGAATTATTTTCAATCCGCCGAAAAATTCTTGCCACACAGGAAAATATCAGAATTCACTTGAACCGGATAGTCAGCAATAAGAGTAACGTTTTGCAAGACGCACTTATCACTATCCGCAGCGGCAGATATGTAGTTCCGGTAAAATCCGAGCATCGTTCGGAAATTCCCGGAGTTGTCCATGACACTTCAGGCTCCGGAGCAACGGTTTTTATCGAACCTCTGGCAGTAGTTGAGTTAAATAATAAAATCCGTGAATTAGAAATTGCAGAACAAGATGAGATTTACCGGATTTTGCAGGAGTTGTCTGAGAGGATTGCCCAATCAGCTGAAGTTTTGCAATACAATGCAGATATTTTAGCACATCTGGATTTTGTACAGGCGAAAGCAAAATTGTCTTTTCAGATGAAAGCAATTTCCCCTGAACTCAATGATCAAGGCAGGATTGTATTATATAATGCACGGCATCCTTTAATACCGGTGGAAGATGTTGTACCGATTTACTTTGAATTAGGTACGGATTTTAAAACTCTGGTAATTACCGGCCCGAATACCGGCGGCAAAACGGTCAGCTTAAAAACTTGCGGTCTGTTTGTGCTGATGGCAATGGCAGGACTTCATGTACCGGCTGACAGCAATTCGGAAATATCTTTCTTTAAGCAAGTTTTGGCTGATATCGGTGATGAGCAGAGTATTGAACAAAATTTAAGCACTTTTTCTTCACATCTTAAACAATTGATTCACATTATCGGGAAAGCGGGTCCGTCAACTCTGATCTTAACCGATGAACTTGGTGCAGGCACCGATCCTTCGGAAGGTGCAGCATTGGCGATTGCAATTTTGGATTATTTGCGCCAGGCCGGCAGTCATATCGTAGCGACTACGCATTATCGGGAATTAAAAGGTTATGCCCTGAATACCGAATCGGTAAATAATGCATGTTGTGAATTTGATGAAATTAATTTACAGCCGACTTATAAATTATTAATCGGAGTCCCCGGAGTCAGTAATGCTTTTAAAATTTCCCGGAGACTTGGTCTTAAATCTGAAATTATTACTGCCGCCGAACAATTGCTCTCCGATGAAAACATCAAGTTTGAAGAATTAATTGCTGCGATTGAAGCATCGCATCATAAAGCCCAAACTATGCAAGATGAAATACAAAGTCTGCAAAGAGAAATTCTGATACAAAAACAAAACTTGGAAAATGAGCATAAACAGTTAGTTGTTTCTAAAGAAAAAGCAATTGCCGGTGCCCGACAAGAAGCAGCTGATATTGTTCAATCTGCCAGACTGGAAGTGGATCAATTATTGACTCAATTGAAAGAAGAGATCAGTCAGGCTCAAAGTTCCAATGAAAAACAAAATGCCCAGAAATCTGCCCGTGAAATTGAACGGAAATTATCAGAAAGGGGCAAAAAAATCGAGCTTGAGATCTATAAAGATCAAAATAATCGTCAACTTGATCAGACATTAACTGCCGAAGATATTATTGTGGGTGAATATTATCATTCAATTTTGTTTAATATTACCGGTCAGGCCCTGACCATGCCGGATAATAAAGATCAGGTCTCACTCAAAAGCGGTACGCTGACAATTAATGTGCCGCTGACTTCATTGCGTCTCGCGGATAAAGATCGTAACAATATTCAGGATTTATACAGTCAACAGGCCCGAACCGAACGCAATGCAACCAGAAAAATAATCAGTGAACGCAAAATGCTGTTTGAATCGGAATTGAAATTGCTTGGTTCTACAGTTGACGAAGCCTTATATAAAATGGATGAATTTATAGATAATGCTGTTTTGGCAAATATTCCGGTTATTCGTATTGTTCACGGTAAGGGAACCGGTGCTTTGAGACAAGCAGTACATAATACTCTGAAACATGATAAACGGGTCAAATCCTTTCGCTTAGCAGGAATCGGTGAAGGAGATTCCGGGGTAACCATAGTAGAGTTTTAATATTATTAAAAATAAAAAGATAGTTTTTATTTAAACAAAAGTATCTTGTATAATATAACAAAAATAGTATAATGTACTCAATGATTAATGAGGGAGATTGCACAAATGGAAATGGATCTTGCTTATCTGTTTAATTTGGGAAAGAACTATATGAGCTACAATATGTTAGGCTCAAAACCGGGAACCAATGCTGAAGGAGAACAGGGATATCGATTTGCGGTCTGGGCACCCAATGCAAAAAAGGTTTGTGTAGTAGGTGATTTCAACGAATGGCAAGAAGATCGTAATAAGTTGGAACCATACGGAGCAACCGGAATTTGGATCGGATTTATTCCTGACCTGGAACAATGGGAAAGATACAAGTACGGAATCTTAACTCAAAATGATGAATGGATTCTTAAAGCGGATCCGTACGCCCGCCATGCGGAAACCAGACCGGGTACGGCATCTATTCTTTATGATCCTGATGATTATATTTGGCAGGATCAGGAATATATGGCGAACAGGGTTGATGCATATGAATTAAGTCCTCTGAATATTTATGAAGTACACTTAGGCTCCTGGCGGCGTTATGAGGACGGTTCTGTCTATAATTACCGCGATATCTCTGACCAATTGGCGGATTACGTGTTGGAAATGGGCTATAATGCAATTGAATTGATGCCGATTTCTGAATATCCGCTGGATGCTTCCTGGGGTTATCAAGTATCAGGGTATTATGCTGCTACCAGCAGATATGGAACTCCTGCAGATCTGAAATATTTTGTTGATCACATGCACCAAAAAGGTATTCATGTATTTTTGGATTGGGTACCGGCTCATTTCCCGAAAGATGCTTTCGGTTTGGCAAAATTTGACGGTGAAGCGGTCTATGAATATGCTAATCCGTTACTCGGTGAACATGAAGATTGGGGAACCCTGGTTTTTGATTTTTCCAAAGGTGAAGTAAGATCTTTCTTATTATCCAATGCTTATTTCTGGCTGGATGAATTCCATTTCGACGGATTGCGGGTAGATGCGGTAAGTTCGATGATTTATCGTGATTATTCACGTTCCGAATACATTCCCAATATTCATGGCGGCAACGAGAATCTTGAAGCGATTTCTTTACTGCAGGAATTAAATACGATTGTCAGAGAGAATTTTCCGGGAGCTATCACCATGGCGGAAGAATCAACCGCATTTCCATATATGACAACCGGAGTTGATCAAGGAGGCATCGGTTTTATCTATAAGTGGAATATGGGCTGGATGAATGATACTTTGTATTTTAACTCTTTAGATCATTATCAGAGAGAATTTCACCACAACGCCTTTACCTTTTCTATGGTTTATGCATTCTCGGAAAGGTATATCTTACCCTTTTCACATGATGAAGTTGTTCATGGTAAAGGAACGTTAATCGGCAGAATGGCAGGAGATTACTGGCGCCAGTTTGCCAATTTGCGAGCCATTTACACATATCAGATTGCTCATCCGGGAGCAAAATTGAACTTTATGGGCAATGAATTCGCTCCGTTTACAGAATGGCGTTATTATGAAGAACTTGAATGGTTTATGCTGGAATATCCGGCACATAATGAGATTCATCGCTTTGTAAAAACTCTGAACCATCTATATCTTGACACACCGGCACTTTGGGAAGAGGATAACGATTGGCACGGATTTAAATGGATTCAGGCAGATGATTCGAAAAACAGTGTTTTTGCGTTCTTACGTTTTAATTCCGCTCATGATGAAGCAATCCTTTGTGTTCTTAATATGACCCCCGGAGTTGTTCCGGAGTATACTTTAACAATGCCTTTTGCGGGTGAATTCGAATTAATATTGAATTCCGATGATGAAGAATACGGCGGCAGCAATTATTTAGGTGGTTTTGATAATAAGCGTATATATCAAACTTATGAATATAAAGTATATTCCGAATCAGCTGAAAACGAATTGGATGAATTGGAAGAGTCAGATGAGTCAGATGAATCAGAAGAATTGTTGAATAAATCAATCAAGATTAAGTTAAAGGATAAGTCTGATGATTTGAAGCAAATAAAGACTGCAGATCAGATTGCCGATCAGCAGGTTGATCCTGATCCGGAATCTCCGGCTGATCACTCCGATGATCAAATCGATGAATCAGAATTGTTTGAAATTGAACATCGCTTAGATATTGTAATGCCACCGCTTTGTGGCATGTTATTTAAGTGGAATAAAGAAGACGAAAAAAAAGAATAAAGAAACAACTATTTTAACGAAAAGAGGTGCTTGCATGCCAAAACAACAAATGATTGCTATGATTTTAGCAGGCGGACAGGGTTCAAGACTGGGAGTTTTGACAGAATACATTGCAAAACCGGCTGTACCCTACGGAAGTAAGTATAGAATTATTGATTTTGCTCTCAGTAATTGCACAAATTCCGGAATTGAAACTGTAGGTGTATTGACCCAATATTCTCCCTTAGAGTTAAACTCTTATATCGGGAACGGATATTCTTGGGATTTAGACCGTAATTTAGGCGGTCTGTCGATTTTGCCTCCGTATCAAAGTCTGGAAGGCAGTGATTGGTATAAAGGCACTGCAAATGCAATATACCAGAATATCACTTTTATTGATAATCAAAATCCTGATTATGTCTTAGTTCTTTCCGGGGACCATATTTACAAACAAGATTATCGTGAAATGCTGAAAGCTCATATTGAAGCTGAAGCGGCTGCGACTATTGCCGTCAGAGAAGTACCGTGGGAAGAAGCATCCCGTTTCGGAATTATGAATACGGATGAACAAGGTAATATTACCGAATTTGAAGAAAAACCGGCAAATCCCAAAAGCAATTTAGCTTCGATGGGTGTTTATATTTTTACTTGGCAAACCTTGCGTGCACATTTAATTGCTGATGAAAAAAATCCGGATTCGAAAAACGATTTCGGTCAAAACATTATTCCGGCAATGCTTGCAGATGGAGAAAAATTGCTGGCATTCACATTTGACGGATACTGGAAAGATGTCGGAACCATTTTCTCGCTCTGGGAATCCAATATGGATTTATTAGACCGTCCGCAAGAAATTAATTTACAAGATGCGATGTGGAGAATCTATTGCCGTAATATTTTACAACCTTCACATTATGTCGGTGAAAACGCCACGGTCGTGGACAGCATTTTAACTGACGGTGTTGAGATATATGGCAATGTAAAACATTCAGTTATTTCAAGCGGTGCTGTGGTCGAAGAAGGAGCTGAAATCAAGGACTCGATCCTGATGCCGGGTGCTGTAGTCAAAAAAGGCTGCAAAATAGATAAATGCATTATCGGTATAGATACAATAATCGGCGAGAATGTAGAAGCCGGAGTTTCTGTCCAGGACGGACGAGAAGATTTCGTAAATGAAAAATTCTGCAGTGACGGAATAACAGTATTCGGCAGCGGACTTGTAATTGCCGATAATGTGAAAATAAAAGGCAATTCAATGTTTTTCCCGAATGAAGAAGGACAAACAAGTGATGTTGTGCTTGAAAGTACAGTTTTAGGAATTATTTAAGGAGGGGGTATATATGTTAATTGATGCAATGGGTATTATTCTTGCAGATAACGGTCGCGTTAAGCTCGGGGAGTTAAATGATGAACGTGCTTTGGCAGCAACTCCGTTTGGCGGAAGATATAGAATAATTGACTTCATGCTTTCCAGCATGGTCAATTCAGGAATTAAGCATGTCGGTATTTTAGCCGAAACAAAATATAGCTCTCTGATGGATCATATAGGGACAGGTTCACATTGGGATTTGGATCGTTTGCAACAAGGCTTGAGAATTATTCCGCCTTATATGCAATCTGATTTTTTCCGTTCACCCAGCCCTCAGGATTTAAACGGCTTATATGATTTCTTGAAACATTCACTTCATATGTATGTAGTAGTTGCAGAAAGTAATATTGTCAGCAATATTAATTTTGCAAATTTTGTTAAGGAACATGAAAAAAACGGAGCTGATGTTACAGTAATGTATAATCATGATGCCAATTCTCTTGGTTCACCTAATGTAGCTTTAACATTTGAAGATAATAAATTAGTTGATCTGCAGATTGATCCGTTGAATGTGGCAAGTGACTGCTCATCGTTAGGTGCTGTTGTCTTGAGCAGAACATTATTAATGGATCTGTTGACTCAGGCAATTTCCAGAAGTGAATTATTATTCAATACGGAATTTATTTTGGGAAAATATAAAGAATTAACAATCAGGGGCTACGAGAATAATGATATGACGTTTAGAATTAACTCTTTAGCTACTTATTTCTCTGCTTCAATGCGTTTATTGGAAAGCGGTGTTCTGCAAAAACTATTTAAAGCTGAAAACAGAATTTATACAAAAGTTAAAAATGAATCTCCGGCTCGCTATCTCAAAGGAAATAATGTTTCAAACAGCTTGCTTTCAGATGGTTGTGACATACTCGGCAACGTAGATAACAGTGTAATCTTCCGTGGTGTAAAGGTCGGAAAACATAGTAAAATATCCAACTGTATTATTATGCAGGATACTGTAGTCAGAGATGGTGCAGAACTCAAAAATGTAATTATCGATAAAGGCTCTGTAGTAAGAACCGGCGTCAGATTGCAGGGTTCGCCGGATTATCCGTTAGTAATTAGAAAAGGAGTGATCGTGTGAAAATATTATTTGTTTCATCCGAAATGGTTCCACTTGCTAAGTCAGGTGGGTTGGGCGATGTAATCGGTGCATTGCCGAAAGCTGTTCGGGCACAAGGGCAAGATGCGCGAGTAATATTGCCTTTATATAAACAAATTAAAGATCGCTATGGTGATCAACTCAAGTTTATGCGTTGGTCTATGAATAAACTTGGTTGGAGAACCATGTATAGTGGACTGTTCACTATGGAAGTTGATGGTGTACCGGTTTATTTCATTGATAATGAATACTATTTCGGACATGAAGCTCTCTACTTGGATTATGCTTTCGATATTGAAAGATTCAGCTTTTTCCAACGAGCTGTACTTGAAGCTTTAGGCGAACCGATGCAATTTGAACCCGACATTTTGCATTTAAATGACTGGCAGAGCGGCATGATACCTGTCCTGTTGGAAGCACATTACAAAGCACATGGTTATCATACCGGTGTTCAATGCATTTATACGATTCATAATCTGAAATTTCAAGGAATTCACGGCAGAGAACGCATTCAGGATTTAATGGAATTACAGGACCGTTATATGACCGATGATGCTGTGATGAAAGACGGTGTGCCGAACTTCATGAAAGCAGGTATTTTATACAGTAATCGTGTCACCACCGTTTCTCCGACGTATGCTCAGGAAATCAAGCAAGACTACTATGGTGAAGGATTGAATGATTTGTTAAGTGCTCAATCTTGGAAAGTCGTAGGTGTGTTAAACGGTATCGATATTGACAGTTATGATCCGGCACAGGACGGATCAATCGCCAAAAATTATTCGGTGCGTACATTCCAAGCCGGCAAGAAAGCAAATAAGCTTGCATTACAGGAAGAAATCGGTTTAGAGCAAAGGGAAGACGTTCCGATGCTGGCAATGATTACTCGCTTAACATCACAAAAAGGTCTGGATCTCTTATTACATATTGCAGATGAATTGATTGCGGATGATATCCAACTCGTAATCCTGGGAACCGGTGATGAGTTCTATGAAAATGCTTTCCATGATTTGGAATGGTATCATCCGGACAAAGTACGTTCATTGATTATGTTTGATGAAGAGTTGGCAAGGAGAATATATGCATCGGCGGATATTTTCCTGATGCCTTCAATGTTTGAGCCTTGTGGTCTGGGGCAAATGATAGCAATGCGTTATGGTGCATTACCTGTGGTCAGAGAAACCGGCGGATTGAAAGATACGGTCATTCCGTACAATAAATATGACGGGAGCGGTACAGGATTCTCATTCAGTAATATTAATGCCCATGAATTCTTATTCGCGATCAAAGATGCCCTTGACACATATCATAATTATCCTGATTCCTGGAATCAATTAATCAGACAAGCGATGAGCGGCGATTTCTCATGGGAACAATCTGCTAAACGTTATATCGAACTATACGAAATTATCTTAGCGGAAGTATAAAACACATCAGAGGTCTGAACTTATCGAAAAGTTTAATTAGACTAAACTCAGGAGTTTAATCTTGTCGGAAGATTAAAACTCAGCAAATTTGAGCTTTAACGGCAGGGATTAAGTACTTAATTCCTGCCGTTTATTTAAGAGGTTTAAGATTATAGTGTTTCATCATTTGACAAACAAGCTATCTGCCTAATATAATGTAAAAACCGTCAAAAAATGCAACCATGGCGGAACTGGCAGACGCGCACGCTTGAGGGGCGTGTGGGAGACCGTGAGGGTTCGATTCCCTCTGGTTGCACCAGAAACCTGCTGAGTATTTATTACACTTAGCAGGTTTTGTATTTTTATCTACCATGCAAATACGGAGGATTGGCTTTGAGCTTTGAATTTTATAATTCGTTTGATGTTTCATCAAAGGCTTATCAAGCATCTGAAGCAGCATTACAAGAATGTAAAGACACGCTCAATCAGATTGATCGATTACGCGAATTTAATCAATTACGTGTAATCAAAGCGTTTCAAAACGCGAAAATCAGTGCCTCGGATTTTCAATTCAGTACCGGGTACGGCTACAATGATTCAATCAGAAACTCAATTGAGCAAATTTTTGCAGAACTTTTCGGAGCGGAAAAAGCATTGGTCAGAATGCAATTCAGTTCCGGAACTCATGTGTTAGCCGTGATGCTGAAAGCCATTCTGCGGCCTCATGATAAATTCCTGATTGTCAGCGGTCAAGTATATGATACATTGCATACAACTTTAGGCATTAATCAAACTGCCGATCATGCCAGTTTGAAAGATTTATTAATCGGATACGACCAGCTTGAATTATTATCTGACGGAACAATTGATTATCCGGGTTTGGAACAAATGTTAGCAAATCCGGAAAATTCGTATAAAGCAATCTATATTCAACGTTCAAGAGGATATACTTTACGGCCGGCTCTGACAAATGAAGACATTGCAAAGATAACTTGTATTGTCAAAAAAAAATCTCCCGCGAGTTTAATTTTAGTAGATAATTGTTACGGTGAATTCGTTGAGAAAGCTGAGCCCTTGGCATTCGGAGCTGATTTGATTGCAGGATCTTTAATCAAAAATCCGGGTGGCGGAATTGCTGTCAGCGGAGGATATATTGCAGGAAGAGCAGATTTAGTCGAGCTATGCGCTGAACAAATGCATGCCCCGGGTGTCGGTAGTGAGATCGGACCCAGTTTGGGGTTTTCCAGAACAATTGCTCAAGGTATATATCTGGCACCGCAAGTAGTGGCCAATGCTTTAAAAATAGCGGTACATGCTGCTGCTTTGTTCGAAAAACAGGGTTATACGGTAGAGCCGTTACCACATGCGAAAAGAGGAGATATTGTTCAGACGATTATCTTCGAAAATCCGCGTTTTTTAATCTCATTTTGTAAAGCTGTCCAAGCTGTTGCACCTATTGACAGCCAGTTTACTCCGGAACCTTCGGCAATGCCGGGTTATGATTGTGATATAATAATGGCATCGGGTTCTTTTACACAGGGTTCATCAATTGAGTTGTCTGCTGATGCCCCGTTAAGATCTCCGTATGCGGTATTCTTACAAGGCGGGCTGAATTTTGAATATGGACGTTTGGCATGTATGATAGCACTAGATAAGATTTGGCAAGAGGCTTAGCAAAAATGAAAGCTCGAATACAATATGATGACGTTGAACGATATCGCAAGATACAACAACGAAAAAAACGCAGTCGAATTATCGGCATAGTAATTATTATTTTGATAATTATGATAATTACTATGTTAATGATTGTACGGATTTTAAATCATTACAAACCTGCTCCTCGCTTCATGTTTCTTTCAGAAAAAGAAATTTCAGATGATTACGAGGTAAAAGCTCTGATTATCAGAGATGAAACCGTGTTCAGATCTCCGGCAGACGGAACGGTACGCAGTTTATTTGCTGACGGTTCGAGAATAGCCAAAAATGAGAAATTGGCTTATGTGATACCTGAGCAACAAATTGATGAATTAAAAGAGCTGCAAACCGTGGAAAATGAAATCATCAATTATCAATACGAATTGATTGAGGGTAACGGTAATGCAGGTGCAAAACAAATCGATTATGAAACTTCCGGTCAAATCCGCGATATTTTAAGTAATGTATATACGGGATTGATCAACAAAGAGTTTTCCGACCTGGCAACCGATGAAGCAGCTTTAAATTCAGTACTCGATTTGAGAAATGAACGCCTCCGAGATTACGATTTTAAAGACTCTCGTCTGGAGGAACTGTTAAATCATTTTCATGAACTTGAAAGTGAAATAGGACTGAAAAGCAACGTTATTCAAAGTTCCCAGTCGGGTATTTTTATCAGAGCTTATGACGGTCTGGAAGACCGTTTGAATCCGGCAAATATAGACAAGCTTTCTGCTGAACAATTGACCGATTATCTGGAAAATGCACCTCAGGGTCGCCTTGAACAAATCAGCCTGGCTCAGAAAGATCAACCGTTATATTGTCTGACAAATTCGATTGAACAGTATTTTGCTTTTTTTATTCCTGCAGGGAAAAGCACTGATGTTCAAGTATCGTCCAAGGTAGATGCAATAACCAGAGACGGAGTACATTTAAAAGACGGTTTGGTTATTAAATCGGAAGAAACTACTGACGGTACAATGATTATCATGCGTTGCAATACCTCATTGGAACGTTTGTCAGATCGCAGAGTTGTTTCATTGAACGTTGAGTTGAATAAAGAATCAGGTCTCAGAGTACCCTTAAGTGCTTTAGTCAACTTTAAACCCGGCAATGTAGAAGCAGAAATAATGATTGAAAAGAACGGATATATAGAAAAGACTCAAGTCAGAATTCAGAAATATAATCCGGACTATGCTTTAATCGAATCTTTAGAAAATGCTGAATATCAAATCGGACCTTCAACTATGATTGTGCTGAATCCTGATGATGTTTCTGCAGGAGATTCAGCTACCGGATTGCCCTAAAGGAGATTTATATTGTTGGATAAGAGAAAAAATGAATTGTTAACGAATATTAGCGAATTACGTGGAGAAATAGCTCAACTGGCTCTGGCAGCAAATCGTAATCCGCAGGATATTACTCTGGTTTGTGTAAGTAAGAATTATAGTTTAACGGATATTTTGCTGGCAAATGAATCAGGGGCAACTGACTTCGGTGAGAATCGGGTCCAAGAATTACAAAATAAACAAATTTCATATAGCAACCTGACAGAGGATGAGCAAAAAAAACATCCTGTTAACTGGCATTTAATCGGCACTTTACAGAGAAATAAAGTAAAAGACATTGTCGGAAAAGTAAAATTGATTCACTCAGTCCATTCAACTAAGCTCATTCAACAGATTTCACGTGTATCAGTAAGATATGAAGTAGTAAGTGAAATTCTTTTACAAGTAAATGTTGCCCAGGAATTAACCAAACAGGGATTTTACGCAGATCAACTTGAAACCGCGATCAATTTGGTTTTGCAATCGCCCAACCTGTGCTTACGCGGTTTAATGACGATGGCACCATATTTCAGCAATCCTGCCGATGCTGAACCGATATTTGCAAAAACCAAAGAACTGCTCGTAAAATATCAACCCTTAGTCGGTACGCATTTTGATCAGCTCTCGATGGGGATGAGTAATGACTACCAATATGCCATTGCTCAAGGTGCTACTTTGATCAGAATAGGAACCAAAATTTTCGGAGCCCGAGAAGAGGCTTAAAAAAATATCCGTTTTTACTTTATTGTTAAACACTATCAATAGATTGAGTAGTGTCCTCAGAATATCGTCATAATTTAATGTTTATAATAGGCAGCGTCAAGAACATTAATTTCAAGGCCACAGAATATCGTGAATAAATTTCATTTATATTACAAAAATATTACTCTTGTAATATTTGCTTGCTCAAAAGTTAATCGCTTTTTATACTATTATAGATTATCTATTTACGGAGGATAGTATGGCAGGTTTTTTTCAGAAATTGTTTGGTGGATCAAACGATGACTATGAAGAGTACAATGATTTTGATGATTATTATAATGAAGTAGATTCTGACTATGATGATCCCGGATATTCCGGCTATTCTCAAGATAATTATTCTTACAATGAGCCTGTTGTAAAAAGCAAATCGCAATCGCAGACACAGCCGGAACACAGAAGATCTTCCGGACGTGTTGTGGATTTGAATCAAAAATCCTATCAACAGCAAATTGTTATTATGGAGCCGTCAAATATCGAATCTGCTCAACAAGTCTGTGATGATGTTCGATCGGGCAAAACAGTCATTTGTAATATCGAAAAAATCGATCCGAAAATCGCTCAAAGGGTAATAGATTTCATTACAGGTGCCGCTTATGCATTGCGGGGTAATGTGATGCCGATATCCGCTTTGATATTTGTGGTTGCACCGGGTACAACCAGCATCACGAATAACTATTCATTACGTGAATCTTCCGATACGGTTGAAGAGTATGTCCGACGTGCAGCAGTTCAAGCCAGATAATCCGAAATCTAGATTTAATCGAGATTAATCGTTGTGATTAAGTAATTTAAAAATCAAATTTTAACTAACGCAGAGTTATATTACGGAATACTAAAATAATATAACCTGATATAATAAAAAGGCTCATTAGCAATTGCATATTGAGGCTTTTTTATTTGGAGGTTTAAAATGAAAATTATTATTGGCTTAGATATCGGCGGCAGTACAACCAAAGTAGTCGGTTTTCAAGGTGAAAAATTTTTGGAAGTCACATATGTCAGATCAAGTGATCCGGTAGCCGCAGCTTATGGCGGAATTGGGAAATTTTTAAATGTCAACAAATTGAAGTTAGATGATATTGCCCAAATTCGCATGACCGGTGTCGGAGCTTCATACATAACTCAAGATTTTTTTGAAGTTGAAACGGTAATTGCCGATGAATTTGAAGCTGTCGGCTTAGGCGGACTTTATATATCCGGAATTGATGAAGCTATTGTGGTGAGTATCGGTACAGGAACTTCTTTTGTATATAGTAATAAAGTCAGGACTGAACATATTATCGGCAGTGGTGTCGGTGGCGGATCAATCTTGGGTCTTTCCAACAAGATATTTAATTTTCGTGATTTCGATTTAATTTCCAATCTTGCCGAAAACGGTGATTTGACTCATGTTGACTTATTAGTTCGGGATATTTCAAAAGCGGTTCCCGGATTGAGCAGTGATGCAACGGCATCAAACTTTGGCAATGTAAACGATGATGCTAAGCCGGAAGATCTGGCATGTGGTGTCGTCAATATGGTATTTCAATCGATTGGTACGATGGCAGTGCTTGCGGCAAGGCTGAAAAAAGTAAAAAATATTATTTTTGTGGGATCGGTTGTCCATATTCCTCGGGGTCAGAAATCACTCAAACAATTTACCGAATTATATGATGTAAATATTATATTACCGGAAAATGCAAGATTCTCAACAGCGATCGGCGCAGCCTTGTGTTCTAATTACACTAAGCAAAATCGCTCAATCTATTATTCAGATAAATGATTTATCTTAATTATGCTGACTGAAACAATAATCAAATGTCAGCAAAGAAGAAGCTGAAGCAGCTGCTGCCAAACTTGAAGAAGCGGGCGCAGAAGTAGAAATTCAATAACTGGAGAATTAGTATTTTCTAAATTTGAACGATGGATTAAACCCCGAAGTCCGAACAGGATGGAGGGGTTTTTTATATGAAGAAAAAATGAAAAGAGGGACAAAGAGAAGGAAACGCCCGGATTAGTTGTAGCTGAAAGAAATAAAACGAAAAAGAAGGAATAAAAGAGTTGACAACGAAAAAAGTGTTTGCTATTATTGTCAAGCACTCAAAAAACGGGTGCGTCCAACGGACCTTGAAAATTGAACAGCAGACAAAACATGAAGACGGACTCAAGTTAAGAAATTTGAGAAAGCAAAGTACTTAAAAAAGTAATAAGAGCAGAAAAAAGCTCTCATTATAGAAAAGAAAATGAGAGTTTGATCCTGGCTCAGGATGAACGCTGGCGGTATGCTTAACACATGCAAGTCGAACGGAGTTAGCGAGACAGCGACTTAGGTCAAAGGATTGCGAAGCTTAGTGGCGGACGGGTGAGTAACACGTGAACAACCAACCTTTTACTCAGGAATAACATAAGGAAACCTATGCTAATACCTGATATTATGCTACAGAGGCATCTATATAGTATGAAAGAATAATCGGTAAGAGACGGGTTCGCGTCTGATTAGCTGGTTGGTAGGGTAACGGCCTACCAAGGCAACGATCGGTAGCCGGACTGAGAGGTCGGCCGGCCACATTGGGACTGAGAACGGCCCAGACTCCTACGGGAGGCAGCAGTGGGGAATATTGGGCAATGGACGGAAGTCTGACCCAGCAATACCGCGTGAAGGATGGAAGGCCCTCGGGTTGTAAACTTCTTTAGACAGGGAAGAACAAAATGACATTACCTGTAGAATAAGCCACGGCTAACTACGTGCCAGCAGCCGCGGTAATACGTAGGTGGCAAGCGTTATCCGGAATTACTGGGTGTAAAGGGCGCGTAGGCGGGTATGCAAGTTAGATGTGAAAGACCGGGGCTCAACTCCGGATGGTCATCTAAAACTGTATATCTTGAGTGTCAGAGGGGAAAGTGGAATTCCTAGTGGAGCGGTAAAATGCGTAGAGATTAGGAGGAACATCGGTGGCGAAGGCGACTTTCTGGCTGACAACTGACGCTGAGGCGCGAAAGTGTGGGTAGCGAACAGGATTAGATACCCTGGTAGTCCACACCGTAAACGCTGATTACTAGGTGTAGGGGGTATAGACTCCCTCTGTGCCGGAGTTAACGCATTAAGTAATCCACCTGGGGAGTACGGCCGCAAGGTTAAAACTCAAAGGAATTGACGGGGGCCCGCACAAGCAGTGGAGTATGTGGTTTAATTCGAAGCAACGCGAAGAACCTTACCAGGGCTTGACATCCTCTGACGGCTCTAGAGATAGAGAATTCTCTTCGGAGACAGAGAGACAGGTGGTGCATGGTTGTCGTCAGCTCGTGTCGTGAGATGTTCGGTTAAGTCCGGCAACGAGCGCAACCCCTATTGCTAGTTGCCATCATTAAGTTGGGGACTCTAGCGAGACTGCCGTTGACAAAACGGAGGAAGGTGGGGACGACGTCAAATCATCATGCCCCTTATGTCCTGGGCTACACACGTACTACAATGGTAACAACAGCGAGCAGCGAAGTCGCGAGGCGGAGCAAATCTAAAAATGTTATCTCAGTTCAGATTGCAGGCTGCAACTCGCCTGCATGAAGCAGGAATTGCTAGTAATGGCAGGTCAGCATACTGCCGTGAATACGTTCCCGGGCCTTGTACACACCGCCCGTCACACCATGAGAGTCTGTAACGCCCGAAGTCAGTAGTCTAACCGTTTACGGAGGACGCTGCCGAAGGTGGGACAGATGATTGGGGTGAAGTCGTAACAAGGTAGCCGTATCGGAAGGTGCGGCTGGATCACCTCCTTTCTAAGGAGATCATGTATGGAAAATAGTCCATGCGCAGATCTTAAAGTCTATACGTCGGATCAAAGGATCAGACGGATCAAATAAACGTCTTATTTGCACATGTTTGTACAGCTGTTCAATCTTTAAGGCCCGATGGTCACAGGCAAGCGCCTGAAAATTAGACGGGCTTATAGCTCAGCTGGTTAGAGCGCACGCCTGATAAGCGTGAGGTCGGTGGTTCGAGTCCACTTAAGCCCACCATTTGCTGTAAAGCAAATGAAAAATGCACCTTGACAACTACATAAGAAAGACATTGAGGCCTTAATTTGAGCTAATGCGTAGAAGCATCGGCGAGAATTAAGGAAAACAATTAAGAAAATAAGCAAAAGGTTTAAAAAGATACAATAACACCAAAGAAGCTTGTTGAAGAGTTAATTGAAACAATGTGTCTGGATGAAAGACGAAGAGAACCTAAAAAGAAGGTCAAGTTACAAAGAGCGCAGGGCGGATGCCTTGGCACCAAAAGCCTAAGAAGGACGTGACAAGCTGCGAAAAGCTGCGGTGAGGAGCACATATCCCACGACCCGCAGATATCCGAATGGGGGAACCTACGTGAGGGAACTGCTCACGTGTCTGTACGTGAATAAATAGCGTATAGTCGGGAACGAAGCGAATTGAAACATCTTAGTAGCTTCAGGAAAAGAAATCAACAGAGATTCCGCTAGTAGTGGCGAGCGAATGCGGAAGAGGCCAAACCGTGATACTGAGGTATTGCGGGGTTACGGACTACCGTCATCTGATCCGGAAGTCTAGCTGAATGAGCGGTTGGAAAACCGAGTCCAAAGAGCGTAAAAGTCGCGTAAGCGAAAGACGGAAAGCAGAGGTAGCACCAGAGTACAACGGGACACGAGAAACCCTGTTGGAAGTCGGGGGGACCACCCTCCAAGCCTAAACACTTTTGGTGACCGATAGAGAACTAGTACTGTGAAGGAAAGGTGAAAAGAACCCCTGGCGGGGAGTGAAATAGAACCTGAAACCCTGTGTTTACAAGCAGTCGAAGAGCGTTAAAGCTCGACGGCGTACTTTTTGTATAACGGTCCGACGAGTTATGGTTATTGGCAAGGTTAAGAACTGAAGGTTCGGAGCCGAAGAGAAATCGAGTACTAATTGTGCGTAAAGTCAATAGCTGTAGACCCGAAGCCAAGTGACCTATCCATGAGCAGGTTGAAGTGACGGTAACACGTCATGGAGGACCGCACCCTTATCTGTTTCAAAAGGTCGGGATGACTTGTGGATAGCGGAGAAATTCCAAACGAACTTGGCGATAGCTGGTTCTCCCCGAAATAGCTTTAGGGCTAGCCTCATACGAAAGTATGCCGGAGGTAGAGCACTGAATTGACTAGGGCCCTTACCGGGGTACCGAATCATATCAAACTCCGAATGCCGGAGATATAAGTATGGGAGTCAGACTGTGACAGATAATGCCATAGTCGAGAGGGAAACAACCCAGACCGTCAGCTAAGGTCCCGAAATGATTGTTAAGTGGAAAAGGATGTGGACTTGCTAAGACAGCTAGGATGTTGGCTTAGAAGCAGCCACTCATTTAAAGAGTGCGTAATAGCTCACTAGTCGAGTGGGTCTGCGCCGAAGATATACGGGGCTAAACAATCTACCGAAGCTACGGAACTATAGAGTTGGTAGGGGAGCATTCTGTAAGGAGCAGAAGCACGATCGGAAGAACGTGTGGATCTATCAGAAGTGAGAATGTCGGAATAAGTAACGAGAGGGAAGTGAGAATCTTCCCCGTCGAAAATCCAAGGTTTCCTGGGGAAGGTTCGTCCACCCAGGGTTAGTCGGGACCTAAGGCGAGGCCTAAAGGCGTAGTCGATGGACAACAGGTGGAAATTCCTGTACTACCGCTTAACGTTATGAGAGAAGCAGGGACACAGAGGGATAGCTTAAGCGTGCGACTGGAAGAGCACGTGCAAGCCCGGTAGAAAGTTCAGTAGTGAAGTACGCTGGACGATTCGAAGGGGTGAAGCGTAGGGAAAAACAAGTACCGAAGTAAGTGATTCCGCACTGGCGAGAAAAGCTGCTATCCAGTAAAGAGGTACCCGTACCGCAAACCGACACAGGTGGATAAGAAGAGAATTCTAAGACGAGCGGGAGAAGCATTGTTAAGGAACTCGGCAAATTAACCCCGTACGTTAGCAAGAAGGGGTGCCACAGCAATGTGGCCGCAGTGAATTGGCCCGAGCAACTGTTTACCAAAAACACAGGTCTCCGCGAAATCGAAAGATGAAGTATGGGGGCTGACGCCTGCCCGGTGCTGGAAGGTTATGGGAATCTGTCAGCTGTAGAGCGAAGCAGTGAACTTAAGCCCCAGTAAACGGCGGCCGTAACTATAACGGTCCTAAGGTAGCGAAATTCCTTGTCAGGTAAGTTCTGACCCGCACGAATGGCGTAATGACTTGGGCACTGTCTCGACAATGCACCCGGTGAAATTGTAGTACTTGTGAAAATGCAAGTTACCCGCGACAGGAAGGAAAGACCCCATGGAGCTTTACTGTAGATTGTTATTGGGATTCGATGTTGTCTGTAGAGGATAGGTGGGAGACGAAGAAGCAAAGGCGTCAGCCCTTGTGGAGTCAACCTTGGAATACCACCCTGACAGCATTGGATCTCTAACCGGAGGCCGTAAACCGGTCACGGGACATTGGCAGTCGGGCAGTTTGACTGGGGCGGTCGCCTCCAAAAAGGTAACGGAGGCGTTCAAAGGTCACCTCAGCACGGTTGGAAATCGTGCATCGAGTGCAAAGGTATAAGGTGGCTTGACTGCGAGACCGACAAGTCGAGCAGGTACGAAAGTAGGACTTAGTGATCCGGCGGTAGAAAGTGGAATTGCCGTCGCTCAACGGATAAAAGTTACCCTGGGGATAACAGGCTTATTCCTCCCAAGAGTTCACATCGACGGAGGAGTTTGGCACCTCGATGTCGGCTCATCACATCCTGGGGCTGGAGCAGGTCCCAAGGGTTCGGCTGTTCGCCGATTAAAGTGGTACGCGAGCTGGGTTCAGAACGTCGTGAGACAGTTCGGTCCCTATCCGTCGTGGGCGTAGGAAATTTGAGAGGAGCTGTCCCTAGTACGAGAGGACCGGGATGGACAAACCAATGGTGAACCGGTTGTCACGCCAGTGGCACCGCCGGGTAGCTAAGTTTGGCAGGGATAAACGCTGAAAGCATCTAAGTGTGAAGCCCCCCTCAAGATGAGATTTCCCCACAATATGTGATAAGACCCCTGGAAGACCACCAGGTTGATAGGCCGAGAGTGTAAGCATAGCAATATGTTCAGCGGATCGGTACTAATAGGTCGAAGATTTGACCTGAGATTTAGATTAATCTTCTCTCAGAATCAAGATACATACAATTAGCTCACACGATTGTTTCAACTAGTTTTTTCTTATGTAGTTATGAGGGTGTATTTTTATACCCTTATCCATACCGGTGATGATTGCGGCGAGGACACACCTGTTCCCATCCCGAACACAGAAGTTAAGCTCGTTTGCGCCGAAGATACTTGGTTGGCGACGACCCGGGAAAATAGGTATTGCCGGTTCTTATTCCTCCTTAGCTCAGCGGTAGAGCATTCGGCTGTTAACCGAAGGGTCGCTGGTTCGAATCCAGCAGGGGGAGCCAGCAAGGGATTGTCCGAACACTTGTGTTTTGACAATCTCTTTTTCTATTAATTCTAATTCTCCCAGATCTTTGAGATACTTTACCTTATTATTATTTTCTGTGTAATTGAAGATTATTGTTAATGTTTCATTATCTAAAATAATGTTATTGATAAATGTATTTACTAATTCTGACCTTATTTTTGAATCTTCCAAATTTTCATGTTTATATCGTTTCATCCATGCTATTACTTCATGTTTTTCTAGCAGCACCATAGAATATTTATTTTCATTGATTGTTTCTTCTAATCCGTTAATTTCTGATTGTAAGTCTGATAATTGCTTATTCATACTTTCGTGATAAGCACCGTTAGATATAGCGTTAACAATATTCTCTATCTGCTTCTTTTTTTCTTCTATTTGTTCTTCCATGATATGTAATTCTAGTGCTTCAAATTGTTCATCTTGTACTTCAATAACTTTATCAGCAATGTAATTTATAAGTTCATCATTCATAATTATTTCTTTTATCTGAGAAATAACAAACTTTTCAAGATCTTCTTTATCTAAAGCTTTAAAATTACATTCATGATCTTTATTTCTTGAATTTATGCAATTGTAATATTTATATAGTTTTCCTGATCTGCTTGTTCCGGAATCAGAACGAATTGTACCTCCACAAATCCCACATGTTATTCTTCCAGTTAATAAATAATTTTCCATGTTATTATAATTCCTTCTTTTATTTTGTTTTCTCAAGCTTTGAACTTTATAAAATGTATCTTTATCTATAATTGCCGGAACACCGTCTTCAATAATAATATCGTTAAATTTATATGTACCAATATAAATTTCATTGCTTAGTAAATTTGCTATTCCTGTAGGAGATTTAGGAGTAATATTAAGTCTTTTGTTGTATTCTGCTAATGAAGTCATAGTTTCACCACTTAAATACCGTTGAAACAAATCTTTCACTATTTCAGCATTCTCAGCGTGAATTTGGTAATCTTTATTTTCATCTATGTAATAACCTAGTTGAACCGGAGCACCGTTATATTTACACTTTAGAGCATTTTCGTTCATTCCTCTTAGAGTGTTTTGTGCTAGATTGATTGAATAATATTCAGCCATACCATCTAAGACTGATTCTAATATTATTCCTTCTGCAGAATCGGGTATTAATTCAGTAATTGAGATAAGATTTATTTTGCTTTGCTTAAGTTTAGCTCTGAATACTGACATATCGTATCTGTTTCTGCTTATACGGTCATTTTTCCAGACTAAAACAGTGTCAAATTTATTCCGTTTAGCATGTTCTAGCATTAACTTATATTGAGGTCGATCAGTTGTCCTTCCGGATAATGCACGATCAGCATATACGCCAACAATTGTCATATTATTATCAGCTGCATATTTGGTGCAAGCCCTAACTTGACCTTCAATAGATTCTTCACGTTGATTATTGCTAGAGAACCTAGCATAGATTACAGCATGTTTCATAGTTTAGTATTTCCTTTATTATTGAATTATAAAACCTATAGTTTAGTATTTTGAATTAAGCTAAAACATGCTATTATACACATGTGTAGCTTCACTATGCAGTTAGTTACATTCATAGCCAATTCCATTATGTGGTAGTAGGGGAGTTGGCTTTTTTATTTAATCTTCATTCATGTTTTTTTGAATAGCCACGGTAAAAATGTCTAAATCTTGATAACTAACTGCAATTATTTTCATCTCTTCTGTTTCTAAAAGATATTCTCTAAAGACTTTGCCACCTCTTATAACGTCATCTTTTTTAATCTTAGGAAATGCTTCTTTTAATTGCTTGCCTATTTCTTCTTCAAGCACATCTAAAGAAATTTTTTTATTATCATTAATAGTATAAGTTAGCTTAATAGAATTTGCTTTATTATCAGGTAGTGGAATAATAGAATAATCTGCTGAAGCATAAAGTCCATTCACTTCTACAAGGGGAATCGTTGCTAATATTGTAATGTTTTTTTCATCTGTGCTTTCTTTAACGTTATACCCACCATTAAAATCTTCAAGCACAGTCTTGTATCCTTCAAAATCAGTTTCAGATTCTTTCATTCTGTCATAGATGGTATTGAAGTCATTTTTCTTTGCTCCACACCCTACAGATAATATTGTTATTAATATTAATAATGCTGCTAAAATCCTCTTCATAGTATCCTCCGGTGTTATCTTTTAATTCTTTCTCAATAATATCAGCACTTTTATCACTAATTAGATCAGATCTATTAATGTGTTCCAATTCATGCTCCAAAAACGATTATTCCTAAAATTACCCAAACCATAAGTTTCTCCTTGTTTATTTAATATTATGTCCAATAACTAAAGTTAAGAAATCCAAGTCTTCCCAACTAACTGCAAGGATTCTCATGTCATCTATTGTTAAATCATATTCAATAGAAATTTCTCCATCTCTTATGATTTTTTCTCTTTTTATTTTAGGGAACGCCTCTTTTAATTGCTTGCCGATTTCTTCTTCAAGTTCGTCAATAGAATTTTTATTGTTATCTTCAATGGTATATGTAAGTCTAATTGAATTTCTCTTTCCGCCAGGCATTGGATAAGAAGAATACTCAACTGAAGCGTAAAGGTTATTTACTTCAACAAGAGAGATTGTTCCCAATAAGCTTTCTTGTTCTTTGTCTGAACCATCTTTAACATACTGCCCTCCATTAAAATCTTCTAATATAGTTTCATATTCTTTAAAATCATCACTGGTTTCTTTCATCCTATCAAAGATAGTATTAAAGTCATTATTTTTTGAGCCACAACCGACAGATAAGATTGTTATTAATGCTATCAATAACGCTAATGCTTTCTTCATACGATTTCTCCTTTTTATTTTCTTATTATTTCCTCTATTAAGTCGGCATTAACATAGCCCAATAAGTCATCTCTAGTTATATGATACATTTCATGAAAATATACTTTTCGTTGTTGATAAGAAGAAAGCCTATCATTAAGTAATATTGTATAACTACCATCAGCATTGCACGTATGCGTTCCTCTAATAGATAGAGGCATATTAGTAAAAATTACATTAATCATAACCTTGCTCCTTACGTTTAAGTGCCTTTAGCATTTCATGAACGGCTTTAAGATCTTCAGGAGGTGCATCCTTAGCAGCATCAAATAATAGCCTTAACTCTTTGTCGTTAGCTATGGTATTTGCCACCTCTTTAGTTTTTTTGTTGATATAATAACCTTCATTTTGTTTATTTGTTTTGTTTTCCAAAAGATCTGAAATCTTGATTCCTAACAAATCAGCAATTTCTTCTATTTTATCCATTCTAGGGAGTTTTTTACCATTACTCCAGTCAGAAGCGGTCGCAGTAGATACTCCTAATTTTTCTGCTAAGTCAGCTTGACTCAAGTCATTAAGTTTCAAAAAATAATTAAGATTCATCTTAAATAATTGTCGGAGATTACTTTTTGTCATTAAGGTCACCATTCTTTCAATAATAGACAGTGTAACAGTATTTTAATATTTAAACTAGCAAAAAGCAAATTAATTTAAACAAATTGCGAAAAATAGTTAGCTTAGAGCTTGACAATTAACTTAAAGCTAGTTACATTGTTATTAAACAAGCAAAGAAAGGAGTAAATCGATGCGATATAAACTTGGCATTGCTAGAAAAATAGCTGAATTAACTCAACAGGAAGCAGCCGATAGGATCGGTGTATCACGCACTACAATCCAAAATTGGGAATCATATAAAACTTCGCCAGATGCAACAGATATGGAAAAAATTTGTGAAGCTTATGGTTTATCTTCTGACGAGATTATTTTTTCGCCTAAAAAGTTAACTTAAAGCTAACTAGATTCACAGAAAGGAGCAGAGATGAAAGAAAGAAACATTTTTGAAGGAATGGTTTTTCAAAGTCCAGCAGTAAGCAAAGAAGAGTATATAGATATGTATCCGGAATACATAAGAAGATGCTCAGAAGCATATAAAAGACTTGAATTAAGCAAAAGAAGATTAGATTACGAAGTAAAACAAGAAAGACGAAGATTAAGCATTATTTCAATCGTTGTTGGAACAGTAGCAATAATACTATCCGTTACCTCGATATTGTTATCAACATTGCGATAGCTGATAGCAGCAACGATATAGAGCTGATGACTAAAGGGTAATAAGTAACCATAATTTCACGCTTGCGATAGATTTTATAGCTTTTACCTTTGAGAGTAGGGACAACAACATATGCTATTTGAAGCGGATGATCCATATCAAGTCTTTCACCGTTGATAGCACAAATCAAGCCAAAGTCACTCAACCTTTGCAATGCAGTTGTTTCACGTTGATTTTCGTAATTGGGAATAAAATCAGGATCATCTTGTTTTAAATTAGAGATTTTACTTAACAACCATCTTTCATACCTGGAAAGAACACAATCAGAATAATCGTATTTACTCATTAGTTTACCTCACATAGTAGTTGAACTAATCATAACACAGAAGGGAAAGGACATGAAAAATATAAAAATAGATCAAGTCGATCATGGAATCGAATTCGATCCAACGAAAGTCTATTCAGGAGCATTTTATGGATTGTGTAAGGCCATTCTTGAATCAGTAAGAACCGAGAAGCTGGGGAAAATGAGAAGGGAGAAAAAAGCATGTTCATGATTTATTTGTTGCTACTAATCGGCATAGCAGGAGGATGGGAGCAAGAGTTAATGGATACGCCAACATTCTTACTGCTAGCCGGATTGGTATTCACATTAATTATCTATGAAGGATTTAGATTAAAAGCAAAGGAACAAAAGAAATGAATGAAATACATACAACAGAAAAAAGACAATTTCTTAAAGATATAAAAAAAGTCGCAGACTCACTAGAAAAGATTTCAAAAACATTAGAAGAACAAAAAGAGCTAGTAATAACTAAAAATGATGGCGCTCTAATTGCATCAATAACAAAAGAGAACGCCATAATTTCTGAAGGTTACAACATTGAAGTTACCCGAGATTATTAGTTTCATTACCATCTGGATTAGATGCCGGGGTATCAATGCCATTGATGTTTCGAACATGATAGTTCTTGTAAGTACCATTGTTAATCGCAGTAACAAATTGCTCACGAGACATATAACGATTAGTGAAAGTATCTTTGAATCTCTCGTTTCTGCCAGATTCAGATTCATGAATTACTTCAACTATTCTGTTATCATCCATAGATTTACCTCCTTTCTAATTCAAATAAAGAACTTTTGTTTCTTATCAATTTTAACACTATATATAGTGGGGTCAAGCTAACAATTACACAACATGTTGTAAAAGTAGGAGTTGTAATGTATGCGTAATGAAATTGAAATAAACTGCGGGAAATTACTGATAAAGCTAAGAAAAAAACACGGCATATCTAGATATAGACTTGCCAAATTAACAGGATTAAGAGAATCAACAATACAAAATTGGGAAACAGGAGGTATTGAACCGACAGTAAATAATTTTAATAAAGTTTTATATGCACTTGATGAAGAGTTAATTTTAGGAAAGGAAGGAATAAAGCTACGTGACGCAGAAAGAAAAAGATGAACTAATAAATTGTGCTTTAATAGCAAACCTTGAATTGTCGGTTGCTATTCAAAGCTCCATGGATATATATATCAAAATTTTAAGATATGAAGAAATCATGCATGAGTTTACAAACAATATCATAAAAATGACAGAAAAAAAACCACAGCTGCAACTGTGGCCAAAATCTTAGAAAGGATTTTTATTCACACCATGAGTATATCAAATAGAAATATAAATGACAAAGTTACAAACTCAAAGCGTTTCAATTTATCTGAAGTTTCAAGAATTGTAAGAAGCGGCTTTGAATACGGTTATAAAGATATTTGGGTTAGAGATATTGGCAATGGTTTCTATGAAATCAGCAAATGGAATCTAGGTAAAGAATAATGTTTAACCGGATTAAATGTAAAGATCATGAATCATGGCTTGCTGAGCGTCAAAAAGGAATTGGCGGATCTGATGCTGCAACAATTTTAGGACTTAATCCATATAAGACTAATCAAGAATTGTATCGTGAGAAAATCGGATTGATCATTCCAGAAGATATTTCAGCTAAGCCATATGTAAAGTACGGTATCAACGCTGAAGGAAGTCTAAGGCAGTTGTTTAGATTAGATTATCCAGATTATAAGGTATATAGCCGAAATAACGAGATCTTAAGGAACAAGAAGCTCCCATACCTTCAAGCTTCAGTTGACGGTGAATTGACTGATCCTGAAGGCAGAAAAGGCATCCTTGAGGTTAAGACAACAACGATCCTTCGTTCCATGCAGAAAGAGCAATGGAGGGATCGTGTTCCGGACAATTACTATTGCCAGATACTACATTACTTGTTAGTTACCGGATATGAGTTTGCGATTCTTAAAGCACAAATGAAATACGAATATCCGGAGAAAATGAAACTTATAACAAATCATTATCACTTTGAAAAATCAGACTTAATAGATGATCTAAAAACATTACTTCGGGCAGAAGTTAAGTTTTGGGATCACATTATAAATGAACAAGAACCGGACTTATTGTTACCTGCTATTTAGAAAGAGAAGAAAATGACAAAAGCAAAACAAAACCTAGAACTAATTGTTAGACCGTTGCATGTTCCAACTGAACCTGAATTCAACTTTGAAGAGATCAAGAATCAGGTTTCTAACATTGCAACTATCTATAAAAATATCGAATACACAGAAGATACAAGGCAAGAAGCTAAGGCTGATCTTGCAACACTTCGCAGATTCTCTAGAGCTATGAACGATAAGAGGATCGAAGTAAAAAAAGAGTATAATAAGCCACTTGATAAGTTTGAAGAAAAGATAAAAGAAATTGACGGACTTATTCAAGAACCAATCGCACTTATTGATGCACAAGTTAAAGAATATGAACAAAAGATAATAGATGAAAAGCTTGCTGAAGCTAGAGAATACTTTGAAAGTAAAGCTAAAAAAGAAGGCGTTGATGGATTTTTAAGTTACTCACTTGTCGAACAACCTAACTTCTCAAACCTTTCCAAATCACTGAATCAAATTAAAAAAGATATTGATGAAACAGTCGAACGAGTAAAAAGCGACTGGGCAGTTATTGAGGGCATGAAATCCGACTTTGAAGTAGATATGAAGATTAAATATACAAACACACTTGATCTTCAAGAAGCTATTGCTACCGATCAAAAGCTTAAGGAGCAAGAAGAAAAAAGAAAAGCTTACGAGCTGGAAAGAAAAGAAAAAGAAGCTAAAGCTGAAGCTGAAAAAAGAGAAAAACAAAAAGCACAAGATGTTGATTTATTTGTTAAACCTGAAGAAGAAAAAGCTGCAGCAGAAGCAACGGTTAAGCCGATTACTAAGGATGTTGAAGAAGTCCACACAATAGCGTTTAAGGTTCAAGGAACAAAGGCACAGCTAATTAGCCTATCTAACTTCATGAAGGCTGAAGGAATCGAATTTGAGCAGATCAAGGGGGTCAAATAATGAGTAATAAGAATACATTAGCACAAAGAGCAGAAAGTAATAGTTTTTCATCTTTCATGAATTTGCCGGCAGTTAGGCAAAAAGTGTATGACATTGTCGCAGGTAAGGATGGAGATAGGTTTATAACGTCAATTGTTACAGCGGTAGGAACTAATAAGGATCTAGCACAGTGCGATTATTCATCCATCCTATCAGCAGCATTATTAGGTGAATCGCTTAAGTTAAGTCCTTCACCACAATTAGGGCATTTTTACATGGTGCCTTATAACGTGAGAGGCATTGGCAAGGCTGCACAATTCCAACTTGGATATAAAGGCTACATTCAACTAGCAATCAGATCTGGCCAATACCGTGATCTTGATGTTATTTCAGTTAAAGAAGGTGAATTAATTTCTTATGATCCGTTTAATCGTAAGACTGAATTCAATCCGATAACTGATCCTATCGAAAGGGAAAATGCTAAGACAATAGGCTATTTTGCTTATTTTGAATTACTGAACGGTTTCAGAAAAGAGCTTTATTGGAGCAGGGATCAGATGAAGGCACATGCTGAACATTATAGCCCCGGATATCGAAACGATATAAGAAAAAACACATCTTATACTTTCTGGTCAAAGGACTTTGACGGTATGGCACAAAAGACAATGCTAAGGCAACTCATTAGCAAATGGGGGATTATGAGCATTGACATGCAGCAAGGGTTATCAGGTGACATGGCAGTGATAGATGATGAAGGCAAGTACACATACGTTGAAGAAATTGATTTTAAGGATGTTACTCCTGCCGAAGAAGATAAAGAACAACCTGAACCTACTGAAGAAGAATTGCCTGAAGATCATTCAACTAATGAGATTACACAGCAGGCTGATGATCAATCCTTACCCTTTGACATAGGGAATAGTGTTGATCCGGATCAGCAATCTTTAGAAGAAGCCTTTTTTAGTTAATAAGTGTAAAGGATAAAGCAATGACTACTAGAAAAAAAGATAAAGGGTTCATCGCTTTATATCGTGAATTGTCTGATCACTGGCTATGGGATGACACTCCATTTGCACGTGGCCAAGCTTGGGTTGATCTGTTGTTGATGGCCAATCATAAAGATAATAAAACCATCTTCAATGGAAACCCAATTGAGGTTAAACGTGGCCAAATGATTACCTCTATTCAGAAGTTATGCACAAGATGGGGTTGGAGCAACTCTAAAGTAAATAAATTCTTAGAAACTCTTGAGAAAGAAAGGATGTTGACACGAAAAAGCGATGCTAAAAAGACGGTCATAACCATTGATAACTATGCGTTTTGGCAAAGCACCGAAGATGAAAAACATCGCAGAAACGATACTGAAGCATATCAGAAGCATAACAGAAGCATATCAGAAGCATATCAAAAGCATATCAGAAACACACAAACAACAATGATAAACAATGAGAACAATGAGAACAATGAGAACAATGTAAACAAGTTATGCACGGAGCTAGAATCTAGCTCCATGCAGAATACTAATGCAGAAAAAGAAAACTCATTCATTGATTTAATCCTTAATGACAAGTCACTGTTTTTTGTTAATGACAAAGATATTGCTGAATGGAAAAAATTATATCCTGCTGTTGATGTTAAGCAAGAGCTTAGAAATATGAAGGGATGGCTTGATGCTAATCCAACTAAGCGAAAAACAAGACGAGGCGTCAAGCGGTTTGTCAATAACTGGCTATCACGTACTCAGGATCAAGGCGGTACACGTGGCTATGCGAATCAGGATAAAGCTGAACAGTACAAGCAAAAACAAGCTGCACGCTATGACAATGACGAAGATAGCTTGAGTAAGCTAGGCGTTGATTTGAGCCACTATACCGAGCAATTGAAAAAAGAAAAGGAGCTAAAGAATGCAGGCACTAGGTGAAACGATCCTTAACATGAAGGCACACAAAAACCCTGATGATTACGTTGAAAATGGATTACTGCATTGCGGTAATTGCAAAACTCCTAAAGAGCATGAAGTAAATTTTTCTGGATTAAGTATTGTAAAAAAAATGCCTATCCCTTGCAAATGTCAGGCAGAGAAAGATGCTGAACAAGCTGAAAAGATGAAGCAAGCGGAATTTGAAGCGTGGAGAGCAAGGACTATCCGTGAAGGCTTAGGAAGTGAAGCAAACAGAGAATGCACGTTCGACAGAGACGACCTAAGCAACCCGAATGTGAGTGCTATATGCAGGGCTTACGTGAATGAATGGAGCAAGGCGAAAGAAAACAATCTTGGCTTATTGTTTTATGGATCAGTTGGAACTGGCAAGACTTTTCATGCTTTGACAGTTGCTAACGGATTGATCGACAAGGGGGTTAGCGTTAGGTTCACGAGTATAACAAGAGAATTAAGCAAGATTCAGGGAGCTTATCCGGAAGACCGGCAAATGATTTTAGACAAGTTATTTAATTGTGATTTGTTGATTCTTGACGATGTGGGAGCTGAACGAGATACAAGCTATGCACTAGAGCAAGTATACACGATTGTTGACGGCAGATATGCCTCAAATAAGCCCTGCCTTGCAACCACTAACCTAAGTCTTAACGAACTTCAGAAGCCTAGTACAACGGGCTATGAGCGGATATATGATCGCATTCTAGCTATGTGCCAGCTGAGATTAAAAATCGAAGGTAAATCTAAACGAATAGATCAAGCGAAAGCGAAAGAGCAAGAAGCATTAGAAATTTTAGGACTGAAAAAATGAGATATAGACGACACAAATACAATGCAAAGAAGACTGTTATTGACGAAATCACGTTCGACAGCAAAGCGGAAGCTAAGCGATATGCAGAACTAAAACTATTAGAGCGAGCAGGAGAGATTAAGCATCTGAAACTACAGCCAAGATACTTGCTGCAAGAAAGCTATAAAAAGAATGGCAAGACAATACGAAAAATCGAGTATGTTGCCGACTTTGAGTATGTGGATATGCGAAGCAAGATAGTTGTGATTGAAGACGTGAAAGGCGTTAGAACACCTGTCTATAAACTGAAAAAGAAAATATTCGAGTATAAGTATCCCAATTTTGAAATTACGGAGGTTGGGCGATGATAGATTACAGAAATGAAGATTGCATGGCCGGCATGGCAAGGTATCCGGATAAGTATTTTGACCTTGCGATAGTTGACCCGCCGTATGGGACAGGAAGCGTGACTTATATGCCAAGAACCAGAGATAATGCGTTTGGTGGCTATATAGATAAATACGAAATAACAGTAGCGACGCTGGACGCGAACCAGCGGGCATTATCAAAAGTCGAAGTGGTGCACACTCAAACCTCAAAAGAAACCATAAGAAACTTTTCAGAAGCAAATGCAAGCCCCAATCCGCTATATTTTGAAGAGCTGTTTCGAATAAGCAAAAATCAGATTATTTGGGGTGGAAACTATTTTATATTGCCACCGTCTCGTGGATTTGTGGTTTGGCACAAAACAACCGTTGCAGAAACTTTCAGCATGGCAATGTGTGAGTATGCGTGGGTGTCGTTCAATACCAATTCAAAGATGTTTAGCGGAGCGCCTCAAGGAACCGCAAAAGACCCAAGAGTGCACCCAACCCAAAAACCCGTTGCCCTCTACAAATGGCTACTCAAAAACTACGCAAAAAAAGGCGACCTGATACTCGATACTCACGTTGGTTCAGCATCGTCACTGATTGCCTGTCACGACATGGGCTTTGATGCTGTCGGGTTTGAGCTTGACGAGGATTATTACAAGGCAAGCAAACAACGGCTTGAAAGACATATGCGACAGATAAGCATGTTTGATTTAACGGAGGAGAGCAAATGAAAGGCATAAAAATCAATTGGGGAGTATTAGCAAATATAGAGGAAGATTTAAACGAGCAGGGATATTCGCTAGGCGAGAAAAGAAAAATTTGGAAAAAAATAAAGGAAGCAAGGTCATTGTTGACGATTAAAGGCTTTTTGACAGAAGCGGAAAGCCAAAAAGTTGTAAATAGAATGGCGAAGGCGATTGGTAAAGATATTATCAAGTTAGAAAATAACGAGGTGGAAAGCAAATGAAAATCTACATAGCCGGACCAATGACAGGATTGCCATTATTTAATAGACCAGCATTTATGCAAAAAGCAACAGAGCTAGTTAGTAAAGGCTATTCACCAGTACATACAGCAGATATGCCACTTGGCTTAGAGTATGAGGAATACATGGAAGAATCGTTTAAGCGGCTGAAAGAATGCGAAGCTGTATTGCTACTTGAAGATTGGGATTTATCTCCCGGTGCTATGCGAGAAGTCTATTTCGCACATCAAAATGGTATACGGATAGCCAGAAATCTAGAGGAATTGGAGAAGGTGAGCGTATGAACAAGTTACAGATAGGAAATTTTATTCTTAATATTTTTCCCGATTTTGAAGAAAGGCTACGAGATTGGATAACCAAAAGCGACTTAACGGAGCGTGAAAAATATGTACTTATTCAGAGAATTTTTAACGAGAAAACTTTAGCGGAAGTCGGGAAAAAAGCAGGCGTTACAAGAGAGCGTATAAGACAGATAGAAGCAAAAGCGCATAGAAAATTAAAACACCCGATGTACAGAAACACATTCAAGGATGATTTTAGAGAGCTTTCGGATAGTGATATTTTTCACTCGTATAGACGAGCTTTTTATGACAGTCTTTTTGATGAGGAAGAAGCAAAAAAGGAAGCATATGCACCTTTAAAGGCGGCACTAGAGGAGCAGGAAGAACGTTATCAAGATAATACCTTTATCGAAGAATTGGAGCTTAGTGTTAGAACATATAATGTCCTCAAACGCTCAAACATTAACACCTTAAAAGATTTGTCCAGATATTCTATAGCGGATTTATGGGGGTTAAGGAACATGGGGAAAAAAGGAATAGACGAAATTCTAGAAAAAACAAAAGACATTACACTTTTTAAGCTAAGAGAGGAGCAGGTAGATGATAATTAAAGAATATGGAAAATATATCGTTTATTGTGATGGATGCGATGAAACATTAATCGAGGGCGTAAGTTGGAGAGAAGCTGTAGAAGTGGTTAAGCAGAATGATTGGAAAGCTAAAAAAGCAGATGGTGATTGGGAGCATTATTGCCCTACTTGTCAGTGGAGAAGGAAAAATTATGAAGCGGCAAATTACAGAGTAGAATTATAAAATAAGAGGATGGACAGGTACGATGACAGAAAATCAAGAGAGAGCATACGCTGAACTATCGAAATTTCAAGAGTATAAAAGTCAGATACGAATCCTTGAACTGAAATATGAATCTGCACTAGATGAAGCCGGGATCGGATCAGCTTGGCCACCTGTTGAAGTTGTGCCGGGCATCAAAGCAAGGAGAGCCGTTAAGGACGGGTACACAAAAGAACTAGATCCTAACCTGTATACGTTCCTTGAGAGAGGTTCTGATCCGGAATCGCATCAAAGGAAGCTGTCCAGAGTAATTGATAAGCGTTCCGAGATTCAAAAAGAAATTAAGGAACTGAAAGCTGAGATTGAGAACCTTGAAGCTAAGATAAAGCGAAAGTGTGATTGCCTCGAGGCTGAAGTGTTGATTAGAAAGTTTAGGTACGACCAATATTGGTCAGTGATTTCAAGAGAGATGCAACAATCAAGACCAGCTATAAAACGACTTTATGATGAAGGTTTAGAGAGATTCGGTGAAAATTGATACAGATTTGACAACTTATTCAACTTATTCAACTTTGTACAGTTGACCCCGAAAAACAGGTATGAAATACTATAATTGCGATAGCTATATAAGATTAATTTAAGCGTCCTAGCCGGGCGCTTTTTTCATGCCCACTTGTTTTCGTTTTGCATAACCTCCTTTATAAATATTTATGTTTTGTTTTCGAGTGGGCAATTTTTAATAAGGAGAAACAATCGAGGAAGAGGTGATCTTATTGGCGAAACTAACAATCAAGCAAAAGCGTTTTGCTGATGAGTATATTATTTCCGGAAATGCGGCAGACGCTGCAAGAAAAGCTGGCTATAAACAACCTAGGGCAATTGGACATGAAAACCTAACAAAACCTAACATACAAAAATACATAAAAACCAGGTTGGAAAAGATTGAATCAGAGAAGACAATGTCTCTTGAAGAAGCCATACAGCGGACTAGTTCAATTGCAAGAAGAGAGATTCAACAAGGTTACTCAAAGCAGGTAGATGTAACCACTGGTGAAGTAGTTAAAGAAGTTAAGTATATATTCACGCCAACAATTGAAGAAGCCCAAAAATCATTAGAGCATATTATCCGTTGCGGCGGCGGGTTTATAAATAAAGAAGAACAAGAAGCCAGAATAGCTAAGTTGCAAGCAGAAACTGAATTGATGAAACAAGATGGAACCGGAGCAGATACACCGGACGATGGATTTTTGAATGCGCTTGAAGGTAAGGCAGGTAAAGTATGGCAAGAACACAACAAAGACGAATAGAAGCGTCTATATTCAAGTTTAAGCCTTTTAGCAAGAAACAGTTGCAAGTACTTACATGGTGGACTGAAACGTCTCCGGTCAAGAGTTATGATGGAATTATTGCAGACGGCGCGATACGATCCGGCAAGACTATCTCAATGAGTTTAAGCTTTGTGCTTTGGGCCATGACTTCCTTTGACAATCAGAACTTCGCAATGTGCGGAAAGACAATACTTTCTTTTAGAAGGAATGTTATTTTTTGGCTTAAGCTGATGCTTAGATCACGTGGCTATGAATTTAGTGAAAACCGATCCGATAACCTATTGACTGTATGGCGTGGCAATACGGTTAACTATTTCTATCTGTTTGGTGGTAAAGATGAACGTTCACAGGACTTAATCCAAGGCGTAACGCTTGCAGGCGTATTCTTTGATGAAGTGGCATTGATGCCTGAATCGTTTGTGAATCAAGCAACCGGTAGATGTTCAGTCGAGGGATCAAAGTTTTGGTTTAACTGTAACCCGGAAGGGTCAAGTCATTGGTTTTTGCTTAATTGGATTAAACAAAATAAACAGAAAAGACTGTTATATTTGCACTTCACGATGGAAGATAACTTGTCTTTATCTGAGAACATAAAAGAGCGTTACCGGTCAATGTATTCCGGTATTTTTTATAAGCGGTACGTTTTAGGCGAATGGGCAGCTGCTGAGGGTGCAATATACATGATGCTATCTAACAATCCGGAGGATTACATTATTGATGATTTGCCTGATGATTTGGCATTTTTAACAATCGGAATTGACTTTGGTGGGAACAAGTCCGGACACAGCTTTACATGTACCGGATTTAATAGGAAGATAACAGAAATAACAACGGTTAAAGATTATTATAAACAAGGGATAATAACGCCGGATCAATTGCAAGCTGATTTTATTCAGTTTATAGAAGAAGTAGAGAAACTGAAAATACCTATCGTTGAGATTAGAGCGGATTCAGCTGAACAGGTGCTGATTGCAGGACTTCAGGATGCACTGCTTAGAGAAGGAAAGCCTTATGTTGTGTCTAATGCTAAAAAGGGTGCAATTATAGACAGGATTAGGCTATATACGACACTTCTTGCACGCAAGAGATGGAAAATAATGAGAGAATGCAAATCAACAATTGAAGCCTTCCAAACAGCAGTATTTGACCCGAAAAGCCTTGAAGATAAAAGACTTGATGATGGTTCAACAATTATTGATCCGATTGATAGTCAAGAGTATTCAACTGAAGCTTATACAGAAGCATTGCTATACGGAGGTTGGGATAACGAATGATAAGAGAAATATTAGAAAAATTAAAATATAAGCCTGCTGAATCATTAGACCAGATGAAAACTTGGCTTAGTTGGTACAAGGGAAGCGTTGAGGACTTTCACGATTACACAATTTACAACGGAACGAAGACAATCAAGCGTAAGCGTGACGGTATGCACATGGCTAAGCAAATTTGTCAGGATTGGGCAAGCCTTATCATGAACGAGAAGGTGGATATTAGTTCCGACAATGAAACCTTTGATAAAGTGCTGCAATATGTATTAGCAAACAATCAATTCAGATTTAGAGCAAATCAGCTAATCGAACTAACCTTTGCACTTGGTACAGGTGCATTTGTTGAGTTCATCGATAATGAAGAAGTTCAGATTGATTATGTACGTGGTGATTGTGTCTTTCCGTTAAGCTGGGAAAACGGAAGGATCACCGAATGTGCATTTGCTAGTTTGCGTAATATCAATGGTAAAGAAACATATTACATAAATGCTCATGTGCTTGATAAAGGCAAGTATGTGATTTATAACCACTTGGTCGAAAAAGAAGGCGGCAAAGAGATTGATCTTCCTGAAGGATTACAAAAGGAAGTAAAGACCAGATCCGAAACTCCGAGATTCCAGATCATAACGCCTAACATAATTAATAATGTTGACCTTGATAGTCCTTATGGCATATCAGTATTTGCGAATAGCATTAGTAGACTAAAGAAAGTCGATCTAATATTTGATAGTGGCAACAATGAATTTTCACTTGGCAAGAAAAGAATTATTGTTCCATTATCAATGGCACAAACAAAGGTAAATGATGCAATAGACAAGCCGATCTTTGATCCTAATGATGTTGCTTTCTATGCACTAAGTATGACTGATCCAGAATCAAAAACACCTATTGATCTAACAGGGCAATTAAGGATACAGGAACACAGTCAAGGCTTGCAGGATGCACTTAACTATTTAAGCGATGGAGTCGGTTTGGGTAGTGGTAGATATGATTATGTTTCAGGAGGTGCAACTGTTACAGCGACACAGGTTATTAGTGAGAAATCGGATCTGTTTCAGAATCTGAAAAAGCACGAGCTTGTAATAGAAACAGCCTTAAAAGAAATGTGTTTTGTTATTGCTGAATTATCAGGCATTGTTGATCCGGGTACTATCTCAATTAGGTTTGATGACAGTATCATAACGGATAGGAACACAGATATTGATAATGCGATCAAGCTTACAAGTGCAGGCTTAAAATCAAAGATAACTGCACTAATGGAAACATTTAACATGAGTGATAAAGATGCGGAAGAAGAACTTGAAAGGATATTGCTAGAGCAAAGAGCATTAATTACAGTGGCTGAAGATATCTTCGAGACGGAAGGTGATTCTAATGAGGAAGCTAAAACCTGAAGAAATGGCGAGGTTAGCGTGGATAATAGGCGATATGTACGCCCAAGCCGAAACGCTATTGATTAATCTAATTATAAGAAGATTGATCGAGGGAACGCCTGACTTGCCGCTTAATATTGCGCAATGGAAAATTGAAAAGTTATTACAATCTGCACCTTTAAAACGTGAAATGGTAGCAGAGCTAAAAGAGATACTAAAAGAAGTGCCGGCATCAGTGGATCGAGCGTTATATATAAACGTTAAATCAATGATCGATGAAGATGATGTTATTAAGTATATTGAGAATAAAGACCATGCACTGAAAATGAGCACAGAAACTTATATCAAGGAAATTCAGAAATTACCACCGAGCGTGAGGTATGCATATGAGAAGTATAAAGAGACTGCACTGCATGAACTTAACCTAGTTAATACTTCAATGTTGACCAGTGCACAGCAGCAGTACATAGATATCCTTAACGTATCAGCGGGATTGATGCACAGCGAACAGATCAGCCCTTATGTGGCGATTAAGACAGCTACACGGCAATTGGTGAATGATGGTTTAACTGGTTTTTATGATAAAGCAGGGAGAAGATGGGAGCCGCAAACAGCAGTCGAGATGATAATGCGAACTAATGGGAATAACGTTGCAAATCAAACACTGTTCACGCGTATGGATGAAGTTGGAGCTAATCTAATAACTATTTCATCGCACTTGGGCGCAAGACCTAAGTGTTTTAAGGATCAAGGACAGATATTCAACAGAGCAGGCGGATCTGGAATAACAGTAGATGGTAACGGTGAGAGCGTAAGATATCGAGACTGGAACACATCAAGCTATGGATTGCCCGATGGAATATTAGGGATTAATTGCCGGCATTCAGCCGGTTTTTTTATTCCGGGTAAATCAATTTTTAAGCCGATTGAATATGACGAAACAGCTAATGCGAATAGGTACAAGCAAGAGCAAAAGCAAAGGCGTTATGAGCGTGAATTAAGGAAAACAAAACGTCAAAGAAATGCTGCATCTGCATTAGGTGATGAAGATGAAGCAAAACGCTTAAACCAAAAAGCGAGGCTACAATCTCAGCGCCTAAGAAATCATATAGATGAACATGATCTAAGAAGGTCAAAGGTTAGGGAAAGGCCGATGTATTAAAAGGGGGAGCAATGACACAAGAACAACTAACTAAGGCAGTTAACATTAATAATAAACTACGAGAAAAGAAAACCAAGTCTGAAGAATTGCTAAAGGCTAAGCAGTTAAATACTAACGGAATGCTAACCATCGGGGTATTTGAGTTTTCGATCGAAGCTAAGACTGTTGGCGACATGATTAACGACATATACACGAAGCTATTAACAGAAATTCAAGAACTTGAAAGGGAGTTCGCTGAATTATAAATAAAGGAATTAACACATGAAATGCCCTTATATAACAAGTTTATTGATAACAGACGTTCCGCAAGATACTATCTATCGCACTCATACCTATGAACATCACGATGGAACGGAAGAAACATTCTGTGCTTATCTTACACCTATGATTCAAACACAAACCGACATCATGAGCGATTGCATAAAAGAAGAATGTGCAGCATGGCAAGACGGGCGATGCGTTAGAACAAGTTAGCTGATAACCCATAATGGGTCAGAAATAAATTAGAAAGGAGCAGGACATTGACTTTTATTAAAATGAAAGCGAGGTGATCCACTCTTATCTTGACAGCAAAGAAAGATTTGCAAGCGAAGAATGACAAGGAACTTCGCAACCATAGGACGAAGCCGCTCTTAACTGGGTGGCTTTCTTAATGCCTAAATACAGCTTATCCAAGCGAAACAATGGAGGAAATAATGGCAAATAACAAACAACAAGAACAATCAACAGGTATCAGTGGCGAGAATTCGGCTACTGATACAGGGCAGCAAGGCAATCAACAGCCGCAAGAACCTGATGTGCAGGGTGATAACACAGATAAAAATGCGGATAACAACGAAAAAACGTTCACTCAAGAAGAGTTGAATTTAATGATTCAAAAAAGACTTGAACAAGAACGTAAAAAGATGCCCAGCAAAGAGGAGCAGGAAGAATTTAAGAAGTGGCAAGAAGCACAAAAGACAGCAGAAGAAAAGCAAGCAGAAAAGGAACAAAAATTCAATCAAATGCAAGCCGAACTTAATCTTTATAAAAACAAGGAAAAGGTAACAAAAGCCGGTATAGATGCACAGTTTGCAGAGTTTGCAGTTTTTGAAGTTTCTAAGTTAGTTAATGAAACGACTGATTTTGACACAGCCTTAAATTCATGGATTGAAACCAATCAACAATACAAGGCCGGAGCTGAACCTAAGCAAAGTCAATCAACAGGATTAAGGCAAGGTACTGCCGGCAAGGAAATGGATAGCGTTGAAAAATTATTCAAAGAACGAAATCCAAATTTGAAATTTTAGAAAATTAAAGGAGAATTATTTTTATGGCACATGAAGCACAAAAACGTTATGCCAATATGGTGTTAGCTAAACTTAGAGCAACACTGGTAACACGAGATCAATTTATTTTTAATAGTAACTTTGAAGGAGATCCTACAGCCGGAATGGTCAAAGTTCCTGTGCGAGACACAGAGGTATCTGTAAGGGATTACGACAAAGCAAAAGGTATTGATTTAGAGGAAGGTTCAACAACCTATATGGACTTGCCTATTGATAATGATAAAGCAGTAAATGAAATCATTGATGGTTTTGATGCTGCTTCAGTTCCTGATGGAATCATAGTAGAGCGATTAGACAGTGCAGGGTATTCAATGGGCTTAAGCATTGATAAGGAATCTATCGGACTGTTAGAAACAGGTGGTACAGTAATTGGCGATACTGCTGCAAGTACAAAGGCGAATATCTTAACTAAGATCGTTGATGCACGTACAGCATTATCTAAGGCTAATGTTCCAGCAGATATGCGTTACTTAATTGTTTCACCAGAAATATATGGACTTTTGTTGTTATCTGAAGAATTTATTAAGGCGGGAGACTTATCACAAGAATTAGTCGCTGCAGGAGTAATTGGAAGAATAGCAGGGTTTAATGTGTTTGAATCTAATAACCTTGCTGAAGGTACGGAGTTTATTGCTGGTCATCCCGGTTGGTCACATCGTGTAATGGAATGGGCAGTGCCGGTTAAGTTGCAAGATTTAGGAGGTTCAGGAAAGTTTATCGGTGCTTCAGCTGTTCAAGGCCGCTTAGTATACGGTCAAATGATAAGTAGAGCCTTAACTGTACAAGTTAAGACAAAGGCAGTAGATATTGACGTTGCTATTTCCTCAGTAACACAGGTAGGCGGAACGTCCGGAAGCGTTGATTCAACAGGAATTAAGTTCACATTCGATAAAAACGTTACAGGCTTAGAAGCTTCTCACATCACCTTAACTAACGGCACCGGTTCAGCAACTAAGGGTACTTTAAGCGGTTCCAATAAGGAATGGACTTTAGCGATCAGTAATCCGTCCGAAGGTAAAGTTACCGTCAAAATCAGCGGCTTGACAGGATACAAGTTCCCGACAACTACATCTGAAGTTGACATCTATGCAGCACCGGCTGGCGGCTGATAAGGAGGTTTAGATGAAAGTTTATAGAGTAATCAAATCTTTCTATGACAAAGACAACGAAAGCCAGGTTTTCTATCCTGGCGACATCGTGACATTCACCGATGCAAAAAGAGCAAAAGCGAATGTTACCAAAGGTCACGTTGAGGAAATCGAAGTTATTACTATTGGGAAGGTAACAACAACTACCAAGAAATGAGGTGGCTTATGGTCACTAATATCTATGTAACTTTGGAAGAAGCTGGACAATACATTGAGCAGTACAAGGGCAGCTCAGGCGCTAGTGCTTGGGCTGCTTTAGATGAAGTCGATCAGAAAGCAAACTTGTTCAACTCAATGTTAATTATTGACAGGCTACCTTTTATAGGCAGAAAAGCATCAGAAACACAGACAGAAGCGTTTCCTAGAGTTATTGATGGTAAAGATATAGGAATTCCTGAACATATTAAATTAGCAATTGCATTTCAAGCGTTATGCATGATTAGTGCATCCGATGCTGAAGTATCAAGCCTAAGAGGTTCAGGGGTTGCAAACTATTCTATTGATGATTTTAGCGTGTCGTTTGCTAACGTTGATGATTTTACGATCAATCCACTAGCAGGGGTATGTGACGAAGCCTTGGGTTTACTTGCTCCTTATCTCATGTTAGGGGGTGCAATGTATATCTATGAATAAAAATACATTGATTGGAATGGCGCTGAATCAACAGATTCAATGGCAACGGTATGAAGGTACTAATGACTATGGACAACCGCAATATGAAGCAGTTAAGGAGATTGATTGCAGAATAAGCTATCAGACAAAGCTTGTAATCAACAAAAACGGTGAAGAAGTTAAAAGCAATGCAATGATAACTACACTTGAACCGGTTGGAATATCTGACAGGTTAATAATCGATGGTAGGGATTTTATTGTTATTGATGTTAAAGCACCGGTTACCTTTAGCGGTCATATTCACAGAAGAAAGGCGTATATCTAATGGCTACTAGAAAAATAAGAACACGAGGAGATTATTCATCATTTCTAAATGATATGAATCACAGAATGAAAACAATGTCCGAGTTGATAAAAACTTCAAGTGTTCAAGAGATCTACGAATGCTTGAAAGATGTATTAGCTGATAGCGTACCTTTAGCGCCTATTGAAGAAGGGGCATTAAGAGAAGCGGGGCATGTTGCAGTTAATAATGTTAGGTACGCTAGAGGAAATGTTGACGGTAGTATTAGCGAAACAGCATCTTACGATCCGACACCTGATGCAACTCAAGTCGATTTTGCGATTGGGTATACGGTCGAAGGCGGAGGCACAGGCCGTGAAGGTGATGTTAATACTTATGCAGTCGTACAGCATGAACACGTTGAATTTGATCATCCTAGAGGTGGTCAAGCTAAGTTCTTAGAGATGCCTTTAAGAGAGCATAGGAACACATGGAAGAAGCGTGTTGCTGACAGGATAAAGAACGATCTAAAGGGGGTTTGATATGAATATACTAAATGCATTAAAAACCTTTTTAGAGGAAAACACAGAAAATAAAGTAACAGCTGAATATTTACCAGACAAGCCCGATGATATCGTGGCTTTTTTTATTTATGGTAATATTCCTGCACCTGATAACAGCCTAACAAGGTATGTACAGGTGCAAGTTAGAGGACTTGATCCTTTGACTGTGTATGAGGAAGCAACAAGGTTATCACACCTGATGGATTCAGGTAGTGAAGAAGAATTAATTGATATTGGCGGTGAGTGGCTAGTCCATTGTGCGCCAACACAAAGACCTAAATCATTTGGTCAAGACAACTTAAAACGATTTACATATTATTTTGAATTTGCCTTATGGGGCGATGACAAAGCATAAATTTATAAGGAGAATTATTTTTATGGCAGGAGAAAAGAAAGCACTTAAAGGATTAAAGGGATCAGCATTGTTCCCTGTTTCGGTTAATACAGAATCCGCCTATCAAGCAGGAGAAAAATTAAAAGTACCTTCAGCTCAAGCTTTGAGCAAAACAGACGAGAAAGAAGATTATGAAATCTTTGCAGATGATGATACTTATGATGCAGGTTCAGATTACAAGTATACAACACTTGATTTGACTGTTGCAGAGCTTGATATATCTCTAGAAGCTCAGATATCTGGCGGAACATTCGATGATCAAGATGGCGTTTATAAGGCTAAATCGACGGACATTGCACCGGAGTATGCGCTTGTTTACGCTGCACTTATGACAGGCGGCGGATATCGTATGTTTAGGCATCCGGTAGTTAAGTTAATGAGTATAGCAGTAGAACATACAACCAAAGGCGACAGTAACGACATTGCGGCATATACGTTAAGTTTTAGAGCAATGGCACGAAAGATTGATAGCGTATACCGTGAACAGAAAGACGCTACAAAGGGCGAAGAATTGACATGGCTTGATTCTGTGCCTTCCTTACCGGAAGCTGGCGATGGCGGGGAAGACGATGGCGGGGAAGACGATCCCGAGAATCCTTAATTAATATTGATTTATCGTAAGCCCTGCTACACAAGCGGGGCTTAATTCATTAAAGGAGATTAAAAATGCTTAATAAGTTATTTAGTAAGCGCAAACAATCAAGCAATATTTCGTTGCCAAAATCTAAGACAGTTCATGGAATCAAAATAGAAAAGGTCAAGGTAGGTCGCTATTTAGAATCGATGGAAGAGATTCAGGACGTGCCTAAAACAATTATCGAAAAATGTTTCCCAGATGAAGGTTTGGCCGGATTAATCAGCAGAGCAAAAACAGCTGATACGGCATTTATTGCTGATCTTGCAACAAAACTGTTGTTGAATGCACCTGAAATCATTATTGATCTAGCAGTGAAATACATAGATGTCGATAAGGAAATCTTGCTTGATTTAACGCCTAATGAATTGTTTGAAGTGTTGTCAGCTTGGTGGGAGATTAACAATCTAACAGATTTTTTCAAGAACGTTTGGGCGAAAGTGAAGCCGATGATCCAAACGAACAAAACAGTAAAAACTGGCTTCAACGATGGATCGCAATTGCCGAATCAATAGGAATAAGCAAAAGCGAATTACTTAATGATTATTACTACGATGAATTTCTTGTTGTATTAGACGAATATAACGAATTACACAAGATAGACACATCGGAGAAGATAGAAGAAGTCAGAGCGGAGGACTGGTAACAAGTGAATAACGAACTATTATTATTTGAACTCCGCTCAATTGCGGATGGTGTGGATAAAGGCTTTAAGCAAGCTGAAAAAGCAGCTCAAGACATGGGCAAAGCTTATGATGAAGTTACTAAGCAAGAGAACAGGCTAAGTGATGCTATTAAAGACTTAACTCAGCAACTTGTTAATTCTCAAAAAGCACTTGCAGATGACAACAAGGAATTAAAACGAAAAATTACAGAATTAGAAGCGGTCAACAAAAAACTGCAAGCTAGTTCAAATGCTGAGCGCGTAAACATGCAAGCATTATTGCAGAGTCAAAATACGTTGCAGCAACAAATTCAAGCTGAAAAACAAAGAACAGCAAGTCTTGAAAAACTGATAAAACAAATTGAATCAAAAATCAAAAAACAACAAGAAGAAGAAGCACAAGAGCAGAAACAACGACAAGAAGCAATGTCTCAAGTAGTTGCTATAGGTGCTTTAATTGGTGCATATGCAGGTTTAAAACGTGGACTAGATTCTGCTACTAAAGCATATATTGAAAACCGTTCTGCTATGGTTGGCTTACGTTCTATTGTAGAAAATACAGGCGGATCATTCGGACAAGCTCAAAAAGCAGTTGAAGATTTTACAAGCGATGGATTAATTCCAATAGCTGACGCTTCAACAGCACTTAAAAACTTACTCTCTCGTGGTTTCGGAATGGAAGAAGCTATCGACATCATGAATAGATTCAAAGATTCAGCCGCGTTTGGCCGTCAGGCATCGCTTGAACTAGGTGAAGCTGTTAAGACTGCTACGGAAGGTATCAAGAACGAGAATAGTATATTAGTTGATAACGCTGGTGTTACAAAAAATGTATCCGTCATGTGGAAAGAATATGCTGCTGAACTTGGCATAGGTGTTCAGGAGCTTACAATCGCTCAAAAACGTCAAGCCGAATACAACGGAATAATGCAAGAAACACAGCATCAAGTAGGGGATGCCAAGAAGCTTTCAGGGGAATTTGCAGGTTCGCAAGCGGCACTTACTGCATCAACTACACAATTAAAGGTTGCATTAGGCGAAGCTGCTACCGGTGGACTTACTCCGTTAAATCAAGGACTTGCTAAAGGTGTTCAAGCAGCAACTGAACTTGTTAAAGGGTTTAGTCCACTTATTAGCGGAGTTATTCAAGGAACTAAAATATTTATTGGTGGATCTGTTGCTGCATTGTTGTTCAGCAGTTCGTTGTCTGAGACAAGAAAGCAAGCATTAGCATCTATTCCGGTTCTCAACGCTGCAACTGGATCATTAACGGCTTTAAGAGCCGCTATGACTTCACCACTTGGAATTGCTGCAGGAGTGTTAGCAGGGGTAATAGGCGTAATAGTAGGAATATCCTCTGCATCTAATCAAGCAGCTGAAGATATGCAAGCCCTGAATGATGAGGTGCAACAATTAGGTTCAGATGTTGGCGGAGCAAGTGCCTTAGTTGATAGATTTGAAGAATTAAAAAACAAAGCTTCATTAACTAAAGATGAAACCGCTGAAATGAATAAGATCAGCGAGGATTTAGTTGCCACGTACGGTTTTAGAGCTGACGGGATAAGCGAAGAAGGCAAAGAACTTGCGACTAACCTTGATCTTATGAAAGAGCAGCTTGAAGTTCAACGTGAGATGCTAAGACTAAAACTGCAAGAAGCAGAAACAAATAATGCTGAACAATATAAGGAAGCTCAAGAAAACTTAGTCAATACGAGGGCTGAACTTATCGAACTTCAAAGTGCAAATGACAGCTATCGTAAATCGTGGGAAGAAGTGCAGAATGGCATTTATAATGCTACTGAAGAAGCACGTAAAATGGGCTATGCAGTACAGGATATTGATGGGAATCTTGAATTAAGTGACCCTACAGGTTGGTTCAATTACCTTGAAACTAATGCTCCCTTCTGGGATGATGCTGAACAAGAAATGCTTGAGAGAATTACAGGATTTCACGAAGCAATTAATATGCAAATCAGCAATAGTGTTGATCTGGCTAAAATAACAGCAGAAGCTCGCGGGCAAGAAATACCTCACGCATTAATGAACTCTATTAATGAGGCTATGGTTGCTATATCCCAAGAAGATCCTGAAGCTGAAATGAGTTCAGATACAGCTTTGAATTTCATTGATAGATATTTTGATATAGAAGATGCCGCAGGGCTAGCTGAATCTAAAGTCGAAGAGATCAATCAGCTTAGACAGATGATATTTAGCGAGCTGGCTACATCGGAAACAGATGTTGCCGAATCAGGACAACTAGCAAAAGACATTCTAGGCAGTATAACCGATGAAGACACGTTGTCGGAAGCGCTTCGCGATGGCCAAGAATTACGTAAAAAGATTGAAGAAGGTGTCGCATCTCAACAAGATAAAACAGCATGGAATGCCATGCGAACGCAAGTTGAAAGCGAAATAAATCAACTTAAAAATGAAGTTCAACAAGCTGGTGCAAACATGGATTTCCCTGTTGATGGCATATTAGATTCGCTTACTGATCTTGCAAATGGATTTGAAGACACTGCAGCGGAGATAGAGAAAGCTGCGCTTGATAAAAAAGTAGCTGATATGAGTATGGGTGATTTTATTGGCGAAGTGGAATCGGCAGCAGGAGCAGCTAATAGTTTAAGACAAGAAATGGCTGACTGGGCAGATTTGCAAAGTGCAATAGACATTGTTCGTGAAGGTGCAGAAAACTCAGAATATTATGCCGATGCGTTGGCGTGGTTAGCTGATCGTTATGGCGTATCAGAGGAAGCAGCTTTATCAAGTTTAGATACATATCAAGCTGATGCGAATATGACCTCTGTTTTAATTGATATTAAAATGGCTTTAGCTGATGCAGAATTAGTAGCAGCACAAGCAACTATCAGTGCAATGCAGGCTCAAGGCAATGTTACTGAAAGCGAAGCAAACCGAATGATTGCAAGTTTGCAAGCTGTACAGGCACAACTTCAACAATTAAATGGAACAAAAATAGCGCTTGAAGAAGCAGCAGACGGAAAGAGTGCGGAAGTCAAAGTCTTTGGTGGCGGAACTAATCTATTCACTGGATCAGCATCTAGCTATTCTGGTTATTCAAGTCAAGGTGGCCGTGGTGGTGGATCTGGCAGTCGTGGTGGCCGTGGTGGTGGTTCTGGCAGTCGTGGTGGCCGTGGTGGTGGTTCTGGATCACAAAAAACTGAAAAATATAAGAATCAATTATATGATGATGCCTTGGCGGCACTGGAAAATAAAAAGCACTATGACCAACTAACACTTCAGCAAGAACGAGACATGCTCAATAAGATATATAACTCTTACGCCCAAACGGCAGAAGAAAAATCTGAAATCAATAAGCGATTGTGGACAGTTCAAAAAGAGCAAATGGATGCGAATATAAGCTATAACAAATCCATGAACAAGCTAACTATTGCAGAAGAGATCAAGCTAGTTGAGCAAAAACGAAATCTGTATGGCCGAGATACACAAGCGTGGCGTGATGCTAATGCTGAGCTTTATCAATTGAGAGTTCAACAGCGGAGGCAAATTTTTGATAATGATGTTTATTTTGGCAGATTAACGCTCGAAAGACAAAGAGAATGGCTCAAGCAAGAAATTAAATTGTATAAAAAAGGAACTGAAGCAAGGATCGAACTGGAGAAAGAGCTACACGATACGCTGCAACAAATCAGAGAACGTGATGTACAGCACATTGATACTTATGTGGATGCAATCAATTCAGCAGTCAGGGAACGTTACAATGTGCAACGACAAGCTGAAGAACAAAAGCTTAATAATTCTATTAAGCAGTGGCAAGAATGGGCAAGCGAACAACAAAAAGCTATTCAAGCTCAAATTGCCGCTCTAGATGAACTCACCAAAACAGAAGATAGGGAAGAACAAGAACGTAAAAGAAAACGCGATATTGCTGCCCTTGAACAACGCATACAATATGAAAATGATTTATATAATCGTCAAAAGCTAATTGATGAATTACAGAAAAAAGAAGAAGAATTCAGTAAGTGGCAAAAAAACAACGAACGTCAAGATCTAAAAGATGCCTTAAACGCTCAAGCTCAAGCAGTGCAAGAGATGGCGAACGCTGAACAAGATAGACTGCAAGAGCAATTAGATGCTACAGGGAAGTATTATGATCAATTAAGCAAAGATAGTGCCATTCAAGCGCAAACGGAACAAATTCTATTAAGGAATAATCAGACAGAGATTATTAATTTATTGAAATCCTATGCGCCTGAATACGATACGATCGGTCAGACGCTAGGCGAGAAACTGGTTGATGGTTTTACTAAGCAAGTAGGAAGCATTGACACGTGGTTTAATAACCTTAATAAGCGAATTGCTACGTATCAAAATCAAATGGGTAGTGCTGCAAATCAAGCAGCTAATCAATATTGGAGTTCCAGAGGCACGGCGGTAGCAGTCAATCCTAATCAGTATGATAGGGTTGATGCTCCAAACAATCAGCAAACATTGCATATATACTTTAACCAACCTGTTGAATCTCCATCAGAAGTTACAAGAGAATTAGAGAGATTAGCAGATAACCTAAGGAGGATGTAATGCAGAAAGTAACATTTATCAATGCTAGGCATGAAACGATTGAGATTAATCCTTATAACCCTCCTTACGTGTTTGAATCAATCAAGGGAATTGATGCGATTAATACGTCAATTGTTGTGCATACGCCGGCCGGTATGGACGGAGCTATCTATCAGGACATATTTCTTGATGATAGAGAAATAACGCTAACTTTGCATATTCATGGTAAAGACCCGGCAGATATGTATAAAAAGAAGCAAGAGCTTATTAGGCTGACTGGAAGCGGTTACTACAAGAACGGAGTGTTAGGAAGGCTATGGTACGAGAACGATTATGGCAGGTGGTGGATCCCTGCAATTGTTAAGCAGGGCGCAAAACAATTAGGAAAACGGCTAAAGAACTACCTCACAATGCAGGTAGTTTTTTATTGCCCAGATTCAGCGTTTAGGGCAGAAGAAGCAACTATTGATAAGATGGCCTACATAGGTGGAGGTTTTAAGTTTCCACTTAAAATACCTGCAATCAATCAACTTAATCCGGGCGTTAAGTTTGGGTTAAGCGGATATTTGTTATCAATATATAACGATGGTGATCAAGATGCGCCTTTGGAATTAGAGATAACAGGAACGGCTCAAAGACCAAAGATCGAAAATAAAAAGACAGGTGAATTTCTTGCTGTTAATCGAGAGTTGGCTGCAGGCGATAGACTTATTATCAATACTGAACCGGGAGCAAAAAGAGCAGAGATAGTCAGGTCAACAGGCGAAACAGAGGATGCTATGGGATATATAGATCCTGATAGTACATGGTTTAGCCTTCAGACTGGCTATAACACGCTTGAATATACGTCAGGCGATGATGGTACAGATGCTAAGGTTATTATTGCAACTTGGTCAAGATATGGAGGTGTATAGCTTATGATTGCACCTAACATACGAGTATTAGATAAAAATTTTAACCTATTGGCAACGTTAGATAGTTATACAAGTTTTCAAGGTGAAAGATCCTTGTGGGAAGTTGGCACATGCGAGCTGCATATTGGATTAAGAAATCAAGGGGCTAATAAGCTTCAAGCAGGTGTATTAATTTCAATAGATCCGCATAGGGTATGGGAAATTAATAACATTAAACTAACTGAAGATAAAGACCTAAAACTTGTTGCCAGTGGCAAAGAGTTAAAAACAATTCTAAAGCAAAGGTTGATCGTTCCGGACAAAAAGAACGATACTCAGCATTTTGGATTTGATCGGTTTCCTAATCCGGAAGATCCGGATGCGACAGCTGAAACGATCATGAAATATTATGTGAACAAACATGCTGTTAATCCTGATGATCCTAAACGTAAGCTGCCTAGATTAAATATAGCAGTAGATCGTCAAAGAGGGCTAAAAACAAGGTGGTCGGAACGTTTTAAGTCTATTGTTGATTGTTTTAAGGATATTGGCGAATTTGCAGGGATAGGCTATGAAGTTTATTTAGATCATAAGAATAAAGAGTTTATCTTCGATGTGATTCCTGAAAGAATCCAAACGATTGGCAGTGATAATCCGGTTGTTTTTTCTAGGGATTACAATAACATAGCAAACCTTAATTACACACTGGACACATCTGAAGATGTAACAGTGGCATATGCCGGCGGTTATGGCACAGACGAAGATAGATTGATTCAGTTAGTTGCTCGAAATGAAGAGGATATGAACCTATCAGGTTATAACAGAAAAGAATCGTGGATTGATGTTGCAAGTTCTCAAACAGTAGACGATCTCATATATGAAGCACAACATCAATTATCTAAGAAAGAAAAGAAAGAAACGTTAAGTAGCAATGCTATTCCTAACGTATCTTTTGAATATTTAAAAAATTGGGATATAGGTAGCATTGTAACAGTCGAATCAAGAAGACTGGGATTTATGCAAAACAAGAAAATAACAGCAGTAAAAGAAGTTTACGAACGAAACAAGGTTGAAATTACACCTACATTCGGGAAGAGAAATTTAAACATCTTAGATGAAATTAGGAAAACGGAGGTAATTAGATAATATGGCAATAGAAAAATCAAGATTCTTTGATTCAGTTGGTGATGACAGAATATATCAAGCAGATCAGTTCGCTGAATACTTTAGAATGCTGTTCACAGACGGCATTTTGAATGGCGGTACAAATCTGAAAGTAACCGCTCCCGGAACGGGTATGCAAGTTAAAGTTGACTTCGGCATGGCGATGATACAGGGGTATGGTTATTGGCTTGAAGATGACGGAGATGGGGACTTTATTATTCAAATTCCTGCGGCAGATACACAATCTAAGATAGTTAGAATTGTAGCAAGGCTTGACAGATCCTTGTCAGAGAGAACAATAACAATACAAACTAAGAGTGGAACTCCCGCATTCAGCCCGAAACCGCCAGCGTTAGAGCGGACAGGGAACATCTACGAAATATCACTTGCAAGAATTTTAGTACCTGCCAATACACTTAAAATAACAAGCGAACACGTAACAGATGAACGCTATGATCCTGATGTATGCGGGCTAATTAACAGCTTAATTAAGCTTGATCCGTCAGACTTCGAGCGACAAGCAAATGAAGTACTAGTGATGCTTGCTAATCAAGGCTATTTACCTATTGACGGGAAAGCAGCAGACAGTGATAAATTAGATGGCAAGGATAGCACAGAGTTTGCAACGAAAGCGCAGGGAACTAAAGCAGACGGAGCGTTACAACGGTCAGGCGGAAGAATGACCGGTGATATTAACATGCTAAGCAATCAAATTGGCACAGATTCTGATCCAACAAACCCTCGCGTTCTTGCCAGAAAGAATTATGTTGACAATCAAGTAGCTACTAAAGCAGATGCAAGTCATAACCATGACGGCCGTTATGCAACATATGCTCAAGGTTCTAAAGCAGATGGAGCATTACAACGGTCAGGCGGAAGAATGACCGGTGATATTAACATGCTAAGCAATCAAATTGGCACAGATTCTGATCCAACAAACCCTCGCGTTCTTGCCAGAAAGAATTATGTTGACAATCAAGTAGCTACTAAAGCAGATAAGACACTTATTCTTACTAATAATGTATTAACGATAGCAAATGATCTCCCTGCAAATGAATTTAAAGTAATCGCGAGCAACTCAAGTTATCAGTTTCCTGATAAAACTACTTTTGCAGTATTTTTCCTGATCTCAAGATGGGCGCAACGATATGTTATTGCACACAGGTTAGACAACTCAATAATGATTAATACAAAACTTACAGCTACGAGCAATTGGAGCGGTTGGCAGTTGGTCGGATCTAATTTATACGGAACATCAGCTCCCTCAAAACTTGAGCCGGGTCAGATTTATGTACAAATCTAGGAGGTGATTATTGATGCCAAAGGGAGATAGATATTATGTCTACACGCCATTGACAGTTTACAATGATGCAGACGATGCCAAAGCGAGAAGAAACGGAAAATCAACATTATATGATGATAGAAATAGTGTCGAGGGAGCAGGAACTCCTTATATAGACAATTTTGCAGGTTGGAACAACTATTTGCCAGCTATACCTATTTGGTTCATGCCTTCTTGGGGTGGTTCTGGATATAATATCGGTTGGATCAATAACGATGACAATGGGTTTCCAGTGATGGTCGGGAATGCAAGCGGAGTGCCAAAGCGAGCCAAGGCGGTGTATATTGGAAACGCTAATGGAACTCCGGTTAAAGCAAAATCTATATATATTGGTAATGCAAATGGAGTGCCGGTTAAGGGAAAATAAAAATTTAACATAAAGCAAGGAAGTGAGCACCTGAAAGGGTGCTTTTTTAATGCCAAAAAGAAAGGGAAAATATATGAAAATTATGTTAGATGCAGGACACGGTCAAGGGATAACCCATAATCGTGGTTCTGTGATAGGGAATGAGGGCGACAACAACTATGCTTACTCATTAATCTTGAAAAAAGAGTTAGAAAGTTATGGGATCGTCGTTGGATTAACTCGCAACAAGCCTTCGGATGATCCGAGTTTAGATGCTAGAGGTAAAATGGCAGCGGGCTATGATATATTCATTAGCCTTCATTCTAATGCTGCTTCTGCTAGTGTTCGAGGTACTGAAATTTGGAATGGCGTTACTCGTCCAGTTCCCTCAGCGTTAGCTAATACTCTAGTAAAGAATATTAGCGATTTTTTCGGGCACAATAATCGAGGCGTTAAGACGAGAAAACTTGATGGTACAAATGTTGACTACTATGGAGTGCTAAGAAGTAATGCAGCTAAAACAGGCATGTTGATTGAGCATGGCTTTCACACCAACAAACAAGATGCTGGAATCTATGTCAACAAAAGACAAGGTCTTGCAGAGGTAACAGCCAAGACGATAGCTACTTACTATGGGCTAAAGAAAAAGACAGCTGCCAAAACACCGATTGAAGGCAAGTCAGAAGCCACAGCAGAACAGATGAAAAAGTTTCTGTTAGACAATAATAAAGATCCAAAAATTAACGGAACTGAGGTTCTAAATTTTTGCAAACTCTTTATAGATGAAGGGGTAACAGAGGGCATTAGAGGTGATATTGCTTTCTGTCAGTCAATCCACGAAACTGGTTGGTTTAAATTTGGCGGACTAGTATTGCCAGAACAAAACAACTATGGGGGAATAGGGGCAACTAACAATTCTGATGTAGGGAAGGGGGCATGGTTTGACACGCCACAATTAGGTGTACGTGCACAGATACAACATTTGAAAGCCTATGCCAATAACAAATCGTTAGTTAATTCTCTAATAGATCCTAGATTCAATTTAGTTACTAGAGGTTCTGCCCCTAATTGGGAAGACCTAAATGGTAAGTGGGCTGTTCCAGGGAATAACTACGGCCAAGGTATAGTTGATTTATTCAATAAACTTAAACAAGTAAAAACTACTTCGTCATCTGGTTCTTCCGGATCTACTACGAAGCCGAAACCAGAACCGCAAAAACCTGCTCTAAAATCAATCAATGAAATAGCTCAAGAAGTAATTGACGGTAAGTGGGGCAACGGTTCAGAACGAAAACGTCGCTTAACAGATGCCGGTTATAATTATACGACTGTGCAGAATAAAGTTAATGAAATTCTGTTAGGTGCAAAACCAGCTAAACCTACGACAAAAACATCAGGCACGTGGTTAGTCACAACTCCGGCAGGCATGAATGTTCGTTCTGCACCTAGCACATCAGCGGCAAAGGTCGCTTCTTATCAGGCAGGACAGACAGTCAATATCAGCAGCACTGTTACTCAAAATGGTTACGTATGGGGCGTGTACACGTCTTACAGCGGATATACGAGATACATCGCACTGCAACCTGTAAACGGCAACCCTTACGGTAAGTGGGTCTAAGAGGTAGGGCATGGGAACAGATTTATTAAAGGCATTTTTAACAGCTTTTCTGGGGGCTGTAGCAGGTGGTATTGCAACCTACCTGTTTACGCTCCCAAGGCAGCGAAAAGAAAATAGCAAAGAACTATTGAATCGTCTTGAAACAACCGAGGAGGGAATAAAATCACTTCTGCGGTCAGAGATTCAAGCTCAATATCTAAAAATATGTAATCCTCACAGGAAATATGCAAAACCATATGAAAAGCACAATGTGTCGTACTTATATAAATCATATACGGACATGGGTGGTAATTCTTACGTATCAGAACTATTTGAGCAAATAATGCATAAACCAATAGAGCCGGAATTTAACAAGGAGAAAGAAAATGATAAATAATATAGTAATGATAATCTTATTAAGTGTAATAGTAGAGTATATTGTAAATGTATTAAAGCCGTTAATGCCGGAAACGAGTTATCCGGTGCCGTTAGTGCTGTCAATGGTAATTGGTATTTGCTTAGGCTTATTGGTCAAGGTAGATATCTTATCAGCCGTTGGTTTTGAGCCGGTTAATTTGACAGTTAGCTATGTAATCACAGGGCTTATTGCATCAGGGGGTTCTACTGCTGTGCACGAGTTAATCAGCAAGCTGAGGGCTAGTAGAACAGATATTAAAGCATAATAAAAGATAAGAGGGTCATTTAGACCCTCTTATTAATCTGATTCTTTTAACTGTAATTTTCTTTGTTCAATCAGCTGTTCTAATTCTTCTAAATCTTCAAGGGTTGCCTTATCACGTATAAATCTCCGGGCAGATGTTCGATCATTAAGATATAGTTTGTGCTTTCTATTTTTCTCATACCATCTTTTATCCGCTTCCGGATTATACACTGATTCTCTTTTAGCCATGTACCACCTTGTCTATCTTGCCATATTGTGCTATATTTTAATTGAATAGAGGTGGTGGCAAGATTCCCACCCCTATAGTTGTTTTCTTTAGCTCTTTTAGTCTTTATCTAAGAGAGCTTTTATTTTTCCTATAGCTTCTTCTTTGGTTGTTGCTTGCTCAATGATTGTGATTATCATTTCAAGGACTACCCTGAATTGTTCGTTTGTCATTCCGCTCATTTTGTTTCCTCTCTAGGCTCTTGCCATTCCGTATTTGTTAAGGTCAGCCTTAACTATCTATATGATAGCATAGCAACGTTACTATGTCAAGCATTTATTAAAAATAATTTTAAAAAAATTTTTTGAGTGAATACAAAAAAATAAGCACGTGTTCGAACATTGCGTAAATAGGGGAGCCACAAAAAAGACGACAAAACGGATACAATCCTGAGTCGTCTTTTTTATGCCGAAAATTTCTTTTTTGCACGATGGAATCTGTATTAGAGACAATTCTTATTTCAGCCTTATGATCATGAGTGGTAAATTTGATTGCAGTAGCTACACTGTTATTAGGTTGGTCACATAGGTCAAGCATGTGTACTATTTTCAAACTAATCACACATGGCTTTAAATAAAATATATCTTTAATTTTTAACATAAACAAATTTTAAGATTGGGGGTGTAAATATGAAATAGTCATTTTTTATAGAATAATTCACATAGATATGATAGAATAGGTGTAGTTTCAAGGACGGAAGGTATATCTTATGGCAGTATCCTACGACAAACTGTTACATCTATTGATCGACCGGCAGATGAGCAATTCGGAACTCATCAAAAAAGCCGGTTTCTCCGGCAATGTTATGACGCATATCAAACGCAGAAAATATATCTCTCTTGACAGTATTGAAAGAATCTGCCGGGTGCTTGACTGCGGTGTGGATGATATTTTGGAATTTATTAATGAGAATAACACTTGATGAGACTGTACTGATTCTGTTAAATACTGAAATTTTGGTAAACGTTTCAAATTTTAAAATGGTGATGGGGCCTGCTAACTAAAGATGAATTTTTAAGTTAACAGAACAGGTTATAGGGAAAGGAGGGAACTTTATGGCAAATTCCAATATAACAAAACAGGCGCTTTCAACAGCCTTGAAAGAACTCATGAAAGAAGTTCCTTTCGATAAAATCCGTATAGCAGATATTTGCAATCGATGTGACATGAACCGAAAGAGTTTCTATTATCATTTTAAAGATAAGTATGACCTTTTAAACTGGATATTTGACACCGAATTCATTTCATTTGCTAAGGATCTTTCACAAGCTGAAGAACTTAATGAGCATGTAGATGCAGTCCAAAATATATGCAACTATTTTTATGAAAACAGAGATTTCTATCGCAAGGCGTTACGAACAGAAGGACAAAACTCTTTTCCTGAACATTTCCGAGCATATGTTATGCCGATTATGAAGCTGAGAATTGAGTATTTATTCGGTGACAGCGAAGATGAGTTTGCATTGAATTTTTTTACTGATGCAGCGGTGGCTACAATAGAGCGTTGGTTGTTAGATAAAAATTGTATGCAACCGGATAAATTTATGAACAAATTGCTGCACATTGTGCAGCAGGGAGCTGAGGCATTACACAATGAATTAAATAAGTAGTAAAAATTGATTAAAAATCTTATGATAATTACTCTTTGCAATTAACAATTATTATCTTTTAAGAAATTGGTGATCTTTACTCCATCTTGGTAGCCTTTTTGATATAGTTGACGGAGTGCATCTGTATCCCGGCTTAATGTGCTGACACCGCAGGTGTCATCAGGTGCTACGATCAACAACATTCCGCATGCAGCAAGATTTTGAGCTAACATCACACCTTTATTGTAATTTTCCGCTTGATGCTCAAGTCTTTCGGCTACCAGCGGATATTCTTTTTGAATGTGTTTTGCAATTTTCTTATCTTGATCAGATGTCATGATCGTATTTTCAGGTAATGTCAGAAGGAGTACAACCCTGTCGCAACCGAGCAAAAATGCTTTTTGAATCGGAATAGAATCAGCAAGAGCACCATCGTAATAGAGTTTGTCTCCTACGGCATAAGGTTGGCATACAAAAGGCATAGCACATGATGCTTTAAGAATACTATAATCATCCTGATGCAAATCACTTTTATCAAAATATTTTGCATTGCCGGTTTCCGCTTCTGTGGCTACAACGATAAATTCCGTGGGATTAGCAACAACAGCCGGATAATCTAACGGATTTTCCCCATCTGAATTACTCAGCGTGCTGTAAATGTAATCAAGATCAAGGAATGATTTTTTGGAACGAAAATTCTTCATGCCGGCATACTCTTCCCGCAAAATATATTCAGTATAAAACTGATAGTTTCTACCTCTCTGACCGGCAATATATGTGATTAAATTGCCGCTTCCGGCAGATACACCAACTGCAAGGTCAAAATGAATATTGTAATCTATACAGTAGTCCAGAACTCCGGCTGTATAAATTCCTCTGAAACCGCCGCCCACATCTACGATGCCTATTTTTTCACTTTTCACATTAATTTACCTTCTGTTTTTGTACAAGTATTCAATAGAATATCTGTAATATTGCTTCGAAAGAGGTTATGGTGTCCATTCTCGAAGGTTTTTTCACAATCACATAAATTGCCTTTTTTATTAAAGTATACGAAACAAGCATCCTCTGAAATAATCGTGTCAACCAGACAATTATCCCCTTGCAAATCCCATGCGATCGTACTGTACGATTGGTCAAGGCGAATTTGCTTCACTGTCGAATATATTACTTGGCGAACTTCTCTCAAACAATTCTTTTCCGGTATCAGAACGAAAAAAACAGGTAAAAACTCTTGAACACTATTGAATAAATCACCATTGATGATGATTTCTGTGTTTTTCTGTCCATACTCATACCATATAGAGTAAAGCATTTTATTTGCACGAAGTACAGCACAAACATCGGTGATATTTCCATCGTAACGAATAACGACCATCAGGTTTTTTAAGATAGTTGCTTCTTCAAGGAATCTGAGGGTTATGTCCTTAGGATCACAAAACACACAAAAAGCACTGTCAGGGTGTTTTTTTATAATGGAAAATATTTTACCTGGTTGTCCCGATACAAAGAACATCCATGTGTAAATACCTAAACTTTCACCCTCGAAGATCAGATCATCATATTTTTGAAATTTATTTTCGCACAGTTTTGAGTCCATCTCAACGCATATCGTCCATGGAATATTGCAACCCAGAACCTTCTCATTTTCCCGGATACGTTTTGCACCAACGGTACAACTGTTATATCCTACGTTGATACCGAATGTATAGAGTTTTTCTGTGTCTACATACGTTATAACATCTCTTATTAACTCATAATAAGCACTGTTCTCATTCTGAAGCATATTTTGGGCAACTGTAAAAAAGTTCTTTTGAAATCTGCCATCCGATAATTGCAGAGCAAAATCGATCAGGTTTCTGATGCCTCGTTCCGGACTGTGTTTAATGCTTTTTAATGCCTTTTTAACAATAGTTTCAACTAATAATCGAGGCATTCTATTTTTCATTTGTGTATATATGCTCCTTCTAAATTACAGATATACCCTCTGTAGCCTAACCATAGAGTATTAAAAGAGATAATTGCCAACAATCCACAAAGTTCTCTTAATGTCGTAAAAGGTGACAGATTATCAGTTGTGTTACAATTTAGGACTTTTGCTATTTTATGTCTAATGCTCTTTCAAAGTATGTTTTTTATAATCTGATTAAATAAACATTGTATTTGCCAACTGATTTTTGGAATAATTTTAAGTTAACAGTACACTTTACAGAAAAAGGAGAAATATACGATGAGCAGAACATTTAAAGAAAACATACAATCCTTTGCAATAAAGCAAGTTCTTAACTACCTTGATGAAGATCCGGAAAAGGGTTTTCCTAAAATATTAGGATGGGCTGAAAAGTTTGACAAGGATGGAAATCTTGCACATTTGATTAAACCTTTTCACTCAGTTTTAGATGATCCGGATAACAACTGGAACATACTTATCAAGAGTCTCTGGACTGATATAGATCCTGAAGTTCGCAAAGTTTTTTTCGAGAATTTTGTTATAAATGCAACATTTATCGGTTTTCCCCGACAGAAAAAATGGAAAAAAGAACATAACTGCAACATCCCATGGGCCATTTTGATGGATCTTACATCTGCCTGCAATCTGAAATGTATCGGATGTTGGGCAGCAGATTACGGTCAACAGCTGAATTTGGAATACGAGGTACTTGATGATATTATCCGTCAGGGTAACGAGATGGGTACCTATATGTATATTTACTCCGGGGGTGAGCCATTAGTTCGTAAGGACGATATTATTCGTTTGTGCGAGGCACATCCTGACTGTATGTTCCTGGCTTTCACCAATGGAACGTTGATTGATGAAAAGTTTGCTGATGAAATGCTGCGGGTTAAGAACTTTGTACCTGCTATCAGTATCGAGGGATTTGAAGAAGCAACTGATTACCGTCGCGGCAAGGGTACCTATCAGAAGGTTCAGAACGCTATGCGCATTCTGAAAGAAAAGAAATTAATATTTGGTGCATCCTGTTGCTATACCTCTAAGAATATAGATTCCCTAAGTTCTGAGGAATACATCGATATGTTGGTAGAATCAGGGGCAAAATTTGCGTGGTTCTTTCATTATATGCCGATTGGCAATACGGCTGTTCCTGAACTATTACCCTTACCTGAACAACGAGAAATTATGTACCATAAAATCAGAGAATATAGAAAAAGCAAACCGATTTTTACCATTGATTTTCAAAATGACGGAGAATTTGTTAACGGATGTATTGCAGGTGGTAATTCATATCTGCACATTAATGCTAACGGTGATATAGAGCCCTGTGCGTTTATTCACTACGCAGACTCCAACATCAGAAACCATACACTCATAGAAGCATACAAACGTCCTTTGTTTATGGCTTATAAAGAAGGACAACCTTTTAATGAGAATATGCTCCGTCCTTGTCCAATGCTGGAAAACCCGGAATGTCTCTGCAATATGGTAAAACGTTCCGGTGCACATTCAACTGATATGCAGTCTCCTGAAAATATTGATGACTTGTATGCCAAGTGTAAACCGTACGCAGACCGCTGGACTCCCAAGGCAGATGAACTCTGGGCTGCAAGTCACAAGTAGTATTCATCACAAAACAAATTAAGATAATATGAAGTGACACCGCAATTTGTAAAAAACCAACTGCACGAAACTTTGTGTTTCATTTCATTTATTTAGTTTCATATCGTTTGTTCTAGTTTGTATAGCCGATTAAAAGTTTCGTGAGGATATTTTTCTTTCAATTGTAGATTATTTTAAAAAAGATGTGATACCATTAACTCATACCTGACTATATTCTGTTTGTTTTCGGAATTTATAATCTAGGGTACTTATTTTCTTGGAGTAGTATAATGAGTTGGAGGATTTAATGATTGTCAGAAAAATGACCATAGAAGATTATGATGCAGTCTATCAACTCTGGATTATGTGCACCGGAATGGGATTGAACAATTTAGACGATTCCAAAGAGGGCATTCAGAAATTTTTGAACAGAAATCCGGAGACATGTTTTGTTGCCGTTCAGGATGATATTGACGGTGTCATCTTGTCAGGGCATGACGGACGCAGAGGGTATATTTATCACACGGCAGTCAGACCTAAGTGCCGTCATCAAGGTATCGGCTCAAAATTGGTTTTGGCATCGATGCAAGCATTGGAAAAACTGGGGATTACCAGAGTGGCTCTTGTGGCTTTTGAGGACAATAAGGCAGGTAATGCTTTTTGGGAAAAACAAGGGTTTACCGTGAGAGATGATTTGATTTACAGAAACAAGACTATTAACCTTGCGATGAAGAAACTTTAAGGGTCCAGATTCGATATTCTGCTGGTATATAAAATTCAGTTTAAATAAGTTGATTAAGCAACTTCAAATTCAAAAAGAATAAAGCATTATGTTAAGGAGTAATCAAATGACAAAAAGAATCGTTATAATCGGTGCGGCAGGTCGCGATTTTCACAATTTCAACACCGTCTACAGAAACAATCCCAACTGCAAGGTTGTGGCTTTCACCGCCGCCCAGATTCCTGATATAGCAGGTCGTTGTTATCCGGCAGATCTTGCAGGAACCCTATATCCGGATGGGATACCGATTGTTGAGCAAAGTGAGCTTGCCGAGCTCATCAAAAAAGAAAACATCGATGAGTGCATTTTTTCCTATAGTGACATTAACTATCATGATCTAATGAACCTCGGCGCTCTGGTCAATGCTGCAGGAGCCGGCTTTAAACTTCTGGGTCCCAAGGCAACGATGATCCCTAGCAACAAGCCCGTCATCGCTGTTTGCGCAGTGAGGACCGGCTGTGGAAAGAGCCAGACTTCCCGCAAAATCATCGAGATTCTCCAGGAAAACGGCTTAAAGGTTGTCGCTGTGCGCCACCCGATGCCCTATGGTAATTTGAGCGAACAGAAGGTACAGCGTTTTGCCAAAATCGACGATCTGAAAAAGCATGCATGCACCATTGAAGAAATGGAAGAATATGAGCCGCACATTGTTCGAGGCACTGTAATTTATGCGGGTGTAGATTATGAGGCCATTTTAAACGCTGCCGAAAACGACCCCGATGGTTGTGATGTAATTATCTGGGATGGCGGTAACAACGACTTCCCCTTTTACAAACCGGATCTGATGATTACAGTTGCAGATCCTCTTCGCCCCGGTCATGAAGTTTCTTACTATCCCGGTGAAATCGCCTTGAGAATGGCGGATGCTGTAGTGATCAACAAGATCGACAGCGCCGATTATCAAGATATTATTACAGTTCGTGGAAACATTAGAAAGGTTAACCCGGAAGCCACTGTTATTGACGCAGCAAGCATCCTTACTGTTGACGATATATCCGCCATACGCGGCAAGCGTGTTCTGGTTGTGGAAGACGGACCTACACTTACCCACGGCGAGATGAAAGTCGGTGCGGGAGTTGTTGCGGCACAACGTTTCGGTGCGGCCGAGCTCGTAGATCCTCGGCCCTATGCCGTGGGCAAGCTCAAAGATACTTTCCGAACCTACCCGGAAATAGGAACATTACTGCCGGCTATGGGATATGGTGACGAGCAGATAACAGACCTTGCCGCAACGATTGATGCCTGCGAATGCGACAGCGTTATTATTGCAACACCTATCGACTTAAAGCGTGTCATCGATATTAGTAAGCCCTGCGTTAAGGTAGATTATCAACTTCAGGAAATCGGAAAGCCGGATCTGGAAATGGTAATCGGTGATTTTATAAAGAAAATTAAATAGTTGCATTAACAACTGCTGAAATATATCATTCCGTATCATCCTTCATTAATTTAGCTATATAGTGCGGGATCATTGAAACTTGCATGGACATATCTACCTGATGGTTTTCATCAATGCATTCATCCCAATATTCAAGATGTTTTTTATCTATCCAAGAATCAGATTGGTCTACTCTGATGCCATTTTATCCTTGGATAGAGTACCAATAGAGATAATCTGCGTCTTCAGATTTTTCTCTGAAAATAGTTTCAACGTACATTTTTTCGCCGTCTAAAGTAAGTAATACATCTTCCATATTTTCATTTAAGAAGCTCACCCATTTATCCACTATATCTGATTTACCATCTCGAACACGAAATCTCGATAATTCAATATTAATATTATTATCTCCTGAAATTCTGTTATTCCTGATCTTATTTTAAAAGTTTGTAGTGAAAATTTTCTTCAACTTTTCCCCGGTTTGCTTTTCAGAACGGGATTGTGTCAAAATTTACGGTGCTGCAAATCATAATCCACAAAGCCGTAATTATTGACGCTTCAGGCCCGGTTGACATGCATTTTATATTCGGATTGTGTCAAAATTTGAAGCTCAGGATCCATGATTGAGATAATTGTTTTGAAACAACCCGCGGGACTTTTTTATTATAAAAGAGTAGAGTATATTTGTCGTATCTATCAAAATACTTATCAATAGTTGAATTAGATTTCTTTTAGTGAAAAGGCGTATTTAATACGAATAATAAATTCATTGAAATTGATGAATGTACATGGCCAAGAATGATGCACAGTTCAATCTTTAGAAATGGTGCAGAACCGGTGTTTTGAAATACATTTGAAGCTGATGTTGCTGTGTTTAGGCTTTTTTGATTTAACAATTAATATGCTGCTGTGGCAGCGGGAACAGGAGGTTGTTATGGCTGTTGAAGCAGTAAAGGAGTTTTTCTCGAAATACGGAATTGCAGATCGGATAAAAGAGTTTGATGTGTCCAGTGCCACCGTTGAATTAGCGGCTCAAGCATTGGGATGCGAGCCATGCCGTATTGCAAAGACACTTTCCTTCTTGGTGGACGGACACGCCGTTCTGATTGTTACGGCAGGCGATGCAAAAATCGATAATCCCAAATATAAATCTCAATTCGGAACGAAAGCAAAGATGCTCACACCTGACGAAGTGAAAAATTTAGTCGGACATGCTGTGGGCGGTGTCTGCCCGTTTGTTGTAAAAGAGGGTGTTTCAGTCTATCTTGACGATTCGCTGAAAAGGTTCTCGTCTGTATTCCCCGCCTGCGGAAGCAGTAACAGTGCGATTGAATTGTCAATAGCAGAATTGGAGGAGTATTCGGGTTTTATTTGCTGGATTGATGTTTGTAAAAACTGGCAGATCTGAAAAACTTATGTTGTCAAGAATGCTTTGATTTTGTATTTTGCCCTGTTTTAAATGCCTCTTATGAATGCCTATAAAGAAAATTTTAAAAATAGGTGGATTGAGCCATGCATCATAAATCCAAATGGGTTTATGGTTTCTCTGTGTTTTGCAAAGAAATAGATATCAATAAGATTCTTTTACCTGTAATCATAGCATTACTGGTGAATGGCTTCATTTAGAATCTGTTGTTTGTGATTGATATCGACGGGATGTATTACGAATCCGGCGCAATAACCTTACAAAAATGCCAATATTAAGAAGGAGTTCAATATGAAGACCTCACAAATAATTCTTGTACTTTTACTCATCTGTACTGTTTTTTTATCTTCGTGTAAATCTGTATCGAATAACAGGGCAAATGAAGTGGTTGAGGAGAACGTAATGGTAAGTTCTGAGATAAGTCGTATATATTATCAATATAGAATGGCCAGAGGCTGGTCATATAATATTGAAATAAAAAGAGAAGGCTCGGATTATTATCTTCGTGCTGAATTCGATGACCCCGAGAATTCATATGAACCTGCAGATTTAATATGGGAAGGAGCAGAGTATACGAAAACTGTAAAGTCATTTTTTGATAGAATTGTCGAGGTTATTGATAATAACGATGTTCTTTCCTGGAACGGATTTGACGGATATGATCCGGAAGCAAAGGATGGCTGGGGCTTCAATTTAAGCATTGATTTTGAAAACGGCGCACATTTGACGGCTGAAGGTGAAAATGAATTCCCGCCGGAATATTCTGTGGTTGAAAAAGAATTTTCTGATTTGATAAATGAAATTATTTCAATATATCATGAATGATATGTGTGCTGATCTTAGACGCTTGAGATAATATGGGTGCGAAGAGGGAAAGAAGAGTGAAATATGAGCTGAGAGGAAAGCCGGATGGATAAAAAGCTTTTTGTTCAAGCAATGGTGAAATACTTATCGGGGCTAATATTGTTATCGGCCTTGCTGTTTATTCCGGCAGGAACGATTAAATTTTGGAATGCGTGGTTGCTTATCGCTGTTCTTTTTATTCCTATGCTTCTTGTAGGAATTGTTTTGGCAATAAAAACTCCTACCTTTCGAGGACAATAGAAGTTCAGGAAAACCAAAAAGTTGTTGATACAGGGCTATACGGCATTGTAAGGCACCCGATGTATGCCTCTGCAATCTTTCTGTTTTTATCTATGCCTTTAGTACTCGGCTCTTTGTTTTCATTTTTTGTTTTTTTGATATATCCGGCAATCATGATTAAAAGGATAAAAAACGAAGAAGAAGAAGTATTAGAAAAAGACTTAGAAGGCTATTTAGAGTATAAAAACCGTGTTAAGTACAGACTTATTCCCTTTGTTTGGTGATATTACTATCAGCATTATGCAAATGAGCGTTATTCTGCTCAAAATCAACGAGGCTTTCGTAAAGCAAATATGTGACATCGTATGTTTCAAGCTTTTTTATTGTGTTTTTTATTATTGTTATGAAGAGTAACAGCGATGTTACAGCCTGTTTATTGTTAAAGCAAATCCTCCTTATAAAATTAACTTAAAGTTAAACTCTCAGGAGGTGATAAAAATGACATTAGGAGATAAAATAAAAGATACAAGAAAACAAAGTGGATTAACTCAGGAACAACTTGCTGAAACAATGACACTTTCAAGATCTGCAATCGCAAAATGGGAATCCGGTACAGGGCTCCCTGATGTAGATAGTTTAATATTATTAGCTCAACTTTTAAATGTGAGTATCGATGATTTACTTGATGACAGGGAAGCAATGGCTGAACATTTAATAAGTGAGTCTGACCCGCAAATAACAGAGGAGGAGACCATGTCAGAAACAAAACAATCAGATTTTTCGCAAGATACCACCTGCCGGCCGCAGCAGTCCTGCAGCCCCGGGTATATTCAAGGACCGCCTCTGCAAGGATACGCATACCCGTCACAAAACTTGCCTGCCCTGCCACGTCAGAGGATTCGTCCGAACGGGAAACATTATTTTTCCGCACGTACGATAGTTTATCCGATTGTCTTTCTGGTTGTACATTTTCTGATTCAACTTCTGATATGTGTTTTTGTCGTCATTTTCCATTTAGATAGTTTTCCGTTTTCCTTCTTTATAGATATGTCACCGGAGATGATACCGGAGATGATACAAGAATTGTGGCAGACTATTATCATTCCCACGTTGTTGTACAGTTCCCCCCTGCAGATCATCACTTATGTGTTATTTCTTTGGTATCAAAAAAGGAAAAATCGGCAGTATTTGCTGGTGCGTCCTGCCTATGTAACCGCATTTCCCTTGGGGCTTGCTACTGCTTTCGGCGGCTTGGGAATTACGACTCTGATAATTAAGCTCTTTGAGATGCTGGCGAAAAACAGTCCCGTTTGGCAGAGTATTCTGGGTGATTATCAACGATCTGCCATGGGTCTCCAGGGTGTTGATCTGCTGTTGATGACGCTGTGTATCGCTGTCTTGGTCCCGATTGCCGAAGAATTATTATTTCGCGGCATAATCACTGAAGAAATCAGACGGGTCGCTCCGGATTGGCTGGCAATTTTTCTGGGAGGGATCATTTTTGCCCTGGTGCACGGAAACCTTATACAAATCCTGTATGTCCTGCCGCTGGGACTTCTGTTAAGTGCTTCCTATATTTGGACTAACTCTATCTGGGTACCCGTCATGATTCATGTTGTTTTCAACTTCTTCGGCAGCGTATTTGAAATATTGATTGGTGAAAATAAAACTGTACATACGGTCTATACAATTTTCTTAATCGTCATGATTCCGGTTGGAATCTTCTGTATCTTTATTATGAATCGGATGTTTAAGAAAAACAAAAAAGGTGTGGCAGAAAAAGTTAGCGAAAAATAAGACTGCCGAACGCAATTCTATTGTGATCTCTTACTGATTATTATTGACATAATTAAGGAGCAGACAATGAAAAAAATTGCTATGTTTACTATGGGTACAAGAGGTGATGTTCAACCATATATTATTTTATCCAAAGAACTTATCAGAAACGGATATGATGTAACACTTGGCTCACACCCCTGCTGGAGAAAATTAGTTGAGGATTCCGATATTCATTTTGAGCCGATTGGACCGGATATTAATATAGAAAAAGAGGCAGCAATAATCAGAGGGAAAAATTCAAATCCTGTATTAAGTATGTTCAGGATGATGAATTTTGTTTTTAAAATTATTCAAAATTCAACAAATGAGATTTTTGAAGTATGTAAGGGCAAAGATTTAATTATTGTAAGCCATAGTCAAATGGGTGCAACAGAGGCTGAAGTATTGGGAATTCCTGCGGTTAATGTGACATTACAGAAAGAGATGATTGCCGAAAAACTTAAACCTCAAACTTTTTGGAATAGATTGATTGGCAAGAAGGAGGAGTCGTAGAAGCTGTGAGATTAATTGAAAAAGTGATGAATTTATAAATTACGATTTCAAATTTAAGTCTTTTTATTTTAATAAATCTAAAATGTTTAAGAAGTAGATTTTTTTTATTTTTCCGTCATAAAAATTATTAATAGCCAAATCAGAGCTTGGTGAAATTACAAGCTTATTAAAAATTGCAAATAAATATAAAATTATGACAAATAGTCACAATACAAAAACTTCATTTTGATCCATAATATAAATACAGGTTAATGTTTTTATTTACCGGTAAAAAGTATTGATATCATGAGGAGAAAAAATCAATGAAAAGAAATTTAAAACTAATACTTGTGCTGACTTTGATATTTGTTTTAGTTGGAACTTTTACTGCCTGCGGCAAGTCCGAAGAAAAGACAGAAGTCAATAAGGAAGAAAAGTCCGAAGAAAAGTCTGAAGGAAAGACCGAAGAAAAGACTGAAGAAAAGACCGAAGGAAAGGCCGAAGGAAACCTGGAAACATTTCTTTCCGAAGCGGAAGGAGACTGGTATGCCTATGGTAACTTAGATGATTTGAAATTGACAATCAATACGGATGGAAGTTTTACCGCTGATTATGATGATCAAACTACCGATGAAGGCACTATTTCCTACGATGAAGACAATGAAAAGTTTGCTTTTGAGGGACGGGAACAAGGCTATTACGGTGAATTCCTAGAAGAGGATATACTTCTGTTTTGGGGCAATCGCTACTATCGCGCCGATCAGTCGATCGAATTCGGACAATATAACGGCAGCTGGTATTTGGACGGCGATCTCGATTCGGATTATTATGAGCTCGAAGATGGTAAATGGATGTTTATGGCAAAACAGTCTTCCGGACATGCGACCGATGGACAAGGACATATGGAATATCGAGGCGGAGACGAGTATCAGCTACACTTGTATGAGTATGTTGACGACGATGAACCGATTGTCGCTTTTAACATAAACGGGGAAAACGAGCTGATCATGAAAGAAAACGGTGCATCTTATGAGAGAATAGATACCGGAGATGATTCGTCAAGTGATTTCGATATTGATGTTTTTTTAAGTGATGATGAGACAGATGAAGAAGATGAGAGCGGTTGGGTTATCGAGGAAGTGTCGGAATCCGAATCGGGAATCAAATACGAGTATCCGTATTTTGCAGACGGAGATGTTGCCGGAGGCAGATTATACCTGAACGAAGACGGTACATGCCTTATTACATCTTCCGAATCGGATGTAAGGGGCGGGACATATTCGGAAGATAAAGATGCGGGCACCATTGAGATAACAGTGGACGGAGGCGATACAGTTGTGCTTTCCGTAGAGGACGACGGTGCTTCTTTAGAATCAGAGCAGGGGGAACGTCTTATTTGTGTTGCTGCACAGTATCTGCCGGATAAAAACGGCGAATATCCGGATGCATATTATGATCATCCCATCACTCCCGGCAGTACATATTATCTGAACGGAGATCACGATGATTATTCCTTGTTTTTCTTTGATATATCGTCGGTAACGCTCAAGTATTCCGCTGACGACGAAGAATTATTTGCATACTATTCTATTGATGATGATGTCATGAAAATCAGCGAAATGGATAGTTTTGACGGATTTGAGCTGACGATCGGAGATGACGGAAAGACACTTGTCACCGAGGACGGAGAACGATTCTTACTCGATGAATGATTCGAGCGGACTTCCATTTGAGCGGGTTGCCCTGTGAGTACTGACCGACAGGCAAAGTATGAATCCTGTAGCGGGTTTAAAGGGTATAAAAAAGCAACCAAATATTGAGCAATTCAATAATTAATGATATGATTTATGTAGTACATCCTTAAATGTTTAAAACACAACCTTGTCGAATATAAAACTCATGTTTTTATATCAACCTGCCCGGGTTGGCAGAATTTCAGTGAGAGAGTAACGTATAAATAATTATATAAAATTTTGGTTTTCTCAACTCAATTAAAGGAGGATGACAGAAATGATAAAAAAAGCAATCAGTATTTGTTTAGCTGTTTTGATGGTATTAAGTGTATCTGTGTTTCTTTCCGGTTGCAGTAAAGCTGTAGATATGTATAAGAATATTGTCTCTGAAGAAAAGGAGACCGGTAAGAGTGTTAAGCCTGGTGTGAAGGATGAAAAAAATCAAGAAGACATCAATCAAAGTGTAAAAGACATGATGAATGAAATGCTTGACAAATCAGATGAAGATTTTTCGGAAGAAGAAAGGGATGTGATTAATAGTATGTATGATCTGTTTAATAAGTTGGGAGAATGATACCCGGTCCTACGTCAGGAAAAAGTATAATTTAACCAAACAGAAATCTATGCTACCTTAGTCGATGAAGATATCTGGTCAATTCCTATCCGCAGACATCCATTTAATATATTTTAAGCGGAATGCAACCTGATCTTAACAGGAAACATTCCGTTTAGTTTTTTCTTAATCTTTTTAGTCTTAAACCAGTTAAAGTATTCTATTTTCTTGGGCCTCATCTGTTGTAGTTTATTTATTTTAGCTCAGTTTTTTTACAATATGATTTCAGCAATAATCGTTATTGTAACGCTTGAAACAAAAGTGAAATTGCTTATTATGGATCTTTTCTGTTTGTAGGTTTTTTTACACTATTTATATAGATTTTCATTCTGTATTTATGATAGAATCAACGCGTCTGTGTGCTTTTTCAGCGTTCAGGTTAATTAAAAAAACGATGTATTTATCAATACTTAGATGAGGTTTTTTATGCTCAAAAGCATGCGAAAAAGAAATATAAATAAGAGTACTATAATCAGTTTACTGATGTTAACAGTTATGCTCTTAACCAGTATTGCACCAACAGTAGTTGCAGCCGATAAACCGGATGATCCGGCAAGCGAATCGGATTTGTCCGATATAAGTATGACTGAAACAGAAATGCAGACAGATAATGGAGTTATAGGCCCTCGAGAAGCAGAAGCGGGTTCGGAACAGAAAACGGGAGTTGCTCCAGAAGAAACAACTGAAGTTGCTCCGGAAGGAACAACAGAAGTTGCCACGGAAGAAATAACAGAAGCTGCCACGGAAGAAATAACAGAAGCTGCTCCGGAAGAAATAACAGAAACTGTTCAGGATCGAGCTGAACCTAGTTCGGAACAGAAAACAGTAACTGTTCCGCAAACAGAAACTGAGGACGATTCGGAACAGGAAACAGAAGCTGCTCCGAAAAGGGGCAGAGAAGCTGTTCCGGAAGATGCTGAATCGCCGATTACGCCTTTAGCAAGAGAAAGTAAGGGAGGAGAAAAAAGTAATTCTCTCTTTATTTATGAGATGATCAATGGTGGTACTGAGATTCGGATTACCGGCTGGACTGGTACCGGGACTACGGTAACTATCCCGGAAACAATTGACGGTTTGCCGGTTACCGAGATTACCCGAGGTGAAGTATCATCTTTTCAGACGCGCGGTTTAACCGAGGTTGCTATACCGAATACGGTTAAGAAGATCGGCGACTATGCTTTTGCCGGCAATGCGCTTACAGCGTTTACTATTCCGACAGACAGTGTTTTAACAGAGATCGGTGTCTATGCTTTTGCGGATAACAATCTGACAGGTTTTACCGCTCCTTCTGCCTTGCGTAAGATCGGCAGTCAGGCTTTTATGCAAAACAGGTTGACCGGCATTAGTCTGAATGAAGGACTTGAAACGATCGGCAGCGAAGCTTTTGCTCTGAATGATTTAACCGAAGCAACTATACCTGATACGGTAACCGGTTTCGGTCTGAGAATATTTGACGCCAACGGAGGCCGTTTCGTTAAGGTTTATACGGAGAGTCCTGCCGTTCCCCCTTATGAGAATAACGGTCCGAGGTTCTTTGGTTACGTTGTAAATCCGATTACTGTGACGTTTAACTATGTTGATAAGGAAACCGGTAGTGAAGTTATGTCAAGTGTCACGTTAGGCGATGACATGACGGATATTAATGGTGTTTTTGTAAAAAATGTAGAAATGACTTATCAACCGCCGAAACTTACAGGCTACTATGTCGAGCCGTCAATTACTTTTACACCGGATCGAGACGGTTATGTTGTAACGATCAAGTATACCCGCGAGGGACCGCCGAACCTGACCTATCCTGCGGCAATTCGGTTGCCGAAAGATATAACGGAAGACGAAGCAAGAACAAGGATATTAGATGCGATTACAGCGACCGATTACACAGGCAAGGATATTTCCGATAAGGTCATCGCTAATCTTACAGGACTCGATTTAAGTACGAACGGTTTCTATTATATAACAATCAGTCTGACCGACGATTACGGTTATCAGATCAGTGAAAACATTCAGGTCCAGGTAGGCGAATACGACTGGCTGAATCACGAGATCGGCGGGGGTTGGGTGCTCGGTGATTTCAGTTTTTCTGCTGACGGTAAAACTTTGCTGGGACTGAGTACGCAGGGTATCGCAAAACTCCGTGCTTTGCCTGCCGGTGGCAGAAATCTCGTTCTACCGGCGCACAGCTATAATAATCCTGATATCCCGATTACTGCTATCGGCGATTCTGCTTTTTACAGCAATATCTATAATGTTCCTCTCGAAACAGTCGATTTTTCGCAGATGAATGAACTGCAATCCATCGGTCGCTATGCATTTTATTCATATAGCCGGCCGCGGGCGAGTGCGATCAGTACGGTAGTCGGTTTTAACGAGCTGACAAAATTGAAGACGATCGGAGATTACGCCTTCAGAGCAACCACCGCATCATTTAATCTTGATAATTTCAGGCAATTAACGACAATCGGCAGTTACGCATTCTCAAGCTACAGTACGAGTTATCAAGGACCTCAGATAACACTCGGATCTCTGCCCGGCTTAACGCGAATCGGAAGTTATGCGTTTTACGGTGCATCGGTACCGATTGCCGATTTGCGGGGGATGCCGAATCTGCCCGGCATTGAAGCGTATACTTTTGCCTATGCGGGTGTTGAGGAAATATATTTTCCTGAAGTAGATCATGATTTTGCAATTTCCTATCAGGCTTTTTACAGAAATACAAATAAGCTGACAACGATCGATTTTACTCCGATTGCCGAACATCTTACATCAATCGGCAGTGAAGCTTTCAGCAATCTGTATGGTACTACAAACTTGGCGACAACAGTGGTTTGGCCCGATCTGCCGAAGCTCTCATCCCTGGGAAGCAGGATTTTCTATAACCGCAATCTCAACATGAATTTGGATTTGTCCGGGAGTCCGCTTTTGACGACAATCGGTTCAAATGCTTTTGAACAGGCAGGTTTAACAGGCTTCACACTGCCTGAAACGGTTGAAACGGTCGGATCATATGCTTTTTATAATAATAGAATTTCGGAGATCAACTTTGGTCTGATTCCGAATTTAAAAACGATCGGATTTTCGGCATTCCGCTCTAATCAATTAGCGGCTGTTGATCTGAGTGATTTGGCTAAATTGGAAATGATCGGTGACAATGCATTCCAGAGCAATCAAATCGAGAGCGTGAATTTAAACAATTTACCGCAGCTGACTACAATCGGATCCAGTGCCTTTGCTAATAACCGGATCGCCGATCTCACCTTGGGTACTGTGCTCGGTCCTTTGCCGAAACTTGAAGTGATCAAATCACAGGCATTTTACAGTAACTGGCTTACAAGTTTGGCAATTAACAATATTCCAAGCTTAATTAGTATTGAAAGTAGTGCGTTTGCCGTAAATCGGCTGACGGAACTGACAATCAGCAATAATCCCGAATTAGCCTCGATCGGGAATTATGCCTTCCAGAGCAATCAGCTGGCAGAGGCGACTTTAGAAAATTTACCGAAGCTCACGGATCTTGAGCCATATACTTTTTCAAATAATCCCGGTCATGTGGATTACTACAACAATGTCGTCGTCTGGGATCTGCCTAAAGATGATAACACCCTTCCGTCGAAGGCAAACTATCTTGTCAATCCCGATACCGAAGAATCTTTGAATAATGTCTGGGTTGCCGAAGATTTTACCTATACGGTCACGAATGGTGAAGCTACGATCACTGGTTTTTCCGAACAGGGATCGAAGCGTTTCGGATTAGTTCCTGGTGTAAGACCGGTCATTTTTCCGGCTAAAGATCCTGCAGGAAATCCTGTTGTCGGTATCGCCGATCATTCCTTTGCCAATAAAAATCTGGATTCGATTGATCTCACCGGTATGACGAGTCTGCGCACAATCGGGGCGAGTGCGTTCTATAATAATGGTTTGACCGAAGTCAGCTTCAATGGCCTGGACAACCTTGTGGAAATCGGCAGCTCCGCTTTCAGCAGTAACAAATTGAGTCAAGTGGATCTGGGTATGCTGAATAAATTGCAGCGAATCGGAACCTATGCGTTTTCATCCAATCTTATTACAAAAGTGAAGCTTGCCGGCGCAGTCTCTTTGCAGACGATTGATACATCTGCTTTTCAAAGTAATCGAATTTCTGAAATAGACTTCGGCTATTTACCGAAATTGACACTGATCAATAGCAACGCATTCTATAGTCAGGGCGGCGATCCGCTCCGTCTGGATCTCTCGGGACTTACAGCTTTACGGACAATCGGCTATAAAGCATTCGAAAGTACGAATCTAGTTTCGCTTGTGTTTGGTGATTTGAAAAATCTGACGTCAATTGGTACCGATGCCTTTTCAAATCATAGACTGACCGGTGAACTCGATCTGTCCGGTCTTGATTCTCTGACAACGATCAACTCCGATGCATTTGAAACATCTTCGTCTAGCTCCTACGGGATCACAAATGTAATATTTCCCGATTCCGGCAATCTGGTCAATATCTACTCTTATGCCTTTCGCTACAACAGGTTGCAAGAAGTTGATTTAAGCAAGCAGACAAAACTTGCCTCCATCGGTAGCTACGCTTTTGCCGGCAACCTTATTGAAGATATTAAGTTTCCTCAGGATGCACCTCTGAATGCCATTCAAAGCTATGCATTCCAGTCGAACAGATTGCGGGAATTGGATCTGAGACCGCTGACTAATTTGAAATATCTTTATTATTCAACATTCGGTTACAATGCGATCGGCGATGTTTTTGCACCGGATAGTCTCACTTCTCTGAATGACTACACATTTTACTACAACAAAATTAACGTAGGTTCCGCGATTAATACAGAAGCCATAATTCATATCACTGAGCCGACAACACTGAAAAATTATACCAATGCAAGCGGTTGGGGTCACCTGATTAATCCGAAAAAATTGATTTTTACCTACAGAGATCGAGACGGCAACGAGATTTTACCGAGCAGGGTTGAATATTACAAAGGCACGAAGACCAGTGAAACTTATTATGCTCCGGATATGGCGCTGTATCTGGCTAATCCGGCTTCCGAGACAGTCATGTTTCGTGATGATCAGTCTGTTTACAATATCGAATTTGTCTATGATGCTCTCGTGTTTTTTGCGACCGATAACGTGACAATCGAGCATGCCAATGTAGGTACGAATCGCGCTTATGTGGGTAATATATTAAACACGAGTTTAAAGCTCGGCCTCTCGTCTGAATCGGAGGAGTATGAGAATGTTGAACTGAGGGTTTATTATAACCCTGAATTTATTGACAGTACAAAAGTAACGGCGCCTCTTTTAGGCAACAATGACTATACGATCACGAAGCCAACAGACGGTAAACCCTATATTTCGTTTAATTTTCCGCGACTTGTCGGTGGTCAATCTTTTGAAATTCCTGTGACATGGGCATTTAAGAAAGATTATACTCCGCAGAATCAAATCGAAATTCTCTACACACAGCTGAGAGATGCGAATAATGAGCTGATCGCTGCTGCTGTCGATCAGACGGGAAAACCCATGAATCCGACAATCGAAGCGTACTACGACGAACCTTATATCGAAAAGGGCGCCGTCGGCACGAATCAGTATATCGGGGGACCGCGTGTAGCAGGCAGCTTTAAGACAACGGAGATCAACGGTCAAAATGTCAATCATGTGGACGTGCCTGTCGATGTTACATATAGTTTCCGTATTATGCAATCGACTTATAATTCGAACTTCGACCGGAACATTGAAAGTATTAAATATATTGACATGCTCCCGAGCTATGAAGCAGTAGAAAACGGATCAATTGTAACCAAGACGGCACTGATCAATCTCGATACTAGTCCCAACTGGTCATATTACGATCCTCTTACAGAAATGCCTACCGAAGAAGTTACTGCTTATGGTATTGTGACCCTGCCGAATTATGACAAGGATTATGCATATTCGTATCCGACACTGAACTTGCAATTCCCGGGGGGGATCAAAGATCAGACGGTAACTAATAATGTTGAAGTACAGCTCATACCAGCTAATAAGCCGGCCGGAGAACCGGTGATCGTGAAGACGGATGAGGTGCCTATTTCACTTATTCCCGGAAGTGCACCGCCACAGACTGATCCTGTAGCTGAAGTAACAAACTTGACGAAGTCGGTTTACCCGTTAAACGTACTTGATTATAATCCGACGAAAGAGAAGGCAAGCTTTACCTGGCCGCTTCGCTTTGTTGTCGGAACAAACGATCTCGCCGTAACCAAGGTCTTTACAAATGTCGTTTTTGAGGACTTTGCACTCGATGATCGCCTGGTCTTTACAAAGGTTCAGTTGCCGAGTACCGGTCATATGGCGATAGTGAAGGCCTACCGGTCTGACGGTACCGAGATTGTGGGGTATGGCGGGGCAACAAGCGGCGGCATCTATGAATTCCCGACATACAACGACGGTATGGAACGTATCGATAAAATCACGGTTGATCTCGGTAATCGCGAAGTTATGACAGGCTACAGCATTAACGTCGTAACGGCATTTGCCAACCCTGATGATGAGACACAAGATTATTACGCCTGTTATAGTTCAACAGATCATGCAAAAAATTACTTGCCGAATTCTGCCAAAGCTACGGCATCCTTTACTGCGGACGGCGTAACAGGAACTTATACTTCAGGAACGGCAACCAGCAGAACCCAGATCCTGCCTTTTGAGCTGAAAGTGATTCCGGATAAGATCCAGACGTTCCGTTCGTCAGAGTCCGGCCAAGACATGGAGACCCAACTTCCGCAATATCCAGGCGACGAGGGAAGATATACGATCGGGATCAAAAGAAGCCTGAACAACCGGCCATTTACGATGACCGATGCCGATCTGCCGATTTATAATTTCCGCCTGGTTGACCTCTTACCTGTTGATATCGTGGTCAAGCCTGAAAACATATTATTAAAAAAAGAATTTGCTCTCCAACCCGGTGCTAAGTTTGAAATGGTTGCCGATTACGGTTCGACAGGCAGAGTCGCTATTATTTTCACGGCAGATTCTGTGACTGCTGACGTTACGACTGTTGCTTTTATCGATGCGAAGCTCGATTTGGCTATGAACGCCGGCTTCCATACGAACGATCTCTACCTGTCTTTTGATACGGGAACGGGACATGACTGGGACTACGGTCAACCCGTGACAACTGCTGATTTAGGCGACAACCCGGAAAATCCATATATGCATGACTATGTTTCACTCTTTATGGCGAAAGCACAAGCGATGAATGCAGTGAAATATGTGCGCAATGCAAAAATCGATGCCGTGACTGGTGGTCTTATCGGTACCGGCACATGGTCTGACGGTATCTATACCGAAGATTCCGGTTACTTCCAGTATAGACTTTTTGTTAAGAATGATACGATTCACGATCGCGATCATAATGAAATTTACGATGTCTTCCCTTATTATTTAGATAAGGTGACGCAGATGAACTCGGAAGGTTTGCGTGCCAGTCGCGGTTCCGCCTTCAGTAATAAAATTCTTGCTGCCAGACTCGAAGGAACAACAGCAGATCAGTTCAAGATTCAATTCACGACTGGTAATGTCAATATCCCTGATTATGTTGAAGCCGGAGTATATCTCAAAGGCTTAACCTGGGTAGATGCCGGTGCAAACGGGTCAGCTCCGGAAGGTGTGACGGCAATGCGGATCATTCCCGAATCCGGCTCTACCGGCCTGATTAAAAAAGAAGACACACTCATTGTCATCGTTGACGCTCAGGCTCCTGAGCATAATGCAGAGACGTCCGGTAAACGGGGCTATAACAGTTTCATTCGTACGGATGATGCGCTCGGCGACAGGTTCCTCGAAGTCCAATCTGTCTGGAACGAAGTGCCGGCCCCGCAGGGAACTCTGCGGATCGAAAAGCGCTCGCGTACATTTGATCCGGTGAATCCGTCCAGGATAGCTTATAATGAACCGCTGTCCGGAGCGGAATTTACACTCTATAACGAAGGCGGGATTCCGATCAAGACTGCTGTCAGCAACAGTGAGGGTTTTGCCGAATTTGCGGATCTGAGGGTCGGTACATATTATATCGTGGAGACAGGTTTTCCGCCCGGACATTATGTGCCGGAGGATAATCCGCAGATTAAAGTAGAGAGATCCGATTGGGAAAATCAACCTAATCTCATCTACACTGTCGGACCGCTTTACAATGATCCGATTGTCACAGGTACAGTTGTGCTGGAAAAACTGAATGGGGCCGGTGAACTGATGCCGGGAATCGCCTTTGCGCTGACTGATCAGTCAAGCAGCAACAAGTTTATGGCGACAACCGGGAGTGACGGCAGGGCTACGTTTAAAGACCTTCCCTATGGCGCATATAGATTAACCGAGACCAATGCTCCGAAACTCCTGCTTCCGATCACACCGATTACAGTTAAAATCGATGCGCCGGATAAGCTGGTGCAATTTACCGGTGAAACGGCGTTGCGCAACGATAGGGCCGAAGTTGCTCTGTTTAAACTCGGCATTCGCGAAACGTTAGATCCGGAAAAAGATTTGTCACAGTATACAAAGGCTGACGGTACTATTGTCAGCGAAACCTGGAAATTTGAAATTAAAAACCTGACGAATCCGCAGGAAACGGTCAGACAGGTGACCTTTAGCAGCAGTAACGTACAAAACGGGGTTAAGCTTTCAAATCTTAAAGTAGGCGATCTCTACGAGATCAAAGAAATTTCCGGACCGGTACAAACGCAGACGCTGTATAATCACAACTCAAATACTTATACGTTCAAAATTAATCAGGCCGGGGAGCTGGTTGATGCGGACGGACAGAAGTTTAAAGCACAAAACATTTATTTCCCCAACGAACGCAAGACAGTTGACGGGTCAGTCGTGATTACCAAACAAGATGTTGATGAAATCAAACTGACAGGTGCGACATTCAGCCTGGCAAAACTTAATAAAGTGACCTCGACATTTGAAGAACTCGGAAGAAAAAATTCGGATGCCACAGGTCTCGTCAAGTGGGATCAGCTTTCTGCCGGCAGCTATGAAATACGGGAAGTTGCTGCTCCGGCGGGCTATATTAAGACGAGCGCTGTATTTCGTTTCGTAGTCGAAGATTTTGCGACGACCGGTATGCTGACAAACAGCAGTTACACACATCGGGTTGGCGGTTTGACTCATAACTTCAAGTTTACGGCTGTCAATCGCAAGATTGATCTCAGCCTTGTCAAACGTCACCTGGTGGCAAAGAATGTGCCGGAAGCGGAGAGAGATATTCTCATTGTACAAAACCCCGGCTATAAGTGGGTAGCTAAACAGGTTGGTTATGATGTATATGAAGTTTTGGGCGGTGCTGTATTTACGCTCTATCAAGAAGTAGAAGTAAACGGTGTCAAAGAAAAAGTAATTGTCGCACAAGGTCTTGTTTCCGATGCAGAGGGTTTAATTCCCGTAAATGATATTCCGGGCTTCAGCTGGGACGAAACGGGTATTTATTATCTTGAAGAAACGGCTCCTCCCAACAATGACTGGTTGAAACCGGCAAAGATGCTGAAAATTGATCTGCCCTCCGTAATCAGAAACAATCCGGCCGGGACGGCGACAGTCTTCATGGAAAACCAGAGAAAGCTTGGCCAGATTCTGATCTCCAAATATGACCGCTATACAGGTACAAAGCTGGAGGGTGTAGAGTTCACTCTCTATAAGGGTACCGAGGACACTTATCTCAGCGATCCCAATCCTGTTGTGCGGGAAACAGACATGTATGGTTACAGAAGGTTTGACGGCTTGTCACTGGGAAATTATGTATTAAAGGAAACGAAAACCTTAGATGGCTACATTTTGGATGACACCATTTATGAAATTGCCGTGACGTCAGAAAACCGCTATTTTTACTATCATATTTACAATATGCGAGAAGGTGAACTTCTCGATATCCCTGTTAAGAAAGAGTGGCTGGGTGCAGCACCTGAATATGACGAGGGAGAAGGACTGGTCGTTGAACTTTACGGGCAGAGCAAAACGGATCCGGAGCATCTTATTGATGTTGCCCTGTTGACGGATGATATCAGCTGGTCACACACTTTCAAAGATTTGCTGAAAGAAGATAGTCAAGGTAACAGTTACAGCTATACGATCAAGGAACGGGCACCTTCCGGATACATTGTCGCGGTGGGAGAGGGCACAGTAAATGGCTCTGATTACGGACTGGGTCAGATGGTAGCGGACGAAATTGTCCTGAAAAACCATGCTCTCGGCAATTTGTCTGTTGCGAAGGTCTGGCAGGGTCCTTATCCTGAACTTAGACCTGCATTTGTCCAGCTTACCTTGATGCGGGCAGAGTACAATGCAGCATCGGACAGCTACGGCGAATACACTGCTCAGGGCACAACTGTCAACATTTCCGAAGCGACGAGCTGGGCTCATACTTGGAAGGGCTTAAAGACACATGATGTCGATGGTAATAGATATCGCTATAAGGTTGCAGAAGCAGCGGTTACGGGTTATCAACCGATAAGTCATAATCCTGATTTCGTTGAGCTGACAAGCGGTACGGAAGTTGAGATCGAGCTGATCAACCGCCAAATTCTGACGCAAAAAGCAAGCAAGGTCTGGTCGGACAACTCGCCTGCGGTAAAACCGGCCGTTGTCTTTCAACTTGTGAGAAAAACAGCTGAGATGGCAGAATATGAAGTTGTGCAGAATGCTGAATTAAAGACAATACCCGATGGTTCAAGCACGGTGTATTGGCATGATCTCCCCTCAACGGATAATTCAGGCAATATTTATTCCTACTCGGTTTTCGAGGGGTATTGTAATTCTGAGGATGAGTTTGTCCGGCAGAGTCCGGAAAATTATCGGGTTGAAACAATCTGCAGACCGGTTCAAAATGCTGCAGGCATTGAAATCGGCACTGAAGTTATTGTAACTAACAGTTGGCAGGAAACCAGTTTAACCGCTACGAAGACCTGGTCGGAAGATTCACCGTCAGTCAAGCCGGACATCGAACTTGTACTCCGTCAAAACGGTGAACTCTATAATGGCACGGGTGAACCGAAATTAGTCCGAAACGGAGAGTCTCAGGCAACCTGGGAGAATTTACCTGTCTACTATTACAAGGATAATAACGGAACTCTCGAGGAATATACTTATCATTACTCGGTTGATGAAGTAAATGTTCCGGAAAGTTATGACAAGATCCTCATCAGCACCACAGAAGTACTGAACGATTATAATCCGGTTTCGCTCGAGGCTAGAAAAATTTTCGACTTATCAGATGTGATGGCAGACTTTCAAGGAGTTAACGTCCTGCCGCAGGAGATCAAGTTCAGTCTTTACAAGACGACTTTTGACGAAGATTCAGGAACGACTTCGATGATGAAATTTGATGAAGTTGTTCTGGATGGTGTGGTCGATACGGATATAAATGATTCCGGTGAAATTAGAGAATGGCTTTATTCTTGGAACAAATTACCCAAATATTATGATTTGATAGATGAGAACGGTCAGTTGACGCGTGCTGCGAACGAGTACAAAATTATCGAAGAGACGATTCCCGATAATTATGAGCTGATCGATACAAAAGATGTCTCAGATGAAGGAATGTTCCGCTGGGAAGTTACTAATCGGTACTGTAACGGATTTACCGCACATAAAACCTGGGATGTAGGCAATAAGACAATCAAGGAACTTAACGGTTTGCCTGAGCTTAAACTTCAACTGTATCGCGGTATTGAATTAGACGATGGAGCAAGAATTGATGAAACTGCTTGGTCAGAGATTGTCGATGAAGCGGTAACACTTGATGGCAAGGCTGATGACTTAGGTTTGGGTATCAGCCGTGAAACAACGCAAGAGGATAGTCTGACCTGGACATACACTTGGTTTGATTTACCAATCTATGGTGAAGCGGGTGCGGATTTGAATGCCTACGGTATTAACGAGGGTGACCGGGTTCAGTACTTCTATTATGTCAAAGAAGAGATGAGTGATTCCGTGGCTCAGGACTACTCGCTTGATCCGGACAGTTCCACATCGACATCGCTTGTTAACCGGCTGGATAAGACAAACTTTACTGCTCGAAAGAGATGGGTCAATGGTCCTGTATTCAACAGACCGGAAGTTGAATTCGTTCTTTACCACGATTATATCGACCCGGAAACGGGTATGAGTACTGATGCCGAAGAGATAGCCCGTGCCAAACTTGACGGGAAAGCTGATCAAAACGGAGAAGTGAAACCTTGGATATACGAATTCAAAAATCTGAAACATTATGTTAAAAATGAGGATGGTACATATTTGAAAGATACTGAGCATAAACCTGTTCCGTATCGTTATTTTGTGCAAGAAGAAGTTGTACCGGATGATTATAAGCTCGATATTTTTAATACGACAGATAGTGAGATCACGAACTCTTATGTGATACCCAAAGATAACTTTGAAGTCACCAAGTTGTGGAAAGGCGGAAATCCTGATGATTATGGCAAGATCGCAATAGAGCTTTATCGTATATCAGATGTGATGGCTGAGGCTGAACTTGCCAGTTCGAGCTATGAACGGATAGTAAAATCTGAAACAGAATTTGTTTATAAATTTAAAAATCTGGATATTACGGATATTAACGGCAATCCGTACACCTATTTTGCCCAAGAAGCCGGTGTTGTTGATGGAGTCGTATCAATTGGTCAGAATCAGTATCGAGTTGAATTGACTGACGATACGATTACCAATACTTATATTCTGAAACAGATTGATGTAGAGGCGGAAAAAACATGGATAGAGGGCTCTGTCCGCAACAGACCGGATATTTACTTTAAACTTTACCGTTCACTCAACGGAGCAGAAAAAGAGGCTGTTCCGGATGCTGAAGTGAAACTGCTGGCGAAAGGAGCTACTAAGGTTGTCTGGAAGAACATAGAGTCAGAATCAGCTTACGGCAAGTCTTACAGCTTCACCGTTCAAGAAGGTATTCTCGACAGCGCAACAGGTAAATTTAAGGAAACAAATCCAGATAATTACACAGTTTATTATGACGGTTTGAGTGTTACCAACAGTTATGTGTCACCTCCGATAGATGTTATGGGAACCAAGACTTGGCGGGGTGGAGAGAATGTTAATACTCCCGAAGTTTACTTCAGACTGATGCGGAAAACCGCAAACGGCATTCCCCGTGCAGTACCCGATGCCGAGATCAAGGGGCCTTATAAAGAGGATGTCAGCTTTGTTTGGACAGATCTGGATAAGACTGATTCAAAAGAAAACGTCTATCGTTATTTTATCGAAGAAGGTGCCTTAGATGAAGAAACAGGTGAGTTTATTAAGGGTACCCCTGAACAGTATAAGCTTAGCGGATCTGATCTCAATCTCATCAACACATATGTTCCGGCGACCGGTACGATTGAAGCTGCGAAAACATGGGTTGGTGGCGAAAAGACGGTAAGACCTGCAATCTGCTTTGAACTCCAACGCAAGACGGCAGAGATGAAAGAATATGAAGTTGTTCCGGAAGCAGAGGTACTTGAGCTGGTTGACGGTGTAGAGAAAGTGACTTGGGAAGTGGAGATTGAAGATGCTTCAGGATTACCTTATCAATTTAGAGTTGTTGAAGGTACTTTGGTAGAGAATGAGTTTATCGGAATTGTACCTGATAAGTATGAAGCTGCAGCAGAAGGTCTTGCAGTTACGAATACCTATATCATCAGCCGCGGTGAAGTAAAGGCTGTCAAGACTTGGCAGGGCGGTTCAAAGCTTGAGCGGACAGATGTTTACTTTAAGCTGCTAAGAACTCTCGCCGGAGTTACCGAGGATGTGCCGAATGCGGAAATCTTAAAACTGGAAGACGATACTGTCATTTGGTCGGATATTGAACTTGAAACTTCTGAGGGCGTACCTTATGAGTTCACGGTCAGAGAATTTAGTCTTGATCCTGCAACAGGTGAATTTATTGAGCAAATTCCCGGCTATAAATCCGAAGTTGCCGGTCTTGACGTAACAAACATCTATGTTTCACCTGTCGGTGAAGTTATCGGAACGAAGAAGTGGATTGGCGGACCGGATCTGACTAGACCAACGATTTGGTTTAAACTTTACCGCGAATCAGAACTTGTGGAATATGAAGCAGTTCCTGATACTGAAATCTTAGAACTGGCTGAAGGTCTGACCGAAGTTAAATGGAATAATATTGAACTGAAAGACTTCGAAGGTAATGATTATCATTTCTCGGTCAAAGAAGTAAATGAGTTTGGTGAAGATTTTGTTCCTGAAAACTACAACAAAACCGAAGACGGTCTGATCGTAATCAATACCTTTATACCAGATCAGAATCCTAATCTGCCTCCGGGTACGGGGTTACCCGGTACGGATCCTGAGTCACCCGGCACAGATCCGGGTTCAGATCCGGGGTCACCCGGCGAAGAAACAGGCAAACCGGGTCCGGGGTCACCCGGCGAAGAAACAGGCAAACCGGGTCCCGGGTCACCCGGCGAAGAAACAGGCAAACCGAATCCGGGGTCACCCGGCGAAGAAACAGGCAAACCGAATCCTGGGTCACCCGGCGAAGAAACAGGTAAACAGGATCCTGACCCGAAGTTATCTGATACAGATAAGACGAATAAACCCGGTTCAGTGGTATCTACCGGTGAGAATTCCCGGCAGGCTGAATTAACAGGTCTCATTCTGATCTTGGCAGCATTATTGATAATAATAAGGAAACGAAAGTTAGAGAATCAGTAAAGACTAAATTGGGAAAAAGGACCGAAGCTGAACAGTAAACGGTATTCGAAAGATTAAATGTAACACTACAGAGTGATTTGCATTCAAAAAGCGGTAGTTAACACTGCCGCTTTTATATGAATAATGAATTAATCAGTAATAATGAACAAATAAAGATTTTGTTTTTTATAAAATCTGATTGAATCGGAAAGAGTGAATAAATATAATGTATTTATTTTGTAAAAAATGATTGAATCGTGAATAATAAATACATAAATTTTTTTATATAATAAATTAAATCGGGAGTAAGGAATAAATGCAAAAAATTAAGATGATTAATCCGCTTGTTGAAATTGACGGAGATGAGATGACAAGAATAATTTGGCAAATGATTAAAGATCAATTAATTCTGCCTTTTGTTGATTTAAAAAGTGAGTATTATGATTTGTCTTTAACCGAACGTGACAGGACAGATGATCAGATTACCGTAGACGCGGCTCTGGCTTGTAAAAAATACGGTGTAGGAGTCAAATGTGCAACCATAACGGCGAACGTACAACGTAAAGAAGAATACAATCTTAAAACTCTGCATCCCAGTCCGAATGCAACTCTGAGAGGACTTCTGGACGGTACGATTTTTCGAACACCGATTATGGTTAATAATATTTCTCCTGTTGTTAAACCTTGGGAGAAACCGATCACAATAGCACGTCATGCTTATGGCGATGTTTATAAAAATTCAGAACTTCGCACCGAAGAACCGGGTACGGCAATTTTAACTTTTGTCGGTGATTCCGGTGACGTAAAAACCAAATTAGTTCAGAAACTTCCGGGAAATGCTGTGCTTCAAGGCATGCATAATCTTGAAGATTCAATTGAAAAATATGCACATAGTTGTTTCCGCTTTGCATTAGATACAAAACAGGATCTTTGGTTTTCAACTAAAGATACAATTTCGAAAACATATGATGGTGCTTTTAAAGAAATTTTTCAAAAAATATTTGAAGCTGAATATCAAAAGGCTTTCGAAGAAGCGGGCATCGAGTATTTCTACACTCTGATCGATGACGCCGTAGCCAGAGTCATCAGATCTGAAGGCGGATACATCTGGGCATGTAAAAATTATGACGGAGATGTAATGAGTGACATGGTTTCCGCAGCATTCGGCAGTTTGGCGATGATGAGTTCCGTTTTAGTATCACCTGACGGAACATATGAATATGAAGCAGCTCACGGCACGGTAACCAAACATTATTACAGATATCGTGAAGGAGAGAAAACTTCAACCAATCCGATGGCAACTATTTATGCCTGGGGCGGTGCTTTGGAAAAACGTGGTGAACTGGATCAATTACCGGAGTTGCAACGTTTTGGTAAATTGTTGTGTGAAGCATCAGTTGCAACGATTGAAGACGGAATTATGACCGGAGATTTGATCGGAGTAGCTGAGGGAGATAATCTGCAAAAAGTTAATACCGAAGAGTTTTTGGCTGCAGTAAGAGCGAGACTTGAAGCACGACTGTAGACCGACTCGGAAAATAACAGGGTATTGAATTATAGATTAGGATTGTTGAGGTAAAACAATGAGTCAATCGGTAAAATATAATGCCGTTGTGACAGTTCTCGGTAAAGATCGGGTCGGTATCATTGCCGGTGTAACCGGCGTTCTTGCCAAGTTGAATATAAATATTTCGGATATTTCACAAACGATTCTTAAAGATATGTTCACGATGATTATGTTGGTCGATACTACTAACAGTACATATGCTTTTGAAAAGATCAGGGAAGAGCTTAAAGTCGTAGGTGAAGAAATGAATCTGGAGATCCGGATCCAGCATAAAGATATATTTAATGCGATGCAACGTATTTAAGCGGTGAATTTGGAGAATTATGTTTGATAATTTTGAGATTTTAGAAACCATTAATATGTTTCGCAATCAGCATCTTGATGTGCGAACGATTACGATGGGGATTAATTTGCTGGATTGTGCAGCTGAATCTCCCGGGACAGCTTGCCAAAGAATATATGATAAAATCACAAAACGGGCAGAACATCTTGTAGATACTGCGGATCAGATTAGTCGTGAGTTCGGTGTACCGATTATTCATAAACGGATTTCCGTTACGCCTGTTTCTTTAGTTGCCGCTGCCTCTGACACCGATGATTATGTCTGTTTTGCTGAAGCTTTGGATAAAGCTTCCAAAGCGATCGGCGTTAATTTTGTCGGTGGTTTTTCAGCTTTAGTGCAGAAAGGTTTTACCGATTCTGATCTCAAATTACTCAACTCGATTCCCCGGGCATTAGCGGAAACAGATCAGGTTTGTGCTTCGATTAATCTCGCTTCGACTAAGTCCGGGATTAATATGGATGCCGTGGCTTTAATGGGAAAAATAATCAAAGAATGTGCTGAACAGACTAAAGATACAGACGCTTACGGCTGTGCCAAATTGGTTGTTTTTGCCAATGCTCCGGATGACAATCCTTTCATGGCAGGTGCTTTTACCGGGGCAGGTGAACCGGAATGCGCGATTAATGTAGGAGTCAGCGGTCCGGGAGTAATTTTAGCAGCTTTAAAAGAAGTGTCCGGTCAATCGATGGATGTAGTTGCCGAAACAATCAAACGTACAGCATTTAAGGTAACGAGAGTAGGTCAATTGGTTGCGGAACAGGCTGCTCAGCGTTTAAATGCTCCGTTCGGTACAATCGATTTATCTCTGGCACCGACTCCGGTAGTCGGAGATTCAATTGCTCGTATTCTGGAAGAAATTGGTGTGGATACCTGTGGTGCTTGGGGTACAACAGCTGCTTTGGCGATGTTGAATGATGCTGTGAAAAAAGGCGGAACTATGGCTTCATCTCATGTAGGAGGGCTTTCCGGGGCATTTATTCCGGTAAGCGAAGATGAAGGGATGATTGCAGCGGTTGAAGCAGGTGCCTTGAGTTTAGAAAAACTTGAAGCGATGACTTGCGTTTGTTCCGTCGGAATAGATATGGTTGCAATTCCGGGTGATACACCGGCTACAACAATTTCGGGTATTATAGCCGATGAGATGGCAGTTGGAGTGTTTAATAATAAGACAACCGCAGTACGAATTATTCCGGTTCCGGGAAAAGTTGCAGGTGATAAGGTCGTTTATGGCGGTTTATGGGGTGAAGCTCCGATCATGAATGTAAATCCGCACGGTTCAGTACGCTTAATTGAACGTGGCGGCCGAATTCCCGCACCAATCCACAGTATGAGAAATTAAGTGAACAGACATTTTAAATAACTATTCCATACGATTAATTCATGCCCATAATTGAGTAAGTTTTATAACATTCCCTTTCAAAAGAAATCAGGATGAGAAATTAATAAGAATAAGATTAGAGATATTATTGATCATGAGATGACAAGCTTGATTATTTGATGTTATAATCCATAATGGAATTTTTTGGGTAATTTATCGATCAATAATTTCGATAAATCTAGTAAAGAGGTAAAAATGAGCAAATTAGGAATTCAGGATGTTACGGTACGTGATGGTAATCAGTCGATTTTAGCAACACGTATGAAACGGGAAGATATTCTTGCTATTGCAGCTGCTTTGGACAAAGTCGGTTTTTATTCACTGGAAGTATGGGGTGGAGCTACATTTGATTCCGCATACCGCTTTTTGAATCAAAGTGCATGGGAAAATCTGAGAGAAATTAATAAAGCAACTCCCAATACCAAATTGTCAATGTTACTCAGAGGGCAAAACATTGTAGGATATCGTCATTATGATAACGATACCCTGGAACGTTTTATTCGTTTGACGATTGAAAACGGTATTGATATTTTACGAATATTCGATGCTTTAAACGATCCGGATAATGTAAAAAATGCATTTAAATTCACCAAAAAATATGGTGGACATGTACAAGCGGCAATTGCATATACAGTCAGCCCGGTTCACAATAATGATTATTATGTCAAACTGGTAAAAACTTATGAATCGATGGGTGCAGATTCAATTTGTATCAAAGACATGGCGGGAATAATAACACCTCAAACAGCGTATGAGCTGGTTTCAGCAATTAAGCAAGCTACGGATCTTCCGTTGAATATGCATTCTCATACAACCGCCAATGCAACGTCTTTGGTAATGGAGCAAGCGATTAAAGCCGGTATTGACGTAGTAGACGGTTGCATTTCGCCTTTCTCAGGCGGAACCTCCCATTTGGCTGATGAAACATTACTTGAAGCTGCCAAGCTGGCAGGTCGGGAAACCGAGTTAAATCCGGATGCATTGGATGAAGCTTATGAATTAGCGAATTCAATTGTCGAAAAATATATTGAATCGGGTGATCTCCGAGTTCGTTCTTTAATTCCTAATCCGAAAATATTGAAATATCAGGTTCCGGGCGGAATGTTATCAAATCTGTTAAGTCAATTGGAACAACAAAAATCGGCGGATAGATTACGCGAAGTCTTGGAAGAAATACCTGAAGTCAGAAAAGATCTGGGCTATCCGCCTCTGGTTACACCTTTATCACAAATGGTCGGAACGCAGGCTGTATTTAATGTTTTGCTCGGTGAGCGTTATAAAATTGTACCGAATGAAATAAAGGATTATGTTCAGGGACTGTATGGACGCGCTCCGGGTGAATTGAATCAGGATGTTGTTAATCAGATAATGCAACAAACTGTGAAAAAAGAAACCGTTTTGCAAGAAGAGATGCCTTTTGTATATGAAGATGACAAAATAAAACTGCAAAAATTACTGGGCAGAGAACCTGAAGAAGAAGAAGTCGTCGCTTATACGATTTTTCCGGAACCGGTGCGAAACTTTTATCAGAATTCCGCTGAAGCCGATTCCGAATCGCAATCGGAACAAGTTTCCGGAACAACCAAGAAAACTGAACAAACCGATTCTGCTGAACCTATATCATTCCGTATGGTTCTGCCGACAGCTTGAGGAGATGACAGATGAATAGTTTATTTTTAGTACTGGAAAAATATAGTATGGGAGAAGGAATAATTGTTTCTTTATTTTCGATGTTGATAGTATTTTTGATATTGTTACTGTTATCAGTAATATTTGCACTTTTGAAATATATTCCTTTTAAAGATAAAGAACAAAACAGTAAGAAACCTGTAGCGGCCGGTGCTCATAATCAGACGCAGATATCATCTGCTGACGATGCAGAAGAACAGATGGTAGCGATGTTGGTTGCTTCCTGTTTGGCGAAAGATGAAATCAACGGCGATATCAGAGTGGTTTCGGTTGAACGAACAAAATAATCATAACATATTAAAAAAATATATTAGAAATAGATAGTCTTAGGAGGAACAATGAAAACATATCGTATAGCAGTAGGTGACAAAGAGTATATTGTCAAAGTGGAAGAAATAACAGAAGACACAGTAGTCCAAGAAACGGTAGTCCAAGATACAGTTGCAGCTCCGGCGGCTCCTGTTGTCGGAGCTGAAGCTGAGGTAATCGAAGCTCCTTTACAAGGTTTGATATTATCGGTCTGCGTCAAGCCCGGTGATATTGTAAAAAAAGGTGAAACTATCTTGATTATTGAAGCAATGAAATTGGAAAATGAAGTTGTTGCTCCACAAGACGGTGTTATTCAGCAAATATTTGTTACTCAAGGTCAAACTGTTAATGCTGAAGATGCTCTTTACAGTATAGCTTAGTGAGGTGTTATCATGTTAGATATGATCGTCGATTTTTTTAAGTCCAGCGGTCTTTTTGCTCTTGATCTCAGAACAGGAATTATGTTGATAGTTGCCTGCATCTTATTATATTTAGCTATCAAAAAAGGATATGAACCTTATTTGTTAATTCCGATTGCTTTCGGAATGTTGTTGGCCAATTTACCTTTAGGTGCCATGAGTTCACATGATGAAGGCGGCCTATTATATTATCTTTATCAAGGTATAAGCTTAGGTATTTATCCGCCGTTAATTTTCTTGGGCGTCGGTGCTTCAACCGACTTCGGACCTTTGATTGCCAATCCGAAAAGCATGCTTTTAGGGGCTGCAGCTCAGCTGGGAATTTTTGTAGCGTTTCTGGGCGCGCTTGTACTCGGTTTTACACCGCAAGAAGCTTCTTCAATCGGTATAATCGGCGGTGCAGACGGTCCGACAGCACTCTATTTAACCAGTAAACTGGCACCGCATTTATTAGGTGCGATTGCAATTGCAGCTTATTCATATATGGCATTGGTTCCGGTTATTCAGCCGCCGATCATGAGACTTTTAACGACTAAAGAAGAGCGTCAAATTGAAATGAAGAGTGTACGCAAGGTATCACAAGGAGAAAAAATCTTGTTTCCGATTGTTACAACTATCGTGGTTAGTTTGCTTGTTCCTTCAGCTGCACCTTTAGTAGGGATGTTGATGCTGGGTAACTTGATTAAAGAATCAGGTGTAGTTCCTCATCTCATTACTGCTGCCAAAGACACGATTATGTACACAGTTACAATTTTGCTCGGGACCACGGTTGGCGCGACAGCGTCTTCAGACAGGTTTTTACATCCGCAGACTTTAGGTATTTTAGCCATGGGTTTAGTCGCATTTGCACTTGGTACCGCGGGAGGAGTACTTTTTGCTAAAATTATGAATCTGTTCAGCAAAGAAAAAGTAAACCCTTTAATCGGTTCGGCAGGTGTCTCGGCTGTACCGATGGCTGCCAGAGTTTCACAAAAAGTAGGACAAGAAGAGAATCCCAGAAACTTCTTACTTATGCATGCGATGGGTCCTAATGTAGCCGGTGTTATCGGTTCTGCGGTTGCTGCCGGTCTTTTACTGAATTTGTTCGGCTAAAGAATTTGATTATAAGTTAAAGAACTGATTGAGTAAATTTATCTGAAAAACTAGAAATATAATTATAATTAAGAATAAATAATGATTATAAAAGGGAATGACGTTTGAGTGTCATTCCCTTTTTATCTTACGGGTTATAGAATCTGAGTGAATTATTATTGTTAGGATTTACTAAATATCTTAACAATTTCTAAACTATCTGAATTCATTAAAAAGGTCGTCTAATCCGTCTAATCCGTCTAATGCTGAATAGGCTGCATTCCTGGCAGAGCAAAGACATGCTGCACAAGCAATGGTTGTGATCAGGCTTAATCCGAGTCCTACAGAGCTTACAATTATACCTGCAATAGCCAAACCGGACTCTGTATTTTTCTTTTTTGACATGATTCCCAAAATAAGACCGGCTATTCCGCAAATTATCCCTATAATCCCTGCCCATGGGAAAACAAAAACACTAAGAATTATTGAAAGCAAGAAAGCCAAGATCGAAATTGAACCTAAAATTACTGAAACAATTCCCATACTGTCAGTTTGACCTGAGCTTGCACCAGGTTGCGGATATTGTTGAGTACCTGATTGATAAGGCGGCTGTCCCGGCTGTTGATAGGGTGGCTGTCCCGGCTGTTGATAAGGCGGTTGTCCAGGTTGTTGATAAGGTGGCTGATGAGCAGGCGCTTGTTGAACCTGTGCCGATTGATATGGTGTTTGTTGTGCCTGTTGATATGGTGCCTGTTGATATGGCGCCTGTTGTTGAGATTGTTGTGCCCGTTGCTGATAAGGTGACGGAGCTTGAGGCAGTGGTTGCTGAAATGAATTTGCGTTGGCTGCGTCTTGCTGCTCGAGCGCATTTGTATCTGAGTTAGGTACGTTGACATCCTGATTAGATTGCTCATTATTATTATTTTGATCCATATCTATCTCCTTCATTTTTTATTGTAAGATTTCCGGATTTAATTAACAGTTTCATATAATGAACTGTTCAAAACAAGTTTACTAAACTAATTTGTAAACATCAATATTTGATTAATGATCTTAATTAATTGAACAACATGATTACTTGAACAATATAATTAATTGAACAACATGATTAATCAAAGAACATGATTAATAGATATTACTCATAATAACATTGCTATTAATACTGAACCTGCTATAATCGAACCGATTTGTCCCGATACATTGGCACTGATGGCCGGCATGAGGATGAAGTTGGTAGGATCTTCTTTGACCGCCATCCTTTGAATGACTCTTGCCGACATCGGGAAAGCTGAAATACCACATGCACCGATCATCGGATTGAGTTTTTCTTTGAGGAAGATGTTTAAAATTTTTGCTAACAGCACTCCGCCGACAGTATCAAAAACAAAAGCTAACAAACCTATAAAGAGGATTAATAATGTTTCCAGAGCTATAAAGCGCTCAGCAACCATTGTAGATCCTATAGTGACCCCCATTAACAGAGTAACAATATTGGCTAATTCTTTCTGTGCTGCTTCGGATAAAGCATTAACGACTAAAGATTCACGCAATAAATTACCGAACATCAAGGAACCGATCAACGGGGTGGAGGTGGGAGCGATAAATCCTGCTACCAGAATAACCATGATCGGAAAGGTAATTTTAATACTTTTTTTGACCGTCAAATCGTAATCTGCATCCATCCGGATTAAACGTTCTTGTCTTGAAGTTAAAAGTTTAATGACGGGAGGTTGAATAATAGGAACGAGTGCCATATAAGAATATGCAGCAACTGTGATAGGTCCTAAATATTTTTGAGCAAATAAACCTGCGACATAAATGGAGGTGGGACCGTCAGCTGCTCCGATAATACCGATAGCGACTGATTCTCTTAAAGTAAACATACCGGTGGCATTTGCCAGCAGCATGGCGACAAAAATACCCATTTGAGCAGCTGCACCGAATAATAGCATAACCGGTCGCTTGAGAAGAGGAGAAAAATCAATCATTGCACCGATACCGATAAAAATCAAAACCGGGAATAATTCATTGGCGATACCGGCATTATAAAGAACATTTAACCAACCACCTTCAACGATGGAAGAAGAGAGAGGGATATTGGCCAGAATACAACCGACACCCATCGGTAAGAGTAAAACCGGCTCATATTCTTTTTTAATAGCAAGATAGATTAAGAGTATTCCGATTGCCAGCATAATGCCATGTTTCCATGTGAAATTAGTAAATCCGGAAATTAAACTTTGAAAAGCGTCCATTATAATACCTTTCTTGTAACGAATCTTTAGTTGAAATTCAGTCTAGGTCAAAACGATGAGAATTTGCGAAGTTTCCACTTTGACTCCGGTTTCAATTAAAATCTGATTTACAATTCCGGCTCTGGGAGCAACGATCTCATTTTCCATTTTCATGGCTTCGATAATACATAACTTTTGATCTTTTTGAACGGGATCACCAATATTTACCGATACTTCAATGACTGATCCCGGCATCGGAGCGCAGACTTTAAGTCCGTCTGAAATCGTTTCAACGGCAGGAACAGATGGAGAAGCGGAGGGAGGTGTGGTTGCTTCTGTGATGACTGTCGGGACAGAAGCGGCAGTAACAACCGGTGTATCGGTAATTTCAAGCATGCGGGCTTCACCGCGTTCAACTTCGACCAGATAATCTTTTCCGTTTAATGATACTTTATATTTCATATTTAACCTTTCGTATTATATATTCTGCATAATTCATATTATTTTTGTTCTGTTTCAAGTGAACGAATCGACTTAAAATACAATTCATTCAACGGAACTTGCATTTTATCTGCAACAATAGCCATCAAAAAGGCCGCCGTTTTATCATCGACATCATGCAAGTCACATTCACCTTGAGCATGGGAAACAGTTTCCGGATTAATGTCTTCTTTACTTGTTTCTTTACGGGAGGAGGATATAAAAGTCTCTGCCTGTTCCGGTTTTTGATGTTTTCCTGCTTGATTTGCCGTTTTTTGCATAAGAGCGATAATCAGCCAAAATAGCATTAAAACAACAAAAACAGCTGCAAATCCGATGATGGCAATTAAAAGAATTGAGGGATCATCGGGACGATCTGCAGAAGCAGCTGCAGCATAAGCAGATGCGAATAAGCTAAACATTATACTTCCTCCCATTCTTCGATTGTGTATCGTACAGTTTTCTTTTCCTGTTTTTCTCGATTTTTCAAAAAACGCTTAGCTATTTGCGGAAACATTATATAGGACAAAACATCTTCATCTGATTTAGCCAATGTTCCGAGCTTTTCTTTAGCGGCATTCATACCGTTTTTCAATTTAGCAGATGAACGGTGAGTGATTGGTTGTTGATCACCGAGAAATTTTCTTTGTAAATCAGGATTGATTTCACCCGGAGCCATCCCGTATTCACCATGCAAATAAGCAACAATTTCTTTGGATACATTCTGATAGCGTTTTCCGCATAAAACATTTTGTGTTGCCTGAACACCGACCATTTGACTCATGGGTGTTACTAACGGGGGATAACCCAGATCTTTACGTACCAGAGGAACTTCGGTTAACACTTCCTCAAAACGTTCAATAGCATTTAAGTCTTTTAATTGGGAAATTAAATTGGAAAGCATCCCGCCCGGTACTTTATAATTTAATGCATTGGTTCTGGTACCTAAAACATAAGGATCAATTAAGCCGGATTCTATATATTGTTGATATAAAGGCAAGAAAAAGTGATCAACTTCATTCATTTTTTCGATATTAATTCCGGTTTGATAGCCCATTTGTTCCAGGGCAAAGACCATAGTTTCTGTAGCAGGTTGAGAAGTGCCGCCGGAAAATGAAGAAATTGCCGTGTCAATGACATCAGCACCTGCTTCAACAGCTTTGAGCAAAGACATGAAACCCATACCGGTTGTGGAATGGGTATGAATATGTAATGGCAGTTTAGTTGTTTCTTTTATTGCGGAAACTAATTCGAAAATCTCATATGGTGTAATAACTCCTGCCATGTCTTTGATTGCGACTGAGCTGCCACCCATGTTTTCTATTTCTTTTACCAATTGCACATATTTCTCAATGTTGTGAACAGGACTTGTTGTGTAGCAAATTGCGATTTGAGCTTCTGCTCCGTGTTTTCGTGTTGCTTCAACTGCGACTTCAATATTACGTAAATCATTTAAAGCGTCAAAAATCCGGATTACATCAATACCGTTTTTAATTGAAAGACGCACAAGTTCTCTGACTACATCATCGGGATAAGGCTTATAACCTAAAAGATTTTGCCCGCGTAACAGCATTTGCAGTTTTGTGTCGGGACAAGCTTCTTTAATTTTGCGAAGTCTTTCCCAAGGATCCTCATTCAGGAAACGCAAGCAACTGTCAAAAGTGGCTCCGCCCCAACATTCAAGTGATTCATAACCAACTTGATTCAGAACAGGCAGAATATCCTGAAAATCAGAGAAAGGCATTCTGGTTGCCATTAGTGATTGTTGTGCATCACGCAAGACGGTTTCTGTAATTCCTATTTTCATAGTGGTACCTCGTTATAAATTCTATAGAAATTGAAACTGTTTTAGTTTTCAGTCTCAACAGAAAAAGTTTTTCCAATAAAGTTTAACATATTTTGCCGAGTTATCTCCATCAGCATCTATGTTTTCAAATATTATTCATTAGATTTTACAGATTCTAAAGATTCCAATGATTCCAAAGATTCTAATTGCAGCGATTCTTCTTAAACTTCTTATATGATATTCCGACAATAATTAACAATAACAGACTGATCAATTGTGATGTGGAAAATATGCCGATAAAACCGCGCTGAATATCTCCCCGCATGAATTCAATCAAAAAACGGAATGGTGAATAAAGAAAAACATAGACGCTGATCAGTTGATAACCGTTTTTATGTTTGTTAAACAGGATCAGAAGCACGATAAAGATTATAAAACAATATATTGCTTCCAGCAGTTGAGTGGGAAACAGCTTAATGCCCGCAGGAGCAATCGGCGAATGATTGAGTTGATAACCGAATGATTCACATGGAATCCCGTAACAACAACCTGCGGCTAAACAGCCAAGTCTGCCGAAACTATGGATTAAGGGGATAGCCGGAGTAAGATATAACAGAATCTTTTCCAGAGGTATCTTAAACTGGCGCGAGTATATTAATAACATTAAAAACGCACCGATTATTCCGCCGTAAAAAACATAACCTCCTTCCAGAATCCACACACCTAAAAGCTTGAAACCCTGACCGATTTGAAATGCTTTAATTAAATATCGCAGTCCGACAATGATGAAGAGTAATTTACCGCCGACGCCTGCACCGATCATCCCGTACAGGAAGCTGAAGACTACATCAGAAGCAAATTCCGGTTGATGTTTTTTTACCAGAAAATACGATACGCACAATCCGAATAGCAAACCGATCACTATTAAAGTTCCGTATGACGGAATTTCGAGACCAAAAATTTCATAAGTAACACACATTATTTTTGCTTTCTAGTTATCCGGTTTTCTGAAGTTAAATAATCATAAACAATGAGGTTTAAATAATTCTTATTTATTGTCGTTATGAGCCTGAGCTTCAGATAAATTGTTGTTTTTATTTGCGAAACCGAACTTCAGAGCATTAACCGGACAAACCTCGATACATTCACCGCACCGGATACATTCTGCCGAGTTCGGCGTTTTATATGGTTCAACCTGCATTTTACACACGCCGGCACATCTTCCGCATTTGATACAGGCAGAAGAACATTCCATATAGTAGAAACTGATTTTATTGAACATGCCGTAAATTGCACCTAACGGACAAGCATATTTGCAGAAAAAACGGAATATTTTGCTTGAACAGAAAAGAGTAATTGCTAACAATAGTGTTTTCCAACTGAAAATAAAACCGATAGCCTGACGCAGAGCAGGGTTGGTCAGGATTAAAGGGTAGCCGGCTTCCAAAGTGCCGGCAGGACATATCCATTTACAAAAAGCCGGAGAACTCATTCCGAAGGCATCTTGGGTGAAAAGGGGAATAGCAAAAACAAAAACGACCAGTAAGACATATTTCAACCAAATTGCTTTTTTATGCACGGTTAATTTTACCTTGATTTTTTTGAGAGGTATTTTATGTAATAATTCCTGAATCCAACCGAAAGGACAAAGCCATCCGCAGAACCAGCGTCCCATTGTAATACCGAATAAAGCAATTAATCCGATTACATAAAAAGCGAGATTAAATTGATGTGAATTATTTACTGCTTGTAAAGAACCGATCGGACAAGCTCCCAGAGCACCGGGACATGAATAACAATTCAAGACCGGAACACAAACGTTTTTCAGATTGCCTTTATAAATATTTCCGCTGATAAAATTTTTCCAATCACCATTAAAGATTAAGGCACCCATTGCTTGGATCAACATGCGCTTTTTACGTTGTTTGGGAAGATTACCTTGTTTATTATTTCTTTTCATATTAACTCTTTTCTGATACCATTTCTGAACTATCCTATTCCGATGCAGTCCAAACAAATGTTAACGGCATTACGCAAAACTATCTGCACTTCGCCTCGCATAATACCGTAAGCAATTGACAAAAAGATCAATACCAAGAGAATATTACGAACAATTTTAATTCTTAATTTATTTGTCTTTTCATTCATCATGTTCACATCCTAAATCCTGAAAATATAAAACCGGCCATAATTGGTATTATAGCCAGTTTTATAAATTGTTAATAGCTGAATAGATATTTTAGCTTTTGTAGATTTTTTAATTTATTTAGCTTGATCTAAGGCTGAATTGATCAGATTTGAAAAATCATCGTAACTTCTCATGCCGACGATGAAGTCACCGATTACATTGCCTTCCGGATCAATCAAAATTGTTGTAGGAATGGATTGAATTTGATTTTGAAGCATGATCTCGTTTATTTGCTTGTTAATTTTTATATTAGGATATTCAACTGCAGAGTCAGCTAAAAGACTATTGGCAACATCCAAAATCTCCTGATCATCTTCAAATACATCAGTTGCAATACCTAAAAATTGAACTTTCTGACCGGCAAAGTCTCTTGCCAATTTACCTAAATCGGGTAATTCTGCCCTGCAAGGCGGACACCAGGTTGCCCAGACATTTACCAGGGTTAAATTGCCTTTGGCAAAATAATCTTGCGAATTAAAATTATTACCTGCCAAATCAGTAGATTCAAAAAACCAGATGTTGTCAGATGTTGATTCCGAGCTTGCAGAGTCTTCGGCTGCGCTTGTTTTTTGTTCAGAACGATCGTCTGCCTGAGCTTCAGTATGCTGATCGGTTTCTCCGGCCTCGGATTCAGTAACTGTTTCAAGTGAATCTGTACTATGTTCTTGTTTTTTTCCAGTTGTGTTTTGAGTTTTATTTTGAGTTTTGTCTTTTGCCGATGCACAAGCACTGACGATAAGAGCTGAAATTAAGACTGCCAGAATAATAGTTGTTATTTTTTTCATATGTTTATTCCTCCTAGAATAATGTTATTGCACTTGTTAACAGTTTATTGAACAAAAACAATCTGCGATAATGTCAACATGTAGTGTGAGTGTCGCCGTTTCATTCCTTGAGGTTATTCCTCGTACAGGAGAGTGGTGCCTCACCTCTTGTGGCAGTTCACGAATGAGCTGGATGTTGAGACTAAGGTCTACTCCGTCTGTCCAAGGAGGTTGTGAGCCGCAGGATGCGTGAGGAATTCACCTACAAATATATTTTTAACGAGGTGACTCATGTACTATCTTGGTATTGACATTGGAAAGAACCATCACGAAGCAGGTTTCATCAAAGATAACGGAAACCATGTCGGTAAATCCCTACGGTTTGCTAATACAGAGGAAGGTTTTCAATCGCTCATCAGTTTTATTGAAAACCGACTTCCAGAAGAAGAATCCTTTTCTATTGGTATGGAAGCTACCGGACATTACTGGATAGCCCTGTACTCATTTTTGTCTGCTCAAGGGTTCACACTACACGTCATCAACCCTATTCAATCAGACAGCTTGAGAAACTTCCATATCCGTCAACAAAAAACGGATTCTGTTGACTGCTTTCTTGTGGCAGAAGTCATTCGCTTCGGAAATTTTACGGAAACTAAGTTAGCTGACGAAGATATTCTCGTTCTGCGTAATCTTGCTCGTTTCCGTGAATCTCTCAAAGATTCTTGTGCTGACTATAAACGCCAAGTCATTACCGTCTTGGATCAGGTCTTCCCGGAATATGATCAGCTCTTTTCCAATGTCTTTGGTGAGAGTTCAAAAGCGTTTCTCAAAACATATGGGACACCGGAACAGGTCATCGATGTCAATACGAAATCCCTTGCTACCTTGCTCAGAAAAGCAAGTAGAGGTCATCATAGCACAGCTAAAGCTAGAGAAATTAAATCGCTTGCCGCTCGTTCTGTAGGAGTAACTCTTTGCTCCGATGCCTTTGCTTTCCAAATCAAAATCCTCATTGAGGAAATTGAGTTTACAGAGAAACAAATCAAAGAAATCGAGAAAAAGATTGAAAAACAACTAAAAAAGCTGAATTCCGTGATCCTTACCATCCCGGGTGTAGGACCCGCTACCGGGGCTATCATTCTTGGTGAAATCGGCGATATTAACCGTTTCTCTAATCCTAAAAAGTTGGTTGCTTTTGCCGGTATTGATCCCACAGCATACCAGTCAGGTAACTTTATCGGTGCCAATAATCGCTTATCTAAAAAAGGATCACCCTATCTCAGACGGGCAGTTTGGATGTCAGCCGTTGTTGCTTCACGGTCAGATCCTGTCTTTAAGGCCTTCTACGAGAAAAAACGACGGGAAGGTAAAGCACATGGGACAGCGATCGGGGCAGTTGCCAGGAAGTTACTTTACACCATCCACGCTGTTCTTAAGACGAATAAGCCGTACGAGATACGCTGGGACACCATAGAATAACGTCTTTTTTAGAAATTCTTTGCTGCTGATTTTTCGCCCATCTTCCTTCAGGGGCTTGTTCGCATACTCTTTTTGTTCAATATTCTGTTGTCAAAGTACAATTTTGTCTGTTCTTCAGACTGTCAACCTGCTATTTATTTTTGCCTAATTTTCACTTGACTTTTAATAGCTGGTCTCCTGTTTCAGTTGTCTATACTACGAAGATGAATATACTATATAATTAATTAAATTGATAAAAAGTTTTATATGTTACGCATTCTTTTCAAATTGTTATATATTCTTGAATAAAAGAAAAAACATTTAGTCAGGAGATCAAAATGGACTTTATCAGAGATAAAAACAGAATATATTCTTTAGATGAATACGGTAAATTATTGGCAGAGATTACTTATGTCGATCTGGATGAATCAACAGTTGAAGCTGATCATACTTATGTCGATCCCAGCTTAAGAGGACATGGAATAGCTGAACAATTGGTGGAGGCTCTGGTCGAGGAAATTCAAAGTCAAGGTAAAAAAATTAAACCGACGTGCATATATGTGGTGACACTTTTCAAAATGAAACCGGATAAATACGGTTTTATTGCTGCTGATTAACTTTTAATCTTCCGCTTTTGTGTCAACTAAATCTTCATCTTCGAAAATCAGATGATATTTTTTGGGTGCAATTTCTTCGATACCTAAACGTTGTTTGATGTGATCAGAAATTGTCAGTTTACGGTTGCCGAATGCAATGTCCTTAGAATCTATATACTTAAACATTTCACGCGGTGATATTTCCAATAATTGAGGAGTTTCAAAGAAATTTTCCAGCATGCTGAGGGATTTTATCAGGTAATAGCCGTCACAAATTCTTTCATCAATGGTAGCGACCATATCAATTACTTCGCGCCATTCAATTTCACCGTTTTTACCTTTGAATGGTTTGTCATATATTTTTCCCAAGGTGATGAAAACCGAGTTTGTACCGAATTCATATAAATGATGAAAAGGTGCATTTCCGCCTATACTGCCTAAATGTGAGAGAAACACCGATGAATACAGAGGAATGATATCGATCAATGCTTTCGGCATCCAACCGTGAAAATCAAGCCAGCGCAAAGTTGCCAGAACAAATCGTAAAAACCAGCGTGGTGTTTTGGCAAAGAAAGAAATCAATTTGTCATCGGATTTTTGTTCTTGGGACTCGCGGATCAATTCTACTTGAGCTTTCATTTTTTCGGCTACGGTATTTATATTATCGTCTTCGGTCATAACAACTTTGGCAATTGACTCATAAGCCTGATCTGATAAATCAAGTTTAACGACATATAAACCTTCGAATCCCTTATGTTCGTAAATTCTGCGTCCGGCTATAAAGCGGTTTAGTTTTGGACGTAATACAAATATATTTAAAAAAGAAGCCATCAAAATATTAAACAGGGTGATTCGTTCACCTTGTTTACGCCTTTTTTTGATATAATCTCGAATTGGCTTGACTTCAATCGTGTTTTGATAATAAATGACTGATTCATTACGGGAACGCATCAGATAAGGCATGATGTGATTCATCGGATCGCCGTCGGTTATTAATATTCCATCTTTACGTTTTTTACCTAAGCACATTAATATGTCTCCTCTTTATAATTAAGTGTCTCAAGGATTAATTTTCAATAATCTTATAATTAAAGGTAAGTATAGCACAAAAAATTAAAACCAATTTATGAATTTGAATCAGATTTCAAGTGTTTATAAGTTTAATTATGTGACATTTTTGCAGTTTCGATAAGAAGAAAAAAATCCGAAGCATTTTCAAAGCGGTTGCACATTTTTGTTTTAATATGTGATAATACTTTATAAATCAGAAATAAATTGAGGTGCTTCATGCCGCGAATCGATATACAGCAAATTTTGATCAGAATGTTAGTGTTGACTTTATCTTTGTCGACTCATGAATATGCACATGCCAGAATGGCTTATCATTTAGGAGATGACACAGCGGAACGTCAGGGCAGACTGACCTTGAATCCGCTGAAACACCTGGATCCGTTAGGTACTTTGGCTTTCATTGTTGCAGGTTTCGGTTGGGCACGTCCGGTTCCGGTTAATCCTGCAAGATTTGATCGTAATAAAGTTAAAAACATGCGTAGCGGAATGATGCGTGTGGCTTTAGCCGGTCCGGTTTCCAATTTGATTATCGCTTTTATAGCCAACCTGATTTATCAAATCTTAAATTTTGTTTTAATTGCTTTTAAAGTAACGACCAATACAGGTATTGCCGGAATGATCGATATCTTCTATTTAATATTAATTGCTTTTTATACATCGAATATTTCTTTGGCACTATTTAATATGCTGCCGATACCTCCGTTAGACGGCTCAAGAGTTTTAGGCGGTTTTTTGTCGGATCGTGCTTATTACAAATATATGTCCGTTCAACAATATTCAATGTTTATTCTATTTGCTTTGATAGTTTTCGGCGGCGGTATTCTGGGCAGAATTCTCGGGTATGTTGCGCTTCCGATTGACTATATTTTGCGGAAACCGGTGGATTGGTTATTTAATGCTTTGAACAAGGCTATACTCGGATAATATGAAACAGTTTTTGTCTGTGAAAATCACTGAATATGAAAGTCCGCTGGATTTAATTTATCGTTTGATCGAAGTGAATCAGGTTGACATTTATCATATCCCGATTGCTGATATTACGGAACAATACATCTCGGTTATAGAAAGTAGTTCTTTAGCCGAATTAGATATGGAATTGGCTAGTGAATTTTTGGTAATGGCGGCAACATTGATGCAAATCAAATCCGCAATGCTTTTGCCGGATGCAAAATCGGATTCAAATGATGAAGATTATTCCGATCCGCGAGAAGAATTGGTCTTGCGTTTGTTGGCATATCGCAGAAATAAACAATTGGCACTTGAATTAGAGAAAAATTATGCGATTAATCAAGGTTCATATTTAAAAATTGCGTCATCAGCTTCTTCACTCGGTTTGAGCATTGATATTGTAGAAGATAAAATATCATCGGAAAAATTTGCACAAGCTGTTGATAGTTTAATTCAAAGAAATAAAATCAGATTCAGTGATCAAAATCAGAGGATCAGACAATTATTAAAACGTGAAAAATTTTCGGTTAAAGATAAAATGCTTGAAATCGTCAAAAGAGTATTTCACAAAAGCAGAATGTTTTTCAGCGAACTGTTTCCGATAGCAAAAACTTCCAAAGCTGAAAGAGTCAGCGGTTTTCTGGCAATTCTGGAATTGATACGTCAGGACAAGCTCAGGGTGAAGCAATCAAGTCCTTTTGCGGTGATGATGATTGAATTGGAACCTGAAGTGAAAAATGATATAGAAAACGGATCAGCAGATTTGATGCATGACGTTGCTGAAAAAGGTGGTGAATTAATTGAAAAATGATTCTGAAGCATTAGCTGTGATTGAAGCAATCTTGTTTGCTGCAGGCGATCCGGTAAGTGCGGAAACCCTTGCCGTGATTACCGAGTTATCCCTGACGGAAATTAATGACTTATGTAATCGCCTGAAAATACGCTATCAAGAATGTGCTGAGTCGGGATTACTCTTAAAACAAATGGAAAACACTTATTGTATTACTACCAAACCGGAATATAAGGAATATATGGCGAGGTTGTTCAGACCGCAGCATTTACCGAGTTTATCAAATGCGGCATATGAAACTTTGGCTGCAATTGCTTACAACCAACCTGTGACCAAAGCTCAGATTGAATTAATCAGAGGAGTTAATTCGGATAGTATAGTGAATCGCTTGGTTGAACGCGGTTATGTTGTTGAAACGGGTAACCTTGATTTGCCCGGAAAACCTGCGGTTTTCTCCACAACAAAGAAATTTTTGCTGGAATTCGGTTTGAAAACCACATCGGAGCTGCCAAGTGTAGATTTGTTAATGTACGAAAATATAGAGCGTTTACAAGAGGAGTAGTATATGCAAAGAAGAATTTTAATAGCGATTGACGGACCTTCAGGTGCAGGTAAAAGCACACTGGCTAAAGCGATTGCCGAAAAACTCGATATCATGCATTTGGATACCGGTGCATTATTCAGGGCATTAGGATATGCAGCATTACAAAAAGGTTTTGATACACATAATTCTGAACAAGCGGCTGAACTGGTGAAAAAAGTTGAATTGGATATTGAATTTGAAGGCAAAAAACAAAAAACCTTAATTGACGGTCAGGATGTAACGCCTTATCTCAGAACAGAAGATGTGTCAATTGCTGCTTCTAATATTTCGGTTCATCCGGTCATCAGAGATTATATTCTTTTACAGGAAAGACAGTTAGCTGAACGAGAATCTTTTATCTTGGACGGTCGCGATATCGGTACGGTTGTCTTGCCGAATGCCGATGTAAAAATTTTCTTAACAGCTTCTCCCCGGGTGAGAGCTGAACGCAGACTACAAGACCTGATCAATGCAGGTGATCAGAATACAAAATATGAACAGGTTTTACAGGATATTGAAAAAAGAGATAATCAGGACAGCAATCGGCAAACCGCTCCGACCAGAATGGCCGGAGATGCGGTTTTAATTGATTCAAGCAACTTGACAATTGAAGAAACAGTTGGCCGGGTGCTTGCTTTGGTTGAGCAGATTTATTCCGGGAAATAAACGATAATAGAATACTGCAATGATTAGTTCGAGATTAGTTTGAGGTTGTTGCAAAATGAATAAAAAAGTGACAAAAAATCCTTATTACGGCAAAAATTCCAAAGGCAGAAATTTAACTGTAAGGATTATTACTAAAATTGTCCGTTTTTTAGCAAAAATAATTTATCGTCCTGTATATCATAATCTTCAATACATACCTCTACAAGAAAATTATATGCTTTTCGGCAATCATCATTCACTATTGGATCCGGTATTAATACATCTAGGAATGCCGGAATTTATTTATTGGGTAGCTAAAGAGGAACTGTTTAAAATTCCGATTCTCAAGTTTTTTCTGAAAAAGCTTGAAGTTATTTCTTTAAATCGGGATGAAGTTGATTTAACTGCAATGCGACAAATTATCAGTCATCTGAAATCCGGCAACATTGTCGGGCTTTTTCCTCAAGGTAAACGTGTAGATAAAGATAAATATGAGGAGATAATTCCTCAAGCCGGTGTTGCATCAATATGTACGCGTTATAATGCAACAATACTTCCCTGCTACTGTTCAGGACCTTATAAAATATTTCGCAAAAATCACTTTTATTTCGGTGCTCCGTTCTGTTTAAATCCGAATTATGCCAATTCAAAAAAATCAGAAAAAAATCAGGACTTGGTTATTGAGATAGTGCGTCAATGTTATCAGATTGTCGGTCTGCCATATTTTACAGAAAGATAATCATACCAATAATTTAGCCGATTGTTCATTTTGTTTTAATTTATGATTATTTATTGCAAATCTTATTTACTTTGATACAATAAGTAATACGAGAATTTTTGGGAGGTTATCCAATTAATGGCAGAAGAGTATGGGTTAGTAAATGACCAACAGGAAGAAAACAATGTTCAAGCACTTGAAGAAACAGCTGAACAGACAGATTCGGTTGTCGGGGATGTAATTGAACAAGAGCAAACCGCAGAAGATGTTGAACAAAACACATCAGATGAAACAGATCAAGTAAATGCAGCTGATTTAACCGAAAATACAGAGGATGAGTCAGAAGTTGCAGCAGAAGAAGTGGTAGAGATTTCGGAGCCGCTCACTATTGAAGATGTAGAAGCAGCCGATGTGGCAGCGGCAGAAAAAGAATTGCCTCTGAAAGACGACGGAGATATTGACTTTGAAAACTTTATCGACAATATCCCTGAACTTAAGAGAGGAATGACTGTAACCGGTACACTTACCAGTTACGACGATGAATTTGTATATGTCGATGTCGGTGACAAATCTGAAGGCAAGGTTAAAATTCATGAATTCAGAGGAGATCCTGACTTTGATTTAGATAAAGCTTGCGTTGAGCGTCAGGCGGTTGAAGTATACGTGCGCAGAATCCGGATGACCGATTCCGGAAAAGAAATTGAATTATCTAAAGCTCAAGTTGATTTCAATAAACATAAAGATGTTGTGGAAAAAGCTTTCAAAGAAAAAACTCCTTTGACAGTTAAAGTGAACAATGTGGTTCGTGATGGTGTAATAGCTTCTTTCGGCAGCGTCGATATGTACATTCACAGAACACAACTCGATTTACAAATTGTCGAGGACTTGACTCCTTACTTGAATCAGGAAATTGATGTCTTGGTAACTCAATATGATGATACGAAGAGAAGATTAAGAGTTTCCGCTTCAAGCAGATCCTTAATCCAGCGTGAGCGTCGTGAAAAAGCCAGAAATTTCTGGGATTCGATCGAAGAAGGTAAAGAGTATGAAGGTGTTGTACGTAATTTAACCGATTTCGGTGCATTTGTTGATATCGGCGGTGTTGACGGTTTGGTACATATCAGCGAACTTTCCTGGGAACGCATTGACAAACCTTCCGATGTAGTTTCGGTAGGTGATCATATTTTGGTTCGTGTCCTGGATTTCGATAAAGATAAGAATCGTGTTTCACTCGGCTTTAAACGTCCTGAAAACGATCCTTATCGTGACTTGGAGAATCGTTTCCCGATCGGTTCCATTGTGCGCGGTGTTGTAGTCAGAATGTTTCCGTTCGGTGCGTTTATTGAAATTGCGCCGGGTGTGGATGCTCTATGCCATATTTCACAAATTTCTGATTATCGTTTAAATCGTCCGGAAGATGTTTTACAAGAAGGCATGGAAATTGATGCCAGAGTTTTAGATGTAAATAATGATGAGCGCAAAATTTCAATCAGCATCCGTGAGGTTGAGCCGATCAATCCGGAAAATGTTGAAGATCTGCAGGAACAAATGCCGGCAAAACAACGTAAACGTCGCACGCGCCGTGATGAAAACAGACAAAAACAGCAAACTCAAGCTGATGACAGACAATCCGATTCAACAACTGCTTATTCGGACGTTCCGTCAGGCGGCTCTACTTTATCTGCTTTAGCTGATATTACATATAGTGACAGCAGTGTAGAATTTGCAACAATTGCCGAACCGGAAGCAGAAACAATTATTGATACCGTTGAAGAAACAGCTGAAGAAGTTGTCGAAGAAGTGGAAGTAACCGATGCAGAAGTAACCGAAGCAGAAGTAACCGAAGCGGAAGTTGCTCCTGAACCTGAAGCGGAAGAGTCTGAAGCAATTACAGAAACGGTTGAAGAAGTTGAAGCAGCACCGGAAACGGAAGAAAAGTTTGAAACTTCAGTTGCAGAAGACAAAGAAGTTGTTGAATAAACAATATTGAAGATTTTTGATGAATATAATTTCGAACAGATTTCTTAAGTAAAAAACAAATTACCGGAGTTCGCTCGAACTCCGGTTTTTTATGAAAACGATTACTATTAACGAGGCTAAGATGTTGACGAATACTTTATTTAAATATGCAGAAAAATTTGATTGGCAAGTGAATCCTGATGAGGATTTTACTTTCGGAGAATATAAAGGTTATCTATACTCATTGATGTCAGGCCGGAATTTTACAGCAATTTTTACTCCGGTAGCAGGACTGCAAATTGAAGATACTGATAAATTGTTTGATTGGTTAGAAGACAAGCAAAAGACATACAATATTCTGAATTACGAAATTACGGATAATTTTCTTTGTATTCGCCTGAAAGAAGGAATTATTGCCAGATCGGTCAATTCTATCCGGGAAATTATCGAAGATCTTTCCAATTTATTTGAACAAATCGATTTGTTGAGTGAAGTTTGTGTTGTTTGCGGAAAACCTGCAACCGAATTGAACAAAGGTTTATATTTAGATCTGTTTTGTTATATGCATACCGAATGTGAATATTTGGAAGGTATAGATGTTGCAGGCGAATATGAACAAGCTTTAGAAGCAGAACTGTGTCAAGAAGCAGAACTGTATCAGGCGGAAGAGACAAACATAGATCAAGTCAGAATAAAAGAATTGTCCGCTAAAATGGAAGATTATAAAGTTGATTTTTTACAAGATCTGGAGGCTGTTTTGGCAGTACCCAGCGTCAGAGGTCCTGCGACAGCAACAGCTCCTTACGGTGAAGCGACTGCCGAGGCTTTGGCGGTATTTTTAGCACAAGCTGAACGCATGGGTTTTCGCACTGAAAATCTGGACAATAAAGCCGGTTACGCGGAATTCGGCTCAGGCGAAAAGATGATCGCTGTATTGGTTCATTTAGATGTTGTTCCGGCCGGTGAAGGTTGGCAGTATTCTCCGTTCAAGCCGCGTTTGATTGACGGCAAACTCTATGCACGTGGAGTAGCAGATGATAAAGGTCCTGCCATTGCTTCACTCTATGCGATGAAAGCTCTTTCAGATGAAGGTTATCAGCCGCCATGCAGGATCAGATTAATTATCGGTTTGAATGAAGAAAGCGGCTTCGGTTGTATGGAGCACTATAAAGAAGTAGCGGAGATTCCTGTTGCCGGTTTTGTACCCGACGCTACTTTTCCTGCGGTTTATGCCGAAAAAGGTATTCTGGGCATTACTTATCAAATGGATCGCCAGAGGCCCGATCAAGGAGTTCAGTTGATAAGCATGCAAGGTGGAGAAGCGACTAATATGGTGCCGCAAGTTTGTCGTTATACTTTACAAATTGATACCGATAAACAAATTGATTTTGAAGTAGAAGGTAAAGCTGCTCATGGCAGTAAACCTGAATTGGGCGATAATGCTATAGTCAAAGCTTTACATAAAATTATTTCCGAGCATTCGGATTGGCAGGATCCTTTGGCTGATTTGACTAAAAAGTATTTCAATAATCATATTTATGGTGAAGATTTCGGTTTGGCATGTTCCGATGACAGCGGAAACTTGACCTTGAATGTAGGTAGAATAGAAGTAAGCGAATCGGAAGTCACTCTGGCTATTGATATCAGATACCCGGTAACTAAAGACGGTACGATTATTTTAAATAAGCTAGATGCTGAATTGGCTGAATTCGGCTTCGTAAGAAAATCATATACCGATTCCCCGCCATTGAACTTGGGCAAAGATTCACAACTTGTGACAACGATGATGAATTCTTATAATCAAGCCATGGGCAGTGCTGAACAGGCTGTTGCAATGGGCGGCGGAACGTATGCCAGAGCTATACCAAATGTAATAGCTTTCGGTGCGGTCTTTCCCGGTACACCGGATGTGATGCATCAGGTTGATGAACACGTAGAATTGGATCATTTATATGCTGCAAGCTATATTTACAAACAAACTCTGAAGGCACTTGCCGAAAATGAAAGATAATGCTATCATTGCTGAGGCAATACACACGTAGGATTAAACCTGTTGCTGAATAAGGATATTTAGTGAAGTGATCCTGCGGAGGAAAAAACAGGAGGAAATTATTGTATGGCTATTATTTCTATGAAACAGCTGCTTGAAGGCGGTGTTCATTTCGGACATCAAACTCGTCGCTGGAATCCGAAGATGGCAGAGTACATCTTCACTGAACGCAATGGTATTTATATCATTGATCTGCAACAAACAGTTACCAAAATTGAAGAAGCTTATATGTTTTTGCGTGATACGGTTATGAGTGGCGGACATGTATTGTTTGTCGGCACAAAAACTCAAGCTCAGGAATCAATTAAAGAAGAAGCTGAGCGTTGTGGAATGTATTACGTTAATAACCGTTGGCTCGGCGGTACTTTGACTAATTATGTAACAATTAAGAAAAGTATCAGAAGATTAAAAGAACTTGAACAAATGCAATATAACGGTATGTTCGATGTCTTACCGAAAAAAGAAGTTGCGCAGTTAAATCTGGAAAAAGAAAAATTAGAAAAAAATCTGGGCGGTATCAAGGAAATGCCTGACTTACCGGATGCAATTTTTGTTGTAGATCCGAATAAAGAACATATTGCCGTTCATGAAGCCCATCGTTTGGGAATTCCGATAGTTGCAATTGTTGATACAAACTGTGATCCGGATAATATCGAATATGTTATCCCGGGTAATGACGATGCGATCAGAGCAATTCGTTTAATTACCGCCACAATGGCAAATGCAGTTATCGAAGGTAATCAGGGTCTTTCAATGGCTGATGTTCCTCAGGCTTTATTGGAACAACAACCTGAACAAACAGATCAAGTTACCGAAGAAGAAAGCCAAGAAGAAGATACCGATGATGCTTTCGAAATTTTTGAAGACGAACTTGTATAATTTTTTTAGATAAATATTGAAATTAAAGGAGATAATTTAATGGCTAATATCACTGCAGCTATGGTTAAAGAATTACGCGAACTGACAGGTGCCGGTATGATGGATTGTAAAAAAGCGCTTGCAGCATCTGACGGAGACCAACAAAAAGCTATTGCTTGGTTAAGAGAAAAAGGCATGGCCGGTGCAGATAAAAGAGCAGGCAAAATTGCTGCTGAAGGTGTTGTAGACGCATACATCCATGGTGAAGGCAGAATCGGTGTTTTGATTGAAGTTAATATTGAAACTGACTTTGCGGCAAAAAACGAAGAATTCAAACAAATGGTTAAAGATATTGCTATGCAGGTAGCATCAATGAATCCACCCTATTTAAGCCGTGAAGATGTGCCGGAAGATGTTTTGAACAGCGAACGTGAAATTGCCCGTAATCAAGCTTTAAATGAAGGCAAACCGGAAAAAATCGTTGATAAAATTGTTGAAGGCCGTTTGGAAAAGTTTTATGAGAACAACTGTTTACTGGACCAAGCATTTATTAAAGATGACAGTAAAACGATTAATACTTTGGTTAAAGAATTGATAGCAAAGATCGGTGAAAATATTAAAGTACGTCGTTTTGCCCGTTTTGAATTAGGCGAGGGTATTGAGAAAAAGGAAGAAGATTTTGCAGCCGAAGTTGCGAAACAGATGCAACAATAATTTTAATTCAGAAGGTGTGCCGGATAGCACACCTTTTTTTTGATTAATTTACAAGTTAGTTTATTTAAGGGGGGATCTATGCGCTACAAAAGAGTAATGTTGAAATTGAGCGGTGAAGCATTGGCCAGTGAAACCAAATACGGTATAGATGATAGCAAAGTTCAGATTTTAGCAAAAATGATTGCCGAAATCTATAAATTAGGCATTGAATTGGCAGTCGTAATCGGTGGCGGAAACTATTGGCGCGGTCGGACCAATCCTCATATGGACCGGGTTACCGCCGATCAGATCGGGATGTTGGCAACGACGATGAATGCGATGACAGTTGCCGATGCAGTCGGCAAGCTGAATGTTGATTGTCGGGTTCTCAATGCGATCAGTATGCCGACGATCAGTGAACCGTACATTCAAAAGAAAGCAGTGCGTTATTTAGAAAACAAAACGGTTTTATTTTTTGCCGGCGGTACAGGCAGTCCGTTTTTTTCAACTGATTCAGGAGCAGCTCTGAGAGCGGCCGAAATCAGTGCCGATGTGATGTTGAAAGCAACTCAGGTTGACGGGGTATATGATAAAGATCCGAATCAGTTTTCTGATGCCCGGAGATATACAAGAATAAGTTTACAGGATGTTATGGCAAAGGGTTTGCAGGTTGTTGATGCGACAGCGGCGGCACTTTGTAATGACAACAATATTCCTTTAATCGTATTCAGCATTGAAGATCCGGATAATGTTATCAGGATTCTCGAAGGAGAAGAATTAGGTACTTTGGTTCTGCCGTAGACAGTAATATTTTAGTTTATCAGTTCCGCATGATCTGAAGCTTACCGGAGCAAAAGTTGAATCTAACCCGGCAATTTATGTATAATGTTTTATATGCAAGATGAAACGGAGGCTTTCTTATGGCAGATATTATGGTAAATGAAGCATCTTTAATACCTTATGAAGATAAGATGAAAATTGCGGTCAAGGTTCTGGAAGAAGATTTCAATACTATTCGGGCGGGGAGAGCTAACCCGCGTATTTTGGATAAAATTACGGTCAATTATTATGGTGTTGATTCACCGCTTAATCAAGTAGCGAATATCCAGGTTCCTGAAGCCAGAATGATTACAATTCAGCCCTGGGAATCCAATATGATTAAGGAGATCGAGCGGGCATTGCACATGTCCGATTTGGGAATTAATCCCCAAAGTGACGGCAAATTGATTCGTTTGGTATTTCCTCAATTGACGGAAGAGCGTCGTAAAGAATTAGCACGTGAAGTAAGCCAAATGGGTGAAGGAGCAAAAGTTTCCGTGCGCAATGTAAGACGCGAGGGCATCGATACTTATCGCGGATATCAAAAACAAAATAAAATCAGCGAAGATGAACTTTATAATTTCGAACAGGATATGCAGTTATTGACCAATAAATATACTGATGAGATTGATAAAGCTGTTGCAAAAAAAGAAAAAGAATTGATGGAAATCTGAAAAATACGGCAATTGAAGATATTCAGCCGGCTCTGCCGGCTTATTTTTTGAAAAAACATATGGAAAATCTGGAAAAAAATAAAATCGATAATCTGAGAATACCCGAACATATTGCAATTATTATGGACGGGAACGGCAGATGGGCAAAAAAAAGATTATTGCCTCGAAAATTCGGACATCGTGCCGGTGCTGAAAAATTGCGTCAGGTGGTGCGTTGGTGTGCTGATTATAAGATTAAATATCTGACTGTTTATGCTTTTTCGACTGAAAATTGGCAACGCTCACAGGACGAAGTTAATTCTTTAATGAATTTAATTATTGAATTCTTCGGTAAATATGAGGATGAGTTGAGAAAAGAAGGTGTTCGCTTACGTTTTATCGGAGAATTGTCTGATTTGCCGCAAAAATCCCTGGAAGTTGTGCAAAGAGCCGAACGTGATTCGCAAGAGCGTAATAGAATTATTTTAAACATTGCTTTAAGTTACGGTTCGCGTCAGGAGATTGTCCGGGCATGTAAGTTGTATGGCGAAGCTTTGCAGAAAGGCGAGATGACATCCGATCAGCTGACAATCGAAAATTTTTCCGGCTTTTTTTATGCTGCAGATTTACCTGATCCTGATTTATTAATCAGACCGGGCGGTGAACAAAGAATTTCCAATTTTTTATTATGGCAATTATCCTATACGGAATTGTATTTTATCGATAAATTATGGCCGGATTTTTCCGAAGATGATTTATATCAGGCGCTGGCAGAATATTCCGCGCGCGATCGAAGATTCGGAGATGCCAGATGAAAACCCGTGTGATTACAGCTCTTATTTTCGGATTAATCATGGGTTTATTCATTATTCCCGGATATTGGTCCGTCCATTTTACTTTGCCTTTACTAATAATTATCGGAATTTTAGCATCCGGAGAATTCAGTACCGTCTTGCGTAATCTTCAGCTTAATTTCAGCAGGATTAACTTAATGTTATATAATTTGGCATTTATACCGGGATTTATCTATATTTTGGTGAACGGTAATAAAGTCAGTTCACCTCAAGCGGTAAGAGCTAAGGCGATAGGGATCAGTCCGACAGTTTTGACAGATATTGACGAGATTCTGTTGGGAAAATTATTAATTATTTATACGATTGTAATTCTGAGTTTAAGTTTATACAGTTTGTTTAAGCCTTTATTCAAACATGGCGCGGCCGGTTTACGCCGGGGGGTGTTAAATATCACAGCCGGTCTGTATGTTTCTCTGCCTCTGTTTGCAGGCTTTCTTCTGCTTTATATCTTACCGGCGGGTTGGTACTTATTTGTGCTGGCGATCACGACACCTTGGGTATGTGATTCGGCAGCTTTGTATTGCGGAATGTTCTGGGGCAAAAAGAAACTTGCTCCTCTAATCAGTCCGAATAAAACTCTTGCCGGTTTTTATGGCGGAATTATCGGTACCATTGTGATGTATATTCTGTTGCTTGTGTTTTTAGTACCCGGTTTATTCGGGATTGAATATAATTTGATGATTTTGATTTTTGTGACGATTGTAGCGATTGTCATCGCAATTCTGACACAATTCGGCGACCTGTTGGCATCTGCAATCAAAAGACTTTGCGGAATTAAAGACTTTTCAAATTTAATGCCGGGACATGGTGGCATTATGGATCGTTTTGACAGTACATATTTTACTTTTATCAGCATTTTGACAATTGCTTTAATGGTGTGTTTTTTCTAGTATTTACACATGGAAATTAATCAAAAACAAAAAATAATTATTTTAGGTTCAACCGGTTCAATCGGTCAACAAACGCTTAATGTTTGCAGACGCCTGAATTTTGAAGTAGCAGGTCTGTCTTGTTCCAATAATATTGAGATCTTTTTGGAACAAATTAAAGAATTCAGGCCGCGGAAAGTTGCAGTTGCGAATCATGATTCAGCCCTTGAATTAACTGAACGCCTTAAAAACATACCGGAAATTAAGACGGAGATTCTTTATGGTGATCAGGGAAATATTGAATTAGCAAAGAATCCATGCGACAGAATCGTTGTTGCAATTATCGGTTTTGCCGCGTTAAAACCCTTACTGGCTGCAATTGAAGCTAAACATACGATTGCTCTGGCAAACAAGGAGACCATCGTTTCTACCGGAAAATATGTCCTGGAACAGGCTGAAAGACACGGTGCAAAAATTTATCCGGTGGATAGTGAGCCGTCCGCTATTTGGCAATGTCTTGCCGGAAATAAACAGGAAAGCTCAGAGATTAAACAGGTCTGGCTGACTGCTTCCGGCGGTCCTTTCCGTACATACAGCAAAGAACAGTTTAACTCGATAACTGTCGAAGATGCCTTAAATCATCCTGTATGGTCGATGGGGCAAAAGATTACAATTGATTCGGCTTCGATGATGAATAAGGGTCTTGAACTGATTGAAATCAGTCGCTTATTTAATTTAAGCGGAGATCAGATTAAAGTCCTGATTCATCCGCAAAGCATTATCCATTCAATGGTAGAATATCTTGACGGTTCTGTGATAGCCCAGATGAGTTTGCCGAATATGGAATTACCGATTCAATATGCTTTGACTTATGAGAAAAGACTGCCGATGCCGGATCAACCGAAATTAAATTTAGCCGAGCTGGGTCAACTGACTTTTGAAGCGCCGGATATGGAGCGCTTTCCGGCTTTGCGTCTGGCATATGAAGCCCAGGCTGAAGACGGAGCAATGCCGGCAGTGTTGAATGCTGCCAATGAAATTGCCGTACAAGCTTTTGTTGAAAAGAAAATTTCTTTTTTAGAGATTTCAGAGATGATAGAATCAACAATGCGAAAGTTTCGACAACATTCTTTGTATCGCAGTGTATCCCTGGATGATATTTTAGCTGCAGATCAATGGGCGAGACAATATACTGAACAGATGATTACTCAGGGCGGATATTAGAAAAGGTAACTTAATGACAGCATTAGGGATATTGGTAGGTTTATTAATCATCGGTTTGATGATGCTGGTACATGAAGCCGGGCATTATTTTGCCGGTCGGGCATTGAAATTCAGAATTATCGAATTTTCAATTTTTATGGGACCAAGAATTTTTACCACGGAAAAAAACGGCATAAAATATAGTTTTAAATTATTGCCGATCGGGGCATCGGTTCAATTTGCCGGTGAATATCAAGATGATCAGACTATCGGTTCTGAATCAATTGACCCTGAAGATCCCGGCTTGTTTTTTAACAGACCGCGTTGGGCGAGAGCAATTGTTGTAGTAATGGGACCTGCGGCAAATTTTTTGACTGCCTTTTTAGCTTCGATCATTTTGTTCTCAGGTTTCGGTGTTGTGATTCCGGTGGCAGCTGAACCGCCGGAGAATACACTTGCAGCGGAACAAGGTTTGACTGCGGGAGACAAAATAATCCGCATAAATGGTCAGCGAATTCGTACAGGTGCAGATTATTCCGTTGCCAAATCATTAATTGATCCTCGGGAAACAATTTATTTAGAGATTAAAAAAACTAACGGCAAACAGGAAACGCTGGAATTGAAACCGAAAACCCGGGCCGGTTATCGTCTGGGGATCGTTCAGGGTATTACCGGTGATAATAAAAATGTGGTTTTACAGGTTGAACCGGATTCTAATCAAGGCAATCCGGTACTTAAAATCGGCGATAAGATTTTATCTGTCAATGGCATTCCTTTTTCCGACAGTGCAGCTGCAGATCTGATTTTTCAGTCAAAAGGTGAGACGCTGCATCTTACTCTGCTTCGTGAGGGAAAAGAAATTACGGTAGATAGTAAAACAACGCTTTATCATGATCCGGTAGATGACGGAATTTACTTTACCGAATCACGAGCTTTCGGTGATATTGTTTATCAGGCAATTCAATACCCGTGGTCAATTGTCAAATCAACGATCCAGGGTATTGTGATGATAATTAACGGCTCAATGAAATTTTCCGAAGGTGTTACCGGTCCGATAGGCATCGTTAAAATGTTCGGCGATGTTGTACAAGAAAGTCCCAATATCAGTCTGATGATTCAACAATTGTTATTCTATTTTATCTTGATTTCCGTAGCGATCGGTTTTACCAATTTGTTGCCGATATCACCATTAGACGGTCATCATTTATTGATTCTGGCGATTGAAGGTATCAGAGGTAAAGATTTACCGGAAAAATTCAAACATGTGGTTACGGCAATCGGAATGATCCTGATTCTGATTTTAGCAGGATTGGTAATATTCTTTGATTTGAGAAAACTGTTTTAATTAAGAGTATTATTTTCAGGAAGATATTATTATTCTCTTACTTGTTTTATCGTGATATTGATTTTGGGTATGCATAATCATTTTACTTGGAGATTATTATAAAATGGATTTCTTAAGAAAAAACACTAAAAAACTATGGTTGAAAGATGTTGCCATTGGAGGCAATGCTCCGATTGTCGTCCAGTCAATGAATAATACCGATACCAGAGATATTGAGGCAACTTTGGCGCAGATTGAAGATTTGGCGGCAGCAGGTTGTGAGGTTACGCGGGTTGCAGTTCCCGACCTTGCTGCTGCCGCAGCTCTTAAAACGATAGTTGAACGTTCGCCGCTGCCGGTTATTGCGGACATTCATTTTCAGGCAAGACTTGCTTTACAGGCTTTGACAAATGGTGTTGCCGGGCTGAGAATTAATCCCGGAAATATCGGATCTGAACAAGGAGTCAAAGAAATTGCACTCAAGGCGTTAGAAAAAGGAATTCCGATTCGGGTCGGCGTCAACTCAGGATCATTGGATCCGGCAATCCGGGATGAGATGGGCGGTGTGAATGCTGACTCCATGGTTGCTTCAGTATTGAAGTTTTGCAAGATGCTGGAACAATATGATTTTCATGATATATGTGTTTCGATTAAAGCATCTGATCCCAAATTGACGATTGACAGTTATCGTAAATTATCGCGCGAAGTAGATTATCCATTACATTTGGGTGTTACTGAAGCCGGTACTCCGAGAGAAGGTATTGTGCGTTCAGCAGTCGGGATCGGTACGCTTCTGGCGGAAGGAATCGGTGATACGATCAGAGTTTCTCTGACAGCCGATCCGGTCCTGGAAGTGGAAACGGCTTATTCCATTCTCAAAGCTTTAGGGTTAAGATCAAAAGGTGCCTTGTTGATATCGTGTCCGACTTGCGGCAGAACCGAAGTTGATCTGCAAATTTTAGCGGAACAAGTTGAAACTCTGCTGGCTGAAATTAAAGAACCGATCAAAGTAGCTGTAATGGGTTGTCCGGTAAACGGACCCGGAGAAGCACGAGAAGCTGATTGCGGAATAGCAGGCGGCAGAAATATTTATTTAATTTTTCGCAATGGAGAGATTGTAGAAAAAGTAAATCAAAAAGATGCCTTAATTGCATTAAAACGCGAAATTGAAATTGCTCGCAAGAAATATTTACAAGACGATAAAAACAAGATTTAAGCGGCAGATGGTCGCAAAGTATAGCGGAAAGGTAATTGCTTGAAACAAAATTTAGCAGACATTTTTTCATATTTGGGTATAGAGTTTTCAGAACAAGATTTACTCAGTTTTATGCAACATTCTTTGGCTGGTAATCAACATGCGCAAGAATCAAGTGCTTCTGAAAAAATAAATTACAATACAAACATTTTTGATCAGTTCGGTATTGAAAATGTAGTATGCAATCCGGCAGGTGCTTTATGTTTTGCAATATCCGTACCGCAAATTTTGTCAGCTGAGCAAATTTTGTTAATAGAAAAAAAGTTTGAACAACACTTTACTATTCCTCAGGTCATAGTTAAACAAATTCCGCAAACGGAAGTATCAGAGGCAGAAAAACAACGGTATTTGCTGAGTATTGAACCCTGGATCAAGAAACATGCGGATTTGACTGATCATCTGGCAGGACGATTGCTGTCCAAAGGTGAATTGACAGTTAAAGACAATAATCCTGTTTGGCAATTAGGTTGTACTCATCATGATATTGTTCAGGAAAACGGAATAAATTGGTTGGATGAGTTTTGGCAATCATATGCTTGTATTCCTTGTCAATTTGATTTGGAACCGATTGAGGAGGAATGGTCGGTCGAAGAAAAGATCGAAATGACGGAGCAGCTTTTTAACAATGCAACACTTGAAGCGGCTGAATTATATAATAATGAAATCGAACAAAGCAGAGAACAGCAGAAAAAGCTGAAAAAAGCACAAACTTCACAATCGAACAAAAAAAATTATCGCCGCAAACATCGTAAATCGGATCAGATTCTGTGGGGGAGAACAGGACCGCCGATTCCGTTAATTAATATCAGTGAGATCAATGATGAAACTGATCGGGCTATGTTTGAGGGTCAAGTTTTTATGTTTGAAACTAAAATTACCCTCAACGGCAGGTTGTTAGTTAAATTTGCCATTACTGATTTAACTACATCGATTTCTTGCATAATCTTTGCCGATCCTGAAGCAAAAGCTGAGCTTACGGAAATTATTGAAGATCAGTATATAAGGGTTACTGCGGAAGTATACTATGACGGTCGGTATACGAATGATTTTGTCGGTAAAGTAACTTGTATTGAAAAGGCACAAAAACCGGAATTGCGTCAGGATCATTCACCGCAGAAAAGAGTTGAATTGCATATTCACTCGAAAATGTCGGCAAAAGACGGAACGATCAATCCTAAAGATATAGTCAAAACCGCTTCTGATTTCGGACATTCCGCAGTTGCGATTACAGATCACGGTGTAATGCAAGGGTTTCCTGAAATATGTACTATGGCTGAAAACTTGCAACGTGACGGTAAACCGATCAAAGTTATTTACGGTGTGGAAGGTTATCTTTTGAATGACGGATTTGAATGTATTGCATATGAAGTTAAAGATAAAGATTTATCTGAGGGTTTTGTGGTAATCAAAGTTGATACAATCGGTGACAAGCCCAAGTGTAATGCAATTAGCCGCATTGAGGCTCTGAAACTTAAACCGACAGATTTACCGAATTATGAATTTGAAATTACAGATAAGTTTGAGCATTTTTTTACAGCTGATTCAAATTTATTTGAAGCGGTCAATGACAAGGCTGATGCCGGGCCGCAAGCTGAACAGACAAGATCGATTGTCAGCTCTGAATCAGATGTAATGCGGAAATTGGAAAAGTTTTTAGAGAATCTGCCGGTAATAGCATCAGATGCATTAAAGCAACTTGATTTTTTGCGCTATGCCGGTTTCAATGTCAAAGGTACTGATCCCAGGGTTAAATTTAATCCTCCGCTAATCGAATTCAATTTATTAACTCAAGCTATGATTAATAAATTACCGGATAAAATGCAATTTTTAAGTGAGCCGGATTACGATGATTTGTATTCGATTGCTCGGATTTTTCCTAAACTTATTGCTGAAAGCGGAGTTAAAGATCTGATTGAATTAAACAATTTAGTTGACTGGCAATCTTTTGAGGAATTAAAAGAGCAACGCAAGAAATCAAACCATGTTGTTCTTTTGGCGAAAGATTTATTAGGTTTATATAATTTGTACAGGCTCTGTTCTGATTCACATTTGAAATATTTTTATTATTCACCGCGCATTCCCCGATCCGTACTTAACTATTATGGTGCCGGGATCATCAAAGGGATGGCATGTGTAGACGGAGAAATATTCGGGGAGATCTTGCAATTATTCAATGCTTGTAAAGGTGATTTTGAATTGGCTAAGCAGAAGCTGGATAATCCGAATCTGCTTAAACTGGCTGAGCAATATGATTATTTGGAGATTCAACCTCTGACTAATAATAGTTTTTTAATGCGTGACTCAGAATCTTATGTTCAATCGGTAAAGGATTTACAAAACTTAAATAAATTGGTTATTGAACTTGGCAGCATCACCGGTAAGCCGGTTTGTGCCACTTGTGATGCTCATTATTTAAATCCGGAAGATGCGATTTATCGCAAAATTCTGATGACAAATATGAATTTTGAAGATATGGAAGAGATGGCGGATTTATATTTCCGAACAACTGATGAAATGTTGGCTGAGTTTTCTTATTTGGGAAAAGAGTTGGCTGAACAGGTTGTAATCAAAAATCCTAATCTGATAGCCGGGATGGTAACTGAAGGAATCAGACCATTCCCTAAAGGCTCATTTCCGCCTTTAATTAAATCGGCAGATCAGGATATCAGAGAATTGACGCTGAAAGAGGCATATCGAATCTATGGATATCAGGGAGTTCTGCCGGAAATTGTTGAAAAAAGAATTGAGCGTGAGTTAAATTCAATTATAGATAACGGTTTTGCCGTAATGTATTATATTGCGCATTGTGTAGTCAAAAAATCGAATCAAGACGGTTTTCTGGTAGGTTCACGCGGTTCAGTCGGATCTTCTTTGGTGGCGACACTTTGCGGGATAACCGAAGTTAATCCTCTTCAGCCTCATTATGTATGTCCTGAATGTAAATATTCGGAGTTTGACGATAGCGGTGATTACGGTTCAGGCTATGATCTGCCGAATAAAAAATGTCCGCATTGTGCCGCTGAGTTGAAACGTGACGGCCAGGATATACCATTTGAAACTTTTCTCGGTTTTGCCGGTGACAAACAACCGGATATCGATCTCAATTTTTCCGGTTTTTACCAAGCCAAAGCTCATCAATTTATTGAAGAAATGTTCGGTGCTTCACAGACTTTCAGAGCCGGAACCATCAGCAGTTATGCCGAGCGTAACTCGGCGGGAATGGTTTTGAAATATTTCGAAGAAAACTCAATGCCGGTGAGTTCAACTGAAGTTACACGTTTAGCTCAAGGGTTACAGGGTGTCAAAGCCACTACCGGACAACATCCGGGCGGAATTGTTATTGTGCCGAAGGAAAGAGATATTTTTGATTTCACGCCGATTCAATATCCGGCAAACAAGAAAGATTCCGGTGTTATTACTACCCATTTTGATTTTCACTCTTTGGATGAAACGATCTTGAAATTGGATATTTTAGGTCATGATGATCCTTCGATGCTGAAAGTATTGAGTGATATAACCGGTGTAAATGCTATTGATATTCCGATTCCGGATGAGAAGGTGATGTCTTTATTCTATAGTACGGAGGCCTTAGGCATTCCTGATCAGGAATCTGCCATTAAATGTGCAACGATCGGTCTGCCTGAACTCGGAACAATGCTGGTCAGGAATATGATTGCCGAAACCAAACCGACCAAGTTTTACGATTTGGTGCAAATTTCCGGTTTGTCTCACGGAACCGATGTCTGGACGGGAAATGCTCAAGAATTGATTCGCAACGGAACTTGTACGATTGATGAAGTCATCGGTTGCCGGGACAGTATTATGACATATTTGATCTATCGCGGTTTACCTAAAAAAAGCTCTTTTGATATTATGGAAAGAGTTCGCAAAGGCAAAGGTTTGTCCCAAGAACAAGAGAAGCTGATGCTCAAGCACAATATTCCGCAGTGGTATATTGACAGTTGTAAAAAAATCAAATATATGTTCCCGAAAGCTCATGCTGTAGCATACATCGTTTCTGCCCTGCGCATTGCCTGGTATAAAGTCTATTATCCGGAAGCTTATTATTGTGCTTATTTTACAATTCGGGCAAATGAGTTTTCCAGCGAAGAGTTATGTTTATCATCAAATGAAATACGTATCAAGAGAGCAGAACAGAGTAAGAATTGGAAGCAACTGACGGCGCAGGAACAGAAACGTCATTTCTATTTAGAATTAGTCGAAGAAATGCAACAGAGAGGGATTGACTTCTTGCCGATCGATCTGAAAAAGTCTAAAGCGACCGAATTTTATTCACCGGAAAAAGGTAAGATCAGACCCCCGTTTAATGCAATACCGAATATCAGCGAAACGCTAAGTAATCAAATTGTTAAAGCGAGAGAAACCGGCGGAGAATTCAAAACTCGGGAAGAACTGGCACGCCGGGCAGAACTCGGTGCAGCTTCAATTGAGTCTTTGGCAAAAGCCGGAGTCCTGGAAGATCTGGCGGAATCGGCACAGATTGATTTATTTTCGATGTTTGAATAATTTTTGTTATGATATAAAATGCTTACAGATTTTATTAATCAGAATATAGGTGTAAGTATCAGAAGATTGGTTTCTGCGCATAATTCAATTTAATATGAATAATAAATTGAATTATTGTAATTAGCTGATTCTAAACAAGTGAGGCAATTATCGATAATAGAATTCGCAAAAATTTCATAAGAGTTTATTTATTGGACTCAACGCTTGAATTTGATCAGGAATATACGTATTTACCTTTACCGGAAACGGATCATTTTACAGGACAATTAGTTGAAGTTCCTTTTGGACGCGGTAATTCTTTACGCAGGGCAATAATTTCCGGTGAGGATAATCAGACTGAATTCAAACAAATTAAACGTATTGAAAAAGTTATAATTCAGCAACCGATATATCTCCCGGATCAAATAGAATTGGCGAAAGAAATGAAGCGCAGATATTTTTGTTCTATCGGTCAAGCCTTGAAAACCATCAGTCCGCCCACCGTTTTCGGTGTCGGCAGAAAAAGCGCCAGAGCATGTTCATTAATCGATCGCACGGTTGCTGAGGATATGTTAGGAGATAATATTCTGACCAGTTTACAGCAACAGCGAGTTGTCGAAATGTTGCTTCAGGTTGAAACTGCTTTTGTGCAAGAAATAACTCAGGCTTGTCAGGTAACGCCTTCGGTTCTTAAAACTTTAGAAAGAAAAGGCATTCTGAGATTTTTTACAAAGAAAACAGATCGTGAACTGGAACAACCGGTAATCTGGCCTGAAGCGGAAGTTGATGTTTTGAATCACGATCAGGAAAATGCAGTACAGGGAATTCTCAAGCTGGCTCTTGAGAATTCAGAAAATACGATTTTGCAGATTAAGTATGATCAACTGGACAGAAAATCTGTTAATGGATCAAATATCGGTTTAAATCCTGTAACAAAAAATTCAGAGAATTTTACCGTTCAACAAAACCGAAAATTTCCCAAATTGAAAGAAGCATTATTATTCGGTATTACCGGCAGCGGAAAAACAGAAGTATATTTAAGGATCGCTGAGCAAATACTCGAACACGGTAAAACAGTCATAATATTAGTTCCTGAAATATCCTTGACTCCGTTGATGATCAGCAGATTCACAAAGAAATTCGAAGATAAAATTGCTGTTTTACATAGCAGATTAACTGCTACACAACGTTTTGAACAATGGCAAAGCATATTGCGCCAAGATAAAAAAATTGTAGTCGGAGCTCGTTCAGCTATCTTTGCACCCTTGAAAAACATAGGTTTAATCATTATTGATGAAGAGCAGGAAAGTACATATCGTTCAGAAAGTACACCACGTTATAATGCACACGAGATAGCAAGAATAAGAGCGATTCAGCATAATGCTTTATTATTACTGGGCTCGGCAACACCGGCGATTGAAACATTTTACCGCAGTCAAATCGGAAAGTCCGTCAGATTTGAATTACCTCAGAGAGCTAAACCGGCAGCTTTACCTAAGGTACATTTATGTCAGATGCGAAACGAATTGGCCAGACCTGATTTTGACGGAGTATTCAGTAAAAAATTGATTTTGAATCTCCAAACAACTTTTGCTGACGGAGGTCAGGCGATGTTATTCTTAAATCGCAGAGGACTGACCTCAGCTTTACAATGTAAAAATTGCGGTTTTGTTGTAAAATGCGATGATTGTGAAGTGCCTATGACAAGACATCTAAATAGATACTATAAGTCAAAAGACAGGTTAATATGTCATTATTGCGGTAAAATCATACCTGTTATTACAACTTGCCCTCTCTGCGGACACGACAAGATGGAGAGCTCAGGACTCGGTACACAGAGAGTAGAACAAGCTTTTAATGAACTATTTCCCGATAAGAAGGCTTTGCGGATGGATTATGATACAACTATCGGATCTGATGCTCATCAAAGAATTTTGACTGCATTCGGCAGACAAGAAGCAGATTGTCTGATCGGAACACAAATGATAGCAAAAGGTCACGACTTTCCGAATGTGCGGACAGTAGGAATCCTGGCTGTAGATTCAATGCTCAATACCGGTAATTTCAGATCGGAAGAACGGGCTTTTCAATTAATTACACAAGCGGCTGGCAGATCGGGCAGATCCGATATTCAGGGTGATGTTTATATTCAAGGTTATGATTTGACGAATTATGTGATTAAAAGCGCTTCTGAACAGGATTATAGAGATTTCTATAATTCGGAAATGGAATTCAGAAAGCGGGCAAGATTTATTCCTTTCGGAAATATAGGATTAGCTTTGTTTCAGGGTTTGAATGAAACTGTTGTTAAGTTGGAAGCTGAACTGATGTATCAGACTTTACAAACCGTAATCCAAACAAATCTTCAGTTTTTCAGTAATACGATGATTTACGCAGCTGCCCCTGCACCGATACCTCGTTTGCGCAAAAAATACCGCTATCGTTTGATTGTCAAAAGCGATAAAATTCACAAAATTGCTCAATTATTTGCTCTGGAATCAAGGCGCAAGAAGTCGCAGGAAGTAAATCGCAGCCTGGATATAAATCCTGAACACATGTTATAATCGTGTTTGTAATATTAGAAAGAAGTTTATTATGGCATTGAGAAATATTGTAAAAGTAAATACGGAAGCGGAATCTGTCTTGTATAAAAAAACCAGAATGGTTGAAAAATTTGATCAGAAACTGAAAATATTGGCTGAAGATATGATTGAAACCATGCATTATTCAAACGGCGTAGGTTTGGCTGCTCCTCAAGTAGGTCTGTTAAAAAGAATGTTTGTGATGAATGTAGATCCGGAAGAAGGAGATTTTGTAATTATAAATCCTGAAATTAGTGATATGCAAGGTGAAAGCGTTGAATATGAAGGATGTTTATCCTATCCTCATATGTTCGGCAAAGTGAAACGACCGTTTAAGTTAAAATTAAAATACACTGATTTGAACGGTGAAATACAGGAGATGGACGCAGAAGGTCTCAAAGCCAGATGTATTTGTCATGAAGTTGATCATCTGGATGGTATTATGTTTACCGAAAAAGTGATCGGTAAATTAGTTCATGAATCTCAACTTGCCGATGAAACAGACAATATTGATGAAGAGCTTGATTAGATAAGTCCGGATAATTTGATGCGGTACCGGGACAGATCAGGCAATATATAATTCTGATATATGGAAATCATGAGGGAAATAGTTTGGACGATATTGTAGCAATAAGCAAAACGAAAAGAATTATTTTTATGGGAACACCGGATTTTGCTGTTCCGGCACTAAAGGCTTTGATCGAACAAGGCTTTAATATTGTGGCGGTAATCAGTCAGCCTAATCGGCCGCAAGGACGTAAACAAACGATTGTACCGACTCCTGTTGCCGGAGTTGCGGAAAAAAATAATTTACTATTGCTGCAACCTGAATCAATTAATCAACCGAAAATCATGGAAAAAGTGGCTTCTTTGCAACCTGATCTGATTGTAACGGCGGCATATGGTCAGATTTTGCGCCAAAAGGTTCTTGATATTCCGCAATATGGTTGTATTAATATTCATGCGTCACTCTTGCCTTTATACAGAGGAGCGGCACCGATCAATGCCGTAATTATTGACGGAAGAACCGAAACCGGAATTACGATTATGCAGATGGATCAGGGGTGTGATACCGGTGATATTCTGCTGCAGAAAAAGATTCCGGTTCAAAATGATGCGACGGCAGGTTCATTGTTTAAGGAACTGGCCGAATTGGGAGCCGAAACAATTGTTGAATTTTTACCGGGATTTTTTGCCGGAAATATTGTGCCTGTAGTACAGGATGAGCTAAGTGCAACTTATGCTCCGAAGATGACACGTGAAACAGGTAAAATAAATTGGCAAGCCAGTGCTGCCGTAATCGATCGTTTAATCAGAGGAACACATCCCTGGCCGGGGTGTTATACTTATTATGACGGCAAACGCATGAAAATATTTGCGGCGGAGATTATTAAGCAAGACAGTGTACAAGGTAAACCCGGACAACTCTTATCTTGTGACGGCGGATTAATTATTCAATGCGGCGTGGATGCAATAAAATTGAAAGAAATTCAGATTGCTTCCGGCAGGCAGATGAGTACGGAGATTTGTGCTCATAATTATTTTCCGGGAACCATCCTGGGAAAAGAGAAATCAGAAAAAGGTGAATAGAATGTGGTATTGGTTTTTAGTTATTCCTGTAATACTTTTCAGTCTTCTGGCTCAAGTAAGAGTTAAAAGTACCTTTAAAAAATATAATCAGATTCCGACAAGAAACGGTTTAACCGGTACTCAGGCAGCCAGAACCATTTTAGATATGAATAACTTATACAATGTTCGGATTGAAGGAGTCAGCGGTGACTTAACCGACCATTATGATCCCCGATCCAATGTTTTGCGTTTGTCGGATTCGACCAGAGATATCAATTCAATTGCTGCTGTAGGAGTAGCTGCACATGAAGCAGGGCATGCAATCCAGGACGGAGTTAATTATGCACCTAACAAGATCAGAGCATCCCTGGTGCCGGCAGCCAGAATCGGCTCGGCAGCAGGACCTTATCTGGCGGTTATCGGAGTTTTCATCAGTTATTCGGCGGAATTCGGTATGACACTTGCATATATCGGATTAATCCTGTATGTTTTTGCTTTTTTGTTTTATTTGGTAACTTTACCTGTTGAATTTAATGCCAGCAGCAGAGCGCTTAAGATTTTAAATGTGAGCGGTATCCTCGCACCTGATGAACTTAAGGGTGCTAAAAGAGTTCTCAATGCAGCTGCTATGACTTATGTGGCATCAACAGTATCTGCTTTATTCTCACTCTTGCGCATAGCTTTGATCGTGTTTGGCGGCAGAAGACGTAATTAGTCAATGCAATGATTTGTAATTGATACTTTTCGTTTAACAATAATAGTTAAGAATCAACATTTTTTTCAGATTGATAACTCATGACAAAATTTGATTATCCGAGATCAATAGCAATTCAAGCTTTATCCTTGATTTTAGATCAGGATAAATTTTCCAATGATGTCCTGAAAGGATTACTGACTGACCCCAATCTGACAAATTTGGATCGGAAATTTGTAACGGCTTTGGTTTACGGCGTTCTGGATTATTTGCCTTTAATTGATCAGATAATCATCAAAGCATCCCGACGTTCTTCGTCTAAAATTGATTCGGAGATCATGAATATTTTAAGACTCGGTGTCTGGCAGCTTTTATTTGCAGAAAAAATACCCCGATCCTCAGCAGTTGATGAAAGTGTCAAACTGGCAATACGTTTTAATAAGCGTTCTGCCGGCGGTTTTATAAATGGTGTCTTGCGCAATGTTATTCGTAATCCGTTAAAATTGACCAAAAAACAAGAGCATCTGAAATACGGTATGTCCTCGGAAATTTTCGGTATGTATAAAAAATGGTTTGGAGAAGAAGGTGCCCGGTCGGTCAGTCAAAGTTATTTGTCAGCTGATAAGAATCTTACAGTGTTATATAGAGGTCCGATCACAGAAAAACAAAATTGGATTTCGGAGCTTAAGAAAATCGGTATTACTGTTAAGCCGGGTATTTTAGTTTACAATTCATTTTTTTTGCAGAATTTACCGACCGGTGTTCAGGATTTGCCCGGTTATCAACAAGGCCTGTTTTATGTTCAGGATGAATCTTCAATGCTGGTTGCAGAAGTAATGCAGGTGCAAAGAAATCAAATAATTCTTGATGCTTGTGCCGGATTAGGCGGAAAATCATTTTCCTTATTGCAGCAAAATCCGCATCTGGAAATCATTGCATTAGAACCGAACCAGGAGCGTTATCAGGGTTTACTGGATAATATTAACAGACTGAAAATTAATCAAATCAAAGATTTAAAAACCGATTTACAAAGTTTTGTTACAAATTATGCAGAGAAACGATATTTTGATCAGATTCTTCTGGATGTACCTTGCAGCGGTTTAGGTGTGTTAAGACATAAACCTGAAATAAAACGAAATTTAAGTTTTGCTAAATTACAGGAATTTCCTGTAATCCAAATGGATTTACTGAATCATGCAGCACTATTAACAAGTACAACAGGAAAATTGCTGTATAGTACATGTACGATAAATCCCGCAGAAAACGAACAATTGATTGCCGGGTTTTTAGAAAGTGAAGCCGGTCAAAAGTATACAATTGTTGATATTTCATACGTATTGGATAAAATAAGGCCGGATTATAAAGCTGAGCTCAGAGCCGGTCTGACTGCATACGGCTTAAGCATCAGACCGGATATAATACCTGTAGACGGATTTTTCATCAGTTATCTGAAGAGAAAAACAGAATAAAGAAAAACTGAAGAATAAGTATAAGACAACCTGTGATACAGACAGATTTTATTGATGAAGTTATCTGAGAACAGGTAAAATCAATTATGATAAAAACGGTAAAATGGACGAACAAAGCAAATTAAATAATTTCTACGATTATGACTATAACGAGTTAATAGCTTTAGCCGGAAAATATAATTGGCCGAAATTTCGGATAAAACAATTATTGGAATGGCAAGCTAAAAGCGTTCAGTCAACGTCTGAAATGACCAACATTCCGAAGGATATGCGGGTACTTCTTGAACAGGAAATGATCTGGCCGGCCTTGAGAATTGTTAAAATAGAACGGTCAAAAATTGAGCCGGTCAATAAATATCTTTTTGAACTATCCGATGGAAATATTATTGAAACAGTCTCAATGCATTATAATTACGGGCATTCTGTCTGTCTGACAACCCAAGTAGGATGTAAAATGGGTTGCCGTTTTTGTGCTTCCGCCAAACCGGGATTTCAACGTAATTTAAGTGCCGGCGAAATGCTTGCTCAAATCACGATGATTGCTCATACAGAACAATCGCATGTAAGTCATGCCGTTTTGATGGGAATCGGTGAAGCGTTGGACAATTACGATCAAACACTTAAATTCTTAAAGCGACTTCGCTCGGAATATGGTTATACTATGAGTATGCGCAATATTACTTTATCAACTTGTGGTTTGGTGCCGCAGATTAAGCAATTGGCACATGAAGATTTACCGATAACCTTGGCAATTTCTCTGCATTCTGCAGATCAGGATACGAGAAATCTCTTGATGCCGATAGCTGAACATTACCCCATTCAAGAAATTATTGAAGCAGCAGATTATTATTTTGCACAAACAGGCAGACGAGTAACTTATGAATATACTCTGTTTAATAAATTAAATGACCGGCCGGTACACGCTGAACAATTATCCGGATTGTTAAAAGGAAAGCCGGTTCATGTTAATTTAATTCCGGCGAATGAAGTACCTGAATCAATTTGGACCAGACCTGAAAAGGGTGTGATTGAAGAATTTTTGCAAATATTGCGGAAAAACAAAATAAATGCTACCATACGCTATTCTGCCGGTCAGGATATAACTGCGGCATGCGGTCAATTAAGAAGGCAAAGCTTAAATGATTCTTGATAATACTTTATCTCTGCCTGATCGTAAAGCTTGCCTCTACCAAGGCTTAATGCTAAAATAAGAATTTGCAATCATAGATAAGATAGTGATTGTTATGGTTTTATATGGAAGAGTTAAATATGTTGAAAAAGTTTAGAGTAGCTGCTTTATCTGATATTGGACTTGTACGTGAAGGCAATGAAGATAATTACGGTTTTGTGACGTTTGAAAGTGACTATCCTTTTGTCTGTATTGTTGCAGACGGCATGGGAGGTCATCTTAATGGTGAATTGGCGAGCAAGATTGCGGTTGAATATTGTCAAACTCGTTTGCGCAAAGATTTACCGCTCGAGAATGAACCGCAGCAAATTAAAAATCTGTTAAATGATGTTATTCAAAAAGCGAATATAAAAGTATATTTAACTTCTTTGGAAACTCCGAAAAATAAAGGAATGGGGACAACTTTAACCATTGCCGTTTTTTATCAGTCCAGTGTTTATATCGGACACATAGGAGATTCACGTTGTTATTTATTACGTGACAGATATCTGGATTGTTTGACCATAGATCATACGGTTGTCCATGAAATGATTGAAGCCGGAACAATTACCGAAGCTGAAACCTTTACACATCCGCAAAGACATGTATTGACTCAAGCACTTGGTTCATCAGGTTATTTAAGACCTGATATCGTTCATATGGATTTACAAAAACAAGATCGCTATTTATTGTGCAGTGACGGTTTACATGGATATGTCGGAGAGAATGAAATTGAAAATACGCTTGCCCAAAATAATGAACCGGAAAATATTTGTGAAATCTTAATCAACAAAGCAAATAATGAGGGCGGCAAAGACAATATCACTACGATTGTAGTGCTGTATGAGTGATTTTGTCATCTGGAGGGCTGAATGAAAGGCAATAAGCAAAATTTGGCATCCGGTACTGTCTTAGGCGGACGTTACAGTATTGTCCGGACTCTTGGACAGGGCGGGATGGCACATGTATATATGGCAGAAGATTTACAGAGTAATTCTTATGTAGCTTTAAAAGTCATGCGTGATGAATTATCCGATGATCCGGAATTTATCAGACGTTTTGCAACTGAAGCAAGAGCCGCTGCAAGTCTTGATCATCCAAATATCGTTGCAGTTCTCGATTACGGCCAGGATGAAGATATCAGATATATCGTGCAGGAATACGTTGAAGGTAAAACCTTAAAAGACTTAATTCGCGAACAGGGAGCACTGGATTACCATTTAGCCGTACCTTTAATGGTTCAAATCGGTCTTGCTTTGGAACATGCTCATAAAAGAGGAGTAATTCATCGTGATATGAAACCTCAGAATGTAATGATTACGTCTGACATGGTTGCCAAGGTTACCGATTTCGGTATTGCCAGAACTACTAATGCAAATACGATTACCTTAACCGGAGGTGTCGCTTTTGGCTCAGTGCATTATTTTTCTCCGGAACAGGCAAGAGGCAGTCATGTGACTGAACGCTCAGATTTATATTCATTGGGTATCATGTTATATGAAATGTTGACCGGTGAATTGCCTTTCGACGGAGATTCTTCAGTTGCAGTTGCGATCAAACAATTACAGGAAATGCCGGATCCGCCGAGCAGATATAGTGCAAAGCTGCCGCGTTCTTTAGATAATATAGTTTTTAAGGCCATCCAAAAAAGTCCCGGAAATCGATATGTTTCTGCCAGAGCATTTGTTGATGAATTAGATGCTTTTTTGAGAAATCCTCAAGGCAGATACGGAGTAATTATCGGTAGTCGCAATAAGGTTGAAGCATCATCAGCTTTAGGCGGTCAGACAAAGGGATCAAATTTTGAGAAAATTCATGAACTGGAATCTTCGATTCATAAAAGCAGACGAACACGAACCAGAGATACCTCGGTGGTTGTGATAATAATTGTAATAACAGTTGCTGTAGTAATTGCAGGTTTATATTGGCTGATTAATTCCATAAAAAAATCTAATGTTCAAAACGGAGAAGACTTTTTTGTTTTGGAGGATTATACAGGTGAAAATATCGAGGTTATTGCTAATAAGCTGATCAATGAGCATGGCCTGGAAGTGGAAAAGGATTTATTTATCGAATGGAAAACCAATGATGTTACCAAAGGAAACATCTATGATCAGGATCCGAAACCCAAGCAAAAATTCTTTATCGGTAAAGATAAATTGATGTTAAAGGTCAGTGCCGGAAATGAAATTTCTTATGTACCCGATGTTATCGGAGAAACTAAAGAATATGCCAGTGAAATACTTGAAAGTATGAATTATAATGTGTTGATTAAATATCAAAGTTCTGAAACCTATTCAGAGAACATCGTGATAAATTCTCTGCCACGACCCGGGAGTGCTTTGCCGCCCGGTGAGAAGGTCACAATTTATGTTTCTGAAGGTCCGGCAGATGCTAATGCAGCAACAACCAAAGTACCTTATATTGTTGGCTATACATGGGAAGCAGCAATGCAGATTCTTTCCGATGCAAATTTAAATATCGGTGAAGCTACAGGTATTGATGGCAGTGTTGCGGAAAAAGATCGCATTATTATTAAACAATCTCCGGCCGAAGGTGTGGAAGTCAGGATAAATTCCGAAGTTGCCGTTACTTACGGAACTTCAAAACAATATGATGAGTACATGAACCCTACGGAAGCGACAACAACTAAAGGTGTAACCGAGATGCCTAATTTAGTAGGTAAAACATGGGATGTTGCATACAATGAAATTACAAGTTGGGATTCTTCCAGTATACCGGATAATATAAAAGTCACTTACATCAGTGAAGCATCAAAAGCTGAAGCTTATCATCAGACTAATCCGGAAAAGGCTTATGTTTTAAAACAATCGATTAGTCCGGGCGCAAGTTTAAGTGGTGTGAACGAAGTTCTCTTTACTCTGGGTACTTATGCGGATTATCAGGAAATGTTAAATCCGACTGAACCGCCAACCACAACTACTGAACCTCCCACTACACCGTCGGCAACGGTACCGACTGCAGAAATACCAACTGCTGCTGAACCGACCACAGTTCCTCCTACTACGATATCAGATCTGCCTATTGCTTCCAATCCGGAACCGCAGCCGGAACCGGAACCTCAACCGGAACCGGAACCTCAACCTCAACCGCAGCCGGAACCGGAGCCTGAGCCGGAGCCTGAGCCGGAGCCAACTGCTGCAGAAGATGGTTAAGAATTTGCAGGTTTTGAACTGAAATGAAAGCACTAAAAGCCAATCAAGCGGTGATTGTTAAAGGTATAGCGGGTCAATATAGTTTACATCGTTATAAACCATATTTTGAAGGCATTGCCGTGCCGAGAGGTATTTTCCGTAAGGATAAAGTAGTTCCTTTACCGGGTGATCTGGTAGAATATTCTGTATCCGGCGATCCGGATATTCCATATGTCATTGAGAAAATATTGCCGCGCAAAAACGAATTGAAAAGACCGCCGATGGCAAATTTGGATATTTTGCTGATTACAGTTTCGACCGGTTTACCGACACCTGACTTATATCTGGTTGATCGTCTGGCGGCATATGCTGATATAATGCAGATCACTCCCTTTATTTTGTTAACTAAAACCGATATAGATGATTCCGATATTGAGGTTATTCTTGACAATTATCGGCCTGCCGGCTTTTCAATATATCAATTGGGTTTTGATAATCAAGCTGAATTAATTAAATTAAAAAATGATATAAGCGGACAAATTGTAGCTTTTGCCGGACAGAGCGGGGTAGGTAAATCTACGTATCTAAACCTGCTTTTCGGAGATTCTCTAATGGAAACGGGAGAGTTATCACTTAAAGCAGGCCGAGGTAAACAGACAACTCGTCATATCGAATTATTTCCTACCGGAATCAGTTATATAGCCGATACACCGGGTTTTCAAACAATTAATTTAGCTGAAACCGAGATTACCGGAGCTCAATTTGCTGCAGGTTATCCTGAAATAAGAAAGTTATCCGGGCATTGTCGTTTTAATAATTGTTCACATTTGCACGAGCCGGGTTGTGCTGTTCTGGAAGCCGGTCCCGAGCAAATAAATCCTGAAAGATTGAAACGTTACCAGTTTTTACGCCGTGAATTAGATTCTTTTTATCAAAACATGTATTAAGATCATTAGATAAAATATAAGCAAGTTGTAGTTAAAGTATTTTATGGTATAGTTAAAAAGTAAAGATCATATTATAGATAGTTTTAATTTAAGGAGTCATATGCTAACCAAAAACAAAAACAGTAATATTGTGATATGTCCTAGTGTCTTGTCGGCCGATTTTTCAGATTTAGCATCTGATATTGCAACTGTCAGTACTGCCGACTGGTTACATTTCGATGTGATGGACGGACATTATGTGCCGAATTTATCATTCGGACCTGTTGTCGCTTCTGCAGTAAAACCCCACTGTGGTTTAGCCCTGGATGTTCATTTGATGGTTTCCCGACCGGATGATTGGTTAGAAGCTTTTGCGGAAGCCGGTGCAGATTCTCTGGTCATTCATCAGGAGGTTGCTGTACATGCGAACAGATCGCTCCAGAGAATCAAAGAATTAGGTTGTTCTGCCGGGATGGCAATTAATCCGGGAACACCGGTTGAAACATTATATGAACATTTACCGTATTTGGATTTAGTCTTGATCATGACAGTGAATCCGGGATTTGGCGGTCAATCCTATATTGAATCAATGGATGATAAAATTCGCAGAATGCGTAAAATGATCGATCAATCCGGATATGATATTTTCTTACAGGTAGACGGCGGTATTTCTCGGGATAACATTGAAAGAGTTGCCGCTTGCGGTGCGAATGCTTTTGTTTCCGGGAGCGGTATTTTTAACAGATCGGACCGAGTTGCGGAAATAGAATTGCTGCGTGAATTAGCAGAAAAGGGATATACAAGTTAATGCTTGATGTTGCCGTTGTGCTGAGTGGAGAAATTGCCGATCGGGAAGGATTTAATTATTTAGTTCGCAGTGCAAGATATTTGGTTGCAGTTGACGGAGGCTTAAATCATTTAATCGATTCAGGCTTAAAACCGGATTTATTTTTAGGTGATTTTGATTCGGTTTCCGATACCGCTTTGGCAAAAGCCGAACAATGGCAAATTGAAACAATCCGATTTCCTGCCCGAAAAAATTTCACCGATTCAGAATTGGCGCTTGAAGAAATACTGTCCGGCCGAAGATGTGATTTAAACGGAACTAAACCGGTGATCGGTTTCCTTGCCGCTTTCGGTTTACGCTATGATCATTTGTTGAATAATCAGTTGTTGGCAGAAAGATTTTCGGTACAAGCTGATTTCATTTTATCTGACGGTATGGTTTTGCAATGGATCGTAAACGGTCCCCGCAAGTTAAGATTGAATTGGCCGTGCACTGAATTAAATTTAACAAAGAAATACATATTCTCCATCTTGGCATTGAGTAAATCAGTAAAAAATGTCACAATCTTTAATAGTGAATATGCATTAAATCAGTACGATTTGCAGTCAGGACATTCATTAGGTATCAGTAATTTCGCTGAAAATGCAGATTATAAAAGAACAGCAGAAGTAGAAATCAGTTTCGATCAAGGATGTTTAACCGTAATTATTTTACCGGAGATTTAAAAAACTATGCCGGAATATTTAGATCTTGAAAAATTAAATACGGAAATTGTAACCAAAGATCCGCGAACATGGAGTCTGTTTAAGGGCCTGACTGATGATGAATATACAGAGATTGCTGCAAGTGTTAAAATTCAGGATTTTACACGCAATCAAATTGTGTTCAGACCGGGAGACACCGCCGATCGAATGTTCATTGTTATTTCAGGCAGAATGAAAATCACACAATTAATGCCGGATGGACGTGATCAAATTCTTTATATTTATAATCCGGGTGATTTTGTCGGAGGCTTAAATATCTTAAGCGGTGATCATTATTTGTATTTGGGTGAAACTCTTGAAGAGAGTAAGATAGGACAGATCGGTAAAAATGTATTTTCCAAATTTGCTTTAACCAAAGTTGATTCTCTGATCCAAATATTAGCGAAATCTTTTGATCGGATACGCTGGGCCGAATCACTGATTTCTCGACTTTCGGCATCAAATTCGGAAATCAAAGTTGCAGGACTTTTAATCAGTTTAATCGATTCTTACGGAATTAAGAAAAATAATCAGATTTATCTGAATCTTTCAATTAATCGGGAAGAAATGGGCAGTTATGCCGGATTGACCCGTGAAACAATGACCCGCAAATTAAACGAATTCCGCAACAAAGGTTATATTGATTTCATCGGTCATCGTACAATTATTATTCAAGATTTACCTGCTTTGCGCAGAATTATTTATTTAGTTTAACTGCAAATCTATAATCAGTAACCACTCATTCTAATCTATTTGTTTTCTGTGAAATCCGATTTGCGATAGAGATTCAGCGGATTATTTTCTACTGCCTGATGCAGCATTTCATCATTAACGTGTGTATATATTTCAGTAGTTGAAACACTTGTATGTCCAAGTATTTGCTGCAGACTGCGCAGATCGACCTGACCATATTGATACATCAAAGTAGCGGCAGTGTGACGTAATTTATGAACAGAATATTTTTTCGGATCAAGACCTGCCTTGACGATATATTTTTTCACAATGTTCTGTACAGCTCTTTGCGAAATACGGCGTCTGTTTCTGCTGACGAATAGAGGATTATTTTTCTCTTCCGGCCGGGGTTCAAGTCTTTCCGGTAAGTAAGCATCAATTGCCTGGATACAGATAGAGTTGAGATAGATTGTTCTTTCTTTACCGCCTTTGCCCATTACGGTCAGAGTTTCTTCCGCAATATCACAGAGATTTATGCTGCATAATTCAGAGAGTCGCATACCGCAATTAAGAAATAATGTCAGAATACAATAATCGCGACTTGAGAATTTATCGTCGGAATTTGCTGCTTCCGACAATACGGAAATACTCTCATCGATCGAAAGATATCTGGGCAGCTTTTTCAGCTGTTTGGGTGATTCTAATTCGGCAGCAGGATTATATTCAATAATTTTGGCTTTAGTTGAAAGAAAATTATAAAAAGATCGGATCGCTGAAATACGGCGCGATCTGGATGCAGGACCATTATCCCGTTCATTACCCAACCAGGCAACAAAACGATACATTTCGCTCAATTTAACCGAACGTAAGAATTCTTCATCAATATCAGTAATTGTAATTTCTTCAAAAATCTGATCTTCAGCAATTAAATTTCGATGTTTTTTTAAAAAACGAAAAAACATTTCCAAGTCATAACGATATTCTTGGATAGTCCCGGGCGCTCTGGCTTTGATACCCGAAAAATAACTAAAAAATTCTTCCAGCCAGTAAAAAGTATTTTTCATCTTAACCCTGCCTCCGCCTTTAATTATATGCTAAAATGGTATAATTGTTATTACAGGAGGTTTACAAAAAATGAAACGCAAATATAAAGTTGGGATTATCGGCGGAACCGGTTATGTAGGTCAGAGATTTTTGACGCTGCTCGACAATCATCCTTGGTTTGAAACTACTACTATTGCCGCCTCTCCGAGATCTGCCGGAAAAACATATGAAGAAACGATGCAAGGTCGTTGGAAAATAGATGCCGAGATGCCTGAATGGGCTAAAAATATTGTAGTAAAAAGCAGTGAAGAATTAGCCTCTTTTGTTGATCAGGTAGATTTTGTTTTCTGTGCGGTAGATATGGAAAAATCCGCATTAATAGCTCTTGAAGAATCTGTGGCCAAAATGGAAACACCGGTAGTATCGAATAATTCGGCTAATCGCTGGACAGCTGATGTTCCGATGATTATTCCGGAAATAAATCCTGAGCATTCAGCAATTATCCCGTTCCAAAAACAACGTTTAGGCACAAAATCCGGATTTATTGCGGTCAAGCCCAATTGCTCAATCCAAAGTTATGTTCCGGCATTAAACCCTTTAGCAGATTACGGAATTGAGAAAGTTTTGGTTTCGACTTATCAAGCTGTATCGGGTGCCGGCAAAACTCTTGCCGAATGGCCTGAAATCAATGCTAATGTAATACCATACATTGGCGGGGAAGAAGAAAAATCGGAAAAAGAACCGCTCCGGGTCTGGGGAAAATTAAATCCGGAGCAGACAGAAATAGTTTTAGCGAGCAAACCGCTTATTTCTGCACAATGCTACAGAGTTCCTGTACAAGACGGTCATACGGCATCCGTAGCGGTAAAATTTAAGCAGAAACCGACGAAAGAAGCCATCTTAAAAGCTTGGGCGGAGTATATGCCATATCCTCAACAAAAGAAATTGCCAACAGCTCCGCAACCTTTCTTACAATATCTGGAGGATGATAACCGTCCGCAACCGAAATTGGATGCTAATTTCGGCAGAGGCATGGGTGTCAGTATCGGCAGATTGAGAGAAGATAATATTTTTGATTATAAATTTGCCTGTCTCTCTCATAATACTTTGAGAGGAGCTGCCGGCGGAGCAGTTTTAACAGCTGAATTATTGGTTGATCAGGGTTATATTGATTATAAATAAATAATTAATATAAAGACTTTAATAACGTTAATTCAAATAATAATAAACAAAAAGGAAATGCATGGTTACAATCAAAGACATTGCAAAAAGAGCAGGGGTATCATATGCAACTGTTTCACGAGCGTTAAATAATAAAGCTGATGTTAATCAGAATACTCGGAAAATGATTGTAAAGCTGGCTGAAGAAATGGGTTACCGGCCTAATGTGATTGCTCAGAGTTTAGTTACTCAAAGAACTAATCATATAGCTTTGATAGTTCCTGATGTTTCAAATCCGTTCTTTGCCGAATTATCACGTTCAATCAGTGAAGCCTCAAATAAATCGGGCTATATTGTAACCACTTGCAATACGGGGTGGGACACCGGACGTGAAAATTATATGCTGGAACATATGCAAAGTCAGCAGGTTGCAGGAATCATTATCAAACCGTCCGCATTTTATAAACCGGAAACATTCGATTCGATTAATATTCCTTTAGTAGTTTTTTGGCATCCTTACAAAAACGAAACGGATTTTATTGAAATGGATCATTCTTCCGGCGGAAAAATGGCAACTGAACATTTGATTTCATGCGGTTATCAGAATATAGCTTATATCGGAGGTGCCGCATTATCGCCGGCAAATCAATTGAGATCTTTGGCTTATCAACAAGCATTGCAAGAAAATGATTTTCAGGTAAATCAAGAGTTGATCAGCTATGGCGGTTTTGATCTGCAAAGCGGTTATGATCGGATCAAAATATTGTTAGAAAAAGGATCGGTCAAACCTGATGCCGTATTTTGCGGCAATGATTATATTGCATTGGGTGTCTTACAATACTTACATGAACAAAAAATCCGGGTTCCGGAAGATTTCGGTGTAGTCGGTTATGATGATATTTATTTTTCCGGTTTACCGATGATTAACTTGACTACCATAGCTCAACCACGGGATAAAATGGGTTCATTTGCAGTTGACTTAATTTTGGATCAGATTGATTTTCTGAAAAACAAACAGAATAAAGATGATTCGGAAATTATACAGCGTAAACCTGCTCGGATTTTATTAAAACCGACTTTGAAAACAAGAGGTACTACACGCAAAAAATAGTCTTATCAATAACTTAAATAAATACAACTTATAAAACCGGATGTGAGTACTGACAAGGTTTTTCAAAGTTGCCGGTGAACTGTGAATAAAATTTAATTGCTGTTTAACCTGCGATTTACAAGTTATATCTCTGATTTAATTAACTTTAGAATAATTGTTAATTTATGTATAATAAATAAGTTAGGAGTAAACCTTTTACATTAAAGGAGGAAAAATGAAAAAGAAAATTATAACAATTTCTTTAGCATTAATTATGTTGTTAAGCTTGGTTGTCGGTTGTGGCGGCAAAGATGACAAAGACACGGCAAAAGATGCAAAAGATCAAGAAGAAAAAGTTGAAGAAAAAGTTGAAGAAAAAGTTGAAGAAAAAGTTGAAGAAAAAGTTGAAGAACCTAAGGAAGATGCTGATGAAGAGACAGATAAAGTTGAAACCGAAGAACCGGCAGCAGCAAAGGATGGTCTGAAAATTGTTATCGTCTCAAGCCCTTCCGGTGTTGATGACGGCAGTTTTAATCAAGACAACTATCTTGGTATTCAGAATTTTATCAAAAATCATCCAGATTCATCAGTTGAAGATATCAGAGAAGAAGCTGTAGAAAATTCAGTGGCCACTGCAAGCAGCGTGGTTGGTGATTATGATGTTATCGTAACGCCCGGGTACCAATTTGCAGGAATCTCTACAGCGGCTGTTGATAACCCGGAAAAATTCTTCATTCTGGTCGATTCTTTCCCGACCAATGTTGATGATTTGAATGCAGGCGTTGAGTTCCCGGGTGAAGCTGAATATCCTAATATTTATGCCATGCAATTCAAAGAGCAGGAAGCCGGTTTCCTGGCAGGTGTAGCTGCCGCTTTAGAAACAAAGTCCGGTAAGGTTGCTGTAGTTAACGGTATTGCATATCCGAGCAATGTAAACTATCAATATGGTTTTGAAGCAGGTGTTGCTTATGCGGTTAAACATTACGGAGCAACTGCAGAAGTTGTTGAAATTGCGAGCAGAGCCGGTACAGATGTGACCGGAGCAGATGTAGGCGGTAATTATATTGGTGATTTTGCTGATGAGGTTGGCGGAAAACAAGTCGGTGAAGATTTACTAAAAGAAGGTGTAGACATTATGCTGGTTGCTGCCGGTGGTTCGGGTAACGGTGTATTCACAGCTGTTAAAGAACATGGAGATGCATTTGTTATCGGTTGTGATGTTGATCAATTTGATGACGGTGTGATCGGTGATAAAAATATTATCTTAACCTCTGTGTTGAAAGTGATGCATTTAAACGTTGAACGTCAATTGGAAGCGATTGCCAACGGCACTTTTGTCGGTAAAAATGAATTGTTGGGTGCTGATTCCGAATCTGTGGACTATGTTAAAGCGGACGGACGTCATCAATTGTCCGATGAAACAGTAGAAAAAATGGAAGATGTATTGGCTAAAATCAAAGATGGTACTATTGTTCCGCCGGGGAATTTCACTGAAGAAACAGTAGAAAACTTTAAAGGTTTAGATTAATTGAAAGTATGAACCTTATTACGATGATTCATATTTTCATTAATAGCTGATAACTTTTAATGAAGTTTTATGATTAATACCGAATAAGTATGTTTCAAGGAGTTTCACAGTATTCAATTTTATTGAAAAACTTGCAAATGCCGGAATGTGAACTTAAGTAGTATCTTACGATCAATAATAGAGAGAACTCAGACTTTGCAAATTTTGAAAATATGAGTTCTCTTTTTAATTTTTTGATATGATATATAAATCAGATAATTAACAAGAGGGGATTGGTCGATGTCAGAGCAAAATGACTTTATTATCGAATTCAAGAATATTACAAAAAGATTTCCCGGGATTGTTGCAAACAATAATATAAGTCTCGGTATTCGTCAAGGCGAAATATTTGCTCTGTTAGGGGAGAACGGTGCAGGCAAATCAACTTTGATGAGTATTTTATTCGGTATGTATGAACCGGATCAAGGTGAAATCTATTTAAGAGGTGAAAAAGTAAAAATTAAATCTCCTTATCAGGCGGCCGAACTCAGTATCGGTATGGTGCACCAGCATTTTATGCTGGTTGAAAACTTCACGATTACCGAGAATATAGTTTTGGGCATTGAACCTCAAAAAAAGAGCTTTGGCTTACCGGTTGTTGATATAAAAGGAACCGATCAAAAAATCAAAGATTTATCGCATAAATATGGTTTGGATGTCAATCCGACCGATTTGATCGAGAACATCAATGTTTCGACCAGACAAAGAGTAGAAATTCTGAAAATGCTTTATCGGGAAGCTGAAATTCTGATTTTTGACGAACCGACGGCAATGCTGACTCCGCAAGAAATTGAATTTTTGCTGAAAATTATTAAAAATTTGCAAGCTGACGGTAAAACCATTATTTTGATTACCCATAAATTGTATGAAATAAAACAAGTTGCCGACCGGTGTGCAATATTGCGTCATGGTGAGCTGATAGATATCTTGGATGTTAAATCGACTTCAACGCAGGAAATGGCTAATTTGATGGTTGGCAAACAGATTTCTTTATCTTTGGAGAAAGCTGAAAGTAAACCGGGAGATCCGGTTTTAGAAGTTGAAAACTTGACTTTGGATAATGAATTAGGGATAGAAATTGTCCATGATGTTTCATTTAATGTTCATGCAGGTGAAATCTTTTCTTTAGCCGGAGTTTCCGGTAACGGTCAGATGGAGATAGCAGATGCGATTGCCGGCCTGATTAAAGTAAAGAGCGGAAAAATCAGTTTGAATAATGAGGATATTACTCATACAACAGTCAAAGAAAGAATCGAGTCGGGTATCTCGTATATACCGGAAGACCGCCAGAGATTCGGTTTGGTTTTAGAATTGCCCTTAGCGACAAATTTAGCTTTGAAATCGTACTATAAAGAACCTTTTTCGAAAAAACATATTTTACAGGATGATGTGTTTTTAGAATATTCCGATAAACTGATCAAACAATTCGATATACGTTCCGGTCAGGGTTCGTCGACCATTGTCCGTTCAATGAGCGGTGGCAATCAGCAAAAAGCGATTATAGCACGTGAGATCGATTTGGATTCTGAATTGTTAATCTTTGTTCAGCCGACACGCGGACTCGATATAGGAGCAATTCAAGCGGTCAGAGAGCGTATGATAGAAGAAAGAGATCGCGGCAAAGCGATATTGCTGGTTTCATTGGAACTGGATGAGATAATGAGTTGTTCCGATCGGATTGCTGTTATTTATAACGGCAGAATTCAAACCATTGCCGAAGCAGATCAAATTACACGTGAAGAAATCGGGGAGGCTATGATGGGGGTAAAAGATCATGCAAAATAACCTGAAGAAAAAAAATCCTTTACTGCGTCTGTTAGGTGATCCGAAGTATCAATTTATTTCAATCCCCGTTTTTGCTATAATATGCAGCCTGATAGTATCTGCCGTTATTATTCTGATTGTCGGACAGAATCCGCTTGTGGCATACAAGGGACTTATGCAGGGGGCCGGTGTTTTGAGTAAAGACAAATATGCGGCTTTTCAGGGTCCGCTTACCGATTTTATGGAAACTTTGGATAAAATGACCCCGATGCTGTTCGCAGCATTAGGCGTTGCCATTGCAATGCAGGCAGGAATATTTAATATCGGCATTTCCGGACAAATGCTGATATCAGGTTTTGTTGCAACGGTCATTATCGGATATAGCAGAGAGATGTCACCATATTTGGCCAAACCTTTAGTTGCCCTGATCGGTATAGTTGTCGGTGCTTTAGCCGGTGGTTTGATCGGTTTTCTCAAAATAAAATTCAACATTAATGAAGTTGTTTCTTCGATTATGCTGAATTATATTTTTCAATATGTTATCAGTTTTTTCATCAATACAAAATATGTTGATCCCGTGACCAGACAATCACGTAATATCGGTGCAAATGCACGCTTAACTTTAATGCAAGTAGAAATCGGCGAGTATAAAATGAGGATTCCGATATTTTTTATCGTGGCAATTCTGATCGCAATTGCAATGTACTTTTTTATGAAACGTACGGATCAGGGATTGGAAATTTCCGTTATCGGCTTTAATCGTGACGCTGCCCTTTATGCAGGAATTGATGTCAAGAGCAGAATGTTATATGTAATGTTGATTTCAGGCGGTTTAGCCGGTCTGGCCGGTGTAACCTATTATTTGGGATATCAGCCTTCAATTGTGCCGAAATCATTGTCTTCAATCGGTTTTGATTCGATTGCCGTATCATTGTTAGGCAACAATAATCCTTTAGGTATTATATTTTCTTCATTCTTGATTACGGTAATTGATCGCGGTGCTACTTATATGCGATCGGCGGCCGGTGTTGAACAGGAGATTGCAGCGTTAATGAGCGGTATTATTCTTTTGTTCAGTGCCATGGGTGCCTATATGAAACAAAAATTCTTTGATTTGTTGATCAGAGACAGGATAGGGGATTAAGTAAAATGTTAAATAATATTATTATAGACGGTTTATCTTTTGCTTTGCCTTTGTTAATAATAGCCATAGGCGGTATTTATAGTGAACGAAGCGGAATTACCAATTTGGCTTTGGAGGGATTATTAGGTTTTGGCGCATTTTGCGGCGGACTGTTTATGGCATTTTTCAGTTCGCATTTTGCGGCAGCTAATGTGCCGGTTTATCTTTCACTTTTAATTGCTTCAATCGGAGGAGCGATTTATGCGGCGTTATTTGCTGTTTTGTGTATAGTATTTAAGGCCAATCAGGTAATCAGCGGTGTAGTAATTAATATTCTGTCTGTTGCTTTAACCGGTTTTTTAACCCGCCAAATCAATCAAAATTTCTTCAATCAACCTTCGGATAAATTTCAGATAGGAGTATTTCCCAGAGCATCTGTCCCGGTTTTAAAAGATATTCCGGTGGTAGGCGGCTTTTTTAGTAATTTCTATCTGTTCGAAGTATTGATCCTGGTTCTCCTGGCAATTACCTGGTATGTGCTCTACAAAACCCGTTTCGGCATGCATTTGCGGGCTTGCGGGGATAATCCGCAGTCTGTTGATGCTGCAGGTATTGAGGTTAATAAAGTCAGGTTTAAGGCTGTGTTAATTTCAGGCTGTTTATCCGGTATCGGCGGTATGTGTTTTGCATATTCTATTTCCGCCAATTTTTCACCAACCGTATATATGGGTGCAGGTTTCTTGGCGATTGCAGCATTGATTTTCGGCAATTGGCGCATCATGCCGACTTTTGTAGCCTGTTTGATTTTCGGTTTTGCTCGTTCTGCCGGTAATGAAATCGGTAAAGCAATGAAATTGTCCAGCAGTTTCTTTGATTTGACTATGACTTTGCCATACATATTAACTTTGCTCTTATTGATCTTTTTCTCTGATACTAATCGGGCACCGCGTGCTTTAGGAGAAATCTATGATAAAGGGAAACGTTGATCAATTAAGCGTTTTGTTAATCAACTACTGAAATAATTTGCTAAAAGGAACTTATTAATGGAAAACAACCCTGTTAGTCTTGAAAATTATGAAAAAGATAATACCGTAAATAATAGTGAAATTAAAAAGATTATTCAAAATTATCAGCTGAAGCCATTGGGCAAACAAAGGCGGGCAGCAATTATTTTATTATTGATTGAAATAGCAGGCGAATTGCATTTAATTTTTCAGGTTAGAGGTAATACAATCAGGCAGCCCGGTGAATCTTCCTTTCCCGGCGGAGGCCTGAAAGAAGGGGAGACACCGCTGCGGGCAGCTTTGCGCGAAACTCAGGAAGAGATGGGTATTCCGGCAAATCAAATTGAAATTTGGGGTGAAATAGATACTTCAATCAGTGACCAGCATATCGTGCATTGTTTTGTCGGATTTTTACCTGATTATAATTTGAGCGATTTACAACCGGATCCATACGAAGTAGATCACATTTATACTGTAAAACTCGATTATTTTCTTAAACATGAACCGACTTTTTATAAATTGCAAACAAAACCTGATCCTGAGTCCGACTTTCCTTTTGACAGAATCAAAGACGGTATTAATTATCCGTTTTATAATCTTAATAAGTGGTTGCCGTTCTATACTCTTCCGGAACATTTAAACGATGAAGTACTGTGGGGATACACAGCAAGATGTGTCCATCGTTTCACTGAAATAATAAAAGATTCGCTGAAATAGTAATAGATTCGCTGAAATAGTTAATAATTATACAATATATATGCAATAATACTTGCTGTTACAGTATTATAGCTTCTCAATTTGCATCAAAAAAGATAGCAATTTTCCCCAAAATAAAAATTTGAACTGTTTTATTTTTTATGATGTTGACTTTATGCCGTAAATGTTAAATAAATATGTCGAAAAATGATACTCTATGTAGCAAAACATGATACAATCTATTAATATAAATATATAGATTATAAAAAACTATATTTATATTAATGTATAAAAATCAAAACAAAATATTTGTTTTGATTAAATATTAAAATGAGAGGTGGAAGGGAAATGAAAAGAATTTTAGTATTCATCTTAAGCATAATCATGGTGCTTTCTTTAGTAACAGCTTGTTCAGGTTCCGATTCAAAAGAGACTGAGAAGAAAGAAGATACAAAAGAAGCGGCTGATGAGCAAAAGAGCGAAAAAAGTTCCGCTGCGGGTGCAAAGGAAACGTTAATTATCGGTACGGAAGAGGATATCAATAATTTGAATCTTCAGCAGCAAAAGACGGCCAACAATAATATTATTTTAAAGACGACCCATCAAACTCTGGTTTTCTTTAATAATGATCCGAATGCTGAAACCAGATTTGATCCGGGTTTGGCAACAGAATGGGAATTTATTGATGATACCCACATTCGTTTTAAGTTACGTGAAGACGTTCACTTTAACGATGAGGAAAAAACTCCTTTTACGGCTGAAGATGCAAAGTTTACTTTAGACATGGCGGTAAGCGATGATTCAATGGTTCAGAGTATCTTGAACGGCTATGTCAGCAGTACAGTAGAGGACGATTATACATTGAATATAGAAATAGAAAGCTATAATAATGAATTTGTAGCATCGTTATCATCGGTACCTATTTCTATTCAATCTAAAAAAGCTTGGGAAAGCGGTATGGAAGAGCCATGGTATATCGGCACAGGTCCTTATAAATTTGAAAAATGGGAAGAAGGCGTAGTTTGTCGTCTTGCCAAGGTTGATGATTACTGGGGTAATGATCTGCCTGCCGAAGATGTTTTCTCCGCCGGCGTTGCTGAAGCAATTGAATTCAGACCATATCTGGAAGCTTCTTCACGCGTAATCGCTTTGCAGAATGGTGAAATCGATGTCTGTATTAATCCTCCCATGAATGAACTGCAATATCTTGAAGAAGATGACAATATTACAGTTCATGAACAGCAGGGTACCAGATTATTTTATTTCGGTTTCAATGTCCAAAAAGAACCTTGGGATAACGAAACTCTGCGCCAAGCAGTATCTTGTGCCATCAATCGAGAAGACGTGTTAACAGTCGCTCTTGACGGTAAAGGCACATTGCAAAAAACTATTTTGAATCGTGGTCTCTGGGGATTCTATGATGATATGGAAGGCTTTACTTTTGATGTGGAGCGTGCCAAAGAATTAATGGCTGAGGCCGGATATCCTGATGGCGGAATTGAAACCAGCTTAACTTTCCCGACAAGCGGTGCTTATGCGAATATTGCCACGGTCATCCAGTCAAATCTTGCTGAAATCGGCATTAATGTCAGTTTGAATCCGATGGAAGAAGCTACTTTGAAAGAATCCTGTGTCAATGGTGAACATGAATTATTCCTCTGGCGCTGGAATGAAGACTCAAAAGTGGATTTTGTATACAGAGATTTGTTCTATACAGGAATCACGTCAAACTACCATCACTATGCAGATCCATATGCCGATGAATTGATTGATATTGTTGCAACTGAGAAAGATCAAGATAAACGTGCGGCAGCAAGTACTGAATTACAAGAATATTTAGTTAATGCTTCACCTCAGGTACCTCTTTATATCGCCAATCTTGTTATTGCATATAACAAGAATTTACAGGGTCAATATTTCTACGGAGGCGGCAATCACAACTGGTCAAGAGCCTATATCGCTGAGTAATTAAATGCCAAATAATAACGGCATCTGTTAATTCGTGAAAAGGTGACGCTTAATTTCAGCGACACCTTTTCACATAAGTTTTAGTTATTCTGAAATACTAAGGAACAGGAGCATAAAAAATGATACGTTATATTATTAAACGCTTACTCATGTTGATTCCCGTCATCCTGATCACATCATTCATAATTTTCTGGGCAATGAGTCTTACAGGCGGTAATCCGGCTCAAATGATTGCAGGAGATGATGCAACTAAAGAACAAATAGAAGCAATCGAAGAAGAATTAGGCTTAAATGATCCTTTCATGGTGAGATATTTCAATTATATGAAAGGTATTGTTACAGGAGATATGGGGGTATCATACGTCACGGGTAACGATGTGTTTGTCACCTTTATGGATAAATTGCCAAATACCCTGATGTTGGGAGGTGCTGCGATTTTAATTGCAATTGTCATCGCTTTACCTCTGGGAATTTATACGGCTATTCAGCATAATACCTGGAAAGATACTGCAGGCATGATTTTTGCTTTATTCGGTACATCCATGCCTAACTTTTGGTTGGGTTTAATGTTGATCCTGGTTTTCTCGCTGGGTTTAGGCTGGTTTCCGTCAGGTGGTAAATCGGACTTTTCCAGTCTTGTTTTGCCTTCGATGACTGTAGGTTTGGGTCTTGCTGCTTTGATTACCAGAACCACACGTTCCGCCATGTTAGATGTTATGCGCCAGGATTATATGACAACTGCCAGTGCCAAAGGTTGTTCTGAACGTCGGGTTATTTTCACCCATGGCCTGAAAAATGCATTGATTCCGATCATAACCGCTATCGGACTTCAAATGTCGCTTGTCATAACAGGCTCTGTCTTAGCGGAAACTGTTTTTTCCTGGCCGGGTATCGGACGTTTAGTTTATGATTCAATCGCTAAACGGGATACTCCGATGGTTACAGGATCAATTATTCTAAGTTCGGCTTTAATGTTGATTATTAATCTGATTGTCGATTTGATTTACGCCTTCTTTGATCCGCGGATCAAGGCACAGTATAGCAGAAAGGGTTAGGAAGATATGAAAGAGCAAAATCAAACAATCAAGCGGAAATCCCTGGCTCAGGAAACTTGGAGTAGGCTGATCAAAAATAAAGGTGCGGTTATCGGTATGATTTTCCTAATAGTTTTAATTGTTTCCGCTTTATTGGCACCGGTTATTTTTGATTATGAGACAGATATCATAGCACAAGATATTCCTAATCGTTTACAACCTCCCAGCGGTAAGAATTGGTTCGGTACCGATGAAGTCGGACGCGACTTATTTGCCAGGGTTGTCTACGGTGCACGCTATTCATTAGCGATCGGTATCGGTGCTGTTGCCTTAGGTTTAGTTGTCGGAACTATTGTCGGTTCAATTGCGGGATTTTATGGCGGGGTTATCGATGTAATTTTAATGCGTGCCATTGATATTTTTTATTCGATACCGAATATTATGACCGCAGTAGTTATCGTATCAGTTCTGGGAACCAGTACGGTGAACTTGATTATCGCCTTGGCATTCTCATGTGCCAGTTCTTTCGGCAGAATTGTGCGGGCTCAGGTTATGACTATCCGCAATCAGGAATATGTAGAGTCGGCGTATGCAATAGGACTTCCTACCTGGAAAATAATAAGCAAACACATTTTGCCGAACTGTCTTTCGCCTATTATTGTTCAAATTACCTTGTTAATCGGATCAACTATTATTTCAGCTTCTTCTTTAAGTTTTTTAGGCATCGGTATACCTGCACCAAGTCCGGAATGGGGCGCCTTGTTATCAGCAGGCAGACAATTTATCAGAAGTTCCGGCTATTTATGTGTTATTCCCGGTTTAGCCGTCATGCTTACCGTATTAGCTCTGAACTTATTAGGAGACGGCTTACGTGATGCTCTCGATCCTAAGCTGAGAAAATAATTAAATGCAGAACACAAAAGCAAGAGAATTATGATGTTTAAGTAGGAGATGAATGTGGATAATAAAATAAAAAAAGTCATTGAAAATATTGAAAATCCAATTAATCAGGATTTGAACAATGAGGATTTCAATGCTGAAGAATTAATTTTGAATTTAAAAAATCTTGTAGTCACTTACGAAACCGAAGATGTTGTTGTGCATGCTGTTAATAATATAGATTTGCAAATCGGCAAAAGCCAGACTCTGGGCTTAGTAGGTGAAACGGGAGCAGGCAAAACAACAACGGCAAGGGCTATTTTAAATCTGGTGCCGGATCCGCCGGGTATTATTAAAGATGGAGAAATCTATCTTGACGGAGTTGATGTTCTGAAGTTGAATAAAAAGGAATTAGAGAATATTCGCGGTAATGATGTAGCCATGATTTTTCAAGATCCGATGACCGCTTTGAATCCGGTTATGACGGTAGGGGAACAAATTGGTGAAAGTATTATCCTTCATCAAAATGTATCCAAACAGGAAGCTTTGGAAAAAACCAAGGAAATGCTTAATATGGTTGGAATTCCGGAAGACAGAGTTAATGAATATCCCCATCAGTTTTCCGGTGGTATGAAACAACGTGTAGTCATCGCAATCGCTCTGGCTTGTGAACCTAAACTGTTAATCGCAGATGAGCCGACAACCGCTCTGGATGTTACAATTCAGGCACAGGTTTTAGATTTAATCAGTGAATTAATTCATAAACAGGGAATGTCAATGCTGATGATCACTCATGATCTTGGTGTAGTTGCAGAAATTTGCGAATATGTTGCAGTTATGTATGCAGGAAGAATTGTAGAATATGGTACAGCGGACGCTGTATTTAATCACACATTGCATCCGTATACGGAAGGTCTGTTTGATTCTCTGCCCAATTTAAAAGAACAGGGAGAAGAACTTATTCCGATTAAAGGTTTGATGCCGGATCCTGCAAATTTACCTCCGGGTTGTACATTTGCCGAGCGTTGTCCATATGCTAGGGAAGAGTGTTCGGAAATTATTCCCGAATTGGAAGCGTTAGATGCCAATGGTAATCACAAAGTTGCCTGTATTGCATATCAAGATCCGGATTTTAGATTAAGGAGGAATAGTTAATGAGTAAAGTATTACTTGAGGTTAAAAACCTGACGAAATATTTCACTACTCCTGCAGGACCCCTACATGCTGTTGACGGAGTTAACTTTAAGGTTGAAGAAGGAAAAACTTTGGGTATAGTAGGTGAATCAGGCTGCGGTAAATCGACAACCGGTCGCTGCATTCTAAAATTGATCAACCCGACTTCAGGTCAAATTGTTTTTGACGGTCAGGATATAACTGATTTTTCACGCAAGAAAATGAGAAATCTCCGCCAGGAAATGCAAATGATTTTTCAAGATCCTTTTTCTTCGTTAGATCCGAGGCAAACAGTCAGTCAACTAATCAGTGAACCGATAATTGAACATAAATTACTGAAAAAAGGCAAAGAGATTGAAAACAGAACAACTGAATTAATGGAAATAGTTGGTCTGGCAGAAAGATATGTTAATTCCTATCCTCATGAATTAGACGGAGGCAGACGTCAACGTATCGGTATTGCACGCGCCTTATCGGTAAAACCTAAATTGATAATCTGTGATGAACCGGTTTCAGCTCTTGATGTTTCAATTCAGGCTCAAATTCTCAATCTCTTAAAAAAATTACAAAAAGAGATGGGGCTTACATATGTCTTTATCACTCACGATTTATCAGTGGTTAAATATTTTTCAGATGATATTGCTGTAATGTATCTTGGACAAATGGTTGAGAAAGCATCCAGCAAGGATTTGTTTCAAAAGCCGATGCATCCGTATACTCAGGCATTATTGTCCGCTATTCCTTTACCGGTTGTCGGTCCTAAGAGAGAAAAACGCAAGTTAATCAAAGGAGAAGTTACTTCGCCTGTCAATCTGCCTGATGAGTGCCGATTTGCACCGCGTTGTGAATTAGCTTCGGAAATCTGTTTAGAAAGAAATCCGGAATTAATTGAAGTTGAGCCTGATCATTTTGTTGCTTGCAGCAAATGTTGCCGGTCCTGAGAAAACTACTTTCATTTTCCGAGTGAGTTGTAAAATAAACTGAAATAATATTTCAGTTTATTTTGCAATTAAAGAAGAGGGAAGCCCGGACCCATTATTACTAAACTAAAGCCATATTATTCTATTATTGAAGATTTATCTGTAATAAGCCTTTGTGAGTAGTCTCCGACAAAAGCAAACGGGATGATTTGAGGAATAACGTCAATTTGTAAATGCTCAGTTTCAAAAATAACTCCGTCAAAGTTGCCGATAAAAGCTTTACCGTCAGCTGCTCTGACTGAAATTTTATTAATCAAACCCATATTAATCTTATCTTTTTGATTTTCAATTGAACCGTTTTTATAATGGATTGCCAATTTAGCAAATTGTAAGTGACTAAACTTTGGAGCGATTACATAATTCAACAGATTATCTTGCAGATCACAGCTGGGTGCAGGATTAAAACCGTTGCCGTAAAAACCGCCGTTGCAAAAAGCGGCCAACAGACTATCAATCTGATGATTTTTACCTTGAAAAGAAAAAATGTATTCTCTGGTATGCAAAGCGAAAAAATGTTTCAAGACTGCAAATGTATAAGCAGAGCCTTTGAGCCAAGGGAATTTGTGTAAATAGTGAAAAGCAGTATTCAAAATTTCTGTATCAAGTCCGATGCTTGCAACATTCATGACATAAGTTGATTGAATTAATGCCAAATCATCATTGAAAATTGTATCCGGACCATCTCCCATAAGCTGTAAATCTCCGGTAAGTAGTAAAAGATCAATCGGAGCAATTTTCAGTTGAGCTAAATCATTTAAAAAATTATCCAAATTAAATTTTTTATAATGTATTTTACAAAAATCATTTGCCGTACCGAAGGGAAGAACACCCAGGGCTGTCTTTGCCCGTAAATTAGCGATGACATTAGTGGCTTCGTTAATGCTGCCATCTCCTCCGGCAACAAAAATAATTCCTTGTTCATCAAATTTGAGAACAAAATCTCTGACTAATTCTTTTAAATGATCGGCATGCTGAGTAATTAAGTAATATATATCGAGGTGGTTCCGATTAATATTAGAAAAATTCTTGATCTTGTTAATGACCTCTTTGCGGACTTTAGCCTCACGATTACTAAAAAGGAATAACACATGTTCTCTCATTGATTGTGCTCTTCTTTCAATTTATCTGTTTAGTTAATAATAACATTATTTGTAATGAAATATTATTATGAATTATTATTATAATATTTTTAAATGATTATTTCTTAAACGATTCATTGGTATATTTTACTAGCCAAGAGGATATTTGTTAAAATATATAAAATAATTAAGAAAAATTGGATATTTAATATACTTTTTAAATTGTTATGCTAGAGATAGAGTTGCGAATAAAGATTTAAGGCAAAGATTTCTTACTCTATTGATATTAGTATAAAAACGATCAATAAATCAGATATAATAATCTGAATTGAATTATTAAATAATAGACAAGGATTATTTTTATTAATGGAACTGATAGAAATAAGTAAACAACAATTCTCGGATTATACAAACAATTTTGAAAATGTATATTTTACTCATATCTCCGGTATGGAAAAAGTACTTGCTTTAAGAGGATATGAATACATTTACTTAGGTTTAACTGATGAACAGCGTAATTTGCACGGTGTAACCGTATTAACCAAAATGAATTTGCGCTTAGGTTATACTTTTGATGTGAAATTAAGTCCGAAATGTAATGATTTATCGGATCAAAAGCTTCTGGTGACATGGCTCAGTGAACTGAAAAAATATGCTAAAGAACGTGGAGCGTTAGATTTATATGTTGCACCTGATTTGCCGCACAAAATTGTAACAGATAATCAAATTATCACCGACCTGAATCATCAAATTACAGAATTGATTTGTGCTAACGATTTTTCCCATAAAATATTGGATCAGGGAATTGATCCGATGTTTGAAAATTGGGCATATAAGAAAGATCTTGTCGGATTGACAGAAGAATCTCTATGGGATTCTTATGCCAATAATGCTCGCTATTCGATTACGAATGCTCAAAAATATGGTATTCAAGTCAGACAATTGGACTATGATGAACTGAACAAGTTTAAATTGCTTACACAACATACTGCGGATAGAGTCGGGTATAATGATAAAACTCTGGAATATTATCAAATTGCATATAAAAATATCGGAGAAAGAGTTAAGTTTTGGATAGCAGAAGTAGATTTCCGGAAATACCGGGATAATTTAAAGAAAATCAGAGATGATCTGCAAGATCAAATTGATGAGATAGATGTTCACTTGGAAAAATTCCCAAATAGTAAAAAGAAACTAAATCAAAAAAGGGAATTTGAATCACAAATCGCTGCTCAAGAAGCCAGAATAGAAGAAGCGGAGCAGTGGATGGATAATGCTCCCAATCAATCGGATGCTACAATCTTAGCCGGCGGAATGTTCTTGTATACAGACAATGAAATATATTATACATTGTCCGGATCATATGATTATTACAGTAAGCTGAATGCGTCATTTTTAATTCAGCATCATGTAATGAGTGAAGCCGTACGCAACGGAATTCCGACTTATAATTTTTTGGGAATCGAAGGTGACTTTTCCGGTAAGGATACGGTTTACGAATTTAAAAAATCTTTCAACGGATATGCTGAACAAAAAATCGGAAATTTTCATTGGGTTGCCCAACCGATAAAATTTAAGATTATAAATTTTCTTAAAAAAATACTTGGTCGAAATTAAATTTCAGTTCTTGATGTTCTAAGAATATATCAAAAAAATAACATCCAGCATGTAATCTAACAAATTGAACTTCGCAAAATAATAATTTTACGAAGTTCGATAGAGAATTTAAGCCGAAATAAAGTTAAAGCTGATTTTAATTTTATTTACTGAGAAATTTTGGAGAAATTAATTAAACATCTGCCTTTTAAGATCAACGGACTACATCTGATCGTTTTGCAGAAAATATTTGTTCTGATTAATGTTATGAAATTTGTTATTTCTTCTGTAGTTTCATTCAGTTTCAGAATTCGAATCTGTCTCAGAATCTGTCTCAGAATCTTTGTCATTCTCCGGATTGTTTTCCGGATCATTATTAATATCTGTTGGTTCCTGAATCTTACTGTAATTTTCACCGTACATGCTTTCGATTCCGATGATTCTTCTGAAATCAACCAGATCTTTAATCGGATTCATTACATATAAAATTATGAAAATAATTACAAATAACATCAATGTAATTAAAACTCGTTTTAAGAGTGATTGGCGATTCTCTTTTTTTATGCCGTGATGAATTTTACTTAATGTTGTATAACCGATTAATTCATAAACTTTAGACCCGTTTTTACGATCGATCTCCCATGGTTTATCCTTAGCTTGCACCTGATTAGAATCTGGTGTTTTAGTTTTATCGACAGGTTTCAAATATTGTTTTAATGTTTCTGCATCCAATCGAATAGCCGGTTCCTTTATGATGGTATCATCATTTATAACTTTTCTATTCGATCCTACAAGGTCTGATTCTAACGATTTTTCATTGATAATTTCAATTTGGCTATCATCCGGCTTATCAGCGTAAAAGTTTCGATTGGATTGTTCAATCCGATATTCCGGTTTTTCACTTTGGGATAAATCAGCTTCAGAAATAATTTCAGGACTTTCAAATTCAGATGTTTGATAAAAATCAACATCTGACTCATCGATAAAATCAACATCAGATTCATCAACAAAATCAACATCAGACTCATTATTAAAATCAACATCAGATGTTTGGATAGTATCAACATTTGGAGCTTCGGATGGCCCGTCAAAATTGGTCTCAGAAATTTTAACGCGTCTAATCTGAACTGATGGTTGGTCATTTTCGAGATCCTGAATATTATTATTTTGTTTATTATGAGGATTAAAACTATCTAAATTATCTGATTCCATTAATTGATCCTTAAAATTCATTTCAATTTTTTACATTATAGCAATCTTCCAATTTGAAGTCATCATGTATAAGTTCATTGCTGAGCCAAACAAAAAATCACATCAAACGAATTAAAAACAACATTAAAATAGTTCAAATATTTTATATATTTTCCAAAAATAGTTCAATTATTTTATGTATTTTGTAATAATTTGATGTTTTTATGTGTTATTTTAATTATAAATATGAATCGATTATTAAGTTTTAGGTAAGTCTCCTTTAATTTTTTTACTGCACTTATAAATTATTTTCATTCCTTCAAAAGCAATGTTCGGGTTATATGCATCAATCAGGTCACTGGTTTCATAAAACATACGACCTAAACCGCCGGTAGCAACCACATTAGGCTTATCGTTTAATTCTTTCATCATACTGCGAATGATATGCTCTACAGCTCCGAAATAACCGTAAAAGATACCGGAATGCATGCCGCTTACCGTGTTATTGGCCAGGATGGATTCCGGTTTTTTGATTTCAACTTGAGGCAGCTTAGCCGTCCTGATGTGGAGAGCTTGAGCGGAAATTTCCACCCCGGGCATAATAACGGTATACTGGAAGATACCGTTTTGATCAACATAGTCAAAGGTGGTTGCGGTACCGAAGTCAATGACCATGGTACTCCCTTCATATAAGCTGTGAGCGGCCACCACATTCACTATACGATCTGCTCCTACTTCTTTTGGATTTTCCGCTTTAATAATGATACCTGTTTCAATTTCAGGACCCACCGTTAAAACCTCTACATCAAAATAATTTTGAAACAGGCGCTTAAAACTGTCCTGAATCTTTGGTACAACGCTACTGATTATTACATCCTTAATATCAGAAGTTTTGATATGCTTGGTTCGCAGTAAATCAATTAATAAAATAGCCAACTCATCGGAGCTTCTCTCTGTTCTGCTATTGATTCTAAACCTTGCAATTAAATCTTCACCATGGAAGACACCGAATAAAATCTTAGTATTTCCAATATCTATAGTCATCAACATTTTATTTCACCTTTTTTATCTTTAATAGTTCATCTAAAATTAAGTCCGCCAAATTTCTTTTGCTCATAAGTGGTAAGGCTTTAGGTTCTTGATTCGGCCATAATAAGGTTACAACATTGGTTGCTATTCCGAAGCCTGCACCTTCCTCAGTTAAGGAGTTGGCCACTAACATATCGCAATTTTTCTTTTGGAGTTTGACTTTGGCATTATCCAATAAATTATCCGTCTCCATGGCAAAACCACATAACACCTGATGATTTTGTTTATACTCTCCGGCCCATGCCAGAATATCCGGATTTCTGATAAAACTTATTTGCAGGTCACTGTCTTGTTTCTTGATTTTATCTTGGGATATTTCTGCCGGTCTGTAGTCCGCTACAGCAGCTGCCTTGATTAGTATATCCGTCTCCGGGAAAATCGCTTCAACGGCATTGAACATATCTCTGGCTGAGATTACTTGGGTCAAGGTAAGTCCGGCAGGAGCTGTTAAGTTCGTCGGTCCGGAAATGAGATTAACTTTGGCTCCTCTCGTTTGGGCTGCCTCGGCGATACTATAACCCATGATGCCACTGGAGTGGTTGGTAATGAAACGTACCGGATCTAAAGCTTCTTGTGTAGGACCTGCCGTTACAGTAATCTTCAAACCTGTTAAATCTTGTTTCTGATTAACTTCAAGCAGCTTTTCCGCAGTTTCTTGAATGACTGACACTTCAGGTAATTTACCGGAACCGAAATCACCACAAGCCAACATTCCTTGTTCACTTTCTAAAACGTGAATACCTCTATTCTGCAAAATTTCTATATTTGCGATAGTAGCTTGGTGATTTAACATATTAGTATTCATCGCAGGACAAAGCAAAACAGGACTTCTGGTTGCCAGCATAGTGGTGCTGACCAAATCATCTGCCAGTCCGTTTGCCATTTTGGCAATCAGATTCGCTGTAGCCGGTGCAATTATAATAATATCCGCCCATTTTGCCAAGTTAATATGGGGTATCTGATCGTGATGTATATCGGGAGCAAACATATTCTTGGGAACAGGTCTGCCCGTCAAGGTTTCAAAGATCAAAGGACTCATAAAAGCCTGTGCATGCTCAGTCATTATGACTTGCACCTCATACTTTTTAGAAAGATTGCTGACCAGCTGTGCCACCTTATAAATGGCAATCCCGCCGGAAATGGCAACTATAATTTTCTTCTTCATAAAAGTTCTCTTTCTACTCGTGATTAAAATACTGTTTCTTATAATCATATAAACGTGGCAACAAAACTGATTTCTGCCAAACAGATATTCTTCAGAACGGACTTTATAAATGTAATTTTCTTAAAATATCCGTTATATTTTAATCAAAAAAGCAAAGAATTATAATACAAGAGCATTTTACTGATCTTCGTGTAAATGTCAATTATAAAATTGTCAAAAATTACAGAAAAAAATAGTTATAAATACTAAATCTTTAATTGTCAGATTAAGTTGTACCTTCTCAATCAAGAGCTATTTAACTTTATCTAAACAGAACAATCGTTTGACATAGAACAATTGTTTTGTTATATTTTGATTAGGTTATTCAGCTGATCATTATTATATATTATTATATTAATTTCTCGGGAGTTATTTATATGAGTGAAAAATATCGTTTTACCAGAGCGAATGTTGATGAAACTGCAGAAAAAATTTATCGTTTTATTGTTGAATATATAACTGAAAATACGTACTCACCTTCTGTTCGTGATATTTGCAGAGGAGTGGGAGTTAAATCAACTTCGACCATTCATAATCATTTAAACAGATTGCAGGATGATGGCAGAATAACTTACAGTGATGGAAAACGTCGCGCTATTGTTGTACCCGAATTAGAATTAAAGACTGAAATCAGACAGGCACCTTTAATCGGTAAAGTTACTGCCGGTTCACCTATTTTAGCAATAGAAAATATTGAAAGAAGTATTCCGATTCCTGATTATTTTGACCGTTATCCTGATATGTATGCCCTCGAGGTCAAAGGAGATTCCATGATTGATGCTGCAATCATGGATGGAGACATTGTATTTGTCGACAAACAAAATTCTGCAAATTCCGGAGATATTGTCGTAGCTTTGATTGAGGATGAGGCAACGGTTAAAACTTTCAAAATTATAGAGAATAAACCGTTTCTGATACCTCAGAACTCAGCTTATAGGCCTATCCCCTTTGATCACGAGGGGTGTAGAATTTTAGGAATAGTTCGCGGTGTACTCAGGGTATCGATTTAACACTTTTTTATAGCGGTAAGCTTCATTGAAAATATAATTAACATTATTTTTAGGCTTAATGCAGCATAAAGATGATAAGAAATATAGTTGTTGAGCTCCGTCTTGTTCCAAAACGATACTGTCTTGATCAAAACCCACTATATAGCCTTCCGCGGTATAAGAATTATTCATTTCTAAAATAACGGGTATCTCTTTTTTTCTGCAATAATTCAGAAAACTATCCTGCATTCTTCGTCCACTGGTTAAAGTTATGGGATTCTTATCGGAATTATTTAATTGATTTTCATTCATTTATTTCATCCTCCTTGATATTTTAATTTTAAAAACCTGATGTCCGGTTTTTTATATGAATATTTTAAAATAAGATCTTACTCAATTTAGTAATTTTATTTGTAAAACGTAATAAAATTGATAAAATCTTAAAAAATTAATAATGTCATAGAACAAAATATTAATGAAAAATAATAAGTTTAATCATAAAGAAAAAAATGATAAATAGTAATAAAACTGATAATAGCTAATAATTATACTGTGCGATCCGTTGAATGATAATTATAAATAATAATTTAACTTATTATTAATAAATATTATATATCAGGATGTTACAAATAGAAACTGGTAAATCAAACAATATATAGTAATTACTTTATGCATACTGACGATAAATTACTGAACAAATTATTTATGATTTTGGGGATAAGATCGAACTAATCAATGAATTTATAGCTTATGTGCTTCCCTTTTGTAATTCTTTTGGATGATAGATTTATAGATTAAGAATCCAGCAGATTAATAATTTGCTCTAATGAATTTAAGTTACCGAAATCATTGATTATATTTAAGTCTGTACGTGCATTGAACCAAGTGAATTGTCTTTTGGCATAATTGCGGGTAACTTGACCGATTCGTTGCTTGATCGTATTGAGATCCGCTTTTCCATCGAGGTATGAAACAGTTTCTTTATAACCGATTGCTTGAAAACTTTGAGATTTTCGGATCAGAGGGTATTTTATCAAAAGCGCTTTGACTTCTTCGATCAGACCTGATTCAAACATCTCTTCTATTCTTTGGTTAATCCGAGTGTAGAGTTGTTGCCTGTCCGGATATAAATAAAAAGATACGAAATTGAAATCAGGACCTTTTGCATGTGATTTTTCATAGATTTGAGTCTGAGTCAGACCGATGGTTTGATATACTTCGAAAAACCTGCGAATACGTCGTAAATCATTGACTGAAATTCTGGTTCCGGCTTGCGGATCCAGTTCTGTCAATGTTAAATGCCAATTTAAAGCATTATCCGCAGTGATGGTATGATTGATCTCTTTACGCACGGCATGATTTACCGGAGTATCGAGAAAAATCAAGCCGTCTAATAATGCATTAATATATTGTCCGGTTCCTCCGCATATTATTGCCGGTTTTCCTTGATTTATAATTTGTCTGATCGCATCAGTTGCCGCTTTACTGTATTGAGCTACACTGTATGTTTGATCAGGATCAATAATGTCAATCATATGATGACGAATAACGGCTTGAGTTTCAGCAGTTACTTTTGCTGTACCGATGTTTAATTCACGATATATTTGCATAGAATCGGCCGAAACAATTTCTGCATCAAGCAATTTTGCCAATTCGACAGCTAAACCTGATTTACCTGAAGCGGTCGGTCCGCAAATAACGATTACCTGTTCTGACGGAGCTAAACTCATAGTGATTCCCTATTAATTATTTATATTCAATTTAATAATCATCTGACAATATATTAATAACCGGATTAATAAAAATCTACATAATAATTAAATCCATGACAATTAGAAATCTAAACAATTCTTTTGAAAAGTTTTTCTAAATCTGTTTGACTTAATTCGATAATCAAAGGTCTGCCGTGCGGACAATGGTATGGATTAATCAATTCAGTTAAATCAGCAATCAGCGCTTTCATTTCATTATAACTAAGATTATCATGTGCCTTGACAGCAGCCTTACATGCGACCGTATAAAGCAGCTCATCATGTTTGTCTTCCAGGAAAAATGATCGATCTAACATAGAATCAATCAAAGCTTTCACAGCAGAAACCGGGCTTGAAAACTGTTTACCGGTATCAGGAACTGTACGAATGATAATTGTATTATTTCCGAAAAGATCAATCTCGAATCTTAAACGATCCAACTCGATTAAGTTTTCCTCTACCAAAGCCATCTCATGTGTTGTTAATTCCAAAGTTTCATTTTGCAACAAGATCTGCTTTTTAAAAGGTTGAGTTTTCCCGGCGAGATATTGATAATGCAATTTCTCATAGATTATTCTTTCGTGTGCTGCATGCTGATCAATAATTACAAAAAGATTATTATATTCCAATAACAAATATGTTTGAAAAATCTGCCCGATCAGCCTTGCTTCTTTCAAATATGTCAATTCAGTTTTTTGTGGTTCAGCTTCAGATTGATAGCTCGATTGTTGCATTTGAGAAATTTTTTCAGTTTGTTGTGTTTGAGATTCATCATCAGCTTGTTCTTTTTGAGATTCATGAGGGAGAGTAGAATTATTTGTTTGATAATCCGACTGTAAAACTTCAGATGTTTGTGAATCTGTCGGGGAAGCTGATTGTGAATTTGTTTGCTCTGCCAGCTGATGCATGATAAATGCCTGAGCCTGCTCAGCAGGATGAACACGTTCATCTGCGTAATATTTTTGTTTGGATGTTTGAGCAATTGATTTTTCGGATACTCCTTCCGCCGGTGATTTTTTTGTCTCAAAATCATAGTTTAAAGGAGTTTCCTTGAATTTTGCTGCTAAAGGTGTAACAGTTTGATAGTGACTGCTGGATATTTCTCCTTTGATAACTGTTGAGCCGGATTCCAGGGCTTCTCTGATTCCATGATAGACAGCACGAAAAACGATTTGTTCATCCCAAAATCTGACTTCGGTTTTTTGCGGATGGACATTAACGTCAACTAGATTTAAAGGAATTTCCAAATTAATAACCAAGCTGGGAAACTTACCTTTCATAAACCATGTTTTACCTGCTTCGGTGATTGCTGCAGAAACAATTTTTGATGCGATAGTTCTGCCGTTTACAAATACGATCTGCCGACTGCGGTTTCCTCTGGCAGCTTGCGGTGTTGTAATATAACCGGACACTTTTATCGGTTCTAAGAGATAGCTGACTTCAACCATAGCTTCAGCAGTTTCTTTACCAAATAAAACATAGATCGCACTGAGCAAATTGTTATTTCCGGGTGTATGTAGCAGACTTTTCTGATTCGCTGTCAGCCGAAAAGATACATCGGATCTGGCTAAGGCTAATCGCGTCATTAAATCTGCGATATAACCTTGTTCAGTTTGATCTCTTTTCAAAAATTTGTATCTGGCAGGAACATTATAGAATAAATCACGAATTTCTATTTGGGTTCCTTCAGGGCAACCGATTTTTTGAGATCCGATGAACTTCCCGCCTTCAACAATCACTTCAAAACCTTGTTCCTGACCTATTTGTCTGGTGCGTAAATTAACTCTTGCAACTGCGGCAATACTGGCCAGAGCTTCACCGCGAAAACCCATTGTCACCAGATGGTCTAAATCGGAAATCTTATTCAGTTTAGATGTTGCATGTCTTTCAAAAGCCAATACCGCATCTTCCGGTGACATTCCGCAACCGTTATCACTGATCAGGATACGTTTAATTCCACCTTGTTCGATATCACAATTAATAATAGAAGCTCCTGCATCTAATGAATTTTCAATCAATTCTTTGACTACTGAAGCCGGTCTTTCAATTACTTCTCCGGCGGCAATTCCGTTTGCTGTTATCTTATCCAAAATCCGAATCATAATCTGTTTTCCTTTTATCTGATTACACTTTCATTTATGAACTATATTCACTTTACTCCGGCATTTAACTGGTTGCTTATTCTATATAAATCTTTCTTCTTATTTATCGTATATCTACTTACAGTTATTACACTTTTCCCTTTGCTTCAGCGATCAATTCTTCAAGAATTTTTCTGGCATCGACCGGACTGATATAATCCATATCGATATTTTTCAGTTTATCAATTACTTTATTGGTTTGATTAAAACTCTGCGCAGCTGAAAACAAGTCTACCTGACCGTCAAAAGGCCTGGCAGATTTTTTGACGGTTAATCTGCGACCTTGATTATCTCGTTCAAGTTGAAAGAGGATTTCTCGGGCTCTCTGGACTACAGAATCCGGCACACCCGCCAGTTCAGCAACTTCAATTCCGTAGCTTTGACCTGCACAGCCTTCTTCAATTTGATGTAAAAAGACTATTTTTCCGTCTTGCTCAGTTGCTGAAATATGACAATTAAATACACCTTGGGTTGATTCTGCTAAATCAGTTAACTCATGATAATGTGTGGCAAATAACGTTCTGGCGTTGATATATTCAGGGTCTACAATATGTTCAATCACCGACCACGCAATGGATAAGCCGTCGTAGGTGCTGGTTCCCCGTCCGATTTCGTCCAAAATTAAAAGACTTCTGCTTGTAGCATTACGCATAATTTGTGATACTTCATTCATTTCAACCATAAAAGTAGATTGACCGCCTGTCAGATCATCAGCTGCTCCGACTCTGGTAAAAATCCGGTCAGTTATACCGATTTTGGCAGAATCAGCAGGTACATAGCTTCCGATTTGGGCTAATAAGACAATTAAGGCAACTTGACGCATAAATGTAGATTTTCCTGACATATTTGGTCCTGTTAAAATCATGACTTTGTTATTTGCATGATCGAGGTAAGCGTCATTCGGTACGAATTGACCGTAATCTAATGTTTGTTCAACAACCGGATGGCGGCCATTGGAAATCTCTATTTGCAAATCTTCCGTCAGAAAAGGTTTGCAGTAATTATTTTTTTCCGCCAATTCAGCTAGTCCTGACAACACATCAATTTGCGACAAGACATCAGCATTAGCTTTCAACTGAGGCAGATAACTGATAGTTATATTTCTGATTTCTAAAAACAATTCATATTCTAAAGAAATCAATTTTTGTTCAGCACCGAGAATTTTATCTTCCATACTTTTTAATTCTTCTGTTATATAACGTTCTGAATTGGTTAAAGTTTGGCGCCTGATGTATTCCTGAGGTACCGCATCTAAATTGGTTTTTCTCACATCGATGTAATAACCGAAAACGCGATTATAGCCGATTTTCAATGATTTAATTCCGGTTTTATCCCGCTCTTTAGTTTCCAGATCGATAATCCATTGTTTGCCGTTTTGCATGGCATCGCGATAATTGTCAATTTCAGAATTAAAACCCGAACGGATTAAATTTCCTTCTTTAATTGAAATCGGAGGCTCATCGACAATAGAAGACTTTAATAAAGATATTAATTCGGGTAAATCCTGTAATTGAGTGTTAAGAGAATCTATATAAGGATCATCGAAGTTATTTAAAATATCTTTAATAGCCGGGATCTTTTCTAAAACAGAGATTAAAGATATCAGATCTCTGGCATTAATTTGGCCTAAAGCAATACGGCCGCTCAGCCTTTCCAAATCATAAAGCCCGGTAAATTGTTCAATCAGATCTTGGCGGAAGATAAAACTTTCAAGTAAAACAGAAATAGCGTTTTGTCTGCGCACTATTGTTTTAAGATCTAAGAGTGGTTGTTCCAGCCAATAGCGTAATAATCTTGCGCCCATGCTGGTTTTAGTCCGGTCAATCGCCCAGAGCAGACTCCCCTTACGTTGTCTGTCGCGTAATGTTTCAGTAAGTTCAAGATTACGCCTGGCATTGTGATCGAGGATCATAAAAGCATCTTGCTGATAAGGTTTAATTGTTCCGAGATCGTCCGGCAGAGTGAATTGAGTAGATTCAATATAATTCAACAGAGCTGCAGTTGCTGCAGCCCATAAAGAATAATTTTGAGAATCAATCATCGGGAATTTAGCAATAGAATCATGATTAAAATCGGTGTCAGGTTGTACTGACAGGGCTATTGCCTCTTGTTTCAAGAGATCATGACAAGTTTTAGAGTCAGCAAATTCCTGATTGCAGATGATTTCGGATGGTTGAAAACGTGATAATTCATCCAGAAGTTTAGGTGTTGTAGCACCATAAGTAATTTCGGTAGTTTCAAATAAACCTGAGCTGATATCACATACTGCCAGTCCGTAATATACTCCTTTTTGAATGATCGATGCTAAAAATAAATACTTTTGTTCATCAATTGCACTTTGATCAGTCAAGGTTCCCGGAGTGATTACCTTGACGACTTCTCTTTTAACTAAGCCCTGGGCTTCTTGCGGATCTTCCACTTGTTCTACAATAGCAACTTTATAACCGCGATTTACTAAGCGTAAGATATAATTATCAGCAGCATGATGAGGTACACCTGCCATCGGTGCTCTTTGATCAAGACCGCATTCTCTGCCCGTCAGGGCTATTTCCAATTCCTTAGACGCCAATATTGCATCATCGAAAAATAATTCATAAAAGTCACCCAAACGAAAGAAAATCAAACAGTCCGGTCGTTTTTTCTTTTCCGTGACATATTGTTGCATCATCGGTGTTAATTCTTCGCAATTTACTTGTTCAAAACTTAACATATCAGTTGTTTCATGACTCCTTCTATAGAAAAAGTTTTAGCTTTAACTAATTCTGTCAGACAATATTTGCCTTCAAAATAATCACCGTTTAATGTATTTTGATCAATTATTGCATCTGCAGGTAATGTTTCTCGAATTTGATCGGGAATAGCAAGATTGATTAATTTAAAATCTGCTGTTCTCCCCGTCAGAATATTAGGATCACCGTGACTTATTCCTTCTAATAAAACCTCAGCTGTTTGTCCGATTACTTTTTGATTAGCTTCCAAACTGTGAGCATTCTGCAATTGTACTAAACGTTCAAAACGCTGATTGATCACATGAGGATCCAAATCGTATTCATATTTTGCAGCAGGAGTTCCCTCACGTGCCGAATAAATAAAGGTAAATGCATTGTCAAACTTAACCTGGCGCATTAAATCCAGTGTATCGGCAAAATCCTGTTCGGTTTCACCGGGAAAACCGACAATGATATCAGTAGTCAGACTGATCTCCGGTCTGGCTTTACGCAATTGTTGTACAATCTCTAAATATCTTGCACGATCGTGTCTGCGTCGCATCAGCTTTAAGATGCGATCACTTCCCGACTGCAGAGGTAAATGCATATGCGGCTCGATGTTAGGATACTTACCGATGATATCAATTAATTGTTGATCTATATCACGCGGATTCGGGCTCATATAACGAATTCTCTTCAAACCGTCAATTTGAGCCACCGCTTCCAATAATTCTGCAAAATTCTCAGGTCCTTCAACTATGCCTCGAAAATCTTTACCCCAGGCATTTACATTTTGGCCAAGCAACATAATTTCCGTATAACCGTCTTTTGCCAGATTGCTTACTTCCTGATAAATTGCTGTGAAGCTGCGGCTTAATTCCCTGCCCCGAGTATACGGAACAATGCAGAAAGTACAGAAATTGTTGCAACCGTACATGATAGAAACCAAGGCACGAAATTTGCGTGATCGTGTAATCGGTAATTGTTCTTGTTCGACCATCAGATTTTCTTTTGATACTGCAATGATCTGTTTCTTATTTGCCAAACTATTCCATAGTAATTGAGGCAAACGGAAAATATCATGCGGACCGAAAATTAAATTAACAAAAGAAAAACTCTTTTTGATTTTCGCTAAATGTTGATCTTGGGTCATCATACAACCGCAAAGCATGGTAAAGCGTTGAGGGTTCTGCTGCTGCAAAGCTTTTAAAATACCCAGATGACCAAATAATCGTGTATCGGCATTTTCGCGAATACTACAGGTGTTAATAATCGAAATATCGGCAACTTCATAACTATCAACTGGAGTAAAACCTGAGGCATCCATAATTCCTGCAATAATTTCACTGTCATTTTCATTTTGTTGACAGCCGAATGTTTGAATGAAATATGTAGGTTGTTGTCCTTTGTCCTCTGTTAATTGTTCATTATAAGCTTGAAGCCTGGCTAAATACGATTGCTGAGATTCATCGCACAACACATCTTCTTGAAATTTATAAGAAAGAGCCGGCTGCTGATTATTTGTGATTTTGTTCATATGTTAAAAGAATCCTTGTTACTAGTTTATCATAATCTGAGTAATAAATTATATAACAGAATTCTCAAAAATCATAATTTGGGTTCAGTTGAAAACAAAAAGCGTTGCAGAATCCATTTTAATTTTGGTAATCTTGCTGCAGTAAATGATTCAGACTGATTGTAAATATTTAACAAACTGTCATAATTGGCCAAATCGGGTTCGCGTTCGGCGTATAACACCTCTTCAATAGCTTGATATGCTGAATATGTATCTTGTTTTTTCCAATCAAAAGTTTTCAGCATAGTTGCAAACATTTTCAAAATCGTATCGTTTAGTTCATAAGTGCCGCCGTTAAGCTTATAGAGATATTTTAAATCTTGCCAAACATAGAGTACACACTGTTTTAAATCACCGGCAAATTTATCGGATAACCAATTCGGATCGTGACGTCTGGTATAAACCTTTTTCCGATGCAATAGATATAACACCAAGCTGATAATTAACAGCAAAATTGCCAAGACGATTAACAGTGTTTTACCTAAAAGTTTTTGTTGTTTTGCTTCAGGACTTAAATTATGTTCACTCGGTTCGGTTTGAACATGAGGAGTTTCAGTTACCAAAGGTTGTGTCGGCTCAGTTTGAGTAGGTTCGGTTTCAGTAGGCTCCGGCAGTAAAGCGGCTAGTTCCTCTTCTTTTTCCTGATCGGTTTGAATTGACTCCAATGCTGCAGTCGGTGTTGCATCAAAAGGTACCCATCCCAATCCTTCAATTTTAATTTCGGTCCAGGCGTGAGCCTGATCGGTTGAGATCAGTCTTTCATATTGATCTTGCGGTAAATTATGATTTTTGATTCCTTTTACCAAAAAACCTTCAACATAGCGTGATTCAAAACCCGCTTCTCTGGTCAAAACTGTCAATGCTGTTGCAAAATAGGTACAGTAACCTGTTTTTGTTGAAATGAAGTGTTCAAAAAAATCTTGATTGGCAGGTACTTCTTCTACTTTTAAATCATAACTGAAATTATTTTTCAGATAATTGATGATTTCAATTAATTGATTTGCTTTTGCGTTTTGCTCGGTGATATTCTGATAAACAATCTTCGCCAAATCCGGCTCTTCTGTTTCTAAAAAGCTTTGATAACTTTTATAATTTGCCATGGTTTGAGTCGAAAAAACCAAATTCCCCACATTTGCATCATTTACAATCAAGTTATGATAATTTGCCGTGGAACCGAGCCGTGAAATATAGCCTTTGATTTGATAGCCGGGATCAGGAATTTGTAAAGAAGCATAGATTTGTCCGTCAGGATTAAAATAATACATAATTTCAGAATTATTTTCAGTAGAAGTTAAATTGTCACCGATATTTTGCAAATCTGAGTTTTCAGTTGCCTGATTAATAATTTCCAAAGGTTTTCCACCATGGAAAATTGCCTGGATCGGTTGATAAACAGGCGTAATATTAAGCGGAGTTTCGGTAAAATAGTTTTCAATAACTCCTTGCGGGAGATGAGAATGACTCGGATAACCGAAAGCCTCAGCTTGTTGATCGATCGGATCTTGATTGTAAAATAAATAATTGGTGGACATTGAAGAGGCACGCCAAATATTTTGTTCAAATTGATTGAATATGGTTCCTCTTAAATAAAAAGGTGGAGCAGGACCTGAAACATTCATAAACGGAATGTTTTTCAATTCAATCGGTCCGCCCAGTCTGACATCCTGCGGATAATATCCCGCATCCCGGATACTGAATTCAAAATAATGAACTGTATCCGGCATTTTTTGACTTGATTTGATTAATTGATTAAGACGGTCACTTAATTTTTCATTGCGAAATACATTTTGCGGCAGAAAAGATTGGAGAGCAAAAATAAAAGCTAATACAAATGTGATTAAAGCCAGAGGCGGAATTTGCCATACTTTACGCCAAGAAAAACCGAAGATGCTCTGTCTGGCAAAAGTGATGATGATACATAATAAGCCGACGAAAAAAGCCGCAAGAGAAATGTCTTGTTGATTAATATGGACGATTACCACAATCGGTACAATCCAAACTATCATCAGATTGATCGGCGCAGGTTTGACATAGATAAACAGCAGACCGACAATGACGGACAAGAGAGCCACATAAACCGGAAAATATTGAGGCATTACTTCAATTGCAGGATCTAAGGCCAAGCCCCATTTGACAGAATCAATTATTCCGTGAACATGTGTTTTAATAAAACCGAAAAACGGTTGACCGATTGATTTGCTGAAAAATAAACCTAAAAGTGAAGTAAGAGCAAGCAGTCCTAAACTGCTTAATCCGGCGATCTTCGGATAATTTACCAGAATGAGAAATAATAAAGTGACGATTATTTTGGTAAACCAGGCATAATAAAACGGATAATCAAGCCAGACCGACTTGATCAACAATTCAAACCAGACAAAAGAAAAAAGAAGAGCGATGCCCGCATAAAATAAAGTGTCTAAAACAATTTTGAAGCGATTGCTGAATTGTTTATCTTTTTCGTAACCTACATCATTATAGGCAATTTCAATTGAGGCAAATTTATTCTGCATAACTATTTACCTTTCTTGAATGGGCAATCTCTATATTGATATTTAAGCTCGATAAACGTTCGATATGTTCTCTGGCAGCTTCTAAAGTGCTATTTTGATCAATAGCAAATACGAGATGCAAACTTCCTATTTTGGTGCGTAATGCCCTTAAATCGGCAACTAAGCTATGATTTAACTCATGAGTTATAATATAGAGAATATTCTGTTCATTGCCGATTTTTTCATCATATAACTGTTCGGAAAAAGGAATAACTAAACGATAAGGTATAAAAGAAAGTTGTTTTCTCAATAAATCGGATTCATTCATATGGATAGCTTCTTCAACTACAAGTTCAGGTTGATAAGTCTTGAGTCTGACTGTAGCTTCACGGCTGAGAAAAATTTTGATTGCGGAATAAGTATGATCAAGCATGTAATTTCTTAAGTACAGCAAACGATTACTCTCTTTATTATAAGTTTTGAAAAAAACTTCCGGTAAATTCAACAAGATTGTAACGGTACGATCATCTTCTTTGTCATATTCTTTAACCATCCATTCCTGCATACGAGCCGATAGTTTCCAATGAATATATTTTCTTGAATCACCATTCTCCATACTGCGTAAACGGTCAATCTCATCTAACAGAGTCTGGCTTTTACCTGCAGGAAATACCCCTGCCGCCAATTGATTACTGAGATACTCATGATAGTTTTCACTTCTGTCTTCAAGCGGTAAGACATAAACAGTGGGAAAATTAATTTGGTTTGCAGAGAATGATTTCAGTCTGAAGAAACCGAAAATATCGTTTATTGTAATCGACAAGCCGTCTACGGTGAAAGGACCGCTAAATGTCGGAACGGCCGTCAAACGGATATCCTGAGAACTGTTCTGTGAAACGAAGAGTGTTGATTTAATTTGCTCTTGCTCCAGATGTAAGGTATTGGCTTTAATCACGATACGTAATGCCATGGTCTGCAATTTGCTGAGATTGGTAAATCTGACATACCAACATGCAGGCTCACCGCGTTCAATGAATTCCGATTCAGGAACAGCATTAACAATTAGTTTTCTGCGTACCCAAAAACCGTATAGCACCGAAAAAATCGGCAATGATAATAAAAACAGCATTAAAATCATAATAAATTTATGCTCAATTAATTGATTGCCGATAAATGTTGCCGCAACAGCAATTAACCAAAAAACAAAACGCAAACGAAACATAAAAATATTATCTTTCCGGAACCGGTACCTGTTTTAATACGGAATAAATCACATCATCATTGGTGATTCTTTTCAAGCGACTTTCCGGTGTTAAGGTGATCCGATGTGATAAAACAGGAATGACCAGCGCTTGGACATCATCCGGTCTGACGTAGTCACGCCCTTTGATCAACGCTCTGCTCTTGGCTGCCTGCATTAACATGTTGGAGGCTCTGGGACTTGCCCCCAGACTGATATCTGGATGACGTCTGGTCGCAGCAGTTAATTCGGCAATATATCTTTTAACGGAAACTGCACAATGAACATGCAAAGCTTGTTCTCTCATCCAAAGGACATCATTGCTGTCAGCAACTTTTTGCAGTTTTTGCAACGGTTGATCGCTGGAATATAAATTTAGAATTGCCACTTCCTGTTCGATCGTCGGATATCCCAGATCGATTTTTAACATAAAACGATCTAACTGGGCTTCCGGTAAAGGATAAGTCCCAACATGATCTACCGGATTCTGGGTGGCCAAAACGATAAACGGTTGCGGAATATCATAGGTTATTCCGTCAACTGTTACTTGATTTTCTTGCATTACTTCGAGTAAGGCAGATTGTGTTTTAGGCGAAGTACGGTTAATCTCATCAGCCAAAACCATTTGGCTCATCACTGCACCCGGTTGAAATTCAAATTCTCCTGTTTTCTGATTATATAGACTGAAACCGGTTACATCTGAAGGCATTAAATCGGGAGTAAACTGAATTCTTTTGAAAGTCAGATTCAAAGATTTTGCCAATGCAGAAACCAATGTGGTTTTGCCGATCCCCGGAACATCCTCAATTAAGACGTGCCCTCCGGCAGTCAAAGCTATCAACAAGGATTCAATGACATTTTCTTTGCCGATCATGACTCGATTAATATTTTGTTCAATTATGTTACATAACTCTTTAAAAGTCTGTGCTTGTATTTGCATCTGAAAATACCTTTCCAAAAAAGAGAATTAAATCAGTTCTTTTGATCCGAGTTCTTCTCTCGAACGTGTATGATTCATTCTTTTATTATAAAAACGCACCTTGCTTCGAATTTCAGGACGTTTGATGAAACGTCTGAAATTGTTGTTGCCATGCATTAAAACCATCATTATTAAATCTTGATTCATGCGCACATTATAATACACTTCGCTTTTTAATTTTAAGGAAATTAACATGACGAATTTATGTGCATAATTATGATTATTACGAATCAGATTTCTGACATTATTAAAAACAGGCTTACCGGATTCGCGATTTGCATAAGCTTGAATTTCATTATCGGTTAAATCCAATAAATATTGACCTTTAGTAATAAAAATACCTTCGACCTCTGACAAATTAATTTTAAATTCATCTTGTTCAGCTTGAAAAAAAAGATCATCTCTGCGTGTCAGAATTAAATAAATATTCTGATTTGAAACAAGGTTCAAGCCTTCAATCAAAACAAACTCACCAACCCATTTTACCTTAGATTTTCTTTTGATTTTATTTAAACGGTAGTGAATACTTATAATCTGGACTATTTGGAATGTCAAGCCGCTTACCGATAAAATCAATAGCGGCAGGCCAAGCCAAATATTGAGATTCCCATAAATGATCAGAAAAAGCGCTGTGATTAATATTAATATATTTGTAATTATCATTATTTAACGGATTCCTCTTTTTTCTTGTATTATTATATCTTAAACTAAAAATGTGAACCATAATATAATTTGCTAAATGTCATGTAAAACACTCGTATTGTTAAACTTGTGTTACAATACTAAGACGAATTGATTATTTTTTGATATGGAGGTTTATTTATGGATTTTTTAGATTTAGTAAAGTCGCGTTATTCATGCAGAGCTTATACTGACCAGCCAGTTGATGATGATTTGATTAATGAAATCTTAAATGTAGGCGGAAATGCTCCTGTCGGCAACAGTGCATATGACAGTCTGTATTTCACAGTGGTCAAAAGTGAAGCTGCATTAAACAGAATTCGGGAATTCTCGGCTAAAACCGGACGCGACCGCAGTCTCGGTGCGAAAGTGATTATCTTTGTCTCTTCAAATGACCCGGAAAATCTGATTTCTTATGAGAATGTAGCTTGTGCAGTTGATCATATGGCCTTGGCTGCCAGTAACTTAGGTTTAGGAAATTGTTACCTTTACGGTTTTATTCGTGATATGGTTCAGGAAAATGCACCGCAACTTGATGCCTTAGAATTACCGGAAGGTTATGTTCCTGCAGGAGCTCTGGGCATCGGCTACCCTGTTCAGAGCCAAGCCAAACCACCCAAAACCGAATTAATCAGTAAAGTAAAAATAAATCGCGTATAATAGGCTTGCACACTTTTTAAGGTTATTCAATCGTTTTGTTGTATAAACTTGAAATGTGTGCATTTTTATATGGTTAACCGGCTTTATTGTAATATGCTCGCACACTTTTTAAGGTTATCCAATCGTTTTGTTGTATAAACTTGAAATGTGTGCATTTTTATATAGTTAACAGGCTTTATTGTAATATGCTCGCACACTTTTTAAGTTAATTCAGCAATTTAACAGAACAAACTTAAATTATGTGCGATAAATAATTTGATTTCTAGTTTAAAGGCTTATTTAACAGACTTTTCAAGGTTGTATATTATTTTTCCGGTACAACCTTAAATTTTGTGTGAGATCTTATGAAGACAAAATTAGAAAAATATAATTTTTCAATAAAATAATAATGCGAAATGAAGCCTGAGAACGTTTTAATTTTAATATCAATTATTCTCATAAGATAATTCATATTTCAGGTTGATAAGGATTGATTTCTTGAACGCTGTTCAGTATGATGAAAATAAAACTGAACACCGTTCAAAACAGGAGGTTCCTATGAACAATGATATTAATAAAGACAACAAAAACATTCAAAATCACTCGTGCATAAAAGAAAAAATTATCGAGACTACGATCTTATTAATCAAAACTTCGGACGGTTTGGTTGAAAATATAACCATACGAGAAATTGCCCAAAAAGCAGATGTTGCTGTCGGGCTTATAAACTATCACTTTGGTTCGAAAAATAGATTGATTGAAATTTGTGTACAGCGAATCATCAGTCAAGTGATGAAAACTTTTTCCGGAATAGAAAATTCTGAGATAAACCAATCTACAGGTCAACAGAATAAATCAGATATGACATCTTTTATTGCAAGTGTTTTTACTTTTCTGTTAAATAATCCGGAGATCTCAAAAATTTCTATGCTGGCAGATCTTACGCAACCAAACACAGAAAGTAATTCATCTGTAAGCTATAAAGCGATTTTTAAAGCTATTCCTGCTACCGAGCAAGAAAATATCAGAAAGCTGAAGGCTTTTATACTTTTAGCAAGTATTCAATCCGCATTTTTAAATCGCCAAATAATCGATCAGCTTTTGGGGTTTAATTTATATAAGACCGACGAATATTATCACTTTTTTCACCTTGTGACAGAAATACTGAATATTAAATAAAGATTGACCCGAGGTCCGATATTTCTTTTTGGGAAAAATACACTGAATAATATATAAATCGAAATTGGCTGAAATGGAATTAGATACAAATATTAAATACAGGAGAGTTTTCAAAGATGATTAAAGAGAATAAAAAAGTGAGGAAGTTTAAAATGAAATGGGTAATATCGGCGTTCTTAATGATAATTGTATTATATTTTCTGATCCAAGGCATACGTTGCATAAAAGGTTTAAATAAGGCACAAAACAAGCTTAACTCATATCAAGTTATGACGGCAGATCTCTCATATGGTTCGCTAAATTACCTTGATCAGGGACAAGGTGAAGTTATTTTATCTGTCCATGGTCTCTTCGGCGGATATGATCAGGCTTATGAAAATGTAAAAAACAGAGAATCCAAAAATCGCTTGCTCGCCCCGTCACGTTTTGGCTATCTCGGTTCTGCCGTAAAAGGAACAGGAACGCCTGAAGAACAGGCTGTTGCTTTCGATGAATTACTGGAGTACTTGGAACTAGATCAAGTCTTTGTTTTAGCTACTTCCGCCGGAGGTACTTCCGCCATTCGCTTTGCTCTTGATTATCCGGAGCGTGTTAAAGGCTTAATTTTATTTTGTTCCGCTATGCCGGTCAATGAAAAACCGGAAACTTATCTTGAATATCAAGCTCCACCGGAACCGCTTCTGTCCGATTATGCCATGTACTTAATCAGTCCCCTCATGCCTGCCTTAATGGGTATGCCGGCATCAACTGTAGAAACTATCCTGCCGATTTCCGAGAGAAAAGCCGGAGTTGTTTTAGACGGTAAGTTGACAAATCCCGATATGGAAAGAAATTTTGATAAATATCCGATTGAAGAATTAAATCTGCCCGTCTTGATTCTTCATTCGGAAGACGATCCTGTAGCAAATTTTGAAAAAGTGAAAAATGTTCAGCATAGGTTTCCGAATCTTACACTTGTTACTTTTCCTGACGGCGGACATATGATGACCGGACACGGTGCAGAAATCGAACAAGCACTCGATGTTTTTCTCGATCAAAATAAATAGTGTATCTTAAGAATATGCCGGCAAGTTGATCCGGAGCTGTAATAGCATACAATTATTTATCTTACTGTATCTGAATAACGGCAAGTTGATCTTTATTAATAAATAATTTTTAAATATTTTTTACAAAAGACCTTGACAGGTCTTTTTTTCTGGTCTAAAATGAGCTTAGCTAGTTAGTTAGTCAAGTAGTTAACCAGTTGAGCAAGAAGGGAGCGCCAATGAAACTGAATAATCAGGACCAAAGACCTATATACTTGCAAATCCAGGAAGGATTGGAGAATGCAATTCTTGCCGGAACTTATGCTGAAGAAACACAGATACCATCTACGACAGAATTGTCTCAGGCCTTTCAGATCAATCCTGCTACGGCAGGCAAGGGAGTAAATACCTTGGTTGATGAAGGTTATTGTTACAAAAAACGTGGCATTGGAATTTTTGTAAAAAAAGGAGCACGTGAAATGCTGAAGAAAAAACGTCAAACAGCCTTTAAGGAGACTTACTTGTCTCCCCTGCTTAAAGAGGCAAGACAGTTGGAAATTTCTAAGGAAAATCTTATCCGGTGGATTAAGGAGGCAGACTATGCAGACAATACAGACAATGCAGACAATTAAAGTATGTGATGTATCAAAAAAATACGGTGATGTACAGGCCTTGGATCAGGTCAACCTCGAACTGCAAACGGGAAAAATTTACGGTTTATTGGGAAGGAACGGAGCCGGCAAATCAACTTTACTCAAGATTATGGCTGAACGAATAAGACCCACAAGTGGCAAAATTCTCTATGACGGTGAGACAAGTTTAGATGACATTACTTCGCGTCAAATTTATTTTTCAGAACCGGACAAGACTCTGCCTGAATTGCTCAAGGTTAAGGAATTCTGTTACTATACGAGTCAGTTCTATCCCCGATTCAATCTTGATGAAGCTCGGCAGCTTCTCAAAGAATTTGATATTAACGAGAAAAAACGACTCAATCAATTGTCGACCGGCTACTTTGCCATTGTTCGATCCATTGTTGCTCTGCAGACCCGAGCCGGATTCATCTTCCTCGATGAGCCGACAATAGGCCATGATGCTGTCAACAGGGAATTATTTTACAACGAGGTCTTACGTATCTATCGGGAAGAGCAAAACACAATTGTCCTTTCCACACACTTAATTGATGAGATCAGCAACTTACTGGAAGAGGTAATTTTCATCGATCACGGTCGGATTTTTATGGAAGATAACCTTGAAAATATCATCGGATCTCACTTCTATCTGACCGGTCCTTTAGAGCAGGTACACCGGATTGAAAAATCATATACGGTGATCTCAAAGAAAGAGAATCTTGGCTTTGCTTCTCTTCTCGTCAGACAGCCTTCTGCTATTCCGGCCTTACCGGATGGTATCGAGACAAGCCGGGCAAGTTTACAAGATATTTTCGTTGCTTATAGTATGATGAGCGATAAGTAGGAGGTTCATATGCATACGAATACAAAAAATCAATCTTTATTATTGACGTCAATTAAGATCTTGGCCCGCGACTACAAGAAGTTCTTTCTTAGCTTTTTGGCTGTAATGACGACAATGTATCTGGTAGAATTTATTGTTGCTCTCAGCAGCGGTAATGTAAGAATCGGTGGTATTGAAGGGATATATTTTATTGCCTGCTTTGTAGCCGGATTAGTCACCTTTAAGGAGGATTATTTCTTTCTGTCACAGAATCAGGTACCGAAAGCTACGATTGCCAAGGCTTTTATTATCGAGGGTTTCTGCTTTGGTCTGGTTACAAGTTTTATGGTTAATATATACTTTCATCTTATGCAATGGATCAGTCGAAGTTTGGGTTTTAATACACCGGGATTTCTGGCCCTGACCCCGGTTCATACAGATCAAGAAGGACTGCTTGGGTTCGGCCGGAAACTTATAATACTCTTCTTCTTATACGTAACAATATATTTTATAGGCCTTTTACTTGCTACAATTAACTATCGCCTTAACTGGCTGGGCAGGATTATTTTCTGGGTACCTTTTGGTGTCATCAGCCTGAATGCTCTGATTGGCAGCTTAGAATATCTGATAGATAAAACAGCTATAGAGGATTTAGATGTTCCTTCCCTTAGCTTGGCTAAGCCCTTTATCCATGGTCTGGATTGGATTATGCAAAGTCTGGGCAATTTTATTATAACAAGTACTGTTATCATTATACTTTGTCTTATCTTAGGTACCCTGCTCTTTCGCGGTGCCGAGATTAAGTATAGCAATGTACAATAATAATACAGGGTCTGCCAAATCAATGGCAGACCCTAATTCCTTATATCCCAATACCGAATTCAAATGTTATGTTTACTTTTGAAGTATCCTTATTCTGAAAAATTAATTTTGACGGAACCGATACCCCCTTCAAAATCAAGTTCCCTGTCGCCTTGGCCAATTTGTGTATTGCTTTTTAGCTTATCATCGCCTACATAAATATCGCCGATTCCCTTTTCTACATCTAACTTATAATCGTCTAAAGAACCTGTTAAGTCGATTTGACTTGAACCTACCCCCATTTTTAATGAGTTTTTACCCAGTAATTTACCGGAAAATTCAAATTGCCCTACACCCATCTCTAAATCTAAATTATTAAAAGTACTGTCCCGGACAATAAGTTTTCCGGCACCTGCTTCTATATCAGTTTTTTCAAAGGAAGATATATTTTGCAGCATTGTTTTTCCGGCACCGAATTTCATAATAATATTGTCGGCTTGTAGATTTTCTAAATCCGTACTGCCTGCTCCTGTAACGATTTCTACTTTGTCCAAAACCATATTTTCGGGAATATAAAGTGTAAGTGCAGCTTTGCCTTGTATGTTAAAGGAAAATGCTTTTTTATCTTTAATAAGTAGTTTGTCATCCTTTTCGGTCACAGTCAGATATTTATAATTGCTATCTACTTTGAAATCGGAATCAGTTGTTGTTTTAACTTCCAGATTAATGCTGTTAAGATCTATTTCCAAAACACGGATTTCATTCTCAATTTTATATGATTTATTGTCACCGGTAACATCAGGAGTAAAATATGAAAAGGCAAAAGAGAATAGATTCATTATAAAGCCTACTATACCGATGATAATAACAATGGCTAAGGCTATAGCCACGTATTTGATTGTATTGTGCCAAGTTTTCATATAATATTCACACCTCCGAAGATACAGTTTGCTTCAATATACAAAGTTACAGTCTGATCGTGCTGATTGTTCTGATCTTTTGAAATATTCCTTTTATCTGAGACACCACCGAAAAGTGCATTTGAATCAATACTTACTTTTACATTCTCCGGTACTTTTATATCTATTCCAGCAAAAACGGCAGAGGCTGTAATTATACAATCTTGCTCAATAATGGCATTTCTGAGGTGGCAATTAATGCTTCCGAAAACTGCATCTAATACCGTACCATCGAAAATTTGTCCGTCATAATTGATATTTTTTGTTGAAAAAGCCACAGTTTCTTTATTAAATGATTTACTATCGTTTTTCAACTCATTAAATTTTTCACTTTTCTTACGATTAAACGAAGAAGAAAAGATCATTTTTAATCCGATCAAAATAATAATTATCGGAATTGATAATTTCAAAACCAAGGCAAATTCCAGAATACCTTGAGCAGATAGAAGGAAAGCAACTCCGATCACAAGTCCGATTATATTACCGAATTTTCCTCGATTACTAAATAAACCGATAAAACACGGAACAATAATAAACAAAGTCCACCAACCGGCGAAAAAGATATTAATTTCGGTAAATCCCAATGTGTTCAAAGCAAAAATAGCACCGACAATCACCAGCGCCAGGCCCCATATAATTCTGCTGATATTTTTATTTTTCATAATCCCACCTTTCTGATTACAAAACTATGAAGTAAATCATTATTTTAAAATTATTAAGATAAATTTAGCAACTTATTATTAATACAAGTTTATATCCGGTTTAGTTTCAAGTAAAGAACCGCATGAAAATTTCATGGAAATGATTATAGAGTATTCAATGAAATATCGACATTTTCTATTTATTTTATGATTTTGAGAGTATCGAAAAATTTTGAATTAAATCAAAAACAGTCGTCGATACAGATAAATCAACGACTGAATTCAATTCTGGCAGGGGAGACAGGATTTGAACCCGCAACCGACGGTTTTGGAGACCGTTGCTCTACCGTTGAGCCACTCCCCTATAAATATGCAAATCAGCATTTGAGGAAATGCTGATTTGCATTTGGTGCCGGAGATGGGACTTGAACCCATACGCCCTTACGGACAACAGATTTTGAGTCTATCTCGTCTGCCGGTTCCGACACTCCGGCGAGTTACTAAACAAATATATCAAAGAAAAAAATCAATGTCAATTGTCATTATTTTTAAGATCTGTGTCATCTTTCATATTTTTATTGTCCTGAACATCCTGAACATCCTGAACATCACGAATAATATGAATATCCTGAACATTATGAGTATCCTGAACGTTCTGAATAGCTTGATTATCATCAATCACCGGTTTATCAATGCCGGTATTATAATCTTTAACAGTTCTGGCATTGATCAGATCCTCATGCTTTTTTCTGTCGAAAAATTGTTTTTGATCGGAATAGCTGATTTGTGATAATTCAATAATCTCCGGTAATTTGGTTTCAGCAGATTTTAAAGTCAGATCAAGTTGCAACGGCTTATCAGGTTTTGCTGCTAAATCAGATTGGCCGGATTTATCGGATTTAGACGGTTCGGCAACTTGCAGGTTTCTCTTTTCAAAAGAATCGTTAACTGCAAAAGCAAGCGGTCTGATCTGTAAACCGGAATGAATTTCCGATTCAGCTTGTGCCGATAAGGCTCTTTTCTTTGCCCGATGGCGTTTTACCATTATTACTATAATTAACAATAATATTCCGAACAGGATACTTGTACCGCTGATAATTGCCGCAAGTATAAATCCTTGCGGAACAAAAGTCAGATCAATTTGATTGTTCCCCGCTTCGACCTGAATCAGCATCAAAGAGTCGGAAAAAGGTTTAATCTCGACCTGCTGCTGATTAACTTCGGCATACCAACCAGGATCAAAAGTCGATGTAAATAAGAGATAGCCGGGTTCAGGACATTCAATTTGTGCGGACAAATGATCTGAATTATGTTTGATCGGATTAACCGCAATCTTAGCTAATCTGTTATTCCAATTTTCGAATAGCTCCTGATTAATTACAGCAGCTTCGAATTCGATATTACCGTTTTTGGCATCTTTTTTATTGATATTAAAAACGATCCTGACTTTTTCACCTTGATTCAAATAGCCTAAATCAGAAATAGAGGTACCTTTGCGACTGAGATTTTGTTTAGAAGTAGCTTCTGTTGCTTCGTCAGTTTGTTCAGCTAACTGCTTGCTTATATAGACTTGGTCAAATCGTAAACCTGTTACATCCCAGGCAATCGTGTGATAACCGGATTGAGTTGCTTCTATTTCAAAAGAAAACTCTGCCTGATCTTCAGCTAAGAGATCAACTTGAAATTTCTTGTCCGAGATTTCAATTACGGTACAGCCGGCTGAATTATCGGAATAATAATTCACTGCTTGCAGCATTTCAGGCTCACCGCCCAAAACTTTGATCAGATTTCTCTGATTGCTGAAACTGGTAATATCCGGATTAGTTTGGAATGTTTCAGCAGCATCAGCGTCAGGTACAAAATACAGTAACGGTAAGGCATATTTATTTTCGTATAATGCAGTTACTCCATCTGTTTCTTTTGCTTCATAAAAAGAAACTTGCTCTTCCCTTTTCTGATCAAGAATTTTATATTTTATACCGAACAGAGAATCCAGAATAATATTGGATCCGGTATTTTGATAACTGTTAATTCCGTTATTGTCATAGCCTAAATGAGCAAACAATTGAACCGGTTGTTTAGGATAAGTTGAGGCGAAAATTGTCAACCCCGGAAAACCGAATAACATCGGATCATTTACACATTTATCCGGCCATAATGCCGCTCTGGCATTGGGAGATTCCTGCTTGATCTGCTCTACCCTTTTCAAAACAGAAGAGGGATATTCACCCGCCAAATATCCGTCGCGTGATCCGTAATATTCATTGTCGTTGATTGAAGCAATTCCGACCATTGTATTAATTGTCAGCTCAACTATCATAATAAATAGTAAAGCTAAAGAGATAAATCTTTTTTTGATTTTAGGATCCTCGCCGGTATTAAGTATTAAAGCAAAAATGAACAAGACCAGAATTGTAACTAAGATTAACGAAAATTCATAATTTTCCTGATCTATTTTTTGTAAAAACAGTAAAAGAACAATCCAAATCCCGAGAGTTTTCGACCAAGAAACTTTGTCTGAACCCTGCCATGAATCATAAGCGGTTAAAGCCATTGAACATAGAAGAAAAATCAGAACAAAAGAATTTCTGAACGGTAATTGATTCGGATAATGAAATCCATGCCAGATAAAGTTTAAAACGTTATTATTCAGGCTGACAATTAAGAAGAACAGTAAAACAGCATGAGCTATTTTATTGGAATAAGATATTCTTTTACTGCTGAAAAAAAACGGAATCATTAAAAGTAAAACTGCACCGGCATAAAGATTCGGCATACCGTCTCTGATGGATAAAGGCGCCAGGGTCATCAGCCTGCCGACGAAATCGATAAACGGTTGAAAGAAATCTATGGATTGCGGAAATGTGTCTCCGGAAGCGGATGTTCTGGTCAGAGCCATAACAGTAGGCAATAAGGTTATTGCTGCCATTCCTCCTGCCAGTAAGGATCCCCCGGCAAATTTGAGAAAACATTTCCCGCCATGCTTATTGATTGTTTTGAGTTCCTTGTTATTGTTTGTTTCTTGAATATACAAAACAAAATAATAAAAAACTAAAAAGAAACAAACAAAAAAAGCAGTATAATAATTGACAATCAAAGTCAGTGCAAGACTGATTACATAGAGCCAGGTTCGCTGATTTCTGATCAGATATGTTAAGCCTAGTATTACAATAGGCAATAAAATTATCGTATCCAACCACATGATATTCCATGAGTAAGCTAATGAATATCCCGATAGTGCATATCCGCAGGCAATCGCCAGAGAAAACCAACTATGACGTTTCCGGGAAAAATAACTGAAACAATAAAAACTTAAACCGCTGGTTGCAATTTTCAAAACTGTCAGTAATAAAACAGCCTCACTGATTTGCTGTTCCGAAAACAACAATAACAATAAATTAAACGGGCTTACCATATAATAAGTAATTGCGGTGAAGAAATTAAATCCCATACCGCCGGACCAACTGATGAATAATGAATCACCGCTTAATAATTTGGATCTCAACTCGCGTAAAAACGGAGCATATTGATGATACAAGTCAATTGTTAAGATATGTTTCGAACCGAACGGATAAATGCTTTGAATTGCATAAGCTAAACCGATAATCAATAAGGGTATAATAAAAGCCAGAAGAAAGTATTTGCTTTGACCAAGTTTACTGAGTTTCTTCGAGGAATCAAATGAATCCTGAGTTGCTAATGCTGCCTGGGATTTTTTCATAAATGAATGCTCCGAATCAAATTTGTGTTATTACTGATTAACGAAACCGGTTTTTCTGTCTTTTCGTTAAACCTGAATTTAATTCTAACAGAAATTGATTAAGTAAAAAACAAAGGATGATGTCATATGCATCATCCTTAAATTAAAATATCATTAAAATTAAGATTTCCTTATATAATTAAGATTTGTTTTTATCTTTGTTTTTCGCTTTTTTGCGCTTGCGTTTAAATCTTTTTAAAAAGCCGATAATACCGATAAATTTTTTTAATTTAGATGCTACACCGCTAAAATTAATACCGGAAGTTGCTTTATTACCTCTGGAAAAAAGCTTGTTGACAGTTCCGACAATGTTAGTTGTGATGTCGGCAACGGTTTCAACTGTTGTACCTACTGAACTGGTCACACTTGCAACTTCATCCAGAATAACAGGTACATTATCTGCCGCAGATTCCGTAATTGTATTTACATCAGCTAAACTCTGATCTGTTTTTTTGACGATTTCAGGCAATTGATTTACAGTTTGAGCCAAGGGTAATGCCATTTCATCCAACAGATCTTTTACCTTCTTAAAAGCAGCAGCCATACGGTAGAATAAAACTGCAAGGAAAAATAACGCAACAATGCCTGCCAAATACAACAGAACACTCAATAATTGATCTAAGGAAATAGTAATTTCACTTAAAACTACATAAGACATGAAACCACCAACTTTAGTTTTATTGAGCTTAAGCGTCTTCAGTTACTGAATCTGCATTTTCTGCAACATCTTCATCTTCAGCTTTGTTTTTTCTTTTGATAAATTTTTCCGAAACTTCTTGGCTTTTTTCTTTAACAAAATCAGCAACGGTTTGAGAAGCGGCTACAGCTTTTTCATAACCTTTTTCAGCTAATTTGGCAATATCTTCGCGAGTTTCTTTGCCTGATTGCGGTGCAAGTATAAGTCCGGCAGCAGCACCGAGCAATAATCCTGCTAAAGTACCGATCACTACATTAGCTCTGGCTTCTGATTTTTTTTGATAACCAAATAAATTTCCAAATAAATCTCCCATATATTTACTCCTTTTCCATTGTTTATTATTTAGTAAAATACATATGTTCTTAATTATTATACATCAAAAGAATGTATTAATAAAATGTTTTGTGAAAAAAAGCAATTAATTATAGTCAGTTAAAACTAAATTGTAATATATCTAACAAGAACAAAAAACAAAATCTGAGTAAACCTGTAAGCCGGGTTCTGTCGGGGACAATCATCTATCTAGATCCGGGATTCCGCCCGGATTCAAGCCACCTCCACGAAACGTGCGGGCCACACTATTGTTTCTCCACGGTGTTGCTTCAGACGGGGTTTACACGGCCAATCTGTTACCAGACTGCCGGTGAGCTCTTACCTCACCATTCCACCCTTACCGATTGCTCGGCGGTATAATTTCTGTTGCACTTTCCTTAAAGTCACCTTCACCGGGAACTACCCGGCGCCTTTGCCCTATGAAGCCCGGACTTTCCTCATCTGCAGATTTTCATCTTCGCAGCCGCGATTGTCCAGTTTACTCAGATCTTAATTGATTATATGTGATTCCCGGATTTTCCACAAAATTAATTTTTGAAAATTTGTTTGAGAGTTTGCTTTTTAATAAAGGAATTACTGTTTGCTCCGAGGCACCGTGACCTGCAGCAAACATTGCGATCCCTCTTTCTTTAAGCATTACTCCCACATGATGTTTGATTTCACCCGTTATTAATAAATCAACTTTTTGTTGCTCTAATCGGGGAATCCACGATTCATCAAATGATCCCGGAGTAAAAACGATTCTTTGTATTGTCAAATTTTGGTCAAGATTAACTTGCACGGTAGTTTTAAGATTGTTTTCAACCTGCTGCAATAAACTGCTGAGATTTTGTTCTTCTTTCAGTCTCACAATTCTGCCGTGACCGACTTCGTTTTCTATTTCATGCGGAATCAGAATTTTTATATCCGAATAATAACTTCCGGGTTCCAAAGTCGCCTGAAGAAAAGATGTAGCAACTCCTTCTGCCGCAACATCCAGATTTGTATGGCATGAAATTACACTGATTTTTTGAGCTGCTAAATCAAGCAATAAACTTTGTTCAAAGTTATCCGCAATAAAATGTTTAAGTGGAGAAAAAATAAACGGATGATGTGTAATTATTAAATTACAATTGTTGGCAAGAGCAAGTTTATAGGCATCACTGGTTAAATCCAAACTGAGAACCGCACCTTCAGTTTGATCATCAAGCCAGCCTAAAGTGGGACCGGTCGGATCCCATTGTTCAGCATCACTGTATGGTGCAATTTCATTTATATATTTTAAAATTTCTCTGTGTATAACCATTTTTTCTCCTTATTTGAAATTATATTCACAATATCTTGTTTTATTTTATGATATCGTTCAATGCTGCGCGCTTTACGTTCTGCCAAACGTTTTAATCTGTACAAATATGCCAAATATGTAGCAATGGCGGAATCTGTTGTTTTATCTGCCGGATCAGTAGTTGTCTGCTCAGAACTTTCCGTATTCGAAGTTGTTCCGGAAGTGATGCTCAAATCTATATTAATGCCGCAGAATGCCTCTGTATCGGTTATAGTATATTTTTCACCGGTATATTTTACAAATAACTGACTGTAGAATTTATTCTGTTCTTTAATCACTTGTTCCCGTTCGATCTGAAATCCGTTCTTTGCCAGCCATTTACGTAATTCAAACCAAGTCCAGTTCGGCTGTAAGATAAAAGTTTGATTTTGCCGGAACCGCGATTTAGCTTCGGCTAAGATATTGCTGATTAAGATACCGCCCATACCTGCAATGACAATAACTTCATCACCAGTAAAACTGATATTGCTTAAACCGTCATTGATTTTTAATTCAATTAATTCCGTATATCCTGCTGTTCGAATATTCTCGCTAGCTTTCGCTAACGGTTTGAGATTATTATCGATTGCAAGAATCTTTTGTGTTATGTTTCTGTCAATTAAGGCAATCGGCAAATATGCATGATCGGTTCCGACATCTATCACAAAAGAATCAGGCCTGATCCATCTGATCAAAGCCGCAATTCTTTTGCTTAATTTATTTTTGGTTTTACCGGAATTTTTCAAATTTAATCTAAATAGTCTTTCAATTTTTGGCTGCGTGACGGATGACGCAATTTACGCAATGCTTTGGCTTCTATTTGCCGGATTCTCTCTCTGGTAACATCAAATTCACGTCCGACTTCTTCCAAGGTTCTGGTTCTGCCGTCATCCAGGCCGAAACGTAAACGTAAGACTTTTTCTTCACGAGGGGTTAATTCTTTTAAGACTTCGAATAATTGCTCTTTTAAGAGAGCGAAAGAAGCTTGTTCGGAAGGTGACGGTGCATCATCGTCCGGAATGAAATCACCCAAAAAGCTGTCTTCTTCTTCTCCGATCGGCTTTTCCAGAGAAACCGGTTCTTGTGAAATTTTCATGATTTCACGTACTTTTTCAACTGTTATTTCCATTTCTTCGGCAATTTCTTCCGGTTCAGGTTCCCGTCCCAGTTTTTGCAACAGTTGTCTTTGTATTCTGATCATTTTATTGATGGTTTCCACCATATGTACAGGGATACGGATTGTGCGTGCCTGATCGGCAATAGCTCTGGTGATTGCTTGTCTGATCCACCAGGTCGCATAAGTTGAAAATTTATAGCCTTTACGATAGTCGAATTTATCAACTGCTTTGATTAAACCCAGATTGCCTTCCTGAATCAGATCAAGGAATGAAAGCCCTCTGCCTGTATAGCGTTTGGCGATACTGACCACTAAACGCAAATTAGCCGTGGTTAAATGGTCTTTGGCTTCGTTGTCACCCATTTCCATCCGTGCAGCTAATTCTTTTTCTTCATCTGCAGTCAGCAAATCAACTCGACCGATTTCTTTAAGGTACATTCTGACCGGATCATCGACAATTATCGCTTCGGTAAAGATACGACCGTTATTTTCGTCTTCTTCCTCTTCATCATCTTCGATAACTTCAATTCCGGCATTCAATAAACCTTCAATTATCTGATCGAGATAATCCTCATGTAATTTAATAGATTCAAGATAATCGATAATATCCTGTTGTCTGAGCTGATTATCTTTGCGGTTACCGCGATTAATCAGTGAAATAATAGCTCTTTCTTCCTTGGTTTCAACTACCTGCTCTTCTTTTTCTTTGTCCTGTTTTTGTTTCTTTGTTTTACTCATTTTATAAGTAATTCCTCCAATTATTTAATAATTTTCTTTCGGATAATTAATATTTTTATTAATTGCTGATAATTCTTTGATTAAGTTTTTACGTTGTTCCGCAGTAATTTCTTTATCATTAATGGCATCAAGGATTTCAGCTTGTCTGATCTGCATGGCATATTGTTCCAGTTTTTGTAAAACATCCGTTAACAATTCCTGATCTGATCTGATATCTTCAGCTTCTAAAGCCATTAAAACCGGCATCAGCTGTTTGCTATAATTGATACCTTCTAAATCATGGCTCAATTCTTCAGTCCAAAAAATCAGGTTTTGCACGGACAGCTGATTTTCTTTATTTGCATGGATAAGTTTGTCAGCCAATGTCCTGAGGGTGCGATTATTGAAAAGATCCGGTTTGAATCTGTCGGCAATTGAATCAAACAGTTCCGGTGAACTTGCCAGAATTGCCAGAATAAGCCATTGATCACGCAGATATTTTTTTTGATCTATTTGAATATTTTGTTTGTGCTTTTGCCCGGTAAATGATCTGCTTCCATAATTCGACATGTTTTGTGATAAGCTTTGTTTGCTTTCATTTGATTCGGATTTGGTATTATTTTGTTTTATTTGATTGACATCATAGATAATTGTGCTGCTCGCAACATTAATCTCTTCTGACAATCTTTTTGCATAAACTTCTATCATTACGGCACTATCTAATTTCGCTAAAATTTCGGCGACTTCCGCCGTATATTGATTGAGATCCAAAGAGCCGTTTTGATCGGTGGATTTAGTTCTGGCGATTTTAATTTGAAAATCCAGAGCCGACGGTGCATCATTGAGCAATGCCTGAAAACGTGCTTTACCATATTGCTTGATGTAATTATCAGGATCTTTGGCATCTCCGAGATCCAGTACAGATATTTCCAGATTGAAATTTTCGAATATTTCAATGGCTCTGAGAGCCGCTTTGATACCTGCCTGATCGGAATCATAAGCTAAAACTACTTTTTTAGCGTAGCGATCAATTAACCTGGCTTGTGTTTCGGTCAAGGCTGTACCCAAACAGGCAATTGTATTGTTAAATCCCGACTGATAAAGAGCCATTACATCCATATAACCTTCGGCGAGAATTAAAGTTTCAGGTAAAGGTCTCAATTTTCGCACAAGATTGAGTGCGAACAAATTTTCTCCTTTATGATAAAGGTCAGTTTCCGGAGAATTTATGTATTTAGGTTCGTCGTCTTCGCTGATTGCTCTTCCGCCAAAACCGATAATGTATCGGCCGTGGCTCGGAAAAATCGGAATCATTACCCGATCTCGAAACAAGTCGATTAAAGAATTACGACTGCTTTTGCGAATTATACCTGAAGCAAGCATTTGCTCATCATTAAAACCGCATTTGCGCAAATGGATGACTAAGCTGTCCCATTCGGAATCTGCATAACCGATACCGAAAGCGATCATGGTTTGGGCGGAAAAACCACGTTCCGACATATATCTCTTAACATGACGATTCGAACTTTTGTTAAACGAGTTGTAGTAAAAACGGGCAGCTTCTAAATGCAAATCTTGTTGAATTTTTCTTTCTGCCTGGTTGTGTTCATAGCTCTTTGAATCGGCTGTAGGAATTTCAATATTCGCTTTTTCAGCTAAAATTCTCACGGCATCAGGAAAAGACACATTTTCTATATCCTGAATGAATTTAATAACATTGCCGCCTCTTTGGCAACTGAAACAATAAAAAATCTGCTTGCCGGGAGAAACACTGAAAGACGGTTTGGTTTCGGAATGAAACGGACATAAACCGAAGTAATTAGCTGAACTTTTTTTACTTAGTTTAACATATTGCTCAACGATCGGAACAATATCAGTTTGTTCAATAATTTGATTAATTATTTCTTGCGGAATAAATCCGGACATTAATAATCCTCCTTTGCCTTATTATTCCGATACGATAAACAGAGGAATATTCCACTGTTTTAATAATATTTTAAGAATTAATTAATAAGTTAAGTTTGCTCTGACGGGCTCCGATACGCAAATAATCAAAAACATTCATGGAATAATTATCCCATGAATGTTTTTGAACTCTACTCGGTAATTAAAAAATCTGTTAATGTGATTTATTTGTCAGGTGAATTTGATTTTTTATCATCAGCACTGTCTTTCTTGAAACGATCGAAAAAGCTTTTCTTTTCATGTTCACCTGCCTCAGCTCTTTCTTTTTCGGCAAGCTTTTTGTTTTCTTCACTTTGTACAACTGTACTGATTGCTTGTTTTTTGAAAGTCATCATCGTATTAGCAACCGATGTGGCAATTGTAACCTCATCATCTGTTATATTCATAATCTTACCGACGACACCGCCGATTGTGACTACCGAATCACCGACACGCATTGCATTGATCTGTTCTTTCATCTTCTTTTCTTCTCTTTTTTGCGGACGGATCATCAGAAGATACATCAATCCGAAAATTAGAATCATCGGTAGAAGTGATACTAACAGGCTACCGCCTTTTTGAGCTTGATCGGCATTTGCCTCAAGAAGTAAAGTATAGTTGTGTAACATTTATTTCTCCTTTATTTGAAACTGATTATTTGAAGTCGTTCTGAACTAAATATACTTGACAATATTATCATTATCTCCTTTGAGAATCAAATTGTTTTTTGAAATCACGGAATAAATCCCTCAGACGATCATTTTGAATTGCGATTCTGATTTGTTTCATTAAATCAAGTAAAAAATAGAGATTATGATATGAGGTCAAGCGCAAACCGAAAATTTCATCTGCTTTAATCAGATGTCTGAGATAAGCTTTGGTATAATTTTTGCAAGTATAACAATCACAATTCGGATCAAGCGGACTGAAATCTCTGGCATAAGCGGCATTGCGTACGGTTACCTGACCTATCGAGGTAACTGCTGCGCCGTTTCGGCCCAGTCTGGTAGGCCAGACACAATCGAACATATCAATTCCTCTGAGTACACCTTCGAATAAATGATGCGGTGTGCCGACTCCCATTAAATAATGCGGTTTATTATCCGGTAACAACGGTTGCAGCACATCAAGCATCCGATACATTTCGTCCGGCGATTCACCGACTGACAAACCGCCGACAGCTATTCCCGGCGTATCGAAAGCAACGATTTCTCTCGCACTTTGTTTTCTTAAGTCAGGATACATCCCGCCCTGTATAATGCCGAATAACGCTTGTTTATTATTTGTTATCTGATGATTCAGACAACGCTCAAGCCAGCGTGTCGTTCGTTCAAGCGAATTTTTAACATATATTTTTTCTGCCGGATATGGTGTGCATTCATCTAATTGCATCATAATATCGGATCCGAGAGCTTGTTGTATATCCACAGCTTTTTCCGGAGTAAGAAAATGTTTGCTGCCGTCAATATGTGATCTGAAATGGACTCCTTCTTCTTCAATTTTCCGCGAATCCGCTAAACTGAATACCTGAAACCCGCCGCTATCCGTCAGGATCGGCCGGTCCCAGTTCATGAAACGATGCAGGCCACCCGCTTCTTCGATTAAATCTTCACCGGGGCGCATCCATAAATGATAGGTATTCGCAAGAATTATTTGCGCATCCATTGCTTTTAATTCTTCCGGAGATAAGCTTTTAACGGTTGCCTGGGTTCCGACCGGCATAAAGATCGGTGTTTCAAATGAACCGTGCGGGGTGTCTAAAATTCCGTAGCGAGCTCCGGTTTGTCTGCATATATGTTTCAATTTGAATTGTATTGCACTCATAGTTATTATCTTTCTTACGGTAAGATCAGCATCGCATCACCGAAGCTGAAAAAGCGATAATTATTATCTTTGGCATGTTGATAGGCCTGTAAAATATTTTCTCTGCCGTAGAAGGCTGCCACCAACATCAGGAGAGTTGATTCAGGCAAATGAAAATTGGTAATTAAACCGTCGATCAGTTTAAATTTATATCCCGGATAAATAAATATATCCGTATTGCCTTGACCGGAACAAATTCGGTTGGTATGCGGATCGGTTAATGTTTCCAATACGCGGCAACTGGTAGTGCCTACAGCAATGATCCTGCCGTTATTATCTTTGGTTCTATTAATCAGTTTTGCCGTTTTTTCATCTAAAGCATAGTATTCATTATGCATTAAATGCTTTGTTATATCATCTTCTTTGACAGGTCTGAAAGTTCCGATTCCGACATGTAAGGTCAATTCTGCTATTTCTACCCCGCCTGACTTAATTTTTTGCAATAGTTCAGGAGTAAAGTGTAAGCCGGCAGTGGGTGCTGCAGCTGATCCCTCATATTTGGCATAGATTGTTTGATAACGGGATGGGTCGTCTTGGACGGCAGTTATATAAGGAGGCAAAGGCATCTCACCTGCTTTCGCCAATATTTCCTGCCAAATGCCGTCATATCTGAATCTGACTTTTCGATTGCCGTCATCTTTAATTGCCAATATTTCCGCTTCCAATTGATCCTTTAAAAAAACAATATGATGTCCGGGTTTACATTTTTTGCCGGGTTTGACTATTACCTCCCAATCAGTATCATCAATCTGTTTGATTAAAAGAAATTCAACGGGAGCGCCGCTGTCTTTTCTTATACCATGTAAGCGTGCCGGCAGAACTTTGGTATTATTCAAGACTAAACAATCACCCGGTAATAAATAGTCCGGTAAATCAAAAAACATCTTGTCCCGGATCGTATGATCCGGTAATAAGACCATCAGTTTACTTTGATCTCTGAGTTTTGCCGGATGCTGGGCAATAAAATGTTCAGGCAGCTCATAATAAAAATCACTTTTTTTCATTTAACAATTCAATGTCTTTCTCAATATTTCGATAATAACTCAAAGCCCGTAAAGCCAAAATCCGGCGGCGGCCTTGTCGGCCTTTAGCCGTAATCCGATATTTATGTTTCAGATTGGTTCGTTGCCTGACATCAATTGGCGGCACCAAACCGAAATTTGCATTCATCGGCTGGAAATGCTGCGGATCAGCTTGGCATACATAATGTGCCATACCGCCGAGCATAGTTTCCGGATTAAGATATAACTGTAATTGTTGTTCGGTTTTCAGATAATGTTTGATCAAACATTTTGCCGCAACAAATCCGGAACCGATTGATTCCACGTAACCCTCAACACCGGTAAGCTGACCAGCAAAAAACAAATGAGGGTAAGTTTTGTGTTGATAACCGAGGCCTAAATGCTTTGGAGAGTTGATAAAAGAATTACGGTGCATTACACCGAAACGCTCAAATACAGCATTTTCCAATCCGGGAATTAAACGGAAAACTCGTTTTTGTTCGGGAAAAGTTAAACGTGTTTGAAATCCCACCAGGTTATATAAAGTTGCCGCTTTATTATCTTGCCTTAACTGTACCACAGCATGTGGCTGTTCTCCGGTTTTCGGATCGATCAGACCGACCGGTTTTAATGGTCCGAATAATAATGTTTCTTTACCTTGTTTGGCAATTGATTCAACCGGCATACAGCCCTGGAATAATTTCAAACTGTCGAAATCTTCAACCGATGCAGGTTGTGCATTAATTAATTCTTGATAAAAAACTTCATATTCCTCTTTATTAAACGGACAATTCAGATATGCAGCATTTCCTTTATCATAACGTGATGCAGCGAAAACCCGGTCATAATTGATACTTTCCGCTTCCACAGTAGGAGCAACCGCGTCAAAAAAATAGAGATCATCATCACCTAAAAATCTTTTCAGATCGTTGAATAAAGCATCTGAGGTTAAAGGACCGGTTGCAATAACCACATAGTCTTGTTCCAAATTAAATTCCGACAAACTTAATACTTCTCTTCGCTCAATCTTTATTTTAGGATGCGCGGTTAAATGCTCGGTAATATAGCCGGAAAAATTTTCCCGATCGACTGCAAGAGCTCCGCCTGCAGGAACTTGATTGAGATCAGCCGCCTTAATAACGAAAGAATTATTCATTCGCAACTCTTCTTTAAGTAAACCGACAGCATTTTCAATCAGATTGGATCGCAAAGAATTACTGCATACTAATTCGGCGAAATTTGCAGATTGATGCGCTGCAGAAAAATTATGCGGTTTCATCTCAATCAGAGTGACTGCGATACCGGCTTCTGCTATTTGATAGGCTGCTTCTGAACCGGCAAGACCGGCTCCGATTACATATACATTATTCATCGATCGGCTCTGTTTCGGCTTTGGATTTTGGTTCAACTTTCGCTTTCGGAGTTTTAGCAGTTTTATTTTTGGTGTTGGCAGCAATTTTCTTTTTGGTATTCTTATTCGTTTTCTGATTAGTTGTACAATCTTTATTACTGCATTTTTCGTATTCTTTACCGCGGAATTTCTTTTTCACCATGTAAGAACCACAAACAGGACAGTTTTTACCTGACGGTAAATCCCAACTTATAAATTCGCAATCAGGATCTTTACCTTTTTTATCACAAACGAAGAATTTAGAAGATCTTCGTTTCTTGGCTCTTTTTTCCAGCAGACCTGAGCCGCATAAAGGACATTTCCCGGGAGCTACTACTTCAATTGTTCTTGTATAATTACAGTTCGGATAACGATCACAAGCAATAAATTTTCCGAAACGTCCATGTTTGATAACTAAATTACCTTCTTTGCACTCCGGACATTTTTCATTAATCTGAACAACCGGAATCTCAACTTTCTCTATGTTTTGATCAGCCTTTTCCACGTCGCTGCGGAATTCAGGATAGAATTCATGGAGTAATTTGATCCAATCTTTTTCACCGGTTTCAACTTTATCCAGGTCTTCTTCCATTTGAGCGGTGAAATCCGGATCTATAATCTTATCAAAATGCTCTTCCAGTAATTCAGTTACTAAAAAACCTAAATCGGTCGGTATTAAAGAACGTCCGTCTTTATCAATATAACGACGATTTAAAATTGTTGAAATAGTGGGAGCATAGGTTGAAGGTCTGCCTATTCCCAGTTCCTCCAAAGTCCGGATCAAACTTGCTTCAGTAAATCTGGCGGGAGGTTTTGTGTATTTTTGTTCCGATTCGAGTTTGGCAAACAGTAATTGATCTCCAACTTCCAGATCGGGTAAATTTTCTTTAGTTAATTCATCAGTTTCTTCCTCTTGAACATCCGGCAACATTCCGTATTGTTTCATCCAGCCCGGGAATTTCATCGTCTCACCGCGTACTCGGAAGATATGAGTTTTAGCTTTGATGTCAGCTGAAGTAGTGTCAAAAACCGCAGCATTCATTTGTGAAGCAATAAACTTATCCCAGATCAGCTTATATAATCTGAACTGTTCATCTGATAATTGATCTTTGATTATTTGCGGTGATAAATCAAAATGCGCAGGTCTGATACATTCATGAGCATCTTGGGCAGCTTTTTTGTTTTTATAGTAGCGTGGTTTAGCAGGTAAATAAGCATTGCCATGCTCTTTTTCAATATAGCTTCTGGCAGCTGCAATAGCAATTGGTGAAATCCGCACCGAGTCTGTTCTCAGATAAGTTATTAAAGCGGTTGCTCCCTGATCACGTAAATTAACACCCTCATATAATTGCTGGGCAACACGCATTGTACGTGCAGATGTAAATCCCAGTTTGCGCGAAGCCTCCTGTTGTAAAGTCGAAGTTGTATAGGGTGGTTTAGCCTGACGTTTCGATTCACGCTTAGTCACTTTATGCACACTATAATCAGCATCGGTTAAATCGGTAATAATTGCTTCAGCTTGCTCGGCATTGTCAATTGAATATTTTACAACTTTATTACCTTCCAACTCACCGTGATAACGCACTCTGAAAACCGGATCTGTGATATTTTTACGTAAATGTGCAGTTAAAAGCCAATACTCAACCGGAATAAAAGCTTTTATTTCTCTTTCACGGTCAATGATAATCTTGGTTGCAACACTCTGGACACGTCCTGCGGACAATCCTTTGCGTATTTTTTTCCAAAGCAAGGGACTTAATTCATATCCGACCAAACGATCCAGAATCCGTCTTGCTTGCTGAGCGTTGACTAAATCCATATCAATTTGATGTGGTGTATTCAAAGCTTCTTCTACCGATTTTTTAGTTATTTCATTAAAAGTAATTCTGCACGGAGCAGCCTCATCAATTTTCAAGATATTAGCCAGATGCCATGCAATGGCTTCTCCTTCTCTATCCGGGTCAGTGGCAAGTAAAACTGAACTGCTTTCATTTTTTAAATTTCTGAGATCTCGAACTACGTTTTCTTTACCGCGCATCGTAATGTAACGCGGTTTAAAATCATTATCGATATCGACGCCTAACGTAGACGCCGGTAAATCTCTGATATGACCGACTGAAGCTGCAACTTTATAATTTTTTCCTAAATAACGACTGATCGTATTTGCCTTTGCAGGTGATTCAACAATAACAAGAGTATGATCCATAATGTCCTTCCGTATCACGCTAATCTTATAAATTACATATATACAAGATAAAATTTCATCTGTCAAAGAAAAGTTCAAATTATTAATGTTGATACTTGGTTATAAATTAATCGAAAATTATGTAAATAAAGACATACCCTTATCTGTCACCATGAACTTGCCGAATTTTTGTTCGATATATCCCAGCGCTTCGAGTTTGCCTAAGAGAACAGTTAATTCGGATGTTTGATAATTCAGCGTATCAATTATCTCCGTAAAGTTCGGTTGAAGTTGATGAATCAAAGCCAATAGTTTTTTCTCGGCAGGAGGTACCGCTGTCGGAAATTCTGCCGCTAAACTGAAGATGGCATGTTGATCGACAATAATTTTAGCTCCGTCATTGATCAGTTGATGACAACCCTGACTTTGTTTCATAAAAACGGAACCCGGAATGGCGAATACATCTCTGCCCTGATTAATTGCATATTCTGCAGTTATCATCGTACCGGATTTCAGACCTGCCTCAACAACAATTAAGGCTGAGCTCAATCCGCTGATGAGACGATTACGTGACGGAAAATGATATGCTTTAGCCGGTGTTCCCGGAGGATATTCGCTGACAATACTGCCTTTTTCAATTAAATCCAAATATAAATCATATTTGGATTTGGGATAACAGACATCAACTCCTGAACCCAGAACTGCAATAGAATTCATCCCGCACTTCAAAGCACTGATCTGAGCAATTGAATCAATCCCGATTGCCATACCGCTGACAATTGTTCGCTCAGGATGTTTCAAAGATTCTACGAGCATCCGTGTGACTCTTTCACCGTAATTGGTCGAATATCTGCTGCCGATAATACTGACCGTGAGTTTTTCCTGATATTGTAAATCTTTGCCCAGCAAATAAAGAAGAGCCGGCGGATCATAAATCTGTTTAAGAAGTTTCGGATAGTCCGGATCGAGAATCGAGATTACTCTGATCTGTTGAGGATCGGAAGATTTAATAATGTTAGCTAAATTAAACTTGCTTCCGTTATTTTTTTTGTTTAATGCAGAAATAGCCTGTTTAATATGAGAAAACTTTTCTAACCAAGCTCTTTGTTTTGTAACAGTAAGCTTGTTTTCTTTGAAAAAATTGTTGAGTTCTATCCATTCTTGGTTAAATATATATGCCATTTTCCACCGCTTAATGTTTTAAATATTGAATGATTGTGGTTACTCACTTTCATTAAATATCACAGGTTAATAAATTTCAGGATTTGCACGCAATAACAATGCTTCATGCAAATGTGTTTCCGTGACTGTTTCGCTTTGCTCCAAGTCGGCAATCGTTCTGGCTACCCTCAGCAATGCCAAATAAGATCTTGGAGATAATAAATAATTTTGGGTAATTTGATTAAAATGCTTTAAGGCTCGGCTGTTTATTGCAAAATAATCCGCAAGCATTTGAATTTTAATCTGACCGTTATATTCGAACTTGACCCGATGGACATTACATCTGGCAGCTTGCATCTGATGTGCCGATAAAATTCGGTCTTGAATTTTATGAATTTCAGTTTGTGTAAGCATTTTATTCTCAGCAGTTTTAATTAAGTCTGTTTGAGTTAAATCATTCATGATTACGGCTATTTGGAAACGATCCAGAATAGCGCCGGATAATCTTTTCTTGAATTTTCTAATCTCGGCGGCACTGCATTGACAACGCTGATCATTTTCAAGACGATAGCCGCAAGGACATGGATTCGTTGCGGCAATCAACAAAAAATCTGCCGGATATTTTACCGAAAGGTTTTTCCGAGCCAATTCAATAGTTTTTTCACTTAAAGGCTGACGCAGAAGTTCTAAAATGTTGGACTTGAATTCGCTCAATTCATCGAGAAATAATATGCCGTTATGTGCATAGGTTATTAAACCCGGTGTTAGATTGTTGCCGCCGCCGATCAGTGCCATTTGTGTTACGGTATGGTGAGGTGCCTGATAAGGTCTGATTATTCCCTGATCTATTTGTTCGTTCCAGACTCCGTACATGGAATATATTTTTCTGACTTGATCAAGTTTATCCGGATCTAATTGAGGCATGTAATAAGCGGCTTGATTTGCCAAAGTTGTTTTTCCGCTTCCCGGAGAGCCTATCATCAACAAAGGATGTCTGCCTGCCAAAGCAATAAGCAATGCTCTTTTGGCTAAAGGTTGCCCGACTAATTCATAGATCGGTTCCGGCTTTATTGTATTTGAATCCGGCTTGAGATATTTTGCTAAAAATTTGCCACTGTTTTTATTCTCAACAATTTCAATAACCTGATTTAGATTGCTTACTACATATTTATCCGAATAGTCTTCACATTTAAGTTCCGATTGATTCTGAAGTGGGATTATCCACTTATAATTCAAAATGCTTTGATCTCTGCTTATCGCAAAAACACCGTTTACCGGTAAAACTTTTCCGGAGAGACTGAGCTGACCGATTATAAACCACATCTTCAGATCATTATTGAAAATTTGACCATCTGCCAGTAAGATTGCTACAGCTAAAGCTAAATCCAATGATCTGACCTCTCCGCTTTGAATGTCTCTGGTCAGATGACATACGATTCTCCCCTGCGGAATTCCAAAACCGTTATTTTTCAAAGCTGCCCGAACCCTGCTGAATGATTGCTGACCTTTATGACTATTCAGACCACTGATCTCAAAAGTCGGTAAACCGTTTAATATAGTTATTTCCAAATCAAAAATAATTAATTCAGAGCTATCAATTACTGCAGTTTTAATTTGTGCAAATTTCATCGCTTCACCTGTTCTAAAAATTCGTTTAATTTCAATTATCTTAACCGGATTTTCAAATCGTTTTGCACTTTTTATTGAGAAATACTGATAAAAAGTGGAAATTCTCTAAAAGTTAATGATTACTAAATTGATCTGCATAAACACAGGTCTAAGATCAAAAATGGACATACACACAATTTAAGTTTATACCGGTAAATATCCGGATAAGTTTAAATAGTGTGCAAGATCACTGGTTTTTCGGCAAATCGTGCACATTATTTAAGACAATATGAAGTGACCCCGCAATTTGCAAAACCGTGGATTTACCCGTAGCCTGAAGGCTAAAGAAAAACGCGGGGATTACCGCATACAAAGGGAGGTCACTTCAATGAATAGAATAATTTATGTTGGCATGGATGTCCATAGGGAAAGTTATACACTTTGCTGTGTTGAGCAAAATCTAGAAGGTGAAGACAAGGTATTCGGTCATTTGCGTATGGAGGCAAAGATCGATAATGTGAAGCGCTATCTCAAGAAGATAGCCTCCTGTTTACTAAGCAAGGGTATCATTCCACGTTTTGTCTGTGGTTACGAAGCCGGTTGTCTTGGTTATTCACTTTACTATCAAATGAGAGAAGCAGGATTCGAATGTGTGGTTATGGCCCCGGCAACTCTTTTCCTTCGTCCACGTCATGTCCTTAAAAATGATATGCGCGATGCTGAACACATAGCGAAAAGTCTTGCCTACGGAAACTACCGCGCAGTCTATATTCCCTCAGTACAAGACGAAGAGGTCCGAGAGTTTATCCGTATGCGAAATGACCATAAACAAGGTCTAAAAAGATTGAAACAACAAATAGGTGCTTTTTGCTTGCGTCACGCTATGCATTACGATAAGACCAAGTGGACACAAGTTCATCTGCGTTGGTTGGAAACATACGATCTCCGCCCGGGCTACCGAGAGGTCTTGGATCGTTATCTATTGACCTACCACATGCTGCAAGATTTAATTGAGCAGTGTGATTTGCACATTGAAGAAATATCCCAAGAAGAACGTTATCGTGAAAAGGTTGCACATCTATGCTGCTTCAAGGGAATACGGACACAGACAAGTATATCCTTGATAGTAGAGACAGGAAGTTTTGCGCGTTTTGCTACAGCTGAACAATTTGCCAGCTATCTGGGGCTGATACCGAGAGAGTCATCGAGTGGAGATACGATTCGCAGAGGCAGTATTACCAAAACAGGTAATCGGGAACTACGGCGTTTATTGATCGAATCAGCTCACAGTATCTGTCGTGGCAGGTCGGATCGGAAATCTAAGGCGCTGAAAGCCAGACAACGAGGCAATCCTCCGGAAGTAATTGCCTATGCGGATCGGGCAGTACTACGTCTAAGTAGAAAGTACTTTCGTATGATACGGCGAGGTAAGAAAACTTGTGTAGCTATTACAGCAGTTGCAAGAGAGCTGGCTTGTTTTGTTTGGGGGATGATGAATGGACGCTTTGAACCTAGAGTGACAGGTCAGAAGGTTTGAGTAAGCTAAACTCTTATAGAAACATGTACCCGTTGCAGGTATAAACTGCTACGATGAGGCTGTTTCCAAGGGTTCTAGCCTACGCTTTGTCTGAGTCATTTGCGTTACCAACCATGCTGACACCGATAACGGTAATTCGCGTATTAAGAGAGCAAGACTCGTGGCGGACCATTGACCTGCGGTAAGCAAAAGCGAATCCGCGTATAACAGATTGGCCAAAAGCCGGAGACATAGCGCTAGATCCCTTGAAGAAAGCCTCAGTTTGAACGAGGCTCTAACCATGATTTGAAAATTTAATTTTAAAATTAAATTTTTTAAAAATAAACCTTGACAAGGGGTCACAACATAACAGGTTGTACTGTTAAATCCCTGAATAAACTTAAAAAGTGTGCAAGCTCTGAAGACAATTTTCTCAAGCATCATTCAAAATAAATGATATAATTAATGTCGTTATTTTAAGAAAATACTGAATTTAGGAGAAATATAATGAAATTGGGAATCGTGGGATTACCGAATGTCGGAAAAAGTACCTTGTTTAACGCCTTAACCAAAGCAGGTGCAGATGTTGCCAATTATCCTTTTTGCACGATAGAGCCGAATGTCGGAGTTGTTGCTGTACCGGACTTCAGATTGGAAGCTTTAGATGAAATTTATCATGCCAAAAAGATTGTACATGCAACGATTGAATTTGTAGATATTGCCGGTTTGGTTAAAGGTGCCAGCAAAGGTGAAGGTCTCGGCAATCAGTTTTTGGCAAATATCAGAGAAACAGATGCGATTGTACATGTTGTACGTTGTTTTTCCGATCCTAATATCATTCATGTTTCAGGCGAAGCGGATTCTGTGAGTGATGCTGGTATCATTCAATTAGAATTAATCTTATCGGATATGGAATATATCGAAAGACGTATCGAACGGGTTACCAAAGCTGCTAAAAGCGGTGATAAAACACTTTTAAAAGAAAAAGCGTTTTTAGAAAAACTCTTAGACCATCTGGCAAATGAAAATCCGGCAAGAACTTATCCGTTAGATGACAGTGAAATTCCGTTTACCAAAGAATTATGGCTTTTATCTTCGAAACCGGTTTTATATGTTGCCAATATCAGCGAAGATGATATTGGCACTATGCCTGAACAGGCAAAGTTACTTCAGGCATATGCTGAACAGAACAATGATAAAATGGTTATGATCAGTGCGAAAATTGAAGAAGAGTTGCAATCTCTCGATCCGCAAGAAGCTGCTGAATTTATTGAAACTTTAGGTATTGAACAAAGCGGACTTGATCAGATTATATCTGCCGGTTATCAATTACTCGGTTTGATTTCTTTTCTAACTATCGGTGAAGATGAAATCAGAGCTTGGACAATCAAAAAGGGCACTAAAGCCCCGCAAGCAGCCGGTAAAATTCACAGTGATTTTGAACGGGGGTTTATTCGGGCAGAAGTAGTCAAGTTTGAGGATTTAATTGCAAACGGATCAATTGCTGCCGCAAGAGAAAAAGGCTTGGTTAAATCTGAAGGTAAAGAATACGTTATGCAAGATGGCGATTGTACTTTATTTCGCTTTAACGTATAGGAAAGCAAGGTTAAAATGTTTAACGTATAGGAAAGCAAGGTTAAAATGTTTAACGTATAGGAAAGCAAGGTTAAAATGTTTAACGTATAGGAAAGCAAGGTTAAAATGTTTGTTATTGGTATTACAGGCGGTATCGGCACCGGAAAAAGTACGATTGCGAGTTTATGTCGTGAAGCAGGTTTAGCAGTTCTGGATGCCGACAAAATTTCACACAGTGTTACGATAAGTGACGGAATTGCGATTCCGGAAATTATTGAACGTTTCGGGCAAGAATATATTAATACGGACGGTTCTTTGAATAGAGTTAAAATGTCTGAATTAGTTTTTGAAAATAAAAAAGCACTTGATGCTTTAAGTTTGATTGTCCATAAACATACGATGAAACAAATGGGAAAATATCTTGATGATCTGGAAAATTCCGGTGAAAAAGTTGTCGTGCTTGATGTTCCGATTCCGGTTAAAGAAGGATTTCTTGATCGATGTGATCAGGTTTGGAATGTGACCTCCAATCAAGAGATCAGGTTAAATCGTCTTGAAAAAAGAGGACTTAGCAAAGCAGAAGCAATGCGACGAATGGCCGTTCAAATGACCCCGGAAGAATACAGTAAATTAGCAGATCTTGATATTGTCAACAACCAAGATTTTGATCAGTTACGAGAACAGGTCAATAAAATCTTAACTTCCGAACTCGGTTCAAGAGGCCTCCCTTTTAATAAAATATAATTGTCCTAGATTTCTGCCCAGGAATTGCCGACAGAAACTTCAGCTAAAAGAGGAATTTTTAATTCGGCAACACTTTCCATTCCGTTTTGCAGAATTTGACTCACCTGCTCTACCTCATGTTCAGGCAATTCTAAGATCAGTTCATCATGTACCTGTAAAATGAAACGAGCTTGTAAATTTTGTTGTTCTAAAATTCGGTCAATACGATTCATCGCCAGTTTGATTAAATCTGCGGCAGATCCCTGTAAAGGAGCATTCATTGCTGCTCTTTCACCGAAACTTCTGGTATGGAATTGACTTGAATTCAATTCAGGAATATATCTTCTCCGTCCGAACATTGTCTCAACATAGCCGTCTTTTTTTGCTTTTTCGATCAGTGACTCGAGATAAGGCTTAACTTTTGCATAATGCTCATAATATGAATTAATATATTCCGCAGCGGTATCAACCGACGATTTGAGATCTTGTGATAAACCGAACGGAGTTACCCCATATACGATGCTGAAATTGACTGTTTTGGCCAATGCTCGTTCACGCGCTGTTATCTCATCGATTTTTTTATCAAAGATTTTCATTGCCGTGTTGCTGTGAATATCAATTCCGTCATTAAATGCTTGAATCAAATCGGGATCACCCGAAAGATGAGCCAGCAGGCGCAGCTCGATCTGCGAATAGTCGGCACCGATCAGTTTATAACCCGGTGCAGCCACAAATACATCACGAATTGCTTTGGATCTTTCAGATCTGATCGGAATATTTTGCAAATTAGGATCGGAACTGGACAAACGTCCGGTAGTTGTCAATGTTTGATGATAGGTTGTATGAATTTTACCATCAAGCGGATCAATAGATTTGCGCAGACCGTCAACAAAAGTAGAATTTAATTTACTGATTTCACGATAATCGATAATCAGATTAATAATCGGATGCATATTGCGCAAACGTTCCAATTCACCTGCTGCAGTGGAATAATAACCGCTGGCAAGCTTTTTACCTGCCGGTAAATTCAGTTGATTAAATAATACATCACTTAATTGCTGGCTGGAATTAATGTTGAATTTCTCAAAAGAATATTGATAAATCTTCTCTTCCAGTTCTTCAATTTCTTGTGACATCGTTCTGTTCAATTTGTCAAGTTGAGTTTTATCGGCTGCAACACCTCTTTTTTCCATATCCGCTAAAATAGGAGTTAAAGGCATCTCAACTGCATAGGCTAAATATTCCATGTTTTGTTTACGAATCAAATCCCGTTGTATTTGTTGAAGTTTGAGCATCGCCAAAGCCATTTGTTTATAATAATCAATTTGTTCATCCGACGATGGCTTGGCTTTTAGTTGAATAAAATTCTGTTGAAAAACTGTTTGGAAAACACTGGTAAAATCTTCCGGTTTTCCCTGATTTAATAAATATGCCGCAACTTTAATATCAAATGGTTGATTTGTTAATTTGCCCTGATTAATTGTTCGTAACCAATTTTTATAGTCCCATACAATAATCTGATTATTCAGCTCGGATAAATCCTGCCAGGCAATTTGAAGCTGAATCGGTTCAAGCAGGATATATCCGGTATTTTTACTTAACAGAAAACTGTTCTCATTCGGTAAAACAAGCCAAACTATACTATTTAAACCCGCAGCATCAAGAAATTCTTGAACAGCCTGATATTCGTTAAGTTCAGCCAATTCCTTTTGGTCAATGATAGAATCAGTTTGTTCGAGTCCGAATCTCTCAAACATTGTCTGAAACCCCATTTTTTGAAAAAAACCGGACAGCTTTTCCGAATCGGGCTTTTCTTTGACCGCATCCTGAGCACTAATTCTGATCGGCACTTCCCTGTTGATCAAAGCTAAATCATAAGATAAAAATGCCATCTCACGATCGTCCGATAATTTATTGCGGTATTTATTGGGAATTTTTGTTATCGGATGATCCAAATCGGCATAGATTTGTTTTAATGTACCGTGATTTCTGACTAAATCAGAGGCTCCGACTTGACCGATACCGCGAATTCCCGGAATGTTATCTGAAGAATCACCCATAATTGCTTTGAAATCAACAAATTTTTCCGGGCCGAAACCGTATTCATCTTCAAAAGCGGTACGATCCATTAAGCTGTCAGATGTTGCACCTGAACGGGTTACAGGTAAAACGATATAGACATGTTCGTCGATTAATTGAAAGCTGTCTTTATCACCGGTTACAATATAAACATCATAATTATCTTCGGCAGCTATTTTTGCATATGTACCTATCAGATCATCAGCTTCGTAACCTTTCTCTTCAACCTGACAAACGTTCAAGGCGTCAAGCAATTCTTTAAGTAATGGCATTTGGATCGCCAAATCATCCGGCATCGGTTTGCGTGTTCCTTTATAATCGGCATAAAGTTCATGGCGAAAAGTTTTGTCTTTACGATCGAAAGCGACAATGATGCTGTCCGGATCTATTTGTTCCATGTAGCTCAAAAACATATTGAGAAAAGTAAAAACTGCTCCGCTTGGCGTTCCGTCGGGTGCTGTGAGCATCTTACGGCCTGAACCTGCATAAAAAGCCCGATTTATCAGACTGTTGCCGTCCACTAACATTAAATGTTTGCGCGAGTTCTTTTTGAAAAAATTTGTAGACAAAATAAGCTCCTCAATTGTAGATTAAAACCTGATTGAAACTGCCGGAATTACAAAATAAATGTTCTGATTAAATCGCCGAAAAACAGGAATGCAATAATCAGAATAGCACTTATTATTCCGAGAATTCCGCCTAGTGACATCAATGCAACTTGGATTCCGTAACTGATTTGGCCGGATTGTTCAGCCGGAATCGGTTTTTCAGATTCGGTTTCAGATTCAGTTTCAGATTCAGATTCAGATTCAGATTTAGTTTCAGTTTCAGTTTCAGATGCGAATTCTGACTCCTTGCCGGTTTTTATTTTACTATCTTGCGATGAATTCATCATTTTACTCCTCTGTTGCCAACTTTTATTCAAATCCTAATAATTCGATTCTATTTGTTTTTAATTACTAAATTAAAGTATAAGGTATTTTCAACCTAATTTGAAAGATTTAATTCGATTGCTTTTAACAGAATTGAACCTGCAATTGACGGTGTATCATAGGATCCGTTCTCGATTACGATTCCTACGGCATACGGATTGTCCGGATCATCAATAAATCCTGTGTATAACGAATTACTTGCCAGTTCCCCGTCATCGTTGACAGATTCAGCCGTGCCTGTTTTTCCTCCGATCACATAGCCCGGTATATATGAACCGTAAGCTCTTCCTTGTTCAACGGTTGAGATTAAATAGTTTTTTACAGTATCTACACCGGCCGTTGAATCAAGTTGACTAAATACTTCCTGTTTAGTGATTTCATAATTTTTCCCGAACGGGCTGATAAAATTTTTAACTAAAAAAGGCTGCATCATAATACCTTGATTGGCTATGGCACCGGAAATCATTGCCAGATGCAACGGTGAAACTGTTAATTCATTATTTTCGATCGGTTGACCGATCGATTGCCAAGACAGTAAATATTGATCATCTTCCGATGTTTTGTATGTACCGGTTTTTCCGATCAAGCGTCCGATAGAAAGAGGTTTATTAAAACCGAATTGCTCTGCCGTATTTTGCATTAACTCAGTTCCGGATTTTATTCCGATATCGCCGAAAAAATGATTACATGAAACATGATAAGCAGTTTGCATTCCGATCTGGCCATGGGCGTCCTCACCACGATCTTCGGTAACCGAACCGGGTCCTAACAGCGGTTCCTGACCTTTACAATACATAGTGTAGTTCGGATCGTATTGTTCTGATTCCGTCCAGGCAATGCCTGTTACAACCTTATATGTTGAACCGGGAGCATATGCTCCGGCAATACTTCGATTAAACAAGGATGATTCAGGGATATCAGTCCAGGTGACGACATTAGCCGGATAAGTATTCGGTGTGCTGACCATACAAAGAATGGCGCCGGTTTTATAATTAATAATGACAACAGATCCGCTTAAATCACCTAAAAGAGCTTGGGCATGCAGGGTTAAATCCGAATTCACCGTCAAAATAATATCATCACCGGTCATACCGTTCCCGGTAAAATCGAATGCCAATTGCTGTATCAGAGATCTGCCTGCCCCGATCAATCTGTCTTGATAAGCACCCTCAATCGTATTTCCGATATTATGGGTATAATCGCCGACTGTCTGAATCATTGCCCTTGCCAATTCGGAATTTTCCGCATATTGTCTTTCACCGTCTTTGCTATATGCCAGGCGAACCATATCCGATGACCATATTGTACCGGCATTACTATAACGAGAATGTAAAACTGCCTTATTTTCATTACTTGATTGCAATAACAGACGTTGACTTTTATCCTGTTGCACCACAATTCCAACCAACAAAGCAAACGAAAGGATCAGAAAAAACAGCAAAATCGATTTTAAGCTGCGCATTAATTGTTTCACTATTTATACGCTCCTTCCTCGTTCCGACAACATAAACCGAGCAGCATGCCGATCATCAACCATTTGGCTATCATCGAACTTCCGCCTTTGGCAATTAAAGGCAGAGTCGCACCGGTCAGAGGCATTAGTCCGGTCGTACCGGCAATTACAACCGCAGCTTCAACGAAAAAATAAGTTGCCAGAGCCAAGATAAGACTTGAGGTAAATCCGTCACGGACTTTCGCAGCGGCATTGGCGCCTCTCAGCCATGTAATGATAAAACAGATGATGACTGCTAATCCGACTAAAATTCCCATTTCTTCACAAATAACAGAAAAGACCATATCCGATGAAGCGAGAGGTATTGATCTGGGATTACCGACTCCCAAGCCTCTGCCGAAGACACCCCCTCTGCCGATTGCCTGCAGACCGAAGATAATTTGCTCATTGAAAGCATTGGTTTCTGTCCAAAGTGTTAACCAACCATGTAATCTGTTTTGGACATAAGACAGTAATTTATAGGCGACGAAGAATATTGCCGCACCGCCGACCAGAATACCTGCAGTTTTCAGGTATTCGGAGGTCATAACTGCAAATACGATCAAGGTAACCGGCAACAGAATCATCATAGAACCTAAATCCGGCAATAACATAATTAAAATAAAATTAAAACCTGCCCAAGCGGCAAATAATAGTTGAGTTTTTAACGGTGGTCTGATTTTGAAAAAATTAGCCAAAACGATCAAGTAGGTAATTTTGGCAAACTCGGTTAATTGCAATGAAAAACCGCCGGGCAAAGTGATCCATAAACTGGCTCCCCATTCAGCAGCACCACGCCCTAAGACTAACGTCGCCAGATAGAGCAGCGGTGTCAGTACCAAGCTGGCATAATAGATTTTTTCCAAAAAGCGAGTCCGCTGTACAATTAATACAACGATCGGTAAAATAGCCAATCCGACAATTGCCACACCGGCCTGGACAATGAAATCATTGCGTATATATCGGATAAATTCAGCATCGCTCCAATCGAGCGGTTTTATTCTGTCGACGAAAGCAAATCTGGCTTGAATAATCAGGCCCAAAGTCGCAATAAATACAAAAGCCGTATAAATAGCCCGGTCAAAATTTTCAAATACTAACGGTAAAACATAATAGTAGATTTGAGCAAAAACAAAGAAGATTCCCAACAAAAGCAAATAAAGTAATCTTAAATGGCCGAAATTTGCCGGTATGATTAAAAAAACGGCAATATATCCGATTAGAAAAAACAAACCGGTAAATATCCAAGCAAAGCCTGTTCGCAATGGTTTTTCATCAATTTTAACGTATTGCCAATCTGCAATCGAACCCTCAAAATCCTGTCCGCTTTGTTCGGCCGATTCTCTTTCATCAACAAAGACCATAATCCGATCCCCGAGGCGAAGCAAATCCTGATTTTTAATGCGACGAGGATTATTGACTTTGTGATTATTTACATAAAGATCGACATTGGAATCAGCCGGCCTGACAAACCATTTTCCGTCATGCAAATAAATCAAAGCATGTCTTCGGGCGATACTTTTGCTTTTAAGCCTGATATCGGATGACCGACTGCTGCCTATAGCAGTGGTATGAAACAATGAATATGATTCAACAAAATCTCCGGCAGATGTTGTTTGTGACATCAAAAAAAATCCGTGAGCCGGAGTAGTATGCTGTCTGAACCTGTTGAACAGACTGCGTAAAGATTGCCAGGCTAATACGGCAGTAAGAACAATGGCGATGATGGCCAGCGGATAACGTGCTAAATAAGTTATATATGATGATAAAATTTGCATGCCTACATTATAAACTATTTACAGCTAAAGCAAAATAAAAAGGACTGTTCAAATGACTTGAGTAAAAACTTCATATCGGACGCGATTTGGCCTCATTGACCGCTAAATCATCCGATTTTTATATCTGAATCAGTCCTGTTTATTAAATTTAAATTATTAATTTTTAATTAAAATTCATGAATATTGTGATCATCAGGCAAATCAATCTGATGATTATTGAAATCATCGGCAGAATCAAAATCCCGTTCATTTTTGCGACGATCATATCCTCTGGAACCACTGCTGCCGCGACGATTATCTCGGTTTTCTCTGCCGCTGCGGGCGCCTCCCCGACGATTATCACGACTTTCTCTGCCGCGTCCGCCGGAACCGCCGCTGCGACGTTCCTTTTCTTGATAATCATCCGGTTTTTCTTCCGGATCACGCATCGAAAGATTGATCCTGCCTTGCGCATCTATTTCTTCAACGTAAACCGTAACTTTTTGACCGGGTTCAACCACATCTTCTACTTGTTTGACATGATGCCAGGCCATTTTTGATATGTGTACCAAACCTTCTTTGCCCGGAGCATATTCAACAAAAGCGCCGAAATTCATTAAACGGGTTACCGTACCTTCAAAAACTGAACCGACTTCAGGATCGTTGATGATCAGATCAATCGTTTTGATTGCTTTTTGTGCAGCTTCGGCATTCGGAGCTGCAATATGGACATGTCCTACCGGACCGTCTTCGATAATATCAATTTCGCAACCGGTGGCTTCTGTAAGAGCTTTGATTGTCTTACCGCCTGAACCGATGACTTCACCGATTTTATCGGAAGGAATATCAATAATTTCGATCTTAGGTGCATATTCCGATAATTCAGAACGCGGTTCTGCAATACAAGGAAGAATTGATTCGTTAATAATTTGCAAACGCCCTTTTCTGGTTAATTCCAAGGCGTCGCGAATGATATTGTATGATAAACCCTGAACTTTGATATCGACTTGAATTGAAGTGATACCTTCGGTTGTACCGGCAACTTTAAAGTCCATATCGCCATGGAAATCTTCAACACCCTGAATATCCATAAATACTAAATAATCATCCGGATCGCCGCTTTCCTGATTAATTAACAAGCCTGCGGATATTCCGGCAACCGGTCTTTTAATCGGAACACCGGCATCCATTAAAGACAGGGTTGAAGCACAAACAGAACCTTGTGAAGTTGAACCGTTGGACATGGTTACTTCCGAAACTGTCCGAATCGCATACGGGAAATCTTCTTCTGATGGTAATACGGGAATCAAGGAACGTTCAGCCAAATCGCCATGTCCGATTTCCCGTCTGCCCGGTGAACGATTTGGTCTCGCCTCACCGACACTATACGGCGGGAAATTATAATGATGCATATAACGTTTGGTTGTATCGGTTCCTAAACCATCCAATTTTTGTGCATCGGCTAAACCGGCTAAAGTGGTGATGTTTAAGATTTGAGTTTGACCGCGCTGGAATAAGGCCGATCCGTGTACACGGGGAATCAGGCCGACTTCGGAAGATAAAGGTCTGATATCATATAATCCGCGTCCGTCTACCCGTTTATGATCTTTATACAGATATTCGCGCAAAACGTAGGCTTCAACTTCAGTAAAAGCTTCGGCATAATTTTCCAGCCATTCTTCATTCTCTTGTTCGATAACGGCTTTAATCTCTTCTCTGACGACCCCTATTTGCTCATCACGTGCAGCTTTATCAGCATTTAAGATGTTCGCTTTGACTTTTTCGTACGCCAGTTCAAAAACACGATCTTTTAAATCGGAAGCAATCGAAAATGATTGATACTCATATTTCGGTTTACCGATTTGATCAACAATTTCCTGAAAAAAGTCACAAACTTTTTTAATCTCCTGATGTGCTGTAATAATAGCTTCCATCATGATTTCATCAGGGACTTCGTTTGCACCGGCCTCGATCATGCATACATTTTCTTTGGTGCCGGCAACAGTTAATTCCAAATCACTGGCGGCCCTTTGTTCGGCATCCGGATTTAAAATTATCTCACCGTCGATTAAGGCAACTTGCACACCTGCCATCGGACCGTTCCATGGCACATCCGAGATAGCAGTAGCTAAAGCAGAACCCAACATCGCCGTGATTTCCGGAGCATTGTCCTGATCTACACTTAATACCAAGTTATTGATTGTTACTTCATTTCTCAAATCATCCGGAAATAAAGGACGCATCGGACGATCGATCATTCTTGACGTCAGCATCGCGTGATTAGTCGGTCTTCCCTCACGTTTCAAAAATCCGCCCGGCATTTTGCCTACGGCATACATTTTTTCTTCATAATCAACACTTAAAGGGAAAAAATCAATTCCTTCACGCGGTTTTGCAGATGTACATGTTGATAGTATTACCGTATCACCATGACGAATCAGAACTGAACCATTGGCAAAATCCGCGATTTGACCTGTTTCAATTATTAATTCACGACCACAATAATCAGTTTTGAAAACTTTTTTTGTCATAATTCCTCCTAGACATTGGAGCATCTGACGGTAGTTTGTAGATTCAAAATCTGTCTTTTACGAAAATACAGCTTTTCAACCTACCTCCCACAGTCAATGCTCACTAATTATTACTTATAAAAGGCGGGAAATTCCCGCCTTTGAATTATCTTCTCAATCCCAATCTGGCAATTATAGATCTGTAACGCTCGATATCATTCTTCTCTAAATAATTGAGCAAACCTCTTCTTTTACCTACCATGGTCAACATCCCGCGTCTGGAATGATGATCACCTTTATGTAATTTCAGATGCTCAGTCAAATGACGAATGCGTTCTGTCAAAATCGCAATTTGAACTTCCGGTGAGCCGGTATCAGATTCGTTGATCTTGAATTCTTCGATAATTTCTTGTTTTCTTTGCTTGTCCATTATATTTCCTCCTAATCCTTAAGCAAAGTAAAAGGTCGGACTATCCTCTAACTTTGCAAAGGTAATCTTAAGAATAATACATTAAACAATTATTATTGTAAAGTTCAGGGATTTATTTGATGTTGTTCAGCTAAAATTCATTCTCCGGAGTAAGGAGAGAATACTCAATTTGTCCAATTTTTCAAAAAATTGTAAATTAATCAACCTTATCTGTAATATTATCTTCGGATATATCAGGTTCTGCAGCTTCAGTTTGCTCCGAATTCTTTTCCTGACTTCCGCTTTGGCGTTTCTCATTAATGTGCAGACGAATTTTCTGTTCTTTCAGTTCCAGCCAATCTACAATTAATTGATAAAAAATCGAAGTAACCGGAACTGCCAGTAAGGCGCCCATTATGCCGAACAATCCGCCGGCGACGGTAATTGCAACCAACACCCAAATTTGAGGTAATTCCATTGAATCTGCAACTCTTCTCGGATAAATCAGATTATTTTCAATTTGCTGAACAACCATAATAAAAACAAAATATCCGATTAACATTTGCGGTTTAACAAAAATAATGATAATCGCGCCGAACAGACCGCCTACCCATGCACCGACGACCGGAATCAGAACGGATAAACCGTTCATGACACTGATAATTAACGGATATGGAAAACCGAAAATTACTAATCCGACAAAACACATTGCACCCAAAATGAAACTCTCAGTTATTTGGGTATAGACATAACTGGATAAAATTTTATGTGTGACAAAAGAAATATGTTGAAGATGCGGTTGGATTTTGCGAGGTGTTACCGCATTGCTGAAACGACTTAATTGACGTTTCAGATTTTTCTTGTCGGCGACTATATAAATGGAAATAATCAGTCCTAAGAAAAATGATGCAACGGTTGAAACAACACCGGATAATAGTCTGCTGATCGTGCCGGGTAATTGAGCAATCAGATTACCAAATGAATCCTGGGTTTTTTTAGCGATATTGGAAATCAATTCCGGGTCAATATTGTATTGTTCCAGCCAATCAGAAAATGAATTTACCGTTTTGGTAAAGGTTGCCGAATATCTATCAAAATTCGAGATAAATTCTCCGAAGCTATCTACCAATTGAGGTATCATGATCAAAACCAGTCCGACTAATACTCCGATAAAAAGTAAATAAGACAAAAGGATTGCCGGGATTTTAGCTCTTTGATTGTTAAAATAAGGAAATTTACGGAATTGCTTTTTAAAAAACTCAATCGGACGATTTAATAATAATGCGATCAAAAAACCGACCAATAGAGGTGATAAAAGCCCGATAAATTTACCGATGAAAGCTGTAACGGAATCAATTTTGGCAACTATGACCAATGCCGTAATCACAATGCCTAGAATCATCAGTATAAACTTTTTATCGTCTTTTTTTAGCATGTCAGACCTTTCAAAGGAATTCGCTTTATTATAATTGATTCTGCTGAATTGTGAAAGTTCAAATTTAACATAGCCGGAATAAAACATATTTTATAAATGATGATTGTATTTCAAACTGATTCGGAATTTCGATCAATTAATAACTTATACTTTATGTGTAGAGATTATTGATTATTACCTCTATTGATAACCGCCGAACAGTCCATTAACTAATTTTTTGAAATAATTACCACGTTCTTCAAAATTATTGAATCTGTCAAAAGATGTTCCCGCCGGACTGAGAATTACAGATTCTCCGGGCAAAGCCAGACGACAAGCTTTTTCCAAAGCATCTTCATAATTATCACAATGAAATATTTGCATTGAACTGACTGATTTGCCGATAAGATGAGCTTCTTTTCTGACTTGATTTTCAATTAACTCGGCATTAGCTCCGCACAGAATTAATTTGTCGGTAGCAGCGGCCACAATTCTGCCTAAACCGCGATAATCGGAATTTTTATCTTTACCGCCCATGATTAATACTGTAGGAGTACCTTGCTGAATAAAAGCCGATAATGTATGCTTGCTGCGTTCAGGTGAGCTGTCTATTGAGCTGTTATAGAATCTGACCTGATCAATTTCCCGTATAAATTCCAGACGATGCTCCAAACCCTTAAAATTCCGTACTGCAGTTTTTATATTATCTAAACTTACATCGTCCTGTACTGCTGCCATTGCAGCCAAACAATTCTCCAGATTGAAATCACCCATTAAATGTAAATCCGCTTCTTGCAACAAAGCGACAAATAGATCAGAGCCTCTGGCACAATAACCTAATTGACCACTCTGCCTTTGATATACCTGATGCCGGCATTCTCCATATCTTTGATTGAACCAGATAAGCTCACCTTTCAGCTGAGGCCAGTCAACAGCAAATTCAGTAAAGTTACCATTGATTATTACTTTATCTTGATTGGACTGATGACTGTACAATTGCTTTTTAGCTTCAACATATTCAGCGTAATCTTGGTGGACATCTAAATGATTAGGTGTTGCATTAGTTAAAACAGCAACATTCGGACTAACATGCAGATCAATCAATTGAAAACTGGATAGTTCGAGGACAACTTTAGACTGCTCCGTCATTTGATCCAGATCAGCCAACAAAGGTCTTCCGATATTGCCTCCGATATAAACATCATCGGTTTGTTGTTTAAGCATTGCATAAATTAAGCTGGTAGTAGTTGATTTGCCGTCACTTCCGGTTACCGCAAAGGTCTTGCCCGGACAATATTCAAGAAAGACTTCCATTTCGGAAGTAATAATTGCCCCTCTCGCCTTTTCCGCTAAAAGATATTTATTGTAAGGCATCATGATCGGAGTTCTGAAAATCAGATCAAAACCGTTCAAATTATCTAAATAATCATCACCTAAATACCACCTGACTTTATAACCGAGATCCCGATATTCATCTTTTAATTTAACTGCTAGCTCTGAATCTGCCGGCATTCTGTCAAAAGCGGAGAGGTTAAGGTCTTGTTCTGCCAATAATTTAAGTAAAGGCCGGTTACTGATCCCAAGTCCGATCACTGCAATTTTTTTATCTTTCAACCAATTTTTAAAATCAGCATATTGTCTATTCATTTATTTAACTATATCCTCTGATTGCTATTATATTTTTATAATATTAAATTTTTAATATTATTATCAAATTACTATTAATATTTTTGCGCTGTTCTGCATTCAGACTAAAAAGTATCTATTTACTAGCTTTAATTTCAAATATTAATTCTAACATCAGATAGAAATACAATACAACTTACCTATGAAAATTTTATGATCATACATTTTATTTAACTTTAGGTCATATACTAAAATTCAAAAAGTGACGATTTTAATATATTATGCTAGCATATATATATGTTGCAAATAATAGTTATAAATTAAATTCAAAATCGGCATAAAACGAAAGGTAACTAAATATCAGAAAGGATTGCACATATTCAGTGTTTAAGATGAGGCTTTAATTATGCAAGATAAATTTACAATGATCTTTAAACAAGTAACTATGTTTTATTTGGTTGTTTTTATTATACTTTCTCTGGTTGCTTGTAAAACAAATGTTGCTGTTTATTTCGGCTGATGAAATTTATTTGCAAAGCTTTTTCATCAGCCGAAAAACATACAGCCTGGAGACTCAGATTTTATTGATCGTCGCAGCCATTACCGCTTTGATCGTATGCATCCGGTTTTCAGCTTGTTGATACACATAAGATTGCTCACCGTTGAATACTTCATCGGTAACTTCCATTTCTTCAATTTCGGTTTTTAAGTAAATCTCTCTGGCAGTTGCCGTTTCCAAATTATGAAATGCCGGTAAACAATGCATGAAAATTGCATCTTCATGGGCTAAAGCCATCAATTCTTTATTAACCTGACAATGAGCTAATTGTTTGATTCTGGGTATCCAGAATTCTTCCGGTTCACCCATTGATACCCAGACATCCGTATAGAGCACATCGGAATCCACAGCAGCTTTTTGGATATCTTCTTCAAAACACAGTTTGGCACCGGTCTCTTCGGCTATTTTTTGACACTCGGCTATCAATTCCGGTTTAGGATAAAATTCTTTGGGTGCTGCAATTGTGAAATCCATGCCCATTTTTGCCGCTCCTACCAACAAAGAATTTCCGATATTGTAATGCGCATCGCCTAAATAAACCATTTTCACACCTTTTAAGCGACCGAACTTCTCCTTAATTGTCATGAAATCAGCCAGAATCTGAGTCGGATGAGCCTCGTTGGTTAATCCGTTCCAGACCGGAACCAGTGCGTTTTCCGCCAATTCATCAACTATTTTCTGCTCATAGCCACGATAACAGATACCATCATATATTCCGGATAAAATCTTAGCTGTGTCAGCAATACTTTCTTTTACGCCTAAATGTGAATTGTTTGAGTTAATATAGGTTGAGCCCATACCGAGATCATGAGCAGCAACTTCAAAACTGCATCTGGTACGTGTGCTCGATTTTTCGAAAATCATGGCTATATTATATTCTTCAAATTCCCGATGCGGAATACGTTTTCGTTTTTTAGCTTTATATTCTACAGCCAATCTCAATAAATATTTAATTTCTTCAGGTGTAAAATCCATAATTTGGAGAAAATCCCGATTTTTTAAGTTCATAGTCAGCCCTTCGTTTCTTTTAGTTTTTTCTATTTGTAATTCTGACTGAATTACTATTGTCGGACTTTAAGATGCGAATATCGCTCGATAAATATCCGGCTTAAACATTATTTGTTCCGGCACATATCTCTTTAATGATATTGATTGCCTGTTCCAGAATGCTATGCGGTATATTCAAAGCAGGTAAAAGTCTTACTTTATTTTTGGCAGAAATAACCAGAACTCCTTGTTCCAAGCATTCTTGAATAACTTCATTATAATTTCGCTCGACTTCAATTCCCAACATCAAACCTAGTCCGGTCACATTTTTGATACCTTTTGCATTTTTTAACGAATTAATTATAAATTGTGATTTTTGTTTTACATCGTTTAATAAATTATCATCAATCCTTTGCAGAATATTGATTGCTCCGGCACAACAGACCGGGTTGCCGCCGAAAGTTGAACCGTGAGTACCGGGTGTTAAAGTGTTCTGAACTCTATCGCCTAAAATTGTGGCACCAAGTGGTAATCCCCCGCCCAAACCTTTTGCCGTAGTTATAATATCCGGTTTTAAGCCGAAATTCATATAGCCGAATAATTCACCGGTTCGACCATTTCCGGTTTGAACTTCATCAACGATTAGCAGTAAATCATTTTTATTGCAGAAATCTGCCACTTGATTAAGATAATCTTGATCAAGCGGATTGACACCACCTTCTCCCTGTACTACTTCAAGCATAATTGCCGCACATTTGTTTTCTTCGGCTAATTTTTCAATATCAGAGAAAACGTTTGCTCTTGCATAGACAAAACCCGGAGTTTGAGGTGTAAAATCCTGATGAAAAATATCTTGTCCTGTTGCTGCCAAAGTTGTGATTGTGCGACCGTGAAAACTGTTTTCTAAAGTAATAATTGTAAAATATTCTTTACCTTTTAATTCTGCAGCATATTTACGGGCAACCTTAATTGCACATTCATTAGCTTCGGCACCTGAATTTGAAAAGAATACTTTTCGCATGTCGGTTTTATTGCATAACAATTCAGCTAATTTAACCGCAGGTTCAGTAAAATATAAATTCGAAGTATGTTGAACCTGTTGCAGCTGATTTGTAATTGCGGTGATCCATGCCTGATCGGCAAACCCGAAGGTGTTGACGGCTATTCCGCCTGACAGATCAATGTATTCCCGATCATTTTCATCATAGACTAAACTGCCCTTACCATATTTGATGACAACCGGAAAACGACTATAGGTATTCGCAATAAACTCCTGATCTTTTTGTTTAATATTCATCCTGATTTTCTTTCTGCATTTTATGAAATATCTATTATTTTTCTTTGACGAACATTGTTCCGATTCCGGAATCGGTCAAAGTTTCAATTAACAATGAATGAGGTACCCTGCCGTCAATGATAAAGACTTTATTTACTCCCCAATGCAATGCATTGGTACAACATTCAACTTTCGGCAACATACCGCCGGTAATAACTTGATCTGCAACTAATTGTTCAACATCATCCAGAGTGACAACCGGAATTATGCTGGAAGGGTCTTGTTGATCACGTAAGATCCCGCCAATGTCCGTCATTGTAATCAGACTTTCGGCACCTAATTCACCCGCGATTTTTGCGGCTGCCGTATCGGCATTAATATTGTATGTATTGCCTTGAGCATCGCAACCGATTGTCGAAATAACCGGAATATATCCTTTTTCAATTACATCCAGAATCGGCCGGACATTTACTTCTTCTATTTTTCCTACATATCCTAAACTCGGATCTTTGATGCTGGCTTTAATCATATGACCGTCAATCCCTGAAAGTCCGATTGCTTTGCCGCCTTTGGTATGGATCAGATTAACCAAATCTTTATTCACTTTACCCGCCAAAACCATCTGCACTACTCGCATTGTTTCGTCATCGGTAACTCGCAGACCGTTGACGAATTTACTTTGAATGTTCATTCTGGTTAAAGCTTCATTAATCTCAATGCCTCCTCCGTGAACCAAAACGACTTTTACGCCGATTAAAGATAATAGCACAATATCGTGCATGGTCGAATCAATTAAGTATTCTTTGATCATTGCATTACCGCCGTATTTGACCACGATAATTTTATTGTTATAGCTTTGAAAATAAGGCAAAGCCTGAACCAGAATATTGGCTCTTTCTTCATTTGAATAATTCATATTTCACCCTTATATTTTGTTTATTCTTGAATAATCGATAAACACATCTTACTTTTCTGATTAATTAAATATAATCCGAAGCAAATCTTAGCTTGTCCTTAAGACAGTCTGATCAAGTGCGGTAATCTCCGTTGATTTTTACGTAATCGTAGGTCAAATCACATCCCCATGCAATGGCAGCAGCCGAACCTTGGTTCAGGGTTACCAAAATGGTAATTTCATCTTCCAATAAAATCGCTTTTGCCAGTTCTTCGGAAAAGTCTACTCCCATGCTGTTTTCACAAACAATTATTTCTCCTTGTTTAGATTTGAAAGCAATTTTAATATCGGATAAATCAACTTTCGCTTCACTATTGCCGATTGCCGAAAGAATTCTTCCCCAATTAGCATCAGCCCCGAAAAACGCTGCTTTGACTAAAGATGAACTGATTACGCTTTTTGCAATTTTACGTGCATCATTTTTGGAAGTGGCACCTGTTACTTTGCATTCCAACAATTTTGTCGCACCTTCACCGTCTGCCGCAATCATTTTGCTGAAATAAACGGTAATCTTATTCAAGGCTTGAACAAAAATTTCGTATTCAGGTCCTTGGTCAACAATTTTCCGATTGCCGGCCAAACCGTTGGCCAATATGCAAACCATATCATTGGTTGAAGTATCGCCATCTACACTGATCATATTAAAAGAATCTTCAACATCGGTTGCTAAAGCTTTTTGCAGCATTTCCGAACTGATTGCACAATCAGTTGTAATAAATACCAGCATGGTACCCATATTAGGATGGATCATGCCTGAACCCTTGGCTATACCGCCGATTTTGCATTCAACACCATTGATCTCGAAACTTAATGCAATTTCCTTGAGCCTGAGATCGGTTGTCATGATAGCTTCAGCTGCTAAATGAGATTTCTCACCCAATTCGTCAATTAAGCGAGGGATATTGTCTGTAAACGGTTTGAGCGGAAGATGTTGACCGATAACTCCGGTTGATGCAACAATTATATCTTGCGGGCTGATTTGTAAATGATCTGCCAATATTTGACAAGTTTGGCGAGCTATCATTTCTCCGTCCGAAGTACAAGCATTGGCATTTCCGCTGTTACAGATGACAGCTCTTGCCCTGCCGTTTTCTAAATTCTCGCGAGTTAAATATATGGGCGCTGCTTTTACCTGGTTTTTCGTGTATACTGCCGCCGTTTCCGCCTCAACTTCACTGACGATTAAAGCTAAATCTAATTTGCTGTTATTCTGTCTGATTCCTGCATGGATTCCCGAGGCTTTGAATCCTTGAGCTGCACAGACACCTTGATCAATAATTTTCATTTCTCATCCTTATAATTTTTCAAATATATTTCTTCTAATATTCTTAATTATTTTTTCTGTATTCCAAATTTTTTTTATTTTCTTTTAAAATTAAAATTGCTAAATTTCCAAACCATATGTTTCATCTTTACCTAAAATTAAATTCAAACATTGAATTGCGGCTCCCGATGCACCTTTGCCGAGATTATCATAAACGCTCAATAATGAAATTCTATCTGAATTACCTGCTACTGAAATTTGCATACTGTCCATTCCCTGAAGCTTATTAGCAGAAACAAAACCGTCAACATCCGGAGAATCCGTATAAGAAACGATCGGACCCTGATATTTTCGCTTAAGGACTTCAATTACATCTTGAATCGTTTTACCGGGAGTCAGCTGTTCTTTAAAAAGCGGTACAGTTAATTGCATGCCGCTATAATAACCGGAAACTATCGGACTGAAATGCGGCAGATGCTCAAGTTCGGAAATGGTTTTAACTTCAATCAAATGTTTATGGTATTGTCCTAAAGCATATTGGCGCGGAGAATCGAGTGATTTATCTCTGTCAGAATCTTCATACTCGGCAATCATTGCTTTACCGCCACCGCTGTACCCGGTGAGAGAATGAAAACTTAAATATGCTGATTTCGGTAAAATACCCGCTTCAACCAACGGATAAATTAAAGCAATAAATCCCGATGCATGACAACCGGGAACGCTGATTCGTTTAGAATTAATGATTTTTGACCGATGCTGATCCGACAGTTCCGGAAAACCGTAAGCCCAGTCAGAATTTGTGCGATGAGCTGTCGAGGTATCTAAAATAATTGTTTGAGGATTATCAAGTAAAGCAACAGCTTCCCGGGCAGCTTGATCCGGGAGACATAGAAAAGCCACATCGGCCTGATTAAGAGCTTTTTTTCTGGCAGCTGTATTTTTTCTTTCTGCATCACTTAAGGTTATCAGTTCAACATCAGAATAGTTACTTAACCTTTGATAAATTCTTAGACCGGTAGTTCCAGCCTTTCCGTCAATAAAAATCTTATTCATAAACCACCTAACAAAATATAATGCTTTTTAACATTAACTAAAGAATAATATTAAAAAAACCGTTTAATATAATAGCACATTCGACAAGTTTTACTATAATTAAAAAATTTAATTAATCTTAAGCATAACGCTTTTGCATAATTATTAATTATTATGAATACATATTCTATATTAAATAATAAAAATAAGCTATGTATTTTTGTTTTTCAGTGATTTTAAACTAATTATCGATCGGAATATCCTGTTTTATCCGGATAAATGGCAATTATAGGTTTAAAACAATACAAATATTATTAAAAAGCATTTTCTTATATATATTCATTTGCAAATATTAATTGGTATATCTGTTGTTCTATCCAACCGTATATCTATCCGTCAATTATGTAAAAATCCTTGCAAAAATTAATTATTTTGATTATTATTAACTTTGCTTATTATTTATGCGGAAGTGGCGGAATAGGCAGACGCGCTAGCTTCAGGTGCTAGTGATCGCAAGATCGTGCAGGTTCAAGTCCTGTTTTCCGCACCATAAAGAATAACCACAAAGAGCTTGGTTCTTTGTGGTTATTCTTTATTTTATTCGGATTGCCGGTTTCACGGCAATCCCTATTTTATCTCTGATAAAATAGTCTTCAGGACAGGTTTCTATATATCTTCTTGATCAATCTTGCGTAAGATTGAATCAAATACATCCTCACTTGGTGTAGCTTCACTGTTTTTTACTGCTTCTAGCGTTTGCTTTCTGCTGACAGGAGCAGTTTTCGTAACAACAGAGCCTGTCGCTGTTTGCAAAGCCGGAACCAGTTTTGTGCGAATGGCAAATATAATGCCGGCTCCGACCATAAGCAACATCGGTATCAGCAACCATAACAGACCTGTATTTTTGTCTTCAGCTATGTTACTCTCGTCCTCCGGAACGAAAGGTCCGCCAGCAAATACCACAACCTTGTCACCATAGAGTTCAGCGAACAGTTTTGTATACTCGGCAAATATGCTGTCATCTACTTCTACTACAACACGCGGCTCTCTTCCGCTGTCACCAAAGCCCGGCGCTCCGTCACCTACTCCTGCCCAACCGACACCTAGCGCATAAAACAGTTTGTTTTTTTCTAAATATTCGGAGGAAATCTCTCTTGAAATCGCTATTAACTCATTATATGAATATTTAGCACTTCCAAAGGAAAGGCCGGAATCGCTTATCAGCATACTGCGAATTTGATTCTCCGCCGTACCGTCATCTCCTACAAGAAGAACGGTAAGATTGTTTGTACTTCCGTCCGTGCTGTATACAAATCCGACATAATCAGGATACCCGTTTGTTTCCCAATGTTCATACAGGGCTACGATGTTTTCATAAGTAACATGATTGAGCGATGACTCCTGTACAACAAACTCTGAATTGCCGTCCGAATCAGTTGCTAACACCGTCATGGAAAGAGATAAAATACACGTGAGTACTATTAAAAATGTTATTAATTTTTTCATGTTACACCTCCGGATAAAATAGATTGTAATTGTTTAATAGCTTTCCGGTATCTCCAAAGAACTGTTCCCAATGGAATATTCATCACTTCGGAAATTTCCCGGAATTTCAGTCCGCCATTAATACGCAAGGACACTATTTGACATTCCTGCAAAGGCAGGGTCTTCAAGGCATGATCAATATCCATTTTTGAAGAAAAGTCGTCAAGCGGAAGATACACAATGTTCTCAACACTATCCCAATTAACATACTGCGGAAACTTTCGCACATGATCAATTGCCAAATTGCGCGCCATCTGGAATAAATATGCACGAGGCTTCCTGATCGGGGGCTTGGGCGGCGACTTATACAATTTGAAGAAAACTTCCTGTAATATGTCCTCTGATAACGACCTGTCACGCGTAATTCGCAAGATAATCGTATACATCGGTGTCTTTAGGTGGTTGTAGATATCTTCAAATGCTATCTTATCGCCGCTTTGTAAAGCCATAAGTTTGTTTCTCAAGCTTTCATTATCCATGCTTATTTCTCCTTTCACTAACTATGACGAAAATGAGCTGTGATTTATTGGCAGGACTTAAGTGTTTTTCAAAGCCGGAGCAACAGATAAATAAAAATAGTACAGAAAACGGGCAATACTAAACAACTAATCATAGCTTCTTTATATTCGCAATAAGAAAAAGCAGGCTAATTGTAATTATTCAAATCTTATTTTACTTTATATTGTGTTAATGTCGCAGCATCAAGTTAATCTGCCCAATCACCGACACCGTCCCATATTGAAGATAATTGACTTCGAAGCACCGGGTAACGCTCTGTTACAGTAAAAAAGACATCTTGCATGGCTTTCATGCCGTGTGCCTCATAGAGTTCTTTACCCAAGTTTCTGATATAATCTCGATTTTTTCCGAGAGGCGTACCACCCAAAACAGCGGTGCCGCACATGGCCGAAAGATCGTTAACCGCTATCGTGACATGTTCCTGATAATCAAACATGCTTACACTGACTTGCCGTTTCAGATGGATGCCCGGCAATACAGCCCCGGAGTAATCTGTCCCCACGATAGGGAATCCCTTGATTTTAATATTCGGGTTTGCAGCTATAACAACACTTGTCCAAAGATTTGGGTTAAACTCAAAATCGCGTCCTCTATCGTGCAGAACACCAAAATCGAAGCCGTGATACTCCATGCATTCACTGCTGAACTTTTGGAGAAAATAAGAATGACTTACCAGATTGTTTGCTTGTTGATCCATGACAATCATATATAAAGGAATATAATGAGAAACCAAATGCTCATGAATAGTGACTATGCAATCTGCAAGCGTGGTTGAGATGTTTGCGCTTTGATCTGCTGACACCTGTAAAGTGAAAAATTCCTGAAATCCGCCATATGCAATTGTCTGTCCGTTGAAGACTGAAACCACTCCCATAGTTTTGGGATGAAAGAAGTATTGCTTATCCGGCGCATGCTCTCCCGGGATGTTTACAATTTCCTGACCGCATTGCTTACACCTCAGAGTGTAATGCTCGTTGCTTGCTAATGATTTAATTTTCTTTCTGAACAGGCTCATAGCACATCATCCTTTCGTTTATTTGATCCGTATTGATCGTATATCGCAGTTTACTTATTATAATCTCTGAATAAACTATATCCGGATATACCGGCAGTTACAAGAGTTTACGGACTAATGACCAGTCAGGAACAGAAGATATATCGGATAGTAAAGATACAGAGATGTCGTCACTCACGAAGGCATTTTATTTAATATCCAAGCTATCATTATCACCGTAAATCCGATCAGTATTTGTATCGGTTAAAGAAAAAATTTTAAAAAAGTATTTATCTGATTCTTTTGATTATATTATCTGCATTTTGGGGAATTATCATATTTAAATTCCCGGTTTCAACTCTTAAAATAATTTGATAAGATCAATTACATGCAAAACACATCGAATAAAGCTCAAATTACTGTTTCAGTCAGAAGATTAGCAGAAATGATCCATCGCAGCGGTGGTTTAGCTGTACCTGTTTATGGCGGAATCGATTCATTAGACGGTATTAAAATACATCAAAAGTTTTCTGCTTACTTAAATGGTAATTCCGGCGTCGACCTCGCTACAGAGACGGACACAGCAACAGATCAGCCAAACGGTGATTATTTGACAATTCCGGCCGATCCGGAACCTGCTGAAACAGCTGATGATAAGTTTGATTACGTATGTTCCGAATTAAGTTTATCCGGAACTTTTTCAACATCTGAATATATTTTGAATATAAACGGTCGCCTGGACAATCTGACTCTTAAAAATCATCAAATAACTTTATATGAAATAAAAAGTTTTCGCGGTAACAGTGATTTTTTGCCGGAAAAAGGCGATCCTGTACATTGGGCACAACTCAATATTTATGCTGATCTGCTTAAAAATCTCAAAGCGGAAGACTATCCGGCAATCTTTAAACATAATTCGCAGTTTTTGCTTGAGGCGATAGAACAAGCTCTTAAGCAAGATTCGGTAATCTTAAAAGTAATTTATATTGCTGTTGATCATACAGAAATTGTTGAAAAGTGCAGAATAGTTACCTGGGATGAATTGTCCGAATTTATGTGCTTTACATGTCAGGAATATATTTTTCGTATGCAAAATATTTTTCTCTGGCAAGATATTCGCAATAAATCAATTCAAAATTCCGGTTTTCCGTTTTCGACTATTCGTGACGGTCAAAAAGAAATGATGCGTCAATCCTTGGCAACAATTAAGGATAATGCAGCTATCCTGATTCAGGCTCCGACCGGTATCGGAAAAACCATGGCTACACTCTACCCTGCTCTGAAAGCCTTAAGTGTAAATTATGTCAAGCGCATCTTTTATGCGACTGCCATGATTGCGACCAGATATGTTGCTTCAGAAAGCTTGCAAATTTTACGTGCTTGCGGTTTTATGATTCGCAGTATTTTACTTCAGGCTAAAGAAAAAATTTGCACCCGGCAGGATCTGTTTTGTGAACAAACCATTTGTCCCTTTGCAATCGATTATTATCAGAGATTACCTGCCGCAATTAACGATTTATTGCCTTTACAAGAAATCAACCCGCATAATATCACTGAAATAGCTCTCAAACATCAAGTATGTCCGCATGAGTTATCACTGGATTTTGCTGATTTTTGTGATGTGATTATAGGTGACTATAACCATATTTTCGATCCTCAGGCTAAAATTCAACGTTTTTTTGATGACAGGAACGAGGATAACAAAACGGCAATTTTGCTTGACGAAGCACATAACCTTCCGTCCAGAGCAAGAACGATGTATTCGTCCTGGATAAAAGGTGAAGATGTTGTCAAAATTCTTAATATTTTAAAACATCCGGAACTTAACTTTTCCAAGCAATACGGCTTTTTAATTAATACTCTGGAAATTATGATCAATGAATTACAAATATTTTCCGAAATATTTAAAACCTGTAAAAAACCTGAACATAATAACTTTTTTTCTGAACAATTAAATGTGCAGTGGTTAATTGATCAAAATTTTATCGGAGTAAGACAATTACCGGATTTGTTTTTAAGCAAAATCGGCAGATTGATTTATCAGATCAGGGATTTTCTCGACCAACAGAGATTATTTGAAGGCAGACAATTAATTTTGGATTTTTGGTTTGATTTGATTTATTTTGTCAAAGTAGCTGAATTTTATTTCAATGAAGCTTATATAACTGCTTTCAGACCGTGTGAAATCGGTTTTGCCGACATCTACTTATTAGCTTTGGATACGGCAAAACATCTAACCGAATGTTACTTAAATAAACATCCGATCATATTCTTTTCTGCAACTTTATCGCCGCTCAACTATTATCACGCTTTATTGAACAGCAAATTAAGAGAACAGCCGGCGGAAATGTTAACGTTAGCATCTCCCTTTCCGCATGAAAACCGCTTAATTGCAGCTTTGACCGAATATTCAGTGCGTTACAAAGACCGTGAACTGACTATGCCTTTAATTGCAAAATTTATTTTACAAGTCTGTCAGCAACACATCGGAAATTATTTAATATTTGTGCCGTCTTATCAATATCTTTTCCAAATGAAAAATGTCATAAGTAAAATAAATAAATCCAATAATAAGATCGATTTAATTTTTCAAACAAAAAACATGACGGAATTACAGAAAAGATCTTTTTTACAGAAATTCGAACAATTCGGTACAAGAAATTTATTAGCTTTTGCTGTTTTAGGCAGTCATTTCAATGAAGGAATCGATTTGCAAGGCGATAAATTATCCGGTGTTTTTGTTATCGGTACCGGTATGCCGCAACTATCTCCCGAACGCGAAATTATGACTCAGTATTATGCGGAAAAATTTGAAGGCGGACGTGCATACGGTTATCAATATCCCGGATTCAATCGGGTGCAGCAAGCTGTAGGCAGATTGATCCGAAGCGAGAATGATATCGGTTTTGCCGTATTGATTGATGATCGTTACTCTAATCCGGAATGGCAGACGATCTTTCCGGATGATTGGTTGGTAAAACAATTCACAGAGCATCAGGAACTGCTATCGGAAATTGAAATATTCTGGCAAAACCATAGCTGATTTTTACAGCGCATTATATTTTATGGCGTAAAATTTTGCGGCTGGAATTTTTAATGAATTCTTCATTGCGCAAAATAATATCGGCAATTTTCAGATACTGGTTAGCGGTAGAATTATACTTTTTTCTTAATTCCTTGAAATATTCAGAATTATCTGAGTAATCCTCTTCCGGGAAAATATGAGCAACCATTTTATCATTTTGAGCCATAACAACTACTTCAGCTACTCCCGGATATCGTCCAAGTGATAATTCGATTTCTTCCGGCGAAACATTTTCGCCGTTGGAAAGGATAATCAGATTTTTTTTGCGTCCCGTAATATATAAAAATCCATCCTGATCAAGATGACCTAAATCACCTGTAGCAAATTCCCCATTTTGCAAGACTTCCTGAGTGAGTTTTTCATCTTTATAATAACCGATAAATACATTGTCACCACTGACAAATATTTCGCCGTCCGCGGCAATTCGGACACGACAAGAACTGAGGACTGTACCGCAACTGGCAGTACGTGTATCGTAGACTTTTTCAGTAGAAACAACAGGAGATGTTTCAGTTAATCCATAGCCGTTAGTCACAGTTATTCCGATATTTTTGAAAAATTGAATAATCTGATCATCAATCGGTGCTCCGCCACAGATTAAATCAGCCAATTTTCCGCCGAATTCCGCATGGATATCCTTGAAAATTTTTCTCCTGATATCAATGCCGAATTTAAGCAAAAGTCCGGCAAGCTTTATTCCGAAAGCAAATTTACGTTCAGCTTTTTGTTTTTTAATTCCATCCAGGATGCGTTTTTTAAAATGTTCAAGATATAAAGGTACAATAGCCATGGCATACGGAGTTGCCACTTTAAAATCGTTTAATAATGATTTCAGACTACTATTGATAAATACAGAATGTTCTTCATTAAATACGAATAAAATTGCAACAACTAAACCATATGCATGATGATATGGCAAAACAGATAGAGTGGATCCCCGGGCAATATATTTTTCACGATTGGCATTAATATTTGAAGCAATATTTTTATGAGTCAGAATAACACCTTTACTCTCGCCCGAAGTACCTGATGTGTAAAAAATTGCAGCAGGCTGCTCCGGATTTATTTGAGCAGAAGTAATGTCTACAAAATCATTTTGATTTGTTATTTTGAAATCTTTTGTCAGCTCATTTAATTTATTCAATTTAAAAACAGAAATAGTTGAATTTTTTAATAACTTATTTAAGGCCGGATAATGGTCTTTAGAACAAAAAACCGCACAACTGTCACTATGTTCCAGATGTTTTAATACTTGTTGTTGATTAAGTGAATTATCGAGTGCAATTGCAACATTGCCGGTTGTTGTAATTGCAAAAAAAGCGACGACCCATTGATATGAATTTTTACCGAGTATTGCGATATGCTTATTTTCGAAACCTTGCTCCAGTAAGAATTTGCTTAATTCGGCAACTTCTTTTGCAAACTCGGCGAAAGTAACATTTCTGATTTCATGATGTGAAGAGCGATATTGAAAGGCAATTTTATCAGCAGCCGATTCGGCACGTGAAATTAATAAATCCTTCAAATCGCTGACTAAAGAAATATTATTAGAATTTGCATTGGCATTGGGACTCGGTTTATATCTTTTTTTCATATTAAATCCAATCTCAAATAGTATTGTTAATTTTTTGTATAACTGTATCACAAATATGAACTCAACAGAATACAAGTTCTGAAAAATAGAACTAATTGTGAGAACAATTTCTTTGTTTGTTTTTGATCTGTTCACGCATTTTTCTTGCGGTCGGCGTATCCGCCAAACCGCCAAGTGCAGTTTCTTTCAAGGCCTCAGGCATCATCTTGCCAATTCTGCCCATAGCCTGCACCACTTCATCACAGGGAATTTTGCTCTTAATTCCTGCTAATGCCATTTCGGCAGCGGTAAAACAATTAGTTACACCGATTGCATTGCGTTTTATGCAAGGAATTTCAACTAAGCCTGCTACCGGATCACAGGATAAGCCTAATAGATTTTTCAAAGCAATTGCTACAGCTTCGATTGACATTTCAGGAGTTCCGCCCGCCGCTTCAACTAAGGCCGCTGCTGTCATTGCTGATGCGGAGCCTATTTCCGCCTGACAAGCACCTTCCGCACCGGAAATACTGGCATTATTTCCGATAATTAAGCCGCAGATTCCTGCAGTCAACATGAAATTCAGTTGAGCTTTACGATCTAAATTGAATTCTTGTTTAATTGCGGTTAAGACTCCTGGTAAAACACCCGCCGAACCCGCAGTAGGAGTAGCACAAATTATGCCCATAGCGGCATTTACTTCATTAACGGCTATTGCATTATTCACAGCTTCTGCCAACATTCTTCCCATTAGAGGACGTTTTGTTTGCAAATAGTCAGCCATTCTTTTTGCGTCGCCACCGGTTAAACCGGAATGTGATTGAACACCTTTAAGACCTCTTACAACTGAATTTTCCATTGCCAGAAGCTGAAATTCCATTTTTTCATATATTTCCTGTTCAGAAATTTCAAATAATAATGATTCCTGATTTAAAACAACTTGATAAATCGGTAAATTTTCTTTTCGGCAAATCTCAATTAATTCCGCAAAGTTATTAATCATGGTAAATCAATTCCTTTAATTATGCTTTCACTTGAATGACACGAGTGATATCCCTGATTTCACGCATTTCTTTCAAAATATGCTTTGCAACATGTTCATCGGTTTGTAAAATCATCAATGCTATCTCACCTTTCTGATGTCGTGACACTTCTAAATGTGAAACATTTATTTCGTGTTCGGCTATTAAATTAGTCACCGCAGCTATGCGACCTTTTACATCTTTATGAAAAACTAAAATAGCAGGATTATCACCTGTTATATGGCAATCGAAACCGTTGACGTTAACAATCTGAACTATACCGCCTCCAATTGAAATACCGACAACCGTAACAGAATCATTTTTGCCGAACAGTTCAACTTTTGCCGTATTAGGAAAACTGACAGGTCGGGAACTGACTTTGATTTCAATTGCTAAACCTGCTTTTTCCGCTTCCCGATAGGCAGTCGGTATTCTGGAGTCAAAGGTCTCCATTTTCATAATTCCGGCAATAATTGCAACATCTGTTCCGTGTCCGGAATAAGTATGAGCAAATGATCCGTAAAATGTAATCTCAGCCCGAGTCGGATTATTTCCGTATATATTACGGGCAATCTGACCGATTCTGACTGCACCGGCGGTATGTGAACTGGAAGGTCCAACCATAACCGGACCGATTATTTCAAAAATGCTTCTATATTTACTCATTAAATATTCCTCGTTCAAAATTCTCCAATGATTTAATCATATCAAGTTTTTTATAACCTTTTTCCATAACAAAGTTTAAATAGCGTTCAGAAAAATTAATAATTTCTTGTCTGATTTGTTCGGATAATTGCATATTAAAACATTTTTGATAAGAATTGCGAATGAGATAGATCAAAGCTGCAATTGAACCGAGTGAAAGATCCATAATCGCTGAAGAACCGATATTGCGGCGACAAGAATTCTGTTCGCAGATGGCACCGCCTTCAGCAAAATAAAATCTCGATCCTTGCTCAGTAAACTCTTTACCGCAGATCAGACAATTATCTACCCAAGGTGCAAATCCTTGTTCCGATAAATATTTTAGTTGAGCTAAATTGGTCATTAAAACCGGATCCGGATCTGTGCTGATTTTATAAGATGCATATGCCCAAAAGGGATAACTGGTTTTACCGGCGGAATTATCACGTAAAACATCTAAAACCAATTCCGCTAAATGCGAAATACAGGTTAAACGTTTGATATCTTCCATTAACGGTAAAAAAGCATCAATGATACTTGCAGCTTGTACCCGATAACGCTCACGATAATAAAATAAGTCAAATTCCGCAAATACAAAAGGATTACTGGCAATCCGCAAAGTACTGTTTTTACTTTTGGCACCCTGAGCTGAACAGGTAATCAAACCGTGCTCCGGAGTAAGAATTTTGAGCAAACGGTTTGAATCCCGATAGGCAATGCTTTGTATAACAAATCCTTTTGTTTTGATAAAACTCATACACTCAATTCGTAATCATCTGTTTATAAATATTAAACTTTAACTATACATTTGAAAAATAACTATATACTCAAATCCCGGCTGCTGTAACCCAGCTCTTTCAGTTGGGAAAAGCTATTGCGCCAATCAGATCTGACTTTGACAAATAACATCAAATCACAAGGACAATCCAGCATTTCACTGATTCGCTCCCGGCTTGCTTTGCCTAAAGCAGCAATTTGTCTGCCTTTCTTTCCTAAAAGAATCATTTTGTGATTTTCACGGTCAACAAAAATCGCTGCATGAATTTGCACTCTGGTTCGTTGATTGTCAAGATCGAAAAACTCATTAAATTCTTCAATTTTTATTGCTACGCTATATGGAATTTCATCGGCAATTTGTTCAATTATTTCCGCTCTTATATATTCGGCCGCCAAAATTTTTTCAGTCTGATCCGTAAATATGTCGTCAATGATCAAAGGTGAACCTACAGGTAATACATTTTTAATTTCACTCAGCAATAATCCGATCCCGTCATTGTTTTTAGCCGAAATCGGAACTACTGCTTTGAAATCTGCATAGTTTGTATATTCCCGGATTAGAGGCAGTATTCTTGTTCTCGCGACTAAGTCGATTTTGTTAATAGCTAAAATTAAATCTATTTCGCTTGACTTTGCTAAATCAATTATCTGTTTTTCCGTTTCACCAATTTTAAGCTCAGATCTTGCATCAATCAATAAGACAACCAGATCTGTTTCTTGAATTGCAATGGAAGCGGCTTTGCGCATATTACGCCCTAATTGATCTGTCGGTTTATGCATACCCGGCGAATCGATAAATATAATTTGACTTTGCTCATCCTGGTAAATTCCTTTGATCAAATGTCTGGTCGTTTGCGGTTTATGTGTGGCTATTGCAATTTCCGTCTGCATAATTTGGTTGAGCAATGTTGATTTACCTATATTGGTTCGTCCTGCAAGCGTAACAAATCCGCATCTGAAATTATTATTCAGCATATTATTCCTCTGTTTTTTCCTTAAAATCAAAATTAATGGTAATTAACTTTTCTAATTCCGGTAAAATATTTTTCTGTAAAGCAAACATCTGAGCGGCATCTGCTTCTGTATGATGATCATAACCGCATAAATGCAGTAAACCGTGCATATATAAGAAACATAATTCACGGATCAGAGAATGCCCTAATTCTACAGCCTGTTTTTGAGCTTTTAAGGGACAAATCAGGATTTCTCCTAAGCTGATTGTGCCGAATTCAGCGGTCGGATCAAGCCAAGCATAAGGTTCAATCGTAAAATCAAAATTTGCTGTTTCGCATTTTGTTGTTTGATGACTCTCGTGGATTATTGAAAAATTAAAATTGGGAAATGACAGTACATCGGTTATTTCGTCTATTCCCCTGGTTGAAGCATTAATTTGACGCATTGACTGACTGCTGAGCAATTCAACATCAATTCGCGCCGATAATTCTTGTTCCGATAAAAACTGTTCAATGTTTCCTTCCATATTTAAGATGACTTTACCGAGTTCAAGCAAAAGATTACTCAACAATTCCGGCTGATCTAATTGTAATTTGCTAAAGAGAACTGATTCAGATTCGGATATTTGCCACAAATCCGGATCTGAAAGTTTATCTGAACCCGAAGATTGTTTTACAGAAATTGATTCGTCTTCGAAACAAAAGTCCGAAAAAAATAATTCCAAGCTTAATTCGGATTTATTCATTATCATCATCTCTTTTCTTCGGCTCGGGATATTTGATCCGGCTATGAAATTGACCTGCATAAACCTGTAAGAAAGCTTCTAAAATTAACTCGACATCCCGGAAAGACAAACCGGAATTAATTAATTGATTTTGATCAATTTTAATTTTGAAAATATTACGCATGAATTTTTCTGCTTCCTGCACATTATCAATTTGTGAAGATTTCATTGCAGCCTCTATCGAATCAGCTAACATCAAAACAGCCGATTCTCTAAAGCTCGGCAAAGGATTGTGATAACGATAAGCATCTTTAGCAGGTGGTTCTTTGCCTTCTTGTTCTGCAATTTGAGTTGCCTTATGGTAAAAAAATTGCAGTACTGTAGTTCCGTGATGCTCATGAATCATTTTAAGCACGGGTTCGGGCAAACGATATTTATATCCCAGTTTCAGACCGTCTTCCGTATGAGCCGTAATAATTCGACAACTTTCTTCCGGCATCAAACGATCGTGAGGGTTCTCTCCGGTTTGATTTTCTGTAAACATTAAAGGGTTTTCCAATTTGCCAATGTCATGATAATAAGCTCCGACTCTTGCCAGAGTTGAATCTGCTCCGATAGCTTCAGCCCCTGCATCAGCCAGATTAGCCACCATCATAGAGTGCTGTGATGAACCCGGTGCTTCAGTGAATAAACGCTTTAACAACGGATGACCCGGCTGAGATAATTCAATAATTTTAATCGGTGAAACAGTGTTGAAAATCATTTCAAAAACCGGCATTACACCGATTGCCGCAATGACTGAAATCATTGAAGAGATCATTACGCTGACAGCATTATTCATCAATATTACAATGGTGTCTTTTTGCATAATGCTCAATGCCAATACCGTACCTAAACTTGTCAGCGTGGTTGCACTGATCAGCTTGATATAATTGTCTTGCCTACTGATTTTACGGGCGAAAAATGCCGCTGCCAAACAGCCGATTAAAGACACCGGTAAAAAATAAGGGTGAAACGAAGTCATAGGTGTTATTGTAAGTGCGAGCACTGCTGATATAACCAGCGAGGTTTTCAAATCAAAATATGCACAGACAATAATTGTCGCAAAATAGACCGGGGGCGATAAGGGGTATGTATCCGCCATATAATATGATACAATCAGCGGAATAAAAATCGCTAAGATCAGTGACCATAGAGTTTGTCCTCTTAACAAAGTTTTCGCGTGAAAGAATTTAAAATATGCGATCAGAATTAATAATAAAAACAGATTCAATAAGGCAATTCCGGAAAACTTATACCAATCGAATTCCCCAGTATCGGTTAAATGTAATTCTTCCAGAATATCATAGGTATCTTGAGTAATGACATCACCTTGTGAAACAATTCTTGCTCCGGCGTTGATCATGATCGGATTATTACGAACTTGATTAGCCGCATCTTGTCTGGCTTTGTCTGTACCGATCTTATCGTACTGAACATTCGGTTTAAGCAGATTTTTCAAAACAAATTCTATAATTTCATTGTCCGCTTTAAAAAAATCCTGATTTTCCGAATATCTGTATATATGATCCTGAATATTTTTTAACAATTGATCGGAATCCATGGCTTGTTGCATGATCGAATTGGACATGTTCTGTAAATTTTCCGAAAAATAATTGTAGCGGGATTCTTCCATGCTCAGCAAACGAACCGCATAACTCAGATCTAAATTAATATCAAATTTTTGATTAATTTCTGAAAGCATCGGTGTTACAGCGCTTACTATTTCGGCTTCCGACGGTTGAAGCACATAGTCTTCGGTATCGTCAGGATCGTCTTCCGGAACAGTAGGATCAGTGTCATCAGAATTTTCGGAAGTGGCAGATGTCGTTTTCTTAACCTCGGTCGGTCTCACATCTTTACGATAATATAATTGCTCCCGTCTGGAATTAACCAGATCCAAAAAAGATTCAATATTTGCCAGAGACACCGCAGTTGCCTGATCATTTTTAATCATTTTTTTAGGAACAGCATCTTCTACTTCTTTTGCCCTGATTTCCGTTGCTTTATGATCGACAAAAGTTCTGGGAGCTTGAATATCATATGTGCTGATATCATTAACATTTAAATTATAAGTTGTAGGCAAAGACCCGTTATATACAATAAAACAAACTGAAATATAAACAATAAGACCCGTTAAAATACTTATTAACAAATTATTTTTACGTGTGCTTTTATCGCGTTGACCGGAATTAGCGGATTTAACTTCACGTATCTGTTGATTCGTCTGTTTACTCATGACTAATCCTTCTTTCTGCGTCTATTGATTTGTTTATCAGCTTTTTCATAAGCGATGATTATTCTTTGGACCAAATCATTGCGCACGACGTCTTTTGCATTTAAATGGACAAACTCAATTCCTTCAATGTTTTGCAAGATGTTCTGAACTCCGATCAGACCGCTTCTGGTACTTGCGGGTAAGTCAATTTGAGTAATGTCCCCGGTTACAATTGCTTTAGAATGAAAGCCGATTCTGGTCAGGAACATTTTCATCTGTTCCGGCGTGGTATTCTGCGCTTCATCTAAAATGATAAAGGAATCATCTAAAGTTCTGCCTCGCATATAAGCCAAAGGTGATACTTCTATTATACCTTTTTCCAAATTCTTTTGATATGCATCATAACCCATTAAGTCATAGAGTGCATCGTACAGCGGTCTCATATAAGGATCAACTTTCATCTGCAGATCGCCGGGTAAATAACCCAGTTTCTCACCGGCTTCTACAGCCGGTCTGGTTAAAATTATCCTGGATACCTCCTGTGTCCGGAAAGCTTTTACCGCCATAGCCACTGCCAAATAAGTCTTGCCGGTACCGGCAGGTCCGATTGCAAACGTCAATTCATTATTCTGAATTGCCGTGATATATTTCTTTTGGCCTGCTGTTTTACTGTGAACCGGTCTGCCTTTAGCAGTAATACAGATTAAGTCCGGACTGAAGTCTACATCATCTTCATCTCCGGCTAAAGCCGCATTGGTTAAATAATTAACCAGTTGAGCATCAGGATCAGCTCCGCGCCTGATACCTTCCAACAGACGTTGGTATACCTGAACCGCTTTTTCAATTTGCACCGGCTCACCGCTGATCGATAAGCCGTTGGTTGCTAATTCGGTTTCTACGCCGAAAGCTCCGTCGATCTGTCTTGCATTGCAATTTAATTGTCCTAATAATTTAATTCCTTCAAGTGTTGTAACTGAAAAATTTTCTATTGCCATATTTGGATTTAATGGTCCTTTCATAATAAAGCTTCACTATCTAAAAAATGACTTACTCATTATCTTCTACCGGATTTAATAAATTCGTTTTATAAGCTATGCTGTCTTCACTCAATGCCGGAATTACAACTTTCTGTTCCGTGGTTATGCTCATTACTATTTGCTGATCGGAATCCATCTGCTCTCGTAAAGCATTTTTCAAAGTTTCCAAAGCCAAGACTATTGAATCTTGCTGATCAGGCGGAACAATAGCTTTAATGATAAAATCTCCACTGCGCGGATAAGCAACTCCGTTGATAATAATATTTTCACTGCTGGCTCTGATTTCAGTAGTGGCAACTTTTCTCTGATCATTAATCGAAATCGCCTGTGCACCCAGTGCATTAAGTTCATTGACCACAAAACGAATATACGAATCTGTTATCATTGATTGCCCCGCCATTCCCAAAGTGACAGTAATCCCGGAATTTTGAACTGCTGTTAAACCGGCGAAAACAGATAGTTTTTCTTGTTCCGCTAAAATATCCTGATAATTGATATTTCCCTCCAACTGATCATTTCGCAGTTTTTCGATTTCATTGTAAAGAGCTTTATTCCGATCATTCAGTTCGGCATTTTTTTCCGCATAACTCCGGACATTGTTTTGCAATTCGGTCAGATCTCTGCTTTCATGAGCGGCAATATTGCTGGTTTTAATTTGTAAAGCTAAAGCAATTCCCAGAATTACTGCAATTATTGTTATTGCACCGTACTTTAATATTAATTTTTTAATTCGCATTACAACCTCTTTGATATAAATTAATCTCTGTTTCCGATTGAATTTCAGATCTGTATTGTTTGTTTTTTTATCTTAAATCATCACTTTTATTTTATTCCGTTTATTTTTGTACTTCAGAATCGGTTACTATTTTTAAGTATTCTATATCTTTAGTTATTGTATCAGGTGTTTCATAACCATTTATAATCAAATCATTTACGGCTATACTGGAAAATCTTACCGAATATGGTTCTTCCTGTAATTTAAGATAGAGCGGATCTGTATCCAGTGCAGCTTTCAACTGTTCTTGCGGACCGATTGCTTTAATCTCATAAGGTGGAATCGTTCTCTGATTATTACAAAGAACAGTCGTGCCGATACAAAAAACATGACTGGAGTTTACAATCCGTAAATCATTGACCGATACTGCCTGTGCACCGTTATTCATCAGCAAATCAATCAGATAGATTATATTTTGATCATGAATTAATGATTCAACCGGGTCTTCAAGCGGATCATAATTTTCTTTGTCATTGACTGTCACGATTATACCATTGCCCTTAACATCAGTTAAGCCGGCAATTTTGCTTACTCTGGTCAATTCGTTCAGTAAATCCAATTGCTGTGTATCATCTGTATCGATGACTTCATACCAGATATTATTTAATTCTTTACGTAGGCTTTTATAATCGGCTTCCAAACTGTCCCGTACATTCTCTAATTCAATTAATTCCAATTTGGCTTCTTGAATGGCAGCAAGATTTATAGTTGAATTCGTTTCAGATCTGATTAATATGAAATGACGACTTAAAATAAAACCGGATATGGTCAAGATAATTGCTATTGCTAACTGTATTAGTTTTTTATTTTTTGTCATTAACCCTCAAATAAATTTAAAATTGAATATTTAATTTTCCGAGATTGTTTCAGTATTACTAAAATCAAGATCCTTTATCTTCTCTAAACGTTCTTTCGCTATACGATAATAGTCCGGCGCTTGTACTTCAAATTGATAAGGAACGCCGGTCAGAGGGTGAATAAATGCTAATTGTGCTGCATAAAGAGCCTGTGCCGGCATTCCTAAATTATCTCTGTTTAGATTATATATCGGATCACCGATAATTGGTAAATTAATATATGCTAAATGTACTCTGATTTGATGAGTTCTTCCGGTATAAAGCTCAACTTCCAATTCACAGGCAATAATCTTATTCTGTCTGTTGACAAATTCTTTAATTAATTTGAAGTGAGTGACGGCATCTTTTCCGTTTGCGGTAACGGCCATTTTTTTTCTGTAAACAGGATCTCTGCCGATCGGAGCATCTATTGTTCCGGTATTTGTTTGAGGTTTATTCCAAACTAAGGCCCGATATATCCGGATCACTTCCCTCCTTTTGAATAAATCCGCGATTGCAGAATGAAAACAGTTGTTTTTTGCAATCAGAATTAATCCCGAAGTGTCTTTGTCTAAACGATGTACGATACCTGCTCGTTCAGGTCCTGCCAGATCGGACAGATTTCCTTCTGTATAAGCCAATAATGCATTGACTAAAGTATTATCCTGATTTCCGGCACCGGGATGAACTGTTAAGTCAATCGGCTTATTTATAATCAGCATGTCAGAATCTTCATAAACAATATCGAGTGACATTGCTTGCGGTAGTGGCCGGGTCAGACCGATCGGATTTGTTTGGATCTGCAGGGTGATTTTTGTGCCTGCAGGCAAAACCGTTTTAGCTTTTATTTCGGGAAAATTTTCAACCTCTATTTTGCGGTCATTAATCAATTCAACAATCTGCGAACGCGAATATTCCGGCATTTGCTCTGCAAGCCAGCGATCTAGCCTGACTTTGGAATCATCCATATAAAAAATTCTCTCGTTTAACAAATCATTCTTCATCTATTGTTTCAATCTCAGATTTTTTATTGCCGATTCGGTTAGTTAACTTGATTCTATCCAGATGTTCAGGTTTAAAAATTAAATAAATAATTAAACAAATTGCCCCCACTACTATTGCCGAATCCGCAATGTTAAAAGTCGGGAACTGATAATCGCCGAAAGTAAAACTCAGAAAATCTACCACATTGTTAAATCTGATACGGTCAATCAAATTACCGATACTGCCTCCTAAAATTAAAGCAAGAGTAATTCTTACCGGCTTAATATCATTTATATAAATAAGATATAAGATAAAAATTGAAGATGCCAGTGAAATAATTGTCAGCAGATAAATTCCCCAATCATGATTTGACAACATGCCCCAGGCAGCCCCTCTGTTCCTGATATGAAATAACGAAAAAAAATTATCAATCACAGGTATACTTTCGTATAGGGGTAAATTGCTCAATATCCAATATTTACTCAATTGGTCGCAAACAATAATGATAAGAGAAATGATTATTGCCAAACCCATAAATCCTCCAAACCTGAATATGGTTCTGCAAAATGCGATTCTGAAGAACCTTCAATATTTTTTGTTAAAAGTATGCCGACCGGAGCAAAACCGATTCCTAAAATGTCTAATTCAGAATATTTTTGATTGATAAAATTCCGATATGCAATATTCTTTTCGCTTAAGATCTTCGGATCTATTTGGCGCTCAACAGAATAAAAATAATCATTAATCTCTTGAGATAATTCCAATTCACTGGTTGTTAAAGACTCCATTACTGAAGGATTAATCAGCACAAAAGTATCAAGAATGCTCATCGGATAAGATAAATCAATTTTGTTAAATGCTAAATCATAATCACCTTTTTCTAACAATGCTTGATATACATCAGGTTCAACATATTCCGGTTCTAATTTTATGTTCATTCCCAACATTTTTTCTCTTAAGGCAAAAGCCCAGTCACGTTCCAAAATGTTATCCGGAACAAGAACTTTCAGCTTGATTTCTCGACTATTTACTTCATGAACTGTTTGGATATCGAGAGAATCGGATTGTTGCTCAAACAAATTAAATACGGAGATAGCCTGATCATTATATTGTAAGGGTAAATGATTGGATGATTGATCACCGGTTAAAGATGAAGTTAAATCGTCTCTGACATTCCAAACATTGATAATCGCATTTTTAATCTCGGGAATACTGATAGTTTCTCCTTTTCCGAAAGAAAGATAATAATAACTTTGTCCCGGAAATGATAGTATATTGGCGTTATTTTGTTTACTGAATAAATTATAGTTTTGTTCGTTAAGGTAGATCAAGTCTAATTTATTATCAATCAGTGCTGTCATTGCCGATTTAATGTCGGAAAATGGTGTCAGTTGAATTTTTTGCAAAGAAAAAGATGAATCAGTTGCACTTAATAGGAGACTGCCTTGTTCTTGTTGTTCTGCCGAATAATCAGCACTGGTCACTGTCGGCAATTTTGTTGAACTTACCGAGTTTTCCGGAATGATCGGCATAGTTAAGGCAAATAGGACTCCGGGATCTTTTTTGTAATATACTTTTTTTTCCAAATCTTCCGAGTTTTCGGCATTGTCAATATTGTTTATAGTTTCATCATTACCTTCATCATCGGTTTCATAAATATTGTCATCCGCATTTTCAATATATTCATCATTTTCTATGGTTTGACTATTATTCTCAGTGTTATTCTCAGCAGTATCATCGGAAATATTCTCATCAGGATCGCGTAAACTTATTTCGATCGTCTGTTCATCAATAGCTTTTACCTCATCAATTATATTCAAAAGCTTTAACTCATTGCTTAAAGTACCGGAAAATATAAAATCTTCGGAACATTGTGTCAGTAAATTATTATTAAGCGGAAACAAATCCGGATGTTTCTGTAATATTTCCGCAAGATTATTTTCCGATTCGTTTTGTGGCGTCTCAGTTGATTCCGTTTCGTTTTCCATTTCGTTTTCCGAGTTTTGCAAAATTGATTCTTCCACTTCAAAATACTTAGATAAATTAGTTTTATATTGTAAAATTGATGCTACACAATGTTTTGCCGTAATTAAAGTTCCGTCGGAAAAAGTTATACCGGGAACCAATTCAATATGATACAAATTTTTGTCTGCTATGTAAGAAGCTGAACGAGCTAAATCCATAGTTAACAGATTTGCTTTAGTTATTTTAAAAAGTGAACGATACATTAACTGATAAACGGCTCTGCCCGAATAATCAAAAGTATTTAACGGATTATAATCATCGCGTGTTTGCCAAAAAACTCGCAAGACCGCAGATTCAGCATACTGTTTAGTTGTAAATGCGCTTGATTCTGGTATTCCGACATTATTATCAGTACCGGTTTCAGGAATTTTCTGATCTGTTTGGGTTTCTTCTTTATTTTTTTTAGTGAAAACAGAACAAGAACTTAATAAAAACACAGAAAGCAGTGATAAAATCAAAATAGTTTTTATACAGGTATTACTTTTAGATTTTTGTTGAGCTTGTTTTTCAGGTTTTCCGTTAGATAATCTATTTACAATGTTATTTATAAACATGATCGAAAATTTGAATTCTTTCTATTTTTTTAGTTTGTCCGGCAATCGGATCAACAGCCATTAATATAGCATTAAGCGTGACAAACGAATCTTCCTCGATATTATACATAGCCGGCAACAAATTCACAGCCCGTTCGACAGCAATTTTTCTGCTCATACCCAAGACTCCGTTCACAGGACCGGTCATGCCAATATCGGTAATGAAAGCAGTGCCGTTACCTAATATTTTTTCATCTGCAGTTTGAACATGAGTATGTGTGCCTAAAACAGCAAGCACTCTGTTTTCCAAAAAATAACCCATCGTAATTTTTTCAGCCGTACTTTCTGCATGAAAATCTATTATAATATTTTTCGTGTGATATTTTTCCCGGAAAATCGGCAACATTTGATCTATCACCTGAAAAGGATTGGCCAGAACAGGCTTAATAAATGCTTGTCCCATTAAGCTGATTAATAAAACATCACAATTATCTTTTTTTAAATATACATGGTCAAAACCGGGCCAAGTATTCGGAGCATTGAGCGGGCGACAAACTTGTTTAATATGTACGGCCTGTTGAAGCCAAAGTTTTTGACTCCAGATGTGATTACCCAAAGTTATTCCGTCAACGCCGGAATTCAGCAATTCGCCGGCGATTGCAGCGGTGATCCCTAACCCTCCTGCCGCATTTTCTCCATTACAAAAAACAAAATCCAGCAAGTATTGTTTTTTAAGTATCGGTAATTTCTCTTTTAAAATTTTTCTACCGGGACGTCCAACTATATCTCCGATATATAAAATATTTACATTATTCATATTGATTGTTATTGTACCATAAAAAAAGCCCGGTCTAACTCAAGGTTAAACCCGGCTTTATTTTTATTTTGCATAGTCGGAAACGCGACTTTCTCGAATCATCTGTACTTTAATCATGCCCGGATATGTTAATTCATTCTCGATTTTTTTACTGATTTCATGAGCTTTCAAGATCATTTCATCATCAGAAACTTCATCGGGTTTAACCATGACTCTAATCTCTCGTCCGGCTTGAACAGCATATGTTTTTTCGACACCTGCAAAAGAATTGGCAATCTCTTCCAGACTTTCGATTCTTTTGATATAGCTTTCTACGTTTTCTCTTCTGGCACCCGGTCTGGCAGCCGATATTGCATCTGCCGCAGCAACCAGATTTGCAATCAAGTCCGTTGTTTCCGTATCACCATGATGGGACTCTATTGCATTAATTACAATAGCTCCTTCATTATATTTTTTTGCGATTTCCGCTCCGATTTGAACATGAGATCCTTCAAGTTCAAAGTCGGTAGCTTTACCGATATCATGCAGTAATCCTGCACGTTTCGCCAGCATAACATCCAAACCGAGATCCGCTGCCATAGCACCTGTTAACCAACAAACTTCAATTGAATGCTTTAATACATTTTGCCCGTAACTTGTTCTGTATTTCATACGTCCGAGTAAACGTATAATTTCAGGGTGCAGACCGACTACGCCGGTCTCGAATACCGCTTCTTCACCGGCTTCCTTAATCGATTGTTCAATTTCTTTTTTTGCTTTTTCAACAGAATCTTCAATCCTGGAAGGATGAATTCTTCCGTCAAAAACCAATCTTTCAAGAGCAAGCCTGGCTATTTCCCGTCGAATCGGATTAAAACTGGAAATAATTACTGCTTCCGGCGTATCATCGATGATTAAATCAACACCTGTCATACTCTCAATCGTTCTGATGTTCCTGCCTTCTCGGCCGATAATTCTGCCTTTCATTTCCTCATTGGGAAGATCTACAACAGATACGGTAGATTCTGAAACATAATCCGATGCATAACGCTGAATAGAGTTTACAATAATCTCTCTGGCTTCACGTTCAGCAATCTCATTCGTTTCTTCCTTCATTTGACACAACATCATTGCCATATCATGACGATATTCAATTCTTGCTTCTTCCAGAACCTGCTCTCTGGCTTCACTTATACTCAAGCCGGAAATCCGTTCCATTTCAGCAATAATTCTGGATTCTCTCTCACTTAACTCATTATCTTTATGATCTAGCTCTTCTATTCTTCTTTGCAAAGCTTCTTCTTTACGTTCAAGACTGTCTACTTTGCGTTCATAGTTCTCTTCTTTTTGATTTAGGCGATTACGATCACGTTGCAGCTCGGATCTTTGTTCCCGAGCGGACTTTTCTAATTCTGTTTTAGTGAGATGAACCTCCTCTTTTGTTTGCAATAATAGTTCTCGTTTACGATTTTCACCTTCAAGTTCAGCATCGGCAATTATTTGAATTGCCGTTTCTTTAACTTGTTCGCGTTCAATCGCAAGTTCTTTACTTTGTTTACTTAAGCCTTTTTTATAAAAAACGGTAACAGCAATTGTTATTGCCAATCCGATTAATAAGCCACCAATAAACTGCAAAATGGCGATCACCTCCATATTCATATTTCAAGTTGCAAATTATAAATTTGTAAAAATTATTTAATGCACGTCATATATTGTAAGAAAATCACTGTAAAACGTCAAATTGTGTTTAATATTTCCATAACATATTTTTAATAAATTTTATTTTATTTATATCGGATTAAATTGCCGAAATTATTCTTTTGATAAAATATAAGATCCTGTTGCACACTTTTCAAGCTTATTCAAGAGTTTCATTGTATAACCTTAAATAATGTGTTCTTTTTTAAAAAATCTCGTTACTAATCCGCTGTGGCTGCACACTTTTCAAGCTTATTCAAGAATTTTATTGTATAACCTTAAATAATGTGTTCTTTTTTAAAAAATCTGGCTACTAATCCGCTGTGGCTGCACACTTTCTAAGCTTATTCAAGAATTTTATTGTATAACCTTAAATAGTGTGTTCACTTTTAATAAATCATGCTTCTAATCTGCTGCGACTGCACACTTTTCAAGCTTATTCAAGAATTTCATTGTATAACCTTAAATAATGTGTATCTTAATTTATAAGTGAGCATCTTAATTTACACGAAATATTTACTTTCAATTTCCAGATAATAGTATTTAGTTTCCATTTCCGGGTAACAGTAACCAAAGCTTATGAAAGTTTTTTTCGTGTTCCGAAGTTCTGATATAATTTCGTTTTTTATGTATTTTCTGGACGTGTAACAGTAATTGTTTCAGATTCTTTTTATCATAAAGTTGAGATTTTGAAATAGTAATTACGTCAAAGCCCATTCTTTTTAACGCCAGAGTTCGTTTAGAATCGTGATCTATGGATTGATTATGATATTCACCTAAGTATTCGTATGCGATTTTTTGATCGGGAAAACAGTAATCTATAAATAAAACCTCGTTTTTCAAAGCAATAGAAAGTTCCTTGGGTAAAATCACTTTGTAATTAAAGTAACCACCTTCAATAGCACGACCACCTAGCATAACGGGTAAGCGAAAAAACATATGTACAAAAATTTCCATAATGGAACAAGCACCATTGTTTACATATTTCAAAGCACGTAGTGCTTTTTGCCTACCCATATGACCTTTTGCTTTTTCAACAAATAATTTTAATTTATCAACATCTACACATTCTTGTGAAAAAGGTCCATTATTTTTTGAACAAAGCAAATTACCTAAAAGAATGGTTTCAAGAATATCCATTCTTTCACTTAGCTGTAAAAATAACAGATAGGGTGAAACAACTTTTTCAGCGTTATGAATTATTAATCCGTTCTCAGGAATGAACTTTCTATTAAGATAAATTTTAATATTGTTATCATAAATTTTCGTGTTACGATTTCTAATTAAAAATTCAGACATTTCCTTAAAATTAATTGTATTTTCATAATACTGATTTGCCAGTGTTAACTTCCAGTATTTTAACGCGCTAAAATGAGATATGTATAAATCATTTTCATTTTCAGCTTTATATTTCTTATTATTTTCGGTGCTTTTGCTAAGTTTTGTCATATAATTATTATATTTATAAAATCATTGGATGTATTTACTGTTTTTGACAAATAGAGATAAAAACAGGAAAACTTAAATAAGATTTGACATGAAAATGATAAGAGATAAAATTGTGCATATGGAATTCAAAGTTACAGTAAATCCGAATCACGATTTGAAAAGAGCTGTTGATGTCTTAATTGATGAATTCGGAATTTCTGCACAGATGCAAAAAAGAATCAGGCTTTACGGTAATTTATGGATTAACGGAAAAACAGGCAGAATGGTCGATATTGTTCATGCAGGAGATCAAATAGTTGCTCATCCCAGTAAAGATTTTTCTGAATTGTTGCCGGTTAAAGTTAATCAGATTCCCGGAGTTGAAATTTTATACGAAGATGAACACTTAATAGTTCTGAACAAGCCGGCGGATCTCGTAGTACATCCGACAATGTCACATTCAGACAATACTTTACTCGATCTGCTTTCCGAAAAACAATTACATCCGGTAACCAGACTCGATCGTGAAACAACAGGAGTTTTAATTATTGCCAAACATGCTCATGCACATTATCGTCTTGTGCAAAATCCGGTCAGAAGGATTTACTGGGCACTGACACATGGACATTGGTCTGACCAACAAGGAAGTGTTAATCAGCCTATCATGCGTTTTCCAAACAGCATTATGATCAGAATTGTTGATCAAGCAGGAAAATCTGCAATTACGCATTACAAAGTTCTCTATTCTTTCCGAGAACAAATTTTTGATTGGGTCGAGTTTACGCTTGAAACCGGCAGAACTCATCAAATTCGGGTTCATAGTCTGTATTGCGGACACCCTTTACTAGGAGATGGTTTGTATGGAATAACTAATTATTGTAAATTTGATGATCAGGCAAATTTCAATATTTTAGCTATTGATCCTAACCTCAATTTTCCTGAATCAAACAGACATATAAATAATACCGATTATGATCAATTGGAGATCAGTCCTCAAAGGATTGCCATGCAGCATCAAACAAATTTCAAATCTTTAATTAATCAAAAGCAATTATTGTTGGATCAAAAGATTAAACGCCAGGCTCTTCATTCCCGGCTAATCGGTTTCACTCATCCGATAACAAGTAAATACATGGAATTCAAAGCCGAACTCCCTTCCGATATGATGACTTTTCTGGAAAATATAGAATAATTATCAATTCAAAAAATAAGATATTTCGAATTAAAATATCAGTTATTTAAAATACAAATATTAATTATTCAAATTTAAATATCAATTATTCAAAATATAAAAAATAAGTTATTCGAAATTTAAAAAACCAGTTATTTTAAATTTAACGCCGCGGGTACTGTGCGATCATTTCTTTTGCTAAAAGAATGGTAGATTGATCCTCAGGATTACCGGAAAGTAATCTGGCAACTTCCCTGGTTTTCGCTGAAAGATCAAGCTTTTTCAATTGAGTGGAAGTCCGCCGATCCCGGACTGATTTTTCGATTAAGTAATGAGTATCGGATGCAGCCGCAAGTTGTGCCATATGTGATACACATAAAACCTGTTTATTGCCGGCAATGTCTCTTAACATTTGTGCGACACTTATTGCTGTGTTTCCGCTGATGCCGCTGTCAATTTCATCAAAAATCAAAACTGTGAGATCGTCGTTATCGCCCAGAATCGACTTGATAGCTAAGAGAATGCGTGACATTTCACCTCCGGAAGCTATTTTGCTTAACGGCATGAGAGGTTCTCCGATATTCGGTTGAATGAAATATTCAACCTGATCTCTGCCAAACAGGCCGTAATAACCTTTTTCAGATTTTTCCAACAAATTGACTTTGACTGAAAATTTAACATTCGGCATTGCTAATTGAGCAAGTGCAAAGGATATTTTTTCACTTAATTCTTTAGCTGCATCAATGCGCAAATTATGAATCTTTTCAGCCAATTCGCTCATCTCTTGTTCATTGATTATCAAATCTTTCCGGCATTGAACGAACAATTCTTCGCTTTTTATCAGGACATCCAATCTTTCTCTGGAATCTGTCAAGTACTTCAAAATATCTTCAATCGTATCACCGTATTTAATCTTCAATTTGTCTATCTGATCTAAACGTTGATTGATCATTTCAATTTCATTCGGTTCCGCCTTTAATTCTTGATAAACATCAGTCAAATCGATTGCGATATCAGAGACATTCGCTGCCAATTCTTTCAGATGTTTTTGATACCGAGCAGTTTTTTCAGAAAAACGTGAACTATAATCTAAGATACTTGCAGCTTGAGCAAGCAGGCTTGCTGCACCTTGTTCGGAATCAGCGGACAAAATGTTTCTGGCTTGGCTTAAATCTTGTTTCATTCTGGATAAAGTCGATAATATTTTATTTCTTTCCAATAATTTTTTATCTTCATCAATTTTCAAATCGGCATCTACAATTTCAGTAATTTGATATTGAAGCAATTCGACTTGTCTTGCACGTTCTGCCGGATTCAAACCGTACTCTTTCAATTGCTGAGCCAGTTTTTTTCTGACTTTTAAGAGAGTTTGCCACTGATTGAGTAAATTCTTCATCGAGTAGCCGATATATTTATCCAGTAAATTTCTTTGCTCTGTTAAAGCAAAAATCTGTTGTTGTTCATGTTGAGCATGTAAGCCGATCAAATGTTCACTCACTTCACGCAGTAAAGAATTATTAACTAAACGACCGTTGATTCTGGCTTGACTGCCGCCATCCGCAAAAATTTCCCGACTGAGAATTAATTGTTCATCGTCATTTAATTCCTGAAAAACTGATAACTGTTGAAATTCGGGTGTTAAGGAGAAAACAGCTTCGACTCGTGCGAAATCAAATCCGTTACGCACAACTTCACGATTGGCTCTTTTGCCGGTTAAACTGCCTAAAGCATCAATTAATAATGATTTACCTGCTCCTGTTTCACCGCTGATTACAGTTAAATGTGCACCGGGTTCGAAAAGAGCAGACTCAATTAAAGCAAAATTTTTAATTTCGACTTTCTTTAACATTTATGATTATTTCTCCTAACTCAAATCTCAGCTAGAAATTTTCATTTATCCGGATTTGAATGAATATTGGAAATGGAGAGTAAAATTGATTTTAATTGAATTGCATCCTGATCAGATCTGGTTGCAGCAAAAATGGTATCATCTCCTGCTATGGACCCGATAATCTGTTCCAAATGCATTGAATCAAGTGAAGCTGCAGCAGCTTGTGCCATACCCGGAAGAGTTTTAATAATCACAAAACTAACTGTACTTTCAATGGAAATGACAGCTTCAATAAAAATTGTCATAAAACGCCCGGAAGCTCCCTCGCCGCTTTGGCTCATCGGTACATATTTTTGTTTACCGTGACCTGTTGCAACTTTCAAAATGCCGAGTTCTTTAATATCTCTGGAAATGGTAGCTTGCGTAACATCCATATTGAAGGATCTTAATGCGTCAACCAATTCTTCCTGAGTTTCAATATTATTTTGTTTTATGATTTGGAGAATTCTGCTCTGTCTTAAATTCTTTGATGGATTCATCTCGCCATACCTCTTAATTGAATTTTGCTCGGTAATGTTTGATAGAATTTATCATCGCTTAAGCGAATTTTATTAAACTGCATTTCAGAACCGCTCAGCAAAGCATAATTGTCAGCTTCGACTTCAATGTCTTTCCTGCCGTCAATTGAAAAAAGCGCAGGTCCGGATTTTTTTACTAATTGTAATTTCACGACAGACTTACTGTCGGTAATATAAGTTCTGTTATGCAGGGTATGCGGTGCTAAAGGTGTAATTAAAATTACATTTACTTGCGGGTGGACAATCGGTCCGCCCGCAGCAAGATTATAAGCAGTTGAACCTGTTGGGCTGGCAACAATTATACCGTCACCCGGAATGCGTTCAACCATATTATTGTCAATTGTCAAATCAAAGGTCAAAATACCGGTATTACCGCCCCCTCTGCATAAGACAACATCGTTCAGAGCATATCCGTGGTCAATTAAATTCGAATATTGATCATAACATTTAACGTCCAGCATCATTCGCTCTTCAATTTGATATTGCTCGGAAAGTAACAACGGAACAGCTTGTACAATTTGATCAGGTTCAATTTCCGCCAGAAAACCGACACTGCCTAAATTGATACCGATTTGCGGTAAGCCTTTTGAAGTCGGATGATGTGCTGCAGATAAAAAAGTTCCGTCGCCGCCTAAACATATTATAAAATCACAATCGGTATAAGAATTGAATTCAATATGAGGAGAACGAAAGCCGCCTGCCAGTTCCGGTTCAATGACCGGCTGTCCACCATTTTTTACAATTTCCTTTACCAAATGATTTGTAACCTTAAAATCAGGATCACGTGATCGATTGGGAAAAATAGCTATTCTTTTCATGTGATGACTTTCTCCACAAGTTTTTATCATTATAGCTTATTTTGTATAAATATGTAATAAGATTCTGTATACTTAATAATCTCTATGCATTAAAACCGAAGTAAAATAGTTAAGAAAGTCAGTGTTCACATTTAAATTTTCTAACTGTTTCAGAATGCCGACTATTTCTGCGTATAATTTATTTTCATATTTTTCTGACTCTTCAACTCCGAGTAAAGTTACAAAAGTTAATTTATCATCACGTGCATCTTTACCGACAGATTTGCCTAATTTTTTTTCGTCCGAAATTACATCCAGCAAATCATCTCTGATTTGAAATGCCAAGCCTAAATTATCCGCATATGAAATAAACAGTTGCTCCAACTGTGAATTGAAATTATCCGTATTTTGCATTGCTTCAGCATAATAATACCCGCTTAAAGTTGCAGCTTTAATCAAACCGCCGGTTTTCAGTTTTTGTAATCTGATCAAATATTCTAAAGCAATCTCCGGATTATCCGATTCGAATTGTGTCAGATCCATGCTTTGCCCTCCGATCATACCGTTAACTCCGGCATTATGAGCAATATTCCGGCATGCTTTAATCAATTCAGGTTTAAGCTTACATAGATCAAACAATTCTTCATATGCCAGATTTAACAGACCGTCACCGGCCAAAACAGCCATACCGTCGCCATAAATAATATGATTGGTCGGTTTTCCCCGCCGTAAATCATCATTGTCCATTGCAGGAAGATCATCATGGATTAAAGAATAAGCATGAATCATTTCAATTGCCGACGCTAACCGTAACAAATTCGGATCGGTTGCACAATCTAAAGCATTTGCAACAGCTAAGGTTAAAACCGGGCGAACCCTCTTACCGCCTGACAGCAAACTGTAACGCATCGCATCTACTACCTTTTGTTCGGAGTCTACTTTTGGTTCTGAAGTGCATCTTATAAGTTCATTTTCAATTTGCTCTAAATAGTTTACATATTTTTGCATGTTTTTATCCATAATCAATCCTTTCAGATTTGAATAATTAATCAAATCCATATTGTTCATTTTTGTAAAAATAGTTGTAAGCATTTATTCAAAAACACACTATTCAATTATTTTGATCAATTGTACTTTGATTAATAATATCGGTTATCTGTTCTTCCATCTCCGTCAAATACTTTTCCGACCATTTTGCCAATTTCATGCCTTTTTTGAAAAGTTTAATTGACTGATCGAGATCACCTTGCACATTTTCCAATTGTTCAACAATACTTTTTAATTCAGCAATAGAGTCTTGAAAAGATTTCGGTTGCTCGTCTTCCTGTTCCGGTTGAAGATTACCCGAACTAAGCCGATTTAATTGTATTTCCTCTAATGGTAATTTCTCAGTCATAATAACTCCTGTGATTTTATAATTATAATTCAGATTTATATGTGATTTCTTTGATTTCAGCGGAGGCTTTTCCGTCAGACCAATGGATCCTGATTTCCTGACCGCCGGAAATCTTTTTAACGGAATCTATTGTTGTATTATCAGAACTTTCAATGTAGGCATAGCCGCGTTCCAGAATAGAAAAGGGATTTAATGCATGCAAATTGTTATAAAGAAATTTCAGTTGTCCTTTATAATTTATTATTTGATGTTTCAACTCACGTTCAATACGTTCACATAATTGTTTAATGATTTGTTTATGTTGTTCAATTATGATAGCGGGATTTTGGAATACAGATCTTTCCGTTAAAAAATCCAGGGTTTGTTTAGCATTAAATAACTGCCGTCGTAATGATTTAATTAATTTTTCCCGTTCAGCCTGAATATTTGCGAACAGCATTTTTTTCTCAGGTAAAACCAATTCTGCCGCAGCAGAAGGTGTCGGGGCCCTTAAGTCCGCACAAAAATCGGCAATTGTAAAATCAGTTTCATGTCCTACCGCAGAAATTATCGGAATTTGTGAATTGAAAATTGCATCTGCAACAACCTTTTCATTAAATGCCCATAAATCTTCAATTGAACCGCCTCCCCTGGCAATAATAATTACATCGACTTCTTTTTTTAAGTTAAAAAGCTTAATTGCATCAGCAATTTGATCGGCTGCTCCGCTTCCCTGCACCGCAACCGGTACAAAGTGCATTTTGAATCCGGGAAATCTGCGACGCAAAACATTAATTATATCTTTGATTACAGCACCTTCCGGTGATGTGGCAACTCCGATGATTTTCGGCAAATCCGGAAGAGACTTTTTGTTTTTTTCGGAAAAATAACCTTGATCTGCCAATTGCTTTTTCAGTAATTCAAATTGTTGATGCAGATTTCCGATACCTTGCGGTTCCATTGAGTTGACGATTAACTGAAAACGGCCTGCAACTTCATAGATACCGGCTTTGGCCGTCAGAGATACCTTATCACCGTTTTGCGGAGAAAATTTGATTCTGCTGTAATTTGATCGGAACATCACACAACTTACGCTGGAATTCTCGTCTTTCAGAGAAAAATAATAATGTCCGGAAGAATACAGTTTGCCTCCGGATATTTCTCCGTAAACTTGGATGTCAGCTAAAGCCGGATGATCATCCAGAATTTTTGCAACCAGACGGTTCAGTTCAGAAACAGAATAAGTCATTCCGACTAACTTTCCTTCAGGATTTCCCGGTCAATATTGCCGAGAATTGCATTAATATAGGAACGGGATTCATCTCCGCTATATATTTTTGCTAAACGCACAGCTTCAGAAATAGCTACATTATTCGGAATATCTTGCATATATTTCATTTCATAAATTGCTAATCGCAGTATTGTCAAATCTACTTTAGGCAATCTGTCCAAGGTCCATTTGACCAAAAAAGGTTCAAGAATATTATCCAAATCTTTTTTTTCTGTGATAACTCCATTAACTCTTGTTTCAAAAAAATCCATTTGTCGGTCAGGAACAGGATAGTTTGCCAAAAAATATTCAATTTGCTTGTCTATATGTTCAGGTTGAATTTCAATTTGGAATAAAAACATAAAAGCATATTCTCTTACTAAACTGCGTTTCACTAAACCCTCCGACAAATACAAATATATTAACTGATTTCCCGATGAAAATCCGCTTATCTGAATCTTCCCGGTGGAAAAATCCGATCAAAAAGCTCTTTTATCGATTTTTCATCGGAAAAATATCTGACACCGATATAATATCCGATTATAGTCAAAATCAAAATAAATATAGTTTTCAGCAAACCGAAAATCACTAATAATAAAGCAATAATAAAACCGATTATTGCTCCTTTTTTGCCTGAACCTCTGGTATTCAAATGATCTAACAGAGCAGAAAAAATGTTTTTCTTATCGCGCATGTAGCCTCCTGCTTGATCATTCGATCCTTGCTGCAATAGTATCAACCCGACTCACCCGTATCATTACTTCCGCAACTTCAATACCGGTATATCGTTCAACATCTTTTTTTACCCTCTCTTGAACTCTTGCCATCATGGCAGGTAATTCTACATTGGAATAAGCCATTACACTTAGTCTGACCGACAGTCTATCGCCCTTGAAAGGTGCGATATGTGCTTTGGCGGCTTTGACACCGGCTTGAGCAGATTGTGCGGCATTGAGTGCAACACTTTCGATTGCATCAATACCTATGTCGATGGAACCCATTTGACTTTCCGTCACTCTGGCCCGGCGCAGTCTGCCGGATAAGATAGTATTAACCAAACTGGAAATTGCACCGATAAATAAAACACCGAATAAAACTATAAAGAAAACTTTGCTGCGCGGCTGACTGACTATCCGCACTAATAAAGTAATAGCACCGCTCATTAATTCCTCATTAAGTAAAATGGCAACAAACAATATAGATATTAATGCCAGAAAGAAATATAAGACAATGCGTGCTACACGTACCAAACGATTCATATCTATTCTCCATTATGTTTTATTCGGATTAATTGCCGAATTATTTTTTAAACTTCAGCTTTAACTCCCATCACCTGAACATGCACAAAATCAACAACCAATCCGGTATATAATTCTACATCTTCTTTGACTTTTTCCTGAATATTCCAAGCTACTTCAGGTAAGACATAACCGAATTTACAAATCGGATAGATTGTAATAGTTACAAACTCCGAATTATCCTTACCGAATTCGACCTTTACACCCCGTCCGTCATGCTCTACTCCCAAAGCTTCCTTAATACTGACTAAAACACCGGAATCAAGATCAAGAACACCTTCGATTCTGCGAGCGGCTTCAGCCGCATATTGTGCGACAAAGCCTTGTGACAATGTACGTTTACCTTTAATCGAATTATCAGTTAAATAAGACATAATCTTTTCCGCATGTTTTTAACAATCTAATTGCGAACTCTTTCTTCATATGCTCCGCTGCGCGTATCGACTTTAATCACGTCGCCCTGATTGACGAACAGAGGAACTTTTATTTCCGCACCGGTTTCCACGATTGCAGTTTTGGTTGCATTGGTAGCCGTATCACCTTTAACCGCAGGTTCACATTGTGTGATTAAGAGTTCTACAAAAATCGGCAATTCAATATTGATAATTTCGCCATTATAAGAAACTACTTGGCAAGTGATACCTTCTTTAAGGTAATTCAAATCATCGCCTAATATTGCAGCAGTAATCGGCAATTGTTCATATGTTTCATTATCCATAAAATAATACAGATCGCCGTCAGAATACAAATATTGCATATCCCTTCTGGTTAAAGCAACACGCTTGAATTTTTCAGACGGATTAAAACTGTCTTCACGAATTGTGCCTGTTTTCAAATTGCGATATTTTGTTCTGACAAAAGCAGCACCTTTTCCCGGCTTAACGTGTTGGAATTCTATGACCTGAAAGATATCACCATCCCGCTCAAATGATACACCATTACGGAAATCTCCTGCACTTATCATATTAACCTCCTCTGCCCTAATTCGGGCTAAGACCGGATTGATTACAGCTTCTCAACCTGATTTCAAAACAGTCTTTAATACTTAATTGATGTTTTTTATTCTAAATTAATAAGAACAGTGTTGCAAGTTTAGCAGCGATTACGCTTTTTTGCCTTTAAGCGTTAAGTACAACTTATATTAGTTGTTTTCATAACGATTAAATAAAAACTGTTCCAGCTTTCTTTTAAATCTGATTTGAATCGCTTCTTCAGCAAAACGCCGTTCAACCATGATTGTAACACAACCTGCTCTTTTTCCTGCCCAAATATCGGTAAATACCTGATCCCCTATCATCAAAGTCTGATCAGGCTGCAAATCTAATTCAGCTAATTTTTTCAGAATTTTTTTGATGCCGGGTTTATTTGCTTGCGTCATATAATCAACATCCAAGGATTTAGCATAATCGGCAATCCGATCGCTGAGAGCATTTGATAAAATACAAATAGGCAATTCAAAACTCCTGATCAAATCAACGGCCTCTTTGGCATATTCGTCTGCCTGTCTTGCCCCGTGTTCGGCCAAAGTGTTATCAATATCCAAAAAGACAAATTTAATACCTTTTGCTTTAAATGACTTCCAGTCTATACTGAATAAATCTTTGACCCGATAATCAGGTTTGAAACTTTTTTTATACCAACGTTTTAACAAATCATTACCTCGCAAAATCAATCTAAGATCTTTGTCAAATCAATTTCAGGTTTCTTGTGTGGTTTTGCCAAATTAACATTCTTTAAGTAATGTGAAATCATCTCGGTTAAATACGTAGGAGTTGATGCCCCGGATGTAATGCCTACACGCCAACCTTGTTTGAAACCGTCAAGAATTAAGTCTTCAATTGATTCAATCCGTACTACATATTCGATTCCGTGTTCCAAACCGATTTGAGCCAACATCGCTGTATTATTACTGTCAGGATCTCCTACAACTATTAATGCATCAAGATCGGATTGTTTAATAATAGCTTCCTGGCGAACTCTGGTTGCACCGCAAATTTCATTATTGACTACTGCTTGCGGATATTTTTGTAAAACTGCCTGAATAATATTCTGTATTTCTAAAATTGATAAAGTCGTCTGATTTGTTATCAAAATATCCTGGTCAGGATCAAGGTCTAATCTGTCAGCATCGGTTTCTTGAGTAATCAGATGCGTTTGAGGGTAATTTTGCATAATCGCTTCCGTTTCCGGATGATTATTTTTTCCGATATAAACAATTTGTTGGCCTTGAGTTAAAGATTGACTGATAATATCATGAGTTGAGACTACATCATTGCAAACGGCATCTATGACTGTTAATCCTTTTGCTTTTGCAATTTCAGTAATCTTCCCGGCAGTACCATGAGCCGATAAGATCAGAATGCCCTGATCTACGTGTTGCAGCAATTCTTCTCTGGTCATTCCCGGAATATCTACCGTATTGATCCGGTAAAAATTCAAAGCTTCCGTGATATATCGGTTATGGACAATTTTACCCAGTATACTGATTTTCGCTTCGGGATTCTCTTCGCGGGTGCGTTTGACAATCCGTAGTGCCTGAATTACACCCTTACAATAACCTCGGGGCTTAATGTCAATTATTTCCAAGTCAGCTTTTTTATCAATCACGCCAATTCTCCAGAACGGAATTTTCCGTTATAAAACGACCTAAATTCCATTGTTCAGCATTCATTAAAGTAAATCCGTTAATTGAAGTAAAATCGAAGTGTATATAACTATTAGCATAGAAGTTATATGTATTCGGTCCTTCGCCGTAAAAAGTACAATAGCCCGAATTCAACAAAAAATGTAATTTATCTTCATCATTATAAACATGCGAACCGCCCGGGAAAACCAAACAGGCAACTTCACCCACATACTGCTTTGCCGCGGCATTCCACTGCTCAACATTCTGTTGTAAATCATCTAAAGAAAGAGACCCGAGGTCATCACCGCTATAAGTTCCGTTGCAAAAAGTAAATCCGTGTTCCAGTAAGGCTGAAATTACAACTTCTAAATCGCCCGATTGTAATTGATAAAACTTATTTTTTTCTTCCTGCGTTTTATCAGTCAAAATGTAATCTTCCAAACCTAATTCAGCATTTCTTTTAATTATATTTTGTGTCTGCTGTTCATTAATTGTATAACCCAATATATTTTCATTAACCGTAAGTGCAATCCTGGCTTTAGCACCGTTAAAGCTGAAGTCTGAATGTTCTGCGATGAAGTTTTCCAAAATGCTGATGCAATCTTGGTTTTCAACAGCTGTTTCAGGTTTGTTGGCACTTAATCTGCTGACAAACTGATTAGTTTCCGCATGATATGCCAGCTGCTCGGCAGAACCTGATTCCCGATATTGAGTTGAATATTGATATTGATCAAAGATTAAAACCAAAGGCTTTTTGCCTGCAGGAACTAATACTTGCGGATAGTCTTCAGGATAGTTCATAAAAGTTTCGCCTGAAATTAATACATAATCTTTCTGATAAAGCTCATTTAATAAGTTCTCAAACTCCTGAGGTGTAAGCAAACCGGTTTCAGCAAAAGTTTTATACGGACCCTGTTTCGCTCGTTCCGTATCTAACGTCAGCGGTCTGATTGCCAGATGTTCAACATTTTGTTCCCAAGTTACTATCCGATTCGGTAATTTATCATTACAGATTTGTAGTTTTTCAATAATTTCCGGCTGATCAGGAAATGCATCAAACAAGCGATCGAGAATTTGTTTGGCAGAATAATAACGACCTCCGAAAATATGCTGATCAGCTATGTCAATTAAATCCCGATAAATTTCTTCTTGAAAAATTTTCAACCGGTATCCTGCATAGTCTTGGGCAAATCTTCCTAAATCATGATTATTGGCTATTTCCTGCCATTTTTTCCAGGCAATATTCCAGTCCTCTATATTACTGATTTCGGTTGCCGCTTCAAATTCCGCCGCCGCGAGTTTTAAATTTTCTTCCTGATTCAATAAATTATCGACATTTACTTTAAGATTGGGAAAATTCTGAAAAGAACTTAAAACATGTTTCCAATGATCATAATCGATTTTCTGATCCAGCCAGGCTTCCGTTTCCTTATTCAATACCGGTGAAACGGCCGCAGCGGTTAACTCTTCAAGACCCGCAATAAATGTCTTGTCTTTCTCACTCAAATTGTCACCTAGTTTTAAACGTTCGAAAATTTGATTGACTCTAGACTCAACTATCTTTTCATATGAAGATTGTAAATTTCGGTAACGCTCTTTTTCCTCAGATGACTCACTGCTTGAAATGGCGGAATTCTGGACTTCCCGATACAATTCCAAAGCCTCCTGATATTTGCCCTGATCAAGGTATGATTCAAATGAACTCTCATATTCAACTTGCTTATTATATCGCACAATAAAATACAAGCTGATTACAACTGCAAGTAATACCAGACCAAGCAAAATTATTTTTCCGGATTTCCTTTTTTCTTTAAACGTATTTTCTTTAAACGTATATTTATTCATGTCTGATTAGATTGATCATCTATATCGGTTAAACTCATCTGTTTTGCCGACATATCTTCTTCCTTTATAAATCGACCTGCCGCCGGCAAAGTCCTGACACGATAATAATCGAGATCATATTTTTCAGGAAATTGTTCGGCATAACCCAGATAATCAACTTGGTGTTTGTCGCGTAAAGCCATGATTTTATTACCTTGTGAATTTCTGGTAGCTTTAAGTCCGATCCGGTCACTTTCAAGCAAAATCATTCTGTTCTGATCATTTTGCATAATAATATCTTTACCGGAATTTTCCTCTTCTTGATAAAGAATCCCGATCAAAGGCGAACCGTCATAGAAAGCATTTCTTAGCTTACGTCTATTCGTCTTGGTATAATAATTCTCCACTGCAATTTTTACGCATCGTCCGTCGGCAAATCCCAAAATCAAATATCCTTCGTATTTTTCCGATGTGACATGGATAGCAATTACCTTTTCATCTGCACCCAGTTCCAGCAGATTCGGAGTATACTCCCCTAATTCCGAAGGTTTTGCATCTTGGATTTCATATGCATTAAGTTTATAGACTTCACCTTGATTTGTGAAGAATAATACTTCGGACTTGTTAGTCGCTTCAATATCCTGAATGATCCGGTCATTCTCTTTCAATCTTAAATCACCTGCACTGCGTAAAGATGTCAAAGCTATTTTCTTTAAATATCCTTCAGCCGTATAGAAAAATCTGAGATTGTAATCTTCGATGAAATCCTCTTCTTCAGCAATTTCAATTTTATCTTCTGCTATAATTTGCGTTAAGCGTTCTCTGCCATATTTATTCGCAACGTCTTTTAATTGCTTTTTAATTTCCTGATTAAGTTTTCGCCGATTTCCGATAATCTTTTGCAAACGTTCGATCTCAGCTTCCAAATCAGCAATATCTTTAATTCTGCGAATGATATATTCCTGATTTAATTGACGCAATTTAATTTCAGCAACTGCTTCCGCCTGTACCTGATCTATTAAAAATCCTGCCATTAAACGCGGAATAACCTGATCATCTTTTTCAGTTTCCCGCACAATTTTAATTGCTTTATCTATATCGAGCAAAATTGCTTCCAAACCCTTAAGAACATGCAATTTTTTTTGATTTTCGTCAATTTCAAAAGCGAATTCGGCAGTTAAACATTCCCGCCGCCATGCCAACCATTCAAATAAGATATCTCTTACACCCAAAACTTGAGGTTTGCCTTTAATCAGAAGGTTGAAATTACATGGAAAATTGCTCTGCATTGCCGTAACCGAGAATAATTTTTGAACCAATAATTCGGGATCGGCAGACGGCCGATAGTCAATTGTCAATTTCAGACCGTTGAGATCTGTGTCATCACGTATGTTAACAACTTCTTTCAGCTTGCCCTTTTTACTTTGTTCTATAACATCTTCCATAATAGCTTCAACTGTCGTTGAATAAGGAATTTCTGTAACTTCAATACATCTGTTTTTAGTATCTATCTGATAAACTGCCCGCATTTTAATTGAGCCGCGACCGTTTTCATAAACATTTTTCATCACATCTTCTTCGTAAATAATATTTGCACCGGTGGAAAAATCAGGAGCCGGCATATATTGAAAAAGATCAGCTTCTTTATCATCAATTAAGGCACAAGTTGCTTCACAAACTTCACGTAAATTAAATGAACAAATATTGGAAGCCATACCGACAGCTATACCCTGATTGGCATTAACTAAAATAGTCGGAAAAGTCACCGGTAATAAAACCGGTTCCCGGAAAGTTCCGGAATAATTGTCTGTAAATTCGACTGCATTCTTATTTAAACCGGAAAAAATTGTTTCACAACTCTTATCCAGCCTCGCTTCAGTATATCGATATGCGGCATATTGCATATCTCTGGAGTAAACCCGGCCGAAATTTCCTTTTGAATCGATCCAGGGATTGATCAATGCACCGTTACCTCTGGTCATTCTGACCATGGTTTCATAAATTGCCTGATCACCATGCGGATTCAATGCCATAGTTTGACCTACAATATCGGCACTTTTAGCGCGCGGACCTTTCATCAGACCCATGCGATACATTGTATAGAGCAATTTGCGGTGTGATGGTTTAAAACCGTCAATTTCCGGAATAGCTCTTGAGACAATGACACTCATTGCATAAGGCATATAGTTGCTTTTCAAAGTTCTGGTGATCGGTGAACGTTCCACTAAATCAATATAGTCTGAATGATCAATCTTAATATCTTTTTCTTTATCTTTACTCATCTTTATACAACATCCAACATATCCATATATTTATGACCATGATCGGCGATATATTGTTTACGACCTGCCAAATCATCACCTAACAGCAAATTAAAAGTATTAAACATTCTGTCTTTATCTTCGGGTATGACTTGAATTAAACGTCTGGTTTCAGGGTTCATGGTCGTCTGCCACATCATTTCCGGTTCATTTTCACCCAAACCTTTTGAGCGCTGGATATGAACTCGTCCTTCTGTTAACTTTTCCACAAGATCATTTTTTTCCTGATCGGTATAAGCAAAATACGTTTTTTCAATACCTTTATATGTATTAGTTATCTCAAATAAAGGTGATTCCGCAATATGAATTATACCCTGATCGATCAGAGTCGGAGTCAGACGGTAGAACATAGTCAAAATCAATGTTCGGATTTGGTATCCGTCAACATCGGCATCGGTACAGATAATTACTTTATTCCAACGTAATTTTTCCAAATCAAAATCTGAAAGATCGCGATTATGTTTAGTATGAATTTCAACTCCGCAACCTAATATTTTCAACAAATCAACAATAATATCACTTTTAAAGATTTGATTGTAACTGGCTTTCAAACAGTTAAGAATTTTGCCCCTTACAGGTATAACTCCTTGAAACTCCGAATCACGTGCCATTTTAACCGACCCTAAAGCCGAATTGCCCTCAACTATATATAATTCCCGTTTACTTACATCTTTCGATTTGCAATCCACAAAGTTTTTAATCCGATTGGTCATGTTATCAATTGAAACCATCAGTTTTTTACGGATATTCAGTCTTTGTTTTTCTGCATTCTCCCGACTGCGTTTGTTAATCAATATTTGATTAATTACCCGTTCAGCGTCATCCGTTTGTTCAATAAACCAGACTTGTAATTTTTCACGAATTAATTTAGTCAGGAAACGTTGAATAAACACGTTATTAATTGCTTTTTTTGTTTGATTGGCATATGAAGTAAAACTGGAAAAAGAATTAACCATCAAAATTAAGCTGTCTTCGATATCGGAAAAGATGATTTTAGATTCATTGTTTTTGTATTTATCACGCTCTTTTATTTCCCGATCAAATTCCGCAACGAAAGCATTGCGCACTGCTCTGTCCGGCGAACCGCCATGTTCGAGCCAGCTTGAATTGTGATAATAACTAAGCAAATTAGTTTCATTATTAAATGCAAAAGCTATATCAGCCTGTACTTTATATTCTTCTTTGTCGCTGCGATCTTTACCCCAATCTTCACCTGAAAACAGATAACCTTCGGTTAAAGGCGTCCGTGCATTAAGCTCATTAACATAACCTAAAATACCGTCAGGATATACGAATTCGGTTGTTGATTGATCAATCTTATCAATAAAAATAAATTTTACACCGGAATTAACGATAGCCTGTTTTTGCAAAACATCGATAAAATAATCCTGAGGAATGTTAATTTCGGTAAAAACATCGTCGTCGGGCAGCCAGCGCTGAATCGTGCCCGTCTTTCTGCGATTAGTCGGAGTCTTTTTCAAACCGCCGATATTTTCACCTTTTTCAAAATGCAGCTCATACACATAACCGTCTCTGACAACCTCAACATCGAAAAAACGTGAAGCATATTGAGTTGCACATGCTCCGAGACCGTTCAAGCCTAAACTGAATTCATAATTTGTACTGTTTTGATCATATTTTCCGCCGGCATACAATTCACAATATACCAATTCCCAATTATAACGCTGTTCATTTTCATTGAAGTCTACCGGTACGCCTCGACCCTCATCTTCAACCTGGATGCTGCCGTCTTTAAATCTGGTTACTGTTATCTTATGTCCGAATCCGGCTCTGGCCTCATCAATTGAATTGGACAAAATTTCAAAAAAAGAATGCTGACAACCGTTCAGATCATCTGATCCGAATATAACACTCGGTCGCAATCTGACCCGATCAGCACCTTTCAGGGCAAAAATACTCTCATTATCATAACGTTCAGTTTTGCTCATTAATATTCCTCTCCAGCATTAAGTTCAACTTAGTAATTATATCACTTTATAATTAATCTTATCAGTTTTTCAAAAATTGAGCCTCGCGGCATCTGCATTAATAAAATTAAACAGAAATATAATCCGAATCAGTCATAACTGATTAAATGACCTGTTTGATTATTGCGCTTACATATTATTAACAGAAAACAGCTTAAATTATTTCGGCAATTTTTTCAAAACAATGATTATATGTTATTTTATATATTATATTTTAAATTTATCAACTTGAGGTGAATTATGTCTTACAACATTGATACAAAATGTGTGCAAAGCGGCTGGAATCCGAAAAATACGGAACCGCGCGTTTTGCCGATTATTCAATCAACAACATTTAAGTTTGATTCCAGTGAAGATATGGCCAAGTGTTTTGATTTAGAAGAAAGTAATTATTTTTATACACGTTTACAAAACCCGACAAATGATGCGGTGGCAAATAAAATTGCCGCTCTTGAAGGAGGAGTTGCCGCAATGCTGACTTCGTCCGGACAAGCTGCGACTTTTTATTCGATTGTCAATATTTGTAATGCGGGCGATCATGTGGTAAGTTCTTCGGCTGTCTATGGCGGAAGTTATAACTTGCTTGCACATACGATGAGAGACCTGGGAATTGAAGTAACTTTTGTCGAACCTGACTGCTCTGAAGCGGAGCTCGATGCGGCTTTTACACCCGGGACCAAATGTGTCTTCGGTGAAACTCTGGCAAATCCCGCATTAAAAGTTTTAGATATTGAAATGTTTGCTAAAGTGGCACATCAACATCGCGTGCCCTTAATTGTCGATAATACTTTCCCGACTCCGATAAACTGCAGACCTATAGAATGGGGAGCTGATATTGTAATTCACTCTACCACCAAATATATGGACGGTCATGCCACTTCAGTCGGCGGTGCGGTAGTTGACAGCGGTAATTTTGATTGGCAGGCCAATACCGACAAATTTCCCGAACTCACTACACCTAATACTACCTATCATGGAACCATTTTTACTGAAACTTTTGGCAAGGCAGCATATATCGGCAAAATGATCACTACCTTAATGCGTGATTTAGGCTCAATTCCTTCTCCGCATAATTCGTTTTTGTTAAATATCGGTTTGGAAACTCTCCATCTGCGGATGGAAAGGCATTGTGCCAATGCCCGCAAAGTTGCCGATTATTTGAAACACAACTCTAAAGTAACCTGGATTAAATATCCGGATTTGAAAGATGATGACGATCATCAACTTGCTCAAAAATATTTACCCGACGGGTCCAGCGGAGTTATTATTTTCGGTGTTCAAGGCGGACGTGCCGGTGCTACAAAATTCATGGATTCCTTGAAACTTGCTGCAGTGGTTACTCATGTTGCGGATTGCAGAACTTGCGTTTTACACCCGGCTTCTACAACCCATCGCCAAATGAACGATCAGGAATTGGAAGCAGCCGGTGTCAAACCCGACTTAATCCGCTTTTCAGTCGGCATTGAAAATGTTGACGATATTATTGCCGATATCGATCAGGCTTTAGCCCAAGTGTAAAAGGGACGGACTCTTAACTAAATTAAAAAAGGTGACAACAGAGCAGCTTTTGCCATAGTTTATAAGCATAAGTTGAAATATTGTCACCTTTTTAATTGTATATAACTTGTTTAGTGACAACAGAGCAGCTTTTGCCATTATTTATTAGCATAAGTTGAAATGTTGTCTCCTTAATCTATTTCGTTTTAAATAATAAGTATATTGTAGTAATTGATTAAATTGCAGTAATTAATTAAGGATCAATTTGATTCACAATACCGACAAATATCGGCAAACCGCTGATCCCATTAATAACGAATACGAATGGCCGATCTAAAATAAAATCAATTTTTTCTTCCGGCGGCATTGCTGCACCACAAGTAATCATTGCCGTGAAACTTGCGGCCGTAACCCCCTCTTCATCAATTGCTACTCTGGTTCCTTGTTTGACCAATGATAAATATGCCGGATCAGAATCATTTGCCAACAATGGTGAAAAATCAGCCTGATCTAATTCAAAAACATCTTTGATTCCCAGATTCTGTAAAGGTTGATTCAAATCAAAATCCGAACTGACATCAAATTTAGGTGCACTGAAATTAACAGTCAGAAATTTTTGATCTTCCCATGAATTGTCTTTAATTAGTTGATAGAATTGATCGTTGTTAATCACTTCCATAGGTTCAACACCCTGATCCGGTAACATAAACCACATATTACCACCGGATTCCAGAGCTAATCTAACCGCTCCGAAATTTTCCGCCCAATAATATGTTTCGCTGTCACTGTGATTCAAAAATTCTATTTCAACATCCTGTTCCAAGCCATGAAAAACGGCTTTTTCAGTCTTGCTTTCAAAAAATTCATTGTCCCATTTTGCCTGAAACATAACAGTCGAAACCAAACCCAGAATTGTATCCTTTTCAAATTCCAAGTTGCCTGCTTGCTCGGTTAACAGATTACCGGTTTGAGCATTAATCCAGGAATGTAATTTATCATTGTATTGATCAGATCCCATTTCACCCTGAAATGCAGATGCATAATAATATTTTCCTAAAGCTTCCATTGTGTCAGTTTGATAGGCATATTCATGATCCAACCAAAATGAATTTGCCAATATACTATTCAAAGCGCCGTCCTGACAATAATTACTATTCCAGATTGCTTCCGCATCAGTTCTTAAAGTTGCTATATCTTCGGTTTCCAATAATTTTAAAATTTGTGCTCTGCTTTGACCTTCTGTTGTCTCAGCTAACATAGCTAATGCCATATATAAACTTAAAGGTGAATAAACCGGATTTTTTTGATTTGGTTCTGCCAAAATGGTTTTTGAAGTATTCGCAAAATATCCGTAATAATCACCGGAATAATTATCAAGAAAAGCAGCTTGGCGCTCACGATCCTCATTCCATGCCTTATAAACCTGATCAAAACCCTTATCATCAAACTCACCGGTTTTAGTATCAATAAAAGACATCTCGTCCGGATATGGAGCCATCTGCGGGTAAACAGGACTGACTAATTCCACCTTTTTCAGATCATCAATACTTCTTTGTTCTTCCACACTATCAGTAGCTTGATTGTTTTCAAGTGAAACCGCGTTTTCATTTTCGTTGTTATTATCATTTTCGGAATTGTTTTTCTGCCCTATATCACAAGCTGTAAATGCCGTAATCATAATTAACATACTTAAAATAAATGCTAATATTCTTCTCATCAATAACCTCCAATCTGATAATAAGGTTTAATATTATCTATAAACATATTAGCAAATCAGTCTGAAAAACAATTTAAATTTCCCTTAAAATCTATGATTTATGCTATAAATTATTCATTGGTCAATTCTAAAATTATTACTTCCGGCGGATTATAAAATCTGGGAATAATAACTTTTTCACGACTCAATCCCCGGCTGACCAGCATCTTACTATGATCCAATTGATAAAATCCGGAAGTATTACGGGGAAACAATCCCTGATTCGGCGCAATAATTCCGGGTATAATATTCGGTATTCGCCAATGTCCACCGTGCGCATGTCCGCTTATAACCAAATCATGTTGAATCTGATTATAGTCAGCATGTCGCTCCGGACGATGAGCTAATAAAAACGTAAACTTATCAATATCACTCGCTTGTATCGCTTCAAGCTCATCAGAATATGCAACTTTACCAATCTTCGGATCAGAAATACCTTTAATAATCAAGCTGTTATCATTAACTTTAATTTCGGTTTGATCACCACATAAAACTGTTATTCCTAAAGACCGGACGTTTTGAATAATCTCTTCAATCTTTCCCGTATAAATTTCATGATTTCCCAAAACATAATAAGCAGGATATTTTTCGGCAATCCTTCGTAAAGTAATGTATGCATTATCTTCCGGTATTTTATCATCAATAATATCGCCAACTAAAAATACTAAATCCGGTTGATCGGAATCAATTGCTTGAATCAGATCCTGTTGATTCTCACCATAATAACAACTGTGTAAATCGGTAATAACCGCAACCTTAAGCGGATTATTAATTTTTGCTGATCCCATTTTATAATTAGTTACGACTAAATCATTCTTTAAGCCTTTGATAATAAATTTCAAAAATATAATTAAAACAATAATTGCTAAAGCTAATAAGTATTTTTTAATAATAAACCTCCTGATTTTGCGGCGCTTTTTGTCTTTCAGAGTATACATCAACAAATATTTATTTTTCAATTTAAGAATGTATTAATTACTGTTATTAATTATTATCATTTAGCATTTATTGTTTAAACTTTGGCATTATATTTGATATTGAAGTCTAATTAATATCAATTTAACACTTCTCTGATTGCAGATAACTTGACTTTCTAAAAATCATATAATATTATCTTATCGCTGATAAGTTAACACCGTTAAGATTACTGATATTGATCTTATCATAGAAAATTTAAGATTGTTATTGAACAGAATCAATTTGAAAACAGGAAAAGAATTATTATGGGAAACAAAAATTTAGTTCGTGAAGTCAACTTTTTTTACATGTTGACTTTTCTCTTTACCGGAATATTATACGGTTTATCCACTTTAATTTGTAAAATATTAATATCCGGTTTTGCTGAAACTGTATTATTAACTACTATGTCAGCACAGTTAGGGTGATTCCAATCAGCATATTAATGACTTATGTTAATGACCGAGCAAATGGAAGTATTGTACCGTCAATTATATTCCATACAGTGTTAAATTTATCTTTTATGTATTTACTTTTTGAACGAGAAACAATTATCGGTTATTTGATTAGTATATTATTTTTGAGTATTATTTCATTATTTATTAGATTTATTGATACAGAATATTTTAAACCGGAAGATGCCTGATGCTCAAAATCATAACTAATTAACAGCGAGTATTTATGATCAAAGAAAACTATCATCATGGAAACTTAGCCCAAGCCTTGTTACGCCAAGGCTTGCTTATGCTTGCAGAGTACGGAGAGGAAAAGCTTTCGCTTAGGGAAGTAGCAAAACTCTGTGGTGTCAGTTCTGCTGCTCCATATGCACATTTCAAAAACAAAGAGGATTTCATTTGTGCGATAAACGACTATCTGATGCAAGAATTGACCGAAGAACTCCTGAAATCCGAGCAGCTGCATACCGGAAAAAAATCACTGATCATTGAACTTGGTTTAACTTATATCCTGTTTTTTTTGAGAAATCCCAACTACTTTTCTATTTTATTCAGCCGAAGCAACTATACTGAAGCCATTCTCTTAGATAATCAAGAGTCTCAAAATCCTGCATTTTCAGTACTCAAACATGCAGCTGAATCTATTTTTTCCAATTTTCCCGTATCCGAAGAACAAAGACACAATATCTTACTGGCAATGTGGTCAATGGTTCACGGTTTAGCTGCAACAGTATCAATGCCGGGTGTAGCTGAACGCATGCAGCAAGACCCGCAGACCGAACAACGTCTGAGAGATATTCTTACAGCATTTCAACGATAATTGTGTCATTTCAGAATTTTGACTTTCGAAAATTTTTCCAATAATTATTAAAAGACAACCCTGAAATTTCGCTTTTCAGTTATTTTAACTAAATAATGAAAATGCGAGAAAAATCGATGCCATCAATGAAGAAAGTAATGACACCACGGTAATTTGCGTATTGATAGAAGGTCCTGCGGTATCTTTGAACGGATCTCCGACCGTATCACCGACAACTGCCGCTTTATGAGCTTCGGAACCTGTGCCGCCGCAATTACCCGCTTCTATATATTTTTTAGCATTATCCCAGAGTCCGCCTGCATTTGACATAAAGAGTGAAAGCAGCAAACCGCTGACAATATTGCCGGTCAGGAAGCCGCCAATTGCAGAAACACCGCCGATAAAACCTACTGCCACCGTCGCGATTATCGCAAACAGACCGGCTGGAATCAGTTCCTTCAAAGCTCCGTCAGTGGCAATGGATATACATTTATCATATTCAGGAACGACACCTTCTTTACCTTCTTTCAGACCATCAATTTCATCAAATTGACGATGGATTTCTTTAACCATTCTCACGGCATTTTTGTCCACCCCACGCATCAACATGGCTGAAAAAACCGCCGGAACCGCTGCACCGACAATTAAACCGAAAAAGACCAGGGGATTGATGATATCAAATCCCTGCAAAAGAAATTCACCTGCCTTGATAATACCCTGCTCAACGGCAGCCACATTGACTTCAGTTATATAAGCACCTAACATGGAAATAACCGTCAAACCTGCGGCACCGATGGCGAATCCTTTGGTAATCGCTTTGACTGTATTACCGGCACTATCCAATTCATCCGTTATTTCTAACGCATCATCACCTAAATCGGCCATTTCGACTAAACCGCGCGCATTATCTACAATCGGTCCATAAGCATCATTGGAAATAATCATACCGACAATCGATAACATACCGACAGCAGACATTGCAATACCATACATTGCATAACCGTCTCCCAGAGGACTGCATAATGTATATGCCAGCAAAGCTGCGATTGCAATTCCCAGCATCGCGGGAAGCACACTGATAAAAGAATAAGAAATACCGGAAAGGATGGTAAATGCCGGACCGGACTCGGACATCTTGGCTACAGTACGAACCGGTGATCGTTCATCATTGGTAAAGTAATCGGTTGTCAGACCTATTATCAAACCTACGGCCAACCCGATTGCCGCTGCTCCCCAAACTCTCCAAGAGAAATTTAACAGAGCAGTTAAACCCGCGGTCAAGATGATATATACTGCAGTAGTTACGTAAGTGCTGGAATTCAATACCTTTGTCGGATTTCCGCCTTCTTTTAAACGAGCGGTACCTACTCCGATGATAGAAGCTAACAAGCCCACAGTGGCATAACAAAACACTGTCATAACATTGAGATTGCCACCTGCCTGCTGGTCAAGTGATATCCCCATGACCAAAGCGGCAGCCATAGCGGCGACATTAGAATCGAATAAATCTGCTCCCATGCCTGCAACATCCCCGACGTTATCCCCTACATTATCAGCAATTACAGCTGGATTACGCGGATCGTCTTCAGGCATCCCCAAAGTGACTTTACCGACTAAGTCGGCGCTGATGTCAGCAGTTTTGGTAAAAATACCGCCTCCGGCTTTAGCAAATAATGCCATTGAACTGGCACCGAAACTAAATCCCAGCAAGGTCATCGCATCACCGGTCAGAGCGAAGATTGCGCATACACCAAGCAGACTTGCGCCGACAACTGCCATACCCATAACCGCTCCGCCGCGGAATCCGCTGAGAAAAGACAAACTGATGCCGTGTTTGGCAGCAGCTTCAGCTGCACGCACGTTTGCCTTTGTTGCTACTGTTATACCTATTTTCCCAGCTAAACCTGAAAAAACAGTACCGGAAATATAAGCTAAAGCCATTGAAATATTATACTGAAAACCACCTTGCCAAATCGGCTTGGGCAGAAACAAAAAAATCAGAGCTGCGACTGCCAGACAAAAGTATGCCAGATAACGAAATTCTCTTTTGAGAAAGGTATTAGATCCGTCACGAATTAACTCAGATAATTCAAGTGCCCGCTTGTTCTCGACCTTGATGCCCGACAACCAGCGATAGAGCAGCCAAGCTACGATAAAAGCCAGTATCCCGACTGCAAACGAAATAATAAGAATAATTGATAATTGATCCATAGACTTCCTCCATTCAGGTAAGATTATACGAATAACCACATCAAAGCAGTATCTTAATTAATTGTGACAATGTTTTTTGTTTTTTTCAATTAAACTATTTACTTTTCATAAATTTTACAAACAATTTACATCCGATGACAAATTCAGCTTCATGTTAAAATAGATACATCTATTAATTCGGGAGGTTTTTCAGGTCTTATGAAAAAATACAATAAAATATTTATATATATTCTATTATTAATTTCACTGTTTACAGGATGCACAAAACCTGAGCATACCGAAACACAAGAATCATCCGTTATTGAAACCGGAGAATCATTTGAAATTAAAACCGTAAAATCTTCTGTTATTGAAACCGGAGAATCATCTGATATTGAAACCGGAGAATCATCTGATATTAAAACAAATGTAAATATCACGGAAAATGAAACAAGATCAGAAACAACTCAAATTGAAATAACTCAAATAAATACAACTATAGCTGCGACTGAAGAAACTGAACCGGAACATCTTGAAATAATGGAAATTCATTTTTTGGATGTAGGACAAGGTGAAAGTATATTAATCAAATATGGCTGTTATAACATGTTGATTGATGGCGGAACAACGGATCAAAGCTGCCATGCTTATTTACAAGATCAGAATGTAGATTATATAGATTATGTAATTGCTACCCATCCACACGAAGATCATATCGGCGGACTGATTGATGTTGTGGATAAAATTGAAATAGACACTATTATAATGCCGAACGTAACTCATACTTCATTTTTGTTTGATAATTTTATAACATACGTAGCATTCAGCGAAGCTAAAGTTTTACAGCCACATGCTGGTGATAAATATGATTTCGGTGATGCGAGTTTCACTATAATCGCACCCAATTCAGATTATTATGAAGATTTAAATAATTATTCAATAGTTTTAAAATTAGAACATGGTGAGAATTCATTTCTTTTCACCGGAGACATTGAGGCACTTTCAGAATCGGAAATTATCAATAGCAAGCAAGATATTACCGCTGATGTGTTAAAAGTCGCTCATCACGGATCGAACACAAGCACTTCGGATCAATTTATCAAACTCGCAGCCCCGAGCTCTGCACTGATTTCCTGTGCTCAGGATAATGCTTATGGTTATCCGGATCTTGAAGTCTTACAAAGATTAATTGACAACAATGTTAATATATACAGAACTGATTTGCAGGGTACTGTTATTCTTTTATCTGACGGAAAAAACATAACATTTAGTCAGGATCCTAACAATGAATTGATTGCCGGTACTCTGCCAACAGTCGAAACTCCGACAACTCAACCTGTAACAGCACCCTATATAGGAAATTCAAACACAGGAAAATTTCATCATAGCTATTGCAGTTCTGTTGATAAAATGAATCCCGCTAACAAAGTGCCGATCTTCGATAGAAATACGGCGATTGATCAAGGCTATGTTCCTTGCAAGAGATGTAATCCATAGAATAGATATAATAAGTGATTCATCAGAGTGTAATAACAATGTTTTCTTTAGAAATTAACATGAACAAATTGACCGGTATGATGGGATGAGAGATATATGAAAAATAATCAGATAAATGAAGAAGCACTGAAACCTTTTAGTATCAGTGCTTCTCAGGTGGTGAGCCTAGCAGGATTCGAACCTGCGACCCACAGCTTAGAAGGCTGTTGCTCTATCCGGCTGAGCTATAGACCCGTAATTGAAATGAGGAGCTATTATGGAGCGGGTGAAGGGAATCGAACCCTCGTATTCAGCTTGGAAGGCTGATGTTCTGCCGTTGAACTACACCCGCAAATTAACTCCCCCTAAACAATGCTAAAACATAATACAATAATAAAAATCATTTGTCCAATCTAGTTTGAAAATTGTTTTGCCAAGTCCTGAATATCCGCTTTCCACGGTTTGCGTTTGGCCAACCAGGGTAATAATGATTTCAAATCCCGGTTAATTACTAATTCTTCAGGAAAGTCCAAAGAATTCAAGAAATCAATTGACGGTTGAAATTGACCGACATCTAAGGCAAAATGTGCATCAGAGTTGACGAGAATCGGCACTTCATATGCTTTGCATCCTAATATAATATCTTCACAACGCGGTCTGTTAATATGTTTTTCCAAAGATTTTACATTAACTTCAATTGCTACATTATTGCGCTTGCATGCTGTCAGCACTTCACTTAAATCAAATTCAAAATCTCCGCGACCCGGATGTCCGATACAATCAATATAAGGGTTTTTAATCGCACCTAACCATGCTTCAGTGTGATTTTGGATTGAACCGGAATCCAAAATGTTACCATGCATGCTTGCTACTACAAAGTCCAATCTGCTTAACAGATTATTCGAGAGATCAACATTACCTTGGTAATCTAAAACATTCAGTTCTACTCCGCAAAATACATAGATTTGCTCAATTTGTCGCGGTACAACCGAATAATTATGGAAATAGATCGGATGAACCGAACCCGGCATTGTAGGTCCGTGTTCAGTAATTGCTATGGCTTCCAGGCCCTTATTTTTCGCCGCAGCCACATTTTCCAGAATTGTACTATACGAATGGCCGCTGGCTATTGTATGTGTGTGCATATCAGTTTTAATAGATGTAATCATATTTCTCCTTAACAAAAAGCAGTAGGTTTCCATTTAAGATGTATAATTATCGTAAAGATTTTCAGCATATATTAAATTACACTAACACTTACGCTTGTACTTGCTCTATCTTATATCAATTTATACCTATCCTTAATTATTTAACTTTAATACAATTATATACTTATTATTTATTTATTCATCCAATAATGATTTAGCATAAGCATAACCTACAGTTTTTCCATCTGATAAGCGAATAAACACCCAATTATTGTTCGGTTCAGACAATTGGGTAACTTTTGCGCCTCTTTGCAGAGTAGCAACAATCGGTGCATCTGAGCGAGGTGCTTGTCTTACCTGCAAGTTATTGGCTTTTACTGTAAGATCGACTTCTAATAAAGCAGAATCCGGCGGAACAACTTCTTCATCCTGACCGATTTTTCTTGTGACAAACGGTGTTGTTTCGGTCGGTGAATCTGTAATGGCATCTTTTGACTTTGAGCCTATAGCACTCCCGATTAAAGTAAATAATACTATTATTATCAAAACAATCGATGTGGCAAGGAATTTAGAAAGAATCGGTTTATGCGGAATCAAAGAAAAGAATTTTCTGACTGCCGATTTCAGATTATTAATGATCGGTTCAAAACTGAATGAGCGTACATTATCCCATACTATATCGCTATGTGGTCTTTGGTTTTCCAATTTTTCCAAATTCCTCTGTCTGACCAGTCTGTCTTCTTTTACGGTTAAGCGCCGGTTTGATCCGGCAGATCTTGTCAAAGATCCGTTATTTTCAAGATCCAGATGATTATTGTTTATCTGTTTATCTCGATTTGATCGTGTGTTTACACGATATGATTTACGTGAACGACTCTCGCTTGCTTTAGGTGCAGGAATCAGGCGCTGACCGTCTTTAACTCTGGATACTCTGGAACTGTTAATCAGACGCGTAAAATCAGGTTTCCCCTGACTGAGCCTGCTTTGTCCCTCTGTATAAGTCATATCACTTTCGAGAGCTTTGGCAAATACATTTTTCTCTATTCGTTCAAATTCAAAACCGATCCAACTTAAATCTAAATTGCGATCATAAGTGCGTAATAAATTCAAAATACCGCTCATTGAAGTAATTAATTGTGCACTATCCTGGAGCATCTTTTCAACTTTTATGATATCTAAGCGATCAAATACTTTTTCGGAGATACTGAATACAATATCTGAAGTTTTCGGTACAAATGAATAAAAATCAGTATGCTGCATCCAATCAGGATCAAAAACATTGGGCGGCAGTATCGTCGGTTGTAAACGATACAATCTGCCGTTACGAAATAAATATAATCCGTTTTTACGATCTTGCCAACCGATAAAAATGACAGATGAAAATAAATAAAGATATTCCGAATATATATGATGATCATCAATAAAATTCGGAAAAGCTTTTAAGCCTTGTGATTGCATTTCCTTGAATGCCTGATTCCAAAGATAAATGCGATCACTGTTAAACCGCGGATCATAATAAGTTGACCTGTTGGAGAAGCCGCTGATCATATGAACGTCACGATTTGAAGTAAGCACAAAATTGGATTTATTTTCAGGCGAAAGCGAACCGATTGAGCGGTCGTTGATCAAGAGAGTTAAATCTTTTTTATCATTTTCGCTTAAATGAGCGGTAAAAACTGATTTAATCATTCGCCGGCTTCCTATTCACTAACTTTAATGTCCATCACTATATTCATCACGATTTTTCATTGCCAAATAATCGGATTTTAATAATCCCATATAATTCATATTTAAATATTTATGCTTACGTTTTACATGCTCTCTCAAACTACCTTCATGCTTAAAGCCGAACTTGCTGAATAGTTGATAAGAACGAGCATTGCCTTCAATATATCGAATATATATCCGATGCAAGTTTATTTTATTAAACAATAATTCTATCATTGCTGCTACAATTTCCGTTGCGTAGCCTTTACCGTAAAATTTTTGATCAATCAGTGCAATACCACATTCAGTGCGACTTTGTTTTAACGAAAAATCTTCTAAAGAAAATATCGCAACTAACTCTTCGCTTAAGAAACAGGAAAAGAGAAAACTGTTTGCATTATCATCCCAATCAGATAAATAATCGGCCAAATCTGTTTTCGTAATTGTTTCTATTTGATCCGGTAAATAATAATATAATACTTCTTGATTTTGAAACAAATTATACACTTGATCTATATCATTTTTACAAAATCTTTTAATAATCAGCCGTTTTGTTGTTAAATTTAATTCTAACATTTCTCTGGCAACACCCGTTTTTTTCCTATACCAAACTTTATAATTTACGTATTTAACTTAATTTTAACATATGTCCGGCAGCAATCCTAAATCTGTTATAATTCCGGATTTAGGAGTTTAATAGAAAAAACCGAGATAAAACACTCGGTTTTTTCATAGTTTTAAATTAAATAATTATTTTTTATTTTTTTCCGGCTTGAACAAATTTGAGTTTGGCAAATCTCGGCAAAGAATCTTCTTTGATTCTTTCCGGTTCACCTTGAATCAAAGGCAAACAATAATCTACGAAATCATCGTTTACAAAATTGCCGGCTTCATTAATCCATTCACGCGGTACTTTTTGTTCAGTATTAGCAACTTCTGCCAGCGGGAAATGAGTTAATTCAATTTTCAAAGGATCATTCGCAACGCGTTCAAAACCGATCATAATGTCTGTTTCATCATTTAATGCGGCACGAACGGCTTCTCTTCCCGCTTCAAACGTTCTTTCGACGTCAACTTCGGAAGATAAATGAGCTCCGCATCTTTGCATCAGCGACAATTCAATTGCACGAACTTTAGTATTGATATGATTTTCAAGATGTTCTTTCAGAATTGCCGCAGCCCCGCCCATTTGTTTATGACCGAATGCATCAATTTTTACTTCACCGGCTAATTCAGGAATAAATTTACCATCTTTGGTTTGCACACCTTCCGAGAAGCAAACCAAGACTTTGCCTTTTTCATCAAAGATGCGTTTAACATCGGCAGTAAATTGATCTAAATCAAATTCAACTTCCGGTAAATAAATCAAATCAGGACCATAACCTTTATCAGCGGCAATTACTGAAGCTGCAGTTAACCAGCCCGCATTGCGTCCCATTATTTCAATTAATGTGATTTGACCTGTCGGATAGACCACTGAATCGCAATAAACTTCCATTACTGTAGTTGCAATATAACGTGCCGCCGAAGGAAAACCCGGACAGAAGTCGGTACCGTACAGATCATTATCTACTGTTTTCGGCACACCGATTACTCGACAATCATAATCTTTTTCTTGCAAAAATTTGGAAATTTTATTGCACGTATCCATTGAATCATTTCCGCCGTTATAAAAGAAAAAGCGGATATTATATTTTTTAAAAACCTCTAAAATTCTTTGATAATCTGAATCATCGACATCCGGATCAGCTAATTTGTAGCGGCATGATCCTAAAATCGAAGCAGGAGTTTGCTTTAATAGTAAAAGTTCTTCTTTATCCTCTTGACCCATATCAAAGAAATCTTCATGCAAAACACCTAAAATACCATGATGTGCGCCATAAACTTTTTCAATACGATCACCATTCTCCAGAGCTTCGATAAAAACACCTGCTGCACTGCAGTTAATAACTGAAGTCGGACCTCCTGATTGACCAAATATTAAATTACCTTTTAACATTATGAAACCTCCAAATTGTATTCACAATTAATTTATAAACAGTTAAAACATTATAACATATTTCATAAATATTATGGACATAGTTAATATTCCAAAACTATAAATGATTAACTGTTATGGATTTAACCTAAAGCTAAAATTATAAAGTTAGCAACAAATAATAAGGCAGAAACAATCAATACCGGATGCAATTCTTTGAATTTTCTTTGAGCAATTTTCACCAGAATATATGCCAAGAATCCGAAAGCAATACCATAAGAAATTGAATAACTGAAACCCATGAATATTGCCGTAAAGAAAGCAGGAATTGCCTCGTTCAAGTCTTGCCATTTAATATCGGCAAAACTTGAAAGCATCATAATACCTACGACGATTAAAGCAGGCGCAGTTGCCGCTGCAGGTACAATGCTTGCCAACGGAGCAAAGAAAGATGTAATCAAAAACAGAATGGCCACGACAACGGAAGTTAATCCTGTACGTCCGCCTACTCCGATACCGGCAGTAGATTCAACATAAGTTGTTGTATTTGATGTACCGAGTACGGCACCGATTGATGTAGCGATTGAATCGGCAAATAAAGCTTTGTCTAAACGAGTTGAAAAACCCGCCTGTTCATACATGCGTTTTTCTTCTTCTGCAGTGAAAATTCCGGAAGCTCTGCCTGTCCCGATAAATGTACCGATTGTGTCAAAAGTATCGGATAAACTGAAAGTGAAAATTGTAATAATAGCCAGAATTGTTTTGTCCGCACCCTGATTGAACAATGATTGCAGACCATCCGGACCGAATGCCGCCAGAAAGGTTGTTTTCAATTCTCCGACTGCTTCACCGAAGGATATGGAAGTTTGAGCGTCCAATGAAGTAACACCGAACGGAATACCGATAATTGTTGTCAGAACAATACTGATTAAAATAGCACCTTTAACTTTTAAGACCAAAAGAACAATTGTAATAACTAAACCGATTAAAGCAACTAACACCGCATTATCTTTAAAGTTGGTCAGTGTCGGTAACAATTGAATAGAACCCTTTTCCGGCGCAGGATTGTTATAGATCAATCCGGAATTTATCAAGCCTAAATAACCGATAAAGATACCGATACCTCCGCCGATTGCATGTTGTAAGCTCTCCGGAATTGCTTTGATAATCATTTTTCTCACATTTGTGATGGTAATTAAAATATTGATAACTCCGCAAACGAATACCATTGCCAAAGCTTGCTGCCATGTATAACCATATGCGAAAACAACAGTAAATGTAAAAAATGCATTTAAGCCCATTCCCGGTGCAACAGCATATGGTACATTCGCAAATAGGCCCATTACTAAAGTACCGATTGCAGAAGCCAGAATAGTAGCCAGAAATACTGCACCTTTCGGCATACCCGTTTCGCTTAACATAGTAGGATTAACTATTAAGATATAAGACATTGCAAAGAATGTCGTAATACCTGCCATCACTTCCGTGGAAACATTAGTTTTGTTTGCTTTCAATTTAAAAAGACTTTCCATTACGTCCTCCCCGTTTGTTCTTCTCAAAAAACACATAATACAAATACTTTATTTTTTTAGAAGTAAAATAAAAACGAGAAATGTCGAATAAAATTCAAAATTTCTCAAAATATTATTATAGCCGAATAAAGTATTCAGAGCAATTAATCACTATAATCTGTTAATTAAAATCCGTACCGCTAATCTCTGAAACAGAATATTTATCACGATACTTGTTAACTACTTCATCTTCTATATCAGCTAAGCTGCCGAGCTTTCCTGCATCGGACAATTTTGATGAATCGACATATATACCTGATCCGGGATAATTGATTAAATCTGAATAAATCAAAGCAATATACAGGTCAAGAGTTTCAGAATCATCCCCGTTACCGTCAGTAACAACTTTAGCTTGATAAATAAAAATCAGATTACTGTAATCACCGGTTATTTGATCCATCATTGAGGATTTAGGATAGAGAAGAACTACTTTTTCTAAATTTCCCACTGTAACAGTTTCCAATCTGGTATAAATTCCTTTTATGTACGCATAATCAGATTTGTAATCAGCCTGAATTTTCAAAATATAGTCTGATAAATCTGCCTTCAAATCCGCCTTGCCTGTTTCGGATATGTCATCTAAATTTGATAAATATTGCGGAATAATATTTTCCGTCAGCTCATATTCACAACTTACAGATCCGCCCGGTAAATTTTTTCCTGCCGCTTTCAGTCTGGGTTGATCAGCAGTAACTGTTATCGTAATTTTATCACCCAATTCCAAATCATAATCGGGTGAAACAGAATAATAAAAATATCCGTACAAATCATCCGGAAGTTTATTTTCGAGTATCATCGAAGCTTTTGGTGAAGCATCTTCAAATTGATAAGAAAAAGATTCAAATAAAATATCTTCATCAACTATTTCAAATTCCTCTAATCCTGAAACCGTATAAGTCAGTTCATCTTGATTCATTACGTAACCTTCTTCGACCAAAGATGCCTTATCATAATCCAGTTTTAAGGTTATGCTGTCTCCATTTGATAAACCTTGGCTTTGCTCGGAATACCCGTAATCATATTCCAATTTATTACCGTACGAATCATAGATCAGATAATCAATTGATGTCATAACAGGAATCCCACCATCTACCTGTACATAGCCCTCACCGTTGTCACCGGAAAAAACAATCTGATAGTAATCAAAAGGATCTAAAACTTCTAACTCGGGTAAAAAAGAAACTTGATACTCGAAAACTTTATTACTCAATTTTAATTTTGCATTTTTCGCTAATTGTTCATCCTCTATAATTGTTATTGCAACAACATCACCATTCGATAAATTTTGGTTCGGTTCCGAAATTTTAAATTGCAAGGTATCGAAATACATATTTCTTGCAAGTATAGTATTTCCGTCTATTTTAGATTTTTTATCATTTCCGAAATTATTGATTAATGAATTCCTGTAATAATCGCTGATCTTTACTTCAACAGAACCATAACCGTTGCCGCCGGTTTCTTTAATTGCAAGCAATTGAGAAGGATCAATTTTGGCAGTTTTGCTACAACCGCTAAAACATACAGCAAGCAGCGAAATAATTAAGATAATAAACAATTTATGTTTCTTCATTTGACTTTCTCCGTAACCACTTATTTAATTAATAATAATTATTGATTATACTTTTTTTATATTATACGATAATACGGTAAAATATTATGTCAGTTTAAAATAATTTCTTAATTTGCAGGTTTTATTTTTGTTTTTACTTTGATATAATTTATAAGCTTTCATGATCCATTAGCTCAGCTGGCAGAGCACTTGACTCTTAATCAAGGGGTCCTGGGTTCGATCCCCAGATGGATCACCATTTAATAGTTAAAAAGCCTTGTTCCATATGGTTCAAGGCTTTTTGTTTTTCGAATTGAGCGAGAACTTTTATATTTATGTCATACCGGTTTCCAGATTACATTTGCTTCATTTCTATTGCCGGGATATGAAAAGTTCTTTATAAGTAACAATGTTAAACTACGCACTATGCATTTTTGTTTTTGATGTATTCATCAATTGATGCTGCAGCAACTTTACCGGCACCGGCAGCTGAGATAACGGTAGCAGCACCGGTAACTGCGTCACCGCCTGCAAAAATACCTTCACGTGATGTTGCTCCGCTATCATCGACAACTATTCCGCCCCAGAAAGTTGTTTCTAAACCTTCGGTTGTAGATTTAATTAACGGATTCGGATTTGTACCTACTGACATAATGACTGTATCAACTTCAATATCAAACTCTGAACCTTCAATCTCGATCGGACGACGTCTGCCTGATTCATCCGGTTCACCCAATTCCATTTGAATACAAGTCATTGCAACGACTTCACCATTATCGTCAGTTTTGATAGCCGTAGGATTATTTAAGTTTTTGAAGATGACACCTTCTTCCTGAGCGTGGTGAATTTCTTCCAGACGAGCCGGCATTTCGTCAAATGAACGACGATATACGATGTAAACTTCATCCGCACCCAGACGCAATGCTGTACGAGCAGCGTCCATCGCAACATTACCACCGCCGACAACAGCAACTTTCTTGCTTCTTCTGATCGGGGTATCATAGCAGTGATCATATGCTGTCATTAAATTAACACGTGTTAAGTACTCATTCGCCGAGTAAACACCGACACTGTTTTCACCAGGTATACCGAGGAATATAGGTAAACCGGCACCGGAACCGATAAATACGGCTTCAAAGCCATGTTCATCAAACAATTCATCAATCGTAATGGTTCGGCCGATTACTGTATTCACTTCTAATTTAACGCCGTCAAGCTCTAATTGTTTAATTTCATTTAAGACAATTTCTTCCGGCAAACGGAATTCAGGAATACCGTAAACTAAAACGCCGCCACCTATTGATAAAGACTCAAAAATGGTAACATCATAACCTAATTTCGAGAGGTCTCCTGCGCAGCTTAAACCTGCGGGACCTGCACCGATAATCGCCACTTTATGGCCGTTCTTTTCGTAATTGTGTGGTTTGGGCTCGACATTTTCACGATGATAATCAGCAACAAAGCGCTCCAAACGACCGATCGCGACAGGCTCACCTTTAATGCCGCGTACACACAAAGATTCACATTGGCTTTCCTGCGGACAAACTCTGCCGCAAATAGCGGGCAGAACATTGGTTTCTAATATTTTTTGATAAGCACCTTCAAAATCACCTTCAGTGATTAATTCAATAAATTCAGGTATTTTAACCATTACCGGACATCCGGCAACACATGGTTTATGTTTACATTGTAAGCAACGTGCGGCCTCTTCCTGAGCCATTTCAGCTGTATATCCGTGTGTAACCTCTTCAAAGTTCTTGGCTCTTTCTTTCGGATCTTGAGCTGGCATATCCACTTTAACCGGACTCATATTACGTTTTGCCATTATATTTACTCCTTAATCTAAAATCTAAATGTTATCTAAAGTTTAAATGTTATATTATCTTGTCTGGCTGTTTTCTGATTTGTCATTTAATCCCCAGTTCAACACGGCATTGATGATCTAATTCTTGTTCTTGTTCAATATAAGAACGATTTCTTCTTGCCAAATCATCAAAGTCTACATCGAATCCATCAAATTCCGGTCCGTCTACGCAAGCAAATTTTAATTCTCCGCCAATAACAACACGGCAGCATCCGCACATTCCGGTACCGTCGACCATGATCGGATTAAGAGAAACCAAGGTCTTGATACCTTTAGGTTTGGTAAGGTTAACAACAGCTTTCATCATCGGAACCGGACCGATTGCAACGACAAGATCATATTCGACTCCCGCTTCAATTAATTCTTCCAGTTTTTTCGTGACAAAGCCATGTTCACCGTATGAGCCGTCATCCGTCATCATATAAAGATTATGAGATGCAGCGGCAAAATCATCTTCCAAGATAACAAGATCTTTATTTCTGAAGCCGACAATAACATCCACCTCTGTTCCCAGCTTATAAAGTTCAACAGCTGACGGATACGCTATAGCAGTTCCTACACCACCACCGATAACACAAGCTTTCTTGTAACCCTGAAGTGCTGAAGGAATTCCTAGAGGTCCGACAAAATCCAAGATTGTTTCACCTTCTTTTTTATTAGCCAAGACTCTGGTACCTTTTCCGATTACCTGGAAAATAATTTCAACAGTTCCCTCTTCCTCATTAGTACCCGCAATAGTTAAAGGAATCCGTTCGCCTAATTCATCTACACGAAACATAATGAATTGACCAGCTTTTCCTTTTGCCGCAATCAGAGGAGCTTCAATAGCCATTCTGAACACATCTGCATTTAATTGTTCTTTTCTTATGATTTTATACATAGTATGCCTCCTAGTTTCTTACACTATTTAACTATTCCATTCTCAATTCTAACATAAAACACAAAAAATAATTATATTAAACCGATTTTTTCTTCAATCCATAATATAAATGGATGTGGCAAGATACGTGCGACAATTCTGATGAATTTTGCTGAAAGACTTTGAAGTGAAATATCCTTTTTGCGTTCTGATCTGCGCAATGCATTAGCTGCGACTATTTCTACTTTTTCCAAACCTAATCGCTTGATTGAACTTATTTCCTGTGGTTTTCCTGTATGTTGAAAAAATTCCGTTTCCATCGGATTTGGACAAACTGCTGTTACCGTAATTTGTTTAGATTTAAGTTCATTATTTAATGCACGTGAATAACTTAATACATAAGACTTGGTTGCAGCATACACTGCAAATTTCGGTTGAGGTAAAAAAGCCGCAACTGATGATAGGTTAAGTATTCTGCCTCCTATTGCCATAAATGGTATACAAATTGAACAAACTACAGTCAGAGCACGACAATTTAAATCGATCATGCAGGCATTGTTTACACAACCGATTTCTTCAACAGTACCTTTTTTTCCGGCTCCTGCAGAATTGATCAGAGTGTGAATTTGTACATTGTTCTGCTCAAGCTCTTGTTTTAATCTATTTTGCCATAGTGAATCCGTAACATCTCCTGCAAGGATCTTTGTTGTTTTATTTAAGTTTTGCGATAATTCCTGAAGCCTGCTTTCACGTCTGGCACAAAGCCAAATTTCATCAATTCTCGGATCCGAGTCAAGTTGTCTTGCAAACTCCAAACCGATGCCGGAAGAAGCTCCGGTTATTACAGCTATACTTTTTTTCGACGTCATTTTTTGCTCCTAAATCAGCTGCTATATATTTTAAAAATTTCTCTTGAAACTGACATTGCTAAATCACGGAAGCCATTTATACGAGATTTTAATTAAAAAAGATAACATCCCCTCTATGGTTAGGATAAAGCAGCGTTAATAATTACTACTAATTCCACCTAAAAAGGAGATGTTATAATAATATCACATTAAATGTTTTATTCGCAGAAATTCTCATTTATATTATGAATTAACTGCGATCTATTTCCGGATAATGTGAAATCTCGTTTCCGATATTTTACCCATGTGTCAGTTTTCAGATAAAGTTCATTTTACGATTAATATATTTTGATCAGATCTTCCAGTAGTCTGACTGTATGGAAACCTTGATGTACAGCATCAATGATTTTACCGCCGCCTTTTTGATCACCGATCGGAAATACCTTAATATTCTCGGCTTGTAAAGCAGTAAGCAAAGAATTATCAGGCTTGAAACCGACTGCCAGAATCACATTGTTACATGCCACCTCTTGTTGCTCTTCGTTGCATTCCAAGGTAATGGCATTATCGGAAACTGAAATCAGCTTGGTACCTGTCATAACATTAATTGAGGAATCTGCAATAGTGTGTCTAAGCCATGCATCATTATTTGCAGCATGTTGAGCAGTCACTAAAATATCATCAAGCATTTCAATCAAGGTGACATTTTTCCCTTCACGTTCAAGCATTATTGCCACTTCGCAACCGACCAGTCCGGCCCCGATCACGGCAACATCCGAACCTATTTCCGGTTTCCTGATTAAAAAATCTAATGCCTGGAAGACCGTATCACAACCGATATTATCAACCATTGGACAAATCGGTTCTGCTCCGGTGGCAAGAATTACCACATCGGGTGCCTCAGCTTTAATATTTTCTATCGTAGCTATTGTGTCTAATTTAACTTTAATGTCACGTTTGGCAACTTGACGTCGCAAGTACTCCAAATAGCGCATTGTATTAAATTTAAATGGAGGGGCCCCCGCAGCTAACAGATTACCGCCCAGCACGGCTTCTTTTTCCCATAATTCTACCCCAAATCCTCTGTCAGCAGCAGTAATCGCAGCTTCCATACCTCCGGGTCCCCCGCCGATTACCAGAATTTTCAAATCTTCCGTCGCGGGTAACAGCGGATAATCAATTTCCGCTCCGGTTCTGGGATTGACAGCACATGTTGAAAAACTTGTGATTATTTCATGATACAAACATTCATTACATCCGATACAAGGGATAATATCATCCTCTCTGCCCGTTTTAACTTTAAGTGCCCAATAAGGATCTGCAAGAGTTGCATGGCCCAATCCCACAAGTTCAGCTAAACCGTTATCCAGAACACTTTCAGCCACTTTGGGATCATCCAATTTGCCTTGAACCATTAAAGGTGTTTTAACTCCCGCTTTTTTCACTGCTTCAGCCATATATAGTTGCGATCCTTCCGGTTGATACGCAGTTGTGACTGAATTATACCAACATTCATAGGCACCTTTATCCAAATGAATATAAGTGAAACCACCGTCATCCAGCATTTTCACCATTTCGATACCTTCTTCAAGAGTTCTTCCGCCCTCAAATCCATGATCGGGTGTTACTTTTACAGCTACCGGAAAATCTTTACCGCATTGATCCCAGACTGATTGACGCAATTCAAAGACTATTCTCAGTCTGTTTTCCAGACTGCCGCCGTATTCATCTTCTCTGTGGTTCCAGATCGAACTGATAAATTGATCAATCAAGTAGCCGCCATAAGCATGTATTTCAACTACGTCCGCTCCCGCATTTTTTGCGATCGAAGCGGAATATCCGAAACGTTCTACCAGCCAAGCAATCTCTTCCTTAGTATAAGGATCACAAACTAAATTGGGAAACCAGAAACTGGTACAGGTACTGGCTGATTTTGGCGGAGTAAACGGATCAACGAGTGAAACTCTTCCTAAACCCAGCGATAGTTGAACCGCAAATTTTGCTCCATATTGATGTACCTGTTCAACCGCCAGTGCCAGACGGGAACCGTGAACCCAACCTTCAAGCGTATTCGCTTGTGACGGTTCAAAACGATTGGAAATAAAATGCGTTGACGGATAAATCAAGCCGAATCCGCCTTTTGCTCTTTCTACTAAATAATTTCTTTGCCTTTCCGAAATACCTCCGTCAATATCTTTGACAAAGCCCATCGGACACAATACCAGATGGTTTTTTAATTCCAGATTACCAACTTTGACTTTTTCAAATAATTTCGACATAGTAACCTCCCCTAAATAATCACTCATCGAAGATTTCGGTCTTCAAACAATTGAAGTTACCAAAATGTACTTACACTTTAATGCTTACGCTTTTGTCACCGGATATTCTGATAAAAATTTTCTTAGAAAAATTAATGATCTTTTTTAATAAAATTTATAAGGATTGATAAAAAATGTTAAAAGATTTTTAGGTAAATTACCTGTTTTTACTTTATATATAAAAATATTTAATTTAATTTTAAAAAACGTTTTTAGAATTGTCAATATTATTTTGAAATTTACAGACTTGCGGAATGCATTATTTTTACTAAACTGCTGATAATAGTAAGTCCTGTCAATACAACAGTATATTGTTCCAATATATATTCCCAATTGAAAGAAGACGTTGTATGATGAATCAAAAGTATAGCCGGTGTATTATAAAACAAAACACTCAATCCTCTGCCTGTTTTGTCATAAAAATAATAAGTTTCTCCTTCAAAGAATTTCCTTTTTATTATCGAAAGTACTATAAATTCGACCAATTTATATAATACGATTACCAGTATCCATAGTGAACTGATCTTTATCCAAATCATAGTCAAAAGGCAAGAAATAATGTGAAAAGAATCACAAAAAAATCCAGCTTTGCACCATTAGCTGAAGAGACACCCCTAATAAAATATTGAATCAGCGTCTCCATACTCTTCTCATAATCATCAACATCATTGTTTGGAACACGACTATCAATATAAAAAATTAACTTCATCGCTTTCAGAATGTTAATTATTTCATCCTCAGAAAGCCCCCTGCTTCTCAATCCTGTCATTATAGTTTGAATCAGAAATCGATGATAGGAACTGCTATCTGCTCCTGATTCGTTATAATATTTTCTTAATAAATCTGCTGTTTCAGGCTTATACTATTGTTTAAGAATCTCATTAAGGAATATTATTTCGTGAGTCTTATGTGTTTATTAATCCATTCGACAATTTCTTTATGATCAGATAAGGCTGTTATTCTTAGACCCATTTCGATAATATCTTGAGAAGTCATATTCAGCTCATATCATTCTAATCTCAACGAAGCAAGCATGGTTGCCATTCCAGTTCTTTTATTTCCATCAATAAACGGATGGTTTTTTATAATGTTAAAACCTAATCTTGCAATTCTCTCGATCGGATCCTCATATAGCATCATTCCGTCAAAAGTTTGATAAGGTGATTCTATTGCTGATTCTAACAACGTTTCATCTCTTATTCCATCAAGACCTCCAAACATTTTAATATATTCTGCATGAATGAATATGATATCGTCTTTGCTTAGTTTGTAGAAACTCATTTTGCTAATTCCTCAAAGGCCTCTTTATACTCTTCTGCTATTTCAATAATTGTATTTTTTAATTCTTCTCTTGGAATACTATTATATTTAGTACTCTGTATAGACCTGGTACTCACTTCAAACGGTATTCCTTCTTCGATAATCATTTTTTTTACAAACATATTAATCGCTCCTGTCATTGTGATGCCTAATTTCTCGCATATTTCTTCCATTTTTTCTTTGTCTTCTTTGTTTAAGTTAATATTGATTTTTACTTTAGACATAATTAAGCTCCTTAAATGATATAAAATGATATAAAATAATATGATTTATAGGTACATTATACCCCTGACATGTATACACATCAACAGTATTCATATTTAGAATTGAACATTTCATCAGCTGTGATACTTAAGACTTAGAATAATTTGAATGTCTATTGTGAGCCGGTATATGTAATCAGATAGTTTGTGTCAGAATTTACGGCTGTGTGGCTTACAACTATTTTTCAATTTGCAGAGACGTCATTTTTGGCACCGATGGATCCGAATTACAATAAATTTTGTCATAAATTTATGAAAGTAATCTGATAAATTCTGTTTTAAATTATTTTTCATAGGACCTATTAATGGTGGAGATCAACGGTAAGCGTCAAACCTATCGGCGTCTAGTCACCGGAGCACAACTTAGTTAGACTATCCAAAACTGGATGTCTTAAGACGTCTAAAAATGAATAGTGTAAAGGTGTCTTAAAATGGGTGGTAAACTTGTAGAGCTAAAAAACAATGCCAAATTAAACAACTGGTATATGGATATCCAATCACAAAAACAGAGCGGTTTAACCGTAGACGAGTGGTGTGAGGAAGCCGGAATGACTCGTTCCACTTATTACTATCGTTACAAAATAGTGATGAAAGCATTAGAAAATCGTCTCGCTGCTGAAACAGGAAAAACAGTTCAGTTCGAAGCTTTACCGGCTCCTGTTAATGAATCTAAGGAAGAAAGCATCCGCATCCGGCTCGGTGATCTGGAAGTAGAGATACCATCCGGAGCCAGCTCAGAGAATATTCAAGCTGTAATCGAGGCATTGAAATGTTAAAAGATTTCCGGACAAAAGGGAAAATTTATCTGGCCTTAGGTTATACAGATCTTCGCAAAGGTATAGACGGCTTATGTGCTCTCGTTCAGGAAAACTATGGCAAAGACCTGAAGACTCATGACCTGTTTTTATTTTGTGGTCGGCGGACCGATCGGATTAAAGGATTATTATGGGAAGGGGACGGTTTTCTTCTGTTGTACAAACGTTTAGAAGCCGGTCGTTTCCAATGGCCAAGAACCCCGACAGAATTGTCAGAGATTACAGCTGAACAATACAGCTTTCTGATGCGCGGCATGCAGGTAATCGCCCCTAAAATCCCACAACGAAAAATCGCTCCTAAAATCGTCTGAAAGCACTGAAATAAAGGCTTTCCAGCTTGTTTATTCATGCCTGAAATGGTAAAATAAAAGCATGAAAACAGTCACTATTTCCCAAGAAGAATACAACAAATTCAAGGCGCAAGAGCAATATATTAGTGAGCTTGAACAGCGAGAAAAATGGCTCAAGGAACAAATCCTTTTGCTGAAAAAAGCTCAATTTGGTTCTAAGAGTGAACGCGCTACGTATCTTAAACAATTAAGTATAGATAATCTTTTTGATGAGGCAGAAGTTTTCAGTGATCCTGAACAAGAAGAACCTAAATTTGAAGAAGTAATCCGGGTTCCGGCTCATACCCGTAAGAAAAAATCTGTCATAGAACGTCTTCCTGAAGATATCCCTATCGTTGAACGTCACCACTATGTGGATGCAAAGGGACGTACCTGTCCTCATTGTTCTGCGGAGATGGAAGAAATAGGTACAGAAACAAGAAGTACTCTTGGTATGGCACCTGCTAAAGTATTTGAGATCCGCGATATTTGTCATGTTTATGCTTGCAAAGCTTGTGACAAGGAAGCAGAACCGGTGACGGTTCGTAAAGCAACCTTCCCTGCTGCTGTGATCCCAGGTGGTATAGCCAGTCCTGAAGCAATTGCTAATGTGATCAATGACAAATTTGTTCAGGGAACACCACTCTACCGCCAGGAACAGTATTGGCAACGAGTCGGTGTGATGCTCTCCAGACAGACGATGTCAAACTGGCTGATGTACTCGGTAGAACATTACTTGAAATACATTTACGACAAACTTCACCAAGATTTACTTCAAGAAGACATCCTGCACGCTGATGAAACAGAATTACAGGTTCTGCATGAAGAAGGAAAAAGTCCGCAAAGCAAAAGTTATATGTGGTTGTACCGTACAGGAGTAACAGCTGCAAATCCGATTGTTCTCTTCCGTTACGAGCGAGACCGAAGACATTGCCGTCCACAAGAATTCCTGGAAGGATTTCAGGGATATCTGCACAGTGATGGTTATGAAGCCTACCATAAATTAGAGAACGTCCGGTCAGTGGGATGCTTTGTCCATGTCAGAAGAAAGTTTGTAGAAGCAGCTGAGACAGCCTCGAAAAACAAAGGCAGCCTTAATCTTGCCGGCAAGGCAGTTCAGGATATCCGTCAGATATTTGCTTGGGAAGACTTCTGTGCTGAGATGTCTGCTGAGGAACGCTACGAGAAACGACTTGCAAAGCAAAAACCTCTCATGGAAAAATTCTTTGAATGGCTGGAAGATATTGTTGTGTCAGAGAAGTCAGCTTTAGGCATTGCCAGAAAGTATGCCTTAGGGCAGAAGGATTATATTCTCAATGTCTACCTGGATGGACGACTTGAGTTAAACAACAACCGTGCGGAGCGAAGCATAAAACCATTCGTAATCGGCAGGAAGAATTTTCTGTTCGCCAACACACCCAGAGGAGCTACTGCCAGTGCCATTCTCTACTCTCTCGTTGAGACAGCCAAAGAGACGGGAGTTGATCCTTACAGTTACTTGGTTTATACCCTGACAGAAGCATCAAAACTACGTGATACCGATGAATTCGAGAAAATTGCCGAACTGACGCCCGCATATTTTAAAAATCTCGGATAAATCTGATTGGAACACCGATAGGTTTGACGCTCACGATCAACGAGTACAAGAAATGTTTTTTTAAAATTGTTTTAATAGGATAAAATAATGTTGGAGATCAATGAATACAAAAATATGATATTTTTAAACTTGTTTTCACAAGACAGCTCGTTATTATACTTAAATGTATCTTTTGTCATCTTAAGCGACTTGAACTACTTCATTAATTGCTTTGACTATAGCTACTAAATCAAGGATTTGTTTTCTGTCATCACTGAATATTTGAGATATGCTGCCGATACTGCTAAACGGTTCTTTTTGGAATTGTTCTAAATCCATATGTCCGTTCTTTTCTAAATATTGCATCAGTACTCTTAAAAACTCTGTTTGGTTGCGATTGAGATTATATTTGTGCATAAATTCAGCAAACGCTTTTTCTACGGCTGCTTTGTCCAATCCGTTGATTTCACGGATTAAAATTGTGATCGGTTTATCACCGTAATATTTTTGGTAATCTTCTTTACTGCCTAAATCTTTGAAAATTATTTTTTCCAGCTCTTGTAAATCTTGTTGAGAAATTTTTTCGTTATTATAGATTTTATATAGTATCGGGTTTGAACTTTGTTCTCGTATATATGATTCTACTTTGTCATTGTAATTAGACAAATCAATATAAGTGTAAAAATTTGAATCTTCATCAATTTTCAATTTAGTAAATTGATCATCAAAATCCACATAGAAAATTTTTCTTCTTTCCGGATCGATTAATTGCATTAAATCTCTTAAAGCAAGTCGCACTTTTTCCAGATCAATAATATCTGCATTGTTCCAAAATTCTTCGGTCTGCACTTGTCGAATGGTTTCGGCCTGAGCCTGGACTTGGGGTAAATTCCCTTTTTTCGCAAGCTCTTTTGCCAGACCTGCAACATTTTTCACCATACGATTGTCAATCGTACCTAAGAGAACACTTAATTGAATAACTTGCATATACAAATCAAAGCGTTGTACAATCTCCGGATCTTCTGAGGCACAGAGCAACGGTCCGATATGTTCATCTAAATCGCTGATATTTAAAACTGTTATATTAGTCCAGTTTTCCGGTTTTTTGAATTTAACCACATATTCTAAATGTTGACGTACTCTGAAATTATATTCATCTAATTGATTGATTTTTTCTGTTAATTCATTGATTAAATATTCTCTGAAATTTTGATATTCCGGTTGCTGGTATTTGAGATCTTGCAGTTCATAAATTAATTCTGCTTTTATCCTGAACAAGCGTTCTGTTAAAGATTTGGGAATCCGTTCAGTATCCGGTTTGGTATGTGCTCTGAAATATTCGAAATTAGCACCATAGTCAAAAATATAAAACTTTTCTTTATTTAATCCGGGACCGAACAGATCAGGACATAATCTGGTACCTCTTCCGATCATTTGCCAGAACATCGTTTTCGAACGAACTTTTTTGAAAAAGACCAAGTTGACTATTCCCGGAATATCAATGCCTGTATCAAGCATATTTACTGAAATTGCCACTTGAGGCAACTTATCTTTTACTGAAAATCGATCAATTAAATCCTGAGTATAATTAACACTATATGTAATGACTTGGGTATATTGCGAACCTTTTTCCGGATACAATTTATCAAAACGTTCTTTGATAATATTTGCATGGTTTTGATTAGTCGCAAATACGATCGTTTTTCCTATTTCATTTCCGGAAGAATCTCTAAGACCATATTCCATGAAATGGTGAATTACTTTATCAATTGTATCTTTATTGAAAACCCATTGATTGATGGCTGTAGGTGCTACTTCCGTGAATCCTTCATCTGCGAATTCCGCTTCGAACCGTTCTTTTTCTTCTTCGCTTAAATCATCATACTTTATGCCGTCAGATGGGATTCTTAATAAAGCTTCAACCGTTCGATAATCTACCAAATATCCGTCAGCGATAGCTTCTTCTAAATCATAAGCAAAAGTCGGCACGCCGTTTTCCAAGTTGAAACGTTCATAAGTATTACGATCAATATCTTCTCTCGGTGTTGCAGTTAGCCCCAGAATCATCGAATCAAAATAATCGAAGATGGCTTGGTATTTTTTATAAATACTGCGATGTGCTTCATCGATAATGATTAAATCAAAATGTCCTACGGAAAACAACCTGGCGGAATCTTCCTGATCTTTGATATTGTCTATCGCATTCATCATGGTCGGATAAGTTGAAAAAATCATCCGGCTGGTTGAAGGGTTATTATCTTCCCGGCGGCTTTCAGTAAGATTGGCTTGGGTTAATTCCGGCAATAATGTGTTAAAAGCACGCATCGCTTGTTTGACTAAAGCGGTTCTATCTGCGAGGAAAAGAATATTTTTTGCCCAATTGGCTCTGGTTAAGATATCGACAATGGAAATCGCAGTACGAGTTTTACCCGTACCGGTTGCCATTACTAAAAGAACTTCTCTCCGATGATTACCATAGGCTTCTAAAGTATTGAGGATAGCCGATCTTTGATAGGTTCTGCCTGCTATGCTCGGATTGATATATGTATTTTGTAATGGTGATTTTAGTTGACGGCGGTCAATTAAACGCTGCAAATCTGATTGTGTATAAAATCCGGAAACCCGACGTTTGCCCATATCATCAGTAAACCACATATCAAAACCGTTGGTAATAAATGTAAAAGGTTTACGTTTATATTGTATTTCCAGAAGTTCTGCATAAATAGCTGCTTGATGAGCACCTTCATTCGGATTTACGGATGTTCGTTTGGCTTCGACCACAGCCAAAGGCAAACCGTCTTGTCCGAACAGAACATAATCAGCATAGCCGACACCTTCACAATTCGGCATTCCTTTTAACTTGACTTCTTCTTCAACATTTTGACCGATTGTCCAGCCGGCTAAAGCTAAATCAACATTAATAAATTGTTCTCTGGTTAATTTTTCCGTATAAGAATCAATGGTAAATGGCTTCTGATGAATTTGTTCAGCTTTTTGGCGAGTTTCAGTTAAGGCAGTTTGAGTTTGTGCATTAGCTTCTTCACGCTGAATTTCTAACGGTGTATCTTCAACGCTGACTTGAGCAAAAATTTTTTCTGTTTCTATCGGTTTCAAACGTAATTTGAGTTTTTCGATGGAAGGAATAAGCCCTTCATTAAATTCTCGATCTACAGAATGTTCATTGTAGCTAAATTCAAGCCATTGAATAAATTCAAACAGATTTCTCAAGGAGGTCACAGCTTGGCTTTTTTCGATTTTTTTGGAATTATGAGCGGCAAGATTGCCTGTTTTAATGATGTAGCGAATAGCTCTTTGAATATCTTGCTCGACAATTCTTTTAAAAGTATCGTCATTGACTAATGCAGAAAGATTATCTTTATACGGCAAACGCAGTTCCAGGTCATATTTGTACATCCATTTAACAGCTAGTTCCAAGGCTCGTCTGGTCATGATAGCAGTACTGACGGTACTGACCAGCATTTGGTTTTCCGCATCTACACACGCTGAAGCAAAGTCTTTATAATCTTTTACTTTTAACAAGAAAGTAAAGTTGTTCATGTGCCCTCCTTTCCTTTGAATTTTTAAAATTCTGCCGTCTAATTCTGTCTAATCACCGTCTAATCCCGTTAAATCTTTTAAAGGCTTACACATCAGGTGTTTCAGTTAATTTATTTATCGTTTTTGAATTTTTTAACATTCTGCCGTCTAATTGCCGTCTAATTACTGTCTGGAACCGTCTATTCTATAATTATATATTTCTCAATCCACCACTAAATGCTTTTTGCATTAAAGCATCGAATAATGTTTGCATTTCTTTCAAGGATTTCTGCATGATTGCTTTTTGTTTTTCGATTGCTTTGACTTTGTCAGCAAATTGGTTTTGGAGTTCTAGGGGTGGGAGCGGGATTTCGATGTTTTTCAACTCAAATATTTTTAACTCCCTAAAAGTACTACCCGATGCTATTTTAGTATAGTCTCTTTTAATTTTTTCATGTATGGCAAACCTAAAATATATACTGTTCTTTTCTATATTTTCATTGAAACTAATCCATAAAACACGTCCGTCTTTAAAGTAAAAATTTTTGTCTGTATTCACTATCCAGATTTTTCCTTCTGGATTTACAGAAGCTAGTAACAAATCTCCAGTTTTAGGTTTTCCCGATTTTGCTATTAATTCTCGATATAACTCCTGACTAATAAACAGTTCGGGTTTATCGAATTGTTGACTGGATAATAAATTGATCTCTTGTCCTCTAAAAAAAGGAATTCCTTCTGTTTTAAAATCTGCTTTATATACTCGAGAACTTGAACCAACTCTTGCTATCTTAGTTAACTTAACCATAGAGTTATTACTTTTTTGATCACCAAACATCTCATGAAACACACTCTGGATTAACTCATCCATTGCTTCGATTTGGGCTTGGCGAGTGGAGATCAGGTGTAAAGTTTGATCAAGAATATTAACTATATGATTATTTAGATCCTCATCAAAATAGATTACTGGAGTATCTTCTAATACTTTTTTATTAATTGCTTTGAATGTGCTACCTGTTGAATTTTTTTCGAAATAATCCATTTGGGTCTGTAAAAAATAAAACAAGTATTTATTACTTACATCTGATTTTTTAGAATTAATTGCTGCTAATCCCCTTCCAATACAAGATTTTTCAGATATAAAATTCATCTTGCCAACTGGGGCTCTTACACCTATTAATATCTCATCCTTATTTGCTATCTTTTTAGGCTCCGTTGTATAAACATTTGCAGTAGGATATAACTCGCCAAAATCAGCAATTCCTTGATAAAAAGGAATTCCTTCGCCTTTATCGTTGTAATATTCTGAATTAGGTGAAACCCCCATATTGATTTCAGCTATCTTCCCCAACTTAACCCATTTCATTCTAATCACCTAACAGCTCTTTCAAGGAATAAAGACCGGCTTGGATTTCATCTTCCATGGATTGAATTCTGGCAATAATAACTTGCGGTTCATCATATTCGATTGCTTCATAAACAATTTCTTTATACTTATTAATACTCAGATCATAGTCTTTTTCAGCTATTTCTGATTTAGGAACCATGAACGATTTTTCTGTTCTGGCACGGTCTTTTTCCGCTTCTAAATTATTGTATCTTTCGATGATGTCGGGAATATCGTTCTCTTCGATTTCTGTACGGTTATCATTTAAAGTAAAACCGTCATTTTCCATATCATAGAACCAAACGTTGTCTGTTCCGCCCATACCTGTTTTGGTGAAGACTAGAACAGCAGTAGAAACTCCCGCATATGGCTTAAAGACACCGCTCGGCATGGAAATAACAGCATCTAATTTATTTTCTTCAACAATTGTTTTACGCAACGTTTTATGAGCACGTGATGAACCGAACAAAACACCATCCGGTACGATTATTGCTGCTCTGCCGCCTGTTTTGAGCATTTTGATAATCAAATCCACAAATAACAGTTCAGTTTTCTTTGTTTTGATTGAAGCAATAATATCATTGGCAACAATTTCATAATCCAGAGAGCCGGTAAACGGCGGATTAGCTAAGATCAGACTATACTTTTCTCTTTCTGTATTTTCTTCTGACAAAGAATCCTGATAAGAAATTTGCGGATTTTCAACCTGATGAAGCATCATATTCATTGCACCGATACGAAGCATTGTCGTGTCCATATCATAGCCGTGAAACATCGTATTATGATAGTGATTCGTTTGTTCAGTATTATAGAGAAAATTGTTATGATGATCTCTTAAGTAATCGGCTGCTCCAATTAAGAAACCTGCCGTGC
>JBMNJV010000005.1:0-308442 GCA_050951845.1 Saccharofermentanales bacterium
GCGCCGCAGCATGGATCATATACTCGTCCCTGATAGGGTTGTAAAATTTCTACCAGAGTTTTTACAACGCTTGAAGGTGTATAGAATTCACCGGCATTTTTCCCTTCCAAAGAAGCAAATTGAGCTAAGGCATATTCATAAGTACGCCCTAAAATATCTTTGGAGCTGCCATGTTCTTTCAGGTTGAGATTATTGAACAAATCAACCACTTCGCCTAGACGTCGTTTATCTAATTCCGGTCTGGCATAATTTTTAGGCAGAATTCCTCTGAGCCGATTATTCTCCTCTTCAATTGAAACCATAGCTTGATCAATGACTTGACCTATTTCAGGAGTCATCGCTTGCGAAGCAATAAAGTCCCATCTTGCGTCTTTAGGAACAAAAAAGACATTTTCAGCAAGATATTCATCTCGATCTTCTTCAAATCCAGCGCCTTCATTGATGAGTTCTTGATACCTGTCTTCAAAACTATCAGATATATATTTAAGAAAGATCAGACCTAAAACTACATTTTTATATTCAGCCGCGTCAATATTGCCTCTTAATTTATCTGCCGCTGCAAAAATTTCTTTTTCAAAACCTAAGTTCGCACCGTTAATTTGTTCCGTCATATTGTCTCTCTTCTATATTGGTTTGGGTTTGTTCTATTAAGTTCAAAGCAAAATGAATCCGAAAAGCATTTGACATTAATTTTTTTGAATCAAAGTGACATTCCCATAAATTTATTAAGAAAAGCAATCCGATTCTTATGAAATTATAACAAAGAATGTGGTATACGGGCTAATTATTGTTATATATAAACAGTTCCGTTATTTTCCAGACTAATAGGACAAGCTAAAAATCTTTTCTCTCACCCAGAAGATCAATTTCTTACTATTAGCCAATTTTTTTGAATTACAAGTAGATATTTAGTATGAATCAAATTAGCATAATCTAAATTATCCTAATTCAAATTATGCTAACGGAACATTGATCAATCAAAAAACTGGGCGGTATTTTAAGTGTAGAAAGTAATACTCTATTTGTCTTTGGCCTTTTTACTCCACGGAGCGGCATTTTTACTCCGAGAACACTTGCATTTTTACCCCGCGGCGGTGGTCTTCCAAGAGCGAGCCGATGGTATTCCGAAAGCGCATTTTTCAACAAGAAAAATTTTAAGTATTTTCGATGATTTCTAGTTCCTCATATTCATTCTCCAGGACTTTTAATAACCATTGTACTTATATTGCTTTTAAAATGAGAGTTTACTAAAATTACTTTTCTACAATCCGATTCATGCTTTATGTAAATTGGTAAGAGTATTTCACTTCTCTCAATTTCTTCCCACCAATTTTATTATTAATGTAGTCGCCATCGTATACAAATCCATTATTTTCGTAAAATTTCCTGGCTCTAAAATTTTCTTCCAGAACCCAAAGAAACACATCCTTAAATCCCTGGTCTTTTAATTCTTTAATTACAAATTCTAACAGCTTGCTCCCATATCCTTTTCCCATATATTCAGGAATCAAATATATTGATATTATTTCTCCTGAATCCGGATATTTATCAAATCTTGATTTACTGAAGCTACTAGTACCGATGTATTCTCCATCTTCAATGCAAACCACTGTATTCCATCCCGGAATATCAAAGTTCTTATTCCAGTGACCTTTTGGAATTGCGTCCAGATAATTTTGAGGAATAATACCACGATAAGTTTTCCTCCAGCTTTGCTCATATATCTTACTAAGCATGTTTCTGTCATCCATTGAATTTATATATCTGATTTCCAACTTAGATCATCTCCTTTATAGATTCTGAGAATATGATTAAATTCTCTTTAAGCAGAAATGCTCTTGATAATTATATAGTTAAAGGCTTTGAGGAGTGTATATTCAAGTCTTTGAAATATTATCATTCAAGTGTTTATAAAATAATCATAGAGTTAAGTGTTTTATCTTGAACTAAAGTTTCCGGAAATTATTAAGTGCTGCTAACTCTTCATCGCTTTTATTAGTGAAATAGGCAAATTCTCCGGTGTTAATATCCAAGCGTGTCACCATTTTATTTTGTCCAAAGTAAATGCAATCCCCGCACAATACAATATTGTTAGAACCGGGAATATTTATCTCCCACGTTTTGGCAATGCTCCAGTTTCCATCATAGCTGATTTGAAATAGTGTCGTGTTATAAATAATTATTCTTTCCCTGAATTTCTCATCTTCTAAGATAGTAAAACCACTTGTAACAACAATGCATCCGAACTCATTTTCAAACCAACCGTGATATTCCAAAAAAGTTCCTTCGCCCAAAAAAATGTTTTCGTATAGAACAGCTGTTTTAAGATTCTGATCAATCCTTACGATTTTGAACCATCTCCCTGCCAGATGATGTAATTCAGAAACTGCATAAGAATATTGCCCGCAATCAAACATGTCGCGGAAATTACCCTCTATACAGTAATCATCCTGACTAAAAAAACCTTGCATTTCTCTTTCTTTTTTCATCAAAACTACATCGTCTTCTTTTTCCAGCCAACTTGGGAATTCTCCATTATTGTGATTGTTAAATCTTCCGTACTGAGTTTCAAAAACCTTCGGAATTTCGCAGTTATTAAGATCACCTATTTCACGATAAAAAACTGAGCCGTTCATTTCTTTTACTTCAATAAACTCAATATCGTAACCATAATCAGAAATATCTTTTTCTATTTGTTTCAGTTCCGAAACAGGCTTCCAATCATTATTTTGTTTTTCAGAATTAATATCCATTTATAATCTCCGTTGACATTGCTGATTTACTATGTAAATTATGCAGCAAAAATATATTCAGTAAAAAAAGGGTTGGACAGACTCTGGGTAAACACTGTTATTATGTAACAGAGTTAAATCTCATTTCTGAGAAATTCTTCTAATTCGTCGATAGATAAAGGTTGTGAAAAATAGTATCCTTGTGCTTCATGGTAACCCAAGTTCTTCAAAAAATCGACTTGATTCTTAGTTTCGACACCTTCAGCAGTAGTATAAGCTCTGAAGGCTTTCGCCAGCAAAATAACTGTTTCGGTTACAATAGTTTGTTTCTTTTCCGAATTAATATTATCTGTAATACTTTTATCTATTTTTATCCTGTCAAAAGGTATAGCTTCTAATCGATGCAATGATGAATATCCCTTGCCGAAATCATCAATGGCAACACTTACTCCCAATTTTTTCAATCCCGTTACTTTTTCTATTGTGTCCGATAAATTTCCAACCAATGCGCTTTCCGTGAGTTCAAATTCAATATATTGAGGGTCTATTTGGTTTTCTTCTATTATTTTTGAAACAGCATCCATAAAATCATACCTTTGAAACTGTACAGCTGAAACATTTATTGAAAAGCGAAGAGGCGGAAATCCCTTCATTACAAGTCTCTGATGTGCCAGTATCGATTGTTTCAGTACCCAGTAGCCTACATCGTAAATTGACCCTGTGGTTTCAAGTATGGGGATAAATCTACTGGGCTCCACTATTTTATCGTCTTCAGATGTCAACCTGAGTAAAGATTCAACTCCGACAGTTTTTCCGGTTGCAAGATTGATTTGAGGCTGATATTCCAGATAAAATTCATTGTTTTGTAAGGATCTGAAAAGTCTGTTGGTGAGCAAGGTGGTTTCTGTAATATGTTCTTTTATTCTTGAAGTATAAAAAACGATCTTACTTTCCGAATGTTCGGCCTCATTTCCTGCCAATTCAGCACTTTCCAAAAGAGCGTCCACATCTTTTCCGTCTTGCGGATACAATGATATGCCAATGTTAACAATAACAAATAAGGCTTCTACTCCGGTTTCAGTCAACAGAGGCCGGGAAAAGTTGTTAATCACTTCCCTCGCCCTGTTTTTTATCTCATCTTTATTATCGCAGTAAGGTAAAACTACTATAAACTCTTTTTCGCCGGTCCTTGATATAATGATGCTGTCCTGAAAAAGATTCTCGAGGATTGAAGCAGATTTTATTATTATCTGTTCCCCGATAGCATGACCGAAAGTATCATTAATCAGCTTTAAATTTTCTATTTCAATATCCAAAATCGCTATTTTATTTGAATCTTCTCCATTTTGCAGAATTGATTCCAGTGTATTTGTAAGCATATTTAAATTGGCCATTTTGGTTGCCGCATCGAAATAAGCAAATTCATGCAGTCTTTCTTCGTACAGCAGCTTTTTCCTTGCATCAGCCAGGACATTAGTCAAAATTTTTAAAACAGATAGCCGATTCTCCCAAGTATGCTTATCGGTACGGCTAAGATATTCAACAACAAGAATTCCATGTATCCTCTCATCAATAATTACCGGCAGTGCGGAAAATGATTTGATTCCCTTTGACATACAGTAATTTCTTGCGGTCTCATGTTCGCGAATGGAAATATTTGCAACATCGTCACATACTATAGGCTGCTTATTAGTACGCAGAGACTCGATCATCGGCAAAATCATATCATTGGCTTCCATTTCCGAGTAATCGGGGAATGCATTATCAGCCTTTTCACAATTTACATACGTACTTACGTAGGTTACATTCTCGTAGTCTGGACTTATTTCTAATAGATATGCATAATCAAAATTAAGAATTTCGGCGGACATTTTAAACATTTCATTAAGTTTTTCCTCAGAATCCTCTTTGTTATAGGAAATGAAGCTGGAAGAAATTCTTTCAAGGAGACTTTGTTCCTTTGTGGATTTTTCATACTTCTGCATTCTCACCGTCTGCAAGGACATTAAAAATTGTGTAATTACAAACGTAAGTACAATAATCGCAATCCTTGACACATAATCGGTGCGTCCTACAGTAACAACAACTTCCGGTTGAGTTATAAAAAACATAATTTGTATGACTATGCTTACTACAGCAAAGATAACGGAATGGGCTTTACTTCCCAGAATAACTGTAAACAGGAAGAATAAAGTATATATCGCCCATACAGTTATCGCCCCCGTATTAAAACACATCAATGAGTAAAAAATTGTACCTGCCGCAGACAGTAACAGAAAGACGGTATTTTGAATTGCCTGATTTTTTGTGAAAATCGGTATAAGCATGGTAAGTATCCCCATAAACAGCGGGATTAAAGAGAGTAAAATTTCAATTTTCAATGAACCTCTCATTATGAAAAATCTTATTAAAAACGATATGTCACTGCCTGTTATAAAAATAAATCCAACTATTCTAAACAATGCTAATCGGTCGTTCGGCATCAATCGGCCGTATGTTAAAAACTCGGGTGCTGTCTTTTCCCTTTCTAAAAACAATCCGAACCTTTTTAATGCCGTAAACGTTGCTATCGTCGGAATAAAAAGGATTATAACTGCTATCTTGGGAAACACCTTTATTCCTAAAATGTCAGGTAAGATATCTGTTACCAGACCCAAAATAACTGTTAAGTAAAAGGATAGTTTGAATTTTAAGACATCTTTTTTTAAAAAAGTATTAGACTCGACTTTTCCCAACCAACGAAAAAGCAGTATGATACTGACGACTCCAAACACAATATAATACAAAAACAGCCAATATCCGTCGATGGTCGTAGGAAATGTATTTAACCAGCCGAATTCGGTTTGCACCATTTTATACTGTTTGGGGCCAAAAAGCCCGAATGGGGCATACAAAATTACATTTATTATTGCGGGTAAATAAATTACAACAAAGGTTATTCGTTTGTTTAATAAACGGCTCTCTCCAAGCACTAATACGAAATGGAGAACGATGCTGTAAATGATTCCCCAACCGAAAACCGTGACACATCGCCAAAAAATACTCTCCTCAGCAGTGTGTGCTGCAAGAGCAATGGAATATGAGAACGACCAAATTGCCAACGAAATTGTTATCAACAAAAACAATCGGTTGATGGTGCCTCTTTTGTGAAGCAATATTGCGTATATGCCAAAGAGCACGTAAAGAAAACCGATAGTATAAATTATTATTGATAACATTATTTCCCCAATTCCTAAGGTAAAATCTTCTATTCTACCATTGTGATCGTAATCAAGTTATTATATTACATCTATCCGATGCTTTACAATTGAGTCTGTGAGAAATCCTGTAAAGCAGAAATTAAAAACACCATTCCCTCGCTGCATCAATCAGGCCTGATGCAATCGATTCTCTGCAACCGCCATGAAAAAGACCGATTACATCGCACCGAGCCTAAATAATATATCTGCAGTACGGAAATGACGAGTATCTATATTGGTATTCAATTCAAGTTTTTTTATATAATGAATCAAAGAAGAAATCAGTTATGAGGCAACAGTAAAGCAAACACCATTCTATTGATGATAATGAGGAGGCATATTATGGGATTATTCAACCGAAAACAGATATGGATGACAGATAGTTCCAGGAAATCCGAGAAAGCCAGAAAGGCAGTAAAATCAGAAACCGATCCGGCAATTCTGTCGGAAATAGCAAAGTCAGCACCGCTTTCCGAGGTGCGTTGCGCGGCAATTGAAGCAATATCCGATCAAGCACTTTTAGTTGAGATTGTGCAAAACGATCACGATAGTTCTGTTCGCTGTGCTGCAACAAGAAATCTGACGGACCAATCTCTTTTAGCCAAAATTGCAGTCAACGACTTGAGTTATGATGTACGCAAAATAGCGAGGGATATGTTAACAGACCAATCACTTATCGCAGAAATCGCACAAAACAGCAAAGATATGTTTTTGTCTCGGAATATGGTTGAAAAACTAACCCAACAGACCGCATTGGCCAACCTTGTAATAAATCATGATGACAGGATCACACGAGAAATGGCGATGGCAAAACTGAATGACCAGATACAATTTGCTGAAGTCGCTAAAAAGGCCGCTGATAGTACACTGGGCTTCCGTGCGTTAGACAAGTTGTCGGACCAAAGTATGATTTTGGATGTTGTAATTAATGCCCGATACCCCGGAATACAGATCGAGGCGGTAAATAAACTGACCGATCAATCTATTCTTGCGGATATTGCTGTGGGAAATAAAGACTACGCTGAAGATTACTACATGCAGTTAAGAGCGATCGAGAAACTGACTGATCAATCCATCCTTATGGATATTGCTTTGAGAGATATGCGCGGTTCCGTCAAGGCAATTCATTTTATTTCCGACGAAAACATACTTGCTGAAATTGTACGCAAAGCAAGAAACAGTAAAGTGAAACAACAGGCTCTGAAAAAATTAGGTGGTTATATATGTATCTCGTGCGGCGCAGAAAACTGGCCGGAGAATGGGCAAATCATCTCTTGCTTTTGTTCTGAATGTCATGCAGAAAATCATGATTTCAAGCATGTTAGCAACGTAGTTGAATATAGGGATTATGAAAGCGGATCCAGGTGGGACGAATGTATTCGCTGCGGAGTGCAGAAAAACTATGAAAGCGTCTACACCTTATAAGATCAACACCCGGACATAATTCATGTTTGACATTCTTCTTCAGATGATGATTTAACTCTATCGCAGTGAAAGAACTTTTGGAATTTTAAAATATATCTAAACAGAAACTCAGCTTTTTGTCCGCACCCCCGGCTCACTTTTTCTATTTGTATTAATTTTACAACTTAGTTATTTATGCTTATCAATTTTCTTTGTATTATTTTTCCCTAAAGTTTTCATCCAAAATACCATTCTGAAGTGCTTCATTTAATATCTGTATAGCCTCATGTCTATCTTGACTATTTATAAACAGCAGATAATTATCAGCAGATAAGGCCACACCACTTGGATTCATATGTTTAGTAAGATAAAAAAATGCATTCTCACTTTGTTCAAGATTCCTAAATCTCAGTACATTCAGTGAAGACCGTGAGGCTATCGGAAACATTCTCTCACTCGATTCTCGATATATATTAGCATCTAATTTTGAACGCATTAAATCTTCTATAGATGTTATTTTTCTGTTCATCTCGATCAAGACATCTCTGTCTTTTTCTGAAGCTTTTTCCTCTATCAATCTTTCAAATTTAGTAGCCCCAATTGCTCTGCTAACTATATTCGATATATTCTCCGGATCTTTGTCAATTTGCTGAATCGCATTATCAAGCATTTCAATTAATTCATTCATACCTTTAGCATCATCTTTGTAAAATAAACAATTCATATCTTTTATATCAAAAGGTATATCTGTTCCATCTTCACACATAATTATTACCGGCTTCATTAGACAGTCCCGAACAGCTAATTCATACATAACATTAGGATTTAAGTCAGTTAGATTAGCAATAACTAAATCAGACTCAAAAAGGTTTATCACAATATTTGTTGTAATATCGTTGATAAGAATTTCTTGTGGTCTAACCAATTCATAGCCATATTTTTCTAAGGTTGGCTGTATGGCCATTGTGCATACACCATCCATTTTTCTCCGGATTATTGAATCATCTTTCCCAATTGGAGATATATAAAAACATTTTTTTGTTTCTTTAATTTCTTCTTTGTTTTTTTCTTTGTCATCCTTTGTGGTAGCTCCCATAACTGCCTCCTGTTTTGATTTCACAGCTCGTCTAAGGTAATCTCCAAGGCTTTACTAAGCCTGGCTTATTTTATTCTTTACCCTATTGTCATTCATTCCGTTATTATCTCAAATATTTCCGGCCGAAAATTCATATTCTTTTTATGATTTTCTCACGTTTCCAGAGCTCTTACAACTGATTATCCGGAATAGCAAAACATAAAATGAAAAAAGGAATTTACGAGTTGGAATTTTGATGAAACAACCTTAACAGCAATCGTGTCGCGTATAAATGAGAGATATAAAGAAATAAAAAACAAAAAGCCTGTAATGACCGGTACTAGTGCATTACAAGCTTTCTATAAGTGAAAATGGTGGAGATGGCGAGGATCGAACTCGCTACCTCTTGAATGCCATTCAAGCGCTCTCCCAATTGAGCTACACCCCCAAGTGCAAAATTAATCATAGCATAATTAATTTCAAAGTCAAGTTTTCGAATCAAATTGACATCTTTGGAACCGGAAACTTCGATTTTCATGGACACTCTATTTGATCAAATTACATATTGTCTGATCGGAGGATACTGTCCGTAATAATTTTCTAATAATGCCAACATTTCCTCTTTGTTATAATGAATGAACTCACCTGTTGACTTTATTGATGTTCCGGGCACCATTTTAGATAATATTTCCATTCTGTTTGCTCTGTACTGTGCAGGAGTGCAATTGTAATTTTCTTTGAATGCTTTGTTTAAATATTGATAGTCAGAGAAACCGCATTCATAAGAAATATCAAGAATATTTTTTTCATCATTCATTAGTAGTTTTATTGCATGATTAATTCGAATTTGTTTTAAATAAGTTTGAAAATTCATCCCTAAATGTTTTTTGAAAAAATGTGATAAGTAAGATTTGCTGAAGTTTACTTCTTTAGCTAATTCTTCCATGGTCAATTTATTCTTAAAATTTTTATTGATATATGAGAGGAGTGACTGTATTTTATGTAAATTTTTATTCTTCGAATCATTAAAACTATAATCTTGTTTCGGGAAATAATTGAAAAGAATATAGAATAATTCACTGATTAATGCGGATAGGCGAAATGCAAATCCGTTATTTTCTTTCAATAAAGTAATCATAATATCTATCATTAAGGTTGGAATTACTCTTAAGTTTTTATCATCTAAAACGTAGTATGGTTGCATTTCATAGTGAACATTGTAGTCATGGGAACAATATGGCAAATTATTTGGAGTAACTAATTGAATTACCAGCAAAAGATTGTCACTGTCAGGATCACTTAATCCGTGAATTTCTTGAGGATTGATCACTAATAATTGATTTTTTTCAATTATAAATTGTCTTGAAGGGGTACCGATTAATACTTTCCCATCCAGGACATAAATCAGTTCCAATTCATCATGCCAATGAAACAGACGTTTTTCTATCGTGTTCAAGAACACTTTAACCGATGAATTACCTGTATATTTGATTTGTTCATATTCAGGCATAGCCCTGTATCTCCTCTGAAAACAATTTTGTTAATTAAACACCTTGATTAATTCTTTGAGAAATATTTATCAGTAGTTAATTTGTTCTAATATTATATCCTTTGCATAACTATATCTCTATTCACGATTATTATCACACCGGAGTCTGAAAAATAAAGAACATTTAACAGTATTTAACTTCAGTTCAATTTGCAATTCACAGGATATTAATCGGTAAATGAAGATTGTTAATTGTTCTTTCGTCAATTACTAACACAATATAATTTATATTGATTTAACCATCTCTAATTCATGCAGAAATTTCATGCAGAGATGGTTAAATGATTAAAAGATGATTAGTTTATTAAAAAATATTGTATTCAGTGTCACAAAATCATTAATTTATAATTAGTCACCGAATAATTCTTCCATGATCGATTTGTCTACATTGTTTTCAATTCTTTCCAAAGCATCTTCTTCGATGAGACCAATTTCATAATAAAATTGACCGATTGTTAAAGCTGATTTTCCTAAATCATCTAAAGAATCCATTGCTTGTTCGGTAGATAACAAATAGTGTTTTTCTACTTCTATACTTAACTTATCAGGATCAGGAACTATAGTGCCATAGTACTCGTGTAGTTTTTTCAACTCTTCTAATTGCCATTCCGGATCTTCAAGGAATTTATCGCTATATTCGAATAAAACTTTAACATATTTTTTAATTGTATCCATCGTTTCAGGATTCTCGTACGCTTCAGGTGTTACCATGAGACAGTCACGTACCGATACTCCTAATTGATCTAAAGATGCAAGTTGAACATATCCGTCATGTAATGCAGTCAGTGTTAAGGGTGAAAAAATAGTAACAGTATCTCCTTCACCTGCTTGTAATGCCTGATAACCGGGACCATAGTTTGTATTTAATGAAGTAATATCGTCTAATGTTAAACCGAATACCTCTAAGTATTTAGCAACTGTTAACTGAGACATCGACCCTGATGGATACATAAAAGTTTTTCCTTTTAAAGTTTCCGCGCTGCCTCTAACTTCAGGAAAATCCGGATTGTCACCTATAACTTGTGCTTCTTCGCTGTCAGGACGGCCAAAGATAGCTGAACTACCTGCACCATCACTAAATTCGGCAATAACCTTACAGTCATAAACTGATGCGGAATATACTGCTTGCGCAGCTCCCATATGAGTAGCATCAACTTTTCCGGCACCAACAGCTTCATTTAAGAAGGAACCGCCTGATGTGGTTACTGTAGGTTCAATTTTGAAGCCGTTTTCAATATCAATACCATTTTCTATCATATACCAGGTAACAAACGAGTTTCTTGTACCAAACATACCCAATCTCAACACCGGTAAGTCGTCTGCACCATCTTCAACTTTTTCATCGGTCTTATCTTCTGCCTTACCTTCAGTCTTCTCTTCAGCCTTGCCTTCAGTCTTCTCTTCAGCTTTATCTTCAGCTTTATCTTCAGCGGGAGCTTCTTTGGTATCTTTTTTGGTGCTTTTTGAACATCCTGCTATCGCACTCAGAGCTAAAATCATACATAGTATAATTATTATTGTTTTTTTCATAATTTCCTTTCTCCTTATTTTGTAATTATAAGTTAATACGTTATTAAAATAACTATTTGACTATTTGCGGTTCAAACGAAACAACATAATTGACCAAAAAAGTTTCTGTTTGCTTTGTGCAATCCCTCCTTTCTTCACACAAAATCACAATGGTTCTTTATTTAATTTCTCAGCAATAATAAAATTTTTATAAAAATATAAAATACTTACCTCTTTATATTTATTTAAAATACTTACCTCTTTTTTCTGCCCGATATTAAATTACTTAAAAACACTTCTGGTAATCACTTATTTCATTTAACTAACCCCTAGCGGTTTAATCACTTTAGTTATGTATGAATCTAAGAACATTCAGGGAGAATTACAGCCAAGCTCTCTGAATGCTTAAATCCCGGATATAAAACTAATCAGTTAATAATAATTCTAAAATGTACATTTCCAGGCCTTCATAATTATCTGCCTTAACAAACTCATCTACTTTAGCTTGATCAAATCTATCCACTTTATCTTCCATTAGCTTTACTAATTTTAATGAATTTGCTAAATGATCATATGAATAATCCATACCGGTTGAACGCATGGATTTTACATCTAAGCCCAGATATTCACCATTGCAGCAATAATTATGATCACAAAGTACTTTGATTTGATTAAAAGCTGATCTTAAATTTTCTGCGCCAAAAATTTTATCTTGATCATATTTAATGCCATTTTGATCATTCAGGTGTACTGAGAATAATTTGTCCTGTGCTATAGCAAAGGCCATATCATGAGCAGGCTCTAAGCCAACCATTGTCGAGTGAGCCGATTCAACAACGACACCTACACGATCAGGATCAATGGTTGCATTGCCTAAAGCAATTGCATGTCCAACAGTACCGGCGTATGAACGATCAATCGGTTCATTCGGTTTAGGCTCAATAGCAAGTCTAATCTTCGGATCATATTCAAGCATCAAGTTTAAGGATTTTGTTAATTGATTAATTGCATTAACAGGTGGTTTGCTTTCCATACACAATGTACCTTCACGTGCAAACCATAAAACGATCAAATCACATCCTAAAATGTTTGCAATATCAATTGATCTGTATGAACGCCACATAGCGTGTTCCCAGTTTTCTTTTTTAGGCGCGGTGTATGCTCCGTCTTTAAATTGAGGTTCAAACCACAATCTTGGCGCCACGAATTCAGCTTTTAAATTTAACTCATCTAATAAAGATCTCAACTCTTTTGCTTCAGCAATAATCACTTCTTCAGTTTTGCTGCTGATGTTCGGAACGACATCATCATCATGAAACTGAATTGCATCAAAACCCAATTCTGCGAATTTTTTAATTTTTTCCTTCATAGGAATATCATCTCTGGTACATGGTCCATAAACATCTACTCCATTCGCCACGTTCCATGGTCCTACTGAAAATTTAAATCTACTCATTTTTTCCCCTTTCTATTTTGTAAAAAGTAAAACCTTTATTCTATTTATTCCATTTTTAATCAGGATATTTTCTATTGATTAACAACTAATTAAATCCCGGCCAAACTTCTTTTTCCATTTTGTTATAGAATTCCCAAATCTCATTTTCCGGTAAAATTCCTTTTGACGGACCTTCTTCAATAATCGAAGCATTTGACGTGCCAATTCCCAATTCAATAGCTTTCTCGATGGAATAACCTTTCCAGGCACTGTACAAAACACCTGCTAAAAATGCATCACCCGCTCCGGTTGTACCTTTTATTTGCTCAGGTAAAATATTCAATGAAGCTTTCGCAAAAAAGTTCCCTCGATTGTCTAAACCGATCCCTCCTTCACGCGAATGAATAACAACCCATTCTTTCACACCTAACTCAAATAACGCTTCGCACACTTTTTTGCATTTATCTACAATAAGTTCTCCGGAGTCATTTCTAACTTTGATATCTACGGTACGTGATGCCTCTTCTTCATTTATTACACAATAATCTGTATATTTAATTGCCGGAGTGACAATTTTCTTATATCTGTCTGATTGTTCTGTTACAATATCCACCGAAGTTTTGATCCCTGCTTTTTGAGCATCATGAAGGATTCTTGCCATACTTGTTCCAAATTCAGAGTCAGGTTGATCTAATTTATCTAAAAGTAAAATATAACCTACATGCAAAATATCCGTATTCATATTTTCAAAATCGAAATGTTCCGGACCAAGTTCAGAATTAGAACCTTTATAACTAAAGAATGTTCGTGTCTTGTTTGTTGTATCAGCAATTACATCTGTAAAGGAAGTATTTAAAGCACCAAATGTCACACCATCAAGATTAATATTTGAATATTTTCTCATTTCTTGAAGAATATAATGTCCGTCAGCATCATCACCGATAACGCCTACTGCTTGCACAGACAGATCAGAATCTAATTTAGCCAGTGCTATTCCCGAATTACATACCGCACCGCCAATTGTATTATATGTTTTGTTAATCGATACCAGAGATGAGTGTTGCGGATATACGTCAACTTCTCGATTATGATCTACCAACATATTGCCGGCTACAGTAATTCCTTTGTTCATTTTTTTACCTTTCTTATAAAATATATATTTAATATTAGTTTCAGTGAGGAGTATGAGTATTCACATAAAAATCAGATTTTTTGTAAAATAATGAAATCCATAAATAATTATTTCGACACGGAAAACGCTCACATTTTTCACAATAAAAATCATAAAATCAAGTTCTATATGTGCATAATATAAAGGAATATCTATATGCTATCCTTGTCTTTTTTGATTCATTTATATGTTGATTTTGATATTTTTCTAAAATCAAGTTGCTTAGTTAAATTGCAAAAAAAGTACCTTACACACGTTTGTTACAAAACTTTTGTGTAAGGTATTAAAATAGTACTAAGTGAATTGCAAATAAAAATTAATAAGAAGTTATATTATATTCTGAGCACTATAAATATCAATCAAATCTATTTGTTGTTGGTAATCAAATCCCAAAATGATTTCTGCCAGTTGATCCTTCAAAATATTAAATTGTGTTTTATATGCTTCTGTTAAGATCTTCGGATACTCAGATTTCAGATAATCATGAATTTTTTCCAATTTGGAATTAGTGTTTTCAGTTAGCTTTATCAATCCTAAAGCCACTCCCAAAGATAAATGATTAGCTGAAGTATCTTGTTCCAAGCACATATTTAAAGCTCCTAAAAATCTGTCATCGGCTTTAAGTTTTCTCTCAGGGTCTCTGCCTACTCTTTCACAAGTATCTAATAATGCCTTATTACCAAATCTCATAATTAAATTGTCGATATGGGCAATCAACTTATCTACCGGTTTATTATATTTGGTTGCCAACCCGACCGCTGATTCAATCATTGCTGAACGAACAAAATATCGTATGACCGGATTGAGTATTCCTTGCCATATGTATTCATAATCAAAATATTCAGAGAGATATGCTGTCAAGCAATGCCCCATATTATGAATATACAGCTTGCGATCCGCATAGTAACTAAAATCAACACTTTCATCCCAGATAAGATTTGGGATAGATGGAAAATCCTCTTTAATTGCTGAGCCATCATAAGGTAAAAATTTGTAAGGCTCAACTTTAATTGCCGCTGGATGTATTTCTTGCGTTTCAACCGAGCTGATCGGGATCATTCTGCCGATTGAAGTTGATAGCAAACCTATTTTTTTACTGAATAAAGATTGGTCTTCTTCAGCTATTTCTTTAATCAACAGATTAAACATGTATTGATCGACATTAGGCAGATTTTCACATAACAGAATATTTATTCCTTTATTCTTTGCCTTTAGGCGATTTATTAAACCTTTTGCCAGTGCAGGTGCAATGACGGAAAGAACATTTGCACCTAATGATGTGGCAATAATATCCGCTGTTTCTATTTCCGCAATAACATCTTCTTCGTTCAAAGAACTGATTGCTCTGCAATTATCAATCCATTTCACAGTTTGTTGATCGTTGTATACCGTGATATGCGGATAATTATTTTTGTTATTTATTCCGTTGATGATTGTTTCGTTTATATCTATAAAGCAAATTTCCATATTTGCATCAAAAAATAATTCTCCGATAAAACCTCTTCCTACACTGCCTGCACCAAATATGATACCTTTCATAATTGACACCACAGTTATTACATTGTTGGTTTGAAGTATTCCAAAACAAATTTTTCTGTTTCGGTATTCCAACCTTGATTCGCTGCTTTATAAGAGCTCAAAGAAATGCTGTCTGTAACATTTTTTACTCTGATTTCATTATCTTTTAAAGGAGCTAATTCAAATTCTTCCAATCGCAAATCATTCTTTCCATTCAAACACACGGCTGATGTTTTCATAAAACCTCCCTGATTGAAATGTTTTGACAATTACTTATCTTGAATTAACTCTAAATATTTAAATTTAAGTTTTCCTTGACTATTTTGTTGTCTTTACATGTTGATTTTGACTTTCTCGGAAAAATGTTAAATAAGTAAACAGGGTACGTTAATACTAAATCCAGGATCCTACTCGTTTTTGGTAGATCTTTTTGATGATTTGAACGGATAAGCTGTAAAGGATCAGCAAAACGCAGAGCCAAAACAGAAAATGCAAGGGCATTTGTCTGAGGTCAAGTACAACTGCTAAAGGGGTAAATCCGATAATCAGTGCAACAACTCCGACCAGTGAAGTTGATAATAACAATGCCGGTGCCGGTCTGCTCTGAATAAACGGTATTTTTCCTGTTCTGATCATATGGATGATAAAGATTTGTGATAATGTACCGAATAAAAACCAGCCGGTTTGGAAATAGGGAGCGGTCGTCATTGAATTGTAGCCAAATTCAAACCAGAGAATTATATAGCACAAAATATCAAAAATCGAACTCAGAGGTCCCATGATCCACATAAAGCTTTTTAGTGATTTAACATCCCACTTTTGCGGTTTTTGGACAAAGTCCGCATCCATATCGTCAAAAGCAAGCCCCATTTGGGCAAAATCGTTCAGCAGATTTTGTGTCAAAATATGTACCGGCAACATCGGTAAAAATGGCAGGAAAATACTGGCAATTACCACAGCTACCATGTTGCCGAAATTGCCGCTGGCAGCCATTTTGATGTATTTCATGATATTGCCGAAGGTGCGTCTGCCTAATAAAACACCTTCTTCGAGTACCATCAGATCTTTTTCCAATAAAATAATATCTGCGGTTTCTTTAGCAATATCGACTGCACTGTCTACGGAAATTCCGACATCTGATTGACGCAGGGCGGGCGTATCATTGATTCCGTCACCCATATAACCGACTGTATGGCCATCTTCCTGCAAAGCTCTGACCACACGTTTCTTTTGCATCGGAGATAACTTGCTGAACAAATTACAATGTTGTGCGACTTCTTTTAATTCCAAATCGCTCATCTGTTCAACATCTGTACCAAGGACAATGGTTTGAACATCAATGCCGACTTTTTCACAAACCTTCAAAGCAACACCTTCACTGTCTCCGGTCAGAACAACTGTGCGAACACCATGTTCCCGTAATATTTTAACCGCACCCCCGGCACTTTCTTTGGGCGGATCCAGGAATCCGACAAATCCGATCAGGACCATATTGCTTTCATCAGCAATCGTGAAATGTTCTTCATCAGGAACTTCATTTTTTTGGGCAACAGCCAACATTCTTAAACCGGAGTTATTATATTTTTCATAGGTATTCATCGCGAGTTTACGTTCGTCTTCACCTATCATTTTCACCTGACCTGCAACTTCAACAAAAGAACAAATCGCCAGCATTTCTTCAACTGCACCTTTGGTAATCAGCTGACGTTTGCCTGTTTTGTCTTCTAAGATTACGCTCATGCGGCGACGCGAGAAATCAAAAGGCACTTCATCTATGCGGGTATAATTTTTGATGATTTCCGGTATATTGTATTTTTCCGCACGATTAATAATTGCAAGATCAATTAAATTTTTCAATCCGGTTTGAAAGTATGAATTAAGATAAGCATGGCGTAATACTCTGGTATCATCCTGACCGGTCAGATCCATATATTTCTCCAGGACAATTTTATCTTCGGTCAGGGTTCCCGTCTTATCCGTACATAAAATATCCATTTCACCGAAAGTCTGAATTGAGCCTAAAGTACGGACAATTACGTTTCTTTTGGACATGGCAAGAGCACCCCGGGCAAGGGTTGAAGTCATGATTACCGGCAGCATTTCCGGAGTCAGACCTACCGCTATACTTACAGAAAACAATAATGCGCTGAACCAATCACCTTTGATAATTCCGTTAATCAGAAATATGACCGGGATGATGACTAACATCATCTTAATCAACATTGCACTGACCGAAGCAACACCGCGTTCAAAGCTGGTCTGAGCTTTCTCACCGCTTAACGAAGTTGCGATTGAACTGAAAAATGTATCTTCAGCAGTAAATAAAACTAAAGCAGTTGCCGTACCGCTGACCAAATCGGTGCCCATCATGCCGATATTTGCTAAATCAGTAAGTGCCGCATCCGGATCACCTGCCGTATCATATTTTTCAACAGGTGCTGATTCTCCCGTTAAAGCGGCTTGCGATACGAATGTGTCTTTTGTCGAAATAAATCGGACATCGGCAGGAATCATATCTCCGGCCGAAAACTTGATCACATCACCCGGTACTACATCGGCAATATCGATTTCAACCAGTTTGCCGTCTCTGATCACATCTGTTTTATTGGCGACCATTTGTTTAAGACCTTCTGCTGCTTTATCCGAATTTCGACTTTGAATAAAAGCAACAACAGATGACAAAAAAACCATCAATAAAATTATCAAGGTAGTCGCATAGTCGGCTGTATCCGATATAACAACATCAGTGACGTAAGTAACAATCGCAATGATCAAAAGAATTACGTTAAACGGATTAATCAATGCTTCGACAATTCTGGAAACAATTGTATGCTGTTTTTTAGTTTTGACAATATTTGGACCATGCTCTTCCAGTCTTACTTCAGCTTCTTCGGCGGTAAGCCCTTGAACAGTCGAACCAAATTCGCGTAAAACATCATCAAGCGAATCAGATGATAATCTACGCAGATTTTGTTCTTGCAAATATAAATAAGTTTGTACGTTTCGATTTTTTTTGAGAAATTTCATAAGAATCTCCTTTCCGGTTTTTAGTTAACCACAGGAGAATCTTCCGAAAAGTATTTTCACTCAAAGAGCAAGCCTGACCAGGCTCCGACTAAAAAAGAGCGCAGACTTAAAAAATTCCCCGCGGGAAACTGAATTATTGATTTTGATACTTCGAGGTCGATAATCCAAAAAATCACGCCCTTTCTTTTAATAAATCAGGTTATATCTGATAACCACATGGTATTTTATCACAAATCGATTTTAAATAAAAACGCAAATTATTAAGATTTTACTTCTGCAAATGAAATTTCCGGATTTCAATTTATCTGAGCTGCTCTTAATATTAATCTGAGCTACTCTTAATATTAATCTGAACTAATCTGAATTTTTATCTGAACTAATCTGAGCTACTCAGAATCCGGTATAGCAGCAGCTTTATTAATTAAAAACAGTGCTATTCTGCGCATAACATAACTCAGCAAAGCAAAACGCAAGGCCTCCGAACCGGTATCTTTGCCGGAAATCTCAGCCAAATCGTCTGCACCGCCAAGCAAAATCTCATCCAACAGATTCAAAAAATCAGTATAGTTTTGTTCAACCTGATCACCTATTTTTAATTGTTCAAAAAGTTCTTTACATTGCTGGATCGGTAAAACTTCTTTTAACATCAACAGATAACTCAATTCGGCTATATGTTGTTTGTTGTAACGCTTGCCGTTAGGTCGCGGAATTATCTGCTGCTTAATATAATTGTTGACCATCGATTTAGTCAATTCCTGGTCACGCATCATTTCAGGAATTTGCCGATTCACATAACTCAGTAATTGATCCATATAAAGTTCAATATCAGGCAACGAATCCCATTCCTGCGGACGTTTTTCACGCAGAGCCTGCTCAAAATTTATTGTCGGTTCTTTGTCAGCGTCTGCTGCTTTTTTCTGAACTCTGCTATCAGATTTTTTTCTATTTTCCGCCGGATCTTTTGTCAGGTCATTGTTCTTTATTCCGGCTGTTCGATTTTCCTTTTCCATAACATCCTCTTCAAATAATATTGTTAAAATTATAAATTAGAGCGAAATAAAAATCTATTAAATAAATTTTAACAAACATCTCTTGACATTATCGAAACCATATAATATAGTTTTAATAACTAGATAATGTAGTTGAGATACTTGCATTATCCCTGAATATATGTTAAAAATATTTTAAGTAATTCAAAAGACATCATTCATTAATTGAACTTTACATGATCTTGATAAGGAGGAATTTGATTTGCCTCAATCAGTAATAGACAATCGTTATTTATCAAATTGGTATATTTTCGGTGATTCCGTATGTAAGGGAATTATTTATGATCCTGAAAACAACCGCTATCAACTCAGTAAACAAAATTTTATCCGAATTTTATCCGCTAAATTCAAAGCCAAGGTTAAAAATTTCGCTTCTTTCGGTGCAACCATCAAAAAAGGATTAACTATATTTCAACGTAAAAAAGAAGAAATCATTGAACCCGGAATCGCTTTCTTGGCATTTGGCGGAAATGATTGTGATTATTTTTGGGCAGATGTTGCTCAACAACCGGGCATCAATCATCAGCCGAATGTAGATTTAGAGTCATATTTTATTTTATATAAAGAATTAATTAACAGTCTGCAAGAAAAAAATATTATTCCGATTATCATTAATTTACCGCCACTTGATCCTGATCGCTACTTCAAACGTTTCAGCGAGGGTTTGAATAAAGAAAACCTCTTAACTTTTTTAGGCGGTTCGACCAAAAGAATCTATCAATGGCATGAACGTTATAATTCGGTATTAGCAGATTTGGCGATTGAAACCGGAGCTCATTATATAGATATCAGACAAAAATTCTTAGAAGAAATCAATCCGGAAAAATATATCTGCGAAGACGGAATTCACCCTAATGATGAAGGACATAAACTAATCTCCGAAATTCTCTATAAAAAAATATCTGAAATGATTGAATGCTAAATAATAATAGTATTTGTGATATAAAAGCATTCAATCCGAAACTGTCTGCTCAGACTGAAACTGTCTGCTCAGACTGAAACTGTCTGCTCAGACTGAAACTGTCTGCTCAATCTGAAACTGTCTGCTCAGAGCGAATGCCCGGTAAATTGCAATCACGCCAGAAAATAATTATCCTAAATTCAATTTCAAATCATCTTTTTTAATCCAGTTCATTTTACGGAAAGGAATTGCAATTAAATAAGTTAAAATTGCCGGCAAAACAATACTGATTAATAACAAATTAACGTAATCGATCAATCCTGCGTTGAGAACTGTTGCCCCATGACTCAAAGCAGCTTCTGAAGGATTGAGCCAACCGGTTATTACACCGATCGGACCGACCATGCCTGAGGTTCCCATACCGGACGAAATCGGAGCACCGTTCATCTCGATTTTGAATAGTACCGTCGCCATCGGACCGGTAATTGCCGAAGTCAGAATAGGCGGCAGCCAGATTTTCGGATTGCGCAGGATATTCGGCATTTGCAGCATTGACGTACCCAATCCTTGAGCAATCAAGCCGCCTGTTTTATTTTCTTTATATGACATTACTGCAAATCCGACCATTTGTGCACAGCAACCGGCGTGAGCGGCTCCGCCCGCTAAACCTACTAGACCGAAAGCGGCTGCAATTGCGGCAGAACTGATCGGTAAGGTTAAGACGATTCCCATCACCACGGAAACAATGATGCCCATAAAGAAAGGTTGAATATCGGTTGCCCAAATGATAGCGGCACCGATACTGTTTGCAGCGGCACCGATTCCCGGAGCCCACCATAAACTAAGTCCCGCACCCACAGTTAAGGTAACTAGAGGAGTTACAAGAATGTCAACCGGAGTCGTTTTCGAAACAAGTTTTCCAAATTCAGCAGCAAATAAGGCAATGATAAAAACTGCCAACGGACCGCCGGCACCGGCTAATTCATTTGCAGCCAAACCAACACCTGCCAGAGTAAACAATACTAAAGGAGGGGCTTTTAAGGAATAACCGACTGCGATTGCCATTGCCGGTCCGGTTGCTCGTGCAGCAAACCCACCCATTTGAGCTAAAATTGAACCGACAGCAGTCTCAACTCCGATCAGACCGGCAATTGTATTGACGATTGTGCCGATTAAAAGTGAGGCGAATAGCCCCAGTGCCATTGCACCCATAGCATCTATCGCATATCTTTTGAAAGAAATTTCGATGTTTTGTTTCTTGAGAAATGCTTTAAATCCGCCCTGTTCAGGTACAGATTGCTTTTTTCCTTCTTCTGTTTTTTGTTTGGCGGAGTTTTCCGATTTGTTTTTTAACATATTATTCTTGTCATTCGACATAAGCTTTGCTCTCCATATTCCTTATCTCTTCATAATCATATTTAATCCTATTTTTAGATAAAGTCAAATTTCATAATCTATTTACTCTCCCGGAACTGCAATTCATACAAAACTTTAAAAAGACCGTCTTGTGCCAATAATTCATCTTTAGTGCCCTGCTCTGCCAATCTGCCATGATGCAGAACAATGATATTATCGGCATCGGCAATTGTTGAGATTCTGTGAGCTACAGCCAGCATACTGCGTTGCTGTGCCATGTTCCTGATCGCATCCTGAATCAGAAGTTCCGTTTCAGTATCGATATTCGCGGTTGCTTCATCTAAAACTAAAACCGAAGGCTGTGCAGCAACTGTTCTGGCAAAAGACAAAAGTTGACGTTGACCGGCAGATAAAGTGCTGCCTCGTTCCGTCACATATTCCCGGTAACGTTGCTGAAGCTTATTGATAAAATCATCTGCATTGACCAGAGCAGCCGCTTTTCTCGCAGCTTCATAATCTACATTTTCTCTGTTCAGCGTAATATTGTCCGCAATTGAACCGGAATAAATAAATACATCTTGCTGCACAACACCGATTGCTTCACGCAAATCTCGCAAATTATATTCTTTGATATCATGTCCGTCGATTAAAATCTGACCTCGATCAATATCATAAAAGCGACAAATTAAATGCATAATTGTTGATTTACCGGTACCGGTCGCTCCGACAAAAGCTACAAATTGTCCGGGTTCAACTTTGAATGAAACATCTTTTAAAATCCATTCTTCTTCAGTGTAAGCGAACCAAACATTCTTAAATTCGATTTCTCCCTTTAAGCCATGTTTAGGAATTCTTAAACTGCCGCCGGCAGATTCAAGCGGTTCGTCCATCAAATGAAAAATTCTTGAAGTTGAAGTAATTGCCGATTGAATCAAATTGAAAGTTTCGGATAGTTCAAAAATCGGATGAAAAAATCTTTGGATGTAATCGATAAATGCGTAAAGCACTCCGAAAGAAATCAATCCCTCCATATTGCCTTTGCTGCCAAACCAAATTAATGCCGCAATACCGAGCGATTGAATAACTTCAATCGACGGGCGATAGATCGAAAAATATTTTAACTCTTTCCGGCTTAAAGCCAGATATTCCTGATTAACTTGATCAAATTCCGTTTCAGTCTGATTTTTGCGATCAAATATTTGGATCGTACGCATTCCGGAAATGTTTTCAGAAAGTTTTGAATTTATTTGTGCCAAAACTCTTCTTTGAGCAAAATAAACTTTACGGATCGCTTTGCGAAATACGATAGAAATAAAAATTACAAGAGGTATTAAAACTAAAATTAATAAAGCTAATTTATAATTCAGTAAAAACATAACTACCAGGATGCCGCTCAAGGTAAACAGATTACGAAGAATATTCGACAAGACGGAAGTGAACATCTCATTCAAGGTTTCCGTATCATTAGTCACACGAGTAACCAAGCTGCCGAGCGGATGATGATCGAAAAATGAAGTCGGTAAATGTAAAATATGATTATAGAGATTTTGTCTTATCCGACGCAATATTTCCTGCCCGGTTGCCTGCAGTAAACAAGCTTGCCAGTAGCTTGTAACAAAAGCAATAATTAAAGTTCCCAAATAAACCAGACTGATTTTTATCGTAGCATTAATTGCCAGGCTTTGTTCAACACTTGAGGCTGTTTGATCCGAAAGTACAGTAAATTGATTATCGATCATCAACTGAATTAGTTTCGGCTGAATTAAAGTTACACCGGTAGTAATTAAGATCAAAGCTATCACCAGGAGAAATCTTTTCCAATACGGCAAAGCATAGCTGTAAAGGCGTTTTAACGAAAAATTCTTACGGCTTTCAAGTTGCTCTTTTTCATAATCTGCATTCAATTTTTCCTGATCAGTCATCCATGCTTCCTCTCACTGACATGCTTTAGCGGATCGTCATAATTTACGGTATTGCCGTGTTTTCCGGTATTGACATGTTTTCTATTACGGTCATGCTCCGGATCATTCATATCTTCAGCCAATTCGGACTCTAACAATTGACGATGATACAATTTTGCATAAAATCCCTCCGGATCTTGCATTAATGAAGCGTGATCACCTCTTTGCGTGATTTCGCCTTCTTCCAGTACCAAAATTTGATCTGCAGTTTGTACCGTAGATACTCTCTGACTTACCAGAATCAAGCTGCGTTGGTATTTCTTCAATTGATTGAGAATACTTTTTTCAGTATTTGTATCAACCGCGGATAAAGAGTCATCCATCACCAAAACTTTTGTATCTTTATAATGAGCCCTGGCAATTGAAATCCGTTGCTTCTGTCCGCCTGACAAAGTTACACCGCGCTCACCGACCCATGTGGCGTAGTCTTCCGGCATTTCTTCAATATCCTGAGCAATATGGGAAAATTCCGCAGAGCATCTGACTTGAGTAAGGTCATAATCATCACAGTTATCGGAACTGCTGAAAGCAATATTACCGGCAATACTGCGTGAAAACAAAAAACTTTCCTGTTCGACTAAAGCAATTGCCTGATACAAATCAGTCAAAGCCAAATCTCTGATATCCACATCATTTAACAGAATTTGTCCCGAACTCACATCATAACGCCTTAACAACAGATTCAGAATTGTGCTTTTACCGCTGCCTGTTCTGCCTAAAACAGCAATACTTTTTTGATTTTCCAAAACGAAGCTGATATTTTTTAAGACCCAGGGTGATTTCTGATCATAACGAAATGAAACATCTTTAAATTCGATTTTTACGTTTGTTAAATCAACTTTAGCCGGATCGGCGGTTTCCGTTATTTTTGATTCGACAGCCAGAATTTCATTGATTCTGGTCATTGAAGCGATACCGCGCTGAAAACTGTTAACAACCATGGCGATCGCAATTAACGGCCAAACCATCAGTCTCAGATAATCAACTATTGCCACAAAATCACCTAAACTCATACTGCCGTCCATCAAACGATAAATTCCGTACATTATGAAAATCACAAGTGCAACGCCTGAAATTAAAGAAACAATCGGATCAAAAAGAGAGCTGAGCCGCATCAGCTCAATATTTTTTCTCTGGTAATCCTGATTAACTCTACTGAAAGAACGAGAGCGATTGTTTTCGATTCCGAACGCTTTGATATTATGAATACCTGAAATATTTTCCTGCACTTCATTCGTCATATCGGAAAAACTGTCCTGAACCCTGCGACTTCGCAACTGCATCGGTTTTAAAATCGAGAAAACGAAAATTGTCAAAAAGGGCAAAGCCGTCAAAGCAATGAAAGCTGTTTTAAGTCCAACTGTATATATCATCATAATTACGGTAAAAATCGTCATGAAAAAAGAATCGATAATCATGATAATACCGCCGCCCATTGAATTTCTGACCATCAGAACATCGTTTGTCACATGTGCCATTAAGTCACCGGTACGATGATAATTATAAAAACTGTCATCCAAAGTTAAATATTTATTAAAAAGTTTTGCACGTAACCAATATTCAAGTCTCCTCGCTGTACCGAATATATTCATACGCCAACCGTAACGTCCGATTGCAACACATAAACCCAGAATAATTACCGCTAAAGCACTGAAAACAATGCGTTCCGTGTTTAACTCTCCTTTTTGGGCCCAATCAGCAAAAGCACGCAAAACTTGCGGCACCAGCAAATGAGTAATGTCGACAAAGATCAGTGCTAAAATACCCAGCAGATATCGGGATTTATGTTGTTTTATAAATGGTAAAATTGTCCGATATTGTTTCATATGTTCCACTAATATTTCTAATCACAATAATATAGCACAGTCTGCAAGTTTGATTCAATGCAAATTTTTTACGGCAATCACTTTTCCAAACGTTTTAATTCGCCTTAAATAATTCTGAATTTTTTTTAATTCTTTATATGTTTTTCAGGCCGTTTATTAATTTTTTCTTAGCTTAATCAGAATTTAATTTACATTGAAATTTCTTATGCTAAGATTATTGACGGAATAAAAAACATACTTTTAATCTCTGCCTGTCAGGCATTCGGATTAATAATTTTATATAGAATTAAATGAGGACAATATGAATGACTTTTTTCTAATGTTGACAAAATTAGTTGTAGCGTTTTGTAATATAGCCTTTTGGCTGGTAATAGTTACAGTCATCTACAATCTTTTTCTGATGATCTGCGGCATTCCGAAAAATAAAAAACTGGATTTAATTTCACAAACCGCTGTTAAACCGAAAACCAGATTTGCCATAATAATTTCCGCCCGCAATGAAGAAGTTGTCATTCCTTATTTAATCCGCAGTCTCAAGGCAATGGATTATCCCGAAGAATTATACAATATTTTTGTAATTGCCGATAACTGCTCCGATCATACGGCAATGGTTGCCAAAAATGAGGGAGCAAAAGTCTATTCACGTAATGATCAGACACGAGCCACCAAAGGTTATGCTTTGAATTGGTTCTTTTCACATAATTTGAATCAAATGCTTAAACAGTATGATCATTGTGTGATTTTTGATGCAGATAATTTAGTTGATCCGAATTTTCTCAAAATGATGGATCGTCATATTCAAACCGGAAAAACTTTCTTAGCCGGTTACATGGATTGCAAAAGTCCTGAAAAAAGCGTAATCGCTTCGGCTAATGCCTTGTTTTACTTAAATCGCTCGCGTTATCTGCATCAGGCTCGGAATAATCTTGATTTGCCTTTGGCTTCCGTCAGCGGCACCGGTTTCAGTTTTGATCTGCAATTAATCAAGGACACCGGCTGGAAAACTCAAACTTTAACCGAAGATGTCGAATTTACGATTCAAATGATCTTAAAAGATCAGAATCCGGTCTATGTCAAAGAAGCTATTTTTTATGATGAACCGACCAGCGAATTCAAGCCGATGATCCGGCAACGCTTTCGCTGGGGTATGGGTTCAGTGCAGACGATGCGCTTAATGACCGGAAAACTATTCAGATATGCCCTCCATTTTAATCATAAAGCTTTCGATGCTTTTTGGTTTTTAGCTCAAATACCTTTCTTTTTTATTGCAGGTATGTTGTCAATAGTAAAAATGCTGATTCAATTACCTATGTATTTGGACAATCCGGCTTGGTTTGCACGTGACTTGATCATTCCGGCTTTAGCTTATATCGTTACAGTTCTCAGCCTGATTCTCTTGGTCAAATTGGAGAAAAAGAGCTTGAAATTGTATCAGAAAGGAATTCTTGCTTATCCGATTTTGGGCATTGTTTGGGCCGGTTTGCAAATGGCAGCCATGTTTTGTAAAGATGCAATCTGGCATCCGATCGTTCATTCCCATGGTGTTGAATTAAAAAACCTCATTAAATGATTGAATCTTTTACGTAATTTAGATTAACAATATCTCCGATTTTCTGTACAATGAATAATAATTCACAAACAGGGAATTATTATGAAAGATTATAAAAGAATTGTTATTAAAGTCGGAAGCTCAACTTTAACCCATGCTGACGGAAAGCTGGATGTCCAGCAAATCAAAAAAATTGTAAAAGAGATTTCCTTTCTGACCGATCAGGGTTACGAATGTGTGTTCGTCACTTCCGGTGCAATTGCTGCCGGGATGGGTATCCTCAATGTCCACGAAAAACCGAATGAAATTGATAAGCGTCAGGTTTTGGCTGCAGTCGGACAAGTTGAGTTAATTCAACTTTATTCTCAATTGTTCTTTGCATTCGATCATCCGGTAGCTCAATTGCTGTTGACCAAAGATGATTTTTCCAACCGGACACGTTATCTCAATGCACGTAATACCTGTCGTTTATTACTTGAGAAAAAAATCATTCCGATCATTAATGAAAATGATTCGGTTTCGATCAATGAAATCAAACTTGGTGATAACGATTCATTATCGGCTTTTGTGGCAGCTCTGGTCGATGCCGATCTGATTGTAATCTTAACCGATATTGACGGTTTATATGATTCGGATCCCAGAGAAAATCCCGGCGCCAAGCGTTATGATCGGATAACGGAGATTACGGATCAAATCAAACATATTGCCGGAACAACCGGATCAAAGTTCGGAACAGGCGGTATGGCTACCAAGATTCTGGCAGCTGAAATGGCAATGTCCAACGGCACCGATTTGATCATTGCCAACGGTGATGATCCGCATGATATCAGCCGGGCTCTGCGCGGTGAAAATGTGGGAACCCATTTCATTGCATCCGAACCTAATTTCAATGCACGAAAATATTGGTTGCGTTACGCTACAACTTTATCCGGCAATATTCATATTGACCAGGGAGCTTACCAGGCAATTCAAAAAGGAAAATCTTTACTGCCGGTCGGAATAACAGCAGTAGACGGTGTTTTTGAACTCGGAGCCGTAGTGGGTATCCTTTTTCAAGACCAAAAAGTCGGAGTCGGTATAGTCAACTACAACAATCTGGAAATTGAAAGAATATTGGGTCAGCAAACATCAGAAATTAAAAAAACTCTCGGTTATCAGTATTCCGATGTTGTAGTGCACAGTGATAATTTAGTCACAGTATAAGATGATGTTGTTCCTAACAGCATTGAGCAAAAATAAAAAGACTTTAGTATAATCAATATGTCAGATGTTATATTAATTGTTAAGTCAGAAAAAGATAAAGGGGTGAATTTATGATTAAACAATTGTGTCACAGAGCAGCTGTCGCAGAAATCGAAATGCGCAAATTATCGACGAAAGTTAAAAATAAAATCTTAAGAGAAGTCGCCAAAGCCTTGATCGCCGAACAAGACGATATTTTGGAAGCCAATATGCTTGATTTGGCAGACGGTGAAAAAAACGGACTCAGTTCCGCTTTGCTCGATCGTTTGGCACTTAATCCGAGTCGAATCAAAAGTATGGCGGACTCTTTAGAAATCATTGCAAGTTTCCCTGATCCGATCGGGGAAGTTGTCGAAGGATTCAGAACTGAAAGCGGTTTGTCAATCGAAAAAGTCAGAGCACCTCTGGGGATTGTGGCAATTATTTATGAATCAAGGCCAAACGTAACAATTGATGCTGCCGCTCTTTGTCTTAAATCTTCCAATGTCACCATTCTGCGCGGTTCATCCGCCGCTTTAAATTCCAATCGGATTTTAGCAGACTTATTCGCACGTGTCGGAGAAGCAAACGGTATGCCTAAGAATGCAGTGCAATTGCTGGACGATCCCGGTCGTGATTCTCTGAATCAACTGATAGTCCAGAATAAATATATTGATGTCTTAATTCCTCGCGGAGGCAAACAGTTAAAAGAATCAATGATGGCAAATTCCACTATACCGATGATCTTCACCGGCGACGGGACATGCCATATCTATTTAGATGAAACTGCTGAAGATGAGATAATCCTTCCGATCATTCTCAATGCCAAAACCCAGCGTCCGGGGACTTGTAATTCAGTAGAATGCGTTCTCATTCAAAAAGATAAAAATTATTTAACCGAAGAAATCGTTGAAACATTGCTCGAAGCTGATGTTAAGGTTAATATTACCCAGGAACTCTACAACCTGTTACCACATGATCTGAAGATAAAATCCTATTTATCCGGTGAAGAATTGTTCGGTGTAGAATTCTTATCCAAAGAAATTCTGCTGCACCAAGTGGAGTCGGTTGATGCAGCAATTGCTTTTATTAATCAACACGGAACTCAACATTCGGATTGCATTTTAACTCAAAACGTTACTAATGCGGAAAAATTTCTCAATGAAGTCGATTCCGCCGTTGTTTATCTCAATGCCAGCACTCGTTTCTCAGATGGCGGGGAATTCGGTTTCGGCGGTGAAATCGGTATTTCTACTCAAAAATTACATGCCCGGGGTCCGATGGGTATTAAACAATTAACCTCGGAGAAATTCCTGGTACGCGGTCAAGGTCAAGTCAGAGAATAATTTTGAGAAAACGTAATTTTGAAGAAACGTTCGAATTTTGCATACACTAATCGGCATGCTTAAGACTTGGTAATATTTGCCAAGTCTTAACAGCTATGATTGCTGAACATCGCCGGTGATTATGTCAACGGTTTCAGTTGCATAATTGCGATCAATCGTGATAAAGCATTTAGTGTTCGGTTCAATTTTCCGGACACTTTTTTCTATTTCCGCACGCAACTCTTCATTCGATTTTAATAAATCATCCGGCATATTCAGATCAAAGATTAATTGTAATTGTTGATCAGATTTTTGGATGCGAAAATCATGTATTGATATATGTGAATCAATTGAACGCACTAATTTTTCTACTAAAACTTTCCAGCGATTTTGTTCAGGATTGTCTAAATCGATCGGATCCATATGTAATACAAGATTGATATTGAAATGAATCGCCACTTCGCGTTCGATTTGATCCAAAAGATCATGGTTTACCATAATATCTTCAGCTGCATCAACTTCGACATGAGCAGTAGCAAAATAATTATCAACACCGTAATCATGTACTATTAAATCATGTAAACCATACACGCCCGGTTTTTCTTTAATATATCTTTTCAACGACTCTTTAAGATGACGATCCGGACGTTGCCCCAAGATATGATCTGTTGTTTGGCGCAGAAGCGAAATACCGGAATAGATAATAAAAAATGACATCAGGACACCGGCATAACCGTCAATCGCCAAACGGAATGTTTTACCCAGAAAAACTGCCGACAATAAACCTAAATTGACAATAGCATCGCTCATACTGTCTTTGGCTGTAGCTTTGATCACAATCGAATCGATTTTTTTGCTCTGCTGCATATAGTAAAAGTAGAGCACAGTCTTAACCAGCATTGATAAAATCAACGTTGCATAGAGAAACCATGATATTGAAACCAAAGTCGGATTAAAAATTTTTGCAATTGAAGATTTTCCTAATTCAAAACCCAAAAACAGAATAAACATGGCGACAATTGCAGAAGCAATGTATTCAAATCTGGCATGTCCGAAAGGATGATTGCGATCAGCCGGTCTCGAAGAAATTTTGAAACTGATCAATACAATAATTGCCGATGCAAAATCCGATAGATTATTGACTGCATCGGCAACCATTGCAATACTGCCCGATAATAATCCTACAACAATTTTCAGCGCAAAAAGCGCCAGATTGACTACTAAACCTACAATACTGACCTTAATACCGATTTGTGTTCTCAGATCATTTGATATTGAAGTTTGAACTTTGACTGAATTGCTCATAAACCATATCTAATTTAAGTTACTTAATTACCAAAGCATTTAATTGCAAATCTGAGATTCGACCAGCGGCACTAATAAATCTTCAGCAATTTGATCTGATGTTTCTTTGCCGGACAATACTTCAATGATTTTCAAAGCAAAATAGATTGAAGTTGCAGGACCTCTGGCTGTAATTAAATTGCCGTCTTGCACTACGATATCTTCTTTAAATTCACGGTAAGACAATTCCGTATTATAACCGGGATAAGCTGTACCCTTTTTTCCGTTTGTCAAACCTGCTCTTTCCAAAGCAATCGGAGCGGCACAAATAGCTGCTACAATTTTACCGGCTTCAGCCATCTGTTTGATTAATGCCATAACAGCATCAGAATCCCTTAAATGTTCAGCTCCCGGCAGACCGCCCGGTAAAACAACACCGTCATAATCTGTTACTATTTCCGTTTTTAAATTTGACAATATTCCATCACATTTCAGTTTTATTCCATGTGAGCCGACAACATCCACACTATCCTTGATTGAAACCATTTCTGCCTGAATATCGGCTCTGCGCAAAAAATCGACAACCGATAATGCTTCAATTTCTTCAAATCCGTCTGCAAATAATACTGCAATTTTTTTCTTAGACATTATTACCTCCCGTTTTTCTTTTCTTATATTGTTAATCTTGTTTTGCTATCTTCAGATGTTATTCAGATTTTGATCTTCCGTAAAGTTATCTGCCCTTGCCGATCAAGTGTGCTGAGACAAGAAAGAATGTCTCAAATCCCATAATTCTTGCGACAGATCTACGTAATAAACTTGCGGATTTTCAAAGCGCTTGATCGAATCCCAGAGACGATCCAATTGATCGGCACAATGCTTCCGTATCTCACTTAAAGGGATTTCCGGATAAACTGATTTGCCTTTGACAAAAACCGGTTTCAACAATTTTTCCGCTCTGAAATTAGTCAGAGTTTTACGCTTCCAAGTATGATGAGGATCAAAAATTTCCAAATCTTTTGTGTCATCAATTGTTTCTCCGGTCAAGGTAATCAGATCAGCCAAAGCAAATCCGGTATCCCGGTCATAGAAACGCCATAGTTCTTTTGAACCGGGATTGGTAATTTTACCGGGATTATCAGAAATTTTCATTCGAGGTATTACTTTACCGTCAAGCTCAATTGCCGCTAACTTATAAACACCGCCGAAAACCGGTTCCGCTCTTGAAGTGATCAAACGTTCACCTACTCCGAAGCTGTCGATTTGAGCACCTTGTAATAACAGATCACGAATCAGATATTCATCCATTGCATTGCTGACGGTAATATGACAGTCAACAAGTCCGGCAGCATCCAGCATCTCGCGTGCTTTAATTGTCAAATAAGTCAAATCGCCAGAATCAATCCGAATTGCTTTCAATCTTTTGCCCATCGGTTCCAGGACATCTTGTGCTACTTTAATCGCATTGGGAATACCCGAATGTAAAGTATTATATGTGTCAACTAAGAATTGAGAATTATCCGGATATGTTCGGGCATAAGCTGCAAAAGCATCATATTCGGTCGGAAACGATTGAACCCAGCTGTGTGCCATCGTTCCCAAGGCAGGAATATCAAAATGCTGAGCGGATATTGTACATGAAGTTCCGGCAACACCCGCAATATAAGCTGCTCTAGCACCCAAAACCGATGCATCATAGCCTTGAGCTCTCCTCGCACCGAATTCCATCACCGGACGATTTTCAGCAGAGCGGACAATCCGTGAAGATTTCGTCGCTATCAGGCTTTGATGATTAATTGTTACGAGCAGCATTGTCTCGATCATTTGAGCTTGCATCAGCGGACCTATTACTTTGACTATCGGTTCACCCGGAAAAATCGTTGTGCCTTCCGGAATTGCCCAAACATCACATACAAATTCAAATTTTTCCAGATAATCTAAAAAATCTTGATCAAATAGATTTAAATCCTTCAGATATTCAATATCTTCCGGTTCGAATTTCAAATCTTTCAAATAATCAATCATCTGCTGAACACCGGCCATAATTGCATAACCGCCTGATTCAGGAACACTGCGAAAGAAAAGATCGAAACAAGCTATGCTATCTTTCAAGCCGTTTTGTAAATAACCATTCATCATCGTTAATTCGTATAAATCCGTTAACATGGTCATATTTGTACGTAAATTCCAATTGTGATTTGTCATTTGTTTACCTCACATTAAATTATTTAATTGAAGCGATTGTAAAATCGTTTAATCCGTCTTCTCCGAATAAGACTTCCTGATAATATACTTTATGCAAAAACAGACCTTGAGCGGGCATTGTTTTACCCATAAGCGTCCGGTCCCTGCTTGCCAGATATTGCGGAATATCTGTGCAATCTATTTTACCATTTCCGATATAAAATAGGGTACCCGCCAATATTCTGATCATATGGTATAAAAATCCCGTACCTACAACATCTAAGCGAATAATATTCTCGGCATATTCTGAAATTTGCAGATGAATAATTTCTCTGACGGTTGACTTGACCGGAGTTCCCTGATCAGCAAGTGCAGCAAAGTCTTTTTCACCGATAAATAAAACGCAGGCATTCTGCATTTTTTTCAAATCCAAATCCCCTGTGATATGAGCGGTGAAATTACGTAATATTGAAGGTCTTGCCGTACTATGATAAAAATAATAAGAATAGTATTTACCTCGAGCATCAAAACGTGCATTGAAGTCCTGAACCACTTCTTTTGCCGCGATTACGCTGACCCCCTCAGGCAATACTGTGTTTAAAGCCAGATGAATTCTCTCGGCAGGAATTTTGGCTGAAGTTTTAAAATTAGCTACTAAACCGGTTGCATGAACTCCTGCATCGGTACGACTGGAACCGACAATATTAATTTTTTCGCCGGTTAATTCAGACCAGCTCTCCTGAATTGCTTGCTGAACGGTATAAGCATTTTTTTGATATTGCCAACCGTGAAAGCACGAACCGTCATATGATATTTTCAGAGCAATATTTCTGTTCATCGAAATCAAGTTATAACATTAAACCGTCTGCCAGACAATCGGAAGCAAATGCAGCGGCTCCGATCATACCGGCATCATTACCCAAAGTTGCCGTTTTGAAATCAGGCATCGGTACACCGAAGAGCATAGCCTCATCCAAAGCACCTTGTTTGAACGAATTAATCAGACGTTCACCTTCATAACTGATTCCGCCACCCATAATGATAAGTTCCGGCATAAAAGCATTAATCAGGTTAGCCATTCCGACTTGAAGATAATAAGCATAGCGGGCAAAAACCAGATCTGCCACCGGACAATTGCGATCAACGGCTATAAAAACTGTTTTACCGTTCACTTTACCTTGTTCGTTGGCAACCTCAGCCAAAACCGAGTCCGGATTAGCCGCAATTGCCGCTTTGGTTTGTCTGATTAAACCTGTTGCCGAAACATATGCTTCCCAACAGCCGTTACGGCCGCAAGTACAATATTCACCGTCAATTTCGATCACAATATGTCCGAATTCAACTCCCGCCTCATTAAAACCGCTGTATATGCGATTGTTGATAATCACGCCCGCACCGACCCCGGTACCTAAAGTAATCATTACGGCATTCGCGGTACCTTGACCGACACCGATTCTGCTTTCAGCCAAAGCAGCTACATTGGCATCATTACCTAAAAAAATCTGCCCGGGATAATATTCCCGCATTTTTTCGCGTAAAGGATAATCTCGAAAAGGCAGATTACCGGCAAAAGTATACATTCCGCTTTTGTTCAAAATTGTACCGGGAGCTCCGAGTCCGATCGCCAAAACATCGTTCAAAGTCAAATTATCTCTCGCCAATAAATCTTTACAAGTTAACATCATGCGTTGCGTAATCTGCTCCGGAGTTTCCGAACTTGCCCGCGTATCTATTGAAGTTTTTGCCAATAATTCAAATTGTTCCGAAACTAAGCCGATTTTAATGGTCGTGCCGCCTACATCGATACCTAAAAATACTGCCATAAGCTTCTCCTGCAATCACTTAACTGTGGTTTCTGTTTTAAGTTTTATTAATTGAACAATCATTATATCAGATTTGGCATTTGATAATGAGCAAATAAAATAATTGTACAACATAATATAAAAATTACACTAAAAAATAAATCAAGTGAAGTATAGTGTAATTCATTCAATTTGGTTCTGCCCGCGCCACCATGATAACAACGTGCTTCCATCGCATTTGCCAGGTCATCGGCTCGTCTGAAACAACTTATAAACAACGGTACAATAATTGAAATATAGCCTTTGATTTTCTTGAAGAAACCTCCGATATCGTAATTGGCACCACGTGAACTTTGAGCCTTGATTATTTTTTCGGTTTCTTCAAGCAAGGTCGGAACAAATCTCAAGGCAATCGACATCATCATCGCAATTTCATGTGCCGGAAACCGAATCGCACTTAAGGGTTTCAGTAATTTCTCCAGAGCATGAGATAATTGTAACGGTGTTGTAGTCAATGTCAAAAATAAAGTTGTATCAATGACTAACAAAATCAAACGAATCGACATCAGAACTGCATTTTGCAAACCATCCTGCGTAATTTCCAGAATTCCCAAATCGAGAAGAGTCAAACCTTTACCGGAAAATATATTAATTACAAACGCGAAAATCAAAATGAACCTGATCGAACGCAAACTGCTTATTATTTCCTTTAAGGGAATTTTTGAGATAATGATCAAGCATAGTGAACCGCTTAGTAATAATAAGATCGGAAACGGTGTCTTGGGAATAAGTAAAGTCACCATCAATAAAATTAATAAAATGAATTTTGTTCTGGGATCTAATCTGTGCAATATTGATTTACCCGGATAATATTTTCCTAACATCAGGCGATCATACATCGGATTGCCTCCTCTTGTTAAGACATTTCAGTAAATTATAAGTAACATCTTCTGCCGTAAATCCGTCAATTTCTTTTGTAAATTTTTCACTGATTAAACGGGCAAATTTATAAGCAGGCGGAACTTCAAGACCGGCAGCAGCCAATAAGGCCTGATCGGAAAATATTTTTTCAACTGTATCATAAGCTGCCACGTTGCCTTGATTCAAGACCAAAACGCGATCGGCTCGGGCTGCAAGTTTCATGTCATGGGTTACCAAAATTACTGTTTTATCCAATTCCCGCAAATGCATAATGTAGTTGAAGATCTCTTGCTGGCCGATCGGATCCAAACCTGCTGCCGGCTCATCTAAAACATAGATTTCACAATCCGTTGCCAAAACTCCGGCAATCGCAACTCTGCGCTGTTGCCCGCCTGAGAGTTCAAACGGCGAGCGCTGCAAAATTTCCTGCGGCAAACCGACTATGTCAATTGCCTGCTGAACATTCTTCCTGATTAAGGATTCGGAAAAACCGAATTGTTTCGGACCGAAAGCGATATCTTCATAGACCGTATTCTCAAATAACTGATGTTCCGGATACTGAAATAAAAGTCCGAGAAACTTGCGGATTTCACGAATATCTTTTTTATTACGCGTATTCAGATTCATTATTTCAACTTGACCGGTCTGAGGTGCAATTAAACCGTTCAGATGACTGATCAAAGTAGACTTACCTGAACCGGAATGACCGATTATTGCAATCATCTCACCTTGTTCAACCTGAAAGCTGACCCCTTGCAAAGCATCTATCGCAAATTCCGTACCTTTTTGATAGGTATAACTCAAATTTTCAACTGAAATAATTGTCTGATTTGAAGAATCGTACTTTGTTACAGGAGCGTCAAGCATTTGCGGACTTGTAATTTTATTAAGTTCAAACATTGCATCTGCCGTTTCCTCCGGTGTAAAAATATCTTTCGGATATTTTTCACGCAATATTTCAAGTGCCTCGTGTGAAAAACTTTTCTGGAACAGATGATTTATATAAAGATGCTGGGGTAAGTCTAACCCGGCCGACAATACTTTGTCCGGTCTGGTAAATACTTCACGCGGAGTACCGGAAAAGAAAATTTCTCCTTGCTGCATAATATAAATATAATCGGCTAAAATTGCGTTCTCGATGTCATGTGTTATTTCAATAATTGTCAGAGAATATTCCTGTTGCAAGTCTTTGATTAGTTTAAGAAAGTCTTTTGCGGATTTCGGATCAAGCATTGAGGTAGCTTCATCTAGAATTATACAAGCCGGTTGCATTGCCAGGATACCGGCAATTGCCAATTTCTGTTTTTGTCCGCCGGAAAGCTGACCCGGAGCTTTCACAGCATATTGTTCGAGACCCACGCGCAGCAATGACCGGTCTACCCGATGCCGGATTTCCGCAGACGGTACACCGAGATTTTCCGGACCGAAAGCAACATCTTCTTCTACCGTCGTACCTACGATTTGATTATCCGGATTTTGAAAAACCATACCGCAAGCTTGTCTGATCGACCACAATGCCGATTCATCCGAAGTATTATGACCGAACACGATTACTTTACCCTGATCGGGTATTTCAAGTGCATTAATCAGTTTAGCCAATGTGGATTTTCCCGAGCCGTTGCGACCCAGAATTGCAACATGCTGACCTTGATTTGTCTTGATTGAAACATTTTTCAACGCAACAATAGAGGAAGAATTTTCACCGGATGGCGGATAAGCAAAACTCACTCCGTCAATCAGGATCAATGATTCTTCCGATCCTTGATGTGAAGACGATTCAGAATAACTAAAGCTTTGCGCTTGTCTCAATATCTGCTCCTTTAAGAAAGGCATCCGCATAGGGATGCCTTAGTATCATAATTACTTTTATTCAGAACATTGTTAATCTTTATCGCATTATAACAATTCTAAAATAACCATTTCCGCTGCATCGCCCCGGCGAGGACCAATCTTGATAATTCTGCTGTAACCGCCTTTGCGATCAATGTAGCGCGGTGCTACTTCATTAAATAAATAATTTACCGTATTAACCCGTTTGCCCTCGGCAGTATGAAATTCATTCATCTCTGAAATTAATTTGCGTCTGGCTTGTAAACGTGAAGGATGGTCCACCTGAACCATTTTAACATCCATTTCACGCTCAACAACGTCATACACATTATCATTTTTCGAAGTTGCCTTTTTTAACAACTTACGGCCTTTACTATCCAATTTTGCTTTTGATACTTCTTTTTCCACCGTATCGAAATTGTCTTTTTCTTTGATCGCCAAGGTGATCATTTTTTCTGCTTTGCGTTGTACTTCGGCAGCTCTCGTCGCAGTAGTTTTGATTTTACCGTTTACTATTAAAGCGGTTACCAACCCCTTTAACATGGAGCGGCGAACAGCCGATGTACGACCGAGTTTTCTATTTTTAGCCATTATATTCCTCCATTAAACATCTTCATCAGCAAGTGATAAATCCATTTCCTCTAATTTGATCACGATCTCTTCCAGTGATTTTTTGCCCAGATTGCGAATTTTCATCATATCCGATTCAGTTTTGGCAACTAGTTCACCGACTGTATTCACACCTGCACGTTTGAGACAATTATATGTTCTGACAGAAAAATCCAGGTCTTCAATCATAATTTCATATACCAGGTTCTGTTCTTCAATAATTTCTTCCTCTTCTTCAACAACTTCTTCCAGTTCGGTTTCCAAGTCACAGAAAAGAGACAAATGCCTAATCAAGTGTTGAGCACCTTCATGTAAAGCATCTTCGGTATCAATTGTTGCATCGGTCCAGATTTCAAGAGTTAATTTATCGTAGTCGGTAATTTGACCGATCCGCGTATCGTCAACACGATAATTGACTTTGCGGACAGGATTAAAAATGGAATCAACCGGAATTACACCGATCGGCTGATTGGGCATTTTATTACGTTCTGCATTGCGATAGCCGACTCCCTGATCAATCGTCAATTCCATCAGCAGGCGTCCGTCACCGTTTAAGGTTGCAATAACCAAATCGGGATTCAAAATTTCAACTTCATCATCACGAACGATATCATCGGCGGTAATTTCACCGACAAAACCTTCTTCTGTACTGATATAGACTGTTTTCGGACCTTCTGTGTGTAATTTTGTTCTCAATTCTTTTATATTCAAAATGATTTCTGTCATGTCTTCAATTACACCGGGAATCGTCGAAAATTCATGATATACATTTTCGACACGAATAGCCGTAACCGCATATCCCGGTAAAGATGAAAGAAGCACTCTGCGCAAAGCATTACCGATTGTTGTACCATAACCGCGTTCCAGAGGCTCGACAGTATATTTTCCATATGAATTATTTTCATTCTTTTCAACACATTCAATAATTGGTTGTCCTATTTCTAACATTAAGGCCTCCTTAAAGCACATAAAATCTCAATTGTTATTCAAGAAAATCTGATTATCTGGAGTACAACTCAACAATTAAGGTTTCTTCTACGTCGAAATCAATATCTTCACGTTTAGGAAGTCCGACAACTTTTGCTTCCAAGGTATCCCAATTCATGGATAACCACTCCGGAACGACTGCTTCTGCCAACTCTTTGAAAGGTTCCAGTTTCTTCGAACTGGATTTCATCGTAATCACATCACCTACACGTAAAGTAGCTGAAGGAACATTAAGCCTTCTGCCGTTAACCAGGAAATGTGAATGAGAGACATATTGTCTGGCCTGGGCTCTGGTATCAGCCAAGCGCAAACGATAAATGACATTATCCATTCGCAATTCCAATAATTGCAATAAGTTTTCACCGGTAACACCGGACATGCGGGATGCTCTCGCAAATGTGTTTCTGAATTGTTTTTCCAAAACACCGTATATAAATTTCACTTTTTGTTTTTCACGTAATTGACGCCCGTATTCACTGTCTTTACGACGTGATCTTTGAGGATTGCGTTTTGATTTTTTATTAATCCCCATTACTTGAGGCTCAATGCCTAAAGTGCGACAACGTTTCAAAATTGGTGACATATCTCTAGCCATCTCGATCCTCCTTAAATTCTTCTTCTTTTCGGCGGTCTGCAACCATTATGCGGAATAGGTGTCACATCTTTGATTAAGACTACTTCCAAACCGGCAGTATCAAGCGCTCTGATTGCAGATTCGCGACCGGAACCCGGTCCTTTTACATATACTTCTACAGTTTGCATGCCTTGGTCAACAGCAGCTTTTGCCGCAGTTTCGGAGGCTAATTGTGCTGCGAACGGTGTTCCCTTACGTGAACCGCGCATACCTTGTGCTCCGGCACTTGACCAGGAAATAACATTACCTTGCAGATCAGTAATTGTAACGATTGTATTATTAAAGGAAGAATGGATATGTGCTTGTCCTTTAGCGACATTCTTACGAACGCGACGTCTTACGCGTGCTTTTCTTTTAGTTTTTGCCATGTTATACCTCCCTCTTAACGTCTGCCTGACGACGATCTTCTCTTAGATCCCTTACGGGTTCTTGCGTTGGTTTTTGTCCGTTGACCACGAACGGGAAGTCCGGCACGGTGACGTCTGCCGCGATAACATCCGATATCAGTCAAACGTTTGATATTCATTGCTATTTCACGACGCAAGTCACCTTCAATTGTATAGTCCTCTTCCAGGACATCACGGATTTGAGTAATTTCTGTTTCTGTTAAATCTTTCACGCGTGTATCCGGATTTATACCGCATTTATCAAGTACTTCTGTAGCGGTTGTTCTGCCTACACCATATATGTAGGTAAGTCCGATTTCCACACGTTTCTCATTCGGGATATCTACCCCTGCAATACGTGCCATCAATGCACCTCCATCAATTTTAGTGTTTTAAATTGTCAATATAAATTTGAAAAACACGTTTGAAGGAAACAACAATCCTCGGTTATAAGATTGATGCAGCCGCATCCTTTTGGCGTGTCCTCAACAATAATCAAGTGCTAAATTTGATTATCCCTGTCTTTGTTTGTGTCTAGGATCAGAGCAAATGACCATTACTCTGCCTCTACGTTTAATAATTCTGCATTTTTCGCAGATCGGTTTTACCGATGGTCTAACTTTCATTTTTTCACTCCCTTTTAGCAACAAAAAATTGCCCTTTTAAGGCGACGCCAAAATATTTTACCAAACCTACAAAAAAAATCAAGCGAAATATAAAAATATTTTTTCTATATTTTTACTAAATATTTGAAATTTGCGGATTTTTGATTCGCAGCGCCGGCTTTTTTGTCACAGTTGTGCCAATTTTTACGCTCCTGCGGGTTTTTCATTCGCAGCGCCGGCTTTTTTGTCACAGTTGTGCCAATTTTTACGCTCCTTGAGGTGTCCCCCAAAAAGTGGAGTTTTATTTTGCTAAACAGTTTTGTTTAAGTAATAGTATTCCATAGGTGTTAAATAATTGTTAGATTGATGAGGTCTTAGTTTAGGATAAAAGTCCCATGTGTACTCTAAAACCTCTCTAGCGGCATGTTCTATTGTTTTATATCTTTTGTCAAGCCACTCTGTTTTCATTTTTCCAAAGAAACTTTCCATTGGTGCGTTGTCCCAAGGATCTCCTACTCGGCACATACTACAGATAAGACCATGTTGCTCTAAAAGATCTCTATAATCTTTGGAGGCATAGGTCGAACCTTGATCTGAATGACAAATACAATCTAAAAAACTCTTCGGACCTATATTACGTGTTATCATATCTTTCAATGCTCCAATCACAAGAAAACGATCATTATTCAAACTCATATGTAGACCCAAGGGCATTCTGCCATAGAGATCTAAAATTACTGCTGCATAGAATGTTCCTTCTTCCGTTTGAATATAAGTCGTATCGCTGACAAGTTTCTCTTTTGGTCCTTTGGCTGTAAAATCTCTTTTTAATAAATCTTCTGCTATAGGCTCTTGATGATTAGAATTTGTCGTTGATACATACTTCTTCTTAGTACGTGAACGAAGGCCTTGCTCTCTCATTAAACGCTCTACACGCTTGTGATTTAACTTTTTCTTGCGATTCTTATTAATCAAATTCGTAATCTTTCTAACTCCAAAAATACCTCGATATTTGAAGAATAAGGATCGGATCTCTTCCGTCAATTGAATGTTTTCTTCTTCTCGCTTTGTTAACAACCAGTCTTCTTTTTTCTTTAACCATTTGTAATATCCACTTTCCGAGACATTTAAACAACCGGCCATTCTAATTATGCTATGTTCCTGACGATTGGCATACATAAATGCATATATTACTCTCGGTCTATCTTTGCTAGAAAGGCCGCGGCTTTTTTTAAGATTTGCACCTCTTCCTCTAATTCCGCAATACGTTTACTAGCTTCTTCATTTTCTTTTTCTAATTCATATCGTGTCAGACCACGTCGGTTCCCCCGAACTCGATTGAAACCTTGCTCTCCATATTCTTTGTAGATGTTCTTCCAATAAATAATTGTTTTTGTCTTTACACCATATTTTTCAGCCAATAGATACTCCATGCCATCATAACCTGGCGATAGTGCCTCTTTTGCCACCTGTATCTTGTACAAACGACTATATTTCTTGTGATCCATTCTGTCCTCCCTCAAGCTTCTAATTCTATTGTATAATTTTTCTCCACTTTTTGGGGGACAGTTCACCCGCGGGTTTTTCTATCACAGTACCGGCTTTTTTGTCACGAGGTCACTCGTATACCATTCTGATGTACCAAAAATTACGCTACTGCGGATTTTTCGTTCGCAGCACCGGCTTTTTTGTCACGAGGTCACTCGTATACCATTCTGATGTGCCAAAAATTACGCTACTGCGGATTTTTCGTTCGCAGCACCGGCTTTTTTGTCATAGTTGCAACGTTGTTACTTTTAACAAATAACGTACGGACCGCTTATTTTCCGCGCCAAGTAATTCTACCTTTAGTCAGATCATAGGGTGTCAGTTCTAATGTTACTTGATCGCCTTGTAAGATTTTTATGTAATGTTGACGTAGCTTACCGGAAAGATGAGCAGTCACTTCATGACCATTTTCCAGTCTGACTCTAAATAATGTATTTGGTAAAGCTTCTACCACTACACCCTTAGTTTCGATAAGATCTTCTTTTGGCATTAATTACTCTCCTTTATTTTTTTAATTAATAATAATTATTTAGCGTACACATCCTAATTAATAATAATTATTTAGCATACACATCTTATTTAATAAGAATTCTTTAGCATACACATCTTATAATTTGGTTAAAAACATTGCAAGTATCGGCTTTCACAATATCTTTATGCCCAACCCAGATTTTCAATTTGACTTAATTGTTCAGCATATTGTTCACGTTCACTTGCGGTCAGAGTCAATATTTCAACACCTTTTTCCGTAATAACAAATGTATTTTCATAATGAGCAGCCGCTTTTCTATCCGCCGTCACGATCGTCCATTGATCAGACATCAGTTTAATGTGAAAACCGCCTTCAGTAATCATCGGTTCCAAACACATCACCATACCCGGTTCAAGACGAAGACCTCTGCCGGCACGACCGTAATTCAGGAGATTCGGATCTTCATGTAAATTTGCACCGATTCCGTGTCCGGTTAAATCTCTGATTACACCAAAACCATGTTTTTCACAATGTGTCTGGACGGCATGACCGATATCACCCAGGCGATTGCCTCTTTTGACCTGCTTAATCCCTTTCCAAAATGACTGTTCAGTTACTTCAACCAGTTTTTGCCATTTCGGCCTGACATCACCTACTAAAAAAGTTCGGCAAGCATCCCCGAAATAACCGTTATATTCAGCACCGACATCTATTGAAACAATATCTCCGTCTTTGAGATATCTGTCCTTACTCGGAATACCGTGTACAACTTCCTCGTTAATAGAAATACATGCAGATCCGGGAAAAGGCGGATCACCATAATTCAAAAAAGCAGGAATTGCATTTTGTGACACAATTGTGTCATATACAATTTGATCTAACTCATATGTAGAAATTCCTGCTTTGATTTCAGGTTTTACTGCTGTGAAAATCGAAGCTGTGATTTGGCAAGCTTCTTTGATTATTGCAATTTCTTGTTCTGTTTTTAAGATGATCATTAACAACGATCTCTTTCTGTATAAATAATAATTATAAGTTATAAACAATCTACAATACCAATTCATGATTTTCATCCCATGCTCACCAAGTTAAGTTCGATGATTCACTGCGTGTTTGAAAATACACGAATTGGTATATGATTATTCAATACTCTTTATTCTAATATATTGTTCTATTTTTCAAGAGCGACTAAATCTTCCCAAACTTGGTCCAGTTTAGTAAGGATTCCTTCATTACAGTTGACTGTCATCAACAAACCTTGTTTTTCGTAATAATCGATCAATGGTGATGTTTCCTCACGATAGGTTGCAAATCTGTGACGAATCGTTTCTTCATTATCATCTGCTCTGCGAACTAATTTTCCGCCGCAATCATCACATACATTCTCAACTTTGGGTTTTTTGATAACCAGATTATAGGGTGCTCCGCAATCTTGGCAGCTCATCCGATTAACCAAACGTTCAATTACAATTTCCGGATCAATTTCTAAATGAACACAAGCTGTCAGCTTAATCTCGAAATCTTGCAAAATTTTGTCAAGTGCTTCCGCCTGCGGGATATTGCGCGGAAAACCGTCAAGAATAAAATCATTTCTGATCATGTTCAATTCATGACGAATCAAATCTCCGGTGACTTCATCCGGCACTAATAATCCTTTTTCAATATATTCACTCGCCAATTTTCCTAAATCAGTTTTTTCCTTGATATGTCTGCGAAATAAATCACCTGTAGAAATATGTGAAAACTGTTTATACTTCTGAATGTTTTGAGCCATTGTGCCTTTACCCGCACCCGGTGCTCCAAAAATGATAAGTTGCATACGTTACTCCTTTCTGAAATTAAAAGACGGTTATTCATTCAGATAACCGTCTGCGAGAATTTTGTTTTGATTAATCGAGGAAACCTTTGTAATGACGCATCATAAGTTGAGATTCCAATTGAGTAATCATGTCCATAGCAACACCGACTACAATCAGGACCGAAGTTCCGCCAAACCAAATGTTTTGCATCGAATTGGTCAACAAACTGAGTAAGCTCGGGAATAAAACTATGAAAATTAAGAACAAAGCTTCAAACCAAAGCAAACGTTTCGATGTTTTGCCGATGAATGTTGATGTTGGTCTGCCCGGTCTGATTCCCGGTACAAAACCGCCGTTCTTTTGTAAATTATTCGCCATCTCTATCGGATTAAAGGAAATCGAAGAGTAGAAGAAGGTAAAGGCAAAGATAAACAATGCATATAAAACATAGTACAAAGGATTGCTTGAGAAATTCAAGAACCATTGAGCTACTTTACCTTGAAAACCGAATAAAGAAATTAAAGTTGACGGCAACATCAAGACCGATACTGCGAAAATTACCGGTAAAACACCGCTTTGATTTACCTTAATCGGTAAATATGTGCTTTGTCCACCGTACATTTTGCGGCCAATAACTTTCTTTGCATATTGCACAGGTATTCTGCGCTCAGCAGATTGAATATAAACTACTAAAGTAATAATTGCGACAAATACAATAATTACTAAAATAACTCCTAAAATAGCCAAGATCATATTGCTTTGGCTCCATTGCATAAATGCAATGTAGATCGCTTGAATATTCATCGGGAAGCGGCTGATAATACCGGTGAAGATTATCATTGAAATACCGTTACCGATACCGCGATCATTAATCTGTTCACCAAGCCACATAATAAAGGCTGAACCGGCAGTAAAGCTGAGAATAATAACTATAGCATTAATTGCCGGAGGTAAAACAGTAGCTTCCGCGGATCTGCTGGATGACCAGTATGCAATAGACATTACCAAAGCAAGACCTACTGTAACAAATCTGGTAATCTTTTGAATCTTCTTGCGACCGGCTTCACCTTCTTTGGATAATCGTTCAAGAGCGGGAATTGCTGCAGTCAGCAATTGCATAATAATCGATGAGTTAATATATGGTTGGATACCCAAGATAAATATCGGAATAGCTCTGACCGTTTCACCGGTTAAAGTAATACCCGTTATAGTTTCCATAAAACCACCGTACTGACCGAGACGATTAAAGAATTCCGTAAATGCCTGCACGCTGATTCCCGGTACAGGAATTGCCGTACCCAAGCGGTATACCAACATAGCAATTAAGGTAAAGACTATACGTTTACGCAAGTCTTGAATCTTAAATGCATTACGGAGTGTTTCAAACATGCTGCCCATGATTAAATCTCCTCTACAGTTCCGCCGGCATTCTCAATTTTTTCTTTTGCTGAAGCAGTGAAAGCATTAGCACGAACCGTGAGTTTTTTGGTCAATTCGCCACGCCCCAAAATTTTAATGCCGTCATTGACTTTCGGTATCTTCAAAACACCTGAATCATGAATCATTTGTTCATCAACTACAGTTCCGTCTGCAAATTTATTCAATGATTCAATGTTGATTTCATGATAATGTTTTGCAAATCTTTTATTATTAAAACCGCGTTTCGGAACGCGTCTGTATAAAGGCATTTGTCCGCCTTCAAATTGCGGTCTGACACCGCCGCCTGAACGAGAATTTTGACCTTTGTGACCCCGACCCGAAGTCTTGCCACTGCCACTGCCAGGTCCACGACCGACGCGTGAACGTTTCTTAGTAGCGCCCGGGGCTGATTTGATTTTGTTTAATTTCATTATTGCCTCCTACGCTTGCTCTACTTCAACCAGATGTTCAATTACATGAAGCATACCTTTAGTTGGAGCGTTATCATTTTTTTCAACTGTTTGACCGATCTTTGACAAGCCGAGAGCTTGCAAAGTTGCGAGCTGTTTTTTATTACAACCGGCCAAACTTCTTTTTAATGTTATTTTTAATTTGCTCATTAGCAGCCTCCAAACTAAATTTCATCTACTGATATACCGCGCTTTTTGGCAACCATTTGAGGTGATAATAAAGAGCGTAAACCATTCATCGTCGCATTTACAACATTGTTAGGATTATTTGAACCTAACGATTTTGTTTTAATATCTTGGATGCCTGCCAATTCACAGATTGCACGAACCGGTCCGCCGGCGATAACACCGGTACCTTCCGCTGCCGGCTTGAGCAAAACTTCACCTGCACCGTATTTACCGATAATTTCATGCGGAATGGTATTATCAGCTAAAGAAACTTTAATCATGCTGCGTTTAGCTTCATCTCTGCCTTTACGAATTGCATCAGGGATCTCTGCCGCTTTGCCCATTCCTTTACCCACTCTGCCTTCACCGTCACCGACAATGACAATAGCCGTGAATCTGATATTACGTCCGCCTTTAACTGTTTTCGCAACACGTCCGATATGAATTACCCGATCTTTCAAGCCGTCATCTTCTCGTTGTTGTCTCGGACGACGACCGCGACGTTCTTTACGTTCACCGTCATAAGGCTTATTACTCATTCTATCATTGTTTCGTTCATTAGAATTACTCATTTTCATACTCCTCTATCAGAACTTCAAGCCGGCTTCTCTGGCACCTTCCGCCAAAGCTGCAACTCGACCGTGGTAAAGATATCCGCTGCGATCAAAAACTACTGACTCGATGTCCTTTTTCAATGATCTTTCAGCAACTAATTTACCAACCAGTTTGGCAGCTTCACAATTACTAGTATTTTTTACTTTTGTGCTGATTTCGGCATCAAGGGTGGAAGCTGAAACTAAAGTTGTACCTGTTGTATCGTCAATCACTTGAGCATAAGTATGTGAAAGGCTTCTAAACACACTCAGTCTGGGGCGCTCACTTGTACCGCTGATATGCCGACGTACCCTTGCATGCTTGCGTTGACGAATTTTGTTTTTTTGAATTTTATTTATCATCGTCTATTCCTTTCCTGACTATGCACCGGTCTTGCCTTCTTTAAGTCGCAAGACTTCATAATCATACTTAATACCTTTACCTTTATAAGAATCAGGTACCCGCACTCCGCGAATCTTCGCTGCAGTTTCACCGACAAGTTGCTTATCGGCGCCCTTGACCGTAATCTTATTTTGGTTTTCTACCGTCAGGGTTATACCTTCAGGTTGTACAATTTCGACCGGATACGATAAACCTACATTTAAAATCAACTTATTACCGTCCATCTGAACACGATAACCGACACCGGTTACTTCAAGGACTTTTGTAAAGCCATCTTTCACTCCGATAACCATATTGTTGATTAAAGAGCGCATCAAACCGTGCAAAGAGCGGCTTTCTTTTGAATCATTATCACGTCTGACAAGTACCTGACCGTCTTCAATTGCTATATCGATTGACGGGTGCAATACTTGAGTTAAGATTGAATCACCGCATTTTGTTGTGACTAATCCGTCTTTGACCGATACTTCAACACCTTCCGGGATTGTGATCGGCATATTGCCTATTCTGGACATATCTGTTCCTCCTGCTCTTAAGATTGTGACATTGAACAGGCCATTCAATGTCTTTTCAGAGTTTTTACCAAATAAATGCCATGACTTCGCCACCGACACCGGCTTGACGAGCTTTTTTGTCCGTCATTAAACCTTTTGAAGTAGAAACCAGTGCAATGCCAAGTCCGCCTAAAACACTCGGTAATTCGTCCACATTTGCGTAGACTCTCAAACCGGGTTTCGAAATTCTTTTCATACCGGAAATTACCGGTTGTTTATCATGATACTTTATAGTTATGGTCAAAAGACCTTGTTTGCTATCTTCTGCAAAATCTACAGCTTTGATATATCCTTCGTCTAAAAGGATCTCAGCTATATTGCGTTTTAATTTTGAAGATGGTATTTGACAAGATTCATGCCCTGCTCTGCCGGCATTACGAATTCTTGTAAGCATATCTGCAATTGGATCTGTTATTTGCATATTTTTCTCCTTTACAGTTACCAGCTGGCTTTGCGCACGCCCGGAATGTGACCTTTATAGGCCAGTTCGCGGAAGCATAAACGACAAATACCATATTTACGCATATAAGATCGTGGACGACCGCATAATTGACAACGATTATGTTGACGTGTTGCAAATTTTGCCGGTCTTTTCGCTTTTTCTCTCATTGCTTTTTTAGCCATTATTTCCTCCCCTATTTCCTATAAGGCATACCTAAGCCTGTTAATAAAGCCTTGGCTTCTTCATCAGTTTTAGCAGTAGTAACGATTACAATATCCATTCCGCGAATCTTATCGATTGAGTCATAATCAATTTCCGGGAAGATTAATTGCTCTTTTGTTCCCATTGCAAAATTGCCTCTGCCATCGAATGAATTTGGATTAATACCACGAAAGTCACGTGTACGGGGTAAAGCTATATTTACTAATTTATCAAAAAATTCATACATTCTTTCGCCACGCAGCGTTACTTTGCAACCGACTTCCATGCCTGCACGTAATTTGAAGTTAGCAACAGATTTTTTTGCTCTGGTTACTATCGGTTTTTGACCGGAAATAACTGTCAAATCTTCTACAACGTTATCCATTGCTTTCGCATCATCTTTTGCATCACTTACACCTACGTTCAATACAATTTTTTCCAATTTAGGAATTTCCATTGTTGAAGTATATTTAAATTGCTCTTTCAAAGCAGGAGCAACTTCGTTTTTATATTTTTCAACTAATCTGTTAGCCATCTATATTGCCCCCTTACCCTTTTACTGAATCGATAGTTTTGCCGGATGCTTTGCTGTAACGGACTTTAACTCCGTTTTCAAAACGTTTTCCGGTTTTTGTCGGTCTTTTGGTATCAGGACAGACCAGCATAACATTTGAACTGTGGATCTTGCCTTCTTGATGAATGATACCGCCGGCTTCCAAATGCGTTCTTGCTTTTTTATGTTTGGTTTGCATATTAACGCCTTCAACAATAACTTGTGAAGTTTTCGGGAAAACAGCTAACACTTTTCCGGTTTTACCGGCATCTTTACCGCTTAAGATATAGACAGTATCATCTAATTTAACATGTAATTTGCCCATTAACTGCCTCCTTATAATACTTCCGGTGCCAAGGACAGAATTTTCATATAATTCTTTTCACGTAATTCTCTCGCTATCGGCCCGAAAATACGTGTTCCTTGCGGATTTCCGTCATCATTCAAAATAACGGCTGCATTCTCATCAAAACGAATTGTTGTACCGTCAGGACGACGAACACCTTTTTTAGTTCTTACGATTACCGCTTTAACTACGTCACCTTTTTTCACAACTCCTCCGGGAATTGCTTCTTTAACAGAACATACGATGACATCTCCGATATTGGCATATCTACGATTAGTGCCGCCTAAAACTCTAATGCATAATAATTTGCGAGCACCAGTATTATCCGCGGATTTTAGAGTAGATTCTTGTTGTATCATTTCCATTCCTCCTATTGAAATCAGCGGAATTATTTCGCTTTTTCTATAATTTTTACCAAACGCCAGCTCTTTGTTTTGCTAAGCGGACGAGTTTCCATAATACGAACTCTGTCGCCTATATTGCACTGATTTTCTTCATCATGAGCCTTAAACTTTTTGGTCTTTTTAATATATTTTTTATACAAGGGATGACGCACATGTTCTTCAACTGCAACAGTAATCGTCTTATCCATTTTATCGGAAACAACAATTCCGACTCTTTGTTTTCGATTGTTTCTTTCGATCATACTTTATCACCTTGTTTCTTTTCTTCAGCTATCTCAATTTCACGCAAAATTGTTTTAACACGAGCAATGTTTCGTCTGACCATTTTGAGTTCTAAAGGATTGTCGAGTTGATTCGTTGCATGTTGAAATCTCAATTTAAATAACTGTTCTTTGAGTTCAAGTAATTCCTGATTTAATTCAGTTACTGTCATTTCGCGCAATTCTGTTACTTTCATCATTCAACCTCCTCAGCTTCTTCTTCGGAGTCAACAGTATCTGCAACTTCTCCGGCAGCTTCAGCAGATTCTTCAGCAGCCATTTCAGCTTCTTCTTCCAATTGCTCAATAACATCTGCCTGAACTTCTGAGTACTTTGCCAACTCTTCTTCTGTTAATTCAATATCACTGATTATAAAACGAGTTTTTATCGGCAGTTTATGAGATGCCAGACGGAAAGCTTCCCGAGCAGTTCTTTCCGGAACTCCCGCTAATTCAAATAAAACTCTGCCCGGTTTGACAACTGCTACCCAATACTCGGGTGATCCCTTACCGGAACCCATCCTGGTTTCGGCCGGTTTCGACGTAACCGATTTGTCCGGGAATATTTTTATCCATACTTTACCACCACGACGCAAGTAACGATTAATCGCAATACGGGCCGCTTCAATTTGATTGCTGGTAATCCAAGCCGGTTCCATAGCTTGTAAGCCGTATTCACCGTAAGCTACTTTATTGCCGCGCAATGCCTTGCCCTTCATGCGTCCACGATGTTGTTTTCTATATTTAACACGCTTTGGCATTAACATTATGACTCGCCTCCTTCAGAATCAGATTGATTGTTTTTATCCGATTTAGGTAGAGGTATAATCTCACCTTTATAGATCCAAACTTTTGTTCCGATCTTACCGTATGTAGTATTTGCTTCAGCAAAACCGTAATCAATGTCAGCTCTTAAGGTATGCAAAGGAATTGTACCTTCATGATACTGTTCGCCACGAGCAATCTCTGCACCGCCCAAACGTCCCGAACACATCGCTTTAATACCTTTGGCTCCTTGTTTCATTGTTCTGCTGATAGCTTGTTTCATAGCTCTACGATAAGAAACACGTTCTTCCAATTGTTTCGCAATTGCTTCTGCAACCAATTGAGCATCCAGATCGGCGTTTTTGATTTCTTTAACATTGATAAAAAATGCTTTTTTAAACTTTTTTGTCAATTTCTTTTTCAGAACTTCAATTTCCGAACCTTGACGTCCGATGATAATTCCCGGTTTTGCAGTTGAGATGGTGATAATTGTTCTTTCATCGCCTTCACGTTCAATCTCAATGCGCGATACGCCCGCACGACCGGTTTGCTGTTTTACAAAATCACGTATTTGTGCATCCTCCACCAAATAACGAGCGAAATCTTTTTTGTCAGCATACCAACGGGTATCCCAATCTTTGATTACTCCAACACGAAACCCATGCGGATTTACTTTTTGACCCATTAGTTAGCCTCCTCTATTTTCTCTTTAACCGTTAAACGAATGTTGCTGCTTCTTTTCAAAATTCTGTCGGCTGCACCTTTCGCACGCGGTCTATATCTTTTTAATGTAGCACCGGGTCCGATCTGACAATCAACAATAAATAAATCGTCACGATTCAGGTTATTGTTATTAACGGCATTGGCACTTGCTTCTTCTATCAATTTGATCAAGATCGGCGAAGCAACTTTCGGTGTGTATTGCAAAATTGCTATCGCTTCATCAACTTGTTTGTTCATTATATTGCGAACAACAAGGCTGACCTTCGAAGGACTTACTCTAACATGATTAATCTTTGCAATTCCGCGATCTTTGCCAATACCCAATACTTTACGTTCTTTTTTAGTTAAAGTACGTTTTTTAGCTGAACGCGGGGCAACAGAACAATGATCTTTAATGATTTGTTCTCTGTTATCTTGCAATTCTTGTCTGGTATAAGTTTTTGACATCTTTTCCTCCTTCCGTTTCAGCTAATTATCTCATATGTGTTTTTGTTTCAGATTTGGCATGGCCGCGGAATAATCTCGTCGGAGCGAATTCACCCAATTTATGACCTACCATTTCTTCTGTTATATATACAGGAACATGTTTTCTGCCATCATGTACCGCTATCGTATGACCGACCATTTCCGGGAAGATCGTAGAATCACGTGACCATGTTCTGATAACTTTGTGTTCATTCTTTTCATTCATTTCTTCGATGCGACGCATCAGGGCTTCTTCTACATAGAAACCTTTTTTCATTGAACGACTCATATGTCACCCTCCTATTTCTTACGTCTTCTTAAAATATACTTATTGGATTCTTTGTTCTTTTTACGGGTTTTTTTACCGACGGTCGGTTTACCCCAAGGTGTACGCGGGCTGGGCAGACCGATTGATGTGGCACCCTCACCGCCACCATGCGGATGGTCTACCGGATTCATCGCAAGGCCTCTGACTGACGGTCTTAAACCTTTATGACGCTGGCGTCCGGCTTTACCGATCTTGATGTTTTCATGTTCGATATTTCCTACAGTACCGATCGTTGCTCTGCAGTTGATCGGAATCAATCTGTATTCACCCGACGGCATACGCAATTGAGCATATTTGCCTTCTTTTGCCATTAAACTGGCTGAAGCACCGGCTGAACGAACCAATTGTGCACCGCGACCGGGATGCATTTCGATATTGTGAACAACCGTACCTACCGGAATATCACGCAAAGCTAATGTATTACCGACACTGATATCCGAACCCTGACCTGAAACAACTTGCATACCCACTTTAAGGCCTTGCGGAGCCAGGATATATGCTTTTTGGCCGTCAACGTACTGGATCAATGCGATAAACGCAGTACGATTCGGATCATATTCTATTGCTTTAACTGTCGCCGGAATACCGTCTCTTTGACGTTTCCAGTCTATAATTCTTATCATCTGGCGATTGCCGCCGCCTCTGTGGCGAACGGTAATCCGTCCATAATTGTTTCTACCGCTAAACTTCTTCTTTGATACTAAAAGACTTTTTTCGGGCTTTTTATCTGTCAGTTCAGAATAATCTGCCACTGTCATAAATCTTTTACCAGGAGAAGTCGGACGAAAGCTTTTTATTGCCATATTATTTTACTCCTTCTTCGATCCGGCCTAAATCCCGAATCCAAATTCTTCAATTGAATTTTTATATTTTCTTGAAGTCTTTTGTTCTTTACCGCCTTCAACTAAATATGTCGTTTCTTGCGGATCAAGATCGATTGTAACAATTGCTTTTTTCCAATCGGCTGTTTTACCGGTATGCATATTGACACGTTTCATCTTGCCGGAAACATTTTGCGTATTCACTTTCAAAACGCGAACATTGAACAACTTCTCAACAGCTTGTCTTACTTCAGTCTTAGTTGCTTTGCGATCAACGGCAAAAGTATATTTGCCTTCCATGCTGTCCGTGGTGCTGCGTTCAGTGATTACCGGTTTAATGATAATATCATGCGGGTTTCTCATACGTAGACCTCCTGAACTTTATCAACAGCTTCATTGGTAAAGATTATATTTTTATATTTCAATAAATCTAATACATTCATGGTGTTAACCAATGCTGTTTTTACATCTTTAATATTTGCTGCAGATTTTTCAACATTGAAATCCGGTTTCGCAATAATAAAAATCGCCGATCCTTGTAACTTCAAATTGTTGATTGTCTTAACCATTTCTTTGGTTTTGATTTCTTTAAGTTCAAGTTTATCCAGTACTTTGATGCGATCTGCACTCAAAGCTTGTGACAACACCGATTTCATTGCCAGTCTGCGCATTTTTTTATTTGTTTTATAGGAATAATCGCGTGGTACCGGTCCGAAAACAACCCCGCCGCCTACATGGTTAGCAGCTCTGATTGAACCTTGACGCGCTCTGCCCGTTCCTTTTTGTCGATACGGTTTTCTTCCGCCGCCTCTTACTTCACTGCGGCCTTTCACTTTAGAAGTCCCCTGACGTTTATTGGCAAGCTGATTTTTGACGATACGATGTACAACATCTTCATTTGGTTCTATGCCGAAGATAGCATCTTCCAATTCAATATCACCAATTATTTCACCTTGCATATTATACAAATTAGTCTTTGCCATATAATTCTCCTCTCAGCCTAACGTGCCTTGACGGAAGTTTTGATTTCTAACAAACCGCCTTTTGGTCCGGGTACAGCACCTTTAACTACCAAAATATTACGCTCGCCGTCAACTTGAATTACTTCTAAATTCTGCACTGTAACGCGTTTATTTCCCATTTGTCCGGGCAATTTCTTCCCCTTCTGAACTCTGGAAGGAGTAGCCGACGAACCCATCGAGCCTGAACCGCGATGATACTTTGAACCGTGAGCCATGGGTCCTCTGCTGAAACCGTGTCTTTTGATAGATCCCTGATATCCTTTACCTTTTGAGGTTCCGGCAATGTCTACCTTGTCACCTGTTTCAAACATTTCATCAACCTTCAAAACCTGACCTGTTTCATATTCCTCTGTATTTTTGAATTCTTTCAAAATACGCATCGGTTCAACATTAATTTTTTCGAATTGACCGTTTGCCGGTTTATTGTTCTTTTTCGTCTTATCGTACCCTACTTTAACTGCTTGATAACCTTCGACTTCTTCTGTTTTGTTTTGAACTACTGTTACAGGACCGCAATCGATAACGGTGACCGGGATCATTAAACCATGTTCATCAAACAGTTGAGTCATACCGGCTTTTCTACCGAGCATAAATCTGTTCATTTCTTTTCTTCCTCCTTGGTTATTGGTTCGCCACTACGAACATTGACCTGGGCCTAAGTCTATAATTTTATTTCTATATTAACTCCAGCCGGCATTTCTAATCGCATTAAGGATTCCATTGTTTTATTATTAGGTGCCAAAATATCGATTAAACGCTTATGTGTTCTCGCTTCGAATTGTTCTCTTGAATCTTTATTTACATGCGGAGAACGCAAAATTGTAATGATTTCCTTTTCCGTCGGTAAAGGTATCGGACCCGAAACACTTGCCCCGGTACGATTTGCGGTCTCAACGATTCTTGATGCACTTTCGTCTAAAATTTGATGATCAAAAGCCTTGAGGCGAATTCTGATTTTTTGATTTACAGCCATTGATAAAACCTCCTAAGTGCTGCTTTCACAGTCTGTTTCTAACAACTCCTCCGGGCGTTTCATTTCTTATCATGATAAAACCCAGACACTTCGTATGCAACGCATGTGCTGGGCAACCTTCCCGGCTCTGCTGCGAAATAGATGTGACGTTCGAATCTTTGTCGAACTGCTCGGTCTGAGTTACCCGCGTTATACCGCAGCGGTATACACGGCAATCTCAAACTTCTCAGCTAATTCACGCCCAAACATTCAGCCTGAATTTTTGGCGCGATTAAGAGTATATAACATCTGAATTATTGATGCAAGCCTTTTGTAAAATTATTTTCTCTTTAAAGATAAAAAGTGACAACAACCGATTTAGATTCAGAAATATCAGTACCATTACTTAAGTAAACAGGTATGGAGTGGTCTAAAGCTATCTGTAATCTGTACTTCTAATAATGTCCACTCTCTGCCATCGTTTATATATTATTATGTTAAAATGATAACCTAAGGAATGTATTAAGCTTCGTAATTGATTCCTAAAACAGTTTTAAGTTTCAGCAAATTCTCCTGTGCAACTTTACGTGCTTTTTTGCTTGATTCGCTTAACAATTCGATGGCCCGATCCGGTTTACCCTCAAATTGAGCTCTGCGTTCTCTGATCGGTGCAAGTTCAGCTTGTAAGACTTTTTCCAAACGACGTTTTACTTTGACATCACCCAAACCGCCACGACGATAATGTGCTTTCCATTCTTCGAGTTCAGCTTTGTCAGGATCAAAAGCATCCAGATAAGTAAATACGGGATTACCTTCGACCGTACCCGGATCTTCAACTCTTAGATGATTCGGATCGGTGTACATGCCTCTGATTTTTTTGCTGACAGTTTCAGCATCATCAGATAAATAGATACAATTATTAAGCGATTTGCTCATTTTGGCATTGCCGTCAGTTCCGGGCAATCTGGTAATTTTTGAAAGAATCGGTTTACATTCTTTTAAGACATCTGTATTAAAATGAAAATTGATATGCCTGACAATTTCATTTGTCTGTTCAAGCATCGGCAACTGATCGTCACCGACAGGGACCAGGGTTGCGTTGAATGCCGTGATATCGGCAGCCTGACTTACCGGATAATTAAGAAAACCGATCGGTACAGAGTTATCAAATTCACGCAATTGCATTTCACTTTTCACGGTCGGATTACGCAACAATCTGGCCAGAGTTACAAAGTTCATATAGAGAGTCGTAAATTCGGTCAATTCAGGAATCAACGATTGAATAAAGATTGTGGTTTTTTCCGGATCGATGCCGCAACCCAGATAGTCGTAAAGAACTTCGATTACACTTTCCCTCACTTTTTTTACATCATATGCATTATCGGTAAGCGCCTGCAAATCGGCAATCATTAAATAATTCACGGCATATTCATCTTGTAAACGCAAGCGTTGTTTAATTGATCCGACGTAATGACCGATATGCAAACGTCCGGTCGGTCTGTCTCCTGTCAATACAATTTCCTGTTTTAACTCTTTCATAATTTCTCCTAATTACTAATATTAAACATTATATTTCCTAATGCATATTTCCTAATGCACTTCATTCTACACTTCTATGCCCGGAATCTGAAGCTGAATCTGATTCACCTTTCAGTAAAAGTGCTGTTTCAGCTAATTGCTTCACTTCGGCCTGAGTATAGTGGTAGTCCGTGGCACAGAAATGGCAGTTCAAGGTTATTCCGTCCGGATCTTCACTCAATTCAATCAGTTCTTTATTTCCTAAAAGCAAAAGATTTCGCGTCATTCGATCACGATTACATTCACAATAATATTCAACCGGAGTTTCCGCTAAATACTCCAACTCGGCATCGGCACCTAATAACATATCAAGTAATTGATGAGGACTGATACCGTCCGCCAGCAATTCGGACAAATCCGGAAAGTCCAGGCAACGATGCTCCAACCAGTCGATTGTTTCATCATCAACGCCCGGCAGAGCTTGAATCATCATTCCTCCGGCAGCCACAATTCCTTGCCGGTCAAGTCTGACCCCTAAAAAAACAACAGTCGGAATTTGTTCGGAATAAAAAAAATATGATGCCAAATCTTCGGCTATCTCACCGCTGACTAATTCAACACTGCCGATATACGGTTCTTTTAAGCCTAAATCTTTAATTACGGTTAAATTACCTTCGCCCACGGATTGAGCTAAATCCAGTTTTCCGGCCGATTTATAATATGATGTCGCATGCGGATCAATTACATAACCGCGTACTTTACCGTCCAGAGTTGCAATTGCAGTCAAATTTGAGAGATCGCCGTCGGATTTAACGATTAAAGTCAAGCGATCCTGCGGGTTTTTCAAATCGGCGGCCATCAGCAATGCTCCGCTCATTAAACGGCCTAAGGCAACACTTGAAACCGGAGACAAATCATGAATGTCCCTGGCTTGCCCGGCCAAGTCTGTAGCACGAACAGCCAAACAGCGCAACAATCCTTGTTTGGCTGTAGCCTGAACCAGATAATCGTCTTTGATATGGTTAATAGTATGTTCTGTCATCTGACTTCCTTGACTTATTCTAAGATTTCGATTGCTTTTTGCAACTGGGTATCCTGATCAGGATCAATTCGTGATATGATCATATTTCTTACCTCTTCCGGCAATTCAATTTCATAGTCCGGCGTAAGACCTTCACCATCAACATTGAATCCTGAAGGTAAATTATAATAAAAATTGGTAACCTGGACTGCCGAACCGTCTTCCAAATACTGCGTAATTGTGCCGACACCTTTACCGTACGAAGTTTCTCCGACCAGTTCAGCTTTTTCCCAATCGCGCAAACAACCGGCAAATAATTCACTGGCGGATGCGGAATTCTTATTCAGAATACAAGCATATCTCATGTCTTCAGGAACACCCATTTCCTTATCCGATTCTTCAGAAATTTCGAATGTCTGACCGTTTCTTCTGCCTGTTTCAGTGATTAATTCACCTTCCGGCAATAAATAATCAAGCATATATAAAACTTCATTTACATAACCGCCGCCATTATTTCTTAAATCAAAGACAATATTTTTCGCACCTTGATCCTGGAGATTATCTACAGCAGAAATGAAATTATCTCCCACACCCACATTGAATTCTACGATTCTGACATAACCGATATCATCCGTTAACATTTGAGAACGAATATTAGCATTGGTAATGCTTGCTCGCGTAATTTCAAATTCATAATATTTATTGTCGGAAGCACGATAGATTTCTATTACAACTTTTGTTCCCTGCTCACCGCGTATATTGAGAGCCAGCATCGAAACATCTTCATACTCGGAAGCATCTTTACCATCAACTGTTATGAAAACATCATTGATCATTAAGCCGCTTTTTTCCGCCGGCGAGTCTTCGATTATATCACTGATCTGAAATGAAGCACCCACTTGTTCGACAACAGCTCCGATTCCGCTATACTCACCCGACATTGAATCTTCCATTTCCGCTACATATTCGGGCGTCATATAAAACGTATAAGGACTTTCCAATTGATCTACCATACCGGTAGCCATTGCATCAATCAATTGGCTTTCGGATAATTCTTCATAATAATCATTCTGTAAAATACTGAAAATCGTTTCTAATTTTTCTAATGATTTTCTATTGGTAGGAGTATTTTTAAAAACAAGACTAAGTTCATTATCCGCATTTTCAGTTTCTTTTATATTGATAACCGGCGATTTTCCGGGAGAAAAGTCCTTGTTTACCTGTGTGTTAAAAAATAATTCTTCCCCTTTTACACTTATTAATACACCAAAAATAATTGCAGCGGTTAAAATAACAGAAATTGTTGAGGTTAAAAAATAGCCCCAGAAATTATTTTTGACTTTTTTATCCTGAATTTGATCAGGATGGTATGCATTTGATTGTTGTTTATGGTCAGGTTGATTTAAGTTTAAATTGTGTTGATACTGTTGCATCTTAAAACTCCTTGCAGAAAATCATTTTTCTCATCACGTCATATTCATAACAAGGTCTATTATATATTAATGAAATTATTTCGGTAATGAATTTTAATAATAAGTTAACGGATCTACGGAAACACCGTTGATTCTGATTTCATAATGCAGATGAGGACCTGTAGAAAATCCGGTTGATCCGATATAACATATGGTTTGTCCGGTTGAAACAGATTGACCTACACTACATCCGAAACTGCTCAGATGGCAATACATGGTCGCCATACCGTTACCATGGTCTACAATTACCGTATTGCCGCCGACATCCATCCAGCCTGCATACGTTACAGTTCCCGGTGCCGGAGCAACTACAGGTGTTCCGGTCGGCGCACCTATATCTGTTCCGGTATGGAAATCAGAATATCCGCCAAAAGTCCGATAGCCGAAGTAAGAGGTTATCGTATATGAACTCGGAACAGGCCAGGCCAAACCGCCACCGTTATAAATCGGAGGCTCGGCAGGCGCAGGTTCTTCAACTACCGGAGATTCGTTCGGCGCAGGTTCCTCAGCCGACGGTGCTCCTCCCACAGGATCATCGGTCACAGCTTGTGTATCGCTTAGAGCAGCCTCAGCCGGTGCTGTTACAGGCTGTGTTGCTTGTGCCGCCTGTGCCGCCAGTGCAGCTTGTTCAGCTTCCAGAGCCGCTGCTTCGGCAGCCGCTTGTTCAGCAGCAAGACGCTCCGCTTCACGCTCTTCTTCTATCCGGATCCGATTAGCATCCGCTTCCGCCAAAGCCCATTGAATTTCACTCTCGCTTACCGCAAAAGTATCAATTTGACCTTGCAAGTCAAAAATTGAAGTATCTAAAACAGCTATTTCACCGACTTCATAATTGATATCCGTTTCAATTCCGGTCAAAATTTCATTGATTTCTTCTAATTCTATATTATTATCATCAATGATTACTTGGGTATCTTGAGTTAATTGCACCAAATTATCATGCGATTCTTCCAGGTCTTCCAATGCAGCTTCATCTTCATCCGTAATAATACGCATAAATTTTACAGAAGTAAAAAAACCTTCCAGACTATCTGATTCCAAAAACAGTTCAAATACTGATTTTTTTTGCATTCCGAACATCGTTTCTATTCTGTCACCATATTGTTCAACTTTAGTTTCAAAGTTTTGTTTGGTGACATCAAGATTTTCCAAATAAGAAGCCTGAATTGTTAAAATTGAATCTTGCTTTTCTTTAAGAGCAGTATAAACTTCTTGCTGTTCAGTGTTGCGTTCATTTAGCCATGCTAAACTCTCTTCCGAGGTTGTTTTCAAATCTTGTAAATAATACAAATCCGCTTCAACCAGAGAACGTTGATATGCAACATCTTCTTTTTGAGCAAGCAGACTGTCAATTTGATTTTGAACTTCAACCAATTCATCGGCTTTAACCGGACTACTGCTGAAACTAATAAGTAATAAACTAAAGATGATCAAATAAACCAAACCGGTACCGGTTGGAAACTTCTTGTTCTTTGCTTTGTTTTCATGTTTTGCGGATCTCATAATCATTCTTCCTTAAACATCGACATGCTTTCTAATCGCCAGACCGCTGAAAATCGCTCCGATTAATAATCCGGCAACTACACTGATCAAAATAATTACCGGCGATATTTGATTCGGCGGCAATAAAGCAAAATCAGCTCTGTTCAATATATCCTGACCGAAATGGCGATAAACGGCATTGTAAGCAAAGCCAAAAATAACTGAAGACAAAGCGGATCCTGCAAATCCTACCACCATTCCCTGAATAATAAAAGGAATTCGTATATATGCATTGGTCGCTCCGATATATTTCATAATATTTATTTCATATGATCTCGCCAAAGCAGCTATCCTGATCATATTCGAAATAATAAAGACTGTAATCAGGGCCAGAATTAAGATAACTATAATACTGACTGTCGTGACTCCTTTCAACAGTTGATTGAGTATTTTCATCAATTCATCTTCCATATAAACATCTTTTATATTGGGATTTTGCATGATCCAATTGCGAAATTCTTCGCCTAACGCGGGATCAGCAAGTCTGACATTGATCGTATAGGGAATTCGCTCAGTATAATCAAAGTCCTTAAATAATTCCTCTTTACCCAGACTGTCAATAAAAGTTTCATAATTTTCTTGCGGCGTATTAATGTTATGGAAAATAACATCGGGATTTTCTTCCAATAATTTATCGAAATTTTCTGCATCAGCTGCAAGGGTTCCCGTCTTGAACATAATTTCAATCGGCGGTTTCTGACCGGCAATCTCTACCAGATTTCTTAAATTTACCGCAAAAGCGGTAAAAGAACTGCCGATCAGTAATAACAACATCATGGTGGTGATTGATGCAATTAAAACTAAGGGATGGCGTTTCAGATTAACAAATCCGTCTCTGATAGCATATAAAAATCTTCTACTGTTCATGAATATCGCTCTTTTCTAACCGTCAAACTCCGAAACTATTGCTCAGTATCCGTTTTGCCCTCAAAATTATTCGGTTCAATATTTTCAGCCAACATCCGCATTTTTGCAATGCGTTCCGCTAAGGAAAGGCGATTTCGTCTTTTTCTGCTATCTTCATCCAGCATTGATTTGATCTCCGCTGATTGTTTTGCTCTTTTTGCTTGTCTTTGCTGATGTTCGTAATACATATTCTCATATATTACTTCATCCAATTCGGCATTATCAGCATCGGAACGTTCAAAACTTAATTCTCTTTCCGCAATACAATCGGTATATGCTCCGCATTGCTCATCACGTATCAGACGTCCGTGACTCAATTCGATAACCCGTTTCTGCATCAGATCAACCAAGCCGGCATCATGGGTACAACAAATAACCGTGGTACCCGCCTTATTGATTTCTTCCAACAAGGCCAGAATTGTTTCACCGTTAGCAGGATCCAGATTTCCGGTCGGTTCATCAGCCAAAATCAAACCGGGATTATTAATCATCGCTCGTGCAACACCTACTCTTTGAGCTTCACCACCCGACAATTCAGACGGATGCTGATCAGCTTTGTCCCGTAAACCGACAACGCTTAAAACCATCGATACTCTGCGTTTGATTTGTGCTTTTGACGCTCCCATGATTTCCATCGCGAAGGCTACATTTTCAAAAACCGTTTTCGATTCAATTAAACGAAAGTCTTGAAAAATCATGCCGATTTTCCTGCGCAAATTAGGAATGAGCCGTTTTTGCAAACGACTCAATTCATAATTATCAAGAATTACGGTTCCTTTACTTGGTCTTTCTTCACAGGTTATCAACCTGATCAAAGTGGACTTTCCGGCTCCACTTTCACCAACACAGAATACGAATTCTCCGGATTCTATTTTAAAATTAATATTTGTCAGTGCTTTTGCACCGTTTGGATAAACCTTCTCGGTATTCCTAAATTCAATCAAAAGAACTTACCTCAATCTATTACCATTTATTATTCACAGGATTGAAGGTTCCGTCTGCTTTAAGAGATTCAAGATATTTTCTGACCATTGAGGCAAGTTTAAATAATACAGCATCATCAAAAGATCTGAGGTCCAGCCCGGTAATTTTCTCTACTTTATCGAGACGATAAACTAAAGTATTACGGTGAACAAACAGTTGTCTTGATGTTTCTGAACCGTTCAAACTATTATCGAAAAACTTATCAATTGTTAACAATGTTTCCGGATCCAGTTGTTCATATGTTCCCGGTTCGAAAACTTCCGAAAGGAACATTTGACACAAAGTAGGCGGCAATTGATAAATTAAGCGACCTAAACCTAACTTGTTGTAGCGCATAATCTTCTGTTCACTTTCGAAAATCTTGCCTACCGTTAAGGCCAGCGCTGCTTCGCGATACGATCTTGAAATATCTTTCAAGGTTTCAGTCGGCATACCTACACCAATATGTAACTCCAATTTTTCAATACTTTCATTCAGAGCATCATAGATTTTGACCGGAAGTTGTTTTAAGGCATCGATCTTCGTCTGCAATTCATCTTCATCAATTTCTTCGGAATCGTTGCGATTCAATAAATCGGCATGTTTCTCCAGATCCAAAAGGATGACCAGATTCTTTTCATCCATAGGCAAAATCTGATGTTCTAAATCAGCTTCCAAAATCGAGTTCAATGCTGATTTAACCTGTAAATCAAAATTTTCTTTAAAATTAATCAGCAAAGCTTGTCGTGGATGTGTGTAAGGAATCCTGTACTCACGAGCTTTCAGCGGAATATCGCCCGGCAGTTCATTTTCCAGCAAAACATTCTTCAAAAATCCTTCGCTTTCTTCTTCCGTGTTTTTTTCTTTGAGCGCAGATCTGATCCAGCCCGCCAATAATTCAAGATAATTGGCTGAAACAACATCTGTTCCCTTAATAAAAGCAATTGCGACTAACTTTTGATCATGATTCAGCTTAATATAAGTGTTGCCGCCGGCAACAGTCTTATTGTCAGAGGATATTACAAAAGCTTTGACCGAACTGTCTTGATTGCCCAACAAAGATTCATCGGTAGCGGCAAAGATCAATCCGTCTTTATTTGTCGCACCCATAGTCGCATCGAGAAAATGCGATACCTCTTCTATACATTTTTTAATCTCTTCCATGATCTACCTTCCTGATTATCATTATCAATTTTACCTTAAATAAGGTCACAGACTTTTGACCAACTGTATCAAAGGACTAACAAGTTTATAGCAATTATATTACATTTGTTAGGTATGCACAAATAATTTTGAAAATTTATGATGATTATCTACATTAAGCCTCTGATAATTCCCCGATCATCAATATCAATATTTTCGGCTGCCGGTATTTTCGGCAAACCGGGCATTGTCATAATAGTACCGGTCAAAGCTACGATAAATCCTGCCCCTGCTGAAATTTTGATATCTCTTACGGTTATGCGGAAGTTTTCCGGCGCAGCCAGTAATGAAGCATCATCAGAAAATGAATATTGTGTCTTGGCCATACAGATCGGCAAGTCACGAAAACCTGCTTGTTCCGCTTCTATTATCTTTCGCGTTGCCCGGCCGGTAAAATCAACTCCGTCTGCACGATAGACATTGCAGGCAAGCTCAGTAATTTTTTCTTTGATTCCCTGATTCAAGTCATAAGCAAAATTCAATTCGCTTTCAGTTGCACTGAGTTTGATCACTTGATCCGCCAAAGCTAAACCGCCTGCTCCGCCTTTTGACCACATTTCCGAAATACAAACCCGGACATTATTTGCAAAACAAGCTGATTTGACTGCCTCCAATTCTGCTTCGGTATCAGACGAAAAACGGTTGATTGCAACAACAACTTTTAAGTTGAAAACATGTTGTAAAACGAAAATATGACGCAAAAGATTGGGTATTCCTTGCTGTAAAGCGGGTAGGTTTTCACCGTTCAATTCGGAATTATCAGCTCCGCCATGTTTTTTAAGTGCCCGCACCGTTGCAACAAGGACAACTGCATCCGGTTTGAGCTGATTCATCCTGCATTTGATGTCAAGGAATTTTTCAGCACCGAGATCCGAGCCGAAACCGGCTTCGGTAATTGTATATTCATGATGACTCAATGCCATTTTGGTGGCTAAAATACTGTTACAGCCATGAGCAATATTAGCGAAAGGTCCGCCGTGTACATAAGTCGGAGTACCTTCAAGCGTCTGAATCAGGTTAGGTTTAATTGCATCTTTGAGCAAAACCGTCATCGCACCTTCAGCTTTCAGATCACCCGCCGTCACCGCTTTACCTGAATAATCATAAGCTACGATCATGCGTTTGAGACGTTTTTTCAAATCTGAAACCGAATTTGCCAGACAAAAAACGGCCATGACTTCCGAGGCTGCAGTAATATCAAAACCGTCCTGACGCGGAACACCGTCTGTTTTATTGCCAAGTCCGTCAACAATATTGCGCAATTGGCGATCATTCATATCGGCACAGCGTTTCCAGACAATACGGCGCGTGTCGATATTTAATGAATTACCCTGGTGTATATGATTATCAAGCATAGCTGCCAGCAAATTATTCGCTGCACCTATCGCATGCAAATCGCCTGTAAAATGTAAATTCAGATCATCCATCGGTAAGGCTTGAGCATAACCGCCGCCGGCAGCACCGCCCTTTATACCGAACACGGGTCCCAAAGAAGGTTCCCGTAAAGCAATTGCCGCATTCTTATTTCTCAGACGTAATGCATCGCCTAAACCGACTGTCGTGGTCGTTTTGCCTTCACCTGCTGAAGTTGGCGAAATTGCTGTTACGAGGATTAATTTACTATTTGAATAATCCGATTTCAAAGCAGAAAGATTGATTTTCGCTTTGTATCTGCCATATAATTCAAGCTTATCTTCCGCGATCCCCGCCGCTTCGGCAATCTCCTGAATCGGCAGCAATTTCGCATTTTGAGCAATTTCAATATCAGGCAATTGATTCATAAATCCCCCTAAACCTAAAACTTAATGATAAACAAACAGAAAAACAAAAGATCAAGAAGCAAAATCATCGAGAATTCCGTTTTCCAGACCTGCTAAATCCATCAGCCAAATAACTCTGCCGCTGACTTTAATCAAACCGTCTTTTTCCATTGAGATTAATTCCCTTGAAAACGACGGTCTGGGCATAGCCAACAAACGTGAAACAACTTCTTTAGAAGCAGGTAATTCAACGGCCTGGGTTGAAACAATTGATGAGGCTTGCTCCAGGGTCAGATTTTCCGCAATCAATTGCTGTTCAAGCAACTCTAATAAATAAGCAGATATTTTTTGTCTTAAAGTTCGCTGTGACAACGTATAAATTCTCTTGTTCTGTTCTTTGATATGATTGGAAAGTAATTTAAGTAAATTGCTCAACATTTGAGGTGATCGATTGATCATTTCAAATAAGTCTTCCCGCCTGACATATACCACTTTAACTGTGGAAACTGCTTCTAAACTGAAGTTAAATCTATTATCCGTGCAAAAAATAAAATCTTCACCGAAAGTGTCTCCTGCTTCCAGCAGATCTAAGGTAGAAAAATCGCCGTCAGCAGAATATTTTTGCTTGGCAACCTGACCTTCGAGCACAATACCTACACCGGAAGAAACATCACCTTCACGTGCTATAAACTCACCTTTCCAATAGATGTGGATATTGGTTTGCTCGCAATAATCTCCGTATACCTTATGATTAAGACCGGCAAATAATTTAGTTATTGCTAAGAAATCACAAAGTTTTCGCATGTTCTCTCCTTAAAGTCTGATTATGGCCAGGATTGGTGCGGATGACAGGGATCGAACCTGCATGCTTTCGCACTGGAACCTAAATCCAGCGTGTCTGCCAATTCCACCACATCCGCATATTTATTTCTCAATAAATTCGCCAAGTAAGTATACTAAAAAGCGTGATTTTAGTAAAGTTCAGATGCATGATTATGTTCTCTGTAATTGACGACCATTTTAACAAAACTCCTCCGGTTGCAATCAAATTATGTCCCGAAAAATCCTTTTTCGTATCATCATTACATCAAAAAACGAATCGGTTCTTTACTTATAGGAATTCCTTCCGCAATAATATATTTTTTTCTTTATATTATTAATTTTTATTTTATTTTGCTGTATACTCAATAATATAGTATTATAAATAGTTTGCCTTTTTTAGCGGTAAATTATTTAACAAAAAAATCAGGTATACGAGGAGGTTTGCATTATGCTTAGCAAAAAGAACTCTCTTAAACGAAGTCTGATTTGGATCTTGTTAATATCTGTATTCTTTTCTAACATTTTAGCATTAAATGTAAATGCAGATACAACTGAAACAAGCTCTGAATCCACCTCTTCTCCCGGGACGCCGGAAGAAATTACAGAAGCAGCAGAAGCTGAAGCCACAACCGAGACTGTTGAGGAAACAAGCGAAACCTCTGCAGAAAACGAAGAAGTTGCAGAAACGGCGGAACCTGAAGTCACAACCGAAACTGTTCCGGAAACAAGCGAAACCTCTTCAGAAAACGAAGAAGTTGCAGAAACGGCAGAACCTGAAGTCACAACCGAAACTGTTTCGGAAACAAACGAAACCTCTGTAGAATCGGAAGAAGCAGCAGAAACCCGAGAAACTGAAACAACAAAGCCAATTAATGAACAAAACCCGGAAACAGAAATATCCGAAACAAAATCACCCGATCAAACACCAGCCGGATCAGAAGATACAGATATAACAATATCCGCCAGATCCAATGATAGTGACTTTATAATTGATGTTTCCAGCCACGGAACAGCAACTATTAAAAAGTACATAGGTACTGAGCGGAATGTAGATATTCCATACAGTATTCAAGGTTATGTTATAGAGCGTATCGGCCAGGAGGCATTTGCCTATAAAAAATTATTGAGTGTTACCATTCCGAGTGGTGTTAAGATCATTGAAGAGGGTGCTTTTGGACACAATAATTTATCCGAGATTACGTTTTCATCCAATCTTACAAGTCTTGGTGAACATGCTTTCTCATATAACAATCTGAGACTGGTTACAATTCCAAGTAATATTACAATTTTAAGTAAATGCGTTTTCTATAATAATCAATTAACCAGTGTAACAATTCCAAGTAATATCAAAACAATTGGCCATTGGGCATTTGCTGACAATAACCTCACCTCCATCGTAATACCGGACAGTGTACACACGCTGGGAAAAGGTGCATTCCAAAATAACAAACTGAAAAGTGTAACGATTTCCAGCAACATTAAAGCGTTGCCGGAAGCGATATTTGAGAATAATCAACTGACTCAGGTTACGATTCCGGCCAATGTTAAGAGCATCGGATATTCTGCCTTTGCTATGAATAAGCTAACCAACGTTACAATTCCATCCAGTGTAACAAGCATTGACGGTCAAGCTTTTTTAGATAATCAGCTAACCAGCGTTAAGCTTCCAAATGGTATTACAACAATTGGAGATAGTACTTTCAACCTAAATAAACTGACCAGCATAGCAATTCCCGATACTGTTACAAGCATTGGTTGGTGGGCTTTTAGCAATAACCAACTAAGTAGTGTTACGATCCCTTCATCCGTTTCGACCATTGGAAGAGAAGCTTTCAAAAATAATCAGTTGAAGAGTGTTAAGATGTCATACGGATTGACAGAACTTGGAGCCTGTGCTTTTGAAAACAATCAACTTACCGGGGTATTTATTCCGTTTAGTGTTGAGTTCATTGGTTTCGGGGCTTTTTGGGAAAACAAGATTTCTTATGCATACATTCCGGACACCATCAATATGCTTGAGCTTTGTTTTCCAATTCCTGTAGATGAGGAATTGGGTGTGTTCGACTATTTTGTTTATGACCCGACCATTGATCAGGTTCTGGATGAGTGCTTTGATAATGGCGTTATCAATCTAGTTCCAACAGATAATCCCCTTCCGGCAGTAGCTAATCTTAAAGCATCAGTCAATCAAAATAAAATCACATTAAGTTGGGATGAAATGCCGATTGCCAGTGGATATATTATAACCCGTAAAGCACAAGGTGAAACTGAATGGAACTTTAGTTATACAAATGAGGGAGCTACCACTTTTGTTGATACTGTAAACAAGAACGGCAATTATCAATATCAGGTACGTCCCTATCATTTCTATAACGTTGACAGAATAACAGGGCAAAGTAGTAATATCATATCCGCTTCTGTAACTTCGTTCAAAGTGACACGCTATATATTAGCCAATTCAAATTTGAGAAGTGCGCCTAACGGCAGTATAATCACTAAGCTCAAAATGCCTTTGTTCGTGACCGGCACAATCCTGGGAACATGGCTCAAGTTTACTTATAACGGAAAAACAGCCTATGTGGCAACGAGTTTAACCACGACCAAAAATCCTGCGCTTACCGGTTATGCCAAAAGTGCAGTTAATGTACGTACCGGCCCGGGAGGATCAGTACTCGGAACCATTCCCAAAGGTCGTCAAGTTCAAGGTGTTCTGGTCGGTAAAATGGTACGCTTTGCCTATAAAGGCAGGACCGGCTATGTCTATGCTTCCTTATTACAAGCAACACCGGTCAGAGTAACCAAATATATAGTAGCTAATTCCATAATCAGAAGTGCGCCTAACGGCAGTATAATTGCAAGGCCATGGCGCCCGTACCTGGTAAGCGGTACAATCCACGGAGCATGGCTGAGATTTACCTATAACGGAAAAACAGCCTATGTGGCAATGAGTTCAACTACCTATAGTAACCCTCCTGTCAGCGGTTATGCCAAACAAACTCTGAAAATCAGAAACACCCCGACCGGAGCAGTCACAGGAACATTAGCCAGAGGTCGTCAGGTTCAGGGTGTTCTGGTCGGTAACATGGTAAAGTTCACCCATAACGGAAAAACAAGTTATGTTTATGCAATACTTTTACAAGGAACACCGGTCAAAGTAACCAAATATATAGTAGCTAATTCCATAATCAGAAGTTCGCCTAACGGCAGCATAATTGCGAGACCATGGCGCCCGTACCGAGTAACCGGCACGATCCGGGGAGCATGGCTCAGGTTTACTTATAAGGGAAAAGTTGCCTATATCGCCATGGGTTCAACTACCTATAAGAACCCCCCTATCAGCGGTATAGCCAAACAGACGTTAAATATCAGAAATACTCCTGCGGGAAATATTGTAGCAACAATTCCTGCCGGCACACGAGTAAGCGGAATTCTGACAGTCAACATGGTTAAATTTAACTACGCAACCGGAAAAACCGGCTATGTATACGCATCGCTGTTAAGGTAAAACCTGATTATAAACTATACTCTGATTATCCGAGTTTCTGAGTTTCCGGGTATTCATGTTTTTTCTTAAAGCAATGTCGAATTAAGGAAAGAGAATTAGTTAAACCAATGAATTAAAAATACTGCATTAACGTAGCTTGATGCAGTATTTTTTTGGTTTATTTGCAATAATTATACCAGTACAGTCAATAAGTAAATCTATAAAAATGTTGCTCAATATTATGTAATTGAATCGTATTGTAAATACCCTTTTTCAGCTACTGATCCAACTTGAGAACGCTCATGAATGCTTCTTGCGGTATCTCTACACTGCCAACTTGGCGCATCCGTTTTTTACCTTCTTTTTGTTTTTCCAGCAATTTCCGTTTACGGGAAATATCACCTCCATAACATTTGGCTGTAACATCCTTGCGGTATGCTCTGATCGTCTCTCGTGCAATAATCTTGCCGCCGATCGCTGCCTGAAGCGGTATTTCAAATTGTTGACGCGGAATTTCTTCCCTTAATTTTTCCACCATGCGCCGACCTCTGGCATATGCTTTGTCTTTATGAATGATAAAAGATAAAGCATCAACGATTTCACCGTTAATCAATATATCAAGTTTGACCAATTGAGAGCTTTTATAACCTTTCAACTCATAATCCAGAGAAGCATAGCCTCTGCTTCTCGATTTAAGTGCATCAAAGAAATCATAAATAATTTCATTTAGCGGCATCTCATAATGTAAGTTTACTCGTGTAGTTTCCAGATATTCCATCGTTTGATAAATTCCGCGACGCTCTTGACATAAATCCATAATATTACCGATATATTCATCCGGCATGACAATCGAAACATTGACAATCGGTTCTTCAATAAATTCAATTTCTTCAGATGCCGGCATATTGGTCGGATTATCCAAATTGATAATTGAGCCGTCAGTTAGATGTAATTTAAACACTACGGACGGAGCAGTTGAAATTATATCCAGTTCAAATTCCCGTTCAATTCTTTCCTGAATAATCTCATAATGCAGCAATCCAAGAAATCCGCAACGGAAACCGAAACCTAAAGCGGCAGAAGTTTCCGGTTCAAAAGACAGAGCAGCATCATTGAGATGCACTTTTTCCAGAGCGTCACGCAGATTATTATAATCCGCTCCGTCTACCGGATACAGACCGCAAAACACCATTTGCTGCACCGGCTTATATCCGGGCAAAGGCTTTGCGGCAGGATTGGTTTTTAAGGTTATTGTATCGCCGACTCTGGTATCTTTGACATTTTTGATACTTGCCACAAGATAACCGACATCTCCGGCAACCAATTCTTTCACCGAGGTTCCGCCATTAGCCTTGAAATACCCCAATTCCGTTACTTCGAATGATTTTCGGGTATTCATCATCATAATCTGATCCCCGACTTTGACCGATCCCTGTTTAACATTAATATGGGCAATAACACCTTTATACGTATCATATTCCGAATCAAAGATCAAAGCTTGCAGAGGTTCTGTTAAATCTCCCCGGGGTGCCGGCAAACGTTCAACTATCTGATCCAAAACCGCCTGGATATTGATATGGTTTTTGGCGGAAATTCTTGGTGCATCCCGGGCTTCAATACCGATTATATCTTCAATTTCTTGTGCAATTTCTTCCGGTCGTGCGGAGGGTAAATCAATCTTATTGATTACCGGCATTATTTCCAGATCTGCCTCTAATGCCAGGTAAACATTCGCCAAAGTCTGAGCTTCTATGCCCTGAGCCGCATCCACCACAAGAATAGCTCCGTCACAGGCCTCGAGAGTTCGTGATACTTCATAATTAAAATCAACATGCCCCGGCGTATCGATTAAATTTAAGATATAGGTTTCACCGTCAGAATGTTTATATTCCATTCTGATTGCCCGTGCTTTTATTGTAATGCCCCGTTCTTTTTCCAAATCCATATTATCTAAAATCTGATCTTGCATTTCGCGCAAGGTCAGTGTACCCGTTTCTTGAATTAAGCAGTCAGCCAGAGTAGACTTGCCGTGATCAATATGGGCTATGATACAAAAATTCCGAACGTTTTCTTGCCGAATTTGCGACATGATACCTCCATTGTATATTTCTATTCAGGTTTACCTATGCTATCAAAAGGATAAAATCTGATTAAGAGTTTTCCGATAATTTGATCCCTGTGAACAGGTCCGATCCGTCGGCTGTCTTTGCTTACAGGTCTGTTATCACCTAAAACATAATACTCATTTTCACCCAGGGTTACAACTTGCTCATTTCGTACCGGATCGGCTTGTGTTTCAACTCCCTGGGACAAATAATCTTCTTGTAATAACTGATCATTGACAAAAACCTTACCGTCTTTCAGTTCGATTTTTTCACCGGGTAAACCGATAATCCTTTTTATCAGTAAATTTTCGGGATGATCCGCATCTGTTTCATCAATTGTGATTATGTCACCGCGATTAATTGCAAAATGTTTGCTGATTTTTTCTACAATAATTTGATCTTTATCATGTAAAGTCGGTTCCATCGAAGGACCTGAAATCGTATTGCGCTGCGCAACGAATAACGTGATAAATAAACCGATTAATACTATAAGCAGAAAAGTTTTTATCCAGTCGAGAAATTGCAACAACTTATCTGAAGTTGCGCTTTTACGTAATTTCTCAGCTGATTCTTCATCGGATTTTTTATAAGTACTTTTCGAATGTTCTTTCACAAATAAACTCCTCTGGTCATGCAGATCTTTAATAATCAGTTAATCCGATACCCAATTCTGACAATTGATCATCTCCAACCGGACTCGGAGCATCACTCATTAAGCAAGATGAGTTTTGAACTTTAGGAAAAGCTATAACATCACGAATACTGGTACTGCCGGTCAACAACATGACCAAACGATCCAGGCCGAAAGCTAACCCGCCATGCGGCGGAACACCGTATTGAAAAGCTTTCAGCAGGAAACCGAAACGTTCCGCACTCTCAGCTTCGGATAAACCGAGTAATTCAAACACTTTGTTTTGCAAATGTTCATCATGAATTCTGATGCTGCCGCCACCGATTTCATTACCGTTAAGTACAATATCATATGCTTTAGCCCGGCATAGTTCCGGATTTGTTTCCAGCAAATGTAAATCTTCATCCATCGGTGAAGTGAACGGGTGATGCACTGCTACATAGCGATTCTCATCCGCATTATATTCAAACATCGGAAATTCCGTAATCCAGACAAAGCTCCATTTATTTTGATCAATCAAATTCAGCCTTTTGGCAACTTCCTCGCGCAGATGACCTAAAGCATCATAGACAACGGCCGTCTGATCGGCGACAAATAATAATAAGTCACCGGTTTCGGCCGCAACTTGTGCTTTGATTTGTTCAATCCAGGCCTGATCAACAAATTTCAGAAAAGAACCGCGCGGTTCAGCTTCCAAGGCCAGCCAGGCCAAGCCTTTTGCCCGGTAATCCCTGACATAATCGGTCAAACTGTCAATTTCGCGGCGAGTCATACTTGAACCTTGCGGTACAACTATTAATTGTACGGAACCGCCGGCTTCAATCGCTCCGCTGAATACTCTGAAATCAGTCCGGGCAGCTAATTCCGAAACATCATGCAATTCCATGCCAAAACGCAGATCGGGATTGTCCAGGCCGAATCTTCTTAAGGCTTCAGCATAGGTCAGACAGGGTATCGGCAAATCAATTTGATAGTTCTCACTTTTATCCCATAAATAGAACAGATATTTTTCGATGATCTTCATAATATCGTCAGCCTGAACAAATGACATTTCCAAGTCGATTTGGGTAAATTCCGGCTGTCTGTCGGCACGCAAGTCCTCATCTCTGAAACATTTTGCTATTTGCAGATAACGATCATAACCGCTGAGCATTAACAGTTGCTTATAAAGCTGCGGAGATTGCGGTAAAGCAAAGAACTTACCAGGGAAAACTCTTGACGGTACCAGATAATCTCTGGCTCCCTCAGGTGTACTCTTAATCAGCATCGGTGTTTCGATTTCGATAAAACCTTGTTTTTCAAAAAAATCACGTGTCCATTTGGTAATTTGATGTCTTTTAATTATTTTTCTTTGCAGATCAGGTCTGCGCAAATCCAGATAACGATACTCAAGCCTTAAAGCTTCGCCCGTATCGATATTTTCTTCAATATAAAAAGGCGGAGTTTTCGCTCTCGATAAGATTCTTAATTCCTGAACATGCAATTCCCACTCACCGGTCGGCATATCCGGATTAACATCCTGCCTTCTGCGTAATATTCCTTTACAAGCCAAAACGAATTCACTTCTCACCTGACGAGCAATATCCAGAATTTCCGACGGGCTTTGATCATCTATCACCAATTGCAGTTCACCGCTGCGATCACGCAGAGTAATAAAAACCAAATTACCGATGTCTCTTTGTCTGTGACACCATCCCATTAATGTCAATTCAGAACCTTGTTGTTCAGGTGAAAATTCCGCTACCAAACAGCTGCGTTTCATGCCTTCAATTGTATTCATTTGCATTACCCTCTATTTAAATTATAGTTATTTTATAATCAGATAAATGTAAGTTGTTTTCCAGCCTGACGTCCGTTATGCCTGATTCGATGAATAAATCAATTTTCTTTGATGTAATTTGCCAAATCAGACAAATCCAGCACAACTTCATTACCGTCTGACATTCTTTTCAATTTCACTGTTTTAGATTTTAGTTCATCTTCACCTAAAACTACAATATATTTTGCTCCGATCCGATCGGCATATTTCATTTGAGCCTTAAAGCTGCGACCGGTTATATTGCTTTCCGCCGTAATGTTTGAAGCGCGTAAATCAAAACAAATCTTTGCTGCCTGATTTACAGTATCCGGAAAAGATACAAGATAAAGATCAGGACCGACTAGCGAAGGCAATCTAACATTCTGACTGTTCAATTCCATCAATAATCTCTCAACTCCTAAAGCAAAACCTACTGCAGGAGTCGGTTGTCCTCCCAGTTCTTCAATCAAACCGTCATATCTGCCGCCACCGCAAATCGTACCTTGTGTACCTACATTATCTGAAACAAATTCAAAAACTGTTCGCGTATAATAATCCAAGCCACGCACAATATGACCGTCAATCTCATAGGCAAAACCTAAATTATCCAACTCGGTACATAAACCGGCAAAATGCTCTTGGCATTCAACACAGAGATGATCTATTTGCAAAGGTGCATCGATTACGATTTCATTTTCCGCATCATCTTTACAATCCAAAATACGCATCGGATTGCGCTCAAATCTATCCTGACAATTAGTGCACAAGTCAGTCAAATGAGGTCTGAAATAGTCTCTCAACAATTCTAAATATGCAGGCCGGCATTTCGGGCAACCAATACTGTTTATTTTTAAATTTATTTCCCGTAAACCTAATTCCCGGAAAAATAAAAACAGCAAACTGATAACTTCTGCATCAGCTGTCGATTCCGCCGAACCGAAAAGTTCACAACCCATTTGATTAAATTCGCGATATCGGCCTTTTCCCATTTTTTCATAGCGGAAATTATTCAGTATATAATACAATTTCTGAGGAGAAGGTTCGGAACTCAGTCCGTTCTCTAAATATGCCCTGACAACTCCGGCAGTACCTTCCGGTCTTAAAGTCATGCTTCTGCCGCCTTTATCATCAAAAGTATACATCTCTTTCTGAACTATGTCCGTCGTATCGCCGACCCCTCTTTGGAACAATTCCGTCTGTTCGAAAGTCGGTATTCTGATCTCGTGAAAATTAAAACGATCGCATACCGAACTGTATTTTTGTTCAACGTATTGCCAAGCAGGTGTTTCGTCCGGCAGTATATCACGCGTTCCTTTCGGTGCTCTGATTGTCATAAAATTGTCCTCTCCGTTAATCTGTCACAGCTGACATTTTATCAATTTCAGCAATATTATATTATACATCACGTTTTTTTCTAAGCAAAAAAAACTGAGTTTACTTAATATCGTTTTAGTTACTATACATCAAATAACTGTAAGAAAAGAAAATATTATGCTAAAATTTATTTAATTAGTACTTTAAATAGAACAATAACTAATTCTGTAAGGCTATATGAAAATTAGAGTAAGGTAATATGAAAATTATATAGAAAAGGAGATTTTGAATGGGTTTACTGGAATCGGGTCAAAACTATTTAGAAAACATTTATATCCTGCAACAAAAACAAGGTTTCGTGCGCTCTGTAGATTTAGCTAATGCAATGGGATTTTCCAAACCTTCCGTCAGCAGGGCGGTGCATCTCCTGGCAGATGACGGCTACCTTGAATTTTCCGATAGCGGAAATTTAATTCTGACTGAATCCGGTCAAAAAGTTGCCAAAAACATATACGATAGACATATGTTCTTAGCGGAATATTTTATGGCTATGGGTGTCAGCGAGGAAACAGCTTATGATGATGCCTGTCGTTTGGAATATCATATAAGCGAAGAAACTATGGAAAGATTGAGATTACACACAATTAATTGTGCTTTGAATTGTCCCAAAGCCTCCTCCGAAAAATTCTTTAACTTTAACAAAGAAAAAATCCAGGATTTAGAAAATTTTGAAACGGCCAAAATCACTGCTCATGATAATAAATAATGGCTCAAAGGAATTTGCTTGAAATCTCGAGTTCTGCATTTTCAGATTTTTCTGAAGCTCTGTTTTTTTAGACAACCGTAAAAAAGAGATGGCATTTTAAAGACATCTCTTCTCTCTTTTTGAATGTAATTTTATTTATGTGATTTATTTCTGAACTTTATTTATTCTTCTTTTTCAGAAATATTCGCAAGCCGACCCCTAAAATCAGCAACACGATTAAAACGACAATTATCCAAGTATATGTCATTTCACCTGTACTAGGAATACAATACATATTTATCTCCTATTTCACGGCATTGGAAATCGCTTTGAATTGTGGAGCTTTAGCATCTTTTAACAAATCAAAAGCGATCGTTTCACTATTTGAAATTACAGCACCCATAGCGGACATCAAGTCCAATGCATTTTTCTTGTTTTCGGGATCTCGCGAACCTACGGCATCTGCAGCTAAATAAACATTATAGCCCATTCTCAAAAGATCACGTGCTGTTTGAAAAATACAAACATGTGTTTCAACACCGGCAATAATTAATGTCTTAATATTATCTGCTTTAAGTTTTTCCAGCACTTCAGGCAAACAAGCGGTGAAACTTGTTTTTTCCCAAAAATTTGCTTCTAGTTTTTCCAATTCCGATTTATGTTCCGGAATAGTCGGTCCCAAACCCTTCGGATATTGCTCTGTCACATAAATCGGCAGATTAAATAATCCAGCCGTAGTTATTAAAGTATTTGTCGGTTTGACCAGAGCTTCATGTTGATATATCGCAGGAACCATTCTGGTTTGAATATCAATCAAGAATAATCCGGTTGTTTTTTGATTAAGATAATATTTCTCCATAGTAATCCACCTCCAATTTAATAAGGAATATCAATTCGGTCAATATAATCTGACAATTCATCAGTTAAAGGAATGCTGAATTTCCATTTCGAACCTTCTTTGATCATAGCTACAGCATCCGTTTCCCTGTAACTTTCACCTGCCATATCAACAAGAAATTGTAATTCCTGGGGCATGTTTTTAAAAGACATACTAACTGCTACAACAGCTACACATTGATTTTTCGGAAGTCCCGTATCATACACTTGCAATACATCGAAATTAAAATCCAAATGTTTTTGTAAATCAAATCCCGGAGCCATTGCCTCTAAATATCCCACATTAAAATCCATAGAGCCTAAAAGAGATCCCGGAAATTCCCGTAAAGTTGCTTCATCAAAACAATCACGTGCCAATTCTTCATTACCGGTCAAAATTGCTTTTTTCAATTGCGCTGCAGTTTTTTCCGGTGATCTGCTGAGATTGGGCATAATAAAGATAAAGAATACTGCAGCTAACACAGCTAAGGAAACGGCTGTAATTATAATACCGATAACTTTTTTATTGGATTTTTTCTTCTCTTGATGAACTCCCGGTACCGAGGTTATCGGTTGTTGTACCGGATATTGACCTGTATATTGCTGATTAGCATAATTTACCGGAACCTGATAACCATATGTCTGCTGCTGATACGGCTGTGGCCCGCCGTGAGTCTGAGTTTGAGTATAAGCTTGCTGTTGAGGATAAGGTTGCTGTTGAGGATAAGCTTGGGGCTGAGCCTGAGTTTGCTGTTGAGCATGTTTCCCGGCTCCGCCATATCCTCCTTGAGCATATGTTTGCTGTTGAAGATTGGATTGTGTCCGGCTATCTGATTGAGCTTGGCTATATGGTTGAGGTTGGGGATATGACCGGTTTTGACTTTGATATTGATTCCGGTTGTAATTCTGATATTGATTTTGATGCTGATTTACATTCGGGTTTTGATTTGTCATTTGCTGAACGGGTTGTCCGCAATATTTACAAAACTTTTGCGTACTATCTATTGAATTCTTACATCTGCTGCAAATCACCATGTTTTCCATATTCGCCTCCTAAATACATGTGATCAAGCCAAATTTATCGCGGATAAAATTAAATTTCATTTGAGCTTAAATCCGATCCGAGTTCAACTCTTGTAATCAATTAGATAGTTTAAGGATATCGTTATTCTTTACTATCTTACTTATAATCAAGATTATATCTGCAAATTAATTTTTACACAATTAAGAAATCGCAAATGAACCTATTTCATAATCAAGCCAATAGCCGTCTTCACCCCATGTTGCAATGCAATCATCATAGAATATTGCTCCCAGACCGGAAGCCCATTTTGATGCATTAAACATCAAAGTATTATGACCGCCGGATTGCATTTGCGGGGTTTCTGTCTCATGCAAAGATGAACTTTCACTAATTGAAAATAACAAACCGTTTTCCCAATACAATTCTTTATCATTAATAAACCCTTGATCGACAAAATCCTGATAAGTACCAAGCATTGAATTGAGATTGAGTTTCTGACCGAAAAGATAGCAAATTGCCGCTTTTTCCGAAGATGTTAAATTACCGGGAGCAGCGGAAAGATCTATACCGATATTTTCTATTTGGTAATTTAATCCCGTATCTTCATTCCACAAGTCTTCCAGAACTTTCAGATATAGACCGCATAAGTCACCATATTCTCCAATTTCAGGTGACGTTGCTCTAATCTCAATTACATCAGCCGGGATAGCCGGATATGATTCAAGGATCATTCCGGAGTATAGTAATTCCAAGGTCATACCGTTTTTCAAATCGGATACTTCAGCTGTTTCACCATCTATCAAAATCGGTATATCTTTTACTCCAAGTTGATAAATGCATGAATTATCAATGCTTCTATCCGCTAATAGTAAATAGTTTTGTTCGACCCCTGAAACTAAAGTGCAAATCAAAGTCTCCGTATACTCAACTTGAGATGCCGGCTCCGAAGTTGTAGTTTCACCCGAAGATTCTTCGCTTGAATTATTATCGGTTGAGTTGTTTGCGCTTGATATTATTTCAGACGTAGAGTTTTCGGTTAGCTTATTTTCACTTTGCGGTTCAGGTTCTGTTTTACCCGATTTGTTTTTACAAGCAGTTAAAAGTAAACTCAATCCCAGCACAAAAACTAAGATCAGAGATATTTTCTTGTTCATTTGTTTCTCCATTATAAATTGCTCAATTTGAGCTTTAATTTCACTTATCTGTTTGCTTTTAATTGCTTTAACAGAAATCTTCGTTCCAAACGGATATTTTGCTTATAAAAAAACTATTTCGGTAAAGTTATCGTCCATTGTTCGGTTTTATATTTATTTGATTCAATGTTTTTCTGATTAAAAGTTTTTGCCGGGGAAAGGATAATTTTCAGAATACACCTAGACTTCTGCCAGCATTTGTGCCGGATTTTCCGCAGCATTCACATTTGAAAAAGCTTTTTCTATAATGCCGTTCTCATCAATTAAATACGTTGTACGAACTATACCTAATCCGGTTTTACCGAATACGGTTTTCTCTTTCCAGACATCGTATGCTTCAATCACCTGACGCTCTGTATCCGCAAGCAATGGAAATGGCAGACCGTATTTTTCTTCAAATTTTTTGTGTGAAGCCACACTATCTTTACTGACACCTAAAACTATTGCATCTTTTTCACGAAATTGAGGATATAATTCGGCAAAATTACAAGCTTGTTTTGTACAACCGGGCGTATTATCCTTCGGATAAAAATACAGCACTACCTTTTTACCTCTGTACTGTTCCAAAGTATGCAATTCACCGTTTTGATCCGGTAACTCAAAATCGGGAGCTTTACTGCCAATTGTTAACATAATCATCCTCCGTTTTTTACTATTAATTACTTAATATTATATTGTTTCTTTCACAATAGTATTCTTATAATATTCTTAAATCTTCCGCATTTTTAGCTTTGTTCATTCTATTTATATATTTTATTCAGAAAATCACTTGGCCAATAATTTGTAAACCAAATATATTATAATAACCAAAACAATTATGGTCAGTGTAAAACTGCAGCCACGGCGCAAATTCCGAAAATATCTTTGCACTCCGTAAATCATACTGTTAATTATAGAAAGACTCTGCTGAGTTTCATGGTTTTTTAATGCTTCAGAACGATTTTTCGCCGCTTCGTAATACTTTTTTTCGGCTTCAGCTTTATTTTTTTCCGCCAGTGTTTTTTTGGCTGCTAATTCAATCCGTTCACGCCTGGCCAGACGAATATCTTCATCTTCATGTGTTAGTTTCCAATCCAGATATTCTTCATCTTCTGAAAACTTGGCACCACAATTCGGGCATTCTGTATTTGTTTCAATGTCAACATTCGAACCGCAATAGTCACATGTAATATAATAAGCCACTCAACAATCTCCTGCCAGTTACAAAATATTATTCGGTTTTAGTATAACATTTTTAATGTTTTGAAATCTCTATGATATAATTATGGCTAATTTTATTGAAAGCGGTGAACAAATGTCAGTAGCGAAAAAAATGTTGGATTTGGGTAAACAAAGTTCCGTTATTCGGGAAATATTTGAATACGGTCTGAAGCGTAAAGCGGAAATCGGTGCTGAAAATGTCTTTGATTTCAGTCTGGGCAATCCCAGTGTGCCCGCTCCGTCCCAAATTAATGATATCTTGAAAAAATTGATTGATACTGTACCGGCAGAAAAACTTCACGGTTATACTTCTGCTCCGGGGGATTACAGTGTCAGAAATGCAGTCGCTGATTATATTCAAAAAAATTTCGGTTTTGCCGCAACTCCCGAGCTGATTTATATGACATCCGGTGCCGCAGCGGGACTTGCTTTATGTCTTAACGCTTTAACTGAGAATGACGATGAAGTAATAGTATTTGCACCGTTTTTTCCTGAATATCGGGTTTTCGTTGAACAGAGCGGAGCCAGGCTGGTTATTGTACCTTGTAATGAGCATGATTTTCAACCGGATTTTGTTAGTTTAGAGCAAGCAGTTACCGAAAATACCAAAGCTGTCATCGTTAATTCACCGAATAATCCGACCGGTACTTGTTATCGTGAAGATACTATTCAAAGAATATCTGAAATCTTGAATCAAAAACAAAAAGAATTTCAAAAACCCATCTATATTTTAAGTGACGGGCCATACCGGGAATTGGTTTATGATATCACACTTCCCTATTTACCCGACTACTACGACAATACAATTATCATCTACTCCTATAGCAAATCACTTTCTTTGGCAGGTGAACGCATCGGTTATGTGTTCGTTTCACCTTTAGCAGAAAATGCTCATGATGTTTTCGTTGCAATTTGCGGAGCCGGACGCGCTTTGGGTTATGTATGCGCACCATCTTTATTTCAATTTTTAATCAAAGAATGTATCGGTCTGACCGTTGATCTGTCAATTTATAAACAGAATCGTGATCTGCTTTATAACGGATTGACCGCATTAGGTTTTACAGCTATTTATCCGAGCGGTGCTTTTTATTTATTCGTAAAATCACCGTTACTGGATGCTGAACAATTCTGCGAACACGCAAAAAAATATGAATTATTATTAGTTCCCAGTGACAGTTTCGGCTGTACCGGTTTTGTCAGAATTGCCTACTGTGTATCAACTGAACAAATTATTAACTCACTGCCCGCTTTTGAACAATTGGCAAAAGATTTCAACCTTTTACCTTAATTTTATTTAAACTTTAATATAGCTGACAATTTAGCTTTATAAAAAATATATAAAGCTGTATATTAATACAATCACTTTGATTAAAAGATACAAAAAAAAACTGTATAACAGTACAATTGTATTCACGAAGATATGAGGGAAAATATGGATAATGAATTAAAACAATCTAGAATTGAAATAAATCAAATTGATCGTCAAATGGCCGATCTTTTTGAGCAACGTATGAAATTAGCGGAAAAAATTGCTGCATATAAAAAAGAACACGGTCTGCAAATCTATGATCAGGAACGCGAAGAAGAAATGATTCGCGACAATTCAAATTGGATTCAGGATGAAGTCCTGCAAGGTTATTATGTGGATTTTTTACGTCAAACAATGCGCATATCAAGATCATATCAAAACAGATTGTTGGGCGGAATGAGAATAGGCTATAGCGGCATTGAAGGTGCTTATGCTCATATTGCCGCACGTAAACTGTTTCCGACTGCCAGTAAAGAATCTTATAACGGTTTCAAAGCAACTTATGATGCTGTAGTTGAAGGGGAATGTGATATAGCTATCTTACCTTTAGAAAACAGTTCCGCAGGTGAAGTCGGTCAAGTTACGGATTTGCTGTTTTCCGGTCCCTTATTTATCAATGCAACCTATGAATTAACTATTACACATGATCTGATCGGTTTACCGGGTACAAAATTCGAAGATATCAAAACCGTAATCAGTCATCCGCAGGCCCTTGATCAATGTACCAAATTTATTCAGGAAAAAAATCTGAAACAAATTGCCGCAGATAACACAGCTCTGGCAGCTCAATATGTAGCAAAACAAAATGACCCCTCTATTGCTGCAATAGCCAGCAAAGACAGTGCAGAACTCTACGGTTTGGAAACCTTGGCAGCCGGCATAAATACCGAAAAAACAAACACAACCCGCTTTGCAATTTTAAGTGCCTCGGAAAACCGCTCAGTCACTAATCATAAAGAGGTACATTTCGCTTTAATGTTTACTGTTGCCCATGAAGCCGGTTCATTAGCCAGAGCTTTAAATATCATCGGCGCTCATGGTTACAATCTGAGAACTTTGCGCAGCAGACCAATGCCGGAAACAATGTGGCAATATTATTTTTACGCTGAAGCAGACGGCAATATTTATACACCTGACGGCAAAGACATGCTTGAAGCATTACAAGTCTGCTGTAATCAGGTTAAAATGATCGGTTCTTTCGTAAAACAAAAGGCGGCTGAATAATGCGTTTAAATGTCAATTTAGGTGAAAACAGTTATGAAATTCTGATCGCAAAAGATTGCTTAAATCGGGCAGCCACGGAGCTTAACTTAAAGCGAAAAGTTCTGATCATAAGTGATTCCGGGATTCCTGCTCAATATATTGAAACTATCGCCCGGCAATGTGAAAATTCTGTGATTAAAATCATACCTCAAGGTGAAAGCAATAAAAACATTGAGCAATTTATAACTTTATGTAATGTTCTGATTGAAAATAATTTTACCAGAACAGATGCTATCATCGGTTTAGGCGGCGGTGTGGTCGGGGATCTTGCCGGTTTTGTCGCAGCAAGTTATATGCGGGGCATCGATTTCTATAATATCCCGACTACTTTACTCTCACAAATCGATTCATCGGTCGGTGGTAAAACTGCGATCAATATGAAACAGGTTAAAAACATTATCGGAGCATTTTATCAACCTAAAAAGGTGCTAATAGATCCTAACGTGCTGACAACATTGTCTGAGCGTCAAAAGGCAAGCGGGATAGCAGAAGCTATCAAAATGGCAGCTACTTCCAATGCTGATTTTTTCAATTATTTAATGGAGCAAGATGCTTGGCAAAATATCGAAAAAGTAATAGCAGAAAGTTTGAAAATCAAAATCTCTGTCGTAGAACAAGATGAAAAAGAAGCCGGTTTAAGGCAAGTTCTCAATTTCGGACATACGGTCGGTCATGCAATCGAGGCCAATTATTCAGATCAACTTTATCATGGAGAATGCATTGCACTCGGCATGTTATACTTTTCCGCAAAACAAGTGCAAGAAAAGCTGAAAATAGTTTTGCACAAATACGGTCTACCGACTGAAATCGTTCTTAATCCGGATCTGATATATCAATCAATCTTACATGATAAAAAAGCCGACGGAGATCAAATAACGATCGTTTCCGTTTCGCAAATCGGCAGCTTTGAATTAAACAAAATTTCAATTTCCGACTTGAAAGCCTTGTTGATCAATGGTTAAACTTATTAAAAGATAAAACTTTAAGAAATAGTGTGTCGTTCATATAAGAATAATTAATTAAAAGACTAACCGTTCATTTTTAAAAACTGTTTATTTACCGGATAATGATCAGACTGACAGTTAATCTTTTAAGATTGTTTTGGAGAATATAATGAAAAATACTTTTGGACAAAGTGTCGCTATTACCCTTTTCGGAGAGAGTCATGGTCAGGCTATCGGAGCCGTACTTGACGGATTGGCTCCGGGAATTAAAATAGATGAAGCATACATCAGAACAAGATTGTCTTTACGCTCTGCAAGGAGTAATATCTCAACGCCGAGAAGTGAAACTGATCAATTCGAATTGGTCAGCGGGATTCATAATGGCATCACTACCGGAACACCTATCGGCATTCTCATTCCCAATATGGATACCAGAAGCCAAGACTACCGGAGAACTGAACATCTTTTACGTCCGGGACATGCGGACTATACCGCATATACAAAATATCACGGTTTCCAGGATATCCGCGGCGGCGGACATTTTTCCGGAAGAATCACCGCAGCTTTAGTCTGCGCCGGTGCCATTTGCATGCATGCTCTTGAACAAAAAAACATTTTTATCGGTACTCATATCAAAGAATGTGCAGGCATATCCGATGACGCTTTTGCTGATTATCAGAAAAATACTGCCGAACTTGAGCAACAAGTAAAAGATATTTCAATCAAATTATTTCCCGTTCTCAATGATGCCAAAGGAGAGCTGATGCAACAAGCTATCCTTGCCGCCAAAGAAGAATCAGACAGTGTAGGCGGAATTTTGGAAACCTGTGTGCTCGGAATTGATGCCGGTTTGGGTGAACCATGGTTCGATACTTTGGAAAGTATCCTGGCTCACGGTCTCTTTTCAATTCCGGCTGTCAAAGGAGTATCTTTTGGTCTGGGCTTTGAATTCGCCGATAAAAAAGGCAGCCAAGTCAATGATTCCCCTGTCCTTAATGATGGCGATATTACTTTTTCATCTAATCATAACGGCGGTATAAACGGCGGGATTTCAAACGGCATGCCTTTACTCTATCAAACAGTTATCAAGCCCACTTCTTCCATCTCAAAACCACAATCAACAGTGGACATTTTACAAAAGAAAAATGCCATTATAGAAATACAAGGTCGGCACGATCCGGCAATTGTTCATCGTGCCAGAGAGGTTGTTAATGCAATGACTGCTCTGATTCTGTGTGATATTTATGCGTTGCGTTATGGCACGGACTGGATTGCAAAATAATTCCGATCGGATAAATTGCCGATCAGGCAAAATAATTCTGATCGGATAAATAGCCGATGTAAATATAAATAAAGAGGGACTAAATGAAAATATTAGTATTAAACGGACCTAACCTAAATATGCTCGGTATTCGTGAACCGGATCAGTATGGTTCAGAAACCTATACCAATTTAGTGAATCTGATTAACGAACATTGCAGCAAAAAAAATTATGAAGTTTTGATTTTGCAATCAAATCATGAGGGTGATTTAATCGACAAAATTCAAGATGCTTATTTTGAAAAAATTGATGGTATTGTATTTAATCCGGGAGGTTATACACATACAAGTATCGCACTGTTAGATGCGATCAAAGCTGTATCTATTCCGACCGTTGAGGTGCATATCTCTAAAATTGAAGAACGCGAAGCTTATCGCCAAATCAGCTATATCAGAGAAGCTTGTATTACAACTATATCCGGCAAAGGAATCAACGGATATATTGAAGCCATTGATTTTTTGGCTGAGCTAATTAAATATTCCGGCGATTAGATCAGCGTTACAGCTATAAAAATAACCGTCATTTTTAATACATTCAGATTCAAAAATCGTTTCAGGATTAAATCACCGCAGTAATAAGTTGTATTCCTGATGAGAAATGTTCCGGAAAATATAGAGATGTTCCGTTAAATATGGAAATGTGCCGGGCAATAACATTTATTCAAATTTAGAAAGATTTTATGAAAGTAAAAATAAAACCATCATCAGCTAAAGGTAGCGTAAAAGCTCCTCCTTCCAAAAGCATGGCTCATCGCTTGTTGATTTGTGCAGGTTTAGCCGAAGGTCAGAGCCAAATCAATAATGTTGTATTGAGTGAAGATATTTCTGCCACTTTAGATTGTTTGCAAGCTTTAGGTGCTAAATGGAAATTCAGCGATCAGAACATCTTGATTAGCGGTACGAATTTAATGAACTGCATTCCGGACGGCGAATTGAATTGCCGTGAAAGCGGTAGCACTTTGCGTTTTTTTATCCCTCTGGCTTTAGTAAACGGCAACAAAATCAGCCTGTCCGGAAGTGAATATTTACTGCAACGCCCCTTAGATGTATACCATAAAATTGCCCGGGAGCGAAATATTCTTTTTGAACATCAAACAACTAAAATAACGGTACAAGGACCTTTAACCCCCGGACACTACACAATTCCCGGAAATATCAGCAGCCAATTTGCTACCGGATTACTCTATGCTCTCCCCTTGTTGAACGGAGATAGTGTTTTGAATATTACACCTCCGGTTGAAAGTTTGTTCTATATTTTAATGACTGTCACGGCGTTGCAGGAATTCGGGATTGATATTTCTTCTGATATCCCGACAGAACAAAACACAGAAACTGAGAAAACAATACAAAATATACAAAACAAAGGAATCAGTATTGCTATTCAAGGCAATCAAAAATTCAAATCCGATAACAAAACCGTTGAGGGTGATTATTCCAACGCTGCATTTTTGTCAGCTTTTAATCTATTCGGCGGAAAAGTTGAAGTCAAAGGGCTAAAAACCGAAAGCCTGCAAGGTGATGCTGTATATCCTGAACTTTTCAGACAATTAACTGAAAACAGTCCGCAAATTTCACTAAAAAATTGTCCCGATTTAGGTCCGATTTTATTCGCCATAGCCGCAGCTTTTAACGGAGCAACTTTTACCGATACTCAAAGACTTGCAATCAAGGAAAGTGACCGAGCCAATGCAATGGCGGAAGAATTGGCAAAATTCGGCAGTAAAGTAATTGTTAAGGAAAACTCGGTTCAGATCGGACCCGGTCCATTAAAAGCTCCTGAAAAAATTCTAAACGGGCATAATGACCATCGGATTGTCATGTCTCTGGCAATACTCTGTTCCATTACCGGAGGAATAATTGAAGGTACGGAAGCTGTAAATAAAAGTTATCCCGACTTTTTTACAACAATTGAACAACTTGGCATAGAACTGGAATATCTCAAATGAATCTGACAAAGGACACCAAAATTTTAATTGTCGGCTTAGGTCTGATCGGCGGTAGTTATGCTATGGCGTTAACCAAACAGGGATACGAAGTAAGAGCAATTACAACAAGCCAAAAATCCATCGATTATGCAGTTAAACATAACTTAATCAAATCAGGAACAAATACACCTGATCCGGAATTAATTTCCGATTCAGATTTAATTATCTTCGCACTCTATCCGCAAACTTTTCTGGAATGGATGCAGCAATACGGACACTATATTTCACAAGGCACTATAATCACCGATGTCACGGGGGTTAAAGAATCAATTATTTATAAAATCGAATCACTTTTGCCCGAAGGAGTAGAGTTTATCGCAGCACATCCGATGGCTGGTCGTGAAGTTTACGGAGTCGAAAATGCAACAGACGAAATTTTTAAAGATGCAAACTACATTGTAACGCCTACCGAAAAAAATTCTCCACAAGCAATTGAAATCTGCGAACAACTCGGCCACATTTTAGGTTTCGCTTCAGTTTCCAGATTATCACCGGAAGAACACGATGACATGATCGGTTTCTTATCGCAACTAACCCATTGTATTGCTATTTCATTGATGACCTGCAATGATTCACCGCACCTTGAGTATTACACCGGAGATTCTTTTCGTGATCTGACCCGAATTGCCAGAATTAATGATGCAATGTGGTCGGAATTATTCATGCTGAACAAAGATAATCTGATTAAGCATATGGAAAAATTTGAAATTGAATTTGCCAAATTAAAACAAGCTTTACAAAACAATGATATTGCAACGGTGCGCAAAATAATGCGCAAATCCACTGAACGCCGTGCTAAATTTGACAAATAATCAACTGATTACTTGTTGTATTTTCTGATTTCGGATATTTGATTATTTGCCTGTTGAAATTTTTGATTATTTGTCTGTTGAAATATTTGTCTTTTTGTCTGTTGAAATTTTTGTCTTTTCAGCTTTTCAACATGTATTTTGCTTTTTGACAAAACTATTTTTAAAATCAGTTATGCTATACTATTTTTGTACTGAAATCTTTGTAGATTTCTGAAAAATTTGCAAGATTATATATTGTCTTTACAATTTTAATTGCAAAATTAAAACATCTCAAAAATCGGAGTTCAGTGAATCAAAATTCGCTCAGCTCAAAAACCTGAAACAAATTTATTGCAAAACACTGTTTAGAACAATGATTGATATTTAAGATATAATTGGAGATATAATTGGAGATTAAAAATGGAATATATCAGCAAACTTCCGCTACCTAAAGAAATCAAAGCCCAGTTTCCGGTTTCGGAAAAGGCTCTGGCAATCAAAAAACAACGCCAGCAAGAAATTGATGCTATTTTCACCGGTCAAGACAAACGTCTTATATTAATAATCGGTCCATGCTCGGCAGATAATGAAACTTCCGTTTTAGATTATCTTTCCCGTTTACACAGAGTCGAAGACAAAGTCAAAGATAAATTGCTTTTTATCCCTCGTATCTATACCAATAAACCGCGTACTTTGGGTGTCGGATATAAAGGCATGTCATATTCACCTGATCCGAGTGAAAAACCTAATTTAACTAAAGGTTTGATTATGATTCGCAAATTACATATGCGTGCATTGACTGAGTACGGTTTCAGTTGTGCCGATGAAATGCTGTACCCGCAAAACCATAGTTATCTTGACGATTTACTGGTTTATGTGGCTGTCGGTGCCCGTTCAGTTGAAAATCAACAACACCGTCTGACATCGAGTGGTGTTGATATTCCGGTAGGTATGAAAAATCCGACCAGCGGTGACATTAGCGTTATGATGAATGCTATTTATGCTGCTCAACAACCGCAGATGTTCGAATATCGGGGCTGGGAATGCAAAAGCAACGGCAATCCTCTGGCACATGCTATTTTACGTGGCTTCGTTAATCGTTACGGCCAGTCAACTCCAAATTATCATTATGAAGATTTAATTGCTTTATATGAAGCTTATGCTGAATCTAATCTGAAAAATCCGGCAGTAATTGTAGATACCAACCATTCCAATTCCGGCAAAAATTATCTGGAACAAATTCGGATCGCCAAAGAAGTTCTGCATAGCTGCCGCTATTCCAAAGATGTAAACAGTATCGTCAAAGGCTTCATGATTGAAAGTTATATTGAAGACGGCAGTCAAAGTATCGGCGAAAATGTTTATGGTAAATCGATCACCGACCCCTGTCTCGGCTGGGAAAAATCCGAACAATTAATCTACGAAATTGCCGATCTGCTTGAATGAACTTGTTGAAATATTAATGGTGACAATCCGTGCGATTAATATGTCAAAAGATGCTTTCTTTAAAAACTATAACCAACTAAATAAGAATTACAACTCAGCTTATGCTAATAATTTGTAGAAAACCTGCTAAGTTGTCACTGTATAATCTCAAAAACGATTATCTTGTCCTGTTCTCAGACGGTTTTGTGCCAATAATGACGGCTCTGCAAATCAAATCCGGTTGAACATCCGCATTGAGGTGTCCCCCAAAAAGTGGAGTTTTATTTTGCTAAACAGTTTTGTTTAAGTAATAGTATTCCATAGGTGTTAAATAATTGTTAGATTGATGAGGTCTTAGTTTAGGATAAAAGTCCCATGTGTACTCTAAAACCTCTCTAGCGGCATGTTCTATTGTTTTATATCTTTTGTCAAGCCACTCTGTTTTCATTTTTCCAAAGAAACTTTCCATTGGTGCGTTGTCCCAAGGATCTCCTACTCGGCACATACTACAGATAAGACCATGTTGCTCTAAAAGATCTCTATAATCTTTGGAGGCATAGGTCGAACCTTGATCTGAATGACAAATACAATCTAAAAAACTCTTCGGACCTATATTACGTGTTATCATATCTTTCAATGCTCCAATCACAAGAAAACGATCATTATTCAAACTCATATGTAGACCCAAGGGCATTCTGCCATAGAGATCTAAAATTACTGCTGCATAGAATGTTCCTTCTTCCGTTTGAATATAAGTCGTATCGCTGACAAGTTTCTCTTTTGGTCCTTTGGCTGTAAAATCTCTTTTTAATAAATCTTCTGCTATAGGCTCTTGATGATTAGAATTTGTCGTTGATACATACTTCTTCTTAGTACGTGAACGAAGGCCTTGCTCTCTCATTAAACGCTCTACACGCTTGTGATTTAACTTTTTCTTGCGATTCTTATTAATCAAATTCGTAATCTTTCTAACTCCAAAAATACCTCGATATTTGAAGAATAAGGATCGGATCTCTTCCGTCAATTGAATGTTTTCTTCTTCTCGCTTTGTTAACAACCAGTCTTCTTTTTTCTTTAACCATTTGTAATATCCACTTTCCGAGACATTTAAACAACCGGCCATTCTAATTATGCTATGTTCCTGACGATTGGCATACATAAATGCATATATTACTCTCGGTCTATCTTTGCTAGAAAGGCCGCGGCTTTTTTTAAGATTTGCACCTCTTCCTCTAATTCCGCAATACGTTTACTAGCTTCTTCATTTTCTTTTTCTAATTCATATCGTGTCAGACCACGTCGGTTCCCCCGAACTCGATTGAAACCTTGCTCTCCATATTCTTTGTAGATGTTCTTCCAATAAATAATTGTTTTTGTCTTTACACCATATTTTTCAGCCAATAGATACTCCATGCCATCATAACCTGGCGATAGTGCCTCTTTTGCCACCTGTATCTTGTACAAACGACTATATTTCTTGTGATCCATTCTGTCCTCCCTCAAGCTTCTAATTCTATTGTATAATTTTTCTCCACTTTTTGGGGGACAGTTCACATGCCCGTAATTTTTGGCACCGCAAGTATGGTTATCAACTGTTTCGAGCTTGAATCGTGCCAAAAAAGCCGACGCTGTGGGGCGCAATCCACAGGACCGAAAATTTTGGCACGGTAAGAGCGGTTTCAGATAGATATCCGGTTTTGCTGTGCCAAAAAAGCCGGCGCTGTGGGGCGCAATCCGCAGGACCGAAAATTTTGGCAGAATGAAGTCAGATTTCGGCAGTCCGGTGTCAAAAAAGCCGCTCCTGCAAATCCGGAGCATCAGATAATCCGCAGGAACGTAATTTTTGGCACATCAGGCTTGTATCTAAAACAATCTTTAGCAACTATATGCTATGTTGTCACATTTTTTACAAAACCATCTCCAAATTACTTGAAATTTAGTAAGTTTCTATCTTTATAGCTAACAAGATAATTTACTTAAGAAATCTTTATAATTTGAAGGAGTTCAAACTTAAGAACATTAAGAATTATGAATTAAAAATCAAGAATATTCGGAATATTAAGAACACTAATAATCCAGAATATTAAGAATTAATGATAATAGGAATGATGGTTTAAAAATGATATAAGAATTTTGTTAGCCTCACTTGACAGAGACACTAAATAGTTTTAAAATTATTATATTATTAGGTACGCCTAACAAATGTGAAAAGCAGATTTTTAAGGGACTAATCGTATGACTGAAAATAAATCATTATCTGAATTACCACTCGGATCAAAAGCAACCATAACCCGTTTGTGTTCTGAAGACAGAATGCGTCGTCGTCTGCAGGATTTGGGATTTGTAGAAGGCGGTGAAGTTGATTGCGTCAGCAGAAGCCCTCTGGGCGACCCGACAGCATATCGGATCAGCGGTACGATTATTGCATTACGCCATGAAGACGCAGATACAATTAAGGTAAAAATCAGCAAACAAGAAAAAATGTGAATTATTCAGAAGTATTGTATGCAAAATCAAATATTAATAAAATCAGATATTAACAAATTAGATATTATCAAATCAAATATTAACGAAATCTGATGTTAACAAAATTGGATGTTAAATATTAATAAATCAATTACTAATTATAAATCAATCTTGATTTTTAGATAAACGGAACCGGGAATGAATTCATCAAATATAGATACAAATCATTTTCATATTTTGGGCGGACTCTCTGTCAAAAAACAATCCGATTCGGATTATGTAATAGCTTTAGCAGGTAATCCTAACGTCGGAAAATCGACAATTTTCAATGCACTGACCGGTATGAAACAACACACCGGTAATTGGCCGGGCAAAACTGTGGAAAATGCTCAGGGCTACTATAAACTATATGATCAAGGATATGTTTTAGTCGATATTCCCGGCAGTTATTCATTAATGGCACGTTCTGCAGATGAAGAAGCAGCCAGGGATTTTATCTGTTTCGGCAATCCGGATGCGGTAATTGTTGTTTGTGATGCTACCAGTTTACAACGGAATTTAAATTTAGTTTTGCAAATAATTGAAACCGGCAAGCGAACCGTTGTCTGTGTGAATCTATTGGACGAAGCTAATCAACGAAAAATTGAATTAAACCTTGATTTACTTGAACAAAGATTAGGTGTGCCTGTTGTCGGTACAACTGCACGTTCTAATCAAGGTTTAGATCAATTAATGTTCACTTTAGCTGATTCGCTGACAAAACCCGCACCAAAATCTGTAATCAAATATCCGAAATATGTACAACAAAGTATTGCAAAACTTGCACCGCTGATCGAACCTTATACAGGAAACCATTTGAGTGCCAAATGGATAGCTGCTCGTCTTTTGGATGGTGATCAAAGTTTTCATCAGTCCCTGACCGATTTTCTGGGTTTAGATCTCAAAGAACAAACTGCTATTAAAAGCACACTGAAAGATATTAAAGATAATTTTAAAAAATCGGGCATTACTCAATTAGAATTGGAAGATGCGATGGCGGAAGTTTTCATTCTGAAATCAATCGAAATTTTCCAAGGCGTTGTCAAAGAACCTGCGATTCCAAGCGATAAACGTGATCGTAAACTCGACAAAATATTTACCAGTAAAGCTACCGGCTTTCCGATCATGTTTTTAATGCTTTTGTTGGTATTCTGGATTACGATTACCGGTGCCAATTTCCCTTCTTCACTACTGGCAAAAGCTTTGTTCGGCATTGAAAGCAGGCTTGCAGATTTCGCCGGTTCAATCGGTGTTCCCGCAGTCTTAATCGATATGTTGATTCACGGCGTTTTCAATGTAGTAGCCTGGGTTGTCAGTGTTATGTTGCCGCCAATGGCAATCTTCTTCCCCATGTTTACTTTGCTTGAAGATTTCGGATATTTACCGCGGGTCGCTTTCAACTTAGATCGTATATTTAAAGCTTGTGATGCCTGCGGCAAACAAGCCCTTACCATGTGTATGGGATTCGGTTGCAATGCGGTCGGTGTCACCGGCAGTAAAATCATTGATTCTCCCCGTGAGAGATTAATCGCCATAATCACCAATAACTTCGTGCCTTGTAATGGCAGATTTCCGATTTTGATTTCAATTATCAGCATTTTTCTTGTCGGATCAGCAGTCGGTTCTTTTAATTCTTTATTCGGTGCTTTGATCTTAGTGGCAACAATTCTTTTCGGTATAGGTATGACATTTCTGATTTCGAAAATTTTGTCAATGACTATACTGAAAGGTATACCTTCTTCATTTACTTTGGAATTGCCGCCTTATCGCAAACCGCAAATCGGCAAAGTGATCGTGCGCAGTATCTTTGACCGTACTCTGAAAGTTTTGGGTCGTGCCATAATTGCGGCAGCCCCTGCCGGTCTGATTATCTGGATTCTGAATAATGTACAAACAGGCAATACCACTCTGTTACATTCAATTACCGATATACTCGATCCGTTTGGCAAAGCTTTGGGAATGGACGGAGCAATAATTATCGGTTTCATCTTGGGGTTGCCGGCAAATGAAATCGCGATGCCGATTATTATTATGATCTATTCAGCACAAAGCGGTCTGATCGAATTAGAAGGTGCCGCTTTGGGTCAACTGTTAATTCAAAACAATTGGACTTGGGTTACTGCCATCAGCACACTGCTCTTTACTTTGATGCATTGGCCTTGTGCAACGACTTTATTAACTATTCGCAAAGAAACTCAAAGTCTGAAATGGACTGTTATCTCATTCTTAGTTCCGACTCTTTCCGGAATTGTCATAACTTTTTTATTCAACAACCTGGTTTCTCTGTTTATTTAGGCTCTTCGATAATTGATCTTTAATCTCAATAACGGTGCGGAACTTTCCGGTGTGTTTATTTAGTCTCTTCGATAATTGATCATTAATCAACTTGCCGGATTACCATACTGCATATTTCCGCATAATTAAGGCGAAAAATTGTATAAAATAAATTGTGAAAAAATAAACAGTTCCGGCAGAGCCAGAACTGTTCAAACATTGGAGGAGAAAAGTATGAATAAGAAATAACTTACTCTTTGATTTAATTATTGCAAAAACAATTGTATAAACTAAAACGTAAATGTAACAAAATTAAAAACAAGTTTTACAATTAGATATCTGTTCAGTAAAATAACTTGGCTTTAGGTTATGAAATTGTAAATTCAGAATAAAAGCATCAGTTTTTGGCACTTAGCAGTTTAATAAATATTTCTCCCGGATAATTACTTTAGATAAAAAAGAAGATTAGGAACATTAATTTTTAAAAATAGTTTTCCCGGATGATTACTTTAGAGGAAATTGTATTTGAAGAACAAAAATATTATCCTCTGCTTCAACGTGCAGCTTTCCGTTCATTTTTTCAGTAAGATTTTTTGCAATTGCTAAACCGAGACCGGTAGAACTGTTTTGTCTGCTGGAATCACCTTTATAAAACTTCTCAAAGACTTGTTCTGTGCATAACATACTGTCAGGACGCATCCGATTAGAGAATGATAAATAAAGCTTCGATTCAGATTCTGCATCGTTTGCTTCTGCTATATTTAATGAAATGTTGAGATCTCCGGCACCATGCAATAAGGCATTGCGCAAAACATTTTGCAGTACACGTTCTAAAGCATTAGTATTTGCTTGAATCATTATATCTTCTTTTTCAAAATCAATTTCAGGTTCAATATTCTGTCTCTTGAAATCTTCATAAAACATCAGAATGTTTTGAGTCAGAACTTCATTGACATTAACAGTTTCCAACTCTAACAGATAGTCAGCTTGCTGCAACTTTGCATAAATAAATAATTCATCGAGAATTTTTCTGAGACTTTCCACTCGCTCCTGTATAATGGCAAGATAAGATTGTTGTTTAACCGGATCATCCGTGTTTTTTAAGAGCTGTAAATAGCCATCCAATGAAGTTAGAGGCGTTCTGATATCATGAGAAAGCCCGGCAATCGTATCTTCGCTTGTAACTTTTTCTTTTTTCAGATGAATCCTCAAATCCGTCATGTCTTTCATTTGAGAATTGATTAATGTCGTTATTTTCATGATTGACTTGTTTCTGAATGAAGTCGTTAACTGCATCCGGCTTTCATGTTGCATCAAAAACTCCAGTTGTTTCAGCAAATCATTGATTTGACGCATAGTTAGCCATAGGTATGTACCTATGGCTAAGCTTATAATTATCAGAATAGCAATGACAAAATATAGCAAATTGTTTTCCTCAACCAATTTCTCTACAATTAAATATCTTTTCTCTGTAAAGTTAAACAGCTTGCCCCGATCGCAACAATCATAATTATCGCACAAACGAGTAACGGTTGTATTAAGTTCTTCGTCTCGATATTCCCGGTAAACTGCGCAATACTTCCCATTACCGTATAAGTACGCAAATGCCAGTCATCCCCGAAATCAGCCACTTTTTTAATTAACATAGTCAACAGATCAAAGATTAATTTATGACCGATCAGATAATATATAAAACTTGGAATCAATACCATTGACATTTTTCCCGATACGGTTGCGACAAATAATAGTATAGACAAAAAGGCAATGTGAGCAAACAATTGGTAAGTCAAAGTCTTAACCATTCCGCCAATATCGGAAAACGGAAATTCATCAGCTAAAAATATATGTTGAGCAATTAGCAGAACAATTACTGACACGACAAATAGCAATATCGTAAAAACTATACCGGTAAAAAATTGGGCAAAAATAAATTTAGAACGATTACGAGTAGTTCCCAGAAAATTTTTGATAAAACCATTTTGATAAGGTGCCGTAAAAAACAATGCCGCAAAAATAATTAAAAATATTAACATGCTGTAACCACTGAAGTAATGAAGCAACAAATCATCCCCGGTTTCTTCTTTCACTAACGGCTCACCGTCTAAATGTTCATCCAGCGATTCTGCAAAAATTTTTTCAGGATCCGGATTTTCATTTTTTTCTTTTTCTATAGTTAAAGGAGAACTTGATTGTTTGTCAGCTAAGGAAACTTCAAAAGTAACAGGTTCTTTGTCTAATGAATTATTTCCGGTATTGTCTAATTTGCCCAAGGCTTTCAGGCTGATATTTAACATCAATGTCAAGCCAAATAATAAGATTACAGCTGTTAACAGAATAACATAAGTCGATTTTTGTTTATTTAAACGCCTTAATTCCATGCATGTATAATTGAACATCTCTTCAACCTCCCATATTATTGATTTGAGCATAGCCGGTTAAACTCAGATAATAATCTTCCAAAGTATTCTTATGAATACTTAAGGCTTCAATCGGAACGCTATGCTTTGCTAAAACTAAGGAAATATCGCCTGTACGTTCTATAGAGTCGAAGATATAAATCAGGTTGTCTGAAATTAATTTATAGTCTTTGATCTTAATTTGATCTAACAGCGGCAAGGCTTTCACAGCTTCCGATGTCTGTAATTCAATACGATCACTGTTTTTCGCCACAAGTGAATCATAATCAATTTCTTCCAATAATTGTCCTCGTTCTATAATACCAAAACGGGTTCCTATTCTTGACAATTCATCCAGAATATGACTGGATATAATAAACGTAATCCCTTCCTCCTTATTTAATCTTTCAATGATACTGCGAACTTCGACGATTCCCTGCGGATCTAAACCGTTAATCGGTTCGTCCAAAATCACTAAATCCGGATATCCGATTAAAGCCAAAGCTATGCCCAGCCTTTGTTTCATCCCCAGAGAAAACTGTTTTACTTTTTTCTTACCCGTATCTGCCAACCCGACTAAATCAAGTAATTTGTTTTCAATTCCATTTTCTCTGATTCCGACAGCTAATTTTTTTAAATATAAATGTTCAAATGCCGTTAAGTTCGGATATATACCCGTGTTTTCAATCAGGCAACCGATCCTGGTTAACGAAGTATCATCTTCAGTTTCTCCGAACACTTTATATTCTCCCAAACTAGGTCTTGCCAGGCCGGAAACAATTCGCATCAGCGTAGTTTTTCCTGCTCCGTTTCTCCCGATCAGGCCATAAATATCGCCTTGTTTAATCGAGATGGAAATATTATCGACAGCTTTTTGTGTGCCGTATATTTTTGTGAGATTATTTGTTTCTAAAACTATTGTCATCCCGAAACCTCCATCATTATATTTCAGCAAATGCTTGCTTATGTATATAATGGCGAATCTTGTTTAATATATCGCAAAGGAAAGATAAAGAAAGTTTAAAGATTATTGGGAATTTAATTTGAATCCGATTCCCCATACCGTTTCAATATATTCTTCATCGGTATATTGTTTAATTTTTTTTCGTATATTTGATATATGTACGTTGATTGTTTTATCGCCACCTATATAATAATCATCCCAAACAAGATCATAAATATCCTGTTTTGAAAAAACGCGATTGGGGTTTTTGATTAAGATTTCCAGTATCTTCAATTCTAAAGCCGTTAAATTCAGGTTATGATTACCCAGAAAAGCCGTATAATTCTTGGAATCCAGCTTCAGGTCTTTAAATTGATAAAAATGAAAATCAGGTGCATTTTGATGACGTTTCGTCAAAATATTCACTCTGGCAATCAATTCCTCGATTGAAAAAGGCTTTGTCAGATAATCGTCCGCACCATTCGTCAACAAACGCAATTTAGAATCCAAAGCATCCTTCGCGGAAAGAATAATAATAGGAGCTGTTTGAATTTCTTTGATTTTCGGCAGAATTTCTTCTCCGGATAAACCGGGCAACATTAAGTCCAGAATAATTACCGTAAAATTTTGATCTCCGGCTAATAACAGAGCTTCAGTTCCCGAAAATGATTGGACACATCGATAATTAGCCTGTTCCAGGGCTTCTTTAATCAAATTGTTAATATTTGTATCATCTTCTACGATCAAAACTGTATTCTCCATATAGTCCCCCCGATCTCAGATCTTCATATTCAATATAACATAACAAAAGTCCGAAGTTATGATTTAACTTCGGACTCTTAAATAAAATATTATAATAAAAAAGTAAAATGGATTATTCCCGCTTGTTCGCTTGCCTTAATACCTTTGCCGGACATCATGGCAAAACTTCAATTAATGCCAAGTCTTCCAAATCTGTAAGGTTTTTGTTTTGAATTAAATAACCGCCTTCACCCGGCATGGCAATTCTGATTGAAACATCGGAATATGCTTTATCCGTATCTTCCGGATCGATCTTATGGATATCAGCTCTGACTTTACAATATGAAGCAAAAATATCACGTGCATCTTCTTTGGTCAGATCAGCTTCGCTAACCAGATCAACATGTGTGTTGTTCATCCTGTAAATTGCAAATCCCTGATCAAAGTCGATTGAATCGTTATATGCTTCAGCGCTTAATGCTTTTTTAAACTCAGCAGTAATATCTGCACGATGTTTATCACGAGTAACCGTTTGGGGTAAAGTTACGACTAAAAAAATGGCAATCGCTGCAACGACAATACCCATTATTGTAAAAATTTGTTTTTTGCTCAAATTAACATTCGGTATTTCTTTTTTTTCAACCGCATATTTCGGTTTAGGTTTAACTTTTGCTTTTTTCTCTCTTCGCTCAATCAATTGATCAAGATTGGCATTGACTTTTTTATGCTGAGGATTTATCTCTTCACCTGTATATGCAGGTTGTTCTTCATTCGGAAACTCATAGTTTTGCGGATTTTTTGCAATTTCCAGGGCTTCTTGAGCCGGGAAAACGCAGTCACAAAACAGACAATGACAATTTTCTTGTTTCGGATCCAAAAAAACGATTGAACCGCAATTTTTACACATTCCTTCTTGCATTAATAACCTCTTTGTGAATAAAAAAATAGTTTAGTTGTTGCAATCTATGTTATTATAGTTATCATACAATTAATTTTCAAGTGATGAGGAAATATCGTGACAACAGAAGATTTTTCCCGTTTCATGGAACAAGCTTTGTCGGAAGCTGACTTAGCAGAAAAAAATGGAGATGTACCGGTAGGAGCTGTGATTGTTCAATCAGGACAAATCATTGCCCGCGGACATAATCAAAGAGAATTTGCGAATGATACAACCGCTCACGCTGAAATTGTCGCTATCCGTAAAGCTTGTCAAAAACTGCAAAGATGGATACTGGATGATTGTGAGCTATATGTAACTCTTGAACCTTGTTTGATGTGTTTTGGTGCTATAATTCAAGCAAGAATCGCCAACGTTTATTTCGGGGCATATGATCCGAAAACGGGAGCCTGCGGTTCTGTAGCCGAAACAGCAGAACTCAAAAACTCTGCACTTAACCATCATACAAATTTTGTCGGCGGTTTATTGGAAGAAGAATGTGCCAAAAAATTAAAAATTTTTTTTCAGAAAAAACGTTGTTTCGCGAAATTAAACAAAGTCAACAAACTGGAGAGTAAAGATTATGGGCAAACAGAAAAATATAAAAAATAGAAAAACAGACTCTTCTTTACCAGGCAAGCGAAGCTTATCCGGACGGTTTTTTTCATGGTTCGGCATAACTGCAGCCAAAATGTGTGCACAAATCAATTATATCGGGCAAGAGAATATTCCTGCCCGTAGTCCATATGTCATTGCACCTAATCATCAAACATATGTTGACGGTTTATTGGTCGGTAAAGGTTTATCCAAAGATCATTTCGAAAAATTCTCCGCGCTGATCGGCGCTGATCTGAAATCCAAACACGGTTTAATGGGAAAATTAATTGTACCTGTATCTCGCGGTGTCGAGGTAGAAAGATACGGCAACCCGGTACGCGGTCTGGTTATGGCCCGCAGAGCCTGTAATGCCGGTAATATTCTGATGGTACATCCCGAAGGCACACGTACGCATGACGGTACTCTGGGACCTTTACAAAACGGTGCGGCATATATTGCCAAAACCAGCAAAGTTCCCCTGATACCTGTATATATTGAAGGTGGTTTTGAGGTATTTTCACGTCATGATAAGTGGCCTCGTTTCCGAAACCCGAAAACCGGTAAAAAATTCATTATCAATATAATTTTCGGTAAAGCATTGCTGCCTGAAAATTATTCTTCGCCGGATGAAATGACCGATGCCTTGGAAGATTGGCTGCTCGAAAGAGAAAACGAATATTTAATCAAAAACGAAGGACTTCTGCGTGATTTGCCAAAAGGTGTTCTGCAAAAGAGAATAAAAAAGAAAAAACATCGAAGGATCAAGAAAAAAACGGCAAAATCCGAAATTTAACACAAAGCGGAAGCCTGAATTTACTTCCGGCAAATAAACTGAAATTTTTGTGATAATATCCTGAACCTGCAATTAGTATAAAAGGGGCTTAATTATTCCCAAATGTCCCTGATGAATACGAAAGCTGATTTTTGTACCTTGCTCGGTATATTCAACATTATCAATGTATGCAACATTGCGTAATTCCGAAACAATCTGACTTTGCTCGAAAGGAATGGTCAAATGAAACGGCAGCATTTGAGCTCTCGGAATCTCATTGATTGCCTGCTTTAATTCAGCAAGTCCGGTTCCGTTACGGGCAGAGATAAACACTTGTTTCGCCGCATGACGATTGGTTTGTCTGATTTGGTCGATTTTCTGAGGGTCGGCCAAGTCAATTTTATTGAAGACATGAATTCTCGGTTTACTGTCTGCAGCTAAATTCTCCAATTGTCTCTCTACGGTATCCATTTGCACTTCAAATTCCGGATCGGAAATGTCCGTAACCTGAACGATAAAATCTGCATAACTAACTTCTTCCAAGGTAGACTGAAACGCTTCGATTAATTGATGAGGCAACTTTCGGATAAAACCTACCGTATCGATTAACAAAATCGGTATCTCCGCATCCTTGATCCGTCTTGCAGCCGGATCAAGTGTCGCAAAAACCTGATCCATCGTAAATAAATCAGATTCACACAGAGCATTCATCAAGGTGGATTTTCCTGCATTCGTATAGCCGACAATAGCTCCGGTGATCAATTGATTTTTCGTTCTGTTCTCACGCGTTAACTGACGCCGTTTACTTAAATCTTTAAGTCGTTGTTTTAAGGTTCTGACCCGTCTTTGAATATGTCTGCGATCTGTCTCCAGCTGTGTCTCACCCGGACCTCTGGTGCCGATACCGCCGCCTAAACGTGATAAAGCCAAGCCGGCACCTACCAGTCTGGTCGCCCGATCATTCAGCTGAGCAATCTCAACTTGAAGGCGACCCTCCATCGTAGTCGCTCGCAAAGCAAAAATATCCAAAATAAGTAACGTCCGGTCAATTATTTTTAATCCGGTTAATTCCGAAATGTTTCGCATTTGTGATCCGCTCAAATTGAGATCAAAAACAAGCGTTTCCGCTTCCAGAGCTTCCGCCAATTCAGAAATTTCGTCCAGTTTTCCTTTGCCGGCAGCATAAGTCGGATCAAGTTTCAATCGACTTTGTAAAGATTCCGCTACAACTTCCAAACCGGCTGTTTCCGCTAATTCCGTTAATTCCGCCAACGAATATTCCGCGGTTTCTTTGGAATGATCCTGAGAAGATAAATGAATCCCCAGTACGATTGCTCTGTTATTGTCTTGCAAATTATTCGGCTCCTTATTATCCAACGTATTTATTCCGGCTGTTGTCGGATTAAATGTTTCTTTTATTCGGCTCCTTCATTTTTCAGAGTCTTGCTTATAATATTCGTAAATTCGTCCCGCACTTCCAGATCGGCTTCATCAAACAGAATATCCGGTTTAAGCGCATTATCGCGAAAAACCTCCTGATAAGCCAGATGCACTGCTGTAATCATCTGATTGCGCCAATTCCGGTTACTCATCGCAAGTAAAGCCGGAATAATTATTTGATAGACTTCTTTCGCAGCTTTATATGCAATCTCATCATCTTTCATTCTGATTAAATTTAACAACTTAGAACCATAGGTACGATCTTCGAGACAGGCCTTTTGATAAATCCGAGCCGAATCCAGAATTTCCGCATAAAGTGCTTTTTGCGCTATCTCTTTATTCTCTTCCAGTAACGCTACAATTTCTTTTTTCGAGAAAAAATTATTCAATTGTTTTTCTTGTTTTACAATTGCCCGCATTGAATGACTTTGCACAACCGAAATCTTCAATTCCAACCATAAGCCGAGAAATAAATCGGCTTTTCTTTGTTGTTTACGATCAACATATATAAAACGAATATCACGAATTTTTTCCTGATAGAGATTAATTGACATTGAATCCTCCTGTTTAACAACAATTTATTGCTTTTTAATACTTATGAATGACTGATCTTGATTTTGAGTTTATTGCGCAAGTCAACCACTTCATGCAAATTGATCGACACGCCTGCAATATAATATACAATCAAACCTATAATTAATTTAATCAGATAGACTGCAATTTGCCAAACTTTACCGGCAGGATAAACCGGAATCAAGTTAACAGCCGAAAGAACCAAACCCATAACGATCAGGCAATAAGCTAAGCGCAATATGAAAGGAAAAATCCGGTAAGGTTTGGCCTGCGGTTTATGCAGTTTATAAAGGATATACACGATAAGTGCACTGAGTACACTATAAGAGGCATGTGCCATCGCAATTCCCTTAACACCGAAATCAAAAACTCTGGTATACAAAATACAAAACAACGGATTGAGAATCAAAGTCAGAATGCCGTTAAACAAAGCGATTCTGGTAACTTTTCTCGCATAAAATGCCTGATTAGTCATATAGATAACCGTTTGAGCAATTAAACTGACACAAAACCATTGTAAAATTTCTCCGGTTATTGCCACCTCACTATTCTTATATTTGGTACTCCATTGAAAAATCAATTGAATTGTTTCAAAATCCAAAACAAAGAAAGTCACGGCAATCGGCCCGATCAAGAACAAAGCTTGTCTGATGCTCTTAGTAAATAAAGTCTTACATTGCTGATAATCACGTTTGGCATAAAAACCGGTCAGATTAGGCAGCATCACAGTCCCTATCGCCACAGCCACAACACCATATGGCAGCATAAAGGTCTGATCCGCCTGTTTGATCGAAGTGATCGCGCCGGTAAACTGATTGGTAAAAGCATTCATAATCAGACCGTTCAAGTGTAAAACCGAGCCGGACAACAATGTAGGAATTGCTAAAAATAATAATTTTTTGAAGCCGGGATCTTTATAGTCTAAATTAAACTTAAAATGCTTTAATTCTCTGCGTGCCAACACTAATTGAAATAAAAAATAAATTGCCGCAGAACCGACAACGCCCCAGCCGACTCTCTTCAAGCCTGCCAAACTCTGTTCACCATAGGTCAGCAGAACAATCATATAGAGAATGTTATAGATCATTACGCCGAAAGCGGCTAAACCGAAACGTTTGTATGAAGTCAGAACACCTTGAGTTAATGCAATTAAAGTCATGAAAAAGCATTGAATAAGTAGTATTCGCGAAACCGGAATTGCTGCCTTGATTACTTCTTGAGATCTCCCGGGATTAATAGAAGGCAACAACCACTGCATCAGGATTGCCGCCAAACCCAACACCGCTATCATGACAAGACTTGCAATACTGATAAATATACTGACACTGCGCCAAACTTCTCGTTCACGATTTTGTTCGATGCCACCGGATAAAGTCGGTGTAATTGCCGCCGCAACTGCACCGCCGATCAATAAAGCAAACAGAAAATCCGGAATGGCAAATGCAATATAATAGGGATCGGAATACATTCCGTAACCTAAAATAGGCACAATTAAGACTTCCCGCAAAAAACCGGTGATCTTCGCCATGAACAGACCGATCATCGAAATCAGGGTTGCTCTGGCTATCGTCTTAGAATCACTCGCTTTGATATTGTGTTTTTGTTGTAAAAGACGACCGGAGTTTGATTTGCGTCTTTTACCATCTTGTTCAAAAGGGAACTCCAAATTTTATCCTCCCGGAAACTCCTGATTTAACTCTTTTGTTTGTAATGTAATTTTATAATTCAATTTTATATATCACTTCTTTAATTTCAAATACAATTTTTGAATATAACTACATTTATTGCTAATACAACTATTAACCTAACTAAGCTATAATTCTAGCACATTTCTTTGTATAATCCGAAATCACACAGTTTTTGCCGCTCTGATTGCTAAAATTCTCTGCATTTCATTAAAGGCAATCATGTAGGCTTCATCAACACCCATGCCCGGTTTCGCCAAGAACTGAGCAGGACAAACTCCCATTGCTACTTGGATACAGATTCTTGCTGAAATATCGGTTTCATTACAAGTACCGCCGACATATGCTTTAACTCCGTGTTTTTTGCAATAAAGCACCGCTTCAATCGTATTATCCAAACCACCTAAATCCGGTGTTTTGATTTGAATCATATGTCCGGCACGATGTTCGGCAAACAGTTTAATATCTTCCAAAGTATTACACCATTCATCAGCAACCAAAACAACCTCAAGTTTTCTTTGATTAACCATTTCAGTTATCTTAGCAAGATTATACATACATTCTTCGCGGCTGCTACCGTCAAGCGGGCCCTCTATGTGTAGTTTGTAAGGCTCACAAACAGCTTTTAATTCAGCTAAATAATCAACCATTGCCTGATGATTTTCAATGCCGAACAATTCACCGATTGTTCCGTATACGTCAATCTGGATAATAGGTTTGTAATCAGGATCACGACTTAAATCATTAATTCTTTTGACCAACCACTTGAGATAATCTTTAAGCAATTCGCCTTGTTCACCAAGCTTAGTTTTAACATTATTAATTAATGCATGGGGCAAAATCGGCACTCGTTTAATAATCATTTTATCCGCATTAATATATCTGTCATCTCCGGATTGGGTAAAAATCGGAATTAATTCTTCAGATATTTCCGTACCGTATTCTTGAGCAACAGTTTCACAAATCATCTGTTTGTTGCTTTTCGCCACTGCATCAAGAATCGCCTGAGAAAAGCCGTAACGTATCGCCGTATGTAATCTTCTGCCGTCTATTACAAATTTATCCAATTCGGCCGCCATCTCGCGAAAATTTGTAATTTCCTTATCTTGATAAAAGGGAACCAACTCTCGTTCAATCAAAGGCAGATAAGTATCTGCCAGAAACAGAGGATCTCTGCCGCCTGCGCCGGAATATTGCACCGCAGCACAATCTCCCGTGGCTATCTGACCATCTTCCAAAATAAAATTAACCGAAATCGATTCGCCTGCCTGACGTACTGCGGTAAATCCTTCAAGTTCAGTTTTACCGATATAATCGAATCCGTCATTAATTGCTCCATGCCTTATTGCCATTTGATCATCAAAGTAAAAACCCGATCTGCCGGCAGAACAAACAACTTTTTTAATTTTCATAGCATTATCTCACTATTCCTAAATGATTAATATTTTTACATTTCTGTATCTATGTCTCTTCTGTATCTATATCTCTCTTTTTCTCTATTTTATAATATTTGTCATTATTCATTGTCAGAAAAGACCTCTATTGTTTTTTAATTTAGTTAATTCTGAATCAATATTCTAAAATTCTATCATGTTTCAGCTAAGGATGAATAATTATTTATTGCTCCCCGGCCAAGACCGGATCAAAAAAATCCATAATAAAAAAACAGATTTCTCAATCATGAAGATTGAAAGAGAAATCTGTTGTGTCATAGCAATACAATATAAATTTTAATAATTTGCTATTAGACTATTTTTTCAAGAGCGAAGCGGAAATATACCCGGTTCTGCCCGCATATGTGAATTTGACCCAGTTGCCTACTAATACTCCGCTTACCTTCCTGTTGGCAGGTAATGAACCGATTACACTCCCATTCGGAGTACTCCTCACATTGACTGTACTTTTGGTATAACCCGTAATCGGCGGATTTTGGGTTGTGGTTGAACTCATTGCTACATAAGCTGTTTTACCGTTATAAGTAAACTTGAGCCACGCTCCCTGTATTGTTCCGCTTGCCAGCAGCGGACGCCACGGCCTCGCGATGATACTGCCGCCCGGCGCGCTTCTGATAATCGAATTGGCGACTACATAGCGTGTTACTCGGACCGGCGTCGCTTGTAACATGGAAACATAGACATAGCCGGTCTGACTGCTATAGGTGAAGCGCACCATATTTCCTGCCAGAACTCCCTTGACTTGACGGCCGACCGGTAAGGTGCCGATAATTGATCCTCCGGGCGCATTGCGCACATTAACCGCACTTTTGGCATAACCGGTAATCGGAGGATTTTGAGTCGTGGTTAAACTCATTGCCACATAAACAGTTTGACCTTTATACGTAAATCTGAGATAGCTTCCTGTAATTGTTCCGGTCACAAGGATCGGCATCTTTAAGGTTTCGATGATTGTTCCGGCAAGTGTACTCCTGATATTCGAACCTGCCTTAACATAGCGTGTTACCTGGACCGGATCCTTTTGCAATAACGAGGCATACACATAACCGGTTTTACCGTTATACGTCGTCTCTACCGTATTACCGACAAGTTTACCCTGAACTTTATGACCAATCGGGATTGTACCGATAATTGATCCGCCGGGTACATCTCTCATATTTAAATTGCCTTTCGCATATCCGGTCATTGGTGGTGATTTATTTGTAGTCACAACTTTTGCTACATAGGCTGTTCTTCCATTAAAAGTAAACTGGAGCCATTCACTTTGGACAGTGCCTGTACCGGTCACAAACACCGGTCGCCAAAGTCTGGTAATTACTTTACCGTTAGGTGTCTCACGAATGTTAGAATTTGCTTTGATATAATGTTTGCCAATTAATGATACCCCGTAATCAAAACATTTTTCCCCTATTTGATCTATAGTTGGGTGAAATACGAGTCGGTTACCTGCAGAGTCTACAATAAAGATAATATGTTCAGGGATTGAAACATGGCTTATCGAATTATTACTGAACGCTGATTCGCCGATAGTCGAGACACTGTCCGGGATAATGACGCTTTTAAGTTCGTTGGAATCAAATGCAAAAGCACCAATCGACATGACACTGTCAGGAATCTCAACGCTTGAGAGTTTATTATAAGAAAATGCCGAATTATCAATCTGTCTGACACTGTCGGGAATCGTGATATTCTCCAGTTGATTCTGTCCAAATGCAATAAGTCCGATTGTTATAACACTGTCCGGAATCGTTACACTTGTGAGTTGTTCGTTTTTAAATGCATATTCTCCGATGTGCTTGACTTCTATGCCGTCAATATGGGACGGAATGTCAACATCTTTGCTCGCTCCTTTGTAACCTCTGATGGTTCCGGTCTCAGGTATAAATACAAAATCATCCGGTGGTATATAATCTCTTGTACCTTTGCCGTGTTCAGCGGAATCCGGGACAGCAACATCGGCATCCGGATCGTCCGAGACATCTGCAACAGTTTCATTCGTATCTTGCTCTGTTTCAGTTGCCTGTTCATCCGGCATCTCCTGCAGTTCATCTGTGATATCGGGGACAGTTTCAGGTTCTTCTTCATTGACCGGCTGTTCTGAATCATTTTGATTTTCTGAATTACTTATCACTTCTGTCACTTCTTCGTTCACAGTAGTTTGCGACGTTTCTTCATCTGCAGCAACTTGCGGCGTTTCTTCGTCCGCAGCAATTTGCGTCACTTCTTCACCTGCAGCAACTTGCGTATCAGCCAGAGCCTGCTCGGGAGATATGATCAAGGTGGTTGATATAAGCAATAATACAAGGACAAATGCCCGGATTCTCAAATACAGTTTCTTCTTCATAGGCTTCTCCTTTATCCTTATACTTGATAATTTATCCTTACACTTGATAATTTATCCTTACATTTAATAATTTATCCTAACATTTAATAATTTTTGAATTGCACAAAATGATTCGCCGGTTTGATTATTTTTTCAAGAGCGAGGCGGAAATGTATCCGGTTCTGCCCGCATATGTGAATTTGACCCAGTTGCCTACTAATACTCCGCTTACCTTCCTGTTCGCAGGTAATGAACCGATTACACTCCCATTCGGAGTACTCCTCACATTGACTGTACTTTTGGTATAACCCGTAATCGGCGGATTTTGGGTTGTGGTCGAACTCATTGCCACATAAGCTGTCCTGCCGTTATAAGTAAACTTGAGCCACGCCCCCTGTATTGTTCCGCTTACCAGCAGCGGACGCCACGGCCTCGCGATGATACTGCCGCCCGGCGCGCTTCTGATAATCGAATTGGCGACTACATAGCGTGTTACTCGGACCGGCGTCGCTTGTAACATGGAAACATAGACATAGCCGGTCTGACTGCTATAGGTGAAGCGCACCATATTTCCTGCCAGAACTCCCTTAACTTGACGGCCGACCGGTAAGGTGCCGATAATTGATCCCCCGGGCGCATTGCGCACATTAACCGCACTTTTAGCATAACCGGTAATCGGAGGATTTTGAGTCGTGGTTAAACTCATTGCCACATAGGCTGTTTTACTTTTATACGTAAATCTGAGATAGCTTCCTGTAATTGTTCCGGTCACAAGGATCGGCATCTTTAACGTTTCGATTATAGTTCCGCCGGGTGTGCTCCTGATATTTGAACCTGCCTTAACATAGCGTGTTACCTGGACAGGATCGGCTTGCAGGGACGGGGCATACACATAGCCTGTTTGACCTGAATAAGTAAATCTGACCCAATAGCCTATTAAGGTTCCACTTATCTTTTGACCAATCGGTAAAGAACCGATTATGCTGCCATTAGGTGCACTTCTTACATTTACTGAGCTTTTGGTATATCCGGTAATCGGTTGTGGATGGATTGATTTCACACTCATATGGACATAGGCTGTTTGACCTTTGTAGGTAAATTTGAGGTAATCTCCCTCCGGAGAACCGATCGCATAAATCGGCATTTTCAGATTTTCGATAATTGTTCCGCCGGGTGCTCTTCTGATATTAGAACCGGCTTTGACGTAATAAGCTAAAGATACTCCGGGATCAAAAGAATATTCCAGAATATGAGAAATGGTTGGGTGGGTGATATCTATACCGTTTGAAGATATATAATATACAATGCTGTCAGGGATTGTAGCATATTTTATAGGATTACACCTAAAGGCTGAATCTCCGATTTTCCAGACACTGTCCGGAATCCTCACACTTGTAATTCTGTTGTAAAAAAATGCAGAAATATCAATGCATTCGACACTGTTTGGAATCGTAATATGCTCAAGATCATTACCCTCGAATGCTCTATCTCCAATTGTTATGAGACCGTGTGACATTGTCACGCTTGTAAGCTCGTTGAGCGCAAACGCATGAGCATCAATATAACTTACACTACCCGGAATTGTAATATGCTCGAGATCATTAAAATAGAATGCATATTTTCCAATTGATAAGATACCGTCCGGCATTGTTACACTTGTGAGTTCCTGTTGATAAAACGCCATATCCCCGATGTGCTCCACTTTATCTTCGTATATATAGGGCGGAATGTTAACTACTGAGCTAATCCCGGTATAACCTGTGATTGTTCCGGTATCTGGATCAAATACAAAGTCATAATCCGGTGTATAGACTATTCTTGTGCCTCTTCCTTGCTGCGCGGGATCCGGCACCGTAATATCGGCATCCTGATCGTCCGACTTATCCGAAACAGCTTCCTCCACCAATTGTTCAGTTTCAGGTGTTTCGATCACTTCATCAACGACTGATGATGTATCTGTTTCATCAACTTGTTCATCTGTTCCATCAACTTGTTCAAGGGTTTGTTCAGATGATTCAAGAATTGGTTCAGATGTGATTTCAGTTGGATCTGTATCTGTATCTGTATCTGTATCTGTATCTGTATCTGTTTCTGTTTCTGTTTCTGTTTCTGTTTCTGTTTCTGTTGCCGATTCTGATGTCTTCTCCTGTGATTCAGCAATAATATCAGTATCAATGTCAGTTCCAGTGTCAGTGTCTGTCTCTATTTCATTGACCGGCTGTTCTGAATCATTTTGATCTTCTGAATTACTTATCACCTCTGTCACTTCTTCGTTCACAGTAACTTGAGTTGATTCTTCCTTTGCAGCAACTTGCGGCATTTCTTCGTCTGCAGCAACTTCCGTATCTGCCAGTACCTGCTCGGGAGATATGATCAAGGTGGTTAATATAAGCAATATTACAAGGATCAATGCCAGGATTCTCAAGTACAGTTTCTTCTTCATAGGCTTCTCCTTTATCCTTATACTTGATAATTTTTGAATTGCACAAAATGATTAGCCGGTTTGACTATTTTTTCAAGAGCGAGGCGGAAATGTATCCGGTTCTGCCCGCATATGTGAATTTGACCCAGTTGCCTACTAATACTCCGCTTACCTTCCTGTTCGCAGGTAATGAACCTATTACACTACCATTCGGAGTACTCCTCACATTGACTGTACTTTTGGTATAACCCGTAATCGGCGGATTTTGGGTTGTGGTTAAACTCATTGCCACATAAGCTGTCCTGCCGTTATAAGTAAACTTGAGCCATGCCCCCTGTATTGTTCCGCTTACCAGCAGCGGACGCCACGGCCTCGCGATGATACTGCCGCCCGGCGCGCTTCTGATAATCGAATTGGCGACTACATAGCGTGTTACTCGGACCGGTGTTGCTTGTAACATGGAAACATAGACATAGCCGGTCTGACTGTTATAGGTGAAGCGCACCATATTTCCTACCAGAACTCCCTTGACTTGACGGCCGACCGGTAAGGTGCCGATAATTGATCCTCCGGGCGCATTGCGCACATTAACCGCACTTTTGGCATAACCTGTAATCGGAGGATTTTGAGTCGTGGTTAAACTCATTGCCACATAGGCAGTTTGACCTTTATACGTAAATCTGAGATAGCTTCCTGTAATTGTACCGGTCACAAGGATCGGAATCTTTAACGTTTCGATTATAGTTCCGCCCGGCGCACTTCTGATATTCGAACCTGCCTTAACATAGCGTGTTACCTGGACCGGATCCTTTTGCAATAACGAGGCATACACATAACCGGTTGTACCGTTATACGTTGTTTCTACCATATTACCGACAAGTTCGCCCTGAACGTTATAACCTCTTGGAATAGTACCGATAATTGATCCGTCAGGTTCATCTCTTATATTCAAAGTTCCTTTCGCATAACCGCTAATTGGCTGTGGTCTGTTTGTACTTGCAGCAATTGCTACATAAACCTGTTCTTGATTATAGTCGAAATCAACCCATTTACCTCCTACTTTACTTGAGGCGGCTACATATAGCGGACGCCAAAGTTTAGTTATAACTTCACCATCAGGTGACTTTCGAATGTTATAATTCGCTTTAATGTAACGTTTTCCCCTTAAATAGACACCTTCATCAAAACAATGCTCACCTACTTCTTCAATGGTTGGTAGTAAAACCAGTAATTCACCTTCATTATTTTCAATAGAAAAAATATGTCCGGGGACTGATGCCAAAACAATATCATTAAACCAAAAGGCTTCTTCCCCGATACTCTGGACACTGTTAGGGATGACAATGCTAGTTAAATTATTTTGTGTAAACGCAGAACTATGAATTGAAATTACGCTGTTCGGAATCGTAATATTATCAAGACCACAAGCATTGAATGCACAATGTCCAATTGTAAGGATACCATCTGGTAATGTTACGCTTGTAAGATTGTGCATCTCGAAGGCAGCTAATCCAATGTTCTCAACTTTAACACTGTTTATATAGGGCGGAATGTTAACATCTGTGTCCGATCCTATGTACCTCGTGATGGTTCCGGTATCTGGATCAAATTCAAAGTCATCATCCGGTGTATAGACTATTCTTGCGCCTCTTCCTTGCTGAGCAGAATCCGGCACCGTAACATCGGCATCTTGTTCATCCGGCTTATCTGTAACAGCTTCTTCCGTCGGTTGTTCCGCTTTAGGCATTTCGACCTCTTCATCAACGCCGGATGATGTATCTGTTCCATCAACTTGTTCATCTGTTTCATCAACTTGTTCAAGGGTTTGTTCAGATGATTCAAGAATTGGTTCAGATGTGATTTCAGTTGTATCTGTATCTGTATCTGTTGCCGATTCTGATGTCTTCTCCTGTGATTCAGCAATAATATCAGTATCAATGTCAGTTCCAGTGTCAGTGTCAGTGTCTGTCTCTATTTCATTGACCGGCTGTTCTGAATCATTTTGATCTTCTGAATTACTTATCGTCTCTGTCACTTCTTCGTTCACAGTAGTTTGAGTTGATTCTTCCTCTGCAATAACTTGCGACGTTTCTTCATCTGCAGCAACTTGCGTATCAGCCAGAGCCTGCTCGGGAGATATGATTAAAGTGGTTAATATAAGCAATATTACCAGGATCAATGCCCGGATTCTCAAGTACGTTTTCTTCTTCATAGGCTTCTCCTTTATCCTTACACTTGATAATTTTTGAATTGCACAAAATGATTAGCCGGTTTGACTATTTTTTCAAGAGCGAGGCGGAAATATACCCGGTTCTGCCCGCATATGTGAATTTGACCCAGTTGCCTACTAATACTCCGCTTACCTTCCTGTTAGCAGGTAATGAACCGATTACACTGCCACCGGGGGTACTTCTCACATTGACTGTACTTTTGGTATAACCCGTAATCGGCGGATTTTGGGTTGTGGTTAAACTCATTGCCACATAAGCTGTCCTGCCGCTATAAGTAAACTTGAGCCACGCCCCCTGTATTGTTCCGCTTACCAGCAGCGGACGCCACGGTCTGCCGATTATAGTGCCATTCGGTGTACTCCTGATATTCGAACCTGCCTTAATATAGCGTGTTACTCGGACCGGTGTTGCTTGTAACATGGAAACATAGACATAGCCGGTCTGACTGCTATAGGTGAAGCGCACCATATTTCCTACCAGAACTCCCTTGACTTGACGGCCGACCGGTAAGGTGCCGATAATTGATCCTCCGGGCGCATTGCGCACATTAACCGCACTTTTGGCATAACCGGTAATCGGAGGATTTTGAGTCGTGGTTAAACTCATTGCCACATAAACAGTTTGACCTTTATACGTAAATCTGAGATAGTTTCCTGCAATTGTTCCGGTCACAAAGATCGGCATCTTTAACGTTTCGATTATAGTTCCGCCCGGCGCACTCCTGATATTCGAACCTGCCTTAACATAGCGAGTTACCTGGACCGGATCCTTTTGCAATAACGAGGCATACACATAACCCTGTATTCCGTTATAGGTTGTCAGTACCATATTCTTATAAAGAACACCATTCACTTTACGGCCTATCGGTATCTTTCCGATAATTGAGCCGGTAGAGTCTCTTATGTTCAAGGTCTGTTTGGCATAACCGGTCATTGGAGGCGAATTGGTTGATGTTGCACCCAGTACTACATAAGCTGTTCTTCCATTATAGGCGAACTTAAGCCAGGCTCCTTGGCTTGTGCTTGTGCCGGTTACATATAAAGGTCGCCATAGTTTTGTTATCACTTTACCATTTGGTTTCTCACGAATGTAATAATTCGCTTTGATGTAACGTTTTCCAATTAAAGATACTCCGGAATCAAAACAACATTGCCCTACTTCTTCGATGGTGGGGAAGAAAATTGGGTCATGATGACTTTCAGCCATCTCAATCCATGCAATACCTTCAGGGATAGAAACCCGGCTTATCGGATTATTCTCAAACGCCCATTCTCCGATACTCACGAGATTACTTGGAAGCGTAACATTCTTGAGTTGATTATCAGAAAATGCATAACATCCAATGAACAATACGCTGTTCGCTATTGTGACACTTGTGAGTTGGTTGTCGGCAAATGACATTAAACCGATAGAGATAACACTACCCGGTATTGTTACGCTTGTGAGTTTGTTGCTAGCAAACGCATATTCTCCAATGATTTCTAGTTTGTTTGAATTTGAAAATGTCACACTCTCGATTCCATTGGTATTAAACGCAAATTCTCCTATATTTGTAACATTGTACGGAATCGTTACGTCTGTTAGATTGTTACAATAAAATACATAATTCCCAATTGTTATGACACCGTCCGGAATCGTTACACTTGTGAGCCCTTTGCCCCAAAAAGCACCATTCCCTATATGTTCAACTTTAACACCGTTTATATAGGGCGGAATGTGGACAACTTTGTCCGATCCGGTATACTTCGTGATGGTTCCGGTCGTTGGATCAAATCCAAAGTCATCATCCGGTGTATAGACTATTCTTGTGCCTCTTACGTTCTCAGCGGAATCCGACATCTCAACATCCGCATCCTGATCATTTGATTTATCTGCAATAACATCTTCTGCTGATTGATTTGCTTCAGACGTTTCGACCACCGGGTCAACGGCAGGTGATATATCTGTTTCTTCAACTTGTTCAAGGGTTGGTTCAGATGTGATTTCAGCTGTATCTGTATCTGTATCTGCATCTGTATCTGTATCTGTATCTGTATCTGTTTCTGTATCTGTATCTGTTTCTATTTCTGTTTCTGTTTTTGTTGCCGATTCTGATGTCTTCTCCTGTGATTCAGCAATAATATCAGTATCAGTATCAATGTCAGTTCCAGTGTCAGTGTCAGTGTCCGTCTCTATTTCATTGGCCGGCTGTTCTGAATCATTTTGATCTTCTGAATTACTTATCGTCTCTGTCACTTCTTCGTTCACAGTAGTTGGCAACGTTTCTTCTTCTGCAGTAACTTGCGTATCTGCCAGAACCTGCTCAGGAGATATGACTAAGGTGGTTAATGTTAGTAACAATACCAGGACGAATGCCTGAATTCTTAAATAAGGTCTCTTCTTCATAAGCTTTTCATATATCCTTTATACTTTATACTTTTTCCTTTATTCTTTTTCCTCATACAAGCAGGATTTGATAAATTTTAATTATTGAATGGGATTATATCCAACAGTTGTTGTAAGGGTTTCGCTTAGAGTAATAACTGATTTCTCAAACAGAATAGCTTGAACGAGAAATCAGTTATAAGCTTTTAGTTTCTGTTGAAACGATTTTTAAACTATATGATCATCTTAAATATGAGGAATAGATATAACCGGTTTTGCCTGAAGAAGTGAATTTGACCCAGTTACCTACTAAGGTTCCGCTCACTTTACGACCGGCTGGTAATGAACCGATTATACTGCCATTCGGGGAACTTCTGACATTTACCGTACATTTGGTGTAACCCGTTATCGGTTGGGATTGGGTCGTTGTTACACTCAAATGAACATATGCAGTTTTGCCATTATATGTAAACCTAAGATAGCTGCCTACAATCGTACCAGTCACATAGATCGGCATTTTCAGCTTAGTTATGATCGTTCCGCCGGGTGTACTTCTGATATTTGAACCTGCCTTTATGTATCGTGATATTTTTACAGGATCTTTTTGGAGCAGTGATGCGTACACGTAACCGAATTTACCGTTATATATTGTTTCTACCGAATTACCGACAAGTACACCTTGAACTTGATGACCAATCGGAATTGTACCGATAATCGATCCTCCGGGTGCATCTCGCAGATTCAAGCTGCCTTTAGCATAACCGGTTATCGGAGGGAAATTTGTTGTAGTTGCAGTCATTGACACATAAGCGTTGCTGCCATTATAGGTAAACTTAAGCCATTGCCCTTTGCTCGTACTTGTACCGGTTACATATAAAGGGCGCCAAAGTACGGTAATCACTTCACCATTAGGTGACTTGCGAATATTGTAATTCGCTTTGATATAATGTTTTCCTATTAAAGGAACACCCTCATCAAAACAATGTTCCCCCACTTGCTCGATAGTCGGTTGGTAAACAAGAGTTTCACCTTCACCTTTAGTAATAAATATGATATTTTCGGGAATTAAAGCCCGGCTTATCGGATTATCGCTAAATGCTCCTTTACCTATACTTGAGACACTATCCGGAATAGTGACGCTTGTCAGATTGTTAGCGTGAAATGCAACGCAACCAATAAATGTGACGTTTTTCGATATCGTCACGCTGGTAAGTTCGTTGAAAGAAAATGCCCATTCATCAATCCAGATGACACTATCCGGAATTATAACATTCTTGATTTTATTCCTGGCAAACGCCCAATCACCAATATTCTTAACGCTGTTCGGCAGCGTAACACTCGTCAGACTATTGTCTAAGAATGCACCACCTTCTATGCTTATTACTCCGTTCGGAATCGTGATCTCTGTAAGGATGTTAAACCTAAATGCTTGTTCACCTATTGTAACAACACCGTACGGTATGGTTACGCCTGTGAGTTGAAGATCGTAAAATGCTTGCTTTCCGATGTGCTCAACCTCAACTCCGTTTATATAAGGCGGAATATGAACATTTTTCCCCGCTCCAATGTACCTTGTAATTGTTCCGGTTACCGGATCAAATTCAAAATTTTCAGCCGGAGTAAAGTTAGCTCTTGTGCCGATACTGCGCTCAGCCGGATCCGGCATCTCATTTTCGGCATCTTGTTTATCTGCAATAGCTTCTTCCAACGTTTGTTCCGCTTCAGTCGATTTGACTGTTGGCAAAGTATCTGTGTCGGTATCATCTGTTCCTTCCGCATTGTGCTCAGTTGATTGACTATCATCCGCAGATGTGCTTTCAGTCGTCGGTAATGTTGTTGCTTCAGAGGTAACATCGTCCGTTTCATTCGTTGCTTCGTCCGGAGCTGAAGCTTCCGTTTCTTCCACCGGATCAAGTTCCGGCTCAGACGGCAATTCAGTTGAATCCGGATCCGTTTCAGTTGCCAATTCTGCTGTCTTCTCCTGTGATTCATCTGTGATATCAGTACCGGTATCCGATTCTTCTATATTGTTTGATTGTTCTGAATCATTTTGATCTTCTGTATCGTTTATAGTCGCTGTTACTTCTTCGTCTGCAGTAACTTGAGTTGATTCTTCCTCTGCAGGAACTTGCGGCGTTTCTTCATCTGCAGCAATTGGTGTCGTTTCTTCATCTGCAGCTACTTGTGTTGTTTCTTCACCTGCAGCAGTTGGTGTCGTTTCTTTGTCTGCAACAACTTCCGTATCTGCCAGAACCTGCTCAGGAGATATGACCAAGGTGGTTAATATAAGCAATAATACAAGGATCAATGCCCGGATTCTCAAGTACGTTTTCTTCTTCATAGGATTCTCCTTTATCCTTACACTTTATAATTTATCCTTACATTTAATAATTTTTGAATGCACAAAATGATTAGCCGGTTTGACTATTTTTTCAAGAGCGAGGCGGAAATGTATCCGGTTCTGTCCGCATATGTGAATTTGACCCAGTTGCCTACTAATACTCCGCTTACCTTCCTGTTGGCAGGTAATGAACCGATTATACTCCCATTCGGAGTACTCCTCACATTGACTGTACTTTTGGTATAACCCGTAATCGGCGGATTTTGGGTTGTGGTTGAACTCATTGCCACATAAGCTGTCCTGCCGTTATAAGTGAATTTGAGCCACGCCCCCTGTATTGTTCCGCTTACCAGCAGCGGACGCCACGGTCTCGCGATGATACTGCCGCCCGGCGCGCTTCTGATAATCGAATTGGCGACTACATAGCGTGTTACTCGGACCGGCGTTGCTTGTAACATGGAAACATAGACATAGCCGGTCTGACTGCTATAGGTGAAGCGCACCATATTTCCTGCCAGAACTCCCTTAACTTGACGGCCGACCGGTAAGGTGCCGATAATTGATCCCCCGGGCGCATTTCGTACATTAACCGTACTTTTGGCATAACCGGTAATCGGAGGATTTTGGGTCGTGGTTAAACTCATTGCCACATAAACAGTTTGACCTTTATACGTAAATCTGAGATAGCTTCCTGTAATTGTTCCGGTCACAAGGATCGGCATCTTTAACGTTTCGATGATTGTTCCGCCGGGTGTGCTCCTGATATTCGAACCTGCCTTAACATAGCGTGTTACCTGGACCGGATCCTTTTGCAATAACGAGGCATACACATAACCGGTTTTACCGTTATACGTCGTTTCTACCGTATTACCGACAAGTTTACCCTGAACTTTATGACCGATCGGGATTGTACCGATAATTGATCCTCCGGGTACATCTCTCATATTTAAATTGCCTTTCGCATATCCGGTCATCGGTGGCGGATCAGTTGTAGTTGCTTCCATTACTACATATGCAGGTTTACTGTTATAGGTGAACTTATACCAACCTCCTTGTTTTGTACCGGTTACATATAACGGGCGCCAAAGTTTGGTAATCACTTTACCGTTAGGTGTCTCTCGAATGTTGTAATTCGCTTTGATGTAACGTTTTACATATAAAGCTACTCCGTTATCAAAACAATATTCCCCTATTTGTTCGGCGGTTGGTTGGGAGACAAGCGGAGTACCATCATAGTCTAAAATGAAGAGAATATCTTCAGGAATTGAAGCCCAGATTATCGAATTCTCTGAAAAGGCTCTTTCCCCAATATTCACAAGGTTACTCGGAATTGTAACGCTCGTGAGTTGGTTGTTGGCAAATGCTTCAACACCAATAAACAAGACACTGTCCGGAATTGTTACACTCGTGAGTTGGTTGTCAGCAAAGGCATAATTATCAATGCTAATGACACTGTTTGGTATAGTTACATTCTTGAGTTGATTTCTAATGAATGCTAAAGCATGGATGATTTTTACGCTGTTCGGTATCGTGACGCTCGTAAGTTCGTTGTCACCAAATGCCCTTTCTTCTATTTCTATGACGCTGTCCGGGATCGTGACGCTTGTTATATTGCATAACCAGAATGAACTCTCGCCTATGTACTCAACTTTAACACCGCTTATATAGGGCGGAATGTTAACATCTGTGTCCGTTCCTATGTACCTCGTGATAGTTCCGGTATTCGGTTCAAAGCGAAAATCTTCCTCCGGTGTGTACGCTCTTGTGCCTCTGCCAAGCTCAGCGAGATCTGATAGCAAAACATCTCTGTCTTCTTTGTCTTGTTTATCGGAAATAGCTTCTTCCAACATTTGTTCAGCTTCAGGCAATTCGACTGTTGGCAAAGTATCTGTGTCGGTATCATCTGTTCCTTCTGCATTGGGCTCAGTTGATTGACTATCATCCGCAGATGTGCTTTCAGTCGTCGGTAATGTTGTTGCTTCAGAGGTAACATCGTCCGTTTCATTCGTTGCTTCGTCCGGAGCTGAAGCTTCCGTTTCCTCCACCGGATCAAGTTCCGGCTCAGACGGCGCTTCAGCAGAATCTATTTCCGTTCCAATTGCCGATTCTGATGTCTTCTCCTGCGGTTCATCTGTATCTGTATCTGTATCTGTTGTTGTCTCTGTTTCTGTTTCTGTTTCTGTTTCTGTATCTGTTTCTGTTTCTGATTCATTACCCGTCTGCCCTGAATTATTTTGATTTTCTGTATCGTTTATAGTCGCTGTTACTTCTTCATCTGCAGTAACTTGCGTCGTTTCTTCACCTGATGTAACTTCCGGCGTTTCTTCATCTGCAACAACTTCCGTATCAGCCAGAACCTGCTCAGGGGCGATTATTAAAGAGCTTAAGATGAGCAATAATATAAGGACCAATACCCGGATTCTCAAGTACAGTTTCTTCTTCATAGGCTTCTCCTTTATCCTTATACTTGATAATTTAATTTTGAATTGTAGTAAGGGATTTTGTTAAACAGTTGTTGCAATTGTTTCGATAATTCGAAAATTCGGATTGATTTTGGTTTTTGACCGTTTCGATCGTTTTGACCATTTGGATCGTTTTGACCGTTTGAATCGTTTTGATAATTATCGATAGTTTTGACAGTTTTCGTATCTCAAATAATCAAGTTTAATTCGAGCTGCTGTTAATATAACGGTGTTCAGATATTTGATATTTAAATAATAGAATAAACGTTATTCCGGGTCAATATAGTTCAATTTAATTTGTGAAACTTTAAGCCAAAATTCATTTTGTCATCATTCATCTTTCAAGTTCTTGTTTCTTACATCAGATAAAGAAGACATAACTTTATCTTGTTTTTAGTAATTTTATTAATACAGTTTTAAATAAAACACAGTTTAAAACCGGTAATTTGTTAGCTCTGAAATCAAGAAAATCAAAAACAGATTTCTCAATCACGATAGATTGAAAGAGAAATCTGTTTATTCTCTTTTGAATTGCACAAAATGATTAGCCGGCCGGACTATTTTTTCAAGAGCGAGGCGGAAATGTATCCGGTTCTGCCCGCATATGTGAATTTGACCCAGTTGCCTACTAATACTCCGCTTACCTTCCTGTTAGCAGGTAATGAACCGATTATACTGCCACCGGGGCTACTTCTCACATTGACTGTACTTTTGGTATAACCCGTAATCGGCGGATTTTGGGTTGTGGTCGAACTCATTGCCACATAAGCTGTCCTGCCGTTATAAGTAAACTTGAGCCACGCTCCCTGTATTGTTCCGCTTACCAGCAGCGGACGCCACGGTCTGGTGATGATACTGCCGCCCGGCGCGCTTCTGATAATCGAATTAGCGACTACATAGCGTGTTACTCGGACCGGAGTTGCTTGTAACATGTAAACATAGACATAGCCGGTCTGACTGCTATAGGTGAAGCGCACCATATTTCCTGTCAGAACTCCCTTGACTTGACGGCCGACCGGTAAGGTGCCGATAATTGATCCTCCGGGCGCATTGCGCACATTAACCGCACTTTTGGCATAACCGGTAATCGGAGGATTTTGAGTCGTGGTTAAATTCATTGCCACATAGGCTGTTTTACTCTTATAGGTAAATCTGAGATAGTTTCCTGTAATTGTACCGGTCACAAGGATCGGCATCTTTAAGGTTTCGATGATTGTTCCGCCGGGTGTGCTCCTGATATTCGAACCTGCCTTAACATAGCGTGTTACCTGGACCGGATCCTTTTGCAATAACGAGGCATACACATAACCGGTTTTACCGTTATACGTTGTCTTTACCATATTTTTATCAAGATTACCATTAACTTTACGACCTATAGGGATTGTACCTATGATAGATCCACCCGGTGTACTTCTTATGTTCAAGGTCTGTTTGGCATATCCGGTCATCGGGGGCGAATTGGTTGATGTTGCAGCCAGTGCTACAAAGGCCGGTTTTCCGTTATAGGTGAACTTAAGCCATGCTTGTGTGCCTATGCTTGTGCCGGTTACATATAAAGGGCGCCAAAGTTTAGTAATCACTTTACCGTTAGGTGCCTCACGAATGTAATAATTCGCTTTGATGTAACGTTTTGCAATTAAGAATACTCCGGGATCAAAACAATATTGCCCCACTTGTTCGATGGTAGGGGAGACAATTTGCCCATGACTTTCAGCCATCTCAATCCATGCAATACCTGCAGGAATTGAAGCCCAGCTTATCGGATTCTTCTCAAAGGCCCATTCTCCGATACTCAGGAGATTACTTGGAAGCGTAACATTCTTGAGTTGATTATCAGAAAATGCATAATCTTCAATGAACAGGACGCTGTTAGCTATTGTGACACTTGTGAGTTGGTTTCCGGCAAACGCCTTATATCCTATCTTCAGGACGCTGTCCGGTATCGTGACATCCTTGAGTTTATTGCATTCAAATGCACATTTCCCGATTGTTGTGACACTGTCCGGAATCGTAATGCTCGTAAGTTCGTTGAAAGTGAACGCATCATCTCCTATCTCCAGGACACTGTTAGCAATCGCAACGTCCGTCAGTTCGTTTGATTTGAATGTATTATGTCCAACTGTTATAACACCTTTCGGAATCGTCACACTTGTAAGCCCTTTGTTCCTAAAAGCACTATCACCTATATGTTCAACTTTAACACCGTTTATATAGGGAGGAATGTGGACAACTTTGTTCGATCCGGTATACTCCGTGATGGTTTTGGTCGTTGAATTAAATATAAAATACTTCTCAGGTGTATAGGCGGCTCTTGTGCCGATGCCTTGTTCAGCAGGATCCGACATTGAAGTATCAGCATCTTCTTTCTCTTGTTTATCGGAAACAGCTTCTTCCACCGTTTGTTCAGCTTCAGGCGATTCGACTGTTGGCAAAGTATCTGTGTCAGTATCATCTGATCCTTCAGAGTTTATCTCAGTTGGTTGAAACGTACTTTCAGGAATCGGCAACGATGTTGTTTCAGAAGCAACATCGGTCTCTTCATTCATTGCGTCGGGATCAGACAGAGCATCCGTTTCGTCAATCGGATCAAGTTCCGGCTCAGACGGCAATTCAGTCGAATCCGGATCCGTTTCAATTGCCGATTCTGATGTCTTATCCTGTGGTTCATCTGTATCTGTATCTATTTCTGTTTCTGTATCTGTTTCATTACCCGGCTGCCCTGAATCATTTTGATCTTCTGAATTACTTATCGTCTCTGTCGTTTCTTCGTCCGCAGTTACTTGTGTTGTTTCTTCACCTGCAGTAACTTGCGGCATTTCTTCGTCCGCAGCAATTTGCGTCTCTTCACCTGCAACAACTTCCGTATCAGCCAGAACCTGCTCAGGGGCGATTATTAAAGAGCTTAAGATGAGCAATATTACAAGGATCAATGCCCGGATTCTCAAGTACAGTTTCTTCTTCATAGGCTTCTCCTTTATCCTTACATTTGATAATTTATCCTTACACTTGATAATTTTTGAATTGCATAAAAATGATTAGCCGGTTTGACTATTTTTTCAAGAGCGAGGCGGAAATGTATCCGGTTCTGCCCGCATATGTGAATTTGACCCAGTTACCTACCAATACTCCGCTTACCTTCCTGTTAGCAGGTAATGAACCGATTACACTGCCACCGGGGCTACTTCTCACATTGACTGTACTTTTGGTATAACCCGTAATCGGCGGATTTTGGGTTGTGGTTGAACTCATTGCCACATAGGCTATTTTACTTTTATAGGTAAATCTGAGATAGCTTCCTGTAATTGTTCCGGTCACAAAGATCGGCATCTTTAACGTTTCGATGATAGTTCCGCCCGGCGCACTCCTGATATTCGAACCTGCCTTAACATAGCGCGTCACCTGGACCGGATCCTTTTGTAATAACGAAGCAGACACATAACCGGTTTTGCCGTTATATGTTGTTTCTACCGTATTACGGACAAAAATACCACTCACTTTATGACCTTTCGGGATTGTGCCGATAATCAATCCGCCGGGTACGTCTCTTAGGTTCAAGGTTTGTTTAGCATATCCGGTCATTGGTGGCGGATTTTTTGTAATTGCAGTCATTGCAACATAGGCTTGTTCTCCATTATAGTTAAACTCAAGCCAGGATCCTGTGCTTGTGCTGGTGCCGGTTACATATAACGGGCGCCAAAGTTTAGTTATAACTTCACCATCAGGTGACTTTCGAATGTTATAATTCGCTTTGATGTAACGTTTTCCAATTAAAGATACTTCGGGATTAAAGCAATGTTTCCCTACTTCTTCGATGGTTGGTTGATAGACAAGTGATTCTCCATCATAATCTAAAATGTAATTAATACTGTCAGGGATTGAAGCCCAGCTTGCCTCATTATACGAAAAAGCTCCTATTCCGATACTCCTGACACTTTCAGGAATCGTAATATTTGTCAGTTTGTTCTGATAAAATGCAGCATAAGTAATGATCATGACACTGTTCGGTATCGTAACACTTGCGAGTTGGTTTTCAGCAAATGCCATTTTCCCTATCTTTTTGACGCTGTTCGGTATCGTGACACTCGTGAGCTGATTCTTTCTAAAGGATGAGTCTTTTATGTAGGTAACATTGCCAGATATTGTTACACTCTTAAGCTGATTGTTATAAAATGCCCGCTCTCCTATCTCTGTGACACTGTTCGGTATCGTAACACTCGTAAGTTTGTTGTCTTGAAACGCAACGTCTTTAATCTCAATGACACTGTCCGGTATCGTGACGCTCGTGAGTTTGTTCATAATAAACGCATGATCTCCGATAGTTTTAACACTGTTCGGTATTGTGACACTTGTTATATGCAGGTACCTAAAGGCCCCTTCTCCGATATGCTCAACTTTTACTCCTTTTATATAAGGCGGAATGTTGACAACTTTGTCCGATCCAATGTAAAACCTGATAGTTCCTGTCGCAGAATCAAAGTTAAAATCTTCCTCCGGTGTATAGACGACTCTAGCGCCGATATCGCATTCAGCATGATCCGTCATCGCAGTATCTGCATCTTGTTCGTCTTGCTTATCTGAAACAGCTTCTTCCGCCACTTGTTCCGCTTCAGTCGATTCGACTGTTGGCAGAGTATCTGTGCCGGTATCACCTGATCCTTCAGCATTAATCTCAGTCGGTTGAGACGTACTTTCAGGAGTCGGCAAAATTGTTGTTTCAGAAACAGTGTCAGTCTCTACTTCGTTTCTTAGTCGATCTGAATCATTTTGATCTTCTGTATCGTTTATAGTCGCTGTTACTTCTTCGTCTGCAGTAACTTGAGTTGATTCTTCCTCTGCAGTAACTTGCGGCGTTTCTTCATCTGCAGCAATTGGTGTCGTTTCTTCGTCTGCAGCTACTTGTGTTGTTTCTTCACCTGCAGCGGTTGGTGTCGTTTCTTCGTCTGTAGCTACTTGTGTTGTTTCTTCGTCTGCAACAACTTCCGTATCTGCCAGAACCTGCTCAGGAGATATGACCAAGGTGGTTAATATAAGCAATAATACAAGGATCAATGCCCGGATTCTCAAGTACGTTTTCTTCTTCATAGGATTCTCCTTTATCCTTACACTTTATAATTTATCCTTACATTTAATAATTTTTGAATTGCACAAAATGATTAGCCGGTTTGACTATTTTTTCAAGAGCGAAGCGGAAATGTATCCGGTTCTGTCCGCATATGTGAATTTGACCCAGTTGCCTACTAATACTCCGCTTACCTTCCTGTTGGCAGGTAATGAACCGATTATACTCCCATTCGGAGTACTCCTCACATTGACTGTACTTTTGGTATAACCCGTAATCGGCGGATTTTGGGTTGTGGTTGAACTCATTGCCACATAAGCTGTCCTGCCGTTATAAGTAAACTTGAGCCACGCCCCCTGTATTGTTCCGCTTACCAGCAGCGGACGCCACGGCCTCGCGATGATACTGCCGCCCGGCGCGCTTCTGATAATTGAATTGGCGACTACATAGCGTGTTACTCGGACCGGCGTTGCTTGTAACAAAGATGCATAGACATAGCCGGTCTGACTGCTATAGGTGAAGCGCACCATATTTCCTACCAGAACTCCCTTGACTTGACGGCCGATCGGTAAGGTGCCGATAATTGATCCCCCGGGCGCATTTCGTACATTAACCGTACTTTTGGCATAACCGGTAATCGGCGGATTTTGGGTCGTGGTTAAATTCATTGCCACATAGGCTGTTTGACCTTTATAGGTAAATCTGAGATAGTTCCCTGTAATTGTTCCGGTCACAAGGATCGGCATCTTTAAGGTTTCGATTATTGTTCCGCCCGGCGTACTCCTGATATTTGAACCTGCCTTAATATAGCGTGTTACCTGGACAGGATCCTTTTGAAGCAGTGATGCGTACACGTAACCGAATTTACCGTTATACGTCGTTTCTACCGTATTACCGACAAGTTTACCCTGAACTTTATGACCGATCGGGATTGTACCGATAATTGATCCGCCGGGTACATCTCTCATATTTAAATTGCCTTTAGCATAACCGGTCATCGGTGGCGGATCAGTTGTAGTTGCTTCCATTACTACATATGCAGGCTTACTGTTATAGGTGAACTTATACCAACCTCCTTGTTTTGTACCGGTTACATATAACGGGCGCCAAAGCTTGGTAATCACTTTACCGTTAGGTGTCTCTCGAATGTTGTAATTCGCTTTGATGTAACGTTTTACATATAAAGCTACTCCGTCATCAAAACAATATTCCCCTATTTGTTCGGCGGTTGGTTGGTAGACGAGCGGATTACCATCATAGTCTAGAATGAAGAGAATACTTTCAGGAATTGAAGCCCAGATTATCGGATTCTTCTCAAAGGCCCATTCCCCGATACTCCCGACACTGTCCGGAATAGTGACGTTTATAAGTTGGTTCTCTTTGAATGCAGAAACACCAATGTGATTTACACTGTTCGATATCGTAACGCTTGTGAGCTGGTTTCTCATAAATGCCGATTCTCCGATATGCATGACACCGTCCGGGATCGTAACATTCTTGAGTTGATTGTCTAAGAATGCTAAATCACCGATGTATATAACACTATTTGAAATCGTCACGCTCGTGAGCTGGTTTCTCATAAATGCCGATTCATCAATCTGAGTGACACTGTCCGGGATCGTGACATTCTTGAGTTGATTGTCCAAAAATGCAGCATGTCCGATACTTTCTATGCCGTTCGGTATCGTAATACTTGTGAGTTCTTTATATCTGAAGGCATTCCCTCCGATGTGCTCTACTTTAACGCCGCCTATACTGGGCGGAATGCTGACAGCTTTGTCCGATCCCGTGTAATCCGTAATAGTTTTGGTCGTCACATCAAATATAAAATACTGTTCGGGTGTATAGGCTGCTCTTGTGCCTCTTCCGTTATCAGCGGGATCCGGCACCGCAACATCGGCATCTTGTTCGTCTTGCTTTTCTGCAACAGCTTCTTGCACAGCTTGCTCAACTTCAGGCGTTTCAATCACTTCATCAATGGCAGATGGTATATCTGCTTCGTCAACTTGTTCGGGGGTTGGTACAAGCGAAGATTCGGTTGAATCTATATCCGTTTCAGTTACCGATTCGTCAACCGGCTCTGATGATTCATCTGAGGAAATCATATCGGTTTCATCTGCAGAGATCCTGTCCAAATCATTTGTAAGAAACGAGCCGGTTTCTAAATCTGTCACATTATCCGGTTGTGGAATGAAATCGTTACTTTCTTCTTCATTGTTTGACTGCTCTAAAACATTTTGATCTTCTGTATCGCTTACAGTCGTTGTCACTTCTTCATCTGCAGCAACTTCCGGCACTTCTTCGTCTGCAGCAATTTCCTGCACTTCTTCATCTGCAGCAATTTCTGTATCAGCCAGAGCCTGCTCAGGGGCGATTATTAAAGAGCTTAAGATGAGCAATAATACAAGGACCAATACCCGGATTCTCAAGTACAGTTTCTTCTTCATAGGCTTCTCCTTTATCCTTATACTTGATAATATAATTTTGAATTGTAATAAGGGATTTTGTTAAACAGTTTTTACAATTGTTTCGATGTTTCGAAAATTTTGATTATTTTGTTAGTTTTGAACGTTATTATACTTTTGATATTTTTAATAATTTTTGATAGTTTTGGATAATTTTTATTTTTCAAAATTTAAGTTTAATTTGATTTGCAATTAATATAATAGTGTTTAAATATTTTATATTTTAATAATAAAAGAAACACTATTCCGGGTCAATAAGGTTCAAAAAACTTCATAGACTTTAAAGATATAAGCTCTTTTGCCATAATTCAGCATTAGAGTTTTCGGATTTGCTTGAGAAAAGAAATTTAACTTTAACTTGCCAGAAAAAACACATTATTAAGTTAAAAGCACTAATGACCGGGCAATATAACAGCTTGCTCCCGAATGCCGGAAAATCAAAAACAGATTTCTCAATCAAGCGTAGTCGAAAGAGAAATCCGTTTATTATCTTAAGAATTATCCGAAATGATTAGCGAACCAGAAGCTCATCTTAATAATGGGGCATATACATATCCTATTCTGCCTGAATAATTGAATTTAACCCAGTTGCCTATCAAAGTTCCGCTTACTTTTCTGTTAGCAGGTAATGAACCGATTATGCTACCATTCGGAGCATTTCTTACATTAACTAAACCGCCGGTATAACCGGTAATCGGTGGTGAAGTGGTTGTTGTTACACTCTGATGAGCATAAGCCGTTTGACCTTTATAAACAAATTTAAGGTAATCTCCTTCAATTGTACCTGATACAAAGATCGGCATGGTTAACGTTTCAATTACTGTTCCACCCGGTGTGCTTCTGATATTAGAACCGTTCTTAACGTAACGAGTTGCTTTGAACGGCTCCGCTCGCAGAACCGAAGCACTGACATAGCCGTTTGTTCCTGAATAATCAAATTTGACCCAATTTTCTTCTAAAATTCCGCTTACGTTCTGACCGAGAGATAGCAAACCGATTATATTGCCGTACGGTGCATTCCTTACATTTACCGAACCGTTAGCATAACCGTTAATCGGCGGCGGACTGGTAGTCGTTACAGACCTTGCTACATATGCCGTACTGCCGTTATAAGTAAACTTCAGCCAGAATCCCTTGATTGTTCCGGTTATATAGATCGGCATTTTTAACGTTGCTATAATTTCCCCACCGGGTAAATTTCTGATATTGGAGCCTGCTTTAATGTAAGTATTTTCAATAAGAGAATTAAAGCAATATGCCTGTATTTGTTCGATACTCGGATTGGAAATAAGGACGAAAACATCCCCCTCTGAATCTATATCAGTAATTGACTCAATACTTTCGGGAATCGGGGTAGCACTTATCGGGTTTTGAACAAAAGCGTTTCTTCCGATGCTGGTAACACTGTTCGGGATAGTTACTTCAGTCAGCTGGTTATTTGCAAATGCACCCCAGCCAATGTCGGTAACGCTTCCGAGAAATGTGACGCTCGTGAGTTGGTTATATCTAAAAGCTTCCAATCCGATACTCGTTACACCATAAGGTATTGTTATTCCTGTAAGTCGATTATTTTTAAACACTCCGTTTTCTATACTGGTGATATTACCGGGGATCGTGACTTCCGGCAGCAGGTTTTGGGCAAATGCTTCATATCCGATGGTGGTAACACTGTCCGGTATCGTGACTTCCGGCAGCAAGTTATCGGCAAATGCACCCCAACCGATACTCACAACTCCTTCGGGAATTGTCACGCTCTCGAGCTTGTTGTCTTGAAATGCACGCCAACTAATTTCGGTAACATTATCGGGAATTATAATGCTTGTGAGTTTGTTGGATTGAAATGCAGCAGCTCCAATTTCTGTGACACTGCCGGGGATTATTACACCAGGAAGTTGGTTGGACCCAAATGCACGCCAGCCGATTTGAGTAACACTGCCCGGAATCGTGACACTTGTAAGTTGGTTGTTGGCAAATGCACCCATCCCAATGGTTAAGACACCATCAGGAATTATTACATTCTCCAGTTTGTTGAAAGCAAACACAGAATCCTCCATGCTTGTGACACTGTTGGAAATTGTAACACTCGTAAGTTCGTTAAAAGAAAATGCATTTGCTCCAATTTCGGTAACACTGTCCGGAATTATAACGCTCCCGATTTTATTAAAAGAAAACGCTGCTTCTCCAATCAAATTAACACTAGCCGGAATTGTTAATCCGGTAAGCTGATTGGACCTGAATGCACCGGCTCCAATATTTGCGACACCAGCTCCAACTGTGATGCTCGCGAGTAGGTTAGATTCAAATGCATACTCTCCGACTTCAGTGACAGTGTCCGGAATAACTATGTTCTCAAGTTGATTGCTGGCAAAAGCATAATCTCCTATTCTGGTAATACCGTCATTAATAGTAACACCTGAAAACAGGTTAGCTTCAAACGCATAATCTCCTATTTCGGTAACACTGCTCGGAATCGTGATACTATTCAGTTGGTTGTTATTAAAACCGGACAAAGATGTTACTGAATCAGGTATCGTTATACCGGTTAGCAGATTATTTCCAAAAGCTGCGCCTCCGATGCTGGTTACGCTGTCATATAATGTTACACTTGTGAGTTTGTTGTTAGCAAATGCTCCCCAACCAATGGTTGTAACGCCGTAGGGAATAGTGATGCTCTCCAGATTGTTGAAAGCAAACACAGAATTTCCAATGCTTGTGATACCGTTGGGAAATGTAATACTCGTAAGTTCGTTAAAAGAAAATGCATTTGCTCCAATTTCGGTAACACTGTCGGGAATAACTATGTTCTCAAGTTGATTGTCGGAAAACGCATAATCTCCTATTCGGGTAATACCGTCATGAAGAGTAACACCTGAAAATTGGTTAGCTTCAAACGCATAATTTCCTATTTCGGTAACACTGCTCGGAATCGTGATACTATTCAGTTGGTTGTTATTAAAACCGGACAAATATGTTACTGAATCAGGTATCGTTATACCGGTTAGCAGATTATTTCCAAAAGCTGTGCCTCGGATGCTGGTTACGCTGTCATACAATGTTACACTTGTGAGTTTGTTGTCAGAAAAGGCTCCCCAACCAATGATTGTAACACCGTAGGGAATTGTAACGCTCTCCAGATCGTTGAAAGCAAACACAGAATTTCCAATGCTTGTGATACCGTTGGATATTGTAACACTCGTAAGTTCATTGTAAGAAAATGCGTTTCTGCCAATTTGGGTAACACTGTCAGGGATTGTTAAACTAGTGAGTTCGTTTGAATCAAATGTATAATTGCCTATTTTGATGATACCGTTGGGAATTGTAACTCCCGTAAGTTGTCTGGCTTTAAATGCGTTATCACCAAGAGTCGTAACTGCGGTACCATTTATCTCAGACGGAATATCAACCACCGTGTCTGAACCTAAGTAGTTTGTAATAGTTCCGGTTAATGGATCAAATTCAAAATCACCCTGAAGTTTAAGAGTTCTTGCGAGATTATCAGTTATAGCAAGATCTTTCTTTTCAATATCAGGGATTTGATCGTTCGGATTTTCCGTAATAGAGTCTTCCGACAATTGTTGAACTTCATCTGACTCGCTCAAAGGCATTATATCATCATGGGCATCATCTGACTTTTCAGGATTGTTCTCTGTTTTAATCGTCGATTCTACCGGTGTATCTGATAACTCTTCTGTGAAATCAGCAGCAGTTTCCACTTCTGTTTCATTCTCAATTTGCTCTAAATCGGTTTGATCTTCGATGCTGCTTTCTGCCGGTACATCAGGAGTTTGATCTTCTGTGCTGCTCACAGCCGGCACATCAGGAGTTTGATCTTCTGTGCTGCTCACAGCCGGCACATCAGGAGTTTGATCTTCTGTACTGCTTCCTGCCGGTACATCAGGAGTTTGATCTTCTGTGCTGCTTCCTGCCGGTGTTGATTCTTCGTCTGCTGCAACCGTCGGATCAGCTTGAACCTGTTTAGGAAATATGACGAAACTGGTTAATATAAGTAATAACACCAAGCCTAATGCCTGAATTCTCAAGAAAGGTTTTTGCTTCATAGTCTTACTCCTTGCCACAAATGAAATTAACATAAAACTAAAAAAGAATTCCCCACAATCATTTTTACAATATTTATTATTTTCAGAAAAAATAAGTTTGAATTGTTATTAATGCAATAGAGTTCGAATCTTTTAGATTTTCATCATAAAACAACCGTTATTCCAGGTCAAGAAAGTACTTAAAACAAAGAGGTATTAAACAATGAAATCGCCTTTTCATACATTCTGATCAAATACAAATAACAGATTTCTTAATCATAATCGATTAAAAGCGAAATCTGTTATTGCCTTTTCAACTTCCGCTTAAATAATCTGTTAACTACAGAATCACTTTAATAAAACGGAATATAAATATCCTGTTCGACCGGAATAATTAAATTTAACCCAGTTACCTGCCAAAGTACCATTTACTTGCTGATTGGCAGATAAAGAACCGATTATATTGCCGTTAGGTGCGCTTCTTACATTTACCGTACATTTGGTATATCCCGTAATCGGCGGGGATGTCGTTGTTACTACACTTCTATAAGCATAAGCTGTCTGATTCTTATATGTAAATTTCAGATAATCTCCTTCAATTATGCCGGTGACATAGATCGGCATTTTTAATGTTTCGATGATTGTTCCGCCGGGCTTATTTCTGAGATTAGATCCGGCTAAAACGTAACGTGTCACTTCAACCGGATCAGCCTGTAACAAGGATGCATATATATATCCGGTATTGCCGGAATAATTAAACTTGACCCAGTTCACCTCCAGTGTTCCGCTTACTTTGCTACCAATTGACAGAGAACCGATCACATCTCCATTTGGCGCATTTCTGACATTTACCGTACATGTAGTATAACCGGTAATCGGTGGCGGACTATTTGAGGTTACACCCAGATGAGCACAGGCAGTTTGATTTTTATATGTAAACTTCAGGTAATTTCCTTGGACTGTACCCGTTACATGGATCGGCAATTTTAAGGTTTCGATTATTGTTCCTCCGGGTGTCTTTCTGATATTGGAACCCGCTTTAATATAACGAAGTAAAGATACTCCCGGATCAAAACAATGTTCAAAGATTTGAGCAATTGTCGGATTATCTATTGAAGGTTGCGGGTCAATTTCTGAAAATGGCATTAATATTCTTTTTATATTATTTGAAATTCCGGCTCGGGTTATTAAATTATCAATAAATGCCCCGGCGCCTATTTCTTCTACTGAATCAGGTATCGTAATTTGGGTCAGTTTGTTATTTTTAAATGCCTCTTTACCTATGGATATTATTGAATCAGGTATTGTTATACCGGTTAACAGGTTTTCCTCAAATACACCATCTGCTAAAGCTGTGATGGAATCGGGAATTTCTGCACCGGTTAGTTGATTTCCGCTAAATGCATAATCTCCCATGGTTGTTACGGAATTCGGGATTCTTACACCGGTTAGTTCATTCCATGAAAATGCACCTGCTCCTATATTTGTCACAGAATCAGGAATTTCTATCTCGGTTAATTGATTACCGGAAAATGTACCATTTTCTATACTTGTTATCGAAGCCGGGATCACCACACTTGTCAGTTGGTTAACTGAAAATGCACGCTCTCCCATAGTTGTAACAGAATCAGGAATTTCTACACCGGTTAGTTGGTTCCATGAAAATGCATATTCCCCGATTGTTGTGACAGAATCAGGAATTTCTATATTGGACAGCTTGTTATAACTAAATGCCCATTTCCCAATCTCAGTTACGGAATTCAGGATAGTCACACCGGTTAGCTGATTACTGGCAAATGCATAATTCCCGACACTTGTTACAGAATTCGGAATTTCTAAACTTGTTAGAATATTATTTGAAAATGTAGAGTCTCTTATTATTGTTACTGAATGCGGGATTTCCACACTCGTTAATTTATTGGAATTAAATGCCCCTGCCCCGACACTTGTTACAGAATCAGGTATTGTGATACCGGTTAGCTGATTCGAGCTAAATGCATAATTCCCGATATCTGTTACAGTATCCAGTATTGTGATATCGGTTAGTTTATTCACGGCAAATGCTTGATTTCCGATAATGGTTACGGAATCCGGAATTGTCACACCGGTCAGTTCTTTTCTGAAAAATGCTTTATCTCCTATCTTTGTTACCGGAATATTCAGGATGGTTGAAGGAATCACTACATCCTTGCTTTTACCAAAATAATCGGTAATTGTTCCGGTTGCTTCATCAAAGCCAAATTCTCTGTTAAAGCAATAATATTCAATTTGTTCCTTACTCGGATTCAAAATATCAGGAAAACCATTGCGAGTAATCTTGGTTATACTACCCGGTATTTCTTTCTCTTCAATCGGATTGTTCCTGAACGAGTCTTCCCCTATAGTTGTAACATATTTCGGAATAGTTACGTTGGTCAGCTGATTTTCTGAAAATGCATGGATACCGATTGTTGTGACAGTAAGCGGAATGGTCACACCGGTCAGATTATTGGAATGAAATGCATAATCTCCGATAGTAGTGACAGGTGTTGTCATTGTCACACCAGCTAATTGATTATCGGAAAATGCATGACTTCCGATCGTTTTGACAGAATGCGGAATTGTAACATTGGTTAATTGATTCGATGAAAATGTATGATTACCAATGTTCATCATTTTATTTGAAATTCGTACACTGGTTAATTTATTATTTGAAAATGCACCATCTCCTAAACTTGTCACCGAATCCGGAATTGTGACATCGACTAATCGATTGTTGGCAAATGCATTATTGCCTATCGTCATTATCCCATTTAGAATTGTAAGACTAGTTAATTGATTATTCACAAATGCATTATCTCCTATAGATTGGACGGAATACGGTATTGTCACACTACCCAATTTATTATTTAAGAATGCATTATTTCCTATTTTTGTCACTCGACTCGGAATTGTAATACCGGTTAATTTATTATTGGCAAAGGCGTTATCTCCTATCGTTGTGAGGGAATAATTCATTGTTACACTGCTTAATTGATTCTTGGCAAATGCACTATTTCCTATTGTGGTTACCCTGTTCGGAATAATTATGTCGGTTAATTGATTATAGGCAAAGGCGCTCTCGCCAATACTTGTTACGGATTTCGGGATTGATACGCTACTTAGTTGATTATAATAAAAGGTAAATCTTTCAATACTTGTTATAGTATCCGGAATTGTCACACTGGTTAAGCTGTTAAGAGAAAATGCACCGCCGCCTAAACTTGTTACAGAATCCGGGATTGTTACACCGGTCAATTGATTAACTGAAAATGCCTGATTCCCGATTGTTTTTACGGAATTCGGAATTTCTATACTTGTTAATTTGTTAGAATTAAATGCCCATTCCCCGATACTTGTCACCGAATCCGGGATCGTCACACTGCTTAATTGATTCGATTGAAAAGCATTATTGCCGATTGTTGTTACCTTATTCGGAATTTCCAAACTAGTCAGACTATTTTCTTCAAATGCCTTATAGCCTATGCTTGTTACCGAATCCGGAATTTCTACAGTGCTTAGTTGATTATGATAAAATGTCCAGTCTTCAATACTTGTTATGGTATCCGGAATTGTTACACTGGTTAAGCTGTTAATAGCAAATGCACCGCCGCCTAAACTTGTTACAGAATCCGGAATGATCACACCTGCTATTTTATTCATCGAAAATGCCTGAGCTCCGATTGTTTTCATAGAATTAGGAATTTCTATTTCAGTTAGTTCGTTATCATGAAATGCCCATTCTCCGATACTTACCACAGAATTGGGAATTGTCACACCGGTAAGTTGTCTAAAGTTAAATGCCAAATTCCCGATCTTCGTTACAGGGACATCATTAATTGTTGAAGGAATTACTACCTCCGTACTTGTACCGGTATAACCGGTAATTGTTCCGGTATCCGGATCAAATTCAAATTGATCCTCAGGTGTGGCATTTCTTGGGCTGTTCTCTCTTTTAGCGGAATCCGGCACCACAGCATCAGCATCTTGATTCTCCGGCTTATCCGCGACTACATCTTCTTTAGTTTCCTCAGTTTCCTTAGTCTCTTTAGTTTCCTCAGTTTCCTTAGTCTCTTTAGTTTCCTTAGTTTCATTAGTTTCCTTAATTTCATTAGTTTCCTTAATTTCATTAGTTTCCGGTAATTTCGGAGATGATTCCGTGTTTATAACAGTTTCATTTGATTTGTCCGGATCTGATTTGTCCGGATCAAGCTCCGGTGACTGACTGTCATGTTCGGGCATGCTCTCAGTTGGTGGCTGTTCTGCTGTATCGGAAACAATATCTTGTGTTTCAATTACTTCGTGATCTGCAGATGATAAATCCGTTTTGTCTGATGATTCCATCTCGTTTGATGGTTCCATTTCGTTAACTGGATCAGGAGTTTGTTCAGATAGGGATTCGGGATTATTCTCTGTTTCAACTGCCGGTTCAACTGTCTGCTCTGACGATTCGTCAGCAGGCAGTATATCTGTTTCATCTGAAATAATTATGTCTGCTTCATCTGCAAGAATAGCATCCGTTTCTTCCCCTGCCATATTGCCTGATTCCGAAGAAATATCGTTGATTTCAGTTTCTGTGGCTACTTGACCTAAATCTTTTTGCTGTTCCTCACTGCTTTCTGTTCTCGTAGCTAACTGTTCTGACTCATGTGGCTCTTCCGGGCTACTTGCAGTTGCCATTAATTCTTCGTTTTTAACAGCGGGAGCAAATTCTTCATCTCCGGCAATTGTTGTATCAGCCAGAACCTGCTGAGGCAATATGACAAAGGTGGTTAATGTAATCAACAACACCAGAACTAATGCTTGTATTCTCAAACGCTGTTTTTTCTTCATGGTCTTTCTCCTTTGCAGAATTCTTGTTCTGTTAACTTAAAAATTAAAAAGAGATCTGAAAAGCCTCTGGTAGAATGTTTTTACCCAAACAACATTTACCTCCGAGAAAGGACAATTCAGATCTCATGAAAAGTATATCAAATAACTCATCATTTAACCTCATTTGCCCTCGCTGTTTTTCTAATAATCTTCATCGCTTTGGCAAAGATAAAGACGGATATCAAAAGTTTCAGTGTCAATCTTGTAAAAGACAATGGGCTCCTGCGAAACCTATTAAATCAAGAACTACTTACAGGAAATATCCTCCTTGTCCTAAATGCGGGAAAGCTACCTTCCTGCATCATGAATATCAGTTCTATTCTAACTTCAGATGTGGCGATAAGAAGTGTTACCATGGTTTCAACGTGCCTAAGTTAGTTGAGATTCCACCTGCTTCTTCCAGCCAAATTAACTTAGAAGAGTTTACTATGAAACGCATGAGACATCCTTTTTATCTTGTTTTCACTGCTCTTACTCTTTATTTCTTTGACAATTCTACTTTGAGAAAGATTAGCCAACACCTTTGGTTAGTTCACAACATCAAAATCTCACATGTCACTATCCATAAGTGGTGTAAGAGATTTGCTCCAGCTATAATTCAAGCTGTCAATCCGTACAAGAAACAACTTAATCTTGCTGATTCTGATGAATGGCACTTCGATGAAACTTATATCAAAATCAATGGCAAGAATTATTATGTGTGGTTTGCTTTAGATTTTGAAACCAGAGTCATCTTGGATTTCCATATCTCTGAATTTAGAGATTCTACCGCTGCTCATACTTTGTTACATAGCTGCAAAGAACAATTTGGTAAACCTCGGGAAGCTGTTATTATGGATCGCTATTATGCTTACCAACAACCCGCTCGCAGGTTCTTTCCTGATCTCGATTTCATCCAAGTCGAAAGCTTTGAGGATCTGATTAACAATAATCCCATTGAAGCCTTTAACGGACAGTTTAAAGCTTGGTACAAACCCAAAAGAGGCTTTAAGTCTTTTGAATCTGCCAACATACTCATTGCTCTTTTTGTTTGCTTTTATAACTTTGTTAAACCGCATTCTTCGCTGAATAATCTTACTCCGGCTCAAGTGGCAGGAGCTAAATATAGCGAAAAAGCCAGACAAAAGTTCCTTTTGATTACCTAAGGCTTATTCAGATTTCAAGTTTCAATTTTCTTCTTCAATCTCTTTTTGAGATTACTTTGTGTGCTTAATTTTCTAATTTTCTTTGCTTACACACTTTTTTCTGTTACTCTTGATCTGATTTCAAAAGTTTGTGGTGAAAATTTTCTTCAAGTTTCGCCAGTTTGCTTTTCAGATCTCTTTTTCTTCATCTTTAGTTAACAGAGCCAGAATTCTATTTAACGACATAACTTTACGCTTACAATATATATCAATATTTAACGGAATTTGTATGCATAGAGCATACAAAAACAAATTAAGATTAGGAGTTCATAAATCGGCTTTTATGTTTCGATCTGACACACTTTTTAAGCTTGTACTGCAATTTGTCGGTATAACCTTGAATTGTGTGTCAGCAGATTTATAAAACATGATTTTTCGAATTGGAATTGCACACTTTTTAAGCTTGTACTGCAATTTGTCGGTATAACCTTAAATTGTGTGTCAGTTGATTTATAAAACAAGATTTTTCGAATTGGAATCGCACACTTTTTAAGCTTGTACTGCAATTAGTCGGTACAACCTTGAATTGTGTGTCAGCTGATTTATAAAACAAGATTTTTCGAATTGGAATTGCACACTTTTTAAGCTTGTACTGCAATTAGTCGGTATAACCTTAAATTGTGTGCAAGCTCTTTTATAATAAACTAAGAAATGTCTCAAGAATCCGGATTTTGATCGTTCTTGTTTTCTAAGATGCATCAAGTAAAGATGTGTCAGCTTATAATACTATCTTCTATGCTAATCACTATGTTGATCAAGAATTATGATGGTTTCTTGTTCTGCACCGTCTCTGACAAATATCACTTTGACTGCGTCACCGGTTTCTTTCTGATCATAGAAATTAACCACATCACCAATCGTTTGTATTTTTTGATCATCAAGAAATAAAATCTGATCACTGACTGATAATCCTGCCTGTTCAGCCGGACCGCCTTTGATAATCTGTTCAATAAACAAACCCTCCGGAGTATTTTGTTTAATGAAAAAACTGCAACCGAAAGGTTTGCCGATTTTATTAACAATAACATGGCGATTTTCCATTGTTGCTAATTGCTTCGGATCAGCTTGAGCATTATCCTGACCGGTTTGATAGGGATTCAGTCGTTGAATTTGTGCTTTCGGAAAATAATAAGAAACAAATAATAACCCGCAGAATAAAATAACAAATAATATAACGCTGAAAATAATCAACCCTATATTATTTGATTTGTATTTTGATTGATTATTTTCAGTGATATTCAAATTTTGCTCAGGACAAGTATAACAATAGCTACCGTCCAAATTCACAGTCGGATATTTTTTCGGCTCCGGTTCAGAATTATAAATATTATACTTATCAGTATTATTTGATTTAAAATGCTTTGTATCTTTCATATAATTACCCTGATACTCGGTAAATAGTTAAGATCAGAATACGATTTCGATTTGTATTTTCAAACAATATAAATCAAACAAAAATGGTATTAATATGAAAAAAATGTGAATTTACGGTAATAATGCTGCTTATGCTAACAAATCGTGACCAGAGTTGTTATGTTATCCCACACCCGATAGATTCCATTTTAGATTTTTACACTATACCATTTATTATAAATTAATTTATCAATTAAACGCTGCAATGTTCTAAATAACAGGATATATGCCAAAGGTATAAAAATAGCGATGAACAAAAGCAAAACTGCGATCGAACCGCCGATTACGATTCCGCCAAGCACTGATGCAATTGTACTGCCAAGTCCGCCTAAGAATGTAAACAATTCACCGCTTAAAGACATTACCCGATCAAATATCGTCAGAAAAAATGCCGGAATGCTTTCCGTATCTATACCGACTTGACCTGAAACAATCTGCACAAATCCGAAAATCAGAAAAATATACTGCACTAAATAACAGAGCAAAATCAAGAATTTCAGAAACAAATTAAGTCTATGGTAATGTGCCGCTGCAAAAGGCAAGCCGGCAAGCAAAATCAGACCTAATAATAAATGAAGCCAAAACGGCATCAGAAAAATTTTTTCGGTAAGCTGGGGAAACATAAAATTGACAACACTTAACAGACAAACGATAAAACCGATCAGCAAGAAAAACAACTTGCGTGATTTATCTTCGAAATTTGAATCAGTCCAATATTTCCCTAAAAAGAAACCTTCCCAAAAATCCATTGTTCTTCTCCAAATTATAACTTAAAATCTCGATGTCCTGCTTTTTCAATCGCTTTGACCAATTCTTGCCAGATTTCAGTATCGGTATCATAACCGCTGATTTCAATCGTGTTGCTCTCATTTCCCGCCCGAACATTCCAGACATAATGTTGCGGAGCATCGATCGTTTTGTATTCGTCATCCCGATGTTCTTTAATAAAACGGGATAAAACATCATATAATGGCTGCATTTGAATCTTGGGTAAACCTCGCACAAAATTATTAAACCAACGATTGCTATCTTTCCAAGATAATACATTTGTTTTGAAATCGAGCTTAACCGTGATATAACCTTTGCGGTACGCAGCTAACTCACAGATAGCCCAACTAAACATCAATTTATCTTCTGCCATTCAAACACCTATCTAAATCAAGTATCTATCAACTTCCAATTATTTCAAATCGGGAAACCCTTGCTGGCGTAAAGCTTCGTATAATACAATCGAAACCGAGTTTGCCAAATTCAAAGAGCGTTTACTATCCGCCATCGGTATTCTAATACATCGCTCCGGATGAGTAAATAAAATTTCTTCCGGTAATCCTTTATCCTCTTTACCGAAGAACAAAACACAATTGTCTTTATATTGTACATCAGAATATAATTGTTTGCCTTTGGTTGTCACATAAAAAATTTGTTGATCGGGAAAAGCCGGTAAACAATGGTCAAGATCAGGCCACAGCTGTACATTAAGATCAAACCAATAATCTAAACCGGCACGTTTCAAAGCCCGGTCCGACAAAGAAAAACCGAGCGGTTCAACTAAATGTAATTGTGCATTAGTCGCAACACAAGTACGTGCGATATTTCCGGTATTCGGAGGTATTACCGGTTCTACCAAGACAATATGTATCATTTTTCTTCCTCTATCTGAATTACAAGTTCAATAAGAAATTAATTATATTGCAACTTACAATTCACTGATTATCCTCCTTGCTTTGGCTTTGGCTTTGGCTTTGGCTTTGGCTTTGGCTTTGGCTTTGGCTCCGGCTTTGGTTTCTGCTTCTGTTTCTGTTTAGCTTGACTCAGTGTCATGACGCAATTCATCAGCCAATTTGTCAAGTTTGTTCAAACGGTGATTTACACCCGATTTCCCCAAAGGAGGCTTTGTCAATTCACCTAATTCACGCAAAGAATAATCGGGATAATTCATACGCAATTCTGCAATTTCACGTAAATCATCCGGCAGTGCAATCAGACCGATTTTTTCAATTAAAAAATTAATGTTATTGATCTGTCTTGCTGCGGAATTTGCCAAGCGTTGTGCATTGGCACTATCACAATTAACAATTCGATTGACATGATTACGCATATCTTTTTCAACTCGAACTTCTTCAAATTTGATCAAATATTGATTAGCACCGACATAACGCAAGAAATCCGAGATCATTTCACCTTCTTTTAAGTACAAAACTTCACTGCCTTGATGAACTGTGCGTCCCGGTTCAAGATTCAATTCCGAGAGAAAAAGTCCATACCAAAGTGAAGTCGAACGTTTCGGAATATTAAACTCCAAATGATATCTCTCCTGCGGATTTGCCAAAAAGCCGCAACCGAGATACAACCCCCGCAGAATAGCTTTAATAAGCAAATAATAATCTTCAACTGAATATTGTTCATTTAAGTTAGCAGGGTTTTGATGAAACAAGTGATCGACATCATCACCGATTTTAGAAATAATTACCTGATCATTTACCGTGCAGGTAATCAGTTCTTTATGGTATACAATTTCGGGTTCAGTTCGATATTCATGGCGCAATACTTTTTGGAAATAGTTAACCAAATTCTCAGAACGTGTAGCCAACCTTAAGCGTCGCTTAAATGATTTGAAACTGACACTGCAAAATGCAATAAAACAGACGCGCAAATGATTGCTGTCCTGTTCAAGCGAAGCTAAAATTGATTCTCTTAATTGAGCGGAAAAAGATTTATTACGCGTATCGGATGTTGTTTCGGGAATGTTTTTTCTTGAATTATGATTAACCTGAGACATTACAGTCCTCCGACCGGATCACGTTTTATATCACGATGATCGATGAATATACGATAATCCAAATCACGGAGGATAGAGGCCAACTCTTCCGAAACAACGACAGAGCGATGCCTGCCGCCGGTGCACCCAACACCTACAGTTAAACGCACTTTACCTTCTCTTTGATATAACGGTAAAGAAAATTCGAAAAACCGGCGTGCCAATTGCAGAAACTCCCGTGCTTCTGAAAAATGCATGACGTAATCCTTAACCGGTTTATCAAGCCCTGATGCCTCGCGTAATTCTGAAACATAAAACGGATTAGGCATAAATCTTACATCTAACAGCAGATCACAATCCAGCGGAATTCCATATTTGAACCCGAAAGATTGGACAAAAACTGTCATCAATTCGTTTTGATCATTTTCTGTTAAAAGATCGAATAAAAAGTCTTTTAATTCATGGAGCGACATTTCGGTAGTATCGATTATTAAATCGGACAAACCTCGCAATTCTCTCAGTTTTTCCCGTTCTTTGCGGATCGCGACAATTAAATTATCTTTAGCTGCCAAAGGATGATTGCGTCTGCTTTGTTTATAGCGTGATACCAATGTTTCATCAGAAGCTTCCATGAAAATTATGCTGTGATTGACCCCTTCCGGAAACATTTGTAAAAAATCCGAATTAATATTTCCGAAACGAACCAAACTCCTGATATCGATACCTATTGCCAATTTTTGATTGCGATTCGAATTCAGAGCATCCATTTCTTTTTCAGTTTCGGCAAAAGATTGTAATAAACCGGGTAACAGGTGTGGCGGAAAATTATCAATGCAAAAATATTCCATATCTTCCAAATGGCGCATTGCAGAACTTTTACCTGCTCCTGACATTCCTGTTATTACAATCACTTCCATTTTATTTCTTCTTCCGGCCAATCGCCGATCCATCGAACTTCCGGCTCAAGACTTATGCCGAATTCAGCTTCAACTACTGATTTTACATGGGCAAAAACCCGATTAATATCGGAAGCTGATGCTCCGCCGTAATTGATAATAAATCCTGCATGTTTCTCTGAAACACCTACATTCATCGCCCGATAACCTTTTAATCCGGCATCGGCAATTAATTTGCTGGCATAATTGCCGGGCGGTCTTTTGAAAGCACTTCCGGCACTGAATTTATCTATCGGTTGGCTCGCTCTGCGCCTGATTTGAAAATCTTGAATTTTATCATATATTTCCAGTCTTTTGCCTTCTTGCAAAACAAAATCAGCCTCTAAAATAATAGCGGATAGTTCTTGATATATACTGCTCCTGTAATCAAATTGATGTTCAGCTCCAGTTAAGGTAATAAGCTCATCCTGAGGTGTTAGATAAGACGAACTTATCAGCACATCTTTGATCTCACCGTCATAAGCACTGGCATTCATCAACACTGCTCCGCCAACCGATCCCGGTATACCGGCTGAAAATTCCAAACCGCTCAGATTATTTTTGGCAGCCAATGCCGTTATTGCAGCCAAAGATGCACCGGCTTGTGCCCTGATGTGATTACCTTCGCAGGAAACTCTGGTAAAATTACTGCCTAAATATATTGTCAAACCGCGAATACCGCGATCTGAAATCAAAACATTCGAGCCTCTGCCCAAAACTTGAAAAGGAATTGAATTGGCTCTGCAAATCGCAAGGGCACCTTTGATCTCGGAAACACTTTCCGGCAAAAAAAGAATATCCGCTTTACCGCCTACTTTAAAAGTTGAAAAAGGCTTCATTTCATAATTGAAATGAATTCTGTGTTTAGGTAATTCTGCAAATAATTCCTGATAAAACGAACCGTTTTTACTCATAAAAAACTCCTCATATGTTAATTGAAAACTCGTTACATTAAGGCACAATTTTCAAATAAATTCAAATTACACCGCTTTCAAGATGATTTAGTTGAAAACCCGCTCTGTTAAAGCTAGTGCGGCATTGTAACCCATGGTTTTCTGCCTGAAGTTGATTGCAGCTACTTCGACAATGACGGCTAAATTTCGACCCGGACGAACCGGTATTGTAATTGAAGGAACGTCGATTCCCAAAATTTCCGTTGTTTCTTCAATCAAGCCCATACGATCATAAACTTTTTCATCATTCCAAAATTCGAGATTAATGACAAATTGAATATTTTCCTGCATTTTTACTGAAGAAACACCATACAATTCTTTAACATCTAAAATTCCGATACCTCTGATTTCAATCAGATGTCGGATAATTTCGGGTGCTCTGCCCAATAAGGTCGTATCTGATACTTTTCTGATTTCAACTAAATCATCGGCAATCAGGCGATGTCCTCGTTTAACAATTTCCAAAGCAGTTTCGGATTTACCTACTCCGCTGCCTCCTAACATCAAAATACCTTCGCCGTATACTTCTATAAAAACACCATGGATTGAGATGCGTTCCGCTAATTCTACATTGAGATATTTGGTAACGCTGCTGTAAAATTCGGCAGTTCCCTCTGATGTGCTGAGTATAGGAGTTTTGTACTTAGCTGCAACCTCTAACATCACAGGATCCGCTTGATGATTCCTGCTGATGACCAAACAAGGAATTCCGGTCGCAAACAATGTATTATATTTGTACCTGCGTTCTTCTTCAGTCAAAGACTTGAGATAGGCTATTTCCATATTCCCGATCAATTGAATTCGATCAGGTCCGAAATGCATATAATTTCCGGCTAATTGCAAGCCGGGTCGAGTAATATCCGGAATAAAAAGCTCCGTAGTATCGATCATATCAAAACCTCGAATGACTTCTAACTGAAACTCTTTAATCAAATCGTTCAATTTAACTGAATCCATAAAAAACCTCGTCGCTCTTAACGCTTTATTATTGTTGACTTAATAGCAAAGCTCTGTTTATTTCTATTTATAATCTCTGTTAATCAACGTTAAAACACTTTTCCAATTAATATTTAATAAAGATCTGTTTATTAAAGTATAAATCTGTAGCAAAATATATATTGTAGATTATAACACAAAAGATTCTGTAATAAGATTGATATATGTAATATCGCAATGTAAATCTGTTTTTAACCGAAATTAAAACTTCGGATCAGATTTTACCAAAAATCAGTAAAAATGGTACGCTGTTAAGCGATGTGCAAATCACGAAGATAATCTAAAACATCGATATAAAATATGAAAAAACAAGAAAATACAGGGAACATAAAAATATGAATAACACAAAAAATATGGAAAATATGAGAATTGAACAATTTACCGAATGGTCATTCGTACACACACCACAAGCAGATTCCGGCAATGATTCAGTCGTATTTCAAGTCAGCAAACCGGATCTTATTGCAAACAATTATCAAACCAATTTATGGACTTATAATCGAAAAAAATCAAAAATAAATAAATTAACCAATTCCGGTCAGGACGGCTCTGTGACCTTTTTACACGACGGAAGTCTCTTGTTTATATCCGGCAGAACCGGCAAACAACAAGATGCTTCTAAAGCTCCTGAAGAAAAAATATCTTCCGGTACTAAATTTTGGAAAATAAATCCCTCCGGAGGTGAAGCAGAGTTTGAATTTGAAGTAGAGCTTAACGTTATGCAAATCTACGAATTAAAACCGGATCTTTATCTGATTCACGGTTATCAGGATTCGGACCGCAGCTTAGCCTGGATTGAAATCGGAGATTTACCATTTTGGTTAAATGGTGCCGGATACACAACAGGGATTCGGTCAGGGCTTTATCTGTTCGATGCTGAATCGGCAAAAAAGCAGGCTTCTGCTAAACAAAAAAAATCGGAATCAGATCAATTGCCGAAAGCAACTCGTATTTTATTGCCACAATCTGCCGACAATGATAATTCTCAATCTGCAAATAATGAGCAATTCTCTCAAGCAGCAACTGACAGTGAAACCTCTCAAGCAACAACTGACAGTGAAACTTCTCAAGCAACAACTGACCGTGAAACTTCTCAAGCAACAAATCAGAAAATATCCTCCTCTGCAACTGACAATCAATCTCAACTTAAATCAGGAGTTCTCAAACTAATCTCTTCCGGTCAGGAATCTGTCAACGGCTTAGAACTTTCTCCGGATAAGCAAAAGGTAATTTTCTTCAGCTCACCAGATGAAAAAGTCAGCCGGATCAAAGAAAATCTTGTGGTGATTGATTTGTTATCATTTGAACGCAAAATAATCAGTCAACAAGAATATCAGATCTATTCCGTGAACTTCATTGCTGAACAAAATAATTTGGCTTATCTGATAGCTTCAGATTGTAAAAAAATCGGACTTAATCAGAATCCACAAATATATCTGATCAATTTAACCGATAATTCAATCAGCCAAATCAGTCAATCTGCTTTTGATAGTTCAATCGGTTCAAGCGTAGGTACCGATGCCAGATTCGGAGGCGGCAACAGTATCGGAGTCAAAGATTTTGATTTATATTATATTGCAACCGTTCGTGACAAAGCTGTTCTGCAAAAAATAAACACCGGCGGAGAAATAACCACGGTCATAGAAGGAAACGGTTCGATCGACAGCTTTGCTATCGTTGATGATGCAATATATTTTGTGGCAATGTTCGATTTGAAATTGCCGGAACTTTATGTTTTGCCGCTCAACAATGTCAACTCCGACCTTTCGGATGTTGCTGATTCCGGCAATGATAATTATTCAAACAATACCGATTCTGAAAATTTTGCTTCTGCAAATAAAATGATCCGTCAATTAACCGATTTCAGCAATCAATTAGCAGACACTGAACTTTTACCTGTTGAAAAATTTCAATTTGAATCTAACCAGGCAACTCTTGACGGATTTGTAATTAAGCCGGCTGATTTTGAACAGAATCAATCGTATCCTGCTCTCTTGGCAATCCATGGCGGACCGAAAACCGTTTACGGTACAGTCTTGCATCATGAAATGCAATATCTGGCAGCTCAAGGTTATTTTGTGTTTTTTACAAATCCGCACGGTTCGGATGGTCATGGTGACGAATTTTCAGATATCAGAGGCAAATATGGCACGATCGATTACCGGGATCTGATGAACTTTACTGATTTGGTGCTTGAACAATATCCGCAGATCGACCAATCACGTTTAGGTTGTTTGGGCGGTTCATATGGCGGTTTCATGGTGAACTGGATCATCGGTCATACTGATCGTTTCGCAGCCGCCAATTCTCAACGTTCAATTTCGAACTGGACCAGTTTTTACGGAGTATCCGACATCGGATACTACTTCACCCAGGATCAGACTGCATCAAATCCTTGGCAAAACTTAGAAGACGCCTGGAATCAATCACCTTTAAAATATGCGGATCAAGCTACAACTCCGACTTTGTTTATCCATGCTGAACAAGATTATCGTTGTCCGCTGGAACAAGGAATTCAAATGTACTCAGCATTGCAAATTCATAATGTGGATACAAAATTAGTTGTATTCAAAAATGAAACACATGAACTTTCGAGATCCGGTAAACCTCAGGCCAGAATCAAGCGTCTTGCCGAAATCATCAATTGGTTTAATAAATACCTGAAACCTGATAATAGTTAAAGCTTAGGCAATGGCCTCTTAAGCTAAATAAGGCAAAATATCAAACAAAGTATCAAAAATCAGATCCGGTTTAGTTGACGATTCAAGAAGCATTTGGTGATCTGTTTCACCTGACATAACAAGAATACCGAGAATGTCACTCCGGATGGCTGCTTCAATATCAGTATATAAACGATCCCCCACCATGGCTATCTGCGATTTATCGATCTCAGCTGTAGTGTCTTCTGCTATATCAGTAATTGCCGCGCTATTTTCCGATTTAAAATTATGTATTGTTGCTTTTTGCCTTTTACCGGTTGCCGCTTCCGCTTCTTCAACTCCGGTTTTAATATTATTCTGATTAACAATTCTAATTGCCTGATCAATTATTAATGAATTCGGTTTGCCGATAATCAGATCAGGCTTTCTGCCTGTACTTGCTTCAATATAAGCAATGGTCGAACCGATATCCGGTGCAAATCCGTATTCAGTCGGACAATTAAAATCAGGGTGACTGGCTATATACGGCAGTCCTGCTCTGACAAAATAACATACGCGATCTAATTTTTCATAAGTGAGCTCAGTATCATAAGTAATCAAAACATATTGCGGATTCTGATTATCAATCAAAAGTCCTATTTCTTTCATCTCATCAGTTACAATTTGATTAGCTAAAAGAAAAACTCTTTGGTTCGGGAAGTATTTGAGAGCATATTCTCCTACAGCTTGTCCACTTGTCAGGACATTAAGAAAAGGATGCTCAACTCCCATTTTAACAAGCTTTTCAACATAATACTTTGCAGAGCGTGATGAATTGTTAGTTAAAAATAATACTTTGATATCTTTCTTTTGAATTTCTGCTAAAAACTCTAATGAACCAGGCAAAATCTGATTTCCCATATAAAAAGTCCCGTCCATATCCAAAAGCAGACATTTGATTTTCTTAAGTTTTACAAGATTATCAAGCGAATTCATCGAGAAACTTCCTTTGCTAAATTAATTGTAAATAATATCAGACTCAATAAAAGTCTATATCCATATTAAAATATAAAAATCCTTATCAATACAAGAATCGCCAGAAGCACCGGATATATAATAAATATAAAAGGTGTACATTCTATATTTGTGTCTGAATCATGTAAACCAATCGGAATAAAGGCCAAGGGACCGGTAATTGTCGGCATTGAAATTAAAACTCCGAAACCCAGCATTATCATTTTTTGTTCATGAAATAAATAAAATAACATCATCAAACTAACGCCAAATCCGCCTTCTTCTAAATTGGCAAAGTGCGCCAGAACAATCGCAGTAATACTTAACAAAATTCTGATCCACTTGTTATCGTAATAACGCTCCATTGCAACAATTGCAACAACCGCCACCATTATTGTTAACAACATATTTTGTTGTAATAAAGCAAACAAGCTATAAAAATACAGATAATCATAAATTAATTCCGAGGCCGCAGCCGTAAATGCCAATATTGAAATAAACCGGTTTACATCAGATGATATCAAAACCTGCCGGACAATCAGGTAAGCGAGAATCGGAAAAGCCAAGCGGCCTGTCAGATCTGTTATACGATAAGCTATCATTAAGTCTTGCAAATTCGAAGGATAATCAGTGATATTTCCTTCCAAGATGTTAAGGTCTATTTTCGCTCCTTGATAAAAGATCTGCCCACTGATCAAAGTACTTGAAACTAAGCGACAAATCAAACTGATCAAGCCTATGATAAACAGGGTCAAGCTTGATGTGCGATATTTAATTTTTAACGGAAAATCAGCCAAGTTAAGCCTGCCAGAATACCTATAAAAATTAAAAGCGGCGGCAAAAAGGTTGTTATGGCCGCGATAAACATAGCAAGTGCATCTTTGCGATCATATTCTTTTGCTTGCACTTTGCGTTCGATTTCTTCCAATTCTTCATCAGAATAATCTTTTACATAATCTCTTTTACCGCTAAACAAACCCATTTCACACCACGCTTTTATTAACTTAAAGTAAATTGCATAATAAAACAGGGAATCTTATTTACAATTCTCCAATTATTAATGTTCATGATCAGCAATTTTTTGTAATTCAGCTAACTGTTTTTGATGTTTATTTTCATTCAAAGCAAGTGCTTCCGCTTTTTCCTCTTCACTCATATCCATTAAGTGGCAAGCTACAAAATGATCAGGTTCTATTTCTTTGAATTCCGGCTGGAAATTAACACACCGTTCAGTTACATATTTGCAACGGGTATGGAAACGACAACCTGTCGGCGGTTTCACCGCACTCGGGATATCACCTTCCAGGATACTCAACTCTTGATCACCCGGAACATCGGTACGAGGAATCGCTTCGATTAAAGCACTTGTATACGGATGCAGCGGGTTATCAAATAAACGATCAGTAGTTGCCATTTCAACTATTTCACCCAAATACATAACGCCGATTCTGTCAGAAATATACTTTACAACAGATAAGTCATGTGTAATAAACAAATACGTTAAATCGTTATCAATTGCCAGATCTTGTAATAAATTGATAATTTGAGATTGAATAGAAACGTCTAAGGCCGAAACAGCTTCATCACATACAATAAATCTGGGATTAAGCGCCAGGGCACGAGCAATGCCGATTCTTTGTCTCTGACCGCCGGAGAATTGATGCGGATAACGATGAATGAAATACGGATCAAGACCGCATTTTTCCATGACATCCTGAATATATTCATTATAACCGTCAACTCTTCTGTTTTTGAAAATCCCATGAGCCAAGACACCTTCTCCGATAATCTGACCTACAGTCATTCTGGTATCCAGAGAAGAATAAGGGTCTTGAAAAATAATCTGCATATCTTTACGCAATACACGCATTTCTTCTTTAGTTAAAAGCGATAAATCAACCCCGTTATCCCTGAGATTTTCATATTTGTCAAACTCCGGATTATGTCGGCATTCATTACGCAACGCTTCAACTTTGAGATCTTCCTGATCAGCAATTTTTTCTTGCTCGGCAATTTGTTTTTTCAGATCTGCTATTTTCTGATCCGCTTCCTTTGTTTTTTGTTCACTGCTTGTATAGCTTTTATCCGTTTTTTCAGTTTCCAGACTGACTAACTCACGTCTGATTTTTGCAATTTCTACACGCCGATTAAATGAATTCATTAATTCAGATGATACTTTGTTCAAATCAGCATGGGTTAATAATCCTCCGGCAATCCGGGCAAGATTAAGATATTTATTCTCGATTTCACGATTCTTAACCATGACTTTTTCATCTAAAGCAGCTCGCTCAATACCTGTTTTTGTTTTTGCTTCAGATTTTAATTGTGCTAATTCTTGTTCGGCTTTTTGGTATTCAGGGAATAGTTTTTCAATGTTTTTTATAACTGTGCTTACATACTTCGGAGCCATTTCAGCAATAGTTTCGCCGTAAAATAAGGTGCTTCCTTCAGTTTGTTCATACAATTGAATCAAAGTACGACCGAAAGTGGATTTCCCGCAACCTGATTCACCGACCAAACCGAATGTTTCACCTTCATAAATATCTAATGTAATATTTTCATTAGCATGAACATAAAGATTCTCACGCTGTAAAATGCTTTTTTTACTGACCGGAAAATATTTTTTTAAGTTTCGAACCGATAACAAAACTTTTTTATCATCAGCATACTTATTACTTTTCACCATTACTTCTCACTCCTTTCTCCGGATAAAAACAACGAATTTGTTGACCGTTCTCAAATTCTGCCGCATCCGGCATTTCTTGATGACACCGCTCAGTTGCATACGGACAACGCGGAGCAAAACGGCAACCTTCAGGTAAATCAAACGGATGAGGAACCGAACCTTCGATAATATTTAAACGTTGTTCAGGATCACTGGAAATACTTGGAATTGAAGATAGTAATCCTTCAGTATAGGGATGTGAATATTCAGATTTTTCATCACGAAAAATCAATTCGACCGGTGCGCTTTCAACTACCTGACCACAATACATAACCGCGACATCATCTGCCATTTGGTTAATCACTCCGAGATCATGTGTGATAAACATAATGGCTGTACCTTGCTCATGTTTAAGTTCGTTCATCAATTTCAGAATTTGAGCCTGAATCGTAACATCTAAAGCAGTTGTAGGTTCATCGGCTATCAATAACTTCGGACGGCAAGCCAAAGCCATTGCAATCATCACCCTTTGGTTCATACCTCCGGATAATTGGAAAGGATATTGTTTTACTACAATATGCGGGTTAGGAATCTTAACCATCGCCAGCAGTTCTACAGAACGCTGAGCCGCTTCTTTCTTTGTCATGTTCTGATGCAACATCAAAACTTCGCTTAATTGTTTCTCAACCCTGAAAACCGGATTAAGTGAACTCATCGGTTCCTGGAAAATAAAAGAGATTTTATTGCCACGGATTTTACGCATTTCTTTTGCCGGAATTTCAGATATTTTTTCACCGTCAAAGAAAATTTCGCCTTCATAGATTTTTTGATTTTTTTCAAATAATTTCAAAATACTCATTGCAGTTTGGCTTTTCCCGCTGCCGGATTCGCCAACCACCCCCAGAGTACGTCCTGCTTCCACCTTTAAGTTAACGCCATATACAGCTTTAATTAATCCGCGACGAGTTTCAAAATAAGTATGCAGATTATTTATTTCAAGTAATGCCATGCTCCGCCTACCTTTCGTTTGCCTTCGGATCGAGAGCATCTCTCAATGCATCACCGATCAAGTTGACGCTCAGTGCAGTTAAGAAAACACATATTGCAGGATAAATCCAGCGCCACCAATAGCGTCTGATAACTTCTGAAGCCTGTGCGTTCGTCATCATATTACCCCAGGACGGGAATGGAGCTTTAACGCCAAATCCCAAGAACGATAAACCTGCTTCTTGTAATAAATTGACGGCATAACCTATCGTCAGTTCTACTATAACAATACTGATAATGTTAGGCAGAATATGGCTTACGATAATCTTTCTTTCTTTTAAGCCTAAAGCATTGGCAGCTAAAATATAATCTTTTTCACGTTCAGCCAAAATTTGACCCCGTACCAAACGGGCAATCCCTGTCCAGCCCAGAACACCGAGAATTACCATAATCAGCATCAACCGCGTATTCTGCGGTGTATCTACCGGAAGTATCGCCGACAAGGTAATAACCAGCGGCAAGAATGGGAAAGAAGAAACAATTTCCGTGAAGCGCATTAAGATATTATCAATAATTCCGCCATAGAAACCGGAGATCATACCGATAACGATACCGATAAACATTGATATGGCAACTGAAACTGCAGCAATTAACATTGTTATTTTACCGCCGTGAATCAGCCTGATCATCAAATCTCGACCACTTTCATCCGTACCGATCAGGAAGCCTTTGTTGCCCCATGTTTTGATTGAACCATCTTCCTTAATTGCATAATTTTGAAAGAAAGTGCTGAATATATTTGTATAACCTTCGCCGTCCGGTGCTCCGGAAACTACATTATAATTGTCGGAACCCCAGGCATAAATACGTCCTGATTCGCCCAATGCCAAGAAATGTTCACGACCGGCAACCACTTTGGTAATCGGTTCATCAATTTCAGGCAGATTCAAGCCGCCGTAAATATTGTCGCCCCATACCAACAGTTCATCATTTTCATCTATCAAAACACCTGCATAGTTTGTAATCGCTACACCTTTCGATGTTTTCACATCTTCCTCGGTTCTGCCTTCTTTGAGTTCATCACGCGTCGGATAGCGATATTCCTGCGGGAACATTTCGGTAATCTGTTTACCCCGGGCACCGTAATAATCCAATATATTGTTTTCGTAAATCATGACAATATTGGAAGCTGAACCGGTAAAATCAATTACTTTATCATCAGCTCTTGACGGAACATTGCCTAATTTATTATTTCTTACAGAACCCCAGACCAGCAAATTATTTTTTTCGGTTAAGAGCATTGAGATCTGATCACTTGCCCCCAGTTTTTTCACACCCTCTTTTTTCACTTTACGCAGAGTTGCACGACTGAAAGTTGTCTGATCAAATTCATTATTGCCCCACCCTAACAAGGTGTTTTCCCGGGTTGCCACAATAATATGTTTATCACCTACTCCGATTAATTTAACTTTTTCTTTATCTATGGTTTCTTGAATATCTTCCGGGATGGATAAAACACCATTGACATCTTTACCCCAGAGGTAAATCTCTCCATCTTCAGTTAAGGCAACAGAAAATGTGATACCTGATTGAATATCCACTATTTTTTCATTTTTCAGTTCTTCAGGATATTTCAGATAGCCGAATCCCGGCGGAATATTCTTGATGACAGGTTGTGAATAATAGGGATCAAATTCTGTTCGCGCTTGTCCGATTACAACAAATAACAGCATCCCGATAAACAGCAATAAACCGATAACCCCGGTAGGAGTCCGGAAAAAGTTTTTAACGACATTAACTGTAGGACTTGTAACCTTCTCTTCTTCAAGAATGTTTCTTTCTTTTTTTATACCGAACATGCGATAAATCGCAAGCATTATTGTACTGGTACGTTTATTCTTATTTTGCTTATTCTGATTTTTCATGGCATTCTCCTCATCAATCGTAACGGATTCTCGGATCAGCTAATGCATAGCCGATATCCATCAGCAGATTGCCGGCTAACATTAACAGTGAGTAGAACATATTCAGAGTAAGAACGACATTGTAGTCTAAAGATGAAACGGCTTTAACCAAAATACGGCCGATTCCGTCATAAGCAAAGATTGATTCCGTAATTGCAGCACCGCTGAACATACCTATAACCGCCCATGCCATGACTGTAACTACAGGAATCAATGCATTACGGAATGCATGGCGGTATATTACAATACGTTCAGAAAGACCTTTACTGCGTGCCGTCCTGATATAGTCCTGGCTTAAAGCATCAAGCATCGCATTTCTGACATATCTCGATGTCGAAGCCAAAGAACCGATTGTTAATGTAATTGTCGGTAAAACCAGGTATCTGGCCCAGGCTTTAATCAGACCTTCTTTGGCAATCTCAAGAGAATTCGGTAAACCGGATGGCGGAAACCACCCTTTACCGTAAGCCAAAGTTACAACTAACATCATTGCAGTAAAGAAAGTCGGCAACGATATTCCGATCAGCGTAAATATCTGCCAGAATCTATCATAAAAACTCCCGTGCTTTACTGCCGATCGTATTCCGATAAAAACAGCCAAGACAAAGGAAATAATAGTCGAACCGATGTTTAAGATAAATGTATTACGTAAAGGCTCGCCGATGACTTTTTTTACAGGCTGGTTATATTGTGTCGAATCACCAAAATCACCTTTCACTGTGCGTTCAATCCATTTTATATATTGAACAGGCAGCGGTTTGTCAAAGCCCATTTTTTTCTTGAGAAAATCATAGTGTTCCTGTTTGTCCTGAGCAGATTTAAAAGTACCCGGTCCTTGCGGCATCATCATTTGTACCGGATCTGCAGGAATCATTTTCAATATTCCGAACAAACAAATCGAAATAATAATAGCTACAGGAATTAAATTAAGTAATCGTTTGAAGATATATCTAATCACGAAAATGTCCTCTTCCTTACGTTTTTTTCGAGAAACTCCGATTTATCAATCGAGCAATAATAAATCAGGTATATCTTTTACCATATCGAACAAAAAACAAAATATGAGCGTGTCCTGAACGTTCATCCAAAATATTAATTGTTACTTATTAAGTTAGAAAAGGGAGCGGAGTAATCCTCTCCCTGATTTGAATTTAACTATCGGTTAAATATAACAGATCTTAGATAAGAAACTCAGTCATTTTAAGAATCACGTTAAGATTCAGGAGTTCTTATCTAAGATCAAACATTTACTATTTCAGGCTGATATTGCAGATATCTTCATACCATGCCCAGTACGGAAGAGTTTCCATACCTTCTACATTCGGTGCATAAGCATCAAAATAGTCATTGGAGTATAACGGTAATTCCGGCAGATAGTCATTGAACCATAATTGGAACTCTAACCATTTATCCAAGAACAATTCACGTTCTTCTGGATCAACCGTATTCAATTCCATTGTAATACGATCAGCCTCCGGATCGTTAACACGGTCTAAGTTATCGTTACCGATTTGTGAGCTGTGGAAAGAATAGTAAGGTTGGAAGATCGGATAGAATCCGGTACCTAAACTGAATGCCGTATAGGTTGGCTTTTCTAAATTAGGATTATAGAGAGCATCTAATAATACCGGGAAGTCAACTTCATTCGCTGTATATTGCAGACCTACCAATTTTCCGTTGTTCGGGATGTTTTCAGCAATAATATTCAAAACATCTTTATTTGCACCGGTTTGGTTAACAGCAAGTTTCTCACCATCCGCATCATATCTGAAGTAATCAAATTTCTCGGCATCTGCTTCATAAGCTTCTTTGGCTTTATTTACATCCCACGGTGTTTTACCGTCAGCTTCAAATGTATACGGTGAAGCATCAAGTAATTCATTTGCTTTATCGATATTCAAGGTATAAATATTGGCTTTTTCTTCAAACTCTTCACCGATATCTCTGTACATCCATTCGTCTAAACCGTAGTAACCGTTAGTTACACTTCCGTAACCGCCAAAGTAGTTTTGGATAAACAAATCACGGTCGATCAGATAAGCGATGGCCTGGCGAACCTCTTTATGAGCTGTCGGACCTAAGTCGGTTAAGAAACGGATCATACCGAATCCGGCACGCGGATATTGGCAATAACCGCCGATTTTACCTTCTTCTTCAGCTTCTTTTAATTTTTGAATATTGGCTTCATCGGAAACTCCGATTGCCAGGTCAATTTGTCCGGAAATCAATTGATCGGCATCAGAATCCTGCGGAATAGTTTTTTGAATGATGGTCGGGATGGTCGGTGTATTGCCTTCATAATCACCGACAAACAGATCATTGAGTTCCAGGATAACAGTTTGATTTTTATTTTCTACGAAATTGTAAGGACCACACGTTACGTCAGGAGCATAGCGATATACTTGAGCAACTTCGTAAGCATTGGATTGTAACAATACTTCACGAGCATCAAAGTCACCGCTGTCAACAGTTGCACGTAATGCATCCACCTCTGCCATTGCCGTATCGTGAGCTTCTTGAGCTGCCGCTAATTCAGCATCTTTTTCAGCTTGATCTTCAAGTTCTTCGGCTGCTGCTTTAGCAGCTTCAAAATCACTTTCGATAATTGCAGCTTGTTCATCTAAACGAACTGTATAGTCAGCTTTGTCCTGATCAGTTACTTCATAACCTTCTTTTACAACTAAACTTGAACCGTCTTCACCGATATCCAGGTTCGGTGTATAACGATGCATCGGAGTCGGACCTATTGCAACGTCTGCCGTTTCATAGAAACTCGGAACAAACTCAGCAGCCATTGTCACTTCAAAAGTTGTATCATCGATATATTTGACGCCCGGGAACGAAGTGCTGTCGCCGGCATGATACTCAGTGTAACCAACGTATTTGTCACCGGCAGCAGTTGTAGCACCTGCGGTTTTCCATTCCGGTGTTGCAGCAAACAGTACGCCGAAGACATAGTCTTTAGCTGTAATCGGTTCACCGTCATTCCAGACTAAATCGTCATTGATAAAGAAACGATATGTTTTTGAACCATCTTCATTAACTGTTGTTTCGGGCTCCTCTGCATTAGTGGTTTCATCTAATACCCATTCACCTTCAGGATCTGATACAAAGGTTGCATAGAATTTGCCATATGTACCGAGCAATGTTTTAATTGCTACGTCGTATGATGAATTGGTAAAGCCGTTGATAAAGAATCCGTCCATATCTACAGTGCCGACTGTTAAAGTATCTGATGAACGTTCTACGTCAGCGTCTTCTGCAGGCTCTTCTTCTGCCGGAGTTTCTTCTGCCGGCTCTTCTTCTGCAGGCTCTTCTTCTGCATCACTTTCATCGGCTTTTTTTTCTGTTTTTTCTTCTGCTTTTTCTTCTACTTTTTCTTCAGCTTTATCTTCTTTTTTATCATCGGTTTTAGAACCACATGCACTAAGAACCATTGATACGGTAATAAGTAAAGCTAATAAAGTAAGCAAACTTTTCTTGATTTTCATTACAATTTTTACCTCCTGTTTGTTTGTTGTTCTTCGCGAACAAAATATGCAATTAACACATCTATAAGCAAATATTATTTCACAATTTATCACAATTTAGCTATATTGTCGAATCAAAACAGCCCTGAAATATGGCATAAACTTATAAAACCGGATTGTTTATGCATTAAATATTAATAAAAAAAATAATAATAAATTATCAAAACGTTATCATTAGAATACTATATTCTATTCATCGAATTATTTAAGCTTAAACCAATATATATTTATTCAATTTTTCTTAAATAAATACATTTTTTAATTTATTATCAGACATCATCAGACATCACATGCTTTTCATTATATATCCCATTCATACAATAGTCCCAAATCCCATAAAAGCGAACTCGTAACATACTTATTCCTTACTTCCCGCGATCCGATCAAAGCATCATGCTTATCTTGTTCCGAATATCCCAGTGCCTGGGGAGTCAAGGGCAAATCAAATTTTCGCATGAGGGTTAATAATTCTTCATAACCGGGCAATTCAGTTTCAACAATTTTAATAATTTCAGACCATTTTTCTTGAATTACAGATAAACGTTCCGCATGCATTATTTTACTGTTACGCCCTTCGGCATTTGCAATTGCTATTACCTGTTTTGCAGTTTGGGCACCATAAATCCTGTACACCATATTTTCCCATTGAATCTGATCAAAAGAATCGATAAATTGAACGGCTGTGGCATTTGCCATATCGGATGCAGCCGGATACATACGTAATTTCTGCCATATTTCAACCGATAACAATGTACCAACTGCGACTTGCAAACCATGCAGTTGCAGAGTTTCACCACGTTGCAAAGACATCATTTCCCAAACATGAGAAAAATAATGTTCCAAACCGGAAGCAGGTCTGGAAATCCCGGCAAAACCCATTGCCAACCCTGTAATCAATAAACCCTCAAAGATATTTTCAATTGCCGAATAATATTGTGATCGCTCTTGTTCATTGACTCGACTCTGTTCAGCGATCCGGTCAATTTCTTCTTTCTGTTCAACTACTATTTCCCGATCAATTAGTTGTTCCTGTTCTGCAAATTGTTCACGGTCGATTAGTTGTTTCTGTTCTGCAATTTGTCTCTGTTCATTTTGTTTGCGTTGCAACAATCCGTCAGCCGAATCAATTACTTTCTTTAGAGCTGAGCGAACCAAGTCAGCAATATTTTCACAATAGTATTCGCCGGTAATTAAATTGCTGATTCGCCATTCACAGATTGAAACATATTTTGCCAACATATCACCCAATCCGGCTTGCAGCATATGCACCGGTTCTTCAGCTAAAATTCGTGTATCAGCAATAATCGCTTGGGGACAAGCATTGTATAGCGAAACTTTCAAACCGTTCCGGATCATCGATGCATTATTTGAACCGTAACCGTCCATTGAGGCAGCTGTCGCTATCACTACTTGGGGCAGTTTTGCAGCATTGGCAAAAACTTTTCCGATATCATTCAAAACTCCGGAACCGACGACTACGATTCCGTCACAGCTCCTGTCATAAGCCAGCGTCAAGCCTCCCACCGCATATTCATCCGGCTCCGGATGTTCATCTTGATAAATAAACTTATCATATATTATTTTTGCTTCACGTAAAACAGGCTCAATATAACACCAAGCCGCGCGATCCGTATTTTGATCAGCCACAAATAAGGGTTTGCTGATAGCCAAGTCCTGTAATATTTCCGGCAAAAATTCAAGTGCCCGCTCACCTATTTTTACATGACGAATTGCCATTACATGATGTTTACCGCAATCACAATCAAAACCCTGCGGACTGATCAATTCCGTCAAACTCATTTCAGATAAAACCCGCATTATTTTCACCATTAACGATTGATCGTTTTAATAATATTGATGTAATCCTTTAATTGATTAATCTTTAATTGACATTATAAAATATATTCTGATTAATTATCACATAAGACATATAACCTATGCAATTCATAAGGAGTAAAACATCTGTCTGGCAGAACACGGAAGCTCTGTAATAATTTCATTTAAGAAATAAAAGAATCATAAAAATTGCCACTATTTAGATTTGTTGCTTTTTAATTCAGATTGTTTTCGATAATTTACAAAAAAATATATACTGTCAATAACAGTATTAAATCATAAAAGAAAGCGAGCTTATGTTGTGAATATTTTAGTTACCGGCGGTGCCGGATTTATCGGCAGCCATACTGTTGTAGAATTACTTGATCGCGGAGATCAAGTGGTAATTGTCGATGATTTATCGAATAGTCATCTCAAAGTTTTGGATCGCATTGAAAAAATCACCGACAAACGTCCCGATTTTGTTTTAGCAAATGTATGTGATTTTGCTGCAATGGAAAAAGTTTTTAAGAAATATAATTTTGATTCCGTTATTCATTTTGCCGGTTCCAAAGCGGTTGGTGAAAGTGTCGAAAAACCCTTGCTTTATTACCGTAATAATTTAGAATCCACCTGGGTTCTGATTGAACTCATGGCAAAATATGATGTGAAGTCAATAATTTTCAGTTCATCGGCAACTGTTTACGGTCAGCCGGATGAGGTTCCGATTGTTGAAACATCTCCATATTCCACAACCAATCCTTATGGTGAAACAAAAATGATTAACGAATTGTTTTTGAAAGATGTCACCGTAGCTTATCCGAATATTTCCGTCATCTGTTTGCGTTATTTCAATCCGATCGGTGCTCATGAATCAGGCATAATCGGTGAAGATCCGCAAGGAAAGCCCAATAATCTGATGCCTTTTATCACTCAAGTAGCCATCGGTTTACGTGATAAACTTTCCGTTTTCGGAGATGATTACGATACACATGACGGCACAGGCGTCAGAGACTATATTCATGTAGTGGACTTAGCTATAGGGCATTTGGCAGCAGTTGATTATCTCATGGCAAATCCCGGCACTGCATTCTTGGCAATTAATCTCGGAACCGGTCATGGGTATAGTGTATTGGATTTAGTAAAAACATTCGGTGAAGTAACAGGTGTGGAGATTCCTTATCAAATTGTTGAACGGCGTGCAGGTGACATTGCCACCTGCTATGCAGATGCAACTTTGGCAAAAGATTTACTCGGTTGGCAAGCAAAATATGATCTCAAACGCATGTGTGAAGACAGCTGGCGTTGGCAAAGCCAAAATCCGAAAGGCTATAGTGAAAGCTGAAATACTAAAAAACTTATAATTCAAAATCTCCAGAGGTGATAATCTTGCAGCTTATGCTTAAAAATTGCAGCGAAAGCTGTTGCATTGTCACCCTTACAGGCAAAAACCGGCACGTTCTCCGGGCAAACACAATCCAAAAAAGTCCGGCGAGAAATTCTCACCGGACTTTTTTGAGTTGGATAAACGCCACAAAATATTGTTATATAAGATAATTATTCTTCACAAGATCCGTCATACAAGCCGTTATTTTGGTTACCCGTTCCGCTACCGTCACGTAAGCCGTTACCGGAGCCGTTATTATTTCCTAAACCAAGGCCCAAGCCTGATTTACCACCTTGATTTTCGCCTTCACATGTACCATCACAATCGGCAAAATGTTGTTCTATTATCGCAATTCTTGCATTGGCTGATTCCTGAGTCAACTTACCTCGTTCTACCAATTGTTGAATACGTTCTTTTTTTGCTTCCAAAAAGTTAGTTCTGAATTGTTCCCTAACTCCTGCTTCATCTGCAATCTCACCAAGAGTTTTTCCGCTTTCACGACATTCTTGCAATAATTCTTCAATACTGCGTCCGGTCAATTCTGCAACTATTGCTGCCGACTGTGAACCTTGACCCTGGCCTTGACCTTGTCCCAATCCTTGACCTTGTCCTTGTCCCAATCCTTGACCTTGACCTTGTCCTTGTCCCTGCATCCTTTGTTCCTGAGCCTGACCTTGACCTGTGCCTTGACCCGATTCACCACTGCTTTTTGCAAAAGCTGTCGCCGAACCTAATGCTAAGCCTAAAACCAAGGCTAATGTTAGAGTTATTGATATAATACGTTTCATGATATTATCTCCATTTCATTATTTGTTTTATTAAGTTGCTTAATTGTTTGCTAAACTTGATTGTTCCTATCATAATCAGATTTTGTGTCAATTTTATGTTTTTCGAAAACTATTTCAGAAAAAGTTTTATCTTAAGCCTGATACTGCTAAACCTTTATACTCCGGTCTTTTTGCAACTTAAAGCATTAAATTATTAAGCAACAGAATCATTTTCGCCATACTTTTGACACACATTTCATCTATTCTGAAATAACTTTATTAGAAACATAATGATTTAAAATTTAATAAATATTAATCCGAAATATCATATGTGAATATTATCAACTATGACTATTTTCTAAAGAATTCGAATAATTGTTGAACCTACTTCATAGGGCTATAATAGATTTTAGATATAATGGAGATTAATTATGACTAACATGCTGATCGTTGACGATAAGCGCCAGATTGTATCAGTTTTGGAAGCTTATGCTAAAAAAGAAGGATTTTCAGTTACCAAAACTTACGACGGGCTGACAGCGTTGGCTGCTTTCGAAGCACAAGATTTTGATATTCTTTTACTAGATGTAATGTTGCCCGGAATGGACGGCTTTTCTCTTTGTAGAAAAATTCGCGAAAAAAGTCAGGTACCGATCATTATGATCACTGCGCGCGGTGAAGATTTTGAACGAATCATGGGACTGGACATCGGCGCAGATGATTATATAGTTAAACCATTTTCACCCGGTGAAGTTATGGCAAGAGTACGTGCGGTTTTACGCAGACTTGATCCTCATCTGACAAAGGGAAATAACACTCCGGTCAAAATAATGGCATATGATAATCTCACTCTGAATTTAGATTCCTATCAAACTACAATATACGATCAAGAAATCATTTTAACAAAAAAAGAGTTTGAAATACTTTGGACCTTGCTCTCTCAAAAGACAAAAGTTTTTACCAGAGACAATCTGCTAAACAGTATTTGGGGTTTTGATTATGAGGGAGATTCACGTACCGTTGATTCTCATATCAAACGCCTGCGAGCCAAGCTCGATCGGATCTCTCACCCGAATTGGGAAATTAAAACTATATGGGGTGTAGGTTATAAATTCGAGGGTAAAATTAATGAAGATTAAAATCCGCGGACGTTTAATGTTGTATTTCTCAATAGCTTTAATAACTCTGTCATTTGTGATTAGTTCGTTATTTTTTATTTTGTTCTCGCATTATAATTCGGAACATCACAAAATTGAATTGATCAATCGTGCAAATAGAATCTCTAATCTTGTTGCTCAAGTCGTTTTTGAAAATCAGCAGACAAACAATATCAGAGAAGTTGATCAGAATTATCAAAGCAATCTCGATAATTTTAATGATTTCAACAAGCCTATCAATTCCGATAATTTTGATAATTCCGATATATCTGATAATTCCGATAAATCTGATAATCCTGATAAATCAGATTTATCTAATAGATCCGATAATTCTGATAATACTAATTGCAATCCTAATAATCCCAATAACTCATACCATAAGAATCAAAAAAATAATCCTGCTTCATCCAATCAACAAAATGCTCAGATGCGAGGCAAATATAAGACAGGCGGTATCGGTCACGGTCTGGGAGTTTATATGAAAGTTCTGGATAATTTGATTCAAGGTGATTATTGGCTGGTGGATCAGGAAATGGCACTGATCACCCGTGGCAATGAACAATCTGAATTAAATCTTCACGATCTGCCGGAAGGTTCCGACCTGCTAATTCAACAAGCTCTGAATGGCAAAAATTCTTATGGTGAAGATTTAAGTGCATTTCTCGGAAATCGAACTATGACTGTAGCGGTTCCGATTACAATAAGTGACGGTACAATCAAAGGTGCGGTTTTGTTACATGAACCGACCCAATTTATTACTGATACGAGCAAACAAGCTTTAGAAATACTGCTGATAAGTATGCCGCTTGCTCTTTTAATTGCTTTTGTTTTAGCAGCAATTTTTTCAAAAAATTTAAGTGATCCTTTACGCAAGCTGGCAAAATCGGCTGCAAAAATCGGCCAAGGAGATTATCAACAAAGAAGTGAAATTAAACGCAATGATGAAATCGGAGACCTCGCCGCATCATTCGATCAAATGGCATCTGACTTGGATATTGCCAATCAAAACAAAATCGAAGCTGAACAAAGACGCCGGAATTTTCTGGCCAATGTCTCTCACGAATTACGGACTCCGATCACGGTAATGCGGGCATCTCTGGAGGCTCTCGCCGACGGAGTCATCACGGAAGATAAAACCATTGATGATTATTATCAGCAGATGCTCAATGAAAGCAAATATCTTGAGAGATTAGTCGGTGATCTGCTGGAGTTATCACGCTTACAGGATCCCGATTTTTTAATCCAATTTGAAAACACAGATCTGCGTGATGTTTGTCAAGATGCCCTCCAAGGGATGCAATCTCTGGCTACCGAAAAATCAATCAAACTGAAATTTAAACAACAAGGTTCGAATTTCAGCATTTCAGGAGATTATGCAAGATTGCGTCAGATGATTATAATCATTCTTGATAACGCAATTAAATTTTCTCCGAAAAACGAAACAATAAATCTTTATTTGAAAAATACTGACAACAAATTGTCTGTTATGATAGAGGATCATGGTTCAGGAATCCCTCCTGAAGATATACCTTTTATTTTTGAAAGATTTCATAAGCAAACCACAGAAGAAAATAAAACAGGCAGCGGTCTCGGATTGGCAATTGCTCGAGAAATCGCCAAGCGGCATGGTTTGGAGATTAGCATAGAAAGCTCAATCGGAAAAGGCAGTTCCTTTATCATTGAAACTGCCTCTGATGAATAAACTATTCTAATTACTCTTCCGGCTAATCAGCCAAAGTATTTTACCTTTTGAAATTGTGATTCTCAGATAATTCACTCGAATTGATCATTCAATCAGGTCATCATCCTCCAGTTCTAAACCATTCTTTTCAGATACATATTTGTCCTGAGCTTTTGCCATTTCCGATGCTACATCAGGCACAAAGGTCTGTTCCGTCAGAGGAGGCCTTATATATCCTCTGTATTCTTCGATTGGCGGCAACTCTATTATAGGATGTTCAATTAATTCATAAGGAATCATGGACAATAGATGTGAAATGCAGTTAATCCGGGCATGTCGTTTAATATCGGAATGAATAACGTACCAAGGCGATAATTTTGTATCGGTATACGCAAACATAATATCTTTGGCCTTTGAATAATCTAACCAACGCTTACGGGATTCAAGATCCATTTTACTTATTTTCCAGCGTCTTGCAGGATCATTAAGTCTGTTTTGGAAACGACGTTCTTGTTCATCATCGCTGACAGAGAACCAATACTTAATCAAAATAATTCCCGAACGAATTAGCATACTTTCAAAAGATGGACAGCTCATTAAAAAATAATTATATTCTTCTTCATTGCAAAAGCCCATCACTCTGTCAACACCAGCACGGTTGTACCAACTGCGATCGAATAAAACCATTTCACCTGCAGCAGGAAGATGAGCTACATAACGTTGAAAAAACCATTGACTTTTTTCTCGTTCAGTCGGAATACCAAGTGCTACAACTCTGCAGACACGAGGATTAAGTGATTCTGTAATTCTCTTAATTGCACCACCTTTACCAGCAGCATCACGTCCTTCAAAGATAACTACAACTCGTAAACCTTTTTCTTTAATCCACTCCTGAAGATTAACCAATTCAATTTGCAACTCCCTCATTTTCTTCTCATAAAATGATTTTTTCATTTTATAGACCGGTCCCATGATACGCTCCTTTCATTATTCCAACTACAATCATTAATATTGCTTTCTGCAGAAATAAAAACAATTACTTCTCAAACCGATGCTTCTCAAATCGATGCTCCTTAAATCGATGCCTCTCAAATCGATGCTTCTCAAATCGATGCCTCTCAAATCGTTGTTTCTCAAACCTATGCCTCTCAAACCCATGCCTCTCAAACCCATGCCTCTCAAACCCATGCCTCTCAAAAGGAAAGAGAAATTATATTTCCATTTATCATTCTCGACTTGATAGATATAATCAATAATATTATATCCGATTATACACAAAGTATATAGTGCAAATTTTATACAATTATAATTGAGCTTTCCATTTAAATTATTGTTGTTATATCAAGTATATACTTATCAAAATTAGTTTTAAATTGGAAGTTGAGCCAAAAATTACGGTTCTGCGGATTATCTGACGCTCCGGATTTGCAGGAGCGGCTTTTTTGACACCGGACTGCCGAAATCTGACCTCATTCTGACAAAAATTACGGTTCTGCGGATTTCGCCCCACAGCGCCGGCTTTTTTGGCACCGGACTGCCGAAATCTGAGCTCATTCTGCCAAAAATTACGGTCCTGCGGATTTCGCCCCACAGCGCCGGCTTTTTTGGCACAGCAAAACCGGATATCTTTCTGAAACCGCTCTTACCGTGCCAAAATTTTCGGTCCTGCGGATTACGGCTCACAGCGCCGACTTTTTTGGCACCGGACTGTCGGGATCTGAGCAGACAAAAAATGTCTCAAAAATCAAAGTTTAGCAAATCAAAATTTACAAACCTCGACTTTCGAGACAAATCTTTACAAACAAGTAATTAATTATAGTGAGTCACCGAAATCTTGACGGAAGCGTTTGACAATTTTTTCTTGCCAATCGGAAGTCGGTCTCAATTCACCCACAAAGAAACGTAAAATCTTCGGTTCAAGTGTGAATTCCAAACCACCGATTAATTCACGATTCTCCCATAACCAATGAATTCTATCAATTGCAAATTTAATTTGACTTAAGGTAAATACACGACGCGGAACAGCACAACGCAATAATTCCATGGAAGCAAAATGTTCCGTTCCGTCAGGATTACGATCTTCACTGAGCGTGCCACGTTCCATACCACGGATACCACCTGCTAAATATACAGCAGCAGCTAAAGCGGCTGCCCGATATTCACCTTGCGGAACATGAGGTACAAATCGCATAGCATCAAGATGACAACCGAGTCCTCCTGCAGGGGTTACCACCGGAACCCCACGCTTAGCCAACTCTTCAACCATGTACTTGATAAATTGAGGTCCATGTGAAATCATTTCCATATCCATTGTTTCTTCCAGACCGACCGTAATTGCTGCAATATCTTTTACAGACATACCACCGTAAGTTAAGAAACCTTCATTCAGAACAACCAATTCTTTTAATCTGACAACTAGCGGACCTTCACGCATTGCAATACCGCCGCCACGTGCAAAACCTAATTTTCTGGCGGAGAAATATATAATATCGCAAAGATCACCGATTTGTCTTGTGATTTCTCTGACAGATAAATGTTGACAATCCGGATCTTCCTTTTTCATAAAATAGAGATTGTCTTGCAGTAAGGAGGCATCCAACATTAAAGGTATGTCGTATGAACGGCAAACTTCAGATGTTTGTTTTAAATTCTCCATGGAGAAAGGCTGTCCGCCAATTAAGTTCGTACCTGCTTCCATACGGACATACGGAATCCGCTCATGTTTCTGTTTAAGAAGATCCTTTAATAAATCAATGTCTATATTACCTTTAAATTTTAAAGTACTTTCACATTCCAGAGATTCCGGAGGCAATAATTCAACAACTTCACCTCCGCAACGAACTATATGAGACCTTGTCGTTGTAAAATGATAGTTCATCGGAACAATATCGCCCGGTTTTACCAAAAGGTCAGATAAGACTTTTTCACAACCGCGACCTTGATGAGCCGGTAAAAAATGATCCATACCGAACAATTCATTAACTTTCGCTTCTAATTGATAGAAAGATTCACTTCCCGCATAAGCATCATCTGCGTTCATCATTGCAGCCAACTGATTGTCGCTTAAAGCATTAACACCGCTATCAGTCAACATATCGAGAAAAATATCTTTATTATGCAGCAGATAAAGATTGCTTTTTGCCTCCTGCAATTTCTGCAAGCGCTCTTCAACCGGTAATAATTGCAATTTCCGAACCACAGTTGCCCTATGGCGCTCTAAAGGAACCTCTTCACCACTAAAAAAACGAATCTCTTTCATAATATTCTCCTTTATTCATTTTGTGTTCTGTTAACTTAATAATTTATATAACAATTTTCTCTTTAGTCAACAGAGTTTCTTGATTTCCATATAATTTTTTTTACAGAATCAAAAACTAAATTTGAGGATATTTCCTCAGGTTGCTAACTTATTATGTGTTTATGCTTGATGGAGAAATAAAAAACGCCCCATCTTGTATTCACACAAGAGGACGTTCAGAAAACGTGTTACCACCTCTTTTTATCTTAGTCTCACGGCTAAGACCTCAACGGGTACGACTGATTATCAATGAAATAATACTGAGATTATAATTCAGCTTATACCCTCACGCTGTCACGGGCGCGCCCGGCGTCTCCTACTATTAATTTCAGGACGCTGCTCTCGGGATGTATTCAATCAGTTTCCGTTTTCTGCCTTGCACCATCCGGCATATCTCTTGAAACTTCTGCTGACCTACTTGTTCCCAGTCATCGCAATTACAATTAAAAATATCACGCCGGAATATTTTTGTAAACCTATATTTATAAAATTTGTAAAAAATTTGTGTCAGCGCTATGATAATTTCCATATATATCAGCAATATTAATTATGGAGTGATTTTATTAAACAATTTACAAACGGAGCAGATGAAAACAATATCTTTCGGAGTTTATGCTGCAAGCCCGTGGGATGGCCCGTTTGAAGCATTTTTTACTGAAATGAAAATAGAGAAACATGAAAAAACTTAAGAATAACATTCACGATGTAGCTTTATTATTTGAAGGCGGCGGCATGCGTGCCAGTTTCAGCTCCGGTGTGCTTAATGTCTTCTTAGAAGAAAAATATTACTTTGATTATGTTTGCGGAGTTTCAGCAGGTGCATCTTGTACTATCAATTATCTGTCACGAGATCCGGAACGTGCCAAGAAGTCTTTCATAGATATTGCCAAGTACCCTGAATTCGGCGGCTGGAAACATTTTATCAAAGGCAACGGTTTTTTTAATGCCGAGTGGATCTATGAAAAAACCTGCCACACAATCCTGCCTTTTGATATAACTACTTTCAATGCAAACCCGGCTCGTATGAAAATCAGTGCAATTGAAGCAGATTCAGCTTTACCGCGATTTTGGGATAAAACTCAGCTCACCAAGCTTGAAGACTTGGTTCAAGTGGTAAGGGCTTCATCTACTCTGCCCATTATGATGCCTCCCTTGACCATTGACGGAAAAATCTACTATGATGGCGGTTTGCGTAACGGACTGGAACTGGATACTGCAAAAAATGACGGCATGACCCGTTTTGTTGTCGTATTGACCCGTGAAAAGTATTATCGAAAGACTATACAGTCACATCGGCCTTTACTGCGCTTTTATCTGAGACGTTACCCAAAATTGTTAAAGTTGCTCGCTCAACGTCATCTTAACTATAATAAAACTCTTGATGAACTTTCAGCATTAGAAAAATCCGGTCAGGCTTTTTTAATCTATCCGGAAAAGATGGCAATTAACAGTAGCTGTCGGGATTTGACTGCTTTGGAAGCCAATTATCAACAAGGCTATCGTCAGGCCAGGCAAATTCTGCCTGAACTGGAAAAATTTTTGAATAATGCTTGAGATACAAATATAAGCAAACATTTTTCAAAATACGAGGTTCAGCAAATCTAATTTGCCAAGCTCAATCTTTTGAGAAAAACTCACTGTTAAAATGGAGATGTCTCAAAAATCGAGATTCCGGAAAACGGTTTTTGCAGAACTCAAGTTTTTGAGACATCTTGAAAAAATTAGTTTTGAGACATCTTGAAAAAATTAGTTTTGAGACATCTTGAAAATGTTATTAAGAAATCATAAATTAAATTTCATTTCTCGGATCTAAACCGCATTCATGAGCAAAGAAGTGAGCACCGCGGCGTATACAGTCTTCTGCATCATCCATAACTTTACTATAATGAACAAATGCATGTAATGCCCCTTTATATTCAACATATTCGGATTTCAAGCCATGATTTTGCAAAATATTGTGGAGTAATACACTATCATCTCTGAGCGGATCCAAATCAGATGCTACAATAAAACAAGGAGGAATACCGTAAGACAAATCATTCGTATAAATACTATAGTAAGGGCAATCAAGGGGATCCTGATCTCCTAAATATAAGGTTCTATAATATAATAAATCTTCTTCATTCAGACCATCCCATGCACCACCATGTAATGCACCCGATATTGAGGAACCGATTCCATATCCTCCATAATATAAAATAGCAGCTTTTATTTTCGCCATATCAAATCCGTCGTCACGCAACTTGATGATCGAGCCCATTGAGATATTAGCTCCCCCTGAATCACCGGCAAAACCTATGGCATTCGGATCAATTTTGTATTCTTCTGCATTTTCCTGGAAATAATTGACTACACCGACTGATTCATCAACCGGTCTGGGATAAATTCCTTCCGGTGATAAAGTATATTCAATGCCGGCTACAATACATCCTGAATAAGCTGCTAATTTGCGCTGTACCAAACCATGCGTGTCATTATCTCCTACTACCATTCCGCCACCATGAATGAAAAATATAACCGGAGTAGCTTTTTCTACTTTTTTCGGATATAACACGCGTACCGGTACTGCAAAATCTCCTACTTGAACAGATACTTCTTTCGTATCAGCCATTTCCGGTCCGCCACTATTCCATTGTGCTCTTTCTTTTCTGTAATTCGCTCTCAAATCTTCATAAGTTCCGGCAGAGGTATCAAATGCTTCCGCATGTTCTTTTTGGAGTTCAAGAACTTTCGCTTGTTGCCAACTTACATGATCCAGAGCATTTACTTTGTTTTTTACGTTAAAACGTATTTTTTGATTTCCCATTGTCTTTCTCCTTTTGCTTCTCTTTGCAACAATTTACTTTCGGTCATTAATGATCTTTAGTTATATGGATTTATATAGTATTCAATCTTAAATTCTGGTGATGTGTTTTTACAATAATCATTCTATTGACTTTGTCGTCAGAAGTACGCTCAAAATCTCTAAAAACATTGAAAAGAAACTTAATTTCTCGGATCTAAACCGCATTCATGAGCAAAGAAGTGAGCACCTCGGCGTAAACCGTCTTCTGCATCATCCATAACTTTACTGTAATGGATAAATGCATGTAATGCTCCTTTGTATTCAATATACTCGGATTTTATACCATGATTTTGTAAAATAGTATGGAGCAATAAGCTGTCATCTTTAAGCGGATCTAATTCTGCCGCTACAATAAAACAAGGTGGAATGCCGAAAGACAAATCATTCGTATAAATACTATAGTACGGGCAAGCAAGAGGATCCTGATCTCCTATATATAAAGTTCTATAATATAAGGAGTCTTCTTCTGACATCCCGTCCCATGCACCGCCATGTAATGCTCTTGATATTGAGGTACCTATTCCATAGGAGCCATAATACAAAATAGCGGCCTTAATTTTATTCATATCGAATCCATCATCACGGAGCTTGACGATTGAGCCCATTGAGATATTAGCTCCTCCCGAATCACCGGCAAAACCGATAGCATTCGAATCAATTTTGTATTCTTCTGCATTTTCCTGGAAATAATTGATTACACCGACTGTTTCATCAATCGGTCTGGGATAAAGTCCTTCCGGTGATAAAGTATATTCAATACCTGCAACAATACATCCCGAATAAGCTGCTAATTTGCGCTGTACCAAACCATGAGTATCATTATCACCTACTACCATTCCGCCACCATGAATGAAAAATATAACCGGGGTAGCTTCTTCTGCTTTTTTCGGATATAACACGCGTACCGGAACTGAAAAATCTCCAACTTGTACAGATACTTCTTTCGTATCAGCCATTTCCGGTCCGCCACTATTCCATTGTGCTCTTTCTTTTCTGTAATTCGCTCTTAAATCTTCATAGGTTCCCGCAGAGGTATCAAACGCTTCGGAGTATTCTTTTTGCAGTTCAAGAACTCTTGCTTGTTGCCAACTTACGTGTTCTAAAGCATTGACTTTGTTTTTAACGTTAAAACGCAGTTTTTGATTTCCCATTGTCTTTCTCCTTTTGTCTTTCTTCTCGTTGAGATAATTAATTGAAGGTATTGATTCTCAAATTCTTGCTATTGCCTTTTGTGCAATAGCCGTTTTTTTGATCTTTCCGGTAGATGTTCGCTCGAAATCGTCAACAAACTCTATCAGGGTCGGCACTTTGAATTTAGCAAGATACTGTTCACAATATTCCTTTATTTCATTTTCGGATAAGCTTGCATTCGGTTTAAGCTGAATAAACGCTTTCACTGCTTCATCGCGTAAAGAATCTTTGATTCCGACAACAGCAGCATCCAAAATTTCTTCGTGTGAGGTTAAAACACTTTCTACTTCTAAACAACTGATACTTTCACCGGACCTTTTAATCATGTTTTGGCTTCTGTCTACAAAAAACATCCAATCATTAATATCAAAATATCCGTAATCCCCTGTTTTGATCCATCCTTCATCCACAAACAACTCTTGTGTCTTTTCTTCATCTTTGTAGTATCCTGCAATAACCGTTTTGCCCGGCTCGCCTAAAACGTATATTTCTCCTATTTCTCCATGTGGAACTTCCAGTCCGTGCTGATCGACGATTTTTATCTTATAACCCGGAGCAACTCTTCCGACAGACGGCCAATTTTTCTTACCGTATATGGGACAACAGGTAACGCCGGTGACCGTTTCTGTCATACCATAGCTGTTTAACAGTTCTATATTAAATCTGTTTTCAAATTCCTCCTTTTCCTTATCGCTAAGTCCCATAGAAAAATACATTTGTCTTACACAATGATTTCTTTCCCAATCTTGCACCGGTTGCATCAGCATTGTCCGATTCATCATGGACATGGTTTCCGTAAAATCTGCTTTAAAGTCGCAAACTTGTTTCCAAAATCGTCTGGCACTGAAACGTTCCACCATAATTAAAGTACTTCCTGTATGGATACAAGGCATCAAGGCCATTTGCTGGAAATCCATATGATAACAAGGCATCGTCGTTAAAAAACGATCGCCATGTTCCATGCCCATCTGTGCTGCATGAAATATTCCGCCGTAAATTACATTGTAATTAGTATATATAGCACCCTTGGGACGACTTGTAGTACCTGAGGTGAATAAAATCACCGCCATATCGCTCGTTTTGATTGTGTTCCTCTTGTTTAACTTTACACCATACTGCTTAATTTCATCTTCCAGAACATATATATCAAACAATTCAGACGTATGTTTTTTTGTACTGGCGGCAATTGTCAGACTTTGAATTGCCAACACGTTTTTAGAATCAAAATATAGATCGGAGAACCGATCATGTACTACTAAGTGTTGAATATTACATTTTTCTACAATATATCTGATCTCATGGATAGTGTAATGTTCGTTCAAAGGCACCGCGACCGCCCCTATCTGACCTAAAGCCAAAAAACAGGCGATGTAATACGGCGAATTGAAAAAATGAAGTCCTACCAATTCCCCTTGATCAATACCTATCGACAAAAAGTGATTAACTACTTTTTTTACAATAACATCAAATTCTTTATAGCTATACTTCGTTACCGTATCGTTATTCGTGATATCAACGTATTCCAAAAAAATACAATCCGAATAATAATCAGCAATATCATTCCATTCACTTTGTAGAGTTTTGCTCCCTACTGCGTCAACCATTATGAACCCCTTTAAAGTCAACCTATATCAGCATTATTTTACAGATTAATTATTTTTAATTGATATTTGCAATTGAATTATATTTTTTCAATTAATTTAGGTACGATTTTATATAAATCTCCTACTATGCCGAAATCACAATGCTCAAAAATCGGTGCGTTTGCATCTTTGTTAATCGCTACGATTGTTTTTGATTTGTTTATTCCTCCCATATGCTGAATCTGTCCGGAAACACCGACCGTAATAATCAAATCAGGTTTAACTGTCGTACCGGTAATACCTAAATAACTGGAAACCGGCAGCCATTTATCGTTTTCAGCTACCGGACGAGAACAAGCAACAGCAGCATCGATTTTTGCAGCCAGCTCATTAATCAACTCTAAATCTGCTTCTGCTGATAAACCGCGACCGACATCAACAATCCGATCCGCAGCTACTAAATTGACTGTTTTTTCTTCCTTTTCCGCTTTTTCAATAAATTTAACTGCACTCTTCCGGTCAACCTCAAGTTTTTCAAGCTTGTCATTGTCACTTAACTCGATCAACTCAAAAAGCCCCGGTGCTGTGGTGACCAAACCGAAATTTGAGACAAATTTAGTTTTCTGTTCAGCGATCCCGCCATAAACTATTCTCGAGAAAACAAGTTCTTCTCCGTCTTTTTCAATAGATGATACATTCGTCAACAAATTGGTCCTTAATAATGCACTCAAAGCCGCTAAAACAGCACGATCTTTTACATTATTGCCGCCAAAAACAAGTGCACTGCCATCCTCTTTGAGTTTCTGTGCTATTGCCGTTACATAATCTTCTGCTATGTATTCACCCAACTCACAGAAAAACAGATTATTTGCACCACATTTTAATTGCGAAAGCTCTTCTTCTTTACCCAAATAAATGACATTTAATATATCGGTTTTATCTTTGAGCCCCGAACATAGCTCTAAAATCACATTTTTATCAACACTCAAAACATAAGCTGTATTTATTTTCATGGATACTCCTTTAATCATAATAATGAAATTATTTGTTTTTGTTGCCTTTTTGCCAATATCGATATTCTTTCAATCTGATATATAAAATCAGCCTGATCAAATCTTCGATGCTTCTTCTGTATTAATTATATTATTAACCAGCTTGATAATCAGTAAGTTAATATATATCAGTCTGGAAATTATTAAACCAATTCCTTTTTCAAGAAATCAACTAACAGATCGATTGATTCTTCATTATCACCTTCAACGATCTCTTTGCGTCTTTCTGCCTGATCCGGAACAACAATCTCAATAACCTCTGTCGTTTGCTCAAGCGGTTCTGACTCGAAATCTAAAAAGTTGACCGGTTTCCTGCCGGCCCGCATAATTTCTTTCATTGTAGGAACTGAAGGTTCAATTATTTCCGATGAAACTGTAATCACTGCAGGCAAGGGCATTTCATAGGTTTCCGTTGAATCTTCAAGCGCACGTTTAACTACCACTTTAGAAGTATCTGCCTCATCTATTTCTATATCAATTACATTATCCAGCGTTGGCCAATCCAAAAATGTTGCCACTTGTGTTCCTACCGTCTGATTGTAAAAATCTCCGGAACCGACACCGCAAAGCACTAAATCCACATTGTCCAGTGATTGTATTGCTTGCGCTAAGGACCAGGCAGTAGAAAGCGAGTCCAATTGTTCATATCCTTCACCAACGACCAGATTAAGTTCGGCAGGTCCTCTGCTTAAAATATCTTTTTGAATTTTTGTCCCATTTAAAGCTTCCGGAGAACCCAAACTTAAAACCTGCATGTTTCCGTCCAGCTTTTCTGCCAGATTTTTCCCTACTTGCATTGCATTGAGATCATAACTGCTGATTTTCCATGGAACTTCCTCAAGTTTAAGTTCCTGTTTGTCATTGACTTTAATCAGTTCGTCATCTCTTACAACTTTACAACACGTTATTATTTGCATCAGCATACCTCCTAAAAATATCTTGTTGTGATTTCGTATATTTCTAAACGTAATTCTACCACAATAATTGTGTTATTTGAATAAACAGAATTTAAGTTTTTCAATCTGAAATAATTCTTTTGATTTTTCTCGCATAAATGTCCGGCACATAATCTGATATAAAAAACTTAGTAAATGAATTGATTAAGTTTTATTTTTTATCAAGATCAATCATTGTCTTCCTTTAGAGCTTATGTTAAAATATCCGCAAATGCAATGTTCATATTTTGTGCTTTATATACATAACTTTTTACTATGCTTGGCTGGATGCCGTTATAACTATTCACATTATAATCATGCAATAGAACATGTATGTGACACATCTCATGTTCTATATAGTTGTGTGAAAATAGTGTGTTTAGATAAAGCTAGTAAAAGTTGTGCATAGATATTTTATACAAGGAGGCTTTATGGATTTTAAAATATCAGAAGAACAAGAACTAATGGTTGAAGCTATCAGAGATGCAATGACACGTGAAAATCTGGAACCCTATTTCCTGGAATGTGACAGAAATCATGAATTTCCCCAAAAATGGTGGGATATCATTTCTGATTTAGGCTTACACAGTATGTTCATTCCGGAAGAATATGGCGGAGATGGCGAAGGTGCCGTTTCCATGTTTTTAGCCATGGAAGAAATGGGACGCCAAGGTGCACCGATTTACCTCTTCTGGGAACATGTAAAAGTAGACGATCTGCAAACTGACGGAACACCGGAACAGATTGAAAAGTTTATGCCTTTATTCCTCGAAGGAAAATCTGCATTTTCCCAAGGCTATTCTGAACCGAGTGCCGGAACCGATTTGTCCCCCAGCGCAATTCAGACTACGTATACTTTAAGAGATGATGGCATGTACTCTATCAACGGACATAAGCACTTTATATCCGGAGCAACGAACAGTGACTATTGTATGACTTTGGCTAAGAATTCAGCTGATCCGGAAGAGATGACCTTGTTCTTCGTACCTACAAAAGTAGAAGGTGCTCGTGTTGAACCCATGGAAAAAATGGGTTTAAACATGGAAGACGTATGTGATGTTTGGTTCGATGATGTTGTAGTAAGCGAAGCTGCTATTTTCGGCGGCATCGGCAACGGCTTAACTGCCGCTTCCAGTGCTTTAGACTATGAACGGCTGGTTGATGCTTTTAATGCCTATGGTCAAGCCTTATGCGCTTATGAAGATGCCTGCAGATATGCCAATCAAAGGCTTGTTCAAGGCAAACCTATCTCAAGCAGACAGCTGATCAGAAACCATATCATGGAAATGGCCATGCGGATTTATACCATGAGAGATCTTTGCTTGCATTTCGCCTGGAATAAAGATCAAGGCATTTTGAAACGTGAAGAAGCCTCCTTAGCAAAACAGTATTGTTCTGAAGCAGCCAATGAGGTGGTCGATCATGCAATGCAAGTTCTGGCAGGTATCGGTTACTGCGGCAGCCGTGTGAGTCGGATTTATCGTGACTTGAGAATCACACGTATTTCCGGCGGAACAGGTGAAATACAAACATTAATTGCTACTAAACAAATTCTCAGACAATATGAGTAATTAAACTGCATATCCTAAACTGATACAATTATCTAACCAATAAAATAAATAAAACAATTGTATCAGTTATTAATTAATATTAATTAAAAATAGGAATGATATGAGGAGGTAAATATGTCAAAAACAAAAACATCAAGAAAGAATCAATTTATTGTTCTTATACTTATGATTCTTTCGCTTGAAACCATTTATGTTCTACCTTATATCAGATACACCTTCTTCGAACCTTTGCAACAAGCCATGGGTTTGGTAGGTGAAGCTGAAAAATTTGGGAACACAATGTCCATTTACGGACTATTCAACGTAATATTTTACTTACCGGGCGGAATTATTGCAGACAGATTCAGCCCGAAAAAGCTGTTGGTCTTTTCAATGATTTCCAGTGGTGCATTGGGACTTTGGCTATCAACATGGCCGAGCTATGAAATCATCTTGGTTATTCATGCTTTATGGGCCTTTACTACAGTTTTGACCTACTGGTCAGCATCAATCAAGGTCGTTAACCTAATTGCCGGTTCAGACGAGCAAGGCGGTATGTACAGTGCCTTAGAGGGTGGTCGCGGTGTAGTAACACTTGCTTTGAACGCCGTATGGATCGCAGCTTTCTCTTATTTCGCAAAAAAAATCGTAGATACAACTGAAGGTAATATTAAAGGAATCACATTCCTGGTAATTGTTGTATCAGTTATCATGATTCTTGTCGGTTTATTGATGCAGTTCCTCTTCCCCAAAATGGAGGCCGAAGGTGTATCGAACACTAATATGAAAGAAAGTCTCAGGGCTATACTCGGTACATTTAAGTTGCCAATCACTTGGGTATTGATTGTAATGATCTTTGTTTCATCTACAGCAAATGCTGTCGCAGCTTATTACGCCCCATATCTGCAAGCTTTCGCCGGACTGACTGTTGTTGCAACAGGAACGTTCCAGGCCGTCAGAGCTCAAGGCAGCCGACTTGCAGCATCTGCTGTCTTCGGATTTGCCTCAACCAGAATGAAACGTTCTACATTCATGTTGATTGTCGGATGTGTTATCGCTTTAGTAGGTTCGCTGGCTCTTGTAGGAGTTGCTCCTTCCAACTCGACATTGATTTTAATGATGATAATTATGGTAGTAATAAGTTTTGCCAGCTACGGAAATCGCTCTCTATACTGGGCTATCATTGATGAAGCCGGAACACCCAAAATGATGGTAGGTAGTGTTGTCGGTGCTGCTTCCTTATTAGGTTATCTTCCTGATACCTTTATCCATACCTTATTCGGAAATTGGTTGGACAATCTGGAGCCATTAGTTGCTTATAAGAGAATATTCACTTTCTTATTTATTGTGGCAGCTGTCGGTATCGTAGTTGCGATATTCGGCGAAAAAATCGTTGTCAAATACAAAAAGAGTCTGCCTGCAAAAGAAGAAACTGCAGCAGAATAATAATAATAAGCAGTCAAGTACAGTTTTAGAAAACGCCAAACAATTATCTCCGGTAATTGTTTGGCAGTTTTTAATTTGATAATATAGTTATCAGTCAAAGAGTTGGATTCTAAAACATGTATTCTTTCTTCTTTAAAATTTGTAAAGGACTTTGAAAATAATTAGCAATGCAAAAGAATAAATTTCGTCATTTTCTCCCCGGTATGCGAATGTTGAAAACAACATTTGCTATATTTATTTGTATCTTCATAGATGTAATGCGGCATTCTCCTAACATGGTTACTTCAGGTATAACAGCTATTTTGGTAATGCAGATTAATATGGACAGTTCCTACTCACGCGGGAAACTTCGAATTTTGGGTATTGTCATCAGCGGTATTTATTCCATTCTTTTTTACTATCTTTTTGTCGGTGTTTTAGATGTTAAAACCTTATCTTTACTTTATGTTGTTTTATTCTCGTTTTTTACAATACCTTTGATGATGCTTTTCAATTTATTAAAATTATCAGATGGTATACCTTTAGGTCTGATCTATTATATGCTTACATGTTTTTCACCAACCGGAATCAGCGATCCCCTTGTATATGTAGCAGACAGATTTATTAACATGACAATAGGACTTTGTGTATCATTATTTATTAACTGGTGTCCGCCTATTAATGCACTCGGACGCCATTATGAAAATTTCAGAAATAAATGATTAATATTTATCTTATGCAATTATTGTGTTATGAGTCTGATCGGTATCGAACGTTTTAAGTAATAATAAACAGGAAGATCAACAAAAGAGCTGCGTTCCATTATTGGCACAGCAGCTCTTATTTTTTTATACTTTCTCCGGTTGCTCTCAGCTCATTTAATTTAAGTTAAAAAACCTGAACAGCTTCAAGAAATATAATACTATGTAATATTACAGATTCTTCTTTTTCTTGATTCTTGCTGTCAATTTCGGCACAACGGTAAACAAATCTCCTACAATTCCGTAATCTGCAAGCTTGAAAATGGGTGCATTCTCATCTTTATTGATTGCGATAATCACATCTGAACTCGACATACCTGCAAAATGCTGAATTTGGCCGGAAATACCGCATGCAATATATACCTTCGGACTAACTGTTTTTCCTGTTTGTCCTACTTGATGAGCATGTGAAATCCATCCTGCATCAACCGCTGCACGCGATGAGCCAACCTCACCGCCCAACACCTCTGCCAGCTCTTCTATGATTCGGAAGTTTTCCGAATTTCCAATTCCGCGACCGCCGGAAACAATGATTTCGGCACCTTCTAAATCCACGTTTTCTGCATTATCGTCCACCAAAACCTCCACAACCCGGGAAAGAATCTTTTCTTTCGGGAAATCTATATCCTTGACGATAACTTCAAATTCCGGAGAAACTTCGTATTCTTTCTTTTCAAAAACACCCGGACGTACCGTTCCCATCTGTGGTCTATGATCTGCACATATGATCGTTGCCATCAGATTTCCGCCAAAAGCGGGACGTGTCCACTGAACCTCTTTTTTATCAACATCAAAAGCCAGTGAAGTACAATCGGCTGTTAAGCCTGTTTCCAAACGACCTGCTACACGCGGTCCCAAATCTCTGCCCAAACTGGTAGCTGAAATTAAGATCACATTCGGCTGATACTCATTGGCTGCCTGTACTACCGCATTGGTATACACATCCGTATTATATTCTTTATATACATCCCCGGTAACTACAATTGCAGAAGTGGCACCGTGTATTTTAACTTGCTCAACAGCTTTATCTACTTCATAACCAACGATTAAAGCAATGACTTCCTCATTCACCTGATCCGCCATTTCACGTGCCTGACCTAAAAGTTCCAACCCGCCGTTTTTGGCAGTTCCGTCTTTTCTGGTTTCTATATAAACCCAAAAATTCTTGTTTTCAAACATAATTTACCTCTCACCGTCAATATAATTTAACTTTTTCAAGCTCTTCGGCAAACTTCTCAAAAGCCGTATCAGGATCATCTTCTTTAATGATGATGCCGTCCGTCTTGATATCCGGCGTAAATGATTTCACAACGCGAGTCGGGGAACCCTTTAAACCGATTTTCGTATCATCAATGCCTTCCAAGTCTTCATAGTTGATCTCTTTGATTTCCGCTTTCTTTGATTTCATCTTGTTTTTAATTGAGGCAAATCGTAAATCATCTGTTTTAGTGAAAGTAACCAGTACCGGAAGCTGAGCTTCGACAATGACTTTGCCTTCATCGAGCTCTCGAGTGATCAATGCCAGATTCTTCTCATCATTTAAGGTAATGTTGATAGCATAAGTGATTTGATGCAATCCTAAATGTTCTGCCAGTTCAGGTCCCACCTGAGCGGTATCTCCGTCAATCGCTTGCTTACCGCAAAAAATCAGATCAAAAGAACCTTCTTCTTCAACTATTTTTTTTGTAGCTTCTGACAAAATGTAGCTTGTTGCATAGGTATCTGATCCGCCAAATTTGCGATCAGTAATCAGATAAGCCGCTTCTGCGCCAACTGCTATACAATCCCTCAGCATTGTTTCCGCTTGCGGAGGTCCCATGCTTGCAACAACAATCTTAACATTATCCGGATCTTTATCTTTCAGTTGCAGCGCTTGTTCCAAAGCATAAGCATCAAAAGTATTCAGGATGCTTGGAACACCGGCCCGAATTAACGTTTTCTTGACCGGATCGATTTTGATTTCTGTCGTATCCGGCACTTGTTTTACACAAACTAATATATTCACTAAACTCCTCCATTTAAAATTTCTTTTTTGTTCTATTCATATGCTCGACTTCTGAAAATCGAGCATATAAGTAGATCTTTTTTGTTCTTCTATGTTCATTAGGTTTTTCACTTTAACTACTAAATGGAATTAAAATGAAAAACCTGTTTGTAACCACGTCTTTTTATATCACAATACTGCCGTTATTTGTTCTTCCATTGCGGTTCTCTTTTTTCAAGGAATGCATTGGGCCCTTCTTGGGCATCTTCTGTTTTTTCAATGTAATCCCAGCAAAGTGAGCTGTATTTCATAGCATCCTCAAAAGAAACCTGACCGGAAAGACGCAGAATTTCTTTAGTTAAGCGTAAAGAAATCGGCGCATTCTTTTTAATTGTTTTTGCAATCTCTAATGCTTTTTCCAGTACGACATCTTCTGCTACCACATAATTTACCAGACCTATTTTTTCTGCCTTTTCCGCATTAATCAATTGTCCGGTCAAGGCCATTTCAGCAGCAATTTTCGGAGGAACAAGATTGGGTAATCTGACTAAACCGCCGCTAGTCGCTAATAAGCCCACTCTTACTTCCGACAAACCGAATCTTGCATTTTCAGAAGCAACGATAATATCACAGGAAAGTGCTATTTCCAGTCCTCCCGCTACCGCTGTTCCGTTGACTGCACAAATATACGGTTTACTGGAAAATCTTTCGGTAATTCCTGCAAATCCATGTTCTACAGTGGTTTGACTTTCGCCGCTATCACTGAATACAGAAAGATCTTCACCTGCACAAAAACTGCGATTCCCTGTTCCTGTCAACACTATTACTCTGACTTCTTCATTCTTTTCTGCCTCATTGAAGATAGTTTCCAGTTGTTGTGCAGTATCCGGATCAATAGCATTGCGCTTTTCTTCGCGATTTAAAGTTACCAATAAAATGCCATCTTCTAATGAAGTTAAAACTTTTTCCGTGCTCATTTTTTCTCCTTTATGTCATTTTAAAATATAATTCGCTTCGAACAATATATATTATATCTACTCACAAATAATATTACTAATAACTTATGTTAAACTCTCTCCAACTACATCTTCAGCAAACAATTTTTGTATTTTTTCTTCTGAATATCCTAAGCTCTCTAAAGCTTCCCGCGTATGCTCACCAAGTAAAGGAGACCCTGACTTGATCGGACAAACTCTGTCATCAAACCGCAAAGGATTCGTATAAAAACGCATCATGCCGATATTCTTTTGTTCAATCAATTCTGTCACATTTGTAGAATTTGCATGATCTGATGTATACGCTTCAATGAAAGTCAACATAGCAGAAGCCGGAACGCCTGCTTTCAGTAAATTTTTTTCCATTGAAAAGCGTGATAATGTCTCTGTTTTATTTTCAATTATCTTAATTAATTCTTCTTTATTCGCAAGTCTTTTCGCATTATCCTTGAAGCGATCATCAGCCACCAGAGAAGTGAGCTCTAACTCCTGACAAAAATTCGCCCAGCGTTCTTCCGAATCAACAACAATTGAAACCCAGCCATCAGCAGCTCTGAAAATTCCATAAGGTGCGAAATACCGATCATGATTTCCGGTACGCATTTGAAATTCTTTATCATAAGCATAATCAATCAAGCTTTCCGATACCGTTTCCATTGCGACGTCCGTCATACTTAAATCAATATGAGTTCCTTCTCCCGTTATTTGAGCATCGATATAGGCCATTAACACAGCGTTTAGTGCATATGTACCTGCTAACGTGTCACAAATGGCATTTCCTGCTTTAACAGGAGCTCCGTCCGGTTTGCCGCTGCTGCCGGCAAAACCGCTTCTCGCTGCAGCAATAGCATCGTAACACGGATAAGGTTTTAAAGGTCCTGTTGCTCCGAATCCGCTCAGTGATAAGAATACTAATTTAGGATTTATTTCCTTTAGTTTTGCATAGCCTAAACCCAGGCGATCTATTGAACCGCTCTTGAAATTTTCTAAAACAATATCGCATTCCTTAGCCAGATCATAAATTATTTGTTTGCCTTCATCTTTTGACAAATCTATTTCTATGCTTTTTTTGTTTTTATTATATGCCACAAAAAGTGTACTCAACCCGTTCATAATGGGATCCCATTGGCGAGCCTGATCTCCGTAATATAAACGTTCCACTTTATAAACATCTGCCCCCCAGTCTGCAAGGTTCCAAGCTACAAAAGGACCTGATAAAGCTAAAGTGAAATCAAGTACTTTTACTCCACATAACATTCCTCTTTTTTCTTCAGGCATGTTTTCCCCTTTCTTCTTTAGTTTAATGGACACGCTCCTGTTAAATGATTCCCTGTTCTTTCAGGGCAGCTCTTTCTTCTCGGTTAATCCCCAGCTGATCGAGTATTTCTTCTGTATGCTCTCCTAATTCAGGAGCAGGAGCCAAATTATTATCCATTTCATTTTCTTTAGAAAATTTAGCAGCTTTACCGATCTGCAGACTCTTTTGTCCATCAGAATCAAGCATTTCCAAAATCATTTCCCGGCTGGAAACTTGCTCATCTTCTATAAGTTCGGCAATTGTATTACATGGACCACCGGGTACCATCGCTCGTCTGCAAATCTCATCCGCTTCTTGAACCGTAATTGTCTCAAAGTAATCATTTAACTGCTGATCAAGATCACCGAAATAATTTTCCATGGATCTGGCGGGATCATGGGCATATTTAGGATCCTCGGCCCAATCGTCACGGCCACATTCCCGTGCAAACGAAATCCACTGTTTATCCGTGCCGATACTTAATGAAAACCAGCCGTTTTTACAGCGGAATGTATCCGTCGGATTAGTCGTCGGAAATCCGTTGCCGATTCGCTTAGGCAATACGTTCAACCCCAGAAGATTTTCGACATAAGTATCGTCAACCGACATCATCATGTGCCATGAACTGTTCGATACTTTTGCACCTTCTCCCGTTTTTTTGGCACGGATATAAGCTGCCAACATACCTGCACTTAAAAGCCAGCCGCTATACATATACGATAACGGGAAACCCAGCCTTGTCGGCTCTTCCGGGAAACCCGTATTCTCCTGCAAACCGCTGCGGCTCATTACAAGCAGATCATAATCCGGATATTCCCGCCAAGGACCTTCTTCACCGAAAGGTGTCAATAAACCGTAAACCAAATCCTTTTTTAATGCTTTTAATGTTTCATATGAAAGGTCATATTCATTGATCTGTTCCAAAGACAAATTAGTCAGAAACATATCCGCTTTTCGGATCAATTTTTTTAAAATTCCCTGACCTTCCGAAGTGCTGATGTCAAGAGTTATACTTTTCTTTGCCCGATCATAGTAGCTATGGTATCTGCCTTCTTCGCCGGGTCTTCCGCGCTGACGCAATCTATCCCCCAGATCAGGTTTTTCTATTTTGATAACCGTTGCTCCATAATCGGCAAACATACTACCGGCAAAATAATTGCCATCTGTCAGATCTATGACTGTCAAAGATTTTAATGGTTGCAAAATAACACTCCTTATCTTGTCTGAATTACAAAAACGTATTCCAGTTATAATAGTTAATAATTAGGGTTTGCTGAACTTATCATGCAAACCCTTATCTACTGTACCCTGTAACCAGCTCAGCAGTCCTTAACAGAACCGAATTATTACATTCTGTTCAATTTGCCCCAAATAACCATCTTCATGACTTCAGAGGTTCCTTCATAAATTTCGGTTATTTTTGCATCTCTCATCATGCGTTCCACCGGATATTCTCTCGTATAACCATATCCACCGAACAATTGTACTGCCTGCCATGTAACCTCACGGGCTGCCTCTGAACATACGAGCTTCGCCATTGCAGCTTCCGCTGAATAAGGAACTCCTTCATCTTTCATGCAAGCCGCTCTGTATAAAGTTAATTTAGCGCCTTCAATACATGAATACATCTCAGCTAATCTAAATTGAGTATACTGGAATTTAGAAAGCGGTCTGCCAAATTGTTCGCGTTCTTTAACATAGGCCAGAGCTTTATTGAATGCTCCCTCAGCAATTCCTAAAGCCTGAGCTCCGATGCCCAGACGTCCGCCATCCAATGTTGCCATTGCTATACCGAAACCTTTATTCAGTTCACCCAACAGATTTTCTTTCGGTACTTTTACATCATCAAAGATTAATTCATAAGTCGCAGAAGCGCGAATTCCCATTTTTTTCTCTTTGGTACCGAAGCTGAATCCCGGCATACCTTTTTCCAGAATAAATGCACTGATACCTCTGTTGCCCAGTTCTTTATCCGTCATCGCAAAGATAATATAAATATCGGCATAGTATCCGTTTGTTATAAAAATCTTATTGCCATTTAATAAATAATGATCACCTTTATCTTCTGCTTTCGTTTCTTGTCCGGCAGCATCACTACCTGCCCCCGGCTCTGTCAAACCGAATGCTCCTAATTTTTCTCCACTTGCTAACGGAATCAAATATTTTTCTTTTTGTTCTTCTGTTCCATACTGGTAGAGCGGCCAAGCTGCCAGAGATGTATGTGCTGACACAATTACACCTGTACTGGCACACGCTTTGGAAATTTCTTCTACTGCAACAACATAATCCAAGTTTGTCATTCCGGAACCGCCATACTCTTCCGGGAACGGAATGCCTAAAAAACCTAATTCTGCCATCTGAGCAATAACTTCCTCCGGAAATCTTTCCTCTTCATCAATTTCCGCTGCAATCGGTTCAATTTCTTTTTCTGTGAACTCTTGAACCATCTCCTGCAATAATTGTGTCTCATCCGAAAACTTGAAATTCATAATATCCCTCTCTTCTTTTATTATATTTGTATATGCCATCTTGATTTTTCAACTATATTCTCAAAAATATTATAGTAGATTTTCACCAAAAAGTTAATTAAATTAAGTAAAACTATGGCCTCAGATTTTGTCTTGATTGCTGTTAATTACACAGTTGCAAAATCCAAGTGTCTACAGCTTTGAAACTGCAGCGGTAAAGCGTTGAAGCGCATTCTCCAGATCTTTTTTCGGACATGCAAGATTGATTCTTTCAAATCCGTCACCTGCACTTCCGAAAATATAGCCATGGTCAAAAAAGAGCTGTGCTTCTTTCTCTAAAAACTCGCCCAATTCTTTGCTTTCCATTCCGAAACAACGACAATCAAACCAGGCTAAGTAAGTTCCCTCCATATCTGCCACCCAGATTTCAGGATGATGCTTATTCATATAATTTTTGAAATATGTGTAATTATCAAAGACATGCTGAATTACTTCATCTACCCATTGACTGCATTCAGTATATGCCGTGACCAGAGCTTGATTGCCGAAAATGCTGTAGGTATAGCATCCCGAAACATTTACTTCTAAATCAAAAGGTTCTCTGATGTTCTTATTGGAAACAATTGCATTTCCTACACAAAGTCCTGCCAAAGAAAAGGTCTTGCTTGCAGCATTGAACGTAATTGAATTCTCGGCATATTCTTCTCCCAAAGTCGCATAACAAATATGTTTATAACCCGGCATAACGAAATCGTAATGAATCTCATCGGCAAATACTAACACATTATATTTATTGCAAATATCACCCATTCTTTTTAATTCTTCTGCCGTCCAAACACGTCCGACCGGATTGTGAGGACTGCATAAAATGAATATTTTTGCTGTCTTCGCTTTTTCTTCAAAGTCTTCAAAATCAATTTCGTAACGTCCGTCTCTTAACACTAACTCATTTTCTACTACTACTCGATTATTCAAGTTAATTGCTCTATAGAAAGGACCATAAACAGGTGTATTGATTAATATTTTATCTCCGGGCTCCGAGAAAGCGCGCACTCCTGCATATAAACCCTGAACTACGCCATTTAACTGAACGATCCAGGACGGATCAATCTCCCAACCGTGTCGGGTTTTCAGCCAATGACACATCGCATCGGAGTATTTTTCATCCCACCAGGTGTAGCCCCACATCCCGAATTCAGCAACCTTTTTCAATGCTTCTATTATTTCAGGTGGGGAAAGCAATTCCATATCCGCTGTAGAAAAAGGAATAACTTCCTCCGGCTGATCTCCCATGGCATTCCATTTATAAGAACCCATATTAGCTCTTGATCTTCGCTCCTCAAAATTATATTTCATTTCATAACCCCTCTCTTTCATGAAAAAATTTGTATATCAGATCAGAAACATCTTTCTACCGGTCAGAGAACCAAAAAACGTTGTCCATTGATCCTTTCTGCCGATCATGATCCAGAATGTTTAATTGATAATATTATATTCAATATTTTAAATATTATTTAACTTTTAAAAAGATGATACTAAAAAGATGACGCTTTTTGCTGTTTCGGCGTAAGTTTCTTCTCGAGAAATCCCAGCAATATATCTAATAAGACTGCCATAAAGGCTGCTCCAAGTGCTCCTGCCCACACTACTTCACCTGCCTCTACCATATTGATTCCCCGTGTAATAATATCACCCAAGCCGCCGGATCCTACAAAAGTACCGACGGTTGTAATGCCAACTGCAATAACTATGGCATTTTTAATTCCTCCTATAATTATCGAAATGCTTAAAGGAAGGACCACTTTAAATAATCTTTGAATTTTTGTCATACCCAATCCTTCTGCAATATCAAGCAATTTCTTATCTACATTTGTTATACCTACATATGTATTTTTTAAGATCGGCAATAATGAATAAAGAAAATTCGCAATTATTACGGTATTGCTGCCTAATCCGAAAAAAATCATTAACACGGATAACATCGCAATCGATGGAATTGTTTGTAAGATGTTGGCTATTATCATTGCCAAAGAATTGTCTTTTTGCTTATAAGCCAGAAGAATGCCTAATGGTATTGCAACAAAACAAGCTAACAATACACCATATGCCGAAATCAGGAAATGAGTTCGACTCTGTATAAGAATATATCGCCAATTCTCAGAAAAATATTGAAATAAAGCTGTCATTTCTTCTTCTCCGCTGCATGTTAATCTTGTTCAAAATCCAAATCGAAATTTCTGTAAAGCGGTATCTCTTGTAAAGAACTCTTCGCTACTTCTTCAAAAAAATTATTATCTGTTAAAAATATCTCAGCCACCCGATAGGGTTCCGTTTTTAATTCATCAGCTGCATTATTTAAATCCTGCATAGTCTGTAAGGAAATTTGTCCTTTCAATTTTAACAGAATCCATTCCAGTTCCGGCTTTTGTTTTAACAAATCCAAAGTGACCACCGGACTTGTTTCATAGGGCGGAAATAAGTCTTTGTCATCTTCTAACATAACTAAATCATAGGAACTTATTCTGCCGTCTGTTGAGTAGCCCAGGGCAATATCAAGATTATCTGACGCGATCGCTTCATACACTAAGCCGATATCCATCGAATAAAGCTTGTCAAAACCGAATTCATAAACATCTAAAAAACCTTGATAACCGTCTTTTCCCGGGCGATCAAGCCAAGCGGAATCAACACCGACGCGCAATTTATCCGCATATTGTTCTAAATCACTCGTATTATACAAATTATATTTTTCTTGAGTTTCTTTCGTAAGCATAAAAGTATAGGTGTTTTCAAAACCGTAAGACGGAAACCAGACTATATCAAAGCGCTCGTAGTAACCTTTGACTACAGCTTCCATTGTAGCTTCTGCCGACTCCAGAGGATCCAATCCCAATTCTCCTGTCAATGAAGTACCTGTATACATCACCCCTGCAACATTAGTATCGCCGTTCATCAGCGAATTATAGATAATAGGAGTTGATCCCAGATTGTTGATGATATGCACCTTGGATTCCGGCAAATAATGCTGAATCATTTGTTTAACGATCTCCGATACAATTTGTCTTTCTGTCGTATTTCCACCTGCGATTACAATATCGTTATCCTCGGCAGATCCTCCCAAACCCGGAAAAGAACACGAACAAGCAGTAAGTATAAAAATATTTAAGCAGAAGACCAAAACTATGTATGTCAGCTTTTTTTTGTTCTTCTTCATATTTCCCCTTTCCTCAATAAATACTACCTGTGTGTTTTCGGTGTAACCTTCTGCTCTATTTTTCCCAACAGAAAATCGAAAAATATTGCCATCAGCGAAACCGGAATCGTTCCTCCCAGAATATAGTGGATATCATAATTTTGTAATCCGGTATATATGAAGTCTCCCAATCCGCCGGCTCCGATATATGCCGCGAGCGTTGTCCAAGCAATCAAATATACGCCTGAAACTCTGATCCCGGACATAATTACAGGAGCAGCCAATGGTAAAATTACTTTTTTCAAGACTTGAGATGAAGATAATCCCTGTCCTTTTGCTACGTCTACAATCTTCGGATTCACATTCACTATACCCAGGTATGTATTTCTTAAAATCGGCAATAAAGAATATAAAGAAAGTGCCACGATTGCCGGCATTGTTCCGATACCTAACAGAGGAACCATAATAGCCAGTACTGCCAGCGACGGAAATGTTTGCAAAACTGATGTTACAGAAATAATAACCTGAGAAGTTCTTTTATATCTGGATATAAAGATCCCCAGTGGAACTGCTATTAGTATTCCGGCAAATAGAGCAATTGCAAACATATAAATATGTTCAAAAATCTTCGCTAAAAGCCTCGTTCCGTTTTGCGTCAGCCAATCTAACATTTCAATCTGCCCTTTCGACGAGAGAATCAGTCTTACCTGTATCTTTTATACTCGTGGGAGGCGTATGAGAATCTAGCAATTGTTCATGGATTTGACTTGATATTGAGGATACTGTGATTAAGCCCTGGAACCTGCCGTCAGCATCGACTACAGGTATGTGTTTGTAATCAAGTCGTTTGAGTAAAAATAACACATCCTTTAAATTTGTATTCAGATCAGCATATGCCGTATCCTTCACGTATTGTGATATCGGCGTGTCCAGTGCAACTCCGCCTATATCTGCAGCATCAACATATCCCATAAGTTTTTCTTCATCATCAACAACATAGATATATTTTACATTTTGCTCAGCTTGAATTTCTAAAGTATCCTTAACCGTATTATTGATATTGACCGTTGCGGTGTGTATTAAATAGGGTCGCAGCGCATTTAAGATCAGTTTACCTTCTTTGCGTTTTCTGATCCCGACAAATTCTTCCACAAATTCATTAACCGGATGATTAAACAGATTCTCCGGAGTATCATATTGGACAATCTCCCCTTTATCCATAATTGCTATTTTATCCGATAATTTCAGCGCTTCATCCATGTCGTGAGTTACAAAAATCACTGTCACATTCAGTTTTTCATGCCATCTGATTATAAAATTCTGCAAAGCATCTCGCGTAACAGGATCCAATGCTCCAAAAGGTTCATCCATCAAAACAATTTTTTGTCTGGCCGCTATAGCCCGCATTACTCCGATACGCTGCTGCTGTCCACCGGACAGTTCCGACGGATAATATTTTAAATATTCCTCCGGCAACTCCGCATAACGAATTAATTGATGTGCTCTTTCCTTGAGCTCTTCTTCAGGCCATTTCAATAGTCTGGGAACGGTTATAAGGTTTTCATAAATTGTCATATGGGGCATCAGACCGATTTGTTGCACTACATATCCGATCGAACGTCTTAAAATTGTAGGATTAATGTCATTGATGTTTTTCCCGTTGATCAGAATACTGCCGCCGGTTAATTCCGTCATTCGATTAACCGTCCGTAAACACGTTGTTTTTCCACAACCTGATGGACCGATCAGGCTGACAAACTCACCTGTTTCTACATTAAAGGAAATGTTGTTTAAGGCAACTGCCCCTCCCGGATACTTTTTAGATATGTTTTTTAGTTCTATCATTTTGCACCTACTTCGGTTCTGTTGAAATGAATCCCGCATTCTTTCAATAATTCCTGTTTTCACATTCAATCTGCTTAATATTTGTTTAAATGTGTGAGAAATATTTTAGTCTGCCAGAAACCTTTCGGATAATGAGTATGTTTTTTGTATTACTCTACGAATATCTTGTAACTATCATTTATCTTGTAACTATCATTTAATTATACGCATTGCATGAAAATCTGTCTAGTTTACTTCAATTTTTTGTAAATTACGATAGCCTGCAGAATTCAACAGGTAATAACATAACATCGTTTGCTTGATTTTTGTCGGAAAAACGGCAATGTTATCACATATTTAACAGAAAATCATTAGCAGTTTTGAGTAAGCGTTTTTGGCTATCCCAGTTAAAAGCTTTTAATGCATCTTCATAAGATAATAGCGCTATTTTTATTATTTCATCTTCTTGAGCTATGGGTTGTTGATCTTGATATTCAGCCAAAAAATAGACTACTTGTTTGATGGTATTTTCTTTCTCCGGTAAAGGATATTCGTCCGAAACTTTGAATCCGTCAAGAATTTTCGGATTCAGCCCGGTTTCTTCATTGATTTCTCTGAGAGCAGTTTCAAGCTCAGTTTCATGGCTTTCAACGTGTCCTTTGGGAAAACTGTAAAAACCGGCTTGCTGTTTAACCAGAAGATACTTTATTTCATCATTGATGCGTGTAAAGATAATTGCTCCGCACGATTTTTCATATTTGGTATCATCCATTTATTAATCCTTTAACATTGCACCATCAGCATTACGTCAATATAAATATAATCATTATTATATTGTTTTTATTTGACTTTGTAAATTTTTATAATTAATTATATTAGCTTTATCAATTTAACGCAGATTAAATAATCAAAAAATTACAAATAATGACAATAATATTTCTTTTACCACATTTTTGAGATAAATCGCTGCATTAATATCTCAAATTTTATCTTACATATAAAATAATCAATTAATATATATTGTCACTCTTTTTTATTTTGCGTGTTGACAATATTATTGACCATAGTAATATTTATAACATAATAATTATTCACAGAAATCTGAGCGGAAATGGATAATCAGTTGAAACAAAACAAGATTAATAATGTTGAAATTTTTGTATTACACAAATTGGAATCTGATACGGGTGAATGGATTTCGGGTGGTAAATTGGCTAAGCAAGCAAAGGTCAGTCGTAATACAATTTGGCGTGCGATCAAAAAACTGCAAAATGCAGGATATTCGATTCAGTCAGTAACCGGCAGAGGGTACCGATTACAACATGAGCAGGATCGTCTTTCTGCCGCCGGAATCAGTCTTAAATTAAAGAATCCGGCCACTTATCAAATTGAAGTATATAATACTATTGACTCCACGAATAATTATCTTAAAATTAAAGCCCGTGAGAATGCAGTTTCAGGTACATTGATTGTTGCCAATGCTCAAGAAAACGGACGCGGCCGCAGAGGAAGGGATTTCTTTTCACCTCCGGGAACAGGCGTTTACTTCAGTTTATTGCTCAGACCGAATCACGACTATGACCTTAGTCAAAAAAGCCCGGCCCTGGCAGCAGTGGCTTTAGCAAAAGCAATTGATAAAATTTCCGGAAAAAGCACAGGGATAAAATGGGTTAATGATATTTATCTCGGTAATAAAAAAATTGCCGGTATTTTGAGTGAGGCAGAATTGGATTTTGAAACAAGAACAATCTCATATCTGGTTATCGGCGTAGGAATAAACGTATATCTACCCAAAAATGATTTCCCCGAGCAAATCGCAAATACAGCAACAGCAATGTACTCTTGTGCTGAAAGACGTTCGGGAATAAGAAACAGTATCGTTGCAGAATTTTTGAATCAATGGGAAATATATGCCAACCGGAATAATATGGAACAAGCTATAAAAGTCTTCAGAGAAAAATCTATTCTGACAAATAAAATTGTCGATATTTGGCATAACAATAATTTATTGCAAGCTAAAGTTCTGGATATTGATGAAGAATTTGAACTTACGGTTCAACTTGAAGACGGTTCTATCAAAACAATTAATCATGGCGAAGCCACTTTGCATAAAGAATGAAACTTTTTGAATATAAAGAATGAAACTTTTGAATTAAAGAATAGAAAGCATGAAATGGTGAACTCAAAATTATCTGTCAGACAAATTACAATCAGCGCTTTAATGATTGCCGCTTTAATTGTTTGTACACAAATCTCTATCAATCTTCCGGGTGGAATTCCTTTTACAATGCAGACCTTTGCAGTCGCTTTAATCGGATTCCTGCTGGGATTAAAAACGGGAACATTGGTCGTCGGAGTTTATTTAATCTTAGGTCTGATCGGTTTTCCGGTTTTTTCCAACTTCGGTTCCGGACCGGCAAAAATTTTCGGTCCGACAGGAGGATATTTAATCGGTTTTATACCGATGGTTGTTTTATGCGGTCTTGCAGCCGGTTTGATCTCAAAAAACAAATCTCCGGCCACGTATATATGGGCTGTTTTGCTGTCTCTTACAGGTCTGATCTGCTGCCATTTACTGGGAATTATCTGGTTGGCGGCAAGAACTGAGATGAACTTAGTCACCGCAACAATCAGCGGTTCTCTGCCTTTCATAATCAAAGATATCGCTTCAGTTATTTTAGGTTATATAACGGCGGAGATTCTGGCAAAACAGCTTAACAGAATACTCAACAAAGCATCGTAGTTTAAATTAATCAATAAGCGGTACAACCGAAATAACACAAAAAGCTTCTATACCTTCGCCGCGTCCGACATCAGTCAGACCCTCCCCGCTGGTTGCAGTAAGCATAACTTGTTGAAGCTCAAGTTCCGTGATTTGAGCAATCGATTTTCTGATTTCCGTAATCAGCGGTAATAGTTTAGGGCGACGTGCTTGTACCGTAAAACTTATATGTAAAATCTCATAGTTAAGATCCGCCAAATCAGCTAAAGCTAATTCCAAGTATGCTTTGCTGTCAGTAATTCCATGGTTCAAACACAATTCATCGGCTACCGTACCGAGAATCGGTTTACAAGTAATTCCGGATATGGCATTGGTTAAGGCATGGAGCAAAACATCCGCATCACTATTTCCTGCTAGCCCCCGGCAATCCTTAATTTCCACTCCGCCCAATACTAAAACTTTCGGATCACCTTCTTCGACAAATCTGTGGCTGTCTTGACCGATGGCTTGAATGGAATAATAATTTTGCTTAGATCTATTTGACATGATTTTTTCTCCGTTTTAAGTAATTAATTGAGATATCTGGTATGTATAAATATTCTTTGTCATTAAGAGACTTGTATTCTGCATCGTTTTGTCATTAATCGGGATCGGGTATTCTGCATCGTATCGTGTGATAGCCTCCCGACTTATCCACAACAGTGACATCCGAAAATAATTCCTGTAAATATTTTAAAGCCGAAACAGCTCCCTGTTTTTTTTGCATGACAGTGTAGAAAACACCATCATAATTTATTGCTGCCGCAACTTCAGCAAATAATCGATAACAAACATCTTTGCCTGTACGGATTGGCGGATTCAGTAAAATCAGATCAAATTCTCTTTTTTTATCAGATATGTTTGTTCCTGGCAAAAGCTTTGAAGTTTTGTCTGATTCATTTGAGGCAGAGATTGATTCCGGAATACCGTCAGATTCAATTACCGTAATATCCAGACCATGTTTTTCAGAATTTCTTTTGGTTAATTCAACCGCTCTTGGATTTATATCCACCGCATACCATTTTTGTCTTAAAAAAAATGTATTCAAAACTATTGAAACAACTCCATAGCCACACCCTAAATCCAGGCACTTTTTCATCTGAACGTCTTTCAGCGATTCAGTCATGCTTTGTCGAGATTTATCAAATTCATTATTATCAGAAAAACCGGAACAATTATCTGTTAATTCTTTCAGAACAGTTTTCAACATAACGTTTGTGCCATAATCTACTTTATTGCGCGAGAAAACTCCGCGATCAGTATAAAATTTAAAATCACGTCGGCTAATTGTATATTCAATTATTTTGATTTCATGATCTAATGCATGATCCGTTTTGAAATAATGTGATTGTGTCATATTTATTAATTTTCATTATATCGCTTAGTAATCGTTGTATTGCATTTAATAGAATTATCTTCGCTTTGAAATAGTTCATTAAAGTTTTCAAAGACTGCTTGTGCAAATTCAAACTAAAATATAATCTGTCATTTGCTAATATTCATATTCCATTAAGTTACAATATATCAGATATAATTTAAAATAGCTTTGTTTTTACTCAAACCTATTAAAAGCGGTAAGCCCAGACCGAAAATTACAATTGTTTGCGAAAGTGTTATAGAGAGGATTGTGGTTAAAATAACTCCGATTACAGGGGTTTCCGGCGAGAAGAGAAATGGCAAATATGTTCCGACAATCAATCCGTTAAGAATTACCGGCGGAATCAGAGAAACAATTTTAGAAATGTTGGCACGTTTACGTAATCCGGCCTCTGCAAGTTGTTTGGTCTGATCCGTTTTCAAATATCGTCGGAACGGTTTTGCCAAAATATATGTTAAAAAAGCTGCGATTAAGGTTGTCAAGCTTCCTCCCAGAATATCAATCGGGCCGAGATTTTGCGGATTTAAAAAATTAGCTAAAAGACAACCTAGAAAGACCCCGGGGATTGCCGCGGGAGTGAGAGCCGGCAAAACAGTAATCGCTTCCGCCAGTCTGAATTGGATCATGCCGGATGCTATCTGAGCAAAAGGCAAGGTTAAAACCAAATATAGCCCCGCCAAAACACCGGCTAAAATTAAATCAAAATATTTTCTTTTCATTTATACCTCCAAAGATGAGAAACAGTCATCCGGAAATCAGAATTTAATTATACCTTAAATAAAGATTTAATTGATCATTAAATCAGGTTTTAATAAATAAAAATAAAGTTTGATGAATTATTTTATCAGGGTTTAAAAGTTTGATAAATCATTTTATCAGGGTTTAAATGATTATTTAATTAAGGTTTGATTATGCCTTTAATAAAATCTTTATCACGTGCAAAGATCTCTCTGGTTTCACGCAGCCATTGATCCGAGTATCTGTGTTGATCCGCTATCACACCGTTGGTGTTAAGTCCCAGTTGATTGGCAAGATAGATCGCGCGATAAAGATGATATTTTTGGCTAACCAGTAAAACCTTTTGAAAATTAAATATATTCAAACAACGTTGAACACTCTCATATGTTGAAAAACCGGACTTATCAAGAATCAAGTCTGATTCAGGTACACCTTGGTTCAAAATATATTCTCTCATTACTTTGACTTCATCATAACCTTTTTCATCAGCTGAACCGTGACCGCTCAGCAATAATTTCGGCACAACACCCGCTTGGTACAGAGCCACCCCCATATCCAAGCGTTCTTGTAAAATAGGCGAAGGCTTGCCATCACGTACTCCCGCCCCAAAGATCAAAGCAGATTCATAGTCTTGAGATGTAATATTTTGAAGCGTGGTAATTTGACCGGAAGTTATTGTTATAATATATAGATTCGGTAAAAAGATCAGTAACAGAAAAATAATTATTATCATCAACAATCTTTTCCATTTAGTTTTAGATTTAGTATTAGACTTAGTCTTAGATCTAATATTTGTCATTTTTTTATGCACTCCCTGATTCAAAACATCATTATCGGTAATAAAACTACAATTATTTTATTTCCCAACATTATCCTATCCTATCTTATCTTTTTTGAGATTAATAAGAACTTTGAGTATTGTAAATTTTGACACCTCTGACTTAGTTTACATCTGTTTCTTGAGCGAATTATGCCAAAAAAGCCGGCGCTGTGGGCTGCAATCCGCAGGATCGAAAATTTTGGCACAGCAAGAGTGGTTTCAGACAGATATCTGGTTTTGTTGTGCCAAAAAAGCCGGCGCTGTGGGCTGCAATCCGCAGGAACAAAAATTTTGGCACGGCAAGAGTGGTTTCAGACAGATATCTGGTTTTACTGTGCCAAAAAAGCCGGCGCTGTGGGCTGCAATCCGCAGGATCGAAAATTTTGGCACGGCAAGGGTGATTTCAGATAGTTATCTGGTTGTGCTGTGCCAAAAAAGCCGGTTCTGTGGGCTGAAATCTGAGCTGCACCCAAAAACCCGGACTCAATGTTTTTATTTATGCGGCATGTTTTCTGTATTCGACAGGTGACATACCGTTTAAATTAACTTTAATTCGTTTATGATTATACCAATTTATATAACTTTGAATAGCTCGTTTTAACTCTGTGATAGATTGGAACGTAACTCCGTAGAACATTTCTTGCTTTAACAAACCGAAAAAGTTTTCCATAGGAGAGTTATCGATACAGTTTCCTTTTCTTGACATACTTTGTTCAATTTGATTTTGTTCTAAACAGTCTGTCCATGCTTTATGCTGATATTGAAAACCTTGATCCGAATGTATAGTTAAATCATGTTGAGCCGGTAGCTTCTTAATAGCTTCTTGCAGGGCTTTTTTCGTAAACTTAACCGATGGACTTGTAGAAAGACTGAAAGAGACGATTTCTCTGTTGTATAAATCCATGATGGGTGATAGGAATAATTTCTGTTCTATTCCCGGAAGTTTAAACTCTGTGACATCAGTAACCCATTTTTCGTACATAGAATCTGCCTTGAAATCTCGTTTTAATTTATTGTCAGCTATCTTGCCTACCTTGCCTTTATAGGAGCTGTATTTTCGATTCTTTTTTCCATACGTTTGACATAGCAGGTTGTTTTCTTTCATGATTCGTAATACACGTTTATGGTTCACAACACATCCTCGTTTTTTCAAAGCTATCGTCACCCTGCGATACCCATAGGTATCCTTGGCTTCCTCAATTATATTGCGGATAGCCGTGATCATTTCAGCATCTTTGCTTTCCGATGTATTCCATTTATGGGTCCATTCATAGAATGAGCTTTTAGGTAAATCGGCTATTTCTAATAAGCTGGATAACTGCATTTCTGGATTTTCTTGCCTTAATTCCATTACCAGTTTCGTTTTTTCTTTGCTTCTAAATTTTCTTCGTGAATTAAGGCTTGCAACTTTTTTTCATAGGCCAAACTCACTTTTAGAAATTCATTTTCTTTTCTTAATCGTTTCAGTTCTTGACGCTCTGAATCACTTAATGGTTCTTCCACTATTGCATCCTTTACTTGATCCGATTGGTTGGTTGTTTTTTTATCTAACATATCTTCCTTGGTTTGTTTTCTCTTTTTACTTTGCAGACCGGCCATGCCTTCTTTGTCATACCGATTCTGCCAATTCTTGATCATACCAAAATTCTTAATTTTAAAATGGCGGGCCGTCTCTTTATAGGTTAATTCGTGTAATTTTCTGTATTGTAGTACAGATAGCTTATATTCTCCACTATATGAGTTTTTTTTCATTACTTTTCTAAGGCCATCTGCTCCATATTGACGATAGTCATAAACCCATTTTCTTATAGAAGCTTCCGTTGCTATTCCATATTTTTTCGCCAATGACTCATGACTTCCTTCACCATTTAGATACGCTAACACTACCTTCAATTTAAGTTCAAACTTATACGATTTGTTTTTTCTGCTCATTATTAAAAACCCTTTCTTTGAGTCCGGGTTTTGGGGGGCAGCTCAATCCGCAGGATCGAAAATTTTGGCACGGTTACTCATTAGAAAATCGTTTTCTGCTTCAGAATCTTTAGCCGACAACCTCCATACCGATAGTTAAATCTTGACCATTAATGTTTACACTTGATACATGAGGAACACCGTCCTGTAAAGGTGCAACGGATACAGCTAAAACATCTTCTTTTATTGTATCGGCAAAACGTTCAATCAATTCACCTAATTCTGCATTATCCGCATAGTACAGATTAATTCGATCGGCAACTTCAAATCCGCTATCCCGACGCATATTTTGGATTTTTGAAACGATTTCACGTACGTTGCCTTCATCAATCAATTCAGGAGTTAAGGTTGTATCTAAAGCAACCGTCACACCATAATCGGAAGCAGTCGCTAAACCTTCGGCTTGAATTGCAGAAACCAACAAATCTTCTTCGGTGAAAGTTTCCGTTACACCGGCAATTTCCAGCTCAATTTGACCTTTTGCTTGTAATTCAAGATAAGCTGCCCGACCGTTAATCGATGCAAGTTTTTTACTTACCTCACCTAAGTTTTTACCAAAACGTGGTCCTAATAAACGAAGTTGCGGTTTGAATTGATAATCCTGCAATTCAGTTGCATCAGTAATCCATTCCACTTGTTTGACATTTAATTCGTCAGCAACCAACGGTATATAAGCATCATCCAACTTCTCATCGGAAACAATGAACATTTTAGTCAAAGGCTGACGGATTTTCATTTCTGAAATATTTCTTGCCGCACGACCGAGATTAACCAAATCCAAAACAATTTGCATTTGTTGCTCTAATTCCGGCTTAATTTTAGTGACATCATAGGTAGGAAAATCAGACAAATGAACACTTTCCGGTGCATCAGCAAAGAAATTAACTACTATATTTTGATAGATGTTTTCTGTCATGAACGGAATAAATGGAGCGGACAATCTGGTTAAAGTTTCCAGAACGGTAAACAAAGTCATATATGCATTAACTTTATCTTGTTCCATTCCGGAACCCCAGTAACGATCACGTGAGCGACGAACGTACCAGTTAGTCAAATCATCGACAAATTTTTCCATGACTCGGGTTGAACCGGTGATATCATATTTTTCCATTCGTTGATCAACATCCTGTACCAAGGTGTTCAAACGGCTCAAAATCCAATGATCCATGACACTTAATTTATCATATTCAAGTTGATAACGGCTCGGATCAAATTGATCAATATCAGCATATAAGACGTAGAATGCATAGGTATTCCATAATCCGCTGATAAATTTGCGTTTCATCTCATTAACCATCTGAGCGGAAAAACGTGAAGGTAACCAAGGCTGACTGTTGCTGAAGAAATACCAGCGCACAGCATCTGCCCCTTCTTCGTCCAGTACTTCAAACGGATCGACAACATTGCCGATATGCTTCGACATCTTACGACCTTCTTCATCAAGAACATGACCCATTACAATACAATTTTCAAAAGGTGAACGATCAAATACCGCTGTTCCCAGTGCCATAAGGGTATAGAACCAGCCTCTGGTTTGATCAACAGCCTCTGAAATAAAATCGGCAGGGAATGTTTTCTCGAATAATTCCTGATTTTCAAAAGGATAATGATATTGGGCAAAAGGCATTGCACCCGAATCAAACCAACCATCGATAACTTCCGGTACTCTTTGCATCTTGCCTTGACATTCAGGACAATTAAGATGGACTGCATCAATATAGGGTCGATGCAATTCAATATCTTCCGGACAATTATCCGACATCGCTTTCAGCTCTTCTATCGAACCAACCAGATGATCGTGTCCGCAATCTTCACAACGCCAAATCGGTAGCGGTGTACCCCAATATCTTTCGCGTGACAAAGCCCAGTCTACAACATTTTCCAGGAACTTACCGAAACGGCCGGTCCCGATAGTCGGCGGAATCCAATTAACAGTACTGTTATTGGCAACCAGCTGATCTCTCAATTCAGTCATTTTTACAAACCAAGACTGACGGGCATAGTACATCAACGGTGTATGACAACGCCAGCAGAACGGATAATTATGTGTGTGTTCCTGAGTTTTTAATAACAATCCGCGTTCTTGCAGATTTTTAATAATTTTCGGATCCGCTTCTTTGAAAGATAATCCGGCAAAATCTGTTGCCTCTTCAGGCATCGTTCCGTCTTCTTGAATAAATTGAACAAACGGTAAATCATAGATACGACCGACACGAGCGTCATCATCGCCGAAAGCAGGCGCCTGATGTACGATTCCGGTACCCTCATCCATCGTGACATATGTGTCCATCACAACATAAAAAGCGTCTTTTTTCTGTTGTGCAATCAGCGGTTCCGCATACGGGAATAATGGCTGATATTTTTTATTAACCAAATCCTTGCCTTGCATTCTCTCTATTACGGTATAGTTTTCACCTAATACATCTTCGGCCAAAGATTCACCGACATAGTATCGGATTTGTTTAGCAGTGCCGTCAATATCCTGATTTACTTCAGCCAAAACATAATACTCTTCCGGATGTACACAGAGTGCAAGGTTCGACGGTAAGGTCCAAGGAGTCGTTGTCCAGGCAGTCAGATATGTATCCGTTTCGCCTTCAACCGCAAAACGCACATATACTGACGATTCGGTGACATCTTCATAACCTTGAGCTACTTCATGACTTGATAAGGCTGTTCCGCAACGCGGACAATAAGGTACAACTTTATGTCCCTGATAAATCAATCCTTTATCCCAGATCTGACGCAAAGCCCACCAACCTGATTCGATATAATTGTTTTCATATGTAATATAGGGATTCTCCATGTCTGCCCAAAAAGCTATTCTTTCAGACATTTCTTCCCATTCGTTTGTATATTTCCAAACACTTTCTTTACATTTTTTGATAAAAGGCTCTATGCCATATTCTTCAATTTGTTCTTTGCCGTCCAAACCCAGCAGACGTTCGACTTCCAGTTCAACCGGTAACCCATGTGTATCCCAACCGGCTTTACGATATACGTTTTTGCCTTTCATGATGTGGTAGCGCGGAATAACGTCTTTAATAACTCTGGTCAGAACATGGCCGATATGCGGTTTACCGTTTGCTGTCGGCGGACCGTCATAAAAAACGAAATTTTCACCGTTTTTCCGGAGTTTAGTTTGTTTGTCAAAAATTTTATTATCATTCCAAAACTTCGAAATCTTTTTTTCACGTTCGACAAAATCTAATGAACTATCTACTTTTGTATACATATTTACTCCTTCAAGTAATTATTATCCGAATTTTTCATCTCTTTTAAATCGGCAAAACCTCGTAATTTAATTCATTTGGCTTTTTCCAATAAAAAAGCGCCTCTTCAGCCGGGGCGCAAATCTGCACGGTACCACCCGTTTTCATAAATTAATTGTATTCTTGCCTCTACCTAATAACTCAATAATCGGAGTTATTTATTCGGAATCGCCTGATAATTCAACAATCAGAATTATCAATCAGAATCACAAAAAATCTATCTCATTTTCCACTAACGCAGGGCTGTTAACAGCAATCGGTTCACCTTATTAATTTAGTTTTCTTCTTTTCAAAGCAATTAACTGATCAGAATCTATATTTATCTATCGAGTAATTTACTAAAAATTCAGGTTCACTGCTCGAGGATGATTTTCAATCCGGCAGAGATACGGAGCTTACACCATCCTCCATTCGCTATTCTCCCTTTGCGCCTGATTTACTGTTCCTGTCATCGCATTTAATTTATTTGTCGCTTTATTATAGTTAGTTCGCTAAAAGAATGCAATTGTCTTTCCGGAACAATTTTTATGAGTTCATGTTACTTCTTGCATCTGCATTTTATTTTGTTTCAACGTAGTGTCCAAAGCAATCAGAAACATTCTGTAAAAAAGAAAAACAGGGGAAGTAATTTCTTAAAATAAGTTTTTTCAACCGAAAGAGAATAAGCAAATTATGAACATGAATTTTCTTTCGGTCGAAAAAATATATGGGAAGTAGCTTTATTATTGCTTATCCGGTGTTCCTTCCAAATAAAAATCAAAGGGATCCAGCAATGAAACTTCTGTTTCCTTATCAAAAATATGAATTTTGGACATATCAAAACGGATAAAAATGTCTTGTCTGACGGCAACATAGCGAGCAGGATTAAATCTTGCAGTACATTCACGATCAGCTGAGAGGAAATCAAAATAGACAAAAGTGTCTGCTCCAACCTGCTCAACATTTTTGGTATATGCCGTAATAACATTCTTGTCATCCTTTTTCTCAGCATAATATAAGTCTTCGGGACGGATACCGACGTAAACTAATTGACCTTTCGCCTCAACTCGTAAACGACGGGCAATTTCGTCAGATAATACGAACACTTCCCTGGGAAATTCCAATGCGGGACCTTCTTCCGTTTGAATCAGTTTGCCGTTCAGAATATTCATTTGCGGAGAACCGATAAACTCGGCAACAAATTTATTTTCAGGATTTGCATAAAGATTGCCGGGTGTATCAAATTGCATTACATCTCCATGATCTAATACAACAATTCGATCCCCCATCGTCATCGCTTCCGTCTGATCATGTGTAACATATATAAATGTTGTTTCTAACTGTCTATGCAATTCAGCAATTGTAGATCTCATGGAAACCCTGAGTTTAGCATCAAGATTTGACAAAGGTTCATCAAGCAAGAATACTTGCGGGTTTCGTACCATGGCACGACCTAAAGCAACACGCTGACGCTGTCCGCCTGACAAAGCAGAGGGTTTTCTATCTAATACTGCAGTTAATTCAAGAGGTTCTGCTACTTCAGCCGCCCTCTTGTATCTTTCTTCTTTGGAAACGCCTTTCAACTTTAACGAAAAAGCAATATTATCCCGAACTGACATATGAGGATATAAGGCATATGATTGAAAAACCATTGCTATATCACGATCTTTGGGCGGAATATTATTTACCAGGGTATCTCCTATATACATTTCACCTGCGGAAATCGTTTCGAGTCCCGCAATCATTCTCAGAGCCGTCGATTTGCCTGAACCGGAAGGTCCGACAAAAACAACAAATTCTTTATCCTCTATATCTAAATTCAGACCTTTGATAGCCTGATATCCGTTAGTATATGTTTTACCGATATCTTTTAATACTACTTTTGCCATTATACGTATCTCCTTCTACTATTTTTATCCCTTAACGGCACCCGAGGTCAGACCCTTAACCATTGATTTCTGTCCAATAACAAAAATTAAGAGAGAAGGAATCATCGAAATAACAACTCCGGCAATCATCAAAACCATCGACTGGCTATCTTCAGCGTTAAGCATGGATAACCCGATTTGAATTGTACGTACACTATCTTTATTGGTTGTCAGCAATGGCCACATATACATATTCCATGCCGAAATAAATGACCGGACTGCCATAGAACCAATTGTCGGTTTTAATAAAGGCATCATAATCGTAAACACAAAATTCAAATCACTGCAACCATCGACTTTGGCAGATTCATAAATCTCATAAGGAAAGTTTTCCAAAGACTGAACTGCCAGGAAAATATTAAATGCCGAAACAATATTAGGAATAACTAAAACTATCAATGTGTCCGTCCATCCCCATGAGGAAACCATCAGGAATTGTGAAATTATGACGGCTTCTCCTGGAACCATCATCGTAGAAATTACCAGACCATATAGAAATTTGTTCGCTTTGAATTTCAGAAAACTGAAAGCAAATGCTGATAAAAATGATGTGACAATTTGTGATAATGTAATCAGAACAGCAACTAACACTGTATTAAGTATATAACGACCTACCGGAGCTACTTTAAACACATCGGAAAAGTTAGACAAGGTCGGGTTATTCGGAAATAAAATCGCACTCGGATCATATAAATCCGAAGGTGGTTTAACAGACATTAAAAACGCATAAACAAGCGGGAACATCAGGAAAGCCCACCAAGCTATATTCAGGACAATACCTCCCCATTTTTTCATTTTTTCCTGTCTGATATATTTTAATTCAGCTGCATTTAAGGCTTTGGCTTTCATTGTACCTTTCCTCCTTTTGAACGAATATAAAACATCAGAATAGTCAGAGCTAAAATGATTAAAAATAATATGACCGATTCTGCTGAAGCAAAACCGTATCGATAATTCATGAAAGCTTCTCTGTAAATATCAAAAACTATGACATTTGTTGATTCTCCCGGTCCGCCTTTCGTTAATATATTAATTTGTCCGAAAGATTGGAAAGCATTAATAATATTTGTGACAATAACAAAAAATGTCGTCGGACGCAGAGCAGGAATTGTAATATTCAGAAACTGTTGGAATCCATTCGCCCCGTCAATCGATGCTGCTTCATATAGAGAATCGCTAATACTGGCTAAACCGGATGAAAAATAGAGGTAATTCATTCCCGAATTGAGCCAGGCAGTTAAAATCGCAACTATAACCAAAGCTTTGCCGGGATCAGCAAGCATATTTCCTTGTGCGCCCAGTATTTTATTAATGATTCCCACAGACGGATTTAACATAACTTGAAATATTAAAGCCATTCCTACGGAAGCAATGGCCATCGGAGTTGCATAAGATGTTGAGAAAAAAGCCAGGCCCGGAAATGCTTTTTGAGTTAATAAAGCAGAAACAAAACCTAATACGACACCGACAAGAACAACAACTAAAACAAATCTAAACGATACCCATACCGAATTCCAAAAACTGCCTGATGTAAGCAATTCAATATAATTATTTAACCCTATAAAATTTTGCATTTTTCCGAAATTATCGGTGAAAAACAAAGAACGGATAATCGTTTGGAAAAACGGAATAAACATAAAAATTGCCAATATGACAATTGTAGGTAGTAAATAACCCCAAGGTTGAAGTTTTTGTTTAAAGGATTTTTCTTCCTTAATGATTTTAACATCAGAATTTTCCATAGAGTATATCCTTTACAAATAATTAACTAAGGAAAGGGGGAAACCCTCTTTCCTCAGTTAAGGCTATTATTTTCTTAAATTGTTGCTAAGATTATTTAGCCGCATTATAGGAATCGAGAGCCGCATTAACCTGTTCTGCCATAGCTGCTACAGCTTCTTCCGGTGTTTTTTCACCATTTAAAGCTTTTTCCAATTCAGCTTCATAATAAGTTCTTGCTTCCTGATTGACACCGGAGATTGCACCCTGATCATCAGCCGTCGCGTCGTGTAATTGATCAATAGCTGTTTTAAATTGCGGATTCTTTTCAATGTTTTCTTTGAATACATCCGTGTCATGTGCACCTGTATTAACCGGGAAATATCCTGTTGCAACATTCCACTTGGCTTGTACATCGGCGGATACCAAGTATTGAACAAAGTCCCAGGTAGCGTCTTTACGTGTATCATCTCCGGAATCAATCATCCATAAGGATGCGCCGCCGATCGATACACCAGCTTTATCTTCCGCATCAATGCCCGGGAAATATGCAGTTCCCACTTCAAAACGACCACCGACTTCGGTAAGAATTTGATTAAGGTTTGCTGTAGAAGCTAAAGTAATTGCAGAGGTACCGGCAACAAATTCAGCATTTCCACCCTCACGACCATTGTTCGGCATAACACCCGAATCGGCTACATCTTTCCACATGGAAACAACTTTGAGCATGGAGCCGTTTTCATCAAAAGCTGCTTTTGTAGCATGATCTTCTCTGCCGTTTCCGTGATCAAATGTATCTTTGCCCGTCTTATTAAGCCATTGTTCCATGTACCAACCATAGATATCGACAGACATCGGATATTGAACTGTTGTGGAGTCGGAAGATTTTGCACCTGTAATCTTGTCTGCAATCTCTTTGATTTCTTCGATGTTTGTAGGAATATCCGTAATGCCAGCATCATCAAAAGCTGTTTTGTTGTAATACATCAGAGGTGTTGATGAGTTAAAAGGCATAGAGTAAAGTTTACCGTTAAGTGTATAATAGGCTAAAAGGTTTTCTTCCAATACAGAAGTATCAAATTTGCTTTTGTCTATCATATCCTGCATCGGAACAATCAAACCGGAATCGATCAAAAATTGTGTTCCCATCTCAAATACTTGTACAAGATCCGCATTGACATCAGATCCTGCAGCAGAGGAACGTAATTTTGTTAAAGTATCGTCATAAGTACCTTGATATTGAGCAACAACTTCTACTTTATCTTGAGATTGATTGTAATCTGCGACAATCTCTTCAAGGGCTTTGCCTATTGATCCGCCCATAGCATGCCAGAATGTAATTTGTACTGTTTCGCCGCTATCGCTTTTCTTACCACTGTCTTCACTGGTTTTGTCTTCTTCTTTTGCTTCTTTTGCATTACCATCATCTGAGTCGCTTTTTCCGCCACATGCAACTACAGATAACACCATAATAATTGCCAGCAAAAATACTAAAATATTATTTAATTTTTTAATTTTCATTCTTCTCCTCCTTTTCGTTAACCGAAAATAGTAAAAATAATTCAAAACCTACTCTAGCAAAAGTTTGTAATGCAAAAATAAAGAATCAGTAAAAATCGAAACTTCAAAAAACTTAACCAAAATATAATAATTCAGCACGTATGCCCTGCAAAACACTTTAGACTGATTATTCCAAAACCCTTTTATTTGCAGCATTTTTGATTTTTTCATTTTTTGAATATTGTTAAAACCAGTTATTGATAATGCCCTTAAATCAATTCAAAATTATGTTAACTGAGCTTAAAATCATGTTAATTTTTCATTAAAATTAATTTCTTCAATCAAAAACTCCAAAGACCTTGATCAGGCTTTGGAGTTTAATTCATCTCTTTCTGGATGTTCTATGAGATGTATCCGGAATTCTCGTTGATCTGATCTCAGAGAATTTCCGTATTATTTTGACATGCTCAGCAGATTATTATTTAACTTGCGTTGCAAAATCTTCGTCACTGACGTATTCAGCAGCATTATCAGCTGTAATTAATTGAGTACCGACGTCTACGAATGATTCTACTTCTTCACCGGCCAAAATCTTCAGAGCAACATTTACTGATTCTTGACCTTGGAGTTTCGGGTCATTCATGGTTGTTACGTGATATTTACCTTCAACGATATATTCAACAGCTTCCATCAATCCGTCAACACCTGTGAAGTAAATGCCTTCCAGACCTTGTTGTTCTGCAACTTGCATTGCACCGATTGACATATCATCATTGTGACCGAATACTAATGCAACGTCAGGATGAGCTTGGAACAAGTCTTGAGCAGCTTCTACCGCTTTTGCACGGTTAAAGTCACAGTACGGTGATTGAATAATTTCTACGCCTTCGCCTTCAAATGCTTCATGGAAACCTGCTGATCTTAAGTTGGTGTTGTTGTTACCGGCACCGCCCATGAATTCGATGATTTTTTTGCCTTCAACATTGCCGCTGCCGCCTAAGAGCTCGAGAGCAGCTAAGCCAACAGTATTACCCATGTGTTTGTTGTCTTCACCAACGTGGGAAACTGCACCCTCTGCGTTAGAAGGTCTGTTAACTGTAATTAAAGGCACACCTGAATCTAATGAAGATTGGATAGCAGGTGCACAGCTGTCGGAGTCAACCGGATTCAAGATAACCAGACTGACACCAGATTGAATTAAGTCAGCAACGTCCTGGCTTTGTTTGGAAGGATCTTTTGCAGCATCAATCAGTCTGAAGTCTACACCGGCTGCTTCGCAAGCTGCTTGGGCCGAATCTTGCAGTGTCACATAATAAGGTGAGTCTGCCTGAGCCTGGGCAAAACCGATTTCAAAACCTTCGCCTGATACATCAGGTGCTGCTTCCGTTTCTTTTGCCGGTTCTTCAGCTTTTTCCTCTTTATTTGATAAACTAAGAATATACTATTTTAGAAATCTTCACATCCAATTACTTTAATAAATTCCAATTATTTTGAATAATTATTACCCATTTTGTTTTTTAACAGTAATAATGATTTTATAATTACAACCTGATCTTAAGCCTGAATATTGAGTGTGTATTTCAGATAACCGGCAAAATGAATTTAAGTTTTCTGAGAAATAATCTTCCCTTGAATCATATTAACACATACCCATAAACAAGTTAGAAAAAATTTAATAAGTAGTAATTTGATTTAAGTAAAAATCTTTAAGTAGCATTTCAAAATATAACAATACTACTAAATGTATTGCATTTTTTCTAATGCAACAATATATTACAACAAAAAAGCTCCGTATGTATTGTAGAATTCAGGTTAAAGTTTTACTATATGTTCTCCAACACAAATCTTTGTATTACGTTTATAAATATTCCTGTTACCTATAAATAAATGTAGCACTTTACACATATCATTGGTTTATGAATGTGCTTTTGATACAATAATTACAATGAATTTTTTGTATTTATTTGATAGTTTATCTTACTAAACTCAAAAGCTCTCGGATACATCATCTTTATCGCAAAAAACTCATGAAAAAGCTTAATTTAGTCATATTCCATTGGTTGTTAAAACAACAATATAAAATATTAGCTTCAAGGAGGTTCGCAATGCTTTCAAAATCAATTGCTACCAGCACTGTAAAAGAAATCAGTAAACTGGTTAACAAACATATCAATATGATGAATGTTGACGGTATTATCATTGCCAGTTCTAATCCTGAACGTATAGGTCAAGCTCATTGGGGTGCAGAAAAAATAATTGCGGAAAACTTGGATGAACTCTATATTACTAATGACGATATCTCGGATATTCAAATCGCTTCCGATCAATTTGTACAAACCGGTTTAAATTTACCTTTGATCATTCACGGAGAAACTGTCGGGGTGATCGGGATTACAGGTGAATATAATGAAGTTTCGCAAATCGGCTATATCATAAAAAAAATGGCGGAGATTTTGCTTGAAGATCAAATCAAAAACCAACAACTGGCTGCTAACAAGTGGAAATTTGAATCTTTTATCAATAATTACTTAAATACCAGATCTTTTAATTTCAGTAAATCTCTGTCACTAAAAGCAAAAGAACTGAAATTTGATCTGAATAAATACTATTTTATTGCAATTATAAAAATTGCCGATTCAACTACAACTTTAAGTGAAATCGGTTACAGACAGGAAATTGCCAACTATCTCCAAAATCAAATCAGTTATTTAATTAATAAATCAATTATCGTCCAAAAAGAAAATCATTGGCTTATCTTGATTCCGGAAGATTATACTTCAGAAGACAAAATCGAAAACAAATTGTCTTATTTCGTTAAAGCATTAAGTGATAAAGTTTATCAGGAATATTCCTTGAAAATCCGGTTCGGGATATCTTCGCTGATCGATAATAAGATTTCACCTTTTGAAAATCTTGAACAAGCTGAATTTGCTTTATTTTATTCTGATATGAATCAGAAACCGCTCACTTTTTATGATGATTTAGGTATTGCCAATATTATTTTTTATTTTCCGGAAAATGTTAAAAAGGGGTTTTTGACTGAATTCTATAAAGATATTTCCGAACAGGATATCGAAGATTATATTGAGCTTTTCAAAGCCTATTTTAACTACGAAGGTTCAATCACTGAAATTGCCGAATCTATGTTTATCCACAGTAACACCGTACAATATCGCTTAAACAAATTCTCCAAACTTACCGGAAAAGATATTCGCAAAGCCAGCCAGTCTCATTTGTTCTATATTGCAATTCTTCTGGAAAAAGAAAAAATTTATCGCCAAAAATTGGCTCAGAATACTTTTTCTTTTATAGATTAAATTACAATGATACTCCTGCTCAGAACTTTGCGTTCTCTTAAATATGCCGGTCTCCGATTTTAAGATGCTGAACTCCCGTTTTAATGAAAGTCAAAAAGGGGCTGTCTCAAATGAAATCATTTTTAGACAACCCCTTATATAGATTACACCCCGCTATAAAATATATTTATAACGATCGCTTTGAATTAGATTATGAAAGAGTCAATAAGCGCATGATTTCATTCATGGTCAAAGCCAAATCGGATTTTGCTCTCGGTTTTGCTTCTTTGAAAGGAACAGCTACTCTGTTCGTACTCATAATTGCCGTTACACCGTAATCATAGGCTCCGTCCATATTATCACCGATGTCACCGACTACCGCGATCAATGGAACATTTTGTTTTTTAGCACGTTTGGCAATTCCGATAACAACCTTACCGCCCAAAGATTGTGAGTCGATTTTGCCTTCTCCTGTGAAAACAATACTTGTATCGGCCAATAATTCATCAAATTTAACAATATCCAGAATTACATCTATTCCCATTTCCAGTTTGCCGTTTAACAAACCGTAGAAACCGCCACCGATACCACCTGCTGCGCCGGCTCCCGGTATATCAATAATATCAACACCTACATCACGTTTAACGATTTCCGCGAAATTTCTCAAGCCGGCATCCAGTGCAACAACATCAGATTCCGTTGCTCCTTTTTGCGGTCCGAACACAGCTGCTGCACCACGTTCACCACAAAGCGGATTATTGATATCACTCATCAATTTGATGGTCGCATTATCCAGATCGGGGTTTCTGCCGGAAACATCAATCCGCGCAATATCAATCAATGTTTTGCCGACCGGTACAAATTCATTGTTATCTTTGTCAAAGAACTTAATTCCCAAAGCCGCGCAAGCACCGGCACCGCCGTCATTAGTTGCACTGCCGCCCAAACCGATGATTATTTCAGTATGCCCCTTGGCCAAAGCATCACTTATTAATTGTCCTACACCGTATGTAGTGGCATCCATAACTGCGAGTTTTTCCATTTGGGGCAAACCGACCACTGCTGCAACCTCGATTACTGCTGATCCGTTCGGCAATACACCGTAAAAACTTTCCATGTCCTGCATCAGAGGACCTTTGACATCAATATTGACCATCTCTCCGCCAATAGCCAATTGTAAAGCCTCTACTGTTCCTTCACCGCCGTCCGCAACCGGTATAGCAGTAATTTCTACGTTCGGTAAGAATTTTCGTACAGAATTTGCCATTATTTCGCAAACTTCAGTTGCGGAAATTGTTCCTTTAAAGGAATCCGGGATCAAAATAATTCTGTTTTTGTCGGTTGAAAATTTCATGGGCATCCTCCTCTAAAATAAAAACTTTCTTTGTTTTTTCATATTTTAAGAATTATGTTCAGCTTTCTAGACCAATATTTCAATAACTCGGACGAAATCTGATTATGATTTAATTAAAACAATCAACTTGTTTTTAATATATCTATAACCATATTTCACCTTAACTACAAGAAAATAATGTCTATTTGTCTAAATTTTTCTTAATCATAGCATAATCATTAAGATATATTGACTATATTTTTCTTATCTGTCTTGTGTTTGAAAACAATAACCGCGATCGGGCTAAAATATAAGTCAAGCAAAATCAGCAGACCGAGAACTGACAATGCGCCAACACCTATTCCGGAGTTATGTTATGCTGACAAATTCATCGTTCCGAAATATAATCATTTCGAGTAATCTCTGATAATTTTCTTTGAAGTATTCTTCACAAAAGGCTCATCACGTAAAGTTACACTTTTTATTTTCTTGTAGATCGGCTGATCTTTATTCAATTCTTTAACCAAAGAATTAATCAATTCATAAGTTTCTTCTTCGGTAACCGATTGTTTGCCCAAAGTCTCTTGCACCTCTTCTTCATCCGGGAAAATTTCAACTACTATATCCAAATCACCATTTCTTCCTTCGACACCACTGACAACAGATTCAGCAATTTCAGGATTACGATTTAAGAGTGCTTCCAGTTCTTCCGGGAAAATATTTTTACCGTTTTTGGTAACAATAACATTCTTTTTACGTCCGGTGATAATTAAGAAATTATCTTCGGTCATATATCCGTAATCACCTGTATAGAACCAACCGTCGCGTAATGTTTCGGCTGTTAATTCTTCATCACCGTAATATCCGAGCATAATATTCGGACCTTTGGATCTAAATTCACCGATTCCGTCTTCATCCGGCTCGTAAACTTCTGCTACTGTTCCCGGCATTGGTAAACCGGCCGATTCATGCATGAAATTTACATCGCGATTCAGAGCCATAATCGGACCGCATTCAGTTAAGCCGTATCCCTGGATCGCCAGGAAACCGAAATCATTCAAGTCTTGTAATACTTGAGGATCAATGGCTGCTCCGCCTGAAATTAAGAGGCGCATATGACCGCCTAACGCTGCATGAATATCTTTGAATATTTTTTTTCTTAAATCTATGCCGATTTTTCTCAGACCACGGGTCAGTTTCAAAGCAAATTCCACTTTTTTTCTTTTGCCTTGTTTGTCAATCGATTTCCAGATTCTTTTATGTAAAGCTTCCAAAATCAGAGGAACTGTTAAAATTAAAGTTGTTTTGCTCTCTGCCAGGTTTTGGGTCAGATAACGCAATCCTTCAAGTTCAGCAACAGCATTACCTCTATATACCTGACAGAGAAAACCGCAGGTACATTCATAAGTGTGATGCAGCGGTAATACCGAAAGACATACATCATCATTGATGTAGACCATTGCACACATTGCCATCAGATTAGAACAAATTGAGTGATGTGAATGCATTACAGCTTTTGATCTGGCAGTAGTTCCCGAAGTAAAAAGCAAAATTCTCATTTCATAAGGATCTATCTCACAATCCGAAAAATCTCTGTAGCCGTCTGCCAATAACTGTTCACCGTCTTTTCGTAATGCTTCCCATGAATACTCCGGAGGTAAGTCCTCTCCTACTTCACGGCTGGTAAAAGGTTCAACTTCATTTTTATAATTATCCATTAAAATCAAAGTTTTCAGTGTTGCAAGTCCTTCCGCCGCTTCCAGTGCTTTTTCCCGCAAGGTCGGAGAGTAAACCAAAACGGAGGTTTTCGATCTTTGTAACATTGAATTGATTTCGTTCGCCGGCAATTCTTTATCTAAGGGTACAATGACACCCATACCGGTAACCGTGGCCAAATAAGTTACATACCATTCATAGCGCGTTTCTGCCAGAATCGCTACTCTTACATCATTAACCACACCCATTTCCGTTAACTTGCTGCCGAAAGCTTCAATATCATTGCCGTATCGGGCATATGTAACCGGGACATAGGGTTTGCCAATTTCCGGTTTAGTTAAAAAAACCGTTTTGTCTGCATATTCTTTCACACTGCCACGCAACATCTCGCGCAGGTCATCAATTTGTCTTACATCATGTAATGGTTGATTTTTCTTCACTTGGTTCTCCTCAGATTGCTTATGAAATTAAACGAATTTTTCATATCTTTTTTACAGAAATAAATAATAATTGCAAAACTATGCAATCATCTATGATATATAAAATTACTATATAATAACTTTTCTGTCACCTGTTTTACAAATAATTTCTCCTTAAAAGAGTTCATTTTTAATTGCTGAAATTTCCGCATAAGTCGGTAAAGATTCGATTGCACCTTTTTGCTGTACACAATAGTAACCTGAAACAGCTCCCATTTTGAGAGCATTCACAAAATCGGTTTCAACTAATTCCTTGACATTCAATTTTCCCGCACGCAATATTTCAGCTAAAAAAGCACCCCAAAATGCATCACCTGCACCGGTCGTATCTTTTACTTGCGTTTTGATGCCTTCCTGTCTGAGAATTTTATTTTTTAAATGGCACTGTGATCCGTCTGCCCCGAGAGTTTCTATGATTGCCGTAATATTGTAATGATCAAGCGCTTCTTGAATCGGCATTCCGATCATCGGTACTTCTTCTTCTGAAACTTTTAACAGATCAACATAAGGCAACACATTTTGTAAAGCCTTGGCACAAGCTTCCGCATCATAATCCCATAATTGATCACGATAATTAAGATCAAGTGATACTATTTTGCCCTGACGATGAGCTTCTTGCAAAGCATAAATGGTTGTTTCTTTGGCCGGTCCGCCTACCATCGATAAAGTTCCGGCATTTAACATTTTGGTCTTGGCTATTTGTTCAGGCGGAATTTGTTCCTTGGTCATGAACATATCGGCTCCTGGCTTTCTGGCAAAAGTGAAACTTCTGTCTCCGCTATCGCTTAATGTAACAAAAGCCAGAGTTGTTGTCGCTTCTTTTGTAAATTCAGGACAAAGAAAATCTATGTTTTCCCGGCTGAAAGTTTCGGCAATTAATTTACCGAAATCGTCAGCGCCTACCATTCCGCAAAATGCCGTAGCAAACTCATTCCTGCTCATTGCCACCGCTACATTTGCCGGAGCACCGCCAAAATTCACACTCAGCTCTCTTGGTTTGCCGGTCGGAATAAAGTCAATTAAAACTTCACCTAAACTGATAAAATCATATGCTTTCATATACTCTCCTTCTTATAAAAATCCGTTGAAAAACCTGTGTTCTCGTGTATTTACTAATACATTATATATGTTTTTTGTTCATCTGAGATGTTTTTATGTTAAAGTGAATTTGAGTTAATTACAACATTAAAAAAGTACGGCAATAAACAATAACATTGATTGTCTTTGACTTAATTACAACATTTAGGAATGTAAGGTAATGGATCTTTCAAGTAATATTAGTTCTCACAGAACAATCTTGCATTGTGATTGTAACGGCTATTATGCTTCGGTCGAATGCTTATTACGTCCTGAGCTGCGGAGCTTACCGATGGCAGTTACAGGCAATCCGGAAAATCGGCACGGTATCATTCTGGCCAAAAATCAACCGGCAAAAGAAGCAGGAGTTATTACTGCCGAAACAATAGCCGAAGCCAAACGCAAATGTCCTGATTTGATTTGTGTAAGTCCGCAGCACGATCTTTATCAGGAATATTCCGTCAAAATCAATAATATCTATCGGGAATATACTGAACGGGTTGAACCGTTCGGAATTGATGAAAGTTTTTTGGATATGACTGATCTTTGGCAGAATTACGCTGCAAGTCCCGCACTATTTGCCGATTTGCTCAGAAAAAGAATCAGAGAGAGTATCGGGCTTACAATTTCAGTCGGTGTTTCTTTTAATAAAATCCTGGCAAAGCTGGGCAGTGATTTAAAAAAGCCTGATGCAACCACTGTTATTTCACCGCAGGATTTAGTAACCAAAGTGTGGCCTCTTGATATCACAAAATTACTCTATGTCGGCAAAGCTACCGCTGAACGTTTGAGAATGCTTAATATCAATACAATTGGTGATATTGCCAAAACCGATCCTGATTTTCTTGCTGTTTATCTGGGTAAAATCGGAAAAAATCTGAGTTTATATGCTCGCGGTCTGGAAAATAGTGAAGTCCAGAAATATTCCGAACTGGATGAAGCAAAATCGGTCGGTAACGGCATGACATTCAGTGAAGATTTAACTGAATGGACAAAAATCAGAAACGGATTATCCGGTTTAGTCGATGAAGTTGTTGCGCGCTTGGAAAAATCGAAAAAAGTCGGCAATGTGATTCAGGTTCAATTAAAAAGTTCAGATTTCCTAGTATACTCACGTCAAACCACGCTGGATCGCCATGTTCACAAACGTGATCAAGTCTGGCCGGTCGTCTGGCAATTGATTAATGAATTATGGGATGAAACAACTCCGGTCAGGTTGTTGGCAGTCACCGTTTCAGGTCTGGAAAATCAAGGTGAAGTATATACACAAATGTCTTTCGCCGATATTTCTTCCGGCAGTAATCAAAACGTTACAGATCATAACAAAGACGATGACAAACAAGTCCGGGCTTCTGCAAAACAAAATCAAATTAAAAATCTGGTCTTTAAACTTAATCAACAAATGGGTGGAGATTATCTGAAACTCGGCGCAAATAAAGAGTCATGAACTATACTGATCATATAATTAGCAAACACAATTACTATGGCTTTTTGGTTTTTGTTTCTAATCTGATTCTGAGTTATGATTATCAAAGTAAATCTTAAATTATTAATGAACGTTTGTTATTTTGAAATCCTATTCTGAATAACAAATAAATTAGAAAGAGGTAATATGCTTAATTTAAATTTTTATCAAAAAGGGGGAATACCGGTTATATTCAGCTCAGACCCAAATCAGGCCGATCTGATTAATTGGGCAAAAGATAACACCTCATTTGAGGCGGAACAAATCGAAGTTTTTTATTTGCCTAATCCCGAAGCCAAAAGCTTAATCTTAGTCGGATTAGATCCTGAGCAAGATTTGACTTTTGATCAATTGCGTCATTTAGGATTTAAAATTTACAAAACCGCAATTGCAAATAAAATGTCCGCAATTGAAATAACTATGCCGGAACTCGCTGCAAAATCTGATCTGCAAGTAATGAAGTCTGTAGTTGAGGGTATGATTCAGGCTACTTATAAATTTGACAGGTATTTATCCAAAAACACTGAAAAACCGGTCAAACAATTGACGGTAAATTACATTCCGCATCATGGTTCTCCTGAAGATATGCAAACTGAATTTAACAAATTAAAAGATGTAATGGAAGGTGTTTTCCTTGCCAGAGATTTAGTTAATCAAACTGCAAATTATATTTATCCGGAAACTTTAGCCCAAGCGGCAGCAGACTCGCTGCAGCCTTTAGGCGTTGAAGTAACCGTCTATAATCGCGAGCAAATTCAAGAAATCGGTCTGCAAGCTTTTCTCGCAGTTGCACAAGGTTCAAGTAAAGAACCGCAATTAATCGTCATGAAATATCAAGGCGATCCGGATACCGGGCAATTTACCGGTTTGGTCGGTAAAGGTATTACTTATGACAGTGGAGGCTATTCGATCAAACCGTCTGACGGAATGGCGGATATGCATTGTGATATGGGCGGTGCAGGTACAGTCATAGGTACAATGTACGCATTAGCGAAAACAAAAGCCAATACAAATGCATATGGTGTTATTGCAGCTTGCGAAAATTTGATTTCCGGCACTTCATATAAGGTAGGCGATATCATCAATTCATTGTCCGGAAAAACAATTGAAATAGGTAATACTGATGCAGAAGGACGGGTCACTCTGGCAGATGCGGTTTTCTATGCAACCGATAACCTGAAAGTAAATCGGGTAATTGATTTAGCGACTTTAACCGGTGCCTGTCTGGTCGCACTGGGCGATGAATACACAGGTGTAATTACCAATAACATTGATTTTTATAAAGAATTCGAAGTTGCTGCCGCTGAAGCCGGTGAAAAAGTATGGTTATTACCTAATGACAAAAAATTTGCAGAATTAAATAAATCAAAAATTGCCGATATCAAAAATACCGGCGGACGTTTGGCCGGAACAATCACCGGTGCACAATTCATCGGTGAATTTGTGGCAAATGACACACCGTGGATTCACTTGGACATTGCCGGAACAGCATATTTGAGTAAAGAAAATGATTATTTGCCGGAACGTGCCACAGGAGTTCATGTAAAAACATTGGTTGAACTGTTGTCATCAAACGAAAAAGATCATCAAGGTAATCGATAACTTAATTGACAACTTAACTATGTAATTAATAGTGTTATGATAACGCAATATTTGAAATAAGAGTATCAACAGCCCTGCAGATTTTGTTTATTCCTGACAACAGAGTTTTTACAAATTTTTAGAGAAAGGCACCCCGAAGTTAAATTATTAGCATTCGGGGTGTTTCTTTCAAAAATCGTAATTAAACATCTTTAGTAAGATCAATTACTGAACGAACGGCTGCTGCTGATTTATGCAGAAGTTCCAGTTCATCCGGCGGCAATTGTACTTCAAGGACTTTTTCAATGCCTTTACTGCCGACAATACAAGGTACATTAACTACTACGTCACGCAGACCGTACTCACCTTCTAAAACACAACCGACTGTACGAATTGTGTTTTCATCATTAAGAAATGAATTACATAGTTCAGTCGTTGCAATACCGATACCGTAATAAGTCGCACCTTTACGCTTAATAACTTCAGCACCGGCTTTTCTGTTTTTTTCTGCCATTTCTGTTTTTTCTTCTTCCGTCAACTCGATACCGGATGCTACACAATAATCTTCAATGCTGAAACCGGAAATCTTTGAAAAACTCCAGGCAGGAAATTGAGTTTCACCATGTTCACCAAAAACATAAGCATGAACATTTTTCATATCAATATTAAATTTTTCGGATAACAAAGTCCGTAAACGGATGCCATCAAGAACTGTGCCTGAACCGACAACCGTACCACGCGGTAAACCGGTCCATTTGCTTACATGGTAAGTCAAAACATCAACCGGATTCGAGACTACTAAAATAATCCCGCCGTCATAATATTTCATGATACTTTCGGTCATTGATTTGGCAATCCGGCAATTTTTTTCCGCTAAATCCAAGCGAGTTTCACCCGGTTTACGTCCGGCACCTGCTGTAACTACGATAATATCGCAACCTTTGATATCTGAATAATCACCGGCATAAATTTCCATTTGATTCAAGAAAGGCAAGCCGTGTTTGATATCCATTACTTCACCTTCCGCTCTCTTCTGGTCAATATCTATTAATACCAGTTCATTGCATGTATGACGGATAGACATAACATAAGCAACATTTGCTCCGACATTTCCGGCACCGACAATTGCAATTTTGGTTCCTTCTATAATTCTCATGGTTATCCCCCTCTATCATTATCTCTTGACTTTAATTTACGAAATATTCCGGAAAAAAGCCAAATTACTATACATCTTAATCGTTTACAATTAATAAAACAAGAACCTGTTCTTAGTCTTAGATTAAGTAATATATAACAGATAATTATGAGTTCAATTCTGCAAAAAAATCTGTTTTGCGTTGAATTATTTCAGCCAGCCGCTCAACATAATTAGTTAAATCTTTCGGATTAAATATCCGCTCTAACCGGTCACCTTTGACTATTTTTGAACTTGAGCCGCTGCCCAGACCGACCACGGAAATCCGGTCACTCATCATACCGACATTATAAACACAAGCATGTCCGGACTTGGCAAAACCGATATTCTCCAAACCGCCTCGTACATTCTTTTGGCGGTATAAATAATATGGTTGATATCCTTTATTTGTTAATTTCCGAATTGCAGCCGTGAATACACTACTTAATTCCTGATCAGGAAATCTCAAGCTCAAATATCGGGCAGCATATTGTTGCAAAAAAGCCGACCTTTTCAATGCCATAGTGTGAATTGTAATACTTTCAGGATCCAGCTCCAACAATTTTTCTAAAGAATATAAAAAATCGTTTCCCGTTTCTTGCGGAAGTCCCAGGATTAAATCCATATTAATTGATGAAAAACAGTTAGCACGAGCCAGCTCATACGCCCGATAAACATCTTCAACGGAATGATTCCTGCCTATAATCCGTAATGTCCGATCATGCATTGTTTGAGGATTAATACAGATTCTGGCATCAGCTATGGTCTTGATTGCCGTTAATTTTGCCTGCGTAATCGAATCGGGTCGCCCGGCTTCTATTGTTATTTCACAATTCTTGATTTGCGGAATCTGCTCCTTAATCGCAGCCATCACTTTCGCAAATCCTTGATCGGAAAGGGCTGTCGGAGTACCTCCGCCCATATAAATCGCTTGAAAAGGCTTGTCGATCTGTCTGAAATAATCTGAAATCTCGGTAATTTCCTGCAATAAAGCTTTAACGTAAACATCTAATTTCGCACCCGAATTAACCGCATCCTGCGTGATAAAACTACAATAACTGCATCTGGTTGTACAAAAAGGAACTCCGATATATAACATCGGCAATTCAGGATTTAAATCGGACAAAATCCCGGCCTCTGCCAAGGCTGTTTTTAATCCGATTTCAGCTTTCTGCGGAGTAACATGCCAATTATTGATCAAATCCTGAATTGTCCGGTTTTGATCCCGCTGATTTTCCAAATAACTGCGGTAAGCTATTTGTGTCGGTCGCACACCGGTAAGCGATCCCCATGGATAGTGAATACCGGTTAATTTACTCAACAAGAAATAGATCTGCCTTTTTAGTTCGCGTCTAAGTGCAGACGGTACAACTTCTGCAGCAACCGACAAATCCGAATCCGCAATTCGGCTCAGCACCGATATCTCAGTCTGATCAGCTTGGTTGCGCATTTGTTCCACGTTTACTTCACGTTCAATAACAGAATATATAACAACATCAGAATATTCCGAATCCGTCACTGAGATAACACCTGATTCCAATTTTCCGACCTCCTGAAAAAACAGGCGTAAAATTTCTGCAATGCTCTGATATTCTTGATGATTTTCTAAAATTACGCGCATAAATCAATCTTTTCCAATCAGAAAATTTTTGTCCATAACCAAATCAATGCTATCAAAACCGGCTGATGAATTGCATAGATCAGCAAAGCATGTCTGCCCATGAAAGCCAAAGGTTTGAATACTTTTTCGGTACAATATGGTTTTTGTACCACACCGGCAGGATAGATAATTTTGCCCAATGCCGCCCCGATAAAAAAGCATCCGCTATATGGAATCAAAGGCAAATAATCCAGCATATCCGGAATTTCCGGACGCAAATACCCGATACCCAGAGGTAACAAGAATGGAGATCCCAGATAGTCCAAATTAAAAGCATTAATAATTTGCGGCAAATAAAAAAGAATTATAAAACCTGTCAGAATCAAAATAACAATTTTAGTTTTTTCAGACAAAACGGTTCTTTCAAACAGACCGTTCAAAAAAGTACACAAAGCCAGACAATGAATCACTTGCCACAAAACATAATAATCGGATTTCAGGGCTGCGGAAACAAGTGAAGTTATCAAGGTTAAACCCAGTGCAATCAGAGCAAGTCTGCCTGAACGTTTCAAATTGCTGCGGGAAAAATTGCTGGCGGCACCGGCAACACCGATAAATAAAATATAAATCAGCGGATGATAAATGCTCTCCATTGCCGGACCGAACAACCAGCTGAAATACGGATAACCGAAAATATAATGCACATCATACATAAAATGATGACCGAACATTAAAATAATTGCAAAACCCCTCAGCACATCCAATTCTGTCGCTCTTGGCTTTTGCCGAACCGTCGTATCCGGTGTAGTTGTATTCGATATATCTTTTGATTGAATCGTCATATTACTTGATAATAACAATTATTATGACACTCAATCAAGTACATCCTATAAACGCACTTCTTGTGCCGATTCTATAATCCGGCATAGTTCCTGTCCCGTTTCACTTAAAGAAATAAGCCGCTGATTACCGGAACCGCGAAAAGGCAGTGTCAAAGTTTTCAGTTTTTTGATGAAAGGACCGTCAATCAGCAAATCAGTAAAGGAGAGCAGAGCATTTATGTCAGGATTATTCATTCTCTCTAAGTCTTCATAATAATATCCGGTATACGTAATGATATCGCCTCCCCGCTTTCGTATTGCATCTGCCAGGCAGGCAAATGCCTTTGCCTGCATAAACGGTTCACCGCCTGACAGCGTCACACCGCGAAGTAAATGACTCTCTTCATAGTATAAAATCAATTCTTCCACAGTCCGGTATTCACCGCCAATAGTCAAATGAGTTTCCGGATTATGGCAACCGGGACAACGATGAGGGCAACCTTGCGCAAATATCGCCATCCTGATCCCCGGACCGTCAACGACAGAATGTTTTTCCAGGCCGGCAAGTTGAAGGATTTCACCTGTTTCATGCTTAAAGGGAGTGTTTTTCACGATCATACAGCTCCTTCTTTTTTGCATCATTAAAGCGATCTACGGTTCCTACAAGATATCCCGTGATGCGACGAATACGCTGAAAGCGCGGCCCTTCATGCTCTTTCCTGCCACAGCCCGGACATACATCACCGATAATTCCGCTGTAGCCGCAAAGCGGATCATGATCGATCGGGTGATTAATTGATCCGTAGCCTATTTCTCGTTCTTTCATATAAAGAATTAATTGTTCAAAGGCTTCCAGATTTTGGAGCGGATCACCGTCCATCTCAATATAGGAGATGTGTCCGGCATTGGTTAAAGCATGATAAGGGGCTTCAAGATCAATTTTTTTGGTTGCCGCAATCGGAAAGTAGACGGGAATATGGAAAGAATTCGTGTAATAATCACGATCAGTAATCCCGGGCAAATTCCCGAAACGCTCCCGATCAAGATTTACAAATCGCCCGGAAAGCCCTTCCGCCGGAGTCGCCAGCAAAGTGTAATTTAATAACTCCGCCTGAGTACGCTCATCACATTTTTTGCGCATATGAGAAATTATTTCAAGGCCCAGTTCCTGACTTTCAGCGGATTCACCATGATGACTTCCGGTTAAAGCAACAAGGCATTCTGCCAACCCGATAAAACCGAGAGAAAGTGTGCCATGCTTCCAAATTTCCGTTAATTCTTCATCCTCTGACAAGTATTCGGAACCCAGCCACAAACCCTGTCCCATGAGAAAAGGGTAATTTTTTGCTTTTTTTCTGCGCTGAATTTCGAAACGCTGGCGTAATTGACGGAAAACAAGATCCATTGTTTCATCGAGACTCTGATAAAATTTTTCCAGATCACCCCTCGCCTCAATTCCCAGACGTACCAAATTAATCGAGGTAAAGCTGAGATTTCCTCTCCCCTTGGTACACTCGTGATTCGGATCATAAGCATTACTCATAACCCTTGTTCGGCAACCCATATATGCCACTTCGGAATTACTGTCACCCTCTTTGTAAAAAGCCAGGTTATAGGGCGCATCAAGAAAACTGAAATTGGGAAACAATCTTCTTGCAGATACTTTTACGGCCAGTTGAAACAGATCGTAATTCTTATCGCCTGATTTTGTATTTATACCATCTTTCACCTTAAAAATCTGCACAGGGAAAATCGCCGTTTCTCCTCTGCCCAAGCCGTCCCAGGTTGCATGCAACAATTCACGGATTACCAGACGGCCTGCCTCTGATGTATCTGTTCCATAATTAAGTGAACTGAAAGGAACTTGTGCTCCCGCTCTTGAATTCATCGTATTCAAATTATGAATCAAGGCCTGCATCGCCTGATTCGTACTGCGAATCGTACGTTTATTAACAATATCCAACAACGCATACTCCATCTTTTCTTCCGGCAGCTCTGCCATTACATCCAACAAGTCATCATAACTCTTGTTTTTCAGGTTGTTCAGCAGTTCTGTATCAAAGTTTCCTGAATTATCCCTATCGGAAGATATCGTATTCCGAACGCTCATCAATTCCTCAATACTATTCAGAACATCTGCAAGATGCTTGCGAAAGCTTTTATTCACACCCTCCGCCATAGCATAATCAAAGTCCGGGATACTTTGACCGCCATGCATTTCATTTTGATTTGCCTGTATTGCAATACAGGCAAGAGCAGCATAACTTTCAATACTTTGCGGTCTCCTTAAATGTCCGTGGCCGGTTGAAAATCCTTGTGCGAAAAGCTTTTGTAAATCAATTTGACAGCAAGTTGCCGTCAACATGTAAAAATCTTTGTCATGGATATGGATCAAGCCGTCAGTATGTGCATGTGCCATATCTTCCGGTAAAACATAGTTATCAACAAAAGATTTTGCCCCCTCGGAGCCGTACTTCAACATAGTACCCATTGCAGTATTGCCGTCTATGTTGGCATTTTCTCTTTTCAAGTCACTGTCGAGCGAGTCGGTAAAAGTAATTTGCTTATAGCTCTCCATGAGATTGTTTGCTGCCTGTCTGCGTTTAGCGTGCTCAGCTCTGTAAAGAACATAAGCTTTAGCCGTACGTACCACACCGAAACTCATCAACTCGAACTCAACAATATCCTGGATCTGCTCTACTCCCGGAGTATCTGCACCTTTAAGCTTGTCTACAACATTGCCGGTAATTGTGTCTAAATCCTGATCGCTCATTGTTTCACTTGGTATTGTGCGATTTGCTTTATTGATAGCTTCGCGGATTTTATAAGCATCAAAGGGCATCAATGAGCCATCGCGCTTGAGAATATTCTTCGGGTATGCTAACCCTGCTTTCTTTAACATAAAAAACTCCCTTCCGACAGAAGAGAGTTATCAAAGACACAGAAAAAATCAATCAAAAATCTGTAATATTGCTTACCCGCTCCTGCCATCCATCGTGACACGGATAACTTTCAAGACACATATTCTGGCTTCGCTCCCCTTCCACCCTTCCCAAGCCCGAGGCTCAGTGGTTATGTGAAATTCGATAAGCGTTACAGCGGCGGGACCGCACAGGATTTACACCTGTTTCCGTGTACGTCTTTTGACTGCTTGAAAGTACTATATGTAGTTGTCCTTTAACTTTTCTACCATACATGTTGTAGTTAGTCAAGAATTTTGACAAAATATTCAGCCATTATAATTTTTTATTAATTGCTTTTTGCGCAAGGCATAGTTCCGTCCGGAATCCGGACAAAATAAAAAAACCACCTCCACAATAAATGAAGCGGTCTTTTTATTTCTCCTCATGATCTGCTCGAACAGCTGTTCATTTCGAGTCTGTATATTATGAGTATTATCTGCCTTAAATAACCTGCAATTAATACCTGATAATATTAATTTTATTGAACAGAATCATATATATGTTCGTAGCGAATCATCGAGCCTGACTCGGTGAGCGTGAACATATATATGATCTTCGAATAATTATCTGGGATTCTTAATTTGTGCTTGCGCAGCTGCTAATTTGGCAATCGGTACACGGTATGGCGAGCAGGAAACATAGTCGAAATTCAAGCTATGGCAGAATTCTACAGCACCCGGATCACCGCCGTGTTCACCACAGATACCCAAACTGATATCAGGTTTAGCCTTGCGCCCTTCAGTTGAGGACATTGTCATCAAACGACCGACACCTTCGATGTCCAGGTGAGCTGTCGGATCTGAATCATAGATACCGCGATGGATGTAAGTATCCAAAATCTTACCGGCATCGTCACGGGATAAACCGTAAGACATTTGAGTTAAGTCATTTGTACCGTAGCTGAAGAAATCTGCTTCCAAAGCGATCTTGCCGGATGTTAAAGCAGCTCTCGGGATCTCGATCATTGTACCTATATGATATTCTAAGTTTTTGCCGCTTTCAGCAATCAGTTTATCAGCGGTCTTTGAGATGACTTCTTTTAAGAATTCAAATTCTTTGACATCACCTACTAACGGTACCATGATTTCCGGAACAATCGGTTCAGCATCGGTAGTTTTTGCTAATGCAGCACCGATAATCGCAGCTGTTTGCATTTCAGCAATTTCCGGATAAGAGATAGCCAAACGACAACCTCTGTGGCCGAGCATCGGGTTGATTTCTTCCAAGTTGCGCATTTTCGCTCTCAGATCAGCAACTGCTATGCCCAGATCATTTGCCAGTTCTTCAATTTCTTCATTCTCTGTAGGTAAGAATTCATGGAGAGGCGGGTCTAACAAACGAATTGTTACCGGTTTGCCTACCATTACTTCAAAGATACCTTCAAAGTCTGCTTGTTGAACCGGTAAGATCTGATCCAAAGCAGCTCTTCTTTCTTCTTCACTATCAGCAACAATCATGCGACGGAAAGGTAAGATACGGTCTGCCGCAAAGAACATATGCTCGGTACGGGTTAAACCGATTCCTTCAGCACCTAAATCGATCGCAGTTTGTGAATCTTCCGGTGAGTCAGCATTAGTTCTGACTTTTAATACTCTGATTTCATCAACCCAGTCCATGATTGTTTTCATGTGATCCGAAATTTCAGCTTTAACAGTGTCAATTTTGCCGGCATAAACAAAACCGGTTGAACCGTCTAATGAGATTTGGTCACCTTCATTGTATGTTACGCCTTCAATGGTCATTGTGCCTGCAGCTTCATCGATCGAAACAGCACCACAACCTGCAACACAGCAAGTACCCATACCGCGAGCGACAACAGCTGCATGAGATGTCATACCGCCACGTACTGTCAGGATACCGGTAGAAGCATGCATACCTTCAATATCTTCAGCTGAGGTTTCATCACGGACTAAAATTACACTTTTACCTTTTGCAGCTTCTTGACTTGCATGTTGAGCCGTGAAAACAATAGAACCCGTGGCAGCACCCGGTGAAGCCGGTAAGCCCTTGGCAATCGGTTCGGCAGCAGCCAGTTTTTCTTCGTCAAATTGCGGATGCAATAAAGTATTGAGTTGATTCGGATCAATTGTCATCAAAGCTTTTTCTTTGGAGACCAGGCCTTCTTCAACCATTTCAACTGCGATGCGCAATGCAGCTTGAGCAGTACGTTTGCCGCTTCTGGTTTGCAAGATAAACAATTTTCCGCGTTCAATCGTGAACTCTAAGTCCTGCATATCACCATAATGTTTTTCTAAGACTTCACCATACTCCTCAAATTGATCATATAATTCTTTTGATTGTTCTTCTAAATGAGAAATCGGTTCAGGTGTACGTACACCGGCAACAACGTCTTCACCCTGAGCATTCATCAAATATTCACCGTACAGAATGTTTTCGCCTGTAGCAGGATCTCTGGTGAAAGCAACACCGGTACCGCATGTATCGTCCATGTTGCCGTAAACCATTTCTTGTACGTTAACGGCTGTACCCCATTCAGCAGGGATATTATTCATACGACGGTAGTAGATTGCTCTGTCATTATTCCAGGAACGGAAAACTGCCGTAACAGATAAAACTAATTGTTCAAACGGATCTGTCGGGAAATCCGAACCTGTTTGTTCTTTATAAATTACTTTATATTCTGCAACTATTTTTTCTAAGTCATCAGCTGTTAAATCTGTATCAAGCTCAATACCTTTGGCTTCTTTTGCAGCATCAAAGACTCTTTCGAAGTTAGCTTTGTCTATTTCCATAACAACGTCACTGAACATCATAATGAAACGACGGTAGCTGTCCAAAGCAAATCTTCTGTTATCGAACAATTTGGTTAATCCGTCAACAACTTCATCATTTAAGCCCAAGTTTAAAACTGTATCCATCATACCCGGCATTGATGCTCTGGCACCTGAACGTACTGAAACCAATAAAGGATTTGCAGGATCACCGAAAGTTTTTCCGGTTTCTTTTTCTAATTTTCCTACCGCTTCTCTGATTTCCTCTTTAATTTCTGATGCGATTTCTTCGCCGTCTTGATAATAACGAGTACAAGCTTCAGTTGTAACAGTAAATCCTCCGGGTACAGGCAGACCTAAATTGATCATTTCCGATAAGTTAGCACCTTTACCTCCGAGCAATTCGCGCATTGTCGCATTGCCTTCCGTGAACATATAAACATATTTTTGCATTTGCACACCTCCGTGATTTTTATTGCTTTATTTTGTATTTATTATTGTTATATAAAAAAACCATACTACCGGCATTATGCAGTAGTACGGCTTATTAATAAATCAGTCATATTTCAGTTTCAGTTTCAGTTAAAGTTGTAATTTCTACAGCTCTTTTTCTCATATATAGATCGGCTCGTCAATTTCTTTTCATATTTATTTATCACTTTTTCAAATTCATAAAACAAACTATGAGGTATAATAGTGACTAAAAAAAGATTATCATTCTTGCCTGTTTTAGTCAAATTTACATGCTGTTATCTATGACAAGTTATCTTTTTTTTATATCGCTATGACAACAAAAATAACTTGTCCTTTATACTGAAATCATTCATAAAGCAACAGGGAATATTTCAGCTTAATAATAACGAAAATCAGTCAAGCTTTTCGCTGAAATAACTGACCAGATCGGCTATCGGAATACGAATTTGCGCCATACTGTCGCGTTCCCGAATCGTTACCATCTCATCTTCCAGCGAATCAAAATCAAAGGTCACGCAGTAGGGTGTTCCGATTTCATCATGACGACGATATCTTCGGCCGATAGATTGACGATCGTCAAATTCACAAGTGAATTTCTTTAACAGCATTGTATATACTTCATTTGCCTGTTCGGATAATTTCCCCGACAAAGGTAATATCGCAATTTTAACCGGCGCCAGATCATTATGCAAACGTAAAACCGTTCTGGTACTGCCATCTTCCAGCTCTTCTTCATCATATGCATTACATAAGAAAGTTAAAAACATGCGATCAACTCCGAGCGACGGTTCCACGACATACGGAATGTACTCCTCATTGGTATGAGGATCGCGATAATAGAGATTTTTGCCGCTATGCTCAATATGTTGTTTCAAATCAAAATCCGTACGGTCGGCAATTCCCCATAATTCACCCCAACCGAAAGGAAATTGAAATTCGAAGTCGGTTGTCGCAACGGAATAATGAGATAATTCTTCCGGTCCGTGATCTCTTAAGCGCAGATCTTCTTTTTTAATTCCCAAGTCAAGCAACCATTGCATACAGAAATCCCGCCAATATTCGAACCATTCCAAATCGGTTCCCGGTTTACAGAAAAACTCCAATTCCAATTGTTCAAACTCACGTGTCCGGAAAATAAAATTCCCCGGTGTTATCTCATTTCTGAATGATTTGCCGATTTGGCAAATACCGAAAGGAATCTGTTTTCTCGAAGTTCTCTGCACATTACGGAAATTCACGAAAATACCCTGAGCAGTTTCAGGTCGTAAATAAATTTCTGCTTGACTATCTTCGGTAACACCTTGAAAGGTCTTGAACATCAAATTGAATTGACGAACTTTGGTGAAATCTTTTTTGCCGCAGCTCGGGCAAGGAATCTCATTCTGCACAATATACTCACTTAACTGTTCATTGGAGAAACCTTCGACACTATCTGTAACTCCGCGATTTTTATTATAATCTTCAATTAAATTATCTGCACGATAGCGATTGCGACATTCTTTGCAATCGATCAAAGGATCAGAAAAACCTGCAACATGACCGGATGCTTCCCAAGTACGTGGATTCATCAGAATTGCAGCATCGATTCCTACATTATACGGATTTTCGGTAACAAATTTTCGCCACCAGGCCTTTTTGATATTATTTTTTAATTCAACACCGTAGGGACCATAATCCCAGGTATTTGCCAAACCGCCATAGATTTCCGAACCCGGATAGACAAAACCGCGATTTTTTGCCAAATTGACAATTGTTTCCATGGATTTATCTTGTGCTTTCATAATATCTATGTCTCCTTTTTAACGTATTCCGTTCAGTTTATTCTTCATCCTGATCAGCTTGAATATCATCACCGAATGCAGCATTTTCATTGACTAAGCGTAAAAACTGCTCTGCCAGATTTTTGTTGACTTCTTTTTCATCTTCCACAAATTGAGTTCTTTCAAGCATCCTTTCACGAGCTTGAATGCGTTCTGCATTGCGTTTATTCTCGGCATGCTGAACTTCTCTGCGTTTTGCTTCAGCTTCCAATTCCGCATTCAATCTGGCCGCTTCAACTTCAGGACGCAGAGGTACTTTAATATCCTGCTGTCCTTTAACGGCTTTGACTTGATCTTCTTTAATCTCTTGTGCTGCCAGAGAAACAAAATTATCAGTTTTTTGTTCAACCAGAGGCTGTGCTCCGTCAACTAATTGTCTTGCTCTTTTTGCGGTCAACATTGCCAATACATATCGATTTTCGGCTTTAGGTAATAATTCTTCTATTGATGGTTTAGTCAGCATAATTTCTTTCCTTCCCTGACATATATTTTGTTTTTATCAGTCATTTATAAATTAAAAAGTTGTTCAAATTCTGCAGATTGATTGTAATATTTGCATTCTTCAGCAATAATAATCGCTTCAAGTTTTGAAACCGTATCCTCTATTTTATCATTTAGGATTGCGTATTCAAATTTTTCCACATGAGAAATCTCAACTTCCGCTTGTTTGATTCTGGCTTGAATCTGATTATCCGTTTCCGTATTTCGTTTCATTAATCTATCATGCAGAGAATCCATTGAAGGCGGCAACAAAAATACCATTAATGCATCAGGAAATATTTTTTTCACCTGTAAAGCACCGGCAATTGTAATATCCAGGATTACATTTTGTTTATTGCGAATAAATTCACGAATCGGTCCTACCGGTGTTCCATAATATTCACCCGAATAGATATCAAATTCCAAAATTTCTTTTTTGGCAATTAATTCCTGAAATTCAGCGGTAGAGCAAAAATAATAATCAACTCCGTCTTTTTCATCTCCGCGCGGATTACGAGTTGTCATTGAAATTGACAATGCAAAATCTTGACGCTTTTCCATGAATTTGTTAATGACCGTACCTTTGCCAACACCTGAAGGTCCGGATACACATAATATTTTGCCTCGTATCATTGTGCTGTCCATCCTACTAACCGTCACAAGCTGTCTCGATGATCGAGTTTAGTTGTTCAACCGTCCGCGAAGATAGAATTAAGTGGTCACTATCCATAATCAAAACGGAAAGATTTTTTTTGCCATAAGTTGTATCAATCAAAGTCCCGCGTTCACGTGCTTCCTGAATCATTCTGCGAATCGGGGCCGAATCTGCAGCAACAATCGCAATCAATCGTTGCAAAGAAACAACACTGGAATCTCCTACTTTGATAAATGTCGTGCTTTCCACCTATGTCACCTCATAATTATTTTCAATTCTGCTCAAATCCTTAAAAATAATTGCTACAATTGTTAAGCATAACAGAAATCTTTAATACTCTCAATTAATCGTAAAAATTATTCAATATTTTGGACTTGCTCCCTGATTTTTTCAATAGTTGATTTCATTTCTACTATCATTTGTGTAATTTCCAAATCATTGGCTTTAGAACCAATTGTGTTGGTTTCACGCAACAATTCCTGTACCAGAAAATCCAGATTTTTACCGATCGGTTCATCAGATTCCAGCATACTCAAAAATTGTTCGAGATGGCTTTTAAGCCGGATGATTTCTTCCGTCACATCGGCACGATCTGCAAAAATCGCAATCTCTGCCGCAACTCGCTGACCGTCATAATATTCTTCCAAATTTTCATCCATCAAATTGGCCAGGCGTTCTAAAAGACGTGCTTTATGATATTCAGGCACGGTTTTGGCACGCAATGAAATTTTTCCGACAATACTTTGCATTTTTTCGATTCTTTGTTTTAAATCCGCAATCAGATGTATTCCTTCAGCTTGTCTTGCTGCATCGAACTCTTGCAAAGCCTGTTCACACGCCTTGAGCAGAATCGGTAAATATCTGTTTGCATCCAAACTCTGTTCCGCTTTAGCAATCAAATTATTATTTCTTGCTAATAATCCGGCTTTCGATGCTATTTTTTCACCGGTTAATTCTTCGATTTCATTATATATACTCAAATAGGCTCTGGCATTGGTCAAATCCAATTTAAGATTTTCTTCGCTTAATAAATCTTCATAACTGATATTAATATCAACATAGCCGCGACTGATATAAGTGTCAATTAATTTTCTTATTTCAGAATCAAAAGGATTGAGAGTATAAGGCATATGTATCCTCAAATCTCTATTTTTTTGATTAACGGATTTTATTTCAACAGAAATTGTCAGATCATCCTCTGTTATCAGGGCCTTGCCGAAACCTGTCATGCTTTTTGCCATTTATTGTAATTCCTCTCGATCATCTAAGACTGTTTTGTTATTTGGCTTTCAAATAATCATCTAATAGTATAGGCTGAAAATTGACTTGATCACAAGCTGTCAACACCAACGGTATTTCATGTATCTGCTCACCTGAAAGTTGATAAGGGCTTTCGCTATGATGAATATGTCCGAACACGCAAAGATCAGCCTGATGATTATACATCAGTTTAGTGAATTCAGAAATTGCCAGTTGCTGATTGACCGGCGGAAAATGCATCATCACAATTAATTTATCTCCCGGTTGTCTCAATTTTTCCGCTTGGTTCAAAGACAAGGCTAAACGTTGAATTTCTCTGGCAAAAATCTTCTGGTCCGATTTTTGCCATTTGGCATCATTCGGAAAAATCCAACCGCGCGTACCTGCTATCAACAAGCCGCCCAAATTCCGATCTTCAACTCTGAAAGCATTATTTTGTAAAAAGTCGATATTTTCAATCTGCCATGCCGCCATTGCACGATAATTTTTATTTAATGTTCCCCACCAATAATCATGATTACCGCGCAAAAGAATTTTTCTCCCGGGCAATTCACCGATAAAAACCAAATCCTTTTTTGCTTCTTGTAAATTAATCGCCCACGAAATATCACCCGGAATTAATAGCAAATCAGCATCCGTCAGCAAACTTTTCAGATTTTCTTTAATTTTCAGATCATGGTCCAGCCATTCCTGACCGAATTTATGCATCGGCTTATCTACTTGATTGCTCAAATGAAAGTCCGCCAAGCAATATACAGACATAAATACCTCTTTTGTCAGTTTTTATTTTCTGATTTCGTCATTTTTTTCTGATTTTGTCAGTTTCTATTTTCTGATTTTGTCAGTTTCTATTTTCTGATTTCGTCAGTTTTTTCTGATTTTGTCAGTTTCTATTTTCTGAAATGTTCGTAAATATTTTCCGCAATTTTATCCGGTAAACCGGGAACCTGTTTCAATTCCGACAATTCAGCTTGAGAAACATTTTTTACAGTGCGAAAATATTTCAACAAAGCTTTGCGTCTGGCCGGACCGATCCCCGGAATTTCTTCCAAACTATAGCGGATCGTACTTTTGAGCCTTGATTTTTTATATAAACGTTGAGCAAAACGATGGGCTTCGTTCTGAATTGCTGTGACTAATCGCAGCAAACCCAATCTTTCACTTCTTTGATCAGGTGTTTCCTGCTCATCTCCGGTTGCGGTTTTCAGCTCAATTTCTTCGCCGGTAGTTAAAACTAAACCTCTGGTATGATGTCCCGCATCTTTTACCATACCGGCTGCCGGAATTTCCGGTGCATATTTTTCTATGATTGATTTTACCGCATTAACATGTCCCAAACCACCGTCTATCAATATCAAATCCGGTCTGTTACCGAACTGCTCGTCTTTCAGACGTTCAAGCCTGCGTGTTAATATTTCTTGCATTGAACGGTAATCATCAATCCCTTCAAAACTCTTGATCTTGAAATGGCGATATGCTGAACGTAACGGTTTGCCTTCAGTAAAAACAACCATTGATCCGGTGCGATCTTCAACTCCGATATTCGCTATATCATAAGCTTCTATTCTATGCGGAATTTCCGTTAAACCGAAAATGTCTGCCAAGTTTTTCAAGGTATGTGCTAAACCTGTGGCTGAACCTCCGATCAAAGTATGACGTCTCAGATTTTGCTCAGCATTGGTTTCCGCCATATTTAACAATTGTCTTTTCTCTCCGCGCTGCGGATGACGTAATTCGACTTTGGAACCTGCCAATTGTGATAAATACTCCGCCAGTAAGTTCTGATCAATCAAGTTGCGCGGTAACAAAATCAATTTAGGAATATATGAAGACTCGGCATAATGTTGTTTGAGAAAAGCTGTTAACAATTCATCCCCGGTTTCATCCTGATCAGGCAGAAAAGAACTGACTGAACCGATCATCCGACCGTTCCGGATCTCCAGTTTCTGAATGCAAATTTCACTACCGTTACGAAATATTCCTAAAACATCAGTGTTTTCCGGATTTTTTGTAACTGTTACTTGACCGGCAGTCAATTTCTGCAAGTCTTGATAACGATCACGCCAAACGGCTGCTTTCTCATATTGCATTTCTGCTGCCAGCCGATCCATTTTCTTTTTAATCAAACCTAAGAGATCCTCATATTGACCATCGAGAAATCTGCATATTTCCAGCACACTGGTCCGATATTCTTCAACCGAAACATCGCCTTTACAAGGACCGATACAGCGATCAATGTAATATTTCAGACACGGACGCTCTTTGTCGATATCTCTCGGCAAAACTCTGTTACAAGTCATCACCGGAAAAATCCGATAAATCGCTTTCAATGCTCTTTCCAAATCACCCGCTAAATACGGACCGTAATAGCGCGTGCCTTGTTCACGATCCGAACCGATCCGATATGCTTTGAGAATCCGCGGATAAAGTTCATTCAATGTCACTCTGATGTAGGGATATTCTTTATCATCCCGTAAAAGAGTATTGTATTTAGGACGCTTATCTTTGATTAAATTATTTTCTAAAATCAGAGCTTCCAGTTCATTTTGACAAATAATATAAGAAAAATCGGCAATATGTGAAATCATTGCTGAGATTTTCGGGTCCGCAACCGGATTAGGAGCAAAATAACTGCGCAGTCTTTGAGGAAGGTTTTTGGCTTTACCTACATAAATAACAGAACCGGATGCATCTTTCATCAAGTACACACCAGGTTCATGTGGTATCAAGTCCAGTCTGGCATCAAAAGAATTATGATTTTCAGACATCTTTTTTCGGTTGTTCTTTTACGATTCCGGATTTTCTAAAAAATCCGCTACAACATTTACTGCTTCTTCTGCATCAGGTCCTTCTGCAGTAATGCTCAATTCAATGCCATCTTCAATCCCGAGCGACATCATTCCGAGCAGGCTTTTGGCATTGGCACGGCGGTCACCTCGAGAAATATATATTGTTGAATCAAAGACGGAAGCTTTTTGGATCAACAAGGCTATTGATTTCATTTCAATGCCTTCTTCCCAATTGATCAGAATAGATTTGGTTGCCATATTTCCTCCAATAAAATAATTTTAAAAGGTTTTATCCACAAAAAACCCGGATCATTATTTTTAATAAGTATAAAATTATTGGCTTTATTATGTCAATTTAATAAATTCAAATCTACAACAAGGCTGATTTTTCAAGTTTTTATTTCTTCTTTTTAGTTAAATTGCGTTCAGCTTGCGTGATCACACAATAATTTGGCTTGACCGGTTCGCCATAACCATTTTTGTACAAGCCGGGATTTTGCTCCAATATTTCCCATGCTAAATAGCCGATCGCAGAAGCCGCAATATAATCCTGCTTAGTCAAAACCGATTCGCGCGGTGTCAGTCGAAGATCAAGCTCTGCCAATAAAGTTTGTGCCATCATAAACCCGTCACCCAGAATCGTGATCGATTGTTTCTTGAAATAATTTTTTTTCGAATCCTGTTCCAAATCCTGATCTTCCGGAATTTCACTTAAATCTTGCTTTAACAATTTGTTTTGAAAATCTTGACTTAATAACCGATCTTTCACCAATTCCGGTAAATCCTGATCAACGAATTGCTGATCCGCCGTAATTCTTTGTCCTTGGTTAAAAAATGCACCGTAAAGTCTCCCGCCGCGAGCATCAAAAACCGGTAAGATAATATCATTTTGATTTCTATAGGGAAAAGCCAATGCTTCCGGAGCTGAAATTCCTATAACAGGAATATTCAAACCGTATGCCATCGTATTTGCGGTAGACACTCCGATTCTGATTCCTGTAAAAGAACCGGGTCCGACCGTTACCGCCACAGCCGACAAATCATCATAGGATTTTTCAACTTCCTGCATCATATTATCCAGCGCAGGCAACAAATTCACTGAGTGCTGATTCGATATATTAAGAAATTTCTCAGCCCGAATTAAGTTGTTTTCTAATAACGCAACTGAAAGGCTTGAACCTGATGAATCAATTGCCAAAATATATTTTGCCGTATCTTTCAATTATCTGCCTCATTCCGTTTTTCGATAAGTCATATCTTTCAATTATCTGCTTTATTCCGTTTTTCGATAATCTGTTCTTGAAATGTTCCCGATCGTATTTTCCTCTGATTTATTTTATCAGTTCTTGTTTATAAGCCTTGTCTGAGTTCTTATTTCAGTTCCTCTTTCAGCTCTTCCGCAATCTCCCAAGCACTCAAGTTTTTCCAATTAAAATCCGCATCACAATCCACACTTAATCTGAAAATCCTTTGATCCGGTTGGGCAAGATCAGTTGTAATATACAGCCACTTTGCAGTTTGCGGCAGAACATTCTTTATTTTAGCCGCCCATTCAATTATTACAACTCCCTGATTATCAAAATAATCCATAAAGCCTGCATCATACCATTCAATCTCATCTTTAAGCCGATATGCATCAAAATGAAACAGCGGTAAATTTCCGGTACCTGCCGGATGTTCAAAAAGTAAAGTAAAGGTCGGACTCGAAACCGGCGAACTAATTCCCAAACCCCGCGCAATTCCATGGGTTATCGTAGTCTTGCCCGCCCCCAAATCTCCGTCCAAAGCTAAAACGTCACCGGCAGTCAGACATCTGCCGAGTGCTTCGCCTAAAAGATATGTTTCTTCCACTGAATTTGTCCGATAAAGTTTTTCCTGCATTGTCCTTAACTTGTTCTTCAATAAAACCTATTAATACTCTGTTTTTGCTCAAAATTTGGAGCTGTGCAAATTTTGATTTGCATACCTCAAAAAAGTGAGCAGTTTTCATAGTTGTATATTAGCATATTCAAAAAATCAAGACCGATTAATTTCTAATGGCAATTTTCTTAATTAATTTTTCCCTTGATTTTGTTATCTCAAAATTCCTCTTGAATTTGTCAGCCGGATTTCTATATAATTTATCTTAGTTAAAAAGAACGTTTGTTTGTTTTTGCTTGATAATTTGAGGGAGTTTTGATATAAGGTGAATCAGCATCGGACAATCTTACATTGTGATATGAACGCTTATTATGCTTCGGTCGAAATTAAATTAAATCCGAACCTGCGCGGCAAGCCGGTAGCTGTAGTCGGATCCCAGGCCGACCGCAACGGTATCATTCTTGCGAAATCAGAAGAAGCAAAGCGACAAGGCGTTAAGACCGGAGAAGTTATCTGGCAGGCATTACAAAAATGTCCGAATTTAATTACCGTTCCGCCACAATATGATCAATATATTTTGCACTCGAAATTAGCTCATAATATTTATTATGACTATACAGATCAAATTGAACCCTTCGGCCTTGACGAATGTTGGCTTGATGTATCTGCCAGCAAAGCTTTGTTCGGTGACGGCATGCAAATTGCAAAACTTATCAGTCAGCGAGTAAAAAATGAACTTCAACTGACACTATCAATCGGAGTCAGCTTCAATAAGATTTTCGCAAAACTCGGCAGCGATATGAATAAACCGGATGCCATAACCTATGTATCTCAGGAAAATTACACCGATCTCATATTCAAATTACCTGTAAGAAGTTTGCTGGGCATAGGATCTGCTACCGAAAGAAAACTGATTAAATACAATATTTTAACCATCGGTGATTTAGCCCGAACCGATCCCTCTTTTTTACAATCTAAGCTCGGTATAAACGGCATAAAATTATGGTCATGGGCCAACGGCTTAGATAACGGCAGAGTCAGGGTTTACGGTGAATCTGTTCCGGTCAAAACAGTAGGACACGGCATAACAACAAAAGAAGATTTATATACTGATATTGAAGTATGGCGTGTCTTATTATCTCTTAGTGAAAACGTTTCTAAAAGATTGCGTTCTCACAGTCTGAGAGCAAGAGGAGTCCAAATCAGTGTGCGGAGAAACGACATGTCCGGCAAAGAATTTCAAGCTCCATTGCCTTACGCTACGCATAATTCATTTTATATTTCACAAAACGGATTTATGCTGTTTAAGGAGCGTTATGATTGGAGAAAGCCGATCCGCTCGTTAACAATTACAGCCATTAACCTGGAATCATCTGATATTCCCAGACAGATAAACATATTTCACGATTTCAGTAAACTCGCAAAGCTGGAAGCCTTGGAAGATGCCATATTTTCTTTACATCAGAGATATGGTGCCAAAATTGCTTACCCTGCTCGTTTAATGGAAGATCTGAAAATGGCAAAACAAGTGCCATACGACATCAAACCACCCGGTCTGCCTGTATTTCAAACATAAAACAAAAAAATTCCGAAAATTATTGTTAAATACAATCTCCAAATCAGCATGAGGAAAGTTTACGGTAGTAAACTCTCCTCAATTTAGACTTTATATATTCTTGCTTGAATTTCAGAAATAATCTAATCAGATCACATGTTTTTGAAACCACCTATTCTTTTTCTGAAAATAATTGTAATTACTGCAATTAATAACAATATCAATTCTATCCAAATATAACTTAGTTCTCCGGTTTTCGGAAAATCTGAATCAAAAGGCACTGCAGGAGTTTTTGGAGTTGTTGGGGTTTTCGGTACTGTAGGCTCAGTCGGAATTTGAGGTTTCGTCGGAATCTGCGGTTTCGTCGGTACCTCCGGCTTTGTCGGTACCTCCGGCTTTGTCGGTACTTGCGGCTCTGTCGGCACTTGCGGCTCTGTCGGCACTTCCGGTTCTGTCGGTACCTCCGGTTCTGTCGGTACTTCCGGTTCTGTCGGTACTTCCGGTTCTGTCGGTACTTCCGGCTCTTCGATTGTCACAGTCTGCTCTTCGTCGTTGATATCTTTATGTTCAGCAATCAATTCACCTTTATAATATAATTCTTCAAATACTACTAAATCTTTGCCGGCTAATGTACTGCCGTCAAAAGTAAATGTGATTTCTATTGCACCGTCTTTTGTTTCTGCGACAAAAGTTGTTTCAGCCTTTGCAATTACTTTAGTCGGGTCAGCCTTATCTACCAGTTCTCCTTTAACCGCATACGTTTCACCTGCAATTAAACCTATGTAAGAAACGGTGTCTTTAACTGACAGATCTGTCAGAGCATGATCTTGTTTATTACCATTGCTGAATATAGCTGTTGTTCCTATTTCTACCGGCAATACGGTAATAATTTGTCTTTCATCATTCACATCTTCATGACTTGCTACTTCTTCGCCGTTTTCCTTGACAAAGACTTTTTCAAACACTACTAATTGCTTACCTGCGCATTCTGCTAAATCGATTTCACCAAAGTCAACCGTTACATGACCTTTTCTGAATTCAGGTGTAAATTCCAGTTCTGCCGTTGCTAAAACTACCGAAGGATCATCTCGTAATACCAGACTTGCTTTCGCCAGATATACTTCACTCTCAATTAAATCTTCATAGCAGATCACGTCGGCAATTTTTACAGTCTTAACAGCGTGTGCTTCCTGACCTTTTGTATCTGCGTTAAACGCCGAGGTCGAGATCTGCGGTTCATATGCCCGGTTCGGTATGTCGGTTAATTGTACACCTTTCTGTGCAATGACCTTGAAACTCACCGGCTCACCTTGATGATAACCTTTCGGTGCGGCCAATTCTTCGATCGTATACTCCGAATTAATACCTAAGCCTTTGATTACAAACGGCGTTCCGTCGGTTACCCAGATAGCTTCTCTGCCGCCTTGTTTGACTACATAACCGTTTTCATCTAAACGCACTACTTTGCCGTCTTGATCCAAAAGTCTTAAAGTCGCTCCGATAACAGGTTGACCTGTTTTGCTGTCTATTTTGCTGAAAGATACCTGAGTCGGCTCGTTTTCGACCTTAATCTCCAGTAAGCTGTCCTCTGCTACCGCTATCGGCCGTGATTCGCCTTCTTTAATATAACCGTCCGCAGCTTTTACTTCTTCTAAAAAATACGTACCATACGGTAAGTCTTTAATCAGGATTTCACCGTTTTCGTCTGTGACAAAAATAGTCTTGCCCGTATCCGGGTTAACCATCATACGTTTTGTCCCGTCAGCCAAAATCTTGAACAAATTGAACTCTATACCTTTTAACGGTTTGTTCGTGAATTTATCCAGCTTGATAACCTTGACATCTTTGGTTGCCGGCTTGTTCTCAATCGGTTGCGGTAAAACAGTTATCTTATCTGCGGTTGCCGGTACGTCTGTTTCAATCTTAATAAAGCATTGATTCTCATTTAATAAGAATCCGTCTTTGGTTGAAATTTCCTTGAAATAGTAATTCCCTTGCGGTATATCCTTCGCTGTCATTTTTCCGTCTTTATCCGGAGTCATGACCGCCACTAAACTGTCTTTGGCTAAGCCTAAAACTTCTTCCGCCGTGTACATGCCGACCACGATATTCTCAAAACCCGACTCTTCAAAGTAAGGTGTTGAAAGCAGCATCTTCTTTAAGTTTACGTCCAGCTTCTGACGTTTGTTCTCAATCAGCGGTGTTTCTTTTAAGTCTGCCTCTATTTGCTTTTCTTGTGGCGTGAACTCAAATGTACGTTTCTCCGGATCAGTTATATAACCTTGCGGTGCTTTGACTTCTTTCAGTTCATATTTACCTAAAGGTATTCTCGACAGCACAATCGGTTGAGCTCTTTCTGTAGTAACTTTTGTATCTGCCAGCTCTTTATCCGCCAATTGCTCTTCGGTTAATTCCGGTAAAGTTATAACTTGATATTTCCGATATAGAACTTTTCCTTCACTATCCAAAATATCTTTTTGAGCAAATAATAAAAATTGGTCTTTCTTGTAGAAAGTTGTCTGTCCGTCATAAGACTTAATATCTTCTCGGGCTTTGAGTTTGAATTCGGCTCCCGCCAGGTAACCGTTTTCGTAAACAGCCTGCTTGTATGTAAACGTTTCTTCGGCTACTTCACCTTTTTGATATGTTCCGTCTTTAACCATTTTGGTTAAAGTAAATTCGAGTAAACCCGTTTCGCCGTCCGGTACTTCCAGTTCATGCACTATATTGCCTGCTCTATCCTTTACTGTATAACGCCCCTCATTTACCACTTGTCCGAAGTGTCCGTTTTTGTCAGTTTTAATCTTCAGCGTTTCGGTAAATACTCCCGGCGATTTTCTCCGGAGCTCAGGCTCCGGCTTTAAGCCGGCAACCGGCTTCACTTCCGGTTCAATTTCATTAAGTCCGGTTCCGTCAGGTTCTGTTTCGCCAGGTTCGGTTTCAACAGCTTCTGTTTCATTAAGTGCAGTTTCGTCAGATCCGGTTTCGCCAGATCCGGTTTCGTCAGATCCGGTTTCGCCGGCTTCTGCTTCATTAAGTTCAGTTTTGCTGATCTCGGTTTCACCTTGCTCAGTTTCTTCAGCGGATGTGCTTTCAAAGATTGTTTCTGCTCCGGCCGTTGTAGTCTCAGTAATTCCGGCAGCTTCTGTTTCTGATATCGGTTCAGTTGCAGTAGGTTCTGTTCTTTCTGTTGATTCGAACTTGGTTACAACTCTTGTTACAATGAATTCTTCATCAGCTCTCGGTACTTCTACCTCTTTGCCGATGGTTTTACCTTGTTTTTGGACAGGTAAAGTAATAGTTTTGGTTGTCCAGCACTTAAACAGTTCACCTTGTTTGTGTATAGTCAGCTCACCGTATTGCGGTTCGTTCTCTATCACAACTTCAATGATTTCATCTAAATCTTGATCGATAATATCAACTGTACTTTCTGCAACTTCGAATTCTTTTGGTTGTTTAAGATAGACGTAACCGGCAGGTGTTACCACTTCTTCGATAAGATATGTGCCCGGCTTGATTTTTAGCGGCGTTACCGTTGTACCTGCATCTTCGGTCACTACATAAAATGTCCCCGGCAGGATATCACCTTGCTGTTCAGCGGTGGTCATAAACGTGTCATACCATTGAGAACCGACTTTTTGTCTGACATATTCACCTGTTGCTTTATCCTTGATCTTAAAACCGGCCGAACTTAAGATTACTTCTTTACCGGTTACCGCATCTTTTTTCACAATACGTACAGGATATCTTGCAGGTACATTATTAATTGTATATTCGACAATTTTTTGTTCATGTTCCTGAACATCAAACGTAAACGGTTTCTTTAACAAATCCGTTTCAATCTCGCCTTTGGTTTGTTTAATTTGGTATTTACCGTAAGCAAGCTTACCCGATCTGGCATTACCGTTGATATCGGTTACCAGTACGCATTTTTCATTCACATAATAGTCATTAATATGTTTTAAAGCTTCGTCAAATGAACCGTATTTATCTACATACTTGCAGGCAATTGCTACGAATTCCGCATCAGGTTCCACCCCTATTACTTCAGTTTCCGCCCCGTCTGTAATAACTTTTCGCAAATCAAACTGACCCAGTTTTACCTGCTCTTTTAACTCTATTTCTTCAGCAGTCAAATCGTGCAAAACTGTTAATTGTTCTTGTATACCGGTAGTTTTAATACTATAAGTAAACAGCTTATCGTTAACTAAATAACCGGTCGGTGCTTTGATTTCTTGTACTGTTAATAAGCCCAGAGGTATTGCTACCTGACCGGCTGAATTATAGTAAAAACCTTTGCCGTCTTTATCTGTCATACTGTCTATTCCTGCTTTTCCGTCTTTGCCGGTCGTAATTATCCAGATATTATCCGCCGGTCTGTCCGGGACAGCAGCATTTTTAACACCTTTATAGAATTTCAGTTCCAATACAGCTCCCTCAAGTGAGGCAGCACCTTGCGGATACGGTTGACCGGTGGCGGAATCTGCTTTTGCTGCCAACCAATCAAAAGTTGCAGTTTGCGGCATGTTTGTCAGATTCACAATATTTACAGGTACGGCTCTTTTATTTCTGGCATCAACCTTGTACACTTTGCCGTTTAATGCATAACCGCTGCCCTCTGTATTAAGTTCTCTCACATAATAAGTACCCGGCAATAAATCAGTTATGATATTAGATTTTCCGTTCCCGGCTAAAGTAAATATTCTCTCAACACCGTTTTTATCCTGATAACGGTTTGTGTCATTTCGAGCATCTTTTTCTGTTTTATAAAGACCAAATGTTATACCCGTAAAGTCATAGGCACTATTACCGTCTGTAATCATCTTATCTGCAGATTTTTTTACTATTTGAATTTCCGCCGGGGTTACCGGTTCTGCTATTTTAGCAACAACATCTACAATAACGGTTGTATTCGTCATGTCAGCTCTGATCGTTCTGACAAATGTGCCGGAATTCAGTTCATAGCCTTTGGAAGCTTTGGTTTCCTTGATCCTGATCGCACCTAAAGGTATTACCGGTATACTGTTCCTTGTGTATAAAGTACCGGATATTAAGTAATCGGTATTAAATCTTACTACACCGTCCGCATCTGTTTTAAACACCCATGTTCTGGCCGGCGTTTTGCCGGCTAAGTCAGTTGCAGTCGCATTTGCCGGATAATTACCTTTGAAATACTCTACTTTGAACTCTGCACCGGCTAAAGTATGATCTCCTGCCGGCAGTTGAGGATTGGACTGATCGCCCGTAGTTTCATCCGTTTTTTTAAGCACGATATCCAAAGCACTATATAAAGGCTCATCTTTGAAATAAAATCTATTCACTGTTTTGTTTTGTGCTTGTAATTCGGACAAAGCTAAAACTTCTTCCTCATAGACATTGTCGTCCGGTACATAACCGCAGGAAGTTTTGGTTTCTTTGAAATAGTATATACCGGGAATTATTTCTTCTCTGTTCGACTTACCGTTACTGTCTAAGGTAAAAGTGAGCAATGGCGACTTATCGGCAATTGCATCAGCTCTTGACCCGTACATTTTGTATTCAATATCTTTTAAAGAATATGCATTGTTATTATCTGTATAGAGAGGAATCTCCGATGCCTTTTCAATTTCCACCGGTACAGGAACAGATTTGTTTGAAACGGTAAGCATATTAAATGTTTCGACCCTTTCCAGGGGCTCTGTTCCGTTCATCGCTTGTTTAATCTTCCGGATGAAGATTTCTTTGTTAACTATGTAGTCTTCAGGCGGTTTGGTTTCTTGGATTGTAACTGTGCCTAAAGGGATTGCGGGGTAACCTTGTGCGGTTAAATAAAAGTTATCACCTGACACTTTGTAGTTATAGGTTTGACCGTTATAGGTAAAACTTTCTTGTCCTCTTCTGAAATTTACAACTCCGTTCCCGTCAGTTCTCAGTACCCAGGTTCTGGCCGGAGTTACACCTAAAGTCCCGGGATCTACATTATCCTCATATTCTCCGTCATAAAATTTAACCGTAAATTCTGCCAAAGCTAAAAGTTCTTTTGTGTTGGCATCTTGTTTTTTCAGCAGAATAGAAATCGGATCATCCAACGGTTGATCCTTGACCTTGATTTCAGTCGTTTTACCGGGTTCCAAGACCGCTTTATAAATCTTTTTGTCTGACAAAAAGCCTTTCGGAGCTTTCGTTTCTTTTATATAGCAGGTACCGGCAGGCAGATTCGTTAAAACATTGGTTGAACCGCTGAGGGTGGTAATTAATGTACCTTTGGAGTTTATACCACTGTTTGCATCAGCTTCGGTTACATAAACACCATAGGTTGCTCCGGCTAAACTATAACAGTTATTGCCGTTTGTCACAGTCGGATCGGCCGATGATTTTAAGAGTTTTAAACCTGATTCTTCCGGCACTTCGGTTGATTTTATTTGTGCTGTTTGATTAGGTTTTATTTCAACTCGGTGAACATCCGGATCAAGCTTAAAACCTTTAGATGCTTTGATTTCCTTGACATAATATGTTCCGATCGCAATATCACTTATAATATTTGAACTGCCGTCTGACTTCGTGATAAGTAATTGTTCGACACCCTGCTCGTTTTTATAACGATTTCTGTCAGCATCGGCATCTGCTTTCGAACTATAAATAGCATACTCGGCATCAGCCAGAGAGTAATTCGAATTATTATTTGTAGCTGTGGGTTCAGAGGATACTTTCAGCAGTTTGAGTTTACCGGTTTCTTTGATTTCTATACTGCCGGATATTGCATGTATTACTTGCATGTTAGAACCAACCGCTACCGTACTCGGTGTCTGGGGCGTGTAATAAATATCAGCTGTGGGATTCAATAACTTAATCGTGCCTTCTTTTATTTTCGAATAAACAAATCCGTAAAAATTCAAAAAAGATTTAACTTCATTCCAGGTTGCAAAAGTTGTTACAGTTCCGCCGGTAGCCCTCACAATATCTGCATCAAATGAAAAATACCAACTGTAAAAAAATGCATTTAGCGGACTTTTCAGCCCGGACACAGTTACTACATCAGCTAAATCTTCACCCGGTCTTTCTGTTTGCCAAGCATTAATCAATTTTTGTGTCACGGCATCAGATACACCTGGTTGTTGGATTATGCCGGATAAAAAGGCAAAAGCGGCGTGATTGATCAATTGTTGTTCATTGCCGTAATAATTAATAATCTTTTCTTTTAAATACCAAACCGGATAACGTTGATTGGTATATGCGCCAAAGAATTGTCGATAATTCTCGTTATTAACTTCCGTGGAATTGAGCGTTATTCTGTCGGTATATGTCGTTCCGGCAACAATAGTCGGATTGGCACAAAAAGCAATTTTTCCATTTATATGCATAGTGTATGTTTGCGGTGTATACAGACCGCCGTTGGTTAAAAATATTGCATCTGTACCATAAATCTGCTTCAAATCTGAAATTGCCTGATCTGTCAAATTCATAGTCAGTACACTCATCAAGTCACCGCTCGTACTCAGTGTATAACTGCCCGTACTATGATCTGCAGTTACTGCGGGTGGTGCCGCTTCCACTTGCGGGCTTGATATAACAGGAATCATACCGAGTATTATGCTTAATACCAAAAGAAGCGTTAATCGCTTGTTCTGCTTTTTCACTTTAGTTTGAGTCATAAACTTCTCCTTTATCTGCTAATTTGTTTTCTGACTTTTTCTACTTCTTGTTTTCCATTTTTAGAATTTCTTTACCTGCTTTCCGGACATCAAAAAAGCAAGCTAAAACTTAAAATTTTAACTTGCTTAATTGAATTGATTTAATTTGAATTTATTTTTGAAATGTTGCTTGGATTATTAATCCAAGTACGATTTTGATTCTATATAAAAGCCTGTTGGCGGCAATCAGCTTAACCGGGCTTTACTACACCATCAATATACTTTTATTCTAAACAACTTAATACTTGTTTAACTTCTGATATTAAACAGCTTAACTCAATTTATAGAGAATTTCAATAATTAAAATAATTTTTCGATTTAAACTGAAAAAAGGGAATGCCTTGTAACATTCCCTTCCATTTTCGGTATTGAAATTCGGATAAACCAAATTTTCGGATACAATGATTTGCAGATAACGAATTAACGTTTTGAGAATTGCGAAGCTTTACGAGCTTTCTTAAGACCGTATTTTTTACGTTCTTTAACTCTGGAATCTCTGGACAAGAAACCGTTTTTCTTGAGGGTTGCTTTATATTCATCAGCATCTGCTTCAACCAATGCTCTTGAAATGCCGTGACGTACCGCACCGGCCTGACCGGAAACTCCGCCGCCGTGAACATTGACCTTAATATCAAATTTCTCGCCTGAACCTGTTGCATTCAAAGGTTGCATAACAATATAACGCAAAGTTGCGATATCAAAATAATCTTCAAATTTTTTACCGTTGATTTCGATATTGCCTGTACCGGGGTAAAGACGAACTCTTGCTATTGCACGTTTACGACGACCGGTTCCATAATAAAAATCTTGATTTGCCATTTAATCGCTCCTTTCGTTAAATTTCCCAAACCTCAGGTTTTTGTGCTTGATTATTGTGTTCAGGTCCTGCATAAACTTTTAATTTTTTCAGCATTTGACGACCTAAAGCATTTTTCGGCAACATGCCTTTAACAGCTTTTTTAATGATTCTTTCAGGATGTTTTGCTCTGACTTCAGCCAAATTAACTTCCTTCAGACCACCCGGATAACCGCTGTGTCTGCGATACACTTTAGCGTTTTCTTTATTACCGCTTACTTTAATCTTGTCTGCATTAACAACAATTACATAATCGCCTGTATCTAAAAACGGTGTGAACTCGGGTTTATGTTTACCGCGCAAAACAGTTGCAATCTCAGTCGCAACACGACCTAATATCTGGTCTGCAACATCAATTACGTACCACTTGCGTTCAATTTCTGATGGTTTCGCAACATATGTTTTCATCAACTTTCCTCCCAATCGATATTTATTTAAATTATCATTTTACAAAAAACATGCTTTATGAATATACCTAAGCAATTGTGCATTGTCAAGTATTTTTCAAATTAGAGCAAGCTATCTTTGTTTTTCGTTGTTTTTCTCTATTTTACTCGTATTTTCTCTTAAGGTAATTTCAAATTAAGATTCAGGTTTTTTCGGTTTGGATTTTAGAATTGTATGAACTATCAACACAATAATTACTGCAAATAACAAAATCCACATTACAAGCAAAAGATACTGCATCTTCTTCTGTCCCAGAAGAGATAAGAAAGAGTTGTCCTCCTGAGCCGGAGATTTTTCATTCTCTCCATTGGCTGACGGTTGCTCCTTCTGCTTGTTTTGAACTTTTTGTTCCGGTTGGGCCGATTGATCTGAAGGATCAACATCGGCATTTTTCGGAGCGCCGGTCTGAGATGAATCTCCGGAGATAGTGTTCTTTTCCTGATCGGTATATTCAACTAAAGCAGCTATTTGTTCATCGGATAATTGTTCCTCTTTATAAAGTTGAGAAATATGACACAGATCCTGAAAGCCGCCAACTTCTTTCGCTATTTGAGGATTATCAGCTAAAAACTGATACGCTTCTTTTTCGGTCGGACACTCGGCTTTTTTTGCTCCCTCTTCCAACAAAGTACGCAAAAGAACCGAAACACTGAAAAATTCTCCCGGTTGATCAGCTAAGCTTCCGTTAAAAATAATTCCGCAGAGATGTCTTCCGTCATAGGTATGAACCGTCGCAGATAAACAATTACCTGCAATATCAGTATTTCCGGTTTTCACCCCGTCAAAAGTATGTAAATATGCCGAACTCAAATTCAAATCACCATGCAACATTAAGTAATTGCTGTTTATTACCATTGTCCAGGCTGTATAAGGATGGTAACTTGTAGGCTCGGAGGCATAGGCTCTGGTCGTTACCAATTTGCGGAAAATATCATGACTCATCGCTCTTTTGATAATTTTGACCAGATCACGCGGTGTGAAATGATGATCCTCCAAACCAAAACCCGCAGCATCAACCAAATGTGTATTCTCACAACCGATATCGGCTGCAAGTTCATTCATCATATTGGCGAAATTTTCTTCGGTGCCGCCATAAGTTTCCGCAAGTGCTCTGGCACATTCATTAGCTGATTGAACCATCATTAAATATAAAGCATTTTCTGTCGTGGTTTCTTCACCTGCGACAAAACCCGCTCTGGCAGAAACAGGCGAAGGCAATGCCACAGAATAGTCGGAAAATACAACAGGTTTATTCAGATCAAAATCCGGAGATTCGATAACGGTCAAAGCTGTCATAATTTTAGTCATACTGGCAGGATAGGCTACATCATCTACCCGATGCCCGAGCAAAACTTCTTCCGTTTCCATATCCGCAACGATATAATTCGATGCTGCTACCTGATCCAGAGTCGGATAAGTATGATTTTCTCTGCCGCCGGTCGGTATCCCTACAACTTTTCGCGGATAGAGCCAAGTTTGATCACCGGTAATTACTTTGATCGTTTCATCTGCCTGAATTGAAACGTCAACTTGATCAGCATTTTCTTCAGCTAAAACAGCTGGTGTAAATAATTGCATACAAAACATGGTTAGCAAAATCAAAATAAATACTTTGCTGATTTCGGGAAATATACATTTAAATTTTTTCATAAATACCACCAAATTATTTTCAAAAATTCTGCTATTACAGAAGTCTTGGATATATAATTATTAATAAATATTTCTTTTCAGAAAATCAAATTATTCACTTTAATCTCAGATAGTATAACATAATTTTTATTCATAATGATTTTTGCTATAATCTTGTAGGTTATGAAAAGAAAACAGTTTAACAGTCTGTAAATATCAAATCAACGATTAATATTGCAGCTACAAATTTGTAACCTATACTTATAAATGAAAGTGAATAATTGATTAAAAGAATTTATGAACAATCCAAATAAACAAATTGCTGCAGAAAAGCAAAAAACAAAATCTGAAATCGAAAGAAGACGTACTTTTGCGATTATTTCTCATCCGGATGCAGGAAAAACTACGATGACGGAAAAGCTGTTGCTTTATGGCGGTGCAATCCATTTAGCAGGTACGGTTAAAGGTCGTAAAGCTGCCAAGCATGCAACTTCTGATTGGATGGAGATCGAAAAACAAAGAGGTATCTCCGTATCTTCTTCTGTTTTACAGTTTGAATATAATGATTATTGTGTAAATATTTTAGATACTCCGGGACATCAGGATTTCTCGGAAGATACTTATCGAACATTATGTGCGGCCGATGCGGCTATCATGATGATTGACGGTGCCAGAGGAGTTGAAGAACAAACAATTAAATTATTCGAAGTTTGCCGGATGCGGGGAATTCCGATTTTTACATTTATCAATAAAATGGATCGGGCTGCCCGTGATCCATTCGAATTGATGGATGAATTGGAAAAAGTCCTGGGTATTTTTGCCGTTCCGGTCAATTGGCCGATCGGTACCGATGGTGATTTTAAAGGTGTTTTTAACCGTAAATTAAATCGCATAGAAATATTTGATGATCAAAAACAAGATCATGGTGCCAGCATGGTCAAGGTTAAAGTTCAGGATCTTACGGATCCCGGTCTGGCAGAAAACATCGGTACTTATTACCATAATAAATTAATTGAAGATATCGAATTGCTTGATATCGCAGGGGACGAATTGGAATTGGACAAAGTAGCCCAAGGTCAACAAACTCCGCTGTTTTTCGGCAGTGCTTTGACAAACTTCGGTGTGGAATTCTTTTTGCAGGAATTCTTGCAAATGGCTCCGGCACCGGTTGCCCGTCATTCCGATATCGGTGAAATAGATCCGGTTGAACATCCGTTCAGCGCATTTGTTTTCAAGATTCAAGCCAATATGAATCCGGCCCATCGTGACCGGATGTCTTTTATCCGTATCTGTTCCGGTAAATTCGAAAAAGATATGCAAGTAAAATTGGTACGTACCGGTAAACAGATCAGGCTGGCTCAACCGCAACAATTTATGGCGCAGGACAGATCACATGTTGAATATGCCTATGCCGGAGATATTATCGGTTTATTTGATTCCGGTCAATTTCAAATCGGTGACAGCTTAACCATTGGTCAGGATTTGGAATTTGAGGATATTCCGGTTTTTCCGCCGGAACATTTTGCCAGGGTTTCTGCCAAGGATTCGATGAAGCGTAAACAATTCCAGAAAGGAATTACCCAATTAGCCGCAGAAGGCGCGATTCAATTGTATCAGCAACCTGATATCGGTACCGAAACTTATATCATCGGCGTGGTCGGAGTTTTGCAATTTGATGTTCTGGAGCACAGACTTAATACAGAATATAATGTTGAATTATCCTTACAGCAAATCAATTATCATGTGGCTCGCTGGATCAGTTGGGCAGATCCGGCAAAAGCTAAACCGGCCAAAGACCTCATCATTGCTTCAAACAATTTATTGGTTGAAGATGAACAAAACAATCCGGTAATTCTCTTTGAGTCAAAATGGGCAACCGGTTGGGTTTTACAACAAAATCCCGGATTGCAATTGAACTCAATACGAAATCAGGTAAAATTTTAAGAAAAAATCATAGACGTAGTTGTAGTTACAAAATCAGATAAATATCCTGGATTCAAAAAATCACGTACTGAATTTCGGATTATTTGCTCAGAATACAGCGAAGTCCTTTTATTTGCTCGGAATACAGCGAAGTCCTTTTGTTTGCTCAGAATACAGCGAAGTCCTTTTGTTGTATAATTTATCTATCAGTAAATCCGAAAGGACAATTTTAAGATGAAGATCAAAAATGTTTACACCATATTTTTCAGCCCTGCAGGCAGTACCAAAAACATCGCTTGTCTTGTCGGAGATGGAATAGCTGACAAATTAGCTGTTTCAAATCATGAGATTGATTTTACTTTGCCGCAACAGAGATTGCACGAGTATCATTTTACCGAATCTGATTTGGTTGTTTTCGCAATGCCTGTATATGCAGGACGTATACCTAACAAAATATTACCTTTTGTTCAAAGTTTATTCTTGGGAGATAACACGCCCGTAATACTGATTTCTGTTTTCGGCAATCGCAATTTTGACGAAGCTTTGATGGAACTTAAAATCGAATTGGAAAAACAGAATTTTAATGCAATTGCCGCTGCTGCAATTGTCAGCCGGCATGTATTCTCCGAAAAAATCGCCAAAAACAGACCGGACCGGCAGGACCTGCAAGAAATTCAACAATTTATTACAGATGTAACTCAACTGATCACAGACACAAAAGAAAATCCACAAAATCAGGAAACTCAAAGCAAGACACAAGCTACCAAACTTGATCTGCCGGGGCATGATCCTGTCGGACCTTACTATACACCACTCGGCATTAATGGTGAACCGGTGCATTTTTTAAAAGCGAAACCCGAGACTGATCTCAGTTTATGTATCGATTGTAAAGCTTGTGCCAAAGCATGTCCGATGGGCTCTATTTCAATAGATGATGTCAGTTCCGTTCCGGGAATTTGCATTAAATGCCAAGCCTGTATCAAAATCTGTCCGACAAATGCCAAATATTTTGCAAATCCGGATTTCAGCTCACACATTAAAATGCTGGAAAAAAATTATTCTGCCAGAGCTGATAATCATTTTTTCCTGGTTCAAGCTTGACCGGTCTTGAATAAATCCGCTGCAATACGCTCATTCATTTGTTCAATATTCAAATTAATGACTTCCGGATTTTGTTCACCTGAAAAGGCGGCCAAAGGAATAACAACGCCTGATTCTTCAGATAGTTCCTGCAATAAGCGCTTGTAATTTCGCTTAATATTTTTGTTTTGTTCAAAAATCGCTTCGGCCGATACTTGAACAGACAATAACGGATTCTCTATTACAGGTACGATAGTTTTGTTTGTTTTTGATGTGCTTTGCTCAAAACGTTCCAATACATCCAAAGTCAAAGCTGTATACGGATCGAAAAGATAATCTGTCTTCAGATACCAATTTCGGATTTGTTCTACAGTTTGATTGTTATTAGCATATCCGGACTGAATTAAACCGGACAATTTTTGCTTGATTTTAGGAGTTAAATTAATCCGTTCAGCTTTGAATAATTCAGTCATAATCTGATATGTTATTTGACAATCGGAATCCGTTACCTCAAATAAAACTCGTTCTAAATTCGGTAAATAGATTTGGTCAAGAGCCGGGGTATTCGTACGTGAAAATCTGCGTTTCAGTTTGTATTTTCCCTGACGGAAAAAATCAGCAATTGCCCGGTTGTTATTGGATGCAGCAAGCAAGCTGGTCAACGGCAAGCCCATTTTTTGCAAAAGCTGACCCGTATATAAAAAATCAAGATTCAGATTCGGGAAGGCTAATTCAAAACATTCACCATCATCAATTAATCCCTGATTCAATAAATCAAGATAAGCCGATAACAATATAATAACCAATGCTAAATGCTGAGTAAAAGCTAAACTTCCCGCGGCGGCAAGAAATTTGTTTTGATCTTTCAGCCCTAACCGCAATTTTTCCTGATAGAACAGATTTTGCGGAAAATATTCTACATCTTGCACTCGGCCGTTGAGCGTATATAACTTTAAAGGATGATCATTTTCATTAAAACTGTTCCGGATGTGTTGAATTTCTTTAAGGATATAAGTGTTGATCGCTTTACTATCAGTTATTAAGACAGGTTCCCATCCTGAAGCATCATGGTTCAGAGCGACTAAACTTTTCACACTTTGCAATGATTCACCGGCAATTACAAACCATTGTTCATCTTCTTTGATTACGGTTTGCAGACAAGCCAGACTAAAAGCATGTGTTAAGTCCATATAACAACTTGTCGGTCCATGTTCGGCAAACAAAAATAAAGGATTTGTTAAATACGGATTGAGCGGTTTCATTTCGTAGAGTAACTCAGACTGAAAATGTGTCACATCGAATGCAGTTTGACATATTTGATTAATTTGTGTTTCAGACAATTCAGGTGCAAATAAATTAACTATGCGGGCTGCCCGGGCTTGAACAGAAAGCGGTTTAAGCTGATTCAAAAAATCTTGATCGATCCGCGGTAATGTACAAGGTACAAAAAGACCTCCGTGCATCGGCACACTTTCGCGCAGCATTTGAGAAAAGGTGTATTTTCTGCTCGCTTGGACAGTTGATTGATATTGCATTTTATTCTCCTGTTTCTCCGGTTTCTGCCCCGGATTTTTGCGTTGCCTCCTGAGCAGGTTCCTCAGCTGTTGATTCATCAGACTTTTCACTTGATTCAGAGGCTTTATCCGTTGTCTTGCTTGAATCTGCAGGTTCCGTTACAGAATAATTGTTTTGATAATCCTTCAATAATATTTGAATTTCCGATTGACCCTGCTCTGCTCTGGCTTCCATTTCCTGTTCCAGCCATTGCAAACGCCTGAGAGATTGAGCGGATTCCGTTCGGGAATTCAAAATAACCGGCCGGATTCCGAAATAAAAAATCAAAAAAACAATTCCCGCAATTGCAACAACAATTGCAGTAAATTTCAGATTAGCTTTCCTATTTTCCAAAGCCAATTCTCCGGATAAATCAACAGGATCTTCATTACCTAATTGACGATTGATCAAAGCTATTTCTTCTTTATTGGCACCGGGAGTATGTTTTTTGCGTGGTGCTTTTTCCAAAATATCCGCAATAGAAATTTCTTTCTTTACTGAACTGTATGCAGCATTGCGTTTTTTTAACAAATCTTCCTGCTGTTCAAGCAAATTTATTTCATGAGCAACCAGTTTCATCTGCTGTTGTAATAAATCGGCTTGATCTTGGTCAATATCCAACAGGGCAACTTTTTTAAAATAATCATTCGCTTGCTTGAAATCTTCCCGGGCAGCCATGATAGTGCCGTAAAGATGAGATGCATGCGCGAACATCGGATAATCATCAGCCACTGTTTTCAATATCGAAACCGCTTGCTCCTGTTTGCCGGATTTCAGCAAATTCAAAGCATGATTATAAGATTTAAGTGCTTTTGCAAATTCTCGCGGTGTCGCAAATAATCCTACCTGATCGGTAGTCAATTTTTCAAAAAATTGATATTGCTTTTGCCAATTCAATTATTCAGTTCCTCCAATAAATTAAGTAAATATGGTCTGACTTCGCCGATCAAATAAAGTGAGCCGAACGTAACCAGCGCCAAACGCTTTTTGTATGCCAATTCATAAGCAAATTCCGTTGCCGCTTTTCTGTCAGATGAATACCAAATGTGCTTTTCATTATACAAAGGAATTTCTTCCGATTCCAGCTCGGTTAATTCCCTGATTTGATATTTAATTTGTGTTTTCAGTTGTGATTTATCTGATAATTCATTTTGTGGCTTATTTTGCTCAGCAACCTCTGGTTTTTCCCGGTTATAGAATCTGGCAAATTCGGCAGCTAAATTTTTCGCTTTAAGTGCACGCGGAAAATCCGGACAAGTACATATAATTTCAGCAATGTCGTAAAGTTCGGAACTGCAAATAATATCCAACATTGCTTTATAGTCTTTATCATGCAAAACACCCACTAAAAAAACTAATTTGCGATCCCTGAGAAATTTTTCCAAATGTTGTCTTAAACCGTAAACTCCTTGCTTGTTGTGAGCTCCGTCAATCATAATAAACGGCGATTGTGAAATGCATTCCAATCGGCCGGCCCATTTCGCTAAAGCTACTCCGCTCTGAATCAATTTTTCATCTTTAATAATCAAACGACAAGCTTCTATTGCCAAAGCTGCATTTTGGGCTTGATAATCACCGCCTAATTGAACATGAAAAGGTCCGGCTGCTTTATACATAAAAGTTTGACCTGTTAAATACGAGGATTGATATTCAATATCCGATCGATTGATGATTGACAACGGTGCATTGATTTTTTCAGCATGTTTCAGCAATGTTTGTTTGACATTAGATGCATCTGTTTCAGTCAGCTCCGTATCGTAAGGGTTATACACGAAAACAGGTACATCCGGTCGCATGATTCCGGCTTTTTCCGCAGCAATTTTCGACATGGTGCTGCCTAATCTGCCTGTATGATCATAACTCAAAGCTGAAATAATCGTCGCAATCGGTTTTGTTACAACATTAGTCGCATCTAGTCTGCCGCCCATACCGGTCTCCAGGACAACCAAGTCACAACCCATTTCCGCAAAATATACAAAAGCCGCAGCGGTAATCATTTCAAATTCGGTAGGTCTGTCAAAACCCTTGAGACTCATTATTTCTACTTCATAAGCAATCAGCATTAAGGTTTTAGCAAAGTCTTCATCGCTGATTTCCGCTGAGCGGGCATCTTTATATAAATTTTGAATTCCTTCATGACCGTCAATAACGCGAATCCGCTCGTTAAAATTTGTTAAATACGGGGAAGTAAAAAAACCTGTGCGCAAACCGGAATTTGCTGCAATGTAAGCACACATCGAACTGATTGAGCCTTTTCCGTTAGTGCCCGCTATATGAATTACCGGACAAGCATTTTGCGGATTGCCCAAACGTTCCAATAATTGTTCAATTCTTACCAAGCCCGGTCGGATTCCGAATTTTCTGGCTTCAGCCAAATATTCAAGTGACTTTTCTAAAGACCAATACATTCCTTCTGTATTATTTTTTTTACATTTTCTTTTTCTGATTTTTACGGTCATTATCATAATTCCTTTGTTGTACTGTTGCTTTTTTTAAACACTAAATACTTACTGACGAAATAATTTCCTAAAACGACAAATACTGAACCTAAAACTTTTACCAGCTGAAATTCATAGTCAAATATAGAAATTCTCGGATCAAAACCGATTACAGTCAGCAGGAGTTCCATTAGCCCATGCTCAAATATTAAAGATATAAAAAATCTTGAAGCGAAAAATTTGAAGATTTCCGGAAAAATGTCTTGCTCAGATCGAAAAACAAAAATCCGATTTAAAAGATAAGCAACCAAAATTGAAAAACCTATTGAAATAAAATTCGAAATTCGCCAGCTGCCGAATATAACTAAATTTTCCAACAGAGAATATGTTACCCAATTTGTTAACGTAACAATTATTCCACTGATTAAATAAAGGATAAACTCACGTTGACGGAATTTCTCCAAGATCGCTTTACTCATTAAGAACAGAAAGCCTTCCTACCTTAGTCTGAGATTGTTTTTGATGATTAAAAAAATCAGAGCTCCTAAGGATCCTACTGCTGTGACAGCTAAACCACCCAGCATCAGTTTATTATGAAGATTTACTTCATTGCCTGTCAATTTGAAAGCTTGTTCTTGTTTAGCTTGTTTCTCTTCTTTCAGATTAATTGTATTTATTTCAGTATTTTGACTATTATCTGCAGTTTGCTGCACAGTTGTAGGCATCGTTCTTGCAGTTGCAGCACTCGTAGTCGGCTCGGTTTGAGTCGTAATTGTCTGAGCTTGCCCGGTCGTAGTTTTAGTAGTATTCTGCAGCACTTCTTCCGTTTCGGCTGAAGTCATTGCAACCAAAGCAATTGTCGGTACAATTTCTATCGTTTGAACTTCAGTTTGACTCATTACCGGCTCGGTAAACTGAGCAACTGTTGTCTGTGTGGTGACAGGTGCCAGAGTAGATATGATTTTAATCTCATCTTGTGTTGTACCGGCAGTTGCAATCTTTACAACTTCAGAAGTCGTCGTATTAGTTACACTGCTTTCATTCTCTGACTGAACAGTTGTCGGATTACTAGATTTTTCCGTTCCATCCGGTTGTGAAGTAATAATCGGTTTTCCCGTTTCAGTTGACTCGCTCGGTCCGGTTGACTCATTAGCGGTCGATTCAGCAGGCTCAGTTAAATCACCAAGTCTGATTGATTCTATCGGCTCGGTTGTCTCACCGGATTCGGTTGTCTCTGTAGCTTCACCGGGTTTTATTGATTCGTCCGGCTCGGTTGACTCGGTCGGTTCGGTTGATTCTGCCGGTTCAGTTGATTCTGCCGGTTCGGTTGATTCGGTCGGTTCGGTTGATTCTGCCGGTTCAGTTGACTCGGTCGGTTCTGTCGATTCACTCAGTACAGATTCTGACGGTTGTAAATGCTCATCTTCAGTCGGTTGTCGGGGCGGATCCGGATCCGGTTTTTCAGGAATCTCAAGTCCCGGATCAGCCTGTTCGCCGGGTTCAGGATTCATGATTTTTACGCCTACGGTTGTTCCGCTGACTTCCAAATTCTGAACATTTTCATAAATATCGCCATAACCGATTTTTGATTTTACTAATTCAAAAGTTGCCTGACCGTCTGCCGAATCTTTTAACTTAAAAGTAATTGATGCAATAACCGATTCGGCATATGCCTGATCCGGCGCAAGTGGTATCGTGGATATTCTGAATTTATCAGTTCTGCCTTCTTCCAGATAAAACGGCATTGTACTTTCCTGAAACAAAGTTGCCCCGACAAGTTCAAAACGCTCCGCATCATACACTAAATCAAATTGACCTGAGGTAACAGCAATACCGCTGTTATTTACAATTGAAACCGTTATATTATCACCGGGAGACGCCTTTTCCGCTGATATAACAAATTCCGCACCCGCAGCGTAAACCGGGCGGACCGTCAAAACCCCGAGATATAAAATGCTTATTATGAATAAAAATAATTTTTTGATATATTTGCGCATATTTTCTCCTAAAATACTACTCGGATAAAGGTTCTAAATCTTGAGAAACTTGTGCATATCCTAAAACGGAACGATAAATCTGATCTGCATCCAAAATATCTACTTCCGAATCTTGCAATGCATTTGCCGCAAGCAACTGTGCATCATCCAGATTCAAATAACCTGTGATATAACGATAAATCGAATCGACATCCAAAATATCAATATCACCGTCACGATTTACATCACCTATTAAAATAAATGTATACTTTCCTACTACATCACCGTTTTGTTTTTGTAACAGTTTATACCCGGTGGCAATTGAACCTTGAGTCACTTCCTGATCGGCAAGATTCACTATACTCAAAGAATATTGATCCTTTGTTGTTATATTACTCAAGGCATTTTCTACCAAATTCAGATTCCGGGAAGGATCTAAACCGTAAATATTGCCGTCCGGTTGAATTTGATAGACCGAACTCTCAACTCGCGGAACTTCTGCCGGCGTTTCACCATGATAGTTGACTATTATTTCATAATTACGAATTGAACCGTTGGTTGCCGTAACCGTAATCAGAATCGGGTTTTTGCCTTCTTTTAAAAAATAAGATCCCCGGCCGGTAACTCCGGCATAAGGATTGTATGGTGTCGCATCTATCGTAATTTCGGAATTCGGAGCATATACTTCCAAGGAATAAGAATAAGTGGAACTCTCAAAACCGGGTAATAATGCTCCGTCAATCGTGATTGACCGCAACCAGTTATTAGGTGTACCCGAACCGCCGGTCGGATAGGGTACAGGCAAATCAGGTATTGAAGTGAAAACAGGAATTAAAAATTCTTTCGGTTCGGCCAGACTCCCTTGTGTTGCATAAGCTTGATACATCGTACGCGCTTCGCTTTGCGGAGCAAATACATTCGCCATATACTGATGCCAATAGTCCGGACCATGTCTTAAATCGAATTTCTGAAAATATAAAGTATTTTGCAAATTATTAATATAGTCTCTTCCCAAAAAGATTGCCCCCCCGGTAATTGATCTTTCAGGTGTATTCCAGGGAATCAGAATTCGCTCATTGGCTTCAGGATTGTTTTTGTAGCCGTCCCGGGCAAAGACTAAACCTTCATAGACCGGATCCGCACCGTAAGCACCGATATTAAAGAAATTATAATAACCTTCAACTCCGGGATAAGTACCGCTTGAAGAACCGGAACCGTTGGGTGAAACTTCCTGTCTGACTCTGGCGATCAGATGATAAGGAGATACCAGTGAAGTCGCTGCGGCATTATGAAAGATATTCGCATATTCATCGGAATCCATAAATGTTCCGGCCAGTTGATCCCGGATACCTTGCCAATTCTGAACATCAGCATTATAGCTCAGACTTTCAAATTGAAAGATATGCTGTTCATCCAAAAAATTTCTCGGATCAAGCTGATGGGCAATTATTTCTTTACTCGCAGCAACCCAGCCTCGTTCTTTCTCAATCCATTGATTGGTTTCCTTATTAAAATCCGCTGACGAAGTTGATTTCAGTGCATCCTCTGATGTAGAGGGAACGAAGTTAATTGAATTATCAGGCTTATACTGACCGTTGAGTGCAGAATTAAAGTCTACATTTAATTTGATCGGTGTAAAAAGCCAATTCGGATATTTTTTATGTAATTTATGTAAACCGGCTCGATAAGAATACGGAAAACCCTGCTCTTCAAGATAGTTCTCGAAATTCTGATCATTGGCCGCCGGCGGCAACTCAAAATCCCAGGGAGCAAATTCTATAAATTGAGCAGATACATAGCCGTCCTGATTTCTAAAGTCTATTCTATACCAATTTGTATCACCGTTAATTGCCTGACCTTCAGCATGCTCCAAAAGCAGAATTTCCTGACCGGCCGGAATTGAGCCGATCGGATTATGCAATAAGTCGGGAGTTTTTCTGATATTAAGACTGGGCTCGGCAATAACCTTTGCCTCAATCGGAAAATTCAATTCAGCTACAGTTTCCCGATTAAAAAGCAAAGTAACAGGAATTATGCTCAATAAAAAGACAGCAATAATAATTGTACTGATATTTTTCGCACGTTCTTTATTCATCAGCTACTCCAAACATTTGTCGTAAAATAATTTTAACATGCCGAAAAGCTATTCTGTACAAGAAAACCTGCACGTGATACAGATTTATTATGTCTGTAAAATCATTGCAACAATAATCGAAATCAGAGATTATTTTGTAATAGTAATGTCGTTTTGCGATGCTTGTAATTGATCCAGATTTAATTGATAAGCCGGCAGAATATTATCGATAAACCATTGTAATTCCGGCGAACTGTCATTAATCAATTTTTCTTTGGTTGCTTCTGCCGCATCAACAAATTCCGTATTACCCTGCTTTATTTCAATAATACATTTGATATAAGCAGCTAAACGATCTGCCTGTTTGATCATTTTTTTCAGATATACTTTTTCGGAAATTGTCTCATTTTCAGCAGATTCAGCATTTTCCGTATCTGCTGAGTTTACGTTATCAGCATCATTTAAGTTATTTGCAAAAATTTCTTCTTTTTTCAGATTGGAATTTCGGGACAAATTATCCGGATCCTGAGAAAAGTATTCAGCATAGCGCTGCCGGAGTTTTTCAGGCAGCATTTTAAGCAGATGCTCAATCGCATAATTCTCAACTTCGGAATATTGTGAGCGCATTTGTAAATTGAAATACTTGACCGGTGTCGGCAAATCTCCGGTAACTATTTCACCTGCATCGTGGTATAAGGCATACAAAACAACCTCGCCCGGATCCGGCTGAGGCTGTTCTTCGGGGAAATAGACCTGGCGTATTTCAGATAAAGCATGGGCAAGTAATGCAACGTCAAAAGTATGCTCTTTTAAGTTTTCTTTTTCCGTATTGCGCATCAGGCCCCAACGCTCAATATATTTCATTCTGTATAACATTGCGAAAAAAGTTATCGGATAATTATCTTTCATATTATTACCTTAGAGTTAGATTTGTTATTACCTTAGAGTCAGATTTGAAAAATCTGGTTAAAACAGGTTTGAGCAAAATGATCGGTCATACCCGCTATATAGTCTGTAATTTTACGAACTGTATTCGCTTTCGGTTCGGGATGCTTGGCAAGATACTCTTTGAAATTGCGAAACATCATGTTAAATTCCGATTCTTTAGCCAATTGATCCGGTTTCACTGCATATTCGACAAAAATTTCAAACAAACCGCGCACTATATTGCGGACGGTAAAATCATAACGCTGGATCCGGTCAGAACGATAAATATATCGCATATTGTTATTTAGCAATTCCTCCATCGCCTGACCTTTTTCCGATGACATCATGACAGCATCATGACCGTAACTGTTTGTGATGATATCTTCGACCAATGTGTTGATAATTTCACCGTTTGTTGTGCCAAGTTCGGTTTTGATCGCTACCGGTAAGGCATCAAAACTCATCAAACCGGCTCTTGCTCCGTCTTCAATATCGCGCCCGACATATGCAATTTTATCGGCCATACGCACTACGCAACCTTCAAGGGTTGCCGGAGGCTCATGTATTCTGGCTCCGGGTATCAACTCCAGTTCAGTTTTTTCCCGATTCGGTGTTAATTTATATTCATTATATTTTTCACCGCAATGTGAAACGATGCCGTCACGTACTTCAAAGGTTAAGTTAAGTCCGTTTTGATTCGGTTTGCGCTGAGCCAGAACATCAACCACACGCAAACTATGCAATTCATGTTGGAAACTGAAATCCGCATTATATTTTTCTAAACAGGCTTGCAGCTCTTTCTCACCGGTATGTCCGAAAGGAGCATGTCCGATATCATGTCCCAAAGCAATTGCTTCAATCAAATCAGTATTCAGATTTAATGCCTTACCGATAGTTGACGCAATATAATTAACATACAGTACATGTTCCATACGCGTACAAATATGATCATTGCGGGGATTAAAGAACACTTGAGTCTTTTGTCTCAGACGCCTGAAATCAACCGAATAGATAATCCGACCGACATCGCGTTCAAAAGGACTTCTGATCCGGCAATCAGTTTCCTTTATCCGACGTCCCCGTGTCTTGACGCTGGTTGCAGCATATTTGCTTAAATAGTCTGATTCTCTCTGTTGCTTGAGTTTTCGCGGAATAATTTGCATAGGCCTTCTCCGTTACATTTTATCAACCGAATATCAATCATAACTTTATTTTATATTACAATATATTATCAATAACTATATCGTTTTGCCCCGGTCACACTAATCAACGATTCTTTCAAGCGGTGCCGAACTGGCCATCATACGTTTTATCCTGCCGTCAAAATTCAAAGTTAAGATTGCATCACTGGCTACATAATCTATCTTCTCAATTATACCCGTACCGAACTTTTTATGCTTATAAGATTGTCCGATTGAAATATCACTTAAACTTAGCCGGTTATTCTTGTTGAAACTTGCTTGTTGCTTATCTCTTAAACCGAATGATCCCAAAATCTTCGATTTCCCGCCCGGACTGTGATCAGAATAACAGCTCTGATCAGGAATTGATCTGCCGGAATTACTGCCTTCAAAAATTCGCACACCGGAATTCCTGCTGCCCCAAACTCGCTCGCCGAAAGCATTCCCGCCCATATTATACATACCGGTATTACTGCTTAAATTACTTTGCCGACTGCCGCCGATTTCTCTGATATATTCATCCGGAATTTCAGCCATAAAACGTGAAACCAAATTATATTTAGTCTGACCGTATAATAAACGGGATCTGGTTGCCGTCATGTGCAGATAACGTCTGGCTCTGGTAATTCCGACATATGCCAGACGGCGTTCCTCTTCCATTTGTTCCGGTTCTTCAAAGGAACGATAGCCCGGGAAAACACTTTCTTCCATCCCGATTAAAAATACCGCATCGAATTCAAGACCCTTGGCACTGTGAATAGCCATTAAACGTACGGTATTTTCAGTTGCATCCTGATCTAAATCGGAAAACAAAGCCGTCTGCTCCAAAAAGCCTTCAGTCAAAGTAGATAAACTTAAATCTTTCTGATAAATATCAATCCCGTCTTGGGCCAATTCAGGAACTTCCGCTTGATCAAAATTCTCATCCAATAATCTGAATTGTTCAATTTCCTGCTTGATTCTTTCGCTGAATTCAATTGTATCAGACAGAATTTCCTGCAAATTCTCGATCCTGCCGATCGCTTGTTCCTGTCCTTCTTCTTTTTGTTCGATCAATTCTTGCAGCAAACCGCTTTTTTCTTGAATCGTCCGGGCAAATTCCGGAAAAGAAATCTGATTGTCCAGCATTATTGCACGCAATTCCGCAATGATCTGAACAAACTGCTTGATATTATTCGCAGTTCGGGATAATTCCGGAAATTGATCAACATTTACAAGTACCTGCATTAAAGACAAATTCTCTCTGCGGGCAATGTTACGTGAACGCTCAATCGTCAAGTCACCGATACCCCGGCGCGGAACATTAATGATGCGGGCAATTGCCAATTCATCATTATCCGAAAAAATCACACGCAGATAAGCCAGAAAATCCCGAATTTCTTTGCGATCATAAAAGCGCAAGCCGCCATAGATATTATATTTAATTCCTTGTTCACGCAAAGCGAATTCCAGATTTCTGGAAAGAGCATTAACCCGATAAAGTATTCCGATATTGCCTGCCGGAATCGGATCATTGATGCGTTCAGTCAAACGTCTGATCTCCGTGGCTACATAACGGGCTTCTTCATATTGATTTTCCGCCAAATAAAAACTGATCGGATCGCCTTCACCTTTTTCCGTCCAAAGGCGCTTCGCTTTACGACCTGTATTTTGCCTGATAACTGAATTGGCAGCTGCAAGAATCATCTGAGTCGAACGATAATTCTGTTCCAATTTAATTACTTTACTGAATTTAAAATCTTTTTCAAAATTCAGAATATTCTCAATATTAGCACCGCGAAAACTGTAGATCGATTGATCGTCGTCACCTACCACACAAATATTCTTATATTTGCCTGATAATAATTTAACCAATAAATACTGAACATGGTTCGTGTCTTGATATTCATCAACCAGGACATGTTTAAACCTTGTCTGATAAGCATCGAGAATATCCGGATTATTCTGTAAAATTTCCACCGCAAAAACTAAAATATCGTCAAAATCCATACTGTTGCCGCGTTTCAAAGCAGCTTGATAGCGCTTATAAATCTCGGCAATTTGCTTGCTCAGGTGATCATAACCGGATTCCCGTTCAAGTTCCTGCCAAGTCTGCATCCGATTTTTAGCAGAACTTATTCTGTTTTGCACAGTTCGGACATTGAACAATTCAGGATCCAGATTAAGTTCAGTCAAAATCTCTTTCAGCAAACGCTGCTGATCGTCGCTGTCCAAAATTGTAAAGTTTGCTTCAAAACCGATGCGATCCGCATGTTGACGCAAAATTCGCAGCATCATCGAATGAAAAGTTCCGATCCAAATTCCGCGGCTGTTAAAACCTAATAATTCCTCAACTCTTTCTTTCATTTCATTGGCAGCTTTATTGGTAAAAGTTATGGCCAGAATTTCACTCGGCCAAACATCGCAACACTTTACCAAATAAGCTATCCGATAAGTAATAACTCTGGTTTTACCGGAACCTGCTCCTGCCAAAATCAGCAGCGGTCCGTTTTTATGTAAAACAGCTTCTTTCTGAACCGGATTCAAATCATCTGTAAATATCTTCTCTAATTCAGCTTTATTTAAGATTTCGGATTGAATTTCTGATTTATTCATATTCACTCCATTCAAAAAGTTTCTCTCATATTCTAGCATACTGTCACAAGCAAAATCGCCTCGACCGAGGCGATTTTGAAATGAAATAAAATAATCTATATTTAAATTTTAATTTATATTAATCAAGATCAGTATTCAAACTCTATCCAGCCGTAATCCGCATCATCCTGTCTTTTATAGACCAGATTCACCATGCCGGTTTCCACATTGAGAAAAGCGAAAAAGTCATGACCTAACATTTCCATTTGCAAGGTTGCTTCATCTGCATCCATCGGTAAAATCTGGAAAGATTTATGCCTGGAAATTCTGGAATGTTCTTCATTTTCATTATCGGACTCATAGCCTTCTTCTGTTAAGTATTGTTTCATATAACCGAATTGTTTGCGCTGCCGTTTCATTCTGGCCTTATGCTTGCGGATTTGACCTTCCATAATATCCACCGCAATTTGCATAGACGAAAGTGCATCAGGTGCAACGGCTTCCGCCCGATAATAATGACGATCAATATTTAAAGTAATCTCTACCTTCAATTGCTCCTGAACAGGCTGTAATTTGACTTCAGCAGTTGTTTTATCACCAAAATACCGGTGAAATTTATCCAATCTGCGTTTAATCATATCTTCCAAATGATCCGTAATTTTTACACCTTGTCCTACTATATTGATTTTCATTCTATATACTCCCTTCTGCTTTCTGCTTACGCAGAATTAAGTTTTTAACTTCTTGCAGGTTTTCTGATAGATCTTATACCTATATTATATACAAAAACAAAGTGCTTTGAAAGAATTGAGCAAACACGAACCGCTGACAAATCAGATCGTTTTTACTTTTCTTAATTCCTTTAAAGAAAATCTCTTCTCAACCAATACCGGAAATACACCACCCGCAGATGCAACAATACTTGCTAATCCTCAAAATCCCAGAGACCGCATAAACTCGGATCGCAAGATAAACATCCGCCTGAACAGGAAAAATTCATAATTGTTTCTTCATCGGGAAAATGATGATGTTCTATTTTACTTGCCTCTTCAACTAAACCGGCAAAACTTATATTGTCCAAACTTTCAAACCAAACCGCAAATTCTTCTTTGGTCGGCAAAGATGAACATTTAACAAATTCATCATTCAAAACAGTAATCGGAAAAGCCTCATCACCTATCTCAGACAGTTTTTCGTAAATAACGGTATCCGTCAAAAATCTGCCGGGCGAATCCTGGAAACTGATCATCTCAAAAGGAATTCCGTCACGCTCTGCAATGGCCGCATAATCGAGATAATCTTCATAAGACTCTTTCTCTTCCTGAGGAATTAAAAAAGGTACTGTATAATAAATTAATAATTTATTCATAAAATCACCCTTAATAATTTGTTACCACAAAATTTTCTTATTATTAATTTACAGTATTTTTCATAAAACAGCTGTAACAAGTAATACAAGGGCAATTCTAAAAACTCAAAGGTAACTTGTAATATTTTTAACACAATTCATCGGATTGAAGATCTATGTTCAGCCGATTATTTCAACATCCAATCCTTTATCTGACATCATCTTTTTAATCGGTTCAAGATCATCATTTTTTAAACTGGGTACATTACTGTAAGTATATTCCATTCCTAAAAGTTCATATTTTCTTTCACCATACTGATGAAAAGGTAAGAGCTGGACTTTTTTCTCACCTAATTCAATCAACAAATCAGTCATACGACTCATTACTTCATCGGAGTAATTAAAATCAGGAATTACGGGAATTCTGACAATATGGGGTATATCCTTGTCGATCATATAACGTAAATTATCGATAATCTGATCTCTTTTACAGCCGATTACTTGCTCATGTATATTTGAATCATAATGTTTAAAATCAAATAAGACTAAGTCAACATGTCTGACAATATTCCGGAAAGTCCGGGCCGGAGCAAAACCGGTGGTTTCAATTACGGTATGAATTCCGCGCGATTGTGCAACACGTAACAAGGCTATGGCAAATTCCGGCTGAGAGAGCATTTCACCTCCCGAAAGAGTCATTCCTCCTCCGTCACGATAAAAAGGTAAATCTTTTTCTACTTCTTTAATAACTTGTTCAACAGTCATTTTTTCGCCTTCATAGTAGAGAGCTCCGGTCGGACATGCCAAGACACTCTTTTTACAGGAATCCTGTTCATAAAGAGCTTTATTGATAAACGGATAACCGTCTTTGCCGATAGTGATGGCTCCATTAATCGACAACTCGGCACACATACCGCAACGTATACAATTTTTCTTTTCCAGAAGTAATTGTTTTTTGAAAGATTGAGATTCCGGATTGGAACACCAGGGACATCTCAAGGGACATCCCTTAAAAAACACAATTGTGCGGATTCCCGGACCGTCATGCAGAGAATATCGCTGGATATTGAAAACCATTCCCTTTACTTTCAAAAGATCCTCAATTTTGCTAAAATTAATTTCAAACATATATTACCTCAATAAGTTTTGATGTCAGTCTTTTTCATCATTGTTTTATCTTTTAGATTTTATTAATATTAATATACTATTTCAACTATTTAATCATGTTATAGAAAGTGTTTTTGCTTATGAATGAAAGAAGAATGAAGATACTTGAAGATCTTTCTGAAAAAAATTCTTTAAGTGTTAAAGAATTATCAAAAATGCACAAAGTTTCTCAAGTTACCATACGCAATGATTTGAAATATCTCGAAGAAAGAGGCTTGCTAAGGAGACATCACGGCGGAGCATCCAGTGAAAAGATTGCCCACAGATTGGATGAAAACTATGAAGCCAAACTTCGTATTGCCGAACGTGCTGCCAAGATGGTTGAACCGGGTGAAACAATCATGATTGAATCAGGATCTACCAATGCACTGCTTGCACGAACTTTAGGCGAAACAAAACCTGTTTCCGTCATTACAAATTCTTTCTTTATTGCAAATTTTGTTAAAGACCTGCCAAATATCCGAACTACTGTTTTAGGCGGAGATTATCAGCCTGAGTCGGAAGCATGTATCGGACCTTTAACCAAACAATCTTTACAATCATTTTTCGTTGATAAACTGTTTATCGGCACAGATGGTTTCACTGAAAATATCGGATTTTCATGCATAGATTTACAACGTGCCGAAATTGCTGTCGAAATGTCAAAAAGAGCCAATAAAGCTATTATTCTTACCGATTCCAGCAAATTTAAACTGCGCAGTGTTGCCAAACAATTAGATGTTTCAGAGGTAAGTACGGTTATTACCGACAACGGGATCGACCATGCTTCCTCTGAATTCTTACAAAAATCAGGAATTGAACTGATTATTGTTAACTTATAATTCTTATATATTGTTCCGTCAGTTTACTCTTGCATTTATATATCACAACCGGACTAGCTTCAGGATGATTGTATCACAATATAAGACAAGCTGTTTATACTGTTTCACGCTTTCTTTTTCTGGCAAAGGAATCAAACCAGATGATCGATACCGTAATCACACCGGTTAACAATGTTTGAAGATAGGATTGAATTCCTAACATATTCAGCACATTTTCCAATAAACCGAACATAAAAATACCGACAGCAGCTTTAGGGATACTGCCGATGCCTCCGGCAAAAGAAACACCGCCGACAACAACTCCGCAATTTACAACTAACGCTGTTGTTTCACCGTATAAATATGAACCGGAATTTAATTTAGATGCTTGGAGCACGCCGGCAACAGCTGCTAAAATTCCGCAAAGTACATATGCAGTCCATTTTGTGAAGACTACGTTGATGCCCGAATATCTGGCTACCTCATAATCTCCGCCTACCGCATAAACATTATTGCCGAATTGAGTATAACGCAATATTATATGCATAAGTAAAAATAACACCAGCATGATTATTACTAAATTTGTTATTCCGAAAGCTATCCGGCCATTAGCTATTGTGCTGAAACCGGAATTCATCGCTACAACAGACCTGCTTTGACTTAAGAGTTGGGCAATTCCGGTCAATAACATACCCATGCCGAGAGTGATAATAAATGACTCAGTCTTTTGATGAACTACCAAAAATCCGTTAATAAAACCGACCAAACCGCCGATGATAGCTGCAATAATTATCGCCAGCCACATGTTCAGATTGAGATCATTCATCAGTCTGATTGCTATAATACCGGAAAGAACCATATTCCCGCCGACTGACAAATCATTTCCTCCGGCAACAACAGTCATGGTTACCCCGAAAGCTATGATCAGCAGAATAGATGATGAGTTCAGCATATCAATTAAGTTATAAGCGGAATAAAAGTTAGTTGGAAAAAACAACATTAATATAAATAATAAAATTACTGCAATTAAAGCTTTTTGATTACCGACCATTTTCATGACAGCTTTTGCTTTTACATTTTGTTTCATCTCAGCCCCCCTATTTATACTTTCTGTTATCCAGCCAAATTGCCATAACAAGGATCAATCCTTTGAGTACACTTTGTAATTCGGTTGATGCACCCAACAGATTTAAACAATTTGACATTAAGATAATTAACAATCCGCCGAGAACTGTCTTTAACACACTGCCGTGACCGCCTTTTAATGATGTGCCGCCGACAACAACTGCTAAAATTGCATTTGTTTCATAGCCTTTACCCAGCGTAGGAGCAGCAACCGCTGCCCGACTGAAACCTACAATGGCTCCCAGTCCGGTCATCAATCCCGATATGGCAAAAATTGAAATAATAGCTAATCCTACAGGAACACCGGCTAAACCCGCAGCCGTTTTATTACCGCCGGCCATCTTAATCGAACGTCCGATATAAGTTTTGGCCTGAATAAAAAACAGAACCACTAAACAGATCAGGAACAGAATAAATGAAAAAGCAATAAAACCTATTCTGCCTGAACCGATCAACTTGAAAATAGAAGTATTCACTTCAATCGCCCGCATATATTGTGTGGAACCGTTGCTGATCAACAGAGCCAATGCACTGTGAACCATGCTCATACCATAAGTAATGAACATCGCTTCTGCCGAAGTGACTGCACCTGATGAAAGTAATAATGCACTATTCAGAAAACCGCAAAAAGCACCGAGAAATAACCCGAGTATCAGAGCCATCACCTGACCGACCATAGGAATCAACATAATGGTGACTACTGCTACCAGAGAAAAAATTCCGCCAACTGACAGATCAACAAAACCACCGATGATTACAAAGGTCATACCCAACGATACCATGATCAAAGGACCGAATTGCCGCATAATATTTGTCATGTTACCCAAAGTCAGGAATTTAGGTTCCACAATTGCTGTAACAACTACCAACAATAAGATTGCAACAACAACGAGATTGTCCAAAAACAGATGTTTGAAATCTACTTTTTTCTTATTTGATAAACTCTTAACTAAATTCATACCGCAGCCACCTCTTGTTCCTTCGTATCGTTTCCGAGAGCACAGCTCATAATTTCTTCAGGACTTGTCGTATCCGGATTAAATTCGCCGTTTATTCTGCCGTCACAAATAGCCAAGACCCGATGACTTAAGTTTAATACTTCCGGAAATTCAGATGAAACCAAAACAACTGCACCACCGCGTTTTACAATTTCTTGAATCAACAAATAGATTTCATATTTAGCTCCTACATCGATGCCTCGCGTAGGTTCGTCCAAAAACAAAATCTTGGGATCTCTTTCCAGCCAGCGACCGATAATACATTTTTGTTGATTTCCACCGGAAAGATTTACAATCGGTGTCTTCGGACTCGGTGTTTTTACATTCAGAGATTCAATTTGTCTTTCAGCCATCTCATTTTGTTTACGGGAGTTATACAGTCCGCCCGGACAAGTGTCGTCAAGACTGGCCAGAGCAATATTTTCTTCAACACTGAACGGCAAAATCAAGCCTTGAATTTTTCTGTCTTCAGGAATAAAGGCTAATCCTGCATCACGGGCTTCTCGTGAATTTCTGATTTGAATTTCCTCACCCTCTAAAATTAATTTATGACCTTTTACTTTATCTGCACCGACTATAGCACGAATTATTTCCGTACGACCTGCACCCACCAGACCGACTAAACCGAGAATTTCACCTTTATGTAAATTGAATGAAATATCCGATAATTTGTTCGTATTGATATTCTCTACTTCCAAAAGAACCTCACCAACAGTATCAATCTTTTCCGGATACTCCTGATCAATTTCCCGTCCGATCATCTTTGCAACCATTTCAGCCCGGGTTAGTTCTTCAATGTTTTTCGTTTCTATGATCTGACCGTCACGCATAATCGTCACACAATCACAAAACTCAAATATTTCTTCCAGCTTATGGCTGATATATAAAATAGAAATACCTTCCGATTTAAATCTGCGAATGATATTAGTCAATTCCGACATTTCTTCATTAGTCAGACTGCTGCTCGGTTCGTCCATAATAATCAATTTGGATTCAAATGACAGAGCCTTGGCTATCTCGACCATCTGTTTCTCAGAAACGCTCAATTCGCCAACTTTCTGTCTGGCATTTACTTTGCTGCCGATCGAGTCGAGAATCTCCTGGGCTTTTTTCTGAACTCCTCGCATTCCGCCCATTTCACTGAAACGACCGAGAAAAACATTCTCTCCGACACTCATCGTATTAACCAGATTCAGTTCTTGATAAATAATTGCTAAACCTTTAGCCATTGATTGACTGGGAGTTGTTTTCTCAATAATTTCTCCGTCAAAAACGATCGTGCCGCTATCTTTGGTATATACTCCCGATAATATTTTCATTAAAGTAGATTTTCCTGCTCCATTCTCACCGACAATAGCATGAACTACTCCTTTTTTGACGTTTAGCGATACATTGTCTAAAGCTTTGACACCGGGAAATTGTTTATTCACATTATTTATTGACAGAATATAGTCACTGTTTTTAACTGATGGCATACTTCCCCCTTTACTAACGGTATTAGCTCGCTTCTTAGACTATATTTTGAAACGAGCTAATTTTGATCTCCGATCAGAATTTTTATAATTCCGATAAAAATTCAACTTACCACTCAGGTTCAGGGAATTCATCAATATTATCTTGAGTAATTACATCAAGAGGGATGAAATTAAATTCCTCAAAATCTTCTCCATCGATAACTGCACGCGCGACTTCCATCGATTTTTTTGCCATGTTGGTAAAGTTTTGTGAAATGGTTACATCTTGTAATCCGGCTTTAACTTGTCCGAATCCGGCTTTATTTCCGTCAACACCGACTAAGAATATATCATCCATCATACCGGCTGCTTCCAAAGCTTCAATACAACCTGTTGCACCGATATCCCAATGACAGAAAACTCCTTCAATGTCATCACCATAACTGGTAATCATATCTTCCATAATAGTCATTGCCTGATCGGCTGCCCATTGAGTAGGTGAGCGGAATTCTAAAACTTCAATATTCGATCCGGCGATACCTTTATCAAAACCGTCATGACGTTTTATCGCCGCATCATGACCTGATTGTCCACCGATTTCAACAATTTTTGCACCATCCGGGAAATTGTTAATGAAAGCTTTTGCAACTTCCTCACCGGCCATTGTATCGTCTACACCGCAGAAAAATGAGCGATATTGATGATTTTCTTCAGCTAAGTCAGCTGAAAATAAACCTACAACAATTCCTGCCTCTTGAGCATCTTTAACACTTGGTACAATAGCATTAATATCATTCGGATTTAAGAAAATAGCTTTCATCCCTTGTGAAATACAATTGTTTACAAGTTGTGATTCGTTTTGAGTCATACCTTTAGCATCCAGTACGGTAACTTCAAAGCCATAATCCGGACCGTATTTTTCAAATTCACGTGATGAAAATGCCTGAGATTCATTTGCCATATCGGCACAAATAAATGCTACTTTGACCTTTTCTCCGTCAGAAGCCGGTTCTGCATCCTCCGCTTTTTCTTCTACTTTATCTTCTGCTTTGTCTTCCGCTTTTTCTTCAGTTGCAACATCAGCCGCTTCTTCTTTCTTCTCTTCTGCAGCATCATCTTTCTTATCGGTTTTATCTTTACCGCATCCTACAACTGAAAAAATCATAACCGCAATTAACAAAATTGAAAGTAGTTTTTTCATAATTCTTTTCTTCCTCCTAAAAAATTTCTTTGTTCCCGGATATTAATTTTTTCAATATCCGGAATAGATTTCAGTTTGAAAACCGGAAATCTCAGTAATATTTTTTGTAACAACAGTTACAAATCATGACTTTGATTATATTCGTAATTCAAGCTCTTTGCAATAAAATGTTATTTACTTTCATTAGAAAGAGTATTTTTTGGACATTTCAACAAATTTTCGTTTAATTTTTATGCAAAAATCCGATTTCACCGTGAGCAATTTCTTTATTTTTTAAATTAATAATCGGTATATAACCAGATTAATCACTTAGAAGTCGTTAAAACAGATTTTTTTACAAATCTTTAACACTTTCGAATGAAAGGTTATTTAATTATGCTTGATATTTATTCTTTTGATGATTATAATGAATAAAAACAGTAAATAATATTTCCCAAATGATTACATTAATCGTTTTAATTACAAGGAGGCTACTATGTCAAACTATTTTGGTGAATCAAGTTCCAGAATTAAGGAAATGAGAGAACGGATTCTCAATACCAAATCTACTATCTGTATTGATCGAGCTCGAATAATTACTGAAGTTTACAGAAATAATAAAGAAAAACCGATGGTAATAAAACGTGCTTTGGCAGTGAAAGAAATTTTGGAAAACATGAAAATTTTTATTGATCCTGCTGAATTAATTGTCGGTAATCAAGCTTCTAAACACCGAGCAGCTCCGATATTCCCGGAATATGCCGTTAAGTGGATCGAAGCTGAAATCGACGAATTTGATCAACGTCCGGGTGACAAGTTTTTCATCGAAGAAGAGTTAAAACCGGAATTGTTGGATATTTGTAAAGAATGGCGCGGTCTTACCTTGCAAGATAAAGCACTTAGTATGATGAACGAAGAAAGTCGCCATTTGTATGATCTCGGTATGATTAAAGCTGAAGGTAATATCACATCGGGCGATGCCCATATCGCAGTTAATTATGATCGGGTTCTGGCAATAGGCATCAGCGGGATCAGAAAAAAAGTTGAAGAAAGAATTTCCAGGCTCGACATTTCGGATTTTGAAGATTTTAAACGCCAATTTTTCTTAGATGCGGTCTTAATTGTCCTGGATGCTGTAGTAGCTTTCGCAAATCGCTTTGCCGACTTAGCTGAAGAAGAAGCAAAAAATGCTGATCCGAAAAGAAAAGCCGAACTATTAAAAATTTCCGAAAATTGCCGCCGCGTTCCGGAATATCCTGCCAGAAATTTCCGGGAAGCTGTTCAAAGTACCTGGTTCATCCAATTAATATTGCAAATTGAATCAAACGGTCATTCACTTTCTTACGGCAGATTAGATCAATTCTTATTCCCTTATTACGAAAAAGATATTGCCGAAGATAAAATAACAAGAGAACAAGCCAGTGAACTGCTCGAAAATCTCTGGATTAAAACTTATACAATCAATAAAATCAGGAGTTACTCACATACAAGATTCTCCGCCGGCGGCCCCCTTTATCAGAACGTTACAATCGGCGGTCAAAACAGCAAAGGCGAAGATGCTACAAATGATTTAACCTATCTGGTCATGCAAAGTGTAGCCAGAATCCGTTTTACTCAACCTAATTTAACTTGTCGCTATCATAAAAATGCTCCTGCGCAATATATGAAAGTTGCTTTAGAAGTAGTAAAACTCGGATTCGGTATGCCTGCTTTCAACAACGATGAAATCATTATTCCGTCTTTCCTCAATTTGGGAGTTGCAAAAGAAGATGCTCTTAATTACAGTGCAATCGGTTGTGTTGAAGTTTCTGTTCCCGGGAAATGGGGATATCGCTGTACCGGAATGAGTTTCCTGAATTTCGGTAAAGTTTTGATGGCAGCATTAAATGACGGTATTGAACCTTTAAGCGGCAAACGTATCCACCCGGGAATCGGCAAAAAATTCACCGAAATGGAAACTTTCGAAGAAGTATTTGATGCTTGGTCAAAATCCGTACGTTATTTCACGCGCCAGGCCGTTATTATGGACACTACTGCAGATTATGCTTTAGAAGTTGAAACACCAGATATCCTTTGTTCCGCTTTAACCGATGATTGTATTGAACGCGGTCTGACCATTAAACAAGGCGGTGCCGTTTACGATTTCATAAGCGGATTGCAGGTCGGAATTGCCAATCTCGGTGACTCCTTAGCAGCAATCAAGAAACTCGTCTTCGAAGATAAAGTATTGACTAAAGAAAAATTATGGGATGCAATCCTTAACAATTTTGAGAATGAAAACGGAGAAAGAGTTCGCCAATTACTCTTAAATCGCGTACCGAAATTCGGTAATGATGATGATTATGTTGATCAACTATTGCATGATGCTTATATGGAATTCATTGATGAATTGTCAAAATACAAAAACACCCGTTACGGACGCGGGCCAATCGGCGGTACTTATTATGCGGGAACATCCTCGATTTCAGCCAATGTCCCCCAAGGCAGTACCGTAGGGGCAATGCCTGACGGCAGAAAAGCCAGAAGTCCGCTGGCAGAAGGTTGCTCACCTTCACACGGATCCGATGTTAACGGACCGACTGCCGTCTTGAAGTCGATCAGCAAACTGCCTACCGACAAAATTACCGGCGGTGTTCTGTTAAATCAAAAAGTTTCACCGTCAAGTCTTGAAACGGAAACCGGCAGCGATAAATTGATTTCGATGATCCGTACTTTCTTTGACGAACTCAAAGGCTTCCATGTTCAATACAATGTTGTTTCCCGCGAAACGTTATTGGACGCTCAGAAGCATCCGGAAAAACACAAGAACTTAATCGTAAGAGTTGCCGGATACAGTGCTTTCTTTAACGTCCTGTCCCCGGAAACACAAAACGATATTATCGCAAGAACTGAACATACAATTTAAGATATACATTCCGTATTTAAAATATGCGTCGGTTTATCAAACCAACGCATATTTTCTTTTATGTAAATTAAAACATGCTGTATATAATATCAATCAAACCACGTAACATTTAGTAATCAGTTAAAAATTGAATTTTTAATTCCGGGTTGTACCAAATAATAAAATATTAAAATGAAAGTTGAGAAAGAAAATGAAATATTCAATCGGAGTTGATTGCGGCGGTACCAAAGTCGCTTATGGCTTGTTTAACAACCAACATGAACTGATCGATCGGCGGGAGCATAAAACAAAAATCACAGGAACTCCGGAAGAGATTTTACAACCCATTGTTGACACCATTATCAGTCTGACAAATGATCACAATCTCAAAACATCAGACTTACATGGTGTCGGAATCGCCTTCCCCTCCTTCATTGATTTCGACAAGGGTTATATCCATAAAACTACGAATATTGTACCCTTGAAAAATTTCTATGCCAGAGACTATTTTGAAAAACAACTCCAAACAAAAGTGGCAATCGATAACGATTCTCATGTTTCGGCACTGGCGGAGCACCGTTTCGGAGCCGGAAAAGAATTCAGACATATGCTGTATTGTTGCATCAGTACCGGTATTTCAAGCGGAATTATTATCAATAATCAATTATTCCGTGGCAGCTACGGTGCAGCAGGAGAAAGCGGCCATATGTTGATGAAACCTGACGAAGGCGTATTATGTGGTTGCGGCAATAAAGGTTGTTTCATGTCTTTGACTTCCGGTTCAATGATTGTGCGTCATATCCAAAATTGGATTGCTGAGGGTGAACCTACCATCATGTTGGAAATGGCAGATAATGATCCGCAAAAAATCTCTGCAATCACAATTGAGAAAGCCGTTTTACAAGGAGATGCTCTGGCAATCAGAGCCTTGGAACAAATGGCATATTATCTCGGTGTATGGGCTTTCAATCTCTATCAAACACTAAACATAAATTGTTATGTTTTGGGTGGCGGAATGACTAAATTCGGTGAAATGTTATTTGAACCGATGCGGAATACTTTCTATAGTTACCTCAAAGATCAGGGTGATAATCCTGTTTATTTCAAAATTGCTGCATTGGGTGATGATTTCGGTATAATCGGTGCCGAACAATTATTATTTGAATAGTGTTTTAAATAAGGTGTAGAATAACTATATAAACTATTGATTACAACACTTGATTACTACACCGAACATTTATTATTTATATCTTCAGTTTTTAAGATATAAAATAACTGTTATGAAGCATTGACTTCACGCCATTGCTGAATATTTCGATCAGTCGGGGAGTTTTCAGAGAGTTTGCGTTCGGAGGGATTTTATGCAAAACATCAGATTTTACAACGGCATTGAAATGCCGTTAGTTGGCCTGGGAGTCTTCAGAATCGAAGATGACGTGATGGATCAGGTGATTGAATCAGCTTATGAAAACGGTTATCGTCACTTTGATACGGCTCAAATGTACCACAATGAAAAATCTTTAGGCAGAGCATGTGAAAGATTAAATGTTCCGCGCGAAGAGCTGTTAATCACGACAAAAATTGATAATCTCAATCAAGGTTATGAGAAAACCTTGCAATCTTTCAAACAATCCTGCAAAGATCTCCGGGTTGATTATGTTGATCAATTGTTAATTCATTGGCCCGGCCAAAATCCTCAACGCACTGCTGAAACCTGGAAAGCATTTGAAAAACTGTACGAAGAAGGATTGGTAAGAGTTATCGGTCTCAGTAATTTTACTCTACGTCATATTGAAATTATTGAAAAAACCGGAAACATTAAACCGATGAGTAATCAAATTGAACGGAATCCCTTGATGACTCAATCGGAATTGATTCCTGCTTTACAGGCAAAAAGCATCGTACCGATCGCCTGGGCACCTTTAAGACGCGGCAATTTTCTCAATGAAACCATCATCAATATTGCGGAAAAACATCAAAGAACTCCGGCTCAAATTATCTTGCGCTGGAATCTTGAAAGCAATGTAATGGTCATCCCCTGTTCCAAAAACCCGGTAAGACAATCGGAAAATATTAAGTTATTTGATTTCGAATTAACTGAAACAGAAATTGAAGAAATTAATGCTTTACACACCGGAGAAAGAACTTCATTCGACCCGGAGATTTTCGATTTTTAATACTTGAAATCGATTAGCATAAAAAACTAATATATCCTACTTAAGATTTCTATATATTAATTTTATGATTCAAGCAAATTAGAGTTGTATTCTTTTGCCAGTATTCGAAGATTCAATACAAGCGAAAATTGATTTCATTGCTTCTATCGCATCTGTATAGGGAACTGAAGGAGTTTTATCATTAACTATCGCTTCTACAAAATCGTCTATGACTCCGGAATTTGCTTGAACCTCATCTTCGTTAGTTTGCATTTCACCAACTTTATAAAATGCACTTTCTCCATTTTTAAACTCAATTTCAACTGGAAATTCTAGATTATCATATAATCTCATTATTCCATTGGTACAATACAAAATTGTGCTGTTATCTTCGGAACCATAATATGTCCAACTAGTAGTGATCGTTCCTATTTGACCTTTATTCATTTTTAAAAGTACTATCATATTGTCATCAACTTGTATTAATGAACCTGAACTATCTCGTTTGTCTAACGTCACACACATTGCATCCAATATATCAATCGTATCATCTAATAACCACATGATTAAGTCAATTTTATGAATACCCAAATCTGCAGAAACACCCATCGATGCTTTGTTTTTATCAAAGAACCATGTGTTAACACTTTTATCCATGCTCCAATATTCCGGACCTCTATGACCAAAATTTGTTTTGAAAGTAATAACTTCACCCAGAACATTTGATTCTAATAATTCTTTAGCTTTAACATGAGCTGGTGTAAATCTTTGGTTATGACCAACCATCAATATTTTATTTTCTTGTTTAGAAACATTTCCCATATTTAGACAATCATCTAGAGAAGTTGCCATGGGTTTTTCACATAAAACATGCTTGCCTTTTTTTAATGCTTGGATAGTAATATCAGCATGAGTATCATTAGATGTACAAACACTCACTGCATTTATCTCAGGATCATTTAATAACTCCTCTATCGAACCATACACTTTAGAATCAGATGTTTCAGCCAAAGCTTTCGCCCTTTTTGGATCAGAATCAAATACACCAACTATTATACTGTTAGGATTTGCTAAATATTCCGGTACATGTCTCATTTTAGCTATAGAACCACAACCAATAATTCCAACTTTTACTTTATTATTCATAATCATTCCCCTCTAAAAATTAAAAAGTAATTACACCCTTTATATACCCATCTTTTTTTGCAGTCGCTATTTCCATTATTTCTTGTGCTTCTTCACTCTTGTAAACGTGAGTAATCAGATCTTTTTGATCAAATACACCTCTTCTAAACAAGGCTTCCGTTTCAGCTAAATGATCTTGAAAATTTCTATCAAAATTAGGTGCTGTATTATATACTCTGTATCCTCTTTGATGCCACGGTGTCATATCAATCATTCTTGTTCCTCTATGCCAAGCAAATAAGTTTAAAATACCTGTCGTAGCCATTAATTCATTCGCTAACTTTAAACCAGATTCTGCACCTGAACATTCTATAACCATACCAACACCACCACGCTTTTGAATTGAAGTAACAATCTTTTTCGCTTCTTCAGAATTTGATAAATAAACTTCATCGGCACCAAATTTTTTTGCAAGTTTCAATCTTTCTTCATCTAAATCAAACACAATCAGATTGCTTATTAAAGATTTCATTAATCCTTGCACATATAGCAAGCCCATATATCCAGCACCTACGAGAGCAACTTCAGTCGCTGGTCGCAGATTAATGTTACCCAAAGCGTTCACAATGCAAGATGCCGGCTCACCAATCCACAAAGGAATTTCTTTTTCTGAAACATCAGCATAAATAGGTGCTACTGCTTTCCGATTTATATTTTGGACTTGAATCATTTGAGGAGAGTCTTCAGAGCACATTACCAATTGTCCAGTTTTAATATCTTTTACACCTTCACCCGTTTTTCTGACATATCCAATTCCTTCATGACCATGCATAAACGGAAAAGGTCCTGGTGTTGTCTTACCAGAAAACAAAGCACAGTCCCAAGCACAAATCCCACAAGCTTTAATCTCCACCTGTACTTCATTATAGCCAGGCTCATCATTGATTTCTGTTAAACGAGATTCAATTGAATTAACGTCTGTTATCCATAGTGCTTTTACTTTCATATTATTAAAATTCCTTTCTAAATGTTTAACTAAAACGTATTTCAAATTTCTACATTTGCACATCTACAATATTTTTATATAGATTCAATCAAGAATTATTTTTTCTTTTTATGCAATAGTAAAGTATCCATCGTTACTGCAGATATAATAAGAACACCCATAACAACTTGTTGATAGAAGGTATCTACTCGCATCATATTTAGACCATTATTAATTAAACCAATTATCAATCCTCCGATAACCACATTCCACACTTTACCTTTTCCTCCGAAAAAGCTTGTACCACCAATGACAGCTGCAGCAATTGCAAAAGTCTCATAACCGGATCCTGCTAATGGTTCTGCTGCACCTGTTTTTGCTGTAATGATTAGACCACCTATACCTGCACAAATTCCAGAAATAATAAATACTACTAATCTATGAACATTTGTGTCTATGCCTGAATACCATGCAGCCTCAGGATTGCCTCCAAATGCATAAATATTTCTTCCCATTTTCATTTTTGTAGTTATAATCCACAATATCACTGCTAGTAATAAAGCTATTATTACCGCTGTAGGAATCATTCCTATTACTCTATAATTTACTACCATTTTGAAACTTTGTGGAAACCCTGAGACAGAGCGTGCATTAGAGAGTATCATTACAATACCTCTATATATCCATTGTGTTCCCAAAGTGATAATAAAAGGATGTACTTGTGACAAATTGATCAATAAACCATTCATTGCTCCAAGCAAACCTCCACCGATTATCGCTCCTAATAATATAGCTAGTGAAACAGGTATTCCCTGCTTCATTAACATACCCATCCATAAACCAGTTAAAGCCATTACAGAACCTATCGAAAGATCTATTCCTCCTATTAAAATGGCAAAAAACACTCCTAATCCGATTACAATTTTATCTGCACTCTGATACAAAATATTTATAATGTTCTCTAAAGAAAGAAAGTTGCTTTTAGAGGGTGATATGATAGCTATTATTATAAATAGCAGAAGAAAAATCAGTAGAGTGCCTACTCGCTCCCACCAATAGCTAAAGCCTTTTTCGTAATCAACTTGCCTCTTTTGCTTACCTTCATCAATATTCATTTTTTATCTCCCTATAAACTATGTGGCTGCATGCATGATTTTTTCTTCAGTAGCTTCTGAACAATCCAAAATTGTTGCTATTTGACCTTCATTAAATACAACAATCCGGTCACACACCGCTAGCAATTCCGGTAGCTCGGATGATATCATCAGCACTCCCTTACCTTCCTCAACAAGCTTTCGCATTATTTTATAAATTTCACTTTTAGCTCCCACGTCGATTCCCCGAGTAGGTTCATCGAATATAAATAATTTTGCATTCGCTGCAAGCCACTTTGCAACAATAGTTTTCTGCTGATTACCTCCGGATAATTCTGAAATATTTTGGTAAATTGATGTTGCTCTTATGTCAAGTTGCTCTTTAAATTTATTTGCCATTACTTGCTCGTTTTTCGTATCAAGAAAACCGGATGTTCCTCGATATTTTGAAGTTCGTAGAGAGTTTTCAATTGCTATATTTTCCCATATTGTAAAATTATCAAAAAACCCTGTTTGACGTCTATTTTCAGTTAGATAGGCAAGCCCCTTTTTTACAGCATCATATGGTGTGTTTATTTTTAATTCCTTATTCTCAAAAAACATCTTGCCTTTTTGCATTTTTTCTACACCAAAAATTACATTCATTAATTCGGTTCGACCGGAACCAACTAATCCCGCAAATCCAAGTATTTCGTTTTTATATAACTCTAAGCTAACATTTTTTACTTTACTATCAGCTCTTGTGACATTTTCAAGCTTAAATAAAATTTCTTTTTTCTTTCTGTTATTATTGTCTAACAAATTATAATTTTCTTGTAATTCTCGGCCTACCATCATAGTAATAATTTCATTTTTACTCTTCACGTCTGATAACATTTTTGTTGCAACAAATTTTCCATCTTTCAAAACAGTGATTCTATCGCCAATTTGTTTGATCTCATCCAGTTTATGAGAAATATAAACAATCCCGACTCCCTGTGTTTTAAGATTTCGGATGATATTAAATAAATTTTCTGTTTCATCTACAGTCAAAGACGATGTAGGTTCATCCATAATCAGAACTTCTGTATCATGAATTAATGCTTTTGCAATTTCTACAAGTTGCTTTTCTGAAATAGACAAATCTTCTACTGCTGTCATAGGATTTCTTTGTAAACCTACTAAGTCCATAGCCTCTGTTGCTTTTTCTTTGATATAATTTGAATCAATAAAAGGAATCCCAAGTATTTTTTTCTCGGGCAAGTTGCCGACAAATAGATTCTCCATTATGGACAATTCATCAATAACACTTAATTCTTGATAAATAATACTTATACCATTATCTTGAGATAATGATGGTGACAACTTCTTATATTGTTTATCATTAATACTAATAACTCCATCCGTCGGAGAATAAATACCACTAAGAATTTTCATGAGTGTTGACTTGCCTGCACCATTTTCTCCCACAAGTATATGCACTTCACCAGAAAAAATTTCTAGATCTATATTATCCAGCGCAGTTACACCAGGAAATTTTTTGGTAATATTTTTCATTTCTACCAATTTTTTCATGTTCACTCTACCTAAAATCCTCTTATCCCCTCTCCATAAAATTATTTTGAGGGGATAATAATTAATTTTTGAACAAATGTTTAATCTGTTTAATCATCTTGTGTTACTAGGATCGAATCAACAAACTCTAGTATTGGTTCATAATCTCCGGAACCATCCTCACCTTTCTTAACAGCATCAAGAAGAAGTTCAAAAGATCTTGCACCAATTGCTGCGGGATCTTGTGCTACTGTTGCTGCAAGACGTCCTTCTTTAATCGAATCTAGTGCATCATCCGTACCATCTGTTCCAACAACAATACAATCATCTTGAAGATTTGCATTTTCTACAGCTTCTTGTACACCAAGTGCCATCGTGTCATTTGCACAATAGAAAGCTTTAATATCTGGATGTTGTTGAATAATATTTGTAGCAACATCAAGCGCTTTATTTCTATCCCAATCTGCCGGTTGACTATCTACTAATTCTATTCCTTCAGTTTCATTAAAGACTGCTGATGAACCTACAACTCTGGCTTCACCATTTGGAGAACCTGCTTTTCCTTCAATAATCGCAACTTTACCTTCACCAATTTGCTCAACAATAAATTTGGCACCTTTTTCTCCAACAACAGCATTATCTGTTGCAGCAAATCCCACAATGTATCCGCCAGCTGCCTCTAACTCTTCTTCATCAATTCTTTCATCAATGTCAAATACTGGTATGCCTTTTTTATTAGCAGCTACAACTCCTTCAATACAATTCGTTGATGAAATGGGAGCAACAGCAATGCCATCATAATCTCCACTTACAGACGAAATCATTTTATCAAGTTGAGGTCCTAATTCATCCTCTGAATTTACAGCATCAACATATACTTCTATTCCTGCTGATTTAGCAGCTTCTTCAATACCTTCCTTCATTGTTACCCAATGGGGATTTGCTAATGTCTTTAATAAAAAATAAAGGCTTATTTCTGAGTCATCAGCTGATACTTCTGTGTTATCAACGGCTTCTTCAACTTTTTCTTCAGTTTTCTCTTCAACTTTTTCTTCAGTTTTCTCTTCAACTTTTTCTTCAGTTTTCTCTTCAGCTTTTTCTTCAGCTTTCTTTTCGGCTTTTTCTTCAGTTTTCTCTTCGGCTTTTTCTTCAGTTTTTCCGGAGCCACCACATGCAGCAATTCCTAAAACCATAATACTTAGTAACAATAATGCTACAATTTTTGTTAACAAAGACTTTTTCATTTTTTCCTCCTTGAATAAAGTTATTACATTTGTCTGTTCTTCAGACTGTCAACCCACTAATCATTTTTATCAAATTTACACTTGATGATTATAAATAGCTGGTTTCCAATTAAATTAATATCTCGTACCAAATTGGCACTAAAAGCTTTAGCTGCTTTTATCAATTGTTTTTTGGAATGACAAAACAGTTTTGAAAATAAGCCTACAATCAAAATAAAAAGCAACATCTTGATTAAAGTGTATTAATTACTCTTATCCGGACGAACAAAATCTTTTTTTAATGATTATTTTTGATTCTTATATTTCTTTTGCTAGCCAACGTACAATATTTGCAAAAATTTTCGGATACCCATTCCATTCAAGAAATTCTCGTGATCCCCAATGAAAAGTGCAGTCAGATGCAAACGCAAAAGTTCTTCCATTTCCATATTTTCCGCAAGCCATAAAGGTATCATCTCCAATTTTCATGATCTCTATTGCATCTTTTTTAGTTTTGATTTTATTGTAACCAAGAAAATGTGGCCAATTTGTCTCAATACCTTGCAAAACCGGATGCTCGGGTTTGACTACTATCGGATTAATCCCTTGAGGACATTCAATTCTGTCATCATAATTAAGCATCTTCACAGGTAAAACATCCGCTAACGGAGTCATTGCATAACGAGCTTTATTTTCTATGCCAGAAAAACTGAGATAACCACCAAACATTACAAGACCGCCACCGTTATTTACAAATTTTGCAATTTCCAATAATCTGTTTGGTTTTCGTTTACCTTCAAACATCATTGCTGGATCTAACATAATAGTGTTGCTACCTATATCACTAAGAATAACTACACTATATTGCGAAAGCTCTTCTTGAGTATCAGGAAACGCTAGTTGAGCTTGAGGATTGGGTAAAAAATCTACTTGAATGCCCTGACTTTTTAAAGCATCAAGAATTGGTTTTGCATTTGTTACATCCAATCTACCCAAATCTACTGAATCAAAACCTTTGATGTGCGTTTCTTGTACTGTCCATGATTCACCTACCAATAAAACTTTTTTCATGTTCTTCTCCTTTTAAGATTAATTGTTCTGTTAACTTAAAATTTAATAAGAAATCTGAAAACCTCTGGTAGAATATTTTGAGGAAATACATCTATCTCAAAGAAAGGTAAATATAGATCAGATGAATAACACTTTGATGAAACTTACATCAAAATCAACGGCAAAAACCATCAGTTTCGTTTGCTTTAGAAACTTCACTATTGCACATACGTTGTTAAATTCCTCATTCTTCGCTGAATAATCTAACACTGGCTCAAGTAGGTAGGGATACATACAACTAAAAAATCAAAAAACCAGATAATAATTCCTCTTAATTCCATAAGGACTTATTCAGATTTCAAGTTTCAAGTTTTATTTTTCAATCTCAACTTTAAGATTGTTTCGTGTGCACAAATCTATGATTTTGTTTTCTTTCACACTATTTTCCGTTATTCTTGATCTGATTCTGAGTGATTGAGGTGGAAATTTTTCTTCATCTTTTCGCCAGTTCGCTTTTCAGATCTCTTTTTCTTCATCTTTGGTTAACAGATACTAAACAATTTCTTCTTTTTTCATACTAGCAGTGCTTCTAGTATGAAAAAGATACAGCACAACATAAATGATTTATCAGATTTTATAAATCTATTAAATTAACATTTATTTAGGGTATCCTTTACTCTATTTGGAAAATTATCCTACTTTTGAGTTCATATATATTCTTGTAAAAGAACATATTTCTTAAAATATTATTTGATCTAAAATTGAATGGACTTGTTTGGGTAAACGTTTAACATGTATAAATTATATATATATCACAAGATTACGTCAAGCAGTTTTGTCTAATTCAATAAAAATTTTCTTAAAAGTTGTCTTCTCAAGCAAAATCTTCTAATAGCTCATTGAATTGGAAACCGCGTTCTCAGAAGGCCAGTGGCCTTCCGAAAGCGCGTTTTCCACATAGAACGGTAATTTGTAGGATCCATAGGAATAATATTGATTTTATAAGCGTCATATTTAATACGATCAAGAATTGCTTCGGCCAATGGACTGTTATCTCCGCCAATCTGCTCATACCAATCACTCGGATCATACTGCGAATAGAAGACCGTTGATGACTTTTTTCTTCTTCTGTAATAACTCCAGAATATCATGTTGTTTTTACTGTGTTGGCTTGAGCAGCAACCACTCATCCAAAATCAATACAACAGGAATGGATTTCACACCGGAATATTCCTCATCTTTTTTGAGGTGAAAAAATATATATTAAAAAAATTTACATCTTAATATCGTTTGAAGTCATTCAAGAATAATTCTTATTCTTCAAAAAACAGAATGTTTTTATTCAGACATAGTTGATTGTCTTTTTATTAATTTAACAGGGAGGTTGTATTCTCTTTCTTCTATTTTTTCTCTATTTATAAGCCGCAAAATAATCTGAGCAGCATATTTTCCCATTTTTTCCATTGGTTGGCGAATTGTCGATATGGACGGTGTGCAATATTTAGTACATGAAATCCCATCAAAACCCATTATTTTAACCGATTCTGGTATTTTTATATTTCTCTTACTTAAAGCCTTTACTACACTCATCGCACCTATATCGTTGTAACAAAATATTCCATCGAAACTTAGATCATTATTATCCAATATTTTTTTTATTACTGAATAAATTCCTTTATAAGTCACATGATTTGTATAGTAAATTTGCGCTTCCATGTCATGCGCTTTCAATTCGTCAATAATTCCTGCTTGCCGACTGATTTTTGAAGATAGATCTCTTTTATCCATTATTGATATAATATTTTTACAACCACTATTTATCAACTCACGAACAGCCAAACGACCTCCTTCATAGTTATCTGATTGTACAATTATGGGACTTTCTCCTTGTGTTAGGATAGTTGGTTTCCGATCTATATATACTTTCGGAACTGTAGAATTGTAGTTACCATCATATAATTGTTTGCAGCAAATATATATTATCCCACTGATATTTTGTGACTGTAACATCTGCATATACCGTTCTTCAAGATTTTTGTTTTCATTTGTGTTACAAACAATTGCAGTAAAACCATGAGATAACAACTTCAACTGAACTGCTAGCGTAATTCTTGAAAAAAATTCATTTGTAATATCCGGAACTATAATTCCAATTGTAGGTGAATGATTTGTTCGGAGACTTCTGGCAATGACATTTGGTACATAGTTGTATTCCTTTATTGCCTTTAAGACTTTTTTTTCAGTTTCAACCGAGTATTTACCTTTTTTATTAATTACTCTCGATATAGTAGCTACAGAATATCCTGTAATCTCCGAAAGTTTTTTTAATGATACTGATTTTTTCATTTCTTAAATTTTCCCATTTCTAAATTAGAATGCAAGAATAGTATTCAAACATTTTTATTTCAAGCAAAGAAGATTTCTTGTTTTCAGACAATTATTGAAATATCTATTATGTACTTTCGCACTTTACTCTTAACCTAAATCATTTCTAGATAATCGAATTGGATTTATTCTTACTTTATAACATCTTTTGATTATTAAAACAAAACAGAAAAAAAGAATGTCCCGTACCCCGTACTGACCTCCAAAATTAGACCTAAGTTAGCATGAAGTTATTTCATGTTCTGATCAATAGAGAATTTTAAAATTAAGACTCGTGAAGATGTACGAAAATCGGCATTTCAATATATCGGATTATTTATAACGCGACTAGAACTTATAATTAATATAAATACTTATTACAAACGAATCGGAAATTAGGTTTTTAAAATTTCAATTTTAAAAACCTAATTTCCGATTCGTTTTAACTTCATTGATTAAACTAAACCGCCTCTTAAATAGGAAAGAATACGAGGCACTACCTGACTTTTTCTTGAAACAACACCTTTTTGAAAAGAATTAATTTCTCCTTCAGTATTCGGAAAAATAAAAGGCATGATCTTTTTTCCGGGTCCGCCTGCATAAAAAATCGAGCCGTTATCCCGGGCGGAAGTGAACATCATAATCCATAAATATATATTTTGTTCTTCTGATCGTTGATCTAAAACTTTAGATAATTCTTCATCGATTGCAGTGGTTTCATTTAAATGATACATCGTATATTGTGAAATCATGATGCTTTGATCCGAAACATTATAATTCTTTACATCAAACTCTAAAAGCTGATTGAGATCATTTAAGAATTCTTCAGAGCTTGCTTTAAAAATTTCTTCAGCTAAAGCATTTATATCCAGATCCGTATATTCCGCCAAATATTTTGCTGTCATTTTATCTTCATTTGTTGTTGTAGGAGATTTGAAATTTAAAGTGTCAGCAATAATCGCAGATAATAACAGCCCTGCAACATTAATATCCGGCTGAATATTTTGTTCAATAAACATTTTTGTAATTATGGTCGCTGTAGCACCTACCGGTTCATTGCGAAAAGCAACCGGTTTATCCGATGTTAAATCACCCAAACGGTGGTGATCTATTATCTCAATCACATCCGCTTTCTCTATATTAGGAACCGATTGAAGAGCTTCATTATGATCTACCAAAACATAGCGTCGTTTCGGAGCATTGAGCAGCCGATAACGTGAAGTCAGCCCCATTACCCGATTTCTTTCATCGACAATCGGATAAGCACGATGCCTGCTGCGCATCATTTTTTCAATTCCATCCTCAACAAATTCCTGATCATTAAACACGACCAGATCTGTTCCCATTACCAGCTTAACCGGAATGGAATAATAAAGAAAACGGCTCGTATTCATAGCATCATGACTAGCCAGAATAATCGCACAATCTTTTTCTCTTGCAGCCCGTAAAACCATCGGACCTATTTCTTTGGTCTGGACTAAAATCAGGACAGCAGTTCCTTTATCGATAGCTTCTAATTGAAAATTGGTATCATTCCCCATAATTACTATTTGGTCTTTTAAGTCATAAAACTTCAGATTATTAGCTGATAAAGCAATAATACTGACATTACCGTTATGACGAGACTCTTCCGGCATATAATACAATTTTCCTTCGATAGCTCGTGCCATATCTTCAACGGATGTTTTCTTCAGTAAATCAACAGATTTCGAGGTATCTTGTAACACAGTTTCTCCGATCGAAGAATTAGTTACAATCCCGAGAAGGCGACCTTTTTTATCCTGTACCGTAAAAACTTTATGTTGCTCATCAAAACGTTCAATAACATCTCGCAGAATTGCATCTTCCGAAACTCTGTTCGCATCGTCCATCACCGTTTCATCAAGTCTCGGTCTGGCATCTCTGATTTTTAAAGGAAAAGGCAGCTCAAACTTTTCCAATAAAAATTTTGTTTCCGCAGTTAAGTTATCCAAATAACAAGCAACAACATTATAATCTTGTTTTTGCCTCAGATGTGCATAGCCGATTGCCGAAGCTATGCTGTCAGTATCAGGGTGGCGATGACCTATTACATATACAATACCGCCACCACCATGTTCTCTGTACAAATAGTCAGTTGACATATACTAGACTCCTTTTGCAGTAAACTATAAACATTTTAACAGATTCTTCACCGAAAGTATTGTCAGATATATATTTGTTATCTGATTTTATTGTTTGCTTTTAGTTCCTCTACAATTTCTACGATATGTTCCGTGTTTTCAGCAATCAAAACTCCGGCATCTCTCAATACTTTTTCCTTGTTTTCAGCACTACCCGTACCATCCGCTTCGACTATCGCTCCGGCATGTCCCATACTGCGACCTTTCGGTGCATTTTTTCCTGCAATTAATGCTATTACGGGTTTTGTTACATGTTCTTTGATATATGCTGCTGCTAATTCCTCCTCATTGCCGCCTATTTCTCCGATCATAATCATACAATCTGTTTCAGGATCAGCTTCAAAATCAGGCAACACATCAACAAAAGTAGAACCCGGTATCATATCTCCGCCATTACCTACGCAAGTTGATTGACCAATACCTTTGTTCGTTAACTTAAATACGGTTTCATAACAATTGGTAGCAGATCTGCTCATTACGCCTACATGCCCAGGACTGAAGATTCTGTGCGCCATAAAACCCACTTTTGTTTTGCCGGGGGAAATAACTCCAAAAGAATTCGGACCAAATAAACGAATGTTTTTTGCCTTTGCCAGGTGATAACAATAAAGCATATCGTGTACAGGTACATGTTCAGCAATTGTAAAAATCTGCGGAATTCCCGCATCTATCGCTTCTAAAACTGAAGCTTTCGTAAATCTTGCAGGAACAAATACAACCGAAGCATTCGCATCAGTGGCAGCTTTCGCTTCTTTAACACTGTTAAAAACAGGTACACCGAGTACATTTTGGCCACCTTTGCCGGGTGTTACTCCGGCTACGACTTTGGTTCCATATTCAAGCATCTGTTCAGTGTGAAAAGTTCCTTCCCTTCCGGTTATTCCTTGTACTATAACTTTTGTATTTTCATCAATTAAAATACTCATTCGTCCATCATCCTTTGAGCTAAAACTCCTACACCTTGGGGCAGATTCTTCGGAAGAATAATGTCGTCTTTCAATTTAGCCAAAATTCCGAGACCGAGATCCCGATTAGTTCCTTCCATTAAAACTGCAATATTATCTATTCCTTTGAAAGATTCCCATGCATAAACTATACCTTGGGCAACTTCATCACAACGTGTTATCCCGCCAAAAATATTAATCAAGACTGAGTTAATTCCTTCTGTAGAAAATAAAATCAGTAAACCTTCTTTAATCCGTTCAGCAGTTGCACCGCCACCTAAATCCAGAGCAGCTCCCACTGTGAGTCCGGCTTGTGTCAGCAAATCTATACAACTCATTAACATGCCTGAACCGTTTGACATAACTGCAACTTGACCCCCTTGTTCAATTGGAATATAAAGGAAATTGTGATGTCTTGCTGCACGAACTAAAGGCTCTTCATGTAAATGTTCCCTGATTTCTGCCAATTCAGGTAATCTGTAAAGTGCTGAATCATCTATTCTCACTTTACCGTCCAGAGCAATCAGATTTCCGGATTCATCCATAACTAAAGGATTTATCTCGGCTAATAAACAATCTGATCCCGTAAAACATTGATATAACTTACTGATCACATCAAATAAATTTTTCTTGATACTCAGCGGCAAACCGCTGCGAGAAATAATATGTGTAATATGAAATTCTTGTAAACCGATCAAAGGATCAATTTCAACTTTTATTATTTTATCAGGCTGACTTGCAGCCAGTTCTTCAATGTCCATACCGCCTTCTGCAGAAAATATTACCACAGGCTTTTTACTCAATCTGTCTAAAAGAATTGACAAGTAGTATTCCTGCTCATATTCTGCTTTTTCCACAACCATGATTTCATTTACTTGAAATCCTAAAAGTTCTTTATGTAACAAATCTGCTACATGATCTTGTAATTGAGAAATATTTTCCGCAAAACGGATTCCGCCTGCTTTACCCCGTTTTCCTATAGGAATCTGCACTTTTGCTACAAGCGGAAAGCCAAGTTTTGCTTCTTTTACTTTATCGGTAATTTCATCTTGCTGTTTGATGACACATGCTTTCATCGTAGGAATGCCATACTTATTAAAAAGGTCACGTGCTTGGTATTCTAAAATATCCAAAATCTAATTCTCCCAAATTTCTTCATCACCGGGAACAACAGCATTCGGAATAACGGTTGCAATTCGACTTACATTAAACAGATGCCTGAAACTCAAGTTTTCAGAAATTGAATTATTCCCCCAACTGCCGCAGCCCAGGGTTGTAGTTGCTGCCAGACCGTTCACAAAGCTGCCTCCATTACTGGTTGCACAGATCTGGTTAATACAAAAACGAGATACCGGCAAGATTTGAGCTGCATATTCGATATGCTCCGTATTATTGGAATGTATACAGACAGTATGTCCTTTACCTTCAACCTCGAGGTTTGCATTGGCAATTTCAACTGCCTTTTCCCAGGTATCGTATGCGTAAATAGAATTCACCGGACACATTTTTTCTTTAGACAATAAATCATCTTTACCGTACGTATCTGCTTTAACAAGTAATATTCTGGTTTCTTGCGGGACATCAATCTTTGCCAGTCCGGCTACGTCAAACGCTGATTGTCCGACACAATCTTTATTCATAATTCCATCCGGGAAAAGTGTATCGCGTAATGCTTTCACTTGTTCAGGATCTTCAATGTAAAATGCACCATTTTCTATAAAAGCAGCGACAATGTCTGAATAATTATCTGCCGGTACAATTGAAGTTTGCTCACAAGAACAAATGATACCGTGATCAAACTCCCGACCCGCTACAATCATTTCCGTTGCCTTCATAAAATCGACATCTCGATCGATAATACATTGAACATTTCCGGCACCGACACCAAACGCCGGTTTACCCGATGAATAAGCTGCTCTGACCATTCCCATACCACCGGTAGAAATGCAAACATCCGCCAATTTCATGACAAATCCCGAAGCTTCAACAGTGGGTTCTTCGATACATTGAATTAAGTCTTTCGGCACACCCATTTTTGCTAATTCTTGATTGATTAGCTGAACCGTGTAATTACTGCATTTTTTTGAACGGGGATGCGGACTGATAATTACCGCATTACGTCCTTTTACAGCAAACATGGCATTACACATCGGTGTTACTATGGGATTTGTTGTAGGTGTAATAGCACCTACAACACCCATAGGTTTGGCAACCTTGGTAATTCCGGTCAGCGGATCACGATCGATGATACCGACGCTTTTTTCATCTTTCATATCCGCCCAGATAATTTTTGCTTTACCTCGATTTTTCGTAATTTTATGATCTACTCTGCCCATGCCGGTTTCTTCAACTGCCATCTCCGCCAGTTCCACCGCATTATCATAAACAACTTTTGCAATTGCTTTACAAATTGCATCAACTTGATCTTGAGAATAATTTTCGATTTCTTTTTGAGCTATTCTCGCTTTAGAAATCATTCCTTGTACCATTTGTTCTGCGTTCATATTAAAGCTTTCTTTCATGTCAAATTACATTTCTAATGAACCTATTAAACACCTAAGGTTCTGCGTCTGAGCATTTCACCCTCGGTGAAATTATTGATCGGAGTATAGCCTTGAATCGGTTCTATTCTTTGATGATAAATATCAATGAACCAGTCTTTTTGCGGGAAGAAGTCTTTCTCAAATTCACGAGCCGGCGTAATCCAGTTATGTGCACCTAAGACTTGTACCGGTGCATCAAGATAATCAAATGCCATGTCTTGAATGTTTGCAGCAAACTCTTTAAGGAATGATCCTTTTTCTGTAGCATCTCCCGCAACTATTATCTTGCCTGTCTTTTTGACGGATTCTATCACCTTTTCATAATTGAAAGGTACAAGTGTTCTGGCATCAATAACTTCTGCTGAAATATTATATTTTTCCTGTAATTCTTCCGCAGCTTCCAATGCTCGATAGAGTGTTGTCCCTATAGTTAAGAAAGTAACATCTGAACCCTTCCGACGAACAGCAGGTTCACCTAAAGGAACTTCATAAGATTCTTCAGGAACCCCTCCCTCAACAAATTTTTCTCCGACATCATAATAGTCCTGGCTTTCAAAAACTACTACCGGATCAGTTCCGTTGAGCGCTGAAGTTAACATACCTTTCGCATCATAGGGAGTTACAGGATAAATTACCTTTATTCCCGGAATATGAGCAACTAAGGATGTCCACTCTTGAGAATGCTGTGCACCGTATCTGGAACCGACAGACATGCGAATTACTACCGGCATTTTGAGGTAGCCTCCGGACATGGCTTGCCATTTCGGTAATTGGTTAAATACTTCGTCACCGGCACGACCTAAGAAGTCACAATACATCAATTCTACGATAGCTCTGCCGCCGGCCATTGCGTATCCTATCGCGGACGCAACAATTGCCGCTTCAGAGATAGGTGAATTGAATAAACGATGATACGGAACAGCTTCCGTCAATCCGCGGTAACAAGCATATGCACCGCCCCAATCACGCAGATCTTCACCATAAGCAATAAGAGTCGGATCTTCGTAAAACTTATCTAACACAGCTTCAAAAATTCCGTCACGCAATTGATAACGTTTATTAACAGAATACTCCTCACCCTTTTCATCGTAAGCAAAGCGTTCACGCCGGGAAATCTGTTTAACTCTGACATTGTCTTTTAATTCTTCTTTAGTTTGCAGCATATCAGGTTCTGCGTCAGATAATTTTAAGATTCTTTGATTGGAAAACATTACGTCGGCAATAGCTCTCGGCTCTTCTTTTAAATTAATTCTCGGAGAAATCTCGGAATCCACTGCCAACCTGGTTACATCTATCATCTTGTTTACAACATCTTCATCAATCAAATCAATTTCAGCCTGAGTTGCAATACCTGCCTCAATTAATTGGGCCGGGAAAGTTTTGATCGGATCATGTTCTTTCCAGGCATCCAGTTCTTCATCCGTTCTGTATGTTCCGGGATCGGGTATTGCATGATGATAGCGGTAAGTTACAAATTCTACAAAAACAGGACCCTCTTTTTGATCAATGTTTTTCATTTTTCTTTTGTAAGCATCGATAACTGCTAACGGATTATTGCCATCAACAGTTTCTGCATACATTTGTTCAGCATTTAAAGCCGCACCGATCCGGGCAGGATTACCATATCCCATGGTTTCACCTCTGGTTTGACCGCCCATACCGTAATGATTATTATTGACATTAAAGATTAAAGGCAAGCCGCCTTTCATATCACCTTCCCATAAGGTTTTATACTGATCCATCGTTGACATCGCCAAAGCTTCCCATACCGGACCGCAACCAAGTGCTCCGTCACCTACATTGGCAACAACCAGACCCGGTTGACGATTAATTTTTTTATAAAGGGCAGCTCCTAATGCTATACCTGCTGATCCGCCGACAATTGCATTATTAGGATATATACCAAAAGGAACAAAGTAACAATGCATCGAACCGCCAAGACCTTGATTAAATCCGGTTTTCTTTGCAAATATTTCCGCCAGAAAACCATATAAAATATAGATCAATGCCAGCTCTTTGATTGACATCTGCTCCGTTCTGAGTGATTCAATGGCTTTCAGCTGTCTGCCATCCATAAATGTTTCCATGATTTCCAGCAATTCAGCATCTTCCATTTTTCTTATAGCTGAAAATGATTTAGCCAAAACTTCATTATGACTTCTGTGTGTGCCGAAAATAAAATCGTTTTTATCCAGATAATATGCCTGACCTACAGCAACTGCTTCCTCTCCGAGAGACAGATGAGAAGGTCCGGGATTAAAATATTCTAAGCCATGATATGAGCTGGTTGTCTTGATTGAGTAAAGCATTTCTTCAAATTCTCTAATCAATCTCATATCTCTGTAGATGCCCATCAATTCATCTTTGGTAAAATTGTCTTTTTCGTCTTTAACTGTTTTCTGATACTGATTTACCGGTATATCTTGTAATTCAATCATGCGTGGTGCACGAGCTTCTTCCGGAATAATAGGTAATGATTTTGTCATGATCTTCTCCTTGATTTGATACTATTGTTTTTCATTTATGTATTGTTAATTTTTCCTGGTCCAAATAATATAATTTAATTCTTATCCTAAAATTATCAGTGTTAAACTGTCCATTTTATAAGGCAAAAATTGCTTCGCGAATTACTTCACCGACTGTCGGATGCGGGAAGATAAATTCTTTGATTTCATTAATTGTCATTTGCTTTTCAATCATCATGCCCAGGGGAGTTACTAATTCGGATGCATAACTGCCTAACATATGAGCTCCGATCAGATAATTACGTTTGTTATCGACCAATATTTTGATCACTCCGTTGCCTCCTTCAACTTCCGCAACATAGCGACCGCTATATGCCAGAGGAAGCGTTAATGCTCTGTAATCCAAATCTTTGGCTTTGGCACTTTCTTCTGATTCGCCGACAAAACACATTTCAGGATTTGTATATAAAACTGATGGCATCGCCTCATAGCGCATCACATCCTTTTTACCGAGAATCGTATTGATTGCAACTTCCGCTTCACGATATGCCGCATGGGCCAGCATCCATTTGCCGTTTACATCTCCGATCGCATATACATTCGGGACATTGGTTAACATTTGATCATCTACTTTAATATTGGCACGATCACATTCAACACCGATATTCTCTAAACCGATATCTGCTGAGACTGCACGCCTGCCGATTGAAATCAAACAATAATCCGCATCAACTTTTTCTTTTTTGCCTTCGTATTCATATTCAACATATTTATCACCAAAACCGGTAACCGTTGAATTCAATTTAAATTCCAAGCCTTTCGCTTCAAAATTCTTTTGCAACAATTTTCCTAATTCAGCATCGACTGTACCGGCAATATGATCCAGCATTTCAATTACGGTAACTTTTGTGCCTGCCGTTTGGAAATAACTTGCCATCTCTAATCCGATTACACCGCCGCCGACGATCACCATTTTTTCCGGAATAACTTCAAGGTCTAAAATTTCACGACTGGTTAAAACAAAACCTTTATCTAATTGTTCTTGCAAACCGTCAATCGGCGGTTTTACAACTTCGGAACCGGAAGCGATAATCAGATTTTTTCCCTGATATTCTTTGCCGTCGGCTTCAACTGTTATCACGCCGTTCTGGCGACTTTTAATGGTCGCTTTCGCTTCGACAACATCAACTTTATTACGCTTCATGGTCATTGCAACACCGCTGACCAGTTTTTTAACTACTTTGTTTTTGCGTTTGATTACTTTCACCTGGTCGATTTTTGCATTTTCTGCCGTAACACCGTAAGCAGATCCGTCAGCTGCATGTTCATAAATTTTTGCTGAATTCAAAAGTGCTTTAGATGGAACACATCCTTCATTTAAGCAAACTCCGCCCAGATTTCTTTTTTCGAACAGACAGGCTTTCAATCCGTTTTCACCTGCTCTTTGGGCTGCTAAATAACCGCCGGGACCACCACCTATTACTAATACATCGTACATTTTTTATATCCTCTTATTTTTTAGTTTCATTATCGGCGGATCTGAATCCGCCGATCTGATTGTTGCTCTCTCTCTGTAATGATTGTTGCTCTTTTATATTATTAATTAGTTTTCCATTATCCCATTAAGAAAAGGTCGAAGTTTTCTAATGTTTGAATCAAGGCTTGTAAGAATACTCCGCCAGGGGCTCCGTCAAGAGCTCTGTGATCTATCGTTAACGAGATGGTCATTGCAGGGTATAATTCAAGTCCCCCGTCTTTGCCGCTGCGGACTTTCTCATACGTTGAAGATACCCCTACGATACAGGTTTCAGGCGGATTGATTACAGGTGTGAAACTTTCGACACCGGATCTGCCCATATTTGTAATCGTAATCGTGCTGCCCGATAGTTTGTCGGGATTGATTGATCCCTCCATACATTGCAGTGCCAAGTCTCTTGCCTCGGCCGAAATTTGACTGATCGATTTCAGATCTGCATTACGTACTACAGGTACCATTAAACCACGGGGTGTATCCACCGCTACTCCCAGGTGTACACGATTGAAATGACGGAAGATATTCTCATCTGCCAGGTAATGGGCATTACAGTCAGGATATTTTTTAACTGTTCTCGATACTGCATAGAGGATGATATCGTTGATCGTCGGTACGCGTTGCAGAATCGCCAAGCCCAGTTTCTCGTCCATGCCTTTTTCTTTCAATGCTTTCAGACGATTTCTCCAGGCTAAAATATTACTTGCGTCGAATGAGGCATTCAAGGTAAGCTGTGCCATTTCTGCCAGAGAAGCATGCATTGAACGGGCAATTACCTTGCGGATATTCGTAATCTTATCGTCGGTATATTCCGCTTCATCAAGACTTAATACTGCCTGGTCTACTAATGCCGCACCTTCCAGTGTTTGTAATTCAGGTAATTTTGACAGATCTTCCACACGAACTGCTCCGCCGATTCCGCTGCCTGCGATACCAGCCGCATAATCCTGACCGGCTGCCGTTGTTGCTACCAAGCCGGCTGCGATTGCTGCTTCCACATCTCTTTCAATGATTCTGCCGTTCGGTCCGCTCGCTGCCGTCATTCTTAAATCTACATTATGCTTGGCTGCCAAACCTTTTGCTCTGGGACTTACAGGATGTTCGCCCGCAACACTCGGTGCCACTGCTACAGTTGCTGCTGCCGGCGCTGCTTCCGCTGTTGCTGCAACTTCTGCTGCCGGTTCTGCTTCTGTCGTTGCAACACTTGCTCCTGCTCCGTCAACCGTCGCTCCCTCTGGAATATATTCTTCCCAGCTTTCTCCCGCTTCACCGATTACCAATACATTCAATAAACACGGTACATCATCGCCTTCTTCGAAGAATACTGCTATGATCTCCCCATCGGCCGGTGATTCTTCATCAAACGTCGCTTTGTCTGTTTCATAAGTAAATAGTTTATCGCCGGCGCTTACTTTATCGCCTTTTGATACATGCCATTCTCCTATGATACAGCTTTCTACTGATTGCCCTTGTCTTGGCATTATTACCGCTACTGCCATTTCTTTGCCCCCTTGTTAAAAATTAAAAACACCAAAACATATACATCATGTAATTATTTCATTTGTCGTAATGAAATAATTATCATGATGTTTTACTGTTTATTATTAATTTAGTCATATGAATAATATAAATATCAAACTTAAAAATTAATGTTAATTTAATATAATTTTGTATCTGCTAAATTCCTAAATACGCTTTTTTCAATTTGTCATCATTAATTAAAACTTCACTCGGTCCTTGCAACACGGTTTCACCTGTTTCCAAAACAAATCCGTGTGACGCAATTTCCAGACTGGCAAGTACATTTTGTTCAACTAACAAGATTGATGTACCTAAGTCTGTGTTGATTTTTTGAATTATTTCAAATATTGTTTCAACAATAACCGGTGCTAATCCTAAAGACGGTTCGTCCAGCATCAGCAATTTTGGCTCTGCCATTAAGCCCCGTCCGATAGCACACATTTGTTGTTCACCACCGGACATCGACCCTGCTAATTGCCTTCTTCTTTTATGCAAAATAGGGAAAAATTCAAAACATAATTCCAGATTTTTTTCTCTGTTTTTTCTTGAATGCTTATTAAATGAACCGATCAGTAAATTGTCCATAACAGACATGAAGGGAAAAAGTTTTCTTCCTTCAGGAACCTGGACAATCCCAAGATCCACTCGCTCATGAGAAGCCATCTTAGAAATATTTTCTCCTTGGAAAAATATTTCTCCTGAAACCAAATCGGTTACACCGGAAAGTGTATTGATGGTTGTACTTTTTCCCGCACCGTTAGATCCCAACAAAGCAACTATTTCACCAGCCTCTATGTTTAAACTAACATCCGAGATTGCATTGAAATCACCATAGTTAACCTCTAGATTATTAACTTTTAACATATTTTTTTTCTCCCAAATAAGACTTAATAACTTCTTCATCATTTGAAACTTCTTGCGGTGTTCCTTCCGCAATCAGTTCTCCCTGATTAAGAACATAAATTCTGTCCGATAAATTCATGATAGCCTTCATTACATGTTCTATTACAATAATAGAAACTCCATGATCTCTGATTTTAAGTATTAAATTAATGATCATTTCGCCTTCAGTCGGATTAAGACCAGCCATTACCTCATCTAATAATAGAATTTTCGGTTCCGTAGCCAAAGCTCTAGCCATCTCCATACGTTTCAGCTGCGGGATATTTAAAGAAGATCCTACTGTATCTTTTAAATGTGACAGACCAATCAATTCCAATATTTCTTCTGCTTTTTCTCTAGCTACTTTGGTATCTCTATGCCGTAACAAAGCGCCAACCATCGTGTTTTCCAACACGGTAAGATTTGTAAACGGCTGAACAATTTGATATGTTCTGCCAATACCCATTTCACAGATTTTATAAGCAGGCTTTTTCTGTATTTCAACATTTTCGAATAATATTTTGCCTGAAGTAGGTTCAAAAACACCGGATAACATATTAAATAATGTAGTTTTTCCTGCACCGTTGGCCCCGATTAAACCAAGAATCTCTCCTTCGTATAATTTTACACTTACGTAATTTACCGCTATAAGACCGCCAAATTGTTTAACCAGGGACTGAGCTTCTAAAATAATATTATTATTCATTCAATTACACCTCCCCAGCAGTTTTTTTAAATTTTGATTTTACGAAAGAAGCTAGTTTTTCTAAATAAGAAAATATACCTTGTGGCATAAAATAAATTACCAGCATCAGAATTAATCCGTAGATCGCAAGAGAAGAACCGGGCAAAGAACTGCCTATGGTAGATCTCAAGTACTCACTTACAGGATACAACAACAACGCCCCTATGACAGGTCCCCACAATGAGCCTCTGCCACCAATAATTGCCATTAATGCAATCTGTACAGATAAATCACTTGAGAAGAAACTGGACGGGTCAATATATTGTAACAATTGAGCATAAACTGCTCCGCCTACTGCAGTAAAAAATGCACTGATGAATTGGGCACGCAACTTATAGTTTTCTACGTTAACACCTAAGGTAGCTGCTGCATTTTGATTAGTTTTGATTGCAGCAAAATAATACCCTGTTTTACTTTTGGAAATTGCATTTGAAATCAACAATATTATTACTAAAAGTGCCAGCACAATATAATAAAAGAACGACCGGTCGAGACTTTGCATATCGATAAAATGACCGCCTAACCAAGGTAATTTCATTCCCATTGCCGCAAATGTTTCAAAACCGAAAATCTTATCTTCTGATAAAAATATAATTCTCATGGTGTTAACAAGAGCTACCGTGGATAAAGTATAGTACGAACCCCTTAGTTTAAATGTAGGATAACCGACCAGACAACTGACAAGACCGGCAATTAAACCGCCGATGAACATCCCTATCCAGGGAGAAATGTCCAAGTACATAAAACATATTGTTGAAGTATATGCACCAAGACCAATGTATGTTGCATGTCCCAGAGACATCCAACCGACGTAACCACTGATAATATTCCACGAACTGGTCCAATACATATACAGTAACAGCATTACCAGCAATTGCAAAATGTAACCACTTTTATTTGGAGCAAATAAAAGAACTCCTTGTGGTAAAATTATCATAAGTGCAATCAGAATAAAATATTTGATATTATTTTTAATAAATTTCATATTCTTTTCCTACTCACTTTCTTGACCTAAAAGTCCGGAAGGACGAACTAACAGAATTACGATAAACAGCACAAATAAAATAACTTGAGAATACGAAGCAGAAGTTAATTGCGCACCCAATGTCTCAATAACTCCGACAATCAGTCCACCTACAAGTGCACCCAAAATACTGCCTTTACCTCCCAGAACAACAATAATAAACGACTTCATCGAATATGTAGATCCTACATCCGGAGTAACAGGAAAAAATGAAATCAACAAAGCGCCGGCTATACCGACAAGAGCACAGCCTATAGCCATCGCTATACCATATAATTTTTGTTGATCTATCCCCATCAATACGGCAACGTGTCTGTTTTGTGAACATGCTCGCAATGCTCTGCCGTATTCTGCACGTTTAATGAAAGCAAATAGCGCTAAAGTAACGGCAATAGATATGATGAAAGCAATTAATTTAGGCTTTGAAATAACTAAGTCCATCACAGGGGTTTTGAATGATCCAAGATTAAAAGTAGCAGCAATAGCTTTCGATTGAGCGCCAAAAATCATTAATGCCACATTGCTTAAAACCATACCTAAACCCGCTGTAAACAGAAGAATACTCAGGGGTTCTCTATCTGCTTCCCGTTTTAATAAACCGTTAAGAACCATTCTTTGAAGAAAATATCCATATATTGCAAAAATAATAATATTGACTAATATTGTTAAATATGGATTAATGCCTAAATTGGAATATAACAAAAAGCTGATATACATTGCTGCCATTAAGGTTTCACCATGGGACCAATTAATTATTCTCATAACTCCGAAAACCAGACTTAATCCCAAAGCTACCATAGCATATACTCCGCCTTGCATAAGTCCATCAACAATTGTTTGTAAATATAACAATGTACACCTCCGTTTACAATTTAACTCGCCTGAAAAATGAGCAAAGTATTCGCTTGGTCTAGTAGAGAGAACTACTTACTAAGTTAATAAATCCTTAACCAGACCAAGCCATATCCACATCCTTTTACAGATTCGATTTAAATATATTTTGAAAATTATCTGTCTTCCCAAGCAGGAATCGGATAAACTATTTCAGTATCTTTGAGAGGAACCAGAGACGAAGGTCCAATCAATTTAAATTTTCCGTCAATAATTTGCACGATACACGATCTGCTGTAAATGTTTTGATTTGTCATTCCTAATACTTCTTCACCGAATTTTATTCCTTCATAGGGATGTAAGGTGTTTTCATAAGCATCTTGCGGAAGATCCGTTGCAGCAAGCGCTTCATTAATTTTCTTGTGATCTGTGCTTCCGGCTCTTTCAATCGCATTCATCAGTACCGACATTCCTACCCAGCCATTGGCAGAATAAGTGTCCATATCGACTCCGCCTTCGGAAAACTCTGCTTTATATCTTTCATTAACTTCAACTGCTTTTTCGCCTTTAATATCTAATAAACTGGCATCCCAGGAGGAGAATGTCATTAAATAATCCGCATTTGTACCGGCGTTTTGTAAGAATTCAGGAACTGTATATCCGCCTGAATGAGCCAGAACCGGAATATCTACTTGATAATCAGCAAGAGATTGAACAAATAACAAAGCATCATTTAAGTAATTCATCGGAATAATGATATCAGCATCAGCAGCTTTGATTTTATTGATGATAGCTGAAAAGTCGGCATTATCTGCTTCATAACTTTCATTGATAACAACTTCAAAATCATCGGCATAATTTTGTTCGATTTCATTTGAAATTCCATTGGACATACCTTTGCCCCAATCAGAGTTTTCAAATACGATCGCTACTTTTTCAATTCCTGCATCAAACTCCTCGTTTAAGTCGGAAATAAAGCCGACCATGTCAACAGCATCCAATCCGTTACAGACATTGGCACGATAAACATATTTATAATCATTTTTCAAAATTTCATCAGCTGTTGCATTTGTTAAAACATAAGGAATTTCATATCTTTCAGCAACAGGGGCAGTCGCTGCACCTACCGCAGAACTGTACGGACCACATAAGGCTGCAATCTCTCCGCTTGTAATAAGTCTCTCTGCTTCTGTAACGCCTACTTGAGATTCTCCGGTAGTATCAGAAATAACCAATTCAACTTTTGCTCCGCCTAAGGACTCTATACCGCCCTGTTCGTTGCGCATAGCCACTGCTAATTCCATACCGGATAATTGACGATTGCCGATAGCTGCCTGCGAACCGGTTATAGGAAGAATGACTCCGATTTTCACAACATCGACTGTTTCAGTTTGTTCTTCTTTACTGTCGTCTTTAGCATCCTCTGCTTTTTCTTCTGCTTTTTCTTCTGCTTTTTCTTCTGCTTTTTCTTCTGCTTTTTCTTCCGATTTGCTATCTGCATCTGATTTTTTATCATCTTTTTTAGAAGCACTTGTACAAGCTACAGCGCTGATACACATAATTAATGCTACTATCAATGCAATTAATTTAGTTGTTTTTTTCATTTTAATTCCCTTTCATTTCATTATTCTTTTTTTAATTAAATACTATCTCTCTAATCCCCGGAACACTACAATAATTAAATATCTTCAACATCAATCCTGCTTTTCCTACCTCCTTATTCATTAAACAACAGTTATTTACACCAAACACAATTATCTATTCTTAAGAGTACATTTTTGTCCTCATAATTGACTTCTTTATAAGAATGAATTTTCATTTCCATTTTCCTATCCCCAAATTTTCATTGGTTGCATTTGTTCCGTCTTCCCGGTTATCCTGCAAACCCATCGCCGCTCTTATTGCATCTATCGTTTCAGGTATCGTTACTGCCTCTTGCGGTATATTGATCGCAAACATGATGTCATCTCCCGATTCCACTATGCTGTCTTCCCAAACCGCTATCTCATACATATCACCCCGGGGATTTCCCAGATCTCTGGCATAACGGAACAACGAGGCATTACCTTTGAAACCGTCATCTATTCTGACTATGCGAATTCTCGGATGCGCCCGGAAAGCTGCCAAGGCCTGATCTCTGCTTATTTTTTCCTTACCGGTAGCCACCACGGTTATTATATGACCATGGGTTACCGGGGTATGAACCAGGATCCCTGTCGCTTCGATATGCGGCATTATTGTCATTAAATCTACTGCCTGATGACTAGGGGCTTTATCCATCTGTAATGCGTTCGTCAAACCTCTGTGATAATCTCCCGGATCTGCCACCCTGCGTATTATTGTCATTGCTACTTTCTCTATGCCGAATTCCCGGTCTAAACAATCTACCGCACGGATTACACCTGTCGTATTACATGATGTTAATTTTAAATAATCTTTGCCGATACCTTTTTCATAATTTGCATATCCATGGAAAAATACATCCGCTATTTCATTGGATTCTCCGCCTTGGAAAATCGCTTTCGTTTTGTTCGCTTCGTATATCTTCTTATTTTTGATACCGACACCGCCCGGAGATGAGTCCAGCATTATATCTACTTTGTTTACTAATTCTTCAAATGTTCCTGATACCGGTATGCCCAGTTCTTCAAATTTACTTTTATCTGCACCCTCTACAAGATATAAGTCATAAGGCATGCCTTTTTCTTTTAACGCTCTGACTGATAAAGTAGGAGCTATATCGGCAATACCTACAAGTTCCATATCTTTTTGGCGAGCAACTCCGTCTGCCAATCTCTGTCCTATTACTCCATAACCTGATACACCAACTTTGATCTTTGTCATAATTACCTCACTTGCATAGACAACGTTTTGTTAAATGAATTAAAAAATAAATGAATATTGAAACTTATATGTTCAATTTCAACCATAGTACTTGATTATTTAATCATTGTAAATGATTATATGTGATTGTTTCGTTTTTTCGGACATTCTTATAAAAATTTCGGCATCTATTTGGTCATTAAATCAATTAATTTGGTTAAGTATATGTTTCAGAATAATATTTACTCAAATAATTCATAAATATTTTTCAAGAGGGAGGAGATTTATTATCAATATCAAAAAAAGATAACAAAAAATCTTAGATAGTGTACAAGACGGATGAGAAGCTTTCGTAAAAAAAATGGAGAGTGGCGATGCTGTACTGCATACACCAAAAGCCACTCTATTCTCTGTAAATAGTCATCTTATTTGTTACGTTCGGCTTTAATACTTTCGGTTAGTTTCGGTACTATTTCAAATAAATCTCCTACTATACCGACGTCGGCAATATTGAAGATTAATGCATCAGGATCTTTATTGATAGCAATGATATAGTCGGATTCCTCCATACCTGCCATATGCTGGATTGCACCGGAAATACCGATTGCAAAATATAAATTTGGACGTACTGTTTTTCCGGTTTGACCGACTTGAAGGCTTTTATCGATCCAACCCAAGTCGACTGCAGCTCTGGAACCGGAAACCTCACCACCGATTGCCTCAGCTAAGTCTTGCAAGATTACAAAATTTTCCGGACCACCTACACCACGACCACCTGAAATCAAAATATCGGCATCTTGAATATCAATTTTTGTTTTGGTTTCTTTAATCACTTCTTCAACCGTCACAAATTTATTGTTTTTCTCAAGTGTGTAATTGAAATTAACAATTTCCCCGGTTCGTTTTTCATCTTTTTCCTTTTTGACCATAACACCAGGACGGACAGTAGCCATTTGCGGTCTGTGATTTTCGCAGAGGATTTCCGCCATTAAGTTACCACCGAAAGCCGGACGAGTCATCAGGAGATTTTTACTTTCTGCTTGAATATCAAGCTTGGTACAATCTGCGGTCAAACCTGTATGAATACGTCCTGCAATTCTCGGTCCGAGATCTCTGCCAATTGCAGTTGCACCGATTAAAAATATTTCCGGCTTATATTCTTTGATAATTGCTGTTATTACTTGGGTATATGGTTCTGTTGTATAATATTTCAGCTCATCGTTTTCATATAAAATAACATGGTCAGCTCCAAACTGAACCAACTCATTTGCTAAATCAGCGACATCTTTTCCTAATAGAACGGCAGTGACATCAGTATCCAGATCTGCTGCCAAGTCACCGGCTTTGCCCAGCAATTCCAAAGATACGCCGGTCAATTTGCCGTCCACTTGCTCTGCGAACGTATATACTCCTTTATACTCTTTAGTCATTTCTGCCTCCTTATAAAACATGTGTTTCTTTCAATTTCTCAACAATAAATTGCACTGATTCATCGGCACTTTTCTCAATCTTAATTCCAGGTTCTTTAACTGCTTTAGGAAAAGACTTGGAAACTCTGGTGGGAGATCCGTTAAGACCGATATTTTCGTCTTCGATCGGAATATCATCACGCACCCATTTAATTACTTCTTTGGTACGATACGCATCAAAGATACCGCCCGGTGTCATATAGCGCGGTTGATTGAGTTCACTTAAAGCTGTAATTAAAGCAGGCAGTTTTGCTCTGACTCGATGTGAACTATTATCATATTGACGTAAGACTACAATTTCATCACCGTCAATTTCAATTTCTTGAGCATAACTAATATTGGGCAAATCTAAATGTTCAGCTATTTCCGGGCCGACTTGAGCTGTATCACCGTCAATAGCTTGACGACCGGTAATAATTAAATCATAATCCAACTTAGAAATTGCTGCGGCTAAGGTTGAAGAAGTTGCCCATGTGTCAGCACCGCCAAATGCTCTATCCGTTACCAGATACGCTTCATCCGCACCCATTGCGAAAGCTTCCCGCAATATTTCATCTGCCTGTAGCGGCCCCATTGTGATAACAGTTACTTTCGCACCATATTTATCCTTGATGCGTAAAGCTGCTTCAAGACCGGCTTTGTCATCAGGATTCATAATTGAAGGAACTCCTTCTCGAATCAGGGTTCCTTTGACCGGATCAATTCTGACTTCATTGGTATCCGGAACTTGTTTAATACATACGACTATATTCATTGTGTTCCCCCCCTAATTCAAGATTGAACCTGAAATAACCATGCGCATTACTTCAGAAGTTCCTTCATAGATTTCAGTAATCTTGGCATCACGCATCATACGTTCTACATCGTAATCTTGGATAAATCCATAACCGCCATGGAGCTGAACGGCTTTATTTGTAACATATGACGCCACTTCACTGGCTTTGAGTTTTGCCATTGCAGCTTCCAATGAATAACGTTTTTGGGTGTCTTTTGCTAATGCAGCTTTATAGACCAACATCCGAGCCGATTCAACTTCTGTAGCCATATCGGCTAAAGTAAATTGTGTATTCTGGAAAGCGGAAATCGGACGACCGAATTGTTTGCGTTCTTTCACATAAGCAATCGTTTTATCCAGGGCACCTTGTGCAATACCAAGAGCTTGAGCGGCAATCCCGATACGTCCACCATCTAAAGTTCCCATGGCAATACTGAATCCTCGGCCAGCCTGACCTAAAAGATTCTCTTGCGGAATACGACAATCAGAAAAAACCAATTCTCTGGTTGCAGAACCATGTATGCCCATTTTTATTTCTCTATGACCGAATTCAAAACCCGGTGTTCCCTTTTCTACGATAAAAGCCGAGATACCTCTGGTGCCTTTACTTTTATCAGTCATTGCAAAAATGATATAAATATCTGCCTTACCTGCATTGGTAATAAAAATCTTTGAACCATTGAGTACATATTCATCACCGTCCAAATCAGCAACAGTTTGTTGACCGGCAGCATCAGTACCGGCTCCCGGTTCAGTCAAACCGAATGCTCCCAATTTCTTACCTGAAATTAAAGGACGTAAGAATTTTTCTTTTTGTTCAGGTGTACCGTACACATCAATCGGTGAAGCACCGAGAGATGTATGGGCGGACAGAATAACACCCGTGGTTGCACATGCTTTGGATATTTCTTCAATTGCTAACACATAGGTCAAAGTATCACAGCCTTGTCCACCGACTTCTTTACTGAAAGGTATGCCGAGAAAACCGTATTGCTGCATTTTGGCAACGGTTTCTTCCGGGAAACGATGATTCTCATCAATTTCCTGGGCAATCGGTTCCACCTCATTAATGGCAAATTCACGAAATAATTTTTGTGCCATGAGGTGCTCTTGCTTTAATCTAAAATCCATCTATACCTCCTCGTATAT
>JBMNJV010000006.1:0-437450 GCA_050951845.1 Saccharofermentanales bacterium
ACGAAACTAAACAAGCGATACGAAACTCCGAGTTTCGTGTAGTTGGTTTCACTTGCGCATAAAAAGGTGCAGAAATACGGCAAAACAGTGTAACTATAGCCCTTTTTGCACCCTTTCGTTTATTTGAGCGTTCTCTGAAACCACTATCCTATCAACGTTTCAGGGCATAAAAAAAGACGACTCAGGATTGTATCCGTTTTGTCGTCCTTTTATGGAGGCACCATCCAGATTTGAACTGGAGAATAAGGGTTTTGCAGACCCCTGCCTTACCACTTGGCTATGGTGCCTTATAAATAATGACCGCTAATCAATTCAAATGATATGGCGGTCATTTTGTGGAGCGGGATACGAGATTCGAACTCGCGACTTTCACCTTGGCAAGGTGACACTCTACCACTGAGTTAATCCCGCATTCAGCAATTAATTGCCCATTGGTTTTAACTGCTTTGCTATATTATCAAATGATTTTACTTGTGTCAAACAATATTTCACCTGAACTTAGCCTGGACTTAACCTTGAGATACAGGTGTGCCGTTGATTTTTTCCATAACCAGAGTGGAGAGCGGACTGATGTTAATCATATTGCAGCCTTCTTCCAGTTCCAGGATTTTCGGTTCATCTACAAAGTGTCCGTTATCGGCAAAATATATTTTGTAGGTTCCGGCATCGATCAGGGTCGGACTGAAGCCCTCATATGCATTAAAGAAAACCCAGAAATCAATATGGTGGGAATTCTCACTGCGGATGCGCATTTTTATTAAATGGTCAGACAGAAAATCCACTTGCACATTTTTCAGAATTTCATTAAATGTATGGTAGTGGAAAATCTGGTGTTCCTTGCGGAATTTGACTAAGGCGCGAAAGTAATCGACGGAATAGCGATTTGTTTCAGGCCAGACGATTTGATTGACTGAATCCGGCGAATTATAGCTATTCGGATTACCGAATTTTGTACGCATAAATTCTTGTCCGGAATGGATAAATGCCACACCTTGGGAGAGCAAAATCATACTGTTCGCCAAGTTCTGTCTGCGTTCATATTCCTCAAAACTTCTCATCGGCAAAGAAGAAGTAATTTGATCAAATAAAGTGTAATTGTCGTGTGCTGCAGCATATTGAACCATTTGACCGGGTCTGAAATAACGTTCAGACAACAGCTCATAGTTGAGGAAATCGGAATCGATTTCACCGCCGGCGGCAAATCCTTTAGTGTATTTATCAAATACGTTGCCGCGAATCGAGTTGCGAAATTGATCATTGAAGAAACCGATGCCGCGTAACATATGTGAACGGGCCGCCGTTGTACGTAATACCTCCGGCAAGACATCCCCCATATTCCAGCCTTCACCGAGCATAATGATCGAAGGATCTATTTCGTCCAGCTGCTCACGAACGGTCCGCATTGTAAACACATCAAGAATACCTAAAAGATCAAATCTGAAACCGTCTAAGTTGTACTCACGTGCCCAGTATAAAACACTGTCCGTAATATATTTACTGACCATACTTCTTTCACTTGCCACTTCATTGCCGCAAAAAGTTCCGTTTGCCAGTTTACCGTCTGCTGTATGACGAAAATAATAACCGGGAACCAAAATCGTAAAAGGATGTGCCGCAACATCATAAACATGATTATAAACCACATCCATGATCACTCTGATGCCTTTGTCATGGAGAGCCTGAACCATTTCTTTTACTTCACGGATTCTGGTCAGCGGATTATAAGGATCGGTCGCAAACGAGCCGTCCGGCACATTGTAATTGGCAGGATCGTAACCCCAATTATATTCAATCGAAGGATGTTCTTCATTAACAGTTACGAAATCATAAAAAGGCATCAGTTGAACGTGGGTTATACCGAGAGAAGTCAGATAATCCAAACCGACCGGCAAACTGTCACGGCCGGTGCGCCCGGTTTCAGTTAAACCCAGATATTTTCCTTTATGTTTGATATCTGTATCGGGATAAATTGTAAAATCACGAATACTCATTTCATAGATAATTGCATCAACCGATCTGGTGAAATCCATTCTGCGTTGATTCCAGTTTTCGGGTTGTGTCCGGTCTAAATCCAAGACAACTGAATGTCCGCTGTTAACTGTTGTGGCGATACTGTAAGGGTCATGGCAAGTTCTCTGCTCACCGTTAGCATAAGTAATCCGAAAACGATAAATCAATAAATGAAGATCGGAATTAATTTTTAAATGCCAGACACCTTTTTCCAAATATTCCATCGGCCAGATTTCCAGCGGCTCTAGCGGGATCTCATAATCTTCTACCCAAAAACCATAGCTGAGAACCTCAATGCTTTTGACAACCGGTGACCATACCTTGAATACGGTACTGCTTTTTTTATATATTAAACCCAAATTTCCGGAATAATGATATTCATTGCGGAATTCTAAAGAATCGTAATCATATCTTTCTAAAAACGGATTTACAAAATTATAATAATCTTTTTGGGATTGCATTTTACTATTATCCTATCTAACCATTTCGGATATTTTGCCTGCCTTACTCTGATTCATCACTCTGATTCATCACTCTGGTTCATTACTCTGGTTCATTACTATCAACGTCTGTTAATCTGTGCAGAAAATTTAAATCCAAAGTCCTCCGTTAACATTGATCACTTCGCCTGTTATATATTCCTGCTCAGCCAAAAATAATGCTGTATGGGCTATCTCTTCCGGTTTTCCCAAACGCAGCAACGGTATTTCCCGGATCAGTTTTTCAATTTCACCTGCAGAGTATTCATTTAACATATCTGTAGCTATCGCTCCCGGAGCAATTGCATTAACCCTTACATTACACGGTGCCAATTCTTTGGCTAAAGCTTTTGTCAGACCGATAATTCCGGCTTTGGTTGTCGAATAATGAACTTCACAAGCCGCACCGGTCACCCCCCAGATCGAACTGATATTAATAATACAACCTGATTTTTGTTTGACCATTGCAGGATATACTTTTTGTGCCATTAAAAAATATGCCTTCAAATTTATTGCTTGAATCCGATCCCAATCGGATTCTGTAATTTGATCAAACAATTTACTTTCTGAAATTGCAGCATTGTTAACCAAAACATCAAGCGGTTGCTCAATTTTTGAAAACATAAGATCAATTTCCGATTTATTGCTTAGTTCAACCGGAAGCGGAATCAGATTATCTGAATCCGGCAGCGTTTCCTGTAATTCAGATAAGCTGTGCGAGCTCTGATTATAGGTTGCATAAACCCGATAACCCTTAGCTAAAAATAAATTTGTCATCGCATATCCTATGCCACGCGATCCCCCGGTAATTAAGATGCTCTTCATACACGTTTCTCTATTATCTTCCCTGTAAGTAGAATTAAAATTTATTATACATCAAGATATTAGGAAATTTGGCATATATGTTACATAATCAGCCTTAAATATCGTAAATTTTAATGTCTTTTATCTGCAATAATCGTTTATAATAATCTTAAAGATTGCAACAGGACTGTTGCTTATTGTGCAACCTCTTGTCAATTGTAATCCTGAAACATATAAACAGTCTTAGGACATCAAAATTATTTTAGCAACATTATTGTTTGCTTGACAATGTCAGCATGAAAATTCAATGTTTCAATTAACAATAATATAAATTTAGAATAATTTTTAAATACCTTAAGCAGCTGATTGCGGGAGAATGAAAATGCAACTGAATATAGAGCAATTACATAATTTGATTTTTAAGCCGGATAACAAAATATATTTTGTCGGTATCGGCGGTATTTCAATGTGCGGCTTGGCTGAATTGGCACAACATCACGGTATGCAAGTTGCCGGATCGGATTTGCAAGCTAATAACCGTACCAAATATTTGGAATCTCTGGGTATTGCAATTAATTATCAGCAAACAGCGGAGAATATTGAAAATTTCTTACCTGATGCTGTTGTTTATACTTTAGCTGTACCGGCCGATAATCCGGAAAGAATCAAGACCAGAGAACTCGGTATTGCGGAAATTGAACGCGCTGTTTATCTGGGATTACTGAATCGGAATTTTGAGAATTCAATCAATATTGCCGGAACTAACGGTAAAACCACAACAACTGCTATGTGTTCTCTGATTCTGATCGAACAAGGCTTAGACCCCACAGTACATCTGGGTGCTGAACTGAAACAATTCAAAACAACCGTCAGACCCGGTTCAAATAATCATTTGATGGTTTCGGAAGCTTGTGAATTCGGCAGGAGTTTCCTCCATTTTTATTCGACTACGGCAGCCGTATTGAATATAGACCATGATCATGTCGATATTTTTCCGACAATTGAAGATGTTATTTATGCTTTTGCAGAATTTGTCGCTTTGCTGGATCCCGGTGCCAACTTAGTCGTGCCGGCATTTGACCCGTTAATCCCGAAAATGCTGGAGCAGGCATATTTGATCAATCCGGCTATCCGATATAAATTGAATATCTTCAGTTTCGGTTATCCGCAAGACAGATTTGCAGGACAAAAACCTGATTTATGTTGTGATAAATTGGATTTTGTCGAAGGTTATCCGCATTTCAGGCTGAGTCTTTCCGGAGAATATTTCGGAAATTTCAATCTCAAAATCCCGGGTAAATTCAATGTAGACAATGCTATGGCGGCCATCGCCTGCGCTTACTTAAACGGAGCGGAAGCCGAAGCTGCCCGCAAAGCGTTGGCTGAATTCACCGGAGCCGAAGGCAGATTTACTGAAACCGGTTCTTATAACGGTGCGCGAATCATTGCCGACTACGCACATCATCCCGATTCAATTACCGCAACTTTACAAGCTGCTGAAAATATTCCGCATAAAAATCTCTATGCCGTTTTTCAACCAATTACTTTCAGTAGGGCCAAAGGTCTGGCAGATGGCTTTGTCGAAGCTTTGGCCAAAGCTGAAAATCCGATCTTGATGGAAGTCTATGATGACCGGGAAAAAGATCACAATTTTTCCTCTGAAATAATTGCCGAACGAATTAAGGAAAAAGGCGTCAATGCATTATTTTTCAATTCTCTGACCGAATTGGAAAAATATCTGCGTTCCGTCTTAGAGGAGGGTGACCTGGCAATCATTATGGGGCAAAACGTCAGAACTGTCGCTGATAATCTCGCAGGCAGAACCGACCACTTTAAATAAAACACTGATCTTACATAAGAATAAAAGATAAAGAATTATCAGATTTTTCAAAATAAAAAACCGTTAAAACGTGAGTTTGCTTTAACGGTTATTTATATTTAAGCTTTTATAACATTTTAAAAATCTCAGATAAATCTGGTTGGAACGCAGATAGGTTTGACGCTTACATTATGAAAATCGCCTGTCTGAGAACCTTAGCCCGGGTTTGTGGTTTCCGGGCAATGAACCTTCGTTTTTTGATTTTTTCAGCCCGCATGAGCAAGCGATTTTTTATTTCAGATCGCTGCGAATATCACCGCGACGGTATGCATCAATCAACTCTTTAAGGTCACGGATCTGCGCAATAATTTCTCTGCCCTCATCCGTATCACTGATTCTCAAACGACGCGGCATCGGTTTTACAATATGAATTTCCGGCAAATAACTACCGCTTTCTTTACTGGGATCGAAAGGATGATGTTCCGCTAAAGCTAATTCATGTGAACTGAAAATCAGAGTGTAACCGGCAATTCCCGTAGTAGCTTGATAAGCTTTCGATAAACCGCCATCAATCACAAACAGCTTGCCATTTGCTTTGATCGGAGTTTCACCGTCTTTGAGTTTGACCGGCACATGACCGTTAATAATATGTGAAAACTGAGGATTAAGTCCGAATTCACGCAGAATTGCATCTGCACCTGCTTCAGTACGATTATCATAATACGGATTTCTCTTTTCTGCATGCAGTTCTTTTTCCGCCAGGAAATATCTTTCAAAGGTTGCCATTTTTTCTTTACCGAACAACGGAGAATCTTTGCCGCACCACAGATACCACATGAAATCCTGGCCCTTACGACGTTCCGGTGAATTTTCCATACTGTACCAAGCACGACGCACTTGGAAATAAATATAATCCATCAGTTCCTTGCCGGCATATTTCTGGCCTGCGAATTCCATTTCGGTAAAACTGCCATCTTCATTCATCGGAATGCAACCATGATAAAGCAGATTACCGTTGTGAATCTTATACATGGCACCGACGGAATATAAATAGTTGATATGCCTTTGCAGATTGAGGGATGAAGTAAAAGATCTTTTCAGAGAATCTACCAATTCCTGCTCTTTTTCACTTAATGCAAGAGGATCTTCCGGATTTATTGTCGGGAAATTTGTATCTAACAAAGAATATTCCACACCGTTTTCTATAAAGACATTGCGTTCAAAATCAACTTTTTTGAGCACAATACGATCTGCCATATCTAATTCCGGATTGCGTTCATACAATTGACCTTCCAGTTTGGTTTCTATAATTGCAACCATTTTTTGCATCTTGGCTGCAATTTCAGGATCGATTCTGGCAAGTTGCTTATCTTCAAACATCCGGGGCATAAAACGCTCGCAAGGATCATCAGCATAAACTTCCGTTGCATAACTGTAGAGTGGTCTTAGATTAATTCCGTAACCGTCTTCCAAACAATCGAAGTTGTTATAACGCAAAGCAATACGCACAACGGCCATTATTGCCACTTCACAACCGCCTGCAGCTGCCATCCAGATAATATCATGGTTACCCCATTGAATATCAACGTCCGGATATTCCATCAAAACATCCACGATCTTGTGTGGTCCCGAGCCCCGGTCATAGATATCACCAATAATATGTAATTCATCAACCGAAACATTCTGAATCATTTCACACAGTGCTACAATAAACGATACACTGGCGTTCTGTTCAATTATTGCAGAAATGATCGCCTGATTATAAATATCACTATCTTCTTCATCAACAATTGTATTTAATAACTCATTAATAATAACCGCATACTCTTTCGGTGTTTTTTCTGCAATTTTAGGCAGTGGATATTTTGAGGAAACATACTTTAACAAATCAATCAGCCGGAAAATAGTAATTCTGACCCATTCATCAGTAATTAATTGTTGTTCATATAATTTTTTCAAGGCAGTTCGCGGATTATACACCAGAAATGCCAAATCATTCTGTTCATCTTGAGTTAAAGATCTTTGGAATAATGTTTTTATTTTACGCCTGATACTTCCGGATGCACTATGTAAAAAATTAATAAACGCATCGGCTTCACCATGTATATCAGAAAAGAATAATTCCGTTCCTTTCGGTAAAGATAACAGAGTTTGTAAATATACCAATTCTCCTCGTGCAGCTTCAACTGTGGGGTAGTGCTCGCTCAACAGCTCTAAATGTTTATCTATCTGATAACCGGGTTTCATTGTATAATCTCCTTTGTTTTGATAAAAAGTTATTGCGTTAATCTTACTCTTTTAAGACAATTCGTTGTAAGAATAATGTAAATATTTCTGATTAATCCTTATTCCGGATCATTGTTTTTCTGCTTATTTCCTAGAATAAAAGCGTCACAACTGGTATCGTAATAACTGAAAGCAGCGATGATAAGAAGACCATTTGGCTGCCAAAATCAGGATTATTATTATAATTATCCGAAAGCATAGCCACATAAGAAGCTGTCGGCATACAAGTCATAATAATCGGAATAACTAATTGCATACCCGAAAAACCCAAAGCTTTCAATATTAAAATTGAAATCATAGGTGTCCCGAGTAGTTTGATAAAGGCACCCAGATAAATTACCTTATTAGAAACAGCTTCTTTAAGATTACTTCTGGAAAGAATCAAACCTACAACAATCATGGCTAAAGGCGATGTTGCCGGACTCATGGTTTTCAATACGCGTTCGGGTACTTCCGGGATCGGTATCTGGAATATAAAGAAAATAAGACCTACAAACACTGCTAAAATTCCGGGGCTTAAAAAGATTTTTTTGAGATCCATCTTTACTTCTACTTCACCCCTGCGACCGATTAAATAAACACCCAAAGTCCATGACACACATTCAAAAACAAAACCTGCTCCTATTACCGCATAAAACAATGCTTCTTGGCCAAGCAGGCTTGCTACGATGGGATAGCCCATAAATGAAGTATTGGATAATAATACTCCTGTCCGGAAGACGTCTTTTTTGGCATCGTCAATCTTCATAAAACGAGTAGCCACCAGTCCCGTTACAAACATAAGCACATAGATGCCAATTACTATCACTAATATTGTAAGTGCAGTTTTGATTCGCTCTTGACTCATCTCAAGTTGCATCGCCATAAAAATTGTTGCAGGCATGGTGATATTAAGAGTTAATGCCGTAATGCTTTTTTGTCCTTTTTCATCAATTAAATTTACTTTACCGGCAATGAAACCAACTACTATTAACAAAAATAATACCAAAACGTTTTGTAAGGTTTGTACAAAATCAAATTCCATAAAATCTCCTCACTGTTATCTTAAACAACCGGCTGACAGATCGCCTGAAAGCCGGCTGATTGTCTGAGAACTATTTGCGTGAATTCATTCCGCTCTTCCTATCCCTGTTAAATTCGGGCGTTTGGGTTATATCCGGTAAATCGAATCAAAAATTAATGATATTCCACTACCTTTTTATCGTTGTAAACATCATGGTCAAACTCGCCTAATTTGTTGGCAACAAGCATTCCTACAAGAACGTCTACATCAACATTCATGAGTGTGCGGAACATTCCTGCGAACCAGTCGACACCGATCAATACGGATAAAGCTGTCAAAGGTAAGCCCAAGGACTGTGCCAGGAAGGTATAAACGATAAGAGAACCGCCCGGAACCGCAATGGTACCCATGCACATCATAGCAGACAGTAAAATCGCCATTGCCATTTGGTAAGGGGTAAGAGCTATTCCTGTAGATTGTGCCATGAAAAAGATAGCAGCCACATAACACATAACTGCGCCGGAACTGTTCATAGACATTGTAATCGGACCTGTGAAGTCTGCCACTTTACGGCTGACACCGAATTTAGTAACCGAATCTTCCATTTTCGTTTGTAAGCAAACAGCACCTGATGTTGTCGTTAAAGCCATAATCGACATTTTCATGAATTTTTTAGGCATCTTCAACGGATTCACTTTGACTATGGCTGCTGTAAGAGGAATATACATTAAAAATTGAATCAAGTCACCGATTGCTAAAAGACCTAGGAATTTAAACATAGGCAAAATAACATTAAATCCTACTCGTCCTGATACATCGGCTAATAAAGCAAAAATACCGATTGGAGCAATCTTCATAACTAATTGAATAATTTGGGTAATGGTACCGTTAACACTTTTAACCCATTGCGCAATAACATCGTTTTTCGTCTCTTTCACATATTTCCCCATGGCAATCCCGAAGACAACAGAAAAAACAATTACCGGCACCATAGAACCGTCTGCCATGGCTTTGAAAATATTAGTCGGTACAAATTCCCGCAAGGTATCCTGAATATTGGCATCGCCCACAGTAACTTCGGATACCTCTTCAGCAGTAGCAAGTGTGATGCCTACACCCGGTTTTATGATCAGTGAAAGCACGAGACCAAGTGTCGCAGATACGGCAGTAAAAAATATTATCCACTTCATAGTATGGAAACCCATTTTACCAACGTCCTCATTATCTCCGCCACCAACAGCGGAAATTACTGATGACATGACTAATGCTACAACTGACATTTGGATTAATCTTAAAAAGATATCTCCGATAAACTTAATATTGCCTGCCCATTCTCCGACGATACTGCCAAAAACAATACCGCCGACAGTTGCAAGTAAGATTTGCGTTGTTAAAGTTATTTTGAACTTTTTTTTCTTTACCTCAGACATATTTCTTCCTCATTCCTCTTTTCGTTTAATGTGCCGCAAGTAATTAACAGAAAATACTTACGGCACATTTATATAGTTTTCATATCACGAACATAAAACTGAATATCGCAATTAAATCACAACGGAGATTTAATTCGTAATTACTGTGGCAGATCCCAAACCTACTATTGCCTTAACATTATCTAAAGAAGTGATAATTGCCTTCCCGCCTTCTGTACTCTCTACAAAAGATATAGAAGCTTCAATTTTCGGTAACATACTACCTGCAGCAAATTGATCTTCTGCGATATATTGTTTCATTTCAGCAACAGAAACTTCCTCCAGTTTCTTCTGATCAGGTTTGTTGAAATTAATGTAAACATTATCGACACCGGTCAAGATTACCAAATAATCTGCCTTTACAATTTCAGCCAGCTTTGCTGCGGCAAAATCTTTATCTATTACTGCCTCAATACCTTCATAATTAGTATCACGTTTGAGAACAGGGATACCGCCTCCGCCTGCGGAAACTGTAATAATTCCGTTATCAGCTAATGTACGGATCGTTTCTGCTTCTACAATAGAAATCGGTCTTGGCGAGGGAACTACCTTACGATAACCGCGTCCTGCATCTTCAACATATGTATATCCGTCTTCCGCCGCACGCTTGTCAGCTTCTTCTTTGGACAGGAAGGGTCCGATCGGTTTAGTCGGATTTTGGAAAGCCGGATCTTCTTCAGAAACAACGACTTGTGTTAATAAAGTTGCAATCGGCTTGTCAATACCCTTCTCACGCATGGCTTCATCCAATTTATTCTGTAACCAATAACCAATACTTCCTTGTGTCATAGCAACAGCCGTATCAACCGGCATAGCGGGATTGGATTCCGAATCAGCCGCCTCTTGCTGTAAGAGCAAATTTCCTACTTGAGGACCATTACCGTGAGTAATAATAAGTTCATAACCGGCTTCTATTAACTTGACCAGTTTCTTACTCGTGTCACTCAACGCTTTAATCTGACCCGCTGCTGACGGATCGTCAGTTAAAATGGCATTACCGCCCAATGCGATAACAATCTTTTTACTCATAACTACCTCTCTATCGATATGGGCATCGGCAAAGTAATTATACTTTGCCAATGCATTTGCTTTAAGCGGAAGATTCCGATCTGCCTATCATGATCACAAAATACAAATACTTCCGAGCATATTCGGCAAACAGGATCTCCCTTTTCTCTTATTCGTAATCAATTCCTAATTTATCGGCATAAGCAAATAAAGCTTTCTTAAAGGCTTCTAACGGTGCACGAACCGTACCGGCGCCGACTTGACCTTTACCGGCTTCCTTATGCGCAATACCTGTATTGATAATCGGCTCAATACCCAATTCAACAACTTTGCAGGCATCCAGTCCTAAAGGAGCTCCCTTGAAGTCATAGGTCGGTATTGTCCATTTTGAGTTGTTTGAAATGTAGAGTCTATCCATTTCGGTCGTTGTCTTGAGTGCATCGTTAAATCCGCCGGAACCGACAAATCGGGTAACACCGGGAGATGCTACCATCGCTATACCACCGACACCGATTGTTTCGGTAATCGCCGAGTCACCGATGTCAGGATTGCCGTCTTCCGCCGAATAGCCTGTAAAGTAAAGACCGATCGGAGTATTAACCGGTGCTTTAAACCATTCATCACCCATACCGGCAATACGAACTCCGAATTCATATCCGTTTCTGGACATAGTTGTGACAATTGTTCCTTTTTCGATTTTACGGGCATAGTCAACCATAGCTTTACCGGTTGCCATCATGATATTAAGGAAGAATTGATCCGTATCAGCCAAGAACTGAATAACATCTTCTTTATCCTTTTGGTCAACATCATCCAGTTTTGTGATTAAAGGTGCAACTTCTTTCAGGAAAACTAAGGATGCAGCGATATTTCTCTGGTGGAACTCGTCACCCATTGTGATGGCCTGAGCAACCATAACGTTAACATTCAAACCTTCTTCTGTTGAACGCAGGGCTTTACTTAAAACCGGTCCTAAGACATCACGTTGCCATTCCAGTCTTGCGATAACATCCGGACCATTTGCTCCGAAACGTAAAACTTTACCGATACCTTCATTCATGATACAAGCACCGGTTGTGCCGTCAGCTCTGTTTACTACCAGCAACATCGGGAAGTTTTTGGTTGTAATACCACCCATCGGACCTACTGCTCCTACATGATGACAAGGAATGAATTTTACTTCACCGGCTTCCAATTGACGCATGGCATCTTCATCGTCGGTTGCCCATTTTTCAAATTTCATAGCACCGATAATCGCACCGACCGCCGGGCCTGTCATTTTTTCAAACGGTAGAGGCGGACCTGCATGCAGAACGATTTTTTCATCTGTGTCTAATTCAGGAATTAATTCTTTAGCAGGTTTTACGTCTACTAAGAACGGTTGTGAATCACCAAGACGCTTTGTAACTTCCTGATTGGCTGCTTGAATATCTTCCATTTTTTCAATGGCATTCAAAATTCTGATCAATTTCGGATCGCCGCCGGCACGAGGTCTCCAGTTGAACTGTAATGCTTTTCCGCCATAATTTTCGATCGGATCAACGAAGCCTTGCAGACCGATATTGATAACATCAGGTGTTTGGGCTAAGAATTGTGCGACTTTTTCACTTGGCTCTTCTAATTCAATTTTCTCACCGGTGTACGGTACATGTGCTTTGTCGAAGAAGTCGACTTCGTGTTTAACCAGAGAAAGTGCAAGTCTGACTGCTTTGGCATTGGAGTTTTCAACTAACACACCGGCATCTTTTAAGGTTTGGACGGATGCGTTGTAATCTTGAGGATCACTATCCGTACCGACAACCGTAGCTACAGCATAAAGTTCACGTCCTGCTTCTTTCGCATCAGCCAGGGCTTTTGCTAAAGGTTTTGCCAATTGAGATGCCATATCACCATGTGAACCATAACCGAGAACACAATCAAATAAAATTACACCTGTATTATCATCGGCAATCGCTTCATCCAATTTGGCCAAGCGAACTTCCGGGCTGATCATCGGATGCGGACGACCTTGTGTATAAACATCGTCACCGAGATCCATGACTTGTGCTACGTCCGTGTCTAAAATAAATCCTTCACTACCTGTTACTTTATCCAAGTTTAAAGCATCAGCAATTAAGGTGCCTGCTTCGCTGGCTAAAGTACCGCCGGAATAAAGACCGACAATACGCTTACCATCAGCTAATGTGGAATCGATATCATTTGCTAAAGGTTCGGTATAATTTGCTTTTATTTCATTTCCTTCAGCTAAATCTACGGCCATTTGTGCAGCTTCTTCCAGAGTATATGCCAGGTATACATTTCCGCAATGTTCTGTCGGTTTTTCACCTGAGAAAATAGCTACAACAGGTTTGGACATGGACTGTAAAACTTGAACAACTTTATCACGTACAACTTTTGCCGGAGGCTTGGAAATTACGAGGATAACATCGGTAGGTCCATGTTTCTCCAAAGCATATAAAGTATCAATCATTGTTACAGCGCCATTTTCTTCAGCTAAATCGTGGCCGCCGACCCCTATAGCATGAACAACACCGCCGCCAATTCGGTCAATAATTGTGGTTGTTTCCTGTATTCCCGTTCCGGATGCACCGACAACACTTATATTGCCTGTACGGACAGAGTTGGCAAAAGCTAAAGGAACACCTGATACAATAGTTGTACCACAGTCCGGGCCCATGAATAGCAAACCTTTTTCATGTGCCAATTTTTTCAGACGAACTTCGTCTTCCATCTTTACATTATCGCTGAAAGACATAACATGTAAATCTGCGTTTAAAGCTCTTTCGATTTCATCTGCTGCATAAATGCCGGGAATTGAAATCAGCATGGTATTTGCATTGGATTGTATGTCCAAAGCATCTTGCCAATTATCAACTTCTGTTTTTGCATCGGCAGCTTTGCTGGCAGACAAGTCACTCAAAAACCGATCTACTTCTTCCAGCACCAGATCCATCACGGATTCATCATCAGCATCTACCACGATAGCCATATCATTGGGAGAAGCCGCTTCCACTTCATCCGTGAACAGGCCGCCGGAACGCATAATGTCTTTATTCGCCTCGGTTGCCATCATAACTTGCGCTTTATTAACACCTTCCAGCTCATTAACCGAATTCGTCAACAGCATCAAATTAATAGAGTCCTGATAATTATTCTTCTGAATTGTTGTAAATAACATTGATACCTCCTAATTATAATTATAGTTTTATTTTATATTTTGACAGATCCGGCACTCAAAGCATAGTATTTATGTACTTTGACAAAAAACTGTATATCTGTACTATTGAGTCAAATGAGTCAACCGTACAGCAGAATAGAAAGGACAATAACCCATATGATTACTCAAACAGAACACGTCTTTCATTCCGGCAGTTTTCCGGATCAGTCTTTGACATCAATCACTTATTCAGATCCCGATGTCCCACACAAGTCTACAATCATCTACTTTCATGGCGGCGGCTTCTTATATGGCAGAAACAATGACTTACCGGAAGAATATATTTCTCTCTTTATAGAAAACGGATTCCGCATTATTTCTTGTACCTATTTATTGGCTCCGGATTATCGGATTGATCAATCCTTCTCAAGTGCCAAAGAACAAGTAGATGCTCTTTTATCTGACAAAGATGATAAGCCATATTTTATTTTCGGTCGTTCTGCAGGTGCATATCTGGCTTTAAAATTAGGTTCTCTTCATCGAGATATATTCAGCGGAATTATCGCTTTATACGGCTATGCTAATTTTAAGGATATCGCCTTTCAAACTCCCAATAAATACTATCTGGCTCATCAGCGTATTCAAGATTCAACTTTTCAAAGTATTATGGCAAAACGTCCCCTCTCTGTTGATGATCATCCCAGTCGTTATTTAATCTACATTTACGCCAGACAAAAGGGTATTTGGCTTGATGTTCTCAGTCAAAACAACCGTGCATTATTTGATGATCTTGATCTTTCCAAAAAAGAACTTCGCCAATTGCCTCCAACCTTTCTTGCTATCGCCACCGACGATCGGGATGTGCCTTTTCGTCACTACAAATTAACTCGTAAAGAAATTCCCGATTCCGAACTTCATCTGATCGAAAGCAATGTTCATGATTTTGATCGTACGGATATCGAGAATTTAGGTTTACCTCTTTATAGAAAAATGATGAATTGGCTTCATAAACATCTTTGAAAATAATCATCTAATACCCGAAGCATAATGCTTCGGGTATTAAATTAACATACTTTACAAATCTACTTACACTTAAAAGAATTTTCCAGAGAATTCTTCTTCTACGCCGTTTTCCAGGCTATAGATTTCTTTACCGCGTAAGATGGTATATGCAACTTGAGCACCGATTTCACAACCGACATATGGGCTGATTTTGTTACGATACTCTAAATCTTCAGCTTTTAATGTGTATGGAGCATTCGGCTTAATTAAGACAAAGTCTGCATCTTTACCGACTTGGATACGGCCTTTGTTTTCGATACCGAAACGATCAGCCACGTCTGTTGCGATAACTTCAGCGAATCTTGTTAAGCTCAAACCACGTTTTTGAACACCTTCGTCAAACAGAATGTCTACGTTGTTTTGTACGCCGGAAATTCCGCCCCAAGCGTCAAACGCATTTTCTTTGTCTTTCAGATCAGGTGTGCAAGGTGAATGGTCGGATGTGACACAAAGGATTTCACCGTTGAATACTTGCTCCCATAATCCGTCTTGTGCATCTTTGTCACGGATTGGCGGAGAACATTTGGAAACAGGACCGATCTTATCTAAATCGTCTGTTACTAAATAGAGATAATGTGTACAGGTTTCACATGTTGCATCTTGGCCGTTTAAACGAGCTTCTGTTACAAGATCAACTGCTTCCGGACAGGAACAGTGAGCAATATGGACAGGACATCCTGTTTCTCTGGCAAAGAAGAGTACTCTTTGAACTGCTTCTACTTCAGTGAAGATAGGACGGGTTGCCACATATTCTTTTAAGGTAGACTCACCGTTAGCGACTGCGATTTCACCCAAACGGTCACACACCGGAGCATTTTCACAGTGAACAGTTAACACTTTTCCTGTTGCAGCAATTTGGCGCATTCCTTCGTAGAGAGAATAGTCGTCTACATCTTGGAAGTCGCCGTCAATGGAACGGTCACCACAGGTGCTGACGAATGCTTTGTAAGCTGTAACACCCATTTCATCCATCTCTTGAATACCGTTGTTTTCAATATTGTATGGAACCAGACCACCATAAGTATAAACGTCAGAGTGTAATTTACCTGCACCTGCGTCTAACTTAATTTGGTATGTTTCTCCGTTTGTTGTAGCCGGTACCTGGTTAAGCGGCATTTCCAAAAAGGAGGTGACTCCGCCTTTGGCACAAGCTGCTGTTCCTGTAACATATCCTTCCCACTCGTCACGATAGCCGCCACCCGGCTCGGTAATATGAACGTGTGCATCAATCATGCCCGGGCTGACAATCAGACCTTCCGCATCAATCACTTTGTCTGCTTCAAAACCTGTGCCTAAAGCAGCAATTAAACCGTCTTTTACAGCGATATCGGTTTTCACCTCGCCACCTTCCAAAATAACTAATCCGTTTTTAATTACTAAATCATAACTCATAAAATACCCTCCTTTTTTATAGCAAGTTATGCTTCATTATGCTTTTTTGCTTTTGGCTAATAAGAAATATGTTACAAAGGCCAATGCGAACCCTGTAATCCAACCTAAATTACCGATAACCTCTAGAGCAGGTACAAACATACCGAGTACCGATACACCCAAACCGACAAATGTTGCAATATAAGCTTGAACATTCAGTCCGCGATAGATATTTCCTTTCTGGTCTTTGGAAAAATCAGCATACAATTGATCTAAGTCTATTTGTTTTTGTTTGATGACATAATAATCACAAATTAAAACACCGGCTACAGGACCCAACAGAGCACCGATCACGTTTAAGAACGTATAAATTCCTTCAGACATTTTCCAGGGCATAATCACAAAGCCGATAATGGATGCAACCATAACCGCTCTTTTGTTGTTCAGTACTTTGGGGAATAAGGCACTTAATTGATACGCTGCAGGGATTACATTACCCGTGGCATTCGTGGATATCGTAGTCATCAGGAACACACCGGTAGAAATAACAACCGCCGGTACGCTGTCCCAATTTTGAATAATTTCTAATGCACCAAGTTGCGGAGCATCATAGATGATAGAGCCCCCGGCCAAAATACTGATAGCCATAAATCCGAACAATGCATAACCGACAAATAAACTCAGGTATTGACCTTTCTTTTGTTCTGCATCGGATTTTGCATTTTGTGTAAAGTCAGAAGCACTGGCACCCGGAGCTGCCCAAACACCCATTACGGAGTTAATGATCATCAGATACACAAAAATGGTATTAACGGATTGTCTGTCAGGATGTTGATATGCAAAGATCGGTCCGAGACCACCGGCATTTTTGATCGCCCAAACCGTCATACCGCCGAACACAATATAAATCAGGACTGATAAGACAGCTGTAAACTTGTTCAGAATACCGCCGCCGCCTAAGCCGATCAATACATTCAAAGCCCAAAATACGGTAAAACAGATAAGTGAAGGAATAGAGATTCCCAAGATTTCTTTACCGCCACCAATATCTAAGAACGCCGGATATAGTTTTGAAACAATGATCAGTAATGCTTGTGAACCGGTATAACATTGTACACCGAACCAGGCGATCGCTGCTACACAACCACGCAGAAAGCCCGGTAATACGCTACCTTTTTCACCGTATGTCGCACGCAAATGCATCGAAAAAGGGATACCGTACTTGGTACCGGCACGACCGTTCACGACCATAAAGGTTGCTACGGCCAAACCGCTCAAAATTAAAGCTATTACAATATTGATACTCGCTGTTAACGCCAGGAAACCAGCAACAGCCATGTAGTTGGGAATATTGTGAATCGAACCCATCCATAAGGTAAAATAATTCACCAAACCCATCGTTCTTTTTTCTTGCGTCTTCGGAAGAATATCATCGTTCGTGTACCCTCGCTTACGATATTCTTCCACTTGATTTGTTACCGGAATTTTACCACTGTCCATTAAACACCTCTCTTACTTCTAAATAATTGTTTTGCTAATAGGCAAGTCGTTTCAGGCCTTCCGCCAAGGCTTTTACTCCTTGTACGATATCTTCTGTTTTCGTGTACTCCTCAACATTATGACTGATACCTTTGACCGAAGGAACAAAAATCATCGCCGTCGGCACATGCGGACCGAAAATTTGTGAATCATGGCCGGCACCGGAATGCATTACTTGATAATCCAGCTGATAGTCTTCGCAGACTTTTTCCAGCAGGTTAACAATATCATCATCCATCTTGACAGGGGGTTCATCCATCCAGTTATCAATATCAATTTCGATATTCATACCTTCTGCAATGTTCCTCATATTGTTCTCAACCTTTTCTGTAAACTCATCGAGAACATATTGATTCGGATGACGACAATCCATGGAGAACAGAACTTCTCCCGGCACGACATTCACAACATTCGGCTCAACGGAAACACGACCAAACGTTAAGACCAGAGGATCGCCTTCTTCTTTTGCCATATCAATGCTACTTTGAATCATGCGCGACATCGCTTCTACCACATCACGGCGATAGCACATTTTTGTCGTGCCGGCATGATTTGCTTCTCCCTTTAAGGTAATGCCATAACGTTTTTGCCCGACGATGGCATTTACAACTCCGACTGCTAATTCTTCCATTTCCAAGGTATTACCCTGTTCGACATGTAACTCGATGAAGGCATCCATGTCTTTAAACTGAGGTTCTCCCTCTAAGAAATCAAAGCCCGCATCACGCATAGCATCGACAAATTTTATTCCTTCAGAATCTTCAATGTCGATTACATCGTTATTATCAGCAAGCCCGAATATGTTTTTTGAACCCCAAAAAGCGTACGGGAACCTGGATCCTTCTTCTTCCGCCATCACGATCAGACGCAGGGACTTTTTCGGTTTTCCGTTGCGGAGCAAAGCTCGAATCGCAATAAGACCTGCAACAATACCGAGTTGACCGTCATAAGCTCCTCCGTGAACAACCGTATCCACATGCGAACCGGTGGCAATAATACTGTCAGGTTCTTCGGTACCTTCAATCGTTCCGAAGAGATTACCGACCGCATCATATTCGATTTTCATACCGAGTTCACGCATTTTTTCTTCCAGCCCTTTGACCGCACGGATCCAAGCCGGACTATACAGCAAACGCGTTGTACCGGGACCTTCCACGTCGGAAATAGATGATAGCCATTCTACCAGTTCATTTACTTCTTGATTTGTTACTTCGATCATGTCACACTCTCTTCCTGAAATGAGATTAAATAATATAAACTGACTTTATATTAGCTAATCTCATTTGCTTTGGTTTTTTCTTTATTAAATAAACTTTATTTAATAAACATTCCTTAAGTACATTACCCTTACTGAATTATTCAGCAAAAATACCTTTACCGTCATAGTTATTAAAATGAACATCATCCGATTTGAGGTAATCAACAATTGGTTCCGGAATCAGCACACCGTTTTTCAGATGGTTTTGATAACGGATAAGTCCTCTTTCACCGGGATAGAAAACTTGATCATATCCTGTTGCGGGTCTGACATCATGTAAATCATTCACTACTCCGTCAACTGTAGCTTTGAATTTTTCCAATCCTACAAAGCGTTCAGGATCTATAGCGATAAATAACTGACCCAAATCACGTCCTTTGGAAAGATCTGCATACATGGAGGATACATGTTTTCCGTAAGGTACTCCTAAAAGAACACCTGACAACATATCAACCAGCATCATCAAGCCATATCCTTTTGCTCCTGCAATAGGAAGTAATCCGTGCACATTGTGAGGATCCGTAGTATTAACACCGTCACTGTCAACTGCCCAGTCAGCAGGAATATTTCTGCCTTTGGATCTTGCATCCAGTATTTTGCCCCAGGCCTGGACTGTTGTCGCCATATCAAAAGTGACTGGAGGACCGTCATTTCTCGGAGCGGCAAAAGCCAGAGGGTTAGTACCGTAAAATACCTCTGCACCACCGGTCGGTACAGCCATAGGGTCAGATTGGCACATTGCAATAGCAAAAAGATCTGCTTCTGCAATCTTGTTTGTATAATAGGAAAGAGTTCCGGTATGGCTGCATTTGGCAACACCAACTACTGCAACACCGGATTCTTTCGCCATATCAATTACATAAGGAAGTGCCTCATTAGCTACATAATGCCCTTGTCCATTGTCACCATGCAATATTCCTGTCGACGCTCCGGTTTTTTCGAATTTCAAATCAGGACTTGCAGTAACTCCTCCCTTTGCGGCTCTTTCTGAATAATATTCAACACGAACCGCACCGTGAGAGTGAATACCTCTTAAATCAGCATAAGTTAAATGGTTAGCTGTTTCTTCAGCAACTTCATCAGGAAGTCCTGCACTCATCAACTTGTTTTTCATCAAAGCATGTAATTCATCTGCTTGCAATAAAATCAATTTTTCTTCCGCCATTTCTATTTTTACCTTTCTCTTAATAAATTATACTCCAGGATGTCTGTTGCTATCCTTGGAATAAATATATGCCAACGGTTCATCTCTGCCTACTGCATACGCACATTGCGGACAGTACGGTCCCATATAAATATAATCACCTTTTTCAACAGGGAACCATTTATTATCAAGGTTATACATACCCTGACCCGACAACAGATAAGCTCCATGTTCTTGGAAATGTGTTTCTACATAACCATGAGAAGCTCCCGGTTCAAAAGAAAGTATATGCATGTTCATATCAAAACCTAAATCATCTGTAGGCAGAAAGTCCCAGAGAAGAACATCAGACATGCCTTCATATTCTGAAGGTGTCAGATCATTTTTATTGCCGACCACTCTGTACGCTTTGTGTCCTTCAATAGCATCATATTTTCTCTGTAATAAAAATGTTTCTGTCATATCGGCTTGAGCATTCTTAAAATACATAACTTCACCGGCAGGAAAGAAAGCATATCCTCCGTCTTCAAGAATATATGTCTCAGAACCGTCACTGACTTCCAACTTTCCTGACATTACATAGACAAAAGACTCTATTCCGTCACCGCCGAATCCGAGTTCGTTTTTTCCATCTTCTAAAAATTCACAAAGGAAATCTGAGAAAGTAGCACCAAGTCTCGGAGAACCAAGAATAGTAATATTTACATTTTCAAATCCCGGCACCGAGTTTTTAACTAAACCGTCATGAGGGAGAATGGCATATCTGCCAATTTCTATGACAGCACGGCTTTCCAATAACCCGTCCCGATAACCTGTCTTATTGTTTTTGTAGCCCATACGATAAAAACCTCCTGTTCATCCGTTATTAAATTGATGTTAAATTAATGTAATATTATTTGTATAATTTGTAGACTCTCCATAATAATTAGCATTATATTGTATTTTATTTGAAAAAGCTACATATTAAACATTTTTCATGAATTTTTTTAACTTTCAATGTGCAGAGTGTAAAATCCTGCATATGAGTTTAGTAAAATTCTGTCAATTTAATGTTCTAAAGAATTAACGAGATTATGTTGATCCATGCTTCATACCTATCTCAAACATGAATTTTTATTCTTTATATTTAATTTTTATAAGATTTTAAGCAAACCTTTTTAAAATGCTTTTTAAAGTTATTTTAATAAGTGGCATTATCCTTGAATAATGTTTCACAAGTTACGGAATAGCCAAGTCTATGTCACATTATCTGTCAGGAAATCACCAATAACTTTAATGTAATATTTTATAAATTAAAGTCTTGTATGATTTTATTGAAGTATGTAACCAAGTCAGTTACCTGTCGGAAGTGAAGATTTATTGAGAATTCAATGTTTGAATAATAATAGAAAGACCAGTATATACTCCCAAAAGAGTATCTGTTCCGGAACTCGCTCCGAGTTCATTGACTTTTCTGAAATAATATCCCGATGACGGTGAACTTTCGTCATTGAAAACATTTTCCAGAACATCTCTTAATGCTTTGTTGCTTTTTCCCGCTGCACAATATAACAACATTTCATGACTCACTTTTGTTGTCAGCTGCTCACAATTTCTGATAATCTCCTGATTCAGAGACAAAATCTTATCTAAACTATTCTCCGCATATATGCTTCCGTATACGGAAGCCGCCATTAATCCGGCCAAAAAATCATCCATGTGAGGAGTCAAACCGAATCCGAAACCTATAATCAAGCAAGCCGCCCGGTGAATCTCTTGCAAAATATCATCACCTGAAGACAGATCCGTTTTTTTCGGAGCTTCCGCTGAAATGAGATGAGAATAATGCTTCGAATACAATCTCATAAATTGAAGGAACCGATCTTTTATCACAGTTTCTTTTTCTGTAAAAGGAACGGGATCGGAAAATAATGATGAAATTGGCGGCAACCCTTGTATTAAACACTGTACCAGAGGATATATCCCTGCTTGATGTCCCTCATGGACTAAAAATAAGGCAAGAGCATCAGATTTTTTTTGTAAATTTTCACTTGATGCCGGTACAAACGAAAAATCCGGAGAGCTTTTCCATTTAGCGGCAGACTTCAGATAAACGCGAAATCCGATATCTTGTATTTCGAAGTACATCGGAAAGAATTTAACTTTTTGCCCCCGGATTAATCCAATCAGCTTGAAAGATTGACTATAGGGCACTGTGACTGAATAATGATTAATCGGACGAGAGGCATGCGCAACTGTAATCAGACGGCCGTTCTCCAGAATAATATTAAAACTGGTATCGAAAACTGAATGAATTTCTCCAATTTTTATTTTATCATTCAAGTCTTCTGATAGAGTTTTACATATTTCCAAAGCATACACAATCAGCAGGTCCCCTCGTCTTCATCTTCTATGATTATAAAAGTATTCGCTTAATAGATTATGATTTCAGTGGCGGAGACTGACCAAGTTCGGAAATATATTGATCATCCGGATCTGCTAACGGTTTGAATTCTACAGCATATTCCTGATACAGTTTTTCAAATTCAGGACCTTCGATTTTTTCAACTTCGAGCAGAAGTTCCGAAACTTTTTCCAAGAGCACTTTCTCACGCTTAAGAATTGCCAAAGTTTCAGCATACGCCTGATCTAAAACACTCTTCACTTCCTGATCAATTTGTGCCAATAAATATTCACTGTAATTGCCGTTACTATGCGTATAATCCCTTCCCAAAAAAACTTCTTCATGAGTAGTCAGGGAATAATTTTTTAATTTATCACTCATGCCATATTTTGTAATCATATCACGAGCGGTTTTATTGCATGTTTGTAAATCGGACGAAGCACCGGTAGAAATCTCATTAAAGATTATTTCTTCCGCTCCTCTGCCGCCTAAAGCATATAAAATTTCATCATATAACTGTTCTTTAGTTAAATAGTTGAAATCTTCATTCGGTTTTGCAGCAGTATATCCTCCGGCACCGCCCGCAGGAATTATCGTGATGCGCTCAACACGTTTGGTATCGGAAACCGATCTCAGAACCACTGCATGTCCGGCTTCATGATAAGCTGTGATTTTGCGATCTTTATCCGACATCATGCTGCTTTTCTTTTCCGGTCCGATTGTAACTTTATATACCGCCTCACTGATATCTTCATAAAAAATCCGATCGGCATTTTTTCTGGCAGCCAACAGAGCCGCCTCATTCAACAAGTTGGCTAAATCGGCACCGGTAAAACCGGGCGTAAGCTTTGCTATTTCTTCCAAACTAACCGTCGAATCTAAAGGTTTATCTTTGGCATGAACCTGAAGAATTGCTGCACGACCTGCCAAATCCGGACGCATAACCGTAATTCTGCGGTCAAATCTGCCCGGTCTTAACAATGCGGGATCCAAAATATCCGGTCGGTTCGTTGCAGCCATTACAATTACACCTTCATTGGGACCGAAACCGTCCATCTCAACCAAGAGCTGATTTAAGGTCTGTTCTCTTTCATCATGGCCGCCGCCAAGTCCGGCGCCGCGTTGCCGGCCGACCGCATCAATCTCATCGATAAAAATAATCGAAGGTGATTTTTTCTTGGCTTCATCAAACATATCCCTGACCCGGGATGCACCTACACCGACAAACATTTCAACAAAGTCCGAACCGGAAATCGAGAAAAACGGAACACCGGCTTCGCCTGCAACTGCTTTGCCCAATAAAGTTTTTCCTGTTCCCGGAGCACCGACTAAGAGAATACCGCGCGGAATCCGGGCACCTAATCTGGAATATTTATCCGAGTTTTTTAAGAAATCAACAACTTCCTGTAATTCGGCTTTTTCTTCATCTGCGCCGGCTACATCATCAAAAGTAATCTCATTGTCATCGGGATTACTGAGTCTTGCCCGGCTGCGACCGAAATTCATGGTACTTCTGCCGTCACCGGCTTGACGATTAAACGTAAACCAAACAAAGAAGACCATACCGCCGATCATCAATAAAACTAAAATAACATTAAAAACACTGTAAAAATCCGTCGGCTTATTATAATCGTAAGTTTCAATTTCACCTTTTTTATAGGCTTCTTCAAAATTCTTGAAAAGATCACCAACCAAAGCAGGATGAATTTGTTTTGAATAAACTTTACCGGGTTGCCCGTTTTGGTCTTTCAGAGTAACTTCAAGTTTATCGCCATCCATCTTGACCGATTTGATCTGTTTTTCTTCCAACTGTTTTTGTAAATCGGATAAATAAATTTGATCCGGATTGTTTACTCTTGACATAAAATAGGATGATAATAAAATCACCGCTAATAAAACTATATAAAAAGACATTCCGGAAGATCGGTTTTTCTTTTTATTCCCCATCTGTTTCCTCCTGATCATACTCCGAAAGCACGCAGATATCAGGCAAATTTCGATATTGTCCATTGTAATCAAGACCGTATCCGACAATGAATTCATCAGGAATCTGTCTGCCTATATAATCAACTTTTACTTCTGCTCTTCTGCGATCAGGTTTATCAAAACATGCACATATTTTCAAACTTGCGGGATTTCTGTTTTTCAACATCTCTACTAAGTGCGAGAGAGTTAAGCCGGAGTCGATAATATCTTCAACCAGTATTATATGCTTATCTTCGATAGTATTATCCAAGTCTTTAATTATCTTTACATCACCTGAACTCTTGGTGCCTGTGTAACTTGAAACCGACATAAAATCAATCTCACAGGGAACTTCGATTTCTCGCATTAAATCCGCTAAAAAAACAATGGCGCCCTTCAAAATACAGATCAAAACAATATCCTTACCTTGATAGTCTGAAGTTATTTGTGCTCCTAAGCGCTTGCAAATTGTTTTAATTTCTTCTTTGGATACCAGAATTTCTGAAATATACATATAATTATCACTTTCAATTGTTTTTATTTTTCAATTATACCAAGAGACTATTTTGAATTCCACTTATCAAACAAAATCTCAATAGCTGCAAGAAAAATCAGATTGTCTTTTGTTGTTCATCCATGAAATCATTAAACGTTACTCCGACAATAAAATCAGTCTTGATTTGTATCTTTTGATTATGATGCCATCACCGATATTGATCTGTTTATTACCATGTTCACCATGGACTATCTGCCAAATCTGTTCAAATTGAGAATAACTGAGAATTTTATCGGATGTTTTATTTTGCACCCATTGATCAATAACTTGCTTAAACAAAGTACGCGGCAATTGCTTCACTTTCTTCAGAGATAATGCCGTATCTTCAATCAAACATTCGGAAAATACCTTGTTGCCCATCCAAAGCAATGCATCTTCCGCTTCATTCATATTATATGCCATTCTCGCAATTAAAGGTTTAATATCATAACCGACCATTTCACTCCATAAAGGAAGCAAATGGTTACGTATCCTGTTGCGCAGGTAAAGGTCAGATTGATTAGTCCGGTCTTCAACCCACTGCCAATTTTGTTCGGTAACCAATTCGGTTAATTCTTTTTTGCTGACACAAAGCAAAGGTCTGATCAAATAATTTTCTTGGATTCTTAAAGTACTTAGTCCGGCTAATCCTGTGCCGCGTCCGATATTCAAGACAACTGATTCTGCCAAATCATCCTGATGATGTCCCAGAGCCACTTTGATGTCATAACCTCTGTACAACTTGTCTTTTTGCATTTTTTCAACCAATTCGGCAAAAAAAGCATAACGAGCAAAGCGTCCGGCTTCTTCTTCACCCTTTTGCCTTTGTTTAGCTAAAGATAGTACATTAACTTTTTTGATAAAAAGCGGGATATTTAATTCAGAACACAGATTTTCAACAAATAATTGATCCTGATCGGCTTCTTCTCTGATTTGATGATTCAGATGAGCTGTCACAATCTCCAGCTCATAGATATTTCTCTGCTGAAGCCAAAGAAAAAAATAGAGCAAATAAATTGAATCAATACCTCCGGACAAAGCAACAATCACTACAGTCCGCTGATTAATTAAATTATGCTCTTGGCAATAGTTTTTGATTTTGATAAATTGACCGGAAAATTCTTCAATCATTTTAACAGCCCGACATTGATCCGCTTAATAGCCCGACATTGAACTGCTTCTTGCAGGCGGAGCATCCGGTAAAGGAAAAACTTCAGGTTCAAAAAACATCGTATATTCCGCACGCCATCTTAAATGGATAGTTCCGGTTTCGCCGTGTCTATTCTTTGCAACAATTAATTCCGCCTCTTCAACATCTTTTTTCAATGATTCTTTATCATAATAATCATCACGGTAAAGAAACATAACCACATCAGCATCTTGTTCAATCGCACCGGAATCTCTCAGATCGGATAAAATAGGTCTTTTATCATTTCTGTTTTCACAAGCTCGTGATAATTGAGAAATTGCAATGACCGGAACATCCAATTCACGTGCCATAATTTTCAGCTGACGGGAAATTTCCGATATTTCCTGTTGCCGGTTATCATTACGAATGCGATCACTTGACATCAACTGTAAATAATCAACTACAATTAAGCCGAGATTTTTTTCGAGTTTTAATTGTCTGGCCTTGGCCAGCATTTCAATTGCCGAAATACCGGAACGATCATCAATATAAATAGGCGCTTCATATAAAACTGTGAAATTATCGGCAATTTTGTCCCAATCCTCTTTTGTTAATTTTGCCGAGCCAATTCTTTTTGAATCAATTGAAAGATGTGAAGACAGGAATCGATTTGATACTTCTTCTTTTGACATCTCCAAACTGAAAATCGCCGTGGGAATTTGATAGATCATTGCCGCTTTATGTACTATATTCAAAGCCAATGCAGTTTTTCCCATTCCCGGTCTTGCCGCAATAATCACTAAACCGCCTTTTTTCAAACCGCCAAGCGTTTCATCAATTGACGGAAAGCCTGAGCGAATCATATCTTCTTTGCCACCCTTGGCAAAAGCTTCTAAATAATTCAAACGCTCGGCCAAAACCGGTCCTAATTTGGCAAACCCGCGGCGATTCTTATCTTCCCTGATGTCATATAATTTTTTTGCAACTAAATCGATTATTTCGTCAATCTCTTCGCTGTCACCGTAACAAGTAGCTATTACATCATTTAAACTCAAAATCATCTGGCGTAATTTGGATTTTTCCAGGACTATATCGGAATAATATTGGTAATTACGTAAAAGCGGAGTAGATTCGGCAAGCGAAGTCAGATACTCCAAATTCCCGACGTCTGCCAATTGACCTTTGAGTGACAAATACTCCGATAAAGTGACTAAATCAATCGGCTTGTGGTCGTTATAAAGCATTAACATTGCTTCAAAAATAATTTGATTTGCCGGAAAATAAAAATCTTCCGGATCTAAGGTGTTAATTAAATCCGGAATACATTCGGCAGAAATCATCGCACTGCCAAGAACCGCTTGCTCAGCTTGCTCATTATGCGGCGGGATACGATTTAATAATTTGTGCCTGATTTCTTCAGGTATATAATTTCTTCTTGCCATATATTCCGGTTTAACCAATATAAATATTCTGCGAAAAGATTTTCAGTGCGTAACGCGTATGATATATCCTATACCTCTGCAGAATCTTCTTCAATTTCTTCAGAATCTTCTTCCGGCTCAGCCAATGCAGCTTCAATCTGATCAGCCACTTCTTTTGCTTCCGCGGCTTCAGCGGCAACTGCTTCCTCAGCCGCATTTTTTGCCTCTGCAGCCAATTTAGCTTGTGCTAAAACTTTTTGTTTTTTCGGATCTTCATCTTCTACATGAATTGTAAAATCAACCGAAATTTCGGGATGCAATTTAATATTTGCGGTATATGTACCGATCTCTTTAATATGTTCCAGAAGAGACAAATCTCTCCGATCAACTGCATAACCGTTAGCGGCTAAAACTTCAGCCAAATCAATCGTCGTAACCGAACCGAATAAACGACCTGCTTCACCGGTTCTGACTTTAATCGTAAATTCTTCACCGCTGATTTTTTCAGCTTTTGCTTGCGCTTCAGCCAAGTTACGTGCTCTTTTTGCTTCAAAAGCTTTCTGCTGAGTTTTTAAAGTGTTTAAATTTTCTTTAGTTGTTCTCACTGCCAAATTTTGACGTAATAAATAATTATTGGCATAGCCGCGCTTGACTTCAACAATCTCACCGGCCTGCCCTAAATTGTTTATATCTTCAAGTAATATGACTTTCATCTACTAATCCTCCAGATTAATAATTTATATTTAGGCTGACTCTGACTGAATCAGCCTGCATGTTAAATGTAATTAAAATTATTCTCCAGTGTAGGAAAGTAATGCCATTTGACGTGCACGCTTGATTGCAGTAGCTATTTCTCTTTGATGTTTAGCGCAAGTACCGGACATGCGGCGCGGCAAAATTTTGCCGCTTTCACTTACGTAGCGTTGCAATATATTCACATCTTTATAATCTATATGGTCAATATGTTCAGCACAAAAATGACAAACTTTTCTACGACCACGGCGGGGGCGGAAACTTCTGCGATCGCCTCTTTTATTTTCTGCCATTAGTCAAACTCCTTTCAAATGAGGTAATTTCAGTTTAATTAAAGATCAAAAGGTAGCGATGTGTCATCGACCTCAGGCATAAATCCTTCTCCTTCAGGAATGTTCAGACTTACTTTCGGTTCAGATGGCTGTTGAAAAGAACCGGGTCTGGCACTATTGGAATAACTTGATTCACCGTAATTATCATCTTGCTGTCTTCTGGAATCTGCAAAATAGATTTCATCAGCAATAACTTCGGTAATATAACGTCGTTCACCGTTTTCATCTTCCCAGCTTCTCGGTTGAATTGAACCGACCAAAGCCATCCGGGAACCTTTGCTGAAATATCTGGCAGCAAATTCCGCTGTCTGTCTCCAGGCCACAACAGGAATAAAATCTGTTTCACGTTCTCCCTGCTGATTTTTGAAACGACGATCAATCGCTAAAGTAAATGAACAGACGGAAATATTATTCTGTGTAGTTCTTAATTCGGGATCTTTTGTTAATCTTCCCATTAATATCGCTTTATTCATAATTTCTACCTTTCTTTTCTTTTTAGACTTACTCTTCTACCGTTGTTACTAAATAACGCAATACATTATCTGTGATTCTCAGAATACGGTTAACTTCAATTGGAAAATCAGGTTCGGATTTGAAATTAATTAAAACGTAATAACCTTCTGTTTCATCTTCAATTTCGTATGCCAGACGTCTGCGTCCCCATACATCAATTTCCAGAATTTCACCCTGACTGGCAACTAAATCCTGAATTCTTTGATTCAAAGAATCCAAAGCATCTTCACCTATCGTAGGGTTAAGCACATAAAGTAATTCGTATTTTCTTGACACGTAGTTCACCTCCTCTCGGTCAAATGGCTCTATATCCGTGAATAGAGCGAGGAATACACTCGATGAGTGTATGATCCGTCAGGATCAGTTCCAATATTAAAATATTATCAGCCAGATAAAACTAGCATAATTCAAGTCAATTAGTCAAATTTTTTCATAATATAAGGCATTAATGAAATCAAGGTTTCAGCTGTTTCCTGATAAATTTCAAGCGAACTGCCGTAAGGATCTCTGATATCACCTTCCATACCGATAAAATCATAAACGGTCATGATTTTTTCAGCCTTATCAGGATAATAGATATGCAATAGATCTCTTTGTGTAGCTGTCATGGTTAAAACAATTTTGGCTTCTTTCATCATTTTTTCGTCTAATTGACGAGAACGATGATCTTCCAAGTTAATTCCGACTGCTTTAAGGGCCAGTTTTGCTTCAAGTGTAACGGGCAAACCGCTTTCTGTCGCCAATCCGGCAGAAATTGCAAACCAATTCTTATTTTCTCTTTCGGCATAACTGTTAAATATAGCAGCCGCCATCGGACTGCGGCAAGTATTACCGGTACATACGAACAATATATGATTTTGAATATTATTTTCTATTCTCATCTTTACTCCATCAAACTAATTCCCTGATATTGCAGCTTTTCAATTTAATCTCATCTGTTGCAATATTGCGCTTATAATTAAATCTCATACATTGCAGCTTTTCTCAAACGATTCATATAGGCAATTCCTGCTCCGCTCATCTGTTCAGCAGAACAGATGATTAAATCCGCTTTGATCTGATCAAACTCACGAAATCGGTTAAACAAGTCATGAGCTGCACCCGCAGCACCTTGTTGGTTGTTGTATGATTCTAACTTAAACTTGACTTTGTAACAAGTCGATTCATCTAAGAATTTCTTAAAGTATTCTATATTTAGCTCTTTACTCAGTTCTTCCGTTAAAAATAAACCGACTGTAATTGTTTGCTTTGAATTTTCGGGTAAATTCTCATCAGTAATTTTATTGCGGAGAAATTCTTCAATCCCCGCCAACAGATTATTAAGTCGCTCTGCTGTATCCGGATATTCTCGCAAAATAAGAACTTTTGCCCGGGGTGAGTAATGACGATATTTCTGGCCCGGAGCTTTCGGTCGGAAATCAGGCTCACTACCGGTTTGATCTGCTTGATATTCAGCTATCTCGATTCCCGTAGATTTTTTAATATCGCGGGCTGTGATAAATCCCGGTCGTAAAATCACCGGATCAGTAACACTTAAATCAATGATTGTTGATTCTAAACCGTAATCACATGCTCCTCCGTCCAGAATATAAGGTATTTTACCTGCTAAATCCTGATATACATGCCAAGCTTGAGTCGGTGACGGTCTGCCTGACAGATTGGCTGACGGTGCAACAATCGGCACCCCCGAGAGTTCGATCAAAGCTTGAGCTATCGGATCGCTCGGAAAGCGAATTGCGACGGTTGGCAAGCCTGCACTGACAATTTCCGGTACCTGATCGCCTTTGGGTAAAATCAAGGTAAGCGGTCCCGGTGCATATACTTCCAATAAATCATAAGCAATTTGAGGAATATTGACTGCTATTTCAGGCAAATGTTCAATCCCGTTTAAGTGAACGATTAAAGGATTATCCTGCGGTCTGCCTTTTACTTCAAAAACCCTTTTGATCGCTGTTTCACAAAATGCATTTGCACCCAGCCCATAAACCGTTTCTGTCGGGAAAGCCACCAATTCACCTGACCTCAATGCTGTGGCTGCCGGAAGAATCAGAGAGAAATCAAAATCCGAATTCAGTTTTATCAATTTTGTGTCTGTCATGTGTTTTAGTTTAGTCACTCAGATATTTTTTAAGCTGATTAAATATCATCAGTATAATTTTATTCTTTGTTGTTTATTCTTTGCTGTTTGTTCTTTGCAGTTTATTCTTTGTTATTTATTCTTTGTTGTTTATTCTTTGCTGTTTGTTCTTTGCTGTTTGTTCTTTGCTGTTTATTCTTTGCAGTTTATTCTTTGTTGTTTGTTCTTTATTCAAAATTTGCTTTGCCATCGATTGCTTTTTCATGAGCAGCAGCCTGTAAACCGTTAATAAACGGATCCAAATCACCGGATAAAACATTATCCAATTGATACAAAGTTAAATTGATCCGATGATCACTCACTCTGCCTTGCGGGAAATTATAAGTTCGGATTCTTTCGCTGCGATCTCCCGTACCGACTTGTCCTTTGCGGTCACTGGCAATTGCAGCATCGAGTTTTCTCTGTTCAATTTCATAAAGCCTTGTCCGTAAAACCTGCATGGCTTTATCCTTATTCTTATACTGCGACCGTTGGTCTTGACAGGTCACAACCAAACCGGTCGGTAAATGAGTAATTCTGATTGCTGAACTGGTCTTATTGACATGCTGGCCGCCGGCTCCCGAAGCTCGATAAGTATCGATCTGCAAATCAGCCGGATCAATCTCTATATCAACTTCTTCAGCTTCCGGCAGGACGGCGACCGTGACGGTGGAAGTATGAATTCTGCCCCCTGCTTCAGTTTCCGGTACTCTTTGTACACGATGCACACCGCTTTCATATTTTAATTTTGAGAAAGCCCCCTGACCGATTATTTCAAAAACAACTTCTTTGAAACCTCCGATTTCATTTTCTGAAGCATCAATTAAATCATAATTCCAACCCTGATTCTCAGCAAATGCCGTATACATTCTAAATAAATCTCCTGCAAATAAAGCAGCCTCATCTCCGCCGGCTCCGGCACGTATCTCAACAATTACATTTTTTTCATCATTCGGATCTTTGGGAATCATCGCTTCCTTGATTGCTGCATCAATTTCTGTTATCTCAGATTCCAATTCCGCTATTTCCTCCCGAATTAAATCACGGAATTCCTGATCTTCCGTCTCATATAACAGATTTTTGTTATCGGTTAATTCAGTTTCCGCTTGATTCAATCGCAAAATATTTTTGACTAAAGGTTCGAGTTCATTAAATTCTTTAACTAAACCCAAATATCTGTTTTGATCATTGATCACCATCGGATCTGAGAGCATCATATTCAATTCTTCATAGCGCTTTACTGAATTTTCCAAATTCTGATTCATTAATTTCTCCTACACAAAGTTAAATCATGTTATTTTATGATAAATCCCAATATTCTGTCGTGCTGTTGATAATCGTCCAGTTCAATTGTTTTTTCTATATCCAAACTAGTTTCTGCGAATATTTGCCTGATCGCATCTCTTTGACCAGAACCATGTTCTAATAATAATACAGTATTTCCCGATTCAGATAAAAAAGGCCTGACTTCATTCGCTATTCTGCGGTAAAAATATAAACCGTCTGCCCCGCCGTCTAAAGCCAAATGTGGTTCATATTCATAAATATCTGCTGCTAATTGTTTGATCTCTTCGCTCTTCACATAAGGTGGATTGGCAATTATTAAATCAAATCTTTGCGGCTTAGGAAATAAATCTGCAGCAACAACTTCAAGCTGACAATCCGGTTCGCAATATTGCCTGATGTTCGCTTGACAGGTATCCAATGCTTGTTGCGAAATATCAGTTAAAAGCACTTGCGGTTTTACAAATTCAGTTTTCAGTTCCAAATAAAGTGTTATACCCAAGCAGCCTGTACCGCTGCATAATTCGAGAATTCTCGGTTTGTCGGAAAACCACTTTTTCTGATTGTCTAAAACGGTTTCGACCAATAACTCCGTTTCCGGTCTGGGAATTAAACACTTTTCGACCTGAAAAGTCCTGCCGTAAAATTCCGTCTTGCCTGTAATATAAGCAAAGGGTGTTCGATCTCTTCGCAATTCAATGTATTGAGCAAATACTTGTTCTTGCTTCACACTAAGATACCGGTCAGGCTGCCTCAATTGTTCTGTTATACTGATTCCGGTTGCCGCTTCCAATAAAAGTCTGGCTTCATGTAAGGCATTCTCAATTCCTGCTTGCACCAATAGTGCGGCTGAACGGCGAATTAAGTGATCAATCCGCAAATCATTATTCTTATTTAATCTTGATGTTAGTTTTGTTCTTTCGGTTGATACATCTTCCGGTTTTGCCGGTTTACCAATCATCTCTGCCCTCTTGTTCGGGAATTACCGCCTCCATCGCTACAATTGCCACTTCTATCATACTGTCATCCGGCTCGGCTGTTGTTAATTTCTGCATAGCCATTCCCGGTTTGCTGATTGCTCTGGTCAGTACATTGTCATAGCGACCGACTAAGCGGATTATTTCATAAGTTATTCCGGCAATTACCGGTAACAATACCAATCTTACGATCAGATTAACCAAACGACTGCGCCAACCGATAAACGCCAAAATGATGATACTGACAATCATGATTAAAAACATAAAAGATGTGCCGCAACGCGGATGAAATCTGCTGAAATCTCTGATATTTTCTACCGTCAAAGGCATTCTTGCTTCATAGCAGGCAATCGTTTTATGTTCCGAACCATGATATTGCCAGACACGTTTAATATCATCCATTTTTGAAACTAACCACAAATACAGAATAAAAATTCCGACCCGTATCATTCCTTCAAACAAAGTCAAGCCCAGGCTGATTAAACGAGCCGAAGAATCAACCTTAAACAGAACTTTAATTCCGTCAACAATTATACCCGGCAACAACATAAAAAGAATAATCGAGAAAAATATACTGACAATAGCCGACACATACAAGCCGAAATTTGAATGTTTTTCAGAAAAACGTTTCTTATTGTTATCTGATGCGGAAACTGAGTTTTCAGCTGCCTTAGGATCAGTAATTTCTGCCATATTATCCCAACCTGCGTCGGCCACTGCTGAAGTTTTCTCCGAATCTTCATTCAAATCAGTCCCGTCATCTGATCCGGTTAATTTTAATTCAGTTGATTTTGACTCTGTTGATTCTGATTCTGTTGATTTTGACTCAGCTATTTCTGCTGATCGCATCAAAGCTTTCGTACCTATTACAAGTTGTTTGAATACTCTGACCGGACCCCGGATAAAAGGAATTGTTTCTGCTTTGGATACTTTACCGTCCGCCAAAAATTCCAGCCGGATTTCGCCTTCAGCATTTCTAACCGCCATTGCTTTTTTATCCGGTCCGATCATCATCAGACCTTCTATCAAAGCCTGCCCGCCAATTGTTGTCTTGCGTAATTCTCTATTATTATCTTGACCCATTTATTTTACCTGTGTTATTTGTATTGGTTCTCAAAACATTTTAATAAGCTCTTAAATCCGTTATTCGCAAACTATTACTCATCTAATGTTATTCACCAAATGTTATTGCAGATGCAGGAAATCATTAACAAAATTATTTTTACAATTATCTATCTGTTTTACAAATATGTTTAGTGCTTAGAATCTACAATAAAAAAGGAGTTTGCACAACAAAATGTACACCCTCCTCACGTTTCATTTAACAGTTCTAAATTCTATTCAGATTTTTTTGCACGATCCATACGACGTTTGAATTTGTCTACACGACCGCCGGTATCAACTAACTTTTGACGTCCGGTATAGAACGGATGACATTTCGAACAAATATCTACTGTAATACTCTCCAGGATTGAACCTGTTTCAAAAGTTTCACCGCATGCACAACGCACTACACATTTTCCGTATTTAGGATGGATTCCTTCTTTCATTTCTTCACCTCACATGCCATATCGCCCGTAAGTGTCCCGTGCTCTCTCACGAATGCGATATGAGTTTATTGATCAGTCATTATTAATGACTATAAAATAGCTTTTGTATGATATACCCTTTGAAATTAAAAGTCAATTCAACAGCTTGCACACTTTTTAAGGTTATTCCATATTTTAATGGTACAAACTTAAATAATGTGCAAAGTATTTATTAAAAGAGGCTTTCATGGATTATTTCCGCACACTTTTTAAGGTTATACGAAATTTACGTTGTATAACCTTAAATTCTGTGCAAGGACATTTTAAATTTATCTTTTGTAGCTGAAATTTATCTTTTGCAGCTGAAATTTATCTTTTGCAGCTGAAATTTATCTTTTGCAGCTGAATTAATATGAATTAAGCTGAATTGATATGAATTGATTTGAAACAAATGGAGATGACAGTCAATTTTAAGGACTTATCAATTCAACAAATATAAATTTGCTTCATAAGGTTGCATTTTTTGTTTAGGATCAATTTTTCCGGCTGAGATATCATGATAATTACTGATCAATAATTGAGAGTCCCGTTTTTGATCAGGTCTTTTAATCAAATCAGAACTTAAATTAATTTCAATATAATAATCATTTCTTATATATCCGAAAAAGTTTTTGCGTTTCGGATAGATAAACTCGATTGGTGCATAAATGAAATCCACATTTTGATTGCGAAATTTAATTAATTTTTGATAAAAAATCAAAATCGAATCGGCATCTGTCAACTGCTGCTCAATTGAATTCACGCTGTCAACTTGACCTTTGATCCAAGATTTTCCATCTGAAAAACCGCCCTGCTCAGTCCATTTGATGACGGTGCGCGCATGATCTCTGCTTCCGGCAAGAACGGTCGCGAGATTACTTTGCTTTAATTTGTTCAAACTTTCTACATCGCGTAATTCTTCAGCACTGAATGTCTGATTGATAAAACCTGCTTCCTGACCCTGATAAATAAACGGGGTACCTTTTAAGGTCAGAAGCAACATCGCTATTAATTTGCCCAATACTTGATGATAATCCGGATTCGGATTAACTTTGGAAATCATGCGCGGATTATCATGATTTTCAAAAAATAAGGACATCCAATCATGGTTGGATAAAGCATTATTCCATTTCATGATGTATTCTTTATAAAAATTCAAATCGTATTGATAATCATCATAACGCACCTTACCAGGTGTTTCGAGATGGTCAAAATTAAAAATCAGATCAAGTTCCTGACGATAGTCGGCCGATAGTAATTTTCCTATTTGAATTCCGATACCCGGTGTTTCGCCGATACTGAATAATTGATTAGGCTTGAATGCTTTTTGATTAATTTCTTTGAGATATTGATGCAAATTCTCCCCGTAAAAATAATTTTCAATACCTCTGAATTCCATCAGGTCACCAACCCACTTATTACCGTCCGGCAAACCCGGTTTTTTCGAAATATAATTGATAACATCTAAACGATAGCCGTCTATTCCTAATCCGGCATAAAAATTAATAATTTTTACAACTTCCGCACGCACGGCAGGATTATCCCAATTTAAATCAAATTGCTGATCGGCAAATAAGTGTAAAGCAGCAATGTCCTGGACTTCAAATACTTTCCAGGCATCTTCAAAAAAGAAAGATACCCAATTATTAATATCATCCGGTTTCCGGAAAAAATAGTAATCTCTCCGAGCGGAACTCGGATTGTTGAGTGCTTCTACAAACCAAGGATGTTGTGCACTGGTATGATTGACCACCAAATCCAAAATAATCCTGAGACCTCTTGCATGGCAACCGGAAATCAAATCCTTTAAATCCTGCATTGTGCCCATTTCCGGATTTATTTGATAATAATCACTGATATCATAACCATTGTCCTGCATCGGCGACTTGAAAATCGGTGAAAGCCAAATACCGCCAAAACCCATTTCGGCAATATAATCCAACTTACTGATTATTCCTTGAAGATCACCCAGACCGTCACCATCACCATCTTTGAACGAGCGGGGATAAATCTGATAAAAAACAATTTCTTTCCACCATTGCTCGGTCAAAGTACCGCCCTTTTGGATGGCAACATCTTTTTCCTGGTTGATTAAATCACAAAACACCTGCAAAAAATCCGGATCTTTAATCCATTTTTGCAAATGCTTGATTTTCAAATTCCCGATTAAAGGATTATTCAACCATTTGACTGAAACATTCATCTGCATCAGAACTTTATCAATAACATCTCGTCCGACCGGAGTATTATAGACAGTTTTAATTTTCGAATCCGGTGTAATCTTTTGGTATGTTAAATTCATATTATCCTCATCTATTCCATTTATACACGGACCAATTAATAATCAAATTAAAAATATAGTTAAGAATTCCGATATCCTTGATTAACAATATCTATCCTTGATTAACAACATCTAAACTGATTCTCACGTATAATGATTGATCATTTACGTCTTTCCGCTAATTCTTCCAGCATTTCAGCATAGCTCTCTTCGGTGATTTTATATTTGATGCGATAAACAATATAGCCGATCAAAATCAATAACAACGGTAAAATCATCATACTTATTTTGAATAAGAAAGCACCTTTTTCCGTAATATCCGATGCTTCTTTTGCTGAATTCACACCGGTTAAGACCAGAGTCTGGCTGACAATTCCAGTTGCAATTGCACCGCCTATTTTATTAATTAAAGGCTGTAAAGACAGAGTAATCGAATCATTACGCCTGCCTAATTTATATTCACCATATTCAACTGTATCCGAGATAAACATTAACATCATTAACTGGATAAATGCTTGTCCCACAAAAATTAAGATCCCGGCAAATGTAATGAAAACCATAGCATGGTCACCGAAAAAGAAAATTAAATAGCCGATCACTACTAAAACCGTTGCAGTAAAATACAGTTTGCGGCGACTGAAACGTTTGGAGAATAAAGGAAATACACTTAAAGCAGCAATTTGACTGACACCTAAAACCAAAGCGAAGATCGCATACTTATCTTCATCACCATAGATATATTTGAAATAATGCAAACCGAATTGAGTCGTAGTAGTATAACCGATCATAAATAAAGCCATCGAAACCGTCGTCCAAAGCAATTGATCATTTTGAAAAATAATTTTGACTATTTCCGAAAATTTTGTATGATCACCGGCTTTTTGTAATGAAACATCTTCTTTGGTAAAAAGCAAAGTGAATAATTGGAAAAACCACATCAAACCAACCAAAATAATTGCTAATGTCGTATAGGCTTTTTGCATTGAACCGAGCAAGTTCGCCAACATTTTCGTAATCGGTACAATCCCGACTACTAATGAAAAAAGCCCGATATTCGCACAAATCCTGGCCACCGCTCCGATCTTCTCCCGATCCTTTTGATCAGAAGACAAAGCCGGCAACATCGACCAATAAGCAATATCGTTTGCGGTATAGCTGATCTCCCAGAATAAATATATAACTGCGAAGATTAAAACATATGCTGAACCGGTTAAACCGAAATCAATAAACATCAAGATCGTAAATATCCCGGAAAACAAAGCACCGGAAAAAATCCAGGGTTTGAATTTACCGAAGCGACTCTTGGTATTGTCGACCAACAAACCCATGACCGGATCATTGATTGCATCAAAAATCCGCATCACCATAAATACTATACCGATTGAAACCAAATCGCGATCGGAAACATCTAAAACATCCGTCAAATAAACCATGAGAAACATTGAAATCAAAGTATAAACCATATCGCGACCGATTGTGCCGATACCGTATGACCAAATATTGTTTTTTGTTTTCATTATTATCTCCGTTTCAGTATTAATCTTCAGCAATAATTCTGATATCAGAATACTTATCTGAATAATTTTTTCAATTATAGGATTCAGTTTGCATGATTTCAGCAAAAGTATCTTTATCAATTGCATGATCCCGAATAATCTTTTGATAAAAATATCCGGATTTTTTAATTGTTCGTTGTTGAGTTATAAAATCATTATGGACTAAACCGAATCTGGCAACTTCGCCTTCTTTCCATTCGAAATTATCAACAAAACACCAATGATAATACCGTTCAATCGGCAACGCGGATTGAACAATCACCTGCAGATGTTCACATAAATAACGCCGTCTGAATCTGTCGGAGTTATCGCAAGTTCCGTTTTCCGTAATATAAATCGGAACCGGCAAAAGATTGTAAGACTCCTGAGCTACTTCAACAATTCCCGGCGGGTAGATTTCCCAACCCAAATCATTTGTTGCGACATCCGGCAAAGTTGTCTCTTTGAAAAAACCGACCGCACTTCGCGTATAATAATTTATTCCGATAAAGTCACTGTACTTCCCGGGGTTAAAATTACCGATATTTTTAAAAGGAAAAGAAAATTTCCCTAAAAGCATCGCCTTATTTAATGCTGATTGAAAAGCATATTTAAAAATTTTCGCAGACCATTTATGCAATAAATTGTTCTTACGCAAAGGAACAAATACTCTGGCATGGTGAGCAAATCCTACCCGCACTTCTCGCGGCAAAACTCGATGAATCGTTTGATAAGCGGATAAATGGCAAAAGATCAAATTATTCATAACTTTCAGAGTCAAACCAAGCTTATTCCGGGCAGGCGGCCATTCAGCAAACAAATAAGACAACACTGCATAAACATTAGGTTCATTGATCGTAACATAATCATCGACCAAGTCACCGATAACCTCCAGACATTTTTCAAGATATTCGAGAAAATAATGATTGTTTTCCGGGCGGGTAAATCCGCCCAAATCTTCAAACCACAAAGGATGAACAAAATGATAAAATGTTAACAAAGGGCGAATTCCATATTCTCTTAACAACAATAATTCAGCACGATAACGGGCGAAAACCTCAGAATCAAAATATCCCGGTTGAGGATTAATGCGTGCCCATTCCAACGACATCCGATACTCTTTGATTCCCATCCGGGCCAATAGTTCCGTATCTTCGCGATATAAACGATAATGCTGGGTTGCATTCTGAATTTTGCTTCCGTCCTTGGTCAAGCCCTGATCACAAAACCTGCTCCAATTCGAAGCATGGTTACCTCCCTCAATTTGTGAAGCTGCAGTCGCAACCCCAAAACTGAATCCCGGTTTAAATTTAAGCATACTTCACTCCTGATAAAATTGGAAAATAACTTTCCAAAAGCAAAATTGAAATAATAAATCCGACCATAATTCTCCTTTGATTATTATAGTCAATTTCCAAAATTTTATTAATAAAAAATAAATAATCCATATTTTATTGTTATGGTATGATTGTACATGATTTAACACGCTGCCATTGACAAGAAAGCCAATTTACAGCTTTTTAAAAATTGATATTGCAAGTTAAATGAAATTCAACTTCATTTTCCGGCTAATCAAAATGGTATTGTCAACAAATTATTATTTTAGATATAAGCGGAAAGTTATTATGCGTAATAAAAACAAGAATCAGAAAAACAAAAAAATGAAGATAATAAAAATAAGTATTTTTTGTTTGTGTATCGTACTTGTGACAATGATAATTTTTCTGGTCATGAAACCTGAATTGTTATATCGGTTGCAAGGATATTTTTTGGGTCGTAACGATAAACATGTGTCTTTTAAGGAAAAAAATTATTCAGAAACAAATCTGCAAAATTTTGATTTAGCTGATCAAACAGATTGGCGTTCCGAACAAAGCTTAATTCTGCTCAACAAAACTCATGCTTTACCGGAAGGTTTCGTGCCGCAGATGGCAGAATACAAAGATAGCGGCGTTCAAATGAATGTCGCCATTTTAGATGCATATGCACAATTATCGGCTGCAGTAACAGAAAATACCGGGGATAAGATGTATGTCAGTTCAGTCTATCGTTCAGTAGAAGAACAAGCGGAAATTGAGGCAAATAATCCGGAAACAGCTCTGCCGCCGGGTCACAGCGAACATCATACCGGCTTGGCGGCTGATGTTTATGTCTTCGAACATGCGGGAATGAACTTTCTTGAAAGTGAAGCAGGACAATATGTAAATAAACATTGTTATGATTTCGGTTTCATAATTCGTTATCCCGAAGATAAAGAAGACATTACCGGTATAACGTTTGAACCTTGGCATTTGCGCTATATCGGTCTGCCTCATTCTAAAATAATCCAACAAAAATTTATCACCTTTGAAGAATATATCGATTTATTGCAACCGAATAAATTTTATCAGTATGGTAATTATCTGATAACAAGACAATCTCCGGATTCGGGAATCAAACTGCCGGCAGGACTACAGAATGTAATCTATTCTCCCGACAATACCGGTCATATAATCATCACCGGACAAATCAGCGAATAATTATTATTGTAAATCGGTGCAATAAAATTCATAGCAAGCATTAGTTATTGCTTCAGCAAAGATTTTTTGCTGCTCAGAGGAATTCAAAATCTGCAAATCGAAGTTATGACTTTTTTGACCTACTTCAATTTCCAAAGATGTCAAATTGATTAAACGCAGACTGGGAATAATTTGTTCAGCTACTGCCTCTTCACCGTTGTATGCCAAACCCGGGATTAATTGACTGATGTTTTTTTCCGACAAACCGGCAAAGCGTTTACGCTCTTCGATTAAATAACCGATATATGCAGGTTTTTCAGTGCTTTCAGCGTTAAGCGTTTCGGATTTTGCGCCGATCGCAGAAGTTTCATTACCCAGATAAAAAACACGGCTGCCGGAAACATCTTCAGATTCCGATTCACCATACATAATATTGATAAAGATTCTATCTGTATATTGACGTTCAACATCAAGTAACAATCTCTGATCCTTGGAAACACCTATACTCGGGAAGAAGTCAGTAGTTGCTTGCTGATTATCCGGTGAATTTTGAATTGTTTTCAGGGGTTCAATCAAACCTTCCAAACGCTCACTTTTGAAATTTTGCTCTGCCAGTTCCGTCAAAAAGTCTTGTAAAATATTTTGTCCGATAAAAGCCGCTTTTTGTGTATCAGTTTTACATTTAGGATCAAGGATAATTACTTCTGCACCTAAAGAAGTAAAACTTTCCTTGGTATATTGCAGAATATTATCCAAATTTGCCTGAAGATCTTTTTTATCGATCAAAGCATTAGGAATGGTTTCGATTGAAATATCCGAATCATCTGCAGCTCCTGCCGTCTCGTAACTTTCTCCGGTCAGATTTTCGATTCCGGCACGTTTCGGTTCAGTAAAATCAGTATCCGATAAAGTATCCGCTCGTTCATTAATTGAAGAATCATCCGCAAGAGCTTCATCCGGATTATTCAAATCGGAAAGACTATCCTCAATTACCGGATCCAATGCAAGATAAACGGTAATACCGTTTAATGTACCTTCTTCTTTTGTTTTCCCGGAAAAAATATCCAGATTAGCATGATGATATACGGGAACAGCCGAATCGTACGGCCAGCTCCAGACATTGCGATTGTTTTTCGTCGTGTCGGCCATTTCCATTTCATTGATCGGTAATTCATCAGCTTCGACTTTATTCTTGGAATCAGTATCTGCAACTTGTTTGCGATCTTTCTTTGCTCCGAATTTATCCGGAAACTTTTTCACCAAAATTGCATTTATTGTCAATACCAGAACACTGACCAATACCAAAATCCCTACCGTTTTTAATGCTGTTTTTTGTGACATATCAGATTCCGTATCGACTGGTTAATAAATCAATAATACGATCCGCCATAATGTTAATTTCTTTTTTATCTTCGCCTTCAATCATTACCCGAATCAGCGGTTCGGTGCCGGAAGGTCTTACCAGAATACGACCCTTGTTCTTTAATCTGGCTTCTTCCTGAACAATTGCTTCTTGAACATCCTCATCTTCCATGGCCGCTTTTTTACGCTCATTGGCAATCTGGGCATTTTTCAAAACTTGCGGTAAGGGTTTCATGATCGAATGAGCTTCCGAAAGACGTTGATCGGATGATTTCAGAGTCTTTAACAAGGCAAGTGCACTTAATAAACCGTCACCGGTAGTTGAATGTTCCAACAAAATAATATGACCGCTTTGTTCACCGCCTAACATGATGCCTGATTTTAACATCTCCTCCAGGACATATCGATCGCCTACTTGTGTTTTATACAAAGTGATACCGGCTTGATCAGCAAAAATATCAACTCCGAGATTACTCATCACAGTGACACAAACTTTATTATCCCGTAAAGTCCCTTTTTCTTTCATTCCTTTGGCGATAATCGCAATGATACCGTCGCCGTCAACGACTGTGCCGTTCTCATCAATTGCCAGCATCCGATCAGCATCACCGTCAAAGGCAATCCCGATATCACAACCTTCACGTCTGACCGTTTGTCCCAGTCTGGTCAGATCAGTTGAACCGCAATTGAGATTAATATTCTCACCATCCGGTTCAATACCGATCGAAACTACATCCGCACCTAAATCCGCAAAAATCCCGGGTGCAATATGGAAACTGGCTCCGTTAGCACAATCAAGAGCAATTTTCATACCACTGAGATCTACACTCATCCGCCGTTTCAGATGTTCCGCATAATCACGCGACGAATTCGGTTTTTGAATGCGATGACCGATCCGATCTGCTATCGGTCTGTCAATATCTTCCTGATATTCGTCAATAAGCTGTTCTATCTGATCTTCGATTTCATCAGGCAATTTATAGCCCGTGCTGGCAAAGAATTTAATTCCGTTATATTCATATGAATTATGCGATGCTGAAATCATAATTCCCGCATCACAATTGTATTTACGCGTTAAATACGCTATGCCTGGTGTCGGTATAACTCCCGCCAAGAAAGCGTCAGCTCCGGCTGATGTAATTCCTGCAACCATTGCCGATTCCAACATACTGCTGGATATTCTTGTATCAGTACCGACAAGAATGATCGGTTTGTGACTTTTCTCTCCGGTTAAAACTCTCGCTCCGGCAAAACCTAAACGAAAAGCTAAATCAGGTGTCAATTCTTTATTTGCAATTCCTCGCACTCCGTCAGTGCCAAATAATCTGGTCATTTTTCCTCCGAATTTTCAAAATATTATTCAAAAATACCCTTTTCGATCTCTCAATGCAAATATTTCCCCGAATTTTTAATTGATAATACTATTATTCGATTTTACGAACCGCAATGGTCACTTCATCCGGCATAATATGATCAGTTCGCGTATATAAAGGTGTATTTTTCGAAAAATTAATTTTGATTGTTTGTATTCCTTCTTCTTCAATTTGATCTAAGTCTACATAAGCATCAAGATCTCGATTTGTCATACTATCTAACAAACTCTTACGTCCTGTCAAAGTTATTTGAATATTTTTTGTCGGATATGTGACTTCAAGACCCCTTTCCTGCATAATCTCCGTATTTTCAAAAGATAAAGGTACGGAAAAAGTTTTCGCTTCAATCGGATTAACTGTAGCTTGCACATAAAACCACAAAGCAAAAGCTGAAACCCAGGAAACCAAGATCAGCAAAACACGTCTGGATTTGGGAATTCTGGGTCCGAGCATCGTTTTGCTTTTTTTCTTGCGACGAAACAACCGAAAACGACCTTCAGTTTCTTCTTCATCCTGTAAAAGGAAACGATAGAGCTGGGTTCTTAACGCATCACTGTTGTCCAGGACATACAGTCTGCCTTCAATTGCAAGGCTGATCGTGCCTTTTTCTTCGGAAATCACAATCGAAATTGTATCACCCATCTCGCTCGCACCGATCGCAGCCCGATGTCTCGTCCCGTAGTCTTTGCGTAAATGATAATTATCAGATAACGGGATATGTATTCTAGCAGCGGCAATTCTGCCGTAGCGAATCAAAATTGCACCGTCATGGAGCGGCGTGCTGTCAACAAAAATCTGCTTGATTAAACTGGTTGATACCGGAGAATCAATCTCCACGGCATTTTCCTGATCCTGTAATTCTCCTAAAGGAGTAGTTCGTTCAATCACAATCAGAGCACCCGTATGCGTTTCGGCCATTTCACCACATGCCTGTACGATTGATTCAATCATTTGCGATATTGTTGTTGCTGCCTTTTCCCCTTGATAATCTCCGGAACGCGGATTAAACAAATTCAAACCGGATCGTCCGACAGTTTCCAAGGTCCGTCTTAATTCCGGCTGGAAAATAATAACAAAAGCAAGTGAAAATACTGAAATCGTATTCATCAATAAATAACTTAACAGACTAAGTCCGAAAACCCGGGCAATAATGGTCAGAAATAAGATGAACAGAATACCTTTTAATAATTGCCATGCTCTGGAATCTCTGACAATGCGTAAAATGTAATAAAAAATAAAAGTGGTTATTAAAATATCTATTGCAGCAAGTGCAATATCTAATGGCTCTCCTATAAAAAGTATGCCTTCTTGTAAAGAATTGAATAAATTCTTAAAAAAGGTCACCAATTGATCTAATTGTCCAAGAGCATTTAACAAACCGTTATCCCCCTAATATCTTTTTTATTATAGCCTTAAAAAGCAAAGATGTGAACCGTCAAATCAGGACTGTTCACATCTTTTGCTCATTTAACATCTGGAGATATCTACAACACTCTGATATTAATAAAAAGAATTAATAACGCTAAATTAACCGGTTTACATAAATTAAACTAACCGGTTTCCGTATATTCCATATTATTTATGTAAAATCGGACTCAATTTCTTATAAATCAACATGACGATAATCGAAACAACCGTACCTTTGAAAATATTAAAAGGTACAAAGACGAAAGCAAGCAAACTTTTCATATCGGTAACCAGTTTATTCCCTGCACCGTTGGTCATGCCGATAATCTTATCCAAATCAAATCCCATTGCTGTGGCATAGAAAGGCAAGTTGATGTAATAATTGACCAAAACACCTGCTATCGTCATAGTTATAGTTCCGGCGATCAAACTGACAATTGCGGTTTTGCGAGTTTTGTTTTTCTGATAAATCAAACCCGCAACAAAAACAAAGCTGCTGCAAACTATAAAATTCGCCAATTCACCGACATATGATGTATGACTGAACGGTAAATGTGAAATATTCTTGATTAATTCGATAATCACACCGGTCAAAGGTCCCATTGAAAAAGTCCCTAACAGAGCAGGTATCTCGGCAAAATCGAATTTCAAAAATACCGGCATAAAAGGCAAATTGAATTCCAAATACATGAGAATGATTGCCGCTGCCGATAATATTCCGGTCTTGGCAATCCAGCGTGTACGACTGCTGTTGCTTGTTTCGTTAACAGATGCTGATTTTTGTTTCATTTCAAATTCTGACATAATTAGACCTCCTTTTCAGAAAGTTCATTTGTCAAAGCAAAAAACCCCGACAAATGACGGGGCATTCAAATCGGCATTTCACCGAATATGCTTCCTTCCATCCAGACTATACTGTCGGCTAAGGTATTTCACCTTATCAATCTCAAAAGAGAGTCGCGGGCTTATGATAAAATCAATCACCGCCGGTAGGGAATCACACCCTGCCCCGGAAACATTATTAATATTTTATATAATACTTAAAATTACAGCTTAAATCTGATTATATTATTACACAGATTAAGCCAAATTATTAAGTTTTTTCGCTATTTGTGCTTTTTTGCGTGAAGCTTTATTTTTGTGAATCAAACCTGCTGTAACAGCTTTATCAATTTTCTTCTGAGCATAAACTGCTTGTTCAGACGCATCTGCTGCGGAAGCATCTAATGCTTGATGAGTTTTTTTCAAAACTGTTTTCAATTCGCTTTTTTTGCGTTTATTAATTTCAGTTTTGCCGGCAGCTATTTTCACACGTTTTTTCGCTGATTTAATATTAGGCATTCTTTCACCTCCTGCGACTTAATTCTGTAGAATCGGAACTTTGAGCAATCAAAAAACGGATCATATTCCGAATACAGATAAGTATTCTAACACTAACAAAAAATGCTTGCAAGTGCAAAATCAAGAGGATTGCATCAATTTATGACAGACTGAGAAAGTTCTCTCAGTGCAAATGGCAGTGATGAATAATTAAATGTATAAATATAATTCGCATGATAAATTATTGACAAATGATCCACTAATTCTTGAAACCTTTTTGAATTTTATTATATTTTGTTTAATTTTATACTATTTATACAAAAATCAGACAATTTTCGCATATAATTAAATTAGTTTTTTAAATAATATTTTATTTGAAATGTGTTAGCATGCTAATGAATAATTTTTCACGATAATCTATTATTATTTAGTTTTTGTAAGGAAGACGTATGCAAACAAAATCCGAGAATTTGATTTCCGATCCGGGTAGCCTGAAGAAAAATATGCAACCTGTGGTTTTTATCAGTGGAGGTTCCGGCGGAATCGGTTTTAAAACGGCAGAACTATTTGTTCAAAACGGTTACCGGGTATATGAGCTAAGCCGTCGCGAAATTTTGCAACCGGGAGTAACTCATATCAAAGGTGATGTTACTCAACTTCTTGATATTAAAAATGCAGTTGAACAAATTATTGCAGAATGTGGTCAGCTCAATATTGTAATTTGCAATGCGGGATTCGGGATTTCCGGACCGATCGAACTCACTCCGACCGAAGATATAAAGCGTCAATTTGATGTTAACTTTCACGGCACGGTTAATATGATTCAAGCAACAGTTCCATACTTGCGCCAAAGTGGCGGCGGCAGAATTCTCTGTGTTTCATCGGTAGCTGCCATAATGCCGATTCCATATCAGAGTTTTTACACTTGTACCAAGGCATCAATTAATCAATTGGTCTTGACTCTGAATAACGAGCTGCGACCTTTCAATATACAGGCTGTAGCATTAATGCCGGGTGATACCAAAACCAATTTTACCTCTCAAAGAATCAAATCAGAAACTTCAGAGGAATGCTTGAAAATTTACGGTTCAATTCCCTCTAAGTCAATCACCAAAATGGAAAAAGATGAAGTTACCGGTAGTCCGATTGAACCTTTGGCCAGACGCATCGTCAAACTTACAACCCAAAAACGCACACCCAAACCAATCCAAGGTTTCGGCTTCTTTTATCGCACAGCATTATTTCTTGCAAAATTATTGCCGATCAGATTGGTAAATTATATTTTATATAAGATGTATGCATCTTAAATCAAACATTTATAATAAATTATCGTGGTATAGAAGAGATAAAATATAATTAAGGAATTAATATAATTAAAAAAACAATTAACAAGTTAAATCAATAAGTTTATTCTTATCAGTTAGATATAGAAATAATGAAAAAATGAGGTTTTACAAATGGATATTTTTCAAAAATGTTATGACTATCATGTGGTCGATGAAGCTAAAGCGATGGGGGTTTACCCGTACTTTCACGAATTGACAACCGGCCAAGATAATGTAGTAGAAATAGAAGGTCGCAGGACAATCATGCTGGGATCAAATAATTATTTAGGTTTAACCAATGATCCGCGTGTAAAAAAAGCCGCTCAAGATGCGATTGAGCATTACGGCAGCGGTTGTTCAGGTTCAAGGTTTTTAAACGGTACTTTGAAGTTACATGGTGATTTAGAGCGAGAACAAGCTGAATTTTTGCACAAAGAAGCTTGTTTAAGTTTTTCGACCGGTTTTCAAACCAATCTATCCGTTATCTCTGCAATTGCCGGCAGAAATGATTACATTCTCTCCGATGATTTGAATCATGCCAGCATCGTTGACGGAACCAGATTAAGCTTTGCTAAAACTTATAAATATGCTCATAACGATATGGATGCTTTAGAAAAATTGTTGATTCGTTTTTCTGAAAAGGCCACATCCGGCGGTATTTTAATCATTACTGACGGAGTTTTCAGCATGGAAGGTGAAATCTGCAATCTCCCGAAAATTGTCGAATTAGCTAAAAAATACAATGCAAGAATTATGGTAGATGATGCCCATGGCCTTGGTGTTCTCGGCAAACACGGCCGCGGTACGGCTGAATATTTCGGTTTGGAAGATGAAGTTGATCTGATCATGAATACTTTCTCCAAAAGCTATGCTTCACTTGGCGGTTGTATTGCCGGCGAAGAAAGAGTTATCAACTATATTAAACATATTGCAAGACCGTTTATTTTCAGTGCGTCAGTTCCTCCGGGACAAGTTGCGGCAGCCCATGAAGCTTTGCGTATCTTGCGTTCTGAACCGGAAAGAGTTACACGCATTCAACAAATCACAGCAAAAATGCGGGCATTACTCAAAGAATGTCCTTATGTTGAAGTGCATGACAGCAATAACGATATTATTCCCATTATTCCATTAATGACAGGAACCGTAACTCAAACTCTATATGCTGCAAAACTATTGCTTGAAGCAGGAGTCTATGTAAATCCGGTATTGCCGCCGGCAGTTGCCGAAGGTAAATGTTTATTGAGAACAAGCTATACCGCTACTCAAGATGATGCTTTAATTGAGGAAGCTGCTCAGATTATCTGCAGAGTATTTAAATACATGCATGAGAACCCCTTGCCGGCAGAATTTGTTGTTGACTACTGATCACTATTTATAGTCTATTAATCGCAATTAGAAATATAACAATTTAAAAGGGCTGTTTCAATTGACGGGGTACACACCAAAATTTGAAACAGCCTCTTTTTTTCATTTCCGGCTCAGAACAGCCAGATACATATCTGAAAGTGCCAAAAATTATGGTTCTGTGGGTTCACTGCCGCTTTTGATTTGCAGCACCGGCTTTTTTGGCACGATTCAAGCTCAAAACAACTGAAAACCATACTTGCAGTGTCAGAAATTACGGTGCTGCGGATTGAGGCCCGCAGCACCGGCTTTTTTGGCACAGTTCAAGTTCAAAACAGCTGAAAACCATACTTACAGTGTCAGAAATTACGATCCTGCGGATTGTGGCCCGCAGCACCGGCTTTTTTGGCACGATTCAAGCTCAAAACAGCTGAAAACCATACTTGCAGTGTCAGAAATTACGGTGCTGCGGATTGAGGCCCGCAGCTACGGCTTTTTTGGCACGGCTTTCTCTAAATAGCCGAAGAAAGTTCAAGCTAAACATCACGAACAATCAAATCAATCGTTTTCATTTTTTAACGAATCAAGGATGTTCTTTTTGTTGAATTGGCGTAAGGCATAAATCATGCTGATTGCAACAAACAGGAACACGGAAATACAGACGATTGCCAGTGCAAACCACGGTATTCTATAAGCTTGTTCAACACTGCGATCAATTGCTCGGTAAATCAAATAAGAAACTCCGAGCGACAACGGTAATCCCCACAACAGAGATCTTGATCCATATAATATACACTCATAAATCATCATTTTACGGATGCCTTTATTTGACATGCCGACACTTTTGAGCATGGCGAAATCTCGAGTTCTCAAGTTAATGTTTGTCGTTATCGTATTAAATACATTAGTCAGGGCAATTAATGAAATCAAAACGATAAAACCGTAACATAAGATATTAATTATAGTTACAAAATTTTTATTATTCTGACGATATGCGACATAATTAACATAGTCACCTCTATTTGCCAATTCAGCATTATATTGAGCTAAAGCATTTTCTGTTTGCTGATGATCATCAGAGTTTATATAATAATTAAAATTTAATGAATCTGAATTGATTGCTAAATCGGACATTTTGCTGATCGGGAAAAACAGTGTTACATCCGCATTCCTTTGATTTTCGAGAAAGCCCGGCATTTTATCCGCAAAATATTCCAGCTCAATTACTTGTTTTGACTCAAAAGCTTCTGATAAAGGTACTTCTTGAGTTGTATCTTCAGCATAATTTCTGAAAATAAACACAGATGAATTTGCCGAGTCTTCCTCAAAAGCAACTTCACTCAACTGATTTTCCGGAATTTCTTGTAAATTAACGAGTTCAATTTTGCTTTTTTCACTTGTATTAAACACATCGTATGTAATATATTTCCTTGCTGACATATCCAAAAAGAAAGCATTGTTTTTAACAATCGGTGACAGATTGGTCGAACTTAAATATTCAGTGATATCCAGATTAAACTGTGCCAACATTTCAGCAAAAATGTCATCTTCGATAAACACAGTGTTGATCGAAAGCATGAATTTTTCTTGTTGGCCTTCCCTGATTCGGTATGTATTATTATATGTGCTAAATCCCTGAACGATCCGCTCAACATATTCAGCTGTTAAATTCTCTTTATTAATTAAATAATCTTGCCATAAAGAAGCTGCATAATTAACTGTGGTTACATGATCTAAATCTTTGATTCGGTCATAGATTGTGTTCAGCTCTTCAATAATCACGTTGTCATCTTCAGCTTCCGGTCTGGAATAATATTCCAGATCTGAAACTGAAGTTGTATAAATATTGTCAAACGAATCTGTCATTATTGAAGTAAAAGTATAAGCTGAAATAAAAAGTAGAATACTCAAGCTCAAACTGATAATCGTTGATCGATATTTTTTTCGGCTGCGTTTGAAATACTTAGCAGCAATATAAGCCGGCAAACCGAATAATTTATAAGTTGCTTTGGAAACCTTCACCGGTTTAGCAACAATATCTTGAGTTTGACGAATGGCATCAATTACCGTAATACGTGCAGCACGTTTTGCCGGAATCCAAGCTGAAATCAAAACCGTAAGCATCGCTAACAAAATCGAAGCAATAACAGCTTTGCCTGATATTATCAGGTCTAAACTGACATTTGTAATATTTGAAGATGTTATCATGTCTTTTATAATGCCGCTAACTACTGTCAGAGTAATCTTTATTCCCAGTAATCCACTCAAAACACCTAACGGAATACCGATTAAACTGATCATCATTGCTTCAGTTAAAACTGTTCGTCTTAATTGTTTTTTGCTGGCACCGATTGAGGATAATAAACCGAACTGTTTAGTTCTTTCAGCCAAAGAAATGGTAAAGGCATTATTAATTAAAATAATCGAACTGATTAAAATCATCGCCAAGAAAATAACGGATAAAGTTAAAAGCGTAGAATTAAAATTATCATTTGCGCTAAGCCCGTAATATCTTAATAATTCATTATGTAATTCTTCAGAAATTGCTTCAATCGGATATTCTCTCTGAAACTCAAAAACTTGTTTCGGATTATTGAATTGCAGAAAATACTCGCATAAATCAGAGTCAGCAGCTTGATCTATTGCAGTTATCGCTGTATAGCCCGGTGCACTATAATTTTCTAATCCGTAGCGTTGAAAAAATCCGGTTATTGTATAAATTTTGCTCTCTGCTTCTCTTAATTCTTCAGTCGGATTTTCTTCATCTAAAAAAAACGGATCATCCTGGAATAATTCTTGCGAATAGTCAGAAATCTCTTCAGCTTCCGGCCCAAAATCACTTAGTCTGGATTCAAGTGAAAAACGTTTGCCTACTTCTAAATTTAACTGATCACCGATTTTGAACTTTTCAATTCTGCTGTCCATTAAATGTTGCGGTAAGATAATTTCATTCGGCCCGGTCGGCATTTTACCTTCTGTTAAATACAATGGTACGATATCCGTGAAATCCGAACTGATACCTATAACATAAAGGTACGGTTTATAGGGATTCTCGCTTTCTATCTCGGCATAACCGATTTCCTGACTTGTAACATATTTTTTGATATCAGGTGATTCAAGCATTGAGGCAGCTTGCTCCGGGTTTGCTCTTTCATATCTGATTTCCCAGGAACCTCTTTGAGCTATTTCACTTTTTAGCAAATAGCCTTGAATACTGGCAATCAAAGAAGTAAGACCGCTGATCATGGCAGTCGCCAGAATAACACCGATAATCGTAATAATCGTGCGGTTACGATTTTGCTTCATATTTCGAAATGATAATTTTGAAAAAATACTCATCTTCTAATACCTCTTATTTATTTCACCATACAAAATGACTATTAGGGAAAATGCTTATTTCCTGATTGTCTCATCCCGAATGATTTTTCCGTCTTCTAAAGCAATAATCCGGTCTGCCTGCAAGGCAATATCTTCGTCATGAGTAATCAGGATTAAAGTTTGATTGTATTTATCATTTGTGAGTTTTAATAAATTGACGATCTCTTGTGAATTTTTGCTGTCCAGATTGCCAGTAGGTTCATCTGCCAAAACAATTGAAGGCTGATTGATTAAAGCGCGACCGATTGAAACCCTCTGCTGTTGTCCGCCGGACAGTTGGTTCGGCAAATGATTCTCCCGACCGGTTAATTGTAAAGTTTGTAAAAGATCCGCCAAATAATCCTGATCGACTTTTTTGCCGTCCATTAAAACAGGTAAAGTGATATTTTCCTCAGCATCAAGAATCGGAATCAGATTGTAAAATTGATAAATCAGACCGACCTGACGTCTTCTGAAAATTGCCAATTGTTCATCATTTTGACTGTAAACATCCTGACCGTTAAGAAAAATCTGACCGGAAGTAGGCTTGTCCACTCCTCCGATCAAATGCAGCAAAGTGGATTTACCACTGCCTGATGCGCCGACAATTGCAATAAATTCTCCGCGCTGAACTTTGAAAGAAACATTATCCAAAGCTCTGATCTCATTTTCACCTTGTTTATATATCTTCGACAGATTTCTAACATCTAATAACTCCATAAAATCCTCCCCTTGAAAATCTTTCAATAATCATTTAGATCTATAATATTCATACTTCTGCAACTGAATAATTCCATACTCAATTTCAAACAAAAGCATTTTCTGATATTTACAGTTTAGAGATCTGAAGTGTCAGTCAAATGACTCTTAACTGACAAAAATGTCACTTAAGACAATTTAATATTATCTTAATAATTTTAAGTTAATTGTTTTAAGGTAGACAATGAAATATCTTTGAATTATTTATAAAAACGTATTGTAAACAATGCCCCGCCGTTAGGTTTATTGGCTGCTTTGAGCGTTCCGCCCTGTTCATGAATAATTTGACGTGCCAGAGCTAAACCGATTCCGATACTATCCGCAGCAGCATTCTTACCACGATAGAAACGTTCAAATATATGTGGCAAATCTTGCGGATCAAAACCTACACCGTTATCTTCTACGGTTAATTCAAAATATAGGGGGTTCTCATGACTTTGGATTTTGATCACTCCTGCAACGGAACAATGTTCCAGACAATTCTTAATTACATTGGTTAAAGCTTCAGCAGTCCAGAACAAATCACAATTCAGCTCACCCTGAATTTCAATTTGTAAATCTACATCCTTCAATTCAAGCTTAATTTCCAATGGTTGAATAGATTTAGCTATTAAGTCTACAACCTCAACAGTTTCAGGACGAAAAACAATTGCCCCGGCATCCAGTTTGGCAATAATTAATAAGTTATCCAATAAACGTTCAATTTGGTTTAACAGACGATAAATATCCCGCATAATTAATTGATAATTTTGCTGTGACAATTCTTTTTGTTTTAAACGGTCGAATAACAAATTCAACGAAGCCAGCGGTGTTCGCAGTTGATGAGAAATATCGGCGAGACTATCCGCTAAAAAATGTTTGTCCTTAATCAGTAATGCTTGCTGTTCACGCATTCTAATTAAGATTTTTTCTATATTTGATGCTAAAATGCTCAGTTCACCCTCAGTATAATCATCGAGTTTTAAATTGAGATTATAATATAAAATTTGATCTAAATTTTCCGCTAAGCTGACAAGTCTTTGATAATAACGATATTTATCAATTAAATAATAAACTTGCCAAAACAGACTAATCGCAAACATAAGAATTGCTATTTGTAAATTAAAGATGAAAAAAGCAGCAATTACCAAAGCAATACTGAACAACAAACTGATTAATAAAGATTTTTTAATTTCCGGATTACGCAGAAGCTTTAACATCGTTTCAATCCATTAATTCGTTTAAATCCATGCATCTCATTTCCTCATTTTAGTTAGTTCTCTTATATTTTAATATACTTCATCGACCTTTTCTGTCCAACTTTTTTGTTTTTATCATGATCTTGTAATTCTCTTAAAGCATTAGAACTCTTTCGAGGGTTCTCTGTAATATTTAGGGACAAAAATTAATAATGGCGAGAATATTCTCACCATTATTTAACGATTGCAATGATAAAGTCGCCTAGATTGCATTCACCAAATTACGAATTTCAAGGCGTTTAATTCTCCCCGAGACCGCCCAGGCAATAAGGAAGAAGGCAATCAAAAAAAGCAAGGCGAATATAATGATTATAAACCATTCTATTTTTACTACAAAGGTACTTACGCCGACCATAGGAGCAAGCAGATTATTAAGTTGAGGAGCCAGGACAAGCTGCAAGACATAACCAATCAGGATACCGGCAAAGGCCACAAACAGGAAACGGCAGGAAAAGATTAAGCGATTGGCACTATTACGTATACCTATTGCTTTGAATATGCCGAAATCAGCCGCCTCACGGTAAAATATTTTTACGGAAACCATAATACCGTTGATAATAACAAACAATAAGGCAATTCCCAACATTAGCCAACTAATCCCGGCGAAAATAGCGTCCACACCGGTCATGCTTTTTTGGATTCCCTCGGAACTGATCACATATACTTCCGGAACTTCTTGGAACAGCTTCTCAGTGATTTCTTCACCGTATGACGGATCTTCAATTTTATACAATATTTCATTTCTCTGCTCATCTTCAACTCCGAGGCGTTTAAAAGCCGAATCCTTCATCAAGGCCATCATACCTGCCCGATTAAGGCTTTGGAAAAATCCTGACACAAGATAATCCTCTGTCTTCCCCTTAGAGTAAACTTCTACCGTATCGCCAATTTGAATGTTATGCATTTGAGCAAAGAGTTTTGTCAGAATAATCTCATTATCAAACTCCGGTTTCCTACCTTCCAAGAGAGAACTCAAGACATCTGTATTGTCTGCTATAAATAAGCCGAGTGAATTCTTATCTACTTCAATATCAGCATATTCCATAAACTCCCTCGAAAGAATAGTAGTATAATCCTCTATAACAGCTTCCGTTTTTTCTTTTGTTTCCGAATCCGTATCCTCGTAGATGACAGAAATATCAAAATCCAAACCATGAAACTCCTGTACCATACGCTCGGACTCCAATACATTGGTCAGCGAATAAGTATATAAAACCAGGAAAAACAAGACAGCAATCAAGAGGATGGCGCTGAGATATTGACGTAAAGATGCCGTGAATTGCTTAACGGAAAGCCTTGCATGCAGAAACGGTTTTTTCAATTGCAAATTGATTCCTTGTGAAAAATAAACCGATTGCTGCCCCTCATTTAAGGCTTCACGCGGCTTGATTTTTGTCACTTTACGCAACTGTACAAGCATCATGACAAGAGATATCACCAAAATCACCAAGCCTGTCCCACAAGATAAAAGCCATGCAGTCTGACCGGACACAAGCAAATTAAAAATCCCCAGTAAAAGCGGAGTACTGACGGCAACTGCGGGACTTGCAATAAGCAAGCCAAGACCAAATCCCAGGCATATAGTCAGCAAAAAGCTCAGCAGATAAACCCTTTGGATGTGACCCTTTTGCAATCCGCAGGCTTTCAAAACTCCGATGTTTTTGTACTCGGCTTCCAGTGAGCTGTTGATATTAAAATTCAGAATTAAAAGATTTGCTATAAACATCAACAGGGCTACGAAAATAATAATCATAGCAATGATTTGACTCAAGATAGAAGAAAAATAGATAACCTGTTCGCCGGTCAAAACGATACGTGCCATGTCCTTAATATCTGTTCCCCTGCTGATGGCATTCACAAAATCATCATCACTTAAGTCTGCAAATTCAGGAGCTTTATCTACACTCAAGAAGAATGTCTCACAAAACTCATCGGGATATTGCTCTGCCAGACCAACCAACTCTTGATAGTCCCCTGCAGAGAAAAAAACACTGTTACCACCCATATTAACCGCATTAACTTGTCTTAAATCTTCGACAAAACCGCTAATACGATATTCTTTATTAAAATTCGTACTTGTAATACGAAAACTATCTCCGATTTCCGCGCCTGCCATAAAATGAAATAAATTGGCCAAATAGACCTCGCTGTCATCAGGAGCACTCGCTTCCTCCTCCGGCACATAAGATTTCATATCTTCATACAAGAGTCTGGCATTAAAGATATCCGGATTATAGGCTTGGAACCAGGGTGTAACAATTTTATAATCCGAAATGATCCCTGCGTTTGTAGCAAGCGGGAAGACGACAGGAATTTTTCGCAGATCCCGAACCTCTTCACGTTCCGTTAACTTCTCCAGTTCCTCTTCACTCGGAGTATCCATCATATAGAAAAAACAGACATCGCCATACTTTCCGACTTGATAGGCTTCTGCAGCCGCTACGGAAATATTCTTCGACATGCTGAATGCAAAAGTGAGAATGAAACTGATCAGGAGAGTCAGAAGAAATAAACTGATATAGACAGCCTTTTTGTGCTTAAATTGTGCTTTGATTAAATGCCAAGTCGCCATCGTCTCCCCCTTACCACGCCAATGATTCCAACCAGGCATTCACTTGGGTTTCCCTGGACTTAAGCATGTCTTCGGCGTACGGAGCCAAAGTCAACTCCCCGTGAATCCGCCCGTCGAGTAAATACACAATCCGTCCGGCACGCAATGCAGCCCTCCGGTCATGAGTCACCATCAAGATAGTTTGCCCCTCCTGATTGAGGCGAGTAAACAAGTCAAGGACAATCGTGGAATTGTTCTGATTTAAGGCACCTGTCGGCTCATCGGCAAAAATAATATCGGGTTGATTGATCATGGATCGGGCAATAGCGGCCCGTTGCTGCTCTCCTCCGGATACTTGCGAAGGAAGGCGATTTTTCGCCTCCTCCAACTTAAAGATTTTCAAGAGACTGTCTGCTTCGGCATAAACCTCTTTATTACTGACAGTCTTCCGACTCAGGCCGGGAATCACAATATTCTCAAATAGACTTAAATTGGAAACCAGATGAATTTGTTGAAATACAAAACCGAAGTTTTGCAGGCGAATATCGCTTAAACGGTTTTCATTGAATTTTGTAATATCTTCTCCATGCAGTAAGACAGAACCGCCGCTGCAGCTTTCCATACCGCTGATACAGTACAACAAGGTGGATTTCCCGGATCCGGACGGTCCCATGATAACGGTGAATTCTCCTCGGCGAATTTCCAAATCGATATGCTTCAGAACATGGTTTTGTATGCCTTCATGGGCATAACTCTTACTTAAATCTTTACAATCTAATATTGCTTTGCTCATAAGTCACTCCATTCTTTATGCTAAGCCTTATGCTTTACAAGTCCTTGCATACTCATAATAAATGTAAGCGTCAAACCTATCGGCGTCTAGTCACCGGAGCACAACTTAGTTAGACTATCCAAAACTGGATGTCTTAAGACGTCTAAAAATGAATAGTGTAAAGGTGTCTTAAAATGGGTGGTAAACTTGTAGAGCTAAAAAACAATGCCAAATTAAACAACTGGTATATGGATATCCAATCACAAAAACAGAGCGGTTTAACCGTAGACGAGTGGTGTGAGGAAGCCGGAATGACTCGTTCCACTTATTACTATCGTTACAAAATAGTGATGAAAGCATTAGAAAATCGTCTCGCTGCTGAAACAGGAAAAACAGTTCAGTTCGAAGCTTTACCGGCTCCTGTTAATGAATCTAAGGAAGAAAGCATCCGCATCCGGCTCGGTGATCTGGAAGTAGAGATACCATCCGGAGCCAGCTCAGAGAATATTCAAGCTGTAATCGAGGCATTGAAATGTTAAAAGATTTCCGGACAAAAGGGAAAATTTATCTGGCCTTAGGTTATACAGATCTTCGCAAAGGTATAGACGGCTTATGTGCTCTCGTTCAGGAAAACTATGGCAAAGACCTGAAGACTCATGACCTGTTTTTATTTTGTGGTCGGCGGACCGATCGGATTAAAGGATTATTATGGGAAGGGGACGGTTTTCTTCTGTTGTACAAACGTTTAGAAGCCGGTCGTTTCCAATGGCCAAGAACCCCGACAGAATTGTCAGAGATTACAGCTGAACAATACAGCTTTCTGATGCGCGGCATGCAGGTAATCGCCCCTAAAATCCCACAACGAAAAATCGCTCCTAAAATCGTCTGAAAGCACTGAAATAAAGGCTTTCCAGCTTGTTTATTCATGCCTGAAATGGTAAAATAAAAGCATGAAAACAGTCACTATTTCCCAAGAAGAATACAACAAATTCAAGGCGCAAGAGCAATATATTAGTGAGCTTGAACAGCGAGAAAAATGGCTCAAGGAACAAATCCTTTTGCTGAAAAAAGCTCAATTTGGTTCTAAGAGTGAACGCGCTACGTATCTTAAACAATTAAGTATAGATAATCTTTTTGATGAGGCAGAAGTTTTCAGTGATCCTGAACAAGAAGAACCTAAATTTGAAGAAGTAATCCGGGTTCCGGCTCATACCCGTAAGAAAAAATCTGTCATAGAACGTCTTCCTGAAGATATCCCTATCGTTGAACGTCACCACTATGTGGATGCAAAGGGACGTACCTGTCCTCATTGTTCTGCGGAGATGGAAGAAATAGGTACAGAAACAAGAAGTACTCTTGGTATGGCACCTGCTAAAGTATTTGAGATCCGCGATATTTGTCATGTTTATGCTTGCAAAGCTTGTGACAAGGAAGCAGAACCGGTGACGGTTCGTAAAGCAACCTTCCCTGCTGCTGTGATCCCAGGTGGTATAGCCAGTCCTGAAGCAATTGCTAATGTGATCAATGACAAATTTGTTCAGGGAACACCACTCTACCGCCAGGAACAGTATTGGCAACGAGTCGGTGTGATGCTCTCCAGACAGACGATGTCAAACTGGCTGATGTACTCGGTAGAACATTACTTGAAATACATTTACGACAAACTTCACCAAGATTTACTTCAAGAAGACATCCTGCACGCTGATGAAACAGAATTACAGGTTCTGCATGAAGAAGGAAAAAGTCCGCAAAGCAAAAGTTATATGTGGTTGTACCGTACAGGAGTAACAGCTGCAAATCCGATTGTTCTCTTCCGTTACGAGCGAGACCGAAGACATTGCCGTCCACAAGAATTCCTGGAAGGATTTCAGGGATATCTGCACAGTGATGGTTATGAAGCCTACCATAAATTAGAGAACGTCCGGTCAGTGGGATGCTTTGTCCATGTCAGAAGAAAGTTTGTAGAAGCAGCTGAGACAGCCTCGAAAAACAAAGGGCAGCCTTAATCTTGCCGGCAAGGCAGTTCAGGATATCCGTCAGATATTTGCTTGGGAAGACTTCTGTGCTGAGATGTCTGCTGAGGAACGCTACGAGAAACGACTTGCAAAGCAAAAACCTCTCATGGAAAAATTCTTTGAATGGCTGGAAGATATTGTTGTGTCAGAGAAGTCAGCTTTAGGCATTGCCAGAAAGTATGCCTTAGGGCAGAAGGATTATATTCTCAATGTCTACCTGGATGGACGACTTGAGTTAAACAACAACCGTGCGGAGCGAAGCATAAAACCATTCGTAATCGGCAGGAAGAATTTTCTATTCGCCAACACACCCAGAGGAGCTACTGCCAGTGCCATTCTCTACTCTCTCGTTGAGACAGCCAAAGAGACGGGAGTTGATCCTTACAGTTACTTGGTTTATACCCTGACAGAAGCATCAAAACTACGTGATACCGATGAATTCGAGAAAATTGCCGAACTGACGCCCGCATATTTTAAAAATCTCGGATAAATCTGATTGGAACACCGATAGGTTTGACGCTCACTAATAAATGGATAATTCTTAAGAAAGCTTTAAGAAAAAAAGATATATGTACATAACCGAGAAAATTCGCGGTTTCAATTATAAAAGGTTCAACAAGGAAACATCAGTTTAGTTAGATACGACAATCTTGATCGACTTTGTGCTTCAATTATAAAAGGTTCAATAAGGAAACATCAGGGTGATTTCTAAACCGTCTTGCAGATTGCGCAAATCCACACTACCGTCCATCTTGTGCATAAGTTCATGAACGATATAGAGGCCCAGGCCGGCTCCTTCAATCGCCCGCACATTAGCACCCCGATAAAACTTATCAAAAATAAAAGGAATATCCCGGTCGGAAATACCCGGACCATAATCGCGAAATACTAATCCTATAGAATCCGAAGTACGATACATGCGGATATCAAGAGGACCTGGAGCATATTTTTCGGCATTACGCATAATATTTTCAACCACTTGCTCAAAACGGAAAGGATCGACTTCAACTTGTCCTTCCGGCCAAGGTTCATCTTGATAACGCAGCTCTAAACCCGAAAATTCATATATACTAAGAATCTCCCGTAGTTTTGCGGCCAAAGCTATAGGCTCAAGTTGCACATCCAAGCGATTCATCATGCTTATTGCATGGACAAACAAATCGTCGGTACGCTTGGCAATTTCATCAGATTTCTGTACGATAACTTCCGCATATTGTCTATTCTTAGTATCATCATCAGGAAGTTTTTTACTCAAAATCTCTGCATAAGCCCGGATTGTAGCAACCGGAGTCTTGATATCATGAGATAAAGTGGAAATCACTAACTTATTCGACTCGATCGTTTCCAATTCCCGCTCTTTTGACTGTTTCAGCTCATTACGCAGGTTATCAAAGGCCCAGGTAAATTTGCCGAAATAATCATCTTTCCTGTACTCCAAAGGCAAATCCCAATTTCCCCGTGCCACGTTTTCAGCAAAACTTTCAAGATCCTCAAAGGGTTTCAAGAATTTTTTATAAATAAAAAATAAGAAGACACTGAGACAAAATAAAATCAATCCGAGCGGTAGCAGTTCTGCCAGAAAATCCGATATATTACCGGATGAATGCCGAAAAGTTTGCACAAACTGCTCAACATGGTCCAAGCTTTTATCCGCTTCTTCAAATCCTTCCAAACTTGCATCACCCATGAGCTGACGCAAGGCATTAATCTCTAATATTGCTTGGTTAGCCGCCCGGCTTTGGGCAGAGTAATTACTGACAAACCCCAGGAAAAAATATAAGATGCTGATCAGCACTCCCCATATAATACCAATTCTAATGACTCTCTTCTTCGCAGACAAATTTGTACCCCTTAGCCCATACTGTCTTGAGAATTTCCGGATTTGCCGGATCTCGTTCGATTTTTTCACGTAACCAGCGAATATGCACAGCCAAAGTCGATGATTCCACCTCTGTATAGGTTCCCCAAACCGCATCCATCAAAAGTTCTTTTCCTAAAATTCGATTCGGATTTTCCATAAAATAACGCAGCAAGGTATATTCTTTCGGAGACAAGGCCCTCTCTTTATCATCGACATAAACGGAGCTTGTATTCTCACTCAAGCGCAAATGTCCGCACCTAATCTCTCCTTGTTCCCGGCCATAGGTCCGGCGCAACAAGGCCCGGATACGCAAAGATAATTCTTCGAGAGAAAAAGGCTTAGGCAAATAATCGTCTCCACCTCGCTGAAAACCGAGAATCCTATCGGTCTCACTCGTTCTGGCACTGGCAAAAATAACCGGTACCGAGCTGATCTTACGTAAATCCTCTAAAAAGTTCAATCCGTCACCATCCGGCAAATTAATATCTAAGATAATAAGATCGAATGCCTCTTTTGACATAGCTTGCACCGTATCTTCTATGCTATAAGCACAATGCACGGCAAATCCTTCTTCTTCCAGGTATATTGCAATAATATCATTCAATTCAGGTGTATCTTCCACCAATAATAATTTTCTTCGCATTTAATTTAAAAATCCTTAGCCATACCTTTCAGTATTTCTTTACTCTAAAAAAGCAAAAGGTCTTCGTTGAATTCGTGAAGTTCTCCTTACATTTTTGATACTCATCTATATCACAAGCTTTTATGAACCTTTAATAATTCATAATAATATTCTAAAACCTTGTACTGTTTTTCGATTTCTTTTATTTGCATATATTTTTTCATATATTTGTAATCCGGACTTTCATTATTTGTTATCGGCATACAACTTTCTGTCTTTTCATCCTGCTAGCATTAAACTTATATCCATAAGCATATTTTTCTTTTTGTTGAAGTATAGCCTGTTTTAAAAATAGATAACTATACTTATTTTCTTGCTCTTTGTCTTTCCAATGAATTCTTTTCACATCATCAGAAAATATACATTCATAAGGACGATAAAAATTTTTTACCACAGAACCATTGTAATTTACTCCTAATACGTTTCTATCTAAACTAGTATTCGTGTTGCTGACGAACTCTGTTACTCCATTATTGCTATCAGAAGATCCAATAAAAGGTCTATTTCCTTTTTCCTGATTGGCTTTCGTCAGTCTAACTCCAGAACTTACTGCAACAATATCTTCAAGCCAGAATTCTTTCCATTCTTTTTCCTCAAGAGACTGTAGTTGCAACCCTCTCAAAACGGCTAATTCATATATATATATTCAAGGGCTTTTCCGAGCTTTTCTGCTTCTATTTTTTTCATGAATTTACTCATATAATCCCAATGTGGATTTCCGTTTTCATCTACAGGTAAGATCAGTTTTTCTGTTCGTATTCTTTTATCATTAATCTCTCTATTAAATGAATATTTTTCTTCAAGGCGTTTAACAATTGTTGCCATAAACAAATAAATGTATTTATCTGCATTTTCAAGAGTTAATGATGTTACATGATCACTAGCTATATATTCATACTCATGGTAAAAACAAGAACCAACACTACCACTATTAGCAAGAGTTAAGTTGTTTTTAAACTTTCTGACTTTATCGTCATTGCCTATAAAACCATCAACTCCATTATTTAATGATGTAGACGATACATAAGGGATATCACCATCTATATGGTCATCTTTTTTTAGCCTTCTGCCTCTTTGAATTTTTCTGAAAATTTTATCAAAAGGAAACACTTCCCACTCAACATCTTCTAAGCCTAATAAATCAAATCCAGTTTCTAATATTTTTTGTTCATAATAGTTAATTACCTTTTTAGCAATTTCTTTTTGTTCTTGCTTAATATAGTTTTCCATAAATTGCCAGTTTGGCTTTTTATTAAAATCAATTGGCAACATTATAACTCTATCCTTAAATCTAGTACCTGTGAGACCTTTTCCATAACCAAACCCACATCCCTTTATACTTGATCTAAAAACTTGCACTAAAAATAAACCAATTTGTTTATTAATGTTCTCGTTATAAATTCTATACATTTTATTGCCAGTTAAATAATCTGTTTCCTGATAAAAGAAATCTGCATTTTCAGCCCCTAGACTAATTCCGTTCCCAGCATTAATAGTAAAATAATCCTCTAAATATACAATTTCCTCTAAGCCATTATTCAATGATGTCCTAGTAATATATGGTATGCCTTTACTTTTTATGGTAAGTGAGTCTTTGTGATATGGTTTTGAATTCATGACTTCAAATATATCTTTTACTTTAAATTCTCTCCACTCAACGTCATTAAGAGTTAATCTATTTTGTTTCATAGCCACCCTCTTCTTCTGCTGCTAAAAGCTCTTCTTCATATGAATCTTCATATATTTCTTCGGCTACAGCATCTTCTTTAATACCAAATAGATATCCTCTGCCATGGGTAATCATATTAACTTCAAAAGTAATATAGTCTGCAATAGTATTTCTAAAATCTTCATCAGATGGAATTTCATCATTGAAATAATAGAAAGAGTGTAACCATTCATCATCAGCTTCAATGGTCGTCTTCACACAAAACTTTGTTTCAGTTTCGATTACATCATTCCATACATCAAGAAGATGTTGTTTTTTATCTTTTGCATTTGGAGTTTCTACTAAACCTACATGCTTAGCAACAATATAGCCATCATTTTCAAAATTGATAAACTTACAAACTTTTTCCTTATAATGAGGAACCCCTGCTTTAAAAATAGCAATACATGGATTAACACCAACACCATAAAAAGTGTCCTTGTTTAGAGTAATAACACCTTCTAGAGTATGCTTTTTAAGAATATTCGCTTTAATTTCTTGTTCAACTTTTGTTTTACCTGTCATGGTAGATTGAGGAACAATAACAGCCACCTTTCCATCTTCAACCATACAATCTAACAAATGCTCAGTAAATGAAATCTCATAAAGGTCTGAATTAGTTTTTGATCCTTGTGAATATGGTGGATTCATCATTCCAATTGTTGGATGCCATTCTTTTTGTATTTTTGCAGGATTCAATTTTAAGAAATCAGCATTTTCTAAATTACTCTTCCCATCACCTCTAAGAATCATATTAGTTGTAGCAATAGTAAACATATAGGATTGAGATTCCACACCAAATAATTGATTTTTCTTAATCCTACGTTTTTCTTCGACATCATCTGTTTGACTTAACATATCGTGCATAGCAGAAATGAGGAAGCCTCCAGTTCCACAGACAAAATATATTAATACTTTAAACTTCAACAATTAGAACAGCTTCTTCGCCGGAAGGTGTTTCAGTTATAATATTACCATTTGCAAATAAAGCTGCTCCACCTCTTGCTATTTCATCACCACTGCCATCAATACAATATGAATTTACATAAAGAACATTGTTTCCACATTTCTCAGCTTGTTCAGCATATTCATATTTTATCTTTTCATTCCACTCTTTATAATTAAAATCAGTATAAACAGGCCAAAAAACTAAATCTGAATTTAGCTTCTTCATTGCGCAACAATTTTCTTCATGCCATAAATCTCCACATAATCCTATTGAAATAGTTTTTCCTAAATATTCAAACTGACCAAATTCTTTCCCTTCAATATAGTGAAAGTCTGCACTTGGTTCTTTCCACCCTGTTGATATACGCCTAAAGTTATTTAATATATTTCCGTTACTATCTAATGTTATTTGGCTACTATATATCTTCTTTTTATTTTTTTCAATGTATCCAAGCGAAATAGACACTTTATACTTTTGACATATAGCTTTAATTCCATTTATTAAATCAGAGTCTTGTTCTATTGCAATATTCATATCTTTTGAAAAATCCCAACTTAAACAATCGAAACCTTGTAAAAAACTTTCTCCAAATAAAATCAAATCAACTTTATTAGAATATATTTTCACTACTTCTTCAATTTTTTCTATATTATAAAATATATTCTTCGTTATAAAGCCCACAGCTGCTAAAGCTATTTTCATAATAATCATCCTCTTTTATCATTATTATATTTGTTATAAAGCTCTAAAAAAGCTATTTTCATCGCTACTATTTGCCGTTGTCATAATTATGATACTAAACCCACAGCAGGGGTCAAATACAATATCATTTGACTTAATATTAAGCAGGTCACAGAAGAGATTAGTTATATGTTTTGGAGTCAATATAATTCCTAAAGATTGCCCGTCTCCTCCGGAATAGGACATAAATTCTCCATAAAATCTTCCTAAATAATCTTCTCCATCACGGTTATATCTAATATTTTGATAAACTCTTTTTTGTAAAAATTCTGTATAGTGCCTTAAAGGAGTTTTAGCTAAAGTATCATTCTTTTCATTGATTAGGGTGTTATCTCTGATTACAGAAAACTGGCTTAATAATTTATCTTTTTTCACCTGCGGAGAAACATTAGCTCTATCTAAATTATCCTTTATTGCCTTGTAAATTTTTTGACCATCTGTAGTTTGCTCATTAGTATCTCCAATAAGACTGTCTACTGAAAAGTTTCCAAAATCAGCTTCTCTTAGAGCAAGTAAAATTCCAGATACAATCAAAGGTTTATCCTTATCCTGGATACTCCCATAATTTCTTAAATCTTCATGCAGTTCAGCTGCATCTTTTAAAATTTCTTTTGTCTCTTTTTCTTCTTCTGTATTTTCTTGAAGAATTTCTTTGATGTAATATTCATCGATATTATCTTCGTTAAAAAGTATAAAGCCTTCTGTTTCTGGGAGTTCTTTATAGTTTTGTCTTTCATCTATAAATATTGGTGAAATTCTATGACGCTTTTCATTACCTGATACACCAATTGCTATAATCTTCTTATAAGATGTATTCATTGATAAATGCTTTCCATAAAACAAAGCTCCATTAACAGCATAATTACAAATAGATTCAGAATCTTCTGCTATAAGGTCATCTTTAGTTCTGTTTTCATGAAAAGATACTGATGATTTATCCTCTATAACAATTAAAAAATCTTTTACTACGCCTGTATATTCGGGAAAGCCTACATTGCCTGTTCCTCTTTTTGATGCTGTCTTTAATGCATCACTTATCTCCTTGATTGTTGAACCTTGAGGATCAAGTTGAATATCTGCTTCTTTTAATAAATCATAAACCCAGAGGTCTGTGCTTTTCTCTTTTATTTTCATGGTTTATACCCCACAATATCTTCAATTCTACAATTCACAAACAACAAACCAGATATCGTTTCTAGATCAATTTTTTTCCTTAATCTCCCAATTTCCGTGTCTTCCAGTTCCTATAAATTCTATATTGTCCATATCTTTAATATATCGACCAACAGTTTTTGCGGAAACTCCTATTTTTTCTGCGAGTTCTTCTCTAGTGATTTTCTTATTTTGTCGAACTTCTTCCAATATTATCTTTTCTATCTCCTCTTTAGAGTATTGAGGGACATCTGGAAGGACATCTTGAGGGACATCTAGAGGGACTGTCCCTCTACCAACCTTTTTAGTCGCTATGGACTTCAGAGGAATTTTTGTTCTAAAGATATCGCCTTCTTCAAAAATCGGCTCTTGGCCGGAATAAAGCTTAGTATATTTATAGGTGTTTCTCATACCGGAACCCAATTCATCAGCAATACCAATTTCCCTGAAGACTTTTGATATAGGTGGATTTTTAGGGAATGGTTCAAAACTTTTGATATCCAGAACTCCCTTTCTGTGTGCTAAATTACTATTTTCTATCAAAATTTTTTCATCATCAATTATAAGTTTGGCCGGGAACCCACTAGAATAGTCCCGATGTGCCAAAGTATTGGAAACAATTTCCCTTAAAATTTTATCTCTTGCATTGACATTGATTATTCCATCTAAAACAAAAAGGTCATTTAAATGTTTTTGTCCGAATGCAATGAGTCTATCGTAACTGTCGATCAGGTTTGTAATAACTACATCTCGGTCATCATATCTATCTTTGTTTTCAACCCTGAAAATTGCATCCGTTTTATGATGGGCTAATACGGACATAATCGTATTATCTTTACCGAATAATAAAATCGCAGCCAGAGTAATACCTTCTTCATTTGTCTCCGGGTCCAGTGAAATAAGGTTCGTACTTCTTAGCATTTCCTCGTTATTCATAGTGTTCCAAAGATGATTTTGATTTCTGCTTAAAGCCATTTTTCTGGCTTTAACAATAACCGTCTCATCTAAATGTTCAAGCCCTAGTTTAGGATAGACTTTATTGACAAAATATGACCCTTGTTTTCGACTATACATTTTAAACACTAACTCAGAGTGATTTGTAATATTGATATCCCCCTCATAAGACCTGTCCCAGATTTTTCCGTTGTGCCTACAAACTTGGTATCCCTCAGGAACTCTTATATAGATTATTATTTTGTCTTCAAATTCAAAAATCTCCGGTGTTAAGTAGAGTGGTGGATATAATTTTTGAGGATTGTTAATAGCTGTTGTAAAGTCTTTCAAAATTTTATCTACGTTATCCTTATTTACTCCGATAATCTCTCTATTGTCACTAACGCTTAAAATAATATGACCGCCATTACGATTATTGAAGGCACATACGGAATCATAGATATCTTTGTTTAAATCATCCTTAGACTCTTTAAATTCAACATCTATTTTTTCTCCCTTGTTGATTAGTATTAACAAATCATTGAGATTCATAATAGCCTCCTGAACCTGCTTGCTCCGGCTTAATCCATTCGATAACCTAAACCGCGAATGGTTTTGAGAAATACCGGATTTTTGGCATCATCTTCGATTTTTTCTCTTAATCTTTTTACATAAACCGTCAAAGTATTGTCTTCGACAAATTCTCCTGACAGATTGAAAATTTCCTCTAACAAAACATCACGACTGATGATTTGCCCCCGGTTATTAAGAAAAATCAGAAGTAATTTATATTCTAAAGCAGACAAGGCGACTTCCTCATCATTTTTCCAAACGATTGCTCTTTGCGTATCAATTTTCAGATTCCCTATTTGCAAAAGAGTTGTCTTTTGCCGGCGCCTTAACACATTTTTGATCCGGGAAATCAATTCACGTGGTCTGAACGGCTTTGCAATGTAGTCATCCGCACCAAGCTCCAAACCTGTAACTGTGCTATATTCATCACCCGAAGCACTCAGAAAAATTACCGGAAGTTGGTACTGTTCTTTAATCACCGAACACAAAACAAATCCATTACCGTCTGACAAATTAATATCCAGCAAAACCAATTCGAAATTATCCTGTTCAAGTTGGGCCAGTGCAGAATTCTGACCGATTGCCGACTCAACCAAAAAACCTTCATCTGCCAAAAATGAAGTTAATTGTTTGATTAATTCCTGATCATCTTCAACTAAGAGTATTTTTGTATTCATCACATTTTATTATAGTTAAACGCTAAATCCGGATCCAACTTATTCACAACATAAATATCGTCTTGATTCTAAATACACTAAACTTCAACTGTGGAGATAATCAACATTGGACGCCGTTTAGTCAGTTCAAACAAAACTTGTCGAATCTGTTGATGAAGTTGTCCCGAATCAATTCGATCTTTCAGATATTTTTTTATCCCTTTTTTCTTGCGATTAGACTTCTCAACAAAATCATTAATTTTACTGTGGCAAATCTTGATTACTTGATCGATTTCACTTTCATAAATAAAACCTTTTGCTTCAATAATCGGCTCAGCCGCTAAATGATTAGTTGTACTATCAACTACAATAAAGATTGCAACAACACCGTCATCGGCTAATAAAAGACGATCACGCAAAACCAAATCGTCAATTCCGCCAATACCGGAACCGTCAATCAAAATTCCGGCAGCTTCCGTGAATCCGACAACTTCGGCATGTTGATTGTTCAGTTCCAAAATATCGCCGTTGTTGAGCAAAAAGATATTTTCTTGCTTCACACCCAGATTCTCGGCAATTTTCGCATGATGGTATAAATGACGATATTCACCGTGAGCGGGAATAAAATATTTCGGCTTCAGCAGATTCAACATCAATGCCATTTCACCGCTGTAAGCATGACCTGAAACATGAATATCAGCTAAATCCTTGTAAATCACATTCGCTCCGCGTTTAAACAATTCATTGATTACTCGGTAAATTGCTTTCTCGTTCCCCGGTATCATGCTGGATGACATCAATACCGTATCACCCTCTTCGATAGCAACATCACGATGCTGAGAATAAGCCATACGGGTCAAAGCCGACATCGGTTCACCCTGAGTACCGGTGGTTATGATCACCAGATCTTGCGGCGGATAATCATTTATCTGTTTAATATCGATAATCGTATCTTGATTAAAATCAATATAACCTAAAGAATCGGCAGCCTCAAAGGCATTTATCATACTGCGGCCGACCATCGCAACCTTACGATCAAATTGTTCCGCTGCGGTGATTATTTGTTGCATCCGAAAAATATTCGACGAGAATGTACTGACAAAAATCCGACCCCGGATTTTAGCAAATAATTCAGCAAAAGTTTCACCGACAATTTGTTCGGAAGGACTGAATCCGTCAATCTCCACATTTGCACTTTCGGCAACCATTGCCAGCAATCCGTCAGAACCGATCTGGGCTATCCGATTTAAATCTATCGGCAAACCATGAACCGGTGTATAGTCAATTTTAAAATCACCGGTATGAAAAATATTGCCGACAGGTGTTTCAATTAAAAGAGCACAAGCATCCGCAATGCTGTGATTGACATGAACAAATTCCACATTTAATGCACCGGCACGGATTCTATCCCCATCATTTACCACATGTAAGTCCGGATTTTTGATCACACTACCCTGATCCCTTGCTCCCCGACCGGAATCATTCAATTTATTCTCAACCAGTTTAATTGTCATTGCGGTTCCGTAAACCGGCACCTTATGTTCACGCAAAAACCAAGTAATCGCACCGACATGATCCTCATGACCATGAGTCAAAAACAAGGCCCTGACACGTTCTTTTTGATTCTTCAACCAACTGAAATCAGGAATGATCAAATCTACACCCGGCATCTCTTCATCCGGAAAACCGATACCCACATCAACAATTATAATGTCATTGCCCCATTGGAATGCAGTCATATTCTTCCCGAATTCGCGCATTCCGCCTAATGGTACAATTTTTATTCTGGATTCAGTTCCAAATAAATTATGATGTGTTTCAGCAGGATTTTTACTCATTCTCTCCTCTTTTCAAAAAACTAACTAATAATAAGCTTGATTAATCTTTTTTATCCGATTTCTTTTTTATCTGATTTCTATTTTATCAGATTCTAACAGAATTTTCGGTAAAATATCATTTCAAGCTGATCATGCTGATTATATGCAAACTAAAAACAGGTTGAAATTTCTGACTTGGACTGTTAAAATCTCAATATTGAAATTTCATACTGCCGATTGGTGTAATGGTAGCACACCTGACTCTGACTCAGTTTGTGAGGGTTCAAATCCTTCATCGGCAGCCATTTAAATTCAAAGCGCATCCGGATACTAAACGGATAATAAATAATCGGAAAAGCAAGAAAAATCGACTATGATAAAAATTATTCTTGCTTCCGGTCATTTATGTGCAGATATGAATCAAGGTGTGTTGTCTGCTATTCTTCCCTCTATACAATATGATCAAACAACTCTTTGAGGTTCTCAGCGTAAGGGGCTCGGATTATACCGTATTCGGTTATGATTGCGGTAATCAATTCATGATCGGTTACGTCAAATGCCGGATTGTAGGTTTTGGCATTTTGGTGAATCATACGCTGCTTGTACCACATCTCCGCAATTTCTTCACCCCGGCGTTCTTCAATCGGAATATCATCGCCATGCTTGAGCTTCATATCAATGGTCGAAGTCGGTGCACATACATAAAACGGTATTCCGTAGTGTTTTGCCAAAATCGCAACAGCTGAGGTTCCTATTTTGTTTGCTGCATCACCATTGGCAGCCACCCGATCACAACCGACAAAAATTGCATCGATCCACCCGTTTTTCATAACTTGAGCTGCCATGTTATCACAGATAACCGTCGTATCAACACCATGTTCAACTAACTCGTATGCGGTAAGTCGCGCACCTTGTAATAACGGTCGGGTTTCATCGGCATAAACTTTAAAAGTCATTCCTTGTTCCAAACCGACATAAATCGGAGCTAGAGCAGTACCATATTTAACGGTAGCTAAAGATCCGGCATTACAATGGGTTAAGATTCCGTCTCCGTCTTTGATTAAAGATAATCCGTATTCACCGATTGATTTACAGACCTTGATATCTTCTTCCCGGATAAGCAACGCTTCTTCTCGCAGTAATTTTTTGATTTGTTCAATTTCAGTATCAGGATTATTCAGTACAATTTTTTCCATACGCTCTAAAGCCCAGAACAAATTCACTGCCGTGGGGCGTGAGCTTGCCAGATATTCTTTTGCTTTATTGAATCCTGCCAGGAACTCGGCATAGGAATCGGTTTCAATCCGTTTCGCCACTATATAAATACCGATAGCTGCAGCAACACCGATCGCAGGAGCTCCTCTGACCTTCAGAAGATAAATCGCTTGCCAAATATCTTCAATCTTTGTCAAAGCTAAGATCTCTTTATTGCCCGGTAATTGCGTTTGGTCTATGATCAACAGTGCATCATTCTGATCATCTAAACCAACTGTATCAAAATCTTTAATATCTTGTTTCATATTTCTCCTCAAATTTTTTCAAAAATACTTCTCAACTAAATCATGTTTGCGTAAACTAATAATTTAATAAAATATCATTATAATTTTGCAATCACTTAATGATATTATCCGTTTTTAATCGGAATAAAAACAACTTTATTACGTTCTCTCCTTTATTTCCGCTTCAAATTCAGACCACTTGTCAGTCAAATACTTCCTCACACCATCGGTATAATCACTGTCATCCCATGCAGGTGCCATCGTGGTACCCATTAAAGCCCATTCACCGCCTTCAACTAAGCGCGTCCCGTGCCAAGCATCGGCAGGAACTACATCCTGCACTTTTTCTCCTGCTAATATATCATGGCCGTAGCGAATTATTTTTCCCGTTCCGTCAGGTAACAATTGCAATTGTTCAACCGGATCACCCAGATAAAAATGATATACTTCATCAGTAGGTAATTGATGCATTCTGGAGAATGAATCTTTGGTTATTAACAAAAGAATATTGCTGGCAATCAATCTGCCGTTAGGATATTTTTCGGGCAACATTGATTTTTCCAAGAAGATATTAAAGCGATGACCTTCTGTAAAATACGCTCCTTCTATGGGTATCGGTCTCATCTTAAAATACTTGATAATCTGTTCTGCTTTCAGTTTTTCTTTATTCATGTTTTCACCTGTATTCTTCATCATAAGACTTAAGCTTTTAGCTCAATCTAAACTGCTAATTTGATTACACTGTTAAATTGGCTGCACTGCTTAAATTAGATCCACTGCTTAATGATATATTTTATCTTTCGTTATCTTCCGCTTACATTATATCTTTAGCTTATATCTCAAGCTCTACCCATTTACCTTGATTGGTTGCACTGGTATAAGCTGCATTGCAGATCAGAACATTGCGCATTCCGTCATATAAGGTCGGGTATTGTGAATTTTCATCGGCATAACCGCGTTGAATATCTTTGTAGAATGCTGCAAAAAGAAAACCTAAAGTGTCTCCGAATCCATTGCCGAACGGATAAACAAAAGTATTGATTCCTGCATTCTTCATACCTATATTGAGAACATTGTTATCTTCCGAATTCCACCAGATGTTTTTGTGTGATCCGGTAATTTCAATCTCCAGCCGATTGATCCTGCCGGTTGATACTTCCGATAAGACACAGGACCCGATCACACCGTCCTCAAATAACATATTAAGAACAACCGCATCCTCGCTCTCTATAGTTATCTGATCAGAATCCGGTATGCTGCCTTTTTCAAACATCATACCCTCATGTAAATCACGTTCCGGAGAAAAGTTAGCAAATCGGGCAGAAAGTGCTGTGATTTTTTTACCGCTCAAATATTGAGCTAAATCGGTCCAATGTGAACCGATTTCGGTCATGGCACGCATATTTCCGGCAAGCTCTTTATTGTATCGCCAATCTAAAGGCGCCGGAAATGCATTGAATTCCTGTAAATAAGATCCGTGGATTAACCTGATTGCACCGAAATCTTCTGCCTCTGTGATACGTTTCAGTTCAGTTAAAGCGAGATGAAATCTGACATTAAAATCAATTGCGGTCAGACAATTATGTTCGCGAGCAAGTTGATAAAGTTCCATGGCCTGTTGATCTTCAAAACAGAGCGGTTTTTCGCATAAGACATTAAAGCCCCGATTCAAAATTTGAGTCATTTGCTCATAATGTAAATTGGGCGGTGTGCATAAATGAATACAATCCACATCAGAATTCAGCACATCTGAAAAATCTGTTGAATAATTCGTTGCGCCATATTCGGCGGCAACTGCTTTGACACGGCCGGGATCAACATCAATCAGCCAGGTCAATTCAATACCCATTCCATACAAAGCCTCTACATGTCTGATACCGATTGAACCTATGCCGACAACGGCAGCTTTTAATTTTTTCATTATTGATCATCCTATATTTTTTTAAGTTAATTCAATACCGGAAAAGAATTTTGATTGAAAACAAATTGAGCCGACTAACCATGGAATTGTGTTTCGTCAATTTCAATAAAATATCAGCTGTTAATGGCCTCTCTGAACACTGTTAACACCCGAAATAGCTTTAATTCTGCCTATTACTTTTTCGAGTTCAATATTATTATTGATCTTAACTGTTAAAATCAGACTTGCAGTCATGTCTTTAGCCGATTTAAGATTGCCGGAAACAATTGCAATATGTTCTTCTGCAATTGCATTGGAAATATCCGCCAGCAAACTTTGACGATCTCTTGCCGTAATATTTAAATCTACATAAAAATCCTTAGTTTCATCTCCGGTCCAATTCACTTCAATCAGGCGCGATGCCTGTGCCGCGTCTTCCGGCGACCGGTCACTTTTTTCAATTAAACTTCTGATATTGGGACAATTAGTGCGATGGACACTTACGCCGGCACCCCGGGTGATAAAGCCGACAATTGAATCACCGGGAACAGGACTGCAGCAACGTGCCAGTCTGACCAATACATTGTCAATACCAGTCACGGTGACACCGGGATCACCCATGCGTTTGCGTTTTTTCTGCTCTTCAACATCACTTGAACGAGCTTCTTTCAGCATTTCTTCCCGGGACAAAATTGTGTCAGGACTATAAACAACTTCACCCCGGCTGTTAATGCGATAACCGAGTTTGGCACGTTCCTCATCAGATAACGATTTGAGATAATTATTTTTCAAACGCGGAATGACTTTGCCGAAAGAAATTCCGCCATAACCGACTGCTGCAAACAAATCTTCGAGTTTATGCAATGAATGTGCTTCCAGAATGGGCTTATAGTATTCTTTCTGCAATAATTTCGACGGCTTAAAGCCGGTTTTTTCGATTTCGCGCTCCATGATTTCCCGGCCGCGTATGATATTATCGTCACGCATCTGACGTTTGAACCAATTTCGGATTTTGGATTTTGCCGAATTGGTTGCTACGATATTCAGCCAATCCCGGCTTGGTCCCTGAACCTTATCCGAAGTCAATATCTCGACAATATCCCCGTTGCGCAATTTATAATTTAACGGAACCATTCTGCCGTTTACTCTGGCACCATACATCGAGTTGCCGATTTCACTATGAATCTGATACGCAAAATCAATAGGCACAGAACCTGCAGTTAAAGATTTAACTTCACCTTGGGGGGTAAAAACAAATACTTCATCTAAAACCAAACCGGTTTTCAGCAAGTCCATAAATTCTGAAGCATCGCTCATATCTTTTTGCCATTCCAGGAGCTGCCTCAACCAGGTTAATTTATTGTCCAATTCCTCATCATGTCTTTTTGAACCGCGCCCTTCTTTATAGAGCCAGTGAGCAGCAATACCGTATTCTGCCGTACGGTGCATTTCAAACGTGCGGATCTGAACCTCAAAAGGTACACCTTCGGGTCCGATCAGAGTCGAATGCAGGGATTGATACATATTGGCTTTCGGCATGGCAATATAATCTTTGAATCTGCCCGGCATCGGTTTGTATAATTCATGAACGACACCTAAAACTGCATAACATTCGCCTACTGTAGGGACAATTACTCTGGTCGCAAACAAATCATAAATCTCATCCAGCTTCTTATGTTGGGCCAGCATTTTTTTATAGATGCTGTAAAAATGTTTGGGGCGACCTTCAATTTCCGCTTCAATTCCGATTTCCGAAATTTTTGTATTCATTTCGGCAACAACTTGTTCCAAATAATTTTCACGTTCAGAACGCTTTTGAGCAATTGCCCCGACCAATTCATAATAGGAATCCGGATCAAGATAGCGCAAGCATAAATCTTCCAATTCCCATTTTATTTTATAAATACCGAGCCGATGTGCCAAAGGTGCATAAATATCCAGGGTTTCCTGAGCTTTTTCAATTTGTTTCTGCGGTACCATATAACTCATTGTGCGCATATTATGCAATCGGTCAGCCAATTTAATTAACACGACCCGAATATCTTCCGCCATTGCCAAAAACATTTTGCGGAAATTTTCAGCTTGTACTTCTTCTTTTGAAGAAAAATGAATTTTACTTAATTTAGTAACACCGTCAACCAACTGTGAGATATTAGTGCCGAATTTTTCTTCAATATTATCTAAAGTATATTCCGTATCCTCGGCAACATCATGCAATAAAGCTGCAACCAGAGTCTCCTGGTCTACCTCGATATCTATTAATATCTCCAGAGTTGCAACCGGATGTACGATATAATCTTCACCCGTATTCCTTTTTTGTCCTTCATGCGCTGCTTTCGCATATTCATATGCAGACATGATAATTTCACCGGATTCAGCTCCGGAATATTGCAGATATTGATCGATCAATCGCAACATCATTTGATCGGTTTGTTTATAGCGTTCCGGATCCGGTATTTGTTGATCCGAAACCAGATTATCTTCTAACATCGAGCATTAACTCCTGTGCATTCATATTCCGCCATGTTTCCGTATTTTGAATACTCTTTCTTTGATTCGTATGGTTATTTATTCTGAGTCTGCGGTTATTTTTATCAATCTGATCCGTTTCGACAAATCCGATTTCTTCTAACATTGAAAAAATCCTGGTTAAAATAAATGGATTAATAAACAATTGCATTTCTCTGGCGATTGCTCTCGCCAATAAAGTAAGATTAAATCCGGTCTCCAAATCGGCAACATACTGTTGGATATACCTGGTTACTGCAATAATTTGATCATTACTGATTTCAAATTGTTTTTTGTCCAGACCGTACATTTGCAGCAAATTATCAATTTGTTGATCATCTAATTGAAATGTGTTTTCAATACGTGCACTATCTTGCCAAATCAAGTTGTCGCTGGCAGGAACAACCCAATCCAAAACTTGCAATTGCATAGAAAAACGATTGTTCCATTCTTGCCAATTGAGATAAACCAATAAGTCAACCAAATCATTTTGTCTGAATAATCTGGAAAAATCTTGTGCATTAAAGGCTATCGCGGAGACTAAGCGATCATCATCCAAGCGCAATGTCAAACTGACGTGTTTGCCTTGTCCGACTGTCCGCCATTGCTCAATTTTCAAATTTTCCAAAACAAAACTCGGTTTTTCATTTTTTTGTCCGTATGGTTCCAACAGAGTCAAAGTTTCTGCAAAATTTTCGGTCAGAACACTATGCGGCAAAATATATTGATACTGAAATTCTTCAATATCCGATTTTTTAATCGGATTAGCTGAAGCATATTCGAGCAAGTGTTGTCTGAAGATCGGATACTGTTCGCTTTCCACTGTCACGCCTGCTGCTTGTAAATGACCACCATAGGTCACTGTATATTCACTTGCACTGTCGATTGCAGCCAGGATATCAAAGTCGCCGACACTGCGTGCCGAACCTTGTAATCTCTCTTCGGATCCGGCAAAAGTAATGACCGGCACTGCATAACGTTCTGCTAAGCGCGAGCTGACAATTCCGACAATTCCGGTATGCCATTTTTCATTTGCTATTATGATAATATTCCGCTTTTCTGCTAACGGCAAATTTTCGATCTGCATGATCGCTTCGGAAAAAATTTCTTGTTCCAATTCTTTACGTTGATCATTCAGTTCCTCAAGTTCAGCTAATGATTTTTCAATTTCTGCCAATTGATCGCTCAGCAACAATGTAATTGCAGGTTTTATATTACCCATTCTGCCCGCAGCGTTTAACCTGGGTCCGATTGAGAAAGAAAATAAAGATGCATCTATCTTCGGTGAGTTAATGATTTTTTCAGTAATCATTCTCAAACCCAAGGAAGCTTTTTCTCGGAAAATCGAAATTGCCAAAGCAACCAAAATTCTGTTTTCCGATTCTAAAGGCATGGAATCTGCAACTGTACCGACAGCTGCCAAACACAAAGCGGGAGATAAATCAATCTGATCATTACCCAGATATTGAACCATAGCTTGTGCCAGCTTAAAAGCAACGCCTGCACCGGACAATCCCGCAAAAGGATATCCGGCATCTGCAGATTGCGGATTTAATACGGCTAAAGCCTGATTGATATTTGTGTTATCAGGCTGATGATGATCGGTAACAATGACTTTAATCCCTGCCTGCATTAATCTGGCAATCTCTTGATGATCATTGATACCGCAATCTACAGTAATAACCAAATCCGCTTTTCCGGCAATCAAAGAATCGACTGTCTTGTCGCTCAAACCATAACCGTCTTCAAGCCTATCCGGAATCATGTATTCCACATCTGCATCGGTATTCAACTTGCGCAGAAGCCGAACCACAATTGCCGTAGCAGTTAAACCGTCACAATCATAATCACCGTAAACAATAATTTTTTCCTGATTAAACAAAGATTCCGAGATTATTTCGCAAGTTAAAAGCATCTCCTTGAATAAAAAAGGATCAAAAAATTCACCCTCAAGAGGATTCAGAAACTCCGCTCGGGCAGCAGCATCATACAAACCCCTTGCCTCCAACAAACCGGAAAAACAGATTTCTTCAGCTTCACTTATTGAAATTTCAACAGCTTCCTGAAGTTGCTGATTAAATGATTGAGTCATCGGGTTTTGATACCATTTACGCTTTTCTAATACTTTTTTTCTTATATGCAACACTCGGCTTTCTTTTTATTTAATTCTTCGGTATAATTTAATATTTTAACACAGGTATTGATTCAGATAAATATAATGGTGAAAACTGCTATAGAAACTTGAATCGCAAATCGCTTAAATCGCAAGCCACTTGAATCGCAAATCACTTGAATCGCAAATCAAAATGCAATTATATCTCAGATCATTTTACAACTAATCCAACTGATACAGAAAAATTTATAACAAAAAAGAGGTTAGGAATCCAGACCGAACCTCTTTTCGAAAATATCATTCTCAGCTGATTTTTAACGTTTGCGTTTGCGTGCAGCTTCAGATTTTCTTTTGCGTTTAACGCTTGGCTTTTCATAGTGTTCGCGTTTACGAACTTCAGCGAGAACACCAGATCTTGCACAAGAGCGTTTGAAACGCCTCAGAGCACTGTCTAGGGATTCGTTCTCTTTAACCCTAATTTCTGTCATTAAACTTTCTCACTCCCCTCGCAGCGGTTTATTAATCAAGTATAGATGTGCTTTAGCAAGCCCGTATCCAATACTTTAGTTTTCGTTTTTGTGTTCCCTTATATTTCATAAAAATTATTTCAGAATTATCTGTCCTGTTAAGACCAATATCTATCTTGTTAGGACCGAACCCAAAAGCGTAATAATAATGATATCAATATCTTAATAAGTTTACAAGCATCATTTTGATTGAATAAGAATACAATAAGATATTCATACTATGGATTACATATCTTACAAGGAATATAGCCTTGATTAACAGCTGTATTTCTATCAAAAAAATACTCTTTGTTATTGGGATTCATTTCATTAGCATATCTGCAATTGCTATGGTGAAATTTCCCCGTATTCTTATTTCCTATATAAGGTGCTGTTGTAGGTAAAATTGTTGTATTACTCATTACTACATAAGATGTTCTTCCGTTATAAGTGAACTTAAACCAGGTTCCTTGAATTGTACCGGTTACTCTAATCTCTGTTTTAAGTGTAGTTATTAAAGTACCACCGGGTGTACTCCTAATTTTAGAACCTGTCTTAATATATCGGGTAACTTTAACCGGATTTGCTTGCAGCATAGATACATAGACATAACCGGTCTTACCTGAATATGTAAATTTAACCCGATTGCCTACCAAAGTTCCGCTCACCTTGCTACCAACAGATAATGAGCCAATTTTACTTCCATTAGATGATCTTACATTGGCTGAACTTTTGGCATAGCCGGTAATCGGTGGTGGATTAGTTGTTGTTACACCCAGATGGGCATAGGCTGTTTGACCTTTATATGTAAATTTGAGGTAGTTGCCTTCAATTGTACCTGTTACATAGATCGGCATTTTAAAATTTTCTATAACTGTTCCGGTGGGTGTTTTTCTAATATTTGAACCCGCTTTAATATATCGGGTAACTTTAACCGGATTTGCTTGCAGCATAGATACATAGACATAACCGGTTTTACCTGAATATGTAAATTTAACCCGATTGCCTACCAAAGTTCCGCTCACCTTGCTACCAATAGATAATAAGCCGATTTTACTTCCATTAGATGATCTTACATTGGCTGAACTTTTGGCATAGCCGGTAATCGGTGGTGATTTGGTGGTTGTTACACCCAGATGGGCATAGGCTGTTTGACCTTTATATGTAAATTCGAGGTAGTTGCCTTCAATTGTACCTGTTATATAGATCGGCATTTTTAAATTCTCTATTACAGTTCCGGTGGGTGTTTTTCTAATATTTGAACCCGCTTTAATGTATCGGGTTACTTTAACCGGATTTGCTTGCAGCATAGATACATAGACATAACCGGTCTTACCTGAATATGTAAGTTTAACCCAATTGCCTTCTAATGTTCCATTTACTTTATGACCTATGGATAAGGAACCGATTACTGCACCTGTTGACGGAGCATTTCTGACATTTACCGAACCCTTCGCATAGCCGGTAATCGGTGGTGGATTAGTTGTTGTTACACCCAGATGGGCATAGGCTGTTTGACCTTTATATGTAAATTTGAGGTAGTTGCCTTCAGTTGTACCTGTCACATAGATCGGCATTTTAAAATTTTCTATTACTGTTCCACCCGGTGCATTTCTTATATTTGATCCGGCTTTTACATAACAGTCAATTTCAGCAATTACTCCGGGATCAAAGCAGTGTTCAAGAACTTGAGCAACTGTTGGGTTGAAAATAATAGTTCCTGGTTGTGCTCCCTCTCCCTTTGTAGTAATTTCCTTAATACTATTCGGTATCGTTACTTCCTTAATTAGATTCTCTTGAAACGCGCCTTCACCTATGCTTGTTACGGAATCAGGGATAGTGACACCGGTTAGCTGATTTCCATAAAATGCACCCCCTCCTATCTTTGTTACGGAATCAGGGATGGTGACACTGGTGAGCTGATTTTCATAAAATGCACCCCTTCCTATCTCCGTTACGGAATCAGGGATGATGACACTGGTGAGCTGATTATTACCAAATACAGCCCATTCTATCTCTGTTACGGAATCAGGGATGGTGACACTGGTGAGCTGATTATTTTCAAATGCACCCGATCCTATCTCTGTTACGGAATCAGGGATGGTGACACTGGTGAGCTGATTTTCATAAAATGCACCCACTCCTATCTTTGTTACGGAATCAGAGATGGTGACACTGGTGAGCTGATTATAAGCAAATGCAGACCTTCCTATCTCTGTTACGGAATCAGGGATGGTGACATCGGTGAGCTGATTATTTTGAAATGCAGACCATCTTATCTCGGTTACGGAATCAGGGATGGTGACATCGGTGAGCTGATTATTTTGAAATGCACCCAACGCTATCTCGGTTACAGAATCAGGGATGGTGACACTGGTGAGCTGATTATTACAAAATACATAAGGATATATCGCTGTTAAGGAATCAGGTATGGTGACACTGGCGAGCCGATTATATTGAAATGCACCCCCTCCTATCTCTGTTACGGAATCAGGGATGGTGACATCGGTGAGCTGATTTTTATAAAATGCATAACCTTCGATTGTGGTTACCGAATCAGGTATGGTGACACTGGTGAGCTGATTTTCAGCAAATGCACCCCATCTTATCTCGGTTACGGAATCAGGGATGGTGACACCGGTGAGCTGATTATCAGCAAATGCCTTCCATCCTATCACTGTAACCGGTTTACCATCAATCTTTTCAGGAATCTCTACATCTTTACTTTCGCCTGTGTAGCCGGTAATTGTAATGGTGCCGTTTTCTTCGACATATTCAAAATCACTTTCAGGGTTGGCAGCTCTTGTGCTAATACCTTCTTCAGCGATATTTCTCGATACAAAATTGGGGTTTTGTAAGTGTGAATTCTCCGAAAAAGCATCTTCTGTCATGTGTTCCGGTTCAGTCGACTTAATTGATGAATCTATATCTTCTGTCGTAGATTCAACTGCCAATTCCGATGTTTTTTCGTCTGTTATTTCTTCAGAAGCAACTGCTAAATCAGATAATCCTTCGATAGAAACAGGATTATTTTCTGAACTTACTTCATTGTCTGATTCCGGAAGAATACCAGCATTTTCAGTTTCCACATCTACTTGTTCTTGATCACTTGGAGATTCTGTACTGTTTATATCAAGTGTCAATTCTTGTTCTGCGGTAATTTGACTCTCTTCAATCTCTTGATCTATGTCTACACCTAATGTTGCTTTGTCCTCTGCATCAACTGTCGTGTCAGCTTGAACCTGCCGAGGGTTAACAGCAAATGTTGTCAACATAACCAACAATACCAGTGTAAATGCCTGTATTCTTAAACATTGTTTTTTCTTCATTGTCTTGTCCCCTAACAATTAAAATCATTTCCTGCTAATAAATATCATTGTTTTATTTCTTCTTTAGTTTGTTCATCTCAACATGCTCTCGTAAATCTTTTAATTAAACTGCTTAATTGTAAACAAAATCAAAAGTCATGAATTTAATTTGATTATTGAATAATCGGCAATGCTAAAATGGAATTTCATTTAAACCATAACACAATTAATAATTGATCTTCTTAATACTACAAATAAATTATATCACAAATAATTATACTTTTATTTCTGGGTGTCAGAATAATCTTAATTAACTTTCGAATATGAAACAATAGTTATATTTGTTGTAGATATAAGGCATCGTCTCAGGTGATTTGATATTGATTTTTTATAGAGAAAAAGAGTTCTGTGTTCTCAAAAATAATCTCGCCATAATAATCTCGCCATCCGTGATTGACTCCATGGCGCCTAAACAATAGAGAAGCGTAGATTTTCCGGAGCCGGATGGACCCATAATAAAGGTAAAGTCATTTTTATAGATGTCTAAATTAAAATCTTCTATAACGTGATTCTTCACATCACCTCTTTCATATATTTTTTGTAAATTATTTACCGTTAATATTTTCTCTTTCAAAACTAATTATCCTTTCATAATTCAAATTACTTTTACAAATTGAGATGGTTTTTCCTTGTGACTTGCCCGTCCGTATTACTGATTTCAAATTACTTTCACAAATTGAGATGTTTTTACCTGCACTGACATTTTAATTAGTTTATGTGTGTAATTGTTAAATGCATTTAAAGAGATTACTATATTGGATTACGAGAAATCTATGCTAAAATAGATTGGTTGAGTCATACTGATGACCAAACTGAAGGAGTGAATAATATGGTAGGCTTTTCTAGAAGTCATTATTGCGGAAGAGTTAGAGAATCTGATATAGACAGTAAAGCAACTGCCATGGGCTGGGTACAGACCAGCAGGGATATGGGCGGTGTTATATTTGTTGACTTGCGAGACAAAAGCGGTGTGCTGCAAGTTGTTTTTGATTTGCAAAATTTTACCGAAGAACAGTTCAGATTAATAGAGAGATTAAGATCTGAATATATTATAGCTGTCACCGGTACAATCAGAGAAAGGGATGCAGAAACATATAATCCGAAAATTCCTACCGGAACGGTGGAATTAATGGCGGAAAAATTCGAAATACTGTCTGAGGCCAATCCCTTACCGTTTCCTATTGATGACAATGTGGAAGTCAGAGAAGATTTAAGGCTGAAGTACAGATATTTGGATCTCAGACGTCCCAAAATGTATCAAAATTTTCTGTTGCGGAATAAAACATTGAAAAGTATCAGAAGTTTTTTGGAAGAACATGAATTTATGGAAGTGGAAACTCCCATTCTGACTAAGAGTACCCCGGAAGGCGCCAGGGATTATTTAGTGCCCAGCAGAGCTCATCTTGGAGAATTTTACGCTCTGCCGCAATCACCCCAGGTTTTTAAACAGTTGCTGATGGCAGCGGGATTTGACAAATATTATCAAATTGCCAGATGTTTCAGAGATGAGGATTTAAGAGCCGACAGACAACCTGAATTTACTCAAGTCGATCTGGAAGTCTCATTTTTAAGTAAAGAAGAAATTTTGGATTCATTGGAAGATTTATTCAAAAAAGTCTTTAAAGATGTTCTGCAAATTGATTTCAAAGAGCCGTTTCCGAGAATGACTTATCAGGAAGCCATGGATTCATATGGTTCGGATAAGCCTGATCTGCGTTTCGGCATGAAAATAGTTGATGTGACGGCAGAAGTTAAAAATTCCGGCTTTAAAGTTTTTACCGACACTTTAAAATCAGGCGGTGTAGTTCGCTCCATCAATATTAAAGGTGGTAATACCCTCCCCAGAACAGAAATAGAAGAATTGACAGAAAAAGCTATTTCTTATGGTGCAAAGGGTATGGCGTGGATCGGAATAGATGAAAACAGGAATTTACGAACTATTTTGACCAAATATTTTTCTGAAGAAGATATGGAAGCTCTCTTGCAAAAAATGGCGGTCGAACCGGGAGATTTTTTAATATTCTGTGCCGACACATTAGAGATCGTTTGCAAAACTCTCGGTCAGTTGAGGTTGGATATTGCAGATAAATTCGGACTGAGAAGAAAAGACGATTTCAAATTCTTGATGGTAGTAGATTTTCCGCTATTTGAATATTCCGAAGATGAAGGCAGATACGTTGCGATGCATCATCCATTTACTATGCCTGCACCGGAAGATTTATCAAAAATGGACACTGATCCGTTGAGCATCAGAGCTGAATCTTATGATGTAGTTTTAAACGGTATTGAGCTGGGATCCGGTTCTTTAAGAATATATCGTCCGGATATTCAGGAAAAAATGTTCAAGTTGTTAGGAATTAGTGATGAAGAGATTGATCTGCGTTTCGGTCATATACTTCAGGCTTTCCAATACGGAGCTCCTCCGCATGGCGGGTTTGCTTTCGGTTTGGACAGGCTGATTATGCTGATGGCTCAAGAGGACAGTATCCGAGAAGTAATTGCTTTTCCCAAAAATAAAGAAGCTGAGTGTCCGTTAACCAATGCACCCGGTACGGTGGATGAACAGCAACTTCTGGATTTAAATATTGCCGTAATGTCAGAAGACGGTACAGTCAAGGGTGCTGTAGTTTCGGAAAAAGTCGCTCCTGAGCAAACTGTCGATATCCAAAGCTATGCCGAGATGTCCATGTTAAATATTGACTCCGTTTCCGGACAGGAATTCAAAAAACATATTGATGATTTAGTAAAGCTTACTGAAGATTTAAGACAACTGGATCTTGATAATTATCAACCAACGATCAATGTCCATCCGATTGTAAACTCAACCAGAAAAGATCAAGTCAAAGTTGAATTCACCAAAGATGAATTATTCAGAGGTACAGATACTACAGAAGACGGATATATACTGGTTCCCAGAATTATTGAAGAAAATTAGGAAGGAGGATATTGTGAACATCAAACAAAAATATTTAGATTATTTTTCCAAAATAGAAAAAGAAAATGAAAAAATCAAAGCGTATAAAACCATCACAAAGACCGAAGCACTGGAAGCTTTGGAAAATAATAAAAATCCGTTTCCGGTGGTATTTGCCGATCAAATTTCTACTAAAGGTATTAAGACCACGGCAAATTCCAAGATGCTGGAAAACTATATCCCTCCTTTCGATGCAACTGTTGTAGAAAGAGTTAAACAAGCCGGAGGAGTAATTGTAGGCAAGACGATTACAGATGAATTCGGTGTGGGTGAAACGGAGAACAGTTTCGGTACCTCTGCAGCTGTAGCGCACAGCAAAAACATTACAGGTTTTTCCGGCGGGTACAAAGGACTCATACATTCAGGAGCTCAGAAAAACGGATTGTTTGCCTTTATTCCGACATTCGGTCTGATTTCCAGATATGGATTTATTTCAGTAGCATCTTCTTTGGACGGTATAGGAATAATGGCTAAATCCTTTGCCAATATACAAAATGCCATGGATATCGTGACCGGGAAAGACGAAAAAGACAGTGCTTCCCATTCATCTGATATAGATTTCTTGAATTTAGAAGATATTGATTTAAGCGAACAAAAAGTTGGCAATATCAACAAGTTTGATCATTTTGCAGATGTTGAAGAATTATTTGAAAAATTAAATGTCCCGATAAATAAGGTTACAATTAAGGGATTGGAATATGCTCTTCCCGCACATGAAATAATTTCTGCCGGTGAATTTGCCACCAATATGGAAAAATATGCCGGTATTGGTTTTGGACATAGAGCAGATGATTATAATAATGTTGAAGAGTTGTATAAGAATTCCAGAACAGAAGGTTTCGGCAAAGCTGTTCAACAAAAAATTGTGTTCGGTAACTTTGTGTTAAGTGAAGGAAAATATGAGGAGTATTATGTTCAAGCATTGAAAGCCAGGACCATGATCAAAGAAAATCTTGAACAAGAGTTAGGAAACTTTGAATTTTTAATCGCTCCGATAAATTTATACTATGCTACAGGGTTTAACTTAGCCGGACTGCCCAGCATATCCATACCATTCGGAATAGAAGGTCTATTGATTACAACCGGAGCATTTAATGATAAAAGATTGTTAGAGTTCGGCAAAAAAATTGTTTCCCAATTGGCAGGTGAAAAATCATGACGAATAATTATGAAACAGTTATGGGTTTAGAAGTCCACGTTGAATTAAAAACAAAGACAAAGATATTTTGTAATTGCGCTAATAAATTCGGCGATAAGCCGAACACAAATACTTGTCCGGTTTGTTTAGGTCTTCCCGGAGCAACTCCTGTCTTAAATGAAAAAGTCTTGGATTTGGCGGTAACAGCCGGTCTGGCCACTAACTGTGAAATAAGCCGAATCGGCAAACAAGATAGAAAAAACTATTTTTATCCGGATCTGGCCAAGGGTTATCAAATATCACAGGATGAAAATCCCATTTGTCATGACGGATATTTGGATATAGAAACATCACGTGGCAAAAAAAGAATAAGAATTAATCGGATGCATATTGAAGAAGATGCCGGAAAGCTGATCCATGAAGAAGGACTTGGCAGTCTAGTCGATAACAACAGAGCAGGCACACCGTTAATCGAAATAGTATCTGAACCGGATTTGAGATCGGCAGAAGAAGTTTTGGCTTATTTGCAAAAACTGAGAGCTATTCTTACTTACACTGATGTTTCAGATGCGAAAATGAATGAGGGTTCCTTCAGATGTGATGTCAACCTGTCGGTCAGAGAAGTTGGCAAAGAAGAATTCGGCACTCGTGTTGAAATGAAGAATCTTAACTCTTTCCAATCTATTCAGAGAGCTATTGAGTATGAAACGGCACGTCACATTAAAGCTGTCGAATCAGGGGAAGAATTAATTCAGGAAACTCGCGGCTATTCTCAGGATACGAGAAAGACTTATTCCATGCGCAGTAAAGAAGACGCTGCCGACTATAGATTTATACCTGATCCGGATTTGATGCCGATAATAATAACTGACGAAAAAATCGAAGAGATCAAAGAGAGACTTCCGGAATTGCCGGATGCGCGAAAAGCCAGGTATACAGAAGAATATGAACTTAGCAATTATGATGCGGAGCAATTAACATCTTCCATTGAAGTTGCCACATTCTTTGAAGAAACCGTAAAAAATGGTGCAAATCCGAAAAGTGTGGCTAATTTGATTATTACCGAGATTTTCAGACTGAGCAGTCCTGAAGATTTTGATGTCAATTTATCTCCGGCTGCTTTTGCCGAGACAATTGAATTTGTGGACAATGGCAGAATAAATTTAGGCAGTGCGAAAAAGATCATTGAGATTATTTTTGAAAATCCTGAAAAGACTCCCGAGTCAATTATCATTGAACATGATTTGGAACAAATTAATGACAGAACCATTCTTGGCAAAATAATTGATGAAGTTATCTTGCATAGCAAAAAAGCAGTTGATGAGTACAGATCAGGCAAGGAGAAAGCACTGCAAGCAGTTATCGGTCAAGTAATGGGCAAAACAAAAGGTAAAGCTAATCCTCAATTGACCATCGAGCTTTTAAAAGAAAAATTGGGTTAATTAATACTTAACCCAATTATTTGTTTTTTATTTTCATTTTTATTCCATTATCATTATCTAAGGCAAATAAAATGCTAATTCTAAGGCAAATAAAATGCTAATTCTAACTTAGACATATTTTTCATCAATTACAATTAGCTCTTGCATAATAAACCTAAATATATATTAAATTAATTTTGCTCCCAAAACTTCCCCGCCGATTAAATGAAAATGTAAATGAAATACAGTTTGTCCTGCATCTTTGCCATTATTAGTAATCAGGCGAAAACCTTCAGACGTTCCAAATTGATCTGCTATAACTGCTGCTGCATCTGTAACTGAACCCATAATCAAATCTTTTCGGGAATTTGCGGAAAGTTCATAAAAATTCTTTACATGTTCTTTCGGCACAATTAAGATATGAACCGGTGCAACCGGATTCATATCTTTGAAAGCAACAACGAAATCATCTTCATAAACTATCTCTGTTTCAATTTCATGGTTTGCTATTTTACAAAAAATACAATCTTGCATAATTTCTCCTTTTTTCAACTAACAATTATCTAACTTCATTTAAGTGACAACATTACAGCTTTTGCTGCGAATTTTCGGGATAAGTTACAACATTGCACTGTTCAAGCACTCAACTGCCTGTAAACCAAGTCTGATATGCCAAAAATTACGCTCCTGCGGATTGAGCTGCACCCAAAAACCCGGACTCAATGTTTTTATTTATGCGGCATGTTTTCTGTATTCGACAGGTGACATACCGTTTAAATTAACTTTAATTCGTTTATGATTATACCAATTTATATAACTTTGAATAGCTCGTTTTAACTCTGTAATAGATTGGAACGTAACTCCGTAGAACATTTCTTGCTTTAACAAACCGAAAAAGTTTTCCATAGGAGAGTTATCGATACAGTTTCCTTTTCTTGACATACTTTGTTCAATTTGATTTTGTTCTAAACAGTCTGTCCATGCTTTATGCTGATATTGAAAACCTTGATCCGAATGTATAGTTAAATCATGTTGAGCCGGTAGCTTCTTAATAGCTTCTTGCAGGGCTTTTTTCGTAAACTTAACCGATGGACTTGTAGAAAGACTGAAAGAGACGATTTCTCTGTTGTATAAATCCATGATGGGTGATAGGAATAATTTCTGTTCTATTCCCGGAAGTTTAAACTCTGTGACATCAGTAACCCATTTTTCGTACATAGAATCCGCCTTGAAATCTCGTTTTAATTTATTGTCAGCTATCTTGCCTACCTTGCCTTTATAGGAGCTATATTTTCGATTCTTTTTTCCATACGTTTGACATAGCAGGTTGTTTTCTTTCATGATTCTTAACACACGTTTATGGTTCACAATACATCCTCGTTTTTGCAAAGCTATCGTCACCCTGCGATACCCATAGGTATCCTTGGCTTCCTCAATTATATTGCGGATAGCCGTGATCATTTCAGCATCTTTGCTTTCCGATGTATTCCATTTATGGGTCCATTCATAGAATGAGCTTTTAGGTAAATCGGCTATTTCTAATAAGCTGGATAACTGCATTTCTGGATTTTCTTGCCTTAATTCCATTACCAGTTTCGTTTTTTCTTTGCTTTTAAATTTTCTTCGTGAATTAAGGCTTGCAACTTTTTTTCATAGGCCAAACTCACTTTTAGAAATTCATTTTCTTTTCTTAATCGTTTCAGTTCTTGACGCTCTGAATCACTTAATGGTTCTTCCACTATTGCATCCTTTACTTGATCCGATTGGTTGGTTGTTTTTTTATCTAACATATCTTCCTTGGTTTGTTTTCTCTTTTTACTTTGCAGACCGGCCATGCCTTCTTTGTCATACCGATTCTGCCAATTCTTGATCATACCAAAATTCTTAATTTTAAAATGGCGGGCCGTTTCTTTATAGGTTAATTCGTGTAATTTTCTGTATTGTAGTACAGATAGCTTATATTCTCCACTATATGAGTTTTTTTTCATTACTTTTCTAAGGCCATCTGCTCCATATTGACGATAGTCATAAACCCATTTTCTTATAGAAGCTTCCGTTGCTATTCCATATTTTTTCGCCAATGACTCATGACTTCCTTCACCATTTAGATACGCTAACACTACCTTCAATTTAAGTTCAAACTTATACGATTTGTTTTTTCTGCTCATTATTAAAAACCCTTTCTTTGAGTCCGGGTTTTGGGGGGCAGCTCAGATTTCGATTCACAGCGCCGGCTTTTTTGGCACTGTTAAGCACTCAAATGCCTGTAAACCAAGTCGGATGTGCCAAAAATTGCGCTCCTGCGGATTTCGATTCACAGCGCCGGCTTTTTTGGCACTGTTCAAGCACTCAAATGCCTGTAAACCAAGTCGGATGTGCCAAAAATTGCGCTCCTGCGGATTTCGATTCACAGCGCCGGCTTTTTTGACATGATTCCAACGTTTTTGACACTGTTTGAGAACTCAACTGTCTGATATCTTACTCTTATCCCGAACCAACAGTAAAATTCACTTATCTCATCTTTATCAAACAGTTAAAGTTCACTTATCGCATCTTTAAGGTATGCTAATGCATCCGCTATTTTTTCAGGATTCTTACCGCCGGCCTGAGCCATATCAGGTCTGCCGCCACCACCACCGCCGGTTATTTTGGCAGCTTCCCTAATTAAGTTTCCTGCATGAACTCCTGCTGACACAGCTTGTTGCGTAGCCATAATCAGCCAAATAACTTTACCTGCCGATTCTGAAACCAATGCTATAACAGCAGGTTCCTGCTTGAAGCTATTTCTGATCTGATCTCCGGTCTGGCGTAATTGTTCAGCACCTGCATTGCTCATCTTGCTTAAAACTACTTTGAAATCACCAACGGATTCAGCTTGACTAATCAGTTCTTCGGCAATATTTGCCGCTTGTTTGCTTCTGACTTTTTCTAATTCTTTCTCCAATTCTTTTTGATTAGTTTGCAACTGTTCAATTTTAGCTAATAAATTATCGGGTTGAGCTTTCAGTTGTTCTCTTATTTCCTGAATCAAAGCAGAATCCTGAGTTGCCCGGTGGTATGCAGCAGTACCGGTAACAGCTTCAATTCTGCGAATTCCTGCTGCTGTTCCCGTTTCACTGATAATACGGATTGTTCCGATTTGCGAACTATGCTTAAGGTGAGTTCCGCCACATAACTCTTGACTGAAATCGCCAATAGAAACTACCCGTACACGATCACCGTATTTCTCACCGAATAAAGCTCTGGCACCGCCGGCTTTAGCTTGTTCAAGATCCATGATTTCTGTCGTCACCGGCATATCTTGTAAAACTATTTTATTCGAAATATCTTCAATTTGATTTAATTCGGCAGTCGTCACCGGTTGATGATGCTTGAAATCGAAGCGCAAACGATCCGGGGCTACCAATGAACCTGCCTGGTCTACGTGTTCACCCAAAACTTGATGCAGCGCTTGATGCAGAATGTGGGTTCCGGTATGATTTCTGGCTGTAGCAAGGCGTTTTTCACGATCAACTTTCAGATATAAACAGTCTCCAGCGCTCAATTCACCGGCAGCAACTTCACCTTGATGCAGATAAATACCGTCTCCGTTATGTGTCGTATTTGTAATGTTTATTTTGGTTTGAGAATTTTCCATTAAACCCTGATCACCGACTTGACCACCTGATTCGGCATAGAAAGGTGTTCGATCGGTAATAATAATTATTTGATCACCTTCTTTGACTTTTTCTGCCGTTATCAAACCCTTATCGGTATTCTGCAAAACATAATTAACTTCGGCTTCCACTTCCAACAGATCATAGCCTAGGAATTCTGTCGGAGAATCAGTTTCTACCGAGTTGGGCAGAGCATTGGCATCCCAAGCGGAGTCCGTATTCTCCAAAGTAGCTTTTCTGGCTCTTGCCTTTTGTTCCTGCATTAATTCATTAAAGCCGTCTAAATCAATGCTCAAATTTTGTTCCGCAGCAATTTCTCTGGTCAGATCCACAGGGAAACCGAAAGTATCATGCAACATGAAAACCTGTTCACCGGATAAGCCGGATTGGCCTGCCTCTTTGCTTTTTTCCAGATATTCCGCCAAGATTGTTGAACCTTGTTTTATTGTTTTGGCAAAAGCTTTTTCTTCACGTGTTAAAACTCGCAGAATTTCCTCTTCACGTTGAGTTAATTCCGGATATGCATCGCAAGATTGTTGAATAACGATTTTTGCCAAGTCGGTTAAGAACAAACCTGAAATTCCCAATTTTCGACCATAACGGGCCGCTCGGCGAATTAAGCGACGTAAGACATATCCTCTATGTTCATTGGAAGGCTCAATTCCGTCACTAATCATAAAAACAGTACTTCGGGCATGATCGGTAATAACTCTGATCGCAACATCGGTTGCATCATCTTTACCATATTCTACATTTGCTATTTGACAAACTGCTTCCAAAACAGCGTGTACCGTATCTACTTCGAAAATTGATCCAACATTTTGCATAATGCTGGCAAATCTTTCTAAACCTGCACCTGTATCAATATTTTTTTGTTTTAACGGAATATAATTCCCTGTTTCATCTTTTTCAAATTGAGTAAATACCAAATTCCAAAATTCAATATAACGATCACATTCACAGCCAACCGTACAATTCGGATCACCACAACCATGTTCCGGTCCACGATCGAAAAACAATTCCGAACATGGCCCGCAAGGCCCGGTACCGTGTTCCCAGAAATTGTCTTCTTTACCGAAACGGAAAATTTTCTCTTGAGGCAAACCGATTTTTTTATGCCAAATATCATACGCTTCATCATCATCTAGATAGACCGTTGCATATAACTTATCTTCCGGCATTTCCAACACTTCAGTGCAAAATTCCCATGCCCAGGCAATTGCTTCATCTTTAAAGTATTCACCAAATGAAAAATTTCCCAACATTTCAAAAAATGTTGCATGACGTGCAGTTTGACCCACAACATCAATATCCTGAGTACGAACGCATTTTTGACAAGTTGCAACTCTGAGCGACGGAGGTTTTTCAGCCCCGGTAAAATATGGCTTCAAAGGTGTCATCCCTGCGTTGATTAAAAGAATCGACGGGTCGTTCTGCGGAATCAGGGAAAAACTCGGCATTACCAAATGTTCCTTTGAAGCAAAAAATTCCAAAAATTTATTTCGAATTTCATTTAAGCCCAGTGGTTTCATTATATAATCTCCTTTATCAGTAACATAATTATCGACCGGCAATAACTGTCTGAATCAAATAAATTATCGTTTTATTTTCTAATATATTATCGTTTTATTTATAAAAAAATAAGCTGAGGTTCTATTTTAACATATGTTAACCCCAGCTTAAAAAATCATATGCAAAAAAGTTCAGATTACGGTGTTGTCTTACTTACATAATCAGCATTGACATAGCCGGAAGTTCCATCATCCGTTGTAATACCATACCAACCGTCAGCTACTTCGGTTATTGTCAGAGCATTATTTATATAAACAGTTGTAATTACCTCAGCGTCAGTATTGGGTTGACTCCGGACAAACAGTGCATCAGCAACTACATAAACCGTATCTCCTGCTCCGATTATTGCAGAATCTTCCGCTGAATCGGAATCACCCGTTGTTTCACCGGTTTCGTCCGACACCGGTGTTGAAGCCGTAGTTTCGTCTGAATCCTGTTTGACCGGGGTTCTGATATCCGCTTCTTCTGTGACTGCAGGAACTGATACATTTTGATCAGAAACACTCACCTTTTCTGACTGATCGGTACCCGGACTTTCAGGTTTTGCATCTTTCTTGAAGAGCATAAAATATAAAGCAACTAAACAGGCAACACAGATCAAAGCTAAAACTGCATATAAGATATATTGTTTGGTTTTTGATCCGCGGGAAACTTGACTTTGATACATTTCATAATCGTCTTCATAACCGTAATCATTGTAATCTCTATTCCGGTTACCGGAAAGAACAGCACGATCATCATGCCATTTATCCTCATAGCTCTGGGTATCGTATTCTTGATTATCATATCCTTCATCATAGCCCTGATCATCATATCCCTGATCAGCATATTGGTCCGAGCCGTAAGATTCTTCGACCATATTATAAAAATCTTCATCGGCGTATTTTCTGCCGGCGGCGAAATCATCTGAATCATGGCTTGTTTTTTGAGTGATGATCGGTTCAAATACAGGTACATTGTCCTCTTCAGATTCTGAAACAGAAGCAGGAACATTCCGCGGATCAGTGTCCACCCGAGAAACTTTTTGTTCTTCTAAACCGGCAAAATCAACCGGTGAAGAACCATCACTCATACTATATGAAGGTTTAAAGGGATCATCTTTTTGTGCAACAGCTTGTTCAGAATCAGATATCTTTTTGCCGGGTTCCGCAGAAGGTTTCATTGCCGGTGCAGTTTCCGCCGGAGGAGAATCAACATAGACCGGTTCGTCACTTTTTGCAGATTCGGATTGAATCGGTTCATATCGGGTCGTAACTTGATCTGAAATCTCCTTTGCTGTTTGGAACAAACCGAGATTAATCTTACCTGTACGATCTGCCGGGATTACTTCTTCAACCGAGGCAATTAATATTTGCAGCGGATCATCCGAATTAACATCTCTTGCCCGATCAATGATTTCGGCAGCCGCATCTCCGCTGTCATCGTAATTGTAAAGAACACTCAGCAATTCGCGTTGACCGACCGCTTCCATTACTTCTTTGTTGCAAAGAATCAATCCGTCACCGGCTTGTAATTGGGCAATGTTGGAATATCGGATCGTACCTGCGACACCGGCAGAAAAATCATTCATATTGTCGATTGCATTACCGTGATAATCGGCATTTACCAACTCAATATCACAACCTGTCAAGGGAAAAATCGCATTATTGCGATATAGAAATACACATGCACCACCTGTTGTAACTGCTGCAACTTCAGCTTCTTTGATAATCACTCCTGCAAAATAGGACTGTCTTACACCTTCTCGGGCAATCGTAGCTCTACCGCCGACCTCGACCGCACAATCGGCAAGATCATTGATTTCATTATCGATTTTATCATTACTCAGCTTGATAGCTTCCGTCAAATTATTCAGTATAGTAATCGACTCTGAACCGGGTGAGTCAATGTTTAAATCATGTGATGCAAAAACAGCATAAAAGAAACCGCGATCTTCGCCGGAACTTGATATGTCAGCTCCACGACTCTCGCGCTTTCTGGCTATTCTACCATCCAGATAAAATGAATCTTTTACATTTTCATCAGCTCTGTAATCAGCATTTAAGCTTGCTGCTATTCTGGTAGTTGCAAAACGTGATATTTTGGCCATAATTATGCCCCCCACTTAATATGTAAAAATAGATAATTATTCAAACATTATACATTATTTATAATATTATATAACACTAAACTAAGCGATATTATAGCATAATCTTTTCATTCAATCTTTAATAATTTTTCTGCCAGCGGTATATCCTCAGGGTAAGTTATCTTGATATTCATCTGATTTCCCGGATATGTTTTAACCGGATAATTTATGGCTTCCAAAACAGCAAGATCGTCGGTTACTTCTATCTGATTCTCTTTTGCATATTGATATGCTGCAAAAATCACTTCGAAATCTGAACCTTGAGGAGTCTGCATTGCCTTGAGATTAGAACGTTTCGGGGTTTCAACAACATTTCCCGCATCATCCACTCTGCGTATGGTATCCTTAACCGGAACAGCAACACCAAGACCTGCATAATCTTGTGCGAGCTCTTTCAAATAACCTTGAACAAGGTCTTTATTTATCAAGCAACGCGCACCGTCATGCACAATGCAAAAGGTTCTTTCCTTACCTGAAAGACACAAAGATTTAATCTGTTCGTAAAGATTATGTGATACTGTAAACTGCCACAAACCGTTTTCCTGATTTGATGTTTTATGTTTAAAAATATTTTCGATCGAAGCAACTAAATCCGGATGATTAGCTACAACATATTCCAAACCTAAACGAACCGAATCTTGTCGGGTTTCACCGCCCGGAACTATCGCAATGTTTATCTCAAACGGATTCGCTAAATCAGAAATCTCATTAACCATCATTTCTTGATCCTGAGGATTTGCCATAATACAAATTACATCAATCTCCTCGACTGATAAAAACGTTTTGACAGTTCGTCTGATTACACTCTCCCCGGCAACTGTCAGAAATGCTTTGTTCTGATCTGCTTCCATACGCTTGGCCAACCCTGCAGCCGGAATTATCGCAATAACTTTTGACACTAAATGATCTCCCGCCATTCCAGTTAATTTGATTTTACATTAGTTTGAATTATATCGCATTGATAGTATACATTAACTTCAATGCAAAATTTTTTGAATATATCTATTGCTTCGTTATAGCCAAAATGCTCGGATAATATAGTTTCAAGTCCGATCTCCAAGCCATAAATCAATCGTAATTGGACTAAAAATCTTTGTGAATTATCCTGATCAAGGTGATACCATAATTCCTTATGAGCGTTTTGCTTAGAAAAATTGCTTGTATTGTCACATCTTTCAGAAATAATATTTACTTTTTGATCTATAATTTCAATTTTTATCTTTACATCTTCTGAATCAAACAACATAACATTTTTATTTTTCAAATCCTGACGATGGATTTCCCAAAAAGGAATTGTCCAAATTTCTTCTTTTATTTCTGCGGCTCGACGTGAAAGAGGAATAAAATTACGGGAAATATCTCCTTTAAACAACTCCCACTCCGGTGATCCTTTATGCATAATCCAAGCTTCACCACTAACACTAACTTGTAATAAAAAACCTTGTTCTTCATCAATAAAATATCTGACAAATAGTTCTTTATATAATTCTACTAATTCCCAATAGACTGCTTCGACATCTTCATCATTTTGAAAATCACTCAGCGCATTGTCGATACTACCGTAGTACCAGGCTATCATTTCTTTTGGAGCATTGAATCTTTCCCAAAAACCATCATTTCCTTTAGTATAATCTTGATACATATCACGAAGATTCGCTACTTTATCAGCTAAAACCAACATTTTGCCGCGACGATTTAATCCATGTAAATCATTGATAGTTTTAAGCTTTCTTTGATACCAACTTTTACTCTTGTCTTCAGAATTATTTTTTACTAATCTTGCAACATCATGACCAAATCTTGTAATTATCTCATCAATCGTTACCTGACTATCTTCGATGACATCATGTAATAATCCTGCTATCAGCAAATTTGTATCCGCATTCATTTTTGCCAGAATCTGCATTGTGGCTAAAGGATGAAGAATGTATGGTCTTAGAGTACCTTTACGCAATTGATTTTCATGACATTTGACAGCAAAAACAATTGCTTCATTTAACAGATTGTTATTATTCAAAGCAGAATCCTCATCATCAGCTTGATTCGACAGATAATTCTGATCAATATCAAGAGCATTTATTGAACTTTCAGCAGTATTAAAATCTTCAGATTCAGACTCTGTAAGATTTGCCGTGAATATGTAATGAATCAATTCTTTGTTTAAATAAAATTCATGTCCCCATGGATTGAATAAAACACCGAAGATGTCAGGATCCATTGCTGCTAACTCCAACAAGCTCTCCATTTCAATATCAATCATTGCAGATTCTGATTTTTCATTTACTTCACTTTCGGATGTAAAGGCTACCAAAACTTCTCGATCCTCTCCCAAGGTCAAATATCGAAATTCAAAATTGAAATCTTTAGATGATGTAATAGAATTACTAATTTTAATTCCTTGAGAATCAAAATTTCTTTCAGAATCATCAAGTATATTTACAGCAACCGGTATGGTTATATTTTGATTTACTGCAATTCGAATGATTTCGAGAACATATGCGAAATTATCATCAGTTTTATTCTTTTCAAATTCTGCAATTGCATCTGTCAACTTACACAAAACTCTATTCTTTTCCATCGTAACCTCAAATTAATTAGAAAAATAAAAGATCCAACGCTTCCTGCAATAAACTGACATAAAAAATTTCGCAATCTTCGGGCAAAGTGATATTTTTGATACTGCGCTTACAGGCTGCCGGCACAACATATCTTTTCCAACCGAGACGTAAGCCTTCTATAATTCTACGCTCAATCGCTGTCACCATGCGAACTTCACCGGCTAAACCTAATTCACCGAGAATGATCAAATCAGAGTCAATCGGTTTATCCTGAATACTTGAAACCACTGCAGCTACAATTGCCAAGTCTGCCGAAGTTTCAATTATTTTCATGCCTCCCGTCACATTAACATAGGCATCATAAGGTGCGGTCACTATACCGCAGGATTTATGGAGAATGGCCAGAAGCATGTTCAGCCTTAGACGATCAATCCCTTGAGTATTGCGGATTGGTTGAGCAAAATCAGTCGGATTCAACAAAGCTTGAATTTCCAATAAAATTGAACGAGTTCCTTCCAAAGTTGAAGTAATGGTTGTTCCGGGAACATTTAACGGTCTGCCTTCCAACATTGCCGTACCGGGATTATCAACAGACTTCAATCCGCTTTGAGTCATCTCGAATATACCAACCTCATTCGTTGTGCCGAAGCGATTCTTTACCGCACGCAGTATACGATATTGATTGGATTTTTCGCCTTCAAAATACAAGACCGCATCAACCATATGTTCCAAAACCCGGGGCCCTGCAATACCACCTTCTTTGGTGACATGCCCGACTAAGACTATGGTAATATTTAAAGCCTTTGCTAAACGCAAAAGACCCGCAGTAGCTTCTCTGATTTGTGATACAGAACCCGGAGCCGCACTTATTTCTTCAACATAAATCGATTGGATTGAATCAATTACAGCAAAATCCGGTTTGTGTTTTTGCAAAACTTGTGCGATCGAAGCAAAGTCTGTTGCAGTGAACATCCTGATTTGTTGAGCTGTAATCTGTAAACGATCCGCCCGCATTTTAATTTGAGCCGGTGACTCTTCACCGGACACATAAAGTGTCGAATAATGAGGATCGAGATTGGCTAAAGTCTGCAATAATAAAGTTGATTTACCGATACCGGGATCACCGCCCAAAAGCACCAAAGAACCGCGCACAAATCCTCCGCCTAAAACTCGGTCCATTTCTTCGATATCGGAACATAGTCTTTTTTGATCACCATTTTCAAGCTTTGCTAAATTAATGATCGCCTGATGATCTGCTGCGGGATCAAGATCAAGCCAAGACCGATTATTACTCTTGGCGGATTTTTTTTGAATAACGGTTTCTACCAGACTGTTCCAAGTTCCGCAACTCGGACATTTTCCCAGCCAACCGGACGATTCGTAACCACATTCTTCACAAGTAAAAACTGTTTTGTTTTTGGTCATATTTTCCTTTCCGCTCCGCAGGTTGAATTAATCAAGATATGCTAATAAATCCAAAGGATGGTCTAATAAAATTTCACAACCGTTAGCTATCAATTCTTCGCGTGTGCGAAATCCCCAGGCGGCTCCGACCGGAACCATGCCGGCATTTACTGCTGTTTGCATATCGGCATCACTGTCTCCGATAAACAGAACCTGTCTGTAATCTGTTGCTCCGATTTTTTCTGCTACATAAAAAGCTGCACCGGGATCCGGTTTACGAGGTAAACTTGCTTCTTGACCTTGAACAAACGCAAAAGTGTCAGTTGCAAAAGATGTATCCAGCACTTGTTGGGTCATTTGATGCGGTTTGTTAGTCAAGACAGCCAAAACAATCTCTCTTTTTTGCAATTCGGATATTAGTTCAGGAATTCCCGGATATGGTTTTACCTCATACGTACAATATTCCTCAAACAGGTTCATATATATGGCATAGGCTTCTTCCAACCGTTCAGCTTGCCGGTCGCCTGACAATACCAATAATTGACGCACCAGTTCTTTCGCTCCATAACCTATCATAAAACGAAATTCTTCAACTGTTCTCGATTGATATCCGAGTTTATTCAAGGTCGTATTTCCGGTTTTAATAATAGAATCCATTGTTTGCAATAAAGTTCCGTCTAAATCAAAAATAGCCTGTTTAATAATCATGTCTCACTTCCTATATCTATTCTCAATATTTTTCATTATTTATCTTTCATTAATATTTATCTTTATTATTTTTAATTATTCATTCTTTTATTTTAAAATGCCCGAAATGCACAATTTTTTATATCGGATCAGATTTTGAATTAATCAGATTATCTTCAATTAATTGCTGCTGAGTACTGATTTCAGCCGAAATTATACTCGCAACAAACAAATAATACATTCGTAAAATCTCTGTTTTGGCAAACAACCATTCTTCATCGAATATATGCTCCGAAAGATTACTGAAATTGACTTGAACTTTCAACAGGTCTAAAATTCCCAAGCATGAAAACCTGTCGTTATCTAATTTATGTAAAAATGTTTCAACAAGGTTAAAGCTGATTGCGTAAGGTAAAATTAACGGTGCAAGATCACGGCTATTAATCCATTTTGACTGTTGTTTGAAAAAATCTTCCGGATCTTGTAAAGAAATTTTTAAACTCTTAAGCTGCTTCATTTTTTCTCTTCCTTCAAGTGTAAGGTATCGGGCTTTGAAAATTCTGAATATTGAAAAAAGGAAAGGTAAGAGCAATGCGAAACTCCACCAAGATTTACCGATAGAAAAGATTAATAAAAAGGCAATTAACATCAAACTTGAAACAACAGTATACCCTCTATGTCCTCGGCGTTTATTTTTTCTGCTGAGATAACCTGCTTTTGCCAAATCATCTTCTAACAAAAGCACATATTGCTTAAAATTCAGTAAAAAATCCTCGGCATATTTTTCTGAACCGGTTTGAACGTATATTTTTTCTGCCGAAGTCACCGGATACTTTTTTGTTTTAGCTGAATCTTCAAATAACCACTGCAATAAAAACACCTCGGAAGAATTAAAATTCGCAAAAATCTCACGTTCAGGATGATTCCAGTAAAAAGTTGACTTATTCAAATCAATTTCATTTTTCTGTACTAATTGGAGAAGTCCTGCAAGAATCAGACTGCCTTGAGTATCCTGGCTGACCAGATATGCCGCATGAGCTGCATTGATTGCAAAAATACTGCGGCCTAATCGAGGTCGTTTCACAAATAAATATCCTTCCAATTCAAATATTACGAATATTATCAAAACTAAAATAATACTGACTGCCAAAACGATCCCGAGCAACCAAGGTTCAGCAAAAAAATCCCAGAAACTTTTTTGCTTAATCTGAACCGAAGCAGGATGCGGAAAAAAATCATCGAAAGTCAAATCCGGTCGGTTGATCGCTAAATCCGGAAACAAATCTTGCGGTAAACTGATATAAACAAATTGATCAGCTTGGAAACGAAAATTGTTTGAACTGAAAACTAAATTATTATATTCAGAAGATTTGTCTGCAAACCAAGTTTCCGAAACTGCCTGGAAACGATAATCTTCCGGCAAGATCTCACGCGATAAATGATAGTAAATATTATAGGTGTCAGTTGTTTTGAAATAATCGGGAATTGCAACTGGATATTTCAAAAAAGCATTTTCCGGAGACAATTTGAGCAAGGCGCTCTGATCGAAGTTAAAAATTAACATGTAATTCTGATTTGCCGAAAAATCAAAATAAACATCGACAATCAACATATCTTCCGTTTCGGATAATGAAGTCTGATAAGAAAAATTCCCAGCATTTTCTTTGTTTTCTGCAGTGATTTTTTCCGCAATGAACATATATTCATTTTCGTTTTCAGCTTCCTTTTGAGTTTCCGATAACATTACTTCTAAAAGAACGCCGGTTGATTGATTTTCCAACAGCGGAAACTCAAAACGCAATTCTGATTGCGAACTGTGCAAGCTAAAATCATATTGTTCCGTAATCAAAACTCTCTGAGAGCTCAAATCAATAATTGTATCGGAAACCTCAAGTCTTGTTTCAGCGGAACTTGCTCTTACCGCAGATACAGGAAGAACAAGCCATAAACAAATCAGGATTAAACAAATTGTCAATATTTTTTTACAAATTTGCAAAATCATCCCACCTATTCAAAAATTGCTCAATCCACTCTTTTTGCGTTGCCCAAGAAGTTACCAGTCGCACAACGTGATAATTCTGATCTGATTTTTCAAGTCCTAATTCAGATAATTGTTGCTGATTCGGAATCAGCCAATCTAAAAAAATAAATTCTTGCAAAAGCCTTTGTTTTAATTGAGGATTAATCAGAATAAACAGTTGATTTGTCTTCGTTTCAGTCCAAAATTTTACATTCCTTTGTTTAAGACCTCCACGCAGTAAATCTGCCATTTGATTCGCATGTAGTGCAGCTTTGAAATATAAATTATCTGTAAAAAGCGTATCAAATTGAATTCCTAATAAACGCCCTTTTGCCAGCATGCCACCACGCTGTTTTAATGACCAGCGAAATCCGGCGGAATAATTATGTTTGCGATTAGTAAAAACAATCGCTTCACCGCTCAAAGCTCCGTTCTTAGTTCCGCCGATCGTAAATATATCAACTAAATCAAGCAACTGCCCGAAACTCAACTGATCAGGTTCAGCAGCTAATGCAGTGCCCAACCTAGCCCCGTCCATAAAGATCGGCAGATTATATTTATCCGCTACATCTCTGATCACTCTTAATTCTTGAGCAGAATAATGAGTTCCGTTTTCAGTTGCATTGGAAAAATAAATCATGCCGGGAAACGGTGAATGCTCGGGTTCCGGATTTGACCAGTATTCAGCTAAAAAAGCTGCAAGAGTGGGTGCATCAAATTTTCCGCTGTATGGATCCGTATCCAGCGTAATCACTTTATGACCGGTAGCTTCGATAGCTGCCGCTTCGTGGGTTGCAATATGACCTTGCGGAGTTGATAATACGCCTGAATACGACTTCAAAACATGAGATATTACAATTAAATTGGCTTGAGTTCCACCCATCGTAAAATGAATATCAACTTGCTCCGGCTCTGCTCCCAGCAACTGCGCAATTTTTCCGATTGCAGATTTTGAGTACAAATCCAAACCATATCCGCCGATTTGTTCAAAATTGGTTTTGCTCAAATTTTCCAGGATTTCCGGTAAACAGCCTTCACTATAATCATTTGCAAACGAAATTCGCATCTTATTTCCTCAACTATTAGCTCCGCATATTCTAAACAACAATTAGGGTCAACAATATTATTCTATCATAAGGATTGAAATAGAACAGTAAGAAAATAATCTGTATAATCTAAGAGATGAGTTTGATAAGTTTGAAAAATGTCAGTAAATCATATTATGAAAAAGCAGTTTTAACAGACATTGATTTGCAAATCAATGCAGGCGAAAAACTTGCAATCATTGGTGAAAACGGAACAGGCAAAACCACTTTGTTTCGTTTAATTTTGGGTTTGGAACAACCGGATTCGGAAAATGCCGAGATTGCCATTGCTAAAAATACAATCCTCGGTTATTTGGAACAGCAGGTAAATCTAAACAGCAGTACTACCGATGCACTTTTCGACGCCGAAATTTTTGATTTGCAACAAAAAATGCAGGATTTGGCAAATGGGCTTGCCGATACATCAGCACGTCACACTGAATTTGAACATCTGCAAATTCTGGATCAATATAGTTCAATTACCGCAAAATTTGAAAGCTTAGACGGTTATACTTATCAATATCGTTTGGCAGAAATCCTCGCCGGTTTAGGCATTGATTTGGCCACTGCACAAAGACCGGTTCAAGAATTATCCGGCGGAGAAAAAATGCGTGTCCAACTTGCCCGATTGTTAATTCGGGAACCTGATGTAATGTTGCTCGATGAACCGACTAATCATCTGGATTATCAAGCGATTGAATGGTTGGAGAATTATTTACAAAAAACCTCTTCAACCGTACTGCTTATATCGCATGATCGGTTTTTTATTGATCGAATCGCAACCAGAACCGCAGAATTATCAGGCGGCAGATTAACCATCTTCCCGGGTAATTATTCCAATTTTGTCAAATTGAGTGCCGAGCAGCAAAAATCATTAAGCAGAAGCATAGATAAAATTGAAGCCGAATTGAACAAGCAGACCGATATTACAAAAACCATGCTTTCACACCGTAAAATAAGTTCTTATCGCTCCAGTCAAAAAAAAGAAGCAAAAATCAGCCGGAAGTTAAGTAATTTAAAATCTAAATTGAAAAACAAACCGACCCAGCTGAATATTAAAATTCTCAAAGGTCAGGATTTAGGTGATCCTACCAGAACTATTATTGCAACTAAAGATCTTTATGTGCAATTTCCGGGACAAGCTGAACCGTTATTTCAGCCTTTTTCCTGGTCATTACAGGGTAAACAAAAAATCGCCGTAGTCGGGGTAAACGGCTGTGGCAAAACGACTCTTTTGAAATCCTTGCTCGGAAATGAACCGTATGCATCCGGTACTGTAAATATAGCAACTGACATTAAATACGGTTTTCTCGGTCAATTGATTGAGTTTTCCGATGAAACCTGTACCGTGATCGAAAACCTGGCCGAAGTTCAGCCAAATTGGACAGAGAATACAGCCCGTAACGAACTGGCAAAATACGGTTTTCGCGGTATTGATGTTTTTAAGCCTTTGAATACTTTATCAGGCGGTGAAAGAAGCCGCCTCTACTTATGCCGTTTGTTAAGCGAAAAACCCGATGTGTTATTTCTCGACGAACCGACAAATCACCTTGATATCAATTCGTGCGAAATACTGGAAAATGCTCTGGTTGCATATGAGGGTTCAATCATAGCCGTCAGTCACGACCGCTATTTTATCGAAAAAATTGCCCAATATATTTTAGGTTTTGTTGACGGAACAATTCAGCGCTTTAACAATTACAATGCTTTTCGGCGTATTGAAGAACAAGCCACTACATCTAAAAACAAACAAAAGCGAATTGTTGAAACAACAAAAATCCCTGCTCAGCAATATATTGTTGCCGAGAACTCTTTTCAGGAAAACAAGAATCTAACTGGTTATACTGCTGAAGCCGGCAATGCAGAATCCGATAATACAGATGTTCCGGATAATAATACTAATGAGATCAATTCACAAAGCAAGAAAAACATTTGGTCAAAAAAAGAAGCACGCTTGGAAAAAAAACTGCATAATTTACAAGCCTTACCTAATAATCCAATGCAAACAAGAAGATTTAAAGCACTCGGCGATGAAACCCTGACCGCCTTAACCAGAAAAATAGATATTGCGATTAAACAAAAAAACAAAATGGAATCAGAATTCGGAACTGCAACCGATCCGAAAATCTACGTACAATATGAACAATTGTTAATCTTAATTGATCAATACGAATCTATCTATTTGAAACTGGCTGAAATTTTAGAAAACATCAGATGATAACTCCGGAGTCAAATTATCTGTTGAGTTACATTTTTAAGACTTCTGCCCGATTTCAACCGAAATATCCCCCTTCGAACCTCTCATAATGTTTGGCATTTGGTGTTCACGCTTATGGCTGTGGATCGGCGGCGGTCAATCTGACTCATGATGTGTTGGCATTTGGTGTTCACGCTTATGGCTCATGATATTAGTTGTTCAACTCGTTAAACGGAAGATGTTCTATATTTTTCATGCTTTATTTTTTAAATTTCGTAATTATTAAAACTGTCTCATTGCATAGATAAAGTTAAGGCATTATTCTTTGGTCAGGAGGTGAACAATATGGCCAATGAAGACAAGAAAGATTTTAATGCTATGCTGCATGATAATAAAGACATGCCTAAAATTCAGACAATTACAGATGAAGCAAGTATTGAAAAGTATGGCGGGGACAGAATGTACTTTGCTCCTCCTATCGATTATGATGCTGTAATGAAAATGATACCGTTCGGAAAAGTTATCACTGTCGGAAAAATCCGCGAGCATTTTGCTGTTAAATCAGGTGCTGATTTCACAGAGCCCATTACGGCAGGTATTTTTGTGTCTATTGCCGCATGGGCAAGCCATCAGCGGACAGATGACAAAACTCCTTTCTGGAGGACTCTGAAAGCAAATGGCGAACTGAATCAGAAATATCCCGGTGGAATAGAGGCACAAAAAGAAAAATTGGAAGCAGAGGGACACACGATAATTCAAAGAGGCAGGAAAAATATCAGATACTATGTCAAAGACTATGAACATGTCCTCTTTGAATTAAACAATTTCTAGTTTCGGATTAAAGAAAAGATCCGGATTTTAAAATACGAAAAAGCATCACTATCTGTTCAGAAAGATAATTATGCAAGCAAAATGTATCAGAAACTAGGTTTTGAGATTGTTGAAATAATGGACTATGTAACACACGATAACTGAAAGCCATAATAAAATTGCCAAAGTACTGAAATCAAATGCCTTATATCCACCGGATAAGAGTTCGGGAACAAGATTTATCATGGTATGGAAAAACAAGGCACTGATAGTTGCACCATTGGAATAATTATAGAGATATCCCATGATAATTCGATAAGCGACACTGTTGGTAACGAGAAAAAATATTGAGCAGATATCCCGACCTTGCATGATATATGGAACCAGATGCCATAGCCCCCAGACAAGTCCTATAATAAAACCTGTCTTCAATATTCCATAAGATTTATGCAATACCGGAGTTGCATATGTCGTCCAAGCTAGTTCTTCAATGATAGCTCCTAGGAAAAACAACAAAAAACCTGCAATAAAAATTGAGATTTTACTTTCTTCTCGAAAAATCTGCATGATACTGTTTGGATCTTTGATAACTACTGCAATCAGATATAAAACAGGCATAAATAAAAGCGAAAGTACTAAACTAGAACGCTTTTCCGCTACTTGGAAATCTATAATTGCCCGGAAAAAATCCTTCATTTTATATTCATCAGAATTTTTTCGAAAATAATAAATTCCTAAGCCTGATGGGACTAGGATCATTAAAGCACTGGCAGGCAAATTGAAAAGAAGCAATTTTACCTTAATCAAATTTAATAGATAAAATGGTGTAGAGAGAGGAATTACAAATAAAAGAAATTTATGAACATCATTTTTTGTTCCAAAAATAATCGTATTGTTTTTGGCATCCAGGTTTTCCACTATGTTATACTGCTGCAATAAAAACTAAAAAACAGGTAATTATGCCCGCGACAACATTAGCTGGAACCTGGCAATCAGACCTTTTGATACCAAGGCAACAGCCAAAATGACCAATGCCTTTGCAGAATCCTTTAACACCGGAATTTCAAGCTTAAAAATCTGAGTGATAAGTGCTGTCAGCGCCACAACACCGAAAATATATCCCAGAATTGTTAAGGGATGGGCAGGGCTAGCAGAAACAAACTTGCCCACACTGATGGTACACAACAGCATACCCATAATCCCCAGAACGATCGTCATGGTCCTCGGTCCCTGAAGGAACAGAACTTTACTATTCGTCAGACCAAGAACAACGACAACAGCAGACAAAATTACTTCGAAGATCAGGATTTCTATATTGCTCATTTTTGTTTTCTCCATTTTGGTTTTCCCCATTTGATTTTCTCCCATTAGGTTTTTCTGTTCTGTTAACTTAAAAATTAAAAAGAGATCTGAAAAGCCTCTGGTAGAATGTTTTTACCCAAACAACATTTACCTCCGAGAAAGGACAATTCAGATCTCATGAAAAGTATATCAAATAACTCATCATTTAACCTCATTTGCCCTCGCTGTTTTTCTAATAATCTTCATCGCTTTGGCAAAGATAAAGACGGATATCAAAAGTTTCAGTGTCAATCTTGTAAAAGACAATGGGCTCCTGCGAAACCTATTAAATCAAGAACTACTTACAGGAAATATCCTCCTTGTCCTAAATGCGGGAAAGCTACCTTCCTGCATCATGAATATCAGTTCTATTCTAACTTCAGATGTGGCGATAAGAAGTGTTACCATGGTTTCAACGTGCCTAAGTTAGTTGAGATTCCACCTGCTTCTTCCAGCCAAATTAACTTAGAAGAGTTTACTATGAAACGCATGAGACATCCTTTTTATCTTGTTTTCACTGCTCTTACTCTTTATTTCTTTGACAATTCTACTTTGAGAAAGATTAGCCAACACCTTTGGTTAGTTCACAACATCAAAATCTCACATGTCACTATCCATAAGTGGTGTAAGAGATTTGCTCCAGCTATAATTCAAGCTGTCAATCCGTACAAGAAACAACTTAATCTTGCTGATTCTGATGAATGGCACTTCGATGAAACTTATATCAAAATCAATGGCAAGAATTATTATGTGTGGTTTGCTTTAGATTTTGAAACCAGAGTCATCTTGGATTTCCATATCTCTGAATTTAGAGATTCTACCGCTGCTCATACTTTGTTACATAGCTGCAAAGAACAATTTGGTAAACCTCGGGAAGCTGTTATTATGGATCGCTATTATGCTTACCAACAACCCGCTCGCAGGTTCTTTCCTGATCTCGATTTCATCCAAGTCGAAAGCTTTGAGGATCTGATTAACAATAATCCCATTGAAGCCTTTAACGGACAGTTTAAAGCTTGGTACAAACCCAAAAGAGGCTTTAAGTCTTTTGAATCTGCCAACATACTCATTGCTCTTTTTGTTTGCTTTTATAACTTTGTTAAACCGCATTCTTCGCTGAATAATCTTACTCCGGCTCAAGTGGCAGGAGCTAAATATAGCGAAAAAGCCAGACAAAAGTTCCTTTTGATTACCTAAGGCTTATTCAGATTTCAAGTTTCAATTTTCTTCTTCAATCTCTTTTTGAGATTACTTTGTGTGCTTAATTTTCTAATTTTCTTTGCTTACACACTTTTTTCTGTTACTCTTGATCTGATTTCAAAAGTTTGTGGTGAAAATTTTCTTCAAGTTTCGCCAGTTTGCTTTTCAGATCTCTTTTTCTTCATCTTTAGTTAACAGAGCCGGTTTTTCCTATTTGGTTTTCCTATTTGGTTTTCCTTATTTGATTCGTTATGACATCCGAATAAAAAATCCGGTCTAATCACATTACGATAATAAAGCTCGTATTGTGAACTTACAGAATAATTCATTGAGTATAACAACTGGATTCCGTAAGGATATTAATTCGTGTATGTTTGGGTCAACAATCTTTCAAGGATGATATTACTACTTAAACCTTAAAGATGTGTAAGGTTTCCGTAAAAATCTTGCCCGATTTTATTTATTTACTTGCACACTATTTAAGGTTGTACTGCTAAATTTCTGCATAAGCTTGAAAAGTGTGCAAAGCCATCCGGAAAAACCGGAGTTTATAAAAGAACTTGCACACTATTTAAGGTTGTACCGCCAGATCGTTGCATAAGCTTAGAAAGTGTGCATGGCCAACCCGAGATGTCCTTATTTTATTTAGAAAGAATCTCGCAACTGTCCGGCAATAAAACCGCTCGTCCATGCCCATTGCAAGTTAAACCCACCGGTTTTACCATCAATATCTACGAGTTCTCCACAGACATAAATGCTCGGTTGAGATTTAAGAGCAAAACTCGGCATCTGAATTTGTGACAAATATACACCGCCGGCAGTTATTTGAGCAGCTGAAAATCCCTTACTGCCACTAACTTTAAATGAAGTTGATTTCATCAATTTGGCAAGATTTTCAATTGAACCTGCTCTTTGTATAAGATAATCTGAAATTTTTTCTTTAACTATACCCACCGCAGAAAAATCTGTTTTTTGTCCGGTTAATGTTTTCTGTCGATTAAGTAAATATTTTTCTATTTCTGATAGTTGATAATCGGAAACAAAATCTAATTCAACAAATATCTCTTTTATTTCTTCGTTGATCTGATCAGCTAGCGGCAGGAAGCGTGCAAGTTCCATCGCTGCAATTCCCGATAAACCATTATCTATAAATAAGAACTCGCCTGAACTTTGAGCTAAAACCTTACTGTTACAAATTAATTTAGCATTACCCTTAAATCGTTGTCCTGTGAGTAATTTAGCTTTTTCATCCATGAACAGATTCAAAGGGACTAAACCGGGACGCAATTCAGATATCGTCGTATACTCTTCAAGCAACCGGTAACCGGAATCTGTACCGCCTAAATTTTGAGCAGCTTTACTACCGCATGCAACAATCAGTTTTTTACATTGAAAGGTTTGGGCGGAAGTCAGAAAAGTAAAATACTGTTTTTGTTTTACTGTTTTACATGGCTCAACCGCTAATTCCAGAAAATTGTCTGCAGATTTGATCCGGACAACTTCCGACTGTAACAATACATCAATTTTTGCTGTGATTAATGCTTGAGTCAAAGTAAGAACCACGCCTGAAGCTTGTTCAGAATAAGGATAAGCTCTGTCACTTTGATCTAGTCGCAACGGGATACCCAGGCTACCAAAAAATTCAACTGTTTCAGGAAAAGAAAAAATATTAAAAGCCGTTTGCAGAAATTTCCGTTTTACGGATTTTCCGGCTTGCAAACTGAAATAATTATCCGATTTGATATTACGGTTGGATAAATTGCAACGTCCGTTACCTGAAGCTTGAACTTTACGCAATAATTGAAATTCTTTTTCCAAAAGTAATATCTTATATTCCGGATAATGTCTGCGCACCGATAAAGCAGCAATTACTCCTGATGCGCCACCGCCGATAACTATACAATCATAATTCATCTGCTATAAAGGTCGGCAATCTCAATTGCCTGATCATATTTGCTTTTGGTAGCGGAAATCACCGGTAATTGAGCGAGAAAATCATTTTTCAAATAGAATAAATCTTCCCGATTCCCGGTTAAGAGTTCGAGTTCAATTTCCGAAAATTGTTTGACATATTCAGCAGTACCCAAATATCCCTCATCAAAGCATAATTCAAAACGACTTGAACGATAGGAATAGGCATATGAAGTTCTGGTATAATCAGCGAGACATACCTCATAGAGAGGTCTGCCTTCAAGAACACGCAGGATTTGTACTAAATCCGGATCGGAAGCCTCTTTATTATCTTTTTCTGTCAACATCCGGTTCAAAAACCAGGTCGGATTTATGCCGGTTTTAATATCCCAATGTTGTTCTTCATCATTCAATTCAAATTCCCATTCCTGTCTTTCAAAAACACCCGGATCCTGCAGACCGTTATTATGGTTCGGCAATTTTAAGGTCAGATAGAAACGTTCATTACTTCTTCTGATTCTGAGAAATCCTTTGCGTTGACGCAATAGTTGATCTGCAGTATCAAAATAGGAAGAGCGCATTGCATATGACATATTTCCGGTTAATAACAGATGATCAAAAATTATCGGTTCATTCATGATCTCCATAAAATCAGCATCTTCTTTTAAGATAAATTTTAATTCCGATTCCATACATCCCCCATTAATTCGAAAATCACAGACTCAAAATTTTCACACCTTGATCAGTTATCAAGATTATTTGATTTGCATTGATACCGATACGTATTATATCCGCAGTTACAACTTGATCCAAGATCAAATTTCCACTATTACGCTCAAACACTTTAACCTTATTTCCATCATTGAAAGAGATATAATCCGCAGAATAGGTGAAATTATCGATTGATGTCCCGATTTCAAGCTCTTTTTCATTAAAAATCAGTTTTGTAAGATCCCATTCAGCAATTTGCAAACTGCCTTCAACATGTGTTGAGGCAAAAGCCATCAGTTTTGTACCTGCAGCAATTTCATAAACCTTGCCAGGTGCATAACTGGCAATCGGCTTTTCCTGTTCCAAGTTCAATACTAAAATATTCGATGTACTTGTCAGCACAATGTTATTATTCGGATCATGATCTATTTTTCCATACAAGTACGGATAATCATCAGGCAATTTTTGTCCGATTTGATTGCCGTTCAGATCATAACGTTTAATGACCGGTTGAATCATCGAACCTTTCATATTTGTTAAAAGAACATCGAAAAAGTCCAAATTATTACTGAAACTGACAGCCAGAGGATAACCTGATTCAAAAAACTGAATCATTAACATTTTCTCACCGGTTTCCAGATCGACGATATGAACAAAACCCGGTTGATCAGAATTTTCTTCGATAATTGCCAGATATTGCTCACCGCCGAAATAGGCTCCGGCAAAACGACCATCTAAATGCAATGAGAATTTTTTACCGTGACTATCTAAAACTACGATTTGACCTGAATTCCGATCGCCGGCAATAAAATAATTTGCATTAGATACTCCGACCGGTCTTTCTAAATCAACTTGTTCCTGATAAATATCTTTTCCGGCGTAGTTTTTCAAGATAAGCTGATCTTGAGATAAATAAACCAACTGATTAGCAAAAGGGAAATATCTATTCGCATCATGCGCCGAAAATTCTAAAACAGTTTCTATATTTGCTGATTCAATCGGCTTTAAGCTCTCATCTTCAGGTAATTCAGGTGAATCCGGAAGTTTATAGATTAAGATAAATAATAAGCCGAAAAAGACCAAAACTAATAAACCGATAATAATCAAACCTTTACGTTGATTTTTATCAGTTTGTTTTTTCCTCAAACCTGATTTAGCAATCTTTGAACTCAATAGACTTTTACCTGAATTATGAGATTCAACCAAGTCTTGTTTTTTTCGATTTGAGTTATCTCTATCTGCCATGACCGGATAATCCTTTTTCATCTCGTAACAGTATAGTCACTGTTACGTATTAATTCAATCATATAAGGTTTTAACCGATAAAAAAACGGCGATATCAAAATGATAAAGCCGTTTAGTTTGTATATTTATTACAAAAATCTTTTCTACAGTTTGTAGAGAATCACCGATCAAACACTTTTTCTAAACAATCGTTTGATTAATACATACCCGGTCCACCTGCAGGCATTGCCGGTTCAGGTTCAGGAATATTAGCGACAATAGCTTCCGTCGTGAGCATGGTCGAAGCAATGGAAGCTGCATTTTGCAATGCTGAGCGCGTTACTTTCGCCGGATCAACGATACCGACTTCGTTCATATCAACAATTTGTTCGCTTAAAACATCAAATCCTTTACCGCGATCACTGTTTTTAACTCTTTCAGCAATAACGCTTCCGTCATAACCCGCATTAGCTGCAATCTGACGAACTGGTTCTTCTAAAGCTTTGAGTACGATTGAAACACCCGTGCGTACATCACCTTCGGCTTCATCCAAAATTTTCTGTACTTTTTCCATAGCATCAATGTATGCTGTACCGCCGCCTGCAATAACACCTTCTTCAACTGCCGCTCTGGTCGCTGCTAAAGCATCTTCAATACGCAGTTTTCTTTCTTTCATTTCTGTTTCGGTAGCTGCACCGACTTTGATTACAGCAACGCCGCCTGACAATTTCGCCAAACGTTCTTGTAATTTTTCACGATCAAAATCCGATGTTTCTTCTTCAATTTGATTGCGGATGACATTGACACGATCTTTAATCAGATCTTTATCACCGGCACCGTCAACAATCGTTGTCGTATCTTTGGTCACAATAACACTGCCTGCACGACCTAAATCAGACAATTTTACTTCTTTTAATTCCATGCCCAAATCTTCAGCCACAAATGTACCGCCGGTTAAAATTGCGATATCTTGCAGATTATCTTTGCGACGATCACCGAAACCCGGAGCTTTCACTGCAATACAGTTAAATGTGCCGCGCAATTTATTGAGAATAATTGTTGAAAGAGCTTCGCCTTCCACATCTTCTGCAATAATGACCAATTTATGGCCCGCTTGTACAACTTCTTCCAACAAAGGCAGAATATCTTGAATTGCAGAAATCTTTTTGTCGGTAATCAAAATGTGTGCATCCTCATAAACTGCTTCCATTTTGTCAGTATTGGTTACCATGTATGCCGAGATATAGCCACGATCAAATTCCATACCTTCAACAACTTCAAGCTCGGTACCCATGGTCTGAGATTCTTCTACGGTAATTACACCGTCATTGGAAACTTTGTCCATGGCATCGGCAATTAAAGCTCCGACTTCTTTATCATCAGCTGAAATTGAAGCTACACGTGAGATATCATCTTTGCCTTCGACCAATTTAGAATCGGATTTAATAGATTCTACAGCGACAGCAACTGCTTGATCTATACCACGTTTAACAATCATCGGGTTTGCACCTGCTGCAATATTCTTCAATCCTTCACGATAAATCGCTTGAGCCAGAAGAGTCGCTGTTGTTGTACCGTCACCGGCAACATCTTGTGTTTTGGTAGCAACTTCTTTAATCAATTGAGCTCCGGCATTCTCGAAACGATCTTCCAATTCAATTTCTCTGGCAATTGAAACACCGTCATTAGTTACGACCGGTGCGCCGTATTGTTTATCTAAAACTACATTTCTGCCTTTAGGTCCTAAAGTAATCTTAACTGTATCCGCTAATTTATTTACACCGCTTAATAAAGCATCACGTGCATCATCATTATATTTTAATTCTTTTGCCATTTTAATTCCTCCGTAAGAGTCTTATTCTTTCTATTTATAAAAACACACTATTCTACAATCGCTAAAATATCGTTTTGTTTGAGGATAGTATATTCAATATCATCAAATTTAAATGCAGTACCGGCATATTGGCTGATTAAAACCTGATCGCCAACCTCAACTTCCATGATTACGTCTTTACCGTCAATAACTCCGCCCGGACCTACTGCCACGATTTCCGCAATCTGTGGTTTTTCTTTAGCACTACCCGGCAATACAATACCGCTCTTGGTAGTTTCTTCAGCTTCTAACATCTTAATTACAACACGATCACCCAATGGTTTAATATTCATGCTGACCTCCTTATATCTATTGTTTTTTTATGAACATTGTATTAGCACTCGGGACTCCAGAGTGCCAGCGAATAATAATATAGAATTATAGTCGGCATTTGTCAAGAAACAAATCGCAAAGAATTATGGATAATCATGAAATAAATATGGCATTTTCCAATAGTAAACGATATAAAAACGAATTTGAAACTTGCAACAAGACGATTTCAGAAAAAGGCGCAGTACGGCTTAAGACAATTACCAGAAGCACTGCAAATAAGCCTGCAATCAGAAATCCCAGTACAATCCCGCATACTCGATTAACTGTTCCCAAAATCGGAATTTTGTTGAACAAATCAGAAAATCGATTGATCAAATAATAAAAAACCAAGCGCAGTATAACAAAAATAACTACAAATGTAATCGCAGTTACCAGAAGTACTGCCAGTTTTCTCACCAGATTTTCAATCAAAGGCAGAGTCGCTTCTCCTATACTTTCAGCTAATCGATTGCTCCTGTTTTCGGAAAGACCGATATTTTGTAATACCAAAGGGATCGGTTCCCCCTGATCCAATATTTGTCCCGAAAGCTGTTGGCTTAAGTCAGTAATTTTCGTTTCCGGAAAAAATACAGAAGTGAAATAATCGGAAATCTGATTTGCAATCAAAGCGGCAAGCAGCAAAGCAACAACAGTAATGCCTAAGCGCAAAATCACAGCTAAAAACCCTCTGCGCCAACCTTGGATAATCTGATAAATCAGTATACCGATAATGCATAGATCAATTAACAAGAAAAATTGCTCTTTTCTAATTACTCGGCTCAGGCTCAACAAATGAAGATGGTGCTGTTATCGGAGGATCGATCAACGGCTGCTCGGTTTCCGGAGGTACCGTTTCCGCCGGTATTGCTGACGTTTCCACCGGTGTTGCTGACGTAGCAGCAGAATCAGGCGTATCTGCGGATACGGCAGGAGTCGCTGTTTGCGAGGTTTCCGGCGGTTCAGACAAATTGGTTGAAGAATCATTAGTCCCGATCGGAAGAGTTAGTGGCGGTTCAGTACTTGAGCTCGTGACAACGGGATCTGTGGGTTCGATTACCGTAGGTATAGGTTCAACCGGAAGTGGAATTGATCCGGGAACAGTATATTCCGTTGCTTCCGTTGTTTCCGTTACTTCCGTTGCTTCACTTAACGGAACTGTATTCTGATAAATCTCGGGACTGCTCGGTTCCTCCACTTTTAAATTACCGCTTGAATCTGTCGCATCCGGTACAACCCATTCATCAATTTGTCCGACTACCGAAATGGCATCAGCAGAATTGGGTGCTCCGGGAATGATCGCAACCGGATCAAACGGGAATGTCTTTCCGTAAATAAACTCCTGAATTAACGGAATCATACCGTTGAAATCGCAGAGATTTAACCACGCTGCGCCGCTGTAATGTGTATGATATCCGGCAATCGGAATCGTCAAGTTTTCAATTTTACCTTCTAAAATCGGCAATACGGATTGTAGTAAGCCGAGCATTTCTTCATTAGTTAAATTAGTTGTAACCAGTGACAAACCTTCTTTAATCAATTCAAGTTTTTTCTCACCGCTTACCTCGGTAAACTTATTGAATATACCCTGAATCACTTCTTGTTGATAATGCATACGATCATAGTCGCCGCCGGCTGTAGACCGGTTTCTGGCATAGCCTACGGCCTGTCTGCCGTTCAGATTTTGTATGCCTGCTGAAGTCAGATGAGCAGCCTGTTCCGTATCATAAAACACCGCATTAGTTTCATCAATATTCGCATTAATAAAAGGTATAGCTTCTTCCCCTACATCGATTTCAATTCCGTCTATCAGATCAATGACTTTTTCCAAACCACGCATATTGACTACAACATAGCGGTCAATTCCCAAACGTAACATATTATTGACGGTTTGCATGACATATTCCGGTCCGCCATACACATTGGCATGATTCAATTTATCCATCATATCTCTGCCGGGCATTTCTACCAGCATATCTCGTTGCAAAGATGTTAATTTAACTTTCTTCTGGGTTTTGTTAATTGTCAAAATCAGCATTGCATCGGAACGTTCTTTAATCTGCGTCTTATCACGCGAATCTATACCCAGCAGCAGGATATTCGTTACATCTTTATCATATGGAATCGGATTTTCCAATTTCTGTTCCTGTTTCTGTTTCTGTTCTCCAATTTCCAATTCCGGATAATCTCGATATTGTTCATCTATGACGTACGCTTTTTTTTCTTTATCGGTATCAGTTTCACGCACGACATTGATTTGCCCGAAAGTATTATCCCATAATGCATTTACACCTATGGACAAAATGATGACAAACACCAAAATAATACAACCTGCTGCAAACCACGGTTTTTTATAGAAAGAAATTTCGGAAATATTTTTAACGATTGATTTTTTATTCATTTGTTTCTTATAATATCAAAAACTTACGTTTTTTCACTTTCTTCTTCAGTTATGATTTTATTGTCCAATATATCTACCAGCGTTATCGGGTCAGCAATGTTCTCAGTTCTGAGATAATCCCAAATCAATTGCAAAATCTGATCCTGCTCTTGAACAAAGTCAGCGTATACTATGCTTGTAATAAAATATTGTACCAGAAATTCAATTTTATCAGGATTGATTGAAAAAGTAACGAGAAAAGGAGCATCTTCCGTGAGATTATTATTCTGAGCCAGATAATCTGTCAATAACTCTTTCAAACCTGCTATTTGCTCAACTGTTACAAACGTCGGCAAATATACCATAAAGCGCACACGCCGCTTTGCCATTCTTGAATAATTAATAATATAGTCCCGGGTTAGTTTCGAATTCGGCACTGACATCAAACCTTGATCAAAAGTTCTGATTTGAGTCTGACGAAATTTAATATCCAACACAATTCCTTCAATATCAGGAGATTTAATCAGGTCATTAATTTCAAAAATCTTTTCCGACATAATAGAAAAACCGGCAATTAAATCCGTCAGATAATCTTTGGCAGCCATTGAAACTGCCAGTCCGCCCAATCCCAAGCCGGTAATGATGCCCGCAACATTAATCTGCATCAAACTCAAAATCATAATTAAGCCGAGAACTACCAAAACAGCTCTGATGATTTGAAGTAAAAACCTGTAAACCGTCGACGTAAGTTTTTCAGGATTTTTATTGTGCCAAAAATTGAAAAGTGAGCGAAATATTAATTCTGTAATTCTTAAAGCCGATATAATCAAAATCGAACTCAATGTAATCTTGATTATATTGTCCAGCGGAGAACCTGCCTCTAATACATAACTAAACGCTATTTTACAGGCAATTAACGGTAAAATCCAAGATAATACCTTTTTGAACTGTTTTTCATATTCAGTTCCTAAAATACAATTATTAATTTTTATACGGGAAATTATTTTTGCTAAAAAATTTCCGAGTACACCTTTCAACAGAAATCCCGCTAAAATAATAAACAAAGCGATTAACCATAATTTGGCACTTCGATCAAACAAAGAATATTCCAGAAAGTTTTTCAGAGAAAAATTATTCTGTGATGCTCGCTCCGACAAGATTGTAATCATAAAATCCTTTCCGATTCAGTTTTCAATGTTTTGTATTTCTCATAATTATAATCAATTGACTCAAAGAATGAAACTGCTAAAATACTAATCTGATACACTAATTATTAAGCTCAATAATTCAGGAGAATCAATGATAAAGCAAAAAACAAGCCGGCATTTCTTCAGTTTTTATAAAAAAGATCTGAAATATTTGATTTTAGCAGTTGTATCGATCATGATCATTGCTACTTGCAGTTTATTGATTCCGCTGATTGTCGGTTTTACGGTCGACCGCATTCTACTTGATCAAGATGTTACTCTGCCACATTTTTTAGAAAATATCTATTTGCAAATCGGCGGACGGGAATTTATATTAAATAACCTTTGGATATTAGGGTTGATTTTGTTAGGAATCACCGTGATTCAAGGTATTGCCGAATTTATTTCCGATCTCTATATTGCCAAAGTTGCCGAAAACGGTGCAGAAAACATGCGCTGTAAACTTTTTTCGCATCTGCAAAAGTTACCCTACGCATGGCATGCCAAAGCTGAGACCGGTGATTTGGTACAACGCTGTACCAGCGATGTCGAAGTAATCAGACGTTTTTTTCAAAATCAGTTTTTGCAAATCATCAGATGTATCACGACAATTGTCATTTCCATTGTTGTAATGGTTAATTCAGATGCGACTCTCAGCACTGTCGCAATTTCCATAACACCGATTATGTTTTTCAGTACAATCATCTATTTCAGAAAACGCCGCGGTCAATTTGAGCTCTGGGATGAAACTGAAGGAAAATTATCTACCCGTTTGCAGGAAAGCTTAACCGGAATGCGAGTTATCAAAGCATTCGGACGTAAAAATTTCGAATTATCACAACTGGAAGAAACACATCGTGAACTCTATGATTACAGTATCAGACAATATAAGATCATGGGCAATTTCTGGTTTCTTTCCGATTTGTTCTCAAACGGTATCTTGGCTCTGATCGTGATCATCGGTACAATCAGAGTTGTTTCTTACGGTTTGCATCTCGGCGTATTGCTTGTTTTCATATCTTATGCCGATCGTTTGTTAATCAATTTGAGAATATTAGCCAGAGTTATCGCAGATATCGGTAAAGCACAAATCTCTTTCGGCAGGTTGAAAGAAATTCTCGATGCCGAGCCTGAACCTGATGATCACGGTCTGTTAGAACCTGAATTGAAAGGTAATATTAAGTTTGATGAGGTGAGTTTTCAATATCCCGACGGTTCTGAACCGGTCTTACAGAACATCCGTCTTGAAATTAAAGCCGGACAAACAATCGGTATTTTAGGTCCAACCGGATCAGGTAAATCAAGCTTGCTTTTACTCTTACAAAAACTGTATCTGCCAAGCTCAGGTTCACTCACATTTGACAATATCCCGGTCGAGCAAATCAATCGTTATAATCTGCGCAGACAAGTCGGTCTGATTCTCCAGGAATCTTATATATATTCACGCAGTATCGGTGAAAATATCCGCTTGCCCAAACCGCAAACCACCATTGAAAATGTGCGCAGATATGCAAAAATAGCCCACTTGGATGATGAAATAGAACAATTCAGTCAAGGCTATGATACGATTGTCGGTGAACGCGGAGTTACTTTATCGGGCGGACAAAAACAACGTTTGGCAATTGCCAGAACTCTGATTCGCGACTGTCAGATTTTAATTTTTGACGACTCGCTCTCTGCCGTAGATACTGAAACCGATCGGGAGATTCGTAAATCTCTCAAAAAAAGACCTCAGGGAACAACAACGATCATTGTTTCACATCGAATTTCAAGCATTTATGATGCGGATCAAATATTTGTACTGGAAGATACTCAACTGACTCAATCCGGTACGCACCAGGAATTACTTAATCAAACCGGACTATACCAACGCGTATATCAAATTCAACATGACTGGCTGAACGAATAAAATGAGCAAAAAAGCAGATCAATATACAGATAAAATCAACACCAAAACCTGGCTGGAATTCATAAAATTAGCCGCGCCCCGCAAAGGTTTACTTATCAGTCTTATTGTGGTTTTAATTATTGTGGCGGTTTTAGAAAGTATTTCGCCTGTTATGATACGCTATGCAATCAATCATTTCATTAAAAATGATGTTACCGACGGTCTTCTGCTCTACTCTGCTATTTATCTGATAATAGTTGTGGCGATTGCATTCTGCACAAAGTATTGGCTGAAATTATCAGGCCGCATTGAAACTGATATGTCCTATAATATCCGTAAAAAGGGTTTTGAGCATTTACAAAATCTTTCTTTCAGCTTTTATGATCGTATGCCTGTCGGCTGGATTTTATCACGCATGATCAACGATGTGACCAGACTTTGCGAAACAATTTCTTTCGGAATTATCGACTTTGTTTGGGGCGGTTTTACCATAGTCGTAATCCTCGCAGCAATGTTGATTATGGATTTCAAACTCGCTTTCATAGCTTTGTTGGCCGTTCCGGTAATCATGGTAATTACAGTCTGTTTTCAAAAAAAATTGCTTTCTACACAACGTGAAATTCGACGTCTGAATTCAGAAATAACCGGTGAATTTAATGAAGGAATCATGGGTGCAAGAACTACGAAAACGTTACTTCGAGAAAAAGAAAATGAACAGGAATTTTTTGCAACTGCCAAAAAAATGAATCGCCGTTCGATTGATGCAAGCCGGGTGGCTGCTTTCTTCTTACCTACCGTGTCGATTATCGGCATGATTGTCGCTGCTTTGATCTTGGTTTTGGGTGGTGAAGCATATACACAAAACCTCACTGAAATAGGGACAATTTATGCTCTGTTTACTTATACGCTTCATTTATGGGATCCGATCAGACAAGTTGCCGGAGTTTTTCGAGAAATGCAAGCTGCTCAAGCAGCGGCAGAAAGGGTTATCACGCTGCTTAATGAACCGGTCGAAATAACCGACAGTGCCGAAGTTATCAAAAAATACGGCACTCAAGACGGAGCCGGCGAGATACCTTGGCCGAAAATCCAAGGAGCAATTGAGTTCAGAAATGTTACTTTCTCTTACGTTGACAGCGAACCTGTACTGGATAATTTCAATTTATCGATTAAGGCGGGACAAACGGTAGCCATCGTCGGTGAAACCGGTGCGGGAAAAACCACCTTGGTTAATCTGGCATGCAGATTTTACGAACCCCAGCAAGGACAAATTTTAATTGACGGACATGATATTCAAAGTTTACCGCAAGTCTGGCTATATCATAATTTGGGATATGTCTTGCAAACACCGCATCTATTCAATGCCACCATTTCGGATAATATCCGATACGGCAGACTCACTGCCGATGAATCGGAAATTAAAAATGCAGCAAAATTAGTTTATGCCGACAAATTCATTGAAAAGTTGGAAAACGGTTATAATACTTTTGCCGGCGAAGGCGGTAATAAATTATCTACCGGAGAAAAACAGCTGATATCTTTTGCCAGAGCAATTATCGCTGATCCTGCAATTTTTATTTTTGATGAGGCAACTTCCTCGATCGATACTGAAACCGAAAAACAAATTCAGGAAGCTATCGATAATATTCTACAAAACAGAACTGCTTTGATCATAGCTCATCGTTTATCCACGATTAAAAACGCAGATCTGATTATTGTTCTGAAAAATGGTAAAATAATCGAGCAAGGTTCACATGCTGAATTAATCAAAGCCAAAGGTGAATATTTTAATCTTTACACCGGTCAATTTATGATTGACACAAATGTATAATAATTACCTCATGAATTGTGCAATAATATAATTAATTCAATGTACATGTATACGAAACGATACAAACTTCTAATACGAAATGATACAAATTTCTAATTGCGAAATGATACAAATTTCTAATTACAAAATGATAAAAATTTCTAATAAGGCAGAAGGGAGAAAACATGTATCCGGTAGATAGTTCTCAAGCAGCTTTAATCATGCTCTCAATTATTGAAAAACAACCGAACTCTACCTCGGAAAATATTATCGACTCGGCAATTAATTCTCTGTATTTGGATTATTTCTCTGCCGCCGCCGCTTTGGATTTGCTGACCAAACAACACTTAATTCATATTTCCGAAAATAAAAGCGAAGCAGAACATACAGCTTCAGGCAAACCGGTTAGTCGTCTTAATATAACACCGGAAGGTTCTGCCGTGCTCAAAGCTTTGGGAAATACATTACCGAACCAAGTACTGGATTTTTTAGACAAATTGAGTACCCTGGAAAAAAAAGAACGCACTTTGACCGCACATTATTCAGAAGATAGCGAGCATAATTTTAAGATTAAATTAGAGCAAAAAAATCATAATCAAATTGTTTTTTCTTTAGAACTAAATGTTCCAACTGAAAAAATGGCACGAAACATTTGTCAGAACTGGCAAGAAAATGCAGCCGAAATCTATCAAGCTTTATTTCTTCTTTTGTTACCGCAAGATAATGGTTGACAGAAATCAACAGCAATTAAATCACTGATTTTTCAATTTAATTGCTGACAGCTTTATCTTGTTATCTTGTTTGCTTGTTTGCTTGTTTCTTAGTTTGCTTAGTTTGCTTGTTTTCTTAGTTTGCTAAGTTGTTCATTTGAACTTACTTTCGTTTCCCTATCCCTTGTTGTGCCAAAATCTTCGTTCCTGCGGATTCCGATTCACAGCGCAGGCTTTTTTGGCACAGCAAAACCTAATAACTATCTGAAACCACCCTTGCCGTGCCAAAATCTTCGTTCCTGCGGATTCCGATTCACAGCACCGGCTTTTTTGGCACAGCAAAACCAAATAACTGTCTGAAATCAACCTTGCTGTGCCAAAATCTTCGTTCCTGCGGATTCCGATTCACAGCACCAGCTTTTTTGGCACAGCACAACCAGATAACTATCTGAAATCACCCTTGCCGTGCCAATATTTTCGTTCCTGCGGATTCCGATTCACAGCACCGGCTTTTTTGGCACAGCAAAACCAGATAACTATCTGAAACCACCCTTGCCGTGCCAAAACCTAAAATAATAACAGGACAATTCTATTTATCAAAATCTAATCGGAACATCAAACTATAAATACTTTTTTACATTTTATGCAATTTTTATCAGTGTTTCTAAAAATAAAAGGACAAAAATCTTTTTCTCTATAATAAAATATGTTTATGGAAAAATATTTGTCACATTATAGCGCATTGAAACATTGGGATTTCCCACTGGCACATCAATATTTCAAGGAAAAATTAAATGATGATTTTCCTCAACAGTATCTTGTTCGAGATATTAAAGCTCGTTCCTATAAAAAAGAAATTTCTACACATGTATGCACAAGAAATTTACCCAGGAATAGTTTTGTTAAACTTGAGAATAAACAAAAAATTGTTTCGCCACAACTAATGTTTTTACAATTAGCTTCAACCTTGGATATAATTGAAATAATCATTTTAGGTTATCTGCTTTGTGCTTATCCTGAAGGAATTTTCTCAAATTCTTTAATTAATAAATCACATCTTATTAAATATGTTTCTTCCGCAAATCTGCCTAATAAGAAAAAGGCATTACGAGCTTTAAAATATGTGCAGGAAGGTGCAAATTCAATTATGGAAATCTTTGTTGCTATGCTTTTGAGCTTACCCAATGCTTTAGGCGGCTTATCGATTCCTGGCGGAGTCCTAAATTACAAAGTAGAATTGGATAATCTTTCAGCCAGAGCGATAAAAAAGAAAAATCTGTACATTGACTATTGCTTTCCAAATCAAAAAATCGGATACGAATACCAAGGTTCTTTCCACAATCGAACAATTGATGAAGATTCAAATCGTAAAATGGTATTAAAAAGAATGGGTTATGAAATTGTAACCATATCAAAAACTCAATTATATGACAAGAATAAATTAGTACTTTGGTTAATTGAGGCTGCAAAAACAAACAGGAAAAAAATTAGAATCCGAACTCAAAAATACATTAAATATTTTAATCGCATTATAGAATTATTGCCAAAATCAGATTTAACTTGATTCGGAGAACGAAAATTAAAATTTGGCGAATTTTGATGGACTTTACAGATTAATTAATTAATTAATTATGTAATTGTACCAAAAACCACGAGTCAGCAGATTTGTAATCACATCATCGGTTCTTTGGCACAAAGTCATTTTGAGTTCTGATCTGCCAAAAATTACATGCCGGGGGAATTCGACTTGCAAATACGGCTTTTTGGCACAATTAAAGCAAAGAATCATCAGAAAATCTTATTGCTCTATTTAAAAAATCTGATTGCTCTATTTGTTTAAAATGGAAATAACAAGATTAAAAAAGTGGTGTCAAATACGAAGCAGATCAATCAGATCAAAACGTATCACACCACTTTTTGTTTAATATTTGTTGCTGAAAGATTAATCTAACTCAGAGAAATCTTCCTTGCCTACGCCGCACAGCGGGCATACCCAATCTTCAGGGATATCTTCAAAAGCTGTTCCCGGTTCTACTCCGTTATCAGGATCACCTTCTGCAGGATCATAAATATATCCGCAAACATCACAAACATATGATTTCATTGTTTTGTTTCCTTCCTTATCTTCTTTGTTTATTGTTTTATAAATTATATAGAATTGAGTTTTCCGATAAGTTTTTAAGAAAACTCAATTCTTTGCAAAGTCTATCACTAATGAGATTAATCTTCAACATATGCATTTTTGAAGTGCAAGTTATTGGTCGGGGTGAGGTTCCAACCTTTAACTCTGGAACTCATCAAGAGATTGGTTGAACGATGATATAGAGAGATCATCGGATAATCTTCCATTAAGATATCTTCTGCTGCACGCATCGCTGCAATACCCTCAGCAGGATCTTGTACTGTTTTCGCAGCGGCAACAGCTTCATCATATGCTTCATTTTTGTAGAAAGAATTATTCAACTGATCTGTAGATACAAATAGCGGGAAGAATGTCATCGGATGGAGATAGTCAGCACCCCAGCCCATGGCTGCTACCTGATATTTACCTGCTTGTACGTTGTCATAGTATACCGCCCACTCTTCATTCGAAATATTAACTTCTATTCCCAGATTATCTTTGAACATTTGAGCCATTGCTTCAACAACTAATTTAACTTGTTCATTGGTGTAGTAGGATAATTCCAAAGTCGGGAATCCTTCACCATTTGGATAACCTGCTTCAGCTAACAGTTTTTGTGCCTCTTCAACATTACCTGTTGCCGGGATACCGAAATCTGAACGGCCGTCTACATAATCTTTACCATCGACTGAATAGCCGGGTGATACCAAACCAGCTGCTGCCAAATCATCACTTTGCAATACATTTGTGATAATCGCTTCACGATCCAGAGCCAAGTTCAAGGCTTTTCTGACACGTACATCATCAAAGGGTTTTACACTGTTATTGATTAAATAATAGGTTGTAGCATATTGCGGTAAAGTATAAAGTTCATCAGTTTCAGCTTTGAGTTTAGGTACATCGGCTGCCGGAACATTTCTCGCACAGTCAATTTCACCTTTTTGGAAAGCTGCCAGAGCTGTTGCATCATCTTTGATATAACGGAAAGTAATTTCTTCCAGTTTAACTTGATCAGCATTATAATAATTTTCATTTTTGCCTAAAGTCACGGATTCACCCATTTTCATATCAATAACTTTGAACGGGCCATCTGTGATATATGTTTCAGGACTTAGTGTCCATTTATCACCGTTTGCTTCGATTGTAGCTTTTTGAACCGGAGCATAAACAGGCATTGATAATACATCAATGAAGAATGGTGTGGGTTCCTTAAGTGTATAAACTAATGTTTTTTCGTCAGGAGCTTTTACACCGACTTCGGAAAATTCAACTTTACCTTCATAAAAGTCTTGAGCATTTACAATGTAATCCGAAAGCATATTGACATATTGGGCTGTCGTTTCAGGAGTCAATACACGTTCTGCAGAATAAACAAAATCATTGGCATTAAGATCGGAACCGTCGCTCCATTTCAAACCGTCACGTAAAGTAAAGGTATAAGTTTTGCCGTCTTCGGATATTTCCCATTTTTCTGCCAAACCGGGAATCAATTCGCTGTTTTCATCTACCGTTACCAAACCCTCAAAGCAGTTGGCCAGGAAAGGTGCTGCAAATGAATTGCTGGTGATATTAGGATCAATACCGTCCGGTTCATTATTTAATGAAACAATGATTTTCTGTTCAGCGGCACCTGCAGAATCGTCTGTGTCTTCTTTATCGGCATCTTCAGCAGGAGCATCTTCTTTTACTTCTGCATCTTCGGCAGGAGCATCTTCGGCTTTGTCATCTTTTTTTGAGCCACAAGCTGTCATCAGACTGAGCATCATGCTCATAATCAAGATAAAGACAAGAGTTGTTATTAATTTCTTTTTCACTTTTTTCACCTCATAAAATAAATTATTCCGTTAACATATTTCAGATTGCATCATAATATAATTATCCATAATGCAATTTGATAACTATTCATCATATAAATGGCAAGCAACAAAATGATCTGTTCCGGCCTCTTGCCATTTCGGTTGTTCAATTCTACATCTTTCTGTTGCATATTTACAACGTGTATGGAACCTGCAACCGGTCGGGGGAGATATCGGACTTGGTATATCGCCTTCTATTCCGCTTTTCTGCTTTTGCCTTGCAAGTTTGGGTGATGCAATCGGCACGCTGCTCAATAAACCTTTGGTATACGGATGAAGCGGATTATCATAAATTTCTTCCGATTCACATAATTCTACCAGATGGCCAAGATACATAACTCCGACTCGATTTGAAACATAACGTACCATTGATAAATCATGTGCTATAAACAGATAAGTCAAATCTAAATCCTGTTGAAATTTTTTCAGCAGATTAACAATTTGAGCCTGAATCGATACATCAAGTGCTGAAATCGGCTCATCACAAATAATCAATTCCGGACGTAAGATCAAAGCCCTCGCAATTCCGATTCTTTGTCTTTGACCACCGCTGAATTCATGAGCATAACGTAAAGCATGTTCCGTCCCCAGACCTACCATACTGAGCATTTCATAAACCAGTTCATTTTCCTCATCTTTATTTCGGCAAATCTTATGAGCTCTCAATGGTTCAGCTATAATATCGCGTACTGTCATTCTTGCATTCAAAGACGCATACGGATCTTGAAAAATCATTTGCATTTGTTTGCGAATCGGCATTAATTCTTTTGTTGTCAGATGCGAGATATCCTGATTATGCAATAAAACCTGACCGGAAGTAGGCTGATAAATTCTGATAATCGTTCGTGCAAGTGTTGATTTGCCACAGCCTGATTCACCTACCAGACCTAAAGTTTCGCCTTTGGTTAAAGTAAAACTTATATCATCAACGGCATGAACTACTTTGCCGCGTTTTCCTTTTACGGGAAAGTGTTTGGTTAAATTCTTAACTTCAATCATTGCTTCCCCTCTCTATTATGCCGCTATTATCTGTTTTCTGAGCAATTGCCGGGATATTCAGATCATTCTCATTATTATTTTGCTCGTTTTGAGATCCTTGAATCCTTTTCGCTTGTTCTGCTTGTTCAGTTTGTTGTGCTTGTTCTGCTTGTTCAGCTTGTTGTGCCTGTTCCGTTACCAACCAGCAACGCACCCGATGACCTGCTTCAATTTTGGTTTCCGGAGGCAGCATTCTGGCACAGATATTTCTGGCTTGGCTACATCTCGGAGCAAAAGGACAACCGGGAAAATCACCCAGCATATCCGGCGGAGACCCCGGTATTGGTTCAAGTTCACCGCTGCGATCTTGATTGATCAAAGGCATTGAACGCAATAAACCTTGAGTATAAGGATGTGCCGGATTTTCAAATAAATCATCTATCTCTGCTTCTTCCATAATCATACCGCCATACATAACGATTACCCGGCTACAAGTTTCCGCAACGACTCCCAAATCATGCGTGATAAATAAAACACTCATTCCCATTTCTTCTTGAATTGAGCGCAGTAATTTTAAAATCTGATCCTGGATGGTAACATCCAAAGCAGTTGTCGGTTCATCGGCAATCAGCACACTTGGATTACAAGCCAGGGCTATCGCAATCATGACTCTTTGACGCATTCCGCCGGAAAATTCATGCGGTAATTGATCATAACGTTTTTCCGGTTCAGGTATTTTGACTTTTGCCAATAAATCCAAAACCTGCTCCTTAATGTCTTGCCGTGATAATTGCGGATTATGTACAGCTATCATTTCAGCAATTTGTTTACCGATTGACATCAGCGGATTCAAAGAAGACATCGGATCTTGAAAAATCATGGCAATTTCTTTGCCGCGAATTGTTCGCATCTCCTGATTGCCAAGGTCTTTGATTGATTTCCCTTTATAAGTTATTTCTCCGGCTTTAATTACCGCATTATTTGCCAATAAACGTAAAATCGACATTGACATCACACTTTTTCCACTGCCCGATTCGCCGACGATCCCGATAATCTCACCGGGATAAAGCTCAAAGTCTACACCGCGGACAGCTTTAACTTCACCGTTTGCAGTCATGAAAGATGTTTTTAAATTTTCGACTTTTAAGATTGGTTCCATTATTTCCTCATTTTTTCATTTTAGGATCTAAAGCATCCCTTAAACCGTCACCGACAAAATTAAAAGCAAACATGATTAAACAAATTACAGCTGCCGGTAAAAATAATTGATAGGGCGACGTCCTCAGCCCTTGCAGAGCATCATTCGCCATTGTGCCCAGACTGGCCATCGGAGGTGCAATTCCCAAACCGATAAAACCCAGAAATGCTTCCATGAAGATTGCCGAAGGTACAAGCATTGTAGCTGTAACCAAAATCGGCCCCATTGCATTAGGCAATAAGTGACGGAATAGAATTGTTCTGCTTCCGGAACCTACCGTTATGGCAGCCAGCACAAATTCACTGTTTTTCAAAACGACAATTTGACCTCTGACTACTCTTGCCATACTCACCCAATAGACACTGGACAAAGCAACAATAATACTTAAGAAACCGTTTTCCATAATAACCATAATCAGAATCACATATAAGGTTAGAGGAATCGTGCTGATAATATCCACAATTCGCATCATGATTATATCGGTTAAGCCACCCGCATAAGCTGAAATTCCGCCATAAATCATACCGATTGTCATATTGACTATCGTAGCTATAAAAGCAACGATCAGTGAAATTCTCGTGCCGAACATCAAACGAGTCAACATATCACGTCCCAGACCGTCAGTTCCCAAAACATATTTACTGTTCCAGATATTTTTCGTTTCGGCAGTTTTGTTGTGATCTTCAGAAAGCACTATTGCCGCCGGTTTCATTTTATAGTTAACAATAATTTCCTGCTCGCCATCAGCAAAAACCATTTTCTTTTGGATGCCATCTTCAGATGTTTTTTTCAAACTTGAACCGACTACTCCATCTGAATCAACTGCAATTACTTTCAAGCTCGGAGACAAATAATATAACTTACCGTTAACTTCCGCAACTTTCATACGAGGCGGTAAATTAGCAAATTCCAGACTTTGAGTATCAAAATTATAAGGTGTTAAGAAGGGACCGATAAAAGCAAACAGACATAATAAGACAATCAAGATCATACCGATCATCGCAGATGTCTTGCGGGTAAATCGATAAATTACATCACCCAAAAAAGTTCGGTTCTTGGCAACAATTTTTTCAGATTCACCGGCGGTTCTTTGGAGAGGTTCCCAATCATTTGGTAAAAAATCATATTTATCACTCATTGCTTTACCTCAATCCAATTTTATCCTGGGATCTATAATCAAATAAAATAAATCTACAATAAAGGTCATCACTAACAGAAAGGTCGCATAAAAAATCGTTATGCCCATAATTGCCGTATAATCTCTCTGCCCCACACTGTCAACAAAGTGGACACCCATGCCGGGGATAGCAAAAATCTTTTCTATAACAAATGAACCTGTCAACAATCCGGCAACAGTCGGACCGAGAATAGTCACAACCGGTATTAAGGCATTGCGCAGACCATGTTTGACAACGACTTGAGTTTCAGACAAACCTTTTGATCTGGCAGTGCGGATATAATCTTGTCCCATTACTTCAAGCAGACTTGACCGCATCAATCTCGCAATAAAAGCCATCGAATAACCGCCTAAAGCAATAACCGGCAAAATATAACTTTGCCAGGAATCTAAACCGAAAGTCGGCAGTAAATTTAGTTGATAACTGAAAACATATAATAGCAAAGTCGCCACGACAAAAGAGGGTATCGTCACACCTAAAGTTGCAATCAGCATAATTGCTCCGTCTTGCCAGCGTCCGTTTTTCAGAGCTGACCAGATTCCCAGAGGGATTGCGGTTATAATTATAAATATCAGAGTAACGGCACCTAATTTCGCCGAAATCGGGAAACCGTTTTCAATAAAGTCATTAACCGTTTTGCCTTGATATTTAAATGACGGACCTAAATCAAAACGTACCAAACCTTTAATATAATCAAAAAATTGCACCGGCAAAGGGTCATCCAGTTTGTATTTTTCATTCAAAGCCTGTTCAACCTTTTCCGGTAATTCCCGATCTCTGGTAAAAGGACCACCCGGTACCGAATGCATCATAATAAAGGTTATCAGAATAATAATAAACAAGGAGATAATCATCATTCCGACACGCTTACCAACAAATTTGAGCATAAACACCCCTCTATCCAATAATTAAATATTATACATCAATTCGTGCATTATCCAACTCAACAGGAGATAATCTGAGTTAAAAATTAATTATTATTACTTAAGTTGTATAATCTCGGATAAAATCCGTCTGTAATCTCGGATAAAATCCGTCTGTAATCTTGGATAAAATTCGTCTGTAATCTTGGATAAAACTAGTCAAAAATAATACTGCAAATATTATTCATCCAGCCATTGGAATTCCATGTTACCGATTTTGACCCAATCACCGTTTTCAAGTCCCGCATCGGATAAGGCCTGATCCAAACCCCGGCGTTTGATTAGTCTCTGGAAATAGAAAAAAGCCTCATTATCATTAAAATCCGTTGATCTGACCAGGCGTTCCGCCCATTCACTATCGACAACAAAGAATTCACCGTCAAAATGAATTTTGAATAATTCTTTAGCCTGATAGCGATATGTTTTATGTTCGCTATCTTCAATCTTAAATTTAGGAATCGGCGGCAATTCAGAAATATATTCCGCTGTTTTGGCAATTAACTGATCGACATTTTTCCGGGTTGCCGCACTGATCAAGAATACTTCAAAACCTCTGCTTTCAAATTCCTGTTGCAAACCGGCAAGCAATTTTTCATCGGCCGCATCAATTTTATTGATTACAACCAGACGCTTGCGTTCCAATAATTCTGCCTGATATTCACCCAATTCGAATTCAATCAATTCAAACTGTTTAATAACATTTGTAAAATCACCCATTGTCGGATCAATGACTTGGAGGAATATTCTGGTTCTTTCTATATGGCGCAGAAAATCATGACCCAAACCGATTCCCTGTGCAGCTCCTTCTATTAAACCGGGCATATCAGCCATTACAAAGGAAACATCCGCATATGTCACAACACCGAGTTGAGGTGTGAGTGTCGTAAAAGGATAATTGGCAATTTTGGGTTTAGCTGCGGTCACTACGGATAAGAGTGTTGATTTACCGACATTGGGGAATCCGATCAAACCTACGTCAGCGATTAATTTAAGCTCCAGTTTAATCGATTTTTTTTCGCCTTTGCCGCCTGCTCTGGCAAAACGCGGAGCCTGTCTGACAGAAGTCTTGAAATGCGAGTTGCCCAAACCGCCCTGACCACCTTTAGCCAGGAGAAACTCTTCATTCTCATCGGTTAAATCTGCTAAAAGTTCTCCGCTATCGGCATCATATACCAAAGTCCCCTGCGGAACTTCCAGATATAAATGATCAGCCGATTTCCCGTAGCACATTTTCCCCATACCATTCTCGCCGGAAGCAGCTTTGAATTTTCTTGCATAGCGGTAATGTTGTAAAGTATTAATCCCGGGATTTACTCTCAAATATATATCTCCGCCCTGACCGCCATCTCCTCCGTCCGGTCCTCCTTCCGGTACGTATTTCTCTCGCCGGAAGGACACAGCTCCGTCACCGCCATTACCTGCTTCAACCTCAATTATTACCTGATCAAAAAACAAAATAACCTTCTTCCTAACTTCATCGATTATAAAATCAAAAGTTCAAAAGCAAAAAACCCGACTGAAAAGCCGGGCTTTAATACTATTCTTTATTAACAATAAAACACACCAATATTTGAATAAACTTTACTAAACAAAGCAAAACTTGTAAATAAAGCAAGTTTGCCCGGAAGAAAAGATTATCTCAAACCGGATTATTCACCTACCGGATAAACACTGACCTGGGTACGTTTACGGCCTAATCTTTCGTAACGAACCTGACCGTCAATAATTGAGAATAAGGTGTCATCTTTACCTTTGCCCACATTTTGTCCCGGGTGAATTTTGGTACCACGCTGGCGATAGATGATATTACCGGCTAAACAATATTGACCATCACCGAGTTTCGCACCTAAACGCTTAGATTGTGAATCACGACCGTTTTTAGTACTACCAACACCCTTTTTGCTGGCTAATAATTGCAAATTAATCTTAATCATTAGTATTCCTCTACTTTCTCAATAGACAAAAACTTTTGTCCGTCAATCATTTCAATTTGTTTAAGTCCTATATATGCTGATAACATCAAGCTCTGAACTGCTATTCTTGTATCTTGCGGTAAATTATCATAATTCAGAATCTGACATTCAATTTCACCTGATTGATTCAGATAGATAAAATCCTGACCTGCTTCTATAAACTCGGTTAATGTTCCGATTACAGTTTGGGCTATTGCCGAAACTGCACTACAATAAATATCCTTACCTGATTCAGCATATTCAGCATGTCCCGTCAGACAAAAGGATTCAACTCTTTTTTGCTGATCGAAGACAAACTTTGCATGTATCACTTACAGCCTCTTTTTATGCTATGCTTGTAATTTTTACACAAGTATAAGGCTGACGATGTCCGGTTTTACGTCGATAGGTATTTTTAGCCCTGTATTTGAAAATAGTAATCTTTTTTCCTTTACCGTGCTTGACAATTTCACCTTTGACAGCAACACCATTCACTAACGGTGAACCTACTTGAAGTTCATCATCTTTGGAAAGTGCAAGAACCTGATCAAAAACAATTTCATCGCCTGCTTCGCCTTCCAGTTTCTCGATATAAATCACATCATCTTCCGCAACTTTATATTGCTTGCCGCCTGTTTTGATAATAGCGTACATTTTTTTCCTCCCTGTAAACAGTCTCACCTGATCCAGGTAGCAATTATGCTTTAATAAACACCCGATCAGAGTGGTCGCCGAAGTATGATACACTTAATAAAATATAAAGTCAATTGACCTGAGAATTTTTTTCTTTAATGGCAAATATAGTTTAAATATAATATGTTTTCTGAATCATTCTTGATGTTTTCTGTAACAAACGTGTGATGTAAATATTCGTTCTTTATGTTAATATCTTTTGACGAAGATTCAATGATACATTTTTTGTATTTAATAATAGAGGTAATATTTATGAATTACGATTTAGTCAATACAATTGGTAATTCACCATTAATACAATTAAGTCATTTAGGCCTTGACAGGATTTATGTCAAATTGGAAAAAACAAATCCCGCCGGCAGCATTAAGGACAGACCTGCATACTATATGCTGAAATCAGCAATCGATGCCGGTGACTTAAAACCCGGTATGACAGTGATTGAACCGACTTCCGGGAATATGGGAATCGCTTTGGCAATGCTCGGTTCACAATTAGGACTCAAAGTTATCTTGGTTATGCCGGATACAATGAGTACAGAAAGACGCAATTTAATTCAAGCTTACGGTGCAGAGCTGCTCTTGACACCCGGGACGGAAGGTATGATCGGTGCCGAGAAAAAAGCTGCCGAACTCGTTGCCGCAGAAGGTTTTTTTATGCCGAATCAATTCAATAATCCGCATAACCCTTTGGCACATGAAAAAACAACCGGTGTAGAAATTATCAATGCTTTACCGGATGTTGCCGGTTTTGTCGCAGGTGTCGGTACCGGCGGAACTGTTACCGGAGTAGGCAGAGCTTTGAAAAAACACAATCCGGACATCAGAATATGGGCAATGGAACCGGCTGAATCTCCGCTTATTACTGAAGGATACAGCGATTCACATAATATTCAAGGCATCGGCGCAAATTTTATTCCGAAAAATCTGGATTTAACCTTGGTTGATCAAACAATCACCGTAACCGGTTACGAGGCAATTGAGATGAGCAGAAAACTTAGCCGGAAAGCAGGTTTATCGGTCGGAATTTCTTCCGGCGCCAATGTATGTGCAGCTCTAAAAATGGCAGGACAAATTACAGGCAAAATTGTCACCGTCTTGCCTGATTCTGCAGAAAGATATTTATCTACATCTTTGTTTGAGGAATATTAATGTTCAAAAAATGGATTGAAATCGCACGTTATATTTTGGATCAGGATCCGGCATGCAAGTCGCTGTTTGAAGCAATGTTTATGTATCCGATGGTCAGAGCACTTCGCAGTCATCGTCTGGCACATAAATTCTATCTCAGAGGACATACCACATTCGCACGTTGGATTTCCAACAGGGCTAGACGCAAGACCGGCATTGAAATTCATCCAGGTGCAACTATAGGTAAAAATCTGTTTATCGATCACGGTATGGGTGTAGTCATCGGAGAAACTGCCGTGATCGGCGATAATGTTACGATGTTTCATGGTGTTACTCTGGGCGGAACAGGTAAACAAAAGGATGCCAAACGGCATCCTACGGTAGGCAATAACTGTTTGCTGGGTGCCGGCTCAACCATGCTCGGTCCTATCACAATAGGTGACGGAGCAAAAGTCGGAGCCGGAGCCGTCGTCTTGGAAGATGTGCCGCCGGGCGCAACCGCAGTCGGAGTTTCATCCAGAAACATTGAGCATAAATCTTGATTTTTGATCCTGTTTTTCTGAATTTTTACAGTTTCCGGCGAAAATATTAAATATAATCGAGTTAAAAATTATCTCTGCTTTCATATTTCGAATCTACCGGATCTCCGATTACCTCATCCTGAGAGCGCAAATATAACGTATAGGAATAATTAGCTTCCAGAGAAAATAAATCCTCATTACTGTCAGCGTTAAGTAATACTAAGTAGGTACCTTCATCACCGAACATATCTTTTTCTCCGAACCAATCACCGGTCCCATAAGCATTTCTGATTCGATATGTACCCTGCGGTAAAGACACTGAAGCTGAGCTCTGATCAAGAGCAACAGAACTTACCAGCACGTCATCCTGCGTGTAAATTTTTATGTAATTCCGATTTTGATCATCATCAGGAGGTACAATCGTTAATGAAAGGCTGCCCCAGGAATAATCCGGATTATGATACAGTTCTCCGCTGTAAGGAAAAGACTGTATACATTCCGACATGCGTTGTTCTGCATCTTCAAAAGAACCCAAGGCCTTAAACGCCAGATATGCGTCGTAATAAGAACCTTCTGTATAAAGTTTTTCTGCAGCTATATAATCTTCTTTATTAACACATTTTGAATATTTTTCTGCAGCATCAGGGAAAGAAATTGCAGGTAACTTGTCATATATAACTTTTGCTGCTGTATAATCACCGGATTCTAATAATTCTTCAGCTTTAATATAATCCAAAGAATTTTCACAATATTCCACTTTTTCAACTGAATCGCGAAAATCTCCCAACAGCTCAAATGCTGAAGCTGCCTCACTGTAGTTTTTCTGAGTCAGTAATTCCTCAGCTTTTTCATAAGCAATTTCATTTTCGCAATATGTTACTTGAGTTGCAGCATCCTCAAAATCTCCAAGTTCAGCGAATTGCTCTTTAGCCTGAACATAATCACCGGTATTTAATAAGGCAACTGCACTGTCATATCTTTCTTTATCATGGCAGTATTCGGCTTTTTCTTGCGCGTCCTCAAAATCCCCGAGTGCAGTGAATAACTCCTCAGCTTGAACATAGTCACCGGCTTCTAACAGTGAGACCGCATTATCATAATTTTCTTTATTTTGGCAGTATTCGGCTTTAGTTTGGGAATCCTCAAAATCCCCGAGCGCAGTGAATTCTTCTTCAGCTTGTGCATAGTCACCGGCATCTAATAAAACAATTGCTCTGTCATATTTATCTTGCTTTTGGCAGTATTCAGCTTTGGCTTGAGCATCCTCAAAATCCCCGAGTTCAACAAACAACTTTTTGGCCTGAATATAATTACCTGCATTTAACAGTTCAACCGCATTGTCATATTTTTCTTTCTTTTGGCAGTATTCAGCTTTGGCTAGTGCATCCTCAAAGTCCCCGAGTGCAGTGAATTCTTCTTCAGCTTGAGCATAGTCACCGGCATCCAACAAGGCGATTGCACTGTCATATTTTGTTTGTTTGGATTTATTGATAATCAAAGGAACAATCAGAATTGCTGCAACTATCGCTATGGCTAAAGTCGCTCCGACAATAATAAAAATCATTTTGTTTTTACGTTTTTTCTTTGGTTTTTCCGGAGCTTGTTCAGCAGATTCAACTTGTAAAGGGGACATTAATCCGTCATCAGAATTCTCCTGCGACGTATATACCCCCTTGGTATTAAAAAAATCCTCAGCATTGTGAATATCCATTGTTACTTCAGATTCGAACGGTTCTGCCGGTACAGCACTTTCGGGAAAGTTTGCCGGTACGGCAGTTTCGGGAGAGCCCATCGGCACTGCGGCTTCTGGAGAGCCCGCCGGTATGGAAGTTTCGGGAGAGCCCACCGGCACTGCGGCTCCGAAAGAGCCAGCCGGCACTGCGGCTTCGGGAGAGCCAGCCGGCACTGCGGCTTCGGGAAAGCCAGCCGGCACTGCGGCTTCGGGAAAGTCAGCCGATACAGCGGCTTCGGGAGAGTCTATTGGTACAGGATTTCCGCAGATATGGCAAAACTTTTTGCCATCAGGTACTTGTGTGCCACAGTTTTTACAAATCATATCATATTCTCCTTCCAATACTGGTATTATAACAACTATTATAGCAACTAATTTCTATTTTCTTCATCTCTGATTATGGATAACTTCGCTGTTACCTTTAATCACAGCTTCTCTTTTAATTATAAAATATTTTTTTCCTATTCGCGCAAATGTACGGTTGTTATTGAAGGGCTTTGCGTAATCATATTTCGGAGGCACGATCAGATTACCGTGGAGGTCTGCATAACCCCATTTTCGGGAAGACAGATCTTTGATCGCAATTAAGCCACAGGAAAAACCGCTCAGCGACTCCATTTGGCTGAAAACGAAGGATTTTTTACCGTCTTTCGCTTCGACCTCCCATAAATCACCGACGATACGTTTGCAACTTTTGTGCGGAAACTCTCCGCCTTCAGTCGTAAAACGATTGCCTAATCTCTCAAGAGCAGTCCGCGCTGCTATTTCGTCGGGACTATTTGATATTTCAGCCATTTTTTGCGAGTTGCCCAGAGGAGGTATCGGGCCGCCGGTCGTATCCCTGCCTGCTTTATCTATCCAACGTCCTTCTTTCAAAAATCGTCCTTCGCGTGACAATCTCGTCCAGGCCTTGCCATTTGAAAAAGGTGAAAACAAATCATTAATGTCATAGGTAAACAAATATGTCTTTGCTTCTCCGACACCATATTTAAATGCATCCCGGGCAGGAATTTTTCTCGCATCTGATACAACAAAGATACTTTTCCAATCTTTGTCCATGTAGCCGAATTCCACATGTGTGTCCGAAAAGTACTTTGCGTATGCGCGCAGCCCCTCGCTCTCCTCGCCGATAAGAGCCATCCCCTGAGGAATGATTTCATTACCCTGTAGGTCAATAACTCCAAAGGTTAACAGAGATTTGACGTAACGTTTATTATCCATAGTATACTGATAAAAAATCACGGTGCCGTGCTTCAACAAATTCTCATCTATTTGTTCCAAATTATGATATTTGCATGGCATAATTATACGGTCACCAACTGCTACCAAACCGAAAAGATCCGAGTTCATTTGGGGATTAGGAGATTCGGAAAATACGAAAGCACCAAATGCGCTATCTCTGAGCCAGTTCCACTTAGCTTCCAGTACGATATTCCCCTTGGTGTCAATCGCACCCCATTTTTTCCCTTGTTTGAATACAGCATAGCCATTGGAATAACCGCGAATATCGTCGATGCCCGTCAGTTTGAAGACAATGGTCCCGTCTGTTGAGTAGCCAAACACAACATCTCCTTTTTTGGCAACGGCAATCCCGTCGGAAACGGAGTGAACGACATCGAATTCTTCACTGCTCAGCACACTGCCATCTATTTTTACAATTGCAAACTTTTTGCCGTTGGAAACGGCCAGCAAATCCGAACCAAGATTTACCAGCTTTTTGCAGCTTAAAATCGGACTGCCGTTCATGCTGTATAAGGTAAATCCTTTACTTTCAAGCAAAATCGCCTTCTCATTCAATATCTCATATTTGATAGGACCATACATTGCTTCAGAGTGTTTTTGCGTTACAGGTAAAATTATCATGCCATTAGTGTCAATTACACCATATCGCGTACCGATTAAATTACCGTTTGTTACCACAAAATGATTGGTACCAAGAAATTGTAAAGGCATTGTTCCTTCCGGAAAAGGTATTTCCTGAATACTTCCATACTCCACAGACAACATATCGGAAACATCAGTTTCCTGATTATCAGATGCTACAATCGGATCTGTTACTTTACCGGTTTGCTTCAGTCCGTCCCAAACACTTTTTGCCCAAGAGAATTTATCATCTTGAGTTTGCACACCCGAAGCGGTAAATGTTCCATCCAAAACGAGCGGTTCCCTGCCGAATCCTTCCGCAATCAAAAATGGCCGGGCATCAGCGACCGCCATAAACTCAGCCGAGTCAGAGAGTTGCTGCCGGATCAAATCTAATTGACCGTTGTCAATCATTGTTATTCCTATGACATTTACATTTTCTTTGCCGGCAAGTGTATCGGCCGAATCTCCCATCCGCAAAATTGCACCCGTCAGCAATGCAGACTGAACAGAGGTAAATAATATACGATAACTATCTGATCCGTAGCTGCCCGACAGTTTTCCGATATCAAATCTCAGGTAGAGTGTTCTTTGTATACCTTGCGAATTTCCCTGTGCAGTATCGTGTTCATGTTGCACTGCATTACGTTCACGTTCTGTCATGAAATCTTCCGTGCCTTGCCGGACCAATCCTTTTAGCAGCGTGAATCCGATGAGTAAGCCGTTTTGCGGGAAAAATTCAAAAGATGCTTTTGCCATCCCTTCTGCCAGATCAGCATAGTTGTAGCCGGGATAAGCATTCATTACAGCTTTTTGCCAGTTCTCTTTTGCTGCATGACAAATATTCGAATATTTTGTGTAATCAACAATTTCACCGGTATTGTGATCACGAAATTCCAAATGCTGCGTATTTCCAATACCAAAATTCCGGATAACTGAAAAACGCGTATCATAATTCCAATGATTATTTTTATCGTCAATTGCTCCGGGATAATATTTCTTGAAAATTTCCAGAACAAAAGGCGCCAGGAAGCGATTTACATCTTCGGGATTTTGCGAGACAGGACCAGGATATCTGCTATCTTCAAATAGGGTTATTCCCATTGATACGGTAAAAATTTCTTTATTCATAAAATTTTCCTTTCTCATTTACAGCTATGAATTTAATTATTCTTGTTACAAAGAATTCTTCCTGTGACAATAGCGACAAGTATAAAAATTCCTAATCCGATCCCTGTCCAATCGATGTTTTCACGCTCATGTATGAAAACGTTTATTAAAGCTGCCAAAAATAAAAAGCCGATTCCTTGTAAAATTATACCCAGAATATATAAAAATTTACTTTTTTTACTCTCTTTTTTCATAATTTGATGCTCCTTGATTCATTTATTAATTTCAGCAATTGTGTTGTTACCATATTGGTATATTAACCTTAGGCGGAACATCATTTGTATGCATAAAGCATACAATCAGTAAAATATTCTATAATGCAATTAATCTTGCTCAGCGTGAAAAGGGACAGGTCTTGCAATATTAAAATTCTATTCCTCAATCAGCACTATCCCCGGATTATCCCGCACCGCGTCCACAACACTCCGGGGTAAACCGGCACAACGCACCGTAATGGGATTAAACGGTCTTAAAAGCGGCGAAAGGTCAGTAATCAGCGTATTACTTATATCGACCTCCCGTAAATTCGGCAGCTTTGCCAGTACATTGATATCTTTAATATCACAATATTCCAGCTTCAGTGTTTGCAGTTTGGTAAGCCCGGCAAGCGGCATCAGATCCGTCACCTGCGTTTGGCTGATGTCAAGGGTTTCCAGTGAAAACAGGCGAGATATCGGAGTGAGATCACTCAGAGGATTTTGGCATACGTCCAACTCTCGCAGTGTCGCCATATCTTTCAGCGGCAGTAAATTACCGACAAAATTATTGCTTAAATTGATACTTTCCAGTTTCATTCCCGCAAGAGGAGCAAGATCGGAAATCGCTTGTGAGGTCAGCGTTAAGCTGCGCAGATAGTACATGTTGGGAATATCCGCAAGAGAACTGATGTCTCCGCGCATATCAATCCGAAATCCCGTATCGGTAATGTAACTGACTGTCCCTTTATCCAAGTGTGTTTTGAGCAATTCATCTTCCAAATCAGGATGAAGAATATACGTTCCGTAAATCCGGAGTTTATCGATCCGGCTGTTGACTTCAGTACGATATATCGTGTCACTTTGTTGCTTGTTAAGAATGTTTCGCACCGCTAAATCCAGATATTCACTGTCAAAGGTAAGCGGCTCTAAAAGTTCCTCTTCCGTAAACGGACGATTTTTCTCGGCAGGAATATCCATAATGAAATCCACGCCGTTTTTAAAACCGCGCTTTTGTCCGACCAGCAGCCCGGATAAAAACGCAGTGACAACCAAGACACAAACTCCGGCGGCAATCAATATCTTTCGGGTAAGCCGTCGCCGGACCCGGAGTATTTTTCTTTTCAAATGTGCTGCTGTCTTAAACCTCTGATCACGGTCTTTTTTGAGACACTTTTCAATAACCGGCACCAATTCTTGATACGGATAAGTGGTTTTCAGATTTTGTCTCTTCGTTTTGCCTGTGGCCATAAAAATCATGACCATGCCTAAAGAATAGATATCGGCACGATGATCCGTTTGTTCACTGCCGAATTGTTCAGGCGCCATATAAGCCCGTGTTCCTGCAATCTGTGTATCTCTGTCACTATCGGTTTCTGCTTTGAAATCGCGGGCAATGCCGAAATCTATGAGTTTAACGCCGCTTTTATCTGAAACAATAATGTTTTCCGGCTTAATATCCCGATGGATAACAGCAGGATCCTGTCTGTGAATATAGGTCAGAATTTCACAAAGTTGCAGAGCAATATCAAACAGCTTTTCCCGGCTCAACGTGCCGTACTTGCGGATGAAAGCATTAAGATCATCGCCTGCAAAATATTCCCGTACCATGAAATTGCGTCCGTTATGCTGCCATACACCGAGCGTTTTCGGTATAGCAGGATGATCAAGTTTCGCCAGGATCATGCTTTCGGCGACAGCATCCTCGCCACTATCCGCACTTGTAATGCGGAGTACGGCGCGCAGGCTGTCTGATTTACGAGTAATAAAGTAAACTTCCCGCTCGTCATTTTGTTTGATCAAGCTGTCAAATTCAAACTGCTCTGTCAGCTCTTGAGGCATATCTGCGCCCGCTATTTCTTGTTGGAGTATTTCGTTATATGATTGTAAAAATTCTGATATATCGGACAAACGAATTCACCTCCTGATTACTTCTCCTGATTACTTCTCCTGATTACTTCTCCTGATTATTTAAAGAATAAAGACTGCAATTGTTTTCTTCTTACCGCAAAACGCTCTCATACTGTTTATATTGCTACTCTTTTATATTCTATAATAAACCGTAAAGAAAGTGCTTAAGTCTGCGGGAATTCGCGGCGCCAGGCACCACGGATGGAGAGCCAGGTAATCAAAGGATTCAAAGCACCTAAAACCGTACCTATTAACAGCGGTATGTAAAGGTTAACTCCATTAATAACAGCGTCCAATGAATCATCAAACTGCCCTGCCAGCGCAATATATGAACCGAACAGGATAACATACCAACCTAAGCGCCTTCGCGCGAGCAACATGATAAAACCTGTTAACAAGGCAATACTCATGAAGAGTTGTGAAGAATACATCCTTACGAAGAAAGCAGTAGCATTTACTATGCTTACTACGGACATCACGAGTGAAAAGAACAGTCCTATCGCACATAGCCAGCACCAGACGAGTCCCCAGCCCGTTAGTCGTATATACTTAGTCCTCATAGCGGAAAGTTCATGTAAGACAGGAGGGGTCAAAAACAGCGTAACTGCAGTGAGCAGACAGTTGAACAGAAATTGCAGCAGCAAAGTTGGACTTTTCAAGTAGAACGGCGACGTAATCAATGTATAAACAAAATGAATCAGTAAGCTCACTAATGCCGTATAGAGCGCCGTCAGCCAGACTCTCTTCTTTTCAACGTTAACGTTCGCTGCCCGAATTACCGCAGTTCCGTCTGCACCGGGATCAGAGACGGACTTTTGGCGCAAAAGCCAGGCAAAAAACAGTGCGCCGCCTGCAGCAACAAGTGTCCTTAGAAGGATACTGACGATTATCATAGGGGGAAACGGAGTTCTGAACAAATTTTCCAGCCTGAAAGGCACTCCTGTTTGCATAGGCTTATATAATAAAAGGAAATTTAAAATATAAATCAGCACGGTAATAACTAAGACACCGGATGCCAATGCCTTATATTTTCCACCCTTTTGCATAAGCAGATAGATGCCCGTACCGAGCAGGGTATCAATGATCATATATGAAACAGCATTACAATATAAAATACGGAAACCCAGTAAAGAATGAAAGAGTACAAACATGATCCAGGCACTGATAAGCCAAACGGCCGTCCACACGGCACGCATCGGTTTTACAGTACAGGGAACAGATTCCTCACTGTTAAACATAAACGGTACAGCATCATTATTTTGCATGGGTGCCCGGGCGTTTGCTGTCTGAACCGGCACAAAGCGCTGTTGTCCGCAGTCTCCGCAGAAGAATGCTCCTTCTATTAACGGTGCACCACATTTATGGCAAAAGGCAGTCTGCATTACTTGTTCATTTCCCGGATACGGCATAGCCGCATACTGCATCTGTGATGGTTCAGAAACAGTGAACGGCTCAACGTTCGGAGCGTTGTTTTGCATCATTGTCTGTGCAGGTGGCACGTAATTACCGGGCTTACAGTTTTTCGCTGCAAAATATGAGATGATAGCACCGATCACAGCCATACCGATGGCAAGGCCATAAGTTCCAAGACCAAGGTTCGCCGCTCCGCCGATGAAAGCGCCCAAAAACTCTAAACCCAGCCACAGACAAATGGTGAGCGCTATGAAGCCGCCCGGTTTGCGCCCCCGGGCAAGAGCGTTCTTCTTGTTTACATTACATAATAATATGATTCCTAAAATTTCCAGCATTGTCTTCCTCCCAGAATAATGTTGTCATACTTGCCAATGGTTTTCGCCTGCATTACCGTAACGCCGGACGGCAATACCGGATAACCTGTCAAAAATTAATTGTCCGCCCCGCATTCAGGTTTTCAGGTGTAAAATATTCCTTCCCGAACTTTTTATGCGACGATCATTACTTACAATATAGAATGGAATTCCGGGTAGTTTGTATGCTTGGAGCATACAAAAACATCAATAATCAAGAACAAAATTGATTTATAATGGAAAACGGTAAAAATTTATTTAATGAGTTAATCTGGCATTTCCGGAACCGTCAATTCTTACTCGCCACAGATTGCCATCATCGTCTTCATTTTGATAGAAGATCCAGCGCCCTGCTACATTAAACGAACCGGTACGCGATGACACAATCGTATATTGGGTTCTGCCGTCTAAAGACAACCATTCAAGAGTTTTATTCTGACCGGCAACATAAAATATTCCTCCGTCTGTAACATTAGGATAATACGCAGAAATATTTGTCAAACTGTCCAGATTACCACCATCTAAATCCATACTGACCAAAGAGCTTTTACCGAATGTGTTTGAATCATTTTTAACATTGTCGGTAGAGGCAAATATTTTTTCATTATCAACACAAAAACTCTCACAATAATTACCGTTAATCAAATTTAAATTTCCGCCATCTAAATCACTGCTATAAATATGATTACCTTTATCTGAATCAATATAATACAACTTCCGGTCAACAATGTTCAGGCAAAGGTATTCCATCGAACCGCTTAATTGTGTAAGTGTTCTTGTTTCAGGATCTATCTCATACAGATATCCGGTTCCGGAATTATCATAAAGATAAAAAACTTCATTAACAATATAAAGTACTCCGGAATTCGAATCGCAAAACTCTTCCTTTTTCAGGGTTTCAGGATCAATTCTGAAAATCTTTTCATCCGTACAGAAATAAAGCCACCCCTCAAAGTAATTGAGATTATGTGCTCCGGCATTTGATAGCAGAATTTCTATGTCTTCCGTGTAAGGATTCATCCGATAGATATCATCCGCCAAAATAAAGAAGACTTCAGCTTCACTATCAGCTGCAATTGCGCCCAATTCCGAGGCATAGTTACCTGAAAGATTGCCGTTTTTCGAATCAAAAACCGGATTTTTGATTCCGATTCCAGGCGCATCCGAAAAACCTTTTTCATAACCGACTGCATAGCCTGTTGCATAGCCGGAATTTTCCCCGATAGAGTTACCGCGCATTTTGCCTTGTTGATAAAAATAGAAAATCAGAGCTGCGATCAAACAGAGACAAGCTATTATTATAAAGGTAAACACCCTTTTCTTCATAGAAATCTTTGTTCTTTTTATCGCATTCATCAATTCTTTGAGATCACGAAAACGTGCCTGCGGATCGAAAGCAATACACTGTTCAATCAGGTTGCGAAGTGCACGATTATCTATAAACAGTTCCAGATTCGTCTTCTTTTCATGACCGGTAGCCATAAAAATCATGAGTACGCCTAATCCGTATACAATTGAGCCGAATGAATAATTACCGGATTGATTTTGTTCCGGAGGAATATAAGCTTCCCGCTCAAAAATCGGCCGCATTGCCTCAGAAATTTCAACCCTATCCGTTTTGGAGATAATAATATTTTTAGGATGAATAAATCCCCGAAAATTTGCAAAATCATCATATTGTCTGCCCAGCAGACTGCATATTTGCTGAATAACATACAGAATTTCATCCGGTTGCATAATTCCGTCTTCTGTAATTATTTCAAAAACAGAACGTTCTGCTTGATTTTCCCATTTAAATTTCGGTTTAATCAGCATGGAACTATCCTCCGATCTGTACAGGATGGTCGTTGGCTCCATCCAGCCTGACACACCACAGTCTGTTCCCGTCTGCAGCATTATGATAAAAAATCCAATCTCCGACAATATTAAAATCAGTAGCTTGGTTCTTTGATATTCTGTTTCTGATACGTCCGTCAAAAGAACACAGGTTAATTGTTCCGTCAGGTGCATTGATATAATATATTCCGTTTGCGGTTACGTTAATCATCGCGGCATTTATCTCAGAAAGAGTTTCAGCTTTCTCAAAATCTTCATAAATTAAGATCAATTCTTCTTTTTCCTCATCATCTTCAGCATTAATTGCACAAAACAGAGTGTCCTCAAACAGACAAACACTATTGCAATTCCGGTTTAAGATTTTAGTTATGCCGCTGCCATCCAGGTCTGATCTGTAGAGATAATGATCATTTTTATCAATGTAAAACAAACCGTTCTCTGTTATATTCAAAGACTTTAAGGAAGAAAAGTTATTTAAAGAAGTCAGATTACCGGTTAACGTATTCAGCAAATATAATCCGTCATCTGTTTTAACATAATAACGATCATTGATTATACATAATTCTCCGGACAGGTTTTCACAAAGAATATCGGTTTCAAGAGTGTAGATATTGGTTTGCAAAATGTTTCCGGCGGAAGAATAATACAACCAGCCATTATAGAAACTTAATGCAGCAGCATCTTTTCCCTCCACCAAAAGCTCCGTTTCTGCTCCCTGTTCCGACATTTTGTAAATATTGCCATTTGAAATAAAGAAAATAAGATCTTCACTCTGTACAGCATATGCTCCGCCGGCAATGGCAGAATTGCCGAGACTGTTGCCGCGTTTGAGGTCAGGCAGCATTTCTTTTGTTTGGAGAACAGGCACGGCATCATATCCGTCTGTATAGCCGATACCGTAACCCCGGTCATAACCTATACTGTCGGCACGGCTTTTTCCCCGAAAAAATCCCATTCCGTAAGATAAAGCTGAAAGACAAATCGTACAAATCAGTAATAAAGCTGCAACGATGAGTGAACGTTTTCTTTTTGACTTTTGGAGATTGCTATCTCGCATAATATAATTCTTAATCTCCTCCACACTCTGAATTCGGGATTTCGGATTAAATGCTATGCATTGCTCAATTAAGTTGCGCAGCCGATTGTTAACTATTTGTGATTCCAACTCTGTTCTGGCAGTTCTTCCCGTAGCCATAAAAAGCATTACGACACCCAGAGAATAAATATCCGATAAAGGTGTTGTCTGTTCAAAACCATACTGTTCAGGTGAAGCATAATCCAGGGTCAAAATGACAGAGGTATCTTGAATCCGTTCGTATTTATGGAACCTTGCAATTCCGAAATCAATCAGATGTATGCTTCCGTCTTTGCCTACGATGATATTCTGGGGCTTGATGTCTCGATGAATGACAGGAGGTTTTCTGGAATGCAGATAACTTAAAATATCCACAAGTTTCAGCACTATACCGAAAATATCTTTTGTCCCCAGGCAGCCACCTTTTTTAACAATCTCATAAAGCGAACGCCCTTCAAAATACTCCCGCAGTATGAAATTTTTTCCGGAATACTCAAAAGAGTCAAATACCTTCGGAATCCCCGGATGATCCAATTCGGCTAACAGATTTGCCTCTTCAAGTGCATCTTCTTCAGGATAGTCCTGTGTGATTTTAAGTAAGACTCCGGTCTTGTCTTCCCGCCGGAGCAGATAGATTTCCTTCCTGCCTTCCGGGTCTTTTCGCAAACAACTTTCATATGAATAATTAGCCAAAAGCTCTTCCGGCATACTTGCCTCAGGCAATGACTCGTGAAGTGTTTTTTTGTAAGAATTGAGAAATAGTTCCAAATCATTGTTTGCAAATTCACTATTCCCTGTTTCTTCAACAATTCTCGGAGATAATATCTGCATATCCGCATCCCAGGCTGTTACCGTTTTTTCCTGATTGTTTCCGATCTCAGGCATATCAGTTGCAAATTTTTCCATAGCGCTCGTCGCCTTTCTTTTGTTAACAACCTGCTTTATCTTAAAACCTGCAAAAAATTGTGGCGTCAATAAAAACGGAATGAACACAACACAAAACAGTATATAACAGTAGGTAAATATTGTCGCAGTCGGAATTCCTTTTCTCGTGATAATAAAAATTCCACGATCAAAACAAAGAACTGCAATTACGAGGAACCATTTGTTCTTACGAATATATTCATACATTATTTTCACTCCTGCAGAAAAACGATACTCCAGTTGATCTACATTTGTTGAAGGAAACGGTGAATGATTTGCTTTGATTTTGTTAGCAAGATAGCGGCACGTTCCTGCCAGAATGGAATAAGAATGTCCCACAAAAGAAAGTGCAAGAATCACTATGTGTGTGGTTTGTTCGGCATATTCTTTAGGCAGCCGCCGTCGCATAAAAATAGTTCTGATCCGCGGAAGAATAATAAAACAAGCACTGCAGAAAATAAATCCTGCCCATAAAAGATAAATATTCCCTAAATAACATTCATAAAGAACTGTAGGCAGAAGCATTACTTGATTCAGAAGAGATAAGAAATAAATTAACATATAAAACCGGTCACAATTTCGCGTTGTTCCCGGAACGATGGTTCCGTCAAAAATCATTTCCAAAAGACCATAAGCATATCTGCGTTGTTTACATGTTTCTTCAGTAAACGTTCTGCTTGCATATTCTGTAAACTCAAGTCCTTTTAACTGAGCATATTTTCCATGATAGCCCATACCGTAAAAGCAGATAGCTTTATCAAAATCTTCCGAAACTTTATCTTCAGACCAAAAACCGCTCTTTTCCAAAATACTTTTACGCAAAAAAACATTATGTCCGATCAGCGGTACAAAAAAACCCTGCAGTGCTTTACACGGCCAGACATTATGGAACAGATTATTGATCTGATGCCCCGTGGCGTATGAGTAATAGTTTTCAAATAAATTTTCAGCTTTTGTGGCACATTGTACATAAGCCAGTTTATCATCTGCAGCAAATTCCGGAATAATCGCCTCAATAATTTTTTCTTTCAGTCCGGAATCTTTATCAAGAAGCAGGATTATCTCATTTGTCCTGATCGTTCCTTCTGTATAACCTCCGGCAAAAGGTTGTCCTTTCCGGGTCAGACTTTCCGGAGAATGACCTTCGGCTACGGCATTGCCGAAACGCAAAGTATAATTAAGATTAGAAGATTTTTTGAACAGACCGCGCCTTCCCTCTTGCGGACGCACGACAAAGGGTATGCGGTTTTTCCGATAAAACAGAATACGTTCGGCGGCTTGAATTTCCTGGAGAGTCAGGGAAGAAGAATCATCTGAAAAAGTCCGGATCAAGCGGTCAATTATCTCTTTCGTACAATGACCTCCGCACATCGGGGCAAGTCCGTCATCTGAAATTACAATATTGCTTTCCTGACCGCTATATTGATGATAACGTTTCATTGCGACCATACTCTGCCGCAATGTTTGAAAGATAACTGCATTATCTTCCATATAGACGGGTATGCTGATCGTAACCGGAAGAAGATCCTCACGGGCAACTTCCTTGCGAACCGTATTCATATAATATTTTCTGTTAATTTGAAGTTTTCCCGCAAGAATATCAGAAACCGACGGTCGCAGTGACCACAGAGTATCCGCAATGTACTGTAAAGGGTAAATAAAAAAGATAAAAGAAAGAAAATAACGTAATAAACTTCCGAAAGTTCGACCGTAAAGAAAGAAAAATATGACATGTATACCTGCATCAATCACAAGCGTGACAAGATAAAGCCAAACACCACACAGGCTGTTTCCGAGATTTTCCGGGATTTTTCTTTTTCTTCGACTTATTTTTTTCCGCATTTTATTCCTGCTCAGAGTTTTGCGCCAAAGGATTTTTTTCCATCTGTGCAAAAGCAAGCCAGCCTGTAGCCCCTATACTTTGTGAATTGTTGTACTCCCATAAAATGTCTGATCCGATAATAGCAAAACCGGTAGAAACCCCATCCCTGTCTGCGGCAGGGATGCTTCCATCCTTTGCGGTCTGAGTTTCAAAATACTTCATGACTGATTCATATTTTTCCGAATATCCCAGTTGGCTGTAACAGACAGCCATTTGTGCCGTGCCCTCATTCCAGATACCGTCCAAATCACCTGCACTGAAATCAAAGCCCTCTCCTACAGCCATTCTTTCCTCAATAAATGAAATAATCTGACGCGTATCTTGCAGGTCTTCTTCCATTGCAAGAATCGCCAAAGTATTCGTATCAAGCGGAATAATTCCTTTACTTATCGTCTTTCCGTCATTTTCCGTACCGGTATAGAAACAGTGCAACTCTTTATCATACATCGTCATTACAAAATTTTTGGCATGTTCTGATGCAGCCTGATACTCCATCGCTTTTTCCGGACTTTTCTCCGCAATTGCATTGGCAACAGCAGAGAAGGCACAGATCAGATCGATATTATGTTCAGTTGATTTATATGTGACTTTCTCTTGCGTATCATCCCAGCCTTCATATCCTGCCGTAAAACCGCCACTCTCAGATTTTAATGTGAGCACAAAATCCGCTGCACGAATCGCGGCAGCGAGATATTCTTCTCCGCGCCCGGAAGCAGCATGTTCTGCCACAGTACAAAGTGCCAGAATAGTCCAGGCAATATTGCCCGTTGAGGTTGAAACCGTATAAAAATCTTCCTGCCAGCTTCCGTCCAGCCAAAATCCGGGCAGACGGACCGTTACTTTTCCGGATGTAATAGTACGCCCTGAATCACTTTTGGGATCACCGCTGACATAGGAATTTCTAAGTCTTCCATCTTGGAATGTCCGATCATGTTCCTGAGCAAATAAAATCGCATCGGCAATTTTCTGAGCATGCCAGTCAGCTCCGGCATACGATAATGCCAGTATTGCCACTGCATTATCATATAGGTAAGCATCGTCGGCAATATTTGATTTTTTAGGAGTGCTCGCAATAAAACCATTGCTTTCTTCAACTTTACCTGCTAAAAAACCTGCTGCTGAAGAAATTTTCGTTATTTCCTTTGCATCAGGTTTAATTTTATGCTCAGAATTACAACCGGTCAGTATCATAGCAAATACGGTAAGCATACATAGTATAACTTTCACAAGTTTCATCGATTTGCCCATCTCAACCTCCACACCTTTAACTTATCAATCTTTTCGGTAATCTCGCAGTAAACCGGGCATGGTATCAAAAAAAGTTTAACTCTGATATATATATTTGATAACATCAAGATTGTTTCTGAAATCCGCTTTTAACGGTAAAACTTTTTATTCATTTTCTGTTCCGTCATCTAAAGGAACAAGCCCCAGAGAACACATGAAATCATATGTTTGCATAATGTCATATTCATGATTTAAAGCAAAAATAATCGCAGCATCGCGTTTGATCAGCGGGTGTAATGCACCATATTGTGCTACCGCCAGCATTCTTTGTGTAGTTTTCAGATCAAGTGACATCGCAAGGGCAATCAAAAGATAATAATCACGTTTGCCACGTCTGCGCCCTTCCATAATCTGGTAACCGTAAACACGGGAAAGGTTTGCTTTTTTGATCACGTCACTTTTCTTTTGTCCGGTAATATTTAATAACTGATCAAAAAACTCACGAATATCATCATCCAGGAACTCCTCCCAATTCCGGGGAAAGGAATCTCCTTTCAGCTTTTCATGCATAAGTGAAGTATCGAGAGGATTCTTTTTTGCTTTATCATTTTTCTCTGTCATGATTTTTCACTCCTGATCTTCAGATATCTGCCGGATTTAGTTTGTGATATTTTGAACTGCATGAGAATACCTCGATGTTTCAATAATACAACGCTGTTTATCATTGTATATCGAATGACTGAGAATTTCAGCAAAAACAAAACTATCAGATATTAATTTAACAATCTAAAATATTTTGTAAATACAATTAATTGTTCATTTTATAATTAACCCTTAATCTTCTTAAGAAAAATCTAAGAAACTAAACCGCATATTGTTGTTATATTTATCTTAATGAAAATAAGTGGTGATATTTATTTTACAATGTTTTTCATCAAAAAAACAATTGATACAATATGTAACAATGGTTTAATCAGTTGTTTAACTAACATTGATGTTGAGAATTGACTTTTGCAATACATTCAATAGAGGTAATAATGAAACCGAAAAAGAAAATCAATATAGGTTTTTTAATAACTATAGTTCTGCTCGCAGGCATATTTATTGTATATATATTACTGGATAGTCGTGTTGCTCTGGCTAAATCCGATCTGAAAGAACAAGCCGAAAGCTATCAGACAATAGTAACTAAAGCTTTAGTTGCCAAACCGGCTGAAATCTCCCGACTTAATTCAGCACTTGCCTCCGGACAGGATATTGAACTTTTGGCGGAAGAATTTGCTGAAAACCACTGGAGTGAGATTCAAGCTGAAATTGAAGATTATTATTATGATCAGGATACACTGGATTTACACAGGAAATTATTTTGTGACATGTTAAAAAAATTTTTCATCAACGGTATTTATTTGAATAATATTACAAATATGAATATCAGTGAACACACAGTCCGATGGAATTTAATGAATCAAATTAAAATCTCCACTTTATGGGAAATTGAAAGTAATTGGGAAATCCGAACCAATAATCAGATTTTCTCTGATCACTTTTTCTATCATTCAAACGAAATTGTCTGGGAGCAAATTAATAAGCAATGGAAAATCATCAAAGCGGATCTGATTTATCCCCCGGATCTTATGTATTATGATCCGGAGTTTGAAATGTATAACAGCAGGTAAGAGGCAGCACATGGAAAAAGAAGTACGTTTATCTGTCAAAAATTTATATAAATCTTTCGGTAAACATCAGGTTATTGAAGATTTATCATTTGATCTGCATGCGGGTGAAATATTAGGCTTTCTCGGTCCGAACGGTGCAGGAAAAAGTACAACAATTAAACTGATTATGGGTTTTCTGACGTTAGACTACGGAGAAATAACAATCTGCGGAAAAAATCATCAGACAGAGTACGAAGAGGCTATGCAGAACATTGGCGGTATAGTTGAAAATCCTGAAATGTATTTCTATTTATCCGGCAGATTAAACTTGGAAATGTATCGCCGCCTGCATCCGGGAGTAGAAAAATCACGAATCGATGAAGTTATTGAACTGTTACATATGCAGAAAAGAGCTGATCAGAAAGTAAAGCGTTATTCTTTAGGTATGAAACAACGGATGTGTATTGCTCAAGCCTTATTACATAAACCGAAAGTTCTGATTCTGGATGAACCGACAAACGGTTTGGATCCCAGCGGTATTCGTGAATTAAGAGATTTGTTGATTAAGTTGGCACATGAGGAAGATGTTGCCGTCTTAGTCTCCAGTCATCAATTAGCCGAACTTCAAAAAATGTGTGATCGGGTTATTATTATCGATCGGGGGAAGTTAATCGATAATCAGCCAATTAATCAAATGATTAAACAAACCGAACGAAATTTAACTCTATTTGGTTTTTTAGATACAAATCAAATGAACAAAGCCTTGGAACTCTTAAACGAGAATTTATCTTTCAAACCGAGTGTTCTTGATCAAAACAAGCTGATTCTGGCTCTTGAAGAGAAACAAATTCCGGAAGTTATTTTTCGCCTCAGTCAGGCTCATATTGCATTGACTTCCGTACAACCGTATCAGACTAATCTGGAAGAACTATATCTCTCAATCACCGGAGGAGGTAATCCCATTGAATAAAGTTATTGTTCTTTTACGTAATGAATGGACAAAAATATTACGCAAGAAAAATTTTTATATTATCCTGATTTTAACCGTATTGGGTATAGTCGCTCTGGGCGGTATCTTTAAGCTGTTTCCATTTTCATATTATTCAGAGGACCATTTTACTTTTACCGAAGCCAAAAGTGAAATGGAAAATGAAATTCTCAATCTTGAAACTGAAATTTCCAATCTTGAACAACACATTGAAAGTATTGAACAAAATGGAGAATCGGCTCAAGCAGATAATTTAATTAATTTACAAATAAATTTAGCGAATAATAAACAATATAAATTGATGCTGGAACTCGGATTAGACAAAAACATCAACATCTACAGCTTGGATTTCAGGCGACAATTAATCAGTGATTTGGCAGATTTGTATCTGGCAAAAGAAATTAAATTGTCAAATTCCCAAAAGGCAGTTAATAAAACTGCTGAATCGGAATATGAATCAAGAGAAGAAAACTCAGACTCAGAAGAAGTTAGGCAAGAAAACTCAAGTGCTGAAGAAGTAAGTCAAGATCACTCAAACTCAGAAGAAGTAAGTCGAGATAACTCAAGTGCTGAAGAAGTAAGTCGAGATAACTCAGACTCAGAAGAAGTAAGGAAAGAAAATAAACTGATTCCTGAAACAGAAAGCGGTTCATTTGATTTACAAATCGAACATAGCTTTGACGATAATTTGCCAAGCGATATATATATATATGATGATTATCATTATGATAAATATTCTGACTTAACAGTTAATGAAATTGAACAAAAAGTAAAAAACATTGATCAGATTATCGAACAAGATGATTACGCCGTTTTTATCGATTATCAGATACAGAACATCAGGGCTGATCAGGATTTAGATGAACAACAAAAAGCATTTCAAATTGCAGATTTGGAATTAGAATTAAAAGTAAATCCTACCGGCAAAGCAAACTATCCCGGCAAAAACTATTTTTTATCCTTACAACTTGTACGTAACAATGCTTTAACTCTAATTACCAATGGTTATTCCTCATACTCACCGTTATTGCCGATTCAGCTGGAAGAAGCTAAACAAGATTATTTAGTGGCAAATTATTATCTGAATTTACCGTATTCAAGTCCACCCGCAACCGATGATTCAATCTACTACTATCCCGGTTTAGCAATTTATCTCGGTACATATGCAATTATTTGTCTGATAATCATTCTTGCAGGAAGCAGCATCTCACAGGAAATTTCTACAGGTTCAATCAAGGGACTGATTATTGCACCGGTAAAACGTTATAAGATTTTCTTTGCCAAAGTATTAAGTATTTTCAGTATCAGCGTAGTCGGAATGCTGATAGTATATTTTGCTACATTAGCCTCATCTTATATATTTGTAGAACCTTTTTATCGTTTGCCTTATGCGTGGGTAACCCGAAGCGGTGTGCTCGGATTAGCATTTCCTATCTATTTACTATTACTATGTCTCAGCAAAATCAGTTTTGTATTTATTACAGGTTCTATCGCATTAATGTTTTCCTGCGTTACGCGCAGTACATCGATTGCTGTTGGCATTACAATGATTATGCAATTTGGTTTACTCAGCATATATAATTTTATAAAATTAATTTCCATCAAATTACATCCGATTATCGCGTTTTTACCTTTTGAGTATCTTGACTTAAGTAAGTACATTTTTCCTGCAATCAACGACTCTTCATATACGAACTTGACGCTGTTCGGCACCAATTTAAGCAGAGAATTTGTGTTGCGAACTCCGTCAATTCTGCCCTATCTCTATTGGTTAGTTATGGTAGTCTGTTTGATCTGGATCGCCAGAGATTCCTTTGTCAAAAACGATCTTTAGTCGCTGGGTTTTATAATATGGTTTTACGATACTGATTGCAATTCAGCAATCAGCACTTCTTGATGAATTGAATTTCAAATCCTGGCAGAATAAGAAATTATGAACAATCGATACACATTCTTAATATTTTTGCCTTGTATACGTCGCATTTGTCTATTATGCTAGTATCAGATAACAAAAAGACGGAGGTTTTTTGTTAATGATTAATAAACATCTTGAAAATCTGCTACTTTTTGATGACAGTGAATTAGTTATTCCGGCTGATGCAGTTGCTTCAGTCAGAACCGAAAATACTTTATTACATGCAATGATGATTTTATCCACAGTAGGATATAGTTCCATTCCCGTTATTGATAATCAGCATCGTCTGCACGGTGTAATCTCTCTCCCTTTAGTAATCGAAGGAATCAAAGATCAAATATCGTATGATTGGGATAAATTATCAGAAAAGAAAGTTGCGGAAATCATCTGTTATGATTTCTCTGTAGTACAAGAAGATGCCGATCTGGAAGATGTTTTGCACCAAATGGTAGACCATAACTTTGTTTGTGTGGTTGGAAAAAATAATCGCTTTCTCGGAATCATTACCAGAAAAAACATTCTCAAAAGAGTCAACTTCCTCGTACATGAAATCGATCGCTTTTATGATATTAAAGCAAAAAAAGAGCAATTCTCATATCATAATACATAAAGCTATGATTCATATCTGAAGTTTCCCTGCATGGGATTTTTCCTGTATAAGTTTATTCAGTATTGGTTTTTACAGTATTAATTTTTACAGCATTAGTTTTTACAACTGTCAACTTGCACACTTTTTAAGCTTATTCAGCAATCCTACGGTACAACCTTAAATTGTGTGCAGATTCTTCAATAAACTCTTGTTTTCGAGCAATGCTTGCACACTTTTTAAGCTTATTCAGCATTTCAACGGTATAACCTTAAATAATGTGCAGATTCTTCAATAAATCCTTGTTTTCGAGCAATGCTTGCACACTTTTTAAGCTTATTCAGCAATCCTACGGTACAACCTGTTATGTTGTGACCCCTTGTCAAGGTTTATTTTTAAAAAATTTAATTTTAAAATTAAATTTTCAAATCATGGTTAGAGCCTCGTTCAAACTGAGGCTTTCTTCAAGGGATCTAGCGCTATGTCTCCGGCTTTTGGCCAATCTGTTATACGCGGATTCGCTTTTGCTTACCGCAGGTCAATGGTCCGCCACGAGTCTTGCTCTCTTAATACGCGAATTACCGTTATCGGTGTCAGCATGGTTGGTAACGCAAATGACTCAGACAAAGCGTAGGCTAGAACCCTTGGAAACAGCCTCATCGTAGCAGTTTATACCTGCAACGGGTACATGTTTCTATAAGAGTTTAGCTTACTCAAACCTTCTGACCTGTCACTCTAAGTTCAAAGCGTCCATTCATCATCCCCCAAACAAAACAAGCCAGCTCTCTTGCAACTGCTGTAATAGCTACACAAGTTTTCTTACCTCGCCGTATCATACGAAAGTACTTTCTACTTAGACGTAGTACTGCCCGATCCGCATAGGCAATTACTTCCGGAGGATTGCCTCGTTGTCTGGCTTTCAGCGCCTTAGATTTCCGATCCGACCTGCCACGACAGATACTGTGAGCTGATTCGATCAATAAACGCCGTAGTTCCCGATTACCTGTTTTGGTAATACTGCCTCTGCGAATCGTATCTCCACTCGATGACTCTCTCGGTATCAGCCCCAGATAGCTGGCAAATTGTTCAGCTGTAGCAAAACGCGCAAAACTTCCTGTCTCTACTATCAAGGATATACTTGTCTGTGTCCGTATTCCCTTGAAGCAGCATAGGTGTGCAACCTTTTCACGATAACGTTCTTCTTGGGATATTTCTTCAATGTGCAAATCACACTGCTCAATTAAATCTTGCAGCATGTGGTAGGTCAATAGATAACGATCCAAGACCTCTCGGTAGCCCGGGCGGAGATCGTATGTTTCCAACCAACGCAGATGAACTTGTGTCCACTTGGTCTTATCGTAATGCATAACGTGACGCAAGCAAAAAGCACCTATTTGTTGTTTCAATCTTTTTAGACCTTGTTTATGGTCATTTCGCATACGGATAAACTCTCGGACCTCTTCGTCTTGTACTGAGGGAATATAGACTGCGCGGTAGTTTCCGTAGGCAAGACTTTTCGCTATGTGTTCAGCATCGCGCATATCATTTTTAAGGACATGACGTGGACGAAGGAAAAGAGTTGCCGGGGCCATAACCACACATTCGAATCCTGCTTCTCTCATTTGATAGTAAAGTGAATAACCAAGACAACCGGCTTCGTAACCACAGACAAAACGTGGAATGATACCCTTGCTTAGTAAACAGGAGGCTATCTTCTTGAGATAGCGCTTCACATTATCGATCTTTGCCTCCATACGCAAATGACCGAATACCTTGTCTTCACCTTCTAGATTTTGCTCAACACAGCAAAGTGTATAACTTTCCCTATGGACATCCATGCCAACATAAATTATTCTATTCATTGAAGTGACCTCCCTTTGTATGCGGTAATCCCCGCGTTTTTCTTTAGCCTTCAGGCTACGGGTAAATCCACGGTTTTGCAAATTGCGGGGTCACTTCATATTGTCTTAAATAGTGTGCAAGTTTTTAATAAATCAGGTTTTAGGAACCTGTTTCTTGCAAAACATCAAAAAATGATTCCTTTAAAACATAGTTTTATTTTACAAAGAGGCTCTGATGAGCGATCCATAATTATCTTGTTTGCCAAAAAGAACAACAGAATATCCCTAATCAATAAGATCTCCAGCTACCATTCAGAAGTATTGAAAACAGATACAATTAAGCAGTGTCTCTTGTGAATAAGCAGTGTATATTGCGATTAAGCAGTGTATATTGTGAATAAGCAGTGTATATTGCGATTAAGCAGTGTCCATACGGTATACAATGCTCACCCTGTCATGGTCTCACCGTTTTTCCGCAGTTTTATTTTGTGTCTATACGGTATACAATACTCAGCCAGTCATTGTCATCCATTTCAGAAACAAGTACAAAACCGTTTTGTGCAAAAACAGTCCTGACTTCATCAGCTCGTTGATTAATAATGCCTGAAAGCATCAAATAACCGCCTGAAATCAGTTTGCGCATATATTCTTGAATCAAATTCAAATGAATACTGGCGGTCAAATTAGCAATTATCAGACCATACTTTTGATTTTGACTATGAAGTTCACCTGTCACAAAATCAATATTCTCAACAAAATTGAATGCCGCGTTTTTTTTCGCTACTTCTACAGCATGCGGGTCAATATCCAATGCGATAATTTCGCTATCGGGTAATATTTTGGCCAAGGCAATGGCCAAAATACCACTGCCGGTTCCCAAATCCAGAATTGGTCCTGTCGGTAAAACACTGAAATCAAAATCGGATAAAAATCTAAGGACTGAAGATGTTGATTCATGTTCTCCTGTGCCGAACGCACTGCCCGGATCAAGATTTAACAATATTTCATCTAACTGTATACTATACTCCAACCAACTCGGATTAATTACAATACGTCCGATTTTATGAGTACGATAATATTTTTTCCAGTTTTCCGACCAATTCTCCTCTGCAAGCTGACGATAGCCGACATAGCCTTGTCCGATATCAGAAAACTCGGCTATTCGTGTCAAACTCTGTTCTATTATTTTCTCAAATTGAGCAATGGATATTCGCTGCTTAGCAGTTTTTGGCACTTCTGTTTCTGTTACAACAGAATTCAAATCTTGATTAAGTTCTACTTTGAGATTCTCTTCAGACCTTAAGGATCTTTTATTTTCCGGATAAAACTTATCGTCCGGGACTGATAATCCGGTATATACAGGAAAATATGCCTCGATCACTACTTCGTAATCTAAGCTTTTAAGAAAATCCTCGGCGATTACGTCAGGCGAGTAATTTGTTTGAAATGATTCCAGTAATTCAGTTTTATCGATTGTCGATATTCCGGCTGCACCGCAAGCAAGCAGATAATGATTGAGTGCAAAAGCCGCCTCATGAGTTGTTTTGAACTGAAAAATCAGCCATTGCTTTTCAGTCATGTTGCTTCCCCTGAAAAAATGATACTTGTTCTATACCATTCCTGCTCAGATCATTTTTTGTTTATTTCATATAGCCTGATCAATCAGTCTGATCAATGTTTATATGTTTATATTTTTATTTTGATTTTTTCGAATCGAAATCAGTAAAAATTTTTTTGATTGTATTGAAAAAACCTTTGCGTTTTTTGTAGTTATCATCTTTCATGCTGGCCTCGAATTTTTCCAGCAATTCTTCTTGTTCTTTATTTAAATTATGCGGTACTTCCAGTTCTACCTGGAACTTATGATCGCCGCGTGAATTACGCCGATTGATATAAGGAATACCTTTATTATGGATGGTATAAATGTCACCCGGTTGTGTACCCGGTTTCAACTTATACTGCATTGATCCGTCTATTGTCGGTACGGCTATTTCCTGACCGAGAGCAGCTTGAGCGAAGGTCACCGGAACAACACAAAATGTTGTGTTGCCTTGTCTGGTAAAAACCTCATGCGGTTTAATATGGATTTCAATATATAAATCTCCGTTCGGCGCTCCCATAGTTCCTGGCTCACCTTCTCCGCTTAAAGTCAGCATTTCTCTTTCATTAATTCCCGCCGGAACAGTTACATTAAGACGCTTTGTGATCATAGTTCTGCCTGTACCGATACATTCCGGACACGGCTCATCAATTGCCCGTCCCGTACCTTGACAATTAATACATGTCTGAGCGGTTCGTACCTGACCGAAAATAGTTTGTTGTACTCCGGTTACTTGACCGCTTCCATTACAAATATGACAAACAGGAGGTTCTTTGCCATCTTTTGTTCCGAATCCGTTGCAAGTTTTACATAAATCTTCTTTGCGAATTTTAATTTCACGTTCGGTTCCGAAAGCAGCTTCCATAAAATCTAAATTCATACGGTAACGCAAATTTGCTCCGGGAATCGGGCCTTGCTGACGATATCCGTTACGACTGTTGCCGCCGAAACCAAAACCTAAATCTCCGAAAATTGAACTGAAAATATCCTCTAAATTTATGCCGAAGCCACCGCCGTAAGTTCCGCTAAATCCTTGTCCGTCAACACCGGCATGACCGAATTGATCATAACGCTGGCGTTTCTCCTGATCACTGAGGACTTCATAAGCTTCGTTGGCTTCCTTGAATTTCTGTTCAGCTTCGGGATTATCCGGATTAACGTCCGGATGATATTTTTTTGCTAATTTCCAAAAAGCTCTTTTTATAGTATTTTCATCGGCATCTCTCTGTACGCCTAAAACTTCGTAATAGTCACGTTTATCCGACACTAATCAGAGCCTCCTTAACATTTCATTATTGTATATATAAATTTGTACATTCAAACTAACTGATAAATCCCGCCATCAAAATAGCGATGGCGGGTAGTCTTTAAATAATTTTTAATATTTTAACATTTATCAGTTGACTATAACAGAATTATTCTTCGTCCGAACCGACATCTTTAAAATCAGCTTCGTAAGTACCTCCGGGTTGACCTGTATCCGTACCCGGCTGTCCCTGACCGGCTGCACCGTCTTGCTGAGCTTCTTGCGCAGCTTGTTGTTGATAGAGTTTTTCCGAAACTTTATAAAGCGCTTGTTGTACAGCTTCCGTATTGGTTTTCATTCCTTCTATGTCGTTTTTCTCAATCGCATCTTTCAGCTTTTTAATTTCAGCTTCAACATTTTCTTTTTCAGCTGCATCAAGCTTATCACCTAAGTCTTTCAGGGTTTTTTCCGTTTGATAGACAGTACTGTCTGCAGTATTTTTGATTTCGACTTCTTCTTTACGTTTTTTATCTTCTTCAGCAAATTTTTCTGCATCTTTGACCGCTTGATCTATTTCAGCATCACTTAAGTTTGTTGAAGCCGTAATCGTAATATTTTGTTTGCGATTCGTTCCTTTATCGACAGCAGAAACATTGACGATACCGTTGGCATCGATATCGAATGTAACTTCAATTTGAGGAATACCGCGTGGCGCCGGTGCAATACCGTCAAGAATGAAATTACCCAATGTCTTGTTATCACTGGCAAATTCACGTTCACCTTGCAATACATGGACTTCAACTTGTGTTTGACCATCCTGGGCAGTTGAGAAAACTTGGCTCTTTTTGGTCGGTATTGTCGTATTGCGATCAATAATTTTGGTCATAACGCCACCTAAGGTTTCGATCCCTAAAGATAACGGAGTTACGTCTAATAAGACCAAACCTTCCACGTCACCGGATAAAACACCGGCCTGAATGGCAGCACCGATCGCGACACATTCGTCAGGGTTAATGCCTTTGAAAGGTTCTTGACCGAAATAAGCGGTTACCCTTTCTTGAACAGCAGGAATTCTGGTCGATCCGCCAACCAGTAAAACCTTTCCGATTTCACTTGGTTTTAAACCCGAATCTTTCATTGCCTGTTCTAAGGGTTTAATGGTTTTATCTACGAGATCATCTGTTAATTCATCAAATTTGGCACGACTTAACGAAACATCCAGGTGTTTCGGGCCGGTTTCATCAACCGTTACATAGGGCAAGTTGATATTGGTAGTAGTCATACCGGACAATTCAATTTTCGCTTTTTCAGCTGCCTCTTGCAGACGTTGTAAAGCCAATTTATCTTTACTCAAATCAATTCCCTGATCCTTTTTCATTTCAGCAATCAGATAATCGACAATACGTTGGTCAAAATCGTCTCCGCCCAGTCTGTTATTACCGGATGTAGCTAAAACTTCAAAAACGCCGTCGCCGATTTCAAGAATTGAAACGTCAAAAGTACCGCCGCCCAAGTCAAATACGACTATTTTTTGTTCCGTTTCTTTGTCAAGGCCGTAAGCTAATGAAGCGGCAGTCGGCTCATTAATGATCCGCATGACTTCTAAACCGGCTATTTTACCTGCATCGGCAGTTGCCTGTCTCTGTGAATCACTGAAGTATGCCGGTACAGTAATAACAGCTTTGCTGACCGTTTCACCCAAATATTCTTCAGCATCGGATTTCAATTTTTGCAAAATCATCGCTGAAATCTCTTGCGGAGTATATTCTTTATCTGCAATCTTAGCTTTAAAATTCGAACCCATTTCACGCTTGATCGACATTACGGTACGATCCGGATTGCTGGCAGCCTGACGTTTGGCAATAGCACCCACCAAGCGCTGATTATCTTTAGTGAAAGCCACTACTGACGGTGTTGTTCTTGCTCCTTCAGGATTCGGTATTACAACCGGCTCTCCACCTTCCAGTACTGCTACACATGAGTTTGTTGTTCCTAAGTCAATTCCTATTATTCTAGACATATTATTGTTCCTCCAAATTAGTAAATCATATTATATTTTCTTTATTGTTATATTTATTTAAAAAGTTAATTAGCAACTCTGACTACTGCATATCTGATTACTCGATCACCTTTGATATAGCCCTTTTGCAAAACATCAATGATCTCACCCTCACCATATGAATCATCTTCTACATGAGCAACCGCTTCATGAAATTCCGGATCAAATCTTTCTCCCAGACAATCCATCATTTCTACACCCAGCCCGTCCATAACTTCTAAAGCCTGACGTCTGACCATTTCCATGCCTTCAGCCATTTGTCTGCTCTCGTCACTGACGAATTTTTCAGCCGCATCAATCGCACGATCCAAATTATCTAAAACCGGTAACCAAGCTTTACAAACATCAAATACTGAATCACTATACAAAGAATCTTTTTCTCTTTGTGAGCGTTTTCTGAAGTTGTCATATTCCGCTATTAAACGTAAAAACCTGTCATTTAATTCAGCATACTCTTCTTCCAGCTTAGACTCTTCTGTTTTTATTTCTGTTTCAGCTGTTACATCTGTTTCATCTGTTTCAGTTTTTGCAGACGTTTCTTCTGTTTCAGTTCTTGCAGACATTTCATCTGCATCAGCTTTTGCAGATGTTTCTTCAGAATCTTTCACATCTTCCGGAGAAGCGGTTTGCTCTTGATTCAAGCCTTCTGACTCAAGCTTGTTCTTCTTTTTCTTTGCCATTAATATCCTCCTTCCGATCATAACCGGATGCCAATTCCAAAATTTGTTGATCCAAGGTGTAATTAATGAAATTTATTTGCGAAATAATTTTGCCATATTCCATTCTTCTCGGACCGACAACACCGATTCGACCGGTAATTTTATTAGTAATTTTATAAGCAGCAGTGATAAAACTGCATTCTTCCAAGCCCTTTAAGGTAATTTCCTGACCTATCCGTACCATATAAGAGGGATTCTCTTTCAAATACGGTTGTTCACGTCTGGTTTTCTCCAATTGTTCAATTTCATCAGGATTCTCAGTAGCAGTTAATTCCAGATCTGCATTCATGCTTTCCCATTCACTCATATATCCTGCAACAATACCTTCTTGATGCATCGTATCCAGAAAACTCTTGGCAAGTGCTAATTCCTGAAATTCCGGATGATTAAATAATCGATGAGTTCCTTGAATATACAATTCAATATTCTCAGCTTGCTTAATCGAAACATATGCTTCAAATAATACCTGATTTAATAAAGCTTCCGGTACCGGCACATCTTCTGCTGCTGCAGATATGGTAATCAATGTAATTTGATCCAGTTTTTGTCCGCTTAATTTCTGTTCAATAATTTTGCTGATCAAATGTAAATCTTCCTGTTTAATTTGATGTGGTATTCTGATCATCCGATCTTTAACAATACCCGGAGATAAAACCACAACTACCAAAGCTTTACCCGGTTCGATCATCAATAACTTGATTTGTTCCAAACTGGTATCACTGTATCTTGGTGAAATAACCAAAGAAGGAAAATCCGTTTGCTCCGATAACAGATTTGCCGACTGACGCACTAAAGCAGTTACTTCAGTCATGTGATCACTGAAGAAACTCTCAATCTTATCTTGATCAGTTTGTGAAACAGGCTTTAAATCCAAAAGTAAATCGATATAGGCGCGATAACCTTTGTCCGAAGGTACTCTGCCGGCAGAGGTATGTGGTTTCTCCAAATAACCCAATTCCTCCAATTCACTCATTTCATTTCGCACTGTAGCAGAACTGACACCCAACTTGTATTTATCAACTAAATACTTGGAACCGACAGGTTCAGCATATAAAACATAATCATCGATAATCGCTCTTAAAATTTGTCTTTTGCGTTCAGTTAACAATTAATTCTCCAATTTGTTGTATATATATTTCAGCGCTAATCTATTATTAGGATTTATATATTTTAGCACTCGTTAACCTCGAGTGCCAAAACAACTTTATCACCCTGGTTTATTAGTGTCAACTGATGGAAAGTAAAGAATTATGTAGAAATTTGAACTGAAAGTGAAACCATAATATCAACACAATGTTTTAACCCAAAAGCCAATTTATGATATTGAGTTTTTTGATACCGGCATAATTAGCTTCTTGATTATAATCATCTAAAGTTAACAGATATTTGGGATATTGATCATCAATAGATTGTAATGATCGTAATTCTCTTGCCAAAACTTTCTCATCCAAAGTTGTTAATGCTACCTGGTAGTATTCAATTTCTTTTTACGAATTAACAGACACAAAATCTACTTCGTAGTTATCTGTTTTGCCAACAAAAACTTCATTTCCTCGTCGTAATAATTCTAAATAAATAACATTCTCAATAATATGACCATAGTCTTGAAAATGATCAGGTAATATTAAACTCCGCAAGCCTGAGTCTACCGCATAGTATTTCGCTTGAGTTTCAAGTAAAGCTTTGCTTTTAATATCAAATCTTCTTGCTTCATACATGATAAGACTATCTAAAATCCCGGAAAGATAACGATCAATTGTGTTGTTTGAAATTGAGAAACCTTTGCTGACCATTGTGTTCTTTAGTTTATTTATCGAAACCGGACTTCCTTCGGAATATATCAAACAATGCCGATTTCCCTGATCTCCGATATATGATAATTTTCATTTAACTGCAAGCTAATATAATTATTTAAAGAAATTTTCATTCAGCTGAAAATATTCAATGTTAGCCTGCAATATTTTCAGTTAAATATAAACTTAAAATCAGTCTTGTACGAAACCTTCTTCGCACAAGACTGATTTACCACATCCCTATAATACAGGGTTTATCATTCAAAATGTTTAACTTTAGCAAGAATATACGGAAAAAATGTACAAGTTATTCTGACTGACAGAGGAAGTGAATTTTCAGATCCTCTAGCTATTGAATAAAGAAAAGAACAAACATGAAGAACTCACACCACCTTTATGATGGTATGAGCTCTTTTTACATGATTTTTAATTCATAAATGTTCCACCATTTACATTTAAATTAAACCCTGTAACAAATCTTGCGTTAATTAAATATTCCATTGCATCTGCAATATCATCCGGTTCTGCCATGGAATATACAGGATGCATAGGAGTTACTTCCAATGTACTATTAACAATTTCAGGGTTAGTCTTTAATGTAGCCTCAAGCAGTTCAGTACGGGTAGTACCTGGTGATACACAATTCACCCTCAACTTGGGAGCATATTCCAATGCTAAAGAACGAGCGAATGCTACCACACCACCTTTACACGCACAGTAATCTGTTAAACCAACTTGACCCAAGGAAGCTCCAACAGATGCAGTATTGATGATAACCGGGTTATCAACCCCATCTTTCAATAAATATGGAAGAGCACAATGAGTTGGATATAGAACACCCATCAAATCTACCTTTATAGTGTGATCAATTGATTCTTTCTTTAAATCCGCAAACATTCCCGGATGTGCTGTGCCTGCATTATTTACAAGACAGTTTAATCCCCCATACCTGTTTACTGTATATTCAATCATTTTTTTAGCTTGGTCATAATCTGATACATCAGCTTGGTAACTAATAGAATCTACACCATACTCAGATTTAATAGCTTCAGCAATATCTTCAGCCTTTGATTTACTTGAATCACTTACAAAATTAACAACAACATTGTAACCCATTTTCCCCAGTCTTTTTGCCATTGCTACTCCCATACCTCTGGAAGCACCTGTAATAATTGCAGTTTTTTCGCTAAAATTATTTTGTCCCATCTGTAATACCTCCTAATTTATTTGTTGTTCAAATTATTAGAAAATTAAATACGATATGCTAAATCACACGCTGAACGAGTTGAGCTAAGGAATTTACCCGGTTTGTCGCAGTCACCGATTTTATAGGCTTCTATTTTCTCATCAACTAAGGCATTATACAAGTCATTTCCGATTGAGTGCTGGCCTGTACTATAAATTACTAAATCGCAATCTGTTGTCATTTCAATGTTCTCACTGTCGAAATATACAACTTTATTACTTAAAACTTCATCTACTCTGACATTTAATTTCACATCTGCATTTTCATTAAGATATGTCTCAAGCTTATCTTTATGGAATATATCATGACCATGGCATATTTCCGGTAGCATTTCCAGTATTGTTACATTACAGCCATTTTCAACAAGTTTATGAGCTAATTCGGAGCCCACTACTCCCCCACCTATTATTACAACTTTCTTTTCTTCAGGTGTTTCTATAGTCTTATCTAGAATTTTCCAAGATTCAATCGCATTTTCTATTCCTTTGATTTTAGGCGTAGAAGGTAAAGAACCTACTGCAATAACAACAGCATCCGGTTTCATTGATTTTATAGTATCAATTGTTGCTAATGTGTTATATTGTATATCTATATCCAAACGTCCTAACTCATCACGATACCAGTTTAAAGCAGATACAACGTCCTTTTTAAATGGCAATTCTCCCCCAAGAATCATTTGTCCGCCCAACTTATCCGTTTTTTCGATTATTGACACATCGTGCCCACGTCTCTTAGCAATGATTGCAAACTGCATCCCTGAAAGACCACCTCCTATGACAACAAGTTTTTTAGGAGAACCTACTGCATTTACGCTGCTCTCAATAATCCTGTCTTCAAAACCAACATAAGGATTAATGGAACATCGAACCGGACTGGAAGCTTCAAGTCCAAATGTATTCATGCATTGCAGGCAGTTTAAACATGGTCTTATTTGGTCAATTTTTCCAAATCTTATTTTGTTTGTCCACTGTGGATCACATATTTGCGGTCTTCCAATGCAAACCATATCTATTCTTTCATTATCTATGAGATCAGCACAGAATTCAGGATCACGAAGTTTTCCTACAGCTGCTACAGGAATTGATACTGCTTTTTTGGCTGCTTCAGCCATATATAATCTCGCTCCCTGCGGTTCCCATTGAGTTTCAGCACCTTCATACATTTTCGTATAAAATCCACATGACGTGTTTATTAAATCAGCGCCTGCGTCTTCACACCATTTAGCATATTGTGCGCCTTCTTCTAATGTAATTCCTCCGGGTATAAGATCTACCATTGCCAATCTTACTGATAGAATAAAAGGTCTTGGGCAAACTTCACGAATACCTGTAAGAATTTCTTTTAAGAAGCGAAAACGGTTTTCCAGACTTCCGCCATATTCATCAGCTCGTTGGTTAGATAATGGAGATAGGAATTGATTTGGCAAATACATGTGAGCGCCATGGATTTCAACGCCGTCAAAACCTGTTTTATATGCTATTGTTGCAGAATTTACAAAAGCATCAATAACTTCTTTTATCTCATCTTTTGTTATTTCACGAGCTCCGGCAAATTCACCGGCAGATACATTTTGGTCACCATAATAGCGTGCATATGGTTTTGTTAATAAACCGGAATGATAAATTTGACCTAGTATTTTAGTTCCGAAAGAATGTACGGTATCAATTACATCGTGCCATTCCTGTACCTTTTGATATGAATTGATTGCTAAAGGACGATCAAGGTTTGTTTCATATGGGTGTAAAACAGGCATTGCTTCTGTGATGATAAGACCACAACCACCTTTGGCACGTTCTGCATAATATGACAATAAGGTTCTTGTAGGAGTACCATCATAGTTAGCAAAATTCATTGCCATAGAAGGTAATATAACTCTGTTTTTTACTTCAACACCACCAATCTTAATTGATTTTAATAAAGCTTGCACGTTTGACATAAAAGTATCCCTCCTGACTATTATTGTGTTTAAATTGTTCTGTTTAAACTATTGTACTAATATGCTAAAATATTTGGTTAAGTATTTTAATATATTGTACTAATATGCTAAAATGTTACCAATGAACAAGTTGATCAAATTGTTTAATATTATACAAATTTCATATTTTGTTTAATGAATAAGAGAGCACAATATGGCTTCCAGAAATACAAAAAAAGATCTCATTAATGCAATGAAAATATTACTAAAGTCTAAAAAGTTTGAGAATATTACAGTTCAGAACATCATAGATATTGCGGAAGTAAGCAGAGGGACTTTTTATCGATATTTTAAAGATAAATATGATGTTATGAATTTATTCTATCTGGATCAGATTGAGAGAATAATTAATTCAAGCAATAATGATTATAAATGGGCTACGCGCGCTATTATTCAGTTTGTAATGGATTATTGTGATTACTTTAAGGGAGTGCTTTCTTCTACAGGACCTAATTCTTTTAATAACTTGGTTTTTACTTGCTCTAAAACTTTTTATTCAATGGTATATCAAAATAAATATAAACTAACTAATAAGGCTGATATTCCAGAACATATAGATTTTGCAACTGACTTTTTAGCTAATGGATGTGTATATATAATAGACAAATGGATTATAAATAGTTCTTGTGTTTCAGCAGAACAGATTACTGATTGGCTGTATAAAATGACCCCGGATGAATTACAATAAAAAATTCTTTATCAGCTCTTCTTCAAAAACATTTTTTCCTTTTGTCGGGCTATTAAGTCCACACATTTCAGGTATAAAATCGCTGTTCCCGGCAAAATATACAGATTTATATGACATCTGTCTGTCATGTTAATTTTTCATATACTATTTCGCTAAAATTTATTTAAATAGTTTCCATCATTTTCTGCAAAATCTTTTGAATTGTATTTTGTAATTCGGGGAATACAGTCTGTGATAAATTGTCATGCTCAGGAGTCGGCATTACCGGCTTTAGAAACATAAATATGCTATATACATCCTTTGCGGATATAAAATGATGTGGAAAATGACATAGAAAGCGAAGAAACAAACATAGTATTTTGAAAAATCCGGCTTTTCCGCATGCAGTATTTGTCTGACATCAGGGGTTAAGTTATTACAGATACGACAAGCCGGGATTTGCATTTAACCTAACTTATCTCCATTTTGAACATCTTTATCAGGAATAATCAGAACAACGCCGGTGTTACTATAAGTTCCTAATACCAGAACTTCTGACATAAAATCTGCTATTTGTTTTGGCGGAAAATTTACAACAGCCAATACTTGCTTGCCAATCAAATCTTTACACTTATATAACTCTGTAATCTGTGCAGAAGATTTTTTTATACCGATTTCATTACCCAAATCAACTTTTAATTGATAAGCAGGCTTCTTTGCTTTTTCAAATACCTTTGCCTCAATAATAGTTCCAACTCTGATATCCAATTTTAGAAAATCATCTAATGTTTCCACCTTATCATCTCGCCTTCAAATTATAATTCTTCCACGTCTAGAATAAACTGTCTTTATGTCCTCATTCAAGTCATCATGCATTTTCTCCTTGTAGCATAATTATGACACTCTCCCCGGAGGCTGAGTCGAAAATAACACGCTGTTTTTGGCTGTTTTTAAATTCTTAGAACCTCATGAAATCAACCTTTTCCGAGTGTGACATTTCTCTCGTTATAACGGTATTTGCCACCATTTCCAAATAATCTCTTTTTGCGGGCTCATCCGGCTCTGTAACGGTATACGGCATGGTTAGGATATCTCCCTCATAATCAAGATAGGTCTCCCAAGTGTAAACTCCCCGTTCCGGAAATTCATAGTAGCTTTTCGAGCCGTAAATTTCATAAGAATTCCATGCTCTGTTCCGTGTCCGTTCATTCTGATAGTTCCCGCTCTCTGTAAGATAATCCGTCAAGATTCGCGGATCAAAGAATTCATCATGATACAACATACGGCAAGGAATAAAGGAACAACTCTAATGTGCTTATTCATCAATTTTTACACATCAACAAGTTCGTAAATTTCATCATATCCAAAATCAACTTTTCCATGTCCACTATTGGAGAGATAAGCATTGCCTTTTTCATTAAATGTTCCTTATCATATTCCTCTAAATCTAATCTAAGTTCTTCGATTTTCATTCTGTTTTTTTCATTCCCCACTCGTAATTAATTCCAGATATAATTTCACTCGAATATTTCATTTATTTGACATAAAAGGTGTATAAATACTTGTCTTCATTTGTCAATTAGTAATTATATTCTGAACTTAAAAATATTTGGAATAACCAACTTCTTGACCTATTGGTACCGACCACAATTATATTCTGAACTTAAAAATATTTGGAATTACCCCTTCCCCGAATGTCGCTATTCCCATTCTGTACATAGCTTTTGCGTGAATTCTGTCATGCCAGAGAAATCTTCTTAAAACCTTTGGAATGGACCATTGTTCCCCATAGCTCCCGGCGTACACTTTTCCCGACAAAAAATTACCTCTCAACTCCAATTCCTCAAAGCCCAGTAAACGATTCTCCGCAATCGTTCCTTCATTCGATACTTCCAAACCGATTTCTCCCCAATAATACGCATTAACATTTTTAGTGTGTAAGTACATTTCCGATGCGGTACGGGGAACTGTTCCATAAAAAGTTTTTCTTGCGGGCAACACACTTCGGTTCTTGTCAGGGAAAGAATCATAAAGCCTTAAAAAATCATTTGTTGATTTGAGTACAAGTACTTTTAATTGTGTATACTGTTCAATTGATAAATCTTCTCGTTCCGTCTCAAATAAGACATCACTGTCTGCATCACTGATACATACATCCGTTGTCTTTTCCTGAGTGATTCTTATTTCAACGGTAGATGGCGGGATTTTTCCTGTCCAAAGAAAATATGATTCAATTTCAAGCGCCATCTTTTGTAAAGCCTCTTCTTTTGAGGCACCACGGGTAAAAGCGCCAATAACATTACTTGAATAAATCAAGCTGTCTTTTTTATTATGTTCCCAAACACAGTGAACAATCATTTTATCGTTAACAGTCATCTTATCTGCCCTCAATCAATAATCGAATTACACTTTTTTCCGTCTTGTTCAAGTGAAATCTCCGAAACCCTTACGGTTATTTTGTTTATCTTTTTCGTATCCCTAATCAGCGTCTTCGTCCAAAGCTTCTAAGAGAAAACTGACTGGGCGAAAACCGTCATTGCAGGAAACCATCGCAGATTTTTTGTTCTTCATCCATCCATTGTAGATATCCTCTCCGCCATGAGCTAAAGTCATTACAAATGGTGACATCGTCTCCCAGGCACTGTCACACATTTCTTCAGGTTTTCTCCATCCATTTGCGATAAACACCTGTCCCTCTGTTAAGTTGCAGGCATCCTCAAGCGGATTCTCATACTCATCGATGAGATCCTGATGGACTACAATTCGCTTCACTGTAATTTTTACTTTTTTCATCATTCTGTTTCCTTAAATTCTAAAGTTTTGACATTTCTATTTTCCCCCACAAAAATTATCTCAGCAAATTCTTTTATTGTCATAAAAGTTGTTTTATTTCTTCTTTCAATTCAGCAAATATTTAATTTGTTACAGGTCAGCTCTTGTCATACAAGTGCCGAAGCTTTGGGAGGTGGGTAAAAATCGGGTTTTGCATATGCATACCGGGCACAATATACGTAAAACTTATTATTTATTAAAGTTTTACGCATAACTGTCTTATATGTTCTCAATAGAGTCATCATTTTCCAAAAAGTCTAAAATTGTTAAGAGCCGATAGCCTTTTTCGAGGTTTGAAAATGGAGTCCTGTCCATTGTTATGAGGATCTTTTTATAACCGTCATCCAGACCACGGAAAGAGGATAGTTCTCTCTCTTTTACACTTGGATTCTCTATGCTGTAAGTGACCTGAATATAATTTTTTCGCCCTTCTGCATCTCTTGCAACAAAATCGATTTCTTCATTCCTGTTTTTCCCTATATCGACTATGTAGCCACGCCTTATAAGCTCCACATAGACGATATTTTCTATCGCACGGGAAACTTCAAGCTGACGGTACTGAATAAGAGCATTGCGAAGACCCATATCACAAACATAATACTTATTTTGTGTTTTAAGATATGCTCTTCCCTTGAGATCATAGCGGTCGACTTTGTAAAAAAGAAAAGCATCCGCTATGTGTTTAAGATAACGGCTCACAGTCTCATTATCAACAGATTTATATCCGCTGCTTTGCAATGTATTCGCTATTTTATTCGCCGATTTCAATTTGTTTTCAATTTCTCAGATTGTCGGCATAGACGACTTAAATTTTTCCGGCATTAATCTTTTAAACAACCAATAGGAATAACCAATACATCGTCATCTCTTCGATAACCGAATTGAGTTGCGGTAATTACCAATTTCAAGTCCGGTATACGAAGATGATTTTGTCTTTCTTTTTTATTATACTCCCTCACCAAACTTTCGATTTCGCAAAGATGTTTTGCTCCTTCTTCAATTCCGGATTCTCCTAACTTAAACTCTATGAGTGCATACCGTCCGTCACTTAAATGTAAAACTCCATCAGCCTCCAAACCATAGCGGTCACGATAATAAGACATTCTTCCGTCAAATGCGGATGAATATATCGTTAAATCTCTGATACATAACGATTCAAATAAAAAGCCCAAAGTCTGAAAATCTCTATTAAAATAATCAGGTGAAAGTCCCATTGCCGCAACAGCAATGGATGGGTCAATAAAATTTCTTTTAGGGGATGATTGAATTGCAGTTTTTGATCGAATAGCCGGAGACCAAGCATCTATGTCATCAATTATAAAAAGTTTTCCTAACGCACTGATATATTCAAAAAAAGTACTTTCTCCAATATTATGATTTGCTTTTACATCACCATAAATCGTTTTTGTTGCAGCTGTTGTACAAATATTTCGTGCATAAGATTGCAATATACCTTGTGCCCATCTTTCGTTTCTTTTTACTCCATCAATATGAGAAATATCCACAGAATATGTTTGCTTAAATAAATCCCGTGCCAATTGCAATTTTGTCTCATTACTTTTTATAGTAAAAATTCCGGGCCATCCTCCGCGGCAAATAGAATAAATAATATCATCTATAGATAAATCTGACTTACAACCATCAAAAAAATCCGGCCTCTCAAATAATTCCTTTAGAGAAACACTACCATTAGACTCTTCACTTTCCCAAAGACTCATAGGGTACATCTTTAACTGACTAATACGCAGCGTGCCTGTATGAGGAGTATCTATATTTTTTGAAGAAGAGCCGGTTAAAATATATTGGCCTTTTTTTCCGGTATCATCAACATCTTTACGAATAGCACCCCAAAGTTTCGGTACATCTTGCCATTCATCAAAGAGTATCGGTTTTTCTCCCAGCAATAATTTTTTCGGTGCGGTTTCTCCAATCATTAATAAATTATCGCGATATTCTTCATCCTGAAACTCAACAACGGTTTTTGCCTTTTGCTTGGCTGATGTCGTCTTGCCACAGCCCTTTGGACCTTTAATCCATATCGCACCGAAAGCCTGCATATTTATATCCAGCAATCTATCTATAATTCGTTTTTTATATTCCATGCGTGCACTTCCCGATATCATTTAGAAACATATTTCTCCGCTAATTTTAATACGATAATATAACTTCAGTCAAGGGATTCTGGAGTGATTTGCGGCATATTACCGGAATGATTTGAGGTGTTTTGTCGGAGTAATTTGTGATTAGTGCAGCAGCAAAAAAAAAGAATAATCAGAAAAATCCTAAAATAATTCTAAGCAACACACCAATTTTCGAATTTCGTACTATGTGGAAGCTTTGAAACCCTTTTATTTACTGCGTTTTCCACCTTTAGCATTATTATGACATCCTCCCCGAGTGAAAAGTCTTAAAATAAAACTTTTTTGTTCAAACCAGTATCACTCCAAGAAAAGATATATGCATTTTTAATAGGATTAGATTTAATCACATGAAATTCATAATTATCCCAAACAATCGCTACTTGATTTTCTATTGCAATCGCATCTGTTATCTGTCCGGAATAGAACTCATCAAAGCCTGCTCTTTCAGGCTCATCATAATGAGGACAATGTAAATAAGGAATGAGACTCATTAACTTCTTCAATATTCACATCAGTATTACACAGATGTAAGGTGTCTGTTTTACATCCTAGATTTTCATATAAATCATTAATTGTTTGAATATAAGTTTCATTTTCGGATACTTCTCCGCCACCAATTGCTATAATCATTTACATCCCCCAATTATAAAAATTTATTTTTTTGATAAAAAATATCTTTTCACCTAATCTCACTTAATTTCCTTTATTTAGTATTTGACTTGAAACCCAGCCATCACCATTGCTATCTGCTGTTGTCATAATTATGACATGTTACCACATGTCAAATATTATTTAGAAAGTATGATATTTTTCTAAATCTTTAAAATTAACATATTCAATACCATTAAATTGTGGATAAGATTGCCCTGTATAAATAATTCTTGGATTCTTTGCATTTTCTTCTGCTTCTGCAAAAGATAGCAAGTGCCTAGAGAATGATTTATTTGGTGTCATTGATGTTTTTATTTCAAATGGATATAAAATATCTTCTTTCTTTACAATCAAATCTACCTCAACCCCCTTTTCCGTTCTCATATAAAACATATTAGGATTTTGGTTTTCATTTAACCTTGATTTTAAGACCTCTGAAACAATTAAATTTTCAAAAAGATTTCCTCGTAATGGATCTCTATTTGCTTGATTTTCTGTTTCTATCCCTAATAGATATGAGGCTAAACCAATTTCTGTAAAATAAATTTTTGGTGATTTAATTTGTCGTTTCGCAATATTAGAAAAATAGGGTTGTAACTTATAAACAATATAAGATGCTTCGAGCACGGATAGCCATTCAGACAAAGTTGTAGATGAAACTCCCACATCGCCTGACAAAGCAGACATATTTACTACCTGTCCAACTCTGCCTGCAAGCAAGGTTAAGAATCTTAGGAACTTATCCAAATTCTTAATTTCCAGCATTTCTCGTAAATCTTTTTCTACATAAGTATTCAGATAATCTCGATAATAAGCTATATGCTCTCGCGAACTCTCTCTATATAGTTCCGGCATAAAACCCTGAATTAATAATCTATCAGCAGACAGTGCATCTAAGTGCCCTTCTTCTGCAAGTTCATCCATGCTCAAAGGAAGTAAAGTTAATATACTGGTTCTGCCTGCTAATGATTGTGCAATTCCTTTTTGTAAACCAGGCTGATGGCTACCCGTAAGAATAAAACGCCCATTCTTCTCTCTATGCTCATCAACCATAACTTGTATAGCTGAAAGAAGCTCAGGTACTCGTTGAACTTCATCAATGACTAGAGGCTCTTTATATGTTCCAAAAAAGCCTCTGTAATCTTCTTTCGCTAACATTCTATTAAAGGGATCTTCTAAGTTAACGTAATTGTATTCCGGAAAACATTCCTTCACCAAGGTAGTTTTTCCGGACTGTCTAGGCCCGATCAAGGTTACCACAGGAACTTGTTTTGCAACTTGTATTAGTTTTCCAGCTATTTTTCTTCTAATCATTTGATAGCCTCCTTATATAATTGTATTATATAAGCACAGGGAGTTATTTTCAATTCAGACTTTAAATAAACGCCTATTTGCTCTGATGATTTATATTTTTTATTTCTTGCAGAGGACTTGAAAGCCTGATTTCATCGTTAATATTTGCCGTTGTCATAATTATGACACGAGACCCTTATTATTATGTTAATAGCCTTCGTAATGGTTATTGTTTGTCGTTTTCAAATGATATTCTCTCAAACAAATTCAAGGAAAACCTGGTTTCCGAAATCTAAGCCTTTTTCGGTAAGAATATATGATTTTGAATTTGGATTATAATAAATTAAATCTTTATTGAGTAAACGTTCAAGTTCAGATTCAAAAGGCTGATCAATACCGAAACGTTGTTTGAATTTGTCAGGAGAAAAACCCGACGCCAAGCGGAAAGACAGCATTGCATATTCCTGCATTGCTTGAAAAAAGCTTACCGGTTCAAGTTCCGAACTGGTAAACGGATTCTCTGACCATTCCTTAAATGAACGGACATTGCCGCGTCTGATGCCGTTATAGTAACTATGAGCTGCAGGTCCTAATCCCAGATAGGGTTTAGTGCTCCAGTAGTTATAATTATGCCTGGAGTAAAATCCGGGTTTTGCGGTTGAAGAAAGTTCATAATACTGAAATTGATGCTTTTCGAATAAATCAAGTAATTCCCGATACATCAGACGTTCTAAATCATCTGATGGCAGTAATTCAGGATGTTCAGCATATTTTTTATAAAATAAAGTGCCTTGTTCTAAAATTAGAGAATAAAAACTGATATGAGGAATTTCGAGTTCTATCAATTGCCCGGCACTTTCAAGCACATTATTTAAGGTCTGGTCCGGTAAACCGAACATCAAATCACAACTGATATTTTCGACACCTGCTGTACGTACTAAATTCAAAGTTGTTAAGAAATCAGCGAAAGTGTGCAGCCGCCCGATTTTTTGCAGGAGGAAATCTTGTTTGGCTTGATAACCTATGGAAATTCGATTCGCCCCCGCTGCAATTGCTGCCACTACAGTATTATGACCGATCGGTTCAGGATTAACTTCAACTGTGAATTCCAAATCTTGAGCAAAACCGATTTCTGTACGAATCAATTCTGTCAAAGACGTAATTACGTCATGTGGTAAAACAGAAGGAGTTCCTCCGCCGATATATAAGGTTTTCAGTCTATTCAAAGGTAGTTTATTATGTTCAATATCAGAGAGTGTTGCAGCCAATTCCGTTTGTAAGCCTTGGTAAAAGGCAGAGAAATCGGCAACTTTTGAACTGATTGAATAAAAATCACAATATCCGCATTTCCGTGTGCAAAACGGAACATGAATATAGAGACTCTCAATCGGATCCGTAATGTTGGGATTTATCGGATCCAAGGTGCTAGGATTATTCAGACCCAAGGTGTTGGGATTATTCCGATCCGCACTGTTGGGGTTTTTCGGATCCGTAATGTTGGGATTGTGCTGTTTTGATTCAACTGAACTATTTGACAAATACAACCTCTTTTCTTGAATATGAATCTGCAAAAATATTCAGGCTCATGATAATAATGACTATGGATTTCGTTAGGATTTAACCCGGTTTTGGGTGTTAAGCATCAGCAGGTATTCGAATTTATTTATAGTCGCGTTTTGCCCAATTAAAAACCTGAATTAAGCGTTTGACAAAATCTTGGTAACTGTCTGATTTATTGTTTGCAATTTTCATATTTCCGGAAATTTTTTCCGCCCAAAAATGCTTATATGCACCAACCGCAGGATAACCTATCCGAATTAAATTCTCTGCTCCGGCACCCATAATCGCCCGGGCTAATACTTCCCACGTACCGCAAATCGAATCTTGTTGATAATGATCTAAAATTGCTGTTTCCGTATCAGGGTAAGCAGTCAGCAAAGCATTCCTGTCACCTAACAGCCAAGCCTCCGTTTCTTCGGTCGGAATTCCGATCACAAAGAATTTATTCGGAGCCTCTTTGCGTACTACATATTCAATATTACGATACATTTCACTAATATCATCATTGTCGGCATCTAAAACAATTACCAGAATTATTTCCTGATCGGAATAAACTTGATGATAAGCACGAATCTTTGCCGGTAATAAATCAAGTAAAGAACTGGCAAAAGCTTTCGGCTTTTGATCTATATCAGCCGGTAATTTTCCCTTGCCCCGATGAGGAAAAATATTGACCCTGCTGATCAGATTTTGATAAGCGGGCAAAAGTTCATTGATAATTTGCGAGAGTACGGGAACACTTGATTTGTCTTCAGTTAATATTTCAACAATCATATTCTTTCAAAAAATCATAATCTTTCAAAAAGTCATAAGCTTTTAATAGTCATAAGCTTTCAATAGTCACAAGCTTTCAATAGTCACAAGCTTTCAATAATCATAAGCTTTCAAAATAACCGCTGTACCAAAGCGAGCCCAGACCAACGCCTTCTTCATACATTGCCTTTATTACCGGATTATTGCCTATATATTTAGCCGTAATCTGCGGTTGTTTATTATCGTCAATAATACGATCAAATGACCAGACTTCCGCAGGAGCAAAAGCATCCAGCATATTAGCACTATGAGTTGAAATAAAAATCTGAGATTTCGGATTACGAATTGAATATTCGCGTAATTCAATCAATAAAGCATTAATCATCTCATAATGCAAACCGGTATCAGGTTGATCTAAAGCGATTATCGGTCTTTGGTCTGCTAAAATAAGATACATAATAAATAATTTCAAATTACCTGCACCATTTATTGAATCAGATCCGGTCAGATCAATTTTGTTACCGGAAGGCAGATTATCATTCAGACGTTTCAATAAACTTTCATACTGCTTCGGTTTTTCCGTGCGCAAATAATATAAAACATTATCAATATTCGCAGCGTTGCGCTTCAGATGTTTATGCCCACCGGCTTGAGTGTTTTTCGAAGTCAGATCAGGCAATCTATGCAGTCGGGCAAAATAGAATCCGGTCATTTGATAATATAGCCAAACTAATAATTGGTATTGCTGCATCCTGCCAAATACGGATAAAGCAGAAATTTTTCGTTCAGTGAGCTGTACTGCTTCTCTTTGAGATGAAAGATATGAAAAATCTGTTTGTTCCGTAAATCCGACTTTGTTATCTGGACCGGATGTTGTCGGACGAAGAACATATCCTTTACCTTGTTCAATTTCAATAAGTGTTGTTTTGGTTATTCCGCAGGAATCAACCGTAATATATTGTACCAATTCTTTTTGAACAAAGGGGCGATAATTATGATCTGCATCAATAATGACTAAATAGCGTAGAAAACAGCCGGAATCAGTATTCTTAAAAACAAGATCGAATTCCACAACAGCTCCGTTTCTTGTATAAGAGGTCATCAGTTCATAATAGCTTCCTTGTTTGCTTTTGTTTGAAGCTACTTGAACATCTCGTGTCAAAAGATTCGAGATAAATTCCAAGGCTTCAAAAACCGTTGTTTTACCTGAATCATTTTGACCGATCAACACAGTAAATTGCTGCAAAGAATCCAGCTTTTGCAAGTCCGCAACTTGCTCAATCAGCTCGAGTTTTTTCGGATCTAAGCCCAGTGTTAATTCCTGCAGCAATGCATAATTTTTGATATTAATTCCAACTAACATTTTTCATCAAATCCGCAACTTTTTGTTTCCCGCTTTCCTTTTTCAGGTTTTTGCTGATTTAGAAAACTTTACATTAATTCACTGTGTTTACATCTTCCGGCAGTTCAACCGGCTCTTGAAACATTTCTTTTAAAGTTATACCGGCAGTTGCCAAAGATTGTAACTCTGACGGTATGATTATTTTGGTTGCACGACCGTCGGCAACTTTTTCCATTGCTTCTAAACCGCGTAATGAAATAACCGCCTGATCTGCCTGAACATCTTTAATCATCGCCAGACCCTCAGCCCTTGCTTTTTGGATCATTAAGATCGCCTGAGCCTGGCCGTCTGCTTCACGAATTGCCTGTTCTCTCTTGGCATCAGCTCTCAAAATCGCCGCTTCTTTTTCACCTTCTGCTATTCTGATTTGAGATTCCTTTTTTCCTTCCGCAATCAGGATACTTTCTCTCTTTTCACGTTCAGCTTTCATCTGACGTTCCATCGCTGTTTGAATATCTTGAGGCGGAATGATGTTTTTCAATTCCACACGATTAACCTTAATGCCCCAGGGATCAGTAGCTTCGTCAAGCAAAATCCGCATTTGTTGATTAATAGTGTCTCTTGAAGTTAAAGTTTCATCCAATTCCAAATCACCGATCAAGTTTCTTAACGTTGTTGCGGACAAGTTGTCAATCGCGTTGATCGGATCTTCAATACCATAGCAATAAAGCACCGGATCAACTACCTGATAGAATAAAACGGTATCAATCTGCATTGTGACATTATCTTTGGTTATAACAAATTGCGGTTGAAAGTCAGCCACAATTTCTTTTAATGAAATTCTTCTGGCAACACGATCAATAAAAGGTACCTTAAAATGTAAACCGGTCTGCCAAGCTTGTTTATATGCACCCAATCTTTCAATTACATAAACATGGGCTTGCGGCACAACAACAACATTACGAATTACCAATATCAAAACAATTAATGCTACTATACCGATTGCGATCACACTTAAAATACCTTCTATCATGTAACTACTTATTAAGATAAACATTATTAACTCCTTTTTCTATTATCTGAATTTACTCTTAACCATTAACAAAAAAACTAATATCTGTTTCTAAATTTTTTGTACTTGATTTTATATATGCAAATCTTCTAATTTACTTGTTTACTGTAAACCCTTTACTTGTTTACTGTATACCCGTATCACACTTCACTGTTTTTTACTGTTTCATTCAGCGGAACAACAAAAGCTTTGACGCCTTTGATCTCTTTCACAATAATTAAAGAATTCTCCGGAATAATTAAATCATGGTAACTGCTGGCACTCCAAATCTGACCTTTAACTCGGATTTGTCCGGTATTTGCCAGAGGATTTATTTCCAGCAAAACAATCCCTTCCTGCCCGACAATCCGATCAGCATTAGTTTTTTCTGATTGTTCGGTTTTTTTATTTAATTTAGGTTTAATAACCAGCAAGAAAAACAACAGACTAATTGTTGAAACAATAAAGAAAACGATCACTTGTACTGTGATTGATGCTCCGGTCAAGTCTAAAATTAAAGCAGCCAGTGCTCCGATCATAAACCAAGTCGACACCAGACTGACAGTGGCAGCTTCAATTACGATAAAAAATATCAAGGCCGCTAACCAAAATTGCCAACCGATAAAGTTAAAGCTGTCCAGCATGCACATTTTTCCGCCTTTCTTATATTGGATAATTTATTAACAATTTTTCCGGATTGAGATTATTTAATTTAAAATTTAATTGACAAGTCAGGTTCGATGAATGGCATATAATCATTTTTTCGGAACAAAATCATTATCGCCGCGTTGGGCGCTCTTGATGATCAGAAAGGCCACATTATTGATCCTTCTTTCCAACCGATCAATTTGACGATTATTGCGCAATTCTTCTAATGACCGGGCATCCGTTTTATCCGGATTGTCCGAATCGTTATCTTCCTGTTCGGTTTCAACATTTTGATTATCCCCGAAAATATTCTCCTGTTTCTCAGCTTCCGCAATTTGATAATAATCATTGAGAAAAGCACTTGAATCCAAATTACTGTGATCAACAACTCCTTCAACAATATTAAACGTCGGATCGGTAGATTCTTTGCCCAATTCTGCATAAGATCCTACATCGTATTCAAATGATTCCAAAAAAACGATCGGAATACCGGCTTGGTCGAAAGGTGTATGATCTCCGAGATGAGTCGTCCATTCTCTGAATAAAACCGGTTCTGCAAAACCCACAGCTTCAACCGTGAAGATATTTTGATTAGTGAATAAAGAAAATTCATTGTTCGTTAAAAGCATATAGTTATAGTAGACATCGGTCATTTCATATAATTTTTTCCGCTTTTCATATGATTTCTTTTGTCCATCAAGTATGGAGTTTTGTCCGGCATGTGCATATACTTTATCACCGGCATATATTTTATCTATGTTATACATCGCTTCAAGCCGTTCAAAATCCGATGCGGGCATCTGTTCAAGAAATGCTTTGGCTCCGGCAAAATCCTGAGTGCCGGCTCCGAAAAATACCAAACGTACATTATAAGCGGGAGGATCTTTCTGCATTTCTTTCGCTATTGTCAATAATGCCGCCACTCCAGCCGCATTATTATGAATCCCGTCACCGGTTGCAGATATCGTATCGGTCGCTTGCTTATCTTTAACGGGAGTATCGTAATGGGTTCCGACAAGAATAAAACGCGTATTGACAGTATCGAGTGTAGCCTTCACAGCGGAATCCGATCCGGTATATTCAAAGCCCGTTCCGGTAATTTCCAATGAAATGTTTCTGGATGTGAGTTGTTTGCCTGAACTGTCTGTAAACGTAAAATCATCTGCTTGCGGTTCATAACCGAGATTTTCCAATTCCTTTATCAGCCAATCTCCTGCAGATTTTTCCTGATCACTTCCGGCATATCTTTCAGGAAAACTTTGCGCGAAATTAACTGCCAAAGCTCTGCCGCCGTCACCATAACGTGCAGGCATACTTAATTTATCGTCGGCAGATTTCTGACAAGCTGCCAGCGAAATCAAAAACACCAATAAGAGTAATATTATTGAAAAACTGCGATATTTATTAACAAAAATCATATCGTTATTTTAACCTTTTTATATTCGACCTGCAACAAGCTTTCTGTTAAAATTAAGAACACTAAATATCTGAACATTTTGATTTTTTAAGTAGTAAAAAGTTTAGAATATTTCAAATATATAGATAACATTGTAAATCAAATATGCTGAATATAAAAAACAAGTCAAACTCAAAAAACAAACACAATTCTGAATCGCAATACAAAGCCGGCAAGGAGAGCATCTGTAAGTTATTTGGCAGTATACTCCTGTTGGTCTGCTTTCTTTTTGTGTTTATTTCCGGTGCCAAGAATCAGCAAACAGTCCATGCCGGTTCGACTGCCAACCTATTGAGCTCCGGTTTCAATCCTGATGTAAATATCAACAATGTTTTGGTAATCAGCACTGAATTTGATAAAACTCTTTTTTCTCAGCAAGCATCCAGTCCGATTCCTTTGCCGGCGGCAAATCAATTAATGCTCAGTCTATTGGTTTTTGAGCAACTTGAACTCGATGAAAGAGTCAGCCCCAGTTCCAGGGCAATCGAATTCGGACAAGCCGATCCGAAAGATCATTCCGTTAATATTGAGTACAATGAAACTTATCTTGTTTCAAATTTATTGGCATTACAAATGTATGAACATTCCTATGCGGCAACCATGGTTTTGGCAGAACATTTGGCAGGTTCTGAAACAGCCTGTGTGGAATTAATGAATAAAAAAGCCGAACAACTTGAAATGAATGATACAGTTTTTACTAATGTTTTAGGATTTGCCGATCTGCAAGAAGAAAAAGAGTGGTCGCTTGATTTTGATCTGATCGAAGATGCAGACTTATTAAATCAAAAAAGCACCTTGTCTGATCTCGCAAAACTTGTCACAGCCTTTACCAAAAACCAAACTGCAAATCAAATGTTCAGTGAAAGAGAGTATTTTACACGGATACCGGACGGAACAATGATTGCTTTAAGACACCCCTTTGATCAGATTTTCGCTTCAATCGATCAGGGTATTAACGGTGCCTGGAATCTGAGACATCAGGACATGTCATTCAGCATGGCCATCGGCGAAAAAAATCAAATAAAGTATCTGGTTCTTATGAGTGATAAAACCAGAAACAATTTTGCCAGACAGATCGTCGAATTGATCCAAAGTGTGTCGGAATACTATGTGGTAACGCCTTTAGTCACTCAGGGTCAAGCTTATCCCAGTTATGATCAAACCAGAGAAGGCGATAAAATCGGATTATCATTCTTGAAAACAGTAAATTATATCCATCCTGCCAACGACAGTTTTTTACATCCTGCTGTAAAATACATTTCACATGGTCCGCACAGTCGTCCTCTGGCACGAGGAACTCCTGTCGGTCATGTTGTTTTCACAATGAATGACGGAGCACAAATCCAAGCTGAAGTCGGATCGGATATTTCGATTCTTTCCGGCAATACTTTACTCAGTATCATGATTAATTCCCTCCAGCAAAATCCCAATTTGAGCAAAATAATTATTTCATTGGTTATTTTGCTCTGTATCATTTTGTTAATTAAAATTATTCGTTTGAGTAAAGCATTGTCTCGTCAAATTCGCCTGCACCGTCTAAACATTATTCAAAAACAATTAAAAGACCGGATCGACAAACCGCAATCATAAATTCAGGCCCAATATTTTGCTGAAAGCAGATAAAGGTAAAATCAAATTAACACAACAAATTGATAGATTACTTCTCAAGTATGATAATATAGATGTTGGTTTCACAGAGAACATTAGGAGGATCATATGCAGAAAATTATAAGAACCAGATTTGCCCCGAGTCCGACCGGATTCATGCATGTCGGCAACTTGCGTTCAGCTCTATATGAGTTTTTAGTCGCCAAAAGTCAAGGCGGAGAATTTATCTTGAGAATTGAAGATACCGATCAGGAACGCCTGGTTGAAGGATCGGTCGAACACATTTACCAAACTTTGGCGGAAGTTAAACTGAATTATGACGAAGGACCCGATATCGGGGGCCCGCATGCACCTTATGTTCAAAGTGAAAGACTTGCGCGTTATTTGCCGTATGCTGAACAATTAGTCAAAGAAGACAAAGCATACTATTGTTTTTGCTCTAAAGATCGCCTGGATTCTTTACATCAGGATTCAGAAATAAGTGAAGACGAGCAGAGTGAAGTACCGGATCATTTCGGCTATGACCGGCACTGCCGTGATTTGGACCAAACAACAATTGAAACAAAATTAGCAGCAGGCGAGCCTTATGTTATCAGGCAAAAAATGCCTCTAACCGGCACTACGACATTCCATGATGAGATTTTCGGTGATATCAGTGTAGAAAACAAAGAACTTGAAGATCAGATTTTAATAAAATCTGACGGTTATCCGACATATAATTTTGCCAATGTAATTGATGATCATGAAATGGAAATTACTCACGTGGTCAGAGGATCAGAGTACCTCTCTTCTACGCCGAAATACAATTTATTATATGAAGCTTTCGGTTGGGAAATACCCAAATATGTCCATTTGCCTTTGATTCTCGGTGAGGACGGTACAAAACTCTCCAAGCGTCATGGAGCGACTACTTTTGAAGAGTTGAGCAAACAAGGCTATCTGACCGAAGCGATTATCAACTATATCGCATTCTTAGGCTGGGCTCCGAGCAAAGACACGCGTGAAATCTTCAGCTTAAAAGAATTATGCGAAGTGTTTACTATTTCCGGAATCAGTAAATCTCCTGCAACATTCGATTATAACAAGCTTGCTTGGTATAACGAACAATACATTCGCAATATGGATGTCGCAACATTTAAGAATTGGCTTGAACCGGAAGCCAGAGAATTTTTCGGTAACAAAAGCTATGATCCGGATTTGCTCGCTGAAATGTTGCAAAACCGCATCACCAAAAGAACCGATTTACCTGTGATGTTGGATTTTGTTAAAGAACCCGATCCGTTCAATCCGGAAATGTATATTCATAAAAAAAGCAAGCTGACACCCGAACTGGCAGTTCAGGTCTTAGGCATAATTGCTGACCGTATCACCGATTCGGAGATTTACGAACGCGATTACCTTCATGGTTTATTAATGAATCTGGGACCGGAATTGGAATTAAAAACCGGGCAAATCATGAACCCGGTCAGAATTGCCCTTTCCGGCAGGCAAGTAACCCCGGGCGGTTCAATTGAACTTCTGTTGTTGCTGGGAAAAGAAGAATCGCTTAAGCGATTGACAGAAGCCGTTTATAATCTGACTGAATATCTTGCCGATCAAGATCAAGCAACAAGTTAGATTATTTGTTGTAAAGATTAATCATATGGCAGAAATTATTAAATATTAAGACTTTGCTGTTTTTTAATAATATGTTATAAGAGTTGAATGAAAATAGGGTTGCATGAAAATTATCATTTGAGGTGAAATTAATGACTGAATATAAAAAATCTGTTTTAAAAAATCCCGGTAATATGCCGAATAACTTTATCCATGACTTTATTGATCAGGATCTGGCAAAAGGCGGACAATATGAAGGGCGAACCGTACATACCCGCTTTCCGCCCGAACCGAACGGTTATTTACATATCGGTCACGCCAAGGCAATCTACATTGATTTTGCTACAGCCGAAAAATATCAGGGCTTATGTAATCTGCGGATGGACGATACCAATCCGATTCGGGAGGATGTTGAATATATTGATGCGATCAAAGAAGATGTGCATTGGTTAGGTTATGACTGGGGAGATCGTTTCTATTATGCCTCGGATTATTTTGAAGAAATGTACGGCTATGCAATTGAGCTGATCGAAAAAGGTCTGGCTTATGTTTGTGAATTAACCGCCGAACAAATTCGTGAAACGCGGGGTACTTTAACCGAACCTGGTCAGAACAGTCCGTATCGTGATCGTCCGATAGAGGAAAACCTGGATTTGTTCAGTCGCATGCGAGCCGGTGAATTCGAAGACGGCAGAATGACTCTGCGCGCAAAGATTGATATGAATTCCGGTAACATCAATATGCGTGATCCGGTTATTTATCGTATTGCTCATGAAACTCATCACCGGACAGGAGATACCTGGTGTATTTATCCGATGTATGACTTTGCCCATCCTTTAGAGGATGCAATTGAAGGCATTACTCACTCACTCTGTTCTCTGGAATTTGAAGATCACAGACCATTATACGACTGGTTTATCGAAAATTGCAGTGTTCCCTATATACCGCGTCAAATCGAGTTTGCACGCTTAAATATTGAATATACCGTAATGAGTAAACGCAAATTACGCAGTCTTGTCGAAGAAGGAATCGTGGACGGCTGGGATGATCCCCGCATGCCGACAATCAGCGGATTACGACGTCGGGGCTATACACCGCAGGCCATTCGCAATTTCTGTGAAAGAATCGGAATTTCAAAGGTTGATTCATTAGTCAGCCATGATTTTCTCGAATTCTGCCTGCGTGAAGATTTGAATGACCATGCTCTGCGCGGTTCGGCAGTTTTAGATCCTGTGAAATTAATTATAACCAATTATCCCGAAGATCAAACCGAACAAGTCACAGTACAGAACTTCCCTTATAAACCTGAACTCGGTTCACACGAAATGAGCTTCTCGCGCGAAGTTTGGATTGAACGCAACGATTACGCCGTGGATCCGCCTAAAAAATATCATAGATTATTTAAAGGCAATGAAGTTCGTTTGCGCAGTGCATACATTGTAAAATGCACCGGTCATCTGGAAGATGAGAATGGCAACATTACTGCCGTATTGGCGGAATATGATCCGGAAAGCCAAGGCGGTAAAGCAGCCGACGGCCGCAAAGTGCGCGGGACAATCCATTGGGTTGACGTTAATGCCGCAATTGACAGTGAAGTCAGAATTTACGAAAATCTGTTTACAGTTAAAGAACCTGACGTTTCGGCTGCCGACTATCATGAATTAATTAATCCTGATTCTTTGCAAATAATTGAACATGCCAAACTTGAGCCTTGGTTATTACAACCGGAATTCCGGGAATCTGCATTCCAATTTATCCGTCAAGGATACTTCATTCAAGATAACAAAGATTCTACAACGGAAAAACCTGTATTCAACCGCAGTGTTTCCTTACGCGAAAGTTATAAACCGGAATAATTATCTTAGAAGCAAGGAATAAATATACCCGGTTTTTCCCGAATAGGTGAATTTGACCCAGTTGCCCACCAACGTTCCGCTGACTTTTCTGTTGGCAGGTAATGTACCGATTACACTGCCATTCGGCGAACTTCTCACATTGACTGCACTTTTGGTATATCCCGTGATCGGGGGTGATGTGGTCGTTGTTAAACCCATTGCCACATAGGCTGTTTTACCGTTATAGGTGAACTTAAGATAACTTCCTTGAATTGTACCTGTTACAAAAATCGGCATCTTTAACGTTGCGATGATTGTTCCGCCGGGCGCACTCCTGAGGTTAGAACCTGCCTTTACATAACAGGTTAAGTTAACCGGATCGGCTTGCAGGAGTGAACTATAGATATAACCGGTTTTGCCCGCATAAGTGAATCTGACCCAGTTGCCTGTCAAGGTTCCGCTTACTTTACTACCTATTGATAAAGAACCGATTACTCCTCCATTCGGGGCGCTTCTTACGTTGACCTTACTTTTGACATAGCCCGTAATCGGTTGTGATTGAGTGGTTGTCACACCCAGATGAACATAGGCGGTTTTGCCATTATATGTAAATTTGAGGTAACTGCCTTCAATTATACCCGTTACATAGATCGGCATTTTTAACGTTTCGATAATTGTTCCGTCGGGCACACTCCTGATATTTGAACCTGTCTTAATATATCGTGTAACTTGAACCGGATCCTTTTGCAATAACGAAGCATACACATAACCGGTTTTTCCGTTATACGTTGTCTCTACCATATTTTTGACAAGTAGACCATTAACTTGATACCCCATCGGAATTGTATCGATAATTGATCCGCCGGGTTGATCTCTTAAATTTAATATTCCTGTTGCATATCCGGTGATTTCCGGTGAAGAATTTGTAGCTGCTTCACATATTACATAAGCCGGGTTTCCGTTATAGGTGAACTCAAGCCAGTAATTGTTGTTATTATTGACTACGTTTGTTCCGGTTACATATAATGGGCGCCAAAGCTTAGTAATTACTGCACCATTGGGTGTCGCGCGAATGTTATAATTCGCTTCGATGTAAAATGTATTTAAATATATCCCGGAGTCAAAACAATGAGATCCCACTTCTTCAATGGTCGGATTGGTAATCGGGTCACCTACTTTTAATACAATTGATCCGATACCCTCAGGAATTGTAGCCAGGATCACTGAATTAAATATAAAGGCATCTTGCCCGATACTCTCGACACCGTCCGGAATTTTAACGTACGTTAGATTGTTGTGTTTAAATGCTGCAACACCTATACTTGTTATGGAATCAGGAATTATTACACCGGTTAAATAATTATATGCAAATGCAGAATACCCTATCTCTGTGACACTGTCCGAAATCCCGATTTCCATGAGATGGTTAAAATAAAATGCGAACTCTTCAATTGTTCTGACTCCGTCCGGTATGGTTACACTCTCCAGATTATTAGAATTAAATGCATATTTTCCAATTGTTTCGACTCCCTCCGGTATCGTTACGCTCTCGAGACTTTTGTCTTGAAATGCATTGTCTCCGATATGCTTAACATCAACTTCATTTATTTTGGGCGGGATATTAACATTCTTGCTTTCTCCAATGTAACCCGTGATGGTTCCGGTTCCGGGATCAAATAAAAAATCCCCCTCCGGTGTATATTCTCTTGTGCCTCTGCTGTGCTCAGCGTTATTCGGTACCGCAACATTATCATCTTGGTCAGCCGGATTATCTGTGACTGCTTCTTCCGCCACTTGTTCCGCTTCAGGCATTCCAACCACTTCTTCAATACCGGACGATGCATCTCTATCATCAATTTGTTCAAGGATTGATTCCGATGATTCAGGAATTGTTATGGTTGGTTCAGACGTTAATTCAGTTGAATCTGTTTCTGTTTCTGTTTCTACATCTATTTCTTTTTCTATATCCGTTTCTGTTGCCGATTCATCCGGCATCTCCTGTGATCCATCTGTGAGATCGGTATCGGTTTCAGATACTGCTTCATTGTCCGGCAGCTCTACATCATTCTGATCTTCCGTATCGCTTACATCCGGTGTCACTTTTTCGTCCACAGTAATTTGCGGCATTTCTTCATCTGCAGCAACTTGATTCGTTTCTTCGTCCGCAGTAACTTCCGTATCAGCCAGAACCTGCTCAGGGACGATTATTAAGGTGCTTAAAATGAGCAAAAATACCAGGATTAATACCCGGATTCTTAAATACAAATTCTTCTTCATAAGCTTCTCCTTTATCCTTAGCCCGGATAGTTTAATTTTAAATTACAGAATTGGGATTTTGTTTAACAGTTTTTGCATTGTTGCGAAAGTTTAATACGTTAAGCGAACCGCTATATCTTGATTTTGTTTTATAGTTTTTGCATTGTTTCGAAAGGTCGAAAATTCGGATTGATTTTTCTTTATGACCGTTATTCTGCTTTTGATAGTTTTGATGGTTTTCGTTTCTCAATAGTTAAATTTAAGTGGCGATTAATCTGAGGGTATTATGATATTTGATATTTAAATAATAAAATAAACTATATTCCGGGTCAATAAAAGTCAATATAAATTCGAAAATATCAGGTCAAAATATTTTGCATAACTTATCTTTTAAGTTCTTCGAAATTGGATTATATAAATACTTAACTTTATCCTGCTTTTAGTAGATAAGAAATACAGTTTTAACAAATAATTTATGTCGTTCCGAAAACAAAAATACAAAAACAGATTTCTCAATCATGCCAAGTCGAAAGAGAAATCTGTTATGTCATAGCAATACAATAAGAAATTTAATTATTAACTATAGCTCACTTTAATAGTGAAGCATAGATATACCCGGTTTTGCCTGAATAAGTGAATTTGACCCAGTTGCCCACTAAGGTTCCGCTGACTTTTCTGTTGGCAGGTAATGTACCGATTACACTGCCATTCGGCGAACTTCTCACATTGACTGTACTTTTGGTATATCCCGTGATCGGGGGTGATGTGGTCGTTGTTAAACCCATTGCCACATAGGCTGTTTTACCTTTATAGGTGAACTTAAGACAACTTCCTTGAATTGTACCAGATACATAGATCGGCATCTTTAATGTTGCGATGATTGTTCCGCCGGGCGCACTCCTGATGTTGGAACCGGCCTTTACATAACAGGTTAAGTTAACCGGATCGGCTTGCAGGAGTGAACTATAGACATAACCGGTTTTGCCCGCATAAGTGAATCTGACCCAGTTACCTGTCAAGGTTCCGCTTACTTTACTACCTATTGATAAAGAACCGATTACTCCTCCATTCGGGGCGCTTCTTACGTTGACCTTACTTTTGACATAACCGGTAATCGGTTGTGGTGTGACGGTTGTTAAACCTATTGCTACACAAGCATCATCCCCATTATAGCGAATATAAAGATAGCTTTCAGTAATATTACCCAGCACATAGATCGGCATCTTTAATGTTGCGATAATTGCTCCGCCGGGCGCACTCCTGATATTTGAACCTGCCTTAATATATCGTGTTGTCAGTACGGGTAATTCCTGGAGCAATGAGGCAAAAACATAACCTGTCTTACCCTTATATGTTGTCTTTACCATATTCTTAACAAGTTCACCGTTAACTTCATACCCCATTGGAATTGTACCGATAATTGTTCCGCCGGGTTCATCTCTCAAATTTAATATTCCTGTTGCATATCCGGTGATTTCCGGTGGTGTATTTGTAGTCGCTCCTATTGCTGCATATGCCGGGTTCCCGTTATAGGTGAACTCAAGCCAGTCAGCGTTATCTCCGGCTATGTTTGTGCCGGTTACATATAGAGGTCGCCAAAGATAAGTAATTATATCACCGTTGGGTGTCGCGTGAATGTTATAACTAGCTTTGATGTAAAATGTATTTAAATATACCTCGGGGTCAAAACAATACTGACCTATTTCTTCTATGGTCGGATTGGTAATCGGGTCACCTACATTTAATACAATTGATCCGATACCATCAGGAATTGTAGCCAGAATTATAGGATTACTCTTAAAGGCATTTTCCCCGATACTCACGACACTGTCCGGAATCACAATCCTTTTAAGTTGGTTGGAAGCAAATGCCTCTGTTCCTATCATTGAGACTCCGTTTAAAATCGTGACACTTGTGAGTTTGTTGCTCGCAAACGCTGCATGACCTAAACTTGTTACAGAACCGGGGATAATGACACTGGTGAACTTATTATTAGAAAATGCATTTTCCCCTATCTCTGTGACACTACCCGGAATTACGATTTCCATGAGAGAGTTATCATGAAATGCCTCGTCTCCGATTGTTTTGATTCCGTCCGGTATTGTTACACTCTCCAGAGCTTTAGATATAAATACTTTGTCTCCGATATGCTTAACATCAACGCTGTTTATAATGGGCGGGATATTAACATTCTTGCTTTCTCCAATGTAACCCGTAATGGTTCCGGTTCCGGGATCAAATAAAAAATCCCCCTCCGGTGTATATTCTCTCATACCTCTGCTTTGCTCAGCGTTACTCGGCACAGCAAGATCGTCATCTTGGTCATCCGGATTGTCTGCAACTGCTTCTTCCGCCACACCTTCCGCTTCAGGCGTTTCTACCACTTCTTCAATGACGGACGATGTTTCCGTTTCTGTTGCCGATTTATCCGGCATCTCCTGTGATCCATCTTTGACATCAGTATCGACTTCAGATAACGCTTCATTGACCGGCAGCTCTGCATCATTCTGATCTTCCGTATCGCTTATATCCGGTATCACTTCTTGGTCTGTATCAACTTGCGGCATTTCTTCAACTGTAACAACTTGCGTCACTTCTTCGTCTGCAGCGACTTGCGGCGTTTCTTCGTCCGCAGTAACTTCCGTATCAGCCAGAACCTGCCCGGGAGCAATAACAAAGGTTCCCAGGGCAAGCAATAATACCAGGATGAATGCCTGGATTCTCAAGTGTAGCTTTTTCTTCATAAGCTTCTCCTTTATCCTTTACTCCGAATCATATGTTTTTGAATCAAATAAAGGTATTTTGTTAAACAGTTTTGCATCATTTCGACAAGTCATAAATTCGGATTGATTATACTTTATGACCGTCATTCTGCTTTTGATTGTTTGATAATTTTCGTTTCTCTAAAGTAAAATTTAAGTTACCATTAAGTCTGATGGTATTCATATATTTGCTATTTAAATAATAAAATAAACAATATTCCGGGTCAATAAAAGTCAATATAAATTCGAAACAATCAGGTTATAATACGATGTTATAATTTTTTGACATAACTCATCTCAGTTGTTCCGATTTGTATCAGATAAGAAGTCATAACTTTATCCTGCTTTTAGCAGATAAGAAATACAGTTTTAACAAATAATTTATGTCGTTCCGAAAACAAAAATACAAAAACAGATTTCTCAATCATGCCAAGTCGAAAGAGAAATCTGTTATGTCATAGCAATACAATAAGAAATTTAATTATTAACTATAGCTCACTTTAATAGTGAAGCATTGATATACCCGGTTTTGCCCGAATAGGTGAATTTGACCCAGTTGCCCACCAAGGTTCCGCTGACTTTTCTGTTGGCAGGTAATGTACCGATTACACTGCCGCCGGGAGAACTTCTCACATTGACTGCACTTTTGGTATATCCGGTAATCGGGGGCGGATTGGTTGTTATTAAACTTATACCCACATAGGCTGTTTTACCTTTATAGGTGAACTTAAGACAACTTCCTTGAATTGTACCAGATACATAGATCGGCATCTTTAATGTTGCGATGATTGTTCCGCCGGGTGAACTCCTGATGTTGGAACCGGCCTTTACATAACAGGTTAAGTTAACCGGATCGGCTTGCAGGAGTGAACTATAGACATATCCGGTTTTGCCCGCATAAGTGAATCTGACCCAGTTACCTACCAAGGTTCCGCTTACTTTCCGACCTATCGTCAAAGAACCGATTACGCTGCCATTCGGGGAACTTCTCACATTTATTTTTTGTTTGGCATAGCCGGTAATCGGCGGATTTTGAGTCGTGGTTAAACTCATTGGCACATAGGCTGGTTGACCTTTATACGTGAATCTGAGATAGTTGCCTGTAATTATACCTGATACAAAAATCGGCATTTTTAACGTTTCAATGATTGTTCCGCCGGGTGTTTTTCTGATGTTAGAACCTGCCTTAATATATCGTGTTACTTGAACCGGATCTTTCTGAAGTAATGAAGCATACACATAACCGGTTTTACCGTTATACGTTGTTTTTACCATATCCTTGACAAGTTGACCATTAACTTGACGACCGATCGGGATTGTACCGATAATTGATCCGCCGGGTTGATCTCTTAAATTTAATATTCCTGTTGCATATCCGGTGATTTCCGGTGGTGTATTTGTAGTTGCTTCCATTATTACATATGCCGGGTTTCCGTTATAGGTGAACTTGAGCCAGGCTCCTGTGCTTGTGCTGGTACCGGTTACATATAAAGGGCGCCAAAGTTTGGTAATCACTTTACCGTTAGGTGTCTCACGAATATAATAATTCGCTTTGATGTAACGTTTTGCTATTAACTGTACCCCGTCATCAAAACAATAATAACCTATTTGTTCGATGGTGGGTTGGACAAGATCCTCATCTAAATCGAACGTAATACAACTGATACTGTTAGGAATAGTAGCTTGGCTTATCGGATTTTGCGTAAAGGCTCCTTCTCCGATACTCACAATATTGCTCGGAATCGTAATGCTCGTAAGTTTGTTGTGATAAAATGCATCTATTCCAATCTGCATTACACTGTCCGGAATAGTCACACTTGTAAGTTGATTAAGACTGAACGCATTAGAATCGATCAACGTAACCTGATCCGATATTTTGACATTCTTGAGCTGATTGTCAGCAAATGCCCAGGATGCTATCTTAATAACGCTGTCTGGAATAGTCACGTCAGTAAGATTATTTTTCTCAAATGTGCCATATTCTATCTTTGTAACATTGTTTGAAATCGTGACACCCGTAAGTTGATTCCTGGCAAATGCCCATTGACCTATATATATTACACTGTCCGGAATTACAATGTCCGTAAGCTCGTTCATTTCAAACGCCCCTTCGTTAATTATTTCTATCCCATATGGTATAGTTACATCAATCAGCTGGTGTTCGTAAAACGCTTCCCTTCCGATGATATAAACCGGGACATTGCCTATAGAAGGTGGAATGTCAACAACTTTGCTCGTTCCTTTGTAACTCACAATGGTTCCGGTCCCGGGATCAAAAACAAAGTCTTCCTCCGGTGAATATTTTGCACCTTTACTATATTCAGCAGGATCCGACACCGAAGTATCAGCATCTTCTTTGTCTTGTTTATCGGAAACAGCTTCTTCCAACGTTTGTTCAGCTTCAGGTGATTCGACTGTTGGCAAAGTATCTGTGTCGGTATCATCTGTTCCTTCTGCATTGTGCTCAGTTGATTGACTATCATCCGCAGATGTGCTTTCAGTCGTCGGTAATGTTGTTGCTTCAGAGGTAACATCGTCCGTTTCATTCGTTGCTTCGTCCGGAGCTGAAGCTTCCGTTTCCTTCACCGAATCAAGTTCCGGCTCAGACGGCGATTCAGCAGAATCTATTTCCGTTTCAATTGCAGCCGGTATCGCTTCTTCGGCTGATGTAACTTCCGGCGTTTCTTCATCTGCAACAACTTCCGTATCAGCCAGAACCTGCTCAGGGGCGATTATTAAAGAGCTTAAGATGAGCAATAATATAAGGACCAATACCCGGATTCTCAAGTACAGTTTCTTCTTCATAGGCTTCTCCTTTATCCTTATACTTGATAATTTAATTTTGAATTGTAGTAAGGGATTTTGTTAAACAGTTGTTGCAATTGTTTCGATAATTCGAAAATTCGGATTGATTTTGGTTTTTGACCGTTTCGATCGTTTTGACCATTTGGATCGTTTTGACCGTTTGAATCGTTTTGATAATTATCGATAGTTTTGACAGTTTTCGTATCTCAAATAATCAAGTTTAATTCGAGCTGCTGTTAATATAACGGTGTTCAGATATTTGATATTTAAATAATAGAATAAACGTTATTCCGGGTCAATATAGTTCAATTTAATTTGTGAAACTTTAAGCCAAAATTCATTTTGTCATCATTCATCTTTCAAGTTCTTGTTTCTTACATCAGATAAAGAAGACATAACTTTATCTTGTTTTTAGTAATTTTATTAATACAGTTTTAAATAAAACACAGTTTAAAACCGGTAATTTGTTAGCTCTGAAATCAAGAAAATCAAAAACAGATTTCTCAATCACGATAGATTGAAAGAGAAATCTGTTTATTCTCTTTTGAATTGCACATAATGATTAGCCGATTAGACTATTTTTTCAAGAGCGAAGCGGAAATATACCCGGTTCTGCCCGCATATGTGAATTTGACCCAGTTGCCTACTAATACTCCGCTTACCTTCCTGTTGGCAGGTAATGAACCGATTACACTCCCATTCGGAGTACTCCTCACATTGACTGTACTTTTGGTATAACCCGTAATCGGCGGATTTTGGGTTGTGGTTGAACTCATTGCTACATAAGCTGTCCTGCCGTTATAAGTAAACTTGAGCCACGCCCCCTGTATTGTTCCGCTTACCAGCAGCGGACGCCACGGCCTCGCGATGATACTGCCGCCCGGCGCGCTTCTGATAATCGAATTGGCGACTACATAGCGTGTTACTCGGACCGGCGTCGCTTGTAACATGGAAACATAGACATAGCCGGTCTGACTGCTATAGGTGAAGCGCACCATATTTCCTGCCAGAACTCCCTTAACTTGACGGCCGACCGGTAAGGTGCCGATAACTGATCCCCCGGGCGCATTTCGCACATTAACCGCACTTTTGGCATAACCGGTAATCGGAGGATTTTGAGTCGTGGTTAAACTCATTGCTACATAGGCTGCCTTTCCTTTATAGGTAAATCTTAGGGTGTTTCCTGAAATCGTGCCGGTCACAAAGATCGGCATCTTTAACCTTGCGATGATTGTTCCCCCCGACACACTCCTGATGTTTGAGCCAGCCTTTACGTAACAGGTTACTTTTACAGGATCGGCTTGCAGCAGTGAGCTGTAAACATAACCGTTGTTACCTGAATAAGTAAATCTGACCCAGTTCCCTACCAAGGTTCCGCTTACTTTCCGACCTTTTGACAAAGAACCGATCACGCTGCCATTCGGGGCACTTCTCACATTTATTTTTTGTTTGGCATAACCGGTTATCGGCGGTGATACGGTAGTAGCTAAATTCACATGCACATAGGCTGTTTGACCTTTATGGATAAATTTGAGGTAATTTCCTGCAATTGTGCCGGTTACAAAGATCGGCATTTTTAATCTTTCGATAATTGTTCCGGTTGGTGTTCTTCTGATGTTTGAGCCGGCTTTAACGTATCGTGTTACCGGTGCTTTCAGCAGTGAAGCATAGATATAGCCGGTTTGACCTGAATAAGTAAATTTGACCCAGTTACCTGCTAATGTACCACTTACTCTTTCATTTGCAGATAAAGAACCGATTATATTGCCATTCGGAGAACTTCGGACATTTGCCGTACTCTTCGTGTAGCCTGTAATCGGTTGCGGGATGGTGGTTATTGCACTCTTGTGAACATAGGCTGTTTGACCTTTATAGGAAAAGTTAAAGTAGTTTCCTTGTATTGTTCCCGTTGCGTAGATCGGCAATTCTGACTTTTCGATAATATGGTCATCACTCGATGTGGGTGCACATCTGATATTATAGCCGGCTTTGATGTAGCGATTTAGCCTTATTGTTACCCCATCATCAAAACAAATTTCTTTAATTTTTGTAATGCTTGGGTTAGAAACACGTATAGTATCCTCAAGGCTCATAATCGCTTCAATAGTACCGGAAATAGTAACAGTATTTAACTGGTTAAACTTAAAAGCATTTACTCCGAGCTTTTTGACACTGTTCGGAATTGTTAAGTTTTCAAGATTATTATGAAAAAACGCATTAACTCCAATATCTTCAACATTTCTTCCCAGAGTAAGACTCGAAAGTTCATTTCTCATAAATGCAAATTTCCCAATCTTTTTTACACTATCGGGGATCGTAAGGTTCGTCAGGTGATTTTTAAAAAAAGCATCATCACCGATTTCTACAACACTATTCCCGAGCGTCAGACTTGTGAGTTCATTCTCGGAAAATGCTTCCCTTCCTATCGTGGTGACTTTATTCGGGATCGTGACACTTGTGAGATTATTACCAATAAACGTTTCATCACCGATTTCTACAACACTATTCCCGAGTGTCAGACTTGTGAGTTGATTCGAGGAAAATGCCAGATTTCCAATCGATTTTACATTGTTAGGTATCGTGACATGCTCCAGCAAATTACCTCTAAACGCCCTATGTCCGATTTTGGTTACACTATTCGGAATTTCGACATTTGTCAGCTTATTAAATTCAAACGCACTTGATCCGATTTCAGTGATTCCAGCAGAAAGCTCAATACTCTCAAGTAAATTTTCTTGAAAAGCACCGTGTCTTATATTGATTACAGTATCAGGAATTTTGACCGTTTTCAGTTTATTATTTTTAAATGCCCACTGGTCAATCTCTGTTACGCCGTTTTGGAGCGTTATTTCCGCAAGTTGGTTGTTGGCAAACGAATAATGTGCAATTTTCTCAACACCGGCCGGGATCGTAATACTACTAAGTTTGTTACGATCAAACGCGGAATCTCCAATCCTTGTTACACTATCCGGTAGCGTGATGCTCGAAAGTGAATTCCAACCAAAAGCAGATTCCCCGATGGTTTCAATAGTGTAAGGTAAAGAGACAAAGGTGAGTTCCTTCTCGGCAAACGCTAAATCCCCGATATGTTTGACTTTAACACCATTTATACTGGACGGAATGTTTACGATCGGATCTGTTCCGATGTATTTCGTAATAGTTCCGGTCGCCGGATCAAACTCAAAATTAGTCGGATCTGTATAAGCTCTTGTACCTTTAGAATTCTCTGCAGATACATTAATTTCAGTGTTTTGATCTGCAAGATTATCGGTAACAACATCTTCCGACTCTTGTTCAGGTTCGGTCGTTTCAATTGACAAATTCATATCTTCATTTGCTTCTTCTGATCGTTCAACGTCTGACTCAGTTGATTGATCTTCACACTCAGAAATGCTTTCAGTTGCCGGTTCTTCTTCTGTATCAGAAACAAGGGGCTCTGCTTCGTTCATCGTGTCAACTCCAGATGATGTATCTACTTCATCTGATTCATTCACAGGAATAATATCTGTTTCCGGATTTGTCTCATTGGCCGATTCCGGAAAAACATCGGTATTCTCGGTAATTTCAGGTTCCGTCTCCGGCTGTTCTGAATCACTTTGAGATTCTGCAGTGCTTAGATCAGGTATCGATTCTTCAGGTATCGATTCTTCAGGTATCGATTCTTCAGGTATCGATTCTTCAGGTATCGATTCTTCGTCTGCTGTAACCGTTACATCGGCTTGAACTTGCTGAGGATTGACAACAAAAGTTGTTACTATGATCAATATTACCAAAACTAATGCCTGAACTCTTAAATACAGTTTCTTCATTGTTTTCTCCTTTATCAAACAGCTTTTGGTCTTTTCTTATTATAATTTTCTCTTTACAATTAAATAATTTACTGAATACAAGGTCACTTTAATAATGAGGCGGAAATATACCCGGTTCTGCCCGAATAAGTAAATTTGACCCAGTTACCTACCAGTACTCCGCTTACTTTCCTGTTAGCCGGTAATGTACCGATTACACTCCCATTCGGCGAACTTCTCACATTGACTGTACTTTTGGTATATCCCGTAATCGGAGGTGAGGTGGTCGTTATTACACTCATGGCTACATAGGCTGCCTTTCCTTTATAGGTAAATCTTAGGGTGTTTCCTGAAATCGTGCCGGTCACAAAGATCGGCATCTTTAACCTTGCGATGATTGTTCCCCCCGACACACTCCTGATGTTTGAGCCGGCCTTTACGTAACAGGTTACTTTTACAGGATCGGCTTGCAGCAGTGAGCTGTATACATAACCGTTGTTACCTGAATAAGTAAATCTGACCCAGTTCCCTACCAAGGTTCCGCTTACTTTCCGACCTTTTGACAAAGAACCGATCACGCTGCCATTCGGGGCACTTCTCACATTTATTTTTTGTTTGGCATAACCGGTTATCGGCGGTGATACGGTAGTAGCTAAATTCACATGCACATAGGCTGTTTGACCTTTATGGATAAATTTGAGGTAATTTCCTGCAATTGTGCCGGTTACAAAGATCGGCATTTTTAATCTTTCGATAATTGTTCCGGTTGGTGTTCTTCTGATGTTTGAGCCGGCTTTAACGTATCGTGTTACCGGTGCTTTCAGCAGTGAAGCATAGATATAGCCGGTTTGACCTGAATAAGTAAATTTGACCCAGTTACCTGCTAATGTACCACTTACTCTTTCATTTGCAGATAAAGAACCGATTATATTGCCATTCGGAGAACTTCGGACATTTGCCGTACTCTTCGTGTAGCCTGTAATCGGTTGCGGGATGGTGGTTATTACACTCTTATGAACATAGGCTGTTTGACCGTTATAGGTAAACTTAAGATAGTTTCCTTCAACTGTTCCCGTTACATAGATCGGCATCTTTAAGGTTGCGATGATTGTGCCGCCGGGTGTGCTTCTGATATTTGTACCTGCTTTGATATATCCGATAAGAGTAAAAGTTACCCCGGGATCAAAGCAATATTCACCTATTTGTGCAATGCTCGGATTGGAAATTAAAACAATAGTTTGCCCATATGAATCTATATCTGTTATTAATGCCAAATTATTCGGAATCGTAGCAGTACTCAGATCCGGATTATCCTTAAAAGCTTTATTTCCAATGCTTGTAACACTGCTCGGTATTATTACATCCGTGAGGTAGTTCGAATAAAACGCGCTATATCCAATATCTGTAACTCTGTTCGAAATTGTAACATCCGCAAGGTTATTATCATAAAATGCGTAATCTCTAATTTCGGTAATATTATTCGGTATCGTGACACTCTCAAGGTAGTTATGGGCAAATGTCCGCTTTTCGATCTTGGTAAAACCTTTGCCAAGCGTGAGATTTTCAAGTTCATTATTCGAAAATGCTGCTTCTCCAATGTATTCAACACTATCGGGAATATTTACGCTAGTCAAATAGTTGTATTCAAACGCATTGCTGTAAATCTCTTTAACTCCATTGGAAATGCTTAAATATTCCAGATTATTATTGGCAAATGAATCAGGACCTATGGTTAGAACGTTACCGGGAATTGTCAAGCTACTGATTAGGTTATTAGCAAACGCATTAAATCTAATCATTTTAACACTATTGGGAATTGTCAGACTACTGATTTGGTTTTTTGCAAATGCACTAATATTAATCTCGGTAACTTTGTTCGGAATTGTAATACTTGTAAGTTCATTCTCAAAAAATGCCATAACTCCTATACTGGTAACATTATCCGGGATCGTAACGTTCGTTAGTTTATTCTTCTCAAATATTCTATTGCTAATCTCAGTTATATTATTTGAGATCGAAACACTAGTAAGGCCGTTCCAAGCAAAAGCAGCTTCTTCTATCTCTAAAACGCTGTCCGGGATTTTAACGTTCGTGAGACCGTTAATGAAAAACGCATATTTTCCAATATATTTGACAGTATTCGGGAACGTTACACCCTTGATTTCACTTCTACTAAACGCATGCTTTCCAATAGCCAGAACAGGAGTACCACCTATAGCAGGCGGAATATTTACGTTCTTCGGTCCGAAAGAACTATACTTAGTTATGGTTCCGGTCTTAGGATCAAAAGTAAAATATTTCTCCGGCGTATAACTTCTTGGATTCATACTGCGCTCGGCAGGATCCTGCATCTCAATATCCTCATCTTGATCATCCGGCTTATCCATAACAACATCTTCCGACACTTGTTCAGGTTCGGTCGTTTCAATTGACAAATTCATATCTTCATTTGCTTCTTCTGATCGTTCAACGTCTGACTCAGTTGATTGATCTTCACACTCAGAAATGCTTTCAGTTGCCGGTTCTTCTTCTTCTTCTTCTTCTTCTGCATCAGAAACAAGGGGCTCTGCTCCGTTAACCGTGTCAACTCCAGATGATGTATCTACTTCATCAACTTTATCAATAGTTTGTTCAGATGGTGATACAGAAGGATTTGTTTCTGTTTCTGTTTCTGTTTCTGTTTCTGTTTCTGTTTCTGTTGTAGGTTCAACTGCCGGTTCCGGTGCTTTATCGTCTGTTCCTATTTCCGGAATAGCTGCTATATCCGATGATTCATTCACAGGAATAATATCTGTTTCCGGATTTGTCTCATTGGCCGATTCCGGAAAAACATCGGTATTCTCGGTAATTTCAGGTTCCGTCTCCGGCTGTTCTGAATCACTTTGAGATTCTGCAGTGCTTAGATCAGGTATCGATTCTTCAGGTATCGATTCTTCAGGTATCGATTCTTCGTCTGCTGTATCCGTTGCATCGGCTTGAACTTGCTGAGGATTGACAACAAAAGTTGTTACTATGATCAATATTACCAAAACTAATGCCTGAATTCTTAAATACAGTTTCTTCATTGTCTTCTCCTTCTCGTTATCTCATGAATAGCATAAATAATACAAATGTAGTTATCTGCATCTTTGTTTATTCATCTTAATATCCTGTCAGAAAATGCCTGTCACTATGAAATGTATGACAATATGGAGGTCAGGTTTTATAAAACAACCTCTTGATGCCAATACATAAAAAACCCACATGACTGGAAGCCTTGTGGGTATGCCGGTAATTTGAAAACAACTGATTTGCTTTTTTTAAACGCTTCAAAAACACAGAACTATTCTGTCTATTTATCAGAAAATTTTGATATGTCTCTCTCATTTATGTCAAGTCCTTTTCATATCGATCACTGACCTGATAAATAAAATTATATCACATATTATTATTTAATTTTAAAAATATAAACAAACTCTGACATTGACAAAAATATTAATTAAAACTGGCTTTCATACAAAGATTTGAATAAATAATCCTTTTGCATCAGAGATCTGAAATTCTCTTGTTCAATGATGTTTCTGTCTTGCATGACCAAATTTAAATCAGCATCGAGAATTGATCCGCCTAGAAATTCCTACATACTGCTTCAATTTCCGCTTTATAGCTTGCGAATCGGCAAACAATAAATTGTTCGGTTACAGCCCCTTGGTCTGAGGCTTATCAACGGATTTATTCATAAAGCAAATCTCAATTTGATATAATTTGATATAGCTTTTGTTCTTTTCTTATTCTAATGTTCTCTTTATAATTAAATAATTTACTGAACACACGATCATTTTAATAACGAAATATAGATATAACCTGTTTTGTCCGAATAAGTAAATCTGACCCAGTTGCCCACCAACGTTCCGCTGACTTTACTGTTGGCAGGTAAAGAACCTATTACACTGCCATTCGGAGCACTTCTCACATTGACTGTACTTTTGGTATCTCCCGTAATCGGGGGTGGATTGGTTGTTGTTAAACTTTTGGCCACATAGGCTGTTTCACCATTATAGGTAAATTTGAGATAGTTTCCTGCAATTGTACCCGCCACAAAGATCGGCCTTTTTAACGTTTCGATTATTGTTCCGGCAGGCGTTCTTCTAATGTTAGAGCCGGTTTTAACGTAATGTGTTTCCGGTTCTTTTAGCAATGACGCATAGACATAGGCAGTTTGACCTTTATATATAAATATAACCCAATCACCCTCTAATGTTCCGCTTACTCTTTCGTTGGCAGGTAAAGAACCGATTATACTGCCATTAGGAGAATCTCTTACATTTGCCGCACTTTTAGTGTATCCCATAATCGGTTGCGGTTTCGCAGCTATTGCATTCTTATGAACAAAGATGGTGGTCAACATAATCAACAATATCAGGACTAATACCTGAATTCCCGAGTATCGTTTTCTCTTCATGACGCTTCTATTTATGTCTTGAGTCTCACCAATATTATCATGATCTTTATTTATACTCTTTCTTTGCCCGTTCACCTGAATATCCTCCGTAAACATCTCCTATATACTGTAGATAATTAAATATAACATATTTACTTTTTAAAACACTTGAAATATAAAGAACCATACTGTTTATCTGTTTGTTTGATTATTAGAGAATTTTGATACAGCTGTCTCATTTGAATCAAGCATTTATAAATTAACACCGGTTACTGACCTGATACATTAAATTATAACAAAAAAATCTTGTAAAAATTTGTTTTTATAATAAACGGGATATCAGAAGAGATAATATATTAAACGGAGAATTGGCTTTCGTATAAATTTTTGAAGAAAGAATCGGTTTGCATCAAAGATCTGAAATTCCCTTGTTCAATGATGTTTCCGTCTTGCATGACCAAAATTAAATCAGCGTCGAGAATGGTTGATAAACGATGGGCAATCACGAAACTTGTCCGTCCCTGCATCAGATTGTGAAAGGCTTTTTGCACGCGTATTTCGGTCATCGTATCAATATCTGAGGTCGCTTCGTCTAAAATCAGCATAGGAGGATTTTGCAACATGACCCTTGCCACGGTCAAAAGTTGTTGTTGACCGTGAGATAAAACATTGTGTTCGCCGATAATCGTTTCATAGCCATGTTCCAAACGCCTGATAAATTGATCCGCCTCGATATTCTTGCATACCGCTTCAATTTCCGCTCTGGTAGCCTGCGGATTGGCAAACGATAAATTTTCAATGATCGTGCCCTTAAATAACCAAACATCTTGCAAAACCATACCGAAATTGCGTCTGACACTCTGTCTGGTGACTTGAGCAATATCCTGACCGTCAATCAGGATACTGCCGGAATCCAAGTTATAGAAACGCATTAACAAATTGACCAATGTCGTTTTACCTGCTCCGGTCGGACCGACAATTGCAATTTTTGAACGTCCCGGGATGGTCGCATTCAAGTTTTCTATTAACGGTTTGTTTTTGTCATAAGAAAAATATACTTGATCAAATTTAATTGCCCCCTGATCTACTTTCAGATCAGGCATGTCTGCGGGCTCGCTCGGCACAGGCTCGATTTTTAAGATTGCAAAAATTTTACCGGCTGATGCCAGTGCTGCTTGTAATTGAGTAATAATATCGGTAATTTCGTTAATCGGTTTGGAAAATTGATTGGCATAAAATAACAAACTGCCGACCTGGCCAACTGTCAACTCACCTTTAATTGCCAAATAGCTGGCTAGTGCACCGCACAAAATATATGACGTCGCATTGATCAGTCTGGTTGAAGGATTGGTCAAAGAAGAATAAAACTGTGCTTTTTGACCGTAGCGATAAAGTTCTTGATTCAATTTGCGATACTGTTCAATAAATTGCCGGTCAGCCTGCAAAGTTCTGACCAAGGTCTGTCCGGCAATGGTTTCTTCCGCCAGACCGTTGAGCATTCCCCGTTGCTCCGCTTCCAAACTGTACATATTATATGAATTGCGACTGATCGTTCTTGAAATAAGCATAATAATCGGTGTCAGAAATATAATCAGCAGTGTTACTTGCCAGCTGATCGAAAACATGAAATACAAAGAACCGATCAGGCTGACTACTCCGGAAAACAATTGAGGCAAACCGCTGATTAAACCGTCATTGACCTGATCAATATCCGTACTGATCCGGCTGCTGATCGAACCGTATTTAACTGAATCAAAATAACTCAAAGGCAGTTTTTCTATGTGATTGTAGATATCGGCACGCAGATCTTCAATAATTTTGGCGGAAATTCGTGAAGTTAACAAACCGAGTAACCAATTTAAAGCTGAAGCAAACACAAAAACAACAATCAGAATCAAAGTCAAACTGATAAATTGTCCGGTTATAGTCCCTTGGTCGGCAACCAATAAATCAATTGCCTGGCCGATCAATTTAGGTCCCAGCAAAATTAAAAAATTGCTCAAAACAGCACAAATAATAATTGCTGTCAATTGTCCGGGAGCTCTTAACATTCTGTCCATTAAAAGCTTAAACGGAGATTTTGAACTTGAACGATAATCAATCTGAGGTTTATCGACGGATTTATTCATAAAGCAAATCTCCATTTGAGATATCCGACAGCGAATTCAGGTTATCAACTTCAGTTTGCGAACGATAAATCTCTTGATACAGTTCATTTTCAGCCAACAACTTCCGATCTGTACCGAATCCGGCAATTTCTCCGTTGTTCAGCAACAGAATCAGATCAGATCTGCTGACTGTTGCAACTCTCTGGCTTATCGTAATCAGATTCAGCTTCTCAAACATAGGGTCATTGCGCAGGGCTTTTTGCAAGGCTGCATCCGTAGCTAAATCCAAAGCACTTGAACTATCATCAAAGATCAAAACAGCTGGTTTACGCAACAACGCTCTCGCTATACATAATCTCTGTCTTTGACCTCCGGAATAATTTCCGCCGCCACGTTCAACTCGCTGCTCAAGTCCTTGTTTGTCTTTTTCCACAAAATCTTTCGCTTGGGCAAGAGTTAATGCATGCCAGATCTCATCATCGGATATTCCGCTTGTCCCCACAGTTAAACTGTCGCGCAAGGTTCCGCTGAATAATGAACTGCTTTGCGGAACAATTTGGATCAGATTCAATAATTCGACTTCACTATACAAGTTAATATCACGATCGAACAATTCAATCTTTCCGGCTTGAATCGGATAACGTCTTTCCAACAAAAAAACCAAACTCGATTTACCGGAACCGGTCGGGCCGATTATTCCCAAAGATTTATTCTGCGGCAGCGCAAAAGATAAATTGTCAAACAATAAAATACTGCTGTTGGGATAAGCAAAATCCACCTGTTTGAAAGAAATCAAACAACTTGATCCTGATTTTTTCGTATTTGACAAATTATGATCAACTGCTTCAGCAAATTTACCATTTATTTGTTGTTTCGGATTCAACAAATTTTCCCGGGAAATTCCCGCTGTTTCATCTCCGGCAGGATTCCTGATCCGTTTTTCCGTCATAAAAATTTCACCGACTCGTAAAGCGCTTGCATAGGATCGGGTGTAGAGCAAAACTAAATTGGACAACACAGTCAGTGCAGTCAACAGCATGGTTAAATAATTGATTAAAGCAATTACCTCGCCTGAATGTAAGTTCCCCAACCTGATTTCACCGGCAGATATCCAGAGCAGTAAAACTGCAATTAAGTTCAGAGCCAACATAGTCAGAGGATTAAGTAAAGCAGATAGACGTCCGATCCGCTGCATTATCTTTGCCGAATCTTCATTAGTCCAGTGATATTGTTTGGCTTTTTCCTCACTGCGCGAAACCGCTCTGATTACTCTGATACCTTCAAGCAATTCCAGCAATCTGCCGATCAAACGATCGGTTAACCGTTGTGACCGGTTGATCAAAGGTAAAATTGATTTCGTAATTACAAACAGAATCAAAACAAAGATTAATACCGCGAGCAAGAAAATCAGCAAAAATTTGACATTGATCAATGTCACCATAATCAACGAACCGATACAGATAAAAGGTGTTCTCGGTACTAATCTGATCAACATCGCCAATGCTTGCTGCAAAGTTTGAATGTCAGAAGTGATGCGGCTTGTTAAAGAAGCCGTACCGAATTTATGAATGTCTTTTTCAGCAAGTCCGAGTATGTGAGAATATAAATCATTACGTAAATCCGTACCGTAACTCTGAGAAGCAACCGATGCATTATATTGACAAACATATGCACATAGCATTCCACAAACAGCCAAACCCAAACTGAGTACGGTATATTGAATTATCAACTTTGAATTCCCGCCGGTAATTCCCCGATCAACCATCCGTGCAATTAGTAAAGGCACGATTAATTCGAGAATTACTTCGGTAAATTTAAAACTTTGCCCTACAGCAATTCGTTTGCCATAAGGCTTGATTTTGTTTAATACAGGTTGAAGCATTGCTAGAAATTAATCCGGAAAATCATTCAAAACTTTTTCAATTTTATCGAATAAACTAGGCTTCGCCGTCGGGTCAAAAGCGTTTTCTACATTATATAATGTTTTATCCTTGGCTACCCGATAAGCCGGAAGATATTGAATATCAAAGTCCTGAATCAAATTTTCGTTTTGCTCGATATCGATTTTGATGACCAATGCTTTTCCATCATAATGATTGGCAAGGCCGTTCAAATAAGGTATCGATTTTTGACTCGGGGGTGAATAGTCGGCAACCAATTCGACAATAACCGGTTTATCCTGTTCAATCAGCCAATTCAGCAAATTATACTGAAACGGGACTTCTTTCAATTTTCCGTCATGCTTTACAATCAGGACAATACCTTTCATATTCGAATCAATTTCCAGATTATTAATCTTTGAAACATCATCAACTATTGACTTCGCAGCTTCGAGATCACTGACAGCTTCAATTTCACTGATCGGTGTAATTTGCTGATCTAAATTAAATTGTTCTGCTTGATTTGGCTGATTTACCACAACTTCATCTTGGGGCTGTTCCGCCTCATTTACCACAATTTGATCTTTGGACTGATCACCGGTAACAGTTTCTGTATCCGAATCAGTTTTTTTCTTGTCGGATTTACAGCCGATCACAGTTACAGAAACTATCAAAATCAATCCGAACACTATGGTTTTTCTAATCAATCTTCCTAACTTGCCCATAAATCAATCACCTTTATACGAAAATTTAGCACTTTGTCAATCACTCATTGCTTTGCTGATTAAGTGATCCTAATTAATTTATTATCTATTTTACATAATTAAAGCTAAGAATACTAATAATTTATATGAAATCATTAAAAATAAAAAGGACCATTTCAAAATATATTTTTGAAACAGTCCCGGGAATATAAAATGTAATTCTATTAAGCTCGTTCTACTTTATCGGAACGGAGACAACGTGTGCAAACATTCATTCTTCTTGGTGTACCGTTTACCGTCACACGAACACGTTTTACATTGGCTTTCTGTTGTCTGAGACCACGGCGTGAGATTTGAGAACGTGTCATCGTAATTTTTCTACCGAAATGTATATCTTTTTGACAAATATCACATTTTGCCATCCTAACACCTCCATTCAGGAATTTGCTCATTTATTAAATACGTTTGGCAATAGCTGCATCACTAATCACTTTTTAATTAAAACAGCCTGTAATTCGAGTCATTACAGGCTATAGTGGTGACCCGTAGGGGAATCGAACCCCTGATTCCGCCGTGAAAGGGCGGTGTCTTAACCTCTTGACCAACGGGCCATCTTGGTAGCGGCGGTAAGATTTGAACTTACGACCGTCCGGGTATGAACCGAATGCTCTGGCCAGCTGAGCTACGCCGCCGTGCATACGCTATTTTAAACGCTTAATGATAATAGCAACGAATCTTCAAGTTGTCAAATCATTTTTATAATAATTATCGAAAATCTGAAATTTTATTATTTCAGTCTGTTTTTCTCCTGATTTTTGCTGTTTTTTCAGTCAAACAGCCGTCTTACAATAACTAAGTTTTCAGCTATTTTCTCATTTGCCGGCAGGCTGATTATTTGAACCGATCCTTGATTTCCCGCTGCATAGAGGATATTGCCATCCGCTAAATAAATCGCAGCAGAAGTCAAATTCGTCAGATTTTTATCTAATGAGAAAAAAAGGATATCCCCCGCTTTTAAAGCATCGATATTCGGCATACCGTATTTATCTCTTTCGAAAGAAATCTGAGTGCCGTAATTCGCTTGTTTCTGGATGATACGCGGAATATTCAAACCGTTGGTTTTTCCCGCAAGATATATGATCGAAGGCAGATCAATGCCGCTCATGTCCATTCCGCCCGGTACGTACGCTACATTGATAAAAATCAATGCGCTGGAGCAAAAGATATCCGCTTGCTTTTTTTCCGGTTCGGGAATTGCCTGATTCACATCCAGCAAAACTAAATTTTCTCTGCTCATCCATCCGATATCCCCTCCCGGAAGAATCACACGTACCACTTGTTCCGTGACATAGTCCGCATAAAGCACACAGCCCATCGGAGCGGTAGCAATTACATCGCCGCCGATTGTATCGGAAACAATCGCTTTTTCACGATTGATCAATAACACTTTGTTTTTTGCCGAGTCGGCATTATATGAAGCCATATTAAGGGTTAATTCGTCCGCTGAAACATATCCCTGTACTCCGTCCGCCAACTCGATTCGATAATATCCGTTATCGATTTGTGAATCTAACACCAGAACCGGTTCATTATACACACCGGATGTTATACGCAGACTTTGACGATTCGGTTCCGCCCGAATTGCCACACTTCTTTGATTGAATACCGCATTGGCTTTTTGCAGAAAAGGATCGATTTCAGCTTGTTCCTCATTAGTCCGAGCTGTTTTTTGCATCTGATATTTGGCAAACAGGACCGGGACAAACCAGATTAATGCCAAAGACATTGCAATCACCAATAACATCGGAATCAACCAGCGCGGAAATTTTCGGGATTTGGTTTTATCCAGATAAATATCCTGTTCAACAATTTCCAATTTACGATCAGTCAAATCTGCTTTCGTGTTTTTTATCGTTTTTTTATTGTTTTTCTGATTAAGTTTTTTGCCGGTTTTCTGATCAGTTTTTTTAGCTTTTTTACTCATAATTATTCTTCTTTGAATCAGTCAATATTACACAAACTGCAACAACATAATTTTCCTCATGACTGATACTGATATCTATATCTACTCCGCACATTTTATCATATCTGACAAATGCTTCACCGCTCAAATCAACATGCGGTTTTCCTAATTCGTCTTTCGCGATAAAAATATCATGCCACTTCACGTCGGCCTGCCAGATACCGCTGCCAATTGCTTTAGCTACTGCTTCTTTGGCAGCAAACAAACCTGCCAGACTCTCCGGTTTGTTTTTTGCATTGGTAATTTCCGCTTCCGCCAAAAAGGTCAAAAGGAAATCTTTTCCTCTGCGTTCGAGAGATTTTTTGAATCTCCGTAAATCTAAGATATCTATACCTGTTCTAATCCGCATCTTGTTCAATTCTTCCTTTGGCAGTCCGGGTTCTGATATCAGATCCTTCAAACATCAGCAGTTGAAAATTTCCGGTAATTCTGCTCTGAATTCTCTCGTCATAATCTTCGGCAAGTTCCGACGGTTTGAGATTGCCGGTCATAATTACCGGCAAATTCGCATTATAACGATCATCCAATAAAACAATCAGATCAGAATAAGTGTTGAGCAAACCTTTTGCCTCAAGACCGATATCATCAATGCACAATAATTCAGTTTTATTTATTAAATCAAATTTCCTGTTGACCAAATCCTGTTCTTCAGGATCGGGACTGAAGGTATTGAGCAAAGTTCTGCGCTGAGCCATTAATTCAAATAACTTGACAGCTTTGATAAAAACCGGATTAACACCTCGCTTGATCAATTCATTAGCTATGCAGGACATTAAAAAAGTTTTTCCGGTTCCGGTTGTGCCGAACAAATACAAATTTTCCGGATTATCATGGAATTTATCGACATATCTTTTGGCGATCGTGCGTAAACCGCGCATCGCTTCTTGCGGTGAAAGTTGACCTTGAAAAAACACCGGATTTTTTTGCCTGGAAAAAACATTTAAATCAAAATTGGCAAAGGTCTGATCCGGAGCCGGTAAATAGAGATTAGACTGCTGATTTGTTTCGATTAAGGCACGATCGACACAGGAGCAGTAATCACCGTCAACCCAACCCCTGTCGCGACAAATTTTACATTGATATTCAGGCTCTAAATAATCCGGGGGTATGTTATTTGCAATTAATAATGATTTTAGTTCTTGATCAATCTCGGCTAATTCAAAAGTATTTTGTTCGGCGACTCCGCTGATTTTATTTCTGATTCGGGCTATTCCCGCCTGAATTTTTTTGTTTTCCAAGTCCTCTATTTCCGGATAAGCTTGATAAATTGAGTTGACCTTATGATCTCGGACACGTTCCGCTTTTTGTCTTAACAATTCATAATAACGATTCAGGCGTTTTTTAGTATATTGATCAAAATTCCGCATCATTCGTCTTTTTCTCCCGCTTCGGAATAACGCTGAATCAGATCTAAACGATATAATTCTTCTTCAGGAACATCTTGTTCAGCCTGTTCTTTTGTCTTAAGCCGGCGTCTTGCCTGAGCCGAACCGAATGCTTTTTTTGTCTTGACTGATTGTTGGCGGTGTGCTTTTTGATCCGCTTCAATGGCTGCCACTGTCTTAAATCCCTTTTTATACCATGCAGTCAGAATTGTATCAATGTACTTAAAACTCGGAGAACCCACGTTGACAGTTTGTGCCATCGCTAAATCTATAATTGCAAAATTGTAACCGTAATCCCTGATCCATTTATCGACTAATTCTTCCTGATATTCCGTTAAAAAGCCTTTGATATTTAATTTTTTTCTAATTCGCTGGATTAAAATCTGTCTTTCCTCATAGTTTTTATAATATTGATGTAATTGACTATAAGTTTTAACGCCGGATTCACCCCAATTTTTAGCAATACCTGAAACATACCCCGGATTTTTTAACATTTGCTTGGATCCTGCCTCAGCAAAAATTGCATAAACGACTTCAGGTTCAAATTGATATTGGTTGAACCATTCATCTATTACCGTATAAAATCCCAAAGACATCACACCTTGAAAGAATGTATCATTAATTTGTTTTACGATCGCTTCTCTTCGCGAAATATCTTGTTCAGATACATTTTCATCGGGTTGACTGCGCAGCAAACTGCGTTTGATTTCTTTAGCTTTCAGATCAATCAATTCGATATTACCGCTTTGAATTACGATCAGCTGGACTTGTTGCAGTTCAGTCAAAGCTTGTTCAGCTTTGTTGACACTGATACCGAGTCTCTGGGCAAGGTCCGCCGGTGAAGCTCTACGATTGCCATGTTGAAAAGTCAGAAGCAAAGTTAAATAACAGCGTATTGCATTTCCGCTCAATTTATTTATATACTCGGTAATGAATAAATCAGGAACCAAAGTATCTGATAGATGCAATGAACTGTTAAAACTTACCTGCATTTAATGTAGCCCTTTCCCAGAACAGCGAAATTTAACTGTTATCTGTCAAATTCACTTACCCGCTGAATTCAAATTATCTTGTCTAATTCATATCATCTTGTCGAATTCAAAATATTCGTTAAACCCGGAAAAAATCCCCGTAACTTCATTTTGCTACGGGGATTTATTATAACATATTTAATATTTTTATTATTTGCCTTTGCAGTTATGTTTCTGCATTAATAATTATTTTTCAGTGTCGTCTTCAAAATATTTAATTATTCAACACAATCTTGATCAATACTTATTCGGCATCAGCTTTATTAAAATCTGCTTCCGCCATGCGTACATATACTTGATAGCGTTCTTCGGCAGCCTTGGCAGCTTTTTCGAAGATATCTTCCACTTTCTCTTTATCATATTTTCTGTTCAGAGCAGTATAACGTACTTCTTTAGTGATAAATTCACGATAATCACGTTTGGGCGGTTTAGATGTAAGTGTAAACGGATTCTCACCTTTTTCGGCTTTTCTCGGATCATAGTTCCAGAGATGCCAGTAACCGGTTTCGACCGCATCTTTCATTCTGGTTTGTGATAAGGTCAAGCCGCCTCTGATACCGTGTGAGATACATGGAGCATAAGCAATGATGATTGAAGGACCGTTATATGCTTCAGCTTCAGCAATCGTTTTTAATGCATGAGCTTGATTTGCTCCCATAGCAATTTGGCCGACATAGACATAACCGTAGGTTGTCGCAATCATACCGAGATCTTTCTTCTTGATCGGTTTGCCGCCGGCGGCAAATTCAGCAATTGCACCTAACGGAGTCGATTTAGAAGCCTGACCGCCGGTATTGGAATATACTTCGGTATCGAGAACGAAGATATTAATATCTTCACCGGATGCCAAGACATGATCCAAGCCGCCAAAGCCGATATCGTATGCCCAGCCGTCACCACCGATAATCCAGGATGAACGTTTCATTAAATAATCTTTCAATTCAAGAATTCCGGCGACTAAAGCTTTTGCTTCATCATTATCTCCGGTATAACCTTCCAGAGCAGCCACCAGATCAGCAGTTGTCTGACGTGTAGCCTCACCGTCATCATAACTGTCAAGCCAGGCTTGTGCAGCAGCATTAATACTTTCACAAGCATTGAGAGCCATCAGATCTTCAACTTTTTTCGTAGCGCGTTTACGGATTTGTTTTGCACCCATGTGCATACCCATTCCATGTTCTGCCGCATCTTCAAAGAGTGAATTAGACCATGCAGGTCCGAATCCGTCTTTATTCTTGGTATATGGTGCCGAAGGTGAAGAAGCGCCCCAAATTGAGCTGCAGCCTGTTGCATTGGAGATTTGCATTCTGTCACCGAATAATTGAGTTAAGAGTTTAATATATGGTGTTTCACCACAACCTGCACAAGCACCGGAGAACTCAAGTAACGGTTGTTCAAACTGTGAACCCTTAACTGTTGTTTTCTTCATCGGATTTGCTTTATGTGACACGGTCTCTGCATATGCTAAATTCTCAAGTTCATTCATATGATCATCAATCGGTTCCATTTCCAGAGCTTTAACAGGACATGCAACGGCGCAGACACCGCAGCCTGTACAGTCCAGAACTGAAACTTGGATTTTGTATTGGAATTGTTCATACGGTTTGGAACCGCCGATTGTAATGAAGCCTTCCGGTGCAGCAGCTGCTTCTTCTTCATCCAATAAAACAGGACGAATAACTGCATGCGGACAAACAAATGAACATTGATTACATTGAATACATTTTTCAGGAATCCAATTCGGAATATTAACCGCGATACCGCGTTTTTCATATTTGGAAGTACCAAGAGGAATATGACCGTCAACATAATCCATAAACGTTGAAACCGGTAATGAATTTCCTTCCTGACGATTCATCACATCAGCAATATTCTGAACGAAATCCGGGGCTTCACGAACCGGTAAGACTGTATCTTCTGCATTTGCCCATTCTGCCGGAACATCAACTTTCTGAACATGTTCAATACCTGCATCAACTGCGGCATAGTTCATGTTAACGATATCTTCGCCTTTCGAACCGTAGGATTTAACAATCATTTCTTTCATGTATTTGATCGAATCTTCTACCGGGATAACTTCGGTGATTTTGAAGAATGCAGCCTGACAGATTGTATTAACTCTGGTGCCTAAACCGATTTCAACACCTAAATCAATAGCATTGATCGTATAGAAATTAATATCATTTTCGGCAATGAAGCGTTTCATTTTGCCCGGTAAGTGTTTTTCCAAATCGGCCAGATCCCATTGTGTATTCAAAAGGAAAGAACCGCCCGGTTTCAACGGTGTAAGCATGTCATAAGTATTAACATAAGCTTGGTTATGGCAGGCAATAAAGTCAGCTTGATCAACCAAATACGGTGCCCGGATCGGTTCACTGCCGAAACGCAGGTCGGAGATCGTAATACCGCCTGATTTTTTCGAGTCATAGCTGAAATATGCTTGAGCATACATATCTGTGTGATCGCCGATGATTTTAATTGAGTTTTTATTAGCACCAACCGTACCATCTGAACCCAGACCCCAGAAACGTGCTGCAAATGTACCTTCTCTGGCCACGTCAATACTGTCACCGAGCGGTAAGGACAGATGTGTCACATCATCGTTAATACCTATGGTAAAGCTGTGTAACGGTGAATCATTGCTCAAGTTTGTATAAACTGCGGCAATTTGATCCGGTGTCGTATCTTTGGAACCTAAACCGTAACGACCGCCGACAATAATCGGTGCATTTTCTACACCTTTGAATGCTGCAACTACGTCAAGATAGAGAGGTTCGCCTTCTGCACCCGGCTCTTTGGTTCGGTCTAAAACTGCTATTTTCTTAACTGATTCGGGAACTGCTTTCAGCAGAAGATCATTTGAGAACGGACGATATAAGTAAACGTGTACTACGCCGACCTTACGACCTTTGGCATTGAGATAATCCACAGTTTCACAAACCGTTTCATATACGGAACCCATACAGATAATAATTTCTTCTGCATCTTCCGCACCGTAATACATGAACGGCTTATATTCGCGACCGGTTAACTTGCTGATTTCCGCCATATATTCTTCTACAATCGGCAATAGATTATTGTAGTATATGTTGGAAGCTTCCCGAGCTTGGAAGTTAATGTCCGGATTTTGAGCCGTACCGCGAATTACAGGATCATTCGGGCTGAGACTGCGATTACGGAAAGCCTCAAGCTCATCCCAATCAACCAGTTTGCCTAAATCGTCATAATCTAAAACTTCAATTTTTTGAATTTCATGTGATGTTCTGAAACCATCAAAGAAATGGAGGAAAGGCACACGGCCTTTGATTGTTGCTAAATGAGCAATTGCCGCAACTTCATGTGCTTCCTGAACACTGGAGGATGCCAGCATTGCAAAACCCGTTTGACGACATGCCATTACGTCGGAATGATCACCGAATATTGAAAGAGCTTGTCCTGCAAGTGCTCTGGCAGAGACATGAAATACGCTGGGTAATAACTCACCGGCTATTTTATACATATTTGGTATCATTAACAACAGACCTTGAGATGCTGTGTAAGTAGTTGTCAATGCACCTGTTGCCAATGAACCATGTACGAAACCCGCAGCTCCTGCTTCGGATTGCATTTCAATAACGTCTACAGTCTGTCCGAATATGTTTTTACGTCCCTCTTGAGCCCACTGATCAACATAGTCAGCCATGGGTGACGACGGAGTAATAGGGAAAATACCTGCTACTTCGGAAAATGCATATGAAGTATATGCAGCAGCCATGTTCCCGTCCATCGTCATAAATTTCTTGTCTTTTGTCATAAGTTCTCTCCTTTTGACTAAAAATTATAACTAAATTCAATTGTTTTTATACACATTGTATTATATCATATTTCAACTATTTACATATTTAGATACTATTATGCTTTTATACACTTTTAAGCTGAATAATCTGGCTTCAACTACAAAATATTTCGTTCCGTTTTTATTCTTCTACTTCCTGATAATCAAACTTTCACCGGTCATTTCAACAGGTTGTTCAAGTCCCATCAAATCCAGCATAGTCGGTGCAAGATCTGCCAAGCGACCGCCGGATTTCAATTCTATATCGTCTTTGCCGACCACAATTAATTGCACCGGAAAAGTTGTATGAGCTGTAAAAATTTCTTTAGTTACAGGATCTACCATCTGTTCACAGTTTCCGTGATCGGCAGTCAATAAAGCAATTCCGCCCATTGCCAGGATCTTTTCAACTACTTTACCCACACAATCATCAACCGCTTCAACCGCGGCAACTGCAGCCTCAAACACTCCCGTGTGACCTACCATATCACCGTTTGCATAGTTGCAGATAATCGTGTCATATTTATCTGAATCAAGACGTTTCAACAATTCTTCGGTAATATCATAAGCACTCATCTCCGGCTTTAAGTCATATGTCGCGACCTTAGGTGAAGGCAGTAATGCTCTGTCTTCTCCGGGATATTCTTTTTCAATACCGCCATTAAAGAAAAATGTGACATGAGGATATTTTTCCGTTTCAGCAATACGTAATTGAGTAAGACCCAGCCCCGATACATATTCACCATAGGTGTTTTCCAAAACTTCCGGTCCGTAAGCAACTTCAAATTTCGGAAATTCATAAAAGTTCTTATGGTATTCGGTCATCGTCACATAGTACAGATCCAAGTGTCCGGTCTTTAATTCAAATTCGGCAAATCCCGGTTCTTTCAAAGCTCTGGTTAATTCACGCGCCCGATCCGGACGGAAATTATAGAAAATAACACTGTCATTATTTTGAATCGGTCCTACAGGATCACCGGCCTGGTCAACAATCGTCGTCGGAATTATAAATTCATCGGTTACACCTTCTGCATAAGAATCCTGCAAGACCTGAACCGGATCAGTACCGGTTTTCGCGGCACAACTGGTAATTGCATCATATGCTTGTACAACGCGTTCCCAACGGTTGTCGCGATCCATCGCATAATAACGGCCGCTGACCGAAGCAATTGCACCGATACCTGTTTCGGAAATTTTCTCCAGTAATTCTTGCGTATAACCTACTCCTGCCGTAGTCGGAACATCACGACCGTCATAAAAACAATGCACATATACTTTGTCCAAACCATGATCTTTCGCCATTTGCAATAAGGCATATAAATGTTTTTGGTGACTGTGCACTCCCCCGTCGGATAATAAACCTAACAAATGCAGGGCAGACTGATTTTGCTTCGCATATTCCAAGGCGTTAATCAGAGCTTGATTTTGGAAAAAGCTTTTGTCCTCAATTGTTCTGCTGATTCTGCTTAAATCTTGATAAACAACACGTCCGGCGCCGATATTCATATGACCGACTTCAGAATTGCCCATCTGACCATCCGGTAAACCGACATCCTGACCGGAGGTTTTTATGTTTGTATTCGGCCATTCAGCCCGGTATTTATCCAAATTGGGCGTTTTCGCCGTATATACCGCATTATTCTCCGTATTATCATTGATACCGATACCGTCTAAAACAAAAAGAGCAACCGGTCTTTGTTTGATCTCTATCATTAAATAAACTCCTTAAGATTGAAAAAATAATAAATAATTAAGGGGTTGTTTCAGAATTTTGAGCCCGGCAAATTTCGATTTGTTTCTCTCCGGTTCTGAAGCACCCCTGCAGCTGTTGTTATGCTAAACAAATAACACTGAAATCTTGAGGTTTTAATGATGCACCGCCCACTAAACCTCCGTCAATATCCGGTTGGGCAAACAAGCCTGCGGCATTTCCGGCATTGACTGATCCGCCATATTGAATTCTTAATTCTGAAGCAATTTCCGGACCATATAATTCGGAAACTAATTCCCTGATATAAGCGCAAACTTCTTGTGCTTGTTCATCAGAAGCGGTTTTGCCCGTACCGATCGCCCAAATCGGCTCATAGGCAATTGTAATAAATCCCATTTTTTCGGCAGGAATATCTTTCAAACCGTTGATAATCTGTTCTTTGATCCAAGCGAAAGTTTCACCTGCTTCACGTTGTTCCAAACTTTCACCACAACAAATAATCGGTCTCACACCCCAATTAAGAGCTGCTTTTGCTTTCAAATTTACTGTTTGATCTGTTTCTGCGAAATATTCACGACGCTCCGAATGGCCGATAATTACATATGGTACACCCATATAGGCCAGCATTTTTGCCGATACTTCGCCTGTATAGGCACCGTTATCTTCGAAATGACAATTCTGAGCAGCGATCTTGATATTACTGTATGCCGTAACTTCCAGAGCTTTTGCCAGTGCAGTAAAGGGAACACCGATTGCAATCGTGGAATCGGCCTCTTTAACCAAAGGTAATAATTCACTCAATAATTTTTCCGCATCGGCAGGAACACCGGCATTCATTTTCCAGTTACCTGCTGCAAAGGTTTTACGTCCTTCACCACCGTCTAACAGACAATCCAAGCCGGGTAAAACCTTGCCTTCAAGTAGTTCTAAAGATGCTCCGCCACCGGTTGAAATATGTGTAACTTGATCTGCAAAACCCATCAACTCAACCGCCGCCGCGGAATCACCGCCGCCTACGATACTGATCGCATCGGAATTTGCTAAAGCTTCAGCAATAGCTCTGGTTCCTTTGGCAAATTCTTCAAATTCAAAAACACCCATCGGACCGTTCCAAACCACGGTACCTGCTGTTTTGACTGCTTCCGAGAATTTTTCGACGGTTTTCGGTCCGATATCAAGACCCATCTTATCAGCCGGCATCGCCTCAACATCAACGATCTCATATGCTGCATCTGCCGCAAAGTCTGATGCCGCAACTGTATCAACCGGTAATAACAGATTGACATTTTGTGCTGCAGCTTCTTCCAATAACGATTTTGCCAAATCAAGTTTATCCTCTTCGCATAACGAGGTGCCTATTTCAAGTCCCTGAGCTTTTAAGAAAGTAAATGCCATACCGCCACCGATGATCAGAGTTTCCACTTGCGGTAAGAGATTGCGGATTACACCGATTTTGTCGGATACTTTGGCACCACCCAATATTGCTACAAAAGGTTGTTTCGGATCAGAGATTGCCTTGCCCATTACATCGATCTCTTTTTGGATCAGATAACCTGCATATGCCGGTAAATAATTTGCAACGCCTGCAGTTGAAGCATGTGCACGATGTGCGGTTCCGAAAGCATCATTCACATATATATCAGCCATACTTGCCAGTTCTCTGGCGAAAGCAGGATCATTCTTGGTTTCTTCAGCTTGATAACGTAAGTTCTCCAACATCATTACTTCGCCTGCTTGCAAATTTTCAGCCTTGGCTTTTGCGTCTTCACCGACCACATCCGCTGCTAAAACTACTTCCTGTTCCAAATATTCACTCAAACGATCTGCTGCAGGTTTCATTGACAGTTTCGGATCAAAGCCTTTCGGTCTTCCGAGATGTGACATCAAAATAACTTTTGCTTTGTTCTCAACCAAATATTGAATTGTCGGCAAAGCAGCTCTGATTCTTTTATCATCAGTTATTTCACCTGTTTGTTTATCCAGAGGAACATTAAAGTCTACTCTGACAATAACTTTTTTGTTCTGTAAAGATACATCTTCAATGTTTTTCTTTTTTCTTTTGGCCATAGCAAGCACCCCTTATTCTATTATCTATGTTACAATCTATACTGTAATAATCTTAAATTATTGTATAACTAATATGTTTTTAAGACAAATATTATTAATTACTAAATTTGGTTAAGGAGATAAAACTCTTGAAAATAACTCTGATCATCCCTTGCTTCAATGAAAGCCGAATTTTATCAAAAACAATCCTTACCTTGGAGAAAATAATGGATGAAATTGCAGACTATACTCTGTTATTTGTTGATGACGGTTCTACAGATGATTCCTGGGAATTATTAACGAAAGCTGCTCAGCAAAATTCAAAGATCAGTGCTCTGCGCTTATCACGCAACTACGGAAAAGAAGCTGCTCTCTGTGCAGGATTGGAACAAGCGGAAGGCGATGCGGTAATTATTCTGGATTCCGATCTGCAACATCCGCCCGAACTGATTCCTGAAATGATCAAACTCTGGCAACAAGGTTATGATGTAGTTGAAGGGGTGAAACAATCCCGCGGTAAAGAAAGCTTGTTTTCCAAATTATCTGCAAAATTATTCTACGGTTTATATAAAAAATTCTCCGGAAACAGTTTGGATAATGCCTCGGATTTCAAATTGCTGGATCGTAAAGTCGTTCTTGCCTGGCGACAATTTAAAGAAAGAGATACTTTTTTTCGCGGTTTATCAGCCTGGATGGGATTTAAGCGAATTGTGATCCCTTTTGTCGTACAAGATCGTGAAGGCGGCAAATCCAAATGGTCATTCCGCAAATTATTACATTTAAGCATTTCCGCCATTACCGGGTTTTCAGCAAAACCTTTATTGATTGTTCCGCTGCTGACATTCATCCTTTTAGTATTCTGTTTGATTTTAGCTGTGCAGACTTTGATTAATTGGTGTCTGGGTCATGCTGTTGAGGGTTTTACAACAGTTATTCTGCTTGTTTTATTAATCGGATCGGCAATTATGATCAGCTTAAGTATAATCGCATTATATATTGCCAATATTTTCAATGAAATTAAAGGCAGACCGCGCTATCTTATTTCGGAACAGCTTAATCTGACAGATAAAGAATAGAAACGCAGGCTGAGTCTGTAATGAATTATCAATTAGGTTTATTTTTAAGCAAAATCACAAAAGCAGGCGGGATTGATCTCCATACTCATTCAACAGCGTCTGACGGAAGTTATACTCCGCAGCAGCTAATGCAACTTGCTCAAACCAATAACCTGATTTTTATCGCCTTAACAGATCACGATACAATTCAGGGCTGTCTGGAAATCATCGGGCAATATCCTGTCCTTGAAGATTTTCTGAATGCCGCGCGGCATTCAGAAAAAGATCTTGTAGCCGAGCAATACAAAATCGAAAAAAATACTGAACAAGATCCGATATTGATTCCCGGCGTTGAATTGTCGGTAATTTTCGAAGATCAGGAAATTCATCTGCTGGCATATTATTCCGGACAAGAAATCAGACAATTGGACAGTTTTTTAGAAGAGCAAAGAGTTTTGCGCAGTATACGTAATCAGGAATTAATTCAACGTATCCGCGACTTGGGAATACCTATTCCGCAAAACGAGCTTAATCCTTCGCCTGAACAACCGGTCACCGGCAGGGTAAAAGTTGCCAAATGGTTGGTTGCCAATAATTACGTTAATTCTATTCAACAAGCATTTGACGATTATCTGGCAGAAGGCAAACCGGCATACGTTCCGCGCCGACGGGTTGAACTTGAATATGCTCTGCAATTGATTGAGCAATCTAATGGCTTTCCTGTAATCGCACATCCTCATCAATACGGTTGGTGCAAAAATCATACTTTATTAACTGAAAAAATTACAAAGATTATGAATCTGGCAAAGATCGGTGTTGAAGCTTTTCACAGTAATGCCAATCCCGAACAACAAAAAATGATCTTCGCTCTCGCCGAAAAACTAAATCTGCCTTTTACCGCAGGCAGTGATTTCCATGGCATCAATAAAGAAGATCATCAACTATATTCTTTTAACTATAAACCGATTGTTTTCTAAGGTATCACTTCACCTGAATCTGCAGGCGGGTTTTCAACAGGCGGATCTACGACCGGAAGATCCTGTGCAGGAGGATCTGTTGGAGGATCTGTTGGAGGTTCTGTTGGAGGTTCTGTAGGGAGTTCTGTAGGAGGATCTGTAGCAGGCGGTGTAGTAGGGGGCTCGGTCGGAGGTTCAGTTATCTCCGCTGTAGAAGGTGTTGTATCTGCTGTTGTTGGTGCAGCAGTCGTTTCCGAAGTTTCAGAAGAAGACTGCGCAGAGGTCGTTTTCTCAGTTGTTGTTCCGGAAGTTGTACTGTCCGGTGAATCAGGATTATATTCAACAGTACCAGGATATGACCAGTAATAAGAATTATTTAAGTGAACCCGATCATATTCAACACCGTCCCGATAGTACACTTTGTCGGTTGACCAGTTTGAACCGATTATTCCGTATTTCACCACAACTTCCTGACCCGGTTCCAAATTTTTATTAACGACCCTGTTCGGTGCTTTAGGAGCAGCATCACTTACATAATGCGGATCTAAATCAATAGTTACTCCCGGCGGTAGTTTTTTACCGTAAATTTGAAATTCAATTGAGGTAGCATCGATATAATATCCGACAATCGCTATCGGGTAACCGGTATTATTTACAAACTTTAAATCAGACCAGTCTGCGACCATTGCATCAATGCCTTCAATTGCATATGAACTCGGAATTGTATGGTTATTGCGTTCGGTTATTTCCAAATCTGCTCTGACTGCAGCTAAATATAATGTGCTGCTGCCTTGGCAGATGCCACCGCCGATTACAGACTCTACCGAACCGTCGTCAGCAATTGCACCGCCATATGTATAACCGTTTTCTACGGAAATAGGATTAATATTCGTCCAATATGAAAACTCTTCGCCCGGTTGAATGATCATTCCGCTGAGTATTTCGGCAACCCTTTGAACATTGGAATCACGAGCAGGGTCATTAGAAACCAAATTTGTCACTCCGGAAGAAATAAAGCCGAATTCAACATCTTGTTCTTCTTCAGGAACTTCATCCGATTCAACAAATTCCAACTTAACCGATTCATTTATTTTATTTTCCGAAAAGGCTTGTTGCAGTTTGTCAATTAATTTTTCCGTATCCAGTTTATAACCTTTGGTACCTTCTCCGAATTCGAATTCCAAAGTTTCAAGATTAAAAGACTTTGCCGTCAATTTTCCCGGTTTGATTTCCACTTCTGCGGCAAAATCTTCTACAGCTTTTTTCAGAGCAACTTGATCTACCGTAAAAATCGGATGTAAAGTGTATTTGTTTTCATTAACTTCAGCTAAGTCTGTTATTTGTGAACTTGCTTCAATCGGATCGGACGTAGTACCTTCAATGGTTTCCGCATTTACGATATAGAGAAATAAACTTGCTTTGTTACCAGGACTTTGCTTAAGTAAATCAGTCAGCTTTTCTGCATTTTGATATATTTTTTCAAGATCCAGACCGACTCCTAATTCCAGCACATTAAAACTTGATTTTTTCTGATTATCTTCATCTTTTTCATTCTCTAAATTTATTTTAATGTTTTTTAAGATATCTGAAGATTTTTCAGTCATTTGCTTTTCAAAATCAGCGTATTCCATACCGCCTAAAGAAATACCGCCAAAATAAATATTTGATGCAATGCCTTCTTCCTCAACTTCAGTGACAAGCTCAGTCTTGGTTGTTTTAGAAACTGCTTTGGTCACATCATCTTCCGATATCGGTGCACGGTCTTTCATAAAATGAATAACAGTGACCACCAGCAGAATTAAAGCTATTGCAGACAAAACATAAACTAAATATAGAGTTCTGTCTTGTTTTTTATTTTTCTTATTTGAATTTGGTTTTCGATCATTGCTGTAACCGGACGCCGTTTTTTTGCCGGTTCCGGGGTTCATGCTCTTATCAGCTTTTATCTTTGAATCATTAGCTGTTCGTGAATTTGTACTATTTATAAATCGTGGATTCGGCATATTTCTAACTTGCGGATTTTGTCCGTTATTAATACGAACCGCTCCATTATGAGATCCCGGATTTACTCCCATATAATTGAGGGGTTCAGTAATTTGTGAAGGTCTATTATTGAGGAGTTCAGTAACTTGTGAAGGTCGAACTCCGCCTTGCCGGTTTTTGGGAACAACATTTTGTTTCGCCCGATTATTAACTTGCCGGTTAATTGGTTTATCCGGTTTTCTATTTGGTTGATTGGCATTGTTTCTATTCGTCATACTCATCCTTTTAGATTTATTAATTAACTCTGATATAACATCATTTTTGTACAAATTTACGCATTCTTATTATAGCATCTAAAATAATATTTCCCTTGTTTCAAAAACTAAATTATTGAACATAACCATTATATAGAAGTATAATACAAAAAAATGTAACAATTGCTCCATCAATGAAATTTAATAATTGATCAAGTATAGTTTTGTATGGTCAGAAAAGTCCGCAATCAAAAACAGCCTATACAAAATGCATAGACTGTTTGATTATAGGTAAATGATTGATTTAGCAGCTTTCCTTATCTGCTGTTCAAAATGAAATCAATAGAAAATACGTCTTACATAAGCCAATGAACTTGCCCAGTAGCTGTCCAGCGCATTGATTTGAATACCGTCACTCGGATTCATCGCATGAACAAATTGTCCACCGCCGAGATACATTCCCGAGTGGCTTACTCCGCCTCCGCTGAAAGCAAAACATAATACATCGCCAGGAGCTAATGCCGAGTAATCACCATAGGAGAACGGAACAGCTATACCGTCACTTGCTTGACTGGCTGCTGATCTGCTGATTGATCCGCCTGCTTGGAAAACTGCAAATTGGACTAAACCTGAACAGTCAAAACTGCTCGGACCGGCTGCACCATAAACATACGGTAAACCTACTTTACTTGCAGCAATTTGTGCAGCTGCAACACCACCACTTCCACCGGGTGCAACAGGCTCAGCCGGTGCAGGTGCCTCGGTTGGTGCAGGTGCTTCCGTCGGAGCAGGTGCCTCAGTCGCTACAGGTGCCTCTGTCGCCACGGGTGCCTCAGTCGCCACAGGCGCTTCGGTCGCTGCAGGCGCTTCGGTCTGAGCAGGTGTCTCGGTTGCTGTTGTAGTTGCAGCAGGAACTTCCGCTGAAGCTCTCAATGCATCAATTTCTTCTTGCGGTACAGGATCACTGCGTAAAAGATCTTCTCTTATATATCCGCTGGAACCGCTATCGTCGGAAACTGAGTACCAGCCGTCGGCATAGCTTTGTAAATAAACAGGTTCACCGTAATAAAGCGTATTATTAATATGTGAACTCGTATTTGCTTCAGATCTTAAATTAGCTGCACCGACACCTATATACATAGTTCCGGACAAAGTTACAAAATCAGATTCGTTTACTGTAACTTCAGGAACAGCTTCTACGGCAGGGGCAACATAATCGAACGATAAAAACGGATTATAGACATAACCGACTTTTCCTTCAGCCAACAAAATTTCTGACCATTCATAATTTGTTGAAATCTCGGTAACAATATCACCTTGCTCTAATGTGCCGATTACTGCTGCATCAAATGATGGGGTTTCTCTGATATTTAACAAAACTGTAGTATTTACATATTTATTGACCCAAGTTTCTTCATATTCGGAAACTTCCGGTTCTTCAGCATCGGGAACCTCATCTTCCGCAATATGTTCAGAAAATTCCGGGACCTGTTCAGAAACTTCCGGAACCTGTTCTTCAGAATCCGACTCCTCATTGTTTTCAAGAATAACTTCATTTTCAATTTGTTGAGGTTCTTCAATTGAATTTTCTTGCGTTTCAGCAACTTCAGATTCAATTACTTCAACTTCAGGATCTTCCTGAACTTCCTCGACGCTGATCTCATCTTTTTCTTCTAACTCAACGCCCGCTCTGTCTTCAATTAATTCTTGTAAAGCCAAAGGATTACTGTCTCTTTTAATATGGGCTAAATCTTTTTCTACGAATTCAGGTATTTCGACTTTTTCTAAAGGTTCAATTTTGACCTGTGAATTTTCTTTTTGATTATTGCCTGAATCGGTATCACTCCGGTTCGGTTTTACTAATATCGATGTAGCCACAACAGCTATCACTAAAACCGCTGATAATACCGGAATACCATAAAGAAAAACTTTTTTCAAAATACTGCTTGGCATTTGATTAAGCATTTTCTTAAATTTTTCGAATACCCGATTATGTTGAGAGTTGTTCATAAAACCTCCAATTACCGTTTCCGGTAATTATTATTCTCAAGATTATCAAAATGATTCTCTTAATTCTCAAAAGTTGTTAATAATAAAATATTGTTATTAACTATTAAGTATAACTTGTGATTCAATTATTTTAAACTAATATATGGTAAAAACAATTATATTACTGCTTTTTCACTTTGTCCAAGCAAAAATACCTTATTTTCAACAAAAATCACCGTTGTTTTATTGTACTTTGCACTAAAAATACGTTTACTGTTCTAACTCACACAGATACTAAGCTCTTTTAGATATCGTATTCATATAAAAGTTAAAAATTGCAAAAATGATCTTATATTTATTTAGCAATGATCTTCACTCATCTCAGTCAGCAACAATTTCCATTCATTCTCGCTCTGATAGCTCTCCTCATTGCCATTAAAAATATTCACAAAATATAACTTATCTAAAACAGATTTTTAGCTGATACTTTAAAAAATCATACATGATGTTATCTGATTTATCAACATTTCAAATCTGCCTTCAGCAAGCATCGCACCGGCACATTCTATGAAAATGATATTACCTGACGATTTTTGTCATAATCGGATCCTCAAAAGCAATGAGCAAAAGACAAAGGCAACACATATTCCCTGCGCACTGCCTGTATCAGATTATTTAAGCTTGTTTGATGCAATAATTGCTACTATAATTACATATAATATAAATAAACAAGGTGCTTCATGACTGAAAACAAGAATAAACAGCTGAAATCAAAAATAGCCAGACGCAAAGCAAAATCGAAATTAGATCTGAAAAAACGTGTGAAGGGCAAACCTTCAAAGCAAGCCAAACCTAATTCTTTTTTAGGTACTTTATCTTATGCTACTTCACGCGGCTTAAAAATCCTGCTTGTTTTTATCTTGAGTATCGGTTTTTTGATTACAGGATTCGGCAGCGGGATGCTCGCAGGTTATATTTCAACGGCAAATCCGGTTGCAGTTTCCGACATGAGAAATTTTGAAGAAAACACTATCCTCTTGGATAAAAACGGAAATAAAATTGCTGAATTAACCGGCTCATCTCATGCCAGAAGAGAATATGTATCTTATGACGATATTCAGCATACTTATATTGACGATGCCTTTATTGCAATTGAAGATGAGCGTTTTAAAAGTCATCCCGGAATCGATGCAAAAAGAATTGCCAGTTCGGTCATCAGTGCAATTGCCAATGGCGGAACCCCTACACATGGCGGTTCTTCAATAACTCAGCAAACTGTAAAAATGATTTCCGGAGCTGACGATATTTCGGCCCAAAGAAAAATTCAGGAATGGTATTCCGCTATTGAATTGGAAAAAACTTTTTCCAAAGAAGGAATCCTTGAATTATATCTTAATCTGGTACCTATGGCGAACAATATTGTCGGTATCGGTGCTGCTGCCAAAACTTATTTTAATAAAGATGCTTCCGAACTCAATTTGTTGGAATCCGCATTTTTAGCCGGTATCCCCAATCAACCGGCTATCTATAATCCGTTGACCGAACATGGTCGCAGAAACTCTTTGCGTCGTATGCGGACTATTTTAAGCAAAATGGAAGAACTCGGAGTAATTACCGAAGAGGAATATGAAGAATCACTCAACACGGAGCTTATTTTTGATTTCAGCTACGTCAGTAAAACCGATACCTATATTTATAATTGGTTTGTCGAATACGTGATCAATGAATTGATGACCGACTTGATTACAAAGAGCGGTTACAGCCCTGAAATGGCGTCTTTGACTGTCTTTAATCAGAGCTTAATTATCGAAACTACAATGGATCCCGATGTACAAAACAAATTGGAAGAAGTTTTTAAGGATCCCGCTTTAATCTCAAAAGATCCTTCACAAATTCCGGACAGTCCGGAATCGCCACAAGCCGGAATCACTGTTTTGGAAAACAATTTGAACGATCCCGGACGGATCAGAGGAATGGTCGGAGGTTTCGGCGAAAAGAAAAATAATTTTATTTTTAACAGGGCAACCAGTGCAAAAAGACAACCTGCTTCAGCAATCAAGCCCTTGGTTGTTTACGGTCCGGCACTTGATTCAAATCTGATCTCAGATGCAACCATTTTCAACGATAAAGCCGTATACCTGGATCCGGGTGATCCGGAGCGTCCTTACCCTGAGAATTTCTATGATAGTTATCTCGGCAACATGACCCTGGATGATGCCTTGATTAATTCGACCAATACAATTGCCGCAGATTTATTCATTAATACGGTAACGCCCGAACTCGGTCTGACTTATCTGAAAATGAGCGGTATCAATCGTTTGGATGAACAATATCCTTCAACCGCTCTTGGCGGACTGTCCGTAGGTGTCAGCACATTGGATATGGCAGGTGCATACAGTGTCTTGGCTAATGAAGGAATCTATGCCGAACCTACCTCGTATACCAGAGTATTAAGACATGACGGAACTGTCCTTTTGGATAATATTTCACCACCTCAATCAGCTGTTTACAATCCGTGTTCAGCTTATGTTTTAACTAAGAGTCTGGAAAAAGTTGCCGAGTCCTGCAGTGCTAAACCGAAAAATATGCATGCAGCAGGTAAAACCGGAACTTCAGAAGATGCAATCGATGTTTGGTTTTGCGGTTATACTCCATATTATACTGCAGCTGTCTGGTATGGATACGATAATACCAATGGCAGAAAAATCGAAATTCCGGAAGTTGATTTTAACAATGCGGCCGATATTTGGAGGGCTTGTATGACGGAAATCCATTCCGGATTAACAGATAAAGACTTTACCCAACCTGTCGGGATAACTGAAACACGAGTATGCGGAGATACAGGCTTATTGGCAACTGAAAATTGTCCTAATGCTTTTACGGCTTATCTGATCGACGGTTCGGCAGCAAATCCTTTAAGCAGATGCAATCTTCATGCTCAAGGACAATCTGATATTCCCGATCCGGCAATACCCGACCCGGAACCATAGCCATTTAACCTGACAAGTTATCATAATTAGAAATTCGACTTGGCAAGTAATGCTGAAATACCATACGCTCTAGCAAGAAAAGCAATTTGAAAGAGGTCAAAATGTTTCTATTAAAAAATATTGATTATCTGGACCACAATTTCGTTCATCGGAAAAATGTTGATATTCTGATTGAGGACAATATTATTAAAAAAATCGAACCAAGTTCCGACAATATCTTTGATCATTTCTTTACTGAGCGTTATTCTGAACATCATCCGGAAATTATTGACGGGAAAAATAAAGTTGTCTTGCCCGGTTTCTATAATATGCACAGCCATGTACCGATGACTTTGTTACGCGGGTATGGCGAAGGCTTGAATTTACAGGACTGGCTTTTCACCAAGATTTTTCCTTTCGAAGATTTGTTAACTGCAGAAGATACCTATTGGGGAACTTTATTGGGCTTAAGTGAATTTTTAGCTTCCGGCATAATTTCTTTTTCCGACATGTATATGCGGATGCCCGGTATTGTCAAAGCCATTGATGAAGTTGGGATCAAAGCTAATCTGTGTAATGCGATCACTGATTTCGGACCGGGAGTAAAATTTCCCGCTACTGAAGCGTATCGAGACGAAATGTTTTTGCTGGATTATATGAAAAATAATCCTGCAAAAAAAATCATTGCCGATGCCGGTATTCATGCTGAATATACTTCTTATCCGGAACAAGTTCTTCAATTATTGGAATTTGCTGTAGAAAATAATTTAATAATTCAATTACACTTGTCTGAAACCGCATTCGAACACGAAGAGTGTAAGCAACGTCATCAAGGCAGAACTCCAACGGAGTATTTCTTTGATCTCGGTGTTTTTCAACAAAAATGTATTCTGGCACATGGCGTTTATGTTGAAGCAAAAGATTTAAGAATTATTCAACAAAATGATGCCGTACTAGTCCACAACCCTGCCAGCAATATGAAATTAGGCAGCGGTTTCGCTTCGGTCGGCAAATGGTTGGATTTCGGCGTCACTGCTTGTATCGGTACCGACGGTGCCGCAAGTAATAACGATCTGGATATTTTGCAGGAAACACGTTTAGCGGCATTAATCCAAAAAGGCTTAAAAAAAGATCCTAAATTATTAAAACCTGAACAACTCTTGCAAATGATTACAGTCAACGGAGCAATTGCCCAAGGCAGAAATAATTGCGGTCAAATCAGGGAGGGCTATGCTGCTGATCTGGTAATTTTTGATCTGGATACACCAAATATGCAACCGATTTACAATTTAACTACCAATATTATATATTCAGCAAATCAAAATAATGTTTATCTCACAATGGTTGACGGACAAATCCTATACCAAAACGGCGAATACAAAACCATCGATATTGAAAAAGTTAAGTTCGAAGTCAATCGCATCAAAGATGAGAAACTGGTGCAATTAGGTTATTTGCAGTAATTGGATTGCACATTTTTAAGGTTATAAAAGATTTTTTCGAGATAACATAAGTCTTCAGAATCTGTTTTTTTGATTTGCTATTAATAGAGATTAATTCCAAATAAATTATCCATGACATAACTATGTACATCATGGATAATTTTAGATGTTTTTTAATGATTCATATGATCGAAATTAAGATTAAATTCTTTCAACCGTTCCTTCCCAAGTGTCAACGGCTTTTTTAGCTTTACCGTGTTCGTCATACCAATGTTTGGTAACTGTCTTAGCTCTCGTAAAGAAACGTACTCCATCCAATCCTAGAACATGTTGATCACCGAAGAAAGAGTCTTTATTTCCGGAGAACGGATAATATGCTGTCGGTACAGGGATACCTACATTAACTCCAACCATTCCGCCGTCTGTCATAAGTTCAAATTGACGAGCATAATAACCATTCTGTGTAAAGATTGAAGAACCGTTTGCAAACGGGCTACTATTCATTAATGCAAGACCTTCATCAAAATCTTTTACTCGTTTAATACAGACCACAGGACCGAAGATTTCTTTATTACCTACGCTCATTTCCGGTTTGACATGATCAAAAATTGTCGGACCGACGAAGAAACCATTTTCAAAACCCGGCACTACATAATTGCGGCCATCCAGAACTAATTTCGCTCCTTCATCTACACCTTTTTGAATCCAGGCCTCAACCGATTTCTTATGTTCCGCTGTTACCAAGGCTCCCATTTGTGTTTCAGGATCGTAAGCACAACCGACTTTTAAGTTTTCTGCTCTTGCTTTTAATTTTGCTACAAATTCATCTGCTATACTTTCTTGGACAACGATTACCGGCAATGCCATACAACGCATTCCTGCACAACCGAAAGATGAGTTTACTACTGCCGAAACCGTATTCTCTAAATCACAATCTTCCAGGACTAATGCATGATTTTTTGCTTCAGTTTGAGCTTGTACACGTTTGCCATGTGAGGCTGCAACTGAATAGATATGTTTGCCTACACCGGTTGTTCCAACAAAACTAACTGCCTTTATTCTCGGATCGGTTAAAAATATTTCTGATTCCTTGCGAGAGCAAGTGACTAAATTTACTACCCCTTTCGGGAAACCGGCTTCTTCATAAAACAATTCTAAAATCCTCATTGAGGTTAACGGAGTGAAAGAAGCTGCTTTCAGAACTACCGTATTACCTGTAGCAATTGCTAAAGGTACCATCCAGCCCCATGGAATCATTGCGGGGAAATTGAATGGAACTATGCCGGCTACTACACCCAACGGTTGTCTGTATGTTGTACAATCAAAACCGGATGTGACTTGCAGTGCTCCTGAGCCTTGGATGACATAAGGTAATGAACAAGCAAATTCTGTCGGTTCAATAGCTTTTAATACATCGCCTTTGGCTTCCGACCAAGATTTACCTAACTCTTGTGCACATAAATGAGTTAATTCATCTAAATGATCTAACAATACATTACGCCATCTAAACATCATTTGGGTTCTGCGGCTAAGTGATAATTGAGACCAACCAGGAAATGCTGCTGCTGCGGAAGCTATGGCTGCTTCTACTTCTTCTTGAGTACAGCATGGAACTTCTGCGATAACTTCTCCGGTACTGGAATCGGTTACTTCCATATATTTATCAGTTTTTGATTCCAACCATTCACCATTAATACAATATTTTTTTCTCTCTATTGACATTTCTTTCCTCTTTCCTCTTTCTTGTTTCTTTTGCACTTATATTATTACTGCGTATTTCTACGCATTTTTTCTTGCTATAACCTTTTTTGCCTTTTTAACAATATCTTCAGCTGTTAATTCAAAACGCTCTTCAAGATATTCTTGGGGACCTACTTCTCCAAATAAATCTTTTACACCTATTCTTTCAATTGGTGTCGGTAAATGTTCGCCTAATACTTCTGATACTGCGCCACCAAGACCGCCGATTATGTTGGAATTCTCACAAGTTACAATTGCTCCGGTTTCCTTCGCACATTTTACTATATTCTCAACATCTATCGGTTTAATCGTAAACATATCCACTACTCTTGCAGAGATACCGATTTCTGCTAATTGGTCCGCTGCTTTCAGTGCATTAACCACTATTAGGCCGCTTGCTATCAAGGTCACATCTGTTCCCTCTCTGATCGTTACTGATTTGCCAATTTCAAAAGTTGAATCCGGTTCATAAAGATCATATACCGTTTTTCTTGGCATTCTTAAATAAAAAACTCCATCGGTATTTGCTATTTGAGGTACTAATGCTCTCATCATTGTCGGATCTGACGGTTCCACTATTGTTGCTTCAGGCATGGCCCTTACCAGTGCTATATCTTCAAAAGCCATATGGGTTCCACCGTTTGCAGCAGCACTTACTCCCGCATCACTTCCGACAATTTTGACATTTTGCTTGGCATATGCACAGCTTAAAAAGAATTGATCATACACTCTTCTTGTTGAAAACACAGCAAAAGAATGGAAGAAAGGAATTAAGCCTGTTGCCGATAAACCGCCGGCCATAGCACAAGCGTTCTGTTCTTGTATACCTACATTAAATCCTCTATCCGGATAGGTTGCTTTAAATTTCTTTGTTCCGCATGAATTGCTCAAATCGCAATCAATGGTCACGATCTTTTCGTTTTCTTTTGCTGCTTCTATTAGAGCATCACAATATACATAACGCATTTCTTCCGGGGATATTTTGATTTCTTTTCTTAATTTTACCATTTAAAATCTCCTACAGGATAAGTTCCTTCATCTAATCTTTTCTCTATCTCTGCTATAGATTCTTCTGCTGCCTCTTTGGAAATGGGTAAATGATGATTGAACTCTTGTTCTTCAGCCAATTTTATCCCCAAGCCTTTAATTGTATCGAGAATGATAACATGAGGTTTTCCAGAAACTTTTTTTGCATCTTCAATTGCTTGCCAAATTGCTTCATAATCGTAGCCGACTACTGTTTGCACATCAAAACCGAAAGCTTCAAATTTCTTCGCGATATCTCCCGGCTTATTAATCTCTTCTAACCTTCCGTCCAACTGCTTTTTATTCCAGTCTACGAAAACAACAAGATGATCTAATTTAAGATCGCTGGCAGTTGAACTGGCTTCCCACACCTCTCCTTCATTCAATTCACCGTCACCTACAATGCAATAGGTGTAGCTGTCATATCCCTGCTGCTTATTACCAAGGGCAATTCCCACTGCTGTTGATATTCCCTGACCTAAAGACCCTGTTGACATGTCTACTCCGGGAGTTTTATTAGCATCTGCATGACTCGGTAAATTGGTACCGGGTTTATTCAAGGTCTCCAGCCAATCTAACGGAAAGTAGCCCTTTAAAGCTAAAGTTGCATAAAGAGCGGGTCCACAATGTCCTTTTGACAAAACAAACCAATCTCTCTCTCTCCATTTCGGTTCTTCCGGCTTGATATTCATCACTTCACCGTAAAGGACTGCCAATACGTCAGCAATAGAGGCTGAGCCTCCGATATGACCAGAGCCTGTTGAAGCTATGGACCTTATCGTCTGAATTCGAATATCAGCACTAAAGCGTTTAATTCTTTCAAAATCTGGTTTTTTACTCATGGGTTCTCCTATCCTATATATTTTTAACAATTTTTAAATATAATTAAATAACCCTATTTAACAATATATTTCTTGAGAAAATTCTTTCGGAACATTCTGTTACAAACAAAAACAATTGATATAGTAAATAAGGTTATCATATAAACTTCTAAATTTGCGTTAGTTAATAGATTAAGGACTCTTATTTCTCAAATCCATTAGGCTTAATGACTACTTTGAGTGAGTCTTCTAGCCGTCCATTAAAAATTCTGAATGCTTTTTCATATTCTTCTATTGAAAAGACATGAGTAATCATCGAGTTAAGTGCTTCAATATTTTGGTCAGCTACCAAAATTGCTCTTGACAAAGTATTAGGATTTGCTCTACTTCCATGTAAATCAATTTCATCCAAAACTATCTGGCGAATCGGAATTTTTACATCATCTTTCGGTAAGCTTATAGTAGAAATGCAACCGCCTCTCGACACTACATGACATGCTTGATTGATTCCAAGTTCAGTTCCTGTACATTCGAAAACACGCATTACACCTAAGCCTCCCGTTGCTTCCATAACAAAGTCAACTACGTTCTCTTTTTTGTAATCAATTGGAATTGCTCCCAGCTCCGCACCTTTCATTAAGCGCCTTCCACTACCCGATATAAAAATTTGATTTGCCCCCATGGCTTTTGCTAAAATCACACTATATAAGCCTTGAGCACCAGAGCCATTTATCAGTACATCTTCTCCAATTTTCAAACCACTACGTTCAATCATGTGTAGGGCAATACTTATCGGATCCATGCATGCTGCTAAGTTATGTGACATATCATCGGGAACTTTCGCAATACTTTTAATTGAAACAGAAATGTATTCAGCATAAGCCCCATTCGTAATATGTCCATACATTTGATGTATATCTTTTTTTCCGTAGTTTAAACATATCGTCCAACGGCCTTCCAGACAATTTTTGCAATGACCGCAACCAACATTCGCAATACCTGCTACTCTATCTCCTACATTCCAACCAAATTTATCAGAATTTTTTCCTAATTCGACAATTTCACCTGACCATTCATGTCCTAAAGTAATAGGAAAGGACTTTGGCCAATAGCCGGGATAATAATTATCAATAATATGTTGGTCTGTACCACATATTGAAGTTGACCAAACTTTGCATAACACTTCATTTTCACCAACCATTGGCATTTCTACTTCTTCGAGTCGTAAATCATTTGCTGCTACTAATTGTAGTGCTTTCATAGTTTTTGTCATATATACCTCTTTATAGAATAATCAATTAATACATTTTTATTTGTCATTAGTCTTCTCGTGTTTTATCCAATTTTTAACCGCTATCGTTTTAGCATTGTCAAAATGTTTTTCCAGTTCAGAAATTAAGTTATGTGTATCTCGCTGCACTATATATCTCAGAATACCATCATGAGATTTCGGAAAATAATGTACGTCATCATGTTTCATTATTGTGTATCCGGTCCATTGTGGTACACAAGCTATATCCCACATTTTTTCTAATATGGAATTATCTGCAGCTAGAATAATTTCTCTATGAAATTCAACATCACATTTAATCAAACTTCTTTTATCATTTCCAGCTGCATAAATATCCATTTCAGAACGCAATTGTTTCATTCTTTCAATTGTCTGATCTGAAATTTTTTCACATGCATATGATGCGGCGAATCCTTCAAGAAGATTCCTCAATTCATAGGCATCTTTTAATCTTTTTTCATCAAAAGGACGAACAAAGGTACCTGAATAAGGCTTAACTTTAACCAATCCCATAGCGTCAAGTTTCTGAATAGCTTCTCTTACAGAACCTTGTGAAACACCAAGTTCCTTTGCTACACGAGTCTCAATAATTCTCTCGTTCGGTCGCAATTCATGGTTCATTATTTTATCTCTAAAATATTCTAACACTTGATTGCTTATCGTTGATTTATTTATCATTTCCATAACCACCTTATCTCGGCACCTCACTATTTTCTTTAATATTTACCAGTGTACCATAGGTAATCCTGCAACCGGTGAACGAAAATATGGTATTCTTGTTCCTCTCAATGAACCTACATATACATTTTTAAGATCTTTTCCCCCAAAGGTTACACTAGCCATCCAAGGAGCAGGGCCTCTTCCGGTTGCAAACAAAGTGTCATAATCAACTTCACTTTTATAAAAAGCATCATCCAGAGCTTTTACTTTTTCTTTGTCGCCACCATCAAATATAATTTTTCCTTCTCCTTCCGGAGTAATGATGAAAATCTTATCTGAATAAACCATCGTACCCCAAAGATTCCCGTAAGAGTCAAAAGCTATTCCATCCGGATATGCACCTGCTCCCCATTTTTCAGGACCAAAGATTTCTTTGTTTTTTAATACTCCATTTTCGCAACGAAATCTTACTATTCTTCCTCCGTTGACACCAACTGTTTCAACACAATACAAATATTGTTCGTCTTTATCAAAACGTACTTCATTAGTAAAATGTAATCCATCGGCGACTATTCTTGCTGCTTTTCCTTCCTCATAAAGAATAATGTATCCATCATCTAAATCCGGAACAAGAGCATCTATCCAGTTCTTTTTTCTGGTAGTAACGGTTATCCAAATTCGATTTTGTGAATCTCTTAAAACAAAATTTACTTTACCTATTGGCAAACCATCAATAGAATCTAGAAGAATCCTTGTCTCTCCCGTTCTTTTCATTATTTCTAAACAATCTGTACCAAAGTTGGATATTAAGATATCACCATCTTCTGTGAAGGCAAGACCATTTGGTAAAGTTCCGGAAAAAAACCGATCTCTATCACCTTCTTTAAGAGAAGATGCATCATGTTTTTGTGTAATGACAATTTGTGTTCCATCAGGTTTTATATGTACTACCCCACCACGTGCATCCGCAACCCAGAGACTACCATTTTTTTCAGCTAAAATGCACTCCGGTCTTTGCAAATCATACCCAACATATTGCAGATCACTTTCATCTATAGAAAAATTGTATAAAGGATTATTTCTATTCATTAACAAATTCCTTTCCTGAATCAAAATCAATTTCTGTAAAAAATGTGTATGTGTCCAAATCTGTATAGGGTGCAAAGAAACAAGCTACTTTAAGTACCTCTTTACCTGTATTTCTAACCATATGAATCTTACCTACTTCAAACAGAACAATGTCTCCGCTTTTGAAAGGATAAATTACTCCGTCTATGTAGACTTTTCCTTCACCTTTTATAATGTAAAGTACTTCTTCAGAATCTTCATGGCAATGAGCAGGTTGTACTGTTTCACCAGGCTCTACATGCATGATACACATGGTACAATGATTTGCATTCAATCCATCTTCTTTGTGAACTGCCCATCTTAATGTTCTCCCCGGAACATTCTTTTTTTTAACAGCATTTTCATTAATAATTGGGTACATATTTCTTATTTCCTTTATATAAACATATTTATTCAATAAAATTCATAATACATAATAATCTATAAATTATTAATATGCTTGATATTCAAATTCTTCCGCATTTTCTTTTGTTACAATATCTAACGGGTGTAGTATCCTTTTTTCTACTTCTTTACCGTCTAAGTGATCTACCAATGCTTGAATGGCATCTAAAACCATTTGAGGTGGTGTAGTAATGTCTGCATGTTGTTCGCCTGAGATTAATCTTTCCCATCCATCTCTTTGTAAATTTGCACCGCCTATGACCATTTCACCTGATCTGCCTGCAGCATCAATTGCCTGAATCGCTCCACCGGCCATTTCATCATTTGCACACCATACACCATCTATCTCAGGATTTGCTCGTAAAATTGGCTCCATGACTTCCATCGCTATTGTTCGATTCCAATTTCCGGCTTGTTCTGCAACAATTTCAATGTCAGGATATTCTTCTAATACTCCTTTGAATCCTTCTGATCTGTCAATTGCGGTAGAATGACCCGGAGTACCTGTTAAATAAACTACTTTGCCCTTACCGTCAATAGCATCTACGAGCCACTCACCTGCTAAACGGCCTATCTCTACATCATTAACTCCACAGAAAGCTAAATATTTATCAGATACGGATGGCATATCTCTTAAAACGACAACTATTGGAATTCCAGCATCATAAGCTGCTTCAACACCCGGAGCCACAGCTTGTCCATCGACTGCCATTACTACAATACCATCAACTCCCATATTAATTAGAGCATTAATATCATCAATCTGCTTAGAAGCATCTTTTTCTGCATCAGTTACAGTATATTTGAATCCTCTTGCTTCGCATTCTTCTTCAAACAATTGTGCTGTTCCTGCTGCTAAGTTCATAGTGTATTCGCAAAGACTATACCCGAGATAATACTCTTTATCGTCTTCCTCTTTTGCAGCTTCTGTTTTTTCTTCTTTTACTGCTTCTTTTTTTTCTTCCTCTTTTGCAGCTTCTGTTTTCTCTTCTTTTACTGCTTCTGTTTTTTCTTCCTCTTTTTTGTCACTACATCCTGCAACAAGACCTATTGCTAAACATAAGACCAACAAAACGCTAATAATTTTTTTCATTTTCTTAATACCTCCCTATATTTGTGTGTTTATTTTTTATTTTATTAATCTTTTTTTCTACTTGTGTCCAATAAGATTGCAACCAACATCAATGCTCCTTTAATAAATTGGTTGTAATTAGTCGGAACATTCATCAGAACCATCCCATTATCTAAAACCGCAAGCAAAAATATTCCTAATATAGTGTTGAGAATTCCTCCTTCTCCACCCCTCATACTTGTACCACCAATAATAACGGCACTGATTGCGTTTAGAGCCCAACCTTCAGCTGCATTGGCCTCGGCAGAAGAAACTCTGGAAGTTAAAAGAACACCTGCTAATGCTGCTAATACTCCTGAAATCACATAAGTCATAATAGAGATCTTTTTGGTAGGTATACCTGATAATCTGGATGCTTCTCTATTACTGCCTACAGAATATAAATATCTCCCGGTTTTTGTGTGATTGAGTAATAAATACGAAACAACAACCAATAGTACAAAAATAAATATCGGTATTGGCACAGGTCCTAATGAACCACGTGCAAAAACTTTTAGTGATTCATCAATATCATAAATCGCAATACCTTTTGTATAAATTAATACTACGCCTTTAAGTAACCTGCTCATTGCCAAAGTATAAATAAAAGGTTGTACTCCCGTATAAACTAACAACGTGCCATTAATAAATCCCACTATTAGTCCTACCAAAATACCTGCTATTAATGCAATAAAAGGCTTGTCACTCAGCACACCGGCAACTATTCCTGCTAAACACGCTACAGCTTCTGTAGAAAGGTCTATCCCACCTGCTAAGATAACATAGGTTACTCCTACAGATAGCAAACCGCTGATCGAGTTTGATCGCAACATATCTACAATATTCGACATCGTAAGAAAACTATCCGTCATAATAGTGAAGAAAGCACATAATGCAACAAAAATAATTACTAACGCATATTTGCGAATGTTTTTTATTTTATTTGCTTTGATATCAGATCCCATTTAATTATCTCCTTCAGTTGTTAATGTTAAAATATCACTTTCAGTGGCATCGTCTCCGTTTAAAATTCCTTTTGACTGACCATTATGCAAAACCAAAATTCTTTCTGACAAAGCAATAATTTCAGGTACCTCGGAAGACATCACGATAATCGTTAAGCCTTCTCTGGCCAATTTTCGAATTAGTGAATAGATTTCTTCTTTAGAACCTACATCTATACCTCGAGTTGGCTCATCCAGTATTAATAATTTCAGATTTTTAGATATCCATTTTGCTAAAACAACTTTTTGCTGATTACCACCGCTTAAAAATCTTACTTTGTCATTTAAATTATTGAATTTTACATTTAAGTCTTTTGCAAATCTATCTGAAAATTCAGCTTCTTTTTTTCGATTAATAAACAAATTCAACGTCTTGAACAAGTTCAAATTTAATAATGAAACGTTATCTTTTATTGAGAATTCTTGAAACAACCCACTTGTTTTCCGGTCTTCGGGAACTAAACCTATTCCCATATCTATTCGGTCTTGAATGGAGTCGTGAGAAAACTCATTTCCATCAAATGTTATATTCCCTTTATCAAATTTATCAACGCCAAATATAACATTACCCAATTCAGTTTTCCCTGCACCTAATAAACCTGTTACACCAAAAATTTCTCCTGTTTTCACCATGAAAGAAACATCTTTCAGTTTTTCCGTAGATACATTTTCAACTTTTAAAATTGGTTCTACATTTCCGAATTCTCCTAAATACTCCCTCTCCAAATAGTCTGAAACATCTTCTCCAACCATCTCCTCTATTACAGTTCTTTTATTTACAGAAGCAACTGTTGTTGAAAGTTGATTGAATCCATTACGTAAAATAGTAATCGAATCACAAAAATCAAATATTTCATCTAAGTGGTGTGAAATATAAATAATAGAAATATCTCTATTTCTCAACAGACGAATTGTTTTAAGAAATTGTTTGTATTCAATAGGACTCATTGCTGAAGTAGGTTCATCCATTATTACTATGCTGGCATTCCCTATCAAACAACGACATATTTCCGTGAAAAACTGATGTCCTATACCTAAATCTCTGACTTTAGTCTTGACATCAACATCAATTTCTAAATCATTCATTAATTCTTTTGCTTTTTTGTTCATAATTTCGTGATTTAGGAAAATACCATTTAACTCTTCCTTACCTATGAAGATGTTTTGAGCAATTGTCAAATCAGGAATTAAAGATAATTCTTGATATATACACTGAACTCCTAAGTTTTTGGCTTCTACCGGATTCGTAATGTTTACAACTTCACCATTAATTTTGATTGTACCGCTATCCTTTAGGTGAGCACCGGATAATATTTTAATTAATGTCGATTTTCCAGCACCGTTAGCACCAAGGAGAGCATGAATCTCACCTTTTTTCAATTTAAAATTAATATCATTCAAAACTTGAACACCGGAAAAGCTTTTATTAATATTCGTCATTTCTAAAATGTATTCCAAAGCTTACCTCCACATCTCTTAATAAAACAATATATTATCGATAATCGATTATTTATTATGATAAGGTTTGTTTTCACATAAAGCAAGTAAAATAAATTGAACTATTTTTGTGCAATTTAACATACTTTTACAATAAATTGCGATTATTTTGCCAAGTTTTTATATTGCTTATTAATTCAGTTGTAAAAAATGAAGTATTTTATAGTGTTTAATTGAAGAATTTAAATTTAAGTATTTTAAAACAAAAAAGCCAGGCCTATAACCTGACTTTTCTGATAAGAACCGGCAATACCTATTTTCCCGGGTCGTCGCCAACCAAGTATTTTCGGCGCAAACGAGCTTAACTTCTGTGTTCGGGATGGGAACAGGTGTGTCCTCGCCGCAATCATCACCGGTATGGATAAGGGTATAAAAATACACCCTCATAACTACATAAGAAAAAACTAGTTGAAACAATCGTGTGAGCTAATTGTATGTATCTTGATTCTGAGAGAAGATTAATCTAAATCTCAGGTCAAATCTTCGACCTATTAGTACCGATCCGCTGAACATATTGCTATGCTTACACTCTCGGCCTATCAACCTGGTGGTCTTCCAGGGGTCTTATCACATATTGTGGGGAAATCTCATCTTGAGGGGGGCTTCACACTTAGATGCTTTCAGCGTTTATCCCTGCCAAACTTAGCTACCCGGCGGTGCCACTGGCGTGACAACCGGTTCACCATTGGTTTGTCCATCCCGGTCCTCTCGTACTAGGGACAGCTCCTCTCAAATTTCCTACGCCCACGACGGATAGGGACCGAACTGTCTCACGACGTTCTGAACCCAGCTCGCGTACCACTTTAATCGGCGAACAGCCGAACCCTTGGGACCTGCTCCAGCCCCAGGATGTGATGAGCCGACATCGAGGTGCCAAACTCCTCCGTCGATGTGAACTCTTGGGAGGAATAAGCCTGTTATCCCCAGGGTAACTTTTATCCGTTGAGCGACGGCAATTCCACTTTCTACCGCCGGATCACTAAGTCCTACTTTCGTACCTGCTCGACTTGTCGGTCTCGCAGTCAAGCCACCTTATACCTTTGCACTCGATGCACGATTTCCAACCGTGCTGAGGTGACCTTTGAACGCCTCCGTTACCTTTTTGGAGGCGACCGCCCCAGTCAAACTGCCCGACTGCCAATGTCCCGTGACCGGTTTACGGCCTCCGGTTAGAGATCCAATGCTGTCAGGGTGGTATTCCAAGGTTGACTCCACAAGAGCTGACGCCTTTGCTTCTTCGTCTCCCACCTATCCTCTACAGACAACATCGAATCCCAATAACAATCTACAGTAAAGCTCCATGGGGTCTTTCCTTCCTGTCGCGGGTAACTTGCATTTTCACAAGTACTACAATTTCACCGGGTGCATTGTCGAGACAGTGCCCAAGTCATTACGCCATTCGTGCGGGTCAGAACTTACCTGACAAGGAATTTCGCTACCTTAGGACCGTTATAGTTACGGCCGCCGTTTACTGGGGCTTAAGTTCACTGCTTCGCTCTACAGCTGACAGATTCCCATAACCTTCCAGCACCGGGCAGGCGTCAGCCCCCATACTTCATCTTTCGATTTCGCGGAGACCTGTGTTTTTGGTAAACAGTTGCTCGGGCCAATTCACTGCGGCCACATTGCTGTGGCACCCCTTCTTGCTAACGTACGGGGTTAATTTGCCGAGTTCCTTAACAATGCTTCTCCCGCTCGTCTTAGAATTCTCTTCTTATCCACCTGTGTCGGTTTGCGGTACGGGTACCTCTTTACTGGATAGCAGCTTTTCTCGCCAGTGCGGAATCACTTACTTCGGTACTTGTTTTTCCCTACGCTTCACCCCTTCGAATCGTCCAGCGTACTTCACTACTGAACTTTCTACCGGGCTTGCACGTGCTCTTCCAGTCGCACGCTTAAGCTATCCCTCTGTGTCCCTGCTTCTCTCATAACGTTAAGCGGTAGTACAGGAATTTCCACCTGTTGTCCATCGACTACGCCTTTAGGCCTCGCCTTAGGTCCCGACTAACCCTGGGTGGACGAACCTTCCCCAGGAAACCTTGGATTTTCGACGGGGAAGATTCTCACTTCCCTCTCGTTACTTATTCCGACATTCTCACTTCTGATAGATCCACACGTTCTTCCGATCGTGCTTCTGCTCCTTACAGAATGCTCCCCTACCAACTCTATAGTTCCGTAGCTTCGGTAGATTGTTTAGCCCCGTATATCTTCGGCGCAGACCCACTCGACTAGTGAGCTATTACGCACTCTTTAAATGAGTGGCTGCTTCTAAGCCAACATCCTAGCTGTCTTAGCAAGTCCACATCCTTTTCCACTTAACAATCATTTCGGGACCTTAGCTGACGGTCTGGGTTGTTTCCCTCTCGACTATGGCATTATCTGTCACAGTCTGACTCCCATACTTATATCTCCGGCATTCGGAGTTTGATATGATTCGGTACCCCGGTAAGGGCCCTAGTCAATTCAGTGCTCTACCTCCGGCATACTTTCGTATGAGGCTAGCCCTAAAGCTATTTCGGGGAGAACCAGCTATCGCCAAGTTCGTTTGGAATTTCTCCGCTATCCACAAGTCATCCCGACCTTTTGAAACAGATAAGGGTGCGGTCCTCCATGACGTGTTACCGTCACTTCAACCTGCTCATGGATAGGTCACTTGGCTTCGGGTCTACAGCTATTGACTTTACGCACAATTAGTACTCGATTTCTCTTCGGCTCCGAACCTTCAGTTCTTAACCTTGCCAATAACCATAACTCGTCGGACCGTTATACAAAAAGTACGCCGTCGAGCTTTAACGCTCTTCGACTGCTTGTAAACACAGGGTTTCAGGTTCTATTTCACTCCCCGCCAGGGGTTCTTTTCACCTTTCCTTCACAGTACTAGTTCTCTATCGGTCACCAAAAGTGTTTAGGCTTGGAGGGTGGTCCCCCCGACTTCCAACAGGGTTTCTCGTGTCCCGTTGTACTCTGGTGCTACCTCTGCTTTCCGTCTTTCGCTTACGCGACTTTTACGCTCTTTGGACTCGGTTTTCCAACCGCTCATTCAGCTAGACTTCCGGATCAGATGACGGTAGTCCGTAACCCCGCAATACCTCAGTATCACGGTTTGGCCTCTTCCGCATTCGCTCGCCACTACTAGCGGAATCTCTGTTGATTTCTTTTCCTGAAGCTACTAAGATGTTTCAATTCGCTTCGTTCCCGACTATACGCTATTTATTCACGTACAGACACGTGAGCAGTTCCCTCACGTAGGTTCCCCCATTCGGATATCTGCGGGTCGTGGGATATGTGCTCCTCACCGCAGCTTTTCGCAGCTTGTCACGTCCTTCTTAGGCTTTTGGTGCCAAGGCATCCGCCCTGCGCTCTTTGTAACTTGACCTTCTTTTTAGGTTCTCTTCGTCTTTCATCCAGACACATTGTTTCAATTAACTCTATTAACAAGCTTCTTTGGTGTTATTGTATCTTTTTAAACCTTTTGCTTATTTTCTTAATTGTTTTCCTTAATTCTCGCCGATGCTTCTACACATTAGCTCAAATTAAGGCCTCAATGTCTTTCTTATGTAGTTGTCAAGGTGCATTTAATAAGTTTTCACTTATCCATTCTGATTATTTATCTAATCATTTAATTACTTATCTAATAAGATAAATAATAAGTGGTGGAGATAATGAGGATCGAACTCATGACCTCCTGCTTGCAAGGCAGGCGCTCTCCCAGCTGAGCTATATCCCCGGATATAGACCATCGGGCCTTAAAGATTGAACAGCTGTACAAACATGTGCAAATAAGACGTTTATTTGATCCGTCTGATCCTTTGATCCGACGTATAGACTTTAAGATCTGCGCATGGACTGTTTTCCATACATGATCTCCTTAGAAAGGAGGTGATCCAGCCGCACCTTCCGATACGGCTACCTTGTTACGACTTCACCCCAATCATCTGTCCCACCTTCGGCAGCGTCCTCCGTAAACGGTTAGACTACTGACTTCGGGCGTTACAGACTCTCATGGTGTGACGGGCGGTGTGTACAAGGCCCGGGAACGTATTCACGGCAGTATGCTGACCTGCCATTACTAGCAATTCCTGCTTCATGCAGGCGAGTTGCAGCCTGCAATCTGAACTGAGATAACATTTTTAGATTTGCTCCGCCTCGCGACTTCGCTGCTCGCTGTTGTTACCATTGTAGTACGTGTGTAGCCCAGGACATAAGGGGCATGATGATTTGACGTCGTCCCCACCTTCCTCCGTTTTGTCAACGGCAGTCTCGCTAGAGTCCCCAACTTAATGATGGCAACTAGCAATAGGGGTTGCGCTCGTTGCCGGACTTAACCGAACATCTCACGACACGAGCTGACGACAACCATGCACCACCTGTCTCTCTGTCTCCGAAGAGAATTCTCTATCTCTAGAGCCGTCAGAGGATGTCAAGCCCTGGTAAGGTTCTTCGCGTTGCTTCGAATTAAACCACATACTCCACTGCTTGTGCGGGCCCCCGTCAATTCCTTTGAGTTTTAACCTTGCGGCCGTACTCCCCAGGTGGATTACTTAATGCGTTAACTCCGGCACAGAGGGAGTCTATACCCCCTACACCTAGTAATCAGCGTTTACGGTGTGGACTACCAGGGTATCTAATCCTGTTCGCTACCCACACTTTCGCGCCTCAGCGTCAGTTGTCAGCCAGAAAGTCGCCTTCGCCACCGATGTTCCTCCTAATCTCTACGCATTTTACCGCTCCACTAGGAATTCCACTTTCCCCTCTGACACTCAAGATATACAGTTTTAGATGACCATCCGGAGTTGAGCCCCGGTCTTTCACATCTAACTTGCATACCCGCCTACGCGCCCTTTACACCCAGTAATTCCGGATAACGCTTGCCACCTACGTATTACCGCGGCTGCTGGCACGTAGTTAGCCGTGGCTTATTCTACAGGTAATGTCATTTTGTTCTTCCCTGTCTAAAGAAGTTTACAACCCGAGGGCCTTCCATCCTTCACGCGGTATTGCTGGGTCAGACTTCCGTCCATTGCCCAATATTCCCCACTGCTGCCTCCCGTAGGAGTCTGGGCCGTTCTCAGTCCCAATGTGGCCGGCCGACCTCTCAGTCCGGCTACCGATCGTTGCCTTGGTAGGCCCTTACCCTACCAACCAGCTAATCAGACGCGAACCCGTCTCTTACCGATTAATCTTTCATACTACATAGATGCCTCTGTAGCATAATATCAGGTATTAGCATAGGTTTCCTTATGTTATTCCTGAGTAAAAGGTTGGTTGTTCACGTGTTACTCACCCGTCCGCCACTAAGCTTCGCAATCCTTTGACCTAAGTCGCTGTCTCGCTAACTCCGTTCGACTTGCATGTGTTAAGCATACCGCCAGCGTTCATCCTGAGCCAGGATCAAACTCTCATTTTCTTTTCTATAATGAGAGCTTTTTTCTGCTCTTATTACTTTTTTAAGTACTTTGCTTTCTCAAATTTCTTAACTTGAGTCCGTCTTCATGTTTTGTCTGCTGTTCAATTTTCAAGGTCCGTTGGACGCACCCGTTTTTTGAGTGCTTGACAATAATAGCAAACACTTTTTTCGTTGTCAACTCTTTTATTCCTTCTTTTTCGTTTTATTTCTTTCAGCTACAACTAATCCGGGCGTTTCCTTCTCTTTGTCCCTCTTTTCATTTTTTCTTCATATAAAAAACCCCTCCATCCTGTTCGGACTTCGGGGTTTAATCCATCGTTCAAATTTAGAAAATACTAATTCTCCAGTTATTGAATTTCTACTTCTGCGCCCGCTTCTTCAAGTTTGGCAGCAGCTGCTTCAGCTTCTTCTTTGCTGACATTTTCTTTAATAGCTTTCGGAGCTTCATCAACAACAGCTTTTGCTTCTTTAAGGCCTAAACCAGTCAATTCACGAACAATTTTGATAACAGGAATTTTGGATGCACCCGGACTCTTAAGAATAACCGTGAATTCTGTTTGTTCTTCTTCTGCGGCACCGCCTGCAGCTCCGCCGGCAGCAGGAGCAACAGCCATCATTGCTGCGGCTGATACGCCGAATTCTTCTTCTAATGCTTTTACTAATTCATTTAATTCTATAACGGTAAGACTTTTAACATCTTCCATAATTTGAGTAATTTTATCTGCCATATGTTTTCCTCCACAATAATATTGATAAAATAATTTTTGTTTTTGCTTAAGTTTCTTTATTAGTTTTAAGCCTGCTCTTCAGTTTCAGCTTGCTCAGTCGTAACCTCTTCTGCTTTAGCCTCTGCTTTTTCTGTAGCTTCCTCTGTAACTGCTTCAGCTTCTGTTTCTTTTGTTGCTTCAGCAACTTCCTCTGTAACTGCTTCAACCGTTTCCGATTTCGCGTCGGCTGTGACTTTCGACGCAACAACCAGGTCAGCTACTTTTTCTTTGCCCTCTTCAGCGGCTTTTTCTGCCAAAGCATTCAAAGTCATCGCTAATGATGTTACCGGGAAGATTAATCCGGAAACCAATTGACCATAAAGTGTTTGCTGATCCGGGATACTTGCCAATTTGATAATTTGCTCAAGATCAACTTTAGCACCTTCCATGATTCCGCCTTTGATTTCGAATTTCTTCAGTTTATCGGCGTATTGTTTTGTCAGTTTGGGTGCCAGAACAATGTCGTCAACACTGTATGCAATTGCTGTAGGTCCGGTCAATTCATCAGTAAAACCGTCAATTCCCAATTGATCAAATGCACGGGATATTACTGAATTCTTGATAACACGATAATTAACTCCGGCTTCACGAAAAGCCGTACGCATTTCAGTATCTTGAGCAACATTCAGACCCATATAATCAGCTAAAACTATCGATTGAGCATCTTTCAGTTCATTGGCCAATTGCTTGACTACTTGTTTTTTCTTTTCCAAAATTTTTGGACTGGGCATTGCAATACCTCCTTCTTTATATTTAAATACCCCTCACGCTTGAGCGGAGGGGTAGGAAGTATCACAAATAATAATGGCAATATTATTGTAAAAACCTACTGTCCACCTCGGCAGGAAATTATTATGTTACGGGAACTCCTGCTGTCTCTGGCGTTAAGGTAATATTTAATTGTTTAATGCGCATCAATTCTAGCTTAAATTTCAGCGCCGAGCAAATATTTTTTCTTGTTTTTTGCTAAATTGCAAAAAATATTTGCATATTTGCTTCTTACTTTCCTGCTAAAAACTAAATTACATCTTAGTTTTGTTTAGAATTAACTTTAATTCCGGGTCCCATTGTCGAAGTTATATGCAAGGTTCTGATGTATGTTCCTTTTGCTCCTGATGGTTTAGATTTAATAACCGCATCAAGCAAAGCATTAAAGTTATCTAATAATTTTTCGTCAGAAAAAGATACTTTACCGATCGGACAATGGATAATGTTTTGTCTGTCTAAACGATATTCTATTTTACCGGCTTTACTGTCGGTAACAGCTTGTTTAATATCCATTGTAACCGTACCTGCTTTCGGATTCGGCATCAAACCGTGAGGTCCCAAAATACGGCCTAAAGGTCCGACTAAACCCATCATATCAGGACTTGCGATAACTACATCAAAATCGAGCCAGTTTTCATTTTTAATTTTATCAACCATGTCCTGACCACCGACATAATCCGCACCGGCTTCTTTTGCTTCTTCAACTTTCGGTCCCTGAGTAATAACCAATACCTTTACATCACGACCTGTACCGTGGGGTAAAACAACTGCACCTCTGACCTGTTGATCTGCGTGCCTGGAGTCAACACCCAGACGAAAATGCATTTCAACTGTTTCATCAAATTTGGCAGTTGCTGTTTCTTTAACCAAAGAAATCGCTTCATTCGGTTCGTAAGTTTTTTCAAAATCTACTTTTTTAGCTATTTCTTGATATCTTTTGCCTCTTTTTGCCATATTTGACTCCTTTACTGATCCATATCGATCTTGATGCCCATTGAACGTGCCGTTCCTGCAACCATTCTTGCACCGGCTTCAACATCAGCGGCATTTAAATCTTTCATTTTCATTTCAGCGATTTTCAAGCATTCTGACCAAGCCACTGTCGAAACCTTACTTTTGTTCGGTTCACCGGAACCTTTGTCCAGTTTTGCAGCCTTTTTCAGTAATACTGATGCCGGAGGAGTCTTGGTAATAAAAGAGAAAGAACGATCCTGAAAGACCGTGATCTCAACCGGAATAATCAAACCGATATCCTGTTGAGTTCTTTCATTAAACTCTTTAACGAATTGAGAAATATTCAATCCGTGTTGTCCAAGCGCTGGTCCTACCGGTGGTGCTGGCGTTGCTTGTCCTGCCGGAATTTGCAATTTTACAACTGCTTGTACTTTTTTTGCCATTATGGCCACCTCCCATTTTTTGGATGTTTAATTTAATATATTATTTAATCAGAAAATTTTAAGCTAAATCCTTAAAATCTGAGTTAAATCTAATTCTACCGGAGTTTCGCGACCGAACATTGAAACCAGAACAGTTACTTTTTTCTTATCTGTATTGATTTCCTGTACGGTACCGACAAATCCGTCTAACGGACCATGGATAATCTTGACTGAATCGCCTTCGCCATAATCGATTATCGGCTCCCAGTCTGATTCCAGACCCATAATCATCAATTCTTCTTCAGTTAACGGAACCGGTTTTGTACTTGAAGGTCCGACAAACCCGGTTACCCCTCTGGTATTTCTTACGATATACCAAATATCATCTGTTAAGATCATTTTGATCAAAACATAACCGGGATAAAGTTTCTTCTCGGATGTCTTTTTCTTACCGTCTTTTATTTCAACAACTTGTTCCGTAGGAATTGAAATTTCTTGAATTAAACCTTGCAGTTCACGATTTTCAACAATCATCTCCAAGGTCATTTTAACTTTTTTTTCATAACCGGAATAAGTATGTATGACATACCAGCGAGCTTCCTGCTCTTGATTGGAACTCATCTTATCACCACTCATTCAGTCGTATCCGTATTATCTTCTACTTCAGTTTCTGGTTCAACAATTATATCGGTATCCTCAGCTGTTTCATCAACAGTTTCCGTGATTTCATTTTTTGATTCATATGAATAAAAACCTGTACTGCTAAGCAGAGAAGAAATCACTGTATCAAAGATAAAAATTGTAATTGTAGCTAACAGAATAATCGCAATTACCGTTCCGGTATTTGATTTCAGGCGCTTACGATCAGGCCATGTAACACGTTTCAACTCAGCTTTGATATCTGAGAAAAAATTTTTAATACGTTTGCCTAAACCCGGCTTTTCATCTTTCTTCTTCTGCTGTTTTTTACCTTTTTGCGAAGCCATATAATATCCTTCCTATCTTAAAGATAAGCAAATTATTTTGTTTCAACATGAAGTGTGTGTTTTCTGCAAAACGGGCAGAATTTCTTCATTTCCAATTTTTCAGGCGTGTGCAGTTTGTTTTTTTTCGTATCATAATTGCGTTGTTTGCATTCCGAACAAGCAAGTGTAATTTTAGCTCTTGGACCTGTACTGGCCATTCCTTTCACCTCCGATTATCCTGAGTGCATTGCCCTTTTACTCTTCTTTAATCAGTTTTTTGCGTAATTAAAAAAAGCCTTCTTCGGGCAAGCTATACTATTCTATATTTATTATTTTTCCATGTCAAGAATGATTTTTGTCAATCTACTGAATTTTTTAAATACCATTATATAATAGAATATATTAGATGTAGAAAAGCTATTAGCTGCAAAACGAATTTATCAATCTCATTATATAGAATATATTAGATAGATATTGACAAATACTTTTATATTTATAAAATCGCTTAGCAATTTTATAGGCTTAATACATGCATCAAGTTTTCACATGAAAAATTATATCTCACAGATGCAGTCTTTTTTTCAACTCATGAACGATCAGACGATATCGGAACAATATCAACAGAATCAACATAATCGAGCTTAGAGTTATTGACAAAATCGACGGCCACAGAATGTCAACCCAACCGAATATAATAAACAGTAACGGTATGAGTCCGACAATTGCCACGGCACCGACATATAAAATATAATCGCCGAATTCTTTTTGAATAAAGCCGATTGCGATCAAGATTGCAAATAATGCAACACAAATAAGAAGTGGAATTGCATAGGTAATCGACCAGCCGCTCCAAGAGGAAAGTTTATCCAATAAAAGCAATAAAAGAGATATAATATTCAGTTGATAGAGAATGCTTTTAGCTACATTTCGTCTTTTTCTGACAATTGCCGAGACAAGTAACCATAAACTTAATAAAGCAAAAAAGATATAGCGAGGCAACAGACCGCTCTCAGGAAATTTTAAATAAATGATCAGCATTATGCTGTAAACAATTACAGAAATAACTGTCAAAACAGTCAGCAAGGTATATTGTTTGAAATGTAAAGGCACGATCGGAAACGGATCAAACGAGCCATCAGCTTGTGCCATATTGTTTTTTGCACAGTTATTATTTACCGTTCCGCCTTTCGGCAAATCGTCTTTGATAAAATTGTTTTTTCCCGGTTCCGTTTCTGTTAAATCAATAGTCGGTTGTTTACATAAGGGACAAATAGGACTTGAACCTTTTATCTTTACTTTACAGGACTTACAAAATTTCATGTTCGGTCTCCTGCTGTTTATAATAATTATCCGGATCGTTGATTGTATCTGATTTCTCACGACTCACCTTATCGGTTTTTTCACGGTTTTTTGCAGTAAATTGATCTTCTTTCGGTTTGACTTCCGGAGGGTTAACCTCATTTGCTGCTATAGTTACGGGTATTCCTATTTCGGTTAAACGCCGTAAAAAGTTCATCTGAATTTCCGTATCCTGATAAGGTGAACTGAAATTTATTGTTAAAACATCCTTATGCGTAATACAGGCAAATTGGGGTCTGGAAGCAGTTATGTAAACATATATTTGATTAACATATTCTTCTATGTTCTGCGGAAAGCTTATTTTGCCCATATTGGATAAAGCCGCTGTAATGGTCAAATTATTGATTACATTGGCAAGTCGTAATATAAGATTTTTGACCGGTCTGACAATGATGCGCAGAGCAAGATTTTTTTCCAATTTGACCAAAGCATACAGTTTTCGTTCAATATTTTCGACTTTAACAGACACTGAATACTGCTCTGCCACACATTCACATATCTCATCTAAAGTATCCGTTTTGCCTTCTTGTCCGAAAGTATAACCGATTAAAGTCGTTGCAAAAAAGTTGCGAGCCGAATGTGACGGATAAAATTGGCGCAGATTAATCGATACCGAAATTGTGACACTATGTTCTTTGTTTTTATGCTTGACCGTTTTATGAATTGACTCAATAAAAATAGCAGTGAGCAATACGGATAAAGTCACATTGCGTTGTTTCGCAAGTTGCAACAATTCTTTAACCGGCATTTCCGATTCAATAATTTGCATCCGATTATCCTGTGTTCTGAGTCCGTGTATATGATGTACTCTTTTCCATTTTCGCTTTTCAGGTTTGTTAAGACTCCTTTTGTTTTTATTAATCGACTTTTCGTTTTTTCCCTTATGAAAATAACGCTCAAAACTGTCATCAAGTTGTGAGCCGAATTTATAGAGCTGCTGTTGAAATTCTTCTGACAATTCGATTCGCGGTGACATGCTCTCAGGATAACGTAAAAGAATATAGTTTGTAATCAAAAGTTGCAAAAACCAAGAAGCTCCGGTTCCGTCCGACAAAGCATGAAATACCTCCAGATGAATCCGGTTACGATAGTACAATACTCGAAACAGTAATTGTTTTTCGTCATAATGAAACAACGAGCGACAAGGATAGTCTTTTTCTTCTTGTACGACAGGATGCAAATCGCTTTCTTCGTAGTAATACCAAAAAATCCCGCGACGCAAAACACCCCGATAGAGCGGAAAATGTCTATATGCTTGATCTAATGCCATCTGTAATAATTCAGGATCAATATCATCTTTGATGGTTGCAGTAAATCTGAAAACCTTTGTGTCAGTCGAATTCATTACCGAAGGAAAAAGTTTGGATGCATTATCCAAATCTATCCAGTTTCTCTGCTTTTTAAAACTCTTCTTTGTCCAATAAGAGAAAAAATTAACGAAACGCTGTTTCAGATTAACAAATATCTTTGTCTGAGTTCGATAGCGATGTTTCTTCGATTTGTATTCTGATTGATCATGTTCAGTTTTTTTGCTTTTCATTAATATCCCTCATTAAAGCAATAAACTCTCCCAATTTTTCTTTTTCTGCCAAACTAAGTACTCTGCTGCGATCTTCCGGTTCTTTCTTCAACAGGTTCAAAATTCCGTCGGATATCGATTCGGCTTCTGTTGTTGATTCGGCTTCTGTTGTTGATTCAGCTTCTGTTGTTGATTCAGCTTTGTTTGTTGACCGGAGTCCTGCCGCTGTGTCGCATTTCGTCCCATCAGCTTCATTGGACTGATCTTTTGAATCATAGAGAAAGCGATTGATAATTCTGTAACTTTCTTCAATAGCTCCCGTCACATCGGGATAAGTCAAAAAGCCGTGCGGCGCACCGAGAATTCTCCTTAAACAGACTTCATTACCTGCTTTTTCTAAAGCATAGGCATATGCTTCACCTTCATCACGCAAAGGATCATGTTCGGTAGTAATAAGCAATGTCTTCGGTTGTTGACTGAGATCATTCGCCATTATAGGAGCGACTTCCTGACTTTTTCGGCTTTCAGGATCCGGTACATATAATTCCATATAATCTTGAACTTTTTGTGAGGTCAAGCCATAATCTTGACCGTTAATTCTGACCGAATCAAACGGACTGCTTGCTTCATTGTGATCCCAATAAGTTGCAGGATAAATTAATATTTGTTTGTCTGTCAACTCTTTACCGCGGTCACGCAGTCGCAATGAAACAACTGCAGCAAGATTCGCACCTGCCGAGTCACCGATCAGAGTAAACTCACCTGCCATTGCATCATTAATCTTCTTATGATGTTTCATTATGTATTCACAAGCATCGTAACAGTCATTCAAACCTGCAGGGAACGGATGTTCGGGTGCTAAACGATAATCTACCGAATAAACAATTTGACCGGTCAGATCTGCCATACGGGCACAAGTTGGTGTATAGGTTTCAATATCTCCGATAACCCAGCCTCCACCGTGAAAAAAGAGTAATGCTCCGGGTTTGCGAGGTGTATTGGGCAAGAAGACCCGAATCGGAATATTGTGTCCGTCCTCACCGGAACAAATATTATGATCCAAAATTGTATAGCGATCGCTTACATCAGGTGTAATCGCCTGCTGAAGATTACGAACTTTCTTATAGTCTTTTTTCATATTGATTTTTAACCTGGAAACCAGTTTTAAAATAAATCTAATTAGCGGATTCATTATAACCTCATTTTCTGTTTTGTCGGAGAAACACCAATGAAATTATAGCATAAAAGTATTTATGAAAAATCGGCAAAACCTTGACTTAATCTGCTGAATTAAATTTCATCAATTGCATTATAAGATATTATCAAGCATAATATTTTATTGTAGGAATAGTATGTGTAGCATAAGGGGTTGCTCATGAAATCAAATAATAAAACCATCAAATTTTTACCGTTAATAGTATTGATCCTTACTGTTGTAGTCTTGATTGTGGTTATTGAAGTCCCGAATATTTTCAGCAAAACAAAATCCAAAGATAATTTATTAGGCGCGGCATTAATCAAGGAAAATGCATTGATTTCAGGAAAATCATCAAACGATAAGGTTTCATCCGACCCTTCAAATAAAACTGCTAATCAAAATTCAGGTAATAACTCTTCTGCCGGTGAACAAGTTGAGCAACCGGATTCAAATAATCCTGCCGCAAATATTTCTTCGGAAGAGTCGCAAAATTCATCTTCCGATTCAGCTTTAAATAGTCCCGGGGTTCAGCAAGATTCATCCGAGACAGCAATCAAATCTGAAAATATCAATTTAGATGAAATCGAAACTATGATAAAAATGTACGATTATGATCGTGCTTTGAAGTTATTAGAAAAATATCCCGACCAAAATGATGAACGTGTTGTCGGTCTTAATTTAGATATTAAAAACGGAAAAAATAATGCTGTTTTAAAAAATCCTTTGGAAAATATGCATATTTTCTTTCATTCACTAATATATGATACTGCTAAAGCATTTGACGATGATTATAAATCAGGCGGTTATAATCAATTTATGACTACCTGTCTTGAATTTGATCGTATTTTGGAACAACTATATGAAAGAGATTACGTGTTGGTTGCCATGCATGATCTGGCAAAACTCGAAACTGATGAAAATGGAAATCAAGTCATGGTGCCGGGCGAAATTTATTTGCCGGAAAACAAAAAACTGTTAGTACTTTCGGTTGATGATGTAAATTATTATGAATATATGGCAGAGGACGGTTTTGCCAATAAATTGGTCCTGGATCAAAACGGCAATGTAACCTGTTCCATGATTAATGACCAGGGTATGACCGTACTTGGTGATTATGATGTTGTGCCGATTTTAGATAAATTCATTGAAAATCATCCGGATTTTTCTTATCGCGGAGCAAAAGGAATTCTCGCTTTGACCGGCTATGAAGGTGCTCTCGGTTACAGAACCGATGAATCATATAGAGATCTCAATCCAAACTACGATGCCGATATTGCTGAAGCAAAAAAAGTCGCTCAAGCTTTGCGAGATACCGGCTGGGAGTTCGCCAGTCATTCCTGGGGTCATTTAGATATGAATACCATCACCTTTGAAAGTTTCCAGCAAGATGCCGATCTTTGGGAGAAAAATGTATTACCGATTATCGGTGAAACCGATATTATGATTTATCCTTTCGGCTCTCCGTTCTCTTGGTCAATCGAGGATTATAATTATGACAATCAGCGATTTGCCTATTTGAAACAAAAAGGTTTTGATTATTTCTGTACGGTAGACGGTTCGAAAAATTACACAACATCAATTAAAGATGACTTTTTGCTGCAAGGCAGAAGAAATTTAGACGGTTATCGGATGTATTACAATCCGGAATTACTTGATGATTTGATTGATACGGATTATGTACTTGACGAAACCAGGCCCTTACCGGTACCGCCGCTTTAAATCCAGCAATGAAAGCCGAAAGCTTAAACCGAAGTTCCCGATAAGAAAGCCGAAAGCTTAAACCGAAGTCTCGATAAGAAAGCCGAAAGCTTAAACCGAAGTCTCGATAAGAAAGCCGAAAGCTTAAACCGAAGTCTCGATAAGAAAGCCGAAAGCTTAAAAAGAAGTTCCAAGAAGCCCTGAAATCCTGAGAAGCACTGAAATATCCTGAGAAGCCCTGAAATCCTGAGAAGCCCTGAGATATCCTGAAAAATCCTGAAATCTAAACAAAATAATTCGAAATTTTAATTAACAAAGCCAGAATGGCTATTCTCTGTTCTCTATTCTCTATTCTCTATCCTCTATTCTCTATTCTCTATCCTCTATTCTCTGTTCTCTATTCTCTGTTCTCTGTTCTATTTCGCAAGATAACGGTCATTAACTCTATCCTGTAAATATACGTTAGTTAAGCCGGAACCGGATTTTTCATACATTTCGTATCCCTCACCCTGACATTTCGAACAAGCATCGCGGGGAATGGTGATACCTTTGATTTTCGAACCTCTATCGGATCTTGAATCGATATAATTCAGTCCCGAACAATCCGGGCAAACTTTGAAATTCTGAGTTTGATATTCCATAATGCCGTCCGTATCATAAAAGATGTTCCTCTTTCTTTGAACCAGTTTTTGTTTGCCGTATTCTTTGAAAGCCAAAACTTCACGCTGTTGCCATCTTTGACAGACTGTATCCGAAAGTTCTTTAATATACTCCGTAATTCGCGGATCTTGTCGCAAGCGGATCGGATCATAATCCGGCTCTTTGACACCGGAATAATCCAGTCCTGCCATTGCCAGAATAATACCTGTATTTACATAAGGCAAAGCACTTTCTATGGAATAACCACCCTCAAGTATTGCTACATCCGGATTAAGTTTTTCATTTAATATTGCATAACCTCGGGCAGTAAAATTCATATTGGTAATCGGGTCGGAATAATGATTGTCCTGGCCGGCAGAATTAACAATTAAGTCCGGTTTGTACTCTGCCAATATTGGCATGATTACATGTTCCAGCACATAAAGATAACCCTCTTCACCTGTTTTCGGCGGTAAAGGAATATTGATATTATAGCCATAAGCACCAGGTCCGCCGGCATCACCAATAAAACCGGTACCCGGATATAGAGTTCTGCCATCCTGATGGAAAGAAATAAACAGAGTGTCCGGATCATTCCAATAAATATCCTCCGTACCATCACCGTGATGACAATCCGTATCTATAACCGCAACCCGCAAATCACCATATTTTGCCCGCATTGCTTCTAAGCCTACTGCCTCTATGTTACCGACACAAAAACCGCGGTCACCGTGTACTACCCGCTGAGCATGATGACCAGGCGGTCTGACCAGAGCAAATGACTTCTCCGTTCTGCCGGAAAACACCAAATCAAATGCTTCGATTGCACCTCCCATGCTGACCATGTGGGATTTGGAAAATCTGGTCTTGACATTAGGTACTGCAAAATGAACTCGTTTAACGTCCTGTTCTGTTGCAGGAACAGGATTGTAAAATTCGATACCCGCAATATCTTGAATTCCTTCTTCAAATAATTGATCCTGGGTATATAAAAGTCGTTCTTCTCTTTCCGGATGACTCGGAGAAATTGCCCAGTCAAAAGCCGGAAAGAAAACTAAACCCAATTTATTCTTTGCTTGCATAATTTACTCCTGTATTCTAGATTTTCAGACAGTCCTATGTCGGAGTCCGATGTCAAAAAAGCCGGTGCTGTGAATCACAATTCTATCAAAATCCACAGGAGCGTAATTTTTGACACATTAGGCTCTGGTTTTGACGGTCCGGTGCCAAAAAAGCCGGTGCTGTGAATCACAATTCTATCAAAATCCACAGGACCGCAATTTTTGACACATTAGGCTCTGGTTTTGACACATTAGGCACGTTTTTCGGATAACCCGCTTCACTGACGGTCCGGTCCTTCAGGCAATCCGGTTCACAGACAATCCGGTCCTTCAGGCAATCCAGTTCACAGGTAATCCGGTCCTTCAGACAATCCGTATATTAAAATTGAAAGCCTCTTTGAGCTAATCCTTTAACTCAGTTTTTATTCTTGTTCTATTGTACAACTCAAACCGGGTTTAATCTGAGCTTTAATCCGAATGTTCTTGCCACTGCTATAGCCGTCCACCATGTTAAAACTTGACTCTTCAACAATTTCAGTCTCTAATTTTGAATCACTCAGTTCCTTTGCTGCTCGTTTCAAACATTGCAAAACATATTTTCGTCCCTCGTCCAGCGAATAACGGGAACCGATCTTTTCATAAATATTTAATTCAGGAATTATCAATATTTTACGTTGGGTATCTGCCAGCAAATTTAATTCCATTGTTGGCTGAGCAAGTGCCGCTCCGATCGCATTGGCAACTTGAAATTGTTCAGGTAACAAGACATCAAGTTTAAAGGCTTGCTCCAGATATCCTGCCATGATCTTCGCAGGACCCCCGATTACTTTTACTTCAGCCGGTTTAATCTGCCGATCTGCTAAAATTTCACGCACCGTATAAACCGGTTGACTATTAAGCTGTAAGAGCAAGCAATCAACCTGATTCTTAATTGTATGAGCAGCTTTCTTTAATACGAGCTCCGCAAAATCTTCTGCCGATAATTCCAATTGTTCCGCCATTTCTGTTATGCCTTGTCTTGCCCGCATTATCTGTTCAGCGGAAAGATGATTGAAATCTAATTTATGCAATACAGACATGGCATCAGTCAAAGTCGGTACCGACCCGCCAAACAATAGCGGAGCACCCTTGCGTTCCGGACCGATTTTAATTCCGGCAGCAAGGTCATCATGCGCTGAATAATTTTCTGAAGATGAACAAAATGCATTATCCTTATCCGACAAATCTTCAGTCCACAAACCGGCTGCATTATTCAATGATTTTTCTATCGATAAACAACTGTCACCGCCTAAACCGATTGAAACACTGTATATCGCTCGGACCAAAGTTTTATGTTGACCTATTGTGATACCGGCCGGTTCAAAAACCGGTACCCCGTCTACTAAAAAGAATATATCTGTGGTTGTACCGCCAATATCTAAAAGAACACTATCCACACGATTATCAAACAAGGCATTCATTCCCATAAAACTGGCAGCCGGTCCTGAAAGAATCGTTTCTACCGGACGAGCAATTGCATCAGCAAGTGGTATTGTACCACCATCAGCTTTCAGAATATAAATAGGAGCTGAGATTTCTGCTTCACGCAAGGCAGCTGTAATATTATTGGCAAATTCTTGAAAAATGTTATGAACTGCGGAATTTAAAAATGCCGTGTTAACTCTTCGCGGAAAATTCAGCCTGCCTGATAAAGTATGTCCTTGGGTTATCTGATAATAGTCAGCAGAAAAATATTTTGCTAAAGCCTCTTCATGTTCAGGATTTCGAGTTGAAAATTTTGTCACCACAGCTAAATTTTTCTGATGTGGCGTACTTGAATCTTGTTTCGATTTTTCAGACGAATTTAATTCTTTTTTCAAGGACGCTAATTGCTGATAATCCAAATCCTTAACCATTTTTCCGCGATGATCCACATAACCGTCAATATAATTGACTTTAGACGCAATTTCCGGAAATTCAAAATTAATTCCCGGACCTTTTTGTAAAATTAAATCGACCGCTGTTGTTTTATTTTCCACAATGGCATTAGTTGAAATCGTTGTACTTAAATTCACCCGAGATATTTGAGCTTTATCCAAATCTGAAATCAAATCATAAATCGCATTGAGAATAGTCCGATAAAGGTCTGTTCTATCTACCGGATGTTTAATCGACTTAATAATTTTATTATCTTTGACAGCTACACCGTCAATATGTGTGCCGCCCATGTCAATTCCGATCAGCAAATTACACCTCCTACATATTACCCAAGCTGACTCGATTCAAATATTGTTCGGCAATTTGTTTCAATTCTCTGATTATATTTTTGTCCGTTGCCGGTTCAGTATATTTATAACAAGGAAAATACCTGCTTAAATGTAACGGAATATCCGGGTTGAGAGAAGCCAAATATTTAGCCTGCGCTCTCATTTCATCCCGGTCATCTGAAATTCCGGGAACAACCAAGGTCGTGATTTCAACATGGGCCACAGCTTGTGTCAGCTCAATAGTTTTCAGTACAGTATTCAGATCACCGCCCAGTTTGCGATAACCTGTTTCGGAAAAACTTTTCAAATCGATATTCCAAGCCGAAACATAAGGTAACAGTTGTTTGAGATACGGTTCATTTATTTGTCCGTTGCTGACAATTACAATTTCCAAATCTTCAGTTTGAGCAGATTTAGCCGTATCTAAAATAAAATCAAAAGCAATCAACGGTTCATTATAGGTAAAAGCAATCCCTATATTGCCCCTTGTTTTTTCTGCCTGCGCCAATTCAATTAATTGTCCCGGAGTAATATCCTTAATTCGCACCTCTTCTCTTTTACGCGTTGCTATACTGTAATTTTGACAAAAAGGACATGCCATATTACAGCCAAAACTTCCGACCGACAAAATCATACTGCCGGGATGAAAATATGCCAGAGGTTTCTTCTCAATCGGATCCAGTGCCAATGCTGTGATTTTGCCATAATTTAAAGAAATAATCTGACCCGACTTCGCCTGCCGCGCACCACAAAACCCGATTTGGCCTTCACTTAATTTGCAATAATGCGGACATAGCTGGCAGGTCACCTGTTTATTCATATCGGATAACCTCAAAACGCTCCAATTGATATTTCTCATCTGTTCCGATACCGGCTTTTTGTCTGGCTATCGCAACTTGCTCTTCCGCAGTGTCAACACCCTCCAGATCCGGCAGTAAAACTCCGCGTCTTGAACCCAGGCTGACTATTACACCATAACGCTTCGGATCCAATTCGCTGATATCATTAATTTTTTCAGCCGGTGAAAGTACATCAACACTGATTTCGAGATCTTGTAATTCATTAACTCGCACCGGAGAAAATCTCGGGTCTCCTGTTGCAGCAGAAATTGCATTCTGTTGTATTTCTGCAGCAAGCGAATCCTGATACGGTTCTAAAGTCCCGATACAACCCCGTAAACGTCCGTTTTTATGCAATGATACGAAAGTCGCTGCACGTTTTTCTGTCATTTCTGCCGGTAAATCATCAAATAAATCGGGACGGACACCCTTGGTAATGTATTCTTCAATTGTATAACGCGCTAAAGCTACATAAGGATTTTCAACATAAGAATTTTCTGTCAGAACTGAATGTGATTCAGCTTGTTTTGGTTTGTCTGAAATCAAATCGAGAAATCTGCGTTGAGAGTTATTATTCAGCGGTTCAAAACTTAAAACAGCATAACCCACACCGAAAGTTCCTTGATATGAGAAAAGTTCAGCCTCAACATTTTTTCCGTCAAATGTTCCCGCCATAATCTGAAAAGACGGTAATCCGCATTGGGCCGCCGGTTTAGTTAAACTTTTCGGCATAGTTAATAATTCATCAAATGCAGCTCTGCTTAATATGTCGGTTACAGCTTGATCGAATTTTGGACCTTCCGGTTTGAATCCATATGGTCCATCATGTTTCAGTACGTGAGATAAATCTCCCGATGCAATAAAAACAGCCCGTCGTTTTAATTCTTCAGCAGATTCAGCAATTATTTGCCCCAGTCCGTAATGTACTTCACCGGAAAAACCGGATAATCCTACACGTAAGAATTTAAATTCTTTATATTGACTACAAATAAAGCGTAACGGAACCAGACTGCCATGATCCAATTTATTATCTCGGGCATCGCCAAACATCGGAATATTCTTACGGTCAGCTTTTTCCAAAATTAATTCTGCTAATTCCAAATCATTATTCAGTGTTTCACTTACGGCAGGAAATCCGAAACTACCCATATCACCCTGATCAATCTCCGAAAAAGACAGAAAAAATGCATCGCGGTAGAGCGGTGCATGTGGTGAGGACAGTATAATTGTATCAGGAGCCAGCACAGCAATTTCTTGAGCCACTCGTTTCAAAGCAATTGTTGTGGCTTCAATTTCAGATTCTTCGCCCCTGCCGATTTCAGGCAAAACAATGGGTGGATGAGGCACAGCATATGCTTTTAAAATTCCAAAGTTTGACCTCTCAGTCATCGGTACCTCCTTAAATCAAGATATAGTCCAGACTAATTCCGCTTGTATAGGTTCAAGACTGATAACTTCAAAACACGCCATATCACCGGAGCTGTATGGAACAGAATTTCCGCTTAAATATCCTGACCAATAACTGAGGCTGGGTTGATGTCCTATTATAATCAAAGTTGTGGCAGAATCTAACAATTCAAGTTTTGGAAACAGGTCTTCAAAATCACCAAAATATATTGACTGTTCAACATCCCTTACAGGGCTGGCTTGCAGGTTTTCTACAATAATATCTGCCGATTCCTGAGCTCTAATCGCAGGACTGGACCAAATAACGACGTTTTCCTCACCGTCAAGTTTTTCCGCCAAGGCTTGCACCTTCGGTTCAAACTCTCTGATACCTTCAGGTGTCAGCTTCCGTTCACGGTCGGTTTTACCATATGCATGTTCAGCTTTTGCATGTCTTACCAAAATTATCTTCATAATTACTACTTTAGCCTCCTGTTTTTTACTTTTATCTTATTTGTTCCGTATATAATTCCATTAGTCATTAACAATAGCAGCAAATCCGACTCTTAAATCATAATTTTCTGTTTCATAAAAATGCAAACGACCATCAATCCATCCGGTTTGCATGGTTATCATTACTCTTGGCACACCATCTTTGATCGTAAATAAATACACATGTTTATCCGCATAGGCCGGTTGAGTTGCCGCATCAGAATAGATTGCAACCAAAGCATATTCACCCGGATCATTCACTCCGTTATGCGACCATTCCAGTGTAATCGTTTCACCGAGATAGGCAATATCCCAAATTCTATAATCGCCCATTACATCATCCGGAACCCTTAAACCGTAAAGATCGACACTGTTACCTTGCCAATATTGATAATATTTTTGATTCATCCAAGAACCCCAAGTTACCATAAAACTGGCTAACTCTGCAGCTTTGTCCTGATTCCAATACTCTACTGCCGGCGCAGTGGTTGTCGGTATTGTAGTAGGGGCAGTTGTCGGTGCCGGCGTTGTTGTCGGCGTTGTTGTCGGCGTTGTTGTCGGTGCCGGCGTTGTTGTCGGCGTTGTTGTCGGCGTTGTTGTCGGTGCCGGCGTTGTTGTCGGCAAAGTCTGTATTGCCGGTGTGGACTTTTCTGTTAATTGATCGGTTTCATTCTGATTTGACAGATCAGAGCCTGTATTAAAATGTAATACTGATCCCGAACCTGTTTCAAGATTATCTGTAGTTTTACCGTCTTGTTTGGTTTTTGAAGATTGTTCCAAAGCCTGCTCAATCTTTTTTAGTTCACCTGCTACTTTGTCAACCTTAGAACAACCGGTAAATATCAAACTTAGCAAAATAATACATATTATGAGAATTCTTTTCATGGTAGCACCTCACATTCAATCATATTCTACCATGAAGTTAATTAGATTAGACAGCCAGATATTGGAGAATTTGTTTTTTATACTCTAAAAATTCGGGGCGAAGGGTAAAGTCTTTTAGTTTGCGTAATTTCGAATCTACAATTATTTGTTGCTGGATGTTTTGAGTTTGAAATTGCAAAATCAAAATCCTGTCTGAGAGCCTGATTGCTTCATCAATATCATGTGTAATAAAAATAGTTGAAAGTTCCAATTTTTGCATCATTTCAATATACCATGACTGAACTTGTTCCTTGGTCAAAGCGTCTAAAGCGGAAAAAGGTTCATCCAGCAAAGCAACTTCGGAAGAAAACAGATATGTCCGCAGAAAAGCCGCGCGTTGAGCCATTCCGCCGGAAAGCTGTGCCGGATATAGTTTTTCATATCCTGCTAATCCGAATTTCGGAATTAACTGCAATGCTTCGGCTCTGGCTTCCGACTTGTTTTTACCTCGAATCCTCAGGGGTAATCCTACATTATCCAAGATCGTTAAATGTGGCAGCAATAAATCTTTCTGTAACATATAAGCCAGATGTCCGGTTTCACCGGTAATATCTTCACCATTCAGATAAATTCTGCCTTGATCAGGTTCTAATATTCCCGCAATAATATTGAATAAAGTCGTCTTACCACTACCGCTTGTTCCTAATAAAGAAATGATCTCTCCATGAAATAACTCTAAATTCAAATCTCGCAAAACCGGCTTTCCGTCAAATGCTTTGCTGATTCCTTTTATTTTCAGAATTGGTGTTTCGTTTTCTCTGTAGACAAACATTTTTTCTTTCTCGGCAAAGATTAATTGCTGCTTTCTTCATTCTATATTATTCATTAACTAAAGAAGTATTAACAAGTATATTGCTTTTTTAATATTTTAATCGGTATTTTTGTTTCCCGGTAAGTATTCATTGGTGAATCCCGTTCCTGCAGGAATTTCATGTTCAATCAGTTCTTTTTCCCAAAGCCAGGCATAAAAGCCATTCCAGCGTTCAGCATCGATATATCCCCAGTAAGGAGCGTCAGAAATATACTCGTTCACTAACCACTTTTGACTTGCCGTAACGATTTCCCGATCCAGACCGGGTGCTGCCTCAAGCAAAATCTCCGCAGCCTTCTCCGGGTTATCAATTGCATATTGATAACCTTTATTGACCGCAAGCAGGAAAGCTTTAACCATATCCGGATTTTTATCTAAGAAATTGTTGTTGGCAAACAAGAGCGGACTGTAATAATCGAAAACGGGATTTATATCTTTGAAATACCAGTAATTCGTTTCAAGGTCGGTTTGTTCCAGAGCTATACCGTCCCAACCGTAATAAATCCAAACCGCATCGACTTGTGTCTGCAAAGATGCTTGAATATCGGTAACTGTTGAAGGGAAAAGTTCAACCTTCGACCAATCGCCCTGATCATCTGCCATAACTTGTTCTAAAATTGCTTGTTCAATCGGTAAATTCCAGGTTGCATAAGTATGTCCCTCAAGTTTTGCCGGCGAAGTGATTGTTTTATCTTTGAGAGAAACAATGCCTGATGTATTGTGATTGATTAATGTCGCTATCGCAGTCAGCGGCAAGGGATCTTCCATGGCAAAAGCAGGCGCCAAATAGTCCTGAAATGATACGCCGATATCTGCACGGCCGGCTGCAACTAAAGCTTCCGCTCCATCTTCCGGAGGACTTTGAATGTCAACATCCAGCCCTGCCTCGGAAAAATATCCAAGTTCTTTTGCCACATATATACCGGTATGATTTGTATTCGGAGTCCAATCCAATACAAAAGTAATCTTTTGCAGCTCAGGCGAGGTCTTCTCTCTTTCAGTTTCTGCTGATTCAGCGGAAGTGGCAGCATCTGCAAAATCAGTTTCAGAATCGATACCGGTTAGATCAGAAGCATCTTTCTCTTTTTTCTCCGCATTTTGAGTGCATGAGCATAATACAGATCCTATTAATATGAGCACTGATAAAATTCTAAGAATTTTCTTCATTTCTTACATCCTTTCCCGCCTGGTATTTCTGCCAGGGCATAACCTTTTTTTGGATAACATTTAAAATAAAAAGCAAAAATAAACTAAGAGCTGATATTAAGAAAATCACCGCAAACATCTTGTCATAAGCAAATGATTTCCGAACTTGTGTCATATAAACTCCAAGTCCCTTGGAACCGCCGAGCCATTCCGCAATAACAGCCCCGACGATCGAATAAGAAGCTGAAACTTTTAAGGCGGCAAAAAAACTGTCCAAAGCTCCCGGCCATTTTACATAATAAAAAATCTGGAAATTTGTCGCACCCATAGCTTGTAACAGTCTGATCTGATCAGGATCGGCTGCCTGAAAACTTTCAAACAAATTCACTGTTACAGGGAAAAATGCAACCAGAAAAATAACCGTTATTTTGGGAGCCAAGCCGTATCCCATCCATAAAACCAATAACGGAGCTATTGCAACAGTCGGAACGGTTTGAGAAAAAATCAAAATCGGATAAATCGCTTTATACAATATCATATGATAATCCATCAAAACCGCCAGACAAAAGCCGGCAATTACGCCTAATATCAATCCCAGCAAACCCGCAATCAGAGTAACTGACAGATTGTTCATCAATACAGGAAAATCTTTGATAAAAGCTTTTGCGATCGTAATCGGTGAAGGCAACATAAATGAAGGTACAATTTCAATATCCGAAACAACTTGCCAAACGATCAGCAATACAGCAACCAATGATATACTATACATTTTTTCCGGGATTTTCTTATTATCGGATAACTGTTTCATCAAACTTCATTCCTTAATTATTTGATATTTACTTGCCATATTTGTTTTTATTTTCATGTTTATATTTGGCTGTTTTTTCATCTATCGTCAAAATTTGTCGTCGCGGAGCATAATTGATTTTTACATATGAATAAACTTGGTCTGCACCTTGCTCGATACAAATTTCATTTGAACGCCGGATAATTTCGATTAAGGTTTCATACGGACCTTCTACAGTTGTTTCAAAAGGACCGACTTCATATCGCAAGTCTAATGACGCAATAAAAGAAATTACCGCATCTACAACACGAATTATTTCCTGATCTGAACTTCCATGTTCAAACTTCGGCAGTACTTGAATGGCAATTGATGAATTGATCATAAAACCTCCTGAAAATAAAAAACCTCCAAGCCGGTTGGAGGTTCGTAAAAAAATTATATGAATCCCTACGCCGGCATTATCCGAACAGGTTCTAAGGGTTTCTACGAGATTTATCGTATGTCTCAGCCGAGTTCGCTCAGCTCCCCTGTTTGTTTATATTCATACTTTACGAGTAAATAAGCTAAATGTCAATTTAAGATTTTTTCAAATTTGTATTCAGCTTACATCTCAGATATCTTACAACAATTAACAAATATGAAGATCTCTTGCGATCGACACAATATCTCCGGTAACCGCTGTCGCAGTTTCAAGTGAACCGGCACCGTATCCGGTGAAAACCAATTCTTTTGCATATTTGCTGGTAATTAAGATTGTGTTGAGAACACCTTCCGTATGATAAAGCGGATGATCCGGACTTAAAGCTTCCGGTTTTACACTATATGTGAATTCACCGTCAGCATTTTTTGTTGCACGAGCAACTAATTTGTAAGCTTGACCATTTTGTTTGGCATTTTCAATATCTTCAGCTGTGATCTTCTCGATACCTTCTCGTTCAATACTGGAAGCAGCAGGATATTTTCCGGTAATTAAGTACCCTAAAATACCCAATTTATGCATAGCATCATATCCTTCCAGATCTGCCGAAGGATCAGCCTCTAAATAACCGTTTTGTTTAGCTTCATCCAAAGCCTGTTCAAGAGTTTTGCCGTTTTTAACACCGGTCAGAATATAATTGGTTGATCCGTTCAGAATACCAACTACACTTTCAATTTGATCCCCGATTAAACCTTCATTGATGCTGCGCAAAATTGGAATAGCCCCGGCAACAGCCGCCTCATAGCGCAAATGAACATCAGTTTCATCAGCCTTGGCTTCCAAAGCACCTTGAGCTGTGAAAACTGCATATTTATTTGCTGTGACTACATGTTTGCCTTTCTCCATGGCTTGCGTCATAAAACTTGTAGCAGGATTTAAACCACCGATCAGTTCGACCACAATATCAATTGATTCATCATTCAAAATTTCATTATAATCCGTGACTCGCAATTCTGTCGGTAATCCCGGCGGATATTCATCCGGTAAAACAAGGACTTTTGTTATTTGAATTTCTACATGGCGACTTGTTGCTTTGTAAAGTCTGCGGGTAATCAATTCTCGCTCATTATTTAAAACTGTAAATACTCCGCTGCCGATTGTTCCGAAACCCAACAAACCAACTTTGATTACTTGTGGCAACTCTTGTACCTCTTGTTTATTTAACTCTACATTTTCCATATCCTTAAATCCTCACTAAACATCTTGTAACTGAATCAATCTTTAATCAGTATATAACTAATTTAATTATTATACACAAATTTGCAAGTTTTTTTTGTTAATCATATTTATATCCCATTTTGTGTTATATTTAACACATTAATACTAAATTTGATTGTCTTCATTTCTCGGCAACAAGCTTCTTATCCTTAGAAAATTTGTGTTGTAATTGACTGTTCTGATTTGAATTCTCTTTTTATGTTTTTTTGCAACATAACGAATCAATTGATTCAATTTGCTCGAATCATACAATTGAGTTTTTGTAATTGTCTTTACTGTGTATCCCATTCTGTTCAAAGCCATAATCCGATTTGCCGGGCTTCGATTTTTGAGCAATTATCCGATTTAAAAGCCTGTTTCTGCGATATATGTTCAGTTTTATATTATTTCAAGAATAGGGCAAGAGAAATAGTAATGGAAAATTAATAATCAAAAAAGTACGATCAGCGCAATGGATATTTTTTCAATTCTTTTCGCAACTGCTCGTAGTCAGGCAAATATGTATCAATTATAAACTACAGTTTCATGTTTCTCAGACGTTCCACACGTTCAGCGGTTTTCGGATCAAGTTTGGCTTGCTGATCTAAATACTGCGGATTTTTTTCTAAAAAATTGCGGACAAATTGATGCGGATCAGCGTAATAATCGAGTAAGAGTTTTTCTTGAGCATGGCTGATCAAGTTTTTATTCCGAGCATCAGCAAATAATACGGGAGATATTTGGACAAGTGTTGTCGCTTTGATTCCTTGCTGAGCAAGAATTTCAATCCCTCCTTGACAACGATCCACGATCGCTAAAGTTTCCGTGATTTTGCCGCCGCTTGCTGCAACACTGCCAATCCAATTTCTGGTGTAGCTGGAAGCTTCAGTAATCAAATCTGCAATATGTAAAGCACGACCTAAATTCAAGTCAGATTCTGCTATATCTGCTTTTTCTTCTGAGTTAAAATCAGATTCAACCATATCTGTAAAAGATTTCGGATCATGCTCAAATTCAGTAGTTTTTCGGGACTCACGCTCATCCATGCGTATCGCCTTTTCCGTTACGGCGGACGAATACCAGGCTTGATTATCTTTGAATAAAGTCAGATGAGGTTTGTTTAATTGTCTGGCAATTTCAACCGAGAAAAAATAATCTCTGCGTTCACCGCCGGAGATAAAATCACAAACAACATCTTTGACTGCTGCAACTGCAGCATCAATTACCGAACGATAGATTTCCGATTTTTCATATTGAATTTTGCATAATGTCGCAAGCTCTTTACATAAAAATTCACGATTTTCTTTTTCAGCCATTTTTTCGATAAATTGCAACAGCATCTTCGCTTCGGCTTCTGAACCGAAGAGAAAATGCGTGTTGATATAATAAGGACCGAAAAGGCCTGATGTGTACCAAAACGGTTGGTTTTCAGGGCATATTTTCAAAGCTTCTGTCGCAAATAAAGCATCGGTAATCACAGATGTCATTTCAGGTTCTCCTTTTGTCAGGTTAAGTCCAAAGTTCTAAAGTCCCGGTCAATTCTGAGATTTTGTCAACTTTCAGTTTCCGGCACAGTTCAGGCAGTTCAGTCAGAATTTTCCATGGTAATGAAGGTTCAACCAATAAGCCTGTACCGATTTGCACGGCTGAGGCACCGGCAATCATGAAAGCTGCCACATCTTCTGCAGAGCAAACTCCCCCCATACCAACAACCGGAATAGATACGGAATTATAAACTTCAGAAATCATACGAAGCGCAACCGGTTTAATCGCCGGTCCGGAATAACCGCCGGTATTGTTGTGCAAAACAGGTCTTCTTGTTTCAATATCTATTACCATACCTAATAAAGTATTGATCAGACTTACTGCCGAGGCTCCGCCTTGTTCGGCAGCTTTTGCCATAGCTGAAATAGAGGTAACGTTCGGGGTTAATTTTACCCAGATCGGATGAGGACTGCGCTTTACACATTCCGCGGTGAGTGATTCGATTATTTTGGGATCGGAACCGAATGTAATGCAGCCTTCTTTTACATTAGGACATGAAAAATTCAGTTCGATCGCTGCAATATCTTCTTGGGCCAGTCGCTCAGTAATATAGATATAGTCTTCCGCAGTATCACCTGCAATATTTGCAATAATTGTTGCATTTACCGAGCGCATAAACGGAAGCTCTTTTTGCAGAACAACTTCCAGACCGGGATTTTGCAGCCCGACGGCATTTAACATTCCGCAATCACACTCTGCAACCCGCGGAGCAGGATTACCTTTGCGCGGTAAACGCGTAAATCCTTTGGTTGAAATACCGCCAAGCGTAGATATATCGTAAAACTCAGCCATTTCTTGTCCGAAACCGAAAGTTCCGGATGCCGCAATCAAAGGATTTTTCAAAAATAAATCCGCAACTTTTACGCTTAAATCTACCATTGAACTACCTCCGCCGGAAATACCGGACCTTCTAAGCAACAACGATCATAGTCAAGCTCAGATTCATGTTTAACCGCCACTGCACAAGTTCGGCAAATTCCGATCCCGCATGCCATCCTCTCTTCAAGAGAAACCTGACATTGCAAACCGATCGCTTTTGCCCACATTGCAGCTTTTTGCATCATCGGATGAGGACCACAACATAATAAGGCTGTTTCCGATTGTTCAAAAGAATGATCCACCGGATTATTAACGGTATCAGGCTTTAAATCAGCAAAATCCTGATCGGAATTATTCCTGTAATCTGACCAAAGTTTTTCCAAAGCATGCTGGGCAAAACCTTTAATACCACTTGATCCGTCTTCTGTAGCAAGACAAAAACCATTGGCAAGTACGTTCATTTCTTCAGCTAACAAAACATCGTCGCCTGAACGAAAACCGGTTGCAATATAAGTTGTAATATCTTTTTCACGTGCAGTTTCCAGAAGAAAAAGCAGCGGATAAATACCTGTTCCTCCACCGATGATAAATAACGTTTGCAAACCGTCAAGTTCAAAGCCATGCCCCAGAGGCCCCAGAACCGAATATGTCTGACCGATTTCCGCATCGAAAAATGCAGCTGTTCCGGCTGCTTTTTTCTTAATGCCCAAAGAAAAAGTTCCTGCCGCCCGGTCAACCTGAGCAATCCCGAAGGGTCTGCGTAAAAAAGCCGGTCCTTTGATCGCCACAAACTGACCCGGTTGTGCCGCAGCAGAAATAATCGGTGACTGAAAAGTCAAGATAATATTATCCTGATTGAGAAGTTTTTGCTTAATCAAAGTACAATCATGCTCAATTATTCTCATTTGCTATACTCCTAAAAAATCATCAATTTACACTCTTACTATCATTTACAGCTCAATTTCTATATTATCAAACTTCTTGCGCATTGTTTTGATTTCATCCATTGTCATCTCATTGACCGGTTTATTAAAATGTCTTGTTTGTTTTACGATATCGGCAAATTCGGCAATGGTATAAGTTGTCAAATCATTGACATTCAAATCTTTTTCTAAACATTCAGTTACAGCAACTAAAGTATCCAATGATGTTATCGTTGCTATACCATGCTCAATGCAGAGACGGCGCAAAGTAAAACCCAAACCTCGGGTTTCGGCCGATCTTGCAGTATTGATAAACAATTTAACTTTGCCGCTGCGAATGAACGATTGAACATCACGACCATTCATGTCGGAATATTTTACCACACTGGTCGGAATTGCATGCCTGTTCAAATAATTCGCAGTTCCGCCCGTCGCATAAAAATCAAAACCCAAATTATAAAGCCGTTCCGCCAGAGGCAGAAGTTCTGCGCGGTCGTTATCACTGACCCACATCAAAATTGCACTGTTCTTAACGGGAAATTTAAAACCTGAAGCCAAAATCGCTTTATACATCGCATCGGCATAATGTTCAGATAAACCCAGAACTTCACCTGTGCTTTTCATTTCAGGGCCTAACACCGTATCTACATTATGTAATTTTTCAAAAGAAAATACCGGTACTTTAATCGCATAAACACTCGGATAATCAGCATACAGACCGGTTGATAAACCTAATTCCGCAAAATCGATACCCGTCATTAAACGAGTTGCCAGATCAACTATCGGCAGACCGGTCACCTTGCTGATATATGGAACGGTGCGGCTGGAGCGCGGATTGACCTCCAAAACATAAACTTCATAATTATACAAGATAAATTGGATATTGATCAGACCGATTACGTTTAATTCTTTCGCTAAGCGTTCAGTGTAAATCACAATCTTTTCTTTAACTTTATCCGAAATATATGCCGGAAAAATCGAAATTGAATCACCGGAATGAACTCCCGCTCTCTCCAAATGTTCCATAATACCGGGAATCAGAACGTTGGTACCGTCACTTAATGCATCAACTTCAAGTTCAGTGCCTTTGAGATATTTATCGATCAAAATCGGATGATCTTGTGTCTGACGATTAATAATTTCCATGTATTCTTCTATTGCCCGGGCATCATTACAAATCACCATACCCTGACCGCCTAAAACATAAGATGGCCGGAGCAGAACAGGATAACCCAATTCAGAAGCTGCCAGCAAGGCTTCTTCCGTTGTATATACAGATGCAGCCAACGGTCTCGGAATTTGACAAGTTTCAAGCACTTGATCGAAGCGTGCACGATCTTCTGCCCGATCCACATCATCTGCCGAAGTTCCGAGTATCGTGTAACCTAAATTGCTGACACCCTCAATCAGTTTGATCGCTGTTTGTCCGCCGAATTGACAGATAACTCCGTCCGGCTTTTCTTCAGCCAAAACTCTGGCTACATCATCAAGCGTCAGGGGTTCAAAGTATAAACGATCCGAAGTATCGAAATCGGTAGAAACCGTTTCCGGATTATTATTGATAATAATCGATTCATAACCGCACGCTTTTAATGCTTGTACACAATGTACCGAACAATAATCAAATTCAATGCCTTGCCCGATACGAATCGGACCGGATCCGAGAACTACAATTTTTTTCTTCTTTCCGGTCTCAGCTGCTGAAACCGATTCAGCATTTTTATTGTCTTCTGCAATTTCCAAACAACCGTAAAAGTAAGGACTCTCCGCTTTTAATTCACCGGCTCCGGTGTCTATTGTTTTGTAAACTGTCCGAATACCTATATTTTGCCAAATCTGCTGAATATATAAGTGTTCAATTCCCAGCAAGTTACTTAAAGCCGTTTCGGAAAAACTCCATTTTGCAGCTTGAATCATTAATTGCTTTAATTCCGGGATTTCTTGTAATTCGTCAAGCGTCAGTTCTTGCAGATTTCTGTTTTCTTTTAACTTAGTTAAGGCAGATTCCAAATCAACAATGTTTTTTATAGTATTTAGAAAATAAGGGCTGATTTGCGTAAGCTCATAAAGTTCAGCCAAGGATTTGCCGCGACGAATTACTTCCGCAAGATAAAACAGGCGGCGATCATCGACTTGTAAGATTACTTCCATTAAGTCGGCATCTGAAAGTTCCCGCATTGAAGGTTTGGTCAATGTGACAAAGCCTTGCTCCAAGGAACGTATTGCCTTAAGTAAAGACCCTTCCGGCGTGCCGGCAATAGCCATAATCTCGCCGGTTGCTTTCATCTGTGTGCCTAAATTACGTTTGGCATGAACAAATTTGTCAAACGGCCATTTCGGAATCTTGGTAACTACATAATCAATAACCGGTTCTGTTGCAGCCCATGCTTTGCCGGTAAATTCATTGCGGATTTCATGCAGGGTGTACCCCAAAGCAATTTTCGTTGCAACTTTAGCAATCGGATAACCGGTTGCTTTTGATGCTAAAGCGGATGAACGGGAAAGTCGCGGATTTACTTCAATTACCGCATATTCTCCGTTAGCGGGATGCAGCGCAAATTGAACATTACAACCGCCTTCAATTTCCAATTCTTCAACAATTCTCAGAGCTGCACTGCGCAACATGTCAAATTCTTCAGATTTCAACGTTAAAGCCGGTGCCATAACTATTGAATCGCCGGTATGAACTCCTACCGGATCAAAATTTTCCATAGAACAGACTGTTACAGCATATCCTTCAGCATCACGTACAACTTCAAATTCGATTTCTTTCCAACCGGCTATTGCTTTTTCTATTAATACCTGATGAACACGTGAAACTTCCAAACCGGTCGCTGCAATCTCACGCAACTCTTCAAGGTTGGCGGCAATACCGCCTCCTGTACCGCCCAAAGTAAAGGCCGGACGAACAATAACAGGATAGCCGATTTCTTCTGCCAGTATTGCACATTCATCAAGATCATGTGCAATACCGGACGGGATACAGGGTACATTGATCTTGAACATCGCATCTCTGAATTCTTCGCGATCTTCTCCTTTTTTAATGCCTGCCGCCTGAGTTCCCAAAAGCTTGATTTTATGCTCTGCCAAAAAACCTGACTCGGACAGTTCCATTGCCAGGTTGAGCGCAGTCTGACCACCTAATGATGCCAACAAAGCATCACATTTTTCACGCAACAGAATATTTTGGATTACATCGACTTGCAGGGGTTCCAAATAAACCTGAGAAGCCATATCCTGATCCGTCATAATCGTAGCAGGATTACTGTTAACTAATATGGTTTCGACATTTTCCTGTTTAAGAGTTCGGCAAGCTTGGGTTCCCGCATAATCAAACTCTGCTGCCTGTCCGATAATAATCGGCCCGGAGCCGATTACCATTACCTTTTTTATTTCATCGTTTTTGGGCATCTAGTTGTCCCTCTCTCCAAGTGCCTTAATCAAATCATCACGCATTCGGAGTGCTTCTTGTCTGGTTGCTTTCGCAAACTCTTCCGGCGGAAATTCCGTTTGTTTTTGATATGCACACATTAACGAACGAGAAGCATTAACGATTGCGCCTGTTCCGTCCGGTTTAAATTGTTTTGCACAATCTGCCGCAGTTCCGCCTTGTGCACCGTATCCGGGAACCAAAATCCAGGAATGCTGCAATACTTCACGCATTTTTACCGCCTGTTCCGGCCAAGTTGCGCCGACTACTGCGCCGATCGGAGAATAACCGTCCGATCCCAGATAATTTTTCGACCATTTTGTTATAGTTTCCGCTACAACTTCATATACTTTTCTTCCGTCGCTCAATTCCAAATCTTGAAAATCTTCAGCCGACGGATTGGAAGTCCGCACTAAGACAAAAATGCCTTTACCGTATTTTTCAGCTACATCAATAAACGGCTGAATCCCGTCAATTCCCAGATAGGCGTTAACTGTCAATGCATCGGCATCCCAGAATGCATATTCTCTTTCTCCGAGTTCCGTCCTGCCCAACCAGGCGGCAGCATAGGCAGAAGCTGTACTGCCTATATCATTGCGCTTGCCGTCCAGGATTACCAGCATGTTTTTAGCTTTTGCCAAAGCAATCGTACGGGCTAAAGCTTTGAGTCCGGGCAAACCGTACATTTCATAGTAGGCAACTTGAGGTTTGACTGCAGGAATAAGATCGTGAACCGCATCAATCAACGCACTGTTAAAACGTACCAAAGCCTCTTCGATAAATATTTCAGCATCAACAAACTCTGTCCGCCATTTTTGCAACAAACACGCAGGAATATATTCCAGTTTCGGATCTAAACCCATCACTGTCGGATTGTTTTTGCTTTTAATCGCAAGTGTTAATTTTTCACTAAAACTAAGCATTAATCTTGCCTTTCAGTTATTTGTTTAAGAATCACGATAAACTACCTTGCCATCGACAATTGTATATTTTACTTTGCTGTCTAAAGTCATGCCGTGGAAAGCAGAATTCTTGCCTTTAGAGACCATTTTAAAACGATCAACTTGCCATGACTCATCAAGATTGATTAATGTGAGATCAGCCGGAGCTCCGATCGCGAAAGACCCGCGTCCCACTTTAATTAAACGTTCAGGCGCCGAACAAAATAAACGAGCTAAATCTTCCAGCTGCATATAGCCCGGTTTAACCAAATAAGTATATGAGGCACTGAATGCCGTTTCCAATCCGGTCATCCCGTTTTTTGCCAGGCAAAATTCAATGTCTTTTTCATCTTCATGATGTGGTGCATGATCCGTAACAATCATATCCAGCGTACCGTCCTGAAGACCTGCGATAATCTCTGCAACATCTTCCGGTCTGCGCATCGGAGGATATGCCCGGAACAATGTATTATAACCGCGACAATCATCATCGGTAAAAATAAAGTATTGCGGACATGTTTCGGCTGTAACTTTAACTCCTCTTGCTTTGGCTTCTCTGATTTGCTGTACACTGCGCTTAGTGCTGACATGAGCTATGTGAACCGGCAAATTCAGATAATCCGCCAGCAGAATATCCCGCATAACAACTATATCTTCCGCAATTGAAGGCGAACCGTGAACTCCCATTTGAGTTGATGCCAGACCCTCATTCATAATTCCGCCGTTTGAAAGATCGGGATCTTCACAATGATCAATAATGGTTAAATCGAAATCTGCTGCATAAATCATTGCCTTGCGCATCATATCAGATGTTTTAACGGAGACACCGTCATCAGAAAGTGCAACTGCACCGGCTTCTTTCATTAATCCGATCTCGGCAAGTTGTTCACCCTTTTGTTCTTTTGTCACTGCACCGATCGGCCAGACATTAACTACACCTACCTCCGCTGCTCTTTCTTTAATAAATCCGACAACAGCGGCATTGTCACAAACCGGATTTGTATTAGGCATACAAGCAACCGATGTAAAACCGCCGGCCGCGGCAGCCCTGGTACCGCTTGCAATATCTTCTTTATATTCGAAACCCGGCTCTCTTAAATGGACATGTGCATCAATTAAACCCGGAAATACAATCAAGCCTTTGGCATCTATTTCATATTCAAAAGGTCCGTCATAAGCTTCTGTAAAACAGCCGTCTTTAATAAAAATTTCAGATAATTCTTTGTTTTCGGTTTGAGTATCCTGATAATCTGCAGAAGAGATTTCCTTGGGATAAATCAATTTTGCATTATATATTCTCGCGTTCATAGATATTTCTCCTTAAACTTAGTAAGTAAAGTACAGCCATTCTTACAGCTACACCATTTGTAACCTGTTCGGAAATAACTGACTGATCACTTGCATATAAAGCGGAATTAATCTCCACTCCTCTATTCGCAGGACCGGGATGCATAACCAAAGCATTCTTTTTCGCCAATTTAATTTTTTTCTCATCCAAACCATAGAAACGAAAATATTCATTAACTGACGGGAAAAGTCCTTTTGCGATACGTTCAAGTTGAATCCGCAAACCCATAACTACATCGGCATCTTGAATAGCCTCTTCTACGTGTCTTGTGTAATGAGCACCCGTTCTTTCAACATCTAACGGCATCAGACTGGCCGGGCCGGAAACCCAAACCTCCGAACCGAGTTTAGTCAAAGCTAATAAATTGCTTCTGAAAACTCTGCTGTGCAGGCAGTCTCCGATGATTGCAACTTTTAACTTATCCAAATGTCCAAGTTTATCCCTCATCGTAAAAACGTCGAGCAAAGCCTGAGTCGGATGCTCATGCATACCGTCACCTGCATTGATTACAGAGGCCTTGACTCGTTTTGCCAGGAACTCTGCCGCGCCGGATTCCCGATGACGCATAACCAGAAAATCGGTTGCCATCATGTCGATCGTCACTGCCGTATCAAGCAACGTTTCACCTTTTTGAACCGAGCTGCCGGACGAAGAAATGTTAACTGAAGAAGCACCCATATACTTAGCTGCCATTTCAAATGACATTCGCGTTCTGGTTGAATTTTCAAAAAACAGATTAACTATGGATTTTCCCTGTAGATGCGAAGTCTTTTTGGTCGGTTGTGACAATACCTGTTTCATTGTTGTTGCAGTATCCAAGATCAGATTTATCTCTTCGGAACTCAATTGTTCTATCCCGAGCAGATCTTTTGATTTAAGATGCATATATAAATATCCCTTTCTAAAAAAAATACGGTATAGAGACCGTATTATGAATTATTAAGATTAATATTAACTTCAGGTCCCAGCAGGAGTACCTGATCTTTATTATCAATTTCTTCAACCTGGACATCTATCAATTCCGAACGTGAAGTCGGTACATTCTTACCTACATAATCCGGTCTGAATGGCAATTCCCGATGTCCCCGGTCAATTAAGACTGCAAGTTGAATACTTTTCGGTCGTCCCATATCGAAAATTGCTTCAATCGCAGCTCTCACCGTTCGTCCTGTATACAGTACGTCGTCTACCAAAATTATCTTGGCACCGTAAATATTAATATCAATTTGTGTAGCATTAACAACCGGATTTTTCGCAAGCAAACTCAAATCATCACGATAAAAAGTAATATCCAAGTTACCGACACCGACCGTTACATCTTCAATTTCCTTAATGCGGGCAGCGATTCTTTTCGCTATAATAACCCCTCTACGCTGGATACCTACCAAATAGATACCTTCAGTTCCCCGATTACATTCCAGAATCTCATGCGCGATCCGTGTAATCACCCGATCCATTGTTGCTTGATCCATCAAATGTGCTTTGACTTGCATAGACTTCCTTTCCGCCCTCACGGCTCTTATTCCTTAATCCGGCACTCGGTTTTTTGCATAAAAAAACCCTCATCATAAGGGCAAGGAAAAAGGCGGAAAACCTGACGATTCTCTATTCTTTTGTTACTCACCCTTTCAGACTCACAGGACCGATTAAAGGATTTCAACATTTACTGTTCTGATGTTACTGCTAAACAATTCAAATTGCAAGTAATTTTTTGAAAGAAAGTTTTGCAATTACGTCAAGCTTCAGCTTGAGAAAATCAAAAAATTCTGAACTCAAATTAGTTCAATAGACTCGGGTTCAATAGTTGACCTTGATGTGTAAATTCCGAGATAATAAACCGAATCGAATTATTGTTAGGAAAACTACAACTTAGTCTGTAAGACTTACCAGGACCAAACTTATAAGATATATTGCCATTTCCGGAAATACTTTTTCCGATAAAATTATATTTATAATAGTTAACCCTCAATTCCTGATGTCCGGGAGGAAGTAATACAATATTATGATCCGGTATAGAATTAGGATGATCACGAGCAATTGGTACGCCATCAAATCCTGCAATCTTCATAATTTCGAGACCTGCAGAAACATATAGAAGTACCATATTATCATCAGAATATTGCTTCATTCTTTCTAATTCTTTTTTATTTTTAGGTTTCTTGATCGTAAATTCTTGTATCAGTGCAATAATTCCAAGCACTCCTAAAAGAATTAACCAATATTTCAAAGGCATTTATTTTCTCCTTTCAAGTTTCATATGTCTGACATAACTCTCTGTGTTTCTAATATCGGAAATATTTTCTGCTGCCCCGCCGGAGAAAGCAGTAAAAAAGTATCGCCTTCTTCTGCTAAAAGGAAGTAGAGATGCTTAGCAGTCAGATTCATTGAAACCTTAACTAATCTGCCCGGTGCACCAGCAGTGACAGATTGTAAATGTACAGTGAACGATCCAAATGCCATATAGAATGCTTGACGTGGTAACTTGTTTGCACAAGCTCTAGCTTGCTTGAGCATGTTTAATTCATGCAAAATTATACTGTCTGAAATCCGTATGATGTTAGAAGGACGAGGTTTTTTCACTTCATCTCTTTCAAAAGCAACAACACGCATACTGTTGTCCACTATGAGACAGGCAGCTTCAGCCGGCAGAGCCGGATCTTTTTCAGTCTGTTGACGTGCATAATAATCTTTTTGATCACGATCACTCTGAGCAAAAGACATGCCTATTTTACCTTTTAATACATCAAATAATAAAACTACCAGAACAATTCCAACGAAAATCGCAATTGCCATAATAAAACACCATCTCTTTTTACGTCATTTCCTGCTTAACAAACAAGTATAGCATAATCAGCACGATTATAATAATCAGTACTATTGTTCAAGTCAAAAAGAAAGGAACTGTCTCAAAAGAAGTAATTTTTTGAGATAGTCCTTTGTTTTTGCGAAAAATGAAGCCAGAGCCCGTACCTAAAGTATTCTATACAAGCCTACTTTGTGACGAGTGACATTCTAAAGTTGAAATTCTCAGGTTTTTTCCAAAAATGAGCATGGTTAATGGAAAACGCACTTTCGGAATACCATCGGCTCGCTCTTGGAAGTCCACCACAAACTTCCCATTAAAAAAGAGACTGCTCAAAATCTTTTTCATTTTGAGACAGTCCCTTCTGCACAAGTGGTGCTCCGAACAGGAATTGAACCCGTATCAGCAGCTCCGGAAACTGCTGTCTTATCCATTGGACCATCGGAGCATTTTTATTTTTATATCGTAAATCATTCTAAACAAAATATTGTAAACTTACAAATGATATAAAAAAATCAAAATTATATTAATCATAAAGAGCTACATCAATTATTTTTGCGTAGCTCTTTGATTACAATTCGATAAATATAACTTCTGATAAAAATTTCTGATCCTCTTATTTTTTGTTCAGATAACTTTCAAGGTTGATGCAAAAAATATTTTCTTTTAATTAACACAATTAAACACAAAGGTAAATTGTTAATCGGAATAATGTATATGCAACAGTTATCAAAGCTAATTGCAAGAACATATTGTCAGTTTTTTCTCCTGATCTTACTTTAAGACCGTTAAGGAAATAAACTATGCTTGCGATGAAACCTGTTTGCAGTAATAAATTATAGCCGAATGACCAAAACAAAGAAAAAACAAATGCTAAGAAGTATAAACCTAAAGGTACAATACTTGAGGCTGACATTACTTCCAACGCAGTTTGTACTTTGTTTGCAGTATGTAATTGTTTATCTTGCATCAAAATTCCGTAACCCAGCTTGACTCCTTCGATTAATGCCATGAAAATTATACTGATAAAGAAGCTGAATACGAAGCCTTTGCCGCCGTAGCCATAGTTGAACCAGCCAAAACTTCTCGAGTACATATGTGCTTTGATTCCGAAACTAAGCCCGACTACGAAAACCGATAAGCCTATCAGTAAAAAGATACTCAAATAATTCTGTTTTACTTTGAAAACATCAAATGATTGTTTGGAAAATAAACTCTTAAACATCAAGCCTAACGGATTAGGTTGTTTCGGAATAACCGGAACCTGTTGAGCAGGATAAGGCTGTCCCTGGTATTGCTGTTGTTGATAAGGTTGTCCCTGGTATTGCTGCTGTTGATAGGGCTGTCCCTGGTATTGTTGCTGTTGATAGGGTTGTCCCTGGTATTGCTGCTGTTGATCAGGTTGTTCCTGATATTTCTGAACTTGATCAGGTTGTTCCTGATATTTCTGAACTTGATCAGGTTGTTCCTGATATTTCTGAACTTGATCAGGTTGTTCCTGATATTGCTGCTCTTGATCAGGTTGTCCCTGGTATTGTTGTTGCTGATAAGACTGAGCTTGATAGGGCTCATAAGGATTACCCGAATGAGATTCCCATCGGGGAGCAACTTGCTCCGCTGAGAATTGTTGCTCTGCCGCCGAATCCGGATTCATCTGAGGGTTGTGATTTGTTTTTTGCTGAACAGGTTGTCCGCAATATGGGCAAAACTCTTGTGTACTGTCAATCATATTATTACAATTGCTGCATTTCACCATATTTTCCATATTAGCCTCCTAAACACATGTGATCAAGCCACATTTACTTAAGGTTAAGTTATAGTTTAAGCTGAAATTTAATATCATTTGAGCTTATACGTTCCACAACTCATCCCTTTAGCCTTATAAATCGTTTTAAGGATATAATTACTCTTTATAATAAAAATTATATCGACAATTTAATTTTAATACAATTAAGAAATCACATATTAAAAGCCATCCTAAAGAAAGTTTAAGATTTATTCAGGATGGCTTTGATAATTGTTGTTTGTTTTACCAATCATTAATCATTAAACATAATTATCATTAATCAAATCATGGCTTAATCTTATTAAAAATCATGTTTTTTCTTTTTGCGAACAAATAGCAAACTTACAGCAAGTCCGATCAGCAAAGCACTAGGAATCATCAGGCTCTGTTCACCGGTTTTACTGATGGGTTCGGCACTTTGCTTAGAAGTAGATTTTGTATCGGCTTCCGTTTTGCCTAGATTTAATTGAGCGGAATCAGTCTTGCCAGTAGATTTCGTGCTCTTCTCAGCAGGTCCTGCAGCTGTATTCGCCGTCTCAGTTGCGGCCGGGGTTGTTTCAACCGGTTTCGGCTCTGTCGTTTCTTGCTCAACAGGCTCTGTTGCATTCGGTTCAGTCTGAATCGGTTCCGACACTTCGACTTTGGCAGTCGTTAACACATATGTGCTGTTATCTTTTAATTTTTGACGGAAAGAAATCAGATGGTCAGGTGCTGTTTGATTTTCCGGCAACAAATTTCCGACTATCTGAGTTAAGAAAATCGGAGTTATCATCATTATTTTACCTTGCGAAGCAAATTTATACTTGTTAAAGTTACTGACTGAATCAGTATGATTTAACACAACTTCTTGCAAACTGTTTCCCACCAATTTATAAAGCTTATATGATTCATTTTCCGCTAAGGGCATCAACTCCTGATCTATTTCCAGATCCAACCCTACTAAAGGATTCTCAGCAACATCTCCCTCAAATATTGTTTGAAATGCAAAGTAATTTCTATCGCCAATTACTGCAGCGATAACATCACCATATAGAGCCGCAATATTTTGTGTGTTTTCTTTTATTCTCAATAATGAATGTGACAATAGTTCAATCTGCTCAATTTCAATCAGATTAATATTGGTCATTGCTTGAGGTTTTTCGTCCATGTTTAACTGTAATTCAAAATTAACAGCCAAACTTCCGCTTTTCAGCGAAATAATCACTCCGGCATCAGTCGTATATAATATATTGCCGTCCTGATCAACAATCGGTGTTGCCGAAGTATAATTTGCCTGATCCAGGTTCGGCAAATACGCCGTTTCCACTTTTCCTTCATGATAAACATAGAGTAAACCTTGTTCCGAGTTGCCGGTAAAATATACATATAACTTACCGGAATCATCATAAAGAATAAGGGGTGCACTTTTCACTTCACCGGTCAGTTCTTCAGTCTTAAATTCAATTTTCATATCGGCTATGTTAATTACGGCAAAAACCCCGGGGGACCCCCAGCCTCCATCTCCGCCGACACCGCCGACATATGCTTTTCCTGCGTAAATAGTCGGAGTCGATGTTCCGGCAACCGCAAATTGAACTGTCCTATGATTAGAGAATTTGCAGTTTACAGGATCAAAAACTATACTGTGAAATCTGCCGTCTTTAGTAGTGAAATATAAATTATTTTCATCTGCAACAATTGTGGAACGAATTTGTCCGTTTACCGAATATGTTGCCTTAGATGTACCGTATTCATCCAGTGCCCGTAAGGTTCCTGAATCATTACCTATTATCAGATATCCTCCGATTTTGGTTGCCCCGCCCCAATAATATCCGGATTCATTATCTTGATATTGCCAAGTGTCTTTCCCTGTTTTCAGATCAATCGCCCGCAGAATTCCACCGGCCGTATCCAAACCTTTAATGGCGGTAATCGGCACATAAACAATATCATCAACAATAAATGGTGTACCGAGATTTTGTAATTGATAATATTCTCTGGTCCAAGGATCTTCCGCTTTTTCTCCCGGAACCCATTTTCCCATTTGATCAATACTGCTTGCTGTCCAGCGGCTAACCATATTGTCAGCATCAATCGCCTGTACCGCACCGCCTTCCAGCGGAACAATGATCAACCCGTTACTGTATGTCAATCTGGAAAAATATTCTATACTGCCGGCAAGTTTAAGTGTTTTAACAAGCTGCCCCTCAGAATTCAAACAGAACAATTTGTCGCCGGCGGCATAATAGGTTTTGCCGTTAATATTCAATAAATCGGAAATCGTTGCCGGATAACCCCAATCATTTTTTTCTTCGATCTTTGAATCCCAGATTAACTCTCTTGCCGGTTCAGGAATCTTGTTAACTTTACGTACCGGAGTTTTGTTTTGCTTGTCGCCTCTAAACCCTGTCCAGCCTACAATAGTCGTATCATCTTTCAATTCTATAGGTGTTTCAGGTTGTTGTTCCGGAATATTAAAGGGATAACGCGGATCATTGATAAATTTCAGCTTAATTGTATCGCCCGCCTTGACATAAGCTGCATCATCTTTCGGATCAAGACTGGCCACCATTTCATAATCGGTTGCAGCTTGTGGTTTGACATACCACATCCAGGATGAGGAGGGTCCGTTGGTTTGACCGCTGATATTAATCGGTTTACCCGATAATTCAATTGAATTCAGCCAGCCGCCGGGATACATCTCTATAGTTATCTCCGGATTTTTCTCCAAAGTCTGACTGACAAAGTCCACAATAGTCGTATCTTGAGCAATAGTTTCGGTTGATTGATGCCACATTTCATGAGCATTATCCTGATCAGCTTTTGTTTCAAGAATTTTTGAACCTTCAACAATTAAAGTCGCCGTGATTTCATCCGAATAATCCTCTTGAGCTTTACTAATTGGTTGACTTCTATTAACAATGTCGTTCTCCTCAACCGGCTCATCGGACTGAATCTGTTGATAAGTAATCATTTCTTCTGAAGATTGACTTGTTGCATCAGCTGATTCCGAGGTTGTATCAGATAATTCGTTTGTTTTTGAAGATTCACCTGTCTCTTCTGCCGATTTTGAAGATGAATCAGTCTCATCACTCAGCAGATCGTCTGACTCCGAAAAGTCTCCGGGTGTATCGACCGATTTGACAATTTGATCATTTGATTCAAACGTTTCTGACTCTTCAGTTGCTTCTGACTCTTCAGTTGCTTCTGACTCTTCAGTTGCTTCTGACTCTTCAGTTGCTTCTGACTCTTCAGTTGCTTCTATTGCTTCAATTTCTTTTGTAGATTCTATTTCTCCCGTAGTTTCCGACGCTTCTGTTCCTTCTGATTCTTCTGTTGTTTCTGATTCTTCCGTTGTTTCTGATTCTTCTGTTGTTTCTGATTCTTCCGTTGTTTCTGATTCTTCCGTTGTTGATGTTTCCGTCATTTCTGATGCGTCAGTTTCAATACTGCTTGATTCTCCGGCTGAGACATCTTCATTTTCTGCCAAACTAGGCACATTGGGTATAAAAGAAAACACCATCATTATTGTCAGCAGTAAAACCAAAATTTTTGTTTTTTTGAATTGCATTTTAAGTCCTTTCTTCTTTATTCAAATTTGCTCTTTTCGTTATTGTGAGGTGTTTGAGAAGTAGTTGAAAAACAAAAAGTTTTGCTTTCACTAATGCAATACAGAGATTTAATTGCCATTTTGCATTAAAAAAGCTGTAATTAAAAATTACAGCCCGTATTTGCTCTTTTCAAATCGTAACCACAATGACACGTTGTTTTGTTACTTTTGTTTCCTGGGAGGTCTTCCGGCTCATGAGTACTGTCAAAATCGTGATTTGCTTCCTTCCCGATTGCTCAGTGGACTAACAGCAAACTTCTCCTCATTTACGGCGGCGGCACCGCACAGGTTTCACACCTGTTTCCCTTATCCCCGAAAAATATTTAATTTTCAATAATTGATTATCCGTATTTGATAATCTTATTTTATCTTATAGTCAAAAAAAATCAGTGTCAATCTTCTTTCATACGCATTTTATTTTGATTCAACGAGTCTCATAAATTGAGTTTTTATAAGCCGGGAAAGATCAGATGGCAGAAGTCCGGAATAATATGAATTTTGTTTTATCTGCTTTACTTGATTGATTTAAGAATACCGGTTCTTACCGGTTCCAGCATCGTAAAATTAGCTAAAAAATATCCGGGTAAGTCGCTTTGTTGCATTTCAGAGATTGCTTGAACAAGTTGCTCCTGCTCCGGAATCAGATGAATTTTGTTTTCAGATATTCCGCTTTCTTTCAGCAATTCACAAACTATTTTTTGCAGAGAACCTGCTAAATATAGTGCTGCAAGATTTTCCGATCGCAGTAATTCAAATTCGGCTTGCTCCAACCAGCTCGAATCAAGTCCATCAGCGTACATATTATTAAATGCCAGCATCAGGTTGATCTGCTGTTTGTTCTCCCCGGCTGTTATCAATTGCTGATCAAGGTAAACCAGCGATTGATTAATCCCTGCCGGATTTTTTACCAAATTTAACCATGCCTGATATTTATTAAAGTCTAAAAATTCAAATCTGCCTGCAGTTTCTGTTTGTTCAGATAATACCCGAGCAATCAGATCAGCAGACACATCCGCTTCTTGTGCATAGGCTATCGCTGCCAGCATATTATAAACCAAATACAATTGTGGAAACATCATCTGATAAACTTGATTTTTAACGATGAATTCCCGGCCCGGCAAATCAATGTTTTCTGCAATATAATTTAATTCCGGAGATTTGAAACCACATTTACAGTTAAATTTTCCTAAACTGTCATAGTATCTCCGCTCATAAGATAATTCGGAATTACAATACGGGCATTTTTCCGATTGAAATTTTACTTTGGCATCTCCTGCGGAATACTCAGCTGTCAAACCGTAATAAACTACTCTTTCCGGCTTTATTTGCTGTGCAAGCCAGACTAAAACCGGATCATCACCGTTAATATAAAGTGTCAGTCCGTGCGGCAATTTCTCACTCAAAGTTTTCGCCAGTTGCCATTTGTCGCCGAAACGATCAATTTGATCGGTAAAAAGGTTGGTCAAGATCAAATGTTGCGGATTTAGTTCAGGAAATACATTCAGCATGGTCAGCTCGTCAATTTCGATAACCAAGGCATCGGATTTAATTCTTAAGTTACTGTCTGAACTTTGTAACAATGACGAAACTATACCTTGTTTGAGATTTGCTCCGGCCGTATTATGACATACTGACTGTCCCGCCTGACGCAAAACATCTGCCAAATAATTTGCCGTAGAAGTTTTACCGTTTGTTCCGCTAATAAAAACACGTTGTTCCGGAATTTTAAACTCACCCAAGATATCCGGTTTCAGCCGCAAAGCTACCTTGCCGGGAAAGCTGGTTCCACCACCTTTGATTTTTTGTAATTTGCTGATCAAGGATGTTAAATAATAAACAAGTTTCGCCATTAATTTCTCCGCTATTTTTTGTTAGACTGATCACTCTAACTAGTTTATACTATTTTTTGTAATAGACAACGCTATTCAAATACAAAAATTTCATTCTAAACGGGAGAATTATTTATATTATGTCAAAAAAACAGAAAATTAAATATTATATTATCTTATTTGTTCTCACACTGATTTATTGGTTCTTTGATCTGACACCGATAAATTTGCGTGATAAAGGATTCTTTATTCGTCTGCTCATCCTGAGCATTTTGATTATCTTACCTTTTCTGATCAGTCTCCCCAAAAAGAAAACTCAAAGTGATGAAGACGACGATCAGACAAAAGATGCTAAAAATCCTTTCGATTTTAAAAATTTGCAAAATGTCCAAATCAGAATCAGCTCGTTAAAAGATATTTTCAAACACGGTTCCGGTTTGATCTGGATACCTCTGATTCTGGCAGTGTTGTTTTTGATTTTTAATATTTCATCGGCTAAACTTTTTCAATCCAAAAAATATGCGAATTTGCTTACTGTAGAAGAAGGTGATTTCCAAGGTAATATAGCCGAAATTGCTTTCACGGATATTCCGACCGTAGATAAACAAACCGCTTCCAGACTCGGCAGCAAAAAAATGGGTGAAATTGCCGAACTGGTTTCACAATTCGAAGTTGATCCGGATTATGTGCAAATTAATTATCAGGGCAGACCGGTCAGGGTCACACCTTTGCGTTACGGAGATATAATCAAATGGTTCAACAATCGTTCTGAAGGTTTGCCGCGCTTGATTCGCGTAGATATGATTGACAGCAGTGTTGAATTGCAGAAACTCCCGTCAGGTATGAAATATTCCAATGCAGAACCTTTATTCAGAAATATCAAACGCCATTTACGCTTCAGATATCCTTTGGATATCATGGATAATCCGGTCATGGAAATTGATGAAGACGGCGTTCCTTACTGGGTTACTCCGGTTCTCAAACCAACTGTTGGCTGGTTTGGCGGTCTTGATGTAAAAGAAGTAATCTTATGTAATGCATTGACCGGTGAAACCGTAAAACATAAAATCGGTGAAATCCCCGCCTGGATTGATCGGGTATATTCTTCAAATCTGATTCTGGAACATATTGATTACTACGGCAAATATCAAAGCGGATTCTTTAATTCATTTATCGGTCAAAAAGGCGTCTTGCAGGCAACCGCTCTGTACAACTATCTGGCAATTGATGATGATGTTTATCTCTATACCGGTATCACATCGGTTTCAACTGAAGATAATTCCAATCTGGGTTTCGTACTGGTTAATTTGCGTACCAAACAAACTAATTTCTACGCAATACCGTCTGCTGACGAATCATCGGCAATGCGCAGTGCTGAAGGTGCAGTACAGGAAAAAGGCTATACAGCTACAGTACCTATTTTATTGAATATCAACGGCAGACCGTCCTATTGTATGGCCTTAAAAGATCAGGCACAATTGGTAAAAATGTATGCCTTGGTTGATGCTCAAAATTATCAGACAACAGGAGTTGGTGCCAGTATCAAAGAAGCTATGCAAAATTATGATATCAGCCAAAGCAATCGGTTAATCAACGAGCCTGATACTGATGAAGAACAGCTGGTTGCCAGTTCTTTCGAAGGAAAAATTACTGACCTCAGCAGTGTTACAATTGATGGTAATACTTTTTATTATTTCATGTTGGATAATGGTAAAGCTGAAGATAGCGCAGCAGATAAATACTATGAGAATCAAGTGTTCTCCGCACCTGTATATTTATCGGCTCAACTAGCTTTCCTCGAATCGGGCGATCAAGTCAAAATAGATTTTTTTGCTCCGCAAATTACTGAAGATTCGGAACAAAATGTCGCTGATCTCTCAGGACGCAAAGCAATTGAGATAAATGCGATAGAAATCACCAAATAATGTATTCTAATCCTTAGCATAAATATTGATTGATACATTGATCCTCATACCTGAATGAGTTGTGCCAAAAAAGCCGGCACTGTGAATCGTAATCCGCAGGAGTGCAATTTTTGACACCTCAGACTTGTTTACAACTGTTTTTTGAATGAGTTGTGCCAAAAAAGCCGGCGCTGTGAATTGAAATCCGCAGGAGTGTAATTTTTGACACCTCAGACTTGGTTTACAACTGTTTTTTGAATGAGTGGTGCCAAAAAAGCCGGCGCTGTGAATCGAAATCCGCAGGAGTGTAATTTTTGACACAATTTCTCATTCAAAAATCGATTTCATAAAATTGAGCCCGGCAAATATCAATTTGCCGAGCTCAGATTACTTAGGTATCCTCTATAAATAAATTAAATTCATTCCGTTTATTCGTACAATTTATTCGTATAACGTTCCGTCTAATGCGGAAAGATAACGCAGAACCGAGTTGGCGGCGATTGCTCCGTCTGCTGCTGCAGTGATTACTTGGCGGAAAGATTTATCTCTGATGTCACCTGCTGCGAATACACCCGGAATATTGGTCTGCATCTCTGTGTCAGTAATAATATATCCGTTGTTTTTTGCCAATTCATCACCGAAAAGATTTGAATTGGGAACATTACCGACAAAGACAAACAGTCCGAGCAATGCATCGTTTTCATTTTTCTTGATCACGGTTACCTGATCATTTTCCACATTACGCACGGTTATTTCTTCAATTGCATCTTCACCGGAAACCGATTCAACTACTGTGTTGAGCATCAATTCCAAACCCGGCGTATTCTTGGCTCTTTCTTGAACGGATTCAACCGCACGCAACCGATCACGGCGATGAATAATTGTGACTTTGCGTGCAAGTTTGGTTAAATAAATCGCTTCTTCAACTGCTGCCTCTCCGCCGCCTATGACGAATATTTCTAAACCTTTAAAGAAATTACCGTCACAGGTAGCACAATAAGAAACTCCTCGTCCGGTAAATTCGGCTTCACCTGCAAATCCACCCTTACGCGGGCTGGAACCAGTTGCAATGATCAGACTGCGTGCTTGATAGCTCTGCATCATACCTTTGATCGTTTTGACCGGCGAATTCAAATCTACTTCTTGAACAATGTCCTGTGCTCTTGCACTGCCGAATAATTCCGCTTGCTTGCTGAAACGCTCAATTAAGCTTGTACCTGATTCCCCCTCCGGATTCTGTCCTGGATAATTTTCAATAATACTCGTATTGGCAATTTGCCCTCCGTCAAGCGCTTGTTCAATTATAATATTGGATAAACCCGCTCTGCCTGCATAAATTCCGGCAGCCAAACCGGCAGGTCCCGCACCTATTATCGCTACATCATATACTTTATTTGCATTCATGATTGTGTACCTCTCTTATAATTCAGTTTAAATCAAATTTAATTTAAATTTTAATATTTCTCATTAAAGTGTATTCTAATATGACATAAGCAAATTAACAAACCGAAGCAAAAACAGTTACAAAATGTTACGGAAAATTCCAAAATAGCTTCGGATAATTCAGATGAAAGGATTTTTCTCGCAATGACTTTTCAAGCACTACCATTAAGATCAGAAATTCCTGTTGCAGAAACATGGGATGTTAATGCAATTTTCTCAACAGATGATGAATGTCGTACGGCCCAGATAATACTGAAAGAAAAAACACAAGCTTTTACAGATAAATACAAAACAAAAATCAAGACAGCGATTGATCCGCAATTCCTTTTGACCGGTATTGCCGATTATGAGCAAATAATAATTCTCATCAATAATCTCAGCACGTATATTTATCTGCAATTCGCCGTTGATATGAGGAATGACCAACTGGGCAAATGGTTGCAGGAATTTGAATTGCTGGCAGCTGCAACAAGCTCTGACTTGTCTTTTTTCCAGAGTGAATTGGCAGAAACCGAGCAACAAGTCATCAGGCAAGCGATAGAACAAACTGACAGTTATAAACAGTATTTGGCCGATCATTTAGCATACAAAAAATATTTGCTTGAACCGCAAACCGAACAGGTTCTTGCAGCATTAGCTCCTTCTTTGAACTTACCTGAAACAATCTATGAAACAGTAAAAGCTCAGGACATGAATTTTCCTGATTTTGAAGTTAACGGTACAGCTTATCCGTTAAGTTATGTTTTATATGAAACAAAATATTCTGCCGAACCTGATACGGAGATCAGACGTAACGCTTTCCGGGAATTCTCCGCAACTTTACAAAACTATCATAAGGTTAATGCAGAAATATTGTTGGCAAATTTTACTTATAAAGAAACCATGGCTAAATTACGCGGCTTCAAGAATGCAACCGAAGCTGCTTTGTTTCAGCAAAAAAGCACACGTGAACTCTATGATCGACAGATAGATTTGATCATGAATGAACTGGCGCCACATATGCGACGTTATGCCAGATTAATTCAGAAAACCTATAATCTGGATGAAATGCATTTCTCAGATCTGCTCTTACCGTTGGATCCTGACTATTCTCCCGCAATTTCCATCAAAGATTCAGAACAGTTTATTTCCGATGCTATACAAATCATGGGTAATGATTATCACGATATGATTATGGCAAGCTATCCCGAACGTTGGATTGACTTCGCCCAAAACGTCGGTAAATCAACCGGCGGTTTTTGTACGATGGCTCCCGCTGCCCATCCTTATATTTTACTCAACTGGTCGGGCAAATTAAGTGAAGTCTTTACCCTTGCTCATGAACTGGGACATGCTGCACAAGACATTCTGGTCACGCAAAACAATTCATTTCTGGAATCCGAGATGCCTTTCTATTTGGTTGAAGTTCCCTCTACAACTCATGAATTATTATTAAGCGACAGTTTATTAAAGAAAAATGATGATGCACGCTTCAAGCGTTGGGTAATCTCTTCGATGATCGGCAATACTTATTATCATAATGCGGTCACCCATCTGCATGAGGCTTGTTTCCAAAGAACAGTCATGGATCGGATCGCAGAAGGCAAGCAATTGTCTGCCAATGACTTAGATGATATTTTCAGAAATTTGCTCGAACAATTCTGGGGTGACACCGTGATTATCGATCCGGGTGCAGAAAAAACCTGGATGCGTCAACCGCACTATTATGCGAATCTCTATTCCTATACTTACAGTGCAAGCTTGGTTGTTGCTACAGATTTCTTCATGAAATTAAATCACAATCCCGGATCTGATATTGCAAAATCCAAAGAAGAATACCTTGCACAACAAGTTGAGAAATGGTTAAAATTCCTCAGCACAGGCGGACCGCTTGATGTAATTGAACATGCAAAAATCGTCGATGTTGACCTGACAACTGATAAACCGTTACGCAATATGATTAACTTTATCGGTGAAATGATTTCCGAATTGGAAGAATTGAGCTCTGGTTTTTGAATAATATGAGCACGAAAGCTGATTTTTGAATATCATGAGCAAGGAAGCTGTTTTTTGAATTTTGTAAGCACGGAAGCTGATTTTTGAATATTATAAGCACGGTAGATTGACCGTTGAATATGCGATACTATTCTTTATTTTGAATTATTTAGAGAAACTCCAGACAGAATCTGTATGTTCCAGCAATTCCGACAGTCTCCACATTTTGTTGGTGTTGCTGATACTGTTGCTGTCCTGAAGTTTAACCATGTCGCCCTCGATATCATATAAGAGAATAAAATGTCCGACACTGGTAAATTGGGGATGATTGACCATCATAATAACCGGTTTGCCGTCCCGCAGAGCTTGTTTAATCTGTTCCGGTTTATGAATACTCAAAACTTCAGACTTTATACCGAAATGATTAACTCCTTTCGTAAATAAAGACCATAATGTTCCCTTGCCGTTAGTGGCTTCATAACCGTTCTCGCGTGCAAATGCACGTGCTTTGGTCGGTGTCATGGTTTCATCTTGATTCATGCCGGAAACCAGCATCGCAAAATTTACCGGTCCGCAACCCGAAGTTACGAGTTCACCCATACTGTAATCCAAATAGCCCCAAGTACTGTCCCAATTTGAGTAGTACGGGTACTGGCTTTTCGACTTGGCTTTCGCAAAATCAACTTTATTCGCTTTTGCATCGGGATCATAGTTTTGCGGATTTTTTAAATAATCAAAATATTTATAGACAAAATGTACCGATTGCGGTCTCTTGACAAGCAATTTCTGGAAATTTTCCGGCAATTCATCATGTTTTTCCATGATTTTATCATAGCGCCATTGCTCCAAAGGGTTGTATTTATAGGTACCACCTTTGTATTCCATATCTACTACATCAGGGTATTGTTTGAGTAATTCAATTTCTTCCGGATCTGTAGCTTTGTATTGACCACCACTATCAAAATAAGGAACCGGATCTATCAGAGGTTCAGATTCAAATTCTATTTCACTTTTTTCTTCCGAATCGGCAGCTGCTTCTGAATTCGTTTGGTCAGATTTAATCTTCTCAGAATCACTATCAAAGTTAGTCTCAGAATTTTGTTTAGAATCAGTATTAGAATCAGTATCAGTATCAGTATCAGTCTCAGAATGAGAATCGGAAGCGTCATCCGCTTCATCGTCCGGCTCGGCTGAACTTCCTTTATTGTTTGAAACAGTAACAGATCCGACTATATTGGCTACAATCGGATCTGTAATATTAGCAAAATGCATGACTAATCCGATCAGAACTGCAACTATAATAATAATTGCACTGTATCGGATTATTTTTTGTTGTAAGAAATCATTCTTCAACAGTTTCTCCTATGTTTTCGATTTTTTTATGAAAATCTTCATCTTCGCTGACTACCAGAATCGGCTTGGCAAAATCAAGGCCGAACAGACCGATAAAACTTTTTGCATCTACGATGACTTTACCGTCTTCAGAGTGAAAACCGACGTCTTCTCTGGAAAGTGTTGCATAGTATTGAACTAATTGCAGTTCGTCAATTGACCTAAAATACTTTTTCGTAATCATAAAAATCTCCTTCTAATTTTTTTAATACTATTTCCATTACTCGTTATTTATGTTTAATACTTCTGCATTGTCCGTTAAGTTAATGCTTCGGTATTAATTTCATAATCTTATTTTAACATAGTTAAGCACAGCAAGTTTGATTAGATGTTACAGCTTAATATTTTTTTGTCTAATTAGCACAGCTAAATCTGATCAATATTGCTGATGCTTATGAACGTTTCACTTTAACTAAAAAATATGAGCATTATTATCGTGGTCACATATTAGCTGCAGATAGGTTTATTAACTATATATTAGCTGCCGGGCCGGATTTATCCTTAATATATCTTCTCTGGAGTTCTTGAGCAAAAACTTCAGCAGCAGGCGATAAAGGCTTATTGCTGTGGTACGCTAAATATAAATTGCGATTTAAGTATTTGCTGTCAGTGTTCTTGCCAAAAACCAGGATACCTTCTTCTCCGTCTAAATACGGGGCAGGTACCAAAGAAATGCCGAGACCGTTTTTAACAGCTTCGATAATACCCCGGATGTTTTGCATTGAAGCAATAATATTCAAATCACGTCTTTCTAAACCGATACTTGAAATGTAGCGCATTAGATTCTGATATAAAACAGAGCCGTCTTTTGTCAGGATAAAACGGGAATTTTTCAAAAGCTCGACCAACCCGACCTCTTCTTCTTGCATTCCGATATACTTATTATTATTCGGTGTAATAAAGACATATTTGACATCAGCAATCGGCTCCAAGGTAATATTTCTTTTTTCAATGTCCGATTCCGCAATACCGATTTCAATACCTTGTTCTAAAATTGCTTCCGAGATATCTTGGTTGGAATAATTGGTAATTTTAAATGTTAAGTCTTCATGTTTTTTCGAAAAATTACTGATAAATCCCGGTAAAAAACACTCTGACGGAAACTCTGTTACTCCTATTTGCAATGTTCCGGAAATGCTTGATGTTTCATGTTTAAGTTCTATCAATGCTCTTTCTCTTAATTTGAGAATTTCTTTGGCATACTCATATAAAACTTTACCTGCATGTGACGGATAAATCTCTTTGGTAGATCTTACTACCAATTTTGTCCCGACTTCTCTTTCCAACGTCCGGATATGTGAACTGATGGTGGGTTGGGATAAATAGGTTGCCTCTGCAGCTTTACTAAAGCTCCCGAAATCAATGACATTGACCAGTGCCTCTAATTGTTTGATTTGCATATACTTACCTCAATCTACAAATATTTTCGTACTCATGAAACAAACTTCCATGAGTCTTCATAACTTAAAATACTTTACCTTAATCCTCTCAATATTTAATTTTTTTTAATTTAATTATTAGCAATCGGGAACTTTATTTGTCTAATAATAAAAATAAAAAATATCAAATAAAAATACAGTGATAAATTATTATAAACTATTTTGATTGATTATTGTATAAGCAAAATATTTAGCACACGCTTAAGATACTGTTTCGGATCCGCAGCACCTTTTTTCAACATCAAATACGGTTTTGCTCCCGCACTGAACAAAAGTTTACTTTTTGTTACGGGATTGTCTAATAATTTTACCATTTTTTGCGGGTTAAAATCACCTTCAGAAAAATAAAATAACAAATCTTCTTGAATCGCAGTAATTTTTTCTATGCCAAAACTTCCCCCGATTGATCTGATCAATGCTACATCACATAAATTAATCACTTCTTGCGGCAAATCGCCATAACGATCCAGCAACTCATCAATAATATCCTGATAATCTTTTAGTTGCATGATACGGGATATTCTCAGATAAAAGTCAAGTCTCTGACCTTCGGAAACTATATAAGATTCAGGAATTCTCGCATCAATATTTAAATCAATCAGAGCGAATTTTGCTTGCTTGACTTCCGGCTCATTTTTCAGCTCGCGTACATTTTCCGCCAACATCTTACAATACAACTCATACCCGATTGCTTCCATATGACCATGTTGTTCGGCACCTAACAGATTCCCCGCACCGCGCACCTCCAGATCACGCAAAGCTATTTTGAAACCTGAGCCTATTTCTGTGAAATCTCTGATTGCCGTTAAGCGTTTAGTCGCATCTTCATTTAAGATACGACCCGGATTATAAGTAATATAAGCATAGGCCTGACGTTCCGAACGACCGACTCTGCCTTTGATTTGATAGAGCTGTGCCAAACCCAGACGATCAGCATCTTCTACAATGATTGTGTTGACATTCGGCATATCAAGACCGGATTCGATAATGGTCGTACATACGAAAACATCGAATTTTTTCGTCAAAAAATTCTCAACGACTGCTTCAAGCCGGCGTTCACTCATTTGGCCGTGGCCGTAATCCACTTTTAAACCCGGCAGGGCTTCACGTAATTGTTGAGATTTTTTATCGATTTTATGTGTATTATTATACAAATAAAAAACCTGACCGCCACGTGAAATTTCACGCAAAATAGCTTCTTCTATTGTATCCTGAGCAAATTCCATCACATAAGTTTGAACCGATTTGCGATCGGACGGACCGTTTTCAAGAAAAGAAATATCCCGGATACCGGAAAGTGACATATGGAGAGTGCGCGGTATCGGAGTTGCGGTCATCGATAATACATCAACTTGCGGAAAACGTGCTTTGAGACTCTCTTTATGATTGACACCGAAACGTTGTTCTTCATCAATTACCAAAAGACCCAGATTTGCAAATTTAACATCTTGCGATAAAATTCGATGTGTTCCGATAACAATGTCCACTTCTCCCGTTTTTAAGCCGCGCAGAGTTGTATTGCGCTCTTTTGCCGAAACAAAACGACTCAGCATTTTGACATTAATCGGAAAATCTTGAATTCGCTCAATAAGATTCTCATAATGCTGTTGAGCCAAAACCGTAGTCGGAACTAACATTACTGCCTGTTTACTGTCAAGTGCGGCTTTAAACATTGCTCTGAAGGCGATTTCCGTCTTACCGAAACCTACATCACCACATAAGAGACGATCCATTACAAGCTCGGATTCCATATCCGCTTTGACTTCTTCTATTGCAAGAATTTGATCATCCGTTTCCGTATAAGGAAATCCTTCTTCGAATTGTGCCTGCCAAACTGTATCCGGTCCGAAATTGTGACCTTTAAGCTGCATTCTTGCGGCATGCAGAGTAATCAAATCTATTGCCAGTTTTTTGATCGAATCTCTTGCCCGTTTTTTGAGATTATGCCAGCTTTGTCCGTCAAGTTTGGACAACTTCGGTTTACCGCCGCCGGCTGAAACATATTTTTGAATCTGATCCAGCTGATCTACTGAAATGTAAAGCTGATCCGTTCCGGCATAAGAAATATGTAAATAATCACTTTGTGTTCCGCCGGTTTCCAAGGTTTTCAGTCCGTTATAAATACCGATGCCGTGATTTTCATGGACTACATATTCACCGGGTTTCAAATCGGACAGAAAATCGATTGCCATGCCTTGTTTTTGTCTGCGCTGACGCTTTTTTTCAGTACCGAACAGATCATGCGTCCCGATTACATTTAAGCCGATTTCCTGCCAGAGAAAGCCTTTGCTTAAGCTAGCTTCAACTATATTAATTTCTAAATCGTATTCTTGAGCCAATAGGTCTAAACGCTGTACTCCGGATTCACTGCCCGCAAAAATTATTACCGCTGCCTGAGTTTCTTTCCAATGGCGTAAATCATCAAGAAGATCGCTCTCTCTTAAACGATAGTTGTCACTTGATTTAGTTACCAAAGAAATTTTCTCAGCTCCGGAAATCCCGTTGCCGGAAGAATCGATTCGGGCAAAACTGACAGCACCGCAATCAGTGATACCTTGCCAGGCAGCCGCCGCAGTCAATCTGATTTTTTCGGTGCCGCTGACTACTTGAGCTTTCTCCAAATAGGCACCGATTCGTTGATGTAAATCGACTTGGCCGGCATCAAGTCTTTTTTGAATTTGACTGATCTCATCTAAGGCAATCAATTTCTGCCCGGACTTTGCCAATTCCAACAAAGAATTTTTTTCGGTATCCAATAAAAAAAACCAACGATCCAAAGCCGGGAAATAGATGCCTTGCTCCACACGTTCCGCATCACGTTTGCCTAAACGGACAAAAGCTTCTGCCAAATCCGGGTCCGCTCCCTGACGAGAGGCTGTTTCCATCTGATGCCTGGAAGTTTGTCTGATCCGTTCGGAGAAATTTGTAATCTGATCGGGTGCTAAAAGCCATTCCCGAGCGGGCGGAATTTGCACTTGTGTCAACTTTCCGATTGAGCGTTGATTATCCGGATCAAATTCCCGCAAATCTTCCAATTCATTGTCAAAGAAAGAAAGACGAATACATTGAACTTCCGTTGCATAACCGGGAACGGAAATTCCGACATCCAGCAAATCTCCTCGTACTGCATATTGTCCTGCCGATTCAACTTGCCCGACTTTTTCATAACCCGTTTTCTGCAATTTGGTTTGAACTGCTGAGAAATCATAAGTTTCACCATACGAAAAAATCAAGCTGTTCTCTTGAAAATACTTTGCAGTCGGATACCAATCAGCCATCGCCGAGGCAACGGCTATTAATAAACATGGCTCACCACATAGCCATTGCTGTAAAACAGCACATCTCTGTAATTCAATTTCACGGCTTGAAGCTAACACATCGGTAAAGACTAATTCTCTGACCGGCAATATATATGCAGGAAAATTACTCATGGCTTGCCAATAATTCAGTAAAGCCGTTGCTCTCAACTGATCAGGCACAATCAACAATGCAGATTGATTATGACAAAGCAATCCTAATAAGGCTACTTGGGCAGACTCGTTCAGACCGACTACTTGAAAGGATTTTCTGTTCAGATCACGGAGAATCTTTTTGACATTTTTATCTTGCTCAAGTTTTTGGTAGATAAGTTTCGATATTTCCGATCGTGTCTTTAGCCGAGACAATTAACTAGCTCCAATCCGTTATTTTTATATTTGTTGGTTTGGAAATTCAAATTCCGTTCAAACGATTCATTGCCAGATCAAGATTATCTTTCAATATTATTTCCACAGCATCCGCTGCTTTATTCAAGGCATCAAATAAAATCTTTTGCTGATCCGCCGGTACATTACTCATAACATGCTGAATAATGTCGATATTCTCCGGTTGCGGACCGATACCTACCCGGATGCGCGGAAATTGGTCCGAATTCAAATGTTGAATGACCGAACGCAAACCGTTGTGCGAACCGGCACTGCCCCAAGGCCGGATTCTTATTTTACCGATTTCAATATCGATATCATCGTAAATTACCAAAAGATTCGTCAGAGGAATTTTATAAAAATCAACTGCCGCCCGGATACTCTCGCCGCTTCGATTCATATAGGTAGACGGTTGAATAAATAATACTTTTTTTCCGGCAAAATTTATTTCAGCAGTTAATGCTTTGAATTTTATTTTTTTCAGAGAAAAATCATGGCGTTGGGCTAAGATTTCCAAAACCATAAAGCCGCAATTATGATATGTTCTTGAATATTTAGGTCCGGGATTACCCAAACCGGCAACAATTATCGGTTGATTCATTTATATCTGCATCCAGTCTGAATTCGAGTAACGTCGGGCAACTTGTAAGACATAATCTTTATCTTTTACTGCACCGATATTATCCAGGCTTTGAACTGCAGTCAGTTCAGCAAGCGAAGGATGATTATTTTCTTCACTCAAATGAGCAAGAACAATTTGTTCCGTTCCGGTCTTCACTAAATTAGATAAAGTTTCACCACATTGTTCGTTCGATAAATGACCGTGACCGTTACTAATTCTGTCTTTCAAAATTCGGGGATACGGTCCGTTCTTAAGCAACTGAGAATCATAATTAGATTCTAAAATAATCAAGCGGGAATCTGTAATCTTATTTAAGATCGCCTGATCGACAGAGCCGATATCGGTACATACGGTTATATCACCGCGGGATGTCGCAAAGCGAAAAGCCAATGTTTCGGCCGCATCATGCGGCACTTGAAAAGATGTTACTAGCTGATCTTTGATCAGAAACTTATCTTCCGGTTGAATAATATTAATTAAATTATAATCAAACTTTCCTATACGATCTGAAATCAGTTCCAAAGTTTTTTTCGTAATATAAAACGGAATTTTGTATTTTCGTAAGATCACACCTAAGCCTGATACATGGTCACTATGTTCATGAGTAATCAGAATACCGTCAATGTCCAAAGGCGATTCTCCGGCAAGAGCTAAAGCACCGGTGAATGTTTTGCCGTTAATGCCGCAATCGACAATTAATCTGGTTTCTCCGTTACGAACCAGGGTGCAATTTCCGGAGCTGCCCGATCTTAATGCTACCGAACCTATCATCTTTCCAAATTACCCGATATTTATTCTTCTCTGATGTCCGCACCGATTGCCAAGAGTTTTTTGACAAAATTTTCATAACCGCGTTCAATCGCATAGACATTGGTAACTTTCGTTTCACCTTCCGCACCTAAACCGGCGGTAACCATTGCGGCACCTGCCCGCAAATCTCTGGCATAAACTGTTGAACCGTGAAGCTCCGAGCCTTGAATTACGGCTAACCTGCCGGATATCACGATATTAGCACCCATCGCCTGCAACTCTTTAATATACTGAAAACGATTTTCCCACACGCTTTCGATCATACGGCCGGTACCGCCGGCAACTGTCAACAATGTTGTGGTTTGCGGTTGTAAATCGGTCGGGAACCCAGGATAAGGCATCGTCTTAAAACTGACAGCTTTCAGTTTTTCGTGCGGCAAGAGCATAACCCGAATCGAATCCGCACCTTCTTCAACCATCGCTCCCATCTCAATTAATTTTGCAGTCAACGGCTCCATATGTTTGGGAATCAGATTAGTACAAGTTATATCACCATGGGTCATCGCTGCCATAATCATATAAGTTCCGGCTTCAATCTGATCCGGGATAATCGTATAAGAACGGTTTGCCGGCAAATATGGTTTACCGGTAATTTTAATCACATCAGTACCTGCTCCGCGAATATCTGCTCCCATCGTATTGAGAAAGTTAGCTACGTCAACAATATGCGGTTCTTTCGCCGCATTGTTGATTACTGTAACACCTTCCGCTTTAACTGCTGCCAACATTATATTAATCGTTGCACCTACACTCACCGTATCTAAAAAGACACCTGCACCTCTAAGTCGTCCCGCTTCGATTGAAACAACTCCGTCTTCTTCGACCAGTTCATCACCGCCTAAAGCCTGAAAGCCTTTAATGTGCAAATCGATCGGTCTTGCACCGAAATCACATCCGCCCGGCATTAACAAACTGACTTTACGATATTTTCCTAAAAAAGCTCCGAGCAAATAATAAGAACCGCGAATTTTCGAAACTTTTTTACTGGTTGCCTGATAAGTAGTTACGGTTGTCGGATCAAACCGAATCGAATTTTCACTGAGCCATTCGATTCCGGCACCCAGATCTTGACATATTTCCAGCAATATTTTGATGTCCTTAATTTTCGGTAAATTTTCAATTATACTGGGACCGTCAACAACCATAGCAGCGGCAATTATTCCCAATGCCGCATTCTTCGAACCGCTGATTTGCACTTCACCCTGTAAAGGATTTTTGCCTTGTATAATATAGTTATTAGCCAATTTATTTCCTCATTTTCTTTATCAAAAAAAATCTTTTAATTTAATCATTTAAATAATATATTGTATAGAGTATCAGAAAATCGGTTCCGATACATCTATCGCATTAAACAAAGCATCTATTTCTCTTTGTTGCAAACTTTTCCATTTTGCCATAATTCCCAGCTTTTCCGCAAGTATATTCAAATCGGCTTCAGCGGCTTTAGTTACATTATGACTGCATAAACCGTTTTCCGTTAATTCATATAGTGCTCTTCGCATGGTTTTTTTAACACCGGGTAAGGTCACCGTAAAATCACTGCCTTCACCGATTTCACTTTTCAAATCTATCTGTCCTAAATGTAAATCGACCAATTCTTTAACTATTGCCAGACCCAATCCTGTTCCCCCATAAGCTCTCGATCCGGTTGAATCTACTCGATAAAAGCGCCGGAAAATTCTGTCCTGAGACGCTGACGGTATGCCGATTCCGTTATCTCTCACTCTGAAATAAACATCATCGACTAATGTGCCGGCATAAACTTTTATTTCACCGTATTCCTGAGTGTATTTTATCGCGTTGTTCACCAAATTAAGAATGATACGTTCCAATGCGGAGCGGTCAGCATAAGCAATCGGTTTATCCGATACGGTAAAAGATGAGAATTTAATATGTTTTTTATCTGCTTCCGGATATAGTCTTTCCAGACAGGAACGGACAATAGGCAATAACTCAATCTTTTCAATTCTGGTATAAATTGCATTGCCGTCAATGCGCGAAAGTAAAAGCAGATCATCAATCAAAGTCTCCATGCGTAAGGATCCGTCATATAGTTTGCTGATATCCTTTTTGACCGACTCACGGGATTTCTCATCAATGCCCCAGTCCAAAAGTGATTCGCTGTAAGTTTTAATCGTAGTCAAAGGAGTTTTTAACTCATGCGAAACATTGGCAACAAATTCTTTGCGCTGTTGTTCTTCCCTTACCTGTTGCGTTATATCCTGAATTACAATAATGTGACCGGCATTTTTATCGCGGAACAACTCTCTTTTTTGTACAGATAAGCGATATGATCTGTCATTGTAGATGTAATTAATTTCTACTTGTTGTTTATCCAAAAGAAAACCGGAACGAATTTTTTGATCCACATCATATTTGTCCAAAAAATCTGCATAATAATGCGGGATTTCCTCGATCATCTGACCTGATGCCTGATTGTTCAATAATAATATTCCGTCACTGCTATATGCGATAACTCCTAAATTCAAAGATGCCAGGACTGTTTGTGATTCATTCTGTTTATGGGCAACATGTTCCAGCATATCATGTACTGCACGGTCTTCCGCTTTTTTACGCCTCAAAAAATAAGACCGTGCAAAAAGGGCACAGCCTCCACTCGTAATTATGAACGTTAATAATACAGCAATAATAGTTTCCACAAAAATAACCGAAATTAAATTACAAAAAATTATTGTTTTTCAACTTCACCCTAGATATTTCGAAATAATAATCTGCAAAAAGCATCTGTTTAAAGATTATTGTTTTTCGGCGTCACGATTGAAATAGTAACCTACTCCTCGTTTGGTCAGGATATACTTATAATTCTCCTGATCCGGTTCCAGTTTTTCACGAGTCCTTCTTATCGTAACATCAACGGTTCTCACATCACCGAAATATTCATAGCCCCAGACTTTTTCCAATAATGTTTCGCGCGAGAATACCTGACCTGCATTGCGTGCTAAGAATAATACCAATTCATATTCTCGCAATGTAAGATTGATCGGTTCATCATTCATCAAAATTTCATAAGCTTTTTGATTGATTTTCAAGTCACCATATTCAATGATATCGGAAGTATCCTGCGGTCCGGCTTCGGTAATATGACTTCTGCGCAGCAGCGCTTTTACTCTTGCCATAACTTCACGCATGCTGAACGGCTTGACAATATAATCATCAGCACCTAATTCCAAACCGAGCACTTTATCTATTTCTTCCGATTTTGCAGTAAGCATGATAATCGGAACTAAAGTTTCCTGTCTGAGTTTACGGCAAACATCAAAGCCATCCATTTGCGGCAACATACAATCCAGTAAAATCAAGTCAGGATCATCAGACAAAGCAAGTTCCAAAGCGGTTTTTCCGTCGTATGCCGCGATAGTTTCATATCCTTCACGTTCCAAGTTCTCTCGCAGAATTTCCACAATATTTTGCTCATCGTCAACAACTAAAATTTTTGCAGACATCTTATGGGCTCACTTCCTTTTTTGTTTTATTCATTATAGCATAACTGAAATTTCACCGTTACAAAATTGTAATAATTATTCAGTCATTGGAGTGCCGGTTTGTTTGGCAATAATCAAATCTAAGGTGCGCCATGCTAAAACTGCGCAGCGAACTCTCTGCCTTTGCAAATTCTTATATCCGGACAATGTCTGAATCATCTCAGTCCCATCATTTATGGATTAATTGGAATAACTCAAACGGATTAAGACAAAGTTAAACGGAATGTCTCCTGTTGAGTACAGATTACATTCCGTTAATAATTAGTTAAATTGATTTACGTGTTTATAGGTTCACTATGTGTTTATAGGTTCACTATAACGCTAATACACTATTATTAAGTCCAACTTTTTGCATTTTCATCAAAAGCAATATTCAGCTCCCCTCTTCATTGCTTATTTTAGCAGTCAGTTTTCTGCTAATCTCTTTGTTTAGATTTCTTCTTGCGTAATACTAACAGTACCCCACCGGCAATAACGAGCAGCAAGCTTGCCCACAGATAGATTCCGATGTTCTCTCCCGTTTTCGGTGAAGTCTTGCCCGGATCCGAAGGCTTGATTGTTTCTGTCGGAGTGGTTGTTCCGGTCTGTTTAGTTGTTTCTGCCGGCTTGGTTGTTCCGGTCTGCTTGGTTGTTCCGGTCGAATCCGTTGTTCCGGTCGAATCCGTTGTTCCGGTCTGCTTGGTTGTTCCGGTCGGATCCGTTGTTCCGGTCGGATCCGTTGTTCCGGTCGGATCCGTTGTTCCTGCAGGATCCGTTGTTCCTGTAGGATCCGTTGTTCCTGAAGGATCCATTGTCCCTGTAGGCCAGGTTGTTTCTGTTGGATCGGTTGTTTTTGTAGGCCCGGTTATTCCTGTAGATTCCGTTGTTTCTGTAGGCCCGGTTATTCCTGTAGGTTCCGTTGTTTTTGTAGGCCCGGTTGTTTCTGTAGGTTCCGTTGTTTCTGTAGGCCCGGTTGTTTCTGTAGGATCACTCGGTTTAGTTACCGTAGTTTCTTTCCAGACAGCCGTAAACGTATGTCCGCCTGCCGGTACGATATATTTATCGCCAGGCTGATACGCTGAGCCTTCCCAGTATTGAAATTCATAACCTTCTCTGACCGGTGCTTCTTTGATCGTGATTTCTTCGCCAACGTTTGTCGTGATTGTTTTAAGAGCAGTTGTTCCATCCGACCACTTGCCGCCGGCAGGATCAAAGGTCACCGTAGCTTCTTCCGGATCTGACCCTATAAATTCAAATATCGCTCTGACCACGACATCGCTGTCAGGCATCGTGAACTTGTTGTTAGTGATGGTTATATCGCCCGATACTCTCCGCCATTCCTTCAATTGCCAACCGGAATCAGGAGTGGCGCTCAGGCTGATCTCTGTTCCCGCAGTACCGGATGTCGGTGTTGCTGAAGCTGTGCCGTTGCCTTCTGTTTGTACCGTCACATTGTGGACAGGGGCACCCTTCGCTTTAATCTCAATATCTCCTGTGATGCTTGCGGCAAAAATCACCAGTGCACCGCTTGTGCTGTCGTAGGAGTAACCGGTACCTTTGGTCAACTCGGTTGAGTCAACCTTCACGCTGATATTTTCAGGAAGCTGATAGCCGTCGTTTGCCTTAAGCGTAGCGGTATAGTCAGTTGTCACCGGATCCCAATCATGCCTATGGTAGACGGCGGTGTTGTTCGTTGTCATGTCGGTCAGAATATTCGTAACGGCATAGGCGTTTGCCTCATACAGAGAGAGTTCAGAGCCGATGTCGCAGGCATAGTCGGTCTGCTTATCGCCGTTGCACTGCTCGGAGAAAACAAAGAGGCTACTGTCATCCGGTGACCGATCACTTGGAAAATTGATGGTCAGCGTACCGGATGGGGATGTAGGTTGTGCGATGCGACCGTAATACTTAATGTTTTCGCTGTTGCCATCCTTGAGCACAGCCGAAATATATTCGTTCGGACCGGTTGTCGCGTTTTCATAATCGAATGTAAAATTCTTGGAAGTCATAGCCACCCATGTAACTGAAAAATCGCGACTTTCATCCAGCAGCGTCAGCTTCCACTCGGTCGTATCCGTGTCTGAAACAGCTGTCAGCGCGTCTGCACCCAGTCCACCGCTGGCTTTGCCGCCCTCGGCGGCCGAAGTAAAGAGGACGGAGGGCAGGTTAAGGTTAAAGGCAGGCCGTGCGTAAGCAGACTTTGTGACGGGAGCATAGCCCAAGCTGCCGTAATGAGTAATGACGCCCGCCCCTGATTCGATAGGCGACCGCTGCCACCAGTCCCTCACAAAGCCGTCTAAAGTATACGCTTTCCGGCTACCATCATCGGTAAAAGGGAATGTGTTTGTTTCCTGAGCCGACAAGAAGAAAACTTTGTCACCCTGCAATATGTTGCTACATCCTGGATCGTCTTTCGTCGTTGCAACAAGAGCGGTCTGTTCTCCTGCGCTGAGAGCATTGGTATAAAAACTTTGACACCAGCCTTGGGCTGTGCTGCCCTGCCACGCATTACCTCCACTCGCCGGATTGAACTGTGTGCTGTCAAGCAATTTGTCAGACAAAAACAACTTGGAATTGCCGCCGCCATCGTTTCCATTGCCTAGCACACGCCATTGGACGGACGCACCGCTGAAGTTGCCGAACCACACCGTGTTACCCACATCAATTTTGTCCGTACCTGGCACGATAGCAGGCGAACCTTGCGCAAACGTTTCTTGTAGTGGCAACACTGCCCAAACCATGAGCAGCGCCAGAATCAGGACTAAAGCTTTTTTTGTTTTCATAGGTTATCTTTCCTCCTATTATTTAAAAGCCCGCTTCGGTCTGTTCGGCAGCTTATTACCGGAACAGCTTCAGCCGGATGTCACAGTTTGATACCCGCAGATAATCCTTGATTTGTCCGGGTGATGAAAGCCGATCAATTTTGATTTTACGAAAAACAGACTTTCCCATGTGACTCCTGATACTTCTTGTAAGTCTGTCAACTTAAAAAATCAACTATAGTTAACAGAGATCCGTTTTAATATGTTTCTCTTCAAAGTAACCGAATTTCCATTGCAGAAATGTACCTGTAAAACACTGTCTTCCTGTGCTTTTACCTCTGAAATAAGTTCTCCTTTTATCTTCGCAATCTCTTTAACAGCAAACCTTGCCATTTAATATTATTTTATATGAAAAAGTGTTTTTACGGTATAACTATTTGTCACGATTAATATTTTTTTTGCAACAAAATCAGATTTTCTAAAGCATGGCACGCAAAGGGAACTGTTGTAACAATCCTCCCGATAAAGAACTTCTTCGGTCTAATAAAGCAAGAAATGTTTGCAGAAAATCCGGATATTGAGAATCAGGAATTAACCTTAATATAACTCAAGTCATATATTAATTAAAAATAAATGTATAAACTTGCTTTCTTGCTTTAATGAAATTTAATTGTAAAACAATAAATGATAAATAATATACACAATAAATTATTTTTTATATAAAAGAAACATTTTCATAGGAGCATTTTCGATAGGAGCATTTTCGATGTCTAAGATATTGGAAGCAAAAAAGTATCTGTTAAAAGATTATTCTTTTTCGGCGTCACGATTGAAATAGTAACCTACTCCTCGTTTGGTCAGGATATACTTATAATTCTCCTGATCCGGTTCCAGTTTTTCACGAGTCCTTCTTATCGTAACATCAACGGTTCTCACATCACCGAAATATTCATAACCCCAGACTTTTTCCAATAGTGTTTCGCGCGAGAATACCTGACCTGCATTGCGTGCTAAGAATAAGACCAATTCATATTCTCGCAATGTAAGATTGATCGGTTCATCATTCATTAAAATCTCATAAGCTTTTTGATTGATTTTCAAGTCACCATATTCAATGATATCGGAAGTATCCTGCGGTCCGGCTTCGGTAATATGACTTCTGCGCAGCAGTGCTTTTACTCTTGCCATAACTTCACGCATGCTGAACGGCTTGACAATATAATCATCAGCACCTAATTCCAAACCGAGCACTTTATCTATTTCTTCCGATTTTGCAGTAAGCATGATAATCGGAACTAAAGTTTCCTGTCTGAGTTTACGGCAAACATCAAAGCCATCCATTTGCGGCAACATACAATCCAGTAAAATCAAGTCAGGATCATCAGACAAAGCAAGTTCCAAAGCGGTTTTTCCGTCGTATGCCGCGATAGTTTCATATCCTTCACGTTCCAAGTTCTCTCGCAGAATTTCCACAATATTTTGCTCATCGTCAACAACTAAGATTTTAGCAGACATCTTATGGGCTCACTTCCTTATTTATTTAATACAGTATAGTATAATTATAATTTAACCGTTGCAAAATTGTAATAATTATTCAGTCATTGGAGTGCCGGTTTGTTTGGCAATAATCAAATCTAAGGTGCGCCATGCTAAAACTGCACAGCGAACTCTTTGCGGCATTGTTGAAATGTTTTTGAAAGCAATGGCATCTTCCAATTCTTCTTCCAAAATTTCATCATCGGTTATTTCACCTTTGATCATGCCTAAAAATGTTTCTACCAAGCTCTTAGCTTCTTGGATTGTCTTACCTTTAATCAAACCGCAAAGTAATGATGTCGATGCTTGAGAAATTGCACAACCTGCTCCTGTGAAAGATGCATCTGAGATCAGATCATTTTCTATTTTAAGCGAAAGATGAATATCATCTCCGCAACTAGGATTATAGCCACGTTCAGTCGCTGTAGCATCCGTCATTTCGTGACGATGCTTGTTCGAACGCGCGTTTTCCATAATGATTTGTGAATATATTTGTCTTAAATCCATATTATTACCTTATTTCAAAAATTTGTTTCTTCTCAGAATTTCAGGCTGTGCTGATTTCTTGTATAAACTTAAAAAGTGTGCAATTTCCGCTCGTAAATCCCGGTTTTAGAGGATAGCGTGCACACTATTTAAGGTTGTGCAGCTAATTTCTTGTATAAACTTAAAAAGTGTGCAAGCACAGCTCGTAAATCATGGTTTGAGAGGATAGCGTGCACACTATTTAAGGTTGTGCAGCTGATTCCATGTATAAGCTTAAAAAGTGTGCAATCACAGCTCGTAAATCCCGGTTTTAGAGGATAGCGTGCACACTATTTAAGGTTGTGCAGCTGATTCCATGTATAAGCTTAAAAAGTGTGCAATCACAGCTCGTAAATCCCGGTTTCAGAGGATAGCGTGCACACTATTTAAGGTTGTGCAGCTGATTCCATGTATAAACTTAAAAAGTGTGCAAGCACAGCTCGTAAATCCCGGTTTTAGAGGATAGCGTGTACACTATTTAAGGTTGTGCAGCTGATTCCATGTATAAGCTTAAAAAGTGTGCAATTTTCACGGTTCAGAAGCCGATTTCAGCTCAGAATTTCGGGCTGCAAATTTCCATTTGCAGAACTCTGAAAAGTGAGCAGTTGTTACATCATTTATTCAAATATCCAGTTGCATTATATTTTTGACATCTTCCAATGCTTCAATGAATAAATCTATTTCTTTTTTCGTATTATAAAAAGCAAGGCTTGCCCGATTTGTGGAGTTTTGACCTAAGTATCTGTGTAAGGGTTGCGTGCAATGATGTCCCGCACGAATTGCTACTCCATGATAATCCAAAATGGTTGCAACATCATGCGGATGAGCATCTTTGACATTGAAAGCAATTGCGGGACCTTTCGCACCTTGTTTCGGATGGTATATTTCAATGTATGGCAATTTTTCAAGTTTTGCTGCACAATAATCCGCCAGAGCAGTTTCATAAGCAGCAATTTTATCCAGACCGATCTCCTCCAAGTATTCAATTGCGGCAGCCAGACCGACCATTCCGCCCACATCCTGTGTACCCGCTTCAAATTTATAAGGCAATTGAGTAAACGTTGATCTTTGATCTTCAACATATTCGATCATTTCCCCGCCATAGAGGAAAGGTGGCATCGCTTGCAATATTTCAGATTTGCCGTACAGCACACCGATACCCAAAGGTCCCAGCATTTTATGTCCTGAAAAAGCCAGAAAATCACAATCCAATTTTTGGACATTAACTTTGGTATGAGGTACAAGCTGAGCTGCATCAACCACGGTCAAAGCATTGTGCTCTTTTGCAATACGGATGATTGCCGCAGCATCCGGTATTGTTCCCAAAACATTGGATGCAGCAGAAAACGCAACAATTTTGGTGCGTTCGGATATTTTATCGCGATAATCCTGCATGTCCAATTGATAATCATCAGTCAATTCAATAAATGCCAATTCGGCACCCGTTTTTTGAGCAACAAATTGCCAATTCACAAAATTCGAATGATGTTCCATTCTGGTAATCAGAATCTGATCGCCTGCTTGCAGATTATTTAACCCCCAAGTATAAGCAATTATATTCAAAGATTCGCTGGCATTACGGGTGAAGATAATCTCTTTTTCCGACTTGCTGCCGATAAATTGAGCAACTTTGATGCGGCTCGCAATCATTGCTTCAGTTGCAGCAGCACCCAGACGATGTGCACCGCGCAAGGGATTTCCGTTTTCAAAACGGTAAAAATTATCCATACGCTCAATCACCTGATTCGGTCTTTGAGTAGTTGCAGCATTATCTAAATAAATAATCGGTCCGTCCAACTCCAAATAAGCAAAATCGGATCTCACTTGCTCCAAATCAAAACCGGGATTTGCCAATTTTTCTAAAATCGCTTCCATCTTCTCTACCTTTGCAGATTCTTATATCCGGACAATGTCTGAATCATCTCAGTCTCATCGTCTATGTTAAGACGGATGTCTTCTCTGATCTTATCTCATTTTATCCTAACGGTATTAGCGGCGTAAAATTCTGGTATGTACTTCTTTGCGCAAATCAAGCCGCAATTCTTCGTTCGGAATTTGGTCAAAGGTCGGTGTCATTCGTGATTCTACAATTAGTCCTTCAGATTCTTTACGACTCAAACCGCGACTCATCAAATAAAATAATTGTTCCTCATCAATTTGACCGGCACTTGCAGCATGATTGCCGACGATGTCATCTTCATGTGCCAATAATAAGGGAACTGCAATAGAGCGTACCGTATCATCCAATAAAATTGTAAACTCTTCTTCATTACCGTCTGAACCGCTGCAGCCTTCCACAAAATCAATTGTACCGCGGAATTTTTTAACAGAATGATCCATTAATGCACCGTTTACCTGAATATCCGAAATACATTCTTCACCGATATGACGCACATGATAAAACAAGTCCAAATGATCATTGCCGCTGCCTAAATATGCGGTTTTTATATGACTTTCCGCACCGAAGCCTTCCATATCAACCATATAGTGAAAAACCGCATTGCCGGCACCGAGTTCGACTGTAGCCAAATTTAATCTGGCACCATCTCCTACACGTGCAACTACAGATACATTGGACACTGAATTTTCATTCAAACGTTGAACTAACACAACATTAGCTTCGGCGTCATTTTCGACATCGATTAGGATTGTTGAATTGCGTTCAACTCTGGAATCATCTTCACTATAATTATATAGAAGGACTGTTCCGTTTTGTAACGGCGGAACTACGATCTGGTTTTGATCAACCAGTAACGGATTTTCCGCTGATTGCGGTAAGCGAACTTCAATCGGTTTACTATCGGATATTCGCCAATGATTTGCCAAATTACATTGTTCACTGTTCATTCGCATGACTTCTTCGGAAATGCCATGATCTAAATCATAAAAAGTTTGTTTAAGTTCCTGATCTATTTCTCCAACACTTTGAACAGCTGTATAAGGAATTTTCTGATTGTTTTGTAAATCTATCTTTACATCGTTTACATCCATCCAATTCCAAGTTAAAGCGGGTAATGTATTTCCCCGAAGTTCATTAGTTCTTCTGTTAATCTTAGTCATCAGCCGATCGCTCCCTTCAATTCGAGATTGATCAATTCATTCATCTCTACTGCATATTCCAGAGGAAGTTCTTTGGCAACAGGTTCGGCAAAACCACGTACAATCATTGCTTTAGCTTCTTCTTCCGAAAGTCCGCGACTCATCAGATAGAAAATTGCCTGATCATCAATCCGACCGATCTTAGCTTCATGCCCGAAGTCAACATCATCGTTTTTCAAAATAATCGTCGGAATCGTATCACCGCGACTTTGTGCATCCAGCATCAAAGATTGACAATCCGTATTTGATTTACAACCGTAAGCACCTTCTTCTACCTGAACCAGGCTGCGATATATCGCTTTGCCGCCGCCTTTGGAAATTGACTTCGTTTCCACCGCAGAATAGGTATGCGGTGCTTTATGTACAACCTGGGCCCCCGTATCGAGAGTTTGACCGGCACCGGCAAACGTAATTCCGGTAAATTCACTGCGTGCACCTTCACCGATCAGAATACTTGCAGGATAGAGCATGGATACTCTTGAACCGAATGAACCGGAAATCCATTCAATTACACCGTCTTTTTCAACAATTGCTCGTTTGGAATTCAGGTTATACATATTGCGCGACCAGTTTTCAATTGTCGAGTAGCGTAATTTTGCTCCCTCTTTCACAAACAATTCAACTCCGCCGGCATGCAAGTTAATCGTGTTATAACGCGGCGCGGAACAGCCTTCAATAAAGTGCAGACTTCCGCCTTTTTCAACAATGATCAGTGTATGTTCGAATTGACCCGCACCCGGTGCATTCATTCTGAAATAGCTTTGCAGAGGTATATCAACATGCACACCTTCCGGTACATAGACGTACGAACCGCCCGACCAGACTGCATAATGCAAAGCTGAATAACGATGTAAAGTAGGTTTTAGGCAAGTACCGAAATATTCCTGAATAATCTCCGGATATTGTTCAACCGCAGATTCGAAATCCGTATAGACCACACCCTGAAGAGCTAAATAATCTTTCATGTTATGGTATACGACTTCCGAATCATATTGTGCACCGACACCGGACAGATAATCGAGCTCAGCTTCCGGAATACCCAGAAGATCAAAAGTCCTGCGGATTTCTTCCGGAACTTCCTGCCAATTACTTTCCATTTGGGCTTTCGGACGAATATAAGTCGCAATCTCATCCATATTCAATTCAGATAAGTCGGGACCCCAATTCGGATTCTCCAATTGATGATAAATTTCAAGAGCAGCCAGTCGTTTTTCCAACATCCATTCCGGCTCATTCTTAATTGAAGAAATTTCACGTACAATCTCTTCACTCAAGCCCTTTGCCAGCATTATTTCATATTTATTCGGATTTTTAATATCGTAAACACCGCGATCAAATTCTTCGACATATGTTCGTTCTTTGAGTTTTTCCGCACGTTCTTTGCGTCTGGCTTCTTTCAAAAGCTCACGCTCAGCAGCTTTTTCCGCTAAGATACGCTCGGCATCTTGTTGTTTAAGATTGTGATCGGACGTTAAATTGGACATTTTTTTTGACATTGATTCAACTCCTCCCCGGATTAAGCGAGGATTTCATCGTGAACTTTTTCCAAACCAAGTTCTTCGCGAATCCAATTGTAGCCTTCATGATTTACCCGCTCGATCAATTCCGGACCACCTTGTTTAACCAGTTTGCCGTCAATTAAAATATGGGCATAATCCGGCTTCACACTCTCTAAAATAACACTGTGGTGGGTAATGATCAGGCAACTTTTATTTTTATCAGCTAAGAAATCGGCAACAGTTTCTGAAACAATTCTCACCGCATCAACATCCAGACCGGAATCCGTTTCATCAAGCATGATTAAATCCGGATTGAGCACACTCATTTGCAGAATTTCGCCTTTTTTCTTTTCACCTCCGGAAAAACCTACATTGAGATATCTTTCTGCATAGGTCTGATCTAAATCAAGTTCCTGCATATGACCTTGCAATTCACGTTTGAATTTCATTACCGAAATATCCTCACCGCTCAATTCAATTTTGGTCGTACGCAGGAAATCTTCAACCGAGATGCCCGCAACTTCCAACGGATTTTGAAAAGTCAGAAAAATTCCGAGTTTTGCTCTTTCATCTGCAGAAAGTTCATTTATATTCTCACCTTCAAAATAGATGTCTCCCTCAACCTGCTCAAATTGAGGATCAGCCATAATCGTTCTGGCTAAAGTCGATTTACCTGCACCGTTCGGACCCATCAAAACATGAACTTCACCTCGTCCGATCGCTAAATCAACTCCTTTCAGAATCTCAACATTATTTACTGCTACTTTTAAATTATTTACTTCCAACATCTTGGACATCGAAAATACTCCTTTATATAAAATATAATTTATTTGTGCGCTTTATTTATTACAGTACAGTTTGTCATTTACAATCAAGCGATATTCAACTTGTAATTTGCTCAATATTCAATTGATAAACTATTATAACCTAAAGTTTATACTTTATTTAGTAATTAAGATGTGACTTGAGTTACACTATGCTAATTCCTGACATTCAATTTCTTGATTTTCTACCGGTAAACGTCCGGATAAATATGTCATTTTCCGGAGATCGGCTGCAATTTCCGGATTAATCTGATCCTGCAACAAACGCCATTCCCAGTTTCCCTGCGAGCTGCCCGGAAGATTCATTCTGGCAGTTTCATCTAAATCCAGCAGATCCTGCATCGTAAGAATACACGTATTGGAAACCGCATTCATTGCTCCGCGTATAAAGCCTTTTGTATATCCTTCTTCCTCAGTTAAACCGAAATAGTCAATCGCCAGACTCCTGGTTTGCTCATCCAGCAGATTAAACCAACCATGAGTCGTTGAATTATCATGGGTTCCCGCATAAATGACATTATTGCGTTTCAAATTATGAGGTAAATATGTACTATTCATTTTCGGATCGAAAGCGAATTGCAAAACACTCATCCCGGGAAAACCTAGTTTTTTCCTTAAAGCAATTACCTCATCAGTCATAAATCCCAGATCTTCAGCAATAACCCTGATTTCACCCAATTTATCCGCCATTGCTTTGAAAAGCTTCTCACCCGGACCGTCAATCCATTTGCCGAAACGGGCAGTCGGATCACCGTAAGGAATCGACCAATAAGATTCAAAACCGCGAAAATGATCGATTCGAACATAGTCATAAAGCTGCAGCGACCACTCCATACGTTTGAGCCACCAGGAAAAACCGTCTTGTTCCATTTCCTGCCAATCGTAGAGCGGATTGCCCCAGAGTTGTCCGTCAGGCGTAAATAAATCCGGCGGACATCCTGCAATATGGGTGAATTCCAGATCGGAATTCAATTGGAACAACTCCGGATCAGCCCAGACATCAACACTGTCAGGAGCGACATAAATCGGCAAGTCACCGATAATTTTGATGTTATGTTGTTCTGCATATTGTCTGACATGACTCCATTGACGATGAAAAATAAATTGCTCGAAATAGTAATAGTCAAGTTCAGTTTGATGTTCCTTGACAAAATCTTCCATCGTTTGCGGATCGCGCAAGCGATATGGTTCCGGCCAGGTTTGCCAGCTTTCACCAGAAAATTTTTCTTTCAAAACCATAAATGTTGCATAATCTTCTAACCACAATTTCTGAGCTTCGACAAATTCCTCTTTCATCGCCAGCAATTGATGCGGTTTATAATAAAGCATACCTTCATAAGCCCAAAATAAGACTTTTTTCTTGTTTTCATAAATTAAGCCATAATCAACTTCGGCGGGATCTGAACCCCAATCCAGAACGGCAGCTGCATCAGGCTGTAACAAGCCGTCCTCAACCAGTAAATCGAAATCAATAAAATAAGGATTGCCGGCATAAATTGAGAAATTCTGATAAGGTGAATTGGCAAAACCCGTTGTGCCTAACGGCAAAATTTGCCAATATGTCTGACCCGCTTCATGTAAAAAACGAATGAATCGATAGGCTTCTTTGCCCAATGTGCCTATTCCGTAAGGAGACGGCAATGAACTGATATGAAGTAAGACTCCGCTTAAACGCGGCATTGTTTTGATAATCTTTTTTTTGACCATGATTTAACCTGCTTTTGTATTTGCTTAAGTTTAACAATTTGCTTTTTTGTTTTGTATTCCGGATTATCTGCTGATCCTTGAATATAGCGTGACTCCACGAATCATGATACAATAATTCAGCATTTAAGGAAATTATAATTTATGACTCTGTTCATAAAGATAACATAATAATAGTTTAGAAAGCTAAACAGCGCATATTTAAATCATGGAGATCAGAAATGAGATTAAGCAGAGATTATTTTTTTACCTTGAGAGATGATGTTAAAAATGAAGATTCGATCAGCGGCAACTTGCTGGTACGCTCCGGCATGATTAAGAAAAGCTCGTCCGGAATCTATATGATGTTACCCCTCGGTCTGCGCGTCATGAATAAAATTGAAAATATAGTACGTGAAGAAATGAATGCAATCCATTCATTGGAATTGAGCATGCCGGCTATGATTGCTGAAGAAGTCTATATCGAATCGGGTCGCAGAGAAACTTTCGGGAATAGCATGTTTGCTTTGAAAGACCGTTTTAACAAGCCGTTTGTTTTGGGTCCGACTCATGAAGAATTGTTTGCGGCGGCAGCCAAAATGCACATCCATTCATATAAGGATATGCCGATTAGTCTTTATCAATTCCAAACTAAATTCCGTGATGAACCGAGACCGCGTTTCGGTTTAATCCGGGTACGTGAATTTGTCATGAAGGATGCCTATACTTTTGATCGTGATTTGGCAGGACTTGATGTGGCTTATGACAAAATGTTTCAGGCTTATAAAAATATCTTTGATCGTTTAGAAATCGATTATGTGATTGTGCGTGCCGATACCGGTGTAATGGGCGGATTACTTTCGGAAGAATTTCAAGCAATCAGCGAGATCGGCGAAGATATTTTAGTTATTGAAGAATCATCCGGCTATGCCAGCAATCTGGAAATAGCCAAATGTGTCGTTGAAGATGAGATTTCCGATGAACCGGAACTTGCTTACGAGGTCAAAGATACACCGAATGCCAGAACAATTGAAGAAGTCGTAGCTTTCCTTAATGAAAATATTAAAAAATTCGTCAAAACTTTAATCTATAAAATCGACGGCAAGATCTTCGCACTTTGTGTCAGAGGTGATCATGAAGTCAACGAAACCAAAGTATTGAAATTACTGGGCGCTAATGAAATCGAAATGGCTAGTGAAGACGAAGTTGTTGCGGCAACCAAAGCTCCGGTCGGCTTCGCAGGCCCGATCGGTCTGGAGATTCCGATCATAATGGATCAGGAATTAACCGTGATGAAGAATTTCATTGTCGGAGCAAATCAAGTTGATCAACATTTTATCAACGTTAATTTATCAGACTTCACACCGACTCAAATCGCGGATATTCGCGAAATTAAAGAGGGTGACATGTGTGAGAACGGTGCCGGTCCCGTGAAATTCATGCGCGGAATCGAAGTTGGCAACACATTCAAACTAGGTGACGGTTATGCCAAAGCGATGGATCTCTATTATACGGATCAAAACAACAAATTGATTCCGGTACAAATGGGTTCTTACGGAATCGGAATCGCACGTTGTATGGCGGCTATTGTCGAACAAAATCATGATGAACACGGCATCCTGTGGCCGAAACATTTAGCTCCGGTTCAAGTTGCAATTGTGATCATCAACACAAAAAATGCTGAACAGGTTGAAGTCGCTGAAGAATTGTATGCGGAATTATGCGCAAACACCAAGCTCGATATTTTGATTGACGATCGTGATGAAAGAGCCGGTGTAAAATTCAATGACATGGAATTGATCGGTGCTTACGCCCGGATCACAGTCGGTCGCGGTATCGCCGGCGGCAAAGTCGAACTGAAGATTGCCGGTTCCGATACATCCGAAGATGTTGCAATCGAAGATATTGCAACCAGAATCCGGGAAATTTTCGCAAATTGATGTTAGCAGGATTACCGGTTAATCTAGCTGATTTTACTGATTGATCTTGTTGATATTACCACTTTGACCTTACAGATCAGGATACCGTCGGTAAATTTCAATAAGTTCATTTCAGCAAATATAACAGAAGAGAAAGTAGAATCAATATATGTTTGAGATATTAATTGAGCGCAAGGATTTTTTCTTCAATCTATTGCTGGAACATATTCAAATCTCGCTGATCGCAATTGTAATCGCAATCATAATCGGCGGAATATCCGGTATTTTAATCAGTGAATATGAACGCACCGCTAAGCCTACTCTGGCAGTGGTAGGAGTTTTATATACTATACCGTCAATCTCAATGCTGGGATTTCTGATTCCCTTCTCCGGTATCGGCAATGCTACGGCAATCATTGCCTTAACTATATATGCCCTTTTGCCGATGGTTCGCTCAACCTATACCGGAATCAAAAATGTTGATGACAGAATAATTGAAGCTGCCCGCGGTATGGGCAGTACCAATTTTCAAATATTATATAAAATAAAACTGCCGCTGGCTTTCCCCGTGATCATGTCCGGCATCCGTAACATGGTAACCATGACCATTGCTCTGTCCGGTATTGCAGCTTTTATCGGAGCAGGAGGTTTGGGTGTTGCCATCTATCGCGGTATTACAACTAATAATCTCAATATGACCATGGCAGGCAGTTTGCTGATTGCCGCTCTCGCATTACTGCTTGATTTTCTCTTGGGAATAGTGGAACGTAATCTCGGCCAAACCAGTTCCGTCAATAAGAAAAAAAGACAAATCAAAAAGCGCTTATCTTTGGCTTTTACAGCTGTTCTGATCCTTGCCGTGATTTTCAGCGCAATCAATTTTAATAAAAAATCCGTTATTCGCATTGCCACCAAACCGATGACCGAACAATATATCCTGGGTAATATGCTGGCAATTCTGATTGAGCAGGAAACTGATCTGGAAGTTGAGCTGACCGAAGGAGTAGGTGGCGGAACTTCCAATATTCAACCCGCTCTGGAAAAAGGTGAATTCGATATGTATCCCGAATATACCGGAACCGGTTGGAATATGGTACTGAAAAATGAAGGCATCTATTCTGAAGCTTTGTTTGAACAATTGGTTCAAGGTTATGAACAACAGTACAATTTGACTTGGCGCGGCATGCTAGGTTTCAATAATACTTACGGAATGGCTGTACGGACCGAAATTGCTGAAAAATTCAATCTTAAAACTTATTCCGATTTGGCAAAAGTCTCCGATCAATTAATCTTCGGTGCCAACTATGATTTCTTTGAACGGGAAGATGGTTTTAAAGCTGTAACCGAAGCTTACAATATGCATTTCAAAGATACTTTAGACATGGATATCGGTTTGAAATATCAGGCGATCAATCAGGGAAAAATCGATGTTTTAAGTGTTTTTACTACTGACGGACAGCTCAGTCAAAGTGATGTGATAGTCCTGGAGGATGACTTGCATTTTTATCCTTCATATAAATGCGGTACGGTCATCCGCACAGAAGTTTTGGACAAACATCCCGAACTGGAGGTTGTTTTGGAAAAACTCGCAGGAACCATAGACGATGCCCAAATGTCAAAAATGAATGACCTGGTTGAAAGCAAGAATCAGGAACCGGAAGATGTTGCTGAAGATTTTCTTGCTGAAATCGGCTTATTGAATTAAACAGTAAAATCAGAATTATAATCATAAACCACAAATTAAAAATAAAAACACAGGCAAAATTTCTATTTGAATTACATATAAAACACTTAAACATCATTCACAATAAAGAGGGCAAAATGGCTATAATCGAATATATCAATGTAAACAAATCATATGGTAATGACTGGACTTTAGAAAACTTTAATCTGAAAATCGAACAAGGTGAATTTGTCACGATTGTCGGTTCAAGCGGCAGCGGCAAAACAACGATTTTAAAAATGGTCAACGGTTTAATCATCCCCGATTCCGGCACAATCATTGTCGAGGGCAAAGATATCCAAAATGTCGATCTGATTCATTTGCGACGTAATATCGGCTATGCTGTGCAAGGCAGTGTGCTTTTTCCTCATATGACAGTTGAAGAAAATATTGCTTATGTGCCCAACCTCTTAAATAAGAAAAATAAACAAAAAACCGTCAATGCGATCAGCAAATGGATGGGCATTGTCGGTTTAGATGATAGTCTGCGTGACCGTTATCCAAGCGAATTATCCGGCGGACAACAACAGCGTGTCGGAATCGCCCGCTCGCTCGCTGCTTCACCTTATATTCTTCTGATGGATGAACCTTTCGGGTCAGTTGATGAAATAACCCGCAAACAATTGCAAGTTGAATTAAAAGCTATCTATGAAAAGACCGGCATAACCGTAATGTTTGTCACCCACGATATTGCCGAAGCTCTGCTTCTGGGCACCAAAGTATTAGTAATGAATGACGGTGCGATCGAGCAATTCGATACACCCGAAAACATTCGTCAAAATCCCGCCACTCGTTATGTTGAACAACTTATTCTTGGAATATAATAAACTGACCGGATTAAGGTTTGTTTTGACTTAACAACGATATCTGAAGCATTTTTCCGCAATCAAATTTTTTTATTTTTGTAAATGGTTATATAAAGCCAACGATAAATTTCTCATGGTATAATCTCCGATGACTCCACCTTTAGAATCAGACATAATAGCCAACACATAGTCCATTTTAGGAGAAAAGATTATTGCTCCGTCATGGCTATAGACACCAACATCTCCGGTTTTATTTGCTGTTTTCACTCCGGCGGGCAAATAATACGGAATTTTAAAAATAAATTGTTGTCTGGACAATCTGCCCAACATATCTTGTGAAGCCTTGGCACTAGTAATTTCACCTCTATAAACCATTGACAAAAATTTTCCTATATCTTTAGCTGAAGTAACCATGACATTATCTGAAGGATACGAATAGTAATAATAACTGGATATGAAATAAGCATGAATGATTGTATCATTAAATCCATATTTAGCACAGAATTCATCAATTAGAGAAAAGACATTCTTATGAGGATATGTTTTCTGCAACAACATCACCATATTATTACTTGCAGCATTGTCACTTACAGTAATCATCAATTCCAGTTGATTATCTACATAGTCCGTCATTGACAAGTCACCTTTTTCAATGGCTTCATAGACTGTACCCATAATAAATAGTTTTGCCATACAAGCAGGATATAACCCTTGATTGGAATTAGTATAAACGTATCCGGTTTCGAGCTCCTCAAAATATACCTGTAACGTTCCGCCGTATGAATCAATATATGGTTTAATGATGTTTCCGGCACTTTCAACAAGCGTTTTTTTGTAATAAATATCGTCATCGCCGGTATATTTTTCAGCTATGTAAGCTGTCTGACCGTTATAGGTTATTCTGATCCATGCTCCTTCACGATAACCCGTTACCTTAGTGCCTCCGGTTAATGTACCAAGTAAAATTTTCGAATTCTTTGCCGGACGAACTGCCAGTGTTCTGCTTTGGACGTACAAGGTCTCCGCTATAAGCGGCGGTGTAACATCAGTAAATTTCGCCGCTATATACGCTGTCTTGCCGTTATAAGTTATTCTGATCCATACACCTTCGCGATAACCTGTTACCTTAGTCCCCCGGGTTAATGTACCAAGTAAAACTGATGAATTCTTGGCAGGACGAACTGCCAGTGTTCTGCTTTGGACGTACAAGGTCTCCGCTATAAGCGGCGATGTAACATCAGTAAATTTCGCCGCTATATACGCTGTCTTACCGTTATAGGTTATTCTGATCCATGCACCTTCGCGATAACCCGTTACCTTGGTTCCCCGGGTTAATGTACCAAGTAAAACTGATGAATTCCTGGCAGGACGAACTGCCAGTGTTCTGCTTTGGACGTATAAGGTCTCCGCTACAGGCGGCGGTGTAACATCAGTAAATTTCGCCGCTATATACGCTGTCTTACCGTTATAGGTTATTCTGATCCATGCTCCCTCACGATAACCCGTTACCTTGGTTCCTCCGGTTAATTTGCCAAGTAAAACTGATGAATTCCTGGCCGGACGAACTGCCAGTGTTCTGCTTTGGACGTATAAGGTCTCCGCTACAGGCGGCGGTGTAACATCAGTAAATTTCGCCGCTATATACGCTGTCTGACCGTTATAGGTTATTCTGATCCATGCTCCTTCACGATAACCCGTTACCTTAGTGCCTCCGGTTAATGTACCAAGTAAAATTTTCGAATTCTTTGCCGGACGAACTGCCAATGATCTGCTCTGGACATACAAGGTTTCCGAAACAGGCGGAACTGCAGAAGTTCTTTGTGTAACATGCTCTTGTTCACTTAAATCATTATTATCTTCAATTATAATTGAATCTGCTGAAACCGGTACCCCCACTGATAATAAGCTAAATATTATGAGCATTACCAAGATCAGAACACATGGAATTTCGAAAACTATCTTTTTTTGTTTTTTCATCATTTTGCATTTAACCTTTAAAATAATTATCATTTATCAAAAATGCATAACATATCTCTTAATGCATTTTGACAATCAATTTTCACTCAATTTTCACTTTTGATTCAAGTAGAAATGATTTCTGTTTTCTTTTGCTTCATAATATATATTATAGCATGTTTATAATATGTTTTTTATAAATATACAATTATTAACTTCATCTATTTATACTGTGGACGTGCAAAACCCCTGATCACACGTGATCCTATTTCATATCTTTTTCTCGCTACATAATCTATACCAAAATCTTCCGGAGAAGCACAATTTACAGGGGAAGTATTACCCTCTATTGTATAAAAAAATCCATTATCAATACTTTCTACAAAACCGATATGATTCGGAAAATCATTGTTCGGCTGTCTGATTGCCTTCCAGCTAAAAGCTACCAAATCCCCCGGGCGAGGTGTTATAGTGCCATCTTCAATCCATTGATCCTTATTCATAAAAAATTTAATATGATAGTTAACAGAAACTTCTCTGCCCAGAATATCTGTTGTATTTGTCCGGATACCGATAAAACTTACAAAAGCGGCACACCAGGGATCTTTATAACTCAGCGGATAGCCACGCGGAAGATCGGGCTGCTTATTATACGTATCTATAATATATTTATACTCCGGATTATGTTCATTAGCACCGATCCATTTACGTGCTTCATCTAACACTCTGTCAAGCTTTTGAATACCCGTTTTGGGATTTACTACTTCCTCTGTAGTATATTTCGCCGCTATATACGCTGTCTTACCGTTGTAGGTTATTCTGATCCATGCTCCCTCGCGGTGACCCGTTATCTTTTGACCTTTTGCTAATGTACCGATTAACTCCGACGAATTCTTCGCCGGACGTACGGCTAATGGTCCGGCCTGAACGTATAATGATTCCGCCGGTGGGTTCGTATCAGTGAACTTTGCTGCTATATAAGCTGTTTGACCTTTATACGTTATTCTGATCCATGCTCCCTCACAGTAACCCGTTATTTTTTGACCTTTTGTCAATGTACCGATAACTGATCCGTTGGGGGCATTTCGTACGTAAACTGCACTTTTCGCATAACAGATAACCGCAGGGTTATCGGTTGAGGTCATGCTCATTGCCACATAGGCTGTGTTTCCTTTATAGGTAAATCTGAGCCATGCTCCATGGATTGTACCGGTCACAAACAACGGCATTTTGGGCGTAGTGATTATACTGCCGTTCGGTGCACTTCTGATTATTGTATTAGCTAAGATATAACGTGTTACTTGAACCGGCGTTGCTTGCAGCAAAGGAATATAGACATAACCTGTTTTGTTATTATAGGTGAATCGCACCATATTACCGATCAGAACGCCTTGTACCTGATGACCTCTTGGTATTGTTCCGATAATTGATCCGCCGGGAGCATTTCTTACATTAACTGTGCTTTTTGCATAACCCGTTATTTCAGGATTAGCGGTTGTAGTTACACTCATTGCAACATAGGCAGTGCTTCCGTTATAGATAAATCTCAGCCAGGCTCCTTCTTTTGTACCGCTTACCAGCAACGGCATTTCCAAAGTTGTGATTTCTATTCCGCCAGGTGAACTTCTGATTATTGAATTGGCTGAGATATAGCGCGTCACTTGGTTAGCGTTTGTAATTGAACGACTATACGATATTGGCAGGGCCAGTGTTACGTCAGATTGAACAACCTCAGTGAAAGCATCTGTTGTTGATTCTTCAGTTACTGATTCTTGTTCATCGGATATCGCTTCAAATATTGACTCCTCTGCTTCTGATTCTTTTTCTGTTTCTTCTGTTGTTTCAACAGGTTCAGTATTCTTTTCTGCAGCCTCTGCTTTTACGTGCACCGTAAAGATAATCGTAAATACCGGTGAGATCAACAGTAAGCAAAGAAAGTTTTTGATTACATTATTTTTACCCTTAACCATTGTGCCGTCTCCTTATTGATTTTATTTGTTTTGACACAAAATAAAGGCTGTTCATAACACTTTTTTATCTGTAATAAAAACCAACTAAAGATTAATTTGAGTATATTCTTATATAATATTTTATTCAATAAACGTGTCTTTAAAATAATAATCATTATCGTCAATAATTTATTTAATAAGGAAGATTAAAATAGTATCAATTTAGAAGAGTCAAATCTATCGGCACCTAACCACCGATAGATTTGACTCTTACCTTTATTCGAGAAATATGTACAAGTCATTCTGACAGACAGAGGCAGTGAGTTCTCAGATCCTCTAACTATTGAATATTGGAAAGATCAAACAAAAAGAACTATTGTCTTCTACTGTGATCCAATGTCTTCTGAACAAAAAGACGTACTGTTCATAATGACTAAGATTCCCTCTCATATCTTATACTTGAAATAGAAATATTAATCTTGTTCGGCATAAAAACCAAGACCTTTTTCTGTATTATAAAGTCCATATCCGGGCATTATCTCCACCATTTTTCCAGTTGAATTATCACGCAAAGAATAAAAAACGCAACCCCAGCTTAAATATTTTTCCGGTAAGGTTTCTGTTCTTTTACCCGGCAAATACAGTATAAAATCACCGTTACCTTCCAAGCCATAGGGTCTGCTGCTGACCACTCTTACGCCATTTTCTATTTTTGATTTTCCCTCAGGCAGAGCAGTTTGCAGGCTTTCTCTTTTTAAACGATACGTATATGGATCGATTTTTTCAATAATAGAAAACTGACCGCTGAAATCACATTCATTTCTTGTACCACGGGGATAACCCGGACCGTTATCTCCCGCATTTGTATCAGAATGATTACCGTAATAAAAGCCGTTCTCATCAATATGCAGATTAGTAGCCCAAGCTCCGACGCCGCTCGCGAACCAAAAAACATCAGGCAATTTGGCAAAAATTGCCTTTTTCTCCGCCTCTGATAAACCGGAATTTGGTTTCTTGACAGTTGTAGAACGAATTGCCACATAAGCTGTTCTTCCGTTATACGTGAACTTGAACCATGCTCCCTGAATTGTACCAGTCACGCGGATAGGTTGCCGCGGTCTGCTGACGATACTGCCGTTCGGGCTGCTCCTGATTATCGAATTGGCATATATGTATCGCGTTGTTTTTGCAGGTACAGGATTCTTTTGTAGGAGTACAGCATACACATATGCTGTCTTGCCGTTATGAGTGAATCGCACCATATTCCCGACCAGGACTCCGCTTACTCGATAACCTTTCGGTACAGTTGTAACAACACTTCCGTTCGGCGTATTTCTCACATATAGTTTTTGTTTGGCATAACCGGTCATCACCGGATTTCTTGTTGTCGTGGAACGAATTGCCACATAGGCCGGTTTACCGTTATAGGTAAACTTGAACCAGGCTCCCTGAATTGTACCGCTCACACGAAGCGGGCGCCACGGTCTGGTGACTATACTGCCGTTCGGGCTGCTCCTGATTATCGAATTTGCATATATGTATCGCGTTGTTTTTGCAGGTACAGGATTCTTTTGTAAGAGTACGGCATATACATATGCGGTCTTTCCTTTGTGAGTAAATCTCACCATATTACCGACAAGGACACCCTTGATTTGAGATCCGCGCAGTATTGTATCCGTGACTGCCCCGTTCGGCGTATTTCTTACATATAGTTTTTGTTTGGCATAACCGCTTATTACGGGATTTCTCGTTGTCGTGGAACGCAGTGCAACATAAGCAGTACTTCCGTTATAGGTAAATTTAAACCATGCGCCTTCGATTATTCCGGTCACCAAAAACGGGCGCCACGGTCTGCTGACTATACTGCCGTTCGGTGCACTTCTGATTACTGAATTCGCTAATATATAAGTGGTTGCACGGACAGGATTCTTTTGCAGGAGTACGGCATATACATATGCGGTCTTTCCTTTATGCGTGAAACGTATCATATTACCGACCAGGACACCCTTGACTTGAGTACCGCGCAGTATTGTGTCCGTGACTGATCCGTTCGGCGTATTTCTTACATATAGTTTTTGTTTGGCATAGCCGGTCATTGCAGGATTTCTGTTAGTGACTAACTTAGCTGCAACATATGCTGTTCTTCCGTTATAGGTAAACTTCAGCCATGCTCCCTCTATTGTCCCCGTTATTAAGATTGGCCGCCATAGTTTTGTAATGATTTCACCGTTCGGCGCACTTCTGATTATTGAATTCGCATATATATATCCTGTTACTATTACAGGTTTTGCTTCAACAACAGTGAAGGTAATCCTTGCTGAATCTGTAGAACCTGCTGAGTTTGCTGCAGTTACATATGCAGTGTATTCTCCGGCAGGCAGTGTATTGATTGACAAGACTCCTTCCGCCATATCCTGAGTAAGCACTCTTTCCGAATCCTTATCGATTCCTATTGTGTATTTTGCAGGATTGTTATCACCACTGGCAGTGAAGGTCAAGGTTTCTCCCTCTGTCACAGAATTTGAAGAAACGGTTAAGGTTGCTGATGTCGGTGCGATCGCAGGCGTCGTAAATGATTGCAGCGAACCATCATATCTGGTACCGCCTATTACAGCATAGAATTTATAATAATATGTAGTGTCAGGCTGAAGTGCTCCAAACCACTTATTGCAATTATAATACATTACGGAATGAGGATTTGGATAAGTTTCTTCTTTGTGAGTTAAATTGTTGGGATCACTGCCAAAATAGCAGCCAAAAGAGCTTGTACGCTGTGCCGTATGGAATGCCGTTCTAAAAGTTGCGTCTGTTGCAGTCAATCCTTCAACCCAGTATCCGGTTACAATATCATCCAAATTTCCGGTTGTTGATGCCGTTCTGAACGACTGCAGTGATCCCTCATATCTGGTACCGCCTATTACAGCATAGAATTTATAATAATATGTAGTGTCAGGCTGAAGTGCTCCAAACCACTTATTGCAATTATAATACATTACGGAATGAGGATTTGGATAAGTTTCTTCTTTGTGAGTTAAATTGTTGGGATCACTGCCAAAATAGCAGCCAAAAGAGCTCGTACGCTGTGCCGTATGGAATGCCGTTCTAAAAGTTGCATCTGTTGCTGTCAATCCTTCAACCCAGTATCCGGTTACAATACTGTCTAAATTTCCGGTTGCCGGAGGCTGGGTATAACCAACAATTTTTTCCGGACGTGGTCGGATCCAACCTGTACAATAATTTCCACACCATTGACCTTTACTATTAGTCCACTCATAGTTATATCTTTGCGTAGCTTGATGTGTTGCTCTTCCTCCCGATTGATGAAGAACTTGCATTGAGCTTTGATTTGCTGAAAGTACAACAGCCGTATGACCCTTTGGATTGCCACCTTCTCCACGCCAAACTACTACATCACCGCGTTGAGGTACATTACTTCCGTTATATGGAATTTTCTCGAAATAAGCACTGCTTGCATTATTATATTTCTCCTCACCATTCCCTTTACCTATAGTATTCAAATAACTCTGTCCAAAAATATACTGTGCATAACTATTTGGCACATCGACACACCATGCACCATTGTCATCCATATCAAGCCTTTGTCCCGGAGCCCAAGCAAACCATTCTTCCTGACGAGAGGTAGTCGCCGCTTTAACTTCTATCTGTCGCTCACTATTGAGCATTGGCAACTCTTCCGTGTTGTCACTTGTTTGTTTTGTCGATTCAGTTTCTCCGGTTGATTCATCTGCAACTTCTGCAGATTCAGCTACTTCATCTTCAGGCTCAATTGTTTCTTCTGTAGGCTCAATTGCCTCTTCGGTCGGTTCAGGCGCTTTTTCCGTAGGTTCGGTCTTTTCTTCTGCAGGTTCGGTCGCTCCATCTGTTGATTCAATTGTTTCTTCTATTCCCGGTTCCGGCAATAACTCGTTGTCTCCGGTTTCTGATTCGGCTGCTCCGGCTTCATCTTCACTCTCAGTTGATACTACTTCATTTACTTCCTGATTTGATTCATCATTTGCTTCATCATTTGATTCCTGATCTGAATCATTCGCTATTGTTGCAGGTGTTTCAAGTTCCGGTTCAACGTCATCAGGCTCACTGCTACCCGGTTCAGCTTCTGCCGACAAATCAGGTTCAGTAAGTGCCGCTTCTAAGTTTTCGGCTTCGTTTGCATCCAGCGGTTCAGCTTTAACCTGCTCTGTGAAAACACTTCCCAAAACTAATGCAAATAAAACTAATAGAATTAATGTTTTTTGTGCAATATTTATCTTCTTCATTTCGTACGTCTCCTTGTAGAAATTCTTGAATTGTACCGATAGATTGTTTCGATTATTTAATAATTATTCAATATTACGTGTTACTATTATACATTACACCGATGTTTACCCTTAACCATTGTGCCGTCTCCCTATTGATTTTACTTGTTTTGACATATTTATATATAATCAAAAATCTTTAATCGCACTCCATTATAGATTATCTGGTCCAGACAAACATTTTACGATGATCTGTATTTCGGTATTTCAGTGATTATCTAAGTAATCTCATTCATTTCTATGTTTTAGTTCATTTTTATGCTTTGCCAGACACCTTGGTCTGTTACGTCTAAAAAACGAATAGTCACAAAACGTTGACCATTCCATACATTTCCGGGCTCTGATTCAAAATAGACTTCCATCGGAAATGCATAATTGTTAATAATTGAACCCGACCATAAGCCCGTTAATTTCAAAACACCTTGTGAATTTAATTCAGCTTTATTAATTACAAAATGCAATTTAGGGGGTCTTGGTGGTTGGGTCACCATTAATAAACATGACTTTAATTTCAAAATATTTTGTTGTTCAACATTATATGTTTGATAAAAAATCTGATCTAATCTTTCAGCCGTTGCCAAATCAAAAACAAACATCTGTCTAATAACATTGTTAATCTCGGAACGATTATAAATAAAATGTTTTAAACCATTGGCATAATGTATCCTGCTCCTACATCCAGGTGCCTTGGGACTTTCGCTTAACAAGCGCCAGCTAGCCCAATCTATAACATTTGCAGTCATTTTTCTTTGATCAAACAAGTATGAACCATCGCTCATTTTACTGTGCAACTTTGTTATTCTCGGCAGAGCTTCATCATCAGTACCAGCGATACTTCTTCCTCCCGTTGTCCATTCGTCACTGCCTAGTATATTAGATATAGAAAAAGTATGGTCTTTCAAAGTAGGATAGTTGTCCGCATTTACCGTACGCCAATTGGTTTTATCAAGATTTCTCCACCATAACGATAAATTTTGAGTTTGGATGTATTTTAATGGATCAGCTTGTAATAGTTCAACATACACATAACTTGTTTTTCCTTTATGGGTGAATCTCACCATATTACCGACCAGAACACCCTTGACTTGAGTACCACGGAGTATTGTATCGGTTACTGCTCCGTTCGGCGTATTTCTTACATATAGTTTTTGTTTGGCATAACCGGTGATCACAGGATTTCTTGTTGTCGTGGAACGAATTGCCACATAGGCCGGTTTACCGTTATAGGTAAACTTGAACCAGGCTCCCTGAATTGTACCGCTCATACGAAGCGGGCGCCACGGTCTGGTGACTATACTGCCGTTCGGGCTGCTCCTGATTATCGAATTAGCATATATGTATCGCGTTGTTTTTGCAGGTACAGGATTCTTTTGTAGGAGTACAGCATACACATATGCTGTCTTGCCGTTATGAGTGAATCGCACCATATTCCCGACCAGGACTCCGCTTACTCGATAACCTTTCGGTACAGTTGTAACAACACTTCCGTTCGGCGTATTTCTCACATATAGTTTTTGTTTGGCGTAGCCGGTGATCACGGGATTTCTTGTTGTCGTGGAACGAATTGCCACATAGGCCGGTTTACCGTTATAGGTAAACTTGAACCAGGCTCCCTGAATTGTACCGCTCACACGAAGCGGGCGCCACGGTCTGCTGACTATACTGCCGTTCGGGCTGCTCCTGATTATCGAATTAGCATATATGTATCGCGTTGTTTTTGCAGGTACAGGATTCTTTTGTAAGAGTACAGCATACACATATGCGGTCTTTCCTTTATGCGTGAAACGTACCATATTTCCGACAAGGACACCCTTGACTTGAGTACCGCGCAGTATTGTATCCGTGACTGCCCCGTTCGGCGTATTTCTTACATATAGTTTTTGTTTGGCATAACCGCTTATTACGGGATTTCTCGTTGTCGTGGAACGCAGTGCAACATAAGCAGTGCTTCCGTTATAGGTAAATTTAAACCATGCGCCTTCGATTATTCCGGTCACCAAAAACGGGCGCCACGGTCTGCTGACTATACTGCCGTTCGGTGCACTTCTGATTATTGAATTCGCTAATATATAAGTGGTTGCACGGACAGGATTCTTTTGCAGGAGTACGGCATATACATATGCGGTCTTTCCTTTGTGAGTAAATCTCACCATATTACCGACCAGGACACCCTTGACTTGAGTACCGCGCAGTATTGTATCCGTGACTGCCCCGTTCGGCGTATTTCTTACATATAGTTTTTGTTTGGCATAACCGGTCATTGCAGGATTGCCGGTTGTCGTGGAATTCACTGCTACATAGGCCGGTTGGCCATTATAAGTAAATCTGAACCATACTCCTTTGATTGTGCCGGTCATGCGAAACGGACGCCACGGTCTGCTGATGATACTGCCGTTCGATGCACTTCTGATTATGGAATTGGCTAACACATACCTGGTTGCTTGCACCGGATCACCAAGAGTTGGTGTGTTTTCTGAGTCATTGGTATCTGTTGCAGGACCGGGAGTTTCATCAGGTTGAGCAGTTTCATCAGACGTTTCTGTTTCCGGGCTTGCCGGTTCTTCGATTGGAGTTCCAGGCTTTGGCGGGGGTTCAGACTCTGTCAGAGTTTCTGACTCAGAAGATCTTGGTGCTATAACATTCGGAGTTTCAGCAATTTCAGTTTCTTCTGCTGTTTCTGTCGTTTCTGTTATTTCTGCTGCTTCAACTGCTTCCGGACTTTCTGAATTTTCAGCAGTTGATTCTGTAGTTACGGCAACTTCCGTGGTTTCGGCTGCTGCCGAAGTTTCAGCCGTTTCGGATGTGTCTGCAGTTTCCGTTTCAGATATGTCTGCAGTTTCCGTAGTTTCCGAAGATTTAACTGCTGATTCCGTCGTTTCGGATGTTGCCAAAGCCTCTGCAGTTTCCGTTGCATCCAATGTTTCGGTGATTTCTGCACTTACTTTGAATGAAAAAACATTCGTAAATACCAGTGAGATCAACAGTAACCAAAGAAAACCTTTGATTACTTTCTTTCTACTCTTAACCATTGTGCCGTCTCCTCATTGATTTTATTTGTTTTGAAATTAGAATAAATTAAGAAATTTAATTATTAATTAACTATCGGTCACTTTAATAGTGAAGCATAGATATACCCGGTTTTGCCCGAATATACAAATTTGACCCAGTTGCCCACCAAGGTTCCGCTGACTTTTCTGTTGGCAGGTAATGAACCTATTACACTGCCGCCGGGCGAACTTCTCACATTGACTGCACTTTTGGTATATCCGGTAATCGGGGGTGATGTGGTGGTTGTTACCCCCAGATGTGCATAAGCCGTTTTACCATTATAAGTAAATTTGAGGTAACTTCTTTCAATTGTACCCGTTACATAGATCGGCATCTTCAATTTTTCAATGATTGTTCCGCCGGGCGCACTCCTGATATTGGAGCCGGCCTTTACATAACAGGTTAATTTAACCGGATCGGCTTGCAGAAGTGAGGCATAAACATAGCCGGTTTGGCCTGAATATATAAATTTAACCCAGTTGCCTGTCAAGGTTCCGCTTACTTTCCGACCTATCATCAAAGAACCGATTACGTTGCCTCCGGGGGAACTTCTCACATTGACTGCACTTTTGGTATATCCGGTAATCGGGGGTGATGTGGTGGTTGTTACCCCCAGATGTGCATAAGCCGTTTTACCATTATAAGTAAAATTGAGATAACTTCCTTCAATTGTACCCGTTACATAGATCGGCATCTTCAATTTTTCGATGATTGTTCCGCCGGGCGCACTTCTGATGTTGGAGCCGGCCTTTACATAACAGGTTAAGTTAACCGGAGCGGCTTGCAGGAGTGAACTATAGACATATCCGGTTTTTTCCGCATAAGTGAATTTGACCCAGTTGCCTGTCAAGGTTCCGCTTACTTTACTACCTATTGATAAAGAACCGATTACTCCTCCATTCGGTGCGCTTCTTATGTTGACATTACTTTTGGCATAACCGGTAATCGGCGGATTTCGAGTCGTAATTAAACTCTTTAGCACATAGGCTGTTTGACCATTATAGGTGAACTTAAGATAACTTCCTTCAATTATACCCGTTACATAGATCGGCATTTTTAACGTTGCGATGACATTGCCTTCAGGTGCACTTCTTATTTTAGAACGAGCTTTGATGTAACAAAGTAAAGATACTCCCGGATCAAAACAATATTCAAGTATTTGATCAACAGAAGGATCTTCGAATGGTAATTCATCTAGATGAAAAACATCTAGTATTTTTATATTCTCGGGAATTCTTACTTGGGTTATTAAGTTATTAAAAAATATTTTCGAACCTATTATTTCTATAAAATCAGGTAGAGTTACGCTGGTTAATTTATTATTTGAAAATGCCTCAAAGCCTATTTCTGTTACAGAATCGGGTATTTCCAAACTGGTTATTTGATTATGTGAAAACGCATTGCTTTCAATTTTTGTAACAGAATCGGGGATTTCTATATAGGTTAGTTGATTCCTTGAAAATGCATGACTTCCTATAGTTGTTACGGAATCAGGAATTGTTACACTGGTTAATTCATTATTCCTAAACCCGGATAAATATGTTACAGAATTGGGTATTTCTATATAGGTTAGTAGATTACTTGAAAATGCACCATCTCCTATTGCCGTTATGGAATTGGGTATTTCTACACTGCTTATTTTATTATTTGAAAACGCATAGCTCCCTATTGTTGTTACTGAATCAGGGATTATGACACCGGTTAATCGATTCTGTGAAAATGCTTGACTACCTATTTCTGTTACGGAATTCGAAAATTCTATATTTGTTAGTTTATTACTAGAAAATGCATTATTCCCAATTGTTATTACGGAATCAGGGATTGTTATACTAGTTAAATCATTATAACAAAACCCGGATAAATATATTACAGAATTGGGTATTTCTATATAGGTTAGTTGATTTCTTTCAAATGCAAAATTTCTTATTATTTTTACAGAATTCGGAATTTCTATATTTGTTAGTTTATTACTAGAAAATGCATATTCTCCTATGTTTTTTACTGTATTCGGTATTGTGACATTAGTTAATGCCTTACCATAAAAAGCTTTTCTCCCTATTGTTGTCACTTCAACTCCATCAATTTCTGCAGGAATTGCTATATCCTTACTTGTACCGGTATAACCGGTAATTATACCGGTTTCTATTTCAAATATAAATTCAGACTCATCAGGCTCAGGTTCAGATTCAATTTGGTCAAAGCAATAGTATTCAATTTCTGCCTGTGTAGGATTATAAATACTACGTAATTCAGATCTCTTTATTTCTCTAATACTATACGGTATTCTTTTCTCAAGGATAGGGTTCTCTTTAAAGGATTTCTCTCCTATAATTGTAACAGATGCAGGAATGTCTATATTAATTAATTTGTTAGAATAAAATGCCTCTACTCCTATTCTTGTTACAGAATTCGGAATTTCTATATTTGTTAGTTGATTACAAGAAAATGCACTATCCCCAATTGTTATTACGGAATCAGGGATTGTTACACTAGTTAAATCATTATAACAAAACCCGGATAAATAAATTACAGAATTGGGTATTTCTATATAGGTTAGTTGATTTCTTGCAAATGCAAAATTTCTTATTATTTTTACAGAATTCGGAATTTCTATATTTGTTAGTTGATTACAAGAAAATGCACTATCCCCAATTGTTATTACGGAATCAGGGATTGTTACACCGGTTAAATCATTATAACAAAACCCGGATAAATATGTTACGGAATTGGGAATTTCTATACTGGTTATTTGATTATGTGAAAATGCATAGTTTCCAATTTCTCTTACGGAATCAGGGATTGTTACACTAGTTAATTGATTACAAGAAAATGCACTTTCCCCTATTATTCTTACGGAATCGGGGATTGTTACACTAGTTAATTTATTATTTGAAAATGCCTCTAAGCCTATTTGTGTTACGGAATCTGGTATTTCCAAACTGGTTAATTGATTATAAGCAAACCCGGATAAACTTGTTACGGAATCGGGGATTTCTACACCGGTTAATAGATTATGTGAAAATGCACCAGAACTTATAAATGTTACGGAATTCGGGATTTCTACACTGGTTAAATTATTATAAGCAAACCCGGATAAACTTGTTACGGAATCGGGGATTTCTACACTGGTTAATAGATTATGTGAAAATGCATCATTACCTATTCTTGTTATGGAATCAGGGATTGTTATACTGGTTAGTTGATTCCTTGAAAATGTATTACCATCTATGTTTGTAATGGAAGTAGGAATTTCTACACTGGTTAGTTGGTTAGATGAAAATGCATGATGTTCTATTGTTGTTACAGAATCAGGAATTATGATACTGGTTAATAGATTATGTGAAAATGCACTATAACCTATTTTGGTTATGGAATCAGGGATTGTTATACTAGTTAATTGATTGCTTGAAAATGTAGCATACTCTATGGTTGTAACGGAATTAGGAATTTCTACACTGGTTAGTTGGTTATATGAAAATGCATTATGTTCTATTTTTGTTACGGAATCGGGTAGTTTCAAGCTGGTTATTTTATTTTCTGAAAACGCATAACTTCTTATATTTATTACAGAATCCGGAATTATAATACTGGTTAATAGATTCTGTGAAAATGCTCCAATACCTATTTCTGTTACAGAATTGGGTATTTTTACATAGGTTAGTTGATTATTGGAAAATGCAAAACTTCCAATTGTTGTTACTTCAACTCCATCAATTTCTGCAGGAATTACTACATACTTACTTGTACCGGTATAACCGGTGATTGTACCAGTTTCTATTTTAAATGTAAACTCAGATTCAGGTTCAGATCCAATTTGGTCAAAGCAATAGTATGCAATTTCTGCCTGTGTAGGATTAAAAATACTTGGTATTCCGATTCCGTATCTCTCTATTTCTCTAATACTATCCGGTATTCTTTTTTCAAGGATAGGGTTCTTTTTAAAGGATTTCTCTCCTATAATTGTAACAGATTCAGGAATATCTACACTAATTAATTTATTAGAATAAAATGCCTCTAATCCTATTCTTGTTACAGAAGTCGGAATTTCTACACTGGTTAGTTGATTGTTCAAAAACGTTTGATTTTCTATGATTGTAACGGAATCAGGGATTGTAACACTGGTTATTTGATTATTACTAAACCCGGATAAATATGTTACGGAATTAGGTATTTCCAAACTGGTTATTTGATTATGTGAAAACGCACCGTATTCTATTCTTGTTACAGAACTCGGAATTTCTACATTGGTTAGTTGGTTATGATCAAACCCGGACAAATGGGTTACAGAATCAGGAATTTCTACATTGGTTAGTTGGTTATGATGAAACCCGGACAAATGGGTCACAGAATTAGGGATTATTACACTATTTAATCGATTCTTAGAAAAAGCATTTACGTCAATTCTTGTTACGGAATCAGGGATTGTTACACTAGTTAATTTGTTATCTGAAAATGTACGATCTTCTATTCTTGTTACTGAATTCGGGATTTCTACATTACTTAGTTGGTTAAAAGTAAAAGCACCTGATCCTATTTTTGTTACAGAATTGGGTATTTCCAAACTGGTTATTTGATTACGTGAAAACGCCTCGAATTCAATTTTTGTAACGGAATCAGGGATTATTACACTAGTTAATTGATTATTTGAAAATGTACTACTTTCTATTATTGTTACAGAATCGGGGATTGTTAGTAAGCGTCAAACCTATCGGCGTCTAGTCACCGGAGCACAACTTAGTTAGACTATCCAAAACTGGATGTCTTAAGACGTCTAAAAATGAATAGTGTAAAGGTGTCTTAAAATGGGTGGTAAACTTGTAGAGCTAAAAAACAATGCCAAATTAAACAACTGGTATATGGATATCCAATCACAAAAACAGAGCGGTTTAACCGTAGACGAGTGGTGTGAGGAAGCCGGAATGACTCGTTCCACTTATTACTATCGTTACAAAATAGTGATGAAAGCATTAGAAAATCGTCTCGCTGCTGAAACAGGAAAAACAGTTCAGTTCGAAGCTTTACCGGCTCCTGTTAATGAATCTAAGGAAGAAAGCATCCGCATCCGGCTCGGTGATCTGGAAGTAGAGATACCATCCGGAGCCAGCTCAGAGAATATTCAAGCTGTAATCGAGGCATTGAAATGTTAAAAGATTTCCGGACAAAAGGGAAAATTTATCTGGCCTTAGGTTATACAGATCTTCGCAAAGGTATAGACGGCTTATGTGCTCTCGTTCAGGAAAACTATGGCAAAGACCTGAAGACTCATGACCTGTTTTTATTTTGTGGTCGGCGGACCGATCGGATTAAAGGATTATTATGGGAAGGGGACGGTTTTCTTCTGTTGTACAAACGTTTAGAAGCCGGTCGTTTCCAATGGCCAAGAACCCCGACAGAATTGTCAGAGATTACAGCTGAACAATACAGCTTTCTGATGCGCGGCATGCAGGTAATCGCCCCTAAAATCCCACAACGAAAAATCGCTCCTAAAATCGTCTGAAAGCACTGAAATAAAGGCTTTCCAGCTTGTTTATTCATGCCTGAAATGGTAAAATAAAAGCATGAAAACAGTCACTATTTCCCAAGAAGAATACAACAAATTCAAGGCGCAAGAGCAATATATTAGTGAGCTTGAACAGCGAGAAAAATGGCTCAAGGAACAAATCCTTTTGCTGAAAAAAGCTCAATTTGGTTCTAAGAGTGAACGCGCTACGTATCTTAAACAATTAAGTATAGATAATCTTTTTGATGAGGCAGAAGTTTTCAGTGATCCTGAACAAGAAGAACCTAAATTTGAAGAAGTAATCCGGGTTCCGGCTCATACCCGTAAGAAAAAATCTGTCATAGAACGTCTTCCTGAAGATATCCCTATCGTTGAACGTCACCACTATGTGGATGCAAAGGGACGTACCTGTCCTCATTGTTCTGCGGAGATGGAAGAAATAGGTACAGAAACAAGAAGTACTCTTGGTATGGCACCTGCTAAAGTATTTGAGATCCGCGATATTTGTCATGTTTATGCTTGCAAAGCTTGTGACAAGGAAGCAGAACCGGTGACGGTTCGTAAAGCAACCTTCCCTGCTGCTGTGATCCCAGGTGGTATAGCCAGTCCTGAAGCAATTGCTAATGTGATCAATGACAAATTTGTTCAGGGAACACCACTCTACCGCCAGGAACAGTATTGGCAACGAGTCGGTGTGATGCTCTCCAGACAGACGATGTCAAACTGGCTGATGTACTCGGTAGAACATTACTTGAAATACATTTACGACAAACTTCACCAAGATTTACTTCAAGAAGACATCCTGCACGCTGATGAAACAGAATTACAGGTTCTGCATGAAGAAGGAAAAAGTCCGCAAAGCAAAAGTTATATGTGGTTGTACCGTACAGGAGTAACAGCTGCAAATCCGATTGTTCTCTTCCGTTACGAGCGAGACCGAAGACATTGCCGTCCACAAGAATTCCTGGAAGGATTTCAGGGATATCTGCACAGTGATGGTTATGAAGCCTACCATAAATTAGAGAACGTCCGGTCAGTGGGATGCTTTGTCCATGTCAGAAGAAAGTTTGTAGAAGCAGCTGAGACAGCCTCGAAAAACAAAGGCAGCCTTAATCTTGCCGGCAAGGCAGTTCAGGATATCCGTCAGATATTTGCTTGGGAAGACTTCTGTGCTGAGATGTCTGCTGAGGAACGCTACGAGAAACGACTTGCAAAGCAAAAACCTCTCATGGAAAAATTCTTTGAATGGCTGGAAGATATTGTTGTGTCAGAGAAGTCAGCTTTAGGCATTGCCAGAAAGTATGCCTTAGGGCAGAAGGATTATATTCTCAATGTCTACCTGGATGGACGACTTGAGTTAAACAACAACCGTGCGGAGCGAAGCATAAAACCATTCGTAATCGGCAGGAAGAATTTTCTGTTCGCCAACACACCCAGAGGAGCTACTGCCAGTGCCATTCTCTACTCTCTCGTTGAGACAGCCAAAGAGACGGGAGTTGATCCTTACAGTTACTTGGTTTATACCCTGACAGAAGCATCAAAACTACGTGATACCGATGAATTCGAGAAAATTGCCGAACTGACGCCCGCATATTTTAAAAATCTCGGATAAATCTGATTGGAACACCGATAGGTTTGACGCTCACGATTGTTACACTAGTTAATTGATTATATTGAAATGCCATATAACCTATTGTTGTTACAGAATTCGGAATTTCTACATTGGTTAGTTGGTTATTATTAAACCCGGATAAATATGTTACGGAATCTGGGATTGTTACACTGGTTAATTTATTATTTGAAAAAGCCGCTATGCCTATTTCTGTTACGGAATTGGGTATTTCTATACTGGTTAATAGATTATTTGAAAATGCTCTACTACCTATTGTTGTTACGGAATCAGGGAATGTTATACTGGTTAGTTGATTATTTGAAAATGTATCATCTTCTATTATCGTTATTGAATTCGGGATTTCTACATTGCTTAGTTGGTTATATAAAAAAGCACTTTTTCCTATGCTTGTTACAGAATTCGGGATTTCTACACTGGTTAATTCCTTAGCATAAAATGCATATCTCCCTATTGTTGCCACTCCTACTCCACCTATTTCTGCAGGAATTGTTACATCCTTACTTGTACCGGTGTAACCGGTGATAGTCCCGGTTAAAATATCAAATACAAAATCACTCTCCGGAGTTGCAGAACGATTAGATACTGTTGGGGAAACAGTTCTTTCGTCAGATTGAGTAATCTCGTTTAATGCATCTTCTGCTGTATCTGTTGATGTTTCCTTTGAATTAGTTGCAGAATCATTTGTATCTTCTGTGGAATTTTCAGTAATATTTTTTTCATCTGCTATAATTTCTTCATCATTTATTTCAGTTCCTACATCTACTTCATCGGATTTATCTGTTACTTCATCGGATTTATCAGTTCCTTCATCAGATTCATCAGTTATTTCATCCGATTTATCTGTTTCTTGCGGTTCATTAATTGATTCAAGAGGATCCGATTCGTCAGGTGCAATACTTGCTTCAGTTTGAGATGATGTTGCAACATTTTCGGTATATTCCGTACTATAAACTGTTTTCGGAGTATCCGATAATTGCTCATCCACCGTTGTTTCTATAGTCTCTGCTGTTTCTGCTATTCCTGTTATCTCAATAGTTTCTGTTATATCGATAGTCTCTGTTGTATCGATAGTCTCTGTTGTCTCGATAGTTTCTGTTGTCTCAATAGTTTCTGTTACCTCGATAGTCTCTGTTGTCTCAATAGTTTCTGTTGCCTCGATAGTTTCTGTTGCCTCGATAGTTTCTGTTGTTTCTGCATTTACATTCAGAGAAAAAATATTAGTAAATACAAATGAAATTAATAGAATACTAATAATAATTTTTACCGTGTTGCTTTTATTACTTGCCATTCTCCTCATCTCCTTTGTTTTTTGTATTATGCTTTAATAGGTTGAACAAAGCAAATGATTTGATCTTAATTACTACTCCCTCATCACCAGGGTTCTATTCTGCTGAATATAGTTGCCCATGTCCGATAACCATAGTTTGATGTGATACCGGTGAACATTACGACATTATAATTGGGATTCAACATGTTATCATTGTGCGCGGGTGAGTTTTTCCAAATTTCAAATACGGATTCTACAGTCGGATAACCCCATGCTATATTTTCACCCTTCCATGTAACATTTTCCAACTGTACTGCTGTTGTCCAATGTGAACCATCCGGTCTGGTATGGGAAAAATTATATGCAATTTCAGCAGCTCGTATATTTCCGCCAGCAAGCCAATTGTAGTTATAAGCAAGAGGTGCAGCACCGTTATTTTTCCTGTGCTGATTGATTAAAGCTAAAAACCGTTCCATCTCACCGTATGTCAAAGCTGTTCCTTTAACGACTGTTCCATCTGCTCCGGTAAAGCTGGTCTGATTGGTGACCGATTGATCAGGGGTATTCTTTCTTAATTGTGAATGATAAATATAACCGGTTTTGCCCTGAAATTGAATTTTCAGCCAATTGCCCTGCCATGTTCCGCTGACATAAGTAGATTGCGAATATTTGCCCAAAACACTTCCGCAGGGAGCATTCCTGACATTCGTATTCGGAATGGCATATCCGGCATATGGAATCGGAGTTGCTGACAAGATATGACGATAAACTGCCACATCAATCCCGGTTTTCTGCTCTATAATATAGTCGCCAATGACTCTGCCTTTAATAAATTCACCTCTCGAAATTTTACCGACTATATGCTTTAAATTATTGTAATTTCTGACATTGGTATCTGACTTGGCATAACGTACTTGAATTATCGGATCTTTACGCAGTGTTCCGATATGGACATAACAAGTTTGAGAATGCAAAGATTCTTGACCGGCAGTGAATTTAACCCAATTGCCGTTCATTGTGCCGGAAATATCTGAACCGATTGGCAGTGTGTCGTAGATGGTACCATTTATGTCAGGAGATAATCTTGCGTTGGTGTCACCCTTTAAATATCCGGTAACAGTTAAAGGGGTGGTTTGGGTATTTGTATAATAGACATAATTCGTCACGTTATTTCTTTGGAAAAAAAGCCAATTTCCGGCAACACCGGCATTGACATAAATCGGCAGATCTAATGTCTCTATTACCTGACCATCAGGTTTGTTACGTAAATTCGATCCTGCTTTGATATAGACATATTTTTGTTCAGCAGGATTTTTTTGAAGTAATGAAGCATAGACATAACCGGTGCTGCCGTTAAAAGTAAATTTAACCCAGCTGCCGACCAGAACGCCTTTTACTTGATCACCTCTGATGACTGTACCGATAACTGTTCCGCCCGGAGTTTTCCGAACATTAAGCGTACTTTTGGCATAACCGGTCATCGGCGGATTGGTTGTCCTTGTTGAACTCATTGCCACATAAGCAGTTCTTCCGTTATAAGTGAACTTGAACCAGACTCCCTGAATTGTACCGGTTGCCAGAAGCGGTCGCCACGGTCTGACGATAATGCTGCCATTCGGTGCGCTTCTGATTATGGAATTAGCTACTATATATCTGGTTGCACTTCCTGTATTAGTAGTCCTTGCAGTTATTGAACTATCGGACTCTGTCAGCGGGACAGAAATTTCAGTTTCACAGATGGCTTCAGCCGGATCCGGTGTATCCGATACCATATTCTCCACAGAAGGCAATGCTGTGGCAATATCTTCCCTATCTTCAGTATCACTGAGACCGGTAATTATTTCCGAAGTCTCTGTTGATTTTTCAATATTTATCGTTTCGTCTGCCTCTGCAATCTCAGCAACTGTATCAGCTGTTTCTGCAACCTCAGCAACTGTATCAGCTGTTTCCGTAACCTCAGCAGTTTCAGACAATTCTGCATTTTCAGCAATCTCAGCAGTTGAAGACATCTCCACATTTTCTGCAATCTCAGCAGTTTCAGCTGTTATTTCTGAAAAATTATCAATCGTTGCGACGGTTTCCGTAATTTCATTTATTTCTTTCGATTCAGCAAGGTCAGAAGTTTCAGACATTTCAGCTGACTCCGGCATTTCAGTTGACTCAGGCATTTCAGTTGACTCAGGAAATTCAGTTGACTCTGGCATTTCAGCAACCTCTGTAATTTCAGCGGTTCCCGATATTTCCACTGTCTCTGCATTTACTTTGACCGAGAAAATGCTTGTATATGCTATTACGATTAATAATAGCCAACTAATACTTTTAATACTTCGAACAATATTCTTATTACTCTTTAGCATTATGTTTATCATCCTCGTCATTATTTATTTGATTAAATAAAATGAGACATTTTCAGCATTATCTTTAAGTTATTCTCACAAATCTTCCATGTGATACTAATGAAAAACAGCATACATATCCGTATATAAAGATAATATATACAGGCATGTATGCTTGTAAATGATTTGTTGTTTAATTTGTTGTTATTTAAAAATTACATCCACTGCATATTGTGCATCTGCTTGAGTAAACTGTTCACCATAACCTGATGATAATTGTTCAAATAATCTTTGTTTTGACCAATTAAATAATTCCAAATAACCTCTGCCGGCTTTTACTGCATTCTGACGCCAATTGGCATTAATATTTTCTGCAGCATACTGTGACGCTTCTGAACTATATTTCCCGCCATAAGGTGAAACTAATTGTTCATATAGTCTTTGTTTAGACCAATCAAAAATCTCTAAATATTCTTTTGCTTCGGCTAAAGCATTTTTATATTCAAGGGTTACCGCGGAGCCATATGAAGCCATATAGCTTACCCCATATGATGAAGGTTTATAATCTCTGATATTTGATTTATAAACATATCCGGTGTCTCCATAATTATCTGTTTTCAGCCAATTCCCTTCCCAAATACCTTGAATATCATTTGTAAATAAATATTTATCATAGCTTACGCCGTTTGGTTTAACATAAATTTTCGAATTTGCCAAGACATAACCTTTATAAGTTACCGGACTTGTCGATAATAAACTCAGATACACTGTTGCTTTCGTGCCATTATAAATAAAGACAACTTTATTGCCGACTATTTGTCCGGATACAGGTCGTCCTTTGAATAATGTTCCGATAATTGAATTATTACTGTAACTTCTGACAGACATTGTTTGACTGGCATATCCGGATATTTTCACAGGATCTTTTTGGAGCAATGAGGCAAAAACATATCCGGTTTTTCCATTATAAGTAAATCTCACCATATTTCCGACCAGAACACCTTTAACTTGACGACCCAAAGCCAATGTTCCGATGACTGTTCCGTTCGGGACATTCCGTACATAAAGTTTTTGTTTAGCATAACCGGTCATCGCAGGATTACCGGTCGTGGTTACACTCATTGCCACATAAGCATTTCTTCCGTTATAGGTGAATTTGAGCCAGGCTCCTTCAATTGTGCCGCTTACCAGCAAGGGTCGCCACAATTTGGTGATTACACTGCCGTTCGGCGCATTTCTGATTATTGAATTAGCATAGATATAGCATGTTACCTGAACCGGGGTTGCCTGCAACAAAGAAACATAGACATAAGCTGTTCTGCCCTTATAGGTTGATCTTACCATATTACCGACCAGAACACCTTTAACTTGGTAACCTTTGGGAATTATACCTAAAACTGATCCGCCCGGGGCATTTCGTACATTGACAGCACTTTTGGCATATCCGGTGATCGGCGGGTTATTGGTTGTCGTTACGCTGTTCGCCACATAGGCTGTAGCTCCGTTATAGACAAATCTGAGCCAGGCTCCCTGGATTGTTCCTTTAACAAACAAAGGCATTTTGAGAGTTGTTATCGGACTGCCGTTAGGTGCACTTCTGATGATCGAATTGGCATAAATATAGCGTGTTACCTGTGATTGTCTTGAACGGCGGGATTGTATCGGTGAGTCCTTCGTTTCAACAGATTGAGCATCCTCATTTGATTCAGCTGTTGCTGATTCTTCTGTTGCTGATTCTTCTTGCTCTGTTCCGGATTCTTCTTGCTCTGCTCCGGATTGATCAGTTGGTGCCGGTTGTTCTGCCGGTTCTGATTCTTCTGCGACTGATTCCTTTATTTCTGATTCTTCTATTGTAGTCTCTTCTGCTGACGTTTCTTGTTCTTCGGCTTCTTCCGGCTGTGTTACTTCAGTTTGTGTTTTTTCTTGTTCCTCCTCAGCAACCTTTTCCGTTCTTTCTGGTAAGTTGCTTTTTTCTGTTGTTTCTGCAATTTCGTCAAGCATTTCCGAAGTTTCTGTGCTTTCACCTGTTGCAATTATTTCTGCCTTTACATCAAGTGAAGAGAGATTTGTGAATACCAATGAGAATAATAGAACCCACACAATCGTTTTAATACTAGTACCGTTTCTCTTAATCATTTAATTGTCCTCCTATTCGATATAGTCTTTAGTTTTTCGTTGTTTTGTTTATTCTCATTAACTGATATATACATATTGCGTAATTACAAAAAACGGTTGTCAACAAGCTAATCTCATGTAAAATATAAAATCTAAAACATTCTAAAATGGCGTACCAGCTGAAATGTAATGAATATCTCCATCCGTATCCGTGTTTAAGGGTTCACTACAATGCTAATGCGCTACCATAAAACCTAACATAGAGTCATCTCAAGTTCAGAACATATTAATTAAGTTTGAATCATATTTAAATTCTGTTGAAATTTGTCTAATTATTTAATCGCACCACATTCGCAAAATAATGGTATCTTTCTTTCTGTTTCGTTGCTACACTTAAATCACCAAGGTTCCGTTCTGTTAAAAAAAGCAACCCATTTTGGGCTATCATTTTTAGTAAACATGCCGGTAAACATTACTGTATCGAAATCAGAATTTAACAACTTCTTATTGTTAGCCGGAATGTTTTTCCAACGCTTAAACAAGGTTTCTACATTCTTAGAACAACTCCCAATCATTTCACCGGAATAACCGAAACAATAATCTATTGGCACAGCTGTATCAAAAGAAGAACCATCGGGTCTGGTATGATCAAACTTATATGTTACTTCAGCAGCTCTTATGTTCCCGCCTTCAAGCCAATTGTAGTCATAAGCAAGAGGTGTGACACCGTTATTTTTTCTATGTTCATTGATTAAATTTAAAAACTGTTCCATCTGACCATATGTTAACGGTGTTCCTTCAACGACTGTTCCATCTGCTCCGGTAAAGCTGGTCTGGTTTGTAACTGCTTGATTGGGGTTATTACTTCTTAGTTGTGTGCGATAAATATATCCGGTTCGCCCTTGGTATTGAATTTTCAACCAATTGCCCTGCCATGTTCCATTGACATAAGTTACTTGAGAATACTTTCCTAAAACACTTCCGTTAGGGGCACTCCTGACATTTGTATTCGGAATTGCATATCCGGCATATGGAATCGGAGTTGCTGATAAATTATGACGATAAACCGCCATGTCAATGCCGTTTTTATTCTCTATAATATAGTCGCCAATGACTCTGCCTTTAATAAAATCACCTCTTATCATTTTTCCGGTTATTTGTTTCAAATTATTATATTTTCTGACATTAGTATCTGACTTGGCATAACGTACCTGAATTATCGGATCTTTACGTATCATTCCTACATGAACATAATAAGTTTTAGAATAGTAATAATTATCGACTATAAATGAAACCCAATCACCTTTCATTGTCCCCGAAATATCTGAACCGATTGGCAGTTTTTCATAGATTTCACTATTTATATCAGGAGAAACTCGTGCATTGGTATCACCCCTTAAATATCCGGTTACAGTTAAAGGGGTAGTTTGAGTATTTGAATTATATACATAATTCAGCCGGTTATTTCTTTGAAAATAGAGCCAATTTCCCGCAACATTGGCTTTTAAATATATCGGCATATCTAATTTCTCTATTACCTGACCATTGGGACTGTTACGTAAATTAGATCCCGCTTTGATATAAACATATTTTTGTTCAACAGGACTATTTTGGAGTAAGGGTACATAGACATAGCCTGTGCTGCCGTTATAAGTAAATTTGACCCAGTTGCCGACCAGAACGCCTTTGACTTGGTCACCTCTGATGACTGTACCGATAACTGCTCCGCCCGGGGTTTTTCTTACATTAATTGCACTTTTGGCATATCCGGTAATCGGCGGGTTATTGGTTGTGGTCACGCTCATTGCCACATAGGCAGTGCTCCCGTTATAGGTAAATTTGAGCCAGGCTCCTTGGATTGTGCCGGTCACGAACAACGGCATTTTCAGGGTAGTTATTATACTGCCGTTTGGTGCACTTCTAATTATGGAATTAGCATAAATATAGCGTGTTACATGTGACTGTCTTGAACGGCGGGTTTGTGCCGGTAAATCCTTCGTTTCATCAGATTGAGCATCCTCATTTGATTCAGCTGTTGCTGATTCTTCTGTTGCTGATTCTTCTTGCTCTGTTCCGGATTCTTCTTGCTCTGTTGCTGACTCTTCTTGATCTGTTGCTGATTCTTCTTGCTCTGCTCCGGATTTATCTGTTGGTGCCGGTTGTTCTGCCGGTTCTGATTCTACTGCGGCTGATTCTTCAGTCGTTGTTTCTTTTGATAACACTGCGTCTGTTTCAGATTCGGTGAGTGCAACAGCTGTTTCCGGACGATCAGCCAAGTCTCCGCTTTCAGTTGTTTCTGCAATATCAGATATACCGGAAGCTTCCGGTATATCTGTAATTTCGGTAGCCGGATCAGTTATTACACCTGATTCAACGGATTGAGTTAGTTCAGATCTTTCTGTTTCTGTATCTGTTTCTTCTGTTGTTTCGGTTGGCTCTATTTCAACAAATTCAGTATTTTCTGCCAACGTATCTGCTTTTAGATCGACTGAGAAAGCACTTGTAAACACTATTGAGATCAAAAGTATCCAAATTATGTTTCTTCGCACAATACTCTTTCTCTTAACCATTTTCATCTCCATATTTAGTTACTATCCTTAATTTTGCCAAATATAGTTACCCAGGTCCGGAGACCATTGTCCAGGGTGATGCCGGTAAATATCATTGTATCAAAATAAGACCTCAGCATATTACTATTGTGTGAAGGAGAATTTTTCCAACCTTCAAAAACAGCTTCTACATCCCTATGTTTTTTTGCAATATTTTCACCGGCTGCATAACTATATCCTGTAGGCACTGCTGTGTCCCAACTTGATCCATCCGGTCTGGTATGGGAAAACTCATAGGTAATTTCAGCAGCTCGGATGTTCCCGCCTTCAAGCCAGTTATAGTCATAAGCAAGAGGTGCGGCACCGTTATTTTTCCTGTGTTGATTGATTAAATCTAAAAACTGTTCCATTTCACCATATGTTAACGGTGTTCCTTCAACGACGGTTCCGTCAACTCCAATAAAACTGGTCTGATTTGTTACAAATTGATCAGGAGTATTTCTTCTTAGTTGTGAACGGTAAACATAACCGGTTTGACCTTGATATTGAACCTTCAACCAATTATCTTGCCATATTCCGCTGACATAAGTATAATTCGTATACTTGCCCAGAACACTTCCGTTAGGAGCACTTCTGACATTAGTATTCGGAATAACATAGCCGGCGTATGTGATCGGAGTCTCAGATAATATATGACGATAAACCGCCATATCAATTCCGTTTTTATTCTCTATAATATAATCTCCGATGACTCTGCCTTTAATAAAATCTCCTCTGGACATTATTCCGGTTATGTGGTTCAAGTTTTTATAATTTCTGAGATTGGTATCTGATTTGGCATAACGCACCTGAATGATCGGGTCTTTACACAGTTTTTCAATCTGGATATAAAAATACTTGAAAGAACATCCTCTTTGAGGATAATAAAACTTAACCCAATTACCATTCATCGTTCCTGAAATTTCCATACCGATTGGCAGTGTATAAAAGACAACACTAGTAACATTGGGAGCAATATATGCATCGGTATCACCGGTTAAATATCCGGTAACTGTTAAAGGTTCCGTTTGAGTATTTGAATTATAGACGTAATTCATCTGATTATTTCTTTTGAAATAAAGCCAATTTCCGGCAACATTTGCATCTGCGTAAATCGGCATCTCCAATGTTTCGGCAACTTGCCCGTTGGGACTTTTGCGCAAGTTAGATCCCGCTTTAATATAAACACTTCTTTGTTCAATAGGGCTATCTTGCAGTAAGGGTACATAGACATAGCCTGTGCTGCCATTGTATGTAAATTTGACCCAATCTCCTACCAGAACACCCTTAACTTGATCACCTCGGATAACTGTTCCGATAACATCCCTTCCGGGGAAACTACGAACATTAATATTAGTTTTCGCATAACCGGTAATCGGCGGGTTATTGGTTGTTGTTACGCTATTTGCCACATAAGCCGTAGCTCCGTTATAGGTGAACTTGAGCCAGGCTCCTTCGATTGTGCCTTGAACAAACAAAGGCATTTTGAGAGTTGTTATCGGAGTGCCGTTCGGTGCATTTCTGATGATCGAATTAGCGTAGATATAGCGTGTTACTTGTGACTGTCTTGAACTGCGGGATTGTGCCGGTGAGTCCTTCGTTTCATCAGATTGAGCATCCTCATTTGATTCAGCTGTTGCTGATTCTTCTTTTGCTGATTCTTGTTGTTCTTCCGACATTACTTCTGTTGGTGCCGGTTGTTCTGCCGCTTCTGATTCTTCCGCGGCGGTTTCTTCGGTTGAAGTTTCTTGTTCAACTGTTGTTTCTTCAGTCCTTAATTCCGGTTCTTCCGCTATCGTTTCTGTACTCGTTGATTCTTCTGAAGCAACAGTGTTTTCAGGTGAAATCGTTTCAGAATCGCTCGTTGCTTCTTCTGATAACACTTCGTCTGTTTCAGATTCGGTTAGTGCAGCAGTTTCCGGACTGTCAGCTAAGTCTTCACTTTCAGTTGTTTCCGCAACATCATCAACTGCTTCTATCGTTTCAACAATTTCTGTATTATCTTCCAATGTCTCTGCTTTTACATCGACTGAGAAAACACTTGTTAACACTATCGAGATCAATAGAAACCAAATTAAGTTCCTGATAACCTTGTTTTTTTGCTTAAACATATTACCCTCTCTCTCTAATTACTTAGTATTCTATTATCAAGGTTCTGTTCTGCTAAGTAAAGTCAACCATGTTCTAACACTATTGTTCAGTGTGATATCGGTAATCATTACGGCATTAAAATCAGGATTCAACATATTTTTATTGTGTTCTTCTGAATTTTTCCAACCTTTAAATACGAATTCTACAGTAGGATAACCCCTTAAAATATTTTCATCATACCAAAAAACAGAATACGTCGGGACTGCAGTGTCCAAAGTTTCTGTCATTCAGTAGCCTCTGTAATTTCAGTATTTTCTTAAAGTTATTCTCACAATTCTTTCATGTGATACTAATAAAAAAACAGCATACATACCCATATATAGATTCTATACCGGCATGTATGCTTTAAACGATTTATTGTCGGATTAATTGTTATTTGAATATTACATCTACTGCGTATCTGGCTTGATCTTGAGTAAACATGGTAGCAGCTTCTGATGACAATTGATCATACAGATTTTGTTTATTCCAATCAGGGAATGTTTTTAAGAAACCTCTGCCCGATTTAACAGCCTCCTGATACCAATTGGCACCACAATTTTCGGTAGCATATTGTGCTGCTTTCTCACTAAATTTTTCAAATAATAATTGTTCGTATAAATCTTGTTTTGAAAAAGATATTATTTTTAAATATTGTTTTGCCACAGATAAAGCATTTTTATATTCATTAGTTACGGTTGATCCATATGAAGCAGTATAACTTACGCCATATGATGACGGTTTATAATCTCTGATATCTGATTTATAAACATATTGTGTAATTCCGCGGTAATCAACTTTCAACCAATCTCCTTGCCAAACACCTGTTATATCATTTGTGAATCTATGGCTATCGTAACTGTTGCCATTTGGTTCAAAATATTTTTTGGCATTTGCCATAACATAACCTTTATAGGTTACAGGCTTGGTTGAAACTAAACTGTAGTATACAGTTGCTTTCTTGTTATTATAAGTAAATACAACTTTATTGCCGATCAATTGTCCGGATACCGGTCGTCCTTTGAATAATGTTCCGATAACCGAATTATCACTATAACTTCTGACAGACAAGTTTTGACTTGCATACCCGGTTACTTTAACCGGATCTTTTTGCAATAATGTGGCATAAACATAAGCATTTTTTCCGTTATAGGTAAATCTTACCATGTTACCGACCAAAACACCTTTGACCTGACGACCTAACGCTAATGTTCCGATCACTGATCCACTCGGGGTATTTCTTACATTCAATTTTTGTTTAGCATAACCTGCCATAGCAGGATTGCTTGTCGTGGTTACACCCATCGCTACATAAGCGGCCTTACCGTTATAGGTAAATCTGAGCCAGGAGCCTTGTATTGTACCGGTTACAAAAAGCGGACGCCATAAAGTGGTCACCACGCTGCCGTTCGGCGCATTTCTGACTACTGATTTAGCATAGATATAGCATGTTGTTTGAATCGGCGTTCCTTGCAGCAACGATGCATAAACATAGCCGGTTTGTCCTTTATAAGTGAACCTGACCGAATTTCCAACCAGCACACCTTTAACTTCGTAACCTTTGGCAATCGTACCCAAAACCGCTCCACCCGGAGTTTTTCTTACGTTAATTGCATTCTTGGCATAACCGGTGATCGGCGGATTATTGGATGTTGTTACACCTTGTGCTACATAAGCTGCCTTGCCGTTATAAATAAATCTGATCCAGGAACCATGAATTGTACCGGTCACAAACAACGGCATTTTGAGCGTTGTAATCACACTGCCGTTTGGTGCATTTCTGACTACCGAATTAGCATAAATATAGCATGTTATTTGAATCGGCGTTCCTTGCAACGTAGAAACATAAACATAACCGGTTTGGCCATTATAAGTAAATCTGGCCCTGTTACCGACCAGAACACCTTTGACTTCGTAACCTTTGGGAATGGTACCTAAAACTGTTGCACCGGAAGCATTTCTTACATTAACCGCACTCTTCGCATAACCGGTTATCGCCGGATTATTGGTCGTTGTCACGCTTGTTGCTACATAAGCTGCATTGCCGTTATAAGTAAATCTGAACCAGGATCCTTGTATTGTACCTGTCACGAACAGCGGCATTTTGAGCGTAGTAATTACGCTGCCGTTAGGTGCACTTCTGATTATTGAATTAGCATAGATATAGCGTGTTACTTGTGATTGTATTGAACGAGCTGCAGGTTTCGGAGCAGTAACAACTTCATCAGATTGAGTGCTATCATTTACTGTTTCACTTAACGATTCTTCGACTGCTTCTTGTGCTTCTGCTACAACTTCTTCGATTGATTCCGGTTGTTCTTCGGTTGATGCAGGTTGTTCTTCCTCTGATTCTGCGATTGCAGTTTCTTCAGGTGAGATTTCCGGTTCTTGAACTTCTGCTTGTTCTTGAACTTCTGTCGATTCTTCAACTTCTGTACTCTCTGCCGATTCCACTTCTGTTGGTACCGGGTCAGTCGGTGTAACGACTTGTTCCTCTCCAGCAAGTGTTTCCGAACTTTCTGTTAAGTCCTCACTTGCCGTTGTTTCAGCAATTTCATCAATTGTTTCTACAGTTTCTGAAGTTTCAATTATTTCAGCATTTACACTAATTGAAGAGATGTTTGTAAATACCAATGAAAATAAGAGAACCCAAACAATAGTTTTAAGAATCATATTGTTTTTCTTAATCATTTATTATCCTCCTTTTTGGATATAACTTTTGTGTCATACAAATTATATTGGATTATTGTAAAGAACCGGTTAAATAAAACCAATTTCATATAAAACAACAACATAATCGCTTCCATCTCAATATCAGGTTGTTAATTTGGTTTATTTGTTCCGTTCTGTATCGTTTCGCTCTCAACTGACTTATACAATAAAAAAACAGCGTACCGGCTGAAACAGGCACGCTGTTATGAAATCTGGTTTTATGTGTTTGTCTCAAGTTCAGAGTGTATTAATTCAAATATGGATCATATCTGAAAATTATTTAATTGCACCACATTCGCAGACATAATCGATACTTTCCAGATATTGAGGTTCTTTAACATAGATCGTCCAAGGAATTGTGGGTTTATCACGAACTCCGTCCCATTCAATTGACGGAACATAATTTCCATGCTGAGTCGAAATGTCATTAGCAAAACAATAATCATCATAAATATCCATATCTTCCGGACTTTTTGCAATATATCCGGTTGCAAAGTAGTAAGCTATTCCGCCATACTCTTGTACACCCACAGGAAGAGTTTCACCATTGCCATATTCCGGATCACTTACATCAAGTGCCATAATTATTGTATCTTTAAAATAGCCATCAGATATTTTCTCTTTTTTATAAACTGATCTCCAATTATGTTGATGACTGAGGGTGGGAACTGTAGAACTTAATTCCACACAAGCTGAGTAAGCTATGTAGCCTTTTTGATAAGTAAAATGAAACCATTTGTCTTTAATATAACCATTTTCTGCAAGAAATGTTTGCTCAGATATTTCGATTATGCGACCTAAAGGCTTAGGTTTAGTGCGAATAATTGAATTAGCTGCTACATATCTAGCCATATAGACAGCATTCTGTTGGAGGAATGAAGCATCCACATAACCGGTTTCATTATTAAAATGAATCTTTATATTATTACCTACTAAAACACCTTGCACCTGGAAACCGATTGGAATTATATGAGTAATTATTCCACCCGGTGTTTTTCTGACATTAACAGTTCGATTGATATAACCTGATATCGGCGGGTTATTCGCGGTTGTTACACCTGCAGCGACATAAGCAGTACTCCCGTTATAATTAAACTTAATCCATGCACCTTCTCTCGTACCTTTAATCAATACCGGTCGCCATAAAGTAGTGATTTCCTCTCCGTTCGGTGCACCTCGGATAATTGAATTCGCATAGATATAACATGTTACTTGAACCGGTGTTGCTTGTAACATGGATACGTAAACATAAGCTGTTTGCCCCTTATAAGTGAAGCGTACCATATTGCCTGCCAAAACACCGTTGACCCGATTTCCTAAAGGAAGTACACCAAGAACTGATCCTCCGGGAGCATTGCGCACGTTAACTGCACTCTTAGCATAACCGGTAATCGGCGGGTTATCGGTTGTCGTTACACTATTTGCTACATAAGCATCATTTCCGTTATAGGTAAACTTGAGCCAGGCTCCTTCAATTGTTCCTTGAACAAACAAAGGCATTTTGAGAGTTGTTATTGCGCTGCCGTTCGGTGCACTTCTGATGATTGAATTGGCATAGATATAACGTGTTACTTGAACCGGTGTTGCTTGTAACATGGATACGTAAACATAAGCTGTTTGCCCTTTATAAGTGAAGCGTACCATATTGCCTACCAAAACACCGTTGACCCGATTACCTAAAGGAAGTACCCCAAGAACTGATCCCCCGGGAGCATTGCGTACGTTAACTGCGCTTTTCGCATAACCGGTAATCGGCGGGTTACCGGTTGTCGTTACGCTGTTTGCCACATAGGCTGTAGCTCCGTTAAAGCTAAACCTGAGCCAGGCTCCTTCAATTGTTCCTTGAACAAACAAAGGCATTTTCAGAGTTGTTATCGGACTGCCGTTCGGTGCACTTCTGATTATGGAATTAGCATAAATATAGCGTGTTACCTGTGATTGTCTTGAACGGCGGGATTGTATCGGTGAGTCCTTCGTTTCAACAGATTGAGCATCCTCATTTGATTCTGCTGTTATTGACTCTTCTGTTGCAACGGTGTTTTCAGTTAAAGTCGTTTTAGAATCGCTTGTTTCTTCTTCGGATGTTTCTGACTCAGTGATATCAGTAGCAGTTTCCGGACTGTCAGCTAAATCCTCACTTTCTGTTGTTTCTGCAATCTCAGATATACCGGAAGCTTCCGGTATATCAGTAATTTCTGTTGCCGGATTTGCCATTACACCTGATCCAACGGATTGAGTTGGTTCAGATATTTCTGTTTCTGTATCTGTTTCTTCTGTTGTTTCCGTTGATCTTGTTATTTCATCAAGCTCTGCTTTTTTTCCAGTTTCAGCACTCTCTTCCAACGTCTCTGCTTTTACAGCAACTGAAAAAACACTTGTGAACACTATTGAAAGCAATAAAAGCATCACAAAGAAATTTGTAACAGTATTCTTTTTTCTTAACATTTTATCCTCTTCTTTATAAATATTATTCTTTTCTTTATCAAAACAATATTGCTCACCAAGATTCAGTTTTGCTAAACAACGTTACCCATGTTCTAATGCCATCGTTCAGTGTGAGACCGGTAAACATTACGGCATTAAAATTAGGATTCAACATATTTTCATTGTGTCCTTCTGAATTTTTCCAACCTTCAAATACATGTTCTACATTCAAATAGCCCCATGCAATATTTTCACCCATCCAAGAAACATAATCTGACGGGACTGCTGTGAAACAGCTTGAACCGTCCGGTCGGGTATGGGAAAACTCATATGCAATTTCAGCAGCTCGTATATTTCCGCCAGCAAGCCAATTGTAGTCATAAACAAGAGGTGCAGCTCCGTTATTTTTCCTGTGTTGATTGATTAAAGCTAAAAACCGTTCCATCTCACCGTATGTCAAAGCTGTCCCTTCAACGACTGTTCCATCTACTCCGGTAAAGCTGGTCTGGTTTGTAACTGCTTGATTGGGATTATTATTTCTTAGTTGTGCGCGATAAATATATCCGGTTCGCCCTCGGTATTGAATTTTCAACCAATTGCCCTGCCATGTTCCGCTGACATAAGTATATTGTGAATACCTGCCTAAAACACTTCCGTTAGGGGCACTCCTGACATTTGTATTCGGAATGGCATATCCGGCATATTGAATCGGAGTTGCTGATAAATTATGACGATAAACCGCCATGTCAATGCCGTTTTTATTCTCTATAATATAGTCACCAATGACTCTGCCTTTAATAAATTCGCCTCTCGACATTTTACCGACTATATGCTTTAAATTATTGTAATTTCTGACATTAGTATCTGACTTGGCATAACGTACCTGAATTATCGGATCTTTACGCAGTGTTCCGATATGGACATAACAAGTTTGAGAACACCAATATCCTTCGAATATGAATTCAACCCAATTGCCGTTCATTGTCCCTGAAATTTCCATACCGATTGGCAGTTCTTCATAGATTTCACTATTTATATCAGGAGAAACTCGTGCGTTGGTATCACCCCTTAAATATCCGGTTACAGTTAAAGGGGTAGTTTGAGTATTTGAATTATATACATAATTCAGCCGGCTATTTCTTTGGAAATAGAGCCAATTACCCGCAACATTTACTTTTACATATATCGGCATATCTAATTTCTCTATTACCTGACCATTGGGACTGTTACGTAAATTTGATCCTGCTTTGATATAAACATATTTTTGTTCAACAGGACTATCTTGGAGTAAGGGTACATAGACATAGCCTGTACTGCCGTTATAAGTAAATTTGACCCAGTTGCCGACCAGAACGCCTTTGACTTGGTCACCTCTGATTACTGTACCGATAACTGCTCCGCCCGGGGTTTTTCTTACATTAATTGCACTTTTGGCATATCCGGTAATCGGCGGGTTATTGGTTGTGGTCACGCTCATTGCCACATAGGCAGTACTTCCGTTATAGGTGAATTTGAGCCAGGCACCCTGGATTGTACCGGTCACGAACAACGGCATTTTAAGAGTAGTTATTATACTGCCGTTTGGTGAACTCCTGATGATCGAATTGGCATAAATATAGCGTGTTACTTGTGACTGTCTTGAACGGCGGGATTGTGCCGGTGAATCCTTCGTTTCATCAGACTGAGCATCCTCATTTGATTCAGCTGTTGCTGATTCTTCTTGCTCTGTTACTGACTCTTCTTGCTCTGTTGCTGACTCTTCTTGCTCTGCTCCGGATTTATCTGTTGGTGCCGGCTGTTCTGCCGGTTCTGATTCTTCTGAGACTGTTTCTTCGGTTGAAGTTTCTTGTTCAACTGTTGTTTCTTCAGTCCTTACTTCAGGTTCTTCCGCTATTGTTTCTTCACTCGTTGATTCTTCTGTAGTAACAGTGTTTTCAGGTGAAGTACCTTCGGAATCGCTCGTTGCTTCTTCTGATAACACTTCGTCTGTTTCAGATTCGGTGAGTGCAACGGCAGTTTCCGGACTGTCAGCCAAGTCCTCGCTTTCAGTTATTTCTGCAATTTCATCAACTGCTTCGATCGTTTCTGCAATCTCAGCTATATCGGAAGCTTCCGGTATATCAGTAATTTCGATAGCCGGATCAGTTATTACATCTGATTCAACGGGTTGTGTTGGTTCAGATATTGCTGTTTCTTCTGTTTCTTCTGTTTCTTCTGTTTCTTCTGTTGTTTCCGTTGATCCTATTATTTCAGCAAGCTCTGTTGTTTTTCCAGTTTCAGCATTCTCTTCCAACGTCTCTGCTTTTACATCGACTGAGAAAACACTTGTGAACACTATTGAGATTAATAGAATCCAAATTATGTTTCTGATCACAGTATTCTTTCGCTTTACCATCTTGCCATCCCCCTATCCAGTTATACTGTAGTCGTAATTTGTTTTACTATCCTTATCAACTTTTATCTGCTTTTATAAGAGTCATCAATATTCTTTGCGTGATTGTTTTATGTCTGTCTTAATCCAGATAGATACTGCGCAGGATTTCAACACATTCATAAACGCTCATATTCGGAGTTAATTCCGGGCGGTAGACAAATTCTAAAAGCAACCAGTCAATCGGCATTAACTCTTGAGTTGTAGTCCAATTTTGTTGGAAAATACTGTCCGGATAACGATAAGAATCGTTCGGCAAGCCCAGTGATTGAATGAATTCTTCCATAATCAAATGATTCATTCCCTCGCGTCCCGGATAATCATTAGATACAGCCATCCGGGCATAAAAATTATAACCGTAGTAATCATGCCAATGCACCACAAAGCCCCAATTATTTTGAATATAATCTCCCTGGAAGATTTCTTCAAAATCAGCTAACGGTGCGATATGAAATTCATAATTATAATCGGTGGAACCTGCTTCCGCATATTGTATATCAAGACCGGTCAGTCTTTCTATGACGGGGATAATCATATTTAATCTGGCAAAATCAGCAGAGGTAGGCTGACCGAAAGTACCGATTCGAATCGGTGTTGTTGTATCCCAACGATTTAAGACTGCCGGCACGGACGGATCAAATTCATTCCCTCCGGCTATTTCCGGAAAATATTCTAAAGCATCTTCAATAAATTGCGGATCGAATTGATGGCGACGATTATATAACGGGCCATTTGCCAAAATGTCAGCTCTGGTGAAATCTTCCGCCTTTAATAAACCGGAGGTTGGCTGATTGACAGTTGTAGAGCTCATTGCCACATAGGCTGTTCTTCCTTTATAAGTAAACCTGAGCCAAGCTCCCTGAATTGTGCCAGTCACGCGAACCGGATTTTGCAATTTAGTAATTATACTGCCGTTCGGTGCACTTCTGATAATGGAATTGGCAACTATGTATCTGGTTACCTGCACCGGGTTCTTTTGCAAAAGTACAGCGTACACATAAGCCGTTTTTCCGTTATAGGTGAACTTAACCATATTGCCGACCAAAACACCTTGGACCTGACGACCGATCGGTAATGTAGCGGTAACTGCTCCGCTCGGGGTATTTCTCACATAAAGATTTTGTTTGGCATAACCTGTCATTGCCGGATTTCCGGTTGTCGTTAATGACATTGCCACATAAGCGGTTTTTCCGTTATAGCTGAACTTAAGCCATGCACCTTGAATTGTGCCTGTCACATGAAGCGGTCGCCACAGTTTGGTAATGATATTGCCGTTCGGGTTATTTCTGATGATCGTATTCGCATAGATATAGCATGTTACTTGAACCGGTGTTCCTTGCAGCAGGGAAACATAGACATAGCCGGTTCTGCCGTTATAGGTGAAGCGCACCATATTACCGACCAGAACACCTTGAATTCGACGACCTTTTGCAATTGTACCTAAAACTAATCCGCCCGGACCGGTTCGGACGTTAACTATTTTTTTTGCATAGCCGGTAATTGCAGGATTTTTGGTTGTAATTAAACTCATTGCCACATAAGCAGTTCTTCCGTTATAGGTAAACCTGAGCCATGCTCCGTGGATTGTGCCGCTCACAAACAGAGGCATTTTGAGTGTAGTGATTAAATTACCGTTCGGCGCACTTCTCAGCTTTGAATTGGCCGGGATATAACCTGTTACTTTAACCGGTGTGGCCTGCAGCAGTGAAACATAGATATAGCCGGTTCTGCCGTTGTAGGTAAAGCGTACCATGTTACCGACCAGAACACCTTGAACTTGACGACCTTTGGGAATTGTTCCTAAAACTGATCCTCCCGGGCCGGTACGTACATTAACTGCACTTTTGGCATAACCGGTAATTGGCGGATTACCGGTTGTCGTTACACTATTTGCCACATAGGCTGTAGTTCCGTTATAGGTAAACTTGAGCCAGGCTCCCCGGATTGTACCGGTCACAAACAAAGGCATTTTCAGAGTAGTGATTATACTGCCGTTTGGTGCATTTCTGATTATTGAATCAGCATAGATATAGCGTGTTACTTGCCCGCCGGTAATTGAACGACCGGATAGTGCAGGCGGGGTCGTAGTTGCATCAGATTCAGCAATCTCACTCGATGTTTCTTCTGATGTTGCTGTTGTTTTTTCGGATACAGATTCTTCGGTTGCAGATTCTTGCTCTTTTGTTGCTGTCTCTTCGGTTGGTATTTCTTGTTCAGTTACAGGAGTTGTTTCCGGACTATCTGTTAAGTCTTCGTTTTCTGTTGTTTCTGCAAAAATATCTACGGCAGCAGAAGTTTCAGTAATTTCTGCAGTTGAATCAGTCGTTACAACCGGTTCAGCTGATTCACTTGTTTCAGCAGATTCGGATGATTCACTTGTTTCAGCAGGTTCGGATGATTCAGATAATTCAGTTGTATCTTCCGTTTCTGTATTGTCTGTGGTTTCAATTGACTCTGCTGTTTCAGCAGTCTCTATGGTTTCCATTGTCTCTGCAGCTACATTAAGCGAAGAGATATTGGTAAATGCCAGTGAGATTAATAGAATCCAAATAAATATTTTAATAACATTATTTTTTCTTTTAAGCATTTTGTCGTCTTCCTATTCAATTTTTTATTCCGTATGTAAACAATAAAGATTTTGATAACACAGTGTAAACCACATTATGAAAATTATTTAACATCATTTCGAGTATATTAGTTAATAAAATTTTATTCAATCAACGGATTATTTTGCAATATAAATAATCGGCCTGTTTTTAATTTTTTGAATATAATGATTTTCTTCCATAGTTTTTAAGATTTTTTTAGCTTTGCTGACATTAGCGCGATTTTCTTTGATAATATCCAGTATTTCATTTTGTTCAATACCCGTGTTTTTGGCAAAGAACTTGTGTTGAGCTATGACAAATGCAATGTTTCTAGCTTCATCTGAATCAAAAAAGTCATCATTTCCAATTTTTTGCCAAGCTTCATTTAACAGTTCTTTGCTCTGTTTAACTTGATCTAATATATCTTTTTGTCCGGTTATGAGAATATCTGTAAAAGTGTCTACAAAATAATTTAATTCTCCTTGGTTTTTATGACTGTTGGTTTGATAAAAAGAATCATAATAATCTTTAAATAAAATTTTAGCTCCTCTCGACAACGCCAAAGCCGACAAAGAACCAAATTGTTTTAATAGATATTGGCTGCTTAAATATCTGCCCAGCCGGCCATTTCCATCATAAAACGGATGGATGTATTCAAAATAATAATGAAAAATTGCAGTTTTAATTAAACCGGGAATTAAATCATTTGACATGAATCTCAATAAATTTGCAAGATACGTTTGAATATTCGCTTCACCGATTACACCTTCATGAAGGATTTCACCGGTTGCTGTGTTTTGTTTCTGTACGAAAACCGGATCTTTACGAAACAATATACCATCCGGTTGATCTTTTTGTTCGATTTCCCCTTCTAATAAAAAGTCATAACTTTTCCTGATACTTTCTACTGTATCCGGTATATGTAATTCATGATTCCAAACCGAATAATAAGATCTTACCATACTGGCCATTCTTGCAGACTGAATTTCTTTATTTCCGGCTATTTTTTTTGCTGTAACCAAAAGTTCTTTTCTGTTACTTGAAATACCCTCTAAATCATTCGTACTTTCTAATTCACTAATTATCAAATCCAACATTAAACTTTCTAAAGCAATAGGAGGAAGATCGTTAATCAGGTTAGATAACTCTTTGTCTGCATCATACAAAAGTTCTGTCTTCTTCTGTATTGCAGCATTGTAAACATAATAAAGTTCCACATGCTCTTTATTTTTTGCAGTAAGAATGCTTAAATTCGTTTTTAATGTAGTTTCGAAATGATATCTGGTTTCTTTTGCTTCAAAATATTTTTCGTTATCTTTGTAATATAGTTTATATAAATATTCCATATATCCTTTTCCTTCATTCATTATTTCCGGCTTTTTCTTTGTTTTTTTAATATTGTATCAGATTTTTGAATTATAAATTCAAAAAAATAAGTTTTTTAATTTATAATTCATTTTTCCGTTTTTAAAATCTAAAAAAATAAAAAAATCTCTTTATTTTAAAAACAAAGAGATTTCTTGTGATATACGTTGATACTTTAAGTGTTTGTTTTAATTCTTATTTTTTCTTATTACTTCTTCTTTTACTTACTGTTATTTACGGTTTCATTCGCTGATCAAAGCAATTGCTTCGATTTCAACTTTGGCACCTTTGGGAACGGCTCCTACTTCAATGGCGGATCTGCATGGTGCATCACCCGTGAAAAAAGATGCATAGACTTCATTCATTGCTGCAAAATCATTGATATCCTGTAAAAATACTGTCAATTTAATTGCCTGATCCAGACTGCTCCCTGCATCTTCTAAAATTGCAGATACATTACGCATAGATTGGGCTGTTTGTTCTTCAATAGTTTCCGGCATTTCACCTGTATTCGGATCAATCGGCAATTGACCGGAAGTAAAAACAAATTTACCTACTTTCATACCTTGTGAATATGCTCCCACAGCCGCCGGAGCTTTTTCTGTTGCAATAATTTTTCTTTTCATAATTCAATCTTCCTTCTCTTATCAATTTTCATTCTTTTAAATCAAATATTTATGCTTAAATCTATTTAATCTTAAATCAATTTTTTCTGAATAGTCAAGTATAATACGAGCAAGAAGTTGTTCGAAACTGATGATCCGTAAATTAATCCGGCTATAGGTTAAAGTAATTATGAATTCCTTTAACTACCGCATTTGCCAGGATTTTTTGATACTGAGAGGTCTTCAGTTTTTGCAATTCTGCAGGGTTTGACATAAAACCGAGTTCCAACAATACCGCAGGCATCTTTGTTTCACGTAATACTACGAATGCATTTCTCAGAACACCCTGATCAACCGCACCTGTATCGTTTATTAATATACGATGAAGCTCTTCAGCCAGTTTGCGGCTTTCTTCCACTCTGACCGGATCATTATGCTTTTCCTTATTGATCACAGGCGGCGATTCTTTAGAATATTTATAATAGAATGTTGCTATTCCGTTTGCATAAGAATTGGTAGCGGCATTATTATGCACACTTACATATATATCAGGCTGCTTGCTGTTAGCATCTGCCGCACGGTCATATATATCCTTATAAACATCAGAAGTGCGCGACATAATAACTCGATAATTCAGTTTTTCCAGACCCGTTTTTACTAAATCGGCAATTTTCAGGTTGAGAGTTTCTTCCCGGATTCCGTTGTAAAACGCACCGCTGTCAATACCACCATGTCCCGGATCGAGGTAAACGCTTTTTGGTGAAGAAACGGTTTCGGTAAATTTTGCTGCTATATATGCAGTTCTGCCGTTATAGGTTATTCTGATCCACGCACCCTCGCGATAGCCCGTTATCTTGGTGCCTCTCGGTAATGTGCCAAGTAATACTTCTGAATTCTTTGCCGGGCGTACGGCTAATGTCCGGCTTTTGACATAAAACAATTCAGGTGTTGCCGTCGGTGCAGGATCCGTAAATTTTGCCGCTATGTAGGCTGTCTGACCGTTATAAGTTGTTCTGATCCATACCCCTTCACGATAACCTGTTATCTTGGTTCCTTGAGTTAATTTGCCAAGCAAAACTGTTGAATTCTTTGCCGGGCGCACAGCTAATGATCTGCTTTGGACATAGAAATCAGTTGTTACCGGCGGTGTAGAATCTGTAAATTTTGCCGCTATGTAAGCTGTCTGACCGTTATAAGTTGTTCTGATCCATGCGTTTTCACGCGTGCCGTAAACCGGGTCTCCTTTTGCTAACAAACCGAGTAATTCTGTTGAGTCTTTAGCAGGACGTACCGCTAAAGATCTGCTTTGGACATAAAATACTTCAGAACCAACCGAATTAGTGGTTTTGCTATAATCAGTATACATAATGCTGAGATCCAAATTATACGGATAACCTGCAAGACGAGCTTCGTTGGTAAATTGCCACAAACCGTATTCTCCGCTGTATGCAGGAGAGTTAGTTTTATAATTGGCAACCCATACCGGATAGTTATTCAAACGGTCCATTTCTATTTTGTTGTTTAACCACCAGGCACTGCCGTATATTCCGGTATAGATACCCTGGCCTTCAAGTGTTGTAATAAATCCTGATGCAGCATCTGTTAAGAGTTTTGCCGGAACATCTTTTTGGAACTTATCGTTCTCCGTATCCCAGAATATCGGCAGATTAAAGGTTTTGTTCTGAATATGTTTCAAAACTTCATTCGCTTCACCGATTCCTTCTTGCCGGTTTGCTGCGATTGAATACCAGTATCCGCCTACGGGAACATTTCTGCTTGTAAACTCATCGTAGAATCGCTCAAAATGTTCATCTTTGAAATATCCTTTACCGCTTACCCGATCAGAAGTTCCTATTCTTAAAATTACACCGGATATTTGTTTGGAAATTAAATCAAAGTCCATCAATTCAGGATCTTGCCATTGAGATATATCCAAAATCAAACCGAGACCGGCTTTTGTCGTAAGTCTTGTTGCGATAAAAGCTTCTTTCCCTTTATATTCGATTCTGGTCCAGGCACCTTCTCGGTAACCTTTAAGCAATGTTCCGCTCGGTAAAACACCCAATGAAGTTTTTGCATCTTTATAAGGCCGGACGGAGACTTTATTAATCGTATAGAATGTTTCCAGAATCAGCGGCGGTGTAGTGTCCGTAAATTTTGCCGCTATATAACCTGTCTTACCGTTATAGGTTATTCTGATCCATACACCCTCCCGATAACCGCTGATCTTGGTTCCCTGAGTTAATAATCCTAGCAGTTCCGTCGAATTTTTCGCAGGACGGACTGCCAATGATCTTGTTTGGACATATAAAATTTCTTCAACTTGCGGTGCAGGTGGTGTCGTATCTGTAAATCTTGCCGCTATATAAGCTGTCTTACCGTTATAAGTGATTCTGATCCATGCACCCTCCCGGTAACCGCTGATCTCGGTTCCCTGCGTTAATAATCCGAGCAATTCCGTTGAATTTTTCGCAGGACGGACTGCCAATGATCGTGTTTGGACATATAAAACTTCTTCAGCTGTTCCGTTTTTTGAGATTGACGGTACTTCTGAATCTTTTTCAGTTTGTTCCGGTTCTGTCTGTTCCGGGCTGCTGTTTTGAGTTATAGACCGCTTTTCATTAATCTCGGATGTTCCGGTAATTTCTTCTGAAACATCTTCCGCAACTGTTTCAGTCGTTTCTTCTGAAACATTTTCCGCAACTGTTTCAGTAACAGGTTCTGAAACTTCGTCCCCGACAGTTGCTGAAGTTTGTTCCGGAATATTTTCAGCTTCAGTCGGATTGGGTTCATTATTCTCCATGCGAGTTTGATCGGATTTACTCGTTTCTTCAGTACCGGCTATTTCAGAACTTGCAGTTGTTTGGCTTTCCGCATTACTTCCGGTAATCTTATTCTCTTTGCTGTCCGGATCATCCGAATTATTCCCTGAAAACTCCGTTTCCGGTGCAATTAAAGAATTAGCGTCGCCGATAATATCTGTGGAAGATGTTTCAGAATCTTCCACTGTATTTCTTGAAAATTCATTTGGCACATTCTCTGATTTTACCGTCTCATCAGCCGGATTACCGGCCCCGGCAAAATCAAGCGATAAATCCGTTGACTCTGAATTACTTTCAGTTTCAACCGACGCAGCAGATTCCGCCGCTTCTGCTTCTGTATCATCTTCCGGCGCCTCCGCTTTAACAATCACCGGCTGCGAAAAGAAAACATATACCAGACATAATGCCAATAAACTCAGGAACAAATAATAGCGTTTTCGTTTTACTTGGTTTTTCATATTATAGTCTCCGCTATATAAATCATTTTTATTTTCACCGTTCAGCATACTTCATTATATAAATTAAATTATGACTTATATAATACTTACTTATAAACCGGACGTGCAAAACCTCTGATTACTCTTTCTCCTATTGCATATTGTTTTCTTTCAACATAACCGATACCCCATTCTTCCGGGAACATATTGCCGTCTATCGAATAAAAATATCCGTTATGAACACTTTCGACAATTGAAATATGGCCGGGAATTTCGTTATTCGGCTGACTGGTTGCATCCCAATTAAAGAATGCCAAATCTCCCGGACGAGGTGTTATTGTACCATCTTCAATCCATTGGCCCCTATTCATAAAAAACTGCATATGATAAGGAACATAAGACTCACTGCCGATAATATCCGTTGTGTTGGTTTGTATCCCGATAAAACTTACAAAAACATCGCACCAATGATCCCAATAACCAACTTTCATGCCCCGCGGCAAATCAGGCTGATTATTAAATGTATCTATAATATATTTGTGCCCCATATTACGTTCATTAGTACCGATCCATTTACGTGCCTCATCCAGTATCATATCAAGCTTTTGGACACCGGTTCTGGGGTCCACTACTTCATAGGAAGTAAACTTCGCCGCTATGTAAGCGGTCTTTCCCTGATAGATAAATCTGACCCATGCACCTTCACGATAACCCTCAAGCTTAGCTCCTTTCGAAAATAAGCCCAGCAATTTCGTTGAATTTTTAGCAGGGCGAATTGCTAATGATCTGGATTTGACGTAAAAAGTTGTCAGAGGCGGAGCTTTTACATCGGTAAATTTTGTTGCCACATAGGCTGTCTTGCCGTTATAGGTAATCCTGGTCCATGCACCCTCGCAATAACCGGAAATCTTCGTTCCTTTATATAAAGAACCCAGGGAAACTTTTGAATTTTTGGCCGGACGTACTGCTAAAGTTGTAGTCTGAACATATGATGTTTCCAAGATCGCCGGGAGTGTCACATCGGTAAACTTGGCAGCCACATAGGCTGTGTTACCGTTATAAGTAAACCGGATCCATGCACCTTCGCGATAGCCGTTAACCTGTGTGCCCCTTCTCAATGAGCCGACTGAAACCGTCGAGTTCTTTGCCGGACGCACCGCTAAGGACCTTGTCTGAACATATAGAGTTTCTATAGGTGGTGGTGTGACATCGGTAAACTTGGCAGCCACATAAGCTGTTTTATTATTGTAAGTAATTCTGAGCCATACCCCCTCACGATAACCGTTAACTTGGGTTCCTTTCGTTAATAAACCCAGTAAAGCTGTTGAATTCTTGGCCGGACGTACTGCCAAGGTCGCAGTTTGGACATATAAAGTTTCCAAAACAGGCTCGGGCTCAGGCTCAGGTTGGGGTTTGGTCTCCGGTTCGGAATCAGGTTTAGTTTCATTTGAAGTTTCCCCGGCCACTTGTTCTTGACTAACCGGATTCGGCACCGTCTGTGTTCTTGAGAAATTATTGATAATATCTGCCTGAGAATCTTCTTGCGAAGACTCTTCTTTCATGGCAACTGTAGGTTCAGAATCCGGATTATCTGCTGAGCTTGCAACATCTGCTGAATTTTCAAGATCTTTTTCGACATTTTTTGCATCTTCAAATGCAAAACTTTCCGCCATCCTTTGCAGACTGATCTCCTGATCACTTAACGTAATATCTGTTTGCTCAAGATCATCTTGCTCAATTGTTGGCGGAATTGCATCCGGAGAATCCAATTCGGTTTCCGGTGCAGATTCTGCGGAAGTTGTTGCAGAACTATCGGTTTCCGCCGGTGCAGATAAATTATCTGAACCGGCTTCAATGACATCGGCTGAAACCGATATATTCATGGAAAACAGACCTAAGATCATACCCATTGCCAATATTCCGCTGCATAAAAATCTGGAAACTATCTTTTTTTGTTTTTTCACAATTACTCCTCTCAAACTCTTAACTATATATCTAAGCAGATTATAATTAAAAAATCACCATATTCGTCAATAAATAAATTATAATTCAAACAGCTGATTCTTCTCGTGCTCTATCAAATTCAGCCCATAAAAAATCTGTAAAATCCGAATAAATATTTTTATCCCTATTTGCACAGACAAGATTATACGCTTCACGTTTTTTGACCAAATCATCAAAACTGCAAATGTATCTTGCCGGAACTCCCGCATAGACTGCATTTCCCGGCAAGTCTTTAGTCACAACGGTATTTGCACCGATAACAACATTTGCTCCGATTCTGACATCATACATGATGGTTGAATTCGCACCGACAAAAACATTGTCCATAATTTCAATACAACCTTTTTTTTCATAAAAAGTCTGTTCGTTATATTTAAAATTCAATAAATTATGAACCACGTCATGAGTTAAAAAAGTAACATTTGAAGCTATTCGCACATTGTTATGAAATCGAATTTGTTCCGAATATAAAGGAAGTTTACGAATTTGCAACATGCAATTTTCACCCATAGCATTGAATAATTTATGTTTTTTGACATAGGCTGCTCTTTTTCTGCCCGATAAGGTTAAAGTCAGACGCAGTGAATGCCAAATTCTTTTAAAATCCATATCCGGTTTTTGTCCTCTCTTATGCTACGTTAATTACAATTTAATTGAAATTGCAACTCTTTTTATTTTGAACTGACAGAATTTAATTTCAGTCTGAGTTGTAATCAGTATCTGTTTGATGCTGAAATACGATTATAGCAATCAAAATTCAATAATGCTATTATAAATGGATTAATTTACAATTTCATAATAAGGTCATTCCTAGAGGAGAAAAAAGTGAACAATAGTTACCAAATTAAATTAACCACAGACGAAAAATTAGCAAAACTGAGAGAATTAATGAAGAGAAACAACCTCGCTGCTTATTATATTAACACTGCCGATCCGCACCAAAGTGAATATATTGCCGATCATTATAAAACACGCAGCTGGTTAACCGGATTTACCGGTTCTGCCGGATATGCGGTTGTTACCCAAAAAGATGCTCTGCTCTGGGTAGACGGACGTTACTTCATTCAAGCCGAACAACAAATTTCAGGTAGTGAATTCAAAATGATGAAAATGGCGACCGCAGGTTTCCCGACTTTGGAAGAATGGTTGCTCGATAATCTTGACAACGGTGATTGCTTGGGTATGAACGGCAATCTGATTTCAGAAAATTTTTATAAAAAGTTAAAAAATACTTTAGCCGATAAAAACATTCATCTGCAGGCTAATCATCATTTAATTGAGGATCTGTGGGCCGATCGTCCGCCTCTGCCCGATGCGCCGATTTATATTCATGAACTTAAATATACCGGTAAAACTTCTGCACAAAAAATTCAGAAAATCAGAAAAAAAATGCTGGAAGATAATGTGGAAGCAGCGCTTTATGCAGGTTTGAACGACATCGCATGGCTTTTTAATTTCAGAGGAAATGATATTAAAAATACTCCGGTCAGCATGGCTTTCGCTTTGGTCACCAAAAATAAGGCAATCCTTTATATCGATCAAAATAAAGTCAGTATAGAAGCTCGCCGCTTTTTAGAAGAAAACGGAATTACGCTTCAAGACTACCACCTGATTTATGAAGACGTGCAAAATCCGGAAATATCTTCAATTGTGCTGAATCAGGCAATAATCAATCATGCTTTGTTTACGCTTATTCCTGCTTCAGTAAAGATAAAAAACAAACTTGATTATCCTTATTTGATGAAAGCTGCTCTTAATGAAGTTGAATTGAAAAATCAAAGAAACAGTTATCTCAGAGATAGTGTTGCTTTAACCAAGTTTATTTATTTCATCAAGCAAAATGCTCAATCCGGAGAACTTGATGAATTAAACGCAGCAGCAAAATTACATGATTTGCGTGCTGAACAAGATTTGTTCATTGATGAAAGTTTCTCAACAATTGCGGCATACGGACCGAATGCGGCAATGATGCATTATTCGGCTACTGAAAATAATTACAGCCGGATCAAGCCGAAAAGTTTTCTGTTGATTGATTCAGGCGGACATTATTTTGACGGAACTACCGATATTACCCGCACCATTTCTTGCGGACCGCTGACCGGTCAAGAGATTGAAGATTATACTTTAACCTTAAAAGCCCACATTAACCTTGCCAGGGCAAAATTTCTTTACGGAGTCACCGGTTATTATTTAGATGTCCTGGCCCGTCAACCGTTATGGCAAAATTACATGGATTATAAATCGGGAACCGGTCATGCTGTCGGTTATTTGTTAGGCGTCCATGAAGGTCCCCAACGTTTCAATATGAATTATGTTGATATTCCTTTAGAACACGGAATGGTTATTACAAACGAACCCGGTGTTTATAAAGAAAACCAATACGGTATCCGCATCGAAAATGATTTTGTTGTGCTGAAAGATAAACAGGTTGACACGGACTTATTCATGAAATTGGATTGCCTGTCATTTGTTCCCTTGGATAAAGATGCGATTGATGTCAGTTTGCTGGAAAAATATGAGCTGGCATGGCTGAACAATTATCAGGCAACCGTCTGCCGAAAAATTTCACCTTATCTCAATAGCGTCGAGCAGGAATGGCTCAAAACAGAAACAGCTAGCTTATAAAACTTAGAATTTGAAATCCGGCTAATTTAAGTATTTATTGATGTAGCCATACATATAGGTGTTTTCCAGATAATTTTTCAAGCTGAAATCAGCGGGCGTAAGTTCAGCCTGTTCAGCCAGGTCCTGATAGGTTACAGATTTAAAGTTCTTCTCTTGTAAGAGGTCTAAGATTTCTCTAACCTGATCAATATTATATTTATTTGCGTTGACGTTGAGGATAATCAGAGCATCATTATTTCCGGCTTTTTCTATATAATCAAGTAATTCTGTTTTCCGGTCGGCATTTTCCCAATACAATTGACGAGCTTGCATATTGAGAGAACCCGGATAGGTTATTGTCTTAATCGGTTGAGATTTTGCCCCGGTTTTATTTACCTGAACAAAAGAATAATCGTGCATAGTTCTGTATTCAATTGTCGAATTATGCGATCCGTATGGCGGTGCATAGGCAATCGGTTCAGCCAATCCATGCTCCGCAAAAAACTCTTTCGTCCTGACACGGTTAGCGTCTTGAACGGCGGACGGACGAATATAGGGATTTTGATAAAAGAATTCTCCGTCTTCAAAATCAGCCCCTGATTCTTTCATGCCGGTAAAGTCATTGATTGTCAGAATGTTCTCGCCGGTCTCACCTATTCCGGATGAATTAGCAAAAGCAACTGCTTGAAAACCGGATTCTTCGATAGTCTGATAAATCTTGAAAGTATATGAATTCGTATTGGTCGTAGAGATAATTACCGTCGGTTCGGTTATCTTAATCGTTTGAAAATTCTGATTTTGATAATCTTTAATTAAGAAGATTGAACCGGATACAACGGCTAATGCCAAAAGGCCCAGCGTTGCAGACACAAGTTTTTTATTAGATAGTTTATTCAGTAATTCGGAATCGACGATCAATAAACCGATTAACAACCAAAAATATGCACTGATCAAATAACTGTCGGAAAGAAGTAATTTGGCGCAAAGAGATAGTGCGATAATATACAATAGTCTTGTTGACTTTTCAGGTGAGCTGATAATCTTTTTGATTACGGAATAAAACAGGTAACCGAAAAATGCTAAACCGAATATGCCAAAATGATTCATTAATTCCAAAACCACATTATGGCTGTAGCCCCAATACCATCTTTTCCCTACTTCTAATCTGTCACCGTAAATGCCTTTGCCGAAAATGGGAGATTCTAAATAACTGTTAAAAGCTGTCTGCCAAATTTTAATGCGTCCGTTACTGTCTAAAAATTCGCCTCCGATAACTGAATCTACCGTCCTTGAAGATAGTGTGTCTTCTGATTCCGAAAGATCGGCAGGTTGTTCTGTCAGAGCAAGCTCCGATTCAGCAGGTACTATTATTTTGTCTAATATCTGATCAAGTTTAGGAATTAAAAACATCAGCAAAAACGATAGCGCAATAACTAAAACAGTATTCAGAAGATATCCGGATTTTTCTTTAATTGTTGTCCGGTTTATTTTCAGTGAACCTCCGGCATAGATTAAGATCATCAAAAAAGCAAAAGTGATAAAAACCAATAAGGATCCTCTGGAACCGAAAAAAGTCGAACATACCAGAGCTAGTGAACCCATCATTGATAAGATTAATGATCTTTTAATGAACGCCATTGTAAGCAACACAATACAGACAAAAATCATTTCATAACCATAAGACATGTTATAGATCATATCCCGTGCAGGCAGGCTGTAATATGCATCCCAGTTACCCGATACCAAGTACAATATCGCTTGATAAAGCAGGTAAACAAAATTTAACAGTGAAGCATAATATATGTTTCGCAAAATTTTGTTCAAATTTTTGACCAGGAGAACAATTAATAAGGCAAATATGGTTTTTCTGACATCTATCAACTGAACCGGCAAGTTCATTTGTGAACCGAAAATCCAGAATTTAAGATCCGGTATTCTCAGAATCGATAAAAAGGATAGAGTTATTACTAAAAAAAGTAAAGCAAAGAAAATCAAAAAATCCAAGCGTTTGTTCTGTTTGTATTTGTATAAAACGGCCGCTGCATACATCAGACCGAGAACACCCATGATGAAAACCGGACCGATCTTTCCCAATGAAGAAACAGCCAGATATGTGATAAATCTCTGAGCAAAAAAGAGAATCATTGCAAAATCGGCAATATCGAATCCCTGTGAATTATAAGCAATTTTCTCTTGACCGAATAATATGTTTTTGAAATCAGACAACGTATTCTTAACTTTATCCATCCTGTAAAATCCTTATTTTTTAATACTATACCCCGGTAGAACATTATACCTTTTTTACTTTTAATAGTGAAAGCAGGTAAAGCAACCACAAAACAAATTTTGAAAAAGCGGCTCCGTAAGCAAATCCGATTACTCCGAAGAATTTTGAACCGAGAAATGCAAAAAGAATAAAACATCCCAAATGAATCAAATTAAAATATTTAATTCTGTTTAATTCCAAATATCTCAGATAGACCATTTTTAATAAGCTTGAAGCAATTGAGAATACGGCATTGATTGCTAAAGGAACCAAAATTGTAATTACGATATGCAAATATTTTTTGTATAAGAATCGGGTCATCAGATAAATAGCCGGGATATTTAAGATAAATACCAGAATAATAATTATAAAATTTACTTTGATATGATTTTTGATTATGGTTTTTGCATCAGAAACACTGTCTTTCGACAACCAAGCCAAAATAACACCGTTAATCGGATTTATTATGATAAATAACAGATTTGAGACTACCGATCCTGCATAGTAAGCATTCATCATCACATTTCCCAGAAGCGGTAAAATCAGTATTTTATCCGCATAATTAGGAATATTGGTTAATAAAGTCGAGCTGAAAAGTTCAAAAAATTCTTTTAATACTTTGCGAAAATCATCACTTTTATCCGGTTTGGCTATAAAAAAATCACTTGCAGCATACCTGTAGAATAATGAAGATAATACTTCAGCTGAGAAAATCGGTAGCCAAAAAATCAGAAAAGCATAATTCAGAAATATGATCGATAAAAGGACTCCGACTAAGTATAAAAAATTACCTGCAATAATTGCTTTAAAATTCATCTGTAACCGCAGATAACCGAGAATAAAAAGTCTGAAATTGGTTAATACAACCGTTATGGATAAAACCAGCGCGGAAATAACGGAAAATTTTAATATCATTAAAGTTATGAACATGAATCCGCTTAAAAGAATTGAAGTAATATTCAAAATATATCTGATATCGGGCAAAGTTCGTTCGCCCATTTCCCGCCCGGTTAATACTTGATGCAGAATTCCCAGTTCATTGCCCAAAGAAACCGTTAAAATATTGGCTATCATCACATAAAGTATAAATTGAGAATTAGTTGCATCATCCAGCTTCCAGGCTAAAAACGGCATCATGACAGCTTGGAATGCAATCATATAAATGCCGAAAGCCAGCGTGTTTTTTATAATATCTGCTAAAAATTGTTTTTTGTTATGCATATCACTATCTCAATACAAAATTAAAAAAGCTTCAATTTATCTATTAATTCCAGGATATATTCCATGTCCTTCTCAGAATAGCGTTGATCAATCGGAATACACAAACAATTCTTTCTGATTTCCGCCAATTCATTTGAAACCGGCGATATTTCCGCATTTTGCGGTATCGGCCAGATTACGGGACAATACACATTGTTTGCTGCCAAATATTTCTGAAAATCTTGACGTACCATGTTTTTGACATTGAACGGAAAATATAAAGGTATAATTCCTGCCGTTAATTCAAAATAAGGTATTCCGATTTTATCCCAATTCGCATAATTGTATAGGGTCTGATAGTTAATCCTTCTTTGCCTCTGCCAAACGTTTAAGGTTGACTGTGCGGTAAAAAGTTCAAGCATTTTTCGCGAAAAATTTGTCATGCTATACAGTGTATATTGATTATCAAAAAAAGTCTGTTTGAGATCGGCAAATCCTTGCAACATTTCAGACTTTTCACCTTTTTGATAACTCAGGTATTTTTCTTTTAAATCATAGACTTTCAGCGTATCTATTGTCAGGTTTTCTTGTTCCGGTTCAATTGACAACGAGCAGAATTTCCCGCTGATTTTTTCTGCTATGGCACCATCCGGTAAGGCAGCCCATTTCCGCAAGCTGACAATCTTATAATCCGCAAACGGATATTCAAAACCTGATGCCCAACTTTGAGTCGCATCATAAATTACAACAGTTGATTGTTTCTCCGGCGGCTGATCCTGAATAACGGTATCAAAGCCGAAATAGGGATGAAACAGTAAAACACCGGGGGTTAATGTTTTGATTAAGTTGTTTAAGGTCGAAGTTCTGACTTGAAAATTCTGATCAATCGAATAGAAAGACAATTGATATCCTTTTTCTAAAAAACCTCCCAGCACACTTTGACAGGTATATGCCGGAACCAGAGCAGTCTTGTTTGTATTTCCTGTTTTTGCCATATCGGTCAGACAGGCACAAATTGCCTGTCTGCCTGAACTCAGAAATTTCAGTTTTTCGGAGTCCTGAATATTAATCGGTTCGGGCGAATTTTCTATTTCCGATATTTTTTTGTGTAAGAGATAAAAACTGCTTCCTATCTCATATGTTTGATTCCGCATATATTATTAACAATAAAAAATTGTCACCTCATGCCTCTTAATTCATATTATAAAACTTGACGATATCATTTATGTTAAATGTGTCTAAAATCATGTCATTACCTTGAGTATCAATAATTTTTATATTCCGGTAAATTTCTTCCAGGGTTTTCATACTCGTGTTTAAAGTATCCGCTGTAAAGAAAATTCTCGCAACAATTTGACCCAGTGTTCCGATCATATGCTCTTTAATCGATTCGCCGGCTATCATTTTGAATGCACAATCTATCACTCCCGGAATTTGCATGATCTTCTCGTATCCTTCAATACGTTCAATCGTTCCTTCTTTGCCCAACATCGTTACATTAAAACCGAAAATATCATTCTGCATTAATCTCTCTATATCCGGCTTTGAATCGTCAGGCAACATCTTACCGGTCAGACTATGGTGAATCATCATCTTTAAAGGGTTAAAACCGTACATTTTTTCTTGTAATTTATATTCCAGACTGCCGGTTAAGCGATAACCTAAATCATATACTTTCACAACGCCTTCATGGATCATGCACTGAGCAAAAAGCATCCCGTCTTTAACACCCAAACTCTTGAACATTTCCTTCATCGGTTGTGCGGTATATTTACGAAAAACAGCATCATAACTCGAAGGGAAACTGTAAAATACGGGAAGGCCGATTTTTTCGCCTTGCGGTTTTGATAAAAATCTATTCGCCGTACCGCTCAGATAAACCTCATGGTCGATAAACAAGAAAAAAGCCGTCATCTCATTTCTTTCCGCAATATAGGGCTCAATTAAATAACGGACATTCTCATTGTTGATTACTTTCTTGTATTCAGCATAATCATACACAATTTCCAAGCCTTTGCCGCCCGATCCCTCGATCGGTTTCAGCATTAAAGGATAACCATTGAAATCCTGATCAATCTGATCGGCACTATAAGGTTCAAGTGTCGGTACACCGAATTCTTTAAATAATTTTTTGTATTTCTCTTTATTGGTTAAAATACTGAATTGTTCTGGCGTACCGTAACAAGGTAAATCACACAAGTCGCACAGTTTGGCATATGGTTCAAGGTACGAATCCGTATATCCTGTCGTAACCCCGTCATAATTATTCTCTCTGATTAATTTCTGCAATGCCGGGTAATCAGTGATACTGACATCAAAATATTCGTCCGCCATCAGTTTGACCGGTGATACGTCCGTATTGTACCAATCTGTTACACCGATTTGAATTCCCATTGCCTGAGCGGCATCCAAAATTTCTTTCATATTTCTGGAACCGCCTAAAAGCAACAATTTTTTACCTTTTAATGTGTCTTGCATAATTACTCCTCGGTCATATCTGTGTTCTGTAAAGATTAAGAAAAAAATCCCGGTTTTTCCTAATCTTTACTTAACAGAATCCTTGTCTGTATATTCAGGTCTTTGAACCTGTCTGATCTCATCAAGATCTCCCACTTTGCCTGTCCCGGCTACAATTACATCTTCCTGTTTCAAAACTTTGGCAACCGTTTTAAACAAAATCTTTAAGTCGTTCTTAAAAGTTAAATTTTCAACATACTCAATATCATATGCCAAACGCTGATCCCAGTCCAAATCGTTGCGCCCCCTGATTTGTGCCAGACCGGTCAGACCTGGTCTTACATTATGGCGCTTTGCTTCCTGTTCAGTATAAAAAGGCAAGTATTTAATTGACAGAGGTCTCGGTCCGACAAAGGACATATCACCTTTGAGAATACACCATAATTCAGGCAGTTCATCCAAAGAAGATTTGCGCAAGAACAGGCCGAACCTGGTTAAGCGCTCTTTGTCAGGCAGTAAGTTTCCGGCATCATCTTTTTTATTATTCATACTTCTGAATTTTACTAAACGAAAGATTTTTTCGTTTTTACCGGGTCGAACCTGGCGAAAAAATATCGGAGAACCTAAATTCACTAAAACCAAAATACTTAAAATCAAGAGCAACGGTGATAAAAGCAAAATCATAAGAAGCGAGCAGACAAAATCTAAAATCCTTTTTACAATTTTTCCGTAAATCATTTTTCTATCCTTTGCGCTAAAGCCTGAAAATCATATTCTTCCTTTAAGATTAATTGCAGATCATATTCAGCTTGCCAACCGGCAGCTTTCTCAAACAAAGAACAATCCAAAGAACTGTTGATACCGTTGGCTTCCGAGTAATTTCGGATAATTTCCAACGGTTTTTTCTTTTTTTTCATAATCGATTCAATTTCGATCGCAATATCCTCTATGGTATAAGATTCATGGGTGCCGACATTATAATTTCTATTCCAATCTTTCTCTTGAAGTTGCATGGCTTTAATAATAGCTTGTGCCATATCCCGTACATGAGTATAAGAAAAAATTTGCCCGTTAAGATTAATTGAAATTTTTCCGGTCTCAATGGCATCTTTAATCAAGCGAGATGTAATTCTTTGGGGAAAATTCGGACCTGCCAGGCTGCTTAATCTCAGATTAAGATATTTCATCTGATTTGCAGTACAGTAATCGGCAATCCAGTTTTCCAAGTAATATTTTCCCATATCATAAAGAGTTGAAACCTTCACGAAATCTGTTTCTTTTGCAGCTTGAGTTCTTTGCGCATCATAAACACTTTGCGAAGATATATGTATTGTTTTTTTAATATTGTTTAATTGCGCTTGCTGCAGAATATCAAAAGTGAATTCACAATTATTTTTGATTATCTGAAATTCACTGCTGCGAACATAAGCTAAATGTAACAAAGTATAATCAGCAAGATTCATCTTGTCAGCTAAAAAATCTTGATTGCCGATTATCTGCATACCCGGTCGATTACTATAAGCAGACAATTGTGACGGGTCAGAGGATAAAGCAATGATATCATGTTCAGCCGGAATGTCGGAAAATAATTGATCAAGGATATTTTTGCCCAAAAATCCGCCGGCACCGGAAATAACTATTTTCATAAGTCAACCTCTATATTGCGGGAAATAATTGAAATTTTCTTTTTTGCTTTTGTTAACCATTGCATCATATACTTCCCGGTTATATATCTTTTTACCGATATAGTAATCAAAAAAACCTTTTTGGGTAAACTTGGATTTGAACTGCAATAAAGAATCTTGCGGATCGTTGGTAGTCCCTCCGCCATAATGAATGTAATCAATGTTATGTTCTCTGCCCCATTGACAAGTAAGATATTTCAGCAAATACGCAGGGGAAAATTCCAAGTATTCCGACAGGGTCCCGGAAAGATGTGCATGCAAAAAATTGTTATAAACAAAGTACAGACCGCTCGCAATACAAGTATCTTCAACAAACACATTAATATTTAACACATTATCTCTGAAAGATTTAAGCAACGCATCAAAATATTCAGGCGGAAAATAATAAAAGCCTTTTGCTTTATTGCGATCCATCGTATCGTGATAGATTCTTATGAATTGATCAAGATTATCCGGTCTGTCAATAATTTCATAAGAAAAATCTTTTTGCAAAACTCTTCTGATACTTTTGCGGGCACTCCTGTTAAATTCTTCCATGAACGGATCTGCCGAACCTTTGACAACAGTTGCAACCGTTTTTCTCAGAAAGTGCGTATCGATAATCTCTTCGAAATCCGAATAATTTCTGATCAGCGGATGGAATCTGATAAATTCACAAATAATATTATTGTCCATACAATACTGAGAAAATCGGCGCTCATATTCCGCGACAAGTTTTGCCTTATCGCCTTTTAACTCCAAAATAAGCGGACCGCCGTAACCGTATGGTGTAGAAAGATCAAAATATTTTTGTTCCGGATCCAGATCTGCCGGTAAATGTTTTTTCAGGAACATATTGCTGATAATCCCGTCAGCTGTTTCTAAATGAAAAATCTCCGCAGTACCTTCTTCAATCGTTTCGCACAATTTGCCATAAGCAGGTTCAAAGTAGATGTCTTTATACAACAAGTTTAAATCGGTTCCTTTCGTCCAATTATTATATCAATTGCCCGGATTCGGTATAGTTAATTCTTTTTCAGGCTGAGAATCGTTTTCACAACAAAATCTAAATCGTCAATCGTCAGATTCGTACTGCAAGGAATGTTTAACACTTTATCCGCATAATACAAAGCCTTTTCGATTTGATATGACTGATGTTCCAAATAAGGTTTTTGCTGGTGAATCAAGCCCCAGATCGGTCTGGTTTGGATGCCGTAATCCATTAATTTCAGCATCAAATCTTCTTTATTCATGCCGAATTCATTTTCATCGATCATTAAAGAATAAAACCAATAATTCGGGTCGGTGCCCTCATTAAAATCTAAGATTTTTAAACCGTGCTCATGAAAAACGGATTTATAGCGGAAATAATTATTGCTTTTCGTTGTTAAGAATTGTTCGATTTTATCAATTTGGCTTATTCCGAATGCCGCAGCAATATTGGTCATGCGATAATTAAAGCCTACTTCATCATGGATAAATCGCCAGGGATCAGTTTTGGCCTGTGTCGCTAAAAACGAAATCTTATCAGCAAGTTCTTCTGTCGGTGAAATTATCATTCCGCCGCCGCCGGTTGTTAAAATCTTATTTGCATTAAAAGATAAAACGCCGAGATCACCGATCGTACCGCAATGTTTTCCGGCATACTTGCCTTCAGTATATCTCGAACCTAATGCTTCAGAAGCATCTTCAAGCACAAACAATTTGTATTCTTCGGCTATTTGCATAATAGCTTCCATATCGGCAGGATTGCCGAAGACATGAACAACTACAATCCCTTTGATCTTACGGCCTGATTTTTTGTTCACCACTATATCATTTTCAAACGTACATTCTTCTTCTAAAAAACTGCGTAATTTGAGCGGATCAATATTTAAATCGTCGGCACAATCCATAAATACCGGATAAGCATGAGAATAGTGAACGGGATTAACCGCTGCAATAAAGGTCAAAGTCGGAACAATCACTTCATCACCGGGCTGAAGTCCTAAAGCCAATAAAGATAAATGTAATCCTGCAGTTCCGCTCTGTACGCCACGCGTAAAATCCGCATCAATAAAAGCTCTGACCTTTTCTTCAAATTCAGTAATAAATCTTCCGCCGGTAGAAACCCAGCCTGTTTCGATCGTTTCCCGGATATAAGGCAATATATCCAAGTCTAAATTCGGCACTGATAGCGGAATATTCCTTTTTTCCATGTTATTCCTATTCTCTCCTGCTCCCACATTTTTCAACATATTAATTGATTGAAATATTTATATAAACTTTCATATTATTTCTGCAAATTATAAAATCTTTCAAAAAACCAGTCAAAAACATGTTGATTCGCTGCACAATCTGTCAAGCTCTTCTCTGGTATTATACATTATTATCCCTTATCTTACTTATTTTATCTCAAGAGCTCATTCTTAAATTTATTCAATACTATAACAAGTCATAAAAAACCGGTTGTCTTGCTTTAAAATATGTTCCCTGTGTAAAACCGATTGTTTTAAATGCCCGGATCATTTCTGAAATCAGACAATGCAATTCTCCCCCGGCATGAGCATCCGTGGCAAAAGTAACCATACGGCCACCCAACTCATAATATCTGGCAAAAATTGCAAGATCCGTCATTCCCCAATCTTGTTCTCCTGACTTAATCTGACGATAGCGAGTTCTGGTATTAACTTCCAAACTGATGCCTCTTGCAATAATCACTTTGAACAGATGATCAAATAAAGCGGCATGATCCTGATAATACATCTTCGGATCCGGATAACCGCTATACCGGATAACATAATCAAAATGTCCCAACACATCGAAATCCAAACCGGATTCCACCATTTCAATCAATGCTTTGAGATATTCATCATAAGCTTTTTGTTTGCCCTGGCTATATAATGCAGTGCCGTTAACAGCAAAGTCATCACAATACATCGTATGAATTGAACCGATAATCAAATCAAAAGGATAGTTCGGTATCACTTTCTTATAGCCGTCCGCTAAATAATCCTGATAGCCGAGTTCTATACCGAGCAGTAATTCCGTTCGGGAATTTCGCTCTTTCAGTTTGGCTTTTTCTGCTTGGCAGAAATCAACATATTGATCTAAAGCAAAAATCCATTCATCTTTTTGCGGAACAGCACCGACCGGTGTCTTTCCCGGATATGCTCTGCCATCGATAACATCTTTATCATAATGATCGGTAAGTGTGATAATCCTAAAATTCTTTTTTTCCGCTTCAGCAATCAACTCAGCAAAAGGTCTGGCACAGTCAAGCGAGAATTCCGCACTATGGCAATGAGTTTCAACCCTGGTCTGCAATTTCAGAAATCCATGCGGGGTAAGGATTTCATCCAAAGGATAATCATCAACTCCGACCGGTAAGGAATCAACTTTTTGATCGGAAAAAGCAATACCTATTTTCGCACATTTTACCGAAAGCCGAGGAAGATATCTGTCATAATAACCGGCACCATGACCGATGCGATAACCATGCAAATTATAGCCCAATAACGGTACTATTGCCAAATCAATCTCTTCAGGGTTTATCAGCTTTGACGATTCAGGTTGCGGTGACAATACTCCGAATTTGTCTCGCTCTAAATCTGTATCGGCAAATATTTGAAAGGCTTCCATTTTCTCTTTGCCGAAAGTTACCGGCAAAGCAACTCTTTTACCGTCTGCTAAAGCCTGCTCAATTAAAGTCTGAGTATTGACTTCTTCCGGCATAGAGTTAAAAGTAAAAATTAAATTCGCATTTTTATAATATGCCGAATCCAAGAGCTGTTCGATAATTTCAGCAGACTGTGAAATTCTCTCCTCTTCGGTCATGTGCTGTCTTTGTTCAAGTAATTTATTCCTTATTTCCCGCTTTTCAATTATATAGTTCGCCATAGGCTGTTTTACCTTTATTCATCCTCCGAAAAAGACTTTTTTAACCGTTAAAAAGATAATTAAAAAATCTTCTTTACAACTGAAATTTTGAAGATATGCCAAATTATATTTCATTTTTTCCGGCAATATTTCTTCCACATATGTTTTATCGATATCGGTTGAACCGTCAAGCAATTCCTGTTCATTACTGTATTCAATGCTGGCACGTGACGTAACACCGGCGGGCAAAAGCAAGGTTGCCAACATTTCGGCTGTGTAACCTTCCACATAACGCGGAACTTCGGGTCTGGTACCGACAAAAGTCATCTGTCCCAAGACGATATTGATTAATTGCGGAACTTCATCTATCCGGAAACGCCGAATAAATTTACCTGTTTTCGTAATGCGCGGATCGTCACTTACCGTTACTTCCGAACCCATTTTTGCAGCATTTTTCACCATCGTTCTGAATTTAATAATCCGAAATTTTTTACCGTATTGAGTTACTCTTTCCTGAAGATAAAAAGGTGCTCCATGCGAATCAATCATAATTACTAAGCTCAATACAAGAAAAAACGGACTGGTTAAAATCAGCAAAATAAAGGAAAAGAGAATATCGAATAGTCTTTTAAATATCAGAGTTAATCTCTTCTTCTTTAACGCTTTATAATATGGTGCTATACATTCATGTTGTAATTCAATTGGTAATTCTTGCCACTTTTTAAGCATAAATCTTATTTCAGTAAATTTCTCACACAGGTAATAATATAATCGATCTGCTGATCGGTCAAGCTGCTATAAAGCGGTAGGGTAACCGTGTTTTTATAGTAATTATAAGCATTGGGATAATCCTTAATATCAAAACCGCGTTCGCTATATGCGCTGAGCATCGGCAACGGTTTGTAATGTACATTACAAACTACACCTTGCTCAGCCATTTTACTGATAAATTCATTGCGTTGCCGCTCATCATAGTTATCTATTCGCAAAAAATATAAATGCCCGGAGGATTTTTGACCATGACTGAAATGATCCAACCCTTTTACCGGTAAGTCCGCAAAAGCCCGATTATATTTTTCAATAACAGCATGACGTTTGGCAAGAATTTCCGGATAACGTTCAAGTTGTGCCCGGCCGAGCGCAGCCAAAATATCCGGCATATTACATTTATACCAAGGCTCGATAATATCATATTCCCAAGAAGCTATTTGGGTTTTGGTAAAGGCATCTCTGTCCTGACCATGTAAAGATAAGAGCATCAATGTTTTGTAAATTTCCGAATTATCCAGATCGGATCTGTTACGCCAAGTGACGGCACCGCCTTCGGCAGTTGTCAGGTTTTTCACCGCATGAAAAGAAAAGCTGCTGAAATCGGCAAGATTTCCGGATTTCAGATTATCGACTTCCGCTCCCAAAGAGTGAGCTGTATCCGCCAAAACAATTATTCTTTGAAATATTGCCTGATACTGATTCTCCGGATTAGCTCTGAACAATGACTTTTTATTCTCAATCGCCTGATAAACACGCTGATAATCACAAAGTATGCCGCCTAAATCAACCGGAATGATTACTTTCGTCTTGTCAGTAATTGCAGCCTCCATCTGATCATAATCCATTTCCGGTGAATCCGGTTGAGAATCTATAATCACCGGCGTTGCTCCGACATGATAGATAATGCTGCAAGATGCGGTATAGGTATAGGCAGGAACGATTACTTCGTCACCTGGTCCAATTCCTAACAAACGTAAAACCAATTCCGCACCGGCAGTTTGCGAATTGACACATGCTACTTTCGGCACAGCCATGTAGGCAGCCAGATCTTTTTCAAACCGTTTTGTTTCCGGACCGGTCGTGATCCAACCGGATCTCAGGACATCACTGACAGCATTTATTTCTTTTTCCGTTATATCAGGTTTATTAAAAGGAATTTGCATAGTAACTCCATTTTCTCACAAAATTAATAATTTCAGTATACAACAAATATTCTCTGATAGCGATTTGTTAATAATTTTTAAGATATTTTACTATGTTTTATTTGTTTTTTAATTGTTTTTTAATTGTTTTCTAAGAAAAGTCACACAGTACAGGATTCTGTGCAAATGAGGCCGGTCCAGGCCGGATCTGCCCTGTTGAGATATTGTTCAATACAAATTGAACAATAAGACTAATTTAACGGAACAGTAATTTCAGCAGAGCCTTGATATTATTGATCTCAGAAAAGACAAAAACAATCATAAATATTAATAAAAACGCCAAAGAATATAAGATATTATTGAATTGATAGACAATGAAACTCAGCACCATTAAAAGAAAGCCGATTATGGTTTGTAAGTTGCCGAACCTGATTCTGATTATGCGTCTTGTAAAGAAAGCCATTAATATTAATCCGGCAATGTAGCTGATAATAACGGAATAATTTGCACCTTGAATTCCGAAGTGTGGTACCAGTATGCCTAACAAAACAAAATTAATTACAGCTGAAACACCGAAGGATATCGTAACAGATACGGTTTTCTTGTCGGCAAAGAAAATTTGCGAATAAAAATTCATGAATGTGCTTAAGGTTGTTCCTAAAATGTGAAACGGAACATAGATATAGCCTGCCTGGAAATCTTTCTTAATCAAAAACGGAAAAATCAAAGTTATGACAGGCAGCAAAGCAGCAACCCCTAACATCATATAATATAAGTAAGTGTTGACCGCACTGGAATATGTATTGTTTTTTTCAGAGACATTATCCGTATCCGCATTTTTGAATGCCATCTCCTGCCAGGCCAAAATGATACAGGAAGCAATCAATGCCAGAGCACCGGAAAATTTCCCGGCAACTGAATATAAACCGTTTGCATCATATCCCAGATTTTCCGATACATATAACTTATTATATCCGTCTAAAAACCAGGAGATCAATGTACTGATACTGAGCGGGATGCCGAATTTAAGGTAATTTACGATCAGATCTTTCGAAAGATCTCTCTTTTTAAAGTTAGCAATTATTTTTAATTTGAGTTCAATAATCAGAATCTGTATCAAATAACCTACACAAACACTGATGTATAACGACTCTATCCGCATTTGGCAATAAACGATCAAAACAATATTCGTAACCAGAGTTGTCAGGCTGGCTGCAACACCGGAAACGACATATAGAATATTATTGCCGAAGCCTCTGGCAATATTCCCGTAAAGATAATGAAAAATCGTAAACAAGCCATATAAATAAATATAGATCATGTACGGATTAGGTCTGAAATAATTAAACAGCCAAAGACCCGCAGTATAGATAACTGTAGCAACAAAAAAGATAACAAGACCGTTGTTGATCGCCTTATACTTATCTTGATCTTTTTGATAATCATACATAAAACGTAAAACGGCAGCCCAGATATTGAGGAATACCGTCATTGCCAAAAAGGTAATCAGGCTGGCGCTATTTTCATACCAACCTACTTCAGCTTTTAACAGATGCGTGGTATATACCGGCAACAGAAAAAATGTCATCAATTTCATCAAGACATTGCCGGCGAAATATATTAATGTTGATTTTAAAAAGCTTTTCTTTTTGCTCACATCGATTACCTGATTACAAATTTGCTTTAATCTCTTCTGCCAATTTCTCATTATTGGTCAGAACTTTTGCTCTGAAATTTAAAGCTTCAACATTCTTTTGATAAAAGTCATACTTTTCCGATAATATCTGAATGGCATCAATATACAGATTGTCGGCAACTCCGATCTTGTATTTGCCGACCATGTTTTTAAGAGGCGGATTTTCGGTTGTGATAACAGGTTTATTCTCCGCAAGAAATTCATATATTTTGCCCGAAGCACAATAGGTATTATTTAAATCAAGCATATGGTAATTAACCACTCCGACATCACAACGCTGAATGAAATCTTTTAATTCACCTTCAGGCAAATTCTCTTTGATGATAAATACATTATCCAAGCTTAGCTCAGAAATTAAATTTTCAATAGCTGCACAATCTTCTATGCCGTAACTGCCGACCAAATAAAGATTAACCGAATCCTGAAACCGGCTTACAGCTTTAACCAGAACATCATTCGTTCTGGAAATTGAACAACCGGAAGTTGAGATCAATTTCAACTTCGATTGATCAAGACTTTGCAGAATCTCATCCGAAATTCCGGCTTGCTGCAAGCCGTTGTAGTTTTCCGGAAAGGATAAAGCCCGTACATTTTCAAATACCAAAGGCAACTTTTTTAAATTATAATGCTCCTGCATAATTTCTGCTCTTTCAGCATTCGCAGCAATCACAATATCCGCTTTCGGATTAATCCTTTTTTCGAGGAGACAACCGACTTTTGAAACAAAAGAACCTGCTTCCTGCATCAGATACAATTCTCTGGCATCAATAATAAATTTAGCATTTTTTTGTTTTCTGTAGATTTTATATGCCGGATACAAAGCTCTGCGATTATCTGCAAAAATAATATCGAAATCAGAACTTTGTTTGGCAAAATTTAAACAGAATTTCACAAATGACTTGTAATTTCGCTTGTCTGTTGGAGGTGGCACAATGTGTTTTTCAGTATCGGAATACAAGTCATTGGTTATATAAGTACAGTCGCCGAGCAAATTACAAACCGTGATCAATTCACGTAAGCGTCCGTCAAACTTAATGCTGCCATATGACAATAATAAAATTTTCATACTATCTTCTATAAATCTCTCAAGACAATTTCTAAAATACGTTCGGAAGCTTTGCCGTCACCGTATGGGTTTTTTGCTTCGCTCATCTTCAGGTAAGCCTGCTCGTCAGTCAATAATTCAATGAAAGATTCATAAATTGTATTTTCATCTGTGCCGACCAGTCTGAGTGTTCCGGCTTCAATACCTTCCGGGCGTTCCGTCGTATCTCGCATGACCAAGACCGGTTTGCCTAAAGAAGGAGCTTCTTCCTGAATTCCGCCGCTATCAGTCAAAATCAGATATGCAGCCGCAAGCAGATTATGAAATTCCACCACCTCCAGAGGTTCGATTAAACGAACCCGAGCATGATCTTGCAAATACTTGGCAGCCGCTTCACGAACTTTCGGATTCATGTGAATCGGATAAACTACTTTAATGTCAGGAATTTCTTCAACCACTCGTCTGATTGCCCTGAACATAGATTCCAGCGGAGCACCCAGATTTTCTCTGCGATGTGCAGTTAAAACAATTAAACGGGAATCCTTCGCCCAATCCACAATCTCATGTTCAAAATCCGGGCGGACTGTAGTTTGCAATGCATCTATCGCCGTATTGCCGGTAATATAAATGCTTTGTTCCGGTTTACCTTCGCGAATCAAATTATCCGCCGACATTTGAGTCGGAGCAAAATTGAATTGCGAAACAATACCGACCGCCTGGCGATTAAATTCTTCCGGATAGGGTGAATAAATATCATAAGTACGCAATCCCGCCTCGACATGACCTACCGGGATCTGCATATAAAAACAAGCCAGCGCTGAAACAAACGTTGTTGATGTGTCTCCATGTACAAGTACCAAATCCGGTTTTTCTTGCGCCAAAACTTCACGGATTGATTCCAAAATTGTAATTGTGATGTCAAATAACGTTTGATTTTGTTTCATGATATTCAAATCATAATCCGGAACAACCTCAAACGCTTCCAGCACTTGTTTGAGCATTTCACGATGTTGCCCGGTAACACATACCACTGTTTCAATTTCCGGGCTTTTCTTGAAAGTTTTAACTACCGGACACATTTTTATTGCTTCCGGACGTGTACCGAATATAATCATTACTTTTTTCATAATATTTCAACCATTCTTTAAATTAATTGTCTTTTTACCGGCATAAACTGATTTTTTGTCAGATTTATTCTTTTGTTCGTCAGCGTTTAATATAACATATGTTGTCAACAAGGTGATTAAATAAACTAAAGCATTATCTCCATATAAGCTGTTATAAAAAAGGAACGCGGGAATATAGCTTAAACCGAATAACAATAAGATCAGCATCGAACTGTCCTTGCTTTTTATAATTAATTTGAGCGATTTGATCAGCAAGTATATTGCCAAAAACATTGCGATTGCAAATCCGACAATCCCAAAATCAGCCAGAATTTCCAAAAAAATATTATGAGGGAAGAATTCATCATATTTCTCTTGATAGGATAATGCTCCATGTCCGATGATCGGGCTTTTCTTAAACTCATTAATTGCCATGTTCCAGAGATTATATCTGTCATTTTTAAATCTGAACCTTGCTATTCTGCCACGATCCCGATCTCTGACAATCATATATTTTTCCCTGTTTTTCAACACATCTTCCCGCAAAATTTTTTCCGTATATTTTTTTTGAAAATCGTTTTCCGCAATGTGTTTCATGAAAACTGTATTAACCGTTTTCACCTGATTATCTTCTACATCAATCACATTCAGTTTTTCAGCAATCCGGTATCCGGAATTTTCCGCCAATATATGGTCTATTTCACTTGCTCTGAGTTCGGCTTCAGTCGGTGGTTCCTCACGCAATGCACTGAATGCGATATATGCTTGTTTTCCGTCATAAACAAATCTAAACCATGCACCTTCCCGGAAGCCCTCTACTTCTGCCCATCTCGGCAAAATTCCTAACGATCTTTTCGAATTTTTTTCGGGACGAATCGGCAAAGAATTTGTAGCATAAAGAGTTTTCACATCAGTAAGCTGTTCTTCGCTGGTAAACTCTGAAGCTACATAGGCTTCCTTTCCTTGATAGATGATTTTGAACCATGCTCCTTCCTGAAAACCCTCGACTATTGAACCTTCAGGCAATATGCCTAATGATACTTCCGTATTTTTTTCAGAGCGGACATGTAAAGGACTTGTGATATAGCGTTTAGAGATTTCGTCAGTCTTTGACACATCCTCCTGCAGATTAATTGCATTATCCGTTGCAACAGAATCATTTGACTTAGTTTCAGAAACTTTTGTTTCCTGCACATCTTTATCGGAGGCTTCATTTTCAGACACCACGCTGTGCGAAACTTTGACTTCCGATGTTTTTGTTGCAGATAAATCCGTTTGAGAATCTTCAGATTCCGATATTTCGGATTCAGATCTTTTAGCTACCGGATCTTCTTTTCGGGGAATTACAGTTTGAGAAATTATTACTTCAGACGTTTCTGTTTTTGAATCTGCCGGTTCTGATGTATCTTCGTCAGTTTTTTTGACCTCATGAATATTTTTTTCAAATAAAAAATTATTTGAAATGATGTTCATTCTTGATGCCTCCAGTTTTACCAAAGAACTGACCAGTAACGCTGCTAAAAAAGGAAGCAAAATCAACACGAAATTTTGTATGTATTGTTTTTTGTGTTTGGCATCAAAAAACAGATAGCCTGCCAAAAACAACAAATTGGTAAAAATCAAAGAAATAATGCCTGACCTTAATCCTGTATAGAACACCGTAACATTCAAGATCAGCAAAATGATAATTTTTTCAATAACAGCTGCTTTGTTTAGTTTGAATTCCTGTTTGAAATTTTGTTTATAAAACACACCGGTATAAATAAAAATTGGCGGCAGAAAAAACCAGGCTACATTACCATATGTAAAATCCGGCAATACCCCGCGACCTTCTCCCGGATAAAAAGCTAAAAAGCAAATATATGCAATAGCCAAAATTCCATAGAAATACCGAAGTTTACAAAAAACATCGATCAAGTCTTTTCTTAAGTCCCGATTGAGTATCAGAATACCGGTCATTAAGGATACGGGTAAAGGGAACATCAAGTACAATGTAATGCCGCGGACATCTAAATTAATCAGGAAAGGCAACACATAAGCTAAATTGACGATACCTACAAGCAGGATGATTTTATATGCTTTATCTGAAATAACATAATGCAGAAAACAGATTAAGATAAACAGATTAAAAAAAGCATAAACGGCAGAAGATAGTACTGTTATGTTACCTGTATAGCCAACATAAGACAGCACCATATTAAAAAATGAAATATTGCTCAAACTGAAGCTGAGTACAAAGAAATACAGTGCTGCTTTTTTTATAAATGTCATAAGCCGACTATCTTTAATAAGCATAAAAATCCGCCTCGTCTTTTATCTGACTACAGTGACCGGCGTTCCCGGGCTTATATTGTAGAACACAGTAGGCATATTGACAGGAGGAACATTGACACAGCCATGACTGCCGCGATATAGGTATGTATCACTGTTCATATAAAAACCGGATGTCGGTTGCCAAGAAGCATCATGGATGCCATAACCGTTATAGAAAGGTGCCCAATAATCAACCGCTTCATTCCAGGTAGGACCTATCAAATTCGTATTAAGTTGTTTATAATTGACATGGAAATTTCCGACGACAGTCGGCGTTAATGGTTTTCCGGAAATAATCGGAGTTGATATTACCAATTCATTATAATTAAACACCCACATATATTGATGACTTAAACTGATCAGAACATGATTTCCGCCGACATAACGACTCGAAACAATATTACCTGCCGAATCATTTACGTATAATGTTCCGTCCCGATAACTGAATTCAGCAAAACTCCATGCATTTTCTACCGGATTTCTTTGGAATTGCGGGATAAACACATAACCGGTCTGACCGTTATATGATACTTTCAGATATCCGTTTTCCATCGTTCCGCTCAAATTAGTACCCTTAGCTGCAATTGCGAACATTTCACCGCCGGGTGTTTTGCGCACATAGGCAGATGTTTTTAAATAACCGCTGTAATAGGGGGCTTGAGTTTGCGTGTTAAACACAGCAACATAAGCGGTTTGACCGTTTAAGGTATGTCTGAACCAATTGCCGGCAACCGTACCTCTGACATAAATCGGATGTTCCAATTGTGTAATAATCGGTCCGTTCGGACTTTGGCGAATAATTGAACCGGCTTTTACATAGCGGCTGATCAATACCGGATTTCTCTGGAATTGCGGAATAAACACATAACCGGTCTGACCGTTATACGTTACTTTCAGATATCCGTTTTCCATCGTTCCGCTCAGGCGGGTGCCTCTGGCTGCGATTGCGAACATTTCGCCGCCCGGTGTTTTGCGCACATAGGCCGACGTTTTTAAATAACCGCTGTAATAGGGAGCATGGGTTTGTGTATTAAACACAGCAACATAAGCGGTTTGACCATTTAAGGTATGTCTGAACCAATTGCCGGCAACCGTACCCCTGACATAAATCGGATGTTCCAATTGTGTAATAATCGGTCCGTTCGGACTTTGGCGAATAATTGAACCGGCTTTTACATAGCGGCTGATCAATACCGGATTTCTCTGGAATTGCGGAATAAACACATAACCGGTCTGACCGTTATACGTTACTTTCAGATATCCGTTTTCCATCGTTCCGCTCAGGCGGGTGCCTCTGGCTGCGATTGCGAACATTTCGCCGCCCGGTGTTTTGCGCACATAGGCCGACGTTTTTAAATAACCGCTATAATAGGGAGCTTCGGTTTGCGTGTTAAGTTCCGCTACATAAGCGGTCTGACCGTTGTAGCTATGTTTAAACCAATTACCGGCAATTGTTCCTCTGACATAAATCGGATGCTCCAGACAGGCAATAATCGGTCCGTTCGGGCTTTGGCGAATATTTGAACCGACTTTGACATAGCGGTATACATTCACCGGAGCTGGCTGCGACAAAGAGGCCTCCGAGTCTACAACCGGTTGATTGTTTTCTGTTTCAGCCAATTGCTCATTTTCATGTTCTGCCGTTTCTCCCCGGACATTAGAATCACTGCCGAAATAAAAACAAGAAAAAACGATCGTGCAGATAGTAACCAGTATCATTATTTTCTTAAATGACATTTTTTTATTCATATTAACCTCTCTATTGCGCTAGCTATTCTGTTATGTTTATATATAATATTTGATTTTTATATTTTAATAATTATAAACAGACAATTCCTTCGGTTTGTTATTTTACGGCAAAACTTCTTTTGCTCTCAATTAAGGTTTCACTTATCAAGGTAAGATCCGCATCACTTAAATAAGGATGCATCGGAAGACTTAATACGGTTTGACAGAGTTCTCCGGTATTTCTCAACACTCTTTGCGGCAACTGTAAATCAGAAAATGCTGTCTGCCGGTGTAAAGGAATCGGATAATAAACCATAGTTGGAATGTCTTTTACTTTTAGTTTATTCCGGATAAAATCCCGTTCAGTTGAAGAATTTAAAATCAAAGTAAATTGAGCATAACTTGATTCATAACTCTCCGGAATCTGCGGAGTCCGGAATTCATTGTCCAAAGCTTGCCGATATAAATCGGCAATCCGATTGACTTCTGCTAATTCATATTCTTGAAATGCTTTAAGCTTAACCCTTAAAATTGCTGCCTGAATCGTATCTAAACGCGAATTCACACCGATTCTTACATTATCATATTTATAGGAACCTTTACCATGCACTTTGAGCGAATTTAATAACTCTGCCAAATCGGAATCATTCGTAAAAATTGCACCCCCGTCACCATAACAACCCAACGGTTTGGCAGGAAAGAAAGAAGTAGTCGCTGCATCACCGAAGCTTCCGGCTTTTTTCCCGTCAATGCTCCCGCCAAAGCCTTGAGCACTGTCTGACAAAATCAACAGATTATATTTCCGTGCAATTTTTTCCAGTTCAGGATAATCTGCCGGTAAACCGAACAGGTCAACCGGGATAATCGCCCGCGGTTTTAATTCACCTTCCGCAATAACTTCTTCAATCGCCTGAATTAAATCAGCGGTATCGATATTAAAAGTTTCTTTCAGAACATCAACAAAAATCGGCGTAGCTCCGCAATACGCAACCACTTCCGCCGTTGCAAAAAAAGTAAAATCAGGTACAAACACAGCATCACCGGGACCGATATCCCATGCCGCCAAAACCAAAGACATTGCATCTGTACCGTTGGCACAGCTGACACAATGTTTCACACCGACATATGCCGCCAGTTCCTGCTCAAGTTTTGTGACCGGATCGCCGCCGATAAAAGCTGCTGATTCCATTACATCGAGAACAGCTTGGTCTATATCTTTTTTCAAAATCTGATATTGTTGTTTCAAATCACGAAATTCCATAACTCCTCCAATCGTCACCAATTGTTATTTCATTAAAACTATCCGTCGGTTCTTAACCGGGTCTCAATCAATAACTTTTGCCGGTACACCGTAAGCTTTACTGTGATCAGGAATGTCAGACAGGACAATGCTGCCCATTCCGATTACTGTATGCTTACCGATCGAAACTCTGTTTTTAAGTTTCGCACCGATGCCGATAAAGCTGCCGTCTTGAATTTCGGTAAAGCCGCCCATAATCACTGAACTTGCTAATTGTACATTATTACCGATCCGGCAATCATGATGAACATGGCAAAAACTGTCAAGATGACTGGACTTGCCGATCCTGGTGGTTCCCGCCAGTCCGGCTGCAACTACACAATTACTATTGACAGTTGTATCGCTCAAAATTTCTACTTTGCCTAAAGTCGGCATACTTTGTAAATTTCCGGTTTCGTCTTGTACCAAATTATAACCGTCAGCTCCGATTACCGAATTTTCACCAATTCGCACATTATCTGCTAATAGGGATTTTTGAATAATTGCGCCGTTCCCGATAAAAACCTGATCACCGATGATACAGTCATGACCGATAAATGCCCCGGTTCCGATTTGCACATCAAGACCGAGCTTCACATTTTCACCGATTCTTGCTCCATTTGCCAGAACCTTGATCTTACGCTTTGAATTAAAGAGATTCAGTGTTTGCTCCAGTTTTTTTGTGAAATGATAATAAGCTAATTGCGGATTATCCGAGAATTCAAAATGATGTTTTTCTAATAAATCAGACGGAACTGCCAGACCGTTTTCAGCGAAAACCAGGCAATTATCAACAGGTTTTAAGTTCACCAACAAATTACCTGCCTTTGCCGATATAAACATCGCCGTATTCGATTGCGGCTCACCTATATATGAAACTGCTTTGATTGCTTCTTGCATAAACTATTATTTATCCTGATTTATTTCTCTGTAATTCCTGATTTATTTATCTAATTCCTGATTGATTGTTCTAATTCCTGATTTATTTCTCTAATTCCTGGTTTATTTCTCTGATTCCTGATTTTTTGCTCTAATTCCTGATTTTTTGCTCTAATTCCTGATTTATTCCTAAAAATCTACCAATCTATATCCCTCAACTATTCCCGATTAACTTCTAAAATCTGCCCACATAATCCAAAGTCGAACCCTTGGTCAAGGGCAATTTTACCGGTTTACCGTCAGCGGCGGATTGATAGATTGCCAAGACCAATTCTAAAGCATTGCGTCCGTCATGTCCGTCAATATATGGTTTCCGCTGTTCTTGAATCGCCGAAACAACATCGGCAAACAAAGGATTATGACCAAAACCGTAGACATTCGGCGGATTTTCATGATGCTTTTCTTTGATTTCCGCGGGATCATCCAATCCGTCCCGGAATATCCATTCTTCAATAATATTGACCGATTTGCCTCCGGCTTTCACCGTACCTTCGGTTCCGAAGAGATATAAAGTTTCTTCAAGATTTTTCGGATAGATATTGGTCGTACCTTCAATTAAACCGTAACTGCCGTTTTTAAATTTGACAATTGCCAAACCGAGATCTTCCGCTTCGATATATTCATGATTCAACTGATCGGTATAAGCGAAGACTTCATCAATCTCATCACCCATCATCCAACGCAATAAATCAATATTGTGAATACATTGATTCATCAAGGCACCGCCGTCTTGATCCCAGGTACCGCGCCAGGGAGCCTGATCATAGTATTGTTTGCCGCGATTCCAGCGGATATGGGCAGCTCCGTGCAACAATTTTCCGAAACGCTTATTCTCCACAGCTTCTCTGATTTTTAAGATTGATTTGTTAAATCTGTTTTGATGACAGGCACATAAAACCAGCTTTTTTTCTTCCGCTTTGGCAATCATTCTGTCAGCATCTTCCAGCGATAATGCTATCGGTTTTTCAACAATTAAATTTACACCGGCATCTAAACAATCCAAAGCAATTTGAGCGTGTTTACCGCTTTCGGTACAGATCGAAATTAAATCTATATTTTCATTGGCCAACATTTCCTTATAGTCATCATATTGCTTCACTTGATCTGACAAATCATAGGCTGTCAGTTTGTCTTGCATTGCTTCCGGCAAAACATCGGCAACTGCAACTATTTTCAGTTCATTCTCCAAAGCTGCCGCGAAATGATTGTGTGAGATTCTGCCACATCCGATGATTGCATAATTTAACATAATGACTCCTTGTTCTTGGCTTTACAACAAATATATGTTGGTTCTGTCTGTTACTGATGCGAAAGCATTTCTGGTATCAAAAATACGCTGTGCCTGTCCGGCAATTGCCTGATAATCAAATTGCGAACTGGCTGATAATAAAATAATCAAATCATACTCGGCTAAATTATCCGGCATTTCCGCCATGCCCCGATGCTTAACACCTTTGTATTTGTATTCGGAAATTAACGGATCATAGAAATCAACCGCGGCACCTTTTTTGTTCAGAATATCAATGACATCTAAAGCCGGACTTTCACGATAGTCATCAATATCTGCTTTATAAGCAACACCGAGTGCCAGGATTTTTGAACCGTTGACGGCTTTACAACCCGCATTCAAAATCTCGGCAGCCCGTTCGACCGTATATTTCGGCATTTGGTCATTAATCATCATTGATGCTTCGATCATCGAAGTATGAAAATCAAATTCCCTGGCTTTCCAGGAAAGATAATAGGGATCTAACGGAATACAATGTCCGCCCAATCCGGGACCGGGATAAAAAGCTTGAAAACCGTACGGTTTGGTTTTCGCAGCTTCAATCACTTCCCAAATATCGATCTGCATTTCATGACATAACATAGCCAACTCATTAACCAAGCCGATATTAATATTTCTATATGTATTTTCCAGAATTTTTTCCATTTCGGCTACCGCAGGCGAGCTCACGGTATGAACCTCTCCGTCCAAAACCGATGAGTAGACGGCAGCAATAATTTCTTTGGCATCTTCACCGATTGCACCGACAACTTTGGGCGTGTTTTTTGTATTAAATTGCTTATTGCCGGGATCAACTCTCTCCGGAGAAAAGCCCAGATAGAAATCTTTACCGCACACCAGACCGGAACCTTCTTCCAAAATCGGTTTAATCAATTCCTCGGTCGTTCCCGGATATGTTGTCGATTCAAGAACCACGACTGTTCCCGGTTTCAAATATTCAGCTATATCACACGAAGAATTTTTAAGATAACTGACATTCGGCTGTTGATATTTATCCAGCGGGGTCGGTACGCAAATTGCAATGAAATCTACATCTGCCACAAACGAAAAATCCGAAGTCGCTTTGAGGTAACCGGAAGCTACAATGGCCTCTAAATCCTCGTTGACCACATCACCGATATAATTTTCACCGCGATTAACCTGATCCACTTTTTCTTTTTGTATATCAAAACCGATTGTCTTGTAGCCGGCTTTAGCTTTTTCAACCGCTAACGGCAATCCGACATATCCCAAGCCGACCACTCCCATAGTCAAAGATTTGTCTTCTATTTTGCGCAGCAATTCCTTTTTCAGATCTATCTTTTGCATATTGCATAATCCCTTTTCGGTTAACACTTTAAGGTTTCCATTCTTGTCCTTCGACAATTATACAGAGAAATCTTTCTGTTTACCTTGGCTGTTTCTATGTTTCTATAGTAATAACTACATTATTGTATTATAAAATATAAGCCGGCTTAAACAATAGCCGGAAACATTGTGACATTAACCAATTTCCAGTTGTTTTTCTTAATTTTTCTTAATATCTTATTCTTGCAACGCCGAATTCAGTACTTCGATCAATTTGAGAGAAAGTTTTGAATAATCATGCTCTCTGGCAATTTGACAGGCACGTGCTCCCATAGCCTCAATTTCCGCTTCAGTTAGATCAACAAAATATTTGATTCCGGCAAAAATCGTTTCCGGTGATTGATTTTCTGTTTCAATACCGCAGTTGTGCTGTTCGATTAAGGAGTATTTTGTTTTGACCGTACATAAAACAGGTTTTTTTGCCGCACAATATTCAAACAGTTTATTCGGACTCACACCATACTTCTCTACACCGACTTGCTTAAAATGGATCAAAGTAATATCGGCTTTTGACAAAATCCCGGCAATATCTTTTTTCTCGACGCGACCCTTGAAGCTGATATTCTGCAAATCATAACTCTGTGCCAAAGCGACAAGTCGATCTTTTTCCGGCCCGTCACCGTAAATGAAAAAATGAACTTCCGGCAAAGCTGTCTGACATAAGCGAGCTGTTTCAACTATAAGTTCAAGTTTATAGGAATGACGAACCGAGCCGGTAAAAACAATATTAAACTTATCTTCTTGTTCAAGTTCAGGATCAACAGTTTGATAATGTTCCAGGTTAAACTTGAATTCCTCTAAATCCACACCGTTATTAATCTGAACAATTTTGCTCAAATCAATATCCCGATTCCATTTTTTTTCACGGATATAATCCTGTCCGCCTGCCATAGTGAAGATTAATCTATCTGCATTGGCATACAGCCATTTCTCCAATTTATACAATATTTTAATTATGGGATTTTTTTCCGAGATATCGTTATACGCCGTGATCGATAAAGGCCAGAGATCACGTACTTCTTGTACACATGGAATATTTCTTTTTTTGGCAAATTTCATGACGGTAAAACAGCAAAACGGACTGGGTGAAGACAGATAAATCACATCCGGTTTGTCGCCGTTTTTAATCAATTGCTTGATCGCTTTTACACAATTTACAGAAAATTGCAGCATACTGTATATTCTGCGCCAATTGTTTTTTGAATAACTCAATGTCCGGACAAAAGAATAGTCAACACCGTCAACTTCCTTTTCGGTAATTAAATTCTTATTTTGCATCATATTGATGTTGGTATTGTGGATCTGACTGGCTGTCAAAATTCGCACCTGATGACCCATACGGGTTAAGTTTTTTGAAAAGTAATAATGTCTGACCAAACCGCCCAGACTGGGAGGAATTGCCGAATTATTAACAATAAATATCTTCATCAAAAATAATTCTCCTATTACTATATAGAATCATTTTCCGCGAAACTCGTCAATTAAACCGGCCGGCCGCAAACAAAATACCGTTATCTTCATCATATTTCCCTAAATTTTTATTTGATTAAACATGATGTATAATAAAAATCACCGTGACAATTGAGATATTTGTTTGATATTGATATATTATTCACCGATATTGATCAAATCAGATTAATGAAATAAATTAGATAAATCAGACAAATTTAGATTAATTAGTTTAATCAGACAAATTTAGATTAAAGTGTTTTTTCTAATGGCTCTGTTAATTAATAATAAATAAAGAGGCAAAAATGGAAAGTAAAAAAACTACTAAACGGCGAATTACACCGAAAAAATTTGTGCTTTTAGTATACGATATATCCACAACGGTTATTGCTGCTTTAATAGCTTTGTTCATTTATTATGAGGGTACAATCCCTGCTGAAATCGCTGATAATTTCAAGAATTCATGGTTTCTTTACCCGATCATCGGTGCAATCATCTTTTATCTGCTCGGTTTCTTCGATCAGATGTGGGCTTTTGCCAGTGCAGCCCAATATATAATGATTGCAACAGGCGCTTTGGTAGATACGGTTGTGATGGTTTTAGTCCTGCAACTGCTGGACTTGCGTTTTGCATACGTGGCCTATTTTCTCTACTGGTTCATTCTGACCATGTTGTTGTTATTGATCAGAATTACTTATCGTTGGTATTCCCATTTTCAATACAAGAAGCGACAAAAAGACACCGTCACCGAAAACCATTCGATTCGTGTCTTAATTGTCGGTGGCGGCAGAGCCGGATCTCAGATTATTTCCGAACTGCATAATCGCCAAATTATCCGCGTTCCCATTGCAATAGTTGATGATAACCCGCTCACCCATACTTATAAAAATCAAGGAGTTCCGGTATTGGGCGATCGCAATGATATTCCGAAATTAGTCAAAGATTTGGAGATTGATGAGATTATCATTGCTATTCCGAGTGCAGATCGGAAGACTATTCAGGAAATAATCCAAATAGCTCGTAAAACACCTGCAAATGTAAAAATGCTGCCTTATTTTGCAGGAGCTTTGGAAGAAGATACTTCGGTCCAGCTCAGTGATATTCGCGAAGTCGACATTGAAGATTTGCTTGGACGCGATCCGGTCAAGCTGGAGCTCGACGGCATTGATGCCTATTTGAAAAACAAAGCCGTTCTGGTCACAGGAGGCGGTGGTTCAATCGGTTCGGAAATAGCAAGACAAATTGCAAAATTCAAACCGAGTGTGCTGATCTTATTTGATATTTATGAGAACAATGTCTATGAACTGCAACAGGAACTCAAAGCAAAATATGGAACAAATCTTAATCTGCAAGTCTTAATCGGTTCAGTTCGGGATAAGCAGCGCCTGGAAGAAATTTTCGCTAAATGGAAACCCAGTGTAGTCTTCCATGCTGCAGCCCATAAACATGTTCCGTTAATGGAGGATAGCCCGGAAGATGCAGTTAAAAATAATCTGTTCGGTACTTATAACGTAGGCAGAACTGCCGGCAAATACGGTGCCCGACGCATGGTTCTGATCTCAACCGATAAAGCGGTCAATCCTACCAATGTGATGGGTGCTACCAAACGTCTGGCTGAGATGGTTATGCTTTCTCTGAATAATATCTATCCGAACACCGTTTATTCCGCCGTCAGATTCGGCAACGTATTAGGTTCCTCGGGTTCGGTCATTCCTCTCTTCAAAAAACAAATCCGAGAGGAACACCGGGTAACTGTTACTCATCCGGAAATTGAACGCTATTTCATGACAATACCGGAAGCTTCAAGGCTCGTGCTTCAGGCAGGATCTTATGCCAAAGACGGAGAAATCTTTGTTTTGGATATGGGCGAACCGGTAAAAATCCTTGATCTGGCTATTGAATTGATTTCATTGTCCGGCTATGAGCCTTATGTTGATATTCCGATTGATTTCGTCGGTTTAAGACCAGGCGAAAAAATGTTTGAAGAACTTTATTTGGATCAGGAGAGTCTCGACCATACAGCACACGAAAAGATTTTCACTCTGTCTCAAAATGAAGATTGTGAATCACTCAAGCAGGAAGTGGCTCATTTACTTGATATTATCAAAATCCATAATCCTAAATTAAATGCGAGAGTTCAGCAATTGATGAACGATACAATTAATTTAATCGATAACGAATAAAAATCATTTTTGTCTGTGTCGGATCTATAATACATTTTTGACCATGTCGGATCTATAATTCGTTTTTGTCTATAGCCGGATATATTTCAGCAGAATCCTGTAACGTTCTCTTGCTCTATTAACTGTACTGCTTCCGGTACTGTTTCCGGTTCAGTTTCCGGATCTGCTTCCGGATCACAGTTTCCCACTTTTTAGTGTCAAAATTTACAGTCCTGCGGATTTCGATTTGCAGAGCCGGCATTTTTGGCACAGCTCAAACAAGAAATCGCTCTAAATCAAGTTTGAGGTGTCAAAATTTACAGTCCTGCGGATTTCGATTTGCAGAGCCGGCATTTTTGACACAGTTCAAACCAGAAATCGCTCTAAATCAAGTTTGATGAACTGTCCCCCAAAAAGTGGAGAAAAATTATACAATAGAATTAGAAGCGGCTCTGTTAACTAAAGATGAAGAAAAAGAGATCTGAAAAGCAAACTGGCGAAACTTGAAGAAAATTTTCACCACAAACTTTTGAAATCAGATCAAGAGTAACAGAAAAAAGTGTGTAAGCAAAGAAAATTAGAAAATTAAGCACACAAAGTAATCTCAAAAAGAGATTGAAGAAGAAAATTGAAACTTGAAATCTGAATAAGCCTTAGGTAATCAAAAGGAACTTTTGTCTGGCTTTTTCGCTATATTTAGCTCCTGCCACTTGAGCCGGAGTAAGATTATTCAGCGAAGAATGCGGTTTAACAAAGTTATAAAAGCAAACAAAAAGAGCAATGAGTATGTTGGCAGATTCAAAAGACTTAAAGCCTCTTTTGGGTTTGTACCAAGCTTTAAACTGTCCGTTAAAGGCTTCAATGGGATTATTGTTAATCAGATCCTCAAAGCTTTCGACTTGGATGAAATCGAGATCAGGAAAGAACCTGCGAGCGGGTTGTTGGTAAGCATAATAGCGATCCATAATAACAGCTTCCCGAGGTTTACCAAATTGTTCTTTGCAGCTATGTAACAAAGTATGAGCAGCGGTAGAATCTCTAAATTCAGAGATATGGAAATCCAAGATGACTCTGGTTTCAAAATCTAAAGCAAACCACACATAATAATTCTTGCCATTGATTTTGATATAAGTTTCATCGAAGTGCCATTCATCAGAATCAGCAAGATTAAGTTGTTTCTTGTACGGATTGACAGCTTGAATTATAGCTGGAGCAAATCTCTTACACCACTTATGGATAGTGACATGTGAGATTTTGATGTTGTGAACTAACCAAAGGTGTTGGCTAATCTTTCTCAAAGTAGAATTGTCAAAGAAATAAAGAGTAAGAGCAGTGAAAACAAGATAAAAAGGATGTCTCATGCGTTTCATAGTAAACTCTTCTAAGTTAATTTGGCTGGAAGAAGCAGGTGGAATCTCAACTAACTTAGGCACGTTGAAACCATGGTAACACTTCTTATCGCCACATCTGAAGTTAGAATAGAACTGATATTCATGATGCAGGAAGGTAGCTTTCCCGCATTTAGGACAAGGAGGATATTTCCTGTAAGTAGTTCTTGATTTAATAGGTTTCGCAGGAGCCCATTGTCTTTTACAAGATTGACACTGAAACTTTTGATATCCGTCTTTATCTTTGCCAAAGCGATGAAGATTATTAGAAAAACAGCGAGGGCAAATGAGGTTAAATGATGAGTTATTTGATATACTTTTCATGAGATCTGAATTGTCCTTTCTCGGAGGTAAATGTTGTTTGGGTAAAAACATTCTACCAGAGGCTTTTCAGATCTCTTTTTAATTTTTAAGTTAACAGAACATTAGAAGCTTGAGGGAGGACAGAATGGATCACAAGAAATATAGTCGTTTGTACAAGATACAGGTGGCAAAAGAGGCACTATCGCCAGGTTATGATGGCATGGAGTATCTATTGGCTGAAAAATATGGTGTAAAGACAAAAACAATTATTTATTGGAAGAACATCTACAAAGAATATGGAGAGCAAGGTTTCAATCGAGTTCGGGGGAACCGACGTGGTCTGACACGATATGAATTAGAAAAAGAAAATGAAGAAGCTAGTAAACGTATTGCGGAATTAGAGGAAGAGGTGCAAATCTTAAAAAAAGCCGCGGCCTTTCTAGCAAAGATAGACCGAGAGTAATATATGCATTTATGTATGCCAATCGTCAGGAACATAGCATAATTAGAATGGCCGGTTGTTTAAATGTCTCGGAAAGTGGATATTACAAATGGTTAAAGAAAAAAGAAGACTGGTTGTTAACAAAGCGAGAAGAAGAAAACATTCAATTGACGGAAGAGATCCGATCCTTATTCTTCAAATATCGAGGTATTTTTGGAGTTAGAAAGATTACGAATTTGATTAATAAGAATCGCAAGAAAAAGTTAAATCACAAGCGTGTAGAGCGTTTAATGAGAGAGCAAGGCCTTCGTTCACGTACTAAGAAGAAGTATGTATCAACGACAAATTCTAATCATCAAGAGCCTATAGCAGAAGATTTATTAAAAAGAGATTTTACAGCCAAAGGACCAAAAGAGAAACTTGTCAGCGATACGACTTATATTCAAACGGAAGAAGGAACATTCTATGCAGCAGTAATTTTAGATCTCTATGGCAGAATGCCCTTGGGTCTACATATGAGTTTGAATAATGATCGTTTTCTTGTGATTGGAGCATTGAAAGATATGATAACACGTAATATAGGTCCGAAGAGTTTTTTAGATTGTATTTGTCATTCAGATCAAGGTTCGACCTATGCCTCCAAAGATTATAGAGATCTTTTAGAGCAACATGGTCTTATCTGTAGTATGTGCCGAGTAGGAGATCCTTGGGACAACGCACCAATGGAAAGTTTCTTTGGAAAAATGAAAACAGAGTGGCTTGACAAAAGATATAAAACAATAGAACATGCCGCTAGAGAGGTTTTAGAGTACACATGGGACTTTTATCCTAAACTAAGACCTCATCAATCTAACAATTATTTAACACCTATGGAATACTATTACTTAAACAAAACTGTTTAGCAAAATAAAACTCCACTTTTTGGGGGACACCTCATGAAGTGTCAAAATTTTCAGTCCTGCGGATTTCGATTTACACAGCCGGCATTTTTGGCACAAACCTGGTTTTCATTTAAAAGATTCTGTTTGCATTCCTTTGATTACAGAGATTACAACAAACAGCGAATTACCCCAATGCCTCTTCAATGCTTTGTACAACATGCAGAGCATCTTCTTCTGACATATCAGCATATAGCGGCAGTCGTAAAGCAGTATGACCAATTCTTTCAGTTACCGGACAATCCTCCGGCTTATTGCCCATCGAAAGCCCATATGGAGATGAGTGTAACGGAACATAACAGATATATGCGATGACTCCTTTTTCTCTGAGATCATCGATTAACTGACTACGTACTTCATCTGTCGGTAACAATATATTATACATATGTGCATTATGTTCAACATAATCCGGTATGATCGGCAGTCTTAACAAGCCTGCCTGCTCCAGTTGAGCAAGTCCGGTATGATATGTATTCCAAACCAGCATCCTTTTAGCAAAAATTTCATCATATCTCTCCATTTGAGCGGTTAACATCGCTGCCAGAAGATCGGATGGCAAGAATGATGAACCGATATCATGCCAAGTATATTTATCTACCAAACCTTTCAAGACCTGACGGCGATTGGTGCCTTTTTCACGAATAATCTCCGCTCTGTCCATCTGTTCTTCCAGGTTAACTACAATGGCTCCGCCTTCTCCCATTGAGAAATTTTTTGTTTCGTGAAAACTGAAACAACCATATTCTGACAGTGTTCCGGCATAACGTCCTTTATAGGTTGAGCCGACAGACTGTGCCGCATCTTCAATAACAACTAAGTCATATTTTCGGGCAATCTCATTAATTGTATCCATCTCACACGGAACACCGGCATAATCAACTGCATAAATCGCTCTGGTTTTTTCTGTTATTAAGGCTTCAATTTTATTTTCATCAAGATTAAAAGTATCTTCACGGATATCACAAAATACCGGTTTTGCACCACGTAATAAAAATGCATTTACAGTCGATGAAAATGTAAATGACGGAGTAATGACTTCATCACCCGGAAACAGATCCGCAAGAATAGAAGCCATCTCCAGGGCATCAGTGCCCGATGTCGTCAAAAGCATATTTTCAATGCCAAATCGCTCATTAAATAATTCATATACTCTTTTCGTGTATTTACCGTCGCCGGAATGAATACCGTTCCGTAATGAATCAATTATATATTTTTCTTCCAAATCTGTGATTGTAGGTTTATTAAATCTAATCATGGTATTTATCAAATGCCTCCAGTATTTATATGTTTAACCATTTTGTCTAACCATTGTGTTTAACCATTATGTTTAACCATTTTGTTTAATTATTTCAATTAATTCAGCTTGTTTAAGAATCTTTTTTTCACGATTTTCCCTCAGTTCTTTTTCAGATACCAAATCAGCAAAATGTTCTAATGAATTTAAGAAATGATCGTCAGACGGGAGAACTATTTCTTGTTTTTCATTTTGGGATTCAATAATATACGTCGGTCTGAAATCAGCAGGCGAAGTAAAAATCCGGTTAGTTGATATTTTGTATTTTTCCGTCCACAATTCCAGTGAACATTGATAAAAATTGGACATTCCCCAACCGGCTTGATAGACCATGCCATTTTCATCCGTTAAGGATGCTGAACCCAGCATATCTACTTCAAAGTCCGGCAGAAGTCTTGTTTCAGATGTGGCAATTGACGGGTTTTGCAAAAGAATTGTGCCTAGTTTAATTACATAACCACCTGCATCTAATAAAGCTCCTCCACCAAGACTTTTTATGTAACGAAAATCATTACTTGCTCTTAACGGAAAACCGAAAGCTGCCCGCATCATACGAACTTCACCGTACTCTTTTGTTTCAATCCACTGCCGGATTTGCTTGATTTGGCTATGAAATTCGAACATATAGTTCTCATGAACTGCTAAATCTTTTTGTCTTGCCAAAGCAATTAGGTTTTGCGAATCATTTAATGAAGTTGTAAAAGGTTTCTCGACCAGAACATGTTTTCCTGCTTCAAGACACTTTACCGCCCATTCATAATGTTTTGCCGGAGGTACGGGAAGATAAATCGCATCGATCTCGGAATCGTTGATCATTGCGTCAAAATCATCATATACTTTCGCCTGAAATTTTTCTTCAAACCTCTGAGCACGCTCGATATTTTCACCTTTAAATTTGGCTACACCCGCCAATTGAAATCTGTCAGATTTCAACAAAGATGGTACAAAACGATTAAAAGCAATGTCAGCCAATCCTAAAACACCTATTTTGATTTTCATTTCTTCTACCTCAGTTAAAATCAATCTTATTAATCAATATCAGACAAAATTGAAAGTAAATTTCTCAGCTGAATATTCAGAACATTATTATATAACATCGATGTATTTAATTCATTGTAAGTTAACCAAAAAAATCCTTCAGCTTCACCGGGAGCTTGTTTTATTTCTTCAGAAGTCAATTCAAAAATAACATTTTCATTCTGCTCATGATAGAAGCGCCCGCCTTCTTCAGATAAAAACACGTGATTCCGGATATTTACATCTTTTTCGATTTTATCAAGCAAAATTTTACCGAAGCTGCTTTTCTCAAGCTTGTTTCTCTCATTCGCTTCCAGCTGCCATGTTGGCGCAAGTTCTATCTGATCGAAACAGCCCGCTTCCGTTTTACATTGAACTAAGAATTCCATAATACCGTCGGAAATTCGATAAGCAAGTGCAAATATTGCGATACCTGATGCTTGAAATAGCGGCTGTTGCCATTTAACCACTTCTCTTTTTTCAATTTCCACATCGCAGAAAATTACCCGGAAATTTTTGTGTTTATCTGAAACAAACATCGAACCGTCCCAATACCAATTAGGCAGTTCCGACAAGCCGCAGATGGAACTGCGTTCTTGATGAAACATTTTATAGTTATTGATATAGTGATAGACCTTGGCTATTTGATAAGGGCGAAACGCTGAAGATAATACTGATCTGCCAAGAATCTTATCAGAAAACCGGGACAAATAATCAACACTGTTATTTTGTTCCAAAGTTGAGAAAGGAAGACAAGATATTACCGTACGTGTATCCATGTTTACAATATTATCGATTTTCATCAAATTTTTGATTTGCCCCAGAGTGATCCAACGATAGTTATCATAGAGTTCAATTTCAACTGATTCATCAACATATATCACAATATTACGATTGCGTTTGCCCAAAAAACGTGATGACTGTTCCGACTGGATTTGATCAAAGATAATTTTATGTTTGTCGGCATCGACAAAATATTCCAGATATTTCAGAACTGCACCTTTATGAGCTTGCGTGAAATTACTGTGAGTTGCTTGAATTGTCGGAGACAATTGGACTTTATTAATATTGCCCGGTTCGATTTTTGCTTGAATCAGAAAATGTAAGACACCGTTTTGCATTTGGGTAATCATTCCAAGATAACCGATTTCTTGTTGCAAGATAATCGGCTGCTCGATGAGTTCCCGGCTGTTTTTCAATCCGGCTACAGAAAAAAAGGCTCCGCTTTTACGTTCTATTCTGTCGGTTTCAGAATTATACTCCCATTCAGAATCTGCTTCATATTCAGCAAAAGATATATTTACCCGAAGCGAATTATTGAGATAATAATACCATTCTTTTATTTCATCTGTCGTATGAACACCGTTGTCTTTTACTGACCATGAATGAACTAATTCTAATAAAATATCTAACATAAACTTGTTTTCTTTTTCAGCATTTATACCATAATGTAGTATGGTTATTCTCAACCATACATTTCATTATAATACTTCTGATAATCGCCACTGACGATTTCATTAACCCAGTCCATATTATCAAGATACCAATTAATTGTTCTTGCCATTCCCTCATCAAAAGAATGAGCCGGACTCCAACCTAATGTTGTTGTAATTTTCGTATTATCAATCGCATAACGGCGATCATGTCCCGGACGGTCTTTGACATAAGTAATTAAGTCTTCCGGTTTTTCCAGTTGATTGATAATTAACTTAACAATCTCAATATTCGCTTTTTCATTGTTGCCGCCTATGTTATATACTTCGCCATCAACACCTTTCAGTCTGACGGTATCGATTGCGGAACAATGATCTTCAACATACAGCCAATCACGCACCTGCATTCCGTCACCATAGACCGGTAAAGATTCGCCTTTAAGAGCATTGTTAATCATCAGCGGAATCAATTTTTCCGGAAACTGATACGGTCCGTAATTGTTGCTGCATCTTGTGATATTAATCGGTAAACCGAAAGTTTTAAAATATGCATAAACCAACAGATCGGAAGATGCTTTGGATGCTGAATAAGGACTGTTGGGGGATAGATTCATCTCTTCCGTAAAAAGACCTTCCGGCCCTAAAGAACCGTAAACTTCGTCGGTCGAAACGTGGACAAACTTAACATCTGCTTTGAAATCTTTACTATATTTATTATCCGGTTCTGTTTTCCAATGTTTTTTGGCTATATCCAGTAATACTTGAGTTCCTAAAATGTTTGATTTAACAAAGATGTCAGGCTCTACGATGCTTCTGTCAACATGAGATTCAGCCGCAAAATGTACAATTTGCTGAATATTATTTTCAGAAAAAATCCGATCAACCAATTCGGCATCACATATGTCGCCTTTGACAAAACTATAATTCGGATTGTCTTTTATCGATTCCAAATTATTCAGATTGCCGGCATATGTTAATGCATCCAAATTTATTATTGATATATCTTTATATTTTCCCAACATATAGATAATAAAATTACTGCCTATAAATCCCGCTCCGCCTGTAACCAAAATATTCATTGTTATATTATCAGACCTTTCTAGAGTTTATTCTTTTAAACTTTTTATTGATTATTAATTATTGATTTTTGACAAGTTCCAGTAAGTATTGACCATAGTCCGTCATTTTCAGATCATCTGCAATTTTTGCAAGTTGATCTGTATCAATAAATCCCCGTCGCCATGCAATTTCTTCGATACATGAAATATAGTAACCCTGACGAGTTTGAATGGTTTCAACAAAGTTCGCCGCATTAAGAATTCCTGCAGGTGTTCCGGTATCCAGCCAAGCCAGTCCTCTGCCCAATAATTCTACGTGCAAATCTCCGCGTTTCAGATATTCATTATTCACAGAAGTAATTTCAACTTCACCGCGATCCGACGGTTTTACATTCTTAGCAATATCAACTACACAATTATCATAGAAGTATAAACCTGGTACTGCAAAATGTGATTTCGGGAACTCCGGTTTTTCTTCAATCGAAATTACTTTGCCGTTTTTATCAAACTCAACTACACCATAGGACCGGGGATCGCGGACCGGATAACCGAAGATCGTTGCCCCGCCTTTTTCTTGTCTGGTTTTTGCTTTTTTCAGAATATATGATAAATTCTGACCGTAAAACACATTATCTCCTAAAATAAGTGCGACAGAATCATCCCCGATAAATTCTTCACCAATAATAAAAGCATCTGCTAAGCCTTTAGGTTCTGCTTGTTCTGCATAAGACAAAGAAATACCGATGTTTGAGCCATCTCCTAAAAGGCTTTGATACATCGGCAAATCTTCCGGTGTCGAAATAATCAATATTTCTTTAATATATGCTAACAATAAAGTAGATAACGGATAGTAAATCATCGGCTTGTCATAAAGCGGCAATAACTGTTTCGAAATCACCTTTGTTATCGGGTATAAGCGGGTGCCTTTACCCCCGGCAAGAATAATACCTTTCATTGATAAATTCTCCTCATATCATCTTTGTTCAGATTGTATTTACTCGCATTATACATAAAACAAAATAATATTATGTATATATGTATAATTGATTCAATTATACATAACATCATTACTCGTTTCAAATTCTCCACATGTTTGAATTATACATTATTTGCCGGTCATCAAGTAAGAAATGCTGGCATCGGAGTCAATCTCAACATTAAGATGAGGCGGAACTGCAATCATATAATAGTCATTATAATAGGCAACGCCATAGTTGTTGTCCTGCAAGAAATTAATAAAGAATTGTTTTTTCCCCGAATAATCATTTTTTTGTTCGCGCGATACCAAACGATCATATTTTTCTGCCGCATAACCGTAACCATCGCTTATTCTGCTGTATAGAAAAATCGGCAATTCTTTTTGCTCCTGCTTACATTTCCGGATATCTTTTTCTATATCCGCAATACTGTACGTTGAATAAGTCAAGCGCGGCTGAATATATGAATCGCGACCGGTTAAGTAGTAATATAAAACCGATGTTCCGAATACCGATAACTCTGCATCCGGATAATCTGCCAGATGGTCTAATGCACCTTGCATCGCATTGGCTTGGCGTTCAGTAGTATGAATAAATTTAAGTTTCGGATGATTAATCGTATGGGTAACTTCGAGACGATTTTCACTGTCAAAATTATTTGTATGATAAACGAACGGTAAGAATTTAGCAGCAAAAGGTGCGATAAAAGCAATCAAGATTAAAGGCACAATCATTTGATTGGCTTTGTTGACAATTCCTTTTTTAATTTCTTTTTTGCTCATATAGTCTTTTAACTGATTCAGCAAGTATTTGAACATAAAGACCGCTAAAGGTGCCAATAACCACATCGCCAATTTGGCATGCTTAAAACCCGTACTTGAACCGATTATTGTTAAAAGCGGAATATAAAATGCCAAAGCACCTGCAACCACATGATTGGTTCTCAGATTTCTTGAATTGTAATGTACAAAATAAACCAAATAAATCATGCCGAAAATATACGCTATGCCTCCGGTAAAGATCGGGCCGGTTGACATTTGTGCCCAGTTTTTGACCGGAGTCAGGTTATAAGAACGTTTAATAATCAAAATTCCCATTAACGTGCTCAGCAAAAAGGCTATAGCATCAATTGATAAGGTTTTACGATTTTCACGTTTTCTTAAAACAAAAAACAAACCTGAAACTAACAAGCCTACTCCGGCAAAAAACACAATACCGGTCAAAACAGCATCAACATTACCGACAATCAAATTTTTTAACAAAGTTTTAAAACTATAAGATCCGGTTTTTGCTCTGGCTATTTGATCAAGTGTTGAAATGTTATTTGTAAAATACGGCAATAAACCCGTAGAAAATAATAATAATAGAAATAATGCGACGATCGCAATTGTCCCGATCGTAAAATACAAAACATGCCTGATTATACGCTTACCGGTCAAAGATCCCTGAGTCCACGGAATCAGATAAATCAACAAGAATACAATACCTGTTATACCGGGTATTCGGGCAAAAACATCCAGGGCAAAAAAAACACCGGCCAAAAAAGAATAAACAAGTTTATCTTTCTTTAATGCTGTGTATAAAGAGCATGAAATCAGAATTAAAAATAAAACATGAAATTGATGGAAATTAAAAATATTGACATAAGTACCCATGCTTAAACTGGCAATAACTAAACCGATCAAGGTAGGAATTTCACCCCAAAGATCACGAAAAGTCCTGTAGATAACAAGACAAATTAAATATTCAAGCAAAACTTCCAGGAAATTCATTGACCATAAGCCTAAAAAACCGAAAAGCTTTAACCAAATATGTCCGATCAGATTGCTGAAAAACATCGAGAAAGGCACAATTTCCGGAGAAGCAAACAAGTTTTGATAATTAAACATGTAAAAACCGGTGTCATTTAAATCTAAACCAAAAAAAGAGGACACCAGCGGATAAGCAATAAGAAAAGCAACTAAAAAGTACCATGTTAATCTGGATCCGTTACTAAGCTTGTTTTCAGTAAATTTTATAGTATCATTTTTCAGCATAAACTGCTTTCCCCGGTTCTGTTCAGCATTTTCCGGAAACTAAATATCACCTGATTATTTAGTTTTGCCCGGTTCATCATCTTCTAAGGTGAGAAGCAAGATTTTACCGTCATTTACAGCTTTATCAACTACCCAGTGTTTGCCTGGAAAATAATGTCTGCTGGCTGACTTAATATGACCTAAATCTTGATTCACACTAACAGCCAGATAGCTGTTCTTTGAACTAAGAGCCTCATGTGCATTTGCAAAACCATATTGTGCGTATTTTTCCTGCAATAAAGGAGACCGGGTTAACCAACCGCCAATTGAAGTAAAGCTTAATAATTCGGTTTCCCGATCAAGTCTAAACTTATCACTGGCATCTCTGAAAGAGTAAACATCATAAAAATAAAAATTATCCGGATGATCTAAACTATAATAATTCAGGAAGACATAGTCATCTGAATCAATTACTAAATCCCGATAATAATCAGCTTCAGCCAAAGAATGGCGATATATGGAAAACAAACAACTAAAGAGCAGAACGACACATAAAATAATGATCGGTACACTTATCTTGCTCTTATTCTTCGCTTGACGATTCAGAGCTATTTTTTTCAGCAGTTTGATAAATGTCAAAATCAGAATAAAAGCCAGAGGGAGCCAAATTGATTCTGCTAAACGCTGAGGAAATCGATTATATACAATAAAGAAAAGACTGCCGAATGCCGCCATAGACATTGTAAAAAACAGCAATACTGCCTCTTCAAACATCTTTTTAAACAAGAGCATGATCAAAACTATCGTACTCGTAATCGCTATATAAAAAGGAACCCATTTAAACGTAGTAAAGCTTGAGTAAACAGGAATAATTCTGTTTACCCCTTGCATTACCCGATCAACAAAAGATATCTGATTTGAATCATCATAATAATCAACAATATCTTTCAAATCTTCTTTGGTGAGATCATCCACAAATAACAGCATATGGTATCTCACCGCATTGAATTGAGCTTTGTTCATTCCTTTGCTTTCATAAAATTTTTCATTACCATTGTAATGCTCTATTTTCCTGAAATCATTAATATAGGCACGATAATTGTTAAACTTACGATATTCTTTCCATTCTTCACTGGTATACGAAGCTTGATCCAGAATTTTAATCGAGAAAATCACTGTCAGCAATACTATTAAGGTGATACCGATATTCAATAAAATTTTTTTGTTCAGATTTGCTTTATTCCGATATAACAGAAGTCCTGACCCTAAGATAAGAATCGGAATATAGGCTTGTAACATCGTGAAGCGGAAAGAATAAGACATTGCAATTAAAAAAACGATTAAGATCAGATTAGATAATTTCATCTTCTCATTTAACTTATCGATCGTTACAATGACCACAAAGGCTGCCATTGCATAAGCAGCCGCTATATATGTAAATTGGGGATAAAGAACCAATCTCCACAAATAAAGTGCAAACAAAAGACAATATGAAATAATGACCATTATTTTGCTGAAACGACCGCTGAACATTTTATAAATCCGAAAGAAAGCCAGCGAAAAGCACAAAATCATACTGCCCACATAGAGAATCATAAACCAAGGCACTGCGGGTATTATTGTATAACCGAATTTCAGAATATAGCCCAGAATAGTTTTGATAAAGATTAAATGGTGATCGGGTGTTCCTGTCATTGCTCCGGAAGCTATATCACGCATTCTCGAATCATCAATCGTCGCAAAATATGGCTCACGTAAATTGAATAGGATCATAACCACAAGTATGTGGATCAAGAATGTAATAAGATATTGAACTATTGTATTATTTTTTAATCTGCTTAATAACGTAAGTTTTTGTGGATTATCATAACTATTTGAATCTGTTAATTCATTTAAGGTTTCATCCATTACTTCAGTTTTTGTATTTGTTGTCTTCCTCTCCATTTTTAACTTCCATAAAATGTTAAAATAATTATTCTGCAAAGTTATATTTCTACTTTGTTTTAGAAATATTAAAAGTCCATAATCGAAATCAATATTCCGATAATTATAAGAACATTACCGAATATTTTAGACTTAATTTCTTCTTTCAGTAATACTCTTGCCAAAATTAAGGAAAATATATATGTTGCCGCAGCAAAAACCGGCGCAAAACGGTAGTCGATTCCCCGGTAGGCATAAGTATTGGCCAGCAATGAACATCCTAACAGAAAATATGCCGTGATAACCCGAACATTGAGGTATTCTTTTACTACGTTCATATGTTTTGTGTTAGCACTTGACTTGAGTAAGTATTGGGAAAATGCAGCCAAAAAGGCTCCGAAAAAACTGATAATAAAATAACTATTCATGACGTTCACCTTTATCTTTTAAAATAATACTGATGATTCCTGCTAAAATAAAGAGTAAACCGATAAAATTACTTATTTTATAATTCTCTTTGAGGATAAAAATACTGAAAACGATGCCCCACAAAAGATAAAGCATTTTAATCGCATTGGCTACATTAAGATCAAAATACTTCAGCACTTGTTGCCAGAGTAATGCATATATGCCCAGAATGCCGATTCCCATGGCAAGAAATTTCAAACATTCAAAAGATATTAAACCGTGCGTTACCATTGCTGTTGACATAAACTTAAAAGAAACATTACTCAAAGCAAATAAAAAAATGCAAACTTGCATCAGGATGGCAGCTTTCACCTTGTTTTTCGTTTTTTTTCTTTTTTCTGCTTTGGTAGTTTCGGTAGTACTGTTAACCGATTTTTTAATTTTTTCTTCGCTCAGTTGCAAATTCTTATCAATTTTCATATTTTAACTGTTTCCATTGTCATTCTTATTATTCTTATTCATTTGCCGCTTTTTGCTCTTTTTCTTAATCTCAATTCATTTTTAATAAATTCAATATTTATCCATTTATTTCTTATAATATTGCCGGAACCTACAGAATTAATTTTTCTGAAAATTGTTCTGATTTTTTCCATGAACAAACCCGGTTGCCGGGCTTCTTCTTGTTCAACACTCACAACATTATCTTCGGTCAGAGTATAGTTAATCATATATGAATCAGCTGCCACATTCCATTGCACCTGCAGACCCTGATTGTTCCACGCTCTTTGTTTTTTTGCGTACATTATTCCATCAGGTTTATCCTGATGGAAAAATGCCGGAGCATCAAAATCCGGAAAATAAAAATTCCCCAAGCTGTAAAAAATCGGAGTTTTGCCAATCTCCCAATTTTGTACTATATGAGGATGATGTCCGATAATCAAATCTATATCTTGTTCTTTTAACCATTTGCCTGCTTTCAGCTGCTTCTGTGTAAGAATTCTTGATTCTTCGTTACCCCAATGGATTGAAAGCACAATTTTATCCGCTCCGTCAGCCCGTGCTGAGGCAATATCCGCCAAAACAGCCTCTTCACTGAAAATTGCTGTTTCATTAATTGAAGATTGTTCTCCTGTATTAATCGTCGAATTGATTAATCTTAATGCATCATAGCCTAGAAATGCAATCTTTTGATCAGCAACAGTCAAATAAACCGGATTATTATAATTATTTGTTTTGTTTCCTGCTCCAAAATATAAAATCTGATTAGCTTCTAAACGTCTGACCGTTTCTTGATATCCTGCCTCACCGCAATCCAGTAAATGGTTATTAGCTAAACAGACAATAATCTGACCTTTGATCTGCTGAGAAACATCGTCTATCCAATTATAATTACTGCTCAATAAAACCTTGTCCTGTTTTTCTATCGGATGATCACACCATGCATATTCTAAGTTAAAAACACAACAGGCAGCTTCTGTTTCCGGTAACTGTATTTTACGATCAAAAAAAGCATCTCCCCAAAATATTACTGAATTTTTCATTTTGAATAGTTCCTTTTGTCTTTATCAAATCTCTTCTTGATTGGTAATTTGTTCTTGAGCAAGAACATCTGATTTCATAAATCTCAGTTTACCGACAGGTGAGAACGGAATTTCTTCTTCTTCAACAATTTTATAGTTTAATTTAATTTCATTACCTACTCTTTTGCGTAATTCTGACTCCAGCCTCACTTTTTCATATTCAAAATCAAAATTATCACCCGGACAGAGATTGACTTCCAAATTATGGAGATCAGGTTGATACAGAAAAGCATAACGAATATTTTCATTATACTTGAATGCAGCGTCCAGTCTGCCTATATACCGACCATTGGGCAATACAACAAAATCCTCAATACGACCGATAATCTTCTTGACAATCGGAAAATTTGAACCGCATGAACAGGTGGCAGTCTCAGAGTCCCATTGGGCTAAATCACGCGTATCATAGCGAATCAAAGGCATTGCCCGGTTATATAAACCTGTACACACCAATCTGCCGACATCCATCGTCTTTTTGCCATCGTCGTCAACAATTTCATGATAGCCATAATCATTTTCAGCATGGAGATGTCCGTTCAAACATTCACAAATTGATGCTGTCCGCTCCCAATGTGTGAAATGATCAATTACCTTACCGCTAAAAACCTTTTCAATAAATTCTCTTTGATACGGTAAAAGAGTTTCTGCGCCACTGAACAAAACATCAAAATGCAATTCCAGATTTTCTTCAACCAGGAGTTGAGCCATCCGATAAAGTGATGACGGATAACCACGTAAAAATCTGACTTTATATTTTTTGATTAAATCATAAAAAGTATGAATCGTTTTATTATCTAAATGGAATGAGGATAAATATAAGATTTTTCTTAATCTGGAATAATGCCATTCACCTTCAGCATATCCGGAGATGGTAGCTTGAGCTAAACCGATATGCCAAGGTGCCATCGACCAGGTTCGATGGAATAAGACAAAAGTGGCTGCATTAATTCCTTTGTCTAAATAAAACTGTAAAGGAGTTCCGGTTGAGCCGCTGGTTTCGCAAATCACCGGACTGAGTTTTTGATATTCATCCGATAATAATTCATCAAAATTATCACGAATTATTGATTTATCGAGGGTCGGAATACGCTCAAATTCTTCAAAACTCGACAATGTTTCAGGATCAAAATCGATACTTTTAAATAATTTTTTATAATACGGAACGTGTTCATTGGCATAAACACAGATATTTTTTAAATTTTCAAGAGTGACTTGTTCAATTTTTTCTTTTGATAATCGCGGAGTTCTTTTCATCCTAAAATAGGTTTTAGTTAATAATATCGGTGAAAAGTAATCCTTAATTCTAAAATCCATTTTAAAGTCCTTACTAGTTATTTGACAAATATTAAGCCATCTATTATATACAACTAATTATCATCCACGGTCAAGCCGATTCTCCGGATTGCTTGCGGAGAAAGATTATAAGTATCGGAGATTTTGATTTTATTTTGATTGGAACGAGTTTGCAGATAAGCTCTGCCGGCATATTCACCAACTATGCCCAAAGCCAAAAAATTCATTCCGCCAAAGAAAATTATCAAGGAGATGATACTTATAATCAACAGGCTGATCGTGTAGTATTTCGTGAGGATAAGTAAAACTATAAAGCATAACACTGACATTACTATCAAAAAGACACCGAGAATTTGAAATGCTCTGATAATTCCGATCGAAGACATCACGCCGTCAGCAAATAATTCCCATGATTTTTTCAAATTGTAATTGCCCCGACCTGCCATCCTGGGTAACTCTTCCATGTCGACGTTAGCTATCGGTCTATGCAAGTCAATAATCAGTTTATTGATAAATGGTCTGTGTCCGGGATATTCAGATATTTCTTCCACCGCATCCTTTTTCATGGCAACGAAATTAGAAAATTTGACTTTCTTGGATCTGCCTAATAACATGCGCTGCATCAATACACTGATTTTACTGGCAATGTTTTTGAAAAAACTTTGTTTCTTTTTGGGATATTTAGCAATCGATATATCATAACCTTCCGCTAAAGGCTTGATCAGATCCCAGAAACGTGTAATCGGACATTGACCGTCATCATCAAGTATAGTGACGATTTCGCCTTCAGAAGCTCGATATCCCACCAATAACGCCACATGTTTTCCCTGATTTTTTTTGAGATTAATAACCTTAATCCGATGATCGTTAAAAGCCAAGTCTTTGATCACATCTTTCAAGTTATCCGGTGAACAATCATTGACCAAAATGATTTCATATGCCGATTCTTTTATAGACATCACCGCATGGATATCATTTACTACATTTGTAATTGTTTGCGAGCTGTTATAGCAAGGAATTACAAAACTATAATTCAATTTCTTTCTCCTTAGCTCTTAGCTCTTCTGCCAGTTCAACACATCTTCTGCTGTTTTCTCTGATTTTTCTTAATGGAAAACCTGCATAAAGGTACCATTCCTCCAAATCATGTTTAATAATCGCATTCGCTCCTACAGTAACTCCTTCGCCAATAGTTAGATTCGGAAGAATCAATGCATTTGTTCCGATCATGGAATACTGTTTAATTACAATCGGACCCTCATCACCACCCCTGTATTCTTTAGGAACTGTAACACTATGTAAATGCTCCAGGGAGTAATCATCGCTATGTGTAAGGATCATGCTTTTACATCCGATGCTTACAAAGTCTTCAACCGTTACACCGAACGGACCTCCTCCGATATGGCAAAACATTGTGATATGAACGTGTGCACCTAATGTTACATCGCCAAGGATTACACAAAAATCATCAATCCTGGAATAATCTCCGATACTGAATCTTTCCGGTTGATAAATATTGGCTTTCGTACTGATCATTACATCTTTGCCCAGATGTTTAAAATTCATTTTCTCCAATTCTTCTCTAGAATGATAACCCATAATTACCTCACTCCACTATAATTTTGATTTTATCTAATGCCAATTCTAAATTCTGATTTGCATTGTTAATATCTGTTCCTGACACCACAACATGTCCGATCCGGTAATTACCTGAGAGGAATTCATTAACCGAATCACCCACTGAATAATCGACTTGAGACTCAATTACATAATCTAAATCATCTGCTTCATTAACAATCTCGGTTATTATTCCAGTTTTTTCTGAATATAGCAAATTTGAGATACAAGCATCAGCCCTATGCTCATTAGATAATGTAACAGTTTGTCCTAAACTGCGTCTGATAATTTGTTCATAATAATCTATGCCATAATGATATGAAATTAATTCCGGAATACAAGTTGCACCGCTGCGGGCACCAATCTCAATTATGAAGACACCTTTTTCATTAATTAAAACATCAGAGTTGAAAAATGTGTTTTTTAAGCCCAATGCCTTTAACGCTTTGATCATTTGTAATTCTATTTCAGATCTTACGGTTTGATCTGCATCATACGGGAATACATGTCCTAAAGGAATATTGGTATAGGCTGTTGAATAGGTTAATTTGTCATGCGGATAAATAAAGTGGTTATTCTGATCGCCGAAATAACCATCTACACCTATTTCATGTCCTTCAATAAATTCTTCAACAATGATCAAATCACCGCGAGCAACCTCTTGTGCGTAGTGAAAAGCTTGTTCAACTTCAGATACACCCTTAACCTTCGTGATACCCCGACTGCCTGAACTGTCAGGGCATTTAACCATACAAGGAAATCCCAGTTCTTCCGTTGCGGTAATTGTCTCCGCCAGAGTCTGAACAATTCTAAAATCTGCTGTTTGCACACCCGCTTGTTTGAAAGCTTGTTTCATCATGACTTTATTCGTTGATAATAAAGAACTTTCAACTGATATGCCCGCTAAACCCAATTTATCCGCAACAAAAGCCAATGTCTGCAAAGCAACATCAGTACCTGCTGTAACAATTGCAGAAATTTTTTCTTTTTCAGCAATTTCCAGAATTTTTATTTGATCAGTAGTATCAATCGCATAAAAAACATCAGCTTCTTTAATTCCGGGATAATCACCTGCAATACTCGTGACTATCGTTTTTAAGCCGAGCTCTTTCGCTTTTCGAATCAACGGTACTTGATATATACCTGCACCGAGAATCATAATCTTATCTATATTTTGAAAAGCACCCATATAAAATTATTTCTATTAAAATCATTTAAAATCATTTCTTTTTCATTGAATGTTTTAACAACTACAACTCAATAACAATATTAAAGATAAATATATAACATATTTAGCTCAAATTCTTGTATTAAAATCAACAATTACTCTAAATTTATTAAACTAAATTATAACTAATAATTCAATTTATCAATAGACTAAAATTAATATTAAAATTAATAATTGATTTTTTTAATTGTTCTAAAAAACTAAACGTAATTTCTGTCTGCTATTTCTATGAACAAAGCTAAAATGTTAAAATGTTATAGTATCGATATTTGGCAAATTATCAGCCAAACTTTTAATTAATCATTATAAAAAACTCATAACTGTATTTATGAGTAAAAAGAGGAAAAAATGAACAAAATTCACGGTTTCAAAAAAATTGCTTCAAAATATATTGCCGAAGTAGATTGTGAAGCGGCAATTTACGAGCATGAAAGATTAGGTGCTAAATTGCTCCATTTGCCGAATGAAGACGATAATAAGGTTTTCAACATTCAATTTGTCACACTGCCGGAAGATGATACGGGAATTGCTCATATTTTGGAGCATTCGGTCTTGGCCGGCTCAGAAAAATATCCTTTGAAAGAGCCTTTTGTCAATTTGCTGAAAAGTTCACTGAACACTTTTCTCAATGCAATGACCGCCGCGGATAAAACCATGTATCCGTTTGCCAGCCAAAACGAGCAGGATTTCCTCAATATGCTTGATGTTTATCTGGACGCTGTTTTTGCACCGAGAATTAAAACCGACCCTTTGATTTTACGTCAGGAGGGTTGGCGTTACGAGCAATTCTCAGCCGCTGAACAGCCACGTTATAACGGTATTGTTTTCAATGAAATGAAAGGCGCCATGTCAGCCCCCGATTCGAGACTTGACCAAATATGCCGTAAAGCTGTTTTCGACAATTCCTATCAATTCAATTCCGGTGGTCAACCCTCAGCCATCGTTGAATTGACCGATCAGGATTTTATTGATTTTTATGAAAAAAATTATCATCCGAGTAACAGTTTTATTTTCCTTTATGGAGATATTGCTCCTGAACCGGTTTTTCAGGCTTTAGACGAAAAATTTGCCAAATACCGAAGATCGGAGAATTTACCGATTCTTAAACATACATCAGTCATCGAACAGCCACAATATTGTACAGGTGTATATCCTGCTCAAGATGACGATTTGCATTATGCACAAATTCAAATTGTTTTCCCGAAAGTTGATCCGGCACAATTTCTGTTGTTCGCAAATGCCATGCAAATTATCAGTCTGTCTTTATTTAGCATGGAATCGTCAGGCTTAAGACAAAGTATTTTAACAAGTGGTTTGGCACAAGAGGTTTATTCTTATTCCGATTTCAGTAAATATGATCCCAACTTACAAATACTTTTAATCGGTATCCCGGATTTTTCACCGCAAGAAATTGAGCAAGCCTTCCGGAATGAATTAAATAAAGCTTTAGATAATTATGAGGCAGATGTATTCGCTGCGGCTCTGAACTCCTATTCCTTCAATTTAAGAGAAGCTGATAGCCAATCGTTACCGCAAGGTTTAATCAGAGGCATTGTTGCTTTGAGAGTTTGGCCTTATGGAATTGATCCTTTTGAAAGCCTTGCTTTCGAATCAAGACTTGATTTTTTAGCAAATAAAATTGACAGCGATTATTTTAAAGTTTTAATCAAAGAGAATATTATCGATAATCAACATCGCGTAACCGCTGTTCTGACACCTTCGCCTACGGAAGCCGCCGAGAGTTTGCAACGTGAACAGGAAAAATTGAACCGGAACTATAATTCATTGAATCAATCCCAGAAGCAAGCATTGATCCAAATGAATCATGACTTATTAGTTAAGCAAAACACACCGGATAGTCCGGAAGCGTTAGCCAGTTTACCCCGCTTAAAACGCTCAGACTTAAAAGAACAACCCAATTATCAAATGCTTGAATCATCGAAACTCAAATTGTTTAATACTGTTGAGAGCATTCCGCTTCTGACCTATTTCGGTTCAAGCAAAGGGATCGTTTATTTAAGCCTGCAATTCGATTTGGCAAAAATCTCACAAGCCGAATTGTTTGAGCTAAGTCTTTTGACTGAAATATGGGGAAATATCGATACGGAAAATTATTCCTATCAAGATTTAACCAATTATAGTTTGACTCATACCGGAGGTATTTCAATCAACCTGACATATTCAGAAAAAAGACGATATCTCGAGGTCAGAATTAAATTCCTCGAATCAAAAGTTGAACAAGGTTTACATCTGCTCGAAGAAATACTTTTAAGAACTAAATTTTCCGATCAAAATCGAATTCATCAGCTCTTAAGCAGTCTTTTCTCCGGCATGCAATTAAGCTTGGCGGATGACGGAATCACTTTGGGACGTAAACGACTGAAATCTTATTTTGATCCGAGCGGTAAATTCGATGATTTGACAAGCGGTATTGCTTACTATCAAAACTTGAAGAATCTCATGGAAAACTGGCAACATAAAGCTGATGCTTTGTTAGAAAAATTTTCATCATTAGTGAAACGTTTAATCATCAGAGAACAAATTACCTTATTCTTTGCCGGAGAACAATCCGGTTTTGACAGGATAAAAAACCGGCTAAACTCAAGTTTGCTGCAATATCCCGCTTGGACAAAATCAGGTCTGACCGAGCAAAATGCACCGGATCAGGAATGGGATTTCAATATGGAAATTGCTAACGAAGCTTTTATCATTCCTTCCGATGTTCAATTTGTGATCGGAGGAAACAATCTGCGCTCCATCGATCCGGACTGGAAATTCAACGGAAGTTTACATGTCTTGCGCCAAATTATTAATACGGATTATTTGTGGAATACCATACGAGTTAAAGGTGGTGCATACGGTGCGAGTATTTTGTTTGACCGGCAAGGCAATCTGATCCTTGCCAGTTACCGTGATCCTGAATGTGGCAAAACCTATCAAGTATATGCCGAATTAGAAAACTATTTGACTAACCTGACTCTGAGCAATGACGAATTGACAGGCTATTTGATCGGAACTATTGCCAACTTGGATCAACCGTTGTCATTCCCCGCTGCAAGCCGCAGAGCAAAAAGTCTTTATGATCAGGATATCACCGCAGAGCAATTGCAAACTGAACGCCAACAAATTTTGAATATTCAGGTTGCTGACTTAAAACAACATGCTCAATTAATCGGCAAAGCTCTTGCCGAAGATATTCGCTGCACTTTAGGCAATTCAGAAAAACTGAATCAGGAAAAAGACTTATTCAAGAGTACGGAAATTTTGAATTGAGAGACACAAATATTTTCGTTTGAAAATTAGAAATTTCCAAGTTTTTTGTACAAAATTTAAGGTTATGCAAGATAAAACCTGTATAAGCTTAAATAGTGTGCAGTTATAGTTTGAAAACAAGAAATTTACAAGTTTTTTGTACAAAATTTAAGGTTATGCAAGATAAAACCCGTATAACCTTAAAAAGTGTGCATAGTAAAGATTTATATCAAGTGACTATTCCGGATTGCCATTTTAATTGTGAAGCTCAAAAAATCGTGATAATGTTAGTATATTAGTATAGTTATCAAACAACAAGGACGTTCCTTGCTTGAAGAATAAGCCTGTTATCGACCATCTTGTTCTTAGCAGAAAACTGATTAAGTAATTGAGGCAAAAATGACAAATGATTTTACTAAAGAAAAATTTACTTTTCCTTCAAAGTTCAACGGCAAAATAATTCATGCAATAATTTATCGTCCGGAAAAAGAAGTCAAAGGCTTCGTTCAAGTTATTCACGGTTTTGCCGAGCATATCGGGCGTTACGATAAATTTATGAAATTATTGGCAAAACAGGGTTATGTCGCATTCGGTGATGATCATCTCGGTCATGGTCAAACCGCTGAAAACGAAGCGGAACTAAGTGATGTCGGAAGTTATGCTGCATTGGACCCGATGCTGGCCGATCAGAAAGAAATCAACCGGATCGTGCGCGAACAATACGATTCTAAACATCACTCCCAAGATGATCAGCAAAATGCTTCTCCAGATGACTCTCAAGATAATTCCCGATTGCCATGCATTATTCTCGGACACAGTATGGGTTCATTGATGTTGCGCGGCTTATTAATTCGCTATCCCGATATTTGCGACAAAGCAATTATTATGGGAACAGGCGATAATCCGCCGGTTTTGCTCAAAGTTTTTTCTTTGATTCTGAATTTATATAAAACTTTCAAACCGGGAAACTATCGCAGTTCTTTTGTTAATTACTTAGGGATCGGTAAAAATAATTCGTCGTTTAAACCGAAAAACACAAAAAATGACTGGCTGTCAGAGAATCCGGAAAATATTTCACAGTACATCAAAGATCCTTACTGCGGTGCACCGGGTACACTGCATACATTTTATTTTTTGTTAAAATTGATGACTTTGATCCGCAAACCGCATGAACTTGCCAAAATGCAAAAAGATCTTCCAGTTCTATTTGTTTCAGGTGAGCAAGATGCTTTCGGCGGTTTCGGCAAAGGCGTCAGCAAAATTGTCCGATTATTCAAAAAATCCGGCATGCAAAACGTCACTTCAATTCTTTATCCGGAAATGCGTCATGAAATCTTAAGGGGAAAAGATAATAATCAAGTCATCCGCGATATTTTTGATTTTATTGAAAATTGATTTACCATAGTTTTCTTGTTGATCGGGCTTCGTTTTGAATCGCACATCCTCATCAATACGGTTGGTACCATAGTTTTCTAGTAAATCGGCCTTTGTTTTGATTACAAACTCTTTCACACAATTAAGTGGTACCATAGTTTTCTTGTAAAACGGGCTTCGTTTTGATTGCTAAATGTAATGATAACACAACTATTTTTTGCGCAAGAAGCCTACGAGCATGATCGCAATACTGACAATCATTCCGATAAATAGTGAATCAAAAGATATTTTAATAATTGTGTTAAAAAGAAGTACACAAGCAGGGCCAGCAATCACTGCAGCTAAAACATATTTGCTGTCTATTTTGCCTGAAAACCATAATGCGCCACAAAGAGGTGCGAAAATTACTGCGCCGCGTAAGCCCATCGACATGAAGGCAAATTCCAAAATGATATCACCCAGACCGCCGGCAGAAAGTATCCCTGCAAAAGTAAGGGTTAAAACAATTAATATTTGTAAGAGAATGAATTCTCTTTTTGCTGAATATTTATGTGATGACAGGCGTTGAACGACATCATTTTTGATCGTTGTTGCTACACCGAGTGCAAGTCCGGCCCCTGTGCCGATAACTGCGATAAAAAGAGCACCGAGAATAATTCCGCCCAGCAATGGCGGCATTTTTTCCATGACAAAGGTCGTCAAAACATTTTTCGATGAAAGAGCCGGATCAGAAGCTCTCATATAAAGCCCTACAAGAATGCCGCCTATTCCGATCGGAGGTATCAGAAAAGCACTTAACAAAGAGCCTTTGATACTTGCCCGATCGGATTTGCCTATGAAGATTGCTTGAGCATAAGTTTGAGTTGATACTACTCCCAAAATCAAAGACAGACACGCACTGAGATCTTTGTTAACACCTCTGGCAAACAAGCTGAAAAACCGGACATTTTGAGGATTGGGAATTCCCTTAACCAGATCGGCAAATGACCTGATACCGCCTGTGAGATTTAAAACCAGAATACCGCAGGCAATCATAGCGGTATAGAGAAGCAAAGTCTTTAATGCTCCTACCTTACCGGCACCTGTTGTTCCGCCGAAGACGACATAGATTATCATGAAAATCGCGGAGACAGCAATCGTCACTTGAAGAGGCAATTCGGGAAAGACAACTTCTATAACTGCAACGGAAGCAATTAACTGCGAGATAATATTAATGAAAGTACCGACTGAACTTAATAAAGATACCGAGAAGCCGACACGATTTCCATATTCTTCCGTCAAAATTTCTACAAGAGTAAAGCATCCTGTTTTTCGCAGCGGTTTGGCATAAAATAAAGCAAGAATCAAACAGGCTATTCCGCCGCCGAGTGTGAACCACCAGGCACTCATGCCATATGAATAAGCGAGCTGAGCTGTCCCGATCGTGGAAGAACCTCCTACCAGCGTTCCTATAATTAAACCGGAAACAACTACACAGTTGCCTTTTTGTTGATAATTCCGGGTGTTTTTATATCCGGAATAGATTGAAAGCCCCGAAACCAATATCAAAACTAAAACAATTCCGACGAAATGTGAGAACAGCATGATAAACCTTACATAATATATCTGAAATGATTATGATATATTTTCCTTTCCAGTTTCCAGAATCATAATTCGGATTGATCCTGCTTAAAAACAGTCCGAATTAAACTCAAGAATTTTTCCTTCCGTATATTATACAGAGAAATCGTTATGTTTACCTTGTCTCTTTTTTATAGCAGTACTTTATACCGGTATAGGTCATTAAAAATAAATTTGCTACATGCTATAATAGCTTCACATGATGTTTAGATATATGAAGCGAGGCATTTTAATATAGATTCCATTATTAATTATAATCAGCCAACTCTGAAAGAATTGCTCAGATCACGCAAGAGTGGCTTCATCAGTTATTTTTTAGGTTGTTTTATTACCTCTGTCGGTAGTTTGATTACCTATATCGCGGCATCTTCCGGTGTCGGCATTTTTTCAATGAACTCCGGGCAGGAAATCAGACAGAGAATCATGCTGGTTACTTTTCTATTCCTGTTACCCTCAATATTGCATATCGGATCAAGACTATTGCGGATCGGTTATATGCGGGATATTCTGCTTGATATCCGCAAATTAGCTTTTCGCAAAATAATGTTGTTATCGCCACAAATGTTTGCACGGGAATCTAAAGATAAGTATCTGTCCGGCTTGGTTAACGATATTAATTTATTTGAAAATGAGTTTTTTGTTTCATTACTCAATATGATTTATCAAGGCGGACGCTATCTTCTCGGATTAGCAGTTCTCTTTGTGACTGATTGGCGTTTCGGTTTAATCGGTCTGATCACTTCAGTCAGTTTGGCTTTCATCGGCAAGTTTTTCAGTAATAAAACCGTTAAGTTAAGACTTGCCATTTCCGATCAGAATACACTATTTCAAAATCAAATCAGCAATATCTTTCAAGGTCTGGAAATCCTCAAATTGAATCGCATTGAGAAAAAGTTTTATACTCAAGCCGGTGATAATATTGAACAACTGGAAAAATCCAAAGGGCATTTCCGGTATTTCAAGAATTTGCAGCAGGAGATTTTGTGGACAATCGGTAATGTTGTTTTGATGTTGGCTTTTCTTTATATAAGCTTCAATATTGCAACCGAAGGCAAAACTATCTCAACTTCAATCATTCAGTTTATGATGCTCAATACATCAATTTTCAGCGTAGCAATGTTCATGCCGCATTACAACTCATTCAAATCATCAACGGAATTATATAACCAACTGGTTTTACTTACCGATCAACAAAAAACTGAAATTGCTCAGGCAAATACTGCTGCAGGGAAAACAGAGTTTAAGTTCCGGGATAAAATAGAAGTCAAAAATCTGCATTTTGCTTATGATACCAATAAATCGTTGTTGCAAAATGTAAGTTTTACACTTGAATCCGGTAAAAAATATCTCTTGCGCGGTCCTTCAGGTTCAGGCAAAACCACATTGATCAACATTCTATCCGGAGTCATCACAAACTATCAGGGGGAAATTCTATTCGATAAGATCAAATTATCCGATCTTGAACCGAATTCCGTTTTAGCTTCAATTGCCGAAATGCAGCAAGATGTATTTTTATTTGAAGATACTTTGCTCAATAATATTACGCTCTATCAAAAGGACGACAACCATCAAGCTTTTGAGGAAAAAATAGCCCTGGTGATTAAACAATCCGGACTGACTGAACTGGTTGATAAATTACCCGATGGACCGGACACTTTGCTGGAAGAAAACGGTAAAAATCTATCAGGCGGAGAACGGCAAAGAATATCGATTGCCAGAACACTCTATAAAAACAGTCAAATCATACTGGCTGATGAACCGACTTCCGGACTTGATCCTGAAACCGGAAAGCTGATCGAACAAACATTACTTGATTTGCCTCAGACCGTAATCACAATTTCGCATCGTGACTATCCGGGAACAAGTGAAAATTATGACTGCATTCTATTATTAACCAATCAGCAAATCAGAATGCTGAAACCGGAGCAATATTTTCAAGAATTACGTAATGGCTACTATAATCTTGAAAATTCGAATGAATCAAACAATACCAAGGTGAGCAATGACCGGAAATAATAAAAATCATCAATCATCTCTGCCTTCAGATAAAAAACCGGGAATTACTTTAGGCAAAGTTTTATTGCTGGCATGGCAACCGTTTTTTCTGTTAATCGGCTCGGAAATCATCTTTCAACTTGTCAGTATTGTGGTTTCGTTTTACATTAAAGACATCTTTGATGCTGCAGTATCCGCAAATACCGAAATTCTCATTGCCAAGGCTCCGGCTTTCATCGTTATGGTGTGTGGTATCTTTCCGTTTAATACGTGGTTATCGTATATCAGAGCGATGTTTGTCAAAAAAACCTCGATCATCCTTAAACAACGCTATTTAAAAAGAGTTTTTCATAAAAACATCAATGAATTTCAAAGCTCAGGTATTGCCGGATATATCAACGATATTACCAATAATGCCAACACTTTGGAAGAACGATATTTTCAACAAATGACCGTCGTCATCATGTCGGTTACGGAATTTTTCGGTTCCCTGGCAATTATTATCAGCGTAAATTGGCGTACTTTAATTTTTGTTGTTCCGAGTTTAGCTGTTTTATTATTTATTATGTATAAAACCGGTAATGCACTCAAAAAGCCGGAGCAAAAGAAAGCCGGTTATTTAGAGGAATATACACGTTATGCCAAAGAATCATTGTCCGCTTTCCGGATTGTGAAAAGTTTTCAATTGGAAAAAAGAATACTTCGGGATTTTGATCAACGCAGCAAAGATGTTCAGGACAAAGGCTATGATATTGAAAAGCGCGGTACTTACCTGCAGGCAATGAATCAATTTATGGGCAGTGCAGTTGCCCTGTTCGGCTTGTTGGCAGGGGTTCGCGCGGTAGCAACAGGTGCCATATCAATCGGTGTTTTGTTTGTTTTAATTATTGCTGTTTCCAATCTGATTCATCCGATTTTCATGTTAAGTGAGGCATTGCCGCATCTTCGTTCAGTCGAACCGATTTTTGAAAAAATGGAACAACACCTGCAAAATCAGCAAATCCAGGAAATCAACAAATCATATCCCGGCTTGGAACAGCAAATCAGCCTGATTGATGTCAGTTTTGATTATCCTGATATACCTGTTTTAAAAAATGCCAATGCCAAGTTCAAAAAAGGTGGAAAGTATCTGATTATCGGACCTTCCGGTTCCGGGAAATCGACAATTCTTAGATTATTGCGCAAATATTTTAATCCGGATCGCGGTCAAATCCTGATTGACGAATCACAATTAAACGAAATCGATACGGATAGTTATTACCAAAAACTATCCAACATAGAACAAAATGTTTTCATTTTTGATGATACGATTCGTAACAACATAACTTTGTTTCAAGATGTTTCCGAGGAAAAGTTGAAGTCCGCAATCACTTCCGCCGGTTTAGACAATCTGCTCAATTCGCGGACTAACGGTTTGGATGATATATTAGTCAATAACGGTGCGGAACTTTCCGGTGGTGAAAAAGCCAGAATTGCAATAGCAAGGGGGCTTTTGGCAGAAGCTGATATTATGTTGCTCGATGAACCTTTCGCCAGCCTGGATGATCAAACCGCCCAAAAAATTGAACAAAAATTGTTGGACTTATCCGGTGTTACTATCTTAAATGTTTCACATGTGGTATTTAATACTACGAAGAATTTGTATGACGATATATTACTTGTCAAAAACGGTCAGATCCGTACAAATTCTCAAGAACAGGATAAAATAGGATAATTAATAGGATAATTATATGATAAATAAGCTTCGGTCTTTTTTTGCTGCTCAGGATTTAACTGAAGGCAACATTATACATGGATTAATCCGATTTTCGGTCCCTTTGATTATCGGTAATTTTGCCCAACAGCTCTATTCAACTGTCGACTCAATTATTGTCGGTCGGGTTGTCCCGGGCGGTTTGGCAGCAATCGGTGCAACTTTTCCGATAATTAATTTTACTCTGCTCATATTTATGGCAATTGCAACCGGTGCCGGTGTCATGGTTGCTCAATTTTACGGAGCAAAAAACCAAACAAAACTGACTAAAACAATCGGTAATACTTTTGTTTTAATTCTGATCGCAACAATAATTTTAGTCGCGATTGCAATTCCTCTCTCCAAGCCTATCTTAAAATTGATCAGTACTCCTGCCGATATCATTGACATGTCAACCTCATATTTACAAATTACATTCGGTGGTTTTCTGGGTTTGGCATTTTTCAACATCGGCTCCGGAATACTGCGTGGTGTCGGGGATTCAGTAACTCCGTTGCTATATTTGTTAGTTTCAACAGTATTAAATACTTTCTTAGATATGCTATTTGTCTGGGAATTGAGCTGGGGTGTTGCCGGAGCAGCTTGGGCAACAATTATTTCACAGGCAATTTCCGCAATTCTCGTACTAAGTCAGATTTATCGCAGTCCGCGTATTAATCGTCTCCAAAGATATGACATCAAACCTGATCTGAAACTTGTCAGGGAATTAATACGCTTAGGCTTGCCTGCCGGTATTACTCAAGGGTTATTTTCCTTAGCAATGATTATGGTACAAAACCTGACCAATCGGATGGGCACGATGGTGGTTGAAGCTAATACGGCTGTAATCCGGCTTGACGGATTTGCGATGATGCCTAATCAAACTTTCGGGATGGCTGCAACTACATTTACCGGTCAAAATATCGGAGCAAAAAACCTTGAACGTGTAAAGCGCGGCAGTAAGACCGTTTCGCTTTTAGCACTCGGAGTTTCATTCGTTCTGTCGATGATCCTGCTGATTTTCGGACATCAATTATTAGGGCTCTTTTCGATCGATAAAAAAGTCATTAATCTCGGTTATAATATGATGTTGATCTTAATCGTCGGTTACATCGCTATCTCACAAACCATGGCTTTCAGCGGTGTAATGCGGGGTGCCGGTGATACAATGACTCCGATGTGGATCACTTTATTTGTCACAATTCTTGTGCGTGTTCCTCTGGCTTACCTCTTAACTTATCTGACAAGATCGCCGGAATGGCCTTACGGTTCTCCTTACATGCAAAATGTAGCCTTACTCACAGCCTGGGTTCTCGGTGCAATTATTACTTACATTTTTTATCGTCGCGGTGGATGGAAAGATAAAGCTATCATTTGAAGCTATCATTTAAGGCCAGCATTTAAGGTAATATAAAAGAGCAGAATTAAATTACATAGTCTGAAACTAATACGTAAAACTATTAATCCGAAAAATAAATCGTCAGATCAAAAGCTTAACACAAAAGTTAAAGATTAGAAAAAATTCCGATTAAAGAGTAAATTATGTCTTTGAAAATAATAAACCCTGCTAAGGCAAGGATCAAAACAAGCATATTTATAATAATCATAGATCGTGCAAAATTTCTGCGGTTAATCTTTTTGTCACTGATTGCAAAAACAATTGCCAACATTAAGCCGACAAGCGGAATAATAAACAGAAGTCCATATCCGACATAACTCAAGACAGAAAGCGGTTTATATTTTTCCGGCAATGAATTTTCATCAACTATCCTCACCGGATCCGAATAATCCCAATCTGATTCGTAAGCAGCAGAATAAGCATAAGTTTCAGGATCCTGTGGATAGTTCGGTTCACTACCGTATTGTTCGTAAGCCGGAGTTGAAGAATCCGTTTGATAATCGGGATATGCATACGAATTATCTTCAGATGCCCGCGGATCGGAATCTTGAGTATAAACACGTGTATAATAATTACGGGAATACGCTTGCGAATCGGAGTCTTGAGTATAATAATTCATATCTTGTCCGGAATAATCTGCTTCCGGCTCTGCATATCCATCTGCACCGGTTACCATTATACTTTTACCGCAATTACCGCAAAATCTCTCACCTTCTGAAATATCCGCACCACATTGTGTACATTTTCTCATAAAAATCCCCTTATTTTATTTACATTGCATTCTTTATTTATTGTTTAATAATTTTATACTATATATTTACTTTGTATTTTAACAGAAAACATCATAAGAGGATAAAATATTACAAAGGCTTTTCTTTTCCGGTATAAATTTATGTTAAGCTTAATAAGGATTAACGGTACTGTTAAGTAAAGATTATAAGTCTTTGGAATTTTTCTTTATTTTAAACTTAACAGAACAAATTTGATTATTAAGAGGTAAACATGAAAACAAAAATATTCGCACATCGAGGAAATGCAATCCTTGAACCCGAAAATACGATGGATGCTTTTCAATCGGCCATGGATCTGAATGTTGAAGGGATTGAATTGGACATCCATAAAACTCAAGACGGAAAAATCATTGTGACACATGATGAGAATTTGCAAAGAGTCACCAATGTTGATTTGGATATTTGCAATGCTTCCTATGATCAAATCAGACCGCTTAATGCGGCATCTTTTATGAATAAAAACCGTAATTCCCATGTACCGCTGCTGGCGGAAGTATTGGATTTAATTAAAGAAAAAGATGTTATCTTAAATATTGAATTAAAAAATACGATGGTCTTATATCCTGAACTGGAAGAAGATGTTTTAGATCTGGTTCGTGAATTTGATCTGGAAGAAAGAATTGTTTTTTCTTCTTTCAACCATTACTCAATTATGAAATTTCATTTATTAAACACAAAAGCCGAATTGGCTTTTCTTTATGCCGAAGGACTATTCAAACCATGGAAATATGCCAGAAAAAATCGTGTTCACGGCTTACATCCTTTCTTTCCGAATTTGATCATACCGGACTACGTGAAATCTTGCCGCAAGAAAAATGTTAAAGTCAGACCCTGGACGGTAGACGATCCTCAGAAAATGGAGCAATTGATCGGATTAGGCGTTGACGGTTTAATAACCAATGATCCCAAAACAGCTCTGGAAATCAGAGAAAATATCAATGTATAATTGTCTTAATTAAATTCGGAAAGACAACAATAGGTATTTTTTGATTTTAAATTCGAGGAGACTTCGATGAATAATTTTTCAGATAAAAAACAAACAAATGATAGTAAAACCAAAGCTTCTTCTAAATTAAATTACGGCAAAACTTTTTTAATCGGAACCGGTTTTTTTGCCTCATCGTTACTCTGGTCGCTATATAACAGTTTTGTACCTTTAATTTTAAAAGATTTTATTACATCTTCAGCTTTGATCGGTCTGATCATGACAATAGATAATGCTTTCGGTGTAGTCTTTCAACCGTTATTCGGATCACTAAGTGATAAAACTCAAACCAGATTCGGTAAACGTATGCCATTCATCATGATTGCAGCACCAATTTGCTCCGCTTTGTTTTTCTTCATTCCGCAAATGCCTTCCCTCATTACTTTGATGATTATAATCATCATTTTCAATTTCGGTATGTCTGTCTGGCGGGCACCGATTGTCGCATTAATGCCTGATTTAACTCCAAACCAACATTGGTCTAAAGCCAACGGCGTAATCAACCTGATGGGCGGAGTCGCCAGTATTATCGCATTTTTAATCGGCGGAAAGATTGCAAACAGTTATGGTCGTTCGGCAACTTTCGGTATGGGTAGCGTTGTCATGCTTATAGCCGTATTGATCTTGTTTATTTTCGTTAAAGAACCGGTCGCCAAATCCCCTTTCACATCTTCAGACAAATCGGAAGATGATATAAAGGCCATCAGTTTAAGTGCATTTAAAAAATTACCGGCACAACAAAGACGCAATTTGCTCTATTTGCTATTTGCAATATTTTTCTGGTTTTGCGGTTACAATGCAATAGAAACTTTTTTCACTACGTTTGCCGTAGAGAATTTAGGTATAGCGGAAGGTTCGGCTTCAATGCTTTTGGCTTTCTTTTCCGTATCATTTGTTGCTTTCGCAATTCCTTCCGGTTTTATTGCAACAAAAATCGGTCGGCGTAAAAGTATCATCATCGGTTTGGTTGGTATAACTGCTGTCTTCATCCCGATTTTATTCCTGATGAATATAATGGCTTTACGAATTCTTTTATTACTCGGCGGTTTCTTTTGGGCTTTAATCAATATCAACTCATTACCGATGGTTCTGGAAATCGGAAAAGAATCTGAAATAGGCACTTACACAGGCTACTATTATTTCTTCTCATTCAGTGCCAGTATTTTCAGCCCGATTCTTTTCGGCTTGATTCGCGACTTGACCCAAAATTATGCAACACTGTTTATTTATGCACCGATCACATTTGCTTTAGCATTATTCAGCATCAGCAGGACCAGTTTAGCAAAGGACAAATAGTAAATCATAAAAAACTCTCACTTATGCTGAAAAAGTTGTAAGATATCAGAACCCGAGTTGTAAGATATCAGAACCCGATCTGAGATATGATACGAGAATGTTCAGCAAGACCAGATAAAATTACAGAGAGGTAAAAGAGAGGTAAATATGTATTTTGAAGACTATGAAATCGGAACTCAATATCAAGTACCGACAGTTCAATTAACTGAACAGGAAATTATTGATTTTGCCGGGAAATTCGACCCGCGCCCGATCCATCTTGATCAGGCGGAAGCTGCCAAATCCAGATTCGGAGGAATCATCGCTTCCGGTTTTCACACGATTAGTGCTTGTTGGGGTGAATGGGTCAAAATGAAAATCGATGCCGAACATTTAGTTGCCGGCATGAGCATTGATTCTGCAGAGTGGCTCCGGCCGGTTTATCCTTTAGACCGTTTAGACGGTATAGTAACAATTTTGAATAAAAAAGTTTTATCAGAAAATAGATATGGTGCTATAACTTTTTATCTCGAAGTAAAAAATCAAAATGATGACATTGCATTAAAATTTACTGCAACCGCAATGTTCAAATGTCGACCGTAAGTATTTGCTGTAAATCTACAGATTAATCTATAAATGTTTGCCGGAATCCGTAATGATTCAGAAAACAAGTTCCCTTAATTAATCAAGTTTTTAATGCAATATAAAAACCGAATGAGCAATCGTAATTGATGATAATTCAAATATTCATACTCATTCGGTATTTAATTAATTAATCTTAAGTAAAATGTCTGCAAAAACTTTAGTCTTTATCAAAAGGTGTTGAATAGTATGCGTAAACGTCATATTGAATTACAATCGGATCCTCGGTGAAATCTACTCGACCAATACCGAAACAGGTTACACGATTTGCCCAATCATAAACTTTACTATTGGTTTCCAGTACAGGTATGGTTTGATTGCCCATAATCGGCGGAAGTTTGCCATTAGCATAATCAACAGCAGCTTCTTCTGACCCGAGATCAATTCTCCCTGTATATGTCATGTAAATATGATCACCGTTTTCCGCTTCAATCATCGTGCGACAATCAATATCCACTATTCCGTGCTTACGTACATATGACCAATCTGCGCCGACCGGTAAAATTTTACCGTTAAGTTTCGGTCCCCATACTTCACCACCGGTAATATATCCCGTAAGTCTTGTTCCCAATGGCATCCCCTTCATAAAATCCATATTTGCATCAACACTGACCGAGTACGAAAATAAATGTTCCAATTTGTATTTGTTTAGTTTAAATTCCGACATAGTATGCCTCCTTATTTTAAAAATTTCAGTTTTCTAAATTCATCGCAGCAAAGAAACCTTCTCTGATTGCTGTGCCAACACGACCTACTTTGTTCGAGTCACCGACAACTTGAGTTTTATTATGATATTTATTTTCAATTAGCGTTGCCAGACTGTTGTCCGGTATCATACCGAAAGCTGTGACTACGGTATCTGCCGGAATGACTATTTTTTCACCGGCTGATGTTTCTGCATGAACACCATCGGCTTCAATGGCTACTACTTTTGTGCCCGGCATTTGTTTAACATCTGCTTCATCCAACATTCTGAACAGCGATGCGGCATTGAGGAACATTACATCAGAACCTAATTGGTCAAGCATTTCAACAACAGTGACTTTCTTGTCTTCTTCAGTCGCAAGTTCCAATGCGCTGTCAAGGCCGGAGAGACCGCCTCCACAAATAACAATGTTTTCACCTTTCAGTAATTCTTTGTTTTTGTGAGCATCAATAACATCTACAACATTATCCCGATCCAATCCCGGTATATCCGGTCTGAAAGAAACTGCACCCGTAGCAACAATGATTCGATCACTGTTTTCCAACAATGAATCATCCTCTTTAAGTTCGTAATTCAAACGAACATCCACTCCCAATTTATCCAATTGAATACCGAACCACTTGACCAAATCACGTAATGGGCGTTTAAAAGCCGGAGTAGCAGCTGCAGATAACTGACCACCGATTACTGATGCTTTTTCCACTATAGTTACAGAATGACCCAGAATAGCGGCAACACGAGCTGCTTCTAATCCTGCCGGTCCGGCTCCGATAATTAAAACTGATTGTTTGTTTTGAGTCGGCACAAACTTAAATCGCTCTTCTTCATTAGCCTGAATATTGACTGAACAACTTAATTTAGTTAAACGATTGACGATTCTGCCGACACAATCTTCATTACAACGAATACAAGGACGAACATCTTCACGATATCCGTTTTTCAATTTATTCGGCATATGCGGATCGGCAATTAACGGACGACCGAACATAACAAAATCTGCATTGCCACTTTCCAATAATGCGACTGCTGTTTCCGGTGTATGATTACCGGCATTAAGAATCGGTACATTTACATGTTTACGTGTTTCTTCACAAACATAGGCCATACAAGCATCACCCAAATAGGTCGGCGGGAAAATATAGTCGATTACTTCATAGCTGCCTGAATCGATATCAAACGCATCTACGCCTTCTTCTTCCAAAAGTTTGAGTAAAGGCATCGAATCTGCCAGAGTTCTTCCTCCTTCAAAGATATGATCAACTGCAATTCTGAATAAAATAGGAACATCAGGTCCACATGCTTTGCGAATTGCTCTGACTATTTCACGCGGGAATCTGGCACGATTTTCATCACTGCCTCCATATTCATCAGTTCTCTTATTCCAAATCGGAGACATAAATTGATCAATCAGATAACCGGCATGAGCATGAACTTCCATCGCATCAAAGCCTGCTTTCATGGCAATTTCGGTTGAATGAGTAAATTGATCGAGAATTACCTGAATTTCTTCTGCGCTTAAAGGATGACAATTTACGGTCGGATCGAATGTTGCCGGAATCGGTGATGCCGATACAGGCGGATCACCATACATGCTTGGAAAAGCATTACGTCCTGTACCGGGACTAATTTGGCAAACAACTTTTGCTCCATAACGATGACATGCTTCAACTAATTCAGTTAATTTGGGAATTACATGCGGTTTTTCCAATGTACCCTCTAATGAACCTTGCGCTAATTCATCCGTTAATAATTGACAACCGAGGATCAAAAGACCGGTTCCGCCTTTTGCTCTTTCTTCATAATAACGAATTTCACTGTCTGATTTTGTGCCATCAATATGGGATGAACCCGTTCCCATTGGTGAAAGCACAATTCTGTTTTTTACTTTCATCTTTCCGATTTTATACGGCGTGAACAACTTAGAATAATCCATTACTAAAATACCTCCTTAACCTGACTACACACATACAATTAACGGGCAAAAAAGATTTTAATTTTTTGCCCGTTGCAGTTTGTTCTTACTATTGCTATTTGCTTCTACTATTACTATTTATTCTTATAATTCCCGGTGAGAACTATTTGATCTCTTATGAATATTTACTTAATCAGTGCTG